>NZ_CP176395.1:0-3420000 GCF_046244365.1 Paenibacillus litoralis | reverse complement strand
TATACCGGCTTTGCTGACGGCTGCAGGCGTATTGATCAATTACAATGGCACATTCGTTCAACCGTTTGACGGCGGGTACATACAACGGCATTATGGAACTTTATTTTGGCTGGTGATCCCGGTTCTGCTCTGTTATCTCTTCGTCCCTCTGATCATCTTGTCCAAAACGCTCGTCTCCGCCCAAGCTCCGCGCATGAAGCGGCAAGTAAAGCTGGTGCTCATAGGCATTGTGATCGTAACGGTTTTGGCCATACTCGATATCATTATCAATGTTGTATACTTCCCTGCTTTTCCTGTCATTCCCGGCTTGACGTCGTTCGGCATCTTTTCATCCGCCGTCTTCTTCGTCATCTCGATTCATCGGTACAAAATGCTTGATATCGTTACGATTGCGCATCAAGATGTAATCGATACGATTGCCGACGGTATTCTGGTATTGGACGAGTACGAAAGCATCTTGGAAATCAACCGTTCGCTTCGGCCCTATCTAAACCTGCAGCTAGGCGACCGGTTTGAGGTGGAGACCTTACTAAAGCATTCATGCGTTGCGTCGCAAAGAAATGATTTTTTGCTGACCTACCTAGAGGAACCGATGCGTACCGCCCGTATTGAAATGATTACCGCTGATGATAAACGCCATATCAGCCTGCAAGCCGCTCCGATTATCATAAATGAGGTCAGGGTAGGACGTATCGTAACGCTGCAGGATGTAACCGAAATAAGACGGCTGGTAAATGACCTTGAGCGCTTGGCCATCACCGACAGCCTGACCGGCTGCTACAACCGCCATTATTTGACCCGGCATCTGGAAAGCGACATCATGCTGCATGTAAACGGTCATCGCCCGTTCGCCGTATTGCTGCTGGATATCGATTATTTCAAACGCATCAATGACCAATATGGCCATCTGGTAGGGGATGAAGTGATATGCTGGACGGTGGACACCATACGGGGTGCCATTCGGCAATCCGATATCATTGCGCGATTCGGCGGGGAGGAGTTCATGATCTATTTGCCGGATACCGATCCGAAGAAGGCGGCCATACTGGCTGACCGAATCAAAGATTCTATCGAGACGAATCAAGCCGCCGTTGAAAACGGAGCCTACCGTTTGTCCATTTCGGTGAGCATGGGACTGCTTTCCGTCGATACGTTCGATGAAGGACTACAAAGCAATCCGAAAGGGTACATCACTTGGTTGTTCGCCTTGGTAGACGAAGCCTTGTATCAGGCCAAAAAGAACGGCCGCAACCGGATCGTCAGTTCGGCGGTCCAACGTAAAGCAATTTCCTAAACGGTTGCACCCTGTTCATCCCTCCTTGATCTGCTTGTGATACGCATGCAAAGCGACCGGACAGCCTCCGTTCAATCGGGATTCCTAATCAGGGAATGCCGTCAGGCGACTTTGCAAGGAAGCTTTCGTCTAGGAGTGCTAACTAAAAATAGCCTACGCCCTCAAAAATTACTTTCGAAGGGCTTAGGCTATTTTTATTGGAACTATATGAGTTGAACCAATGAATGGGGAGTCCATTGCATTCCGAAAGGGATTGCCTTGCCGCTTCAAACATCTTGTTTTGCGTTTCTTTCATTGCATGGGCCTTCGGATAGTTGAAACGCAAAGCCAAAACTCGCTGCAAGGCAATTCCCTTTCTCCATTTCATTCTGTCTCCCTTATCTTTAGTTCAACTTATATAGTTTCATTTAAACTGCCCGTTGGATGGCTTGCGAACATCTTTGGAGAAAAACAATAATTCAATCTCGTGAAGACAAACACAAGCAGCATCTTAGCTAAACAGACTCCGGATAAGGAAACAAATCCACGATTCGGACGCTTTGTCCGCTTTCATTCGTAAAGACGACATGTTCTCTCGTGAATTCACGGGGACTTTGTAAGCCGCAGGCGGCGGCCAGCGAAAACAAACCTTCCCTTAACTGAAGGATATAGTTCATTACGCGCCATTGCTTCTCTTCGGGAGCCAACGCCTCTTGATATTTGGAATCCGTAGTTGTAATGCCGGTCGGGCATTTGCCGGTATGACACTGCATTGCCATAATGCAGCCATTGGCCATCATAAAGCCTCGTGCGGAGTTGACGCAGTCCGCACCCAGTGCCAGTGCGATCGCGACTTTGTCAGGTGTAATGAGTTTACCGGAAGCGAAAATTCGAAAACGGTTACGTACGCCGAATTTTCTTGCCGTATCGTCGAGGATGAGCAATGCGGCAAAGAGCGGCAATCCCATGCCGTCCGCCATCGCCTTGAAGGTCGCTCCAGAGCCGCCCTCGGAGCCGTCAACGGTAATGAAATCCGGATAGATGTCCAACTCAAGCATTGCCTGAAAAAATGGTTCGAGCCGCTTCGGATCGCCAACGACGATTTTGACGCCCACCGGCTTACCGCCTTCTTCTTGCAAGGTACTTATGAAACGGAGGGCTTCCTCCGGATTGGTTAGAAATTCGAACCGATTCGGCGAATTCACCGTTTTTCCAACAGGCACTAAGCGAGCTTTAGCGACGTTTTCAGTGACCTTGCTGCCTTCGAGGTGACCGCCGCGAATTTTAGCGCCCTGATGAAATTTTAGCTCGAAGGCTTTGATATTCGGGACGTTGGCTTTGCGCTTGTATTCTTCTATGGAGAATCGGCCCGTGTCATCGCGGAAGCCGAACATTCCGGGCCCAATCTGCGAGACGATATCGACACCGGTGGCAAGGTGCACATCTGCAACTCCGCCTTCGCCTGTATTGATCCAAGATCCGCCGGCCATAAATGCGCCGCTCCCTGTGGACTGAATATAATGCTCCCCAACTGCTCCGTAAGAAGTGGCTGATGCTCCGAACATGCCTTTGAGCCGCCACGGATGTTTGCGGTTTTCACCTACAGCAATGACATCGTCGTTATGCAGCAGCCACGGCTTTACTTGTTCTTCTATGAATTTTTCCTTCCGTGTAAAGAGCCCCTCGTCGGTAATCACATATTTCTTTCCGGGGATCATCCCTTCGTTATCCACCCTAAGCTCGCTCGTCAATTTCGGAAACATAGCATTGGACAAATAAAAACCGGGCTTCTCATAATCGCGTTTGCCGCCGAAGGAGATGAGATCCGTCCGGTATTTCGCCGCATACACGATACCGACAAAATCCGCCCGCGAGAACGGTTTCCCTTCTGTGTCATTGTCAAACCAGTATTGACGAAACTCAGGTCCCAGTTTTTCAAGCAAATAGCGCAGCCAACCGAGGAACGGGTGTGAACGGATGATGGAATGCTTTGGTTTTTTGGATAAGGCAAACATATACCCGAGAAAAATGAGCGGTGGCAAAATGACGATAACAATCAAACTGATAAGCAGGATTATAGGTACCATGTCGTAAACCCTCCTGTCATGCACAAATAGCCTCTCGGCATTCGACGAAACAGGAATAGTATACCGTATATTTCCAAAATGATTCCGTTTGTTTATTGTTGATCACAAAAACGGTTTCTATCCCAGGCTTGGCACTATCCGGCAAATCGTAACCATCGATCACTGGAGTTACTGAGTAAGCGTAGAACACTTCATGCCATACTCTGAACAAGCATGACCTCGGCTAAACAGCCCGAAAGCCTGCCCAACCACTACAGCGCCAACCTCACAATACGGCGATAATAACCGACGGTAAGAACAGCGAACACGAAGTAGATGAGCGTGTATATCGCCATGGCGATGGCTGCCGGAACGGTGATGTCCGACAACGTCAGCGCAGAGGCTGCTTTTACGGCGAAGATGGAATGCACAAGCCCGATCGCAAGCGGAATCGCGAACACAAACAGCTGTTTACGGATAATGCCGCCCATTATCTCCCGCTCCCCGAATCCGAGCTGCCTCAGAATCGTATAGCTTTTCCTCTCCTGCTCCGCTTCCGTCATCTGCTTGAAATACAGAATGCTGCCTGTCGCGATCAGGAAGATAAGACCGAGAAACCCCGCTATAAAAATGATCAGGCCGAATTTTTGAAGCGACTCTTTATAGTACGCGTAGAAATCCGGTCTGGCCTCCTCCGCCTTGACATATTTCGCATTGAAGCCGGATGCCGCAGCGCGCTCGTTCTTGAACGCAATCCGATAGGTATCTATGCGAACGGCTTCCTGTTCGGAAGAAGCGGGCATCTGCTCGCGAATCGCATGCATTGTCGCCTCCGGCACGACCAGTTGACGGCCTTTCACGCTGTAGTTCATCGTATAGCGATCCATGCCTTTGGTCACTTTGATGTTGACGGGAACCCCGCTTGCTTTTAAATCAACCGTTTGCGGAAAAGCAGCCGTGTCCGGCTCCTTGCTCAATGCTTTCTTCTGGCCTTTGTACCAGACCGCCTCTCCTTGCCCCGGCACGACTATATCGGCACCGCTTGCTTGCAGTTGTTCTGCTGCGAGCAGCAAGACGTTGCGTTCCTCTTCCTTCTCTTTGCCGAAAATACCCGTCAACCGAACGGCCTCGACCGGTTGATGATCAAACGAAATGCCCGCCTTCTCCAGCTCGGTACGAAATGACTTTGCATCACGCTCATTATTTTCAAAGATGAAATCGTAGGGCAGCATAGCCCGGGACTCACTCTCGGCCGAATAGTAAAGCGAATAAGCGATTGCCACCATGGTCAGCGTCATCGCGGACAGAATCGTAATCAGCGTGAGAGAGTTCGCATTCGCTTTCATCCGATGCATGATCGGGGCCAGCGACAAACTGTTTTTCAATCCGAGCTGTCCGTTCTTGCTCCTTCGAACCTGGTAGAGCAACCAGCCGATCGTTACGCGAAACAGCAGATAGGTTCCGAGTATGGTCGAGGCGAGTATGGCCAGCATATGCGCGAACAGGTCCTGCCCGGGCGTTTTGCCGGAAAGCAAATAGCCGGTTGCGATCAGCGCAATGCCGAGCAGCCCCATCATAGCGGACAATGCCGCTTTGGGCTGTTTCGGATGATCGCCCTGCCGATCCGCCTTGAACAGCTCGAGAAGCGTGGTGCTGTAAACTTTGACCAGCATTTGGATCAAGGTTAGGCCGATGAGTACGGCAAACACAATGGCGGTTTGAATGGCAGCCGAGCTGGAGAACGAGAGGGTGATGACGCTTTCGATACCGATCAATTTCATCAAGATGAGCAAAAAAAGCCGCGACACGAGCGCACCGGCGCCAATCCCGATTAGAAGCGCCCCCATCCCAAGGAGCACATTCTCGGCAATGAGCAGAAGCCCCACTTCTCTGCGCGACAGGCCTACCAGCTGATAGAGACCGATTTCCCTGCTGCGCCGTTTGAGAAATATGCTGTTTGCATAAATCATGAATATGACCGCAATCGCAAGCAGCAAAATCCCTGACGCTTTAAACAACGAAGCGAATTGTACATCTCCGAATGTCGCCGCCATGATGGAAGAATCGTTCTGCAAGGTAGCAAATACGAAGTAAAGGGTTGCACTCAAAATAAGCGCGAAAAAATACAGATAGTAATGTTTCATATTTTTCCGCATACTGCGGATAACCAGCTCAAACAGTGACAACGTGGTCACCCCCGAGCACGGCCTGCACATTCATGATCTCTTTGAAGAAAGCTTGCCGCGTCTTGCTGCCGCGATATAATTCGGAATACAGCATACCGTCCTTCAAAAACACGACGCGGCTGCAATAGCTCGAGGCTACCGGATCGTGAGTCACCATCATAATGGTAATGCAGCGCTGCCGGTTAAGCTCCTCCATCATGCCGAGCAGCGCGGATGCTGCCTTCGAATCCAGCGCGCCAGTCGGCTCATCCGCAAATACGATTGAGGGCTGGTGGATTAATGCGCGTGCCGCGGACGTACGTTGCCGCTGACCGCCGGAAATTTCATGCGGATATTTATGGGCAATCTCCAAAATGCCGAGATCTGAAGCAATTGTCTGAAATTCGGCCTCCGCCGCTTGCTTCTTCATCTTGCCGAGCGAAACGGGCAGCAGAATGTTCTCTTTTACGGTCAACGTGTCCAGTAAATTGTAATCCTGAAAAATAAAACCGAGCTTGTCGCGCCGGAAAATGGACAGTTCCGCGTTGTTCATACTCGAAATGTCCGCATCTTCGACTACTATTTGTCCTTCCGTCGCTTTATCGATTGTCGCCAGGACATTGATGAGCGTAGACTTCCCCGACCCGGACGGCCCCATAATGCCGACAAATTCCCCTTCCGTTACGCGTAGGTCGATGCCCTTCAGCACCTGCTGAACATTGCCCCTGACACCAAATGATTTACGGACTTGCTGCGCGTGCAGCACGGTTTTTTGATTATTGTTTGGATTCATCTCCATAGCCTCCCGCTCTGATCTACCGTTCATTTTAGAGAAAAAGGTCTTGCCCGTCGCTCGCATCGGATGACAAGCAGGAGGTTCTACGTGACAATTTTGTCATTTTGAATGGATATGAACACATTGCCCCTGCATGACCGTCATGCCCGGACAGCTTCGAACGCATTACGTACCGTAAAGGTCATCTCCATCTCCGTTCCAGCGTGCAGCACCGACTTTACCGTCAAGCCAATCCCGATTTTGAGCGCAACAGTCCGTGCCAAATAAAGCCCCAGCCCGGTCGCCGCATTTTGCAATCTTCCGTTTCCCCCGGTAAATCCTTTATCGAAAATACGCGGCAAGTCGTGCGCGGCAATGCCCGGCCCTTCATCTTTAATCGTTATTCGGACATGACCTTCAGGCGCGACTGTCGTCGACAGAAGGATCATCCCGCCCTCCGGACTATATTTCACCGCATTCGTGAGCAGCTGCCGGATGATGAAACGGCACCATTTGCGGTCCGTTCTAACGAAAGCCTCTTCCCCTTCAAACTCGACGGCTATATTTTTGTCCACGCACCAGGAAGCCAGCTCGCGCACTTCCAAGGCGGCAAGCTGCTGAATCCCGGCCTCTTCCAACACGAAATCCGCCTCCAGCGACGGCATTCGTGAAATGTACAACTGCTGGTCGATGAGCAGATGAATCCGCAGCCAGTCCGTTTCCATTTTGCGCAGCGCCGGATTGCTCCTATGGGTATCTATCGTCAATTTCATTGCGGTCAGCGGCGCTTTCACTTCGTGCACCCAGGCGGCAATATAGTCCTCCTCCACCGTACGGGCGGCACGGCTATCCGAAAGTTTACGCCGATACCAGCGACCCGCTGCCCGCATGAGCCGATTGGTTGTTTCTTCGTGGTGAAAATGGACAGGTGGCAAAGTTTCCATCCAATCTTCCTCTATCTCTTCAGCCAGATCCGCAAGCAGGCGCGAATATTTCATTTCTTTGCGAAAGCGCCACCCAAGAAAGGCGGCCATGGACAGAATGAGCAGCGTGTTTAAATACAGCATCGAAACGGCTTGGATGGCAATGCCATTGTCGATCCAGATCAGCAAATCCACAAATAACAGGGAAAGCAGGTAGAAAACAATCCAGCTTTTCCTGTCAGCCAAAAAGCGGAGCAACAAGTCAATTCCTCCTTATAACGTGGCCGCCATATAGCCAAGCCCTTTCTTCGTTACAATGGCTTCTTCCAGTTGGAAAACCGTAAGCTTTTGGCGCAGCCGGGTTATATTCGCCGTCAGCGTATTGTCGTTGACGAAACGTTCGTCATCCCACAGCCTGCGGATGAGATCGTGGCGAGAGATAACGGTATCCTTCGCCTTGACGAGCACAACAAGTATAAAGAACTCGTTCTTGGTTAAAATCACGTCCTGTCCATCTTTACGGATCAGACCGCGCTTCATATCGATAATGGAACCGTTCCATTCGATTAGATCGGCCGCTTCCTCCCCGTAAGCATACGCCCGGCGAAGAATCGCCTGAATTTGGGCCAGCAGCACGTCCATATGGAACGGCTTTTGAATATAGTCGTCCGCCCCCATATTCATCGCCATTACCATATCCAGAGGATGATCGCGCGAAGACAGAAACAGAATCGGCACTTTCGACACCGCCCGAATCTCCCGGCACCAGTGAAAACCGTCGTACATCGGGAGCTGGATATCGATAATGACCAGTTGGGGCTGTACGTGAATGAAAGCACTCATCACATCGTCATACCGCTCCGGTCCCGTGACGCGAAACGACCATTGCTCCAATCTCTCCTTCAAGGAACGAAAAATAGCGGCGTCGTCTTCGATGATAAAAATGTTCATATCCATAATGGCTAAATCCCTTCCCTCGATTGTTGCGCCAATGCGGATCATCGCGCAATCCATCTATCGATTTCTCCATCATATCATTCCGGGCTTCCATACAAAAAGGGGCGGCAAATAATCGCCGCCCGTGCTAAACCGTATTTACACAAAATGAATGCCCTTATTCCGGAAGCAGCATTCTGAACAGCAGAGCCGCTAGCTCTTGCTTGTTCAGCGCCCGTTGCGAGCCGTAGTCGATCATACCGTTCGATTCGGTCTCCTCCGGCCCGTGCAGCTTCCATTTCACTGCGGAACTGACGGCTTCGACAGCCCATTCCGACGTCCCGGGTGCGAGAGCAGCAGTAGAATCCGGCATTCTGATCCCCGTTCCGGCCAGCAAGCGGAACACGATGGCGGCTGCTTCTTCGCGAAGAATCGGACGGTCCGGTTCGAACGAGTCGTTGCCCGTCCCATTCAGCATGCCGGCCTCGACAGCGGCTTGAATGTCTCCCCGGTACGGAGAATGTTCAATATCTTGAAAGGTGGATGGATTTGCGGATGCGGGAATGCTCCATATCTTGTTGAAAGCATGGATGAAGGCTCCGCGGGTGACGGCTTCTTGAGGTTGAAACGGCTTTGTCGCATCGTCCGACAAGAAGCCGAGAGATTTCAGACCGAAAATGTAGCCGGCATACGGATGACCGGCCGTTACATCCGGGAAGCTTTGCTGAACGTCCGGTATTTTGGCCGCATAGCTGAATAAATTAAAGTACTTCAGATAGCTGATGCGACCGTCTTCATCCTTCTTGAATGCAAGCGGCTTGCCCTGTTCATCCACGAACAGCAGATCGTCAACCTGTTTCAGTTGATGACGACTGGATACATCGCTCACCAAAAGGGTGCCGTCGCCTGTCGCTTCGACCTTTGTCAGCAGCTTGATCCGCAAATCCGAATATAAGCCTTCGAACTTGGCGAGAACTTCCTTGGGCTGCGGCTTAAAGCCCTCCTGTCCAAACGTCGCTTGACGACCGGCATAATAATGATCCATAAATGCGGTAAACAGGTCGTTTCGCAAATCCTGATTGGCATTATAAGAAACGAAGACACCCGTTTTGCGGTCGGGCAGCAGCCATAGGAGCGAACTGAAGCCAAGAATGTCTCCGCCTTTGGAGATGACGTCTTCACCGTTCGTATGGGACGGATCCATAGGCGATTCAAAGCCGTACGTCATATCCGGCAAATCCGGATGGATGACGATGCGGTAGGTCGACATCGCCTTCACCGATTGCGGCGAAAGGATCACCGTGCCGTCAGCCGTCCTGCCTTCGTTCAGGAAAGCTTTCATAAACAGCGCCATATCGGAGGCTGTCGATATCATACTCCCCTCCGGCCACTCTCGCGGCGATAAATGGTACATCGGGATGGCGTCATTCGACGGATTGTAAGAAGTCACCAGCCGTCCGGCCAAATCCTTTGTCAAGGTAAAGCTGCTTGAAGACATGCCGAGCGGTTCGAACAGATGCTTTTGTATATAGCTCCCGAATGGCTCTCCGCTTGCTTGCTGGACGATGAGTCCCAGCAGCCTCGACGCGAAATTATCGTACATGTATGACGTTCCCGGCTTGCGGACGACCGGCGGGAATACATCGAAAATGCTTTCTTTTAGCGAGACCGGCTTCTGGGAATCATCGGTCAAATAGTTGGCATCGGAAGGTTCACGCACTTCAAAACCGGTCGTATGCGTGAGCAGGTTCTCGATCGTGACCGGTGCATCGAAAGGATTGGTTACTTTGTAGCCGTCCAGATACTTTTCAATATTGTCCTGAAGCGCAATTTTCCCTTGATCGACGAGCTGCATAACGGCAGCCGCCGTGAACACTTTGGAGATGGAGGCGATCCGGAAGGCGGACCCGCTTGCGTCTACCGGCGACTTCGACGTTTGGTCGGTTACGCCATAACCTTTGGAGACTAGCACGTTCCCGTCTTGAACCACGGATACCGCAACGGCGCCGGCTTTTTGCTTGATGGCATCTTGGGCAAAAAAAGCGTCAAGAAACGCCTCGACTTCCTTGGCATCGCGCGGCCCGCTCGTAAAATCTTTAGAGGGAAGCGCAAGGGCCGTGCTGCCGAAAGCGGCCGACTGTTTAACGGCGTTAGTCGGAATCGGTTCCGGCTGTTGCTGCGCGTATACGCTTGCCTCCCCGGCGAGACTCAGCGTCAGCAGAGCGGTCAGGATGCCGTGCGTGCGGCGGGTTCGTTTCTTATTCTTGTTCAATTAAATCCTCTCCTTGTTCTCTATTATTTATAAACTCAGACTACCTGCAGCTGCATGCAGATCGGATACGGGGTAACCCGACCGGATCGAACAGGCCATTCGTACATGCTTATTGTATGGGTTAGATCAGGCACCGTCGTTCGATTCCGATGACAATCCAGTAGGGGAAGGTTACATTCTTGTCACGTTAGAATATACACCTGTACAAGCCTTCTAGTTTGCCGTGAAATATAACTTGAATGTCCTCTTACAGGAGGTTGTATAGTCTGAATCAGCAAGCAGCAAGCGCTGTAAATGAGGAGGTTCTATTCTTATGAGGTCGTTAGAAATGTTGTCGGTCATCTTTAATATCCTATTGCTCGGTTGGTTACTATTTGCCAAGCACAAGCCGCAGCGGAGACTGATATTTGGTTTCGGTGTTTCTGCCCTATTCGTGCTTATGCACGGGCTGATTGAAGGCATGCGTTGGCTAATGATTCCGAACGATTTGATCATGTTAATCCCGTTGGTTATTTTAGCTGTCAGGTTTATTCCCAATTCGAAGAAAGAAACGAAAAAAGGTTCATCATCCCCAGCGCGGCTTGTTCTTCTTTCCATACTGGCGGTTCTGTATTCTTTCGCAGCCGTGGCTCTTCCGCTCGTATTGCCGGTTTTCTCATTTGAAACGCCCGCAGGGCCATACAAAATAGGAACCGTGACGTATGATTGGAAGGATAACGGGCGGGAAGAAACCTATACGCCCGAGTCCGACGACAAGCGCGAATTAATGGTCCAGATTTGGTATCCGGCCGATTCAACTGCCAAAGGCGATCCGGCCCCTTATGTTTCCAACCCGGATATTTTCGCTAATGGCTACAGTATGGCTCTACATATGCCGAAGCTGCTGTTTACCAGTATTGGTTTTGTCCAAACGCATGCCATAGAGAACGCGGAGATTTCCAATCGGGAACCTGCCTATCCGGTGCTCATTTTCTCGCATTCATTAAACGGAGTGAAGAATCAGAACACCTTTGAAATCGAACAATTAGTAAGTCATGGCTATATCGTGGTAGGCATTGATCACACGTACAACAGCACGACTTCCATTTTTCCTGACGGCCGTGTCGTCCATTTTGTACCGCAAGCAAGTAACACGATCGACTATTTAGATCAATTAAATGAAGGATGGGTGGAAGACGCCAAGTTTGTTCTGGATCAAGTGGAGAAGTTGGCCGAGAATGATCCGGATCACCGGTTTAAAGGCCGAATGGACCTGGAAAACATCGGCATGTTCGGTCATTCCTTCGGCGGAGCGACAACGACCCAAATGTTGATGACAGATTCCAGAATTAAAGCTGCAATCAATATGGACGGCGGACTTTATGGCAAACTACGGGTTCCGGCAGACGGACTGAAGAAGCCGTTTCTGATGATGAGTGCCGATGACACGCTAGCCGGTACGAAGAATATGAGCGATGCGAATATTGCTTCCCAGGGGACGACAAGAGAGGAGTTAACCAAGTTTTTTGATGACACTCTAGCACGGAACGAGTCTGTGACAGCAGGCGGTAATTACTGGATGAAAATTAAGAATATGAAGCATATGGGCTTCTCCGATACGTATTTGATCTCCCCTCTATATGAACGAATGGAAGGGGTCAATGTGAAAAAGGCCCACCGGCTTATCAATGAATATTCACTTGATTTCTTCGACCACTATTTAAAGCAGCAGCCGTTTAAACGATTGGAACAGAATATCGGTGACCATCCGGAGTTTACGTTGCAGAAAGGCTGACGATTTTACGATTGCAGATGAATAACCCGGGGGCAGTTGGCCCTCGGGTGTTCGTATGATCGGTTTACATATGGTCAAGCTTCCACTGTATACCCTGAAGCAATAAGAGGTTTCCTTTCGAAAACTGACGGAATTTCGGGCTTAAAATGGAACATAGCGTATTGAATCGTTCGATACGTTCTGTTCTATTGGTCTGTGAACAATCGGCAAAGTAGCGAAAGAAAGCTTCTTTATTGGCCGATTGCTCCGGGCTCGCATACAACATGGCGGTATCCTCGACAATGGCTTGCACAAACCGGTGATCTGCCGATAATTTCTTAATTAATGCCTTATTCAATCGATTGTGAATGTCTTCAAGCTTCTTAACCCAAGTGGCCGCATCAAATTGGGGCTGCTGAACCATAGTAAAAAACAGGAACTCGTCGTTCCTCATGTCCGATATAAACTGAGGATCGTTAATGAGCTCCTGCAGCTCATTCCAAGCGACAGTTTGCTTGGCGGATACTTTTACTTGATTGATAATGTATTTGTTAAAAAAATATAAAAGCGAGGCTCTCCATTCTTCAGGAACCCCATCTAAAAATTTGGAAGCTTCCATTTTCTCGGTGATGAACTGATTCCGTTTCTCGCTGTTGGTTGTCCGTGCGTTGACCAAATCATAGATATAACGTAATGAATCCCCTTGGTGCTTCTTCGCTTGACGCAATATCGATATCATATTCGTAAGCGTAGTAACCTGTGTCTCCAACGATTCGATCTGCCAGTCGAGCGCTTTATCAACCGGTATTTCTCCGGAGATTACCTGACTTATTTCATCAATCCCAAAATCCAGATAGCGCAAGGTTGTAACCAGCTCCAGACGCCATAAATCTTCCGTTGTGTATAATCGATGCCCCCCTTCTGTATAGCTGGCGGGCTTCACTAATCCGATTTCATCGTAGTAACGGACGGTTTTGATCGTGGATCCAATCATTTTGGCCGCTTCCCCAATCGAATAGGTCCCCGTGTTAGGTTTTGAATGCAAACCAATCACCTCCGGTAAGTTATTTTACTATCTCCTGTAACTGGAGTTTCAACAATTTTCCTTATCCGGTTCTATTATTTTTAGTCAAACGCTGTTTAGGGGGATAGTTGGTTCCGGAACTGATTTCGAAAGGGGCTATCAACGCACAACCTCTATCTTCCGTTACTTCTCCAGCAAGCTTCCAAGCGGTTTGAATAGGGCATCGACCCACTCGGAAGGACCCGACATATTTTCTCATATAGCTCATTGCACGGCTCTCCCATTCGGATGATTCCCCTATTTTTTACCAATCACGCGAAAATTATTAGCGATCCTTACAGGGAAGACCGTTTGCCTAAATAAACGATTTAACCCCCTTAACAACGAACCCTTCCTATGCCGATAGCCTAATGTCAAAATAAGCGTCAAAAAGCCCTCATCATGTCCGCATGATGGGGGCTTTTTGACGTTCGCATGCTCGTGCGTCCATTGTGCAACTACGTTCAGCGGTTCAAATAGCGTTACACCTAGTGGCGTAAGCGCATATTCCACCTGCTGTGGGACAGCCGGATATACGGTTCGCGTTGACGACCGCAATACCGGACCCGAACACCGAAGGGGGAAGGGGAGACAATCATGCTTCGCCCCCCTCCAGAAAGAATCGGAAGCATTCTTCGAACAGCACGAAGTGGCTGTCGAGAATTTCGTCGGACGTCAGCTTCGTCCCGGGAGCGTCCAGCCCCATATTGGACTCGAACGTCATGCTCATTCCCCCGCATGCATGGTGAATCGCCGTCGTCAAATTAATGGAAGGATACGGGTACTTGCCTTGATCGGCGGCAATTTGATTCCTCTCCGCAAAGGGCAGCCCCCGCTCTTCATACGCTCGGCCCATCCGGCGGTTGAACGCCTGCTGCTTCTGCATGATAAACAGCGGAATGTAGTAAATTTCGTAGAAATGATTAGGGTTGTTGGCCCCGCCGTGCAGCAAAATGGAGAAATCGACCGCTTCGCGGTCGGCGAGGTCGAGCAGTGCGCTCGTCTCCCGGGCCATCGGCGAGAAAAAATTGTCATGCATGAAATTTACGCCGTCATCGTTAAAATAGGTGCCGAGATAGTCCGAAGCGTCCTTGATCGGATGTACCGCCTTGCAATCGGGCCATGAACACAGCGATCCGTCCTTCCACGTTCCCTGCATGTAATAGACAAACTTCTCGTAGGGCACGTCGATCAGCGAATCGACAGGAAGCCGGGCCCGCCCGTCCGGATTCAGGCAAGGAATGAGGAGAAGCCGGAAACGGCGTGCATTCTCATATAGATAGTCATGCCGTTCCCCCCGGTAATCCGTCCCCGTTTCGAGCAGTCGAATCAGATTCGTCATTGCGACGATTCCCTCCAGTTCACCGCCATGAACGCCTCCGGTAAGCAGCAGGACCGGCTTGGCGTCCTTTCCTTTGCGCGCATAATGCTCCGGATTTCCCGCGCCGCAAGCCGAACCGTAGTTCGCCCTCCGTCCGAAATCTTCCTTCTCGCCGTATTCGACGATCGGGATGGGCCTCCCGCCGGCCGACACGGCAAGTTCGCGTACTTTCCCCGTCGCGACGCCGGACAGGCACGCCTCGATATCCGACAGTCCGCCTTTCCAAAAATCCTGAATCATGCGTGATTCCCAACCTCTCCTTAACCTTTAACCGATCCGATCATGCTCCCTTGCACAAAATGCTTCTGAATAAACGGGTAGATCAGCAAAATCGGAAGCGTGCCGACGAGAATGACCGCATATTTCAGCGACTCCAGCACGACCGCCTTTCCTCCTACGGCCGAGCTGACCGTCATATCGCCGACCTGACCGATCATAACGATATTGCGAATCGTCACCTGAAGCGGGAGCAAGTTCGCGTCCCGAATGTAGATAAGCGCCGAGTAGAAATTGCTCCAAATCGCAACCGCATAGAAGAGCGAGATCGTCAGCATCACGGGCTTCGATAGCGGGAGAACGATGCGCAGCAGAATCCCGAGATCGGACAGACCGTCCATTTTGCCGGATTCCTCCAGCTCCCGCGGAATTCCTTGAAAAAACGTGCGCATGATGATCAAATACCAAGAGGATACAAGTCCGGGCAGCACCATAGCCCACCTCGTGTCAAGCAAGCCGTAGCTGCGGACGGTCAGGTATGTCGGAATCATACCGCCCGTGAACAGCATCGTAAAGACGACGAGCAGCATGAACGTTTTGCCGAAGACGAGATTTTTGCGGGACAGCGCATACGCCCCCATCGTGGTGAAAATCAGCGAAAGCGTCGTGCCGAGCGCGACATAAACGAGCGTATTCTTATAGCCGGTCAGGATGCGATTGTCTTGCAGCACGGCTTTGTAGGCATCGAAGTTAACCCCTTTGGGCCAAAGGACGATTTCATTGCGAAGGACGGGCTCCGAGGAGCTTGCGGATACGGCTGCCATATGGATGAAAGGAAACAGCATGGAGCAAACGAAGATTCCCATCAGAAGCACGTTCGCGATATCAAAAAGACGAGTTCGCCTATTCATTTTCCTCACCATAAGCTGGTTTCCCCTAATCTGCGGCTGATCTGATTGCTGGCATACACGAGCATAAAGCCGATGAGTCCCATGAATAAATCGATGGCCGTCGCGTAGCTGAATCCCCCCTGCAAAATACCGATGCGATATACATAAGTCGAAATAATGTCCGACGTGTCGTATGTGGCTGCATTGGAAAGAAGAAATACTTTTTCGAAGCCGATTTCCAGTACGTGGCCGATCTGCAAAATGAACAGAATGACGATAGTCGGGGCAATCCCGGGCAGCGTGACAAACCAGGTTTGCTTCCATCTGCCGGCGCCGTCCATTTTCGCCGCCTCATACAACTGCGGATCGATCGTCGTGATGGCCGCGAGGTACAAGATCGAGCCCCAGCCGACTTGCTGCCATATTTCCGAGCTGACATAAATCGTGCGAAACCATTCCGCTTCCTGCAGGAACGCAATGGGCGGAATACCGAGCCACCCGACAGCCCGATTAATCAAGCCCGTGCTTGGCGACAGGAACATCACCATCATGCTGGAGACGACCACAGTGGACAAAAAATAGGGAAGATAGCTGACCGTCTGAACAAATCGTTTATACCATTTGCTCCTGAGCTCATTCAGCAGAAGCGCCAAGACGATCGGGGCCGGAAACCCGAACAGCAGCTTGTAGCCTCCGAGAAGGACCGTATTCTTGATGATTACGAGGGCGTCGCGGTTATCGAAAAATTGCTTGTAATATTTCAGACCGACCCACGGGCTTCCCGCAATCCCCTTGAACACGTTGTAGTCCATGAACGAGATGAAGATGCCGAACATGGGTACGTATTTAAACAGGATGTAGTACAATAACACCGGCGCGAACAGCAGGACGAAGGTCCGGTCGCGCTTCAGCTGTCTGAGGATGGAAGGTTTCAAGTCGGCGCCCCTTTCGGAAAGAAATCGACAGGACTGAATACGAATCCGGCATCGATTCAGCCCTGTAGTCATTTCGCTTCTATTTGGTATTTTTCTTCAGTCGATCCAGTCCGACCTGGTAGGCATCGGTCAGCTTTTGCACGCCCAATTTGTTCAGCTCGCCGAGGAATGCGTCCCATTGCGTCATCGGAGTTTCGCCCATAATAAACTTGGTTACGGATGTTTCATAATATTTTTTGACTTGGTCCTCGGTTGCCGAGATGGCGTTCTTCTCGTCTCCGGTCAGCGGAGGCAACGCATTGATCGTCGGAAATTGATATTTCGAAGCTTCCGCGAACGAAAACTGTTCGTTCTCATTGCTGAGCGACAAGGAGGCGGTAAAATCGGCCAGCCCGTACGCGCCTGTCGTCATGATCCCCAGCTCTTTGCGCAGGTCGTTCGGTTCTTTAAACTTCGCCAAAAACTTCCGTTTGCCGTTCTCGACCGTATACGTTTCCCCTTCTTTCCCCCAGCTGAGAATGTCCTTCCCTTCTTTGGAATAGATGAAATCGAGATAGCGCAGCGCAGCGTCCAAATTTTTGGTCTTGGAGGATACCGCAAAGCCGTATTCCTCAAGGTCCGCTTTCGGAATATAGGCCTTGCTTCCGCTTCCAAGGGGAGGCGCCATGAACTTCAGATGTCCGCCGTTCTGAAGCTGTGTGTTCATGATTTCGATTTGACCGATAAATTGAATCGTCATAAACGATTTGTTCGTCGTCACAAATTGCGTCCAAGCCTTGTAATCCATCGAGAGCCAATCCGGCGGAATCAGGCCTTCCTTGTGGAATTTGTTCAAATACTCCACCATCTTCTTAAAGCCGGGATCGGCCACCCCGAATTTGATCTTGCCCGTTTCCTTGTCCTCGTAGAAGGACGGATAGATCCCGAATTGCGGACCGAAATATTTGAGCGTATTGATCCCGTGCCGGAACAGGAACGGATAGCTGTCCGGGTATAGCTCCTTCAGCTTTTTCGCCGTGTCGTACACTTCATCCCACGTTTTGGGCTCTTGAAGATTATGCTTCTTAAAGATGTCGTCCCGATAAAACCATACGACCTGATTTCCCGCGCCCGCCCCATCGTTGAGCACATGGTACATTTCCCCGCCGGGCGACGTCATTCTTTGGGCGACATCCGGCCTGGTCGCGAGGAAAGCTTTCAAGTTGGGCATCTTGTCCAAATGTTTGGACAGATCCAGAAACGCGCCCTGCGGTCCGTACTTTTGAGCGTCGGGAGGGAAAACGGAAAACAGATCCGGCATCTCTCCCGAGGCGATAGCGAGAGCCAGCGATTCGGGTCCCGTCTGCATCTCCTGGTTGATCGTAATATTCGTCTTCTCCTTGACCCATTTCCATACGGCCCAATCTTTCTTGACGGGCCAGGCGGGAGATTGATCGGTCAATAAACGCAAGGTAGCCGCTTCGCGCGCTTTGCTCGGGGTCGACGCCCCCCCTGTTGCACTAGCGCTTGGTACTGGCGAACCGCTCGCTTGGGTTTCCGTGCCGCTTCCTTTGCCGGAGCAGCCTGCGACAATCGCGGATAGCAGAATCAATACGACTGCGCCATTTTTTTTGTTTATGTTTCTGTTCAAGCTGATCACACCGTCCCTTTTTCGTTTTCCATTGCCGATATTCTTGGTCAAGTCATGCGCATGAATTCGCTTTCAAGATGGTCTCTCATCCGGATAACGCTATCATAAGCGGGATAGGGGCTAACATGAAATAAACGGAACCGAACAACTTGCAACTCCTTTCAGGTTTGATGAAAAAAAGTTCAGTTTTCGCAAAAGGGCCCATGCCGGAATTAACGACATACGGCTTCCATATCCATCAAGCTGCCAGCAATGGGGCACTTCAAGAGTAAACATGCTGAGATATTGAAAAAAGTTCCATTACGGAACTTTTTCATAGTGAGGTATCGATTCGTTTCCGGTATTCGGTTGGCGTCACGCCCGTATATTTCTTGAACATCCGGTTGAATGACGTTATGTTTTGATACCCGACCGCCTTCGCGGCATCGTGAATCTTGATCCGGTTGTCGGACAGCAGGCTCGTTGCTTTCGCGATACGGGTTTCATTGATATAATCAACGAGATTTTTGCCGATTTTCGCTTTGAAGTAAGAAGACAAATAGCCGCTGCTAATTTTCAGCTTCTCGGCCAGCACATCCATATAGATTTCTTCCGATAAATGCTCGTTTATATAATCGATGACGAAAGACGTAATCGGGAGCCTCTCTTCTTTTTTCTCCTTCACGGCCTCCGCGACCTGCGTCACCCACTCTAGCAAAAGCCGTTCCAGCTCTTGGGTCGTACAGCATCGCTCGATCCGTTCCCCCGCCCGGTCCAGAATCGACTCGAGCCGTTCCGGATCGAGATGCGAGGGACTCGCGGCGTTCCTGATTTTGCCGATCACCGACTCCGCAAACCGGAGCTGCACTGCCGCCGTCAAATCTTTGCCGTTCCACTTGGCAAACAGCCGTCCCAGGAGCGCAATCAGCTGCGGCGCGTTCCCTTCCCTCAGATTGACCTCGAATTCTTTATCTTGATCCGCCGAGAATACGATGGCTGCCGGTATCTCGGAGCGCTCGCGTATAATCTGCGCTTCGCTGATCAAGCGGCGCTCACCGATCAACAGCTGCGCCTCCTCATAGGCGGCGGTCAACTGATCCGACGACGAATGGATCGGCGTCATCGCGATCGTCATGACGCCGTATTCCTTGTCATGGTCGAATACCGCTTTCATCTGTCCGAGCTGTTCGGCCAAGTCGCTCGTACGCTCGGTGAATACGAGGCTCAAGATTTGATCCCGCTCGATCTGGAACGTCAGCGAATCCGGGAATGCCGGCTTCAGCTTGCTGTCTATATAGGTTTTCAAATAATACAGCCATTTCTGGAAGGACGCTTGCATGTCTGCATCGAACGTGTTCTTCTGAATGTGATAGAGCACGAAGACGAACGGCTTATCGGCAAAATCAAGGCTCGCGGTGTCGACCTCCTGACTCCTTATCGCTTTCAGACGGTTGATGAAGCTGAACTGCTTGCGCAGCATCCGATTGCCATGGATCTCGTCGCTGATAATATTGAATTCGCTGATGCTCGACCGATAAGGCACGCCCTCATTCATGAAGCGGATCGACTCGATCACTTTCTTCAGCGGGTTGTTGATCCGTACGGTGAACAGAATCGCAATCATGATGCTGAGCGTAATGGCGACGACCATAATGATCACCAGCGTAATGTTCAACCTGGTTTGATAAGCGATCCGTTCGACGGGAACCCGGTACATGTACTGATACCTCGTCGTTTGGCCCGTCTTGATAAAATGATATCTTTCATCCCGCACGAACACGTTCCCGCCGTATTTGTGCAGATCGTCTTTGACGGCAGACGGCTCTTGATTTCCGCTTTGGAACAGCGCCTGCCCCATGTCGTCGAATAGAACGAAATCGTCGTATACGCTTTGATGGAAAGCTTTATACATTTTCACCGCATCGAGAAAGACGACCATATAGAAATCACGATTGCCTTCGTTCTTGACAATTATGGGAATGAAGTCGCCGAGCTGCTGCGGGCGATCGCGAAACAGGGTCGTGCTGATCAAGGAGGACGGCAACACCTTCAACGTATACGTTTCGGAGAACTGCTGCTTCCAGAAGTCCAGCGGGTATTCGGCGCTATTATAAAACACGTTGAACATGGACTCGGCATTCGTGCTTGTCCCTTTCTCCAGCACGAGATCGTTACGCTTCGAATACAGCACGATATTGTCGATAAACAAATACGGATTGGCGACGAGCGTCGAGATTTCGCGTATGATTGACGGAAAGTTCGTGTAATTGGGGTTATTCTGCATCCGTTGAACTTCTTCGCCGAAAAAAAACAGATACATCTGCTTTTTCACGAGATCCAAATGCTTCTCGTAGCCGTTCATCGTGTTTTCCAGCATCAGCGTATTGTACTTGACGATCTCCTGCCTGACGTTCCGTTTCGACACGGAGATGGAATAAATCGTAAGCGAGGCGAGCAGCAGAATGATGACCAGAAATCCCGCAATGAGCCGAATGAACAGGGAATTGGATCTGCGTCTGAAGAACAGGACCGGTTGAAGATGTTTCATGTGAGCCCCTCACCCTTTATATGGAATGACCTCTGATTTTTGGGCAATTCAATCTTAACAAGCGAATGGAAGAGTGTAAACCATATGACCGCAAACGGAGGGGGGGAGGGAATAGAAAAATACCAATTTTCGAAAAAGAGCCCATATTTCGTTCAGAGGATGAAGAGGAAGGGCTATCCCCGAATCCGTTCGGACACGGGAAATAGCCCCTTTAGGCATGGTTATTGGGAATTGCAATTGAGACCAGTCGCTGCTGCTTCAGACATCCCGCGCGAGTGAACGCGCTTCCCGACATCTTTTGATGCAGCAAAAAAGCCCGTCGTTTAAACGGACTTTTCATGGACCCGAAAGATTTGAAATTGTTCCATCAAGCCGTAGGGATGAAGGACGTATTCGGGCGTATAATCGTGTCCCGTAGGGCGGAACGACCACCAATCCGTCCAAGCGGAGTCGGACCTTGCTTCATGCAGGGGGCCGAACAGATTGCGAGGACTGCCGACAACCTCGATATCGATCCGGTTGTTTCCGTCCACCAGCCAATCGGTAAGCTCGACGGTTCCCGCCGCTCGCCACGGGATGGACTTCTCATGCCGTCCGTTCACCATTAGGCGCACAGTGACCGCTTCGTACGACCCTAGCTCCATCACAATCCTCATGCCTTCCGACGGATCCGCCGCAAAGTCAACATGATAGATCATGCTTCCGCAATAGTGCGGATAGCCCTGCAAGCACCAATCGCCGAACCGCAGCTGCTCGGGTTCCCGGACGATGCGGCGGCCGTTATCTACGGCAAAATCGCCGATAAGGAATGCGTCCTCGATCTCCATATCATGGGTATAAGCACAACTGACTTCCAGCACGTTCTCTCCCGGGAGCAGTGAAGGAAGCTTAACGGTAGTCATGCTGCGATCAAGGTACCAGCCTGACGGTCTCTCCGGCAGCGTCCGACCGTTCAACCGAAAATTGAAGCGCTCGGCCTGCTCGAAGACGATGAACGAGTCCGTAGCGGGAATGTCTTTGACATGGAAGACGAAACGAAACGCCGTCTCGGTACCATTATGATCATGATCGTCATGTATCCAGAAATACCTTTGGAGGCCGCCGTTCCTGTAAACCTGCCTCATCTGCAATTTCTCGCGAACCTCTCTCTGAGCTTGCCATACGCTCATCGTCCCTGACCATGCTTCATCCCGAACCCGGTATTGACATTGATCCAGTACTAGCGCATTCGGAGTCGTGCGGGTGAACGATCCGACTGAACGAATACCGGTGAGCGGCTGCCGCACTTCCACTTTTTCCTGTATGGGATGTGCAGGCTTATCCTTGGACGACCGGAAAAGTACATACAACTTGGAATCCGCAGGACCGAACGTTTCCGCAAATACGACATCCCCCTCGCTCGATTTCACGGCCTTCTCCTTCCGATCGCCGGTTAGCGAATTCCATTCTTCCAGCCGCCCGCTTCCCTGGATGCGTACTACCGCTTCGATTGAGGCATCCCGATCATTGTTGACAACAAAAACGACCGTGCAGTCGGACAGCTCGCGACGCATGTAAAGAAGTCGACCGTCCTCCCGCCCGCTGCGGTCGGTCAAGCTGACGGAACGGCGAAGAATCGTCTTTAGTTCCGTCCACAGATCATGACTGGTCTGGAACGATCTGAAGCGGGGATGCCCGGTAAGGCATTGCAGCCGGGCATCGGGTTCCCCATTCATGAACAGGGGCGATTGACCGAACGACAGCACCTTTCCCCCGGCATTCAAGTAGGCAAGCAGCAGTTGAGCGGTCGAGCCGAGCAGATTGCACAGATCCGGGAGGACGACGACGCGATAGCTCGCCTCGCCAACCACCAATCGCTCCCCCTCTATTCGTCCGATCTCCTGCATAATCATCTCGTCTCCCAGATCGAAATCGTAGTGCTCGCCAAGAAGCTGCCGAACCATCCGGTTAAATTCCCGGTCGTATACCCGGAGCTCCTCCGTATTTCCGGCTTGATTCCGCCATTCGGCCGCCTCGACATCCACTCCCAACTTCGTCCATACCGAAGTAGCCGGGTGGATAACGAGCACGTCCCGCCTCGCCCTTCCTTCGCTGAGCACCGCTCCGAGCCGAGCAAAATAGTCCTCCATCACCCGGTTATGCCCCCACCAGTTCGTATGGGAGTTAAACGAAGGCGGGTAATCCCGCTTTCGGCATCCGCGAATCGTGTAGAGCGACAAATGATGGGTTAGGAGGTTGACGCCCAGCGCAAATTGCCAGTCTCCAATCCATTTGCGCGATTCGAAGGTGAGGCCCCACCCCGTCACGCCGTACGTTTCCGAGATAACCTTCTTCTTTCCGTATTGATTGGCGACACTGGACACTTGCTTGATCGTCAGGCTTTCGTCCGTTTGCTCGCATAGCGTATCGATTCCAGGCACATCGAGATAGCGGTAATGAGGCATAACGGCGCCGCCATGTTGCGTCGCTCCGACAAGATCCCCCTCCGCGCAGAAGTGCCCGGCAAATGCAAGACCATTCGCCCGGCACCAGTCGCCGATCTGCTTGGTGAAGGAATCGCAAAACAGCTCCGTCACCGTCTTCCAATAATCGTGCCGAATTTTGGGGGAGAAGGGGCCGCGGAAAAAAAGGTACGGGAACGTATCCCATAATTCATACCCATTTTTCTCGGCGAAAGCTTCGGGCAATCGGTCGGACCACGAGATCCAGGTCATCTCGGGTGCGTTAAGCCCCTCCTGAAACCCCCGTATTGTAGGTTCGTCCGTGAATATTCCGGGGACGGTGTGTCCGAATTCCTCCCCTATAACATCCTTGTAGTGTTCATGCGTCGTTTCAATGAATATTCGGGCCGATTCGGGGTTCATAGGATCCGGGTAAGTATCGCCGTGGCACCATTCGTTTGCTGAGGCAATATGCCTGCGCACGATCAGGTAGACGTTGTCCTCCTCGAGCAGCTTCCATTCCGCACTTGGGTTCATGATCCTGACGCAGCTTAGCAGATCGTCGCCGAGTATGTTCGCCAGGTAGACCGCCTGTATGGACTCTTCCGGCTCGAAGCTGCGGCACACGCTTAACGATAACGCCTTCGCCCGTACCGCGTCGCCGCCGATTCGAGGCACTTTTCCGCCCCCCACGCCGGACGAATATCGGTCTTCATCGTACAACCACACCGAGACCCTCTCCGCTTTCGCTTTCGCGACCGTTTCCTTGACATGTTCCATGAATTCATCACTCAAGTACGGCGTCTCCAGCCCTTCCCGCACGTGGATCATAAAACCGCCCATTCCCTGCTTCTTAAAGCCTTCAACCTGTTCGTTCAATTCGCTCTGCTCCAGCTTAGCGTTCCATGACCAGAACGGTACGCCACGATGCTCCATCGGCGGTTGCGACCATTTGTCGACCAGCTCGGCATAACCGATCGATTCATTACCTGTTTTTCCGTTCCGTAATTCCGGCTTCCCCATCTTGTACGGCCTCCATAGCAGACAAGTCGTTTTTTCATCCGTCTGATATCCTCATCTTAAAGGGAGACCGCGCAAGCAGGAAATAAACGATATTGTATAACTTGCAACTTCTTTCCGTTTCCTTAAAAAAGCATCAATTTCCGGAAAAACGCCTAAGTATCGATAAAGCGGAATCAATGACCGGTTGACCAGCCGGCCTTTTCCCCTCTGCTGCCTTCAGGCAGGGAAATCCCGACGCGCTTGCCCGAGTACGTGCCGGAACGTTCCAAATGGTTCATAATGAGCCGCGCTGTCTCCTTGTAAATCCATTCGCTCCGAAAATGACAACGTTCATTTGTACCTCCTATGCATACGGTTGGATTTTAGGTTCGTTAAAGAGCTCTTAGCCCCAAGTGAACTATAGCATGCTTCCGAAAATCCCAACAAGAATGCACTTTTTCGTGATATACTAACCAAAATGTGAGTTATGGGTACAATAACCGACTTTACGAGGAGGAGGAAAAGATGGTACCGTCGCTGCCTGTGCAGCTGAAGGGCATTCATGAATGTCCCCATCGAGGCGTGTTAGATCTGATCTTCCAAAAATGGTCGGTCATCATCATTTATCATCTGCACCGGGCCCCTCGCCGATATAACCAGCTGCACCATAGTATTGAGGGGATTTCTCATAAAATGCTTGCGCAAACGCTCCGTCACCTCGAGTCTGCCGGCATTGTCAAGCGAACCGTCTTTCCGCATGTCCCTCCTCAGGTGGAATATGCGCTGACGCCGTTAGGCGTAACGTTGATCGAACCTCTTAATGCAGTAGCACAATGGACGCACGAGCATGCGTATGAAATACGGCTAGAGGAGTAGGCGCTGTCGGTGTAACGGTTATAGGTAACGATTCAGAAAAGAGGTTTTGATTGTTTATGATGAAACTTATTAATCGCTAATTAAAATTCCAACGAATTTAATAGTTGCAAAAGGTCAAATTAAGGCTATCCCCTTAGTTCTATTTTTAATGCCCTTTTGCGATGAGCGGTTAAGAAGACATTGTATCTGATCAAAACAAATTTCCTGTTCGATCATGACATCTTATCCTGAGGGATAGGTATGTTTCATCATTGACTGAAATTTGACCATGAGAAGAGAAATCTTCTTGTGGTCTTTTTGGCATGTATAAAGGAGGTGATCGCCTATAGATCTGTTGTCGATTGCTTGAACATGATAAAAAAACATTCGAGAGTGGAGGAGTTGCCGTGAACGAGTATCAGCTCATAAGTGACTATAAGCAGATCGAAACCTATAGGGAGAGCTTTTTTGAGCTTGCCAAGCATATGTTTAAGCTGGATTTTAAGGAGTGGTATGACAAAGGCTGCTGGAATGACCGTTACATCTGTTATTCCTATGTAGACGGGGATCGGGTTATTGCGAATGCTTCCATCAGCAAAATGGTTCTGACGTCTAATGGGAAGGAATATAGAGCCATTCAAGTGGGCACAGTGATGACGCATCCGGATTATCGCTATCAAGGGCTGGCAACTAAGCTGATGAATCATATCATAGAGAAATACGAGAAGGATTATGATTTTATCTTTTTGTTTGCTAATGATACCGTACTGGATTTTTATCCGAAGTTTGGCTTCGAGAAGGTTCAGGAAAGCAGCTTCAGTATGACGGTTTCAGACTTGAACAAGCTCGCTGTTCAAAAATCCGCTTTGCGCAAGCTGGATGTCGACAATCGGGCGGATTTCGAGTTGATGAAGGAATTTGCGGCAAGAAGAATTCCCGTATCGTCAACATTTGGCGTAAAGGATCATAAGGGTCTGTTGATGTTTTACTTTCTTATCGTTTTTCGTGACGCAATCTATTATGACCAAGCTGAGGATGCGATTCTACTATTTGAGCGGGAAGAGAACCGGCTCCATGTTTTTGACATTGTAAGCAAGAAGAAAATCAATCTGGAGGCTGTTGTCAACCGTATGATATCCGATGAGACGGAGCTCGTTCATTTTCACTTTGTGCCCGATACTGATAATGTGAATATCCAGAAAGCCTATATCACAGAGACGGACGATACGTTGTTTGTTCGACCATTATTAATAGATGGAGTGAACCACTTTACGTTTCCGCTTACCTCGCATGCGTAATATAAGTCCTAAACAGATGTTCCCTAACGAAAATAAAAAAGGGCCTCTCATTAGACTGGTACCCATAGACTGGACACTTAGAAAAAAGGTGTTCAGGCTGTGGGTACCGACGTTGCGCATCTCTTTGCGTAAATGCCCTACCCATGCAGCATCCGTTCGTCGCTTACTTCTTGTTTGTACTGCTTTTGACAATGCGGACCCGTACGACATGCGCGGCAGTTTCATGCCCGTTCTTAATGGTAATTTTATTATGTTGGAAGGAACTGTCCCGATGGATTAGAATCAGGTCCCCCTCCTCTAAACATAGAGGTTTATCTTTGTGTATTCGAATGCTTACTCTGCCCCGGCTGCAATAAAACGCCTCCGTTACTTGTGCGAACTCGTCATCTTCCGGGCAGCCAGCTAATTCGAGAACCGTTCCCATCCCGATAGACAACGCTTCCAGCTCTCCCTGGCATCCCTCTGCCATCATAAGATTAAAGTCTGTTGCCTTTCCTATGCTCCGGGTGACCCCTCCCCCGCTGAAGCTGTCCTGATCGAATTCCCTCAGGTATACCCGATGACTGCCTTCATGATCCAAAATCAACTCTCCCTTGAGCACCATTAGCTTTCGCCAAACATGAGAAAGAGAGGTAAACAACGTCTGTTCTGCATCGATGGTAGCCGTACTGATTCGCCATATAAAATTTCGTTCCTTGTAATCCGCTTCTTCCGGATAAATGGCGAGCTGCGTTGTCGTTCCGCCCGACCAAGCGGTCGTTTTTTGCTCATGTTTTCTTAAGACTTTTATCGAGTTAGACATAGTAGACCTCCGTGTCCCCCTTCCCGAACTGACTAAAAAAAAGGACCTGCACATGCCAAGTCCCAGGTCTGCAAACTATTTTGTCGTATCCGCATACCATGAAGAATAGGAGCCCACCGCATCGACTTTGCGGATCCGTTTCTTTGTTCGGAGGACAACCTCTTCCACATTAACGGTTATGCGTGCACACCCTGTTTCCATGGCGGCTTGGGCAACGGCTGCAGCTACGCTCGAAGCGACTGCCGGATCGAAAGGATGCGGGATCACATAGTCCCGATTCCGTTTATGTTCCGGTACCAAACCGGCTATGGCGTGTACGGCGGCCAGCTTCATCGCCTCATTGATCTCTCTGGCTCGCACGTCCAGCACACCGCGAAAAATTCCCGGAAATGCCAATACATTGTTAATCTGGTTCGGGAAATCCGAGCGTCCAGTCCCGATAATCGCGGCTCCGGCAGCCTTGGCTTCCTCGGGCATAATTTCGGGTACAGGATTGGCAAGGGCAAATATGATGGAATCACGGCTCATCGAGCTGACCATTTCTTTCGTTACCGCCCCAGCCGCAGAAACGCCAATGAAAACGTCGGCCCCTCTCAACGCATCTTCCAGCTTTCCTTTTACTTTTCCTCTATTGGTGATGCGGGCAATCTCCTGCTTGAACGGATTCATTCCTTCTTGTCTTTCTTCATGCACAATGCCCTTCGTGTCGCACATGATCATATCCTTGACGCCCATTTGACCCAAAAGCTTCATCGTCGCAATGCCGGCAGCTCCCGCGCCGTTGACGACCACGCGAATTCGGTCCATCGTTTTGCCTACCAGTTGGAGTGCGTTTATGAGTCCTGCCGCTATGACGATAGCCGTACCATGCTGATCGTCATGAAATACGGGGATGCCGCATTCTTTTTTTAACCGATCTTCTATTTCAAAGCAATCCGGTGCCGCAATGTCTTCTAAATTAATCCCTCCGAAAGAAGGAGCTAACTGTTTGACGGTTTTAATCAATTCCTCTTTATCGCTAGCGTCCAAACAAATCGGAATAGCGTCTACGCCAGCAAAAGATTTGAAAAGCAGCGCTTTCCCTTCCATCACCGGCATGGCTGCATGCGGCCCGATATTTCCCAAGCCGAGCACCGCCGTACCGTTTGTGACAACGGCTACCAGATTTCCTTTCATCGTATAGTCATAAACTTTATCTTCTTCGTTATATATTTCTTTGCAAGGCTCCGCAACTCCGGGAGAGTAGACGAGACTCAAATCGCGGACTGTCTCAACCGGAATTTTGGAAAGCACCTCCAGCTTTCCGGCATATTTTTCATGCAAGCGAAGTGCTTCTTCACGCAAATTAGACATCTTGCCAACCCCCTCTAAGGCATTGATCGACGCATCTCTTTTATATCCATCCGCGCCATTTAATCGCTTCGACCATTCGCTAACGGTTATGAGATCCGTTTTCCGTTCGAGACTACCTTTTCCCCTTGCTTGAACACGGTATGAACATGATTGATTCCAAAGTAATAAGGAAGATAGGCCAAATGTTTGGCATCGAAAATAACGAGATCCGCCTTTTTACCGGGTTCCAAACTGCCCACGGAATCCGCCTTCCCGATCGCATGTGCCGCATTGATGGTAACGGCGGTCAGAACCTCTTCCGGCGTCATCCCCAATTGGAGGCATCCCAGCGTCATGACGAGCTGAATCGATTCCGTAGGCGAGCTTCCCGGATTATAATCCGTGGATAGGGCCACCGCGAGACCCATCTCGATCATTCTGCGCGCTCGTGCATGGTGCTTCAGCCGCAAATTAAAAGAGGTGGCCGGCAAACATACGGCGATAACGCCTGCCCGCTGCATGGCTTCCAGTCCTTCGTCCGATGCGGCGATCAAATGCTCGGCGGAGATACAGCCCAGCTTGCCGGCTAACTGCGCGCCGCCCATCGGCTCGATTTCGTCCGCGTGGATTTTAAGACCGAGGCCGAGAGCCTTCGCGGCAAGCAGGATCCGCTCCGATTCCTCTACGGAAAATACGCCGTGCTCGCAAAACACATCGCAAAATTCAGCAAGCCCTTGACGCTTGACTTCCGGAAGCATCACATCGGTGACAAGCCTTACAAACTCCTCGGACCGGCCTTTATATTCTTCCGGCACCATATGGGCGCCCATAAACGTGGATACGAGATCGACCGGATGTTCCCGGTTCAGCTTTTGGACGACCCTGAGCTGCTTGAACTCGTCTTCCAGCGTCAAGCCGTATCCGCTCTTGGCTTCCGCCGTCGTAACCCCGAAGGCGAGCATCGTATCCAAGCTTTTGAGAGCTTTCGTATACAGTTCTTCCTCCGACGCCTGCCGGGTGGCACGTACGGTGCTTAGAATCCCTCCGCCTTGTGCTAAAATATCCAAGTAGGACATACCTTTCAGCTTCAAATCCAGTTCGTTCTCGCGGGAGCCGCCATGAACCAGATGCGTGTGGGGATCAATGAGTCCCGGGGTCGCCAGCAAGCCCTCGGCATCGTACCTCTGTACGACCGGCAGACCGCCGATCAGAGAAGCCACTTCATCCTCCGGCCCCGCCGCGACGATAATCCCGTCCCTGATGGCCACGGCCCCGTTACGTACTGCCGCCACATCCGACATGTCGCCGCCTCTACGCGCACCCTTGCTGCCTTTCATCGTAATGAGCGTCCCAATATTGTGGATCAGCAGATCGATCGGCTTGTTTTCCATCGTTTTGTCGCTCCTCGACATGCAGCAATCCCTTTCGGACTTGCTGCACGTTACTTTTATTCTTTTAAATACCCAGCATCGGCACGCGAACGCCGCGTTCCTTGGCCGTTTGGATAGCAAGCTCATATCCGGCGTCGGCGTGACGGATAACGCCCATCCCCGGGTCCGTATTCAAGACGCGGGACAGCCTTTCATCCGCATCTTTGGTACCGTCCGCCACCACAACCATGCCCGCATGCAAGGAATACCCCATGCCTACGCCGCCGCCATGATGGACGGATACCCAGCTCGCGCCGGAAGCCGTATTTACAAGCGCGTTCAAGATCGCCCAGTCGCCGACAACGTCGCTGCCATCCTGCATCGATTCGGTTTCGCGGTTAGGCGAAGCTACGGAACCGCAATCCAGATGATCACGCCCGATGACGATCGGCGCGGACAGTTCGCCGTTCCGTACCATTTCGTTGATCGCCAGCCCTAATTTCACGCGCTCCCCGTAACCCAGCCAGCAAATGCGGGCAGGCAAGCCTTGGAACGCGATTTTCTCCTTCGCCATATGCATCCAGCGGTGCAGCGGCTCGTTATCCGGGAACAGCTTCAACACCAATTCGTCCGTCTTGTAAATATCCTCCGGATCTCCGGAAAGCGCGGCCCAGCGGAAAGGACCTTTGCCTTCGCAGAACAGCGGCCGGATGTAAGCCGGTACAAAACCAGGGAAGTTGAAAGCGTCCTTTACTCCTTCATCAAGCGCAACTTGGCGGATATTGTTGCCGTAGTCGAATACGACCGAGCCCATTCGCTGCAGATCGAGCATCGCTTGAACATGAGCGGCCATCGATTTCTTGGACAGCTTCACGTATTCGGCCGGATTGCTTTTGCGCAGCTCGGCTGCCGCCTCGAGAGAATACCCGCTCGGCACATAGCCGTTTAACGGATCGTGGGCGGAAGTTTGGTCCGTCACGAAATCGGGAACGATACCTCGCGCTACAAGCTCCTGGAAAATGTCGGCCGCGTTCCCGACAAGCCCGATCGAGAGCGCTTTGCCCTGCTCCTGAGCTTCGCTGGCCAGCTTCAAAGCCTCGTTTAATTCATAAACCATGACATCGCAGTAGCGCGTATCGATTCTCCGTTGAATGCGGGAAGGGTCGACGTCCACGCCGATTACGACGCCATCGTTCATCGTGACGGCCAGCGTCTGAGCGCCGCCCATTCCGCCGAGTCCGGCGGTTACCGTCAGCGTTCCTCTTAGCGTTCCGCCCGCATGCTGCCGGGCCGCCTCGGCAAACGTTTCGTACGTTCCCTGCAAAATCCCCTGACTGCCGATGTAAATCCAGCTGCCCGCCGTCATTTGTCCGTACATCATCAACCCTTTTTTATCGAGCTCGTGGAACGTATCCCAATTGGCAAACGCCGGAACGATGACGGAATTCGAAATGAGAACCCGAGGCGACAGCGGATGCGTCTTAAAGACGCCTACCGGTTTGCCGGATTGGACGAGCAGCGTTTCGTCATCCTCCAGTTCGGTCAAGCATTCCACGATCTTGTCGAAGCATTCCCAATTTCGCGCCGCTTTGCCGATCCCCCCGTAAACGACCAGATCTTCGGGCCGTTCCGCAACGTCGGGGTCCAAATTGTTCAACAGCATCCGGAGCACCGCTTCCTGCTGCCAACCTTTTGCCGTGAGCTTCGTTCCATGAGGTGCGCGGTACGTACGACCAGCTGTATTTTGCATGAGAATGTCTCCCTTATGTTTGGTTTGTTAGTAAGATCCGCGTTTACTATACCCCGCAAGAAATGTCAGAATGACGTGCAATGCCGTACGAACGGTAGCTTTTCTCGGATCCTGCATCGGATCTACGCAGACGATGTCGAACCCCTGCACCCTCGGATTTTGTCCGAGCAGGAATACCGCCTCCAGCAGCTGCCAGGAAGTCATCCCTGCCGGAACCATGGCAGGTACCCCGGGGGCGTACGCTTGATCCAGCACATCCATATCCACCGTTACATAGATCGCATCCGTGCCGTTTCCCGCTACGAGCATCGCTTTTTCCACCAAGCCGTGAATGCCTTCAAGCGCCACTTGCCGCGCCGTAAACTGCGAGATGCCTTGTTCGACCGCATAATCGCGATAAGGTTTGGAATTGGCGAAGCCGTGCAAGCCGATTTGGGCGATGTGGCGCCCTTCGACCGTACCGGATTCGATCAGCCCGCGTATGGGCGTACCGTTGGACGGTCCTCCGTCTTGAAGATTTCTGACGTCCATATGCGAATCGAGCTGTACGATCCCGACCTTGCCGCCGCCGATCCGATGCTTGAAAGCTTTGACGGAAGGGCAGGTGATCGAATGATCGCCGCCTGCAAGGATTGGAAACAGATCCGGCATCGCACGATATATGTTTTTCAGGCCCTGCTCGATGTTGGCGTGACATTGCAGCAGATCGGTCACATGCATTCGGATATCGCCAAGATCGCGCGCCTTAAGCTCCTGCAAATCGACGTCGTGATCGATGCTGTACGTCGTCGCGCTGACGAACAATTCGCGCAGAGCGTTAGGCGTCATCGATGCTCCCGATACGGAGATCGACGTTTTGGACAGCGGGAGTCCGATAAACCCGACATCGACCCGCTCTTCTCCATCCCATGGCGTCAGCCAGGCGGAAACTTTCGTTTCGTAGCGATCACGCCAGCCGGAACGCCGGACAATTTCCGGCGGATTCAATAAGTCGATGGTTCCCAAGTGCAATCTCCCCTTCGGCAGGCCGGATCATGAATGGCCGAGATACGCCCTCTTGACGCTATCTTGCGTGCGCAAATGGTGCGCGGTATCGTGGAATCGGATTTCCCCATGCTCCATCACATACCCTCGATCGGCTACGGATAGAGCCATGGAGGCGTTTTGCTCGATTAAGAGCGTCGTTAAACCTTGCTTCTTGATCACTCGGATCGTCTCGAAAATATCTTTGACCACGATCGGCGCGAGGCCCATGGAGGGCTCGTCCAAAATCAGCAGCTTGGGCTTCGCCATGAGTGCGCGGCCGATGGCCAGCATTTGCTGCTCGCCCCCGCTCATCGTACCTGCGAATTGACTTTTCCGTTCGGCTAATCGGGGAAACAGACCGAATACGTAATCGATATCCCGCTGCAGTTCCGCCTTCGACGCCTTTCTCGAATACGCGCCCATCAGCAGGTTGTGGACGACGGAAAGCTTCGGAAACACCTTTCTCCCTTCAGGGACCATGACGATCCCGTCCTTCACTAGGACGTGAGGGGAGGCGCCGTTCCGTTCTTTACCTTCGTACCTTATGGAGCCCTTGGAAGGAATCGTTCCGCAAATGGCATTCACCGTAGTCGATTTTCCTGCCCCGTTCGAACCGATCAGCGTGACGACCTCGCCGGCGTCGACGTGAATGGAAAGCCCGCGAACCGCATGTATGCTCCCGTATGATACGTTAAGATCACGAATTTGCAGCAAGGGGACTCGCCTCCTCGTCAGTTTTGCCGATATACGCTTCGACGACTTTCGGATGTGCGATGACCTGCTCCGGTTTGCCGTCCGCTATTTTCTCGCCGTGATCCAGCACGACAAGACGGTCGCACAATCCGACAACCATGCCGACGTTATGCTCAATCAGAATGACCGTCGTTCCGTTTTGCCTGATTTTCCGCACCAGATCGTCCACTTCTTTGGTCTCCTGCGCGTTCATTCCGGCCGTAGGTTCGTCGAGAAGCAGCAGTTTGGGACTTGCGACAAGGGCGCGCGCGATTTCGATCCGCCGCTGGTTGCCGTACGATAAGCTCCCCGCCTGTTCCTGCTCGAATCCTTTCAATCCTACAAGCTCGATAGCCTTCAGGCTTACTTTTGCAACCTGCTCTTCTTCAGTCCTGGAGGCGCGCATGCCGAGAATCGCCGACCACAGACCGGTTTTCGTGCGGCCGAACATGCCGACTTTGACGTTTTCCAGCACCGTTTCATCCTTCAGCAGTCTAATATTTTGAAAGGTTCTTGACATTCCGCTCTTCGCTATGCGAAACGGCGGCAGCCCCTGAATCGGTTTGTTCTCGAAATTGATCGTCCCTTCGTCCGCCTTGTAAATGCCGGTCAATATATTGAAGAACGTCGTCTTCCCCGCTCCGTTCGGTCCGATCAGACCGACAATCTCTCCCGGTTTGACTTCGAAATCGACCGCATGAACGGCCGTGAGTCCTCCGAAACGTTTCGTGACCCCTTTCACTTTAAGCACCGTTGTCACCGTCCTTTGACGTCGCTGCCGCTTGCGGCTTCATCGGTTTGAGTTTGACTCCCGTTTTGCCGAAAATCCCTTTCGGACGATACCGTACGACCAAAACCATCAACAGCCCGTAAATGATCATCTTGTACATGTCCAAGTCTTTCATGTCGATAAAATCGAACTTGAACAACCGGAACATTTCAGGGAGCAAGTAAAGGAGACTGACGCCGAATAACGTGCCCCGAATGCTCCCTAATCCGCCGATCACGACCATGCTGAGCACGGTTGCCGAAACCGTGAATCCGAAGGAATCCGCTCCGATGAAGGATACCTTATGGGCGAACAACGCTCCGGCAGCCCCGGCGTAAGCGCCGCCGATCGCGAATACGAGAACTTTGTAGTAGGTCGTGTTAATCCCCATCGCTTTGGCAACGGTTTCATCTTCCCGAATGACCATCCACGCCCTGCCGATACGGGAACCTGTCATTTTTTTGAGCGCATAGATGCCGGCAGCCATCACAACCAGCACTAACAGCAGATAGCCCGAGTTGTCCAGCTTCCACCCGAATAAGGAAGGCGTAGGAATGGAATCGATCCCGTATGCGCCGCCGGTAATATCGGCGTTTTTGAAAAACGATTGAATAATCAAACCGAGACCGAGCGTCGTAATGGCCAAAAAATCTTCCCTGACCCGCAGGCTCGGAAGCCCGAGCACAGCGCTGAACACGAAGGCGATGGCCACGGCCAAAACCATCGACAACCAGGTATCCAGCCCGCCCTTCACCGACAAGATGGCCGAAGCGTAAGCGCCGATTCCGAAAAATGCGGCGTGACCGAGCGATACTTGTCCGGCATATCCTGTAATCAAATTAAGCCCGAGTCCGAGCAAAATATAAATGACGAGAAAGACGACGATATCGACATAATAAGGATTGAATAAATGGTCCATACGAGATCACCTATACCTTCTCGATGTTTTTGCCGAAGAGTCCGGATGGTTTGACCAGAAGGATAAGGATCAAAATGATAAACGCAATCGCGTCTTTATCGACTACCATCCCTGTCATAAAACCGTCGCTGAGCGACTCGACGATTCCCAAGATCAGCCCGCCGACAATCGTTCCCGGTATGGAACCGAGACCGCCCAGCACGACGACGCAGAACGCTTTCAGTCCGGGAATCGAGCCCATCGTCGGATACATCGAGTTGAAATTGAGCGCGACCAGGATTCCTGCAGCCGCTGCCAGAGCCGATCCGAGCAAAAAGGTTACGGCCACGACGCGGTTGACGTTGACACCCATCAAAGAGGCTGCGCGCAAATCTTGGGATGTCGCTTGAATCGCCAGTCCCATTTTCGTAAATTTCAGAAACGCGTACAGAAAACCGAGAAGAGCGATACCGGCAACAATGATGATCAGCTTCATATTCGTTAACGTAATCGACTCTGTCAGATTGATGATCGAGATTTCGATTCCCGTCTCCGGGAACGCTCTCGTGTCCGATGTAAACATTACTTGAAAGACGTTCTCGAGCACGATCGCGATACCGATACCGCTGATTAAGGTAGTAATCGGATGCGCCCCCCGCAAGGGGCGGTAAGCGTATTTTTCGATCAATATGCCCACCCCGCCCGATACGGCCATTGCGAACAGAAAGGCGACGACAAAATGCATGTGCAAATACGTCATACCGACCATTGCCGCGAAGGCTCCGACCATATAGATCGTACCGTGGGCAAAATGAAGGAGCTTAAGAACTCCGTACACCATGGTGAGTCCGACCGCAATCAATATATAAATGAATCCGATGGAGATGCCGTTAATCAACTGCTGAATAAAGACCAATAGGATCCATCCTTTCCGCTTGCGAATTGTCAGTTGTACACTTTCGATTTGACGTATTGGAATTTCCCGTCCTTAACCGTCATGAAAATAACCGGTTTAATGACTTCGTGGTCGCTGCCGAACGTAATTTTCCCCGATGTACCTTCCAAATCTTTGGTTTCGTTGATGGCCTGCTTAAGCTTTTCCTTATCGGTTCCGGCTTTTTTCATCGCTTCCAGAATGACCGTTGCGGCATCATAGCTTTGCGAGGAAAGCATGTCCGGTACATCCTTGAATTTTTCCTGCCATTGAGTTACGAACGTTTTAACAACAGGCCGGTTATCGGAGGCGAAGAAGGAAGTCGTGAAGGTCGAACCTTCCGTATTGGACTTGCCCAGCTCCAAATATTTCGGCGAATCGAAACCGTCAACCCCGAGCAGTTGAGCGCCGATTCCCGCTTCTTTCGCTTGCTTGACGATTGCGGCAGCTTCATTATAGTAACCGACTACGTACATGGCGTCCGGGTTAGCGGCTTTTACTGCGGTCAGGATCGAGCTGAAATCTTTGTCGCCCATCTTGAACGGACGTTCGATCGCAACGCTCGCTCCCAGCTTTCCAATCTCTTCTTTGAAAGCGGTATAAATCGATTTGCCATAGTCGATATCGACGTAAAGTACGGCTACATTCTTTTTCTTCAAATCGTTCACGGCATAATCGGCCATCGCTTTTCCTTGAAGCGGACCCGTATAGATGACGCGATTCACATAATCGCCGCCCTTAGTCGCATCCGGATGTACGGCGTATGCGATAACCATCGGTACTTTTAGCTCCTGCATTTTGGTCGCAATCGTTTTCGTCGGCCCGCTGTAAGCGCCTCCAACTAGAGCGACGACTTTATCGTTATTGATCAATTTCTGAACGCCTTTCAATGCTTCTTCAGGCTTTCCTTGATCGTCTTCGGCTACCAGCTCGACTTTGTTGCCGTTGATACCGCCGGCTTTGTTATATTGCTCGACCGCAAGCAACGCGGCATCTCTGCTATGTGTCCCGTCCGTCGCAGTCGGGCCTGTCAACGGGCCGATCCAGCCCAGCTTTATCGTAGTGCCGTCCTTGTTGGTAGCGTTGTTATTTGAGGCGGAATCGGTCGGCTTTGCACCACAACCCGAAACCATTAGAGATACCGCAATCACGCCTGCCGTAAGCATTGAATATTTTTTCATGTTCTAGCCCCCCTGCTCGGTTATGTCATTTATCATACTGTAAAAGCGCTTTCATGAATCTAGCGGAATTTGCGAAACACTAGCACAATTTTGCTGCGCGATACTCGGTAGGCGTGCAGTTCATTATCAGCTTAAATTTGCGCGTAAAGTAATTGGCGTCTTGGATTCCGACTTGAGCCGCAATATGTTGAACGGGCAAATCCGTCGTTTCCAGAAAGTGTACGGCTTTCTCGATTCGAAGTTTGTTCATGAACTCGACGAAACTCATGCCTACTTCCTTCTTGAAAAGATGCGCGAAGTGATACGTGCTTAGATAACAATTACGTGCTATCTCCACTAGCGTAATTTTCTCTTGCAAATGTTCCTTCATATATTCGATCGCCGAACGAATGACGGGCGACGCCTCGCGCGCATGGGATTCCGCAACCTGTCTCGCCAGCTTCCGCCAATAGTCACAAACCTTATGGACGTATTTATCGTAACGAATCGTGTTATATAGATCTTGAATGACTCTGGCGTTATCGGATAACAGCTCGGACGCGTCTCCTCCCACATCGAGCACTAGCCTGGAAACGGTCATAATCAGGTCAAGCGTTTCGGATTTGAACATGTCGATACTATGCTTGTACGCTTGGGCTAGCCGTTCCAGCAAAATTTTCAGATAAACGATGGAGCCTTCAACATCGCCGATCTTTACACGCGCCAGCAGCTCCATCTTCTCCTCGTACGCAATGACCTGAACCCATTTTTTTTCGAGTTTTCTTCTCTTCTCATATTGAAAAATAAGCCGATTCCCCTGAAAAAATCGATCGATCATCGACTCCTTCGCTTCTTCGTAGGAATGATGCAGCATGTATGGGTTATCATAGTAAGTACCGATTCCGGCGGAAACGGAAAAACCTTGCTGGTCGATCAAAGTCTGGGTATCGCTAACCATTTGCAGTGTCTTTTCACGGTAGGATTCTTTCGGTATGACGTCGGTTTTGAGCTCCAGAAGTACCGCTAGTACGCCTTCGGATACCCATACCCAAAGAAACGGTACGGTTAGCGCTTTATAAAGCGCTTTAACAAGCTTTTGTCCGATGTCCGCACGCCAAACAAAAGGTTGACCGACGGCGTAGTCATAATAACGGTCAATGGAGAAGACGATCACCAAGTGCGGAAACACGTGTAAACCAAGACGTTTTTGGATTTCGTTAAAGTCCGATTCATGCACCAGCGTCCCGGAAATTAGCATTTGCGAAAATGTGGCTTGCGATGCGTCTAATCTCACCGGAATCATCCCTCCTGACAGAAGTCATTATATAACCGCCTTCCTGCGGTTCACAACGGGAATAAACTTCCTGCTGTGGTATGGCTAGAGAAGGCTCCTGACGCCGGTTACTAAGAATCTTCCTAAAAATTAAAGGAAATGCGCGTTTTTTCGTCCATATGGAAATCTTCACAGACAAAAAAAGAGCGCTTTAGCGGCTTCCGCTAGCGCTCAATTCCTTAAATGGTCACTGGGTACGGGACAACTCCATTAAGTACCGGGCATCCCGAAGTAAATAGTATGCCGCCTGGGTTGTCAGATGTTTACCGGTTTGTGCCTTCACTTGGTTTACAAATCCAGTCAGATTAGGCGCGTCCAATTTGCGCTGCAAGCTATTCGCAATCCCTGCATGATCAATCCAACCTATATTCGTAAAGCTAGCAATTAACGACTTCAAGGCTTCTATACTCGTCGTGGTTTCGAACACTATCGTTTGGCTGTCTGCATTCCCCGCCAGATCTATAGACGTTACGGTGTACGTATGCGTACCAAGCGGAAGAGTATAGAGGGGAATCGTCGATCCCGGTTGTACCCCATACGTATCCAACGTTACCGTAAATTTCGTGCCGTCCACACCGGACAATCGATCGCTAAGCGTAACGATTGGCACAATATCCACGGAGTCGGGATAAGAACCGTATACCAAACCGGTTACCGTGATGGTCGGAGCCTTCGAATCCCGTTTGAAGCTGACGGATTTAACCGCTTCTACATTCCCGGCTTGGTCCGTCGAACGATAGTTAACGGTGTATATGCCGTCCTGATTGAAGGTTACCGGTGCCGTATAGGGTGTCCAGGTTGCTCCATTATCTAAGCTGTATGCTGTATTCGCTACGCCCGACAAATCGTCCGAAGCGCTGAGGCTTACCGTTACATCCGACGTATACCATCCGTTACTGCCGGTCGGCTCCTCCGGGCTGATCCGCGCGACGCTGGCGGGTGCGGTCTCGTCCAGGGCGGGCAACTGACTGGTGAGCTGCACGGGGAAGTGGACGCTGGTGTCCTTGCTCTTCCCGATGCCGGACGACCACTCCAGGAAGCCCTTACGGCCGGTGCCATCGTCGTCGTTCACGAGGAACGAGAAAGCGAACGTATCCGTAGGGGCGGCGGTGAGCCCAAAGCTCTGCCACGGAATGACGGCGTCGTAGGTCGTCACGGTGCCTGACCTAGTAACCGAGAGGCTATCCGTCGGGGTGGATCCCGTCAAGGCAAGTCCCGACGCTGCGAAGGTGTAGGCGGCGGGGCCGCTCGGCGTGAGGGCGAGACCGATCTCGGTGCGCTCTTGCGAGGCGCCCGGCTGAGCCGCCGAGAACGAAATCTGGATCGAGTCGCCGTTGTACATGTTGCCCGCTGGGTTCGTCTGACGGAACACGTCATCTTGCACCTCTGCGTGGAAGTGAATCCCGTTTGAGGTCTCGGTGATTTTGGTGGTTCCGCCGAGATCGGACGCACCGCCCCAGTCCGCGGTATACTTCTGCCACGCAACATCAGTTGCGAGGTCGATCGGCGCTACGGTGGCGTTGCTGTCCGGCTCGATCGGACCTATACCCACGGACCGGTGCAGAGTCACCGGATCCTTGTCTTGGACGGCGACGCTCAGATCGAGGTATCCCTGCTTCCACAGCTGAAGACTCGACAAGGGGAGCGTGTGTTGTACGCTCTTGCCGGCCTCGACGGTCGAGGTTTCGTCGATCGTGCCCGATTGGTCGCCGACTTTCCACGTGATGTTGTTCAGGGTGACCGGCGTGACGCGCGACTTGTTCGCAACGGTGACGACCGCCTGCTCGGCGTACCCTTCGCTATGGCGAACAAGCTGCAAGTCGACGTTCGCCGTGACTGCCGGAGTGATGGAGATGGTGGAGGTCGCAAGGCTCGCGAACTTACCGCCGTTCGTGGACGCCTTGCCAGTCACCCAGCTGGCGGTCTGCGATGCAGTGGTCGGTATGTCGAAGACGGCCTCACCGGTGGTGCATCCGTCCACTTGGACGTCCTTCTGCAGACCTTCGATGTTGAAGGTAACGGTCGACGGAACGGACTGGCAGTTAGCACCACTGCGATCGACAATGGCCCGCACTTCGATGCTCTCGCCCTGTGCGACCGTCGAAGAGGTCTGAAGCGTGATGCCGGGAGTTGTGCTGAGCGCGACAGCGGTGGATGCACCGGTGACGTAAACCGGGTGCTCGGTCAACGCGACGCTCACCGCTCCCGCATATGGGGTCAGCGTGGTCAGCGCGCCGTACTCATCGGTGAGCGTCAGCGGCTGGTCGGTGGTCAGCATGACCGTCTTACCGCCGCTCGGAGCCCACATGACGCGGGTCGCGTCGCTTCCCGATCCGAAGACGTACGAGTACGTCGACGAGTCGAGCGAGTCGCGGCTGGTTAGCGTCTTGCCCGCCAGCTCTGCAGCCATGACAGACTGGGCGACCGCGGAGACCTTGGGCTCGGCCGCGTTCACCGCGGTGGCACGGCGCACTTCGAACAAGCCGAAGTTATGCTCCTGGTTGGTGGGGCTGGTTCCGTCGTCCCGGGCGTCGTACCAATATAGCCTCGCCACGCCGCCAGCCAACGAAAGCACGCTCGAGCGGACAAGATAGTCGGCCTGCATGGAGTCGGTGATGCCGTTGACCGGGGTGTTTGTCGGCCAGCCGAATTCGGTCAGCCACAACGGGATGTCCTTGCCCGCGGTGTCCTTGATGGTCTTCACCATCGAGGCCATCTGGGTCTCCATGCCTTCGGGCGCCTGCGGGTGCCGGTAAGGGTGGATCGAAACGGCGCTCAGGATGTCGGAGCCGCCGCCTTGGAGCACCTGCTTGACGAAGTCCGCCGACGCTCCGGAGATCGCCGGCCCGACGAGCTTTCCGTCGGGGTTCTTCGCGCTCACTGCCGCCCCGGCTGCCTTCAGCAACTGTACGTAGCAGGCTGGAGTGCGACCGCACTTGCCGTTGTTGAAGTTGATGTTGAACTCGTTGTAAACCTCCGTCGCCTGCGAGTAGTTCTTGAACTGGTCGTTGAGCGCAGCGGTGTAGTTGCCGTAGGCGGCCAGACCCTCAGGTGAGCTCGGGGTCAGGTTGTCGTCGTAGAGGGTGTTGCGGTAGTCGGAGATCAGCAGCGGCTCGATCCCGGCATTGTGCAGCTCAGCAAGGCCGTCGGTCAGGGTGCTCGGAAACGTGTAGACGCCCGGTGACTTTTCCACAGACGACCACGCAGCGTCGGTCCGCGCGTGCGACATGCCGATGCGCGACAGACCCGCGATCACGGTGCTGTCGAGACCGTGAATTCCAACGCCGAACGGCGAATCGGAGGATTTCGCGGCTGCGGGCATGGGCGGCACCACACCGAAAGATGTCGACAAGTTGAGGGCGCCGTTGTCGGCGGTCGACGTCGCCTCGATGGTGTAGAAGCCGTTGGCGAGGCCGGAGAGGTCCATGGCGGCATTTCCGCCGGCGTAGGGCGCCGTTCCGTTCGTGACCGGCAAGCCTCGGACATCACGGACCGTCCAGCTGGCCGAGGCGGGGTTGGGCGCGTCGGTGATGAAGTTGATCGCCGCCGTGCCCGGATCGAACAGCAGCGTGCTGTTCGAGACTCCGAAGTAGTAGGAGTGCTGTTCGAAGCCGCTGTTGCTAAGCAGGTTCTGAGTGGTGCCGTTCTCGACCATCGTCATGTCGTCGATGCGCACCCCGGGGGTCACGTCCTGCGTGAGGAGTCGGAGCGTCATACTCGTCTGGCTTGACGTCGTCGTGTAGGTCCAGGTCACCTGCCGCCACGCGTAGGTTCCGCTGGGGAAGCTGTACCGTATTCCCCAGTCGTCGCTGAGGACGGCCAGCAGTGCGCCCGAGGGTAGGCCGTCCGACGCGACCCACGCACTGAAGCGGTAGAGCGTAGAGGGCTTGACCTTGACCGTCTGATACATCTGGGCGAAGGTGTTCGAGGCCTTGGGCGTCTGATTGACGATGCTGAGAGCGGCCCCCGTGTGGCCATTGAGGGTTGCGGTGAAGGCAGCGTTGATCGAGCCGCTGCGACCGACAGTCCAGTTATCGAACGTGCTCGAGTAGGGCAAGGGGGCGGCGGCAGCTGCATGGACTACACTTGAATTCAACCACGTAAATGGGACGGTAGATAGCACAATTACGGCAGAGAAAAACCATATATACATTTTTTTCACCATAATCTACACCTCCTGTTATTGCCACCATCTCTCCTTATCCTTTGACGGCGGAGCTTGAGAAGCCTTGAATGATATATTTCTGGCCCAAGAAGAAGACGATGAGCAGCGGCACGACGCTCGCTGTGGCGGCAGCCATCATCATGTTGTAGTCCACACCGGCTTCCAGCATGAAGTTCTGCATGCCAAGCGGAACCGTATAAAGCTTCTTGTCCAGAAGAAAGATCAGCGCGTTCTCATAATCGTTCCAGGTCCATGTAAAATCAATGATGGCGAAGGTTGCCAAGACCGGCTTGGAGAGAGGTAGGAACAATTGAACGAAAATCCGGAAATGCCCCGCTCCATCAATGAAGGCCGCTTCGGATATCTCATGGGGGATGCTCATGAAAAATTGCCGAATCATAAATACGCCGAATACCGTAAACAGCCCGGGCAGAATGAGCGCCCAATGAGTGTTGTAAATATGCATCCACTCAAACATGATGAATTTGGGGACAAACAGCACCTGCTGCGGAATCATCATCAGACACAGGTACAGCAAGAAAATGACGTTTCGGCCTTTGAATGCAATGCGGCTGAATCCATATGCGGCCATAGCGGCGAGCAGCGGCGCTCCGATCATGACGATCAGGGAAATTTTCAGAGAGTTGAAATAAAAGAGGGCAAATCCGTCTCCGGTCGTCCAAACTTTGATGTGGTTGGTCAGCACCGGTTCACTCGGAATCCATTGGATCGGGAAAGTGAAGACGTCCTTGGCTTTCTTAAACGAAGTGCTGATCATCCAGATCATGGGCGACAGCAAAAGCAAGCTAGCCAAAGCCATAATCATGGTGTTCAAGCCTTTGCCCAGCCTCTCTTTGATGATTCTGGCGCTTCTTGCATGCATGTCTTGTCTTTCCCCTTCCTTAGTAATGGACCCACTTTTTCTGACCTGCCCATTGCATTAGCGTAATACCAAGGATGAGCAGGAACATGGTCCACGAAACGGCGGACGCATATCCCATTTCATAAAAAGTGAATGCCTTCTTGTAAGCGAAAATGGAGAAAACCGTCGTGCTGTTGGCGGGCCCTCCTTGCGTAATGGCATAGATCATGCCGAAGCCCTTGATGGAGCCGATAAACCCGGTAATCATCAGGAAAAAGGTAGTCGGGCTGACCAAAGGCAAAATAACGAGTCGCAAAAGCTGCCAAAACGTCGCTCCGTCCATCTTGGCGGCTTCCAACTGCTCCAGGGATATTTCCTGCAGAGCGGCCAAATAAATAATCATGTTGTACCCGATGCCGCCTGCAATCATCATGACGAGGACCGCAAACATGGCGGTATCGGGTGAGGCAAACCATTGGGGCGGCTCAGATATGCCAATGGAGCGCAAGAAGGAATTGATGGGACCGGAGGCGGGCTGGAACAGCACCATCCAGACGAATGCAATCGCGATGCCGCTGGTAAAATGGGGCGCGAAGAAGAAGGCCCGCAGCGTCTTTTGGAAATAGGCACGATTATTCAGGATGACCGCGATCAGGAAACCGAGCATAATCGCAATCGGCACAGGGATTAGTAACATCAGGGTATTTTTAACCGATACGGCAAATAAGTCGTCTCTCACCATCATTTTGAAATTATCCAATCCGATAAAATGCGGCGGCTTCCCGCTAGCGAATACCCAATCCGTAAACATCAAATAAAAGGAGAACAGAGCTGGAATCAGCATGAATACCGTCATTCCGATAAGATTGGGGCCGATGAATACATAGCCGAGCAGCCTCTGCCGTTTCATCCAGTTCACGATCAGTCACCGCCTCTCTCTATAATTAGGGGTTTACAGCAAAGGAGAAGCGCAGCACGAATGTCTTTGCTCCTCCTTTGACTGCCAGGCATCCTATTTTTTGGCCGCTTGCAGGTTCTCGTTATGCACCCGAGCCAGTTCCTTCGCCCCCGCCTCGGGAGTCAGCTTCTGCGAGAAGACCTTGTCATAGACGACCTGCTGCTCGCTTCCCGTTTTTTTGTCCAGACGGCTTAATCCGAGCGAAAGGTTGCCGAACATAACCCGCTTGATGGACTCGATGTCATAGGTGTTCTCCACGTCCTTGAACATCAAACTGACAGCCTGATCGACGGGGAAATCCTTGGAGGAAGGCACTCTGCCCCCTGCCGCCATCGGCAGCATGCCGTTATCCGCATACCACTTGATAAATTTCCAGGCCGCTTCCGGATTCTTGGTGCGGGGATTGACGGAGAGCACATCGCCCAATCCGCCGGCGTTGATATAGTCGGTCTGATCCTTGTTTACCTTGGGAGCCGGCGCTGCCGCAACCTTGAAGGTACGGGGATAATCCTTTACATTGTTGGTGGTCCGGAAAATCTGGTTGGTGGAGAATAGCATCGCCGTTTCCCCCTTCACAAACATCTGGTCCAGGGCCGGCTTCGAGGTGATCTGCTCCGTATGGGGCATGATGCTCTTGTCCTTGAACATCATGTCCGAATACGCCTGAAGCGCTTTGACCGTCAGCGGATTATCGAAGGCCGACGTACCGTCCGGTTTGGTCAGCAGCAGATTTTGCTTCAGCATGGAGCCATTGATGGGCACATTGAAGTAATAATCGGTTTGCGCCGCTCCCCACACCTTGTCTCCCTTCAGCTTGTTCGCATAATCCCTGAACTCATCCAGCCCCCAGTCTGTGGGAACCGGAAGCCCCTTGGCATCCAGCATGTCCTTGTTCAGCCAGACAAAGGACATGCCCTTCTGGGTGGGAACGCCGTAATACTTGCCGTCCACCTTCCACAAGGCGGCGCCTGTGCCCATTTTTGCGTCCACGTTGTAGTCGGTGAACTTGCTCAGATCAAGAGCGTTGCCCGCTTTGATCCGTTTCTCGTAGAGGCCGAAATCATAGTTCATGTACATGTCCACCGGCTGACTGGAGATAAGCGCCGTATCCAGCTTCAGGTTGCCGGCATCGTCATTGACGAACCGCACATACTCCACCTGAATATCCGGATTCTGCTTGTTCCAGTTGTCTACAACCGCCTGAGGACCGTTCTCGGCCGGTACTCCTCCCCACATGGTAAGCTTGATCGGATCCTTATTAACCGTTGCGCTAGGCGCCGAACTTGCCGCAGGAGAAGCCGTTCCCTCCGTTTGATTGCCATTATCTTTTCCACCACAGCCGGCAAGGGCCAGAGGCACTGCCACGAGCGCTGACAGCCCTGCTCTCATCCATTTTCTGTTTCTCATCTTACCTGTAACCTCCCTGCAATCGGATGTTTGATTCCTCCCAACTTTACCAAGCTGCGCCTTATCTTCTTAGAGTGGAAACTTGTAAGGTGATAGTACAAAACTTAGAGATTGTTCTCCCTCCTGAACGAACTGGGCGTTTGTCCGACCATGCGCTTGAATACCTTGATGAAATAGGCATCGTCGGCAAAGCCCGTTTGAAAGGCGATCTCCTCCACACTCAGCTTGGTATGCAGCAGCAAACGCTTCGCCTGTTCGATCCGGATATTTTGCAGATAGGCGATTGGCGTCAGTCCGGTTTTTTTGCCGAACACGGTGCTTAAGTAGTCCCCATTGATGGCTACCAGCTTGGCTAAATCCGTAACCTTGATATTTTCCTTGTAATGCTCCAGCATATATTGAATTACCCGATTCACCTCGGGATGATCCGTAAAACGGACATTCTCCTCCTTCAAGTGCCGGATAAGCTCCCGTATGGTTTGCTGCACATGCACAAGCAGCGATTCATGGCCGACGGCCGAGTTGATTCCGTCCCGATCCTCCGACTTTCGTCCGGCCAGCCTCGCCAGAATATGAAGAAGATGGGCCGCCAGCATTTTCACTTCCATATGGGAGAACGACGAAGCTTCCATGCTCTCCCACATAAGGGCTGCCGCCTCGGCGCATTTGGATTCGTCGCGTTCTTCAAAGCACCGGATCAGCTCGGCATCCAGCTCCGCAATGGGGGGCAGCTTGTGGCGTTCCTTCTTCGGGCTTGCCTCACGGCCGTACCAGTCGCCGTTCAACTGATTCAGCGCCCGCCGCCAATCCTGGGGCAGACGGACCAGACTGCTGCCGGCTGCCAGTCCAGCCGGAAAGTCCGGCTTATCCAAGCGGACATCCTCTTCCTTCCTATGGAATTTCCAACAAAAGAAGGTTGTCTGTCCCCCTTCATAGAAAGATTGGACCAACAGATACGCTTCCGGTCGGATACCCGCCTGATCCGCAGAAGCAGGAACGGCTCCGCTCAGTACGGCAATAATATCAAGCCCCAGAGTACGGAATTTCTCCGCTGCCGCCGCCGCAATCGTTCCGGTCTGATCCCCATGAGCGGATGCGCCTGTTTCCCGTATGTCCGACCAGGTACGATGATAAAACGGATAAAGCGCCTCTCCCGACCCCTTAAGCTCTTCAAGCAATTCCGCCTTGATCCGCGCCAGGTTGTCCAACAGAACATCGTCATGTAAGGATAGTTTTAACAAATAATTAAAGGCTCCGTATTGAAGGGCGTCCCGGGCGTATTCAAAATGGCTCATCGCCGTAAGCATAATAAACCGGCTGCGGATTCCCGCCTTCCGCGTTTCCTTCAGCAGTTCAATCCCGTCCAAACCCGGCATGACAATATCGGCAATCACTACATCGGGCTTAAGCTCCAGAATTGCCGCCAGAGCCTCCCGGCCGTTTCCCGCTTCTCCCGCAACGCAAAAGCCGTGGCATTCCCAGTCGACGGTTTCCCGGATGGCCTCCCGGACAAACCCTTCATCTTCCACCAGCAAAACCGTCCACATGTCCGCCATCTCCTTCCTGTGAATAGGGCGTCGCAATCAGCAAAGGCAACCGGACCCTGACCAGAGTTCCTTCCGCGCCGGATATAAATTCAATAGAGTCCTCCCGCTTAAAAAGCAGCTGCAGCCTTTCTCTCAGATTGCTTAGACCGATCCCGTGCCCGCTTCGCCTACCCGGTCTTCGAGCGGCCGCTTCCATGCCGATGCCGTTATCTTCCACCTCGAGAATAAGGTCGCTTCCCTCCGCCCTTGCCCTGACCCATATGGTGCCGCAGCCTTGGGCCGCATCAAAGCCATGGACGATGGAATTCTCCGCCAGAGGCTGCAGACTAAGCTTGGGAACCAGTGCGTATTGTACCGTTTCATCCATTTCATAGATGATGGTGAAATGATCCCGGAAGCGAAACGCCTGTATGGATTCGTAAGAGCGCAATAGCTGTATTTCTTCTTTAAGGGTGATCATCTCCACTTCCGAGCCCAAGCTTGCCTCCAGAATTACACCCAGTGAGGTGCAGATGCCTGCGATCGCTTCCTGTTTTTCTTTTCTGGCAATCCATTTGACTGTGTTCAAGGTGTTGAGCAGAAAATGCGGGTTCATTTGGGAGAGCAGCATTTGGAAACGAACCGCCTGCTTTTGCCGCTCCTCCAGCTTAAGCTTGTTAATGAGCGCGACGACATCATCAATCATTCGGTTGAAGCTTTCGCCAAGGGAGCGCACCTCGTCTGTCGCATTGTTGCCGATGGAAATTTTGACATTCAGCTTCTTGTCCGATGCTTCCTCCATGCTCCGCTTCAGGACATACAGAGGCTCCGTCATGCGGGCAGAAAGGAAAATAGTCACCAGCACGAAGGCGATCACCAGAATAGTAAGAAACAAGAAAAAGATAACCCTTAACCGCCGGATCTCCTGCTGAAGCTCGCTTAAAGGCATTTGACTGACGACATACCAGTCCAGCTCCTCCAGATAGCTGTAATTGACAAGAGACAAAGCGCGTTGCTCCTCGAAATGTCCTTCCTTTGCCTTTACAGACATGATCCTTTGCATCATATCGTTGCTGAAAGCTGTTTCCTTGCTTTGCAGAACGATCTCTCCCTGACCGGTAAAGATGGTCAGATCCTTGTTGGCCGGACTATCCTTTAACGTACTGCGGAACCATTCTTGAATATTGATGCTGATGCGCGCCAGTCCGTAATTTCCCCGAAGTTGGTCATCCAGTACGGTGTACAGGCTCAGGAGCTTGCTCCCCTGGCTGCCGCTCACATCATTCCAATCATCCGCCATCCAGCGGTATGGATGAGACCCGCTTTGCAGCTTATTCTGCCAATCTTGCAATTCTTTCAATCTATTGGTCAACTGGCCGTTGGGAGCATAGGACGTATATACATTGCCCTTACGGTCGATGAATCTAAAATACAATTCCGTCTGATGGAAAAAAAAGCTGTTATTGATGCCGAACATTTTGCTTTCGATCACTTTCTTGCGTTCCAGGGGATCGTACTTGTCCGGATCGTGCATGATCTGGATCAGACTCTCGTCCTGGCTCAGCATGATATTCGCCTTGTAGGCGAATGCCATCATATCCGTCAAGGACACATAGACCTGCTGCATACGTTCGGTCATGCGGTCCATCATGTCTTTCTGGCGAATGGATTCGAAATGCTGGAACAAATAAAAAATAGCGACGCACAAAGGAATCATCAGGAGGGTGATGTAGGCTATGAAAAGCCTATACTTCAAGGTGTTCGGAAACAAGCGCCGCCAGTTTGGCATCGTGTATGATTCACTCCTCGTCTCGTAGTCGGATGTCTCCATTATAAGCAGCGTGACGGAGGCAGTTATACGCGCTCCGAAAGAATCGCAGTATTTTTCGAACAGGCAAAAACGCCTCTGTCCTAGAGCAAGAGGCGCTTTGTCCAAAACCATAGCCGGTTTTGGCTTATTGAATATTGTCTGGCAACAACAGCGTCACCGCTGTCGTCTCTGCTTTGCAGCCGGCTCATTGACCCGGAATCTCCTCGACCATTCGATTGTATCACGCGAAAAACGGAGCCAGTAGATTCAAAACTTGTAGATTCCTATAACAATTCTTAGAGTTGGAGTAAGCAATTGCTTCTCTGCTAATCGGAAACCGGATCGTTTCATTTTAAGTGATACAACACAGTTGCGACTAGCGGATAATTTGAAATGAACCACATCTTCTCGCCGATGCCGAGCAAATTCACATTATGCTTTTGCGTATAGATCAGACTGGAAAGACAACAATCGAAACCGCAAGACTGTTCGCGCGTTGCAAAGGGAAGGGGTATGGGGTTTCAACCGCTCTTGAAATCGTGTTTTATTGAACTTATTTGGCGGTAAAAACACGATTTCAAAGGCGGCCCGTAAACTTTGCACCCAAACCCCTCCCTCTGCATAAGTTCGCGGATAAACGGATAGTGGGAAAATTCGCGATTCAACAGGTTTTTATTCCAATCCGAAAACATTTTAGTTTTGATTCCTTATCTTCATACAAATTTCAACTTGGTTTGGCTGATCCTGATCATATTTTTCTATAATGAATGCATTCGGCCAATCTTTTTGAAGCTGATTATTTCGAATCCATCCATCCAGAAACCCGTAAAGTTCACCCATACGGGACTCATCACCAGTTACAGATGCATAATGGCCCGATAGATGAAAATAATCCATTCCTTCCGGGATGTCTGCAGCCGATTCCGTCACTAAATACCCGGTATAAAAATACCCCTCGATATGGTCGCCGCCTCGTATAGGCTCATACAGGATGACCTCGGTGCCGGTTCCCCCGGGTATTTCATCCTTACGAGCTTGAAGTATTTGCACGGCTTGAGGAACGATCTTTCCGTACTCCGAAAACAATCCACAATGCCTTATTCCGATAACTTTATACTCCCGGTATCCGACTCCGGCCTCCATAACCTTCTCGTCCTTGGATTCGTTTCCTTGTTGCATGTTTTCGTCCATAGTGCCTGTGTATCCATTTTCCGTATAAAGGGATGTTATTTCTTGTTCAGAAAGGACCCTATTGTAAAGGCGAATATCATCAAGAACGCCATGAAATAAAAATCGTTTTTCATTTGTATTCTTTTTACCGATAAAAATCGGTTCCTCTGGGTGAGGTTTGAGTGTTCCGGCTTGGGTATCGTGAAGTTCTCCATTGATATACAATTTATGAAATGCACCATCGAATACTGCAGTAATATGGTACCAAACACCGCGTTTTAGATGACTTTTTGACACCGCGTCGGTCGTTTCTTTCATTCGATGCCAAGTGATGGTTGGGCCTAAAGCACTTAGTTGAAATACACGGCGAAGATTGTCCTTATTCTTGTTCTTTCCGCCATCATCTTGGGAAACAATGGCGTTATTCCACCACGCCAAAGATGCCTTCTCATCATATCGGGCCCAAACAGAGATAGAAAACGCTTCCCTGCTTAATAACGGCGGAGGGGAAATCTCAATAAAGGCTTTCTCACCGTCAAATGCATATGCACAATTCGGTTGCCCAAACCGATCTGACGTCAGTACAGCGCCTTCAACGCGTCCGTGAATTCCGTTTCCGCTGGAATCGTTCGCATTGCCATGAAATAAGTACTCAGCCACTAATCCGTTACGCAAGCTCATTTAAACTACTCCTTTCATAATTTTCAACTAATAATGCCACACATTCCAACGGTTACCATCGAGATCATAAAAGTGAAAAAGTCGGAATCCTCGTGTCGGAGGGTTACCGGTAATTCCAGACACTCTCACCCCAAGGGCCTTCAACCTCTCATATTCAAGCTCCAAATCTCTAACGTGAAGGTATTGCCGAACGGGACCGTCCGATATGCCAGGAACGGCATCATGGGGTAATGCCTCAAGCCACCATTCGGAGCAGCTGTCAGAATAATAGGATTGTCTGGATTTAAGGAGTACCCACCCCTGATCATCGTATTCCTCTACTAATTCAAGGCCAAATACTTCTTGATACCATTCCTTGGCTTTCATTAGGTCACGTACACCGATGCGATAATTTTCGACTGGTGTGACTCGCATGCCTGTAATTGCTTTCTCGGGATATTCGCACGCCGTCATCCTAATATTTTCACTCGTTGCCCAAAAATCGAAGTATTCCCGAAAGCCAGGACCGAGATAAATATCGGTAGTCCGTATGCCGAGTTCTTTCATGTAGTTATGTGCGGATTGCAATTCGCTTGTACAAAAGTATAGTCGGAGATTAGGATCACCAGATCCGCGTTCAATATAAAAATGTTCCGATTTCTTTTGAGTGATTACGGACTTCACCCACAAAACACCAACACGCGGGATCCCAAGCGGGGTCATTTTCTCAGAATCGGAGTTTTCGTCATGTTTCCAATTTTCAGTTTGTCCTGTACGCTGCCAGCCAAGATGCTGTTCAAACCATTCAATTGCCGAATCATGATTTTCCCAGAGCACGTTGATCATCCCGCCATCAATTTCATATCGCGGGGGATCTTTGATTTCATAACCTTCCGTACTTTGTTGTCCTTCTACGGTAAATGATTGAACCGTTACTCTCGATCCATGAGCGGCCCCAATACCAATTTGACCGGCTAAATGACCGTAGCATCCGTTCGTGCGATAACGTTCGACACCATTCACCGACACGCTGGAATAGTTATTCTCGATCAACCACTCCATCTTTACGAACTCATTTATCGGAATACGCCCTTGTTTCGGTATTCGTGTCAATCGTCCGGTAGCTGGGTCAACCCACTGAAACTCATCCGGACGATAATCCCAATTAAAAATGATTTCGCTGAGGGCAAACCGGATTCGCAGGTTTGTGGAATCCGTTTTGGCGACGAGCATGATCCGAAGCGGCACTTTGTATTTATCTGGAGTGATGGCGTACCCCCCATTGCTTTTCAGCATGATATGAAGTCCGTCACTATGCATTTCCGGTTTACAGCCGGCTGATAATAGCCGTCTGACAAGGTTAACAAAACTGCTGCTTCGGGACGGCCGAATCTCATATAGCCCCTCTTTGATAAGTCCAAACATCTTTTCTTCCAGACGTTTACGAGCGGTAAATAGCCGCTTTTTTATTGTAGAAATGGGTATTTCCAGCAAATTTGCGATGTCCTGATACGAATAATCACTTATGTAATAAAGCATTATCAATTGCCTCTCATTTTCGGGTAACGCCATCAATACCCCGCGTACTTGTTCCGTCAGTGCCTGACGTTCTGCTGCCTTCACCGGGTTTCCTTTCTCATCTTCGACAGCTAATGCATCATCGAGTATGACGGTATCTACCCTTTTACCGCGTGTCAATCGATTGCACTGCGATAGAACGATTCGTTTGAACCACCCTGAGAATGCAAGAGGCTCTTTTAATTGCGCGAACTCCTTCCAGGCTGTAACGAATGATTCTTGAGCAGCGTCTTGTGCTAAATGACGATCGCCTAGAACGGAGAAAGCCAGTCCGTATGCCATATCCTGAAACCTCGTAACAAGCTCCGTGAAGGCAGTTTGTTCCTCCTGTTCACTTTTTCGTGCCATGATGATTTCTTCAACAAGATTGCGGATATCCCTCATTAAATCCCTCCTACTATAAAGGAGCCGACATTTAAATATAAAGTTACCTTAAACTACTGGAATGGCAATATTTTTTTCTTCAAAATCGTAAAAAAGATGTGGGCATAGAGAGCCTGTATCGCCCTTCGCGATACCACCTTTACCGGGAGATTACTCCTACCTTTGGCACGTACATGGATCTCGGCCTTCCGATTCATGAGCTCTCCCGGTTCCGCGACGAGCTGAAGCTTTTTTGGTCCAATCTCGAACAGCCCAAGTCTGTGGCGGAGCGTTTGCTGCAAGCTGCGGTTTCTGTCGCAATGGACTAACCGAATAACACATCCAAGAGCGATAAAAAACGGAGCCCGCGCGGCTCCGTTTTCGTTGTTCCAGAAATCGTTAGAATCATCTCTGCGCAGCAATACAATAGGTGGTTTGATGCAGAATTGGTTAAAACAATTAACCCACCTGGATGCATCTTAATATAGAGGGTATTTCTGGCGAAGATCTTCCCGGTGAAGAACGTTGGAATCCTCCCGAATGTAATGGCATACGTACGAGCGGCGCCAACGATCCTTGCTCCGGTTTTTATTCGAGGAATGGATGAGCAACTCACTGAAGAAGAGAACATCGCCTTTCTCCATAATGACCGGTATTTGGCGGCTCGTATCGATTCCCTCCGTCTCGTCGGTCCAGGATTCGTGCTCTTCCAGATTTTTGACCGCGCCATGCGGCAGAAGTCCGAGCTTGTGCGTTCCGGGCATTACCCACAAACAACCGTTCTCTTCATCCACCACATCTTCCATGGCCGTCCATGCGGCGATCATCGTCATCGGATCGTTCTTGATATAGTAATAATCCTGGTGCGACGCTTGGCCCGGCGACCCAGGCTCCTTATAGAAATACATGCTTTGCACGCACACCGCTTCCTTGCCCATTAGCTGCGCAAGCCCCCCCCGTACGACTGCATGCTTCATCAATTGCCGGGAGAAGCTGTCATACTTGTGCGAATTGAACAGCCTGAGGGAATATTTCTTGCTCTCGTCACAGGCCGCCCACTCCGGCATCGGCTCTTGGTTTCGAATATCGTAAATGTGTCCGTTAAAGGCATCGATAAGATCACCGGTCATTCCCTTCTTTAACAGGAAGTACCCTTGCTCTCTAAAAAATTCGATCTGTTCCTCCGATAGTGGCGTCAAAGGCTTCGTAAATATCCCATTCATCTCGGCATTCCCCTTTGGTTGTCATGATCTTTGCTATAGCTAAAGATTACTTCGAGAACGCCTTCCCATCAATGGCTGTAATTTGCATCATTGTATCTATAATTGATATTGCCGATTCGGTCCCCGCGTTCAGCAGGATCTCCAGCTTGTCATGCTGTATACGACCTTATGCTGATTATGCGCAGACACGCTTCGCCCAAGAACCCTGCAATGAGAAGCTTAGGGCTAGCCGCGCTACATCTATATCCGATTGAATCAGAAAAAGTGCTTCTCCAGAAGGAGAAGCACCCTGCCGTTTATTCCGTGCTATCGTGGATCCATGAGCATTACCCGGAAAGGCTAATCAAGAAGTCGACGGGAAGGACGGCGACAAAAATACGGCAGTTATCTTGGAGCGGCATTCGCAAATCATAACCAACCTGCGACCGTCCGACTCACACGATACTTCCAAGCTAACCAAGTCATTAAATAGTCGTTCCGCTGCGGTTATGAAAGCGAAGACGTCTGTTCGTTTTCATCAATGACAATCGATTGTCCGTCTATCAGGCCCAGCCGGATTTGTCGATCGTGAACGTCTCCCGAGGCTTCCAATACCTTTACCGGGCACCTTTCCCCCGTATTTGTCGGAAACAACAGGGTCACCGTACGAATCGGTCCCGCGGCCGTCAACTCATACACAACTGTAGGAGCAGGCCCATATTCCCCTTGCGCGAAGACGGGGGTGTTCTTCCATCCTTGCCACTCCGGTTCGGTTTGCCCTTGAACGATCTTGCCTGTCAGATTTCCCGTCCGGTTCGTGATGACGGTCAGATTCGGGCCGTCTTCGTTCAAGGTAAAACTCGTCTCCCCATAAACAACCGCCGATTCGCTGTTCAAATGCCATAAAAATTCATAGCTGTGCGATTCTTCATCTTGCGGTGTCAGCCTGTCGATCACCAGAAAGCATGGAGAAACGAGCGGATGGTTTTTCAGAAACAGGACGCTTCGGCTGTGCGCGACCTTGATCTGCGCTTGAGCGCCATAGCCTTCGTCATACGTTCCTTGAACAAAATCAAATGCTTCGGAAGTACGCCATTCCGTATCCGCCGGCAAACGGATGTCTTCCTCCTTCCACCGGTAAGCGATTCTCCGGTTTTGATCCGATCCGTCTACGCGAACCGTGTTGTGCGATCGGGTGGACAGCACGTAGCGCCGCATTTCGGAGTCGTCATAGGCGTAATTGCCTCCTTCGGTAAGCAGCAGCTTTCCGTAGGCATGAATAAGCAGATTCAGTTTATCCTCGTGCTGGTGAGCCTTTCCGAAGGGTCCTGCGTCGAACATCGCCCATACGGCTTGACGGTCCCAGCCGTTTCGCATGACATAGTACCCGCTGTAGGGAAAGGGAATGGACGTTTCAACCGGCGGTTTCCCTTCCTGACCATCCGTATAAGCCCAAAGAAAATCCTGCCGGTTCGGATACCGCCGTATCGCCTCTATCATGGAAGAAGATGCCGACACGTTCAGCCAACGGCCGTCGTTCACATCCGGCAGCAAACCATCCGGCATCATCAGCTTGACATGGGCTGAGCAGGCATTTTCGAGCGCGCTAACGATTTCGGGAGCGATCGTGAACCCATAGGCCTGGTACAACTGAACGACTTGAAAATAATTATTTAGAACGACCTCATGATAATTCGTACTTAATTCGTATTGGAAACCATCCGGGTATAGTTGTTTGTTCAATTCCTGGATCAGCTTCTCCTGAGCGTAATGTCTCCAGTTTTCCGCTTCCTTGAATTCGGGACACAGCACGCCGATATGGGAAAGACCGTTCATCTCCATAAGCAGCCAATTCCCTTCCCGGTGCTGATGGCGGAGCCTTAAAGCATGCTCCCACAACGATTTGTACCAATCGATGAGCACATCGTCGGTGAAATGGGAAGAGCGGTAACAGGCATGAAGCGCGTAAGGCCAGGCATTGCCCATTCGAAGACCGCATTCGATCGTCCGCCACCCGTACGTAGAATATCCCGGCGCATTCTCGGGTGCAACGACCTGACGGACCCAGCCGGTAAACAGATTCACGAGCCCCTCGGCATATTTTTCGGCTCCCGTTTCCCGGTAACGCTTCGCCAGCACCTCCCATTCCCAATGGCGGTTCAGCTGCCAAGTCCACTCCTTATATTCATTGAAAGTAGGATTGGCGGACCAGTCCACTTTTCCTGAGAACTGATGAGGCGTTCCGCAAGAGATAAGCTTCAAAGACAAGATGCGCTCGCCCATTTCTTCTATCGTCTCTCCCGGCACAAAAAACTGGTTTTGCATCTCATGAGGAGGGATCCGGAAATACAGCTCCGGACGCAGCGATTTCCGTACATGTTCGGCAAATAAACTGCGCGCATTTCCGAAGTTTTCGTTTTCTACTGCTTTCTTCAAATTTTCAAGGCCCGGCAAGCTCGTATCGATCGAACGGGTAAAAAATTCATGATCGCTTACAAGAGAGCCGAACCGATGTTCTTTGTTTACCATTCTACGATGGCCTCCATTTGGCACTAGTCATTCTTTGCAAATACGCATGGTCCATACAGACGCAGCAACGGCTTCTTTCGCCTTTAGAATGATTCTGTACAAAGAATCGCCCCAGACGGCCCGAAGTCTTTCATCTAGTACTTCGATTGCCTCGCTTACAGCCAGAAGATTGCTTCCGTCATAGTGAATATACACGTTCTCGCCTTCCGGATTTTGCAACAAAATGCTCCCGTCGTTACTCATCTGAGGCATACAAGGAGTCATCAAATGGATAATAACATTATCGCTTTCCTGAAGAAGTTTAAAGTCGTCCGCGATCTCGATAAAAGTATCATTGCTTCTATAAAAACTATAAGTCCGTTTCCACGAAACGATACCTGCTTCTTCCGGATAGGCACAAGCGAGATTCATCGATATTTGGGCTTCTTCATCATGGACCTTATAGTTAACCTCGCTTGCTTTATACGCAATGCCGGCCTTCTGCTGAATTCCATTCACCATAGGCACATTGTGGTACGCTGACTGCATCGTCCAAATGGTATACCGCTCGGGACTAAACGTCTTGGCGGTATACGTTTCGACACCGACATCAATAAGAAAAGGTTTTCCGTCCGAATATACAAGGAAATGGCCGATATCGTTATGATTATGGCTTTCATCGTTATGGCCGCCCTTTACTGCCAGGTACAAGCCTTGACTTGAGCCTTCCTGTTCCCTCGCTGCCATAAATTCGATAACATTCAGCCATGCATCTCGGACAAACGGGGGTTTCGTTGAGCTCTCTTTCATTTCCTGATCCACAAACAGAGATGGGATGATCCGATGCAGCGTTAGCCATCCCGCGGGGATCTGCATATGCTGATTCTGGCATGCACTGCGTGCAAGATTTATGAGATGCTGATCGTGAATTCGTTTCCCATACCGATATACGAGCGAGGCTTCTATTTCGACCATTGCGCTGCTGTCGGCGAAATTGACGTAGCGCTTGTCATCGATATGGGCTTTATACAAGTAGCTTCCCATTTCCCGTATCAGAGGCTCGTTGAACAAGTTGATCTTGCCTTGTGACGCTTCGTAAAGCAGCTCTAGGCAGTCAAACAACGACCCGCCGGCTCTCCCCCAATAAACCGGCCCCTCGTCGCAGCCACCGTCAGGATGACAGTCTCCGATAAACCGGTCCAAGCATCGCATAACTTTGCCAATCGCTTGGATTCTCCGATCTTCAGACTCCTCGACCGAAAGAAATACAGTCAGAATATTCGAATTGATCCACGGATTCCAATTGTTCATCTTTCGATTCGTTTCCAAGCCCATCCACCATAAATCACTGCGTTCCATAAATGGATCCATAACTCTGCGCTTCAATTCCATCTGGATGCGGTTGCAAATATTTATGCTGACTTGATCGAGCGAATTTTTCAATAAGTAATACGTTAAAGCAAGCAAGCTTGCCGTCTCCCCGACGCATAAATCAATAAATTGATCATCAATATTCGGAAGACAATCTTTGGCGCTTCGTTTTGAAATCACCTGATGCGGGGGAATGACCCAAGTGGACTCTTCGCAAATACACCAAATTCCGTTTATTACCTGATCAAGAAACCGCCCCTTCCCCTCCATGCATTCCGCCAGAACCAGAGAAGCAAGCACCCTCTTCCGTTCTCTTTGCTTCTCTTCGTATCCAACTACATTCCCGCTTCTGGAATATTCCAAATAATCTGTCGCCGTTAGACTTGGCCACGAGAAGGATAAGGAATCATTCCCCTTGGAAATCCACATCTGCCTCAAAGAAGCCGGCAAAGACTCCCATTTGCCTCGATCTTCAATCTTGGGGTAAGGAAAATATTGCTTATACGGACGAATGAGATTAGATAACGCATTCGCGTAACGATCCGTTAACATTACTTAAATCATCCTTTCTTCAATCATCCGTTCTTCAACTAGCATCCCTCGATCAAAATAACGTTACATTAGTCGCCATAGTCCGGCATTTCGATTGCTTTTCATTCCGATTTCGATTGCTTGAGTCTATACTCGCCGGGGGTAATGCCGGTAACCCGTTTGAATGTGCGTATGAAATTTTGCGAATTGTTGTACTGAAGACGTTCCGCGATATCCGATACCTTTAAATCCGTTTGTGTCAGCAGTTCCTTCGCTTTCTCAATCCGGTAAGCGATGATGTATTCGGTAAACGTAACGCCAACCTCCTGTTTGAACAGGTTGCTGAAGTGCGATACCGGCATCATCACCATATCGGCCAGCTGCGGTTGGGACAGATCTTCATCGTAATGCTCGTGAATATACCTAAGCACCTTCTCCGTAGTTTCTGAATTTCGCTCGCTTCGGAGAAGTCGAATATGGGCAATCGCCGTCGAATATATGTTGGTTTTGAGCCATTGTTTAATATGTTCGATCGTTTTGAATTGGTTCAACGTCTGATAAACGTTGTCTGCAAACAGCTTCGGCCCTTTTTTCGGATCAAGCTCGTACAACGTTCGCAGCGTCGCGGCGAGCAGCTGTACGAACGATTGGCGTACTTGATCGTTCTTCAGCGTTTCTTCCGATTTCAGCGCTTCGGCGAAATCGTCGACAGCGATCTCGATTTGCTCGAGATTGCCAAGCTTCAAATTCGTTAAAATAAGCTGTTCCTGCTCCACGGGGTAACTATAGCCGGCCGCCTCGGGATTGACCCGGTCGATAAACAGCACGTTCCCGGTTCCTACGATAAGCTGGTGCTTGATGGCTTCAACCGCCTCTTTGTATGACCGGTGCACGTTTTCGACCCCCAAATAGCTGTGGCCGACGCCGATTGTCGCCGTCACGTGAAGCACCCGCTCGATTACCCCCCGGATTTCCTCAGAAATTCGAAAAATATCCGTTTGCGTCTGACTCGTTCCGCTATCCCCCGGCCCGTGGTTGATGACGACGGCGATCTGCTCCGATTGCATTCTGACGACCATGCCGTCCGTATGATGGCTGATGATTTCTTTGGCAATATTGATCGCCGCATACAGAAACAAATTCACGTCCTGTTCCGATTGGCCACGCAAATTGTCCAGCTCAACGCATAGCGCCGTATAGTACGGGAATGCCGCAGGCACTTGATAATAATCGAGCTTCTCGCCAAACTCCCCTTGCCGGAACGGCTCCGTCAGAAGGCGCTGGATAAAACTCGCCCGCAACAGCGGCATCGATTGCTGGATTTGGCTTTCGAGCTGGCTCTTTTCCGACTGAAGCGACTCGACGTAATGCCGGATAAGGCCGAATTCGTCCATTTTATGCGGCGTCGCCTGGTTGAACTTGCCGATGCTGCGAATCGTCTCGACAAAGCCGGAGATTGTCCGAAACAGCCGCTGCGAAAGCAGCATCGCCGCGAAGAGACTGACGAGGATAAGCGCCAGACAAATGACGATCGTCGTTTTTTTAATCGAATGGATATGGGTCGTCAGTTCGCTTAACGGCACGACGGAAACATACCGCCAGTTGTTATAAGGTGATTTGAGCGAGTTGACCAGCATCCGTCTGCCGTCGATATTTTGTTCGCCGAACGATTCCGGCAAGTCGGACTCCGCCAAGTCGCGGATAAACGGATAGTCGGAAAATTCGCGATTCAACAGCGTCTTATCCCAATCCGAGAAAATATTTCCCGATGGCGTAATAATAATCATTTCGCCGCTGGTACCGAGATGCATACTGCCGAATACTTCGAAAAACGCCCGTTCATTCAAGTTGATAATCAAATAGCCGAGCGCTTGATCGGAAGTCACCGGTATTCGGCGGACAAGCGTCACGACATGTGACCCTCCGCGAGGCATCGTTGCAGCCGCTTGTCGGTCGAACCAGAAATACGCCTCTTTGCTTTCATTGATTCGTTGAAGAAGTTCGGCATCAAGCTTCGACGCTTTGACAATCCCTTCGCTCGGACTGACGGCGAGCTGCTGCCGTTTCATATACAAGTAGACGGAATCCACGTTTTCGATCAGCGTTTCCATGGAATTGAGGATGGTCGTTACGTTTTGGAACAATCTGACGTCCCCATAGGGATCCGGCGCTTTCAAAAACTCCGTCAAAGTCGGATTAAACGCTTGCTGCAGAACGATTTTGTCGTTAATGACAAGCAGCTTGTCGATTCGTTCCTGGATTTGCCGCATCGTTTCTTTATTCGTTTTGCCAATTTCCTGCATCATGCTGTTACTGGCAATCATGTAGGTGATGATGCCAAGGACGATGACCGGAACAATCGAAAATAAGGAAGCGGCAATCAACAATTTCAAGCGCGTCTGTTTCGAGGAGTGCCGTTTCCATATGGAGCGCAGCATGCGGGTACCGCCTTTCAACCGAATAATTCGAACAAGCCCCTATTTTAATCAATAAAAACCGGAAGATCAATTCCCGTCAGGAAACGATCATCCGGTGTGAAGCACGGTATGCATAGAAAAGTATGCCGATAAGAGTAAGTCTTATTTTTTGTTCGCTTTGTACCAATCGTTCAATTCTTTGGTCAATTGGCGGCCGCCTTTGTCAAGCCACTCGTTCGCGAATTTGTCGAAATCCTCGATCGGGCGCTTGCCCATGACGACATTGACGAAAAACTCGTCGCGCGTCTTGGTAAGATCGGCGCCTTTTTCACGCTGCGTCGGCGCGAGGTAACTGATCGCCGGGTTTTTCACGCCTTTGTCTACGTCGTAATCGAACATTTCGCGCTGCTTCTTTTGAACGTCGGCAGGAGCCGTTGTTGAGACGAGCAAGTACGGATCGTATTTGTTATGGGAAACCAGATTGTTGACGGCGTCGGCCTTCAGCTTGTCGGTATTGACCTTCAAGGTGCCGTCCGCATTTTTGGTATGATGGACGCCTTCCACGCCGTATTGCTTGAAGAGCGTACCTTCGTCGCTTGCCTGCCAGTCGATGAATTCGATTATGCGTTTGACCTTCTCCTTGTCCTTTTCCAGCTTCGCCGGAATCGCCTGCAGACCATAGAAGCCGATCCCTTCGGACACGCCTGATTTACCCGTCGGTCCGACCGGAAGCTTGATCATCTCAAACTTAGCGTTCGGGTTCGTTTTGCCAAGCGATTCGACGAATTTAGGGTAATCGCTAATATTGCCAATGTAAATGCCGGCGTTGCCGTTGTTGATTTTTTCCCATACTTGCGTCGTTTTCAGAACGGCAAAATCTTTGTCGATGGCGCCTTCCTTGTAAAGATCGCGCAAATAGGTAAGCGCTTGCTTGCGTCCTGCTGTGATCGAGCTGCTCATCAAGGTGCCGTCTTCCATGACCCGCCAGCCGTTGCCGGTATCGAATGCATGCCAAACGGCGTCGAGGAACGCCAGGTTTTCGCCGACGGCGAAGCCGAACGTATCCGCCTTGCCGTTTTTATCCGGATCATTCTTCGTAAACGCGACCGCCGCTTTATACAGCTCGTCCGTCGTTAGCGGAACCGGCAGGCCGAGATTGTCGAGCCAATCTTTGCGGATCATGACCGTTACTGTGTTTAACGTGCGCGTTCTTGGAATGCCGTAAATTTTGCCGTTGATTTTTACGTTGTCCCAAATCGATTGAGGCGTCTTCATAATGTTCGGCGCGTTTTTGATGTACTCATCGAGCGCAAGAAAAGCGCCTTGGTCTACGTAATTGCTGAAGTCCGCCGAAGGAAACGATTCCCACAGCATGAAGTCCGCCATATCGCCCGATGCGACGGCCAGCTTCGCCTTTTCCTCCGAGCTGTTGTTCGGGATCGCGAGCGGCTCGTAATCGATGTTGAACTTGTCTTCAATGAATTTCCAAGCTTCCGTTTTTTGCGCCGGATCGCCGTACAACGGGAACATCGAGCTGATTTTAATCCTCTTTTTTTCCGAAGGCTTGGCGCTGTCGGCAGGCTTGTCGGAGCCGGCCGTTTCTTTCTTCGCGCAGCCGATTGCAGCCCCCCCCAGCATGGTTACAGCCAAGGCAAGAGACAGGGATTTGCGCCATTTTCTTTTGTTTTGCATGTTTCTGACCTCCTGATATTTATATTATATATGGTGAAGAAGACCGGGAAAACAAGTCCTCTGAAACCCGAACGGATCAGCCTTTGACCGAACCGAGCAGCACGCCTTTCGCAAAATGCTTCTGCAGAAACGGATAGATGAGCAGGATCGGTACCGTCGCGACGATCGTCGCGGCCATTTTGATCGTTTGCGGCACCACTTGAGCGCTTGCTTCAAGCGAAGCATTCTGAAATTGCTCGACGGAGCCTTCAATGATCATTTGGCGAAGCAGCACCTGAATCGGCCATAATTCGGTCTTATTGATATACATGACGGCCGAGAAAAAGCCATTCCAATGGCCGACCGCGTAAAACAGCGTAAAGGTGGCGAGTGCCGGCATCGACAGCGGTAGAACGATGCGGAACAGGACGCCGAAGTTGCGGCAGCCATCGATGCGGGCCGCTTCTTCGAGCTCCTCGGGAATGCTGTTGAAAAAGTTTTTCATGATGATCAGGTTAAATGCGCTGATGGCGCCGGGCAAAATAACGGACCAGATCGTATTGAGCAGATGCATGTTTTTGACGACCAGGTAAGTCGGGATAAGTCCGCCGCTGAACAGCATCGTTACAACGACGAGAAACAGGATCGTATTACGGCCGCGCAGTCTTTTTTTGGCGAGCGGATAGGCCATTAGGGAAGTGAGAACGAGATTGACGAACGTGCCCATCACCGTAATCACAATGCTCATCCACAAAGAGCGGACAAAATGCCTGTTGGAAAAGATCGTATCGTAAGCATCCCAACTCAATTTCTCTGGCCACAAGATGAGTCCGCCGCGAAGGACTTGCTCCATCGGCGAAAGCGAGGTAGCCAGAACGTATACGAACGGAAAGAGCATAACCAGCGAGCATAAGACAAGAATGCAAACATTGGCAATATCAAAAAGTCTGCTGCCGAATGACGGTTTGTAATGCAGCAAATCGGTTCCTCCTGTCTGATCACGGACATCTGCGTTACGAAGTCCTTCGATTTTTAGTAGACGCCTTCTTCTCCGAATTTTTTGGTAAGCCAATTGGCTGAAACGATCAGCACCATACCGACGGCGGATTTAAACAAGCCGATCGCGGTCGTATAGCTGAACTTGCCGCCGATAAGACCCTCCCGGTACACGTACGTTTCGAATACGTCGCCTACCTCGTTCACCGTCGAATTGAGCATAAGGAAAATGTGCTCGAAGCCTACGTCAAGAACGCTGCCCATGCGCAAAACAAGCATAATAAATATCGTGCTGCGAATGGCCGGCAGCGTCACGTGCCAAAGCTGCCTCCAGCGTCCGGCTCCGTCGACGATAGCCGCTTCGTAAAGCTGCGGATCGACGCCGGATAACGCAGCCAGAAAGATGATCGTGCCCCATCCGGCTTCTTTCCAGATACTTTGCCCGACAATCAGACTTCGGAACCATTCCTTCGAAGTCAGGAAAGCGATTTCCGTACCGCCGGCCGATTTAATCAGCTCGTTAACGAGACCGCCTTGCGTTCCAAGCAGCATATACGTAATGCCGACAACGACTACCCAAGAAATGAAATGGGGCAAATAAATGACGGTCTGGATAAAACGTTTGAACAAGTTGACCCGTATTTCATTCAGCAGCAGCGCAAGAACGATCGGAACGGGAAAAAAGAAAACCAAATTGTACAAACTGATCAGCAAGGTGTTGCGGAGCAGCAGCCAGAAGCCGTCGTACTGGAACAACGTGACAAAATGTTTGAAGCCGACCCAATCGCTGCCTGTTACCCCTTTGAACGGGCTATAGTTTTGAAAGGCGATGACGATCCCCCACATCGGGACGTATTTGAAAATAATGAAGAAAGCGATCCCCGGGAGAAGCATCGCGTATAACTCCCAGTCTGTTAAAAACGCGAACCGTTTTTTACGCGGAACCGCTTGCAACATTTCGATTTGTTGTGCCGGCGCCGAATTCATGGTGTCCTACCTCCGTTTTTCTATTGTCTTATTGCAGACCGCGTCTCTTTCCCGCTCTCGGCTTTATGAACCGTTTGGTTTGACTGTCCGGCTATGGCAGTAACGTAACATAACCGTCGGACAGAGCGATATAATCATATGCTTTGAGTATCCGATAGGCGGAGAATGCCTGATTTATGGTCTGTCAGAGCCATAATCATTAGAAATGATTATGGCGGCACCTGTATCCGGCAGATGGGGATCGGTCAAGCCGGTGCCCCTGCAGGCCTCGATCAAAAAAAAAGATCTGCCGCTTCAGCAATTCAGCGGCAAATCTTTTTTTACATTCCCGTCCTGATACTCTTCCCTACGTATCCTGCTAATCCCAAACGGATACATCACTCACGCTATTCACTGAGGAATCTTCATATTCTTTATGGGCATCTGCACAATCATATAGGTATTAACCTACATACTGTAAACACAGGTTATTTGAATTAATTATTAGGCTCGCTTTTTGCATTATTTATATAAAGCAATGGAGGTATCGTATGACAAATTTTTATTCTTTTCACGGGACTGTCACTATGATTAGTGATTTTATTACAGGTCAAAATGGTAAAGGAGAAGGCTGTTATCAGTTAATATCTGTAGAAAACGGATTGGGAGCAATAGTAAATTTCGTGGTGTCACCCACAACTTACTTTGTAGATCATGTAATGGTGGCAATAGGAGATCGCGTGACTGGGTATTATGACGGAGATGCACCTGCTCTTCTTATTTACCCTCCACAATATCAAGCACTTGTCATGGTAAAAGATAGCCCGTATCAGAATGTAAAAGTAGATTATATTAATAGCGAGCTGGTGAGTAGTGATGGACGATTACGATTGAATATTTCTCCATATACCAAAATAGTATTAACAAATGGGCAACTCTTTTCAAAAAGCCCTGCGAACCGAGATCTAGTTGTTATTTACGGACCTGCCACAAAAAGTATCCCCGCCCAGACCACACCCTATAGAATTATAGTGTTGTGTTAGACTCTTCCTGACAAACAAAAACGGCTGGGCGAAGGAAACCTCCTCGCCCAACCGTTCTTGCATCAGTCTTGCTCGTTCTTCTCGTTCTTCTTGGTCACGACCAGCTTGTCGCTCGCTTCCTTGCCGGCGTATGCCGCGGTGATCTCGGTCTTCCCTTTGGCAAGCGCGGTTACCAAGCCGGCTGCGCTGATCGTCGCAGCTTCCGGGACACTGCTTTTGAATGACGAGCGCATGGTAACATCTCCAGCGGTACCGTCCGAATACTTAGCTGTAACCGTTACTTGCAGCGTTTTGCTTTCTTTCATCGGCTTTAGCTTGGTGATGGCGATGCCGTTCAGAGAGGCGGTCACGGCAAGACGATACTCGGCTGACTTGCCTCCATAAGTGGCTGTAATGACGGTTTCGCCGATTGCTCCTGCAGTGATGTTGCCTGACTCGTCGATCGCGGCCACAACTTGATTACTGCTGCTGAAGGTGATACCCGACGAGACGGTCACGCTGCTGCCGTCGGAGTAAGCCGCCGACACGAGCGTTTGCTTGGTGTCCCCTTCCTTCATCGCGTCCAATCCGGAGATCGCGATCGACGTTAAGGCCGGGCTGACGGTAAGCGTGTACGAGGCGGAAACCCCATCGTAGGTGGCAGTGATAACCGCCTCCCCATGGCTGACCGCCGTCACTTTCCCCGCCTGGTCAATCGTAGCCACCTGCGGGTTGCTGCTGGAGTAGAAGATTCCGGTAGACGGCGTTCTCCTCGAGCCGTCCAGGAATTGAACGGTGACCGACGTTTGTCCGGTGTCGCCCGTTACCATCGGCGCCAGTCCCGCAAGCTCTAGACTAGTCGCGATTTCAGCCGGCGTTCTGACCGTAATCCGATTCATCAAGGTGCGGTTTTCGGACGGAGCGTAATAGAGATTGCCGTCCACGCCGATCGTAAATGTCTCCGCGTCACACAAATATTTAGAAGAGAAGCTGCTTGGATCAATCGCATATAGCTTCTTCCCAAGCATGGCGAACAAGATTCCGTCCTTGGACCACTCCAGCCTGAAGTTGCCCCAACGGAAACCCGTTCCGTTATCGGCGGGGTTGATATTCGAGTACTTGATCACCTTGAGAGACTTGGGATCCATCGCAAAAATATACCCGTTGGCTCCCCCCCACAGCAGACCGTCGGGTCCAAACGAAAGCCCGCCGATCGCCGGAGGCTCCGTCAGTCCCGGAATATCGAGGGAGGCCTCGGTGATTTTCTCTTCCTTCACGGTGTCCCAAACGAACAGCTTCGCTTCCTTGGCCTTCGGATCGGCGGCAACCCCGCCGTTAATGCTCGTCGATCCATAGACCTTGCCGTCTTTGTAAGCGAGTGAAATTACGCTCTGGTCCTGCACGACATTGCGATAGACGCGATAGGAGGTAGCCGCATCAGGGCTGCTCGGATCGAAGGACGTGATCGCGCCGCCTACTGCGCCGTAAGTCGCAACCGATCCGATGTAGACTTTGTTTCCGGCCACAATGGCCGTACCGGGACGGTCCTGCTCATTTTCAATAATAAAGAGACGCTTCGGATTCGTGCTGCCGGCCGGCAAGGAGAGATCGTATTCGAACACATCGCCGCCCGGATAAACGCCGAAGTACATTTTATTTCCGAATGAAGTGACGGCTCCCGCCTGCCCCATCGGAAAGGTTGCAGCCATATTGGAAGCAATGTCATAGGCGGCCGCTTTGGAGGCCTGCATGCCTGTAACATAGATTTTACCGTCCGGCCCGTTCGTAAATTTGTTGGTAACGGTGGCATTCGGCGGCAGCAGGTTCGGATAACGTTTGACAAGCCCCGTCTGTGGATTCATAAACACAATGATTCCTGCAAAATTCATGGTCACGAGACTTGTTCCCGGCAGCTCCGGGTCGTCCGCCTGCACCCAGTTCGCGCCGCGGAAGGCGGTCTCGTACGCCATCCCGGAGTCCTCAAGCGCATGCGTCACGACGTCGAACGTTACAATTTTTTTATCCACCGGCATATAGATTTTGCCGTTCAACGACTTCTTCGGAAGCTGCAGGCCTGAGGAGCTTTTTTCGATAACGAGGTCCAGCCATTCGCCCTTCTCGATGTCATAGATGTATCTTCTTTGCGGCGTGTCATAGCGGACGACGACAAATTTGTCATCGACGATGTTCAAGTCATACACATAGCCCTTCTCGCCCAGAGAAGAAGCCAGCTCCACTTTTTCCCCGGTCTCTACATTCAGGCGGTATACTTTGCTGTTGGAGGTGCCGGCATAAATATAGCCGTTGCTGTAATCGATCGCTCTCACATAGACCTGGTTGATATCCGTCACCAAGCGTCCGTAGTCTCTGCTTTGCTTCGTAACGGGATCGTATTTGAGAATCTTGCCCCCTGGTCCTGTACCTACGTATACGTTGCCCCGCTCGTCGATGGCAAGACACCAGAACGTACTCTCCCCTGCAAAAGTAAACACCTTCTGCGCTTGCTTCGTCACCGGCGAGTAAGACCAAAGCTGACCGGCAGATGTTATATATACCGTTCCGTCAGGAGCGATCGCATGGTTCCAAACCTCTCCGCCGCCCTCAAGGGGAACGCTGCGGATCAGACGGTAATCGTCCAAATCCACGACATGCAGCAACGGCGGGATGCCCTTCACCGTCGTATACATGACATTGTGTCCGTCTTCAACGCCGGCTTCGCCGTCAAACACGCCGACGGCATCGGCGATAGGCGTCGTTCGGTATTCAGGAGCTCCGAATCGGATCTGGTCAAGGGGCACTATCGGTTCGGAGGAGCCGGTGCCGATCGTGACGAGCCTAACCTGATCCTGGTTGAGCGCATACGTTTCGTTCAGCGTCGTCCCTTTGCTCAAGAGCACCCACGCCGTGCCGTTCTCCGCCTTTGCGCGGAAACGGACAGTCGCGAGCTCCGTGTCGGCGTTGATCTGTTTGCCGTCCTTCTGCGCTGCGATGAGCTTGATCGTTCCATTATCGTCGCTCGAAGAAAAAGTTGCGGCATCGCCCGCGAACGCGCCGGCCGGCGAGACGGAGACCAGTTCCAGTCTTGACGTATCATAATAGACGGACGCCTGAACACTCGAAAGCTCCTTCACCTCAGACAGGCTCACGGCTGCGTCGAATTCCTGATCCGTCTGCACCGCTGCCGGCGCCGATAGATTCCAAACCCCTGGGATCACATCCGGCTTAGAATAAGTAAAACGAATATCGTCGTAATAGGCCGTCGACGTGCTAAAAGCGGTTGTGTACACGATGATACGGGCATAAGCCGCATCGGCGGGCGCGGTCATCGTGGTTGATGTCGGGTTCCACTGTCCTCGCGTAAAGCCCTTGTTCGGATCGTTATGTATCGGGGCTTCGCCGATCGAAACATTTGCGGAGTTGAAATAACGCAGATTTAGGCTGGCAATGCCGCCGCTCTCAATGAGCAGCTTCGCACTGGCGGTATACGCCGTACCAGGGGTCACGGGCAGCTTGTCGCTCTGCAGGGCAACGGAATTGCTTGACGTTGTATCCGTAATCTTCAGGCTGTTAAGGCCGCCGGCGCTTTTGGCATTCGTCACGGCATAAGTATAGCTTCCTTCCTTGACGGCGAAAATGCTGCTCCAACCGGGGACCTTACCGCTTGATAGCGGTTCTTCAAACCCTGGATTGGTCAGCGGCATGTCGACCGTAGCCGCCCTTGCACCGGACGGAGCGATGAGCAGCGAAGCTAGCAATGTGAGTGACAGCATAGAGGCGAGGCTTTTCCTGATCGCGATTTTTCGCAATTTCATTTCCTCCCACGAATGGAATTTGGCTTTTCGACCTGCTGCAAACCATACATACGTTCATTGCTGAATCAGAATCCACCTCCAGCATTGTGGTATCCATGAGGTATCCAAAACAATCGTACTCCCCGTTTTCTATCCTGTCAACCCCTTTTGAAAGCGTTTTACTGCCGATATATCGACATAATTAACTATTTAAGGCCCGGGATGTCCTTGTGTATGTTCAGTTATCAAACGTTAGTTCACCTGTGGTATACTTATACATGGCTTTTGTGAGTTATGCTATACTGATAGCAATTGATATCCTTTTACCGGAATAAGGAGATTGTCGGCATGAGCAATAAACCGGATCGTATCACGTTTCAAGCCCGTTTCGACGAGATGGTCAGCACGCTGCGGCGGGAAATTATTCGTTCCGAGCGTCCGCCTGGTAGCTATCTGCCCCCCGAGCTCTCGCTCGCGGATCACTATAACCTAAGCAAGAAGTCTGTTCGTAAAGGACTCGATCTGTTGGTAGAGGAAGGACTCATCTCTAAAGTACCGCGGGTAGGGAATAGGGTGAACACGCTCGAGAAGCAGGAGGCGGTTGCCATCACCGTAGCCTGTTATCCCTCGATTGATGGGGAAGCTCAATTCCATGCATTGATCGGGCGATTCCATAACCAATATCCCCATATCAAAGTGGAGACCGTCTCCCTTCCTTACACGAATTATCCGGATTCGATCAAGAGTTACCTTGAGAACGGGTGGCTGGATGTGGTCACACTCAACGGCTGGAACTTTCGGGAGATTGTCGAGAACGATGCACTAGACCTATTCGAGCCCCAAACCGCTTCGGTCGGAAGTTATCCCTATTTGCACCAGGCGTTCAGCCATGAGGGCAAGCTGTACGTGCAGCCCCTCATTTTCTCGCCGGTTATCCTGTGCTACAACAAGACTATGCTTCGGGAACTTGGGATTTCGGAGCCTGACAGCAGTTGGTCGTGGGGACAACTGCTCGATACGGCGAAACGGATCAAGCAGGAGCAAGACATATTCGGCTTCTATGCCCATATCGCTTCAGCGAACCGTTTTACGATTGCCTTGCTGCAGCGGAACTACCGTTTTGCTTGCGAATCGCGCGGATATCCCTATGAGGATCCCGTCTTGTGGGACTGTCTGGGGAAGTTTCGAGACATGATTTATAGCCAGGGATTGTTTTCGGCCTTCCTGTCCGAGAACGATGCGGATGCGGAGAAGCTGTTCGCCCAGCGGAAGGCTGCTATGATTATGACGACCTACTTCGGCTTAAAACACTTGAAGCATGTTGATTTCGAATACGACCTCGCACCGCTTCCTTATGAACATCATGCGAGAACATTGCTGCTCGTCACGGGACTTGCCGTAAGCCGTTTTTCGAGGAAAAAGGAAGCCGCGAAGCTCTTCATCGATTTTTTGAACGCCGAGGCGTCCCAGCTGTATATTCGTCAGCATACGCTTAGCATCCCGGCTCACAAAGCATCGGCCGAATGGACGGGCCCGGAGAGCCTGTATCGCCCTTCGCGTTACCACCTTTACCGGGAGATTACTCCTACCTTTGGCACGTACATGGATCTCGGCCTTTCGATTCATGAGCTCTCCCGGTTCCGCGACGAGCTGAAGCTTTTTTGGTCCAATCTCGAACAGCCCGAGTCCGTGGCGGAGCGCTTGCGCGCGATGGACTAACCTAAAATGCACATCCAAAAGCGATTAAAAAACGGAGCCCGCAAACCCGCGAGGCTCCGTTTTTTTGTTCCAGAATTCGTTGCACCTGTACCTATCTCAGTCAAGTTGACCAAGCTTAACGGGTTTCATTACCATGCACCGCTTTTCGTTAACCCGGCGTTATCAATAGGCTGCAACCCATCCCGCCAAAACGTCTTTGGGCATATAGCCGATTTGTTTGTCGACGGGCTTTCCGTTTTTGAACAAAATCGTTGTCGGAAGTGACATCACGCCGAATAAGGATGCGGTCTCCTCGTTCTCATCCACGTTTATTTTTACTATTCTCACATCGCCGCGCCGTGACGCATCGTAATCTTCGAGCACGGAAGCAAACTTGCGGCAAGGCGAGCACCAAGATGCCCAAAAGTTAACCAGAGTAAGCCCCTCGTTTGACAAATCGTGTTTGAAAGTGCTGTCAGTCGAATGACAAATCATGGATTTCATCTTCCTTTCTGATAGTAAAGTTAATTAATACTTTGTAGATATATTATATCTACGATTCGAGAACAATAAATGCTATTTCATGGCCCCCCCCTCTCACTCGCAATTTGTTCTATCAAAATAGATATAAAAGATATTCATTGTCTTTGAATTGAACGATAATCGTCAATAAAAGACTTTATGTATCCATAATAACCACTTACTATCCGTCCGTCAAGCCGATTAAACATGATCAGGCAAAAGATATGATTTCACTCTTAGGCTGGCCCCATTAATGAAACAACGGCAGCCATGGACGGGAAATATAATCCTAGACTGCCGGTTTAGGTCGTTCATAAACTCCCCATTATTCTATACTTTTTAAGGATTCAATCATATTGATTTTGGTTACTTTTCTCCTAAGCAGCAAGTTTGCCAGAATGGTAAGTAAGTATGAAAGAATAACAGATATAAATATTGTGTTAATATTCAATTTATTTGGGATTTGTTGGTGGGTACTAGACAGTACCTTTACAATAAGTGCATACATATAGCCGCTTATCGGTAAAGCTACAAGTACCGCAAATGTGGTTAGTAAGATGTTTTCAAAAAATATAAGTCTGTTTATTTTATTTTTTTGATAGCCCAATACCTTAAGTGTGGCAAGCTCACGATTCCTTTCATAAATGTTTATGGAAGATATCGTATATATGGCGCTAAAGGAGAGTATGACGGCACAGATGGTAAACATGATAAATACAAAACTGTTTTGTTTCAAAATATATTGAGCTGATTTCTTTAGACCCGTCTTATCTGCAATTGTATCTACTTGATGATCTTGTTCAAAGAAGTTACGAACACTTATAAGATCTGTAGAGCTAGTTGCTTCAACTAAAAGCGAGGATGGACTATACGCTATGCCAAAGCTCTTTAAATAGGCTGGCGTCATATAAAACGACGGATTCGAATACTGGGTGGATATTTGTAAAACCTTTAGATCTACCGTTTTATTTTTAAACTCCGGTGCTGTGAACTTTATTTGGATGATATCCCCTTCTACAATATGATAGTGTTCGGCGTAAGATTTGGGTACCAGCACACCATTGTTTTCTAAAGATATCTCATTGTCATTTTCGTCAAAGAAATGAATGAGACTGTTTTCTTTTTCAGTAACAACCAAAGTGGCATTTTCTTTTTCATCATCTTTTATGAATTCAACAGGAAAGGTGGATAAAAAATAATTACTTTTCATACCGGAGGGCAGCTTTAACGTATCAGAAGATGTTCCGATCGTATAATCTACTCTTAAATCATAGGTATAAACATCTTCAATTTGGTCAGCTACTTTTTGCAAGGCCGTTTGCGTGCCAAAAGCGGTGATCAATAAAACCGTGCTTACAATAACACCAACTGAGCTCGCTATAGCTTTTGATTTATTTAAGAAAATATTTCTCAAAATGAGTTTATAACTGTAGGAAATGCGACTCCATAGACCTGGAACTCTTTCTATTAATAGCTTTTTCATCGTCTTTGGCGGTTTAGGACGCATCGCTTGTGCCGCACGTTCTTTTAATATGGTTCTACCGCTTAAGTAACATGCTAGGAGTCCAAAAGCACTAGAGAAAAGGATCGGAGGAATGATCGAATAAAATGAAAGGGAGTATGTAATGTCAGGCAGAGAGTGGGACCTTGCACTCGACGCCGTTACTAAAGGAATAAATACGCTAGCGGCAACGGCACTACCCAGGATTGAGCCTACTATACCAGCCAGTACAGGATATCCCATGTAATGAAGCATGATGGTTCTGTTTTTCACACCCAAAGCCTTCATAATACCTACTTGATTTCTTTGAGAATCTATCATCCTCGACATGGTAAGAAATAGGATAATAGCTGAAATCAAAAAGAGAACGAAAGGTACAACCTTGCTCATCATCCCATTATTATATATCGTTTGATTTATTTTAGAATAATTGAAAGTCCGTTCTTTACTCACTTGGTTTAAATAAGAAAGTTGTTTGGATTGTGCTTCAATGGATTGACCTAATTTATCAATATCGTAACCATCTTGAGCATCAATCATGATTTCATTATAGGTAAAGCCGTCTGCGATTATAGGTATTGCCTCTTCGGCAATATAAGCTACTCCGTAGGCTTTATGGTCTTGTGTTTCGTTCTTTTTTACATGTTCAACATTTTCGCACAAGCCGCTAATGGTAAACGTAAAATCTCTCCCGTTCGTATTTATACTGATTTTATCACCGACATGATAATCATGTTCTTTTGCATAATGGGAATCTAATGAGATTTCATCCTTTTTTGTCGGGATTCTGCCCTCCATCATAGTAAGCGTATTGATTTCATTTTTTACAGGGATCGAATGAATTTTTAATGAAGTTTTATAATCTTCAAAGGCTTGCGTGGCATCCAACGTATAACGTCCTTCTATTTTATTTATCCCTTCAACCTCGCTTAAGCCTGCCACATCATCTTTGGAAATTTGACTGTAATACACATTTAAGTCGCTTAAATGATGTTCTTCAAAATAATCCTTCGTATAAGCACTAAGCTTATCGCTATAAGTTACCAGCCCCGCATAGAAAAAAGCTCCTACTGCGATAATCAAAACTAAGGCTATAAATTGCCCAATCGATTGTTTAATATCCCTTACTATTTTTAAAAATAATTTCATCATCACCACTCAATCCCTTCAACACTTTGCTTTTCATCATTTATCGTAACGCTTTCGATCCTTCCGCTCTTTACTTTAATAATTTTGTCAGCCATAGGAGCAATTGCGGAATTATGTGTGACCAATACAACGCACTTTTTCGTTTCCCTGTTTAAGTCTTGAAGAAGCTTTAAGACGGATTTACCGGTAACATAATCCAAAGCTCCTGTCGGTTCATCACAGAGTAAAAGCAAAGGATTTTTGGCGACAGCTCTAGCGATTGCCACTCTTTGTTGTTCGCCTCCGGAGAGCTGGGAAGGGAAGTTTTTGATTCGATCCTTTAATCCGACTTGATGTAAAATATCTTGAGCATCCAGATGGTTTTTACATACTTCAGCGGCAAATTCAACATTTTCCAGTGCGTTTAAATTCGGAATCAAATTGTAAAATTGAAAGACAAAACCAACCTTCTCGCCGCGATATTCGGTTAGTTTTTTTTCGCCCAATCTTGTTATTTCTTGATCGCCGACAAACACTTGACCGGAGGTAGCCGTATCCATACCGCCAAGGATATTCAAAATCGTACTTTTACCGGCGCCGCTTGCTCCCAAAATAACGACGAATTCCCCCTCTGAAATGGAAAAATCAACGCCGTCAAGCGCCTTAATCGGCACTTCTCCTATTTTGTATTCTTTCGTTACTTTTTTGAATTCGATTAATTTTTTCACGTCTCGCATCTCCTCGAATAGTAAGGATTGAAACTTCGCAAGTTCCCAATTGCCAAGTTTTTAGCCCCATAGCATGTTAGTATGTCACTCATGTAGCACACTATAATTCATGTTCAAATCATTGTCAACAACCGATCGTACGTTCGAAGGATTGACAATTGATTGCATATCCATTATGGTATGCTGGATAAATAACATACCGATATACTGAAGGTGGGGCAATGAACATCACTTTCGACGATAAACAACCGATTTTCCAACAAGTAGCCTACATCATTGAAGACGATATTCTGAACGGCACTTTCCGCGTGGACGAGCAAATTCTATCTGTGGCTCAGATTTCTCAACTGTTTCAAGTCAATCCGGCGACCGTAGTGAAGGGGATCGGCCTGCTCGTCAATGAAGGTATCCTGTACAAAAAAAGAGGGCTTGGCATGTATGTCGCGATGGATGCAGAACAGAAGATTCAGATTAAGCGAAGAGATCGTTTCTACAAGGAACTGTTGTCCAATCTGGTGAATGAAGCCGACAAACTCGGGCTGACAACCGATGATATCATTGACATGATCAAACAGTTGAGAAAGGAATGAACGAACCGTGAGCCTAGCATTGACTTGCGGCAATATAAGCAAAAAATACGGCCGAACGTACGCATTGCAGAATCTGAATCTGCAGTTGGAGGAAAACGTCATTTACGGCTTGCTCGGGCGAAACGGCGCCGGCAAATCGACATTGCTTAACATGATCGCAGGCGGAATCTTCCCGAACTACGGCACAATCGAGGTAAGAGGAAAAAAGCTGGGCAAAGGGGAACTTCCGAAGGATTTCTGTTTCGTACGCGAGAATAACAAACACTTCGGAGGAGCGCGGGTTATCGAGGTTTTGCAGTTCGCTGCGAATTTTCATCCAAATTGGGACTGGACGTTCGCTCATGAGTTAATGAAATCGTTCCGGCTTGATCCGCACCAAAAAATCAGACAGCTATCAAGAGGCACGGAATCGCTCGTAGGAAACATCATCGGTCTGGCCAGCCGGGCGCCGCTGACGTTATTCGACGAGCCGGTGCTCGGACTCGATGTCTTGATGCGGGAAAGGTTTTACAAGGCGCTTCTGGAGGATTACGCCAATCACCCGCGCACGATTTTACTGTCTACGCATCTGATTGACGAAATCGCCACAGTCGCAGAAAGAGTCTACATCATTGAAGCCGGCTCCCTCCTGCTTCATGATGAGATGGATCGGATCCGAATGGCAGCTCATTTGATCCGTGGAAATTTGGAAGCGGTGGCATCGTTTACAGCCGGAAAGCGAGTCTTATATACGGAACCCTATGGCCGCGGCACACTTGTCGCTATCTACGAGAAGTTGGACGATCGGGACATGCAACAGGCGCGCGAGATGGACATTTCGATTGAAAATCTGACACTTCAAAAGTTTTTCTCGTATTTGATCGAAGGAGGTCACTAAATTGGGCGCATGGGCCGTTCATTTAAAGGCAACCTATTTGCAAATGAGGATTTACATCTGGTGCGTAATTATTCTTGTCCTTCTTGGAATGCTGGCAGAATTCATTGTTAGCCTCTTTACAGACATCGGTCAAATTACCAGCCTTTCGTACGGCAACATGCTGATTCTCATTTTGATTCCTATCGCTATCGTACTGCCGCTCAGTTATTACAAACGCATCGTACATTTGGGCGCAAGCCGAGAGCAATATTTTAAGGCGCTTCAATTCGTCTTTGCCGTCTGGGCAGCAGCCATCGCTTTGTTCAATTCTTTATGGTTTGAGCTTGAAGCGGGCGTGCTCCGGAATTACACGCACACCGTTGATCTTATTGTAGCGTTTCATTGGGTTGACTTTGGCTTGGCAGGTTCTTTTCTTTACCAAACCGCCTTTTATTTGATGGTGATGGCGCTGCTTAGCATGCTGGTCTCCGGTTACTACCATCCTGCCGGCTGGTTGCTGTGGGTGTTGCTCATTGCGGCGATTCCGATCGGAACGGCGATTCCTTCGCTGCGCGTTCATGTCGGCTCTTTTTTCAAAGCACTGTTATTCAACGGCTCGCTGCCGACGGGCGTCGGATTTACCCTTATGCTTTATTTCGTTTTCGTGGCCGGCGGCTGGCTGTTTACCAGGGGAAGAACGCACTAAATCAACTTTTTTATGAGGGCTAGTCTTAGCACATTCAAAGTTTTTTAAAAAGACAGCGGCAGTCCAGGACGCGAAAATAAAGTTCTAGACTGCCGCTGCTTATTCAACTATCGTCTCCGTTACCTCAATAACAAATGAATTTCAACTCGTTATTTCTCCCAAAGCTCGATCAGTCGACCTTCAGGATCTTCAATCCAAACAAACTTCCCAAATTCACTACTCTCTTTTTTCTTTGCAAGAGGTACACCGATATGTTCAAGATGCTTAATAGTCTCGTTTAGATCATGTACTTGGAAATTTAACATCACTTGTTGTTCTGTTGGAAAATAACTGTCATTCTCGGTAAAGAAAGAAAAGATAGTCTCATTTCCTAATTGGGGTTTTATCACAGTCCCATTCCAATTTTCTATTTCAATCATCAACACTTCACTGTACCATTTTTTTATCACTTCAATATTCTTGGTTCTCCAAAATATTCCTCCGAAACCTTTAATCATCGTATCTAACTCCTGTCTGTCATCAAATTTTTAGCTATTCGATTACATTAGATATTCGAGATTTACATTTAAACTCCTTTTCAACTATACTGCCCGTTCGTTTAGTTTAGCGCCGATACTTGAGTCTAATACTTTATTTTTCCATTATTCTATATAAATTGAACGAAGACATCTAAGGACTGCCCAAACCGCTTTACCGATTTGAGACAGTCCCCGGATTGTTACTTCTGCTTCTTCTCGAGCTTCTCCGCGATCCGCTGCAGGAGGGCAGCCGATTGGGCACGGGTTGCCGGTCCCGACGGATCGAAGCGCGTATCGCCGACGCCTTGCACCAAGCCTTCCTTCACCGCTTCCGCAACATCGGCTTTGGCCCATTCCTGGATGACGCCGCGGTCGGCGAAGGCTGCGAGCAGCCTTTCTTGCTCAGCAGGCTGGACAGGAGTTTCGCGCTCATACAACCGCTTGTATGCTCTCCATACCATAACGGTCATCTGTTCCCGCGTAATGATGTCGGTAGGCTTAAACTGCCCCTTGTCGTCTCCTTCCGCCAGCTTTGCGGCAGCCGCCGCTTGCACCGCATCGTAGAACCAGTCAACCGGCTTGACATCGTCGAATGTCGGCTTGCCTGACGTAGCCGGCTTCAGACCGAGCAATCGGACAAGCATCGCGGCAAATTCCGCGCGCGTAACCTGCTGCTCGGGCTTGAACGAATCCGTCGAGTACCCGTCTACCAGCAATCGCGAAGCCATCCAATCGATTTGCCGCTGCGCCCAATGATCCGCGATGTCCGCGAAGGTGCCGGTATACGACAGGATTGCCATGTACGCCGCGTTTGCCGTAAACTTCATTACGTTTAGCTCGGCATCGATCTCGCCCGGGTAATACTTCCATTCCTTCGACTCCGGATCGTAGCCGTATAAGCCGAAGGAAGATTGCGCTCCCGGCTTCTCCTTGAGCACCCATTCGATAGCCATCGGCGTTGCAAGAGGCATCGGCAGCGAAACCGCCTTATCCCCTTCTTGCGCTTCTACCGCAAACCGGAGCATGCCCGTTATCGGCCTCAAGCTGCCGTAACGTCCGGTTATATCGCGCAGCAAGGCGTGCTCTTCAGAGACGGCCGGTTTCGATACGCCGAAGCTTACAGCCGTCATCTTGTCGCTCCAAACGCCTGACCATGCAGCCGTCTGAACGTTCATCACGGCCGAGTTCAACCGAAGCTTCATGTCCGCTTTGGCTTGAATCAGCATGCGGAAAGCGTCAGCCGGCACTTGAACCTTATAATGATCCGCCGCTTCCGTCACGTTCAAAAATAGCTGGCCGGCCTGCTCGCTTTTTTGCAGCGCTTGTTGAACCGCTGCCGTTTGGACTTCGACAAGAAGCGTCGTCCCTCCGTCCGAGCCGGTCGTACGCGTTAAGCGCGCATCGCGTCCCAGATCGAGGGGATTCGCGGGAGCCGGATTCGCAGGAGTAGGCTGCTGGCCTCCAGGTTGTTCGCCGCCGGGTTGTTCGCCACCGGAGCTCGTGCGTTCCACAACCAGCTTATATTCACGCATAATTTCCGGATGGCCCGCCGCTTGCACCGTTATGATAATAATCCCGCTGCTTGGTATTTGAATTTCTTTGTCCATACCGTTCTTGGCCGACAGCCGTCCGATTACTAGCGTCGCGCCCGGGTCGGCCAACGTGGCATTGATAGTCAACGATTGTACGTCGTTGTTGACCTTGACGGTATAGTCGGTTTGATTGCTTGCAAAAGGTGCCGTCAATGTGCCGTTCGTAATCGACAGATTGGCAAGCAGCGCATTCGGAGCCGACAAGGAAACCGTTGCCGCCTCAGACGGGTTGCCGCCCGCATCGTGCACCGCTCCCGCTTCGATCGCAACCGTCACTGCCGTCCCTTCGGAGAACGGAGCGGAGAGCGTCAAGATGACGTCGCGAGGCTTCTCGCCTCTAACGGGACGGTCCAACACGGCCGCTAATACGGCGGCGTTCGTTCCGTTCAACTTAAATTTCTCGGCATCCAACGCCGCATCGGCCTTCAGCGCTCGATCGAATGCCAGCCGGATCACCCGGTTGCCGCTTTGCGCCGAGGCGCTCGTCGGATGCGGGCCGGTGATGTCCCGTACGACAGCTTGAACCGATTTGACCGCTTCATCGATCATCAATGCGCCGGCGTAGCTCACGATAGTGCCGGGAGTAATCGTCACCTGATACGTGCTGCCTGCCGTCAAACTTCCCGCATTCGGCGTAAACCGCACCGTCCGGGTAAACCTATCGCCGGTCGGGCTTTGCTCGGCATTCACATATTGGGCAGTACCCGGGATCGCCGCTCCATCCGTTCCTTTGACCGTGATCGTGCGATCGCCAAGCGGAATCGTAGTTTGGATATACTTGGTAAAGGCGACATCGATATAGCTTCCGCCTTCATACGTTACGGCTGTGATCGTATCGGCTCTAGGCGGCAGATGCGAGACAAGGCCCATATTCACGTCAAAATGCGGCGGAGGCACTTCAAGCTCGGCGCTGTTTGCCGTGTCATAGCCGTCTTTTTCCCAAACGACCTTCCATTTGCCCTCCGGCACATCCCATCCGTAGCGTCCTTCTCCATCCGTCCACTGCGGATTGGTTTGAGCATAATCTGCGGCTTCGTCCCAAACCGCCCATTCATTTGTCGAAGGTTTTCGATACAAGACCGTAGCCTTCACATCCTCCAACCGATTGCCTGCAACCGCTTCGTACACATAACCGCTCGGATCGTAAATCCATCTCGGCTTGGCGACGCGATAAGCGATTTTTCCTCTAGGGAGCCGTTTTACGCGTTTCTTGTAAATGTTCTCTTCTTCCGGATCTTCCTCGTCCGGTTTGCAAGCTTTGGCATCCACGCCCGCGCCTACCGCATCGATCTGCTCATCGACATAGCTGTCGATCTTGGTCGATACATATTTCGTCGCATATCCCGCAAGAATGCCGACGGGCCCTTCCAGAGCCATCGCTCCGGTCCATGCGCCGAGCGCGGTTTTCGCCACTTCTCCGCCTACGGTTACGAGAAGCGCTTTGCCGGCTTGCTCGCCGGTCACTTCCGCATTCTCCGGGCAAGAGATGCCGACTTCGACATTATTCATAATTTTATTGATTTTTCCTGCGTAATCCTTGTAGCCCGTGTACATTTCCTTTACTTCTTTTACCTTTCCATACGGCTCCATGATGTCAATCTGCACGTCGGACGAAAATCTCAGCATGTCATTGTACTTCGGCAGGTCGATCTCGTCGAGGATATCGTCGAGCTCAATGCCGCCAAGCGGAGACATCATCTGCACCGACTGTCTCGAAATGCCGAGTGTAGCGCCGGTTAGCGACAGCAGCTGTTTTTTGGGAATGTAACCGGTCGATGTAACGTTTAATGCTTGCTCGCTCTCGACAACGTCCAGAGTGCTGTTAAACACAAGCACGCCGGTCGATTCCGCCTGCACGATCTCCTCGAGCGTCGGTTTGTACGGCACCGCCGGTTTCGTATCGATCGACAGCTTCACCGTCATCGTCACGCCCGGAGCTTGCGGAAACTTGATGACCGCTTTGCCGCTGTATACGTTGCCTTCCAATTGGAACGGATTTCTCGAGACGACCTCGAAATCGCGCATGGAAGCAGGAAGCGCGCTGCGGATTTCCGCATCCGTCGGCACCCGCGGCTCCAGCTGCAGCTTCGGCTTCTTCGTCTCGTACGCCACATAAATGCCGCCCAGAGCTCCTTTGGTCGTCGGAACGATTGCCCGGAACAGACCGTCGGCACCGCGCACGGCCTGGATCGGATCGCCGCTCTGCCCATTCATGTAGAGCTGCACTTCGCTTACTTTATCCGGTTCCGAGAACTTCAATTGGAACTCGAACGGATTGCCCGGAACGACCGTATACGGCATCTGGGCCACGCCTTTCTTCACATCCATGCGGACCCAGCGTCCGCTGGACAGCTGAACCATCGCCATTTCCGTCAAAATCGGCTGATTTCGTTCGTAGTGGACGAAATTTTGCTCCGAATGCATGACCGTGCCTTTAGAATCGGCCTCGGCGCGCAGCGCATGGACGCTTGGGCTGCCGAGATCCGCCAGCTCCACCGTCGCCTGCCAGAATCCGACCGGCGATGCATCGACTACCGCAAGCAGAACGTTGCTGTCGTATACCCGAACCCGGCTGCCTGCCGGAGCCGTTCCGACTACCGTCAGCTTAGACTCCGCGACCCGGTCCGGCGTATCGATCGTAACGGCCGGGACATCGAGCTGGATGAAGCCGAGCTGCTCGTTGATCGCCTTTTTTTGCACAGTTCCGGTAATATGGGCTCCCAATTTCGCAAAGCTCCGGTTGAAGCCGGTATCCAGCTTAACCTTGAAGCTAACCTTGCCCGGAAGATTCTTAGGGATGTCCCCGAGCGGAATTTCCAGTACACTACCGTTCATGACGGCAATTCCTTTCGCTCCGCTTATCGCAATGTTCCCGTTTGCATCCTTAACCGGCGTCATGCCTTCCGGGATATCGACTTTCAGCAGCGCTCCCTCTACCGTCTCGCCTGAGTTACGGTAAATGGCCCGCAGATTGACGGTTCCTCCCGGCGCGGCTTGATTGGGCAGCGCCATAAAGGCATTTTCGTACGGCTGGATAAAGTGTTGATTCGTATGGAAAGCGATCGAGCCAAGATCCTTGATCTGCTTGCTTCCGATCGTAAACTCTACGCGCCCCGTTTCCGATTGCCCGGCTTCGCCGCTTCTCCTGATGATTTCCAAACGATACGTGCCTGCCTTCGGAACATGAATTTCAAACGGACCTTGTTTATCGATCTTCTCCGAATTTGCCAGCTGTTCGGTTCCGTTTGCCAGTTGCTCATACAGGTTTGCATAAGCCCGGCCGCTGGCGAACGATGGCAGCTGCCCCCGAACACGCGAGCCCTTCTCCTCCAGCCGGATTTCCGCGACACCGTTCGCGTTATCGTCAAGCGTCAGGTTCTGGCACACTGTGCCCAGCCTATATGTGGAGCCGGTCACGCAAACCTCGACTTCTTCGCCGGGTCTGCCTTGATACTCGACGGAGTTCTGGTAATAGCTCGTTCTGCCGGCTCCGGTTTTGGAGCTGATCTTCGACATAAAGGACATGTGCTGCATATCGACCGGCCCCTGCCAATCGCCGTCGATAAATTTGACATACACGTTAAGCTTGATGAGACCACGGTCGATTGTTTTCAACGGAATGTCAAACGTGGCCGTCCCATTTTCGGGAATGGTCGCCTTGAGCCCTTCATCCGAAAAATAATGATAATTCGGCATGACAACTTGAACATCCGCATCGCCCGCCAACAGCGTCGCCGCGTATTCGCCATTAAGATTGGTATAAAACTGCTTAACGAGCTTTTCTTCTTTGTTCATTTGCGTCGTCGTGACGATGGCGTTGAATACTGGCTTGCCTTCGGGATCGGTCACCTTCCCGCGAAGCATTCCCTCCGGCGGCAGACGAAGCTTGATCGTTTGTTCGTTATTTCCGGGCTTCAGCACAATCGGCAAATTCGGCACTGCTTCGTACTGCGTATATTTCGTATCGATTTTAGCTATCCACGTTCGGGGGACTTCATCCGTTTCGTGCCACGGCGTAAAGCCGGAAGCATCGGTGTTTTCAACATTTAAATATGTTTCTCCCGCTTCGTCCCAAAACTCGATCCGAATATCCGGGACAGGGTTGTCGTTCGCATCGATTACCTTTAATCGTATTTTGGCCTGCATCGGAACGTTCAACGTGAGATCGGTTTGCAGGCCGGCCTCTACGCGAACTGCCGGTTGACTGACCCATGGCCTTCCGTCGGATTTCTGCAGCGCAGCCATATAGTCGTCGCCCGCTGCAAGGCCTTCAATAACAATTGGATCGCCGCCGCTTACTCGCAGGCTCCTTCCTCCATACTTCGAGCTCCATACCGATAGTCCGGCTCCATTCATATCGACGTTCCCCGGATTTGCGATCGTGACTTGCAAAGTACCGGCAACCTGAAGCGGCCATTCCGGCGCGGTCCGTTCAATCGTGCCTCCCGCTCCGTCAGCCATCGTCGCCGTGAGCGAAGTAAGCTCCGCGATGCCGTGTCGGACGGTAAACGTACCGAGATATTGGCCGGGCTCGGTCGTTAGCTCCGAAAGCGGCACAACCTCGCTGGCCGTTCTAGGGCTAGGCAGACGGTTGTTTTGTTCGTCCAGCCATGTTTGGTACGTGACCGTCGCCTTCGTCACACGCCCGGGCAAGCCGGCCGCTTTGATCGTCAGCAGACTGTTCGGCGCAGGCATCCCGTTCGCGTAACGGTCCACCACCCAGGAAAGTTTGAAGCTCCGTTCGTCCGGAGGCGTCTTGAGCGTGTAAGCCGGTCCGCCGCTGCTCATCAAATTGTCTGCATTGACGGCTTCCACGCGAAAAACGTAATCCGTCCCTCCCTGCAGCCCGGTCACCTTGTAAGTATGCTCGGGATACGGAATGTAGTCGGCCAATGTGTTGTTGTTGAACAGCCGGTAACCCGAAATTCCTTTAACATCGGTCGCATGCGGCCAAGTAAGCGTCACGGTGTCGGAGCCGATTGCAGACGCTTCAAGCTTGCTGCCCGCCGGCCATGTCGGAGCGCTTCCGCCGCTGACGCGGGATGCGATGAACAGACCGTGTGTCAAGTAGTTGCCGATTTCCGGACTATATGCCTCATAGAACGAATTGTAGGCGACAATTTCGCCTCCATTGCTTACGACAGCGAGCCGCTCGGGCAGCTTCAATGGATATGGAGCGTCAGGCACGGTGACAGGAATTACGGTATGAGCCTCGAGATCGCTGATGACCGCCTTATCGAGAAGGTCGCCCGAAGAGTCTGGAATGTTCCTCGAATAGGCGACATACTTGCCGTCCGCGCTGACGAACGGATCGGTGCTGTCTTCCATATCCTCCTTTCCGTCCGGAGCGAACGACACGCGCTCGACCGTTCCTTGCACGTGACGGTACACGTAAATATCCGTTTTGTTGTTCGTGTCGCCAGGCACCAGATTGACGGCATCCGACATGAACGCGACGACATTGCCGTCGGCGCTAATCGACGCCCGATAGCTCTCATGGTACGTTTCCTCGCCCGTGTTCGAAACGCTGATCCGCTTCATTCGCTTGTCGGTGCGATCATACAGGAAGACGTCCTTCATACTGTTGCGATCATCCGGAATCAACAGATCGGAGAACGATTCGAACGCCACATACCGGCCATCGGCGTTAATGGACGGCCGCTCGCTAAAGCCGTTACGCGAATCGTGCGGCTCGGGCGGGATTGCCGGCTTGCTGATGCGTTCCATCATTTTGGCTACCCGGTCGTATACGAAGACGTCTGTATAATCGTCCGAATCGTCCGGCACCAACTGAACCGCAGCCGACTGGAAGGCGACATAACGGCCATCGGCGCTGATGGATGGATGCTCGCTCTCTCCGGCGGCCGCGCCGCCTCCCGGCAGCTTGCTGATCAGCTCAATCGATCCGCTTTGCCGGTCGAGCACATAAACTTGAGGCATGCTGTCATCCTTCAAATTTTTCGCCGTAAATGCAAAATACCGGGCATCCGGCGTCATCGAAAATTCAATAACGTCATTGTTAAACGTGGAAGGCAGCACGCTATCGAAACTGCCGTTCGTCCGGTCGTATACCGTCAGCTTGGTGTGGAAGTCGCTCGATTCCGGATCCACAACGGGATTCGCAAACCCGACAAACCGGCCGTCCGGACTAATTTTATTATCGACGCTGAAAGTTACCTGCTGGTCTCCGCCTACCTTGGTCAGCACATTCCATGCCAGCGGCGTCCCCGCCGCGGATGCGGATTTCGGAACGGATGCATACACGGACTCGCTTATCGTTTGCCGTCCGTCTGCTCGCCCTGCCCCACCCAGACCGTCCTGTTGTCCGTTTGCAGAAACCGGCACCGGTCCCGTCAAACTGAAAGCAAGCGCGCAAGAAAGCACCAAAGGCAGCAATCGCCTCTTACGTTTCGCTCTAAAGCCAAACATCATCTACCAACCTCCAATTGTTGTTAAACCAACCAACCTAATGTTGCAGTGAAACATGCCAAAAAAGCGGAAACACCCCATGCTGTACATCACTATCGCACAAGACGAATCCGATGAATATTGCCCGAAAGTATACCATCCGATAAACTTTCGGATACTTTATCGTTCACCGGGATTCCCATCTCTCCAAATGGAGTCAATTGGGACATTACTTTCGTTAGCAATTATAGGGCTTTTTTCCTGACCCTGAATAGGATGATTTTTTTTCACCCCTTCCGACTGGTTGAATAGTCGAGTAGGCGAGGCCACGCCATTCGCGGCTTGAGCCCCTAACCTGTCACAGCTCCGATGTTGGAAAGCTCTTACTGGGTTCGAGCCGCCCGAGGCACCAATTAAATGCTTTCTACCCGTGTTAGACGGCATATCTCCTACATGGAACCGAATAGAAACAGGACCCGCTTCGATGCGTCGAAGAGGGTCCTGTCTTTTTCTACAACCTGAAGATGAGGCGGCTTGTAAGCCGCCTCTTCTTGGAACTCGGTCGGAGCAACTCCGGCGAAAGATCTCCTCGGTCAGGTCTTATCGTTGAGTAAGGCCCTTTCCTCTTGCCCATGAATCTAACGATATGGAAGGAACGTATACCGAATGAAGGTGATCGATGCGCTTCTCCAGATGAAGCTGGGCGTGGAGCACCACGGGCAATCCTATCGCATGAAGGCGGTCCAGATCGTCGACTTCCTACAAGAGCGGGTAGCCGATACCGAAAAGAAGCCATAAAATAAAATGAGCCGCATGGAAGGGGAACCCTCCGTGCGGCTTTCTTCGTTACGATCCGATTGTTGGAGCCATCCAATCCAATCCGGGTATATTCCTGAATAAACCAAACGCAATGGTCAGAGTCAACATGACAGTCATAATCGCATTGCTTGTCCGCGGCATCCGTCTCTTTTTTGCGATGATGTAAGTGATATACATCGGAACAAGGAAAAATAACAAGGGGTTATAGTGAAAAGCCTGATGAAAATCCAACCGCAGCAAGGAAGTAGCTGCCCTTGTGATTCCGCATCCCGGGCAATAAAACCCCGATAACTCATGAAACAGGCAGGGAACTCCGATTTTTGTTGCAGGCAACCATACTTCCAAGTACAACAAACCTCCGGCGAAAAGCGAGGAACCCCAGAGAAGTCCGCTGTTCCCCTTCCGAAATTTGTTAAACTTACGCAAATTTGTTGATATCCGATTGTACCAGTGCATACGTTACGATTCCCAATCCCACAAATGTAAGGATGAGGTAAAGCACCGAATTGTCGGATATTACGTAGCCGCGCTGCCGCTGCGCCTCTGCCAATTGCTTACCGACTTGGTAGGCCCATATGAAGCTCCAAATGCCGCAAGTGACCAATGTCAGCAGGAAATGCTTTCCGCCTGTGAAAGAGTTGTCTCCACTTACTTTGCCAACATCGTTGGTCAACACAATAAACCAATAAATTGCATAAAGACCGCATGTGATTAAAGATAAAATGATTGCTAGTGCGATATTTCTTTGTTGAACCATTACACACCCCTGGTTGTTAATTAGTATCGACCCCAAATTGTTCCATAAATCAATTTCCATGATCATTCCCTACACAATATGGCAAAAATCGACAAAAATAATTATATGAAAAAAGGAATAAAAATGCAAGATGAAAATGGTAGGTTCATAGTTGTGTTATTGGAGCCTCGTGATGTAGCTTTCGTATCCGTTGCTCTAAGAACTGCATGATTGTATCATTCACAAAGATAGGATTCTCTCTGATCATGTGTGGTCTATGACTGCAACCAGGCACAATAACGTACCGAGAGTTTCGAATAAGCGATGTCACGCGCTTAAGGTCTTCTTCTGGTGCATACGGATCATTCTGTCCTGCAAGGAATAGTGTAGGACAAACTATGCTGTTAAATTGTTCGTTACTCAATTGCGGATATGTACGCCAATCTTTTACTTTTTGCCTCAAAAAATGTTGCCAATCTCCTTGATGCGCTTCAAAATGTCTGTGTTTCATCATATTGATAAAGTCATTACACTCATGAGTGATCAGCCACTCCGGTTCAAATTGTTCAGATTCCATGGATGCGACAAATCCGCTTTGCCCAATTGATGTTATGGACATTATCCTTTGAGGTTGATTCACGGCACAATATAATGCAACGCCTCCTCCCATTCCATATCCAACAAGATGCGCTTTAGAAATCTGTAACTGGTCCATGAAAGCAATAATATCTTCAGCATGTAGGGGAGTACTCCATTCAAGGCTTTTACTCCTCGTTCGTCCATGTCCCCGAAAGTCTGGAAAGTAACAAGAATACTTGTTTTGAAAATCAAGAATTTGACTGGCAAAAGCTAATATTCCTCTTGAAAATCCACTATGTAAGAATAAAATCGGATCGCCGACACCCATTTGTTCATAATACATTTCTATGTTGTTGCACCGTATATGAGGCAATACTATCAACTCCTAGATTAAAAAATTCTATATCCTTACATGTAAAGGTACACGAAACAAATGTTCCCATGTCAATAATTCAGACAATCGAATTTGAACTAGTCTCCCGTTCGCTTTACGAGGTTGCAGCTGCTGATCATTCGCATGCTTTTCGCCTTGGACAGCAAGAGCTTTCGAACCGCTTGAATCGATTGACTTTTGAATTTGCCGAGACCAAAGAGGCCCACTCCTTAAACGTAGAGCCAGGTACCCCGGGTAATAATAAACCGTTCTAATCATATTCTTATATAAAGAAAACAATAAAAAGGGAGGGTAAGTTAATTGATAAAAGTTAAAGTTAGTTTGCGGCCCATTGTTAGCAAGCTAAATTTACCCACTGTTTTGAAAACAACTATACTTCCGGGTGACTCAATCGAAAGATTATTTATTGCAACCCAGGTAGGAGAGATCTTTTACATAGGAAACGGGGGTATAGGGACTTTTTTAGATATTCGCCCACGGATCATAAAACTAGGTGTTTCTAGTGGCGGATATGATGAGCGGGGATTGCTAGGGCTAGCATTTCATCCCGAATTTTATTATAACGGCCTGTTTTATCTCCATTATTCAGCAGCTGGAACCCAAGGTCCAGGTGCTCTTCCAGGTGCTCCTTTTGAATCTTTTAAGCCTAATCCGTGTGATTCTAGTACCTTAAACCTAAAGTGGATAAATAGAGAAATGCAATACGATCATATTGATACCGTTGAAGAATGGATTCTACAATCGAATGGCCAACCTCAAAAACGGCGGACGTTACTTCATATAAGAAGACCATTTTTAAACCATAATGGTGTCAATAGCTTAAACTTTTCACCTGAAACAGGAAAACTTGTTTTGACAACCGGAGATGGCGGATCAGGCTATGATCCATTTAATTTAAGCCAAGACGATATGGAAATCGCAGGTAAAATAATTGAAATTGATGTAGGTAAGCATACATTTATCGATAATCCACCCGTAGTTACACGTTTTAATGAGCTACCCGTACCTATTCAGGAAACGCTTACGGTAATTGCCAAAGGAGTTCGCAATATACCAGGCATTTCGTTTCAAAGGTTTAATAATCAGTATATCAAATACGCAGGAAATGTCGGACAGGATTTGGTAGAGTCGATTTTTTCCTTCGTTCATTATAAATCAATACCGGTTACCCAGCTTATTCAAGCTTCTTTAATGAATGCTGAACCTGACCAAGAAGAATTTATTAACTTTGGCTGGCGAGGGTGGGAAGGTGATTTTCCTACTTCGTTTATTAGGAACTGCTCTGCAAATCCGACTTTGGATGAGAAAATAATCGCCTATTACAATGAAGCAGTAAGAACTTCTGTGAGGCGTCTTCAGCCTTTAACAAGTTATTTTCATAAAGATCCCCGACCCGATAAATTTGGAGGAACCGCACTTACAGGAGTCCAGCCCTATATGGGGAATGGAATCCCCGACCTAACGGGAAGCGTTGTGTTTACCGATCTTGCCCGGAATGAAGGATCTGCCCCACCGGTTAGAGGAGTTTTAGCTTATACCAGGGTAAGAACAGATTGTAAACGAAATGATTTTAGCGTTATTGAAACCGATTATCCTTTTGGGTCTCAATCCGCTTATTATGTTAGTTTGGGAACGAATCTGAATCAAACCAGACTATATTTAGGGGTTTATGGCTCTATGAAAGTGGCTGATCGTAACCAGGGGACCGTTTTTGAAATTGTTCATGAATGAAAAATACCTGCTCCATTGTGCATTAGCTGCAATGGAAGCAGGTTGTTTCGATACTATTCCCGGAGGCGTTACTTTTCCTGACGATACTCAGGCGGTATTCTTCGGGCCACGTTCGTTTCAATAGCCGCTTGAATGACGGCATGGCGAACGGCCGGAACGACTTTATCGTTGAATATGCTCGGAATGATATATTGGTCTGTCAATTCCTTGTCGCTGACTACGGAGGCGATTGCCCAAGCCGCTTTCAGCTTCATTTCCTCATTGATCGTCGTCGCTCTGCAATCGAGCGCCCCGCGAAAAATGCCCGGGAAACAAAGCACGTTGTTGATTTGATTCGGATAGTCGCTCCGCCCTGTGGCGATGACCCGTACATGAGGCTCGGCCAGCTCCGGTTCGATCTCCGGCTCGGGATTCGCCATCGCGAACACGATCGGATCGGAAGCCATCCGCTTAATATCGTCGATCTTCAGCACCCCTTTGCGGGAAACGCCGATGAAAACATCGGCACCCGGGATGACGTCCGACAGCAGCCCTTCTTTTAACTCCGGGTTCGTTCTCTCCGCTATCCACGACCACATCGCATTCGAGTATGTCCGGGTTCTGCACAATGCGCCTTCGCGATCGACCGCGATCAGATCTTTAACCCCTGCGGCAAGCAGCATTTTGACGATGGACACGCCTGCGGCGCCGATGCCCGTAACGACGACCCGTATGTCCGAGACCGTCTTGCCGACGATCTTAAGCGCATTTAGAAGTCCCGCAAGAAGGACGACTGCGGTACCGTGCTGATCGTCATGGAACACGGGAATATTCAGCTCCCGCTTCAGACGCTCCTCGATCTCGAAACAGCGAGGCGACGAAATATCTTCCAGATTGATGCCTCCGAATGCGGGAGACAGCAGCTTGACGGTACGGATAATTTCCTCCGTGTCCTTGGAGGCGAGACATAAGGGGAATGCATCCACGCCAGCCAGTTGCTTGAACAGCATCGCCTTACCTTCCATGACCGGCATGGCCGCCTCGGGACCGATATCTCCGAGGCCCAGTACGGCGGTTCCATCGGAGACAACGGCTACGGTATTCCGCTTGATCGTCAGCGAAAACGCACTCGCCGGATTTTCATGGATCGCCATGCACACTTTCGCCACTCCCGGCGTATACACCTTGGACAAATCGTCACGCGTCTTGATCGGCATTTTCGGCTGAAGCTCGATTTTCCCGCCAAGATGAGCCAGGAAGGTAGGGTCGGATACGTTGACGAGCGTAACATCCGGCATATGGCGTATCGCGTCCGTGATGTCCTTAGCCTGAACGCCCATCAAATTGACCGTAATATCCCTTGTGGTCGATTCTTTCCCGACGTGAATCATGTCGACGGCGATAATGTCGCCGCCGGCCTGTACGATCGCTCCGGCGATTTCCGCGAAGGAACCGGGCGTTTTGGCAAGTTCGAGCCGGATGATGATGCTTGTATTTGAGGCCAAATCGCACTTCCTCCTATGGATCGCAGTATAATTTCTACAATTTGATGCTGATCAGCTTAAGCTCCGTCATCTCTTCGACTGCATACTTGATCCCTTCGCGGCCGAAGCCGCTTTCCTTTACGCCGCCATACGGCATATTGTCGACACGGAACGTCGGAAAGTCGTTGATCATCACTCCGCCGACTTCAAGCCGCTCGGCAGCGCGCATCGCGGCTTGGATATCACGGGTATAAATACCGGCCTGCAAGCCGTAGCGGGAATCGTTGACGGCATCAATCGCTTCATCCAAAGTATCGAATGAGGACAACGCAACTAACGGGCCGAATACTTCCTGACACGAAACCGGTTCTTGCGTCGGCACATTCGTCAAAATCGTCGGCGGGAAAACGCCGGGCGAAATCGCTATTCCTCCCGTTAGTATGACAGCCCCCCGGGCTACGGCGCTGTCCACCCACTCCTGCATGCGCGCCGCTTCTTTATTCGAAATCATCGCGGACAGATCGGTATGCTCGTCGAGCGGATTGCCGATAACGAGCTTATCCGTCGCTTCTTTGAACCGGTCGGCAAATTCGTGAAATTTGGCCGAATGAATAAAAATCCGCTGAATCGAAATGCAAACTTGACCGCTGAATGAGAAAGCGCCCAAAACGCAGCGGTTGATCAACTCCTGCGTGATGTCCGCCGATTCATCGATAATCAAGCCGGAGTTGGAGCCGAGTTCGAGCGTGACGCGCTTTAAACCGGCTTTGTTTTTCATGGCGATACCGACTTCCGGGCTGCCTGTGAACGTAATCGCGGCGACGCGGGAGTCCTTGACGAGCTTCTCGCCCACAATGGAGCCTTTACCGGGAATAATATTGAGTGCTCCAGCGGGAAGCCCCGCTTCCGCGAACAGATCGGCGAGAGCGAGTGCGGACAGCGGCGTTTGGCTTGCCGGCTTCAGCACGACCGTATTTCCCGCGGCAATCGCCGGTCCGACCTTGTGAGCGACCAGATTGAACGGAAAGTTAAACGGTGTAATCGCTCCGACTACGCCGATCGGCTTGCGCAGCGTAAACGCGATTCGTCCTTCTCCGCCGGGTGCCGCGTCCAAAGGAACCGTTTCGCCATGAATGCGGCACGCTTCCATAGCGGCAAATTTATACGTTTGGATCGTTCGGGCGATTTCGCCCCGCGCGGTTTTGATCGGCTTGGCTGCTTCCAACGCGAGAATCCGTGCCATCTCTTCTTTGCGGGCCTCGAGCAGCGCGGCGGCTTTCTCGAGAATGGCGGAACGCTGATGCGCCGGCATCGATGCCATTACGGCCGTTGCAGCCTTGGCCGCCTGAATCGCTTCATCCGTATCCGCTTCATCCGCTTGCGCGACATGTGCGATTACTTCGCCACTAAACGGAGAGGCGAGCTCCGTATAAGAAGCCGCCTCTTTCCATTGACCGTTGATGTACAAATGTTTCTTCACAAGCTCTCCCTCCGTTCCTTAACCGGCCGAAGCCATCGATTTGACGACATGGCCGATTATATCAAGCCCTTCCTGCAGCTCACCATCCGTAATGACAAGCGGAGTCAGGAAACGAAGGACATTGCCGTGAACGCCGGCGGACAACAAAATGACACCGGATTCGTAACAAGCTTTCGTTAACCCGGCAACGAACGATTTGGCAGGAAGCTTCGTATCCGGATGAATGAACTCTACCGCGCTCATCGCCCCGAGTCCTCGGACTTCGGCGATCAGAGGAACTTCCTTCTGTAGCGTTTGGAAGAACGTCCGGATCGTTTCTCCGATAATTCTGGAGCGCTGCACGAGACCGTCCCGTTCCATCAGCTCGATAACCGCGAGCGCCGCGACGCAACCGAGCGGGCTGCCGCCATACGTACCGCCGATTTCCCCGGGACTCGGAGCGTCCATGACGTCCGCTCTACCGACGACCGCACTGATCGGCAAACCGGCCGCAATCGATTTGGACAACGTGATCAAATCCGGCTCGATTCCGAAATGGGCGGATGCGAACATCTCGCCCGTACGACCGAACCCGGTCTGAATTTCATCGGCGATAAACAGGATGCCGTGTTTTTTACAAATGTTGAAGATCCCTTCTACAAACTGCACGGGAGGTACGATAAATCCGCCTTCCCCCTGTACCGGCTCCATAATCACAGCGGCAATTTCTTCCGGTGCCGCCTCGGTGTACAGGAACTCCTCGAACTGGCGCACGCAAAACAACGCATATTCGGTTTCCGTCATCCCTTCCGGACGATGCAGCGGGTAAGGGAATTGCGCTTTGTACGTAGCCGGAGCAAAAGGACCCATTTCGAATTTATAAGGCTTCACCTTGCTGGTCAGCGACATACCGAGAAGCGTACGTCCATGAAACCCGCGGGAAAAGGAAACGATCCCGGGCCGGCGCGTAAATTTGCGGGCGATTTTGACCGCATTTTCCACCGCTTCCGCACCGCTGTTCAAAAACATCGCTTTTTTGGGGAATTGCCCCGGCGTCAGCTGCGCCAGTTTCTCCGCCAGTTCCACGTACGGTTCGTACATCGCTACATGAAAGCAAGTATGGATATACTGCTCGGCTTGCTTTTGGATCGCTTGCACCACTTCGGGAGGGCAATGACCGGCGTTAATCGTGCCGATCGCCCCGGCAAAATCGAGAAACACGTTGCCGTCGACATCGTACAGCAAAGCGCCTTCCGCTTTTTGGACAAAAATCGGAGTGTTGTTACCTACTCCTCTCGGCACGGCTTGCCATCTTCTTTCCAGCATCGCCGCCGTTTTCGGGCCAGGGACGGGAGTTTGAATCGATACGAAATTTGTCTGGTTGTCCATTTCTCCTATTCCCCTTTGCCTTTATAGAATCCCAAAGGTTTAAGCTCCATATTGACGTTGATTTGCTTCACTTCCGTATATTCGTCCAAACCGAATGTGCCCAATTCCCGGCCAAGCCCGCTCTGCTTAAACCCGCCCCACGGCGCTTCGTTATAGGTCGGATGATACGTATTTACCCACATAATGCCGGAACGCACCTTTCTCGCAACGCGCAGCGAGCGGTTTGCGTCGTTCGTAAATACGGCTCCCGCCAACCCGTATACCGTTCCGTTCGCCAGACGGATCGCTTCTTCCTCATCCTTGAACCGCTGGACGACGAGCACCGGTCCGAATATTTCTTCTTGTACGACCCGCATGTCGGGCGTCGTATCGGTAAGTATCGTCGGCTCCACGAAATTTCCTTTTACGTATATGCCGTCCGTCATCCGGTTGCCCCCGGCAGCGACGGTCGCGCCTTCTTGACGGCCGATTTCGATGTACGACAACACCTTTTCCATATGCGCCTGCGTGACAAGAGGTCCCATTTCGGTTCCGCCGTCCATTCCGTTGCCTACGCGGATCAGGTTCGTTCTTTCCACCAGCTCTTTCATAAATGCATCGTAGATTTCGTCCTGGATCAATAAACGGGAGCCCGATGAACAAACTTGACCGGAACCGATATAGATGCCGTACATGACATATTCGGCGACGATGGACGGATCCGCATCGGCAAACACGATATTCGGCGATTTGCCGCCCAGCTCCAGCGATACTTTCTTGATGTTGCCCGCGGCGGCTCTCATCACGCTGCGACCGGTTTCCGTACCGCCGGTAAAGGCGACTTTGTCCACCAAATGGCTGGCTGCCAGCTCTGCGCCGACCGTTTGGCCGTCGCCAAGCACGAGGTTAGCGACTCCTTTCGGAAAGCCGACTTTCTCGATCAGCTCGAACAACCGGATTGCGGTTAGCGGCGTAATTTCCGATGGCTTGAACACCGTTACGTTCCCGGCACCGAGGCAAGGAGCCAACTTCCAGGCCGCCATCATGAGCGGGAAGTTCCACGGCACGATTTGACCGCATACCCCGACCGGCTCTCTGACGACCATCGCTTGGATCGGGTAAGGCACCTCGTACGTTTGTCCATGAGGCTTCGTAATAAGTCCGGCATAATAGCGGAAACAGCTGACTGCGCTCGATACGTCGGATTCCGCTTCGCCGAGCGGCTTCCCGTTGTTCAACGTCTCCAATCGGGCAAGCTCCTCCGTATGCGCTTCTATTTGATCGGCCAAGGCGAACAGCAATCTTGCCCGTTCCCTGGACGAAGTATCTCTCCAGCTTGTCTCATCGAACGTATGGCGGGCTACTTGGATCGCACGCTGCACGTCTTCCAGACCGCCTTCCGTCACGACGGCAATGCGCTCCCCCGTAGCCGGGTTCGTAATGTCGCGGGTTTTGCCCGATGCGGCTTCCACCCATTGTCCGCCGATGTACATTTTACCGATGCCCTGTATTGCTTCTGCCATGATGTTCCCCTCCCCTATGCCCATTTCGTGATGAGCGGATCAATCCGCTGCCGTAACGTCGCAGACGTAAATGTATTCGTCCATGCGTGGCTGCCAATTCCACTTTTTGCTTAACCCGTACAAGTCGAATTGCTGGAACAACGGAATCCAGGGCAGTTCGTCGCGGAAAATAAGACACGCCACACGGTACAATTCATTCCGGCGATCCGAATCAAGAATGTTGCTCGCTTCCATCACCATGTCAGCCATATCGTCATTATGGAAATCCGTCGGATTCCACGGGTTCGGCGCGATATAAGCGTTGCGGTATACTTCATCGGGATCGAAGGTCGAATTGCCCCATCCAACATAATACATTTGATCGTATTCATGATTGCGGAACCGGCTGATGAATTGCGGCCACGGCTGAATATCTACATGCAAGCGAATGCCGATTTTCGCCAATTGATGCCCGATGCGCAGACCGATCTCCTTGTCTTGCGTGAAACGGCCGTCCGGCACTTCCAACTTAATGTCCACTCCGTCCGGGTAACCGGCTTCTGCCATCAATTCCTTGGCCCGCTCCAAATCGTAAGCGATTGGCGGAAGAGTAGGGTCTACGCCAAAAGCTTGCGGATATACCGGACCGGAAAGAGGCGCGCCGCAGCCGCTCAATTCTTTCTGAATAATCTCGCGCACATGGATGGCGTGAGCCATAGCTTGTCTCAGCTTTTTATTTTTCAGAATTGGGTGATGGGTATTGATGCCCATATAAATAACGCCGACGCTCGGAGTGCCGACAACCGACAGTTCCGGGTTCGCTTCCACTTGCGCGCGCTGCAGCGGAGGGAAATTGGCGGCCAGATGAATCGTGCCGTCGTGCAGTCCTTGTACGCGGTCGTTTCCTTCGGGTACGGCCCGGAAGGTCAGCTTCTGCACGGAAGGACTTCCGTGCCAGTATTCCTTGTTGGCCGTCATTTCCACGATGCCATTAGGCTTATCCCAGCTGACGAACTTGTAAGGGCCTGTTCCGTTCGGAACGCGGCTGAAATGTTCTTCCCCGTGAGCGGCGATATACTGCGGCGGAATAATCATTAGTCCTGTAAGCTGCGCCAGTAGATTGGGATCCGGTCGGTTCGTCACGACACGCACGGTCAGGTCGTCGACAATATCGACATGGTCGATCGAATTGAACCGGCCGTACGGGGGGAATTTGGGCTCCCGGTGAGGATCGACCATACGCTCCAGCGAGTATTTCACCGTATTCGCATTCAGCTTCTCCCCATTATGGAACGTAATGCCAGCGCGCAGACGGAATTCGATCACCGTATCGGTAATGACTTCCCAGCTTTCCGCCAACCAAGGCTCGATATCCATCGAAGGATTGCGACGGACAAGGCCATCGTACACTTGCAGCAAAATATTGGCGGTTGTCGTTTCGGAATGGGCGTACGGATCCATTGTCGAAGCGTCCGTGCCTTGTGCGATTACCAGTGTTTTCGTATGATCCATTATGGGTTCCTCCTGAGAGTTTTACGTAGTGTAACTTACTTCATAAGCATCCGTTTATTTTAAAATAAAAACGTTGATCTGACTTGCCAAACCGCATGGACAAGATCGCCTTCGCGCAAAGACATATTCGCTTCTCCGTGCATCGGCATTTTGACAAGGAACGGTTTCTCCAGTCCGGAAACTTGCAAGCCGATCAAATAGGCCGATCCCGTATAGTGGATATAAAGCACGGTTCCCATTATTTGATTCTGCTCATCCCGATCGATCTGCGCCCCTGCCGGATCGCTAACAGCGAACAACCGCACCGCTTCCGGACGAGTCATCGCCGTAGCGTTTCCCGTCTTGTCCGAAATTCCGGCCGCTTTAATGCGCCGACCACCCATAAGCGTTACTTCCGTGTTCCCGTTTGCCGCCTTAAGCTCTTTCACCGGCAGCAAATTCGAGTCCCCTACAAAGTCTGCTACGAACGAATCGTTCGGACGGCCGTATACGTTCTCGGGTGTGTCCAGCTGCACGATGTGGCCTTTATTCATGACGGCGATTCTGTCGGATAATACCATCGCTTCTTCCTGGTCATGAGTAACGAAGATGGCGGTAAATCCGATCTGCTTCTGCAACTGGCGTATTTCGACGCGTAGCATTTGACGCAGCTTTGCATCCAGATTGCTCAAGGGCTCGTCGAACAACACGAGCGGAGGCCGCAGGACAAGCGTACGAGCGAGTGCAACCCGCTGCTGCTGGCCGCCCGACAATTGAGCGGGCATTCTTTGCTCCATGCCGGCGAGCTGCACCGATTGCAAAGCTTGCAGCACTCTGTCCTTTATTTCTTGCTTCGGAATGCCTTGACGGTGCAGACCGAATGCAACGTTCTCGAAGATGGACAGATGCGGGAACAACGCATAATTTTGAAACACCAGGCCGACGTTGCGCTTGTATGGAGCCACCCGCGTCAATTCTCTATCCGCCAAATGGATCGAGCCGCTTGTCGGCTCCAGAAGCCCCGCAACCATTCGCAGCGTAGTCGTTTTACCGCATCCGCTCGGACCTAATAAGGACACCATTTCCCCGCTGCGGACGGTCAAATCCAACTTTTCCACAATGACATTGGCGCCATATTGCTTTCTAAGCTCCCGTAATCGCAGTTCACTCATTAAACGGACCTCCCCGCTACAAAATCTTATTTCGTTTCAGCATGCTCATCCCGATCAAACCGATGAGGACAGTGCCCAGTATGATAATGGAAGATACGGCCGCAATAGCCGGAGTCATATTAAACTGAATGTCCGAGTAAATGAGCATGGGCAGCGTAATCATTCCCGGTCCGGTTAAGAATAAAGCCATGACCAACTCGTCGAACGACATGATGAAAGCGAAGAAAGCGCTTGCCATCAAGGCGGGGCGTACGAGCGGAATCGTAACGAGCCTAAGCGTTTGCCACGGCGTAGCGCCGAGAATTAAAGATGCTTCTTCCACCGAACGGTCCAGACGGGCCAACCCCGCGCTCATCGTCCTCACAACATATGGCACCGTAAGAATGATATGCGCCATCACGAGCCGGAAGAAATAGTCGCTGATTCCCAGGTTGCTGTAAAAAATGAGCAAGCCTATTCCGAAAAGCAGCGTCGGCACGAGCAGCGGAGACAAAAATAACGACCGCATCGTTTCTTTGGAACGGAATTCGTACTTCTTGAACGCCAGAGCGATTAACGTGCCGATCGGCAATGCAATGGCGGTTGTCGTCACGGCAATCCATATGCTGTTCCAGAAAGGCTTGGCATATCGCCCTCCGGTTAATACTTCATTGTACCAATGAAACGTAAAGCCTTTGGGCGGAAAGACGAGGTAGGCGCTCTCGGTGAAAGAAGTAATGACCACCACGACGAGAGGGGCTACGATAAACAAATAGATCAGCAGGTTGACCGCGTTCAGGAAAGAGAATCTTTTCTTCATACAATACCAGCTCCCTGCGCAGAACTGCGTCTAAGTGCACGGTTATACAGATTCGTGATCAGGAATACGGCAATGAGCAAAATGACGGCAAGTGCGGAAGCGTACGGCCAATTCATCAAATGAATCGTCTGGTTGTATATTTCGGTCGCCATCACCTGCACTCTCGGACCCCCGATTAACGCCGGCGTTATATAGAAGCTGATCGAGATCGAGAACACGAGCAGCGTACCCGCGACGATACCCGGCATGGAAAGCGGCAATGTCACAAACCAGAATACTTTAGACGGAGAAGCGCCCAAGTTGGCCGCTGCCGACTCCAAGTTCCGATCCATCCCGTCCAGTACGCTGTACAGCACCAAAACCATAAAGGGCAGCAGGACGTGAACCATCGCAATGACGACGCCGGTAGACGTGTAAAGCAGGTCAATCGGTTTATCGATTAAACCAATGTTCAGCAACAATTGGTTGATTAGTCCTTTTCGGCCTAAAATGACGATCCATCCAAAATTTCTGATGACTGCGCTAGTAAGCAAGGGCAACGCAATGAGAAGCAGCAGCAAATATTTGTTTTTCGGGTTGGAACGGGCTACCCCGTAAGCGAGACAATATCCGAGAATCAAGCATAGCAGACTGATCATAACGCCCATGACCAAGGTGCGCCAAAGAATCATCAAGTAATGAGGATCCTTGAAAAATGCCAAGTATTGCTCGAACACGAAAACCTTCTCCATCATTCCGTCCGCAGTGGTACGAAAAAAACTGAACAACAGCAGTTGTCCGACCGGCAGCAAAAAGAAAAAAATAAGGATGAGCAAGCCGGGAGCCATCAATATCCACTGTGGAGGCAAGCGTCGAAACATAAGGGATCCGTCCTTTCCATGGTTGGAGAAAAGAGATAGCGGTATCGGCTGGCATAACCGCTACCTCTTTCCTTCAAGCGGATTATTTGCTGATCAGCTTGTTCCACTGCGCCGTCCAGGCGCTGCGGTTCGCGGTCACGACTTCCCAATTCAGCGGCACCAAGCTGTTTACGGCTGCTTCGCCGTATGGCATAACGGCTGCCAGCTCGGCGGAAAGCTTCACGTTTTTGTTCGACGGGGCAAATCCGGTTTGCTCGGCAAACGCTTGTTGAACTTCCGGTCTTAAAGCATAGTTAATGAATTGCTGGGCGAGGTCTGCGTTTTTGCTTCCCTTTACGACCTGCGCGTTGATGAAAGTTGCCATCGCTCCTTCTTTCGGGACGACGAACTTGATTGGCTGCCCTTTCTTGCGGAAGTTGAAGGCGTATCCGGAATCGTAAGCGGCGATCCATGCTTCTTCTTGGGCGAACAAGTTTCCTACGTCCGGGGTGGAGGCTACGATAGCGGCCACGTTCGGCAGAAGTGATTTGATTTTGTCAAAGCCTTTATCCATATTGGATTCGTCTCCACCGGCAAGCTTCGAGTTCATAACGGCGAACTGCAGGCCGAACGTATTCGTCAAGTCGACCAGTCCGACATGTCCTTTGAATTCGGGTTTCCACAAGTCGTTCCACGAAGTAGGAGCGGTTTTGATTTTATTCTCGTTGTATATAATCCCCAAAGCGTCGAAAGCGATGCTCGGGCCATACCCGTTCGTGTTGATCGCGGGCTTGTACAACTCTTTCAGATTGGTGAGCAATTTCTCGTCCGCCGGCAAGATTAACCCCTCTTTGGCCGCTTGTACTTCCTGACCACCGGAGAATTGCACGACATCGAGCGTAGGGGCATTTTTCTCTGCGCGCATACGGACCAGCGCATCGGCTGAATACAAGGTGACGACTTCCACTTTGGCGTTGAATGCTTTCTCGAACGGCTTGATCAAATATTCCTTCTGAGCGGTTTCGTAATCTCCGCCGAATGAAGTAACGACTAATTTTTTTGGAGGTTCGGCTGTTTTGCTGCTGTCCGCAGACTTCGAATCGGGTGCTTTTGTCGCATTTCCGCTGCAGCCGGTAGTAACGATCAGAGCGGAAATCATCATAACCGCGGAAATTTTCATCCATGCTTTTTTAGCCAACATGTAGACCCCTCCTTAAATGTAGGAACGCTATCCTTGAGTTCCCCTTGCCGCTTCTTTCCGATCCTCGTCTTCGTTCGCCGCCGATATGGCAAGCCGGTTGAGCCACAGGAAAGGACGCAGTCCCGCATCGTCGCGCCTCGCAATCATTTCCGGATGCCACTGCACCGCGAGAACGTTGCTCCTGTCCTTCATTGCAATCGCTTCCACAATCTCGTCCTCGGAATGGCCAACCACCTCCAATCCTTCTCCCAATCGCTTGACCGATTGATGATGAATACTGTTGACCCCGATTTCATTCCCGCCCAAGACAGCGCTTGCAAAATGGTCGGGCTTCACCCGCACGGGATGAACCGAGCGCCAAGGTTCTTTAGTCTCCCAATGATTCAGCATGTTATCCGATAATTCATCGATGTCGGCGTGCAGTGTCCCCCCGCAAAATACGTTCAGAAGTTGCATCCCCCGGCAAATGCAAAGAATCGGGATATTGCGCTCAAGCGCCAAAGCCATCAATTCCATTTCATACTTGTCCCGCACCGGATCAATCCGGTGCGCGCTCGGCTGCAGCTGTTCGCCGTACAATCTCGGGTCGACGTCTTCTCCGCCCGAGAAGACGAGTCCATCAATCGTATCGAGCTGCTGGCCTATCTTATCTTTATCCACTACCGGCATCGGGATCGGAGTCGCTCCCGATTGGAAGATCGCCTGGATCATGTCATAACTGAACAGCGAGAATGCTTGCCTTGGAATGCCTCGAATTTGTCCGCCAACCGCTTCTTCCTCCGAGATGTAATACCCTACAACGCCTATTCTTGGCAATCGCTCTACTGATTTCATGTTGTCACCTCCCTGCCGTTTCCTCTATTCCACGAATTGGCTCAGTTTCGCCAACGTTTTATGGACGTGCATGTACATCGTCTTGCTTGCTTTATCTCCATCGCGTTCGCCGAGAGCTTCAAGCAGTACATGATGATGCTTATAACTGGCTAACTGAATTTCGCGGTTGTAAGGCATTAAATCTAGTCCCGGGTTGATCTTCGTGCGGATCAGTCTAACAGCGCTTTCAAAATACGAATTGCCGGATGCGCGTGCGATCTCCAAATGAAATTTCACATCCAAGGAACGAAACATTTCCCTGCTGCAATCTTCCCCGCTGCTTTTCTCGACGAGATCGCGGATATAGGCAAGATGCTCCGGCGTAATGCGCGCTGCCGCCAATCTCGCCGCATCCGGCTCGATGATCGAACGGTATTCCAGCAATTCTTTCGTTTGTGTCCAATTGTCGGCGATTTGCTGGATCGTCCGCTGATGCGTTTTGGCGGTGAGCGGTAAAACAAACGTTCCGCCTTTCGCTCCGAGACGTCTTTCGATCAGCCCCTTCTGTTCCAATTCTGCTATCGCTTCCCTTACGGCCAACCGGCTTGCTTTAAATAATGTTGCCAATTCCCTTTCAGGCGGTAATTGCTCTTCGGGCAAAACCTCTTTCAGAATGATCGATTCTTCGAGCTGTTCCAGAATGAAGTCGCTCACCCGTTTCGGCGTTATCTCTTTAAACTGAGCAAAAAAAGGAGATTCCATCTGAACTGCCTCCACATTCATTGTACGACTGCTTATAATGGTATAATGTTCGAACCTTAAACCAATAGTAGCAGGTGCATCGTTTGTTGGCAAGTTGTTTTTTTGGGAAGCCGTCTTGAGCAAGTATGGCATGTCCAGCCGGTAGGATGGGGAACGCGGCCATGCCCCGGTGATCTCGGTCTTCCCTTTATGAATATCGGCACTCGAGCTATTTTATCGCAACGCCATGAAAAGTATACTTTGACAAAGAAATAGATACTCAGACAGTGAATCAAAAGGATGTTTCGGAGTTTTGCAATAAAAATCGAAGTCAGCTCCGCACATGGAAAATCGTCCATTACACGGAAATCCGGTACTGGAGAGGATCAATATGGATATTTTAAGGTATACATTGATTTAATTATGTATATTTTCATAAAAATATATGTTGTTTCCCCACTTTAAAGAATGCTATATTCTAAAGTGTATATTAAATACAGTTATCCAAAGGAGGTTTTACTCCATGAGAGAGCTGCACAAAGTAAAAGACATGATCGTCTACAGGGATGGAAACTACAACGCATTTCCGATTGCCGTCGCAACCGATGATGATCGGATCATGGTCGCTTTTCGTCAAGCCCCGAACAGGATACGGCAAATGGGCAATATCACCCATGTTGATCCCGCTTCCAGAGCTGTTTTCGTTTCTTCACGCGACAACGGAAACAGTTGGGATGAGCGTCCTTCGGTCATCTATGACGATTTTTTGGCCGGCGTGCATGAACCTTGTATTACCCGATTTAAAGACGGAACTCTATTCGGCATGTTTTACGCTTGGAAGGTGTTCCACAAGGATGATGTCAATCAGGTCCCCTCGACGGATCACTTGCTTTTTAATCGTTGGCTATGCCGGTTGGATGGCATGTATTCGATCCGATCAACGGACGGAGGAAACACCTGGGACGTCCCGCAGCCAGTCGAGGGCGGGGGGCAGGCTGTCAGGGGAATTCCGCAGGAGCTTGAAGACGGCTCGCTGATCGTCAGTACATATGTGGAACCGAATCATAACGGACGAGTGGTTATCCTCAAATCACATGACCGGGGTACATCCTGGACCAGGGTCGCGGAGATGGAGCACGAGCATTACTTGTTCCACGAGCCGTTTCTTTATGAGACGCCATCCGGAAAAATCGTCGCTTTCCTCCGTTCTTCAAGTTTGAGAGGACCCGATCCGAACGGCTTCTCCCATCCACTGTTTACCAGCGAATCTTTGGATGGAGGCATCACGTGGAGTACTCCGCTCAAGCGAAACATCTACTCGCCCTGCCCGTTCCATGCACTTCGTTTAAATAGCGGAAATGTGCTCGTCTCTTTCGGTTATCGTTACAAGCCTTACGGGATACGGGCATTTTTGCTGGATGGCGAATGCGAAGGATGGGATGACATCGAGGTAACGGAGTTGAGGGATGACGGGGTAGCGGGAGATATTGGCTACACGAGCTCCGTCCAATTGCCGAACGGAGATATTATCATTGTATATTACTATTACGATGAACCGCTAGGGGATCGCTACATCGCCGGAACGATATGCCGGGAAGACGCTTCCTTATAAATATCCTCGATTGTTCTTCTGCATTGGAAACCGAACATCCCATCGCGTTTGTGGTCGAAGCGAGATGGGATGTTCGGTTTTTCTTTTTCGATTATAGTCGGAACCAGTTAGCATATCCCGACCTGGACGGATATCCTCCCGTATTCGTTCGACCGTCTTTAATTCGTTACCCGGATCCAGTCGACATTCATCGTGCCCGCAGAATAAAGAGGGTCGAATCGGATTCTGCGGACCGTTCCCGTCCAAGCGCCGTTCGCGGCCATATCCACCGAGTATTCCTTATAGGCGCTGTCGTTCGCGGTGATCGAGAAAGCCACCGATTTGGCCGAACTCCAAACCGTGTCGGAATCGGTTATAAAGAAAAATTGGGCAGTGGTGCTGCTCGCATTGTTTTTCAATCGAATCCGGATGTAACGGTTGGTTGCCGGATTGGCGATATTCAGCAAGTCGGGGGACCAAATGTACGGGTCGTTGCCGGTTGAGGTCAGATTCAGAGAGCCTCCCGAAACGGTGCCGGTTACCTGGTTTTGCATCGTCCAGCCTTCCAAATCGCCGGTTTGATCGAAGCTCCATAGTTTGGAGACGACACGCGTCGGGGTTATGAACGAATTATCCGGACCGACCGATTCGTTGCCGTCGGCATCCCGCGTCCGAATGCGGTAATGATACGTTTGATTCGGCAGCAAATCGGACAAATATACCGTATGGGACGTTGACAGATTGATATTGTCGGGCGTGTGTGCCCCGTAACCGAAAGTGCTCCCGTATTCGACTTGCGCCGTTGCGTCTACATTCGTGTCGAAATGGACCGCAGCCAAATTTTCGCAGAGCGCCACGGCCTGGACTTTGCTCACAATCGGAGCGGAGCCGCCCGGAGACGATATATGGATCCAGTCGATATCAAAGTTGGACGCAGTCGTTCCCGTGACGGTAAACTTTACGCTCTGAATGAGCCCGGTCCATTCGGGTACAGCGGACATGTCGCAGGTGTACGTTGCGAAATTCCCGTTGCTGCCGATCGGGATCGTGACCGAGTTGCTGAAGACGACCCGATTTGCTTCCTGAAGCCCGGATCTTTGCCACGAAAACGTTAGCGATGTTGCTCCCGTCATGTTCTTCAACCGAATTTGCACCCGATTTCTCGAGGACGGAATGGTGACGGGAGGAGAGACGATCGAGAACGGTGTTCCACTGGGAGGTATCATCGACCAAATCCCGTTTAACGGACCGTTTCCGTCCGCGTGAGAACTGAGCGACCACCCTTCCCTGTCTCCGTCGAATATGAAATTCCAACCGGATGCCGTTCGGCAGTTTTTCTGATAAGCCCAATTCCGGGTATCTGCAGCTGTTCCCGCGACTATATAATAGTCGAACTCGTAAAGCGAAGCCGGAGAAAGGGCGAATCGGTATAACGGAGCGGTGTATGCGGTCTGATCGCCGTGTTCCCCCAGGCTTCCGTCTCCGATGTACATATAGTTCGTACTGTAATACACATGCGGCGTGTACCATCCGAGCCCGTTGCCTGAAACATCCAAATGAGTCCCCCAGCCTTCGGACTGATAATGGACTTCGTTGGGATAACCCGGCGTATCGGTAGTCAAGGCTCCGTTCGTAAAAGGAGCGGTTCCGGAATATCGGGCAAACCGATTGATGGATGCCACCGTAAACACCGCCGGGAGCTCCTGATCCCGGATAGCCCCCATAACGGTTTCGTTATGGGTAAACCGGGCGACGACCTTCACCGCATTCCCTTCCAAAGCATACCAATTTTCCATGATGCAATCGGCGGCGACATTTTGCAGGCACCAGTCCAGCGGACGGCATTTCACATAAATGAGGCTCCCGGTGTTATGATGGGAAATAATGCCGCTAGGATGATTGTTTACGTCTCCCCCTTGCACCGGATTAAGACCCCAGCCGCAATTCGGATATTGCCCGGCGCCGTAATACGATTGTTGAACAAGTCGTCCCGCGTCGTGCCTGTTGATTAGATTGTCCGCAGATCCCGAAGCGGACAAGTAAGAAATAGCGCCTCCCCATGTTGTGTCGACACCTAGCTTAATCGTTCCGTTATCCAGATAAGTCATCGAATTTACGCTCATCGATCAACCTCCGTCCGATAGTCGGATGTTATCGGCCGATGCGGATGTAATCCACTTCGACGGTTCCCGCGGCGGATACCGGATCCACCCGGATCGCTTTGATCGTTCCTTTCCAAAGGGCGTTTGTACCCATATCCACGATATACTCCGTAAACTCCGAATCGTTTGCCTTTATCGTGAACGGGACATACTTGGCCGCACTCCAAATCGGGTCCTCGTTGGTAATAAAAAAGATTTGCCCCGCATTGCTCGCCGTCTGATTTTTCAGTCGCAGCCTGACGTAACGATACGCGGACGGATCGGTGATCGCCAGCTTATCCTGGGAAACGATATAAGGGTCGGAGCCTGTTGCCGTCAATTTCAGGAAGCCGTTCGCCACTGTGCCCTTTACCTGATTTTGCATCGCCCACCCTTCGTAATCGCCGTCCCGTTCAAACTCCCAGCTGTTGATGAATGCCGGACGTTCGGGAGTCGCACCCTCCGCAACATTCGACATGACCGACACATTGGCTTTGTCGTCAACCGCTTTGACGGCAAAGTAATAACGGGTATTTTCGTTTAAACCGGTAATCGTAAACGTTTCCCTCGTCCCTGCGATACCCGGTGCCGGCCCGCCGTACACCTGGGAAGTTACGGTCCAATTCGATTCCGTGACCGGAACGGTGGAATATCGGATATCGTAGAAGGCCGCTTTGCCGACAGCAAGATCATCGCCCGGCGCCGTCCAAGATAATGTCGCGGAATCCGGCGACACGCCGGCCACGGAAAGATCGGACACAGGCGAAGGAGGAGCCGTATCGCTTGACGGTTCGTCGGTGACGCGGATGTAGTCGATATCGATCGAGCCCGGAATGTCTGGCGGGTACAGACGAAGCTGTTCGATTTGCCCTTTCCATTTTGGATGGGCACTCATGTCGACGGTATATTCGGTAAACGCGCCTGCATGCGCCAGAATCGGAAAAGCGATCGATTTATCCTCGCTCCACGACCGGTCCGAATTCGTGACGAAGTGTAGTTTGACGGTCGATCCGGATGAATGGTTTTTCAGATTCAGCTTGACGTAGCGATAGATCGGAGAACGGATGCTTAGGTTGCCGTCGGACTCGATAAAAGATGACGAACCGGTTGAACCGACCCGAAGAGCCCCCTCGGATACGGATACCGTTGCCCCGCCTTGCGCCTGCCAGCCTTCCGGATCGCCTTCCGACTTGAAGCTCCATTCCTTGGCGATCGCGGGCAAGCCTCTTTCTTTCGCCTCCACCTTGTATCGCTGCCCGCTGCCGTCCGATTCGACCACGAAGGCGAAGCCGTACGTACCTTCCCGATCTACGTACGCCCGGTATCCGTCGTAACCTTTGACGGAAGAATCGACAGGTTCCCATTGGCCGTTCGCAAACTTGTAAACGTTCGGGGGGACGTAGCTGTCGAAGCCTTCGACTGCGAACACGATATTGTTTTTTCCGCCCGATAACGTAAACTCCGCCCGCTCATGTTTCGCTCTTACGGTCGGAATCATGTCTCCGACTTTGACGCCGTTTTCGACGTGAAGCGCCAAATTTCCGATCCCGTAATCGGCTCTCAGGTTTCGCATCGTTTCGTCCGTCTTTGACAAGTAGGTTCCCCATGGGAGCAGGATGAGATCGAGCTTGATCCGATCGCCCTTCCGGAATACGACGTTCGGCCTGGCAAGCGTCATCGTGGCCGTATTGACGATCGACGATCCGCTGCCCGAACGCTTCGTAACTACAGCGAGCCCGTCTTCGTACGGTCGCCCCCCGATGACAATATCGGACTTCTGAACCAGGACGCCTATGTTGGCGCCGCCCCCGGAGCTGTTCGTTTTATCGAAATCGAAAAGCGTCCAATAAGGAAATCTGTTGCCAAGCGGCAGCGTCTCACCGTTCGCATTTTGTAAAATGTCGCGGGCAGCCGGTTCATTTTGCCCGTCGAGATAACCGAGCTTTCGGAACGTCTGCCCCCGGCTTTCCGTTCGGAACAAACTGAAATTATCGGCGGTATTCTGAATTTCCACCGTATCCCTGAATGTCATTTCAAGCGTAACGAATGTACGATTTTCATCCGTCTGGGGCATTTCAACGGAACGGATTTTCACGTCCGCTTTGCCGTCGTCGGTCACAAAATCATAGGTGACGTCGGAATGCGTCGGACCCGCGCTATCGATTCGGGCCTTCGTGTTTTCCATCATAGACCGTTTGCCCTCCACATCCCGGTATTCGATGAAATAGTTTTTCCCGACGGAATCGAACTGCGGCTGGTTGCTCCACATGTTCCCGCTTCTCGCGCGAAAATCGGGAAGAATCCATCCGGTACGCCCCCCGGTAAAAAAAGGAACCCAGCAGTTCGTTTCCGTTACGCCGGTTGACAGATGATAATACGGCCGGGTAAAGCTCACGGAAGAAACTTGCTTGAGCGGGTATTTCCCCCAGTTTTGATACATGTGCAGCGACGTGAATTGGACCGTCTGCCGCTTCGCCAACTCGAGCGGAAAATAGCTTTCGGAAAACGCCGTATCGCCGGGCGAATAAAACGGCTCTTCGTTTTCTCCCTGGAAGTTTTTGGCCACTTCCACGGGAACGGGCAACAGCTTCCCGTTCTCGTCCAATAGGGCGGCCGCTTCTAGCGCGCCGGACGGCACCTTCGTATGAACTTGCGCATAGACACGGCGGGGACGGTCGCCGTTCGAAATACGGATGTTCGCAGACGGATGTTTGTGTGGTTCCCGATAAAAGGCTTGATTGAAATCGGAATGATCGACCGTGAACGAGTAGAACCCCCGGAACGGGTTATACCCTTCGAACCCGGTTACGGCGTCGGAATTGATGACCGTGATGCGATCCGGCCCGAGAGGGTCGCGTTCGAGGTCGGCCTCCTTGGACAGACTGTCCATACCCCGGGATAGACTGTTATATATCCGGCTCCCGATATGAATTTGCTGTCCTTTGGTCCATGTTCCCTGGCCAATGTCGGCATGATGCTTGATCGAAATTGCCGACTCCTGCCTTTCGACAGTGATCGTTCCGTTTCCGGAGACGTTCGGATAAATATAACCGAAGATGCCGGCGGAACCCGAATCGACGCCCACATATTCCACCGTCGACGGGTCCATGCCGGTCGTGTTGCGGCGCACGCCGTTCCCGTCCCGTATTTCCAAAACGGTTGAACGTTTTGACGGAACGTTCGTTTCGAGATAAGCGTCCCGAATCTCCATATTTCCCGTCGTATGCAAAATGATTTCCTGATACAGCTTATCTGGGTATACATGGAAAACCCTTTCCAGCTGGACCGGAAGGATCGCTTTGCTGTCATCGATCATTTTGATGGAATCGATGAACAGTTCCGACCCGACCGTAGCGCCGTCGATATCCAACCGCAAGTCGGTCAACGGGCTTTTCCACCGTTCCGAAGCCATATTTACTTTGTAAGTATGGAACTCGCCGTCGTCAATCAAGGCAAAAACTTTGCTTCTGGCTTCGGCAAACCCCGGTGCGTCCGCAGTGCCGTAAAACAATTTGGCACCGCCCCCCGAACCGGTATATTTCATCCGAATTTCAATCGTGTTGGCGGTTCCGATGTCTATATTCGTATTCGTTATGGTGACGTTTGGATCGATTGCGGAGATGATCGTCGTATGAAGCGCTCCTTCGACGACGGTTACCGGCGATACGTACGAATTGCCTACCCACCCTTGCGTGCCGCCATCAAACTTGAACGACGCATATTCGAACGTATGGGCTTCGGCGTCTTCCCTTCTCAAGTTCGTATCCAAAACATGCACGTCGGTATAGTACAGTCCGAGCCGGTACATGTTGATTCTGGCGGCCGTATCGCTTAATGAAGCTCTATATACGCCCCCTTCCCGGTCTTCGACGACGACGTCCATCGTGTCGGTTGCATACGCGTCATCCCGTCCGCTCGGCTTGAAGCTCGAGACCAGCTTGCCGCCCGCATCGGTCAGCCTATGCGAAAGTTCCATGTCAAGGTTTCGAATGACGAACGTATCCCTTCCGGAATCGGCGTAATGCGTTTGCACCCGGTTCTGGATATCGTTCGCCGCACGAATCGTAGGCTCCCATGAGTCCTCTGACTTTTTGGCATAAATCTTGGACGGCTCCAATCCGTAGAAAACCGTTCCGATCAGGAACAGAAATACGACTAAACCAATCGACTTATCGAATCTCACCGCACATCATCTCCAATCTAGTGTGGTACGGCTTCTACTCCGCTCCGCCAACCGAAAACCGACTCCCGTTCGTCTTCCCCGTTCACCTCCCTTCATCCGTATCCGTGCGAGCCGCAAGATCGCAGCCGTTTATTTCATAACCAATGTCGTTCGACGCTTGCACGGTCCAACGAATCTGTTCGGGAATCGCAGCCTTGTACGCGACTGATCCGTCCGGCCTGCGGGACCAGTGGACGCGAATCGGTCCCCACGGAGTCGGAACTTCTCCTTTCGCCCAATCCAAGTCATCCGCTACAGGGGCCAGATGTACGACGCCCGAACCGAATTCGAGGACATCCACTCCCAGGACATGCCGCGTCAATAAATAAGTAGGCGAAGCTCCCCACCCGTGGCAGAAGCTGATGGGAACGTCATCCCTCAAATAAGTCGGCGTATTGCCCTGATACGGACTTGGAACCGTGCAACGCGGAGTGGACGGGTCGAACGTTTCCCACCACGTTGTCGCGCCGCGTTCCAGCATCTCGCCCCAATACGCGCGAATGATGCGGAAAGCTTCCCGATTTCTGCCCCGCTGCAGCAGCGTTTCGAGGACGATATGGTAAAAGAAGGCGCCTTTTAGCGCAGGGGTCAGCCCTTTGAAGTAAAGGTCATCCAGAAAACGGTCCGCCTCTTCCTCCTCCATCAAGCCCGACCAAATCGCGGCAAAATTCGTTTGTGCCGTTAGGCTGGGCGAAAGACCCTCCTCCGTAAGGCAATCGGCGAACGCTTGCTTGCCAGGCAACCACAATTGCGAGCGTATGGCGTTCCGAAGCTTCTCCGCACGTTTCAGCAGCTGCTCCGGCAGAGAGGCTTCGCCGAGCGCCCGGCCCATCTCGGCAACGAGCGTCAACGCTTTGTAATAAAAACAGTTGACGGCGGTAACCCGGTCTCTCCGATCGATGTAATCGGCCCAATCGATGAAACACCACCATCCGCTCCGATCCGCGCCGGAAAACAAACCGCTTTCGTCTTCCTGCGCCTGAAACCAATCGAGCAAACGAACGATAGTCGGCCATAAGTCGGTCAAAAACGACGTATCGCCCGAATATTTCCAATGCGTGTACACCCCGAAGAGCCAATGCGCGCAAAAGTCGGGAAGCAAATGGCCGTTTCTTTCCGGGCCTGTGCCGGGAATCGAACCGTCCGGATTTTGAATGCGCGCGATTTGCGTCAAACACTTTTTGAGCAGCATCGTATCTCCGAACGTATGGTAGATCACTTTGCCGATGATGACCGCATCCGCCACCCAAAGCGCTTGTTCGCGCAGCGGACAATCCTCGATATGATTCTGGCTGTTAACCAGCGACGTATACACGCCGACTTCCCAAATGCGGTCCAGCAGCGGATCGCTGCAAGCGAATGTTCCGGCGGGACCGAACGGATAATGCGTGAATTCCGTTTCCAGCTTCCGTACGTTAACCGGCTTCGACGTAGCCATGAAGGAGAGCTGCAAATAGCGGAAAGCCCGGCGGCCGAACGTAAGCAGCTCATTACGCCCCTTTTTCAGGATGAACGTATTCATGAGGCTCAGATCCAGCGACTCCCCGAACGAAAGCTGAACGACGCCTCCTTCGGGCGCATCGATGCAAAGACGCAAATAACCGACAATCTCCCTTCCATAATCATAGATGACCCCGGGCAGCGAACCGGGTACGCTCGCATCGGCCGTCATTCCCCGCTCGCGCTCGACACCCGATTTCGGTTCGAACAGAAGATTGAGCTGTCCCGCGATGCGGCCATAGTTCATGTCCGTACGCACGACCGTTTTCGGAAACACCTTTTCGATTGCAAGCGGAGGAATGTCCCGAGGAAGCAGGCGCGGCCATATCGCATGATCCTGTTCCGGAGAAGCTATGACCCGGGCATGCTCCCAATGCTTGTCGTCATAATGCGCGTCTTCCCAACCGTCCTCCCGTTCGGCCAAGTAAATTTCGCGAAAGCCGTTCCACTTGTGCAGACGGGAAACTTGCTGAACCCAGCGCGGCGAACGCCGGCATTTCCAAGTACCGTCCGTATGAATCGAAACGGTTTCGTTCGGGGTCAGGATGTCCAACTGGGCGATCAGCCCGCCCGGCCCCTGAAATTGCTCGGTCACGATATCTTTGCACCCGAAATTGTAAACCACAACGGCAATCGCGTTCTCGCCCTGCTTGAAATGGCGGCCCACTTCGTAATCGTCGAAATAGGTCCATTGGGCATCCGACGGCGCCGGGCCTCTGCCCACCTCACATCCGTTGACGTAAACGATATAAAGCTGACAGGCGGAAATTCGAAGCTTGGCGGTCACAACCTGCCGGTCGATAACGAAAGCTTTTCTCGCTTCCAAATAAACGTTGCCCGTATGTTCCGGCAGTCCGTTCCAAATCCATGCCGCTGACCAGTTCGCAGTCATTGTATTGCCTCCCGTCTTTACGTTTCGGTCATTCCACAAGTCCGGTTCTTTCGATCCCCTGCACAAAATAGTTTTGCGCAACCATATACACGAGCAGCGGCGGCAGAATGACGAGCAGCGATGCCGCCATCTTGAGCGGCTCGTTCAAATCGAATTGTCCGGCGGCAAGTCCGCCCCCGGCCCCCGCCTTGAAGTTCAGATTGGCCTGCATCTGATCCAATTGGGTCGCCATGGCGAGAAAGCTGTCATTTTTCAAATAAAGGGAAGGCTCGAAATAGGCGTTCCAATGCCAAACCAACGAGAACAAAAAAACGATCAGCATGGCCGGCCGCGAGAGCGGCAGCATGATTTTCCAGTAAATGCGCAAAGCGCCGGCGCCGTCGATGCGCGCGGATTCTTCCATTTCCTTCGGAAGCGTGGAAAAAAATTGCCGGAAAATGACGACGAACAGAGCACCCTTGATCCCTTGGGCGAAAAGAGCAGGGACCAAAAACGGCAACGGCGAGTTCAACCAGCCGAGTTTGGAATATAACACAAAAAGCGGAATCGCCATCGTCTGTACCGGGACCAGAAACGTAAGCAAAACGATACCGAAAAGCACCTTGCCGAAAGGAACGTAAAGCCGCGCGAAAGCGTATCCGGCAAGCGCGCACGATCCGACCTGGAGGAGTGCCGCCGAAACGGCCATAAAGCCCGTATGGCCCAGCGCCTTGTAATAGTTCAACCCCGTAACCGCGTCCGTATAATTTTGCAGCTTATACCGCGTCGGGATCCATTTAACGGCGGGATCCAGCATATCGCTCACTTCCTTGAACGAAGTGGACAGCATATACAGGAGCGGCGAAACGTACAGCACCGCAACGGAGGCAAGAATGATATAGATGGCGATTTTGAACAAAAAGCCGTCGTTCAACCTTTGCCCGAGCAGCAGCAATTTCGTTTTACGGCGGATTTCCCGGCGGCCGCCCTTTTCCCGGAATCCGTTCAACCATCGGGCGATTGCACCTTCTGGCGTCCCGCGTCCCGCCAATTCCCGCTTCGTGTATTCGGCCACAGTTTTCACCTCTTCCCCAAACTCCATTTCATGGCAAGCCGCAGCAATATGCCGATCCACACAAGGATCACCGTGAAATAAATCCATCCGAGCGCGCTCGCATACCCATATCCGGTTTTCGGATCGACCATGTTCGCAAGGATGTGCTTCAATATCGGGTTAAACGGATTGGTCGACAGATCAACTACCGTATAAATCAAATTAAGGACGATAAACGGCACAATGGAAGGAAACGTAATTTTCCAAAACGTCTCCCATGGCGTAGCACCGTCCATTTGGGCGGCTTCGTAAGCGGAAGAAGAAACCGTCTGGAACCCAGCCAAAAAAATGATGACCTGAACCCCCGAAAACCAAAGGATCATAATGAATTTGCCCAGTATTCCGAGTATCGGCTCGGCCATGGTGGCGGGCAGCGCATCGTATACCAGCTCGTCGACGCGATACTGCTGCGTTAAAGGAAGATCTCCCTGTCCTTGGTTAAAAAGCTCGATCAACACGCGCCCCGAAGCGAAAACGACAGGCAGGAAGAAGATCGTTCTAAAAAACAGGCGGCCGTAAAATTTTTGATTCAATAATATCGCTACGAGGAGAGCAAAAATAACCGTTATCGGAATGATCAGGACGGCTTCCCGAACAAATAGAAACATTTGTTCCGGGAACAAGTTGTCTCTCAGGAAAGCGTATTTGAAATTATCGAAACCGACGAATCGATATAGCAAACCCGAGCCGTCCGCCGCGATTTGAATCGTATGAAAGCTGAGAAACAGCGAATAAAAGAGCGGATACGCGAGGAAACAGGCGACGCCGATCAGCCATGGGAGCAAGAACAACAGGCCTACCGCCGCCGATTTCGTTCTCATGCGTCTTCGATGGAGCAAATGCTCTTTCGGGGATAAAACGACCGACGGGGCCGTCTGACGGTTCGCGCTCACGAGTGTTCGCCCTCCTTGATTACTTGGAATGACATGCCCTCTACCCGGTGGCCTTCTCCTTCGAATGCTGCGTCGTTATAGTTGACCCAAACGATCCGGCCGTTCTCGTAAGACGTTTCGTAAACCCCGTCGGCCACTTTCCGGTGATTCCCGATGTAGCTTCTCCATACACCGCTTAGAGCCGTTTCGAAGGCGCGATACTCGCCGATGATTTTGTCTTTCAGCACCTCGAACTGGGAGCTGTACAAATTCGAGAAATTCGTCCTTTTCAAAATGCGCGAATCCCCGGCCGTGATGAAAAAATAAGGGAGAGCCCCGTATTCGATCGCGCGCAAAAACTCCACGTCGGGATTGCCCCGTTCGTTTCCTGCAGCCGCGGAGTACGTGACAAGACCATGAAGGGCGATCGGATAAAAAGGAACTTGTTCGTCCACGATGAAATCGTAGTTGTTTTCGACCGGAAATTGATGATAATGCTCCGCATAGCCGATCGTATAGGACGGGGCTCCGTACGAAATGATTTCCCCGATCGTTTCGCGCGCTTTTCGCATCGTGCTTTGATAGACGGCCGCAGAAGCGTTTCGGTCGTAAAAACGATTCCGGTTATAGTCGCTGTACAGCTTATCCATTCCCGCGATGCCCAGTCCGTTAACGGAAGTTTCCTTGTACCGTTCGACAGACTGATCGAAAACGCGTTCCATCACCCTCGGGCTCATGGCGTAAAATAGCTCGGCATTGCCGAACCAGTCGCCTTTCCGCTCGAATTTCAACGCTCTTCCATCGAGCATGCGGGCAGCTTCCGACCGCGGAGAGAATCGATTTCCGGTACGATCCGTCGCTACATTCAACGAATCGATCAAATAAACACTCATTCCGTTCTTTTGCGAGTATTCGCTTAATTGTCGGATTCCGGCAAGCCCGCCGATCCGCTTTTCGACTGGAAACCGTTTCGGCAGCCAGCCCGGATAGCCCCCATCCTGCCAGCCCGAAATCCCGAGATGCAGCCCGCGTATGTCGGCGCCGGTCAACGTTTCGGCTATTTCCTCCGTTTGTTCGAACGTGGTCGCCACGACCGTCTTATCTCGAAACCGGCCGGGTTCGCTTGTCGCCATCAGCACATCCAAATAGAGGGGAGGGCTGTTATCCGCCGTTTTCAATTTGCTCAGCTTCAAGTTTTCCGTCAAATAACGGCGGTACGATTTGGCCATCCCGACATAATCTGTCTCCGATTTCGTCAACAGCACATACCGGATTTTCAAAGGCTCCGCCATTAACGGTTTTTCGTAGCCCGTGACGGATTTCGTCAGCCCCGTAGGCTGCCGGTAAGCCCTTCTTAACCGGAAATTGCCGTTCACGGAATGAAAGCTTGTATGCAGACCGGCTGGAGCAGCGTATATATTGGCCTTATACTGCCCTTCCTCGATAACGGCCAAAAATCCGGAATCCCCCCGGTTCATGCCGAAGACCGGGTATTGAATCGGTGTACGCGGAAACCATTCCGCGATTTGCGGAACGGAAAGATCGGCGTCGAACACCGGATAATCGTACGGTGCGGACAGCGATGCGCGCTTGGCCTGAAACGATATAAGCCCGCCGGGTCCGTCTGGTACGAACAGGTAGCCGTCACGACCGCTCTGCGCAGCTGCGAAAAACGGCAAAACGTCCAGCTCCACCAGCCGATTGTCTTCCTTCTCGACAATTCCGAGATCCGGGACCCGCACTTGAAAGCCGTCTCCGGTTACGGCGTATTCGAAGTAGAAAGTGAAACCGAGGTCGTTTAGCGTATAGCGGATTCCGACACCTCCCTCGATCCGCCGCCACTCTACTTTGGCCGGATGATCGACGATATTTCCGACCGTTTCCTTGTTGTCGCTCCCTTTTAAATACCTGAACGTGAAGGGCGAATCGAGATTGGATCGCCACAGCCCCTTCGTCTGCTCCGTCTGCAGGGCTTCCAAGCTTGGATTGCTCAACCAGATCCCGTCTTGCTGCCTGCTGTCTTTCAGCGCGATGTAACCGGCGGAAGGCTCCATCCACAGGGTTACCGTCCCAGATTCCGCCATTCGATAATACGTGCGTCCTCCCGCTTCCATTGTCGCCGAATCCGGATTCCCCGTTTCCAACCGCATGTCGTCCATGTAGCGCAGCGCGTTTGTCGGATTGTAGCTGCCCGTAACGGTGCTGTGGCTTTCCCCGGAAAACCAAAGATACCCGCATAAAACAATCAGGAGAAGGACGACCGCCAATTGACCGGCTCGCTTGCCGGGCCGCTTGTTACGCACGCTGGAACAACTCCCGTCCTAACTGAATGAAAAAGTCGGCGGCCTGGTACAGCAATCCGACCAGCGCGAAACCGAACAGTCCTATGCAGCAAAGCGTAAACAAGGAAACGAAGTTCATGCCGATGACTTCCTTTAAATTGTAGTTATGCACCATTTGCGAACCGATAAAGAGCAGGACCGCCACCCATATGTAAATTCCTATAAGCGCTGCATCGTACAACGTCTTCTCCTGCAAAGTCAGTACATTGGTAATAACCCGGACCGGGAGATTGAATGCCAGAAACGGCATCAGCGCGTACGCGTTCACGATAAAGACGCCTCGCAGCGATCCTTCGCCCTTCATCACGGAGCCGACCAAATAATTGGCCAACATCCAACCGAGCAGCGGCAAAAAAAACTTCATCGCTTCCGAAGCGATGCTTACTTCAACAAACCGGTAGTCCGCGAAAATAAAACGGGTGAAAGCCATACCGGCGACATGGACGGCGAACGCCGCCGCAACAAGCAGAGCGGCAAACCATACTCTCGTATCCGGGGATTGCGCCGCATCGTACATCCCGTTCACCGGGTGCCTGAGCACATGAACCGCCATTTTGCACGAAGCCGTCCAACCGCGTTTCCAAGAGAGCGCCGCTGCTACGCCGCCTACGCCGCCTTCGCCGCTCTCCGCACCCCGCCTGTTTTTTCGCCGGCTCATCAACGTAACGCTTAACGAAATCCAAACAACGCACATGATGGTTACGATCGGGCCGAAATACCGCATCAGCCACTCCATCCGAATTTGCCAAAACGATTCGGAGTACCCCTCTTTGTCGAATGCCAATTCGAAATGCTTCATGGCTTCCCGGTATTGCCCTGCCTTGTATTCCGCTTTGGCGATTCCTCGGTAAGCTCTGTCGAACATGCCGTCTAGCACAAGAATTCGGTTCCATTTGTCCAGCGCTTCCTCGTATTTCCCTTCTTCATCCAAACGGACCGCCTGATGAACCAGTTCGCCGAATTCGGTTCGCTTGAACGACTGGATGACGCCGAGGTCTCCGTCCGTTACATAAATATCGCCTTTGCCGTTCACGCCGACGCCGGTCGGTCTTTTGAACAATCCGAAGCGTGGCGAGACGGTGAAGTCGCTCCCGAACCGGAACAGTCTTTTTCCCGATTGATCGTACTGGTATATTCTCCCGCCAGCCGATTCGATGACGGTGATAATCCCGGAGCGATCCACCGCAACCGACTGGAACGAAAATCTGCTCGTCGGGCCGAGCCATGGAGCATAGTTCATATCATGCAGCAGATCGTTTCCGCCCGAGCTGAGGCGCTTCAGCTGCCCCTTCTTCAAGTCGCGGTTTACGGAATAAATAAATCCCCGGTGATCTACAGTCATATTCGTAATCGCTCCCGGGAGCTTCTTCTGTTCCTCGTTCAACTGTTCGTCTGTATAAAACTTGCGTTTCATGCGATCCAACCAACTGTACGGTACTTTATTCGATCCGAAAAAGCCTGCAAAATCCCCTTCCGGCGTGAGCTGAAGCAGTCCTTGGTACCCGCCTTTATTGGCGATGTACATGTAACCGCGTTTGTCCAGCACGATTTTGGAAGGAACGAACAAATAGCTTGCCGGAAGATACGTCGAATTCGGCCGGACAAACTCCTTGACGAATTCGCCGCTCGCGTTAAAGACGACGATTCTTCTGCTCCCCGTATCCGCCACGTACATATCGCCGGTTTCGGTAATAAACAGCCCCTCCGGCCGCCGCAAGCGCGATTTCGAGTTCGGCTCCCGGAGCTTCTCCGGATCCGGGATCGTTCGGATCCATTTGCCATTCCGGTCCAGATGCACGATCCGATCGTTGCCGGTGTCGGCGACATAGATTTCGTCCGAAGCCGTAATGACCAGATGCTCCGGGTTTTGAAATCCTTCGATGAGCTTGTCGGGCACATATCCGTGGGGAGCGGGTATGATTGTTCCGGATGAATCCGTCGATGTGGTCCAGTACGGTAGCGCGGCCTCCGCTTCCGAAGTACAGCCGGCCAATGCTGCAACGATCGCGAGCATGAAACCGGCCAACCGTTTAAGAGCAATACGCTTCATCTTCATGCTCCGATCCGTCATTTGATTCCCGAATGCGCCATCGTCGCCATCACTTTCCTTTGGCAAAAAAGGAAAATGAGCAAATTCGGGATAAACATGAGCAGCGTCGCCGCAGCGGAGATCCCCTGCCCCACCACGTTGTTGGAAATGCCGCTTGTCAAGGTGAGCACATAATAAGGCAGCGTTTTCATCGATTCCGTCTGCGTGTAAAGATTGGATGTCTCCAATTGCTGCCAAGACGATTGGAACGCCAAAATGCCTACGGTTGCAATGGCCGGCAAGCAGACCGGCATGACGATTTTGGCGAAAATGACGAATTCGCCCGCTCCGTCGATCTTAGCTGCCTCCATCAGTTCACCGGGAATTTGGTCGATGAACTGCTTCAGCAAAAAAACCGAGACCGGCGCCGCCAACAGCGGGAGCGTATGGGCGAAATACGTATTCATGATCCCCAGGTTCGCCACGACGAGATATCTCGGAATGGATACGGTTTCAGGCGCGAACATCAATGCGAGAATGATCATGGCGAAGAACAGTTTCCCCCCGGGAAATTTGTGCTTCGAAAACGCGTAGGCGGCCATGGCGCTGACCGAGACGACACCTGCGACCGTCAAGCCGGTGGTCAACACGCTGTTGAATAAATATCGGGTAAAAGGAATGGCCATCGTCTGCGATTTCAGAAATAAATCTTTGAAATTTTGCAGCGTAGGCTCTCTCGCCCAAAACCGCGGGGGGTAAAGAAACAGCTCGTTGATCGGTTTGAATGCGTGATTGATCGTATAAATGATCGGAAGCGCCATAAACGATCCCAGTAGTACGAGAGAAATAAACGCGATTCTCTGAAACGGATCGGTCTGTTTCCATGCGCGGAGCGCTTTTTTCAAAGCTACCCCTCCCCTTTGCCGCCAAATAGTTGAAATGCCAGCCTGTTCGCCGCGTAAACGATGACGAGGAGAATGACCGATAATGCGGCCGCATAACCGAGCTCATAGCGAATCAGGGCAAAATCGTCGATGTGGTTGATCATCAAATGACCGGAATACTGCGGCGTGATCGGCGATCCTGAAGCCGCTTGGGCCAGCATGGAGCCGATGAGACCGGCCTTCAGCGTTCCGACGACGGACATGACGGCGCCGAACAGCATCTGCGGTTTGATAGCGGGAACGGTGATGTAGTAAATTTCCTGGAGCCGGTTGGAGATGCCGTCTATGGCGCCGGCGTCGTAAAGCTCGCGATTTACGGTTTGGAGGCCGGCAAGCATCGCCAGAAAGCCGACCCCCATGCTGGCCCATAATGATACGGCAATCATAATCGTCATGAATTCGTTCGGATCCTGAAGCCACAACTTCGGTTGCTCGATCAGCCCCAGGTGGAGCAGCAGGTTGTTGACGTAACCGACGCGGTCTCCGCTGAACATGACGGGCCATACGACGATAAACGCGGCGCCGGCAGCGAGCGAAGGCGCATATAAAGCGAGGGTGAAATAATCGCGTATCGATTTGGGCAATTGCTGAATGAGCCATGCCAGGAAAAAGGAAAGCATATACCCGGCGGGCCCGACGATGACCGCGAATTTGAACGTATTGGGAATCGCGTACTGCAAAAAGATGCGGTCCTGCGTCCAAATCGCCAGAAAATTGTCCCATCCGACAAACCTCGGCCTGGATATGGCGTCGAACGAAAAGAACGACAGTCCGATCGCAACCGTAACCGGAATGAAGATAAACAGCAGAAAAGCGATCATAAAAGGGGCAATGAATAAATACGAAATGCGATGCTTCCATATAACGGACAGGAAAGCCCTTTTGCCCGTTGTGATCCGTTCGGCGTACTCCGCAACGGGCGTCGCCGGACCGTTCTCCGCTTCTACGGTCGCTTTCATCGTTCCACCTCCCCGCTCCACGGTTTCGCAACGGGAAGCACATCGAGCGGATGCAGAATGGTACCCGTCCTGTCGCGCAACCCGAATTCGATCTGTTTGCGGAACATTTCCCGGTTCATGTCGTGGACGGCGGTTTCCAACGATTCCCTGACGTTTTGTTTGCCAAGCACGACTTTGTTCCAGGCGAAGTCGAGCTGCCTTTGAGTGAAGTAGCCCCCGGGCAATTGCGGCGCTTCTTTGTACCATTTCCACTGTTCCCTGATTGTGCGCAGATGGTCGGAGGGCCACGGCAGCTTCGCGAATGCGTTCATATTTGCTGTGTTCCAGCGGAACTCCGGCCCGTTCAACGCTTCGATGTCATGCCCGAATCGCGTCTGGGTTTCCTCGGAAGTCCACCATTTGACAAACTCCCACGCCTGCTCTTTCTTATCGGTTTTGTTGAAAATGACCGCGGCCTGCATCGGTCCGCCGGCCCACCGTTCCACGGTGCCGTCCGGCTTGCGGACACCCGGAATCGGATATATGCTCCACTTCCCTGAGAGCTCCGGTGCGGCGAATTGAATTTGCAGGTACGTGTTGAAGTCCGCAATGCCGATAGGAATGTCCCCCTTGCGGAAATGATTGAAGAAGCTCGGCACCTCTCTCGGCAGTTGAAACAGGGAGAACATTTCCGTCCATTGCCGAAACCCGTTGTAGGCGTTCTCGCTGTCCAAAGCCGACGTTAGACCGTTCCTCGCATACAGCTCGGCCCCGTTCTGGAACAGAAACGGTGCGTAGTCTTTGGGGTTCAAATAGAAATCGTAGCCGTTTTGCTGAAGCGTCGGCAGTAATTTATACACATCCTCCCATGTATCGGGCGGCTTCAGCTTGAGTCCGTCCATAATGTCGGTACGGCAGACGAGCACCTGAAACCCCTGGATTTCAGGCAGCGCGTAATCGCCGTTATTGTAATGAAACACACGGAGGGCTCCCGGTTGAAACGGTTTTGAAACGTTCTCGTAATCGGGAAAATCGGCCAAATTCACCAGCGCTCCGCGCATGGCAAAGTCGACCGGCATTCCATGGTCTACGCCAAGTGCGACATCCGGTTGGATGCCCGCGGCGTTTCCGAGAATAAACATTTGAGGGTCGGGTACGATGTTGACATTGACGGCAATGCCGGTTTGGGACGTAAACGTTTCGTCGGCCAGCTGCTGAATCAACCGGACATAGTCCCTGCCGCGATTTACCCAGACGTCAATGGCGTTCGAATCGTTCCGGCGAAAATCGTAATCCGTCGTAAATGTCCGGACAAAGGAAAGAACCGAATATCGCAGGTTATCGATCCACGTAGGCGTAGTCCGGGGTTTTTCCGCGCCAGGCGCGGCCACCCAAAAATAATCCAGCAAAAGCGGCTGATCCAACAAACGGTATAACCAAGTACTCAAATTTCTTTGCATTTTGGTAAATCTGCTGAGCTCGTTCGGAATATCTCCAGCGTGGTCCTTCATATCCGCAAGTTCCCTCGCCGCCATGCGAAGCGCGTTCTCGGCATCCGACGTTCCGCCCGCAGACAGCTCTTGGAGTCGATCCGCCAATTGAAGCATGTCACCAATCGCTTGATCGAACCGTTCCGCAAAGTCCGGGATATATTTGGCCAGATCCCAATCCCGGTTCATGTCCGTATTCCCGCTCGCGGTCGTTTTATCGAAGTTGCCGGTTACTTTGCGTATGGAATATTCCAATTCCGCGATGCGGTCCAAGTTCCGTCGTATTCCGTCATATACCGGTTTGATCGGTGCCGCCGTAGCCGTCATCCCGAGGACGTGCTTTCCTTGTTGAAGCCGGAACTTGATCGGCTTCCCTTCCCGATTCGACAACAAGCGCCCTTGCCATTCGGGCGAATAAGGAAAACCGGTCTCCAGCATTTCGCGGTAAGGCGTCTTTCCGTCTATTGTAATCGTTCGGAAAGCATAAAAATGATTCAAATACGTCTGCAAAAATTTGAAGCCGATTTCGTATTCGCCGTCTTCCGGTACTTCAAATTCCCACTCCACCCACTGTCCGCTTTGACGGAACTGTTCTCCCCCCAGCGCGTTAAACCGAATCGATCGTTCGACCGGCGGCGACATTCCGGCATAACCCGCGGACTGCAATTGAACGGACGGATTCGATTTGGCATGGATATTTTCCGCTTCGAATCGTTGAATCCATGCAGATTCGCCGTCTTTCCCGGAATGCCCGGACACGTTTCGTCCGGAATCCGCATAGAAGGGGGGAACCGTCGCGGGAGCAATCACGATTTCTTTAATTTTGACGGGCTGCTGTTTCCCGATAAGCCGAATCGTGTGCTCGCCTTTGGCCAAGTTCCATTGCAACGGCCCGGCGGTTGCGTCGAAAGCGGAGAACCAGGCGGACTTCCATCCTTGAACTTCCTGCGACCGGGGTCTTTGATCGTTTCCGAACGAATCTCTGGCGGGAGGGTATGCATCATGAACATAACGGCGCGTCAAATATAGCGTCTCCGCCTCGGCGAACGGATACGTGCCGTCGATCTGGACGCCGCGCACCATATTCACGCCCTGCTCGTTCAAAGAATCGTATACCAGTCCGATATGATACGGCCCGTCATCCCGAATCGTTATTTTCCATTCGGCCCATCCCGTTTCTCCGTCCCATGCCAGGTGATCGCCCTGCTTCCGAATTTGCTGCGGATCTGAAATCTCGGCGGCCTCGACGGCCTTGATGAACTGTTCCTCCTTCTGCCCGGGCGATGCGGCCTGACTGACCCATACCGCCGATTCGGCTTCATTCCCGCCGAGTTTCGCGCGGTCGTCGTATTCCGCATTCCCGTTTCCCGTCCTGCCCATTACGGCCAGCACGAGGCAGCAGGCGGTTATGAGGATAGCGCGAATATGTCCGGCTTTTAACATATCCGTTCCTCCGTATTCGGATCGAAGAAATGAACATGATCCATATCCAATCGGGCGCTCACCTTATCGCCTTCTTCGACAGGGCAGTTTAACGGGTCGACGCGGGCGATCAGCCGGTGGTCCCCGTTGCTGATGTGCAAGTAAGCGTCCGAGCCCATGAATTCCAGCAGTTCGACCCTGTTGTCGAAGCTGTTCGAGTCGAGGCCGTTCGTAACGACCGAAGTACACAGCACTTTTTCGGAACGGACGCCCAGCACGACCGATTTATTCAAATAGCCCGATTCCAGCAGCGAGCTTCTTTTGGTTTCGCCGATCGGCAGCGAATATTTTCTCGTATCGAAATAACAACGGCCTGCATCGCTTCGTACCGATCCGGAAATAAAGTTCATGGGAGGCGTCCCGATGAAACCCGCGACAAACATATTTTCGGGGACATGATAAATCTCTTTGGGCGTCCCTACCTGCTGCATAATCCCTTCCTTCATGACGACAATGCGGCTCCCCATCGTCATGGCCTCGATCTGGTCATGCGTTACATAGATGGTCGTTCTTTGCAGCTTGCGGTGCAGCTTCGTTATTTCTTCGCGCATCTGGACGCGAAGCTTCGCGTCCAGGTTCGACAGCGGTTCGTCCATCAAAAACACTTCCGGTTCGCGGACGATGGCGCGGCCCAGGGCGACGCGCTGACGCTGGCCGCCCGACAGTTGTCCGGGCCGTTTGCTCAAATAAGCTTCGAGCTCCAAAATTTTTCCCGCGCGGATCACCCTTTCATGAATTTCGTGTTTGGCCATTTTTCGCAGCCTCAAACCGAAAGCGATGTTTTCATATACGGACATGTGAGGGTATAAAGCGTAATTTTGAAATACCATGGCGATGTTGCGGTCTTTGGATGAAACATAATTGACCATCGTCTCGCCGATATACATTTCACCTTCCGAGATGTCTTCAAGCCCGGCGATCATGCGAAGCAGCGTCGACTTGCCGCAGCCGGAAGGGCCGACAAGGACCAGAAATTCGCCATCCGCAACATCAAGGTGAAAATCATCAACCGAGTACCGTCTCTCCCCGGGGTACTTTTTCATTACGTGGCGAAAAATCACCTTTCCCATAAACGATTTACCCCTCCCGGTAAAAACGTGGCCGATCGATCATTTATACTGGTTTTTCAGACTGTCGAGATCTTTGTTCAGTTTTTCGGCGGCCGGCGGGAAATAGTCGTAAGGACTCGCTTCCTCCCCGTAACCCTTACCGTTGGTCCAATCCGTAATCATCTTCCCGCTGACGCTTCCGCCCAGCATAATGATCGTGGGATCGATTTTCGCTATTTTGGAGGCATACACAAGCGCATCGTTGTTCAGTCCCTCGAACTGCTTATGGGCTTTGAAGTAATTGACGATTTCGGGGTTGTCGGTATTCGGAAACGTTCCGCCGGCGTCGATCAACAGCTTTTGCCCTTCCGTCGTCGCGGCCCAAAATTTCATGAATTCCCATGCCTCTTCCTTATGCTTGCTCGCCTTCGAAACAAACATCGGGTTGATGAAGCTCATCCCGGCCTGTTTCGCCGTGCCCCGGGGCATCGGTGCCACGTCCCAGCCGAATTTTAAACTATTTTTGAATCCCGGTATATTCGGCGATACATGGAGCGTAAACAACGATTGTCCGTTCATCCACATGGTCGCTTGCGCCTCCGGCAGCCCTTTTTCTTTCGCCCGCTTCGGATTCAGCATAATTCCGTCTTTCGTAACCCAATCCAGCATCCATTGCAAATCGGCGAGAACGTCCGGCTGATCGGCAACGCTCTTCGTCATATCGCCGTTCAACATATTGAAATTTTCCGCGTGGCCGTTCACATAAGGCAGAACCGTCGATCCGAATTGGAACCATAAGGCGTGATTCGATATGCCGTAATGATTTTCCGCCGGATTGGTCGCTTTCTTCGCCATAAGCTTCAGGTCTTCCCAAGTCCAGTCGTTTTTCGGAGGCTCAAGACCGTACTTTTTCAGCAAATCTTTGTTGTAATACACCAGAAAAACGTCATTGCCCCTCGATAATGCGTATTGTTTTCCTTTCCATTGAAACGTCTCGAGGTAGCCGGGCAAAAATTTGTAAGATTTAAAGTCCGGGTCTTTCCCGATGTATGGAGTCAAATCCTCCGCAAAATCCTTGATCACCGTATCTACGAACGAATTGTGCCAGAACACGTCAATCGGATCACCGGCGGCAATGCTCTGCGTCACGGCATCATGGACGGCTCCGGGTCCTTTGTCGACGAAAATCCACTCCACGTTGATCCACGGGAATTTTTTGGTAAACGCTTTCGGAATCGCTTGAAAAGGCTCGTTATCTTTCCCCACCCATGTAGCGATCTTGATGGTTACCGGTTGCTTTTCCGTTTTTTTGGTCGGTTCTGCGGAACCTTCAGGTTCCGTCTTCGTTCCCCCGCTTCCGCCACAGGCTGCTGCGACAACAGCAAGCATCATTACGATCAAGAGCATGATTACCGATTTTGATTTCTTATTTGGCATGGGTCGCTCCCCTTTTCATCAAAAATGAAACGCCGACTTTTGCATGACTGCATCCCGAAAGCACAATTGAATGTCTGTAACATCAACCACCTCCGATACATGTACATCATGAAATAACGCCTTGTGTCTCGCATTGTGATACGAAGTATACGTATGTGTTATACTTTGTATGATAATAGTATTCTTTTTTGAAGTCAATACTATATTTTCCATCTTTATTCAAACTCCGTATACGTTATGTTGCGATTTATTGCCATATAAAGTATACTTTAATGGTGATGAGGTGAATTCATGGTACAGCACAAAAAAAAGCCGATTTACCAACAGATTGTCGAAGATCTGAAAAGAAAAATAAGGCTCGGAGAGATAACGAAGGATCAACCGCTCCCAACTCAGATCGAGCTCGCGAAAATGTATGACACGAGTGAAATATCGTCGAGAAGAGCGCTTACGGAGCTGGTGAACGAAGGTTTGATTTTCCGTGTCCGCGGTAAAGGCAGTTTTCTGGAACAAAGCGGAAGCGGCGACATCTCGGCGGAACGGTCGATGGAAATTCGCATCCTGTATTTGATATACCGCAGCAATCATTTCCGCATGTTCAATCACCGATTTTACGACGGATTGTTGTCGGGCCTTCACGAGGTTTGCGATGAACACGGAGTCGACTTCCATACATGGGAAGTCGGTCCGGAGTACGAGTTGCCGAATGAACCTGATATCGGTTTAGTTTGCCTCCCTCATGTGCCCGGCGGCGAGGAAATTCCGATAGAAATGTTAAAAAAGTGGAAAGAAGAACGCCGGCGGCTTGTGACCGTTCATTTCTTTTACCCTCATCTTCAACTGCCTTATGTGATCGGCGATAATTTGACGGGCGGATATTTGGCTACGGAACACTTGTTGTCCCTCGGCCACAAAAGGATCGGCATTATTTTAACCGGCGTGTCGCGGCTGAAAATGAACCAGGAGTTTTCTCTCCGCCTTGAAGGGTACAAGTTGGCGCTGTCCCAGCACCGCATCGAGTTGGACCCCGAACTAGTTTGTGTCGTCGAAGGAAATCAAGAGATGGAGGAAATGGGGCAGCAAGGCCTTAAGAAGCTGCTCGATTTGAGCAACCCACCTACGGCGATCTTCGCAACGAGTGATTATAAAGCGTTAGGAGCGGTGAAAACGGCCAGGAGCATGGGGTTGGATATACCGGGGGATCTTAGCATCGTCGGATACGACGATATTGTAATTAGTCAATATACGTTGCCCGGATTGACGACAGTCGACCAAAATTCCGAGCTGATGGGGAAACGTGCGGCCCAAATCCTCCTGACGGAATGGAATAATGAAAACCGAAAAGACGAAATCGTGCCGAAATTAATCGTTAGGGACAGCACAGGCGAATTGCAAAAATGAAAAAGGTTACGTTGTTTGTTTCCAGTCGAGCAGAGGCAAGTTAGCCTCTGTATTTGCGGGAAAAATTCAGTACAGCCCGTTTGATATCAGTCTTAAATCGCTTCTCTTCCTGATTTTATCAGGAGTAACGGCTGGTGCTTTTTGCACAAGAGCTAATCTTCCTGTCGCAGAAATAACCGCTGCCTAGGATTCTTGAACAACGGCGTCTTATAATTACCGTGCCGTGCGTTTGCCGAGGAAGAACAATCCGTATAACCAAAGCCCGATGTCCCTATCAGGGGTATCGGGCTTTGGTTTCTTCGTAATTCAAGTCAATATATCCCGCTCCGATTTTGCACTCCGTACTGCCTCTAAATCATCATAGTCGGGCTTCATTTTAACAAAAAAGTCGACATTAATTATTCATGATCTATGTGGAAACTTGTCAATCTTGCAGCTGTGTTAAAGCGTCGATATCCTCTATCGGCAAGGCCGCAAAGCCGGCTTCGATATGTTTGCCTTTCTGCGCCTGCAGGCGAGCCGAATCGATAGTAACCTCGATCCGGAACGTAAGCCCGGATCGATTCCCTGTGCGGTCTACCGCGGTTACGGTAATCTCGTGAACCCCGATGTGCAAATCGAGCGGCGCGAACTCCAGCGCATCCACAACTGCGCCATCGAAGCTCAACGCAGTTGCGGCTACGCCGCTGACGGCATCCTCCACAGAAACAATCCCGTGCCAAGCTTCCGTCTGCGGAAACCGAGCCGGCGCATCAAGGACGATCTCCGGCGCCATGCCGTCCACCGTCACTTGAGCGGAGGCTTCAAAGCTTCCGTCCTCGGTCTTCACTGTAATGACAGTGAAGCCGTCTCCTGCCGCCGTGACGTTGCCGTTCCCGTCAACCGCTGCCACCTGGGAATTACCGGTGATCCAGGTTACGTTCGGATTCGTCGCGTCCGCCGGCGCGATCTTGGCTGTCAACATGCCTGCGGCGTTCGTATTCGGATTCCAGCAGCGTTTACGGCGTAAGCGTTACGCCAGTCACCGGTTCAGGCGCTGTCGTATACGGATAAAAAGACTTAGCGTTCGGCCAGAGCGGAGTCCTCGCGATGTCCGTCAACCCGGGTGCCAATCGGAACGCAATATACCGATTAACACGAAATAAACCCTCCCTTGATAGACCGTGATCAAGGAGAGGGCTTTTCTCTGAATGAATCAAAGGTGTCTTTGTGCAGCTAAAAAGCGGCGGCTTGTATGATCCGCTTGGAAACCGGATGGTCGCACGCAAATAGATGGTCCGCTTCGACCGTCTCCACAATCGTGCCTTTATCGATAAAGGCAACCTGATCGGAGAGCACGTTTACGGCCATAACATCATGCGAAATAAACAGATACGACAATCCGTATCTTTGCTTCAATTCCTTAAGATGAAGCAGGATTTGCTTCTGTACGATCATATCCAGACTACTGACCGGCTCGTCAAGCACGATCAATTTCGGTTTTAATGCGATCGCCCGGGCTATCGTCACGCGCTGCAGCTGACCGCCGCTCATTTGCTTTGGCGTCTTAAACATATCGTCGGCAACGAGACCGACTGTCTCCAGCAATTCCGAAATGACCCTGGCCTCCTCTTGAGGAGACAATCGCTCGTAATTTCGCAACGGCTCTCCAATAATTTGCCTTACGGTCATACGCGGATTGACTGCGGAATAGCAATCCTGAAAAACGACCTGCAAATCCCGGCGCCATCTTTTACGCATGTGACGGTCCGAACGATACATATCGACTCCTTGGAAGGTGACGGTCCCGCTGTCGGGAGGGAGCAGTCCCAGTACCATATTGCCTATCGTGCTTTTACCCGCCCCGCTTTCACCCAGCACCCCTAAACACATGCCCGCCTCAATGGCAAAAGAAACGTCGGAAACACTTGAGGCCTCCGGCTCTTTTGTGCGAAACCAGACTGAAGGCGCGTACGTCTTAGAGACGCGATCCGCTACAAGCAAACTCATTGGACCACCGCCTTATGTCCGCGATACAGTAAGGTTACAATCAACGTTGCCCCGCCTATGCAGGCTGCCGTGCTTAACATAGCGCCGTACGAAAAGCTATCGGCAAGCAAACCCATAACGAAAGCTCCCGAGGAAGTGCCGAAGTCCGCGGCAGCAATAAACCAGCCGATCGAATATCCTCTAACCCGTTCCGGTACGACGAAGGAAATATAGGTCATCAAGGTCGGGTAAAGCAACGACAGCGCAAGTCCGTTGAATACCGCCGCGGCGAGCAAGACAGGCGTAGAAACCGATATGGACAACAATGCCGGCGATAGAGTAAAGCAAACGACTAGCGAGACAAGCAGCCATTTCGGAAAGTTTTGCGAGGATGGAATGTATTTTCGTCCAAAAAAACGAATGACGATCAACACGGCCGTTTCCGTCAGAAAATAGAGCGGCGCCGTATGAATCCCGCTGCTTTCCAAATATAACGGCAAGAAGGTCGGAGCGACGCTGAACACGATGGAAGCTAGCAGCATGACCAGCGACGGGAAAATAATCGCCCGGTTCGCTTTCCCTTTTCCTCTTTCAAGCGATGGAGTCGCCTCCGTTTTTGACGGTTTGGGAGATGCACCGCTGATCGTCCGAAATAACCGGAACCCGAGTAAAATATTGCAAAAGCCGAGTCCCGCAAATAAAAGCAGCAGCTGCGTCATCGAAACCTGGTCTTTCATGTATAATACGAGCGCGGGCACGAACGTGTAGGGCAGCATCGATGCGAGCGAAAGCAGGGAAAGCCCTTGTCCCCGCATTTTATCCGAAAGCATATCCATGATAAGCAGATGAACGGTCATCGAAAAGAATGCGAGTATCGCTCCTTGTAAAGCCCTCATGAAGGCAAATGCCCATAGGCTTTCAGCGGTATAGGTGACGAGTACGAGCGCATTTAATACGAGCGCGATCATAAATATATTTTTCGATCCAAACCGATCGACTACGGCGCCTGCAACCGGACGCAGAAACATGGAGACAAACATATACGCCCCCATAATAATGCCGATCTCCGATCGTCCCGCCCCAAGGCTCTGCGAGAAAAACGGCAGCGCGATGATTAACATATGATTGGTCGCGTAGAAAATAAAGGCTACCGCATACAGCCAAACCGCTCTATTGCTAAAAGGGTTTTCGTTTAATGATGTTTTCAAATTCATTCGACTCCTATTCGTTCCTGCTCTCAGCCGTCAGTCTAGCATTCCACAACAATTTAGTATACTCGTGTTCGGGGGATGCAAGCAGCCGTTCAGCCGATGCCGATTCTACCATATGCCCATGCTTCATGACGATGATTTCGTCCGCAAGCTCACCGATCACGCTTAAATCATGCGAAACGAGCAAAATGGCCGTCCGCCCCCCCTCTTTAATGGTACGAAAAGCTTCCATCACATTCCGGCGGTTCATGCCGTCTAGCGCGGTCGTCGGTTCATCCGCAATCAGTAACGACGGCTCCATCGAGATAGCGAGTGCGATCATGACCCGTTGCAGCATGCCCCCGCTTAATTCAAACGGATATTGACTCATTATGCGCTCCGGCTCAGGCAAGCTCATTTGCTTCATGCACGCTACGGCTTTCTCTTTGGCTTGCTTACGAGACAAGCTTTTGTGAGCCCGGAGGGTTTCCACGAACTGTTTCCCTATCGTTAGAACGGGATTGAAAGCCGTCATCGGATTTTGCAGCACCAAGGATAGTTCCTGTCCGCGAATGCGGCGTAGTTTGCTTTCGGGCATACCGACAAGCTCCAGACCCTTTACCCGGATATTACCTTGCACGATCTTCGCGGATTGATGCAGCAGTCCAAGAACGGCCAAGCAGAGCATCGACTTCCCGCTGCCGCTCTCGCCTACGATCCCCAGTACCTTGCCAGCCTCGATACGAAACGAGATATCATGCAAAACTTGAAGCAAGCCTTGCTCTACTTGAATTTGGACGCTCAATCCGTTCACTGAGAGCACGGGTTCGATAGCGTTCTCCGTCATGGTTTGTTCGCTTCCTTCGCCATTTTTCTTAACGATTTCGTAATTCCCTTCTTCTCGCCCAGCGCCTCACCCAATGTATTCAACAGAGCGACCATACCGAAAATCATCAGCCCTGGCGCAATCATCAGTCTCGGGTGACTGCGTATGGACGATTTCCCTTCATTGATCATCGCCCCCCATTCCGGAGTCGGTGACTGCACGCCAAGCCCGATAAACGACAAAGCGGAAATGTCCATGATGACCCAACCGATTTCCAGCGTTACGACAATAAGCAACGGAGGAAGAAGATTAGGGATGATGTGCCGAACGATCATCCGCAAGGGCGGCGTGCCGCAAACACGGGCGGCGACGATATACGTTTGCTGCTTCAGATTGTTGACGATTCCGCGAATAAAGCGGGCGTAGTAAACGGACTGCACGATAATGAGCGCAACCGCCATTTGCTTCCACCCCGCACCCCATATGGCAATCAAACTAATGGCAAGAATGAGGGAGGGGATAGCCAGAACTGCGTCGCAAGCCCGCATGACGAGACTGTCGATTTTCCCGCCGGCATAGCCGGCCAAGCAACCGAGAGCAAGCCCAATGATCAAACAGGCGGTAGCGATTAACAAAGCCAGGCTGAGCGAGACTTGCGTGCCATATAGCAGGCGGGATAATACGCAGCGTCCCAACTGATCGGTGCCAAGCGGATATTGGCTCGACGGCCCTTCCAGCTTATGTGTCAGATCGACGAGATTCGGATCGTTCGGCGCAAGCACAGGAGCAAGAAGACCGGCAAGCACGATGACCAGCAGCAGCAGTATGCAGACAACGATAAGTTTTTGCCGTCCGGCAGTCCGTAATACGATTCGTATGCCCCCCACTATGTCAGATCTCCTTCCCTTTGGCCTTCGTCAAACGCGGGTCCAACAAGGCTTGTATAACATCCGCCGCTAAATTTCCCACTACAAATACGATAGCCATAATAAATACGTATGCCTGAATGACCGGATAGTCCCGATGATAAACCGATTCCAAAAAGAACCCGCCCATGCCCGGCATGGCAAAAATCTGCTCGACGATTACGGTTCCCGCAAACAATTTCCCCAAGTTCATTCCCGCAGCCGTAACAACCGGACGGATGGCATGGCGAATCGCATGACGCCCTACTACTGTAAACGTTCCTAGTCCTCTCGCTTTGGCATATAACACATACGACTCTTCAAGACTTTCCAGCAGCCCCGTTCGCAGTAACCGGGAATAGGTAGCGACTAGCGCAAACGCCAGCGTAAAGGAAGGCAGCGCATAATGAAGCCACGAATCGGCCCCCTGCAGCGGAAACCAATCCAGCTTCACCGAAAGAAAATAAATCAGCAGGTAAGCCAGCCAAAACTGGGGAACCGAAGCGCCCAGAAACGCCAGCAACCGGCTCACATGATCGAGCAACCGGTTTTTGCGGACGGCAGAGGCAATGCCCAACAACATACTGATGGCGATGGCAAAGGCCAAGCTTAGCAATGCCAAAGTCGCGGTAATAGGGAGCCTGGCTGCCAGCTCGCGAGAAACCGGCAATTTGCTGAAAAACGAGGTCCCGAAATCCAAACGGCATAGCTGCCATAGCCAATGTCCATATTGCGACCAGAAGGAACGGTTTAATCCAAGCTGGGCGCGAACGGCGTTTAACGTTTCCTCCGTAGGAACGATATTGGAGACGGACAAATAAGCCTTGGCAGGATCAACCGGAGTCAGCCGCAAAAGCAAAAAAGAAACGAAGGAGGCCCCCAGTAAAATGGGGACCATCGTCAGCATTCGTTTCAACACGTAAACTAGCATCTTCATATCGGAGCACCTTATCTTATTTCTGAATATCCAGCAAGTCGAAAGGCGTTTCATCGCGGTGAGCAGGGAACTTCAGCCCGGTCACATATTTCGGATAAACGGCAATATTCGTCAAGTAGGAGAGAGGTAAATATACGGCTTGCTCATGCAATGTCGTGAAAATCGACGTGTACAACTTCTGCCGTTCCTTCTCGTCGACGGTTAGCAGAACGTCCTTCATCTGTTGATGAAGCGTATCTTTCATCGGCAGTCCTTGCTGCGATTCGAAAATACCGTACCCCTTCTCATAATTGGTCGAAACGAACGAATGCGGGTCGTACGGAGCACCGTATGTATTCCAGAACAGCAGATCGAAATCCGCGCTTTCCATCCTTTTATTGCGGAGCTCCCGTTCCAATCCGGTCGTCTTGAGGGAGATGCCGATTTGTTTCAAATCCGATTGCATAGCGGCCGACATCGGCTTTTCAATTTGGTCGGGCCCCATGTAAACCAATTCGATCTCGAGCGGCTTCCCGTCTTTTTCGCGTACCGTTTTCCCTGCCGGTAACACCCATCCGGCCTTATCCAGCAAAGCCTTAGCCGTTTCCACATTATAATCGTAAGCTTTCAAGCCTACGTTCGCATAAGGGAAATTGCTCGAGATGATCGTATCGGCCATTTTCTCAACGCCGTTCGTTCCCCCGTCGACCAATGCTTTTTTATTCACCGCATGCTGCAGGGCCAAACGTACATTCAGATCGGCGAACGGCCCTTTTGCCGTATTGACAATCAGAGCACGGCTTGCGACAGGATCGGAGACGGACGTTTTGAATTTGTCATTTTTCTTCAAATTGACGAAAGAATCCAAGCTGATGACGCCCTCGCCGTAGATCAAGTCGATGTCGCCCTTCTCCAGAGCCAGCACTCTTGCTTCGCCGTCCGGAATCACTTTGACGATCAGCTTATTGATGTTAGGCTTTGTTCCCCAATACTGTTCGTTACGGGTAAACACCGCAATTTGATCTTTTTTGTACTCGCTCAGGACCCATGGTCCGGTTGTAACCGGATTTTTGATGCTCTTTGCCGTATTGCCGTCATCCGGAAAGCCTGCGGCACCGAGGAAACGAAGCGGTCTTACTACTGCGAACTCTTGTAGTGCCGGATAATAACGGTTTTTCAATGTGATTTGGAACGTGTTCGCGTTCACGACTTCCGTTTTCTCGATCTGGCTGATCAAGCCGAGCCAGCTATGCATATCGCGGTTGGCCAGAATCGTATCGAAGTTTTTCTTCACAACGTTAGCGTCAAAATCCGATCCGTCGGAAAACTTCACGTTTTTCCGGAGGTTGAACGTATACATTTTGCCGTCCTCCGAAATGTTCCATGATTCCGCCAGCTTCGGCACCAGCTTGCCGCCTTCGCCATAGCCGATAAGCGGTTCGTAGTACATGCCTTGCGCAAAAAATTCATTCGGCGTATATTGATGCGGATTCAATGGCCCGATATCTTTGGGCCAGGAGATAGTCAGCGTTTTTTCCGCCGGCGCGGACGATTGCTTTCCCGGTTCTGCGGAAGCGTCCGATGCCTTATTTTTATCGGTCGCGGTCGTACACCCTGCCAGAACGACAACAAGCATGAGTACGAGCATAATAGAAGCGTAAAGATTTTTGGAATGGCGAAACATTGAATCATCCTCCAAAGTTGTATGTATTGCAATCAATTTTCCATTGATAATGATTATCAAATTCAACATTTACGATTATATCAAAATGCTCCCACATTGCAAGCATTATTTTATACCCTGTAAATCTAGGGACATTTGTGTCGCTGGACAATAAAAAAGCCGAATGGATCGTTCTCATCCACTCAGCTATTTCGCTAACAGTCCACCATGTAGTTTCCAGTAATACCCCTTGAACGCGAGAATCGAAGAGCATTTCTTAGTGCCCTCGCAGTGCTTGCTCGATTCGCTTATCCGGCACAAACCAGATCACGGCAACAAGTACGAAAAAGAAGCCGGATATCCAAGGACTCACATATGCGGTCAAGACCGCGATCAGGTAGAGCAAGGGAGATAATTTCCCTTTCCAGTTTTTACCCATCGCCACGACGAATGAGGAATCGCCAGAATGTTGGTTAATAATCGCGCGCTGAAGCAACCAGTACGAGAAAGCCGCAAGTAGTAGAATAATACCGTACAGCGCAGTTGGAGTAGCTGCAAAATGGCTTTCCCCCATCCAAGCTGTCGTGAACGGCACGAGGGATAACCAGAAAAGAAGCAGCAAGTTGAGCCACATCAACCGCCCGTTCATCGTTCGAACCATGTGCAGCAGATGATGATGATTGTTCCAGTAGATGCCGATATATACGAAACTGAAGATGTAGCTAAGAATCTTTGGGCCCAGTTCGATTAGCGCATACCAGTCATGGCCTTCCGGCACTTTAAATTCCAACACCATGATCGTAATGATAATCGCCAGCACCCCATCGCTGAACGCTTCCAACCTATTCGCTTTCAGAGTGTTTCACCTTTTCCTCGCTTCGCGCTTTTTAACCTATTCGACACCAGTAACTTTGCATAAATCCCTTCATCTTGTCAAGCAAAAGTTTCACGAATTGTATTCCCTTTATACCAAAGTACCTATAACATTCCCCGCACTCTCCCACACCCCGATTTTTCGCCGTCACATACGATGTGGTTCAGATTAAAGGGTCTATCCGCGAAAAATAGAAACAATATGGACACAAATTCCATATTTTATACATCTATACTATTGTGTCTTTACTTTTCTCAGTTCCGAACGCTTCGTCATAGTCAGTTCCTCACTTTAGAGTGTAATAATTGGATCCAAGATAGCCGATCCGATCATCTGTCCGGTTGCCGTCGTGTAACGATTGTGCTATCGTGCCCGTCGAGTCCAGAAAATCGGCGGCCAATCTGCGAGCATCCTGCACGACCGCAAAGTTGCTTTACTGAGCCAAAATGTAAAAGCCGGATTCAAAAACGAATCCGGTTTTTAATTAATGTATTAGTTAATACTTATGAAATCTAAAAAAAACCGATAGTTCGAGTTTCTGCTTTACCATCACTTGTGGTAAGGTTCACCGCAACGGGGCTAACGGCGAAACGACAGTCCGCCCCCAAACGCTTTCAGTTACATCTTGCATTTAAGCCGATTTTCGCTCTGCGAAAGTTGAGATTATTTAAACAGCGATAGGAATACTCTTTGCTTTATGGCTTTATACTCACAACTCTTAGTTTTCCATTATAAGTATAAGCCCAGTAGACAAGGCCGTTATGATATATCGGCACCTCATAAGAATTTAAATTCTTTATGCCGAGTGAGGTTGCCGGAGTAATAACATCGCCCCCCGCAGACAACACCATATAAAAGGATTCAGACACAGACTTACTATTTTCTGTCCACAATATCACGATATGGTCGTCAGCTACGACAACCTGTGGTGTGATAACATTCTTGTCAGTATAATTTGTGAGCCAAATAACGCCATAATCGGTTACATTCGTTAAAGGTGAGTTTTTGTTGTCATTAATGTCGAACGATGTTGCACCACTACGAGTAGTTCCTCCGACAACCGTAGACGAAGACAACTCTTTGGCAAGCGGGTCGAATATTTGAATAAACAGATTTTGCTTTTCCGTCTTTGCCGCCTCGCTGATAGACTTTGCAGATGCTCCGACAAGCACAACACCTTTGCTTGTTTCCGCAAGTCCGCCAAGTTGTGCAAAGGTCTTGTTTACTATCGACATATTGTAATTTGTGTTTGCTTCAAGATAGAAATTAAAAATGTTAAGCGTCGGGTATTTTGACGCATATATTAATTTTTCATAGTCCGTATACATTTCTTTCCGCAATTTATCGATAATAAACCCACGTCCGTACGCATCACCGTGATTGGCGAAAATAAAATCCTTGGCTTTTTCTGAATATATTACGGATTGGTTAAATGAATGGCTGACATACGGAATATTAGCTTGACTGCTATCCCAAATAAGAGACTCAAATTTGTAAGGGGACATATCTGTTGTGTTGACAGCTATTACATTATTAGACTGATGCCCATTGTACATTGTGCGGGCATAATTAACCATTAAGGTACCATTGTCGATTGCGGAAACGCAGTTTCCGGCATCGAACGGAATCTTTGTGTTACCATCTGCCCCCATTGCAGATGCCCCAACAAAGCCTGTGGTTTTTATTTGCGCACCATTCGGTGAGTATTTCGAGATAAAAACCGTTTGCTCCGTGTTGGCAGTTCCATTTTTCCCCCACACAATGTAGAAGTTGCCATCATCATCGGAAATCACATCCCCTATTTTAGGATATTTCATTTCAACGCTCAATTCTTTACTAGGGGTTACAATTATAAGACTGCTATCCTTTACATAAGCATATGCCACCCCCTCATTCTTGTAGGAGAATTGCTGCAGGGGTGAAACATTTGCCCAATTGCTTATATTATTTTTTTGTGTATTACCTACATTTATATCACCTATATACGAATAGCTATCGCCACTGTTTTCAGGTACATAGCTAAACATCGACTCAATCTCGACAGTATTGTTATTACCATCCCACCCTACATAAAAATCAAAAGTGCTGCCGAGGTCACGGAGCTTGAAATAGTTGTTGCCGTCGATGGTGTAAGCCGTCAACTTGATTTCCTTACCTTCGAGGTAGACTTTCGAGGTTGAGAGTATCGCACTCTTTGTTCTGTCACCTGTTGTCAAAGTCATTTCACCACCGATAACGGTGTAAGGCTTGCCGCTGAAAAGGCTGATTGCGTTCTTTTCTCCGTCCCATGTGACTTCAAACCGCCTTGTCGTGCCAGACAGTATGTAGGCAATATCACGTAGCTTGAAATAGTTATTACCGTTGATAGTGTAAGCGTCGAAAGATTTCACAACGCCGTCCACTGTGACTTTAGATGCGGTTTTTATAGCGGTTAGAGCAGCAGCAGTAACAATGGTTGCGGGATTAAGCGAGAGTAACATAACCGTTGCGAGTAAAGTGAAAATAATTTTTTTCACCTAGTATTCCTCCAGTACATTTTTTTTAGAATTGAGCATTTTGCATTAATCTAAGTCTTTGAGATACAAGTATTTTTTAGCATAAAAAAGGGACTTCACCCCAACTTAGTGAAGTTTTCAATAGCTCTTGAATTGTTGGCACGCTTTAAGGATTATGCGACCGGAGCGTTCAATAGCCACCGCCCCATAGACCTCTTGAAGATTTTTGAGGAACTGGGCCAGCACAGAATTACGTTCCGCAGTTTATCTGAGAACTTCGAGACGGAGACCGCCATGGGAATGTTCACTCTTCAGATGTTGGGTGCTGTCGGGGATCTTGAATGAAACACCATTGTGGATAACGCACCTGGTATAACCCGGAATCATTTAAAATCCCCCTTATTTTCTACTTATTTGTCCATTTACGCGGCAAACGAATGGGACCGTCTAGTGTTCTCCAAGGATCCCTCTTGAAGTACAGTGCTTCCGCTACACTATTGATTCTATGGTGACTCTCTATTTCTGTCAAAACATTATTGTCCGTCCCCGTGCTTTCAGAAACCTCAACTTATGATAGACCCAGAATCTTTAGAAATTACAGAAGGCAATACAATTACTTACAGTACCCTTGACATGAAACAATTTTCTTGGTTAAAAATTTGCGTCATTTGTGGTACGGTTCCATTTTTTATCATAAATATAAAAATATTTTAATTTAGGAAGGAATATCGCAACATAAGGTCCAATGTTACTTTTATCTGAATTTTCCAGCATGAATTCGTAAATTTCCTTTGTTTCCGGAAGAACATATCTCTGAATCATATTCCCAATTGCTGAAACAAGCAGAACTATAAGCTTAGTATTATCCTTATGCCTAATATAGATATCAAGAAGGATTTTAGAAAACTTCGGATCATTAAATAAATCTTGATAATAACCTCTAACCTGGGCGTTTTCTCAAACTCTTTAACAGCAAGAAACAGTTCTTCTTCACTCAACTTATGCCAATCAGATATTTTCTCTTTTAATAGGCTGATATTTTCAATATTTTTTTTAGTGTCCATATTGTTCTATCATCACCATTTTCCTTTATACCGCAGTTCGGGTATTGCCGAAGGCGGAGATTTTCTGTATTACCGTCAGCCAAAGATTTCAACCGTCTATTGTGCTTGCCCAGAAGTAACATTGGGAAGAGGTGGAGTTTTTTTTGCAATCCTAATGCCAATGCTCCTAGCGTATCCTTCAATTCTTGTATTCGCTACAAGGTTTCCCATAAATAAATGAATGCTACCAGCAAAGCTAAAAATCCCGTAAAAGATATAATGAATGCTTTTTTATGACGCATTCCAAGTCCTCCTTTTGCCTAAAACCATCCTTATATAGACGTGATAATGCCGTAAAAGTTACATCATTTCATTTGAAATGTATTTAACTAAACTGCCCGTTAGCATTCCTGTAGATGGATTATTTTCGGCTTTGTAAAAATAAAAGCGCCTCGGTACGATAGGGTTGCGCACGGGGTCATGCCCCAAAAACCTATCATCCAGGAGGACGCTCTACTATGAAGTTTAAATCGCAAGCCAGACAAAATCAACTCATTGAAAACATTACCTCTTCACATCTCGTCGTCGGGATCGACATCGCACAGCAGTCACATGTGGCTCGAGCTGTAAACTTCCGCGGTATCATCGTTGGAGAACCCTTATCGTTTACTAATGACGATGATGGGTTCTGCAGCCTTCTTCATTGGATTCATAAACTGCAAACTGTTTATCACTTAAATTCAGCCATTGTAGGTATGGAACCTACCGGTCATTATTGGCTAAACGTATCTCGTTGGTTGGCTCAGCGCCATTTTGAAGTTGTTCTTGTTTACCCTCACCTTGTGAAAAAGAACAAAGAAAACCGGGATAACACTCGCTCAAAAAGCGATAAAAAGGATGCCCTTGTCATCGCCGACATGGTGAAAAACGGCTACTACTCGACTAGACGCAACACACCTGAAGCATTTGAAGAACTGCGTGTTCTTCTTTCGAATCGCGATTTTGTGGTTAAACGCCTCGTTAGTACCAAAAACCAAATCCACCGATGGGTGGACGTGGTCTTTCCTGAGTTCAGACAAGTATTCAAGCACATTACTTGTATTGGTGCCTTGGCAACGCTACGACTCTTCCCTACTCCGTCAGAGCTTCGTGAAAAGCAACCAGAGGACGTAGTTCAAGGGTGGAAAACACTCATGAAGCGGCACAGTGGCTTACGAAGGGCCCAGGAACTCATAACGTTAGCCAACCATTCGGTCGGTGCTAGGCACGCTGCATATGCTTACCAGCTTCATTTAAAACAATTACTTGCAGAGTATGATCTCGCCTGTGAACAGCTCCAGGTCATAGAAAAGGAGATTCTATTCGCATTGAAGTGTATTCCTTTTGCTAAGTCCATGCTTGCTATTAAAGGAATTAGCGCTATTTCTCTAGCTGGTATTCTCGGAGAAGCAGGTGACTTAAGCGGATTTACACATGGGAATGCCTTGCTTCGCCACGCCGGCCTTAACCTCACCGAGGCTAGCTCAGGCAAATGGTCCGGACAGATCGTCATTAGTAAACGTGGCCGTTCACGACTTCGCCGCTTCCTATTTATGGCCACGATGAGCATGGTCATGACAAATCCGGAATTCCAAGCCATGCATGCTTACAATGTTCAGACGAAGAAGCTGAAGAAAATGAGATCCATTATGAAACTATGTAGTAAATTGGCAAGAATCTTAGTTGGTATGGCCCGTAACAGTCAAGATTATATTCCGCTAAAAACCTTGCCACAGCAAGAAGCAGCTTAGCACGTAACTGTTCATTTCATCAAGAATTGGCTTATTCGCAGGATTTCAAAGAAAGCACGGAGTACCGGATACATTCAACAAAAGGGCTCTGACCCGTTCCGTTAGCAAGACCGGCCTCCACCCCTTGGATAGGTGTAACGAAGGAATGAGAGGGCTCTGACCCGTTGAGACATGGGAGTGAAAACCTCCAGGGGCGGCATGGAGAATGCTTGCAGTATATGGAATATATTGGGGTGTCGACAACACCCTCTATTTCCGTACGCCCTCATGTTGCCTAGGTCAAGTAACGGTCGCCCCTTCTGTCTTTTATATTTTTAGACAAGGGTGAAATCCTGCGAATAAGCGAGTATTCAGGAGCAAACTAAATCAAAACGAGGGAGTTGAGCGATGTAGCTGCCGAATTGCCGAATCTTTTTAAACACTTCATCTTTGTCGTTTATTCATTTGCAGGAAAGCATATATGTTCTTGTCCAAAAACGGCAATGGATATATGTTCTTGTCCTTGAGTTTGGACAAGAACATATATCCATATAGAAAAAAACCGCGCAGCGCGCGGATCTTAATGAATGTATGTTCTTGTCCTCCGACAGCAGCCTCCTTCTCCTCCTCGAACGACAAGAACTTGACCCTTTAAACGACAAGAAACTGATCTGCAAAGATCAAAGTCCTCATTTATGTAATGGACGTTTTACTACAAGCTTCCACTACTGGGTAATGGACATCCTCCTCTCTTGGCGGCTCGATCGTAACCCCTCGTTAATAATATATCAACCTTCGAGAAGACATTCGTGTCCACCCGCTCGCATAGAAGTTTCACAAAAGCGGCTCCCCGCCGCTCGCGAATAGCCCCCTTGGTCCGTCCAAAAAAGGGCTATTCATTTTGCGGTTACGGTGATTCACCCTATGTCGCAGCAGCTCCAGATGGCTTCATCAAGCCTTGAAAGGCGCCTAGAAACGGGCTTACTTGTTTGATCATGCCGAACCCTAACTGCATGACCGGGAAAAATCGCTGGATCATGCCGAACAGCCGCACGCCGCCGCCCAACGCACCACCGAGCGATCCCGCAGCGGCGCCGCCAAGCCCACCGATGCCGCCTAATCCCCCGAACAGCGAGCCTATCATCGGCAGAAAGGACGATACCTGGGCGTCCGGCTTGCGGGAGTGGGAACGGACGGATGGCTTGCGCGCGCCGCTTCGCCGACTGCCGGAACGTCTGCCCGAGGCATGGGATCCGGCTCTGCGCTGACTAGGGAGGGAGCCTTGCTTCCCGGATGAGCTACGCGGCTGAGCTCCGGCGTTGGCCAGCGTCAAGCCGCTGCTGTTGACGTCGGTAATGTAGCCGACGTAGGTCTTTCCGCTATACAGGGTGATGCATACCGGCCTACCCTGCAGCTGCTTGGCCCGTGCGAATACCTCTTTAGATTGTGTCATGGAAGTTCACCTCGCTCACTGGTTATTGTTCAATGTACGCCAGTGGCGGGCTGCCTGCTTGTGCGAATGCAGCAAGCGAAGAGGGCTTGTGAGCAAACGCCAATTCCTGGGATCTTTTGCGTAAGAGGCCTCCTGGTGCAGAATTGAAGGTAGCTACTATTTAATTTTCATAGAATAAATCCCCCCACTGGCTCCTGAAGTGCGCCCCTTAGAATAGACATTGGAAAAACCCTTAGGTTAATCCGATGAATTCTAAGGGGTGCATTTTTATGGCGATAAAAGGACAAAAGTTTAAGCATTACCCAGAGTCGTTAAAAGTGGAAGCCATTCGGCTTCATGTCGAAGAGGGATGGAGCTACCGAAAGATCACGGAACATTTGGGCATACAAGATAAGGACCGTGTGAAAAGGTGGATGAGGAAGTATCGGGAATGCGGGATGACAGGATTCAAGGATAAGCGGGGGAATCCTTCAAAGATTGAGACCGAACAGGAACGCCAAATACGACGGCTGCAGTTAGAGGTGGACGTCCTAAAAAAGTGGTTACAAATCTTGAATCGGGAGGGTTACAGGACAGGCACTACGTCGTCGATGAACTAAAGGAAAAACAAAGCGTTAAGGGGCTATGTGCATATTTAGGGATAAGCAGAAGCGGTTACTATGCCTATTTGAAGCGTACTGCAGAAAATGCCGACGGTGAACTAAAGAGCAAGATCCTGGCCATCTATGAGCAACGCAACAGGACTGTGGGGTATCGTCGCATTCAAGATGAATTGTATCGTCAATATGGTCTTATCGTGAATCACAAGAAGGTTCTACGCCTCATGCGGGAGCTAGGAATCCAGGCAATCATCCGTCGAAAGTATGTCTACCGAACAAGCTATGAAGCAGCTGTATCGGACGGGAGAATAGCTGAGAATCTGCTGCAACGGAACTTCAAGGCCGATGGCCCCAATCAAAAATGGGTTACCGATGTTACACAATATCGTGTATTCGACGATCGGATTTACTTATCCGCCGTAAAGGATCTTTGGAACGGTGAAATCGTGGCCTACCATATGAGCAGGCGTAACGATAATCCACTTGTTTTAGAAACGTTTAGACAAGCATTTGAAACGCATAAAGACGTGACTGGACTGATCGTTCACAGCGATCAGGGAAGCCAGTACACGTCCCATGCATACCACGACATGCTGCCAAAGGTTGGCGCCCAAATCAGCATGTCTCGACGAGGCAATTGTTATGACAATGCCTCAATGGAAAGCTTCTTTTCACATTTGAAAGTAGAAGCTCTCTATCCCTATGATATCCGAAGTATCGAGGAAGCACAAAGGCGAATTGAGGAATACATCCGCTTTTATAACGAGGAACGAGCACAGAGAAAATGAAACAAGCTGACGCCGGTTGAGTACCGACGCCAGCTTGTTGCCTAGGGCTTTTTTACAATGTCCACAAATAAGGGTCTTGACCATCCGGCTGGTGGGGGATTTATTTGTATTTATAGTATGTAGAAGGGAAGCGTATTGGCTCCCTCCTAGAGACTAGATTATTATTTTATATCAAAACGCATACGACGATGACCAGTAGGATGAAAAGGGCTAGAATCATTATTACAACAGTATTAGTATCCGAAACCACAACAAGCACAGGCCACGATGACCAACAGAATGAAAAGAACCAGGATAGTACCGGTAGAAGTAAATCCTCTGTTTTCAAATCCGCGAACTTCAGCAACTTCACCCATTTTTTATTTATCTCCTTTCTAAATCACAACAGAATTAGTAGCCGAAGCCTCCACCGAAGAAACCGCAGGAACAAGCGACGATCACCAACAAAATGAACAAAACAAGAATCGTGCCAGTCGATGTGAAGGCTCCTCTAAAACCGGACATCTAAAACCCTCCCTAGTTTTGTTTCCGTACGGTGGTATTCCGCATTAAGCCATCCCCTCCGTCGGTCTACACCTAAGATATGGTCATGGCTTATTTTTGATTGGGTATATGACGATAGATGATGTAATTGGTGAGATGACTATGCCAATATTATTCAGCTCTCGGAACTATTTAATAAATTACAGGCTGGCCCCTTCATATAGAGCTTTACGAAGCGGTTGATGTGAAACGAGAATTAAGCATTCCTCATCTGCCGCAGCCCGTGGGGTATGCTTGTTTTAAGTAGGAACGGATTGCTTCGAGTACGCTGTCGTCGGTTAATTCGAGGACGCCATGCAGATGAGCTTTCAACATGTAAACAAAAGAACCGTAATGCATCTGCACCATCATTCCCGGATTCATAGGAATAAACGTAATCGGCATATAATATCAAGGGACCTGCCATGTTTTCATAGCCAGAAATCATCGTGGAAGCGGCTCTAGACGAGGCTGTCCCAGAAGTGTTAGCGCAAGTGACGAAATCCCATTTACTACGCCAAAGAACCTCCAATTCCGCTATTAAAGTGGGGATGGAGGTTCTTCTTATCTATGAAAGCGAACTGAAAGTGGGGGCTAAAAAACGGAAAAGCCCGTTTAGCTTTCGTCTCTAATGCGGCGTGTGCTTTTTCATAAAATAGGCGAGAGCAATCTGGAGACGGATTCCTTGATACGAATCGACCGGGGTCTCTGCCTATACTGCTCCAGAGTAAGCAGCCCGCAATCTTCAATATCCTTTTCAAATATGCGTGTTAGCCTGCTTGCAAATTCCTTATCATACAAAAATGCATTTACCTCAAAGTTTAATTTGAAGCTTCTGACATCGATATTAGCCGTACCTACAGAAGAAATTTTCTCATCCACGACAATCGTCTTTGCATGAATAAATCCTTTGTTATAGAGATAAACGTTGGCTCCCGTCTTAAGCATCTCGCCGATATGGGATAAGGTTGCCCAGTATACAAAAGGATGATCCGGTTTGTTCGGAACCATGATATTCACTTCTACGCCGGACATGGAAGCTATTCTCAGAGCATCCAACAGACTTGCATCCGGGATAAAGTAAGGGGTCTGGATGGAGACTGATTTTTTAGCAGCCATGATCATTTTGATATAACCGATCTTGATGTTCTCCATCTCCGAATCGGGGCCGCTGGTCACGATCTGCATACCGATGTTCCCCGTAGATTCCGTATGAGGGAAGTAGCCGGGATCGTACATAATATCATTGGCAGAAGCTTGGTTCCAATCCAGAATGAACCTTGTCTGCAGGGCAAAAACGGCAGTGCCTACAATTCTTAGGTGAGTATCGCGCCAATAGCCGAATTTCTTGTTTAATCCCAAGTACTCGTCGCCGACATTAAATCCGCCTGTGTATCCTATCTTACCGTCGATGATTACCATTTTTCGATGGTTTCGATAATTCAGCCTGAGATTGATTAGTCGGAAGCGGGATGGAAAAAATACCGCAACCTCGCCTCCGGCCTCGCAAAATGCCTTGAAGAATCTGCTCGTTAATGTTCTTGAGCCCATTTCATCATATAGGACTTTTACCTTGACACCGCTTCGAGCCCTTTCGATTAACGCCTCCATCAGCTTCTTTCCGATCGAATCCCTTTTAAGAATATAGTATTGAACATGAATATGTTCCTTCGCTTCCCGGATATCCCGCAATAGCCGGCCAAACTTCTCTTCGCCGTCAATTAGCAGTTCAACCTGATTATCCTCGGTATAAATAGCGTGATTGTGGAGGGCATGCAAATGAATGAGATCCATATTTTTCGCCGCCGTATCGTTGACCACGTGAAACTGTCCCGAGTGCAGCAGACTGTTTTGCGTCTCCGACAATTTGCTGATTTCACTCTTCCCGAAATCTTTCCACTTGAATAGCTTGGAACGGGATAAATTTTGCGCAAACAGCAGGTACACGACAAATCCGACAATCGGAATAAAGAACAACACGAGCAGCCATGCCCACGTTGTACCGATATCCCTTCTCTCCAGAAACACGACAAATAATGCAAGGATGATATTTAGAACAAGGATAACGCTCAACAATATATTGTATATTTCCATAGATGCAATCCTCCTGCTGCAAAGTAGCTTCTCCTGTTTTCCCGTAAATGGAATATGCTGCATCCCCACGGGCCAACAGGAATTATACCATTCCAACGATGCTAACTCTACAGCAAGTTTACTTTATAAGTGGAACAAAGAATAGGGGGTCCATGCCAAACAGACCTCCAATCTCCCGGAAAGCGGTTTAGAGGTCTGTTGTCGTATCGGACAAGCGTCAGTCCTTGAAAAAAAATCGAGGTTATTTTTTATATTTATAAGTCAGTTGAAACATACTCCCCGCCAACACTAATGCCATTGAATTTGTAACAAGGAACATCCAGCCCGAACCTGTTATCACTAAATGGATCGCGTAGATTTCCATAAGGAAAATACCGAAAAAAACAAAAAATAGTGTCTTACTATTAAGATCTTTTACAGATTTCGTTTTCGTAATTTGGATGATTTGCGGGATGTAACCAAACGATAACATAATTCCTCCGGTTAGTTGCAGTAAATCGAAAACATTCAACTCTTTCAATCCTTTCCTGTGAATCGACCTTTCCCGTTTCGATTAAGTGCCGTATTTATCCAAATCGCGAGGCTCGAGCTTCAGTTCGTTTTCTAATTGCTTAATGAAACCTACTAAAAATTGATGCCGCTCGGCAGCTAAGCGCCTGCCCGGAACGGTATGCATTCCGTCGGAAAGATACAATAGCTTCTCATAAAAGTGCCGGTAAACTGACCCGCGCGGCCGTAGGCCCGGATCGAATACCGTATCCGGTAATGCTTCGTCCTCTACTAACGGCAATCCGTGAGCCCCGCCGAACATAAACGTACGTCCGATACCGACAGCTCCAATTGCATCTATCCTATCGGCATCTTGCAAAATTTGCTCATCTATGGTCAACATCTTTATTTTTCCGGCTCCGACTCGGGTAAACTCGTACTCTTCATGACGCGCTATCGCACTCATCACGCGTTCGAACCGTTCTTCCTCCAAATGAGGCACCAATAACGATCCAAAATCGCGACGCAACTCCCTGATTGCTTCCGGTCCATAATGAAGCCTGCCCGTTTGCTTTTCTTCCTTGCGATAATAATCATGCAGCAGTCCGGCTGCCATCGCAATATCCCGATCCGCTCCAAGCTGGTCCGCGATGTCCACAGCCAGTTCCATGACGCGAACGGCATGCAAAAAATCATGCCCAGTCGAATCTTCATTCATTTTTGTTCTGACCTTTTCAACAACGGGCTCAAACCATACCGGGAATTCCATTCGAATAAAAGGGAATAGTTGATTGATTTTACTCACTCCTTAGGTTGTTACCGCTTCCTGTTCCTACCACGTCAGCCATTCGTGCTGTCTCAGAAGCTTCATTCCTTGCAAATCATTTTCCGTCATATCCATAGGCGCTTCCCCGTAATGCATTAAATACACTCGGTTGCGTATTTCTTCCGGGTACTCGCATAATGCTTCAAAGTCGGCGTGAACGGGATTGGGGGTGAAACATGAATCGTGATAAAACGTCTCGATACCTTGATCAAATAAACGACAGAGCAGCTCTTTATCAGCCAGCATATCCGAACTGTAAAAAAAACGGTTGTCAAGGATCAGTGAACAACTGAACTTGGACGGCACGTGATGAGTCCGAATCCAGCGGGCTGTCAGGCCTTGTGAATTCGTATGATCAGCCAAGAAAGCAAAAGGTTCCCCTTCCTCCACCCACTGAATGTCAAAATAATCTTCAAGTTTACCTTTGCCTTCCTCTACGTTTTCCAGCGTCCCCCGAAGATTCTGTTCCCAAATACCCTCTTTCAGCGGGGACGGAAGCCACAGCTTCATCTTTCTACCAGCTGCATAAACGCCATATAAAGCAGCCTCATCCAATCCTCCGCAATGATCATAATGGAGGTGCGTAATGAATATTCCCTCTATATCTTCAAAACCGAGACCCGCCTCATGCAAACTGTGCCAAGCTAATGCGCCGCAATCTATTAAAAACAGCCGGCCCTGTATCTCAATTAAAGCATTGTTATGGTAAGTCGATTTGCAGAACCCGTTCCCGACACCCAGCATCATCATGCGGAACTGCCTAGTCATCCGAGACCTCCTTCACCAGCGAGTACTTCGTCTGCCGCCTTATGAACACGGGCTACAAACTCGTCGGAGGATAGAGACGGTATAGGCCATCCCAAAGCATAGGAGAGCTCTACTACCGGCGGCAGCGTGATGTGATGACGGCGAAGTTCCTCTTGTTTAGCGAAAACGTCTCGTGTCGGCGCGTCCCACTGGATTTGTCCTCCCGACATCACGATGGTTCTCGGTACATAGTCGGCTACAACCCGCATATCGTGGGTAAGAAGGACAATCGTATGTCCTTTCTGCCATAAAGTCCGGATATAATTCATCATCTCCTGACACCGCATCGAATCAAGCCCCGTTGTCGGTTCATCCAGTATGATCACTTCCGGTTCCAGCGCTAGAATGGATGCAATGGCCACTCTTCGCCGCTCCCCTCTGCTCAGAAAATGCGGATGCTCATGCAAATAATTGTCAATTTGCAGAAGTTTGGTTACTCGTCTCACCCGTTCGTCAATCTCATCCTCTTTGAATCTTTGAATGTGCAAGCCGTAGGCCACTTCATCATAAACCGTACGACGTACAAACTGAAAATCCGGGTTTTGAAATACGAAGCCGACATGCCGTATCCTCTGATCAGCCCGATAGGAATTTGCCGGCTTTCCATGTATCAGCACTTCCCCGCTCCGTGGTTTTACTAATCCTGTTATCAGTTTGCACAAGGTTGACTTCCCGGCCCCGTTATGCCCGATAATCGCTATAAACTCCCCTTGCATGATTCGTAAATCTACAGGTTTTATGGTCAAATCGGCAGCATGTTTTTTATACCCAAACATAACTTGCTTGAGTTCAATGATCGCTCTTTCTGACTGTGCTAACCCTTGTTGAATCGATTGACAGCTGCCTGTCCTATCAAGAAGGCGGCCGATGTGCCTTTTTCCCAGCTCTTCTTCAAGCTCTGCAACGGTCAGGGGATCGCCTCCGTCTTGTTTGCGTACACCGAGCTGTCTGGAAACCTGGATAACTTGAGGCATAGGCAGCAGCTCACTAATGCCCGGTTGATCATATAACACGGAAGGCGCCGCATCGGCAACGATTCGCCCATTTGCCACGACAATAACGCGTTCGGCATGCGGGAGAGTCACATCGAGGTTGTGATCCACAAATACAACCGTATAGCCCCATTCTCGATGCAGCTTCCGAATCGTCTCAATGACCATCTCTTTTCCCATCGGATCCAGTTCTGCAGTCGGTTCGTCGAGCACGATTACCTTGGGCTGCATCATTAAGCAAGCCGCAATGGCCACCCTCTGCTTCTGTCCACCGGATAACTCAAGCGAAGAACGAAGGAGCAGCGGTTTAATCTGAACTTGCTCCACCACTTGCGCTAAACGGCGATCGATTTCCTCGACAGGAACACCCATATTTTCCAGTGCAAATGTCAGCTCCTCCTTGACCGTCCCTCGAACAAGTTGCCATTCAGGGTCTTGCAACACAGTTCCGACAACCGATACGAGCTCAAACGGGAACGTATTCTGAACATTGATGCCGTCCACCGTAACACTTCCTTCATACAGCGAGCCTTCCATTTCGTTCGGAATCAGTCCGTTAATCGAAAAGCAAAGCGTCGATTTCCCGCCTCCGCTCGGTCCCGTTACAAAAACAAATTCACCCTGATTAATTTGAAGATTTAATGTATGCAAAAGAGGTTCTTTTTTGGATTCATACGTACACGAGTAGTTTTCAAAACGGATCATAGCTTTCTCCTTGTCTAAAGATCATAAAACCAGTGCAAAGTCAACCAAGCTGCAACAAGTAAGACAGCTATCCAGATCGCCCAAGTATCAATTGCCGATAATCGCGGATGATAATAATAGGTTCTTTTATTTCTTCTTCCCACGCCTTTTAAAGTAAGCGCAAAGCTGGTCGTGCGAAATCGTTTTAAGAACACGAATAATACCGGGATGAGCAAGCTGGCAAAATGTTTGCTACGCGTAAGCAGGCTTCCGGAGCGAAAGTCAACCCCGCGGCAATATTGAGCATCCATTACCGTTTTCACATCGAATATCATCAAGCTCCAGTAACGCAGCGCCAAGGAAACCGCCAATGTCACGAATTCAGGTAAACCGAATGTTTTCAAACCGATGACCAAATCTTCCGAAGATGTGGTAAACAGCAGAGTAAAAAACAACAGAGACCAAATGATCATTCGCAACGTAAAGGTTATCGCATACAAGATGTTTCCGGATGAAATCTGAAACGTCCAATATCCGAGGTCCGCATGTACATATACCTCTCCACCCATATCCGCAAAAAAATAAGTCAAGCTCATCATTACGGCAAGCAGCCCGACAGGGATCAGCAGCAACCAATGTGATTTGGGAGGTCTGATATAAGAAAACAACACCGTGCAAACAAGCAGCAGCAATAATAGACTGGAGGGTCGGTCCATGAACAAAGGGATCAACGTAAACATTAGTCCGAATATTAGTATTTTTGTGAAGCCATGCATGAAGTGAATGATTGAATTCGAAGGATAATACAGCTGCATTCTTTATTTCACCCCTTCTTAGCCCCGGAACCGTTTGAAAAACAACCCTGATTTATTCATATAATCCGACATCCACGAAAATAAAAGGGGACTTAGAATTGCAGCCGTAAGCGTGTTGCTGACTTGCATCCAGGCCCAGACTGTACCCCACGCCACGCGAACCGGAACCTTTTGAAAAATAATCAGATTAAGCGCCACCAATGCTGTACCCGCCAACATACCGGCTATTACCACAAGTATAAAATGCACTCTGTCTTTCAGACTTTCTATCTTCACCTTGCGAAACATGACACCCGGTATAAAGCCCATCATAAATTGCGCCAATAACGCCAACGGGTAGACCGCAGGATTCATACCTACCACAAGCATGGACAATATATTACCGACAACTAAACCGGCCGATCCCCAAAGGCCGAACCAGACTCCGAATAGAGGAGCGAAGACAGCAGCCGGATAAATCGCCTGAATCGTTCCGATCTTAATAGGAAAATACCGGGATATATAAATAGTCGCTCCATAAATCAACGCACTGATGACGATGGCAACGATATGGCGAGCCGAGACACCTTTTTGTGCTAAACCTCTTTGCATGGGGTTGGATAATTGAGACATCTAGAATCACTCCTATCGTTATTTGTTCTCAAGCTCTTCTAACTCTTTCTCTATCAAGTAGCGGCTCCACTCGTTGCATATGATCTGATTTTTTTTCACGAAAATGATCCTGCGATCCTTAAGATCTTTTAAAATCCGGTTTATGCTGCGTACCGTAACGCCCCACTCTAATGCGATATCATCGCGCGAAAAGGAAGTAATAAACGCTACATGCTCATTAAAATCGAAATGCTCGAGCTGCTTGTATAAATAACGAATCAATCTGTGACGAAGGGACATAGACATGTGATCAATCGATTTTTGTGCGGCCGTATAGAGTTTTTTAGAGAGTTGTGCATTCAAAAATAATAAGAAATTTCGGTCTTCTGCGATCCATCTACGGTATACATCAGTCTTCAGTGCAAGCACGGTCCCTTTAGTTGATGCTATAACCGAACCCACATAAGGCCGGTCGAGCGCTATCTCAATATCACTGATTAGTTCCCTCGGATAAAGGTACGCCACAATCACCAAATGTCCGTCATCCAACGTATGCTGCACTTTAAATTCACCTTCGATGACGATATAGAAATATTCAGGTATCCTTCCTTGCTCACAAACCGTCTCTTGAGGCTGATAATGACGAATGTTCCAGTGAACCAAAAAGTCGGACGGCATATTGACGAGCATATCGTGTAACCAACTATATTTTTGTTTAAACTTGTAAATGATACCGTCGATCATTGCTAATCCCCTCGTATCCTTGGTTCATTTACCTTATTATGCCTGGAATGAACGAGGGAATACAAAGGCCTGCTACTCACTCCGCTCTCCTGTAAGAATCCTTTTTGCAGCCATTCGAACCGATAGCGGCAGCGGATTTTCGTCCAGCTGCGCAGCAGACAACCATACGCCCCCTTCTTCACCCTCATGGGGCTTCCCTTGTTCACCTATTATTTGTCCCAAATAGATGAAATCGATATGATCGTGTTCATCGTCTATAGGCTCAAGTTGAATGGCAATAGGTGAAGATAGTAGCTGTACTCCGTCTTCGAATGGATCATTTGGAGCAGGGGATAAGAGCTTTATCGGATAACCGGTCTCTTCCAAAACTTCTCTCAACGCCGCTTCATCCGGTGTTTCATTCGGTTCCAGATGCCCACCGGGCGGAAGAAAAAAGCCCAGAAAAGGAGGTTTCCTCCTGCGAACGAACAACAAGGCTTCCCTGCTCTCGTTAAGCACATAAACAGTTGCACTACATTCACGCCGGCGTTTCTCCATTGGTTCCATATCTTCCTTTTCGCCCTCCGGTTCAAATGTATATTGTGACGATTTCCAATTTCATTAAACAATGAAGCCTCCAGTTGGCGAAAGGACATTTGTCCCAATTAACAATCTCTTAAAATCCCGCTTTATTTGCCGTGAATATGAAGGCTTAATCTCTCTACATAAAAAAAGTGCTTAACATTACTTTTGATAAGTAAATGTTAAGCACTCCCCGCTATGCTGTTACCGGCAATACTTGTCTCTCAGAGCCAGCGTATACTTGACGGATTGCTCCACGCCTCTTTCTTGATCTGCAATCATTTGCTCCAATAGTTTTTGCGGAGGATAATAATAATCGAGCGGTTTGATGACGGACAAATCATAAGGAGGATTCCCGACTTTAAACGCTCCTTCGCCGACTTCGAATACGCCTCCGGCCCCCGGTTCTCTTTTGAAAGCAGTGGCGTAAGGGAAACACATTTCCACATTGATCCGCGTAAGGCTCGACTGCTCGACAAGTATTTTGAAAATTTGCTCCAAGTCGATGCTGCCGGTCCCGACAGGAACGCCGCATACCCGATAATCGTCACCGTCATGAACGATGATGTGGTCTTTGAAATGGGTGGTGAATGCATACGGCGCTAATTTTTTAACGGCTTCGACCGGATCTTCCCATGCCATCATGCTGTTTCCGACATCGCAATGCGCGCGTACCCAAGGGCTGCCGACTTCCTTGACGATGCCAATAATTTCGTTAGCCAGCTCGAACTCATGGTTTTCCACCGCCAGCTTGATTCTGTATTTCTGCAGCAGCGGCACAATGTGTCGGATGTTTCCCGGGGCTTCCGCCAGCTTTTCCGGTTCGAAATTGTCCATACGAATATAGGTCCGGATCACATCCGCCCCGATTTGATGGGCGACTTCGATGACTTGCGCCAAATGCTCCGGATCGGTACCGTTCGTATCGATTTCGGCAAAAAATCCGTATTTCTGAATTTCCGCCTTTACTCTTTTCAAATAGCCCCGTTCGAACGATTCGAGCGTCCCCCATCCGGGAAGTCCCGGCCATTTGATTATGTTCATCATAACCCCGTCTAAGCCCAGTTCGGCTGTCTTTGTAATAAACTGAAAAATATCCATTCTTCCTGTAATAAAATGCAGATGATAGCTTTCCGTTTCCAATCCGATTTTCATGTGCGCTTTCTCCCATACTCTGTTTTTTTAATGCCAAATCAACCGTCCGTCCCCCGTCACGATGTCTCCGACTGTGCGGAGCACGAGATCGGCACCCTGCAGCTCGGACAATCCGCTGACGCCCGAAAGAACGCCGATCGCTATACCTGCCGAACCGTTTCTGGCAAACCGGATATCCGTCAAAGTGTCGCCCGCAACGGCCACTTCTTCTGCACGCAAACCGCCAGCCTCGCAAAAAGCGCGAATCATGCTTGGATTCGGTTTCTTATCAAAGCGATCCGATGTGCCGATAAAGTCGAAATAAGCAGCGACACCCGCATGCTCCAGAAAAAAAGTCGTCGATTCCAGATCGTCCGCCGTTGCAATGCCGATTTTAAGCCCGTGGCGGCGAAGCTGCCCGAGCAAACGGTGCAAATCCGCGGTCGGCTTTAAATTGTGCCGGTTGGATTGGGTCAGCCGGTAAAGCTCTTCGGTCAGCCAATCCTGCAAAAGCTCCAGCTTATCCGGATTCGTCCCTCTCTCCCTGAGAACGCGCATGAACGCTTCCGCTATATCCTGCGTGGTGCCGCTGGCGAGTATCCCCTTCGGGTCTATATGATTTCCGTGCAAACCGATGGCGCAGAGCAAGCTTTCTTTGGCCGAAGGATCGTCTTGCAAGCCGTAGTCTTCCAGCAGAAGATCCGCCGTTTGCGTCGCCACCGGCACCCAGCCGGAATAAAAGTCTATTAAAGTGCCGTCTTTATCGAATAAAATGCCCTTGATTTGTTTCAACGTATGCTCACCCAGTCTGTTCGATTCTGTAGGTTGTTTTATCCGCGCTCGGAAGTATCCTCGTCCGCTGTAATCCAGTCGATGTTTTCCAAATACGGCTTCCATGACGGAGGCGCAGCCTGATCGCAAACGATGGCGTGAAGCTGATCCAGCTGCGCAAATTTGCATAGCGCCTCTACGCCGATTTTGGAATGATCCGCGAGAATGATCGTTTCTTTGGCGACTTGAATCATTTTGCTAGAGATCGAATAATCTTCCAAACTGTACTCCGTCACGCCGGCAAGCGATATTCCCCCTGGGGAAATGAACGCTTTGTTTACGCTGAACAAGTCCATCATTTTTTCGCATACCGAACCTCTTGCCGAATATTGCTCCGCATCCAATTCTCCTCCCAGCAAAATGACCCTTCCATGGAACAAGCCTTGGTTCAAGGAATCCATCAGGGTGTGGGCCGCAGGCACCGAATTGGTCAAAATGGTTACTTTATTCACGCCGCGAATGCAATGGGCCATTTCGAGAATGGTAGTCCCTATACCCATCACGATCGTATCTCCGTCTTTTACCAGCTGCGCTGCGAGGTGGGCCACTTTCTTCTTTTCTTCTTGATGAACCTGTCTCCGCTGGGCAAACGGCGGCTCTCCGAGCTGAAAATTGATTTTGACGGCTCCGCCGTGCACGCGCTTGAGCAGTCCTTCCTTCTCCATCAAATCGAGGTCCCGCCGGACGGTTTCCATCGATACGTCAAGAAGGCGGGCCAGCTCAGCCGCGTTCACCTTCCCGTAAGCTTGCAGCCGCTCAAGAATCGCGGTTTTTCGTTCAACCGACAATACGGACATGGCGTTCTCCCTCTATTCCAATAAAGTACAGGCTTCTTCCGGAATCCGGACGTTAACGAACAATCCTTCGTCCAATGCGCCTTTGTGCGGAACATTCAGTTCGTCGACCGTTACGGTCGCGTCCTGTGACTGAACCAGATAACGGCGCACATTGCCGCGAACGGTCGTGCTCCGAATGACTCCTTCCAGCCACAATCCCCGGTCCCGGGGGCCGGATTGTGCGTCGGCGTTCGGATGCAGCTCCATCACTTCCGGACGGATCGCATACGTTCCGGGCTTCAGCGCATGTCCCGTCAACCGGAAAAGATCCCCATTCGTCAATACATTATAGCTGCCGATAAATCGGGCCACAAATTCATTTTTCGGAGAGGCGTATATTTGCTCCGGCTTGCCTTGCTGGACGATCTCCCCGCCGTTCATCACAAAAATGCGATCGGAGATCGTCATCGCTTCCTCCTGGTCATGCGTGACGAAAATCATCGTCATCTTTAAATCCCGCTGAATGCTCCGCAGGTCGCTTTGCAAGCTTTTGCGGATTTTGGCGTCCAGCGCGCTTAACGGTTCATCCAGAAGCAGGATGTCCGGTTCCGTGACAAGCGCTCTGGCCAGGGCAACCCGCTGCTGCTGGCCGCCGGACAGCTGGTGCGGATACGCCGGCTCTTTGCCGGTCAAATGGACCAGCTCGACCGCTTGCTTCACCTTCGCGGCAATTTGCTCCCGCGCCAGCTTTTTCATTTTCAGCCCGAAGGCGATGTTATCGAAGACCGTCATATTCGGGAACAGGGCGTACGATTGAAACACCATGCCTACATTCCGGCGCTGCGGGGGAAGCTGGGAAATATCTTTATCGTTAACGCGAATCGCCCCGCCGTCCATCGTTTCGAGTCCGGCTATGCAGCGGAGCAGCGTGCTTTTGCCGCAGCCGCTCGGCCCGAGCAAGGTGACGAGCTCTCCTTTTTCGACGCTCAAGGATACTTGCTGCAGAACAGCGGTTTTTGCGTATCGCTTAAACGCCCGATCGATTTGTACGTAGCTCATGCTGCATTCTCCTTGATTTCTACTTTGTTCCGGAAGCGTGTGCCGAGCCTCAGCATCAGCCAGGAAACGAGCAGCACGATCACGAAATACGCAATGACGATGGCGCTCGACATATGGCCGTTTTCGTTCAGCCGCCGCATCAAATAAATTTGGATCGTTTCATAATGCCCGCCGATAAGGAAATTGGCCATGACGAACTCGCCGATCAAGATCGAGAACGATAGCAGGGCGGATATCAAAATGCCGTTTGCGATGTTCGGCGCGATGACAAGCGCGAATGCCTTGATTTTGCTTGCCCCGAGTATTTCGGCCGCCTCCATCAGCTTTCTTGCGTCGATGGCGCGCAGACTATTCCGGATCCCTTGATACATATAAGGAATGATAAGCACGTAATACGCGCCGACCACAATCCAGATCGTTCCGGACAGCACAACAGGGCCGCTCGAGTACACCTTGATCAAGCCTACGGCCGCTACCACGCCCGGAACGGCGAAAGGAATCATTGCAATGGTTTGCAGGAAACGCTCAAGCTTCGGCACATACATGAAGACGACGAATACGGTCAGCGACATGGTCGTCACGCTCGCGGCAAGGGCGATGAGCGATACCGTCATCGTTCGCCCGACGGCCGCCAGGAACCGCGAATCGGTAAACAGCTGCTTATACCAGTCAAGCGTATAGGAAACCGGCAGAACCGTATGGCTCCACTCTTTGGCGATCGAGTACATGAACGTACCCGCCAAAGGCAGGATAAGATATGCGATCGTTGCGAAGACGAAGATATAGGAAATCCATTTTTTGCTCATGACAAATCTCTCCTGAACCGCCGCATCAGGCGTTCGTTGCACCACATGGCCCCGACCATCATCAGTCCCAAAATGACGGCGAGCGCGCTTCCGAGCTGCGGCTGGGCGGCTACGTCTCCGGCAACCAAAGAACCAATGCGGATCGTCAGCAAGTTGTAGTTGCTTCCGACGAGCGCATAAGCCGTTGCGTAAGTGCCCATCGCATTGGCGATCAGAATGCTGAATGTCCCTGCTACGCTCGGCAGCAGCACGGGCATTCCGACATGCCGCCAAAATCGGAACGTCGACGCCCCGAGCAAAGCGGCGGATTCACGCCAGTTCTTCTGAATGCCCGAGTAGGCCGGATAGAGCAGCAGAATGGCCAAAGGAACTTGAAAGTAAACGTACACGGCCACAAGTCCGCTCCAGCTGTACAAGTTGAACGTCTCCGTCAAATTCCATCCCCATTGTTTGAACAGAAGCGTAAAAAGTCCGCTGTTTCCAAGCAAAATAATGTAGGCGAACGCCAGCGGCACGCCGGAAAAGTTGGACGTCAGATTGGAAAACGTAATCATGAACGTTTGAATCTTTTGGGGCATTCGCGTAATGGAATACGACGCGATCAGAGCAATGACCATACCGATAACACTGGAATACAACGAAATGAGCAAGCTGTTGACTATGCCTTTGGAATAATAAGGACTGGTCAAAGCGGTTATATACTGCTCGAGCGTATAGGTCCTGCCGTCGTCGGCAAGGAAGCTGTCATGGATCATGGCCAAGAGCGGCAGCAGCAGGAACGCGACGACGAGCAGGACGAACGGGAGCAGCGTAACGATGACAAACAGCGTTACCTTGCGATTCATGCGGATTTCCCTTTCCTAAAGCCGTGAGAGCTAGTTGATGTGAATCAACACTTGCTCCTGCCACAGCTTCGGCAATTTTTTGGACGTTTCTCCCCAAGCGTTATAATCTTTGATGGTCTTCGCATTTTTGTACTGCTCGGCAGGAATCAGCTTCTTGGCGACATCGTCCGGCAGCTTCACGTTTTCGCGGATCGGACGGGCATAGCCTTTGGCCAGGTTGATCTGTCCTTCGTCGCTCAAAATAAATTCGCGCGCAGCCTTGGCCGCATTCGGATGGGGCGCGTACTTGTTGATGATGGTGGAATAGCCGCTGCTGACGCTGCCTTCCTGCAGGATGCTGACTTCAAAGCGGTTCGGATCGATTTGGTCGCGGTAGCCTAATGCGTTAAAATCCCAAAGTAATGCGACGGCTACCTCACCCTTTTCCAAAACGCCGGTGTTGATTTCCAAAGTGGTCAATCGGTGCTGCTTGGCCAATTTCGCATAAAAGTCCAAGCCCGGCTGAATGTTGCTCTCGTCTCCGCCGTGCCCCATCGCCGCCGCCAATACGCCCATTTGCGCCTGTGTCCCTTTGGTAACGTCCGTAATCGACACCTTGTAATCGCCTTTAAGGATATCGTCCCACGTTTTCGGCGGGTTTTTCACCTGCTTCTTATCGGTGATTACCGCGATTGTGCCTTGATACGCAACCATCCAGTGCCCATCCTTGTCTTTCGCCCAATCCGGGATGTCGTTCCAGTGCGCCGGCTTGTAGGGCATCGTTACGCCTTTATCCTTCGCGATCGGTCCGAACGAAATCCCTACATCCCCGATGTCAGCGGTCGGATTGTTCTTTTCCGCTTCGAATTTGGCGATCTCCTCCGCGCTCGATAAATCGGTATCCGTATGGGATAATCCGTATTTCGCGGCGATATCGCTCCAAGTTTCCTTCCAGTTGGCCCAATTATCGGGCATTCCGACACTGACGACCTTTCCCTCTTTTTTGGCCTGCGTTTCTATTTCCTCGAGCGTCAATTCCTTCGCCGGAGCGGGGCTGTTGCTTGCCGCTGGCGACGATTGCTGCCCGGAGCCGCAAGCCGATATTCCTAATGCCATCACACTGATTGCCAAAGCTGCTTTCCATGAGAGATGTTTTTTCACGATGTTCTCCTCCGTAATTTGGCTTTTTGTGCGTATTTGTTGTTTTTAATGACAATTTCATTATGCAATCGCAACGTTATCCACAAATCAACTGCACGTAAATAATTTGTAAAAATGGGGCGATCGTTTTCAGCGATTTGCAACAAGACAAAGAGAAAGGACCGCCTGAGGCGGCAGCCCTTCCCGATTCGTTAGTTAATAATTCCTTTCTTCGAAATGTCTACTTGAATCTCAGGAGCAAATTGCACGTTTTGATAGTTGCTATCCCAGTTTCCCTTCTGTTTCTTCCATATTTGGGGATGGAACGCCATGAGTTGTCTGCCTACACCTAATCCGTCGCAGCGGGCCTTTTGCATGTTTTCAAGCGTTTGTTTTGCCAAATCCGTCATTTCCTTAGAAAGATACCGGTTCAATTCCGCGATTATTTTTTTGTCTTCTAAGCGATCTTTCGGATATTCAATGATACTCGCTTTCCATTTTAAATCCAGCTTTACCGTAATTCGATCGTCCGATTGAATCAGCACTTTCATTTTTCGTTTTGATTTTTCTGCATCGAAGGTCAAAAAGTCATAACGATTTTGACGATCCTTACTATTCTGGATGTTTATTTTTTTGGTGAATCTTGCCACTTTCCACTTGCTGTCCTTCAATAATAAATACATCGTTGATTCATCAGGACTCAGTGTGCCTGTAAATTGATTATTATGAAACATGGCAACACGGGAAACTTCCACGCGGGATCCTTTTTCCGCAAGGTAAGGAAGAACAAAATCTTCTCCGGGATCCATCATAATCGGATAAATCGTTTCAAGGGTCACTTTGGGAACCGTTGTAGTCTCTTCTTTGCTCTTGATTAATTCGTCAATTTCTTCTGCGATCAAGACATTTCCAACTTTTTTAAGGGAAAGTATATCTGCCGCATTCCCTTTTGCCACTCCGATCCTGGCGTTTAAGGCACTCTTGGGATCACGGTAAAAAACCTCGAGAATCGGATAAATATCCTGTTTAGCCAAATCTTCTCCGATGAGAATAAACCGATTTTTATAAGCGCGAAGATGCCGCGATATTTGATCGTCCGCAAGATCCCGGGCTTCCCTTGGCGTATTGCCGACCGAGAATATAATATCGTTTTTGGGACTCTGTTGTTCGCCCGACGGCGCATCCCGGATGACAAAGGTGGAGCGGAGCTTGCCGTTCGGCGCGAGATCAAACCCTCCTCCATAATGCAAACGAGCATTCTTTAAAAGATCTTGATCCCAGCAGCCAGTCATGAACAGGGGGATGACCATTACCGCACATAAACGGCAAATCCTTTTCATCCGACTTACGTCCTCCTTTTTCTAATCAAATACGTGAAACAGAGCAGGATCAAAGGAAGCCCGACCACAAATGTATAATGAGTAATTGAAATCATTCGATCGTAGAAGTCGGTGATCGCCGGGTTTTGAGCAATCATAGCCATAATAAACAGGATGAATATGGTATAGGGGACGGCTTTTTTATGTTCGCCCCGATGAAAGAAGCGGCCCAACCCGACCGTTGCCATGTATATCCAAGAAACCAAGGCATTGCTGACTATTAAGACCCATAACGATAAGAAGATCAAGTCGATCCGTTGAATGACCTGAAAAGAAAAACCTTTTAGCATATAGAGAAGAGGTTCCGAAACCGCAGGCATGACCGCCGGACTGAAAATGATTAATGAGGTAAACACCTCAAATGTATAAAAAAGCGTAATCAACATATTGCCTAAAGAAACTGCCTTTAATTTCCCGCCGCTATTCCCTTCGACAAAGGGATAAATGACCAAAATAGCTTCATACCCGACTAAAGGAAACAACGCCTCATTCGCAGCTTTGATGATATTGCCCCATCCCGCTTCTGTTATTGGAAAAATGTAACTGAAGTTCGCATTGACGTAGCCGCACAAGGATAATACCACCATCACAATGATCGTTAACGAAGAGATGACAAACAATCTGGCAATCACACGAAGATTTTCTTTAACCAAGTACATACAAGTGAGAAGGGCAAGAATTAATAATGCCCATCTGGGCGTTTCCAGCAGCACCCATCTTTCCACGACATCGGCAAACTTGGCTAGAACCGTTCCTGCCGAAAGCAGAAAATAGCCAATATAAGCAAAGCAAAGCAGATTACCAAGAAGTTTCCCGGTAATTTTCGGTAAGAAACCGTATATCGTATCGGAAGGAAATCGTTTGCAAAGAGCCCATAGAATGAAAATAATTACTTGTACGGCCAATCCGGCCAATAAGACTGAAATCCACCCTCCCCCTTTGGCGGTTGCTTGCATTTTATGAGGAAGCGATAAAATTCCAACCCCTACTTGGGACTGTACGATAAAAAACATGAGCTGCCCTTGCGTAATCTTACTCTTTTCCGGGATCATCATGTTCCCACCCTCTTGAATTTCCTTCTTGATTAAACCTTTTGGGATGCGGATCATGGGGGCGTTGGTTCAAATTCCAGATAGGAAATCGTATAAATGTATCTTTCAAATCTTTAATTCGAAGAGGCATGACAGGCGCAAAGTAGGATGAACCAAAGCACTCTAATTTACATAAGTGAATTAAGATGAAAAGCATCCCAAACGTAATCCCGATCAAACCGAACATCGCAGCCAGGAGCATGAGCGGAAAGCTCAGAATGCGCGTTGCTGTGCTCATTTCGTTAGACGGTGCCACAAAAGATGAAATAGCCGTTAAGGCGACGACGATAACCATGGGATATGAAATCAAACCTGCTCGCACGACCGACTCGCCGATAACCAAAGCCGCCAACGATACCGATGGTTTGACCTACCCTGCTTGGCAAACGAACCCCCGCTTCACGCAGTACTTCCAAGGTAACCTGCATAATTACAGCCTCTACAATAGGTGGAAAAGGGACCCTGTCTATACTGCTTTTAACGGAAAAAATCAAATTTTCCGGAAGAATTTCGGGGTGAAAGCCAATTATGGCAATATATAAAGCGGGAATTAGCGATGCGATGATAAAACTTACCAAACGAATCAATCGAACAAACGATCCGACAATCCACCCGCCATGATAATCATCCGGACTTTGATAAAAGGCAAAGAACGTCACCGGTAAAATTAGCGCAGACGGGTCTCCTTCAGATAAAATAACTACACGGCCTTCCATAAGATGAGCTGCCGCCCGATCCGGTCTTTCCGTATATAAGATTTGCGGAAATAGAGATAACGGGTTATCCTCAATCATTTCTGCAATGAATCCGGGCGAAATCACGGTGTCCATCTTAATGTAACCGACTCTTCGATCCACTTCTTTGACCAGATCCGGATTCGCTAGGTCCTGCATGTAGAGAAGAGCTATTTTTGTTTTGGTTGCCTTGCCGATCTGGTAATAACGAACGGCCAGATTCGGATTCTCAATGCGCTTTCGAACCAGATAAAGATTCGTCATGAGGTGCTCTATAAAACCATCATGAGCACCGCGAACAACCCCTTCGTTTACTGGCTCCGAGATACTCCGTTTATACACGGCAGCTGCATCGACAATAATGACTTCTCCAGCACCTTCAAGTAACAGTGCACAATTCCCTTGAATGAGGTCGTGAGGCACCTCGTGAAGATCCGATGTTTTCGTAATCCACGCAGAAGTAATGACTTCGTCCAAGGTTCCTTCTTTTTTTTCTTCTATAGGCCGGATGATCTCTTCTTGAATGGTCTGTTGATCGGAAAGGGATTCTAAATAAACAAGGAGTCCCTCCGATTGATTAAACCTAATTCTCCGCCATTTCAGATCACTAGAATGAAGCAACTGTTTTTCAATGTATTCCTTATTTTTTTCTAACGAAGAGCAAACCTTCATTTCCATCTGCGGTCTGTTTATTGTCCGGTTGTTCAAAAACAATTTACTAAAAAGATTCATCAAGCTCCACCCAGGTCCATTCCAATTTTCGTTATTTTATCCATTAAAACGAGCGTTATTCCAAGATGCCTTTCACGAAATAGGATGGCAACCCTATTCAAACAAAAATGAGCCCAAAAGGGGCTCATCCAACAAAATCATATATTCCTTTAAACGTGCTGAAAAGCGTATTTCGACTCACCTTTACATCCGTTTGGACATTCATCCTGGCCAGTTCCTCGCAAAAAGCAGGCACGAACAAACTGCCGCTCTTGGAAATTTGACCGCCGATCACGATGGTGTCCGGCGCAAAGGCCCGGAGCGACGGGGCCGCAATAGCGGCCATTCGTCTGCCGAACTCCTCGAACAGCAGTTCCGAAGCCCGATCCCCGGACTTGGCTTCAATCGCGAAATCATGAACGTCGCGACCCTCGAGTTCCAATCCCAGCTCTCCGGCTAATTGCAGAATCCCCCGTCTTGAGATCCAATCATCCGCAAGTTTGCCCTGATAGGGAATGTTGTACAGCCATCCCTGTTCCGGAACACCGTCGCCATGCTTGACCAAGCGTCCGTTCTCCAAGAAACAGGAACCGAGGCCGGTACCGATCGTAAGGCATACGGCTCTTTCGGAATCGCGGGCTTCTCCATAGGCGGCTTCGCCGAGTCCGAATAACGCGGCGTCGTTCTCGAATCGAATGCCGAACGATGGGGCGAGCCGAGCCGCCAGTTCCCCATTTGATCGGATGGCTTGCTCAAGCAGTTTACCGACGCGTAGACCGTACAGGGATTCGAACTTGCCCAATCCCCGGATGCGGCTGATCCCGTTCTCGTAATCGAAAGGGCCGGGAAACGCCATGCCGAGTCCTCCGACCGGCAATGGTTCCTTCCCTGCCTTGACGACGACACGGGCGGCAATTGCCGCGAAATGCGCGATAATCTCCTCGGCGCTTCGATCCGCATGCGATTCGTAATGAGAGACCGTCGATTCGACGATTGAACCGCCGATAACCGCCGCAGCCTTGATTTGCGTTCCTCCGACGTCGAAGGCTAGTATGATGGCCTGATTCATTTCATCACGCCTCCTAAGCTCTTACATAAGCTTTGATGATACCGATCGTCTTGCCCTGACTTGGACCGCTTGGCGCAATGAGATAAGCATCAACCGAAGCCGGTACGATGAATGTCTCCGCATATCGGACGACAAACGGCTCGAACTCTCCGGTCGGACTTTCGACGGTCGCCTCCATGCCTTCGACCAGGTTAAGCATGTGAACGCTGCCGTTCGCTTCGTGCAATACCGGCTCCGAAAACCAGTAACGACGGGTTTCAATAAACTGGAGCTCGTGCATGCCCGTGCGTTCTTCCTTCCAGCCCTCTCCTTCCGCAACGGCCTCCACGCGGTTTACGCATTCCGAGGAAATCCATTCGGTCGTCCTGTTCCATTGGATGACGTTGCTTCCATGCTCCAAGTGAACCGGACGAGGCTTACCGTCGAGGCCGAGACGATCCCAGTCCCATAGCTTGAACGTGAAAATGTAAGGTGTAGCGCTAATTTCCAGCACCATGCAGCCCGTTGCCGAGCAGTGCACCGTTCCGGCGGGAATGAGGAAATGGTCGTGCTTCGCCGCGGGATATACGTTAACGTATTGCTCTGCGGGGAACGTGAAGCCCCCATCCTGCGCTTTGTGCAAATCCGCCATCATCGCATCCGGTTCAACATTGTCCTTGAACCCCAGATACACTACCGCTCCCGGTTCGGCTTCGAGCATATAATAGCTTTCGTCTTGCGTATACGCCATACCGAACGTGTCGCGGATATATTCGGTCGTCGGATGAACTTGCAGGCTGAGGTTTTGCCCCCCGATCGTATCCAGAAAATCGAAGCGGATCGGGAATTCCGCGCCAAACCGCGAATAAACTTTCTCGCCCAGCAGCTTGACCGATTCGAAAAAGACGAGATTGATAGCCGGCAGTTCCATTCTGATGTCACCATATTGAAAATAAAGGCTATTTTCCTCCGGAACCCCGTCGAAACCCCAAGCATACGGATGTTCCCGCTTGGGCAGATCGATATTCGCTTCCAACCATGTTCCGCCCCATACGCCTGGATCGAAATAGGGAACGAGCCGAAACGGCTGGCTTGCCGTTTGGGCGAATCCGGCGAACAACGCTTGCCGGGTGATCATCTTCGGCTCATCTTTAACATTCGTATCCAAATAATAATCGATTCGGTCGAATAATGATTTTTTCAGCCGGTCCGCCATTCGCCATTCGAAGAAGAACCCTCGTTTATAGAGGCGCAAAATATCGTTCTCGACATGATTCATCCGCCAGTTGCCGACTTCCTTCGCCCGATAGCGCTGTTGGATCTCCCAGCGGGCCAAGTCCGCATAGACGAGAATGTCGCCCTCGACGATCAGCGAAGCGCCGAACCCGATTACGACCGCAATCCCGGCCTCTACTGCATCCAGACGATGCCGCATCTCTTCGATTTTACTAGAATCGTAAAATTCATCGATCGTGAACGGCGCCATGTAACCGAATACCCGATCGTCCGTCATGTAGCGTTCGACTATACGATCGACCTCGGACGGAACCAAAGCCGCGTCTTCCGAACGGATCAAGGCTACCGGCAGGAGAGAAGCGGTCAAGCCTGCAACAATCTCCTCCTGCCTGACACCCGGGTAACATTCCACGACGACGATTGCCTTCTGCCGTCCTTTTTTCGCAAGAGCTTCTTTTATCGTCTCACCGATAGCCTCATAACCGGCCCAAACCTCGTTGTCCCAATGACGTATCCGAATAAGCGGATCTTTGTTGTATAAGCTGCGCATACGCTCCCCAGGCTCCTTTATCTCTTCGTATCATATTCAATCATAATATATCATAAATTAACACATATGAACACATTTATTTCTCGTTTTGGAATAGTCCATCACGACAAAAAGTCTCGATCCATGATCGAGACTTTGTTGCAAAACGTCTTCCGAGGCTTCAACTTCTTTTACCGGGCACCTTTCTCCCGTATTTGTCGGATACAGCAAGGTAACCGCGCGAATCGGTCCCGTAGCCATCAGATCATAGATAACGGTAGGAGCAGGCGCATACTCCCCTTGCGCAAAGATAGGGGTGTTTTTTCATCCTTGCCACTCCGGTTCGGCTTGCCTTTGAACGATTTTACCGACGAGATTTCCCGTCAAGTTCTAAATGAACATTGATAATTAATTAAGAAACGGGAACGATATGCAGCTCGACGCCGCTGTCTTTGATCAATTCCTTATCTGCATCCCGGATTCCTTCATCGGTAACGAATACATCGATTTCGGACAAGTCTGCCACCTTAGTAAGATAGCAGTTGCCGATCTTGGAAGAGTCGAGGATCATGACGACCTTCTTGGCCGCTCGAATCATCGCTTTCTTGACCTGAGTGTCCAGAAGGTTGGGATCGGTGAAGCCATTTTCAGTCGTGTAGCCAAGTGCGGATATAAAAAGAGTGTCGGCATGGTAGCGCCCAAAAAATTCTTCGGCGAGAGGGCCGATGAAAGTGCCGGATACTTCGCGAAGCATGCCGCCGCAGCAAATAATCGACCGTCTTTCCGTAACGAGAGGCCGGAAAAGGTTCAGCGTATCGAGCCCGTTCGTCAAAACGGTCAGCTGGGGATAGGCGCCGAGAAACTCCGTCATACGGGAAACGGTAGTTCCGTTCTCCAGAATGATCACGTCCCCGTCATGCACGAACCGTTCAGCCGAATAGGCTGCCAAACGGTTTTTGACGTCGCGGTTGCGCGCTTGCTTGGAGGCCGCGTCCGGCTCTCCGATGGAAGATACGGCGCCGCAATAAACCGCGCCGCCATGGGAACGCGTCACTCGGTTCTCATGCTCCAGCGTGTTCAGATCGCGTCTGATCGTCATTTCCGACACGCCGAAATGGTCGCTTAATTCTTTCATTGTCGCTGCGCCGCGTTGCGACAAAAAATCCAAAAGCGCTTGTTTTCTTTGCAAGGGAAGCATAACTGCACCTCAAGTTTTTTCATTCATTCTAACACAAATGAACAATCTCGACAAAAATCTTTCATTCCTCATGCGGGTTCTCATTAAGGATAAACGCCTTTCGGCGTCCTTTGGCGCCAGACGTTTACCGAGAAATCGAACAATCAGCGGAGTTTATACTTTCTGAGATTTTATGAAAAACGCCTTGCGGCGTCCTTGGAGTAGGATCTACGTTTGCGCGTGGGGGAGGGAATGGGTATGGGCTTTCAACCGCTCTTGAAAAATAAGATCTGCCGCTTAAAACGGCAAATCTTACTCCTTGTTCCTTTTTATTCCCAAGACACTTGCTGGAACGTGCCCGTTAACGCCGATTGCTTCGCTTTCAAACACAGAAGCGCGCTCTGCAGACCGTCGTCAAGCGTCGAAACCGATTCCGTACCGCCCTGCATCAGCTCGATGAAGTTTTTCGCCAGCACGCTGTCGCCGCCGAAATGGCCTTCGTCTCCGCTGAATTCATACGTTTCGACTCGTGTCGAATGGTGCATGAACACTTTGACCTGTCCGGTGTAGAAATCGAAATCGATCATCCCTTTGTAACCGAGGAACCGCGCTCCGCGGGCAGCCGCCTTTTTCCGCGCGAAAAAGTTTTGCGAATACGATACGTGCATCCCGGATTCATAACGGATGAGTGCGCTGCCGGAGTCTTCGTTGCCCGTATCTTCCGCGAACGAACAGAACGCCCTTTCATCCTTCCCGAACTTGCTTTCGGGACATGTCCGGTTTTCGTCGCAGTCTACGCATTTTAATCCGGAAGGCTTTGTCCCTTTAAAAATTTGTTTCGATACCATGGCGGCGACGCTTTCCGGCTTCGTACCGAGTACAAGGTTGATATAATCGAAGTCGTGCGTCGCCTTCTGCAGGAACAAACCGCCCGTTTCATTCTCGTCGCGGTACCAGCCCTGGAAGTAAACATGTCCATAAGGTACATTGTTGACGGCTTGAACATGCTCTACCATGCCGATTTTTCCGGAATCGACGATTTCCTTGACCAGCTGGACGAGCGCAGTAACGCGCAGCGGGAACGAAACGACCACCTTGCGGTTGCCCGAGGCTTCATAGCCTTTCTTTAAGCGCTGTGCATCCTCGAGTGTCGTAGCCACCGGCTTTTCCAGGAAAAGCGGCAGACCGCTGGACAACACCTTGAGCGCCATCGGCGTATGAAGCGAGCAGCGCGTACCGATCATGATGCCGTCCAGTTGCATCGCGTTCAGCATCTCTTCCGGCGTTTCGAACGTCCGCACGTCTGCGTTCTCCTGCTGAACTTTATTTCTTTTTTCCGGATTTACATCCACGATAGCCGCCACACGGCAATTCGGAGAATGTTTTTGCACATGTTTAATAACGCCGCTAATCCGGTTTCCATAGCCGATTACTCCGATATTCATGACCACAGTCTCCCCTAACCACTACTCGTATCGCATTCAAGCTTCATTGCCCAAAAGTCCGGCGGTCGACATGTTCAGCCCCGCCTCGTGCAGATGGGCTACGCTTCCCAGACCGATACAGCGGGGAACCGCCCATTCCCGACTTCTCTCTTCGAACAAAATCGTCGTAACGGAGCTTGGCGGAAGCCAAAATCCGCTCCAAACAAGCGGTAAAGGGAGCTCGAGCAAATGGGCCAGCCAGGTGACCCCAAACCCGTGATGGCAAAATACGGCGATCGTTTCGCGGTTCGGCGACGCGATGCGGTACCTGCCCTCTTCTCTTACATAGCCATGACGCTGTAAAAAATCGTCCGAATCCGCTTTGAGCTGATCGTAAGCCTGCGCGTATTCGCGATAATGATCACTTTCCGGCCATATTTCATGGCTGGGGTAAGGCTGGACGGCACGAACGGTTTCCCCGGGAATATTCCAGGCCGCGATTTTGCTGTCCGCGAAAATAACGGGATTCAAGCTCAATTCGCGGGTCCACGGTTCGATGACCGGATCGATTCCTAGCAACTCGGCGGTATACTGCATGGTATGGACCGCTCGGTTGACCGGTGAGCTGTAAATCCGGTCAATCCCTTCCTTCTTCAGCCTTTGAGCAAGCGCCTGTGCTTCCAAATGTCCTGCTGCCGTGATCGTATCATTGGGATAATCCGGGTCGGCGTGACGGATTAATAAGATCCTCATATCGACTTAACCTCCGTTACCCGTTATCTTTTCCCAGCGAGACAACATAATTGCCCAGCTCCAGCGCAAATTTCAGGCCGGCATCCCGAATCCCGTCGGGAAGCTTGTTTACGCCATTATGCGCTTCATAGGTAAAATCGCCGCTATATCGGATTTCTTTGAGGGCCTCCACCAAATCGGTCCAACCGATTGTGCCTTGGTACGGAAGAAGATGCTGGTCTTTTACGCCGTCGTTGTCGTGTATGTGCAGCGCCTTCAACCGGCTTCCGAGCATCCGGAATGCAGATGCCTGATCAACCATCATCACGTGGGCATGACCCGTATCCCAACAAGCGCCGATCAGCGGATGATCGAGAGCGTCGACGAGTTGGACGAGTTCCTCCGCAATCGCGAAAACGCGGTTAAAACCAGGAACATAGCACACGTTTTCAAGAGCGATACCTACTCCCGTTTCTTCAAGCACAGGAAGTAGACGACGGTAAAAATTAACATTGCAATCTAGTATTTCCTGGTATGATTCTTTTCCGTCCTTCGCGATATCGGATGGGTGAAAGACGACCCAGTGAATGCCAAGGATGGCAGCCGTCCTCAGGGATCTCTCCGCAAGACCGACAAACGAATCGAGCGTCATCCCTGCGACAAGGTTCGTAAATGTTCCCCCGTGAACAGGCCCGTGCATCTGGGTGAATCGGACTCCCAATTGATCAGCGTAAGCGCGTATTTCCTTCGCCCACGCTTCTTCCTCGCTCCAACTGATTTTCAGCATCTCATTTTGTAAATCCCAGTAATTCATGTCCAAAGCTTGAAAGCCGGCCGACGCACATCTCCGGATTGCTTCGAACCTGGTTACGGAATTATTAAAAATATTTAATGATGTAGATACTTGCATAAGGAAAAAACTCCTTCCTCAATTTCGATTGTCCGATTGAGATAACGATCCCCCTCCAGTAAGAAGAGGGGGATTTAATGAAAACTATTACTTTTTGTACCGATCATAAGCAGCTTTATAAATTTTCATATAATTGTCAAGACCCATTTTCTGCAAAGTCGCCGTGTATTTATCCCATTCCGTAAACGGTATGCTTCCTGTAATGAATTTGGCCTGCATTTCTGTCACATACGTAGTGATATCCGTTTGCAGCGCAGACAATTTGTCCAATTCCTCAACCGTGTACGTAAAAGGCGGCCAAATTTCTTTAGGGTATTGGGACTCTACCTTCTTGGCAGCTTCGGCGGAGGCAGGCGTTCCTTCCGCTCCTTTGAAAAATTGCGGCTTCAGAAGGCCGGCATAACCGCCGCCAGGCCAGACCAAGTATTGCCCGACCGCTTGGTCCTGCGTCAAGCCTTTCGGATTGTTTTTGATTTCATCCATATACTCATATTGACCGTCGGCGGTCTTTGTGTAAGTAACATTCTCGAAGCCCATGAAAAACATTTTTGCGCCTTCGTCACTGTACAAATAATCGATCCATCTCATCGTGACATCGGGATTTTTATTGCTCTTGGTAATGACAAATTGTCCGATCCCCATAGCGAGCGATCCGGCATTCGCGTATAGCTGCTCCCCGTTAGGTCCTTTCAACGGCAATCCGCCGATGTATCCCTTTTGCTTCCATGCGACTTCCGGATTGTAGCCCGGATGAACCGCATACTTTCCTTGCGTTCCATTTGCGATCATTTGATCCCTGTTTGCCGAGAATATGTCCTTGTCCAGCAGTCCTTCGCTGTAAAGCTTGGTTATATACTGCAGCATTTCTTTATACTCCGTGGAGGCCGGAATAAACCGCAATTCTCCCGTTTTCGGATCCACGTCAACGTTACCATGCGATGTTCCCCGGTTTCCAAGTCCCCATGCACCTTTTAGGTGAGGGATTAGGCTTGTTATTGCACTGCCGCCAATCGGGATAATATTCGGATCCTGTTCTTTGACTTTCTTCAGGAAGGTATACAGCTCTTCCGTCGTTTTGGGTTCCGACATACCTACCTTGTCAAGCCACTGCTTTTGATACCACAGGAAGCTTCCCGAACGCATCGCTTTGAACGACGGATCGGCCATAGTCGGAATCGAGTATATGTTTCCGTCGGGCATTGTGATCGCTTTCTTTACCTCCGGGTTTTGATCAATAAGCTTCTTGATATTAGGTGCATTCTTCTCGATCAGGTCGTTAAGCTTGATAAACGCACCCTGCTGCCCGTATTTCTGCAAATCCGATGCCGTAAAGCCGCTTCCAAAAAAAGCATCCGGATACTCTCCGCTTGCCAAAACAATATTCTTCTTCTCTTTCAACTGATCGCTGGGAACTTCGGTCCACTCGACGTTGACATTTGTCATTTTCTTATATTCGTTCCAAAGCTTGATGTCGTTCAAGTTTTGCGAGGCGAATCGCTTCGGCGCGAACATTTTGATCGTGACCGGATCTTTAACAATAGGCACCCCTGACGAAGTCAGATTTGACTGAGTTTCCGTCTTTTTCGGTTCGGTCTTTTTATCCCCGTCGCCGCCGCCGCAACCGGTTAATAGAGATGAAACCATAACTGTTCCCGTCGATAAGGCAATCCACTTTTTCATTTTCAACTGTAAACCCTCCCTCGAATGGTTACATCCATTACCCCTTAAGAGCGCCAACCATAATTCCCTTGGTAAAGTGTTTTTGAATCAACGGGTAAAGCATCAGAACAGGCAAGTTGGCAACGATAATAACCGCATATTTAATCGTTTGCGCCAATAGAATCTGATCGGTCATCGCTGTCGAGCTTCCCGCCATTTCTTCCATCTGATTCTGCACCAATATTTCTCTCAAAACCAATTGAAGCGGAAACTTATGATGATCGGTTAAATAAATGAGCGCGCTGAAATACGAATTCCAATGTCCTACACTGTAAAACAATGTCATTACAGCAAGGATCGGCATCGAAAGCGGCAAAATAATCTTCAGCAGCAATTGAAAATCGGTGACTCCGTCGATTTCCGCCGCCTCTTGGATCTCATGCGGAATGCTCTGCTGAAAAAACGTACGCATGATGATAATGTTCCATATCGATACTGCGCCCGGAATGACAAGCGCCCATACCGTGTTTAACATGCCGAGATTTTTCACCAGCAAATAACTGGGAATCAGCCCGCCGCTGAAGAACATGGTAAAAACGAACAGAGCCATGACGACATTTTTACCGGCCAAATCTCTTCGCGATAAAGGATATGCCGCTAGAACCGTCAACACAAGATTGATCGACGTACCCAATAACGTGTACATAATCGTGTTGAGATATCCGGTCAAAATTTCTTTGTTCATAAATATTCTCTCATAGCCAAGGAACGTGATATTCATCGGCCACAGCCACATTTTGCCGCTGTTTACCGCCTGCGGATCACTGATCGACGCGCTTAAAACGAATATGAGAGGATATATGACGACAAGAAGGATAATACCCAACAATCCGTAGTTGACCCAGTCGAACACGCGGTCGCCTCTCGACTGTGGCGCTACCGCATTGGCCTCCTTTACCATAAGCTGCTCCCTCCGGCTCTTCTGGCAAGGAAGTTGACCGTTACCAGCATAATGAAGTTGATGACGGCATTAAACAAGTCAACAGCCGTCGCGAAGCTATATTGGGCCTCCATAATTCCGCTGCGGTATACGAAAGTGGAGATCACATCGGAACTATCCATATTTAAACTGTTTTGCATCAAAAAAATCTTTTCAAAACCTACTCCGAGAATGGATCCCGCTTTCAAGATGAGCAGAATCACGATGGTCGGCATAATGCCGGGAATATTGATGTGCCAAATTCTTTGCATCCGGGAAGCCCCGTCCACTCTGGCCGCTTCATGCAGCTGCGGATCGATTCCGCTCAAAGCGGCTAAATAAATGATCGAACTCCATCCCATTTGCTGCCAAACGCCCGACATGACGAAAATCGTCTTAAACCATTCCGGTTCCGTTATAAAGTTTATCGGTTCTCCGCCAATTAGCTTGATGAATAGACTGACGATTCCGGTTTCAGGTGCCAGGAATATCATTATCATGCCGACCAGAACGACAGTCGATAAGAAGTGAGGCATATACGTGACCGTTTGGATAAGCCGCTTGTAGAAATTATGCCGTACTTCATTGATCATAAGCGCCAGAATGATTGGAACCGGAAACCCGATGGCAAGCTCATACAAGCCGATGCCCAACGTGTTTTTGATCAGCCGCCAGAAATAATAGCTGTCAAAAAAACGTTCGAAGTGTTTGAAGCCAACCCAAGGACTTCCGGTTATTCCTTTTGTCGCAATAAAATCTTTGAACGCAAGTTGAACGCCATACATCGGAAAATAATGGAAAACGATAAAATAAACGATTACCGGGGCGAGCATCACATATAAACGCCAGTTTTTCAGAATCGATTTCCAAGCCCTACGATTGTTCGGTTTCGTAATCACGCTTGTTGGCAAAGCTTCCATCGATACGCAAACACCTTCCCCCAGTTTCTTTGTTTTGGAACGTTCCTGTCCCCTACAATAGTTGTTCACTCGAATTTTTGCCATCGGCAGTACTGTCATCCATCAGCTTACTTTTACATTTGCGTCGCATAGCAAAGAACTTCCACACAATCAGGCACTTTTGACGTTCTTCTCGTTTGAATTTCTACTGTTTCCTTGCAAGCATGCCGGGACGCTCACCCTCCTAGGACGATGACGCCGTGCTAACCATCTCCATTCTTGATCCTGTCACAAAGCTGGATTCCGTCCATAGCACGACGTCCAGCGCTGCAATTTTCTCCAACGCCCGGATTATTTTATGTTCGTTATGAATTTTCAGCGTGAAGCTGATTTGCATCGTCTTTTCGGGAGCGGAAGCCCCGTTTTCATTCGGCATTATCTTCACATTCGCGATCTGGATGCCCTGTTCGCCGAATAGGGAAGCAATCATCCCGAGAACGCCAGGCGTATCGACAATCGCAAATTTGACCTTATGCTTTTTGCGGTGGCGCATCAGATGCTTTTCCCACTTATTGAGCAAATACAAACTGACTATGACGAAAAACGTACATAAGAATGCGACAAACAAAAACCCCGCCCCGACACAAAGCCCAATCGCTGCCACAACCCAAACCGAAGCGGCGGTCGTTAGCCCGGTAACAACGGAACCGTTTCGCAATATCGCCCCAGCTCCCAAAAAGCCTATCCCGCTGATCACTTGTGCGGCGAGGCGGGCAGGGTCGATCCGGACGTTGTTCTCGAGAACAAAGTCCGAAAAACCGTATACGGATAAAAGCATGATCGTGGTCGAACCAATGCAGACAAGAATATGGGTACGAAACCCGGCGGCGTGATTGCTCCATTCACGTTCAAGGCCGACCAATCCGCCTAACAGGGCCGCCAAGGTCATGCGCAAGAACAACTCCCAGTGCGAGATGTGCCAAAGATCTAATGCTGCGCCTGTCATTTGCACTCCCTCCTCTCATAACAGAATGGTATTGTGTCTATAGTAATCATCTACCCGAATGTTGCCATCGGCAGTTATGTCATCAATCAGCTTCTTTTTACAAAATCAAGGCAACGACAAAAAAAGGCCGGAAATTTCCCAGCCCCGCTATCGTAAATGAGTATAATCGTCCACAAAGCGTTTTAAATCAAATTTTCGGCTTCCGGCACCGGTTGGCTGCCTTTAATAATCTTCCTGTACTCCATCGGCGTAACGCCTTCGATTTTTTTAAACTTTCGGATGAAATTGGTTGCATCGACATAACCCGCTTCAAGCATGATTTCCTTTAAAGTCAGCTCCGTCGTTCCGATTAATGTTTTGGCTGCATCCATTCTTAGTTGATCGATATAACGCATGATGGAATAATCCGTATGATCTTTAAAAAATCGTGTAGCGTACGAAGCGGAAATACCGAACGTATCGGCTATCCGGTTAAGGTCGATCGTATTGTCCCGAAAATTGTCGTTAATATAGGCTTTTATGTTTTCGAGCAGCACAAAATTTTTGCTTTCCTTTTGATTCACAATATGATCGCATACATTGCGGCAGAAATCGATAATATAGCTTTCCAATTCTTCAATCGTTTCAAACCGCGGAATATACAAGTCCTCAGACATTTGTTCGATCCCTTGATCGGTTTCGATGTTCAATTCCATGAGAGCCTTCATCATCGTATTGACAATGTCAAAGCAAATAAATTCCACGGCTTCGAGCGACATTTGCCTGGTTACGATACTGTCCATCGTGTCCCTGATGATGTTCTGGACTTCTTCGCCATTCCCCTGTTTGATCGTCTTCAATAACTGCATTTCCAGTTCAAGAGGATACCAGCTTTCGTATTTCTTAGAATATTGCAGCTCGCTGTAGCAAATGATCTGATCTCTTCCCCTAATGAAACGATAACGAGTCGCTTGTTTGGCCTGTAAAAAAGATTGATGAATCATCGAAGGATCGGTATATATATCTCCGATTCCGACGGTCAGCGTCAAATGGTAATCTTGTTTAAAGAGCTGTTTGACTTTGCCAACCAGACGATTAATATACTCAAGCTTGGCGGCTTCTTCGTCCATATTCAGCAAAATAACGATTCCCCGGTCATCCGTCAATTCCGCTCCGAACCCGTTCCCCAGCTCCAAGCACAATTCTTCCGTAATCTTGATTAAACTGTATTTTAGAATCTCCTGCATGGATTTGGAATATTCCTGAATGAATTGATTGTAATTGTCGATCATAAACAACAAGACGACAAAATGCGATTTATCCGGCTGCAAGTTCGAAATGGCGGCCATCGTATCCGGCTGTTCCATTTCTTTAGCGCTTCCCTTAACGATCTTAATTAGAGCTCGTTCCTTTACGATGCTTGCCTGGCTTTGCAGCTTATGCATTAAACCTTCACATTCTTTGTTTATTTCCGATACGTAATCGGTAATCAAGTCGATTTCATTCGATTTTTTGGATAAAACCGTTAAGGGGGCACGCTGACCGTTGCTTATAGCGGCAATCAACTTTCGTAAAGGCCTGTAATTTCTTTCCGCAAACATTACGGCCATCAATAGGCCCAGCATAAATACGGCTCCTATTGTCCAATTAAACAACTGGCGGCTTCGATCGACTTTATTCATCACTTGCTCGCTCGGCATAACCGTGAAGTAGGACCATCCGTTGTAGTCGGATTTTACATTAATGACGGTATAGTTATGATGATTGATCTTCACTTCACTCACGGGAGCCGTTTCCGTTTGTGTTTCGATCCATTGCCGGACCGGTGCTGCATTTTGCTGATTTTCGCCGTGCGAATGCTGTGCAATGACATCGGAGCCGTTCTTAATAAACACGAATCCGCGATTATTTCCCAATGCATTTTGAATGGACTGATTTATTGTTTGTTCATCGATCAAAAATAAGACAGCGCCGTACGGATTGGCCGAATTGTTTGAAACAGGATAAATATAAGTGGATAAGTTCAGCGGTTTTCCATTTATATTGACCGGCTCCAGCGGTCTCATAATGGGCGACTCCATAGTAGGCAATGTACTTAAAAACCGCTCAAAACTCCAATTCTGATAATTATAAATGTAGTTGAAAAAGTTATTCGTATCGTATGTTCCGCTGGCTGCATACATCGATGTGCAGGACGTGCAAGTATAATATAGAACGATGTCGCGGATAAACAGGTTTGTTGATTGGTATTTTTTCAACTCTGCCACCGTTCTGTACGATGAATAGGAATCTTCAGAAACCTTGAATGGGGTCAGCAAAGAATTGGACGCGATTTGCACGGACATCCGGTTCATTTCGCCGATTCTAGTATCCATCTCATCTTTTATTTTGCTCATCTTTGAAACGGTTGACGACTCGATTTCATGACTTAACGTAGCGATAAACGATTGATACACGACACCGCCGACAATTACGAGCAAGGTTACAACAAGTATGATATAGGAGAATAAATAATGATAAAACCGGTTCGTCCATTTATGCTTACCGAAAAAACCGACTAAGTTCCCCACTGTCTTTTCTCCCCTCATTTTGTCACTCTATGAAATTGCTCCGAAACGAAGGAATTACATGCGTTAATTTACGTTAATTTACGTTAATTATAGAGAGTTTATTTGTTTTTGTGTTTTAAGGTATTGTAAACGACAAGCTCCACTATGTCTACTAGAAAAAAACGCTTTCATTGATCGTTAAGGATAACCGCCATTTGGCGACCTTGACGCCAGACTTTTGCCGAGAGATGAACGATCACCGGAGATATACGATCTGAAATCGCCAAAAAAGAGCCCTAACCTCTACGCATATGCAGAAGTAAGGCTCCATTATTACATTCTCGTAAACCGGTATAATTCAGCGGCATCCTGCCAAAATTCGGCGAAGCATTCTCCAGTCGGCCGCAAGCCACTATTTCATCTGATTCGACTGCAGCGTCAACCCGAACCGATATTTCATGTCATCCTCAAACCACATTGCGAAATTGGTGCCCCATACGTTATTATGCAAGTTAAAATGAAACCCGGCATCCAGCGGAGCGAATGTATTATCGAACTGCAGCAGCCGCCGTTCCCCCGGGCAAACGAGAGGCGCGTCCAGCGTCTCGATCACAAAGGCGCCCTCCGAACCTTCGTAGTACAATCCGCTGCTTACGCCGTGCATGTTCCGGTTTCCATCCTTCACGACTGACAAAGGCGAAAGCCGTCCCCCCAGTTTATCCATCGTCCACTGGTTCGGATTGTCGACGAGCGGAGCGAACGAGAACCAGCCCGCTTCCGGCAAACGGCATGCTTGCTTGTTCTGCGCGTGCAGCTCGACATCGATTTTCGGCTCCCGATGGAAGAAGGTATAAACAACGGCCAGCTTCCGTGGCGCACCGTAATGCTCGCAAACGTCGGAAGGCAGTTTCAGCTCGGCCAGGACAATGTCACGATCCGAAAGCCGTTCCAGACTTAATGACCTTACAGTAGCGCCAGACTGTTTATGCTTCGGCTTCGGCTCCGCATATTCCATCCCGGGCTTGCCCAAGTCGTTATCCGCCCAGCCATGATTCCGCTTCAAATTGGTTACATATTCATTGAAAAAGCGGTCGTAATTTTCTTTCGCGAACGTTTCATATCGGTACGTCCCAAGCCTGTGTTCGTCGTCCGCCCACTTTTTGCCGTTCGAATCGAGCAACAGGTTGATGGAGCCGTCCGAGGCGAAGCTGACCCGAAACATCCCCAAATCGTAGCTTTCGTTCACTTCCAGGCTGGCCGTCTCCATATCCGTAATAACGGTTTCTCCAGGCTGCATTCGTTCGAACGCCTCATGCGCTTCAGCGATCAGCTCCTTGTCAAGCGCGGACAGCGCCTGATCGAGATAGGCTCGCTGTTCCTTCCAGGAGCTCTCGAAAAAGCTGTACGTCCGACCGGGTTTCGCAGACCTGGAGAGATAGTCATATTTTCTTGTTTTTGCTTCCTTCACCTTGTCATGGGCTCTGGCTGAAGCGAAATCGGCTGCGGAATAGTTGTCGTAGTCGACCAAATACACTTGTTCGTTCAGTCCCCACGTATGTTCCGGGATCAGCATCAAACGATTGCAAAACTGTGCGTACGGTTCGCCAAACGGGTCCAAGGCTCCGGACGCAACCCATTGGTCCCGCAAGCGAAGCAGCTCCCGGTACCGTGCTATTTTCCACGGATCGGAAGCGGCTCCGTGAATCCAGGTGTCCCCTATTTCCTCGCGAACAACCGGAAGATGCTGCTTGCATCCGTTAAGCTTCTCGGCAAACGCGTCAAGCGTCGACGCCATGATGTGTGCACCCGGAAATTGCTCTTGCAATTGTGCGAACAAAGCGCGGACATCTTCTATTTTGGAAGGACCATGATTATCTCCCGTATGGGCGAAGTAGAGCGTATCTTCCAGTCCGTCCACTTGCAGCGGCGTACCGTAATCGTACGAATAATTCACAATGATTTCCGATCCGTCAGTCACGCGCCATACGAACACCGGCGGCACTTTCGGATTTTTGCATGCCGGGTTGACGCCCAAATGCAAAAATTGAATGCCGTTTCGCGCCAAAATCGGCACCATCGCGATCGTATGCCCCGGCACGTCGGTCATTTTCGCGGCGATCGTCGTTTTGCCGAACTTCCGATCCAGCTCCCTGGAAAGAGACACGCCGAAATCGAACAATTTCGCATCCATCAATTCCGTATGCGTCGTGAACGGCAGCCCGTGCCAAGCAATCCGGCCTTGCCGAATCGCTTCTTCCATGCGGACGCGCATATCCGCATCCGCCGTAATCAAGTATTCGTGAATGAGCCAGGAACCCGTCGTCCATATGAATTTCGCATTCCCGTCTTCCTGAGCCAGCTGCTCGGACAAATCCAGCGCCTGCGGGATAAATTCTCTCATATACCGCTCAATGACATTCGCGGCCAAATCCGTGTAGCCGATATCCAAATGCGTCTTGAAAATGACATGAACTCTTTTGATCGTTGTCATGTTTCTTTGCCTCCACTCCGCTATTTTTTTACGGTATCTCAGCAATGCAAAAGCCTGTTCGCTCTCCTTGTTCGCCGGTATCAGAACCAAGAGAGAAGTACAATACTTTCCCTTTTCAATATACATCATAATATAACATCATTTATCATAAATGAACATTGATCATAAAGGTCATCTATCAAAAAAAAATGGTTGAGCAGTCCTAGTACGCAGCTCAACCATTTTTTTAGTTAATCCATCTAAATTCCGCTTCGGGGATCGACTTTCCTTACAGCTTCAAGCTTGCGACGAGCACTACGGCAACAACCAGCACCATAACACCTAATAGGGTGGTTAGATAGCCGGACAAATTGACACGTTTGCCGTGCGGATCATTCAGCCGCTTCTTTGCTTTGCTTCCGACAATGCCGGTCAGCACAAGCGCCAGCAGGATGATCGTGCCTCCGCCTTTCTCCATCACATCCAGCCAAAGCGGCTTATCCGTTCCCAGATCCATCTGCACGATCATGATGACTCCGCTGATCAGCACAATGACCGAAGCGGGATGGGCGAACATGCTGAACACCCGCATGACCCGCTTGGCGAGGGTATTGGACTCTTGAGAACCGAGCTGCTTTTTCAACAGCTGCAGCATAACAACAATGGCAAGCAAAGAACCGATCCAAACGGCAAGCCCCGTCAGATGCAAAAACAACCAAAATCCGAACATTCCAAATTCCTCCTTATATGAATGAATTACTGTCAGACTGCAGGTTACGGAATCCGACTTCCAATCACGGAAACGGGATACGGGACATTCGGGATGCTATCCCCCGTCCTGTTCTCAGTATTAGTCTAAGACAGGATGATGAACGGACGATGAACGGGTTATTACAATCGAAATCCATCCCGGCATTTTGAGGCATAACTTTTTATTGAAATATCATTTTCAGACACATAAATATCTGCCACGTACATTTTCATCCTAGTCAACTTCTTCTAAAATGAGATCATGAATCAATTCTCATATCAATCGGAAGCTATAGGAGGATACCCGCATGAGCAATCAAATCCAATCCGAAAGATTACATCCGCTTACGCCGGAACAAGTGAAGCAGTATGAAGATAACGGTTACCTGATTATCAAAAATGGATGCAGCGACGATTTGATCGACGCCTTCAATTCACACATTCATGCCATCCGTACCGCCGACCCGATAGCGGAATGGGCCAAACTGAGAAGCGGCAGCGAGCCTGTAGAAGATAAGGACCGCTTTTCCGTACGGCTGTTCAACCCGCATTTGCACGACGGGTTCTCCCTGCAAATGATGAAGCTGCCGATCGTTCGCGGCGCTCTTGCCCAGGTTCTTGGGGATGAAGCTGTCGGGGTCCAGAGCATGTATTTTTACAAAGAACCGGGTTCCCCTGGACAAGCGGCCCACCAGGACTACTACTATATCAAGAACGAGCCGAATACGTTGACCGCGGCTTGGGTGGCCATGGAATATACGAACGAAGAGAACGGCTGTTTATGGGTCATTCCCGGCTCCCATAGACTCGGTTTACTGCCGCACGGCGCGGTCAAAAACTTGCAGGAGCACGAGGCCTGGACACACGAAGCGGAAGGGATCGACCTGAGCAAAGAAATTCCCGTCGTTTTGGACAAAGGCGATATTTTGATTTTTGACAGCTTGCTCGTTCATTCCTCGACACGCAATCGTTCGGACCGCTGGAGACTCTCGTACGTATGCCATTACATCCGCCACGATTCCACGACCGAGCAAAGAAAGAAAATCGATCTGTTATAATGAACAAGGATAAGCGCCATTCGGCGTCTTTGAAAGGGAGGGTTTAAATGGAATCAAAAAAAGGGGCGGTGGATGTACCGCCTTTTTTTGCCGTAACCGGAGCCTATGCGGGAACCGTCGTCTACAGTCCGGGAGGAAAATACGGTCCGCGGGTTCAACGGGACTTGCAGCTTGTATTGGTGCATACAGGTTCGATGCGTGTGGAAATCGACGGCGTTCCGCATCATGTGCCTGCCAAACAGGCAGCGCTGCTCAAACCGGGGCACGAGGAACAATTTTATTTTGACGGCAACATGGAGACGCGGCACCGGTGGATCGCCGTTTCGGTCGAACCGCTGCATAAGGATGACTTGGAACGGTTCGAATCGCTTCCGCTCTACATGCCCCTGACCGAACGAATGAACCAATTGACAGATATGCTGATTTCGCTGCAAAACGACGGCTGCGAGCGGACGGACGAACTGATCAAATCGCTCGGCAAATCCGCGATATGGTTATACTTGACCGAGCATATGCGGACAGGGCTGAACAAACGGAAGCATACCGCCGTCCTTCTGGCGATCGAAGAAATCCGCCAGAGGTTCGGAGAAGAGCTCAATCTGCTCGACTTGTCCGCCGCCGCGACTATTACGCCGGAGCATCTCATCCGCTTGTTCCGGCGCGACGAAGGCGTGACGCCCATTCAATACTTATGGAAATATAGGATCCATAAAGGGCTCGAATTGCTGCGCAGCACCGGGCTTTCAGTTGGCGAAATCGCGGAACAGGTCGGCTTCAAAACGTCGTACCATTTTGCCCGCATGATCAAACGCCATACCGGTTTGACGCCAAGCGGCATTCGCGAAGAGCATTACGGCAAATAGATTACTACTTGAAGGTCGTAGCATGGACGAACAAGTCTGCATGCGAGAACGATCGCAGGAAGCGAGCCTCCCGGTTCGGAAGGAGTTTTATCGAATATAGAACAGAACTATAAAAACCGCTCACGAGCGATGGCGCGATGCCAGCCTCGGAGCGGTTTTTAATTATAGGACGCTTATGCGTGAAAATACAGCTTCGACATGCCGACCGGCAGCGGCTCCGGCGCTTCGCAAGCGCTTTGCAACGTATAATGCTTGCCTTCCCGTGAAGCGTCGTGGAAGCCGTGCATCGCATCGAGCACATGATAAGCAAGCTCGCCGCTCGCCCGGTGCGGCCGGTTCTCGCGGATCGCCTGCACCATATCGGCCATGCCGATGCCGCGGGCGTTCTCCGCAAAGCCGTGCGTGAGCGGAATATTCGTCCACTCAGACGTTCCAGCGCGGCGGTAGCGGATGACGCCGCAAAACCCGTTCGGATCCGGGACGACCAACGTGCCGAGGCTGCCGTATACCTCGATGGAAGGAAGCGTCGTTCCTCCGCGCGTATCGAAGCTGGTGAAGAGTGTGCCGATCGCGCCGTTCTTGAAATTCATGATGCCGGCCACATGGGTCGGGACCTCGACCTGGATCGTCTGGCCGTATTTCGGCGCGCTCGTGATCGTCCGCTCCGGATACGAAATGCGTACCGCGCCGGTCACCCGCTCGATCGGTCCGAGCAGCGCGACCATGGCGGTCAGATAATAAGGCCCCATGTCGAACATCGGACCGCCGCCATGCTGATAGTAAAACTCGGGAGCCGGATGCCACGTTTCGTGGCCGCCGCACAGCATGAAGCCCGTGGCGCCGATCGGATCGCCGATCCAGCCGTCGCGTATCATCTTGACGGCCGTCTGGATGCCGCCGCCGAGGAACGTATCGGGTGCGCATCCGACTCGCAGCCCTTTTTCACTCGCCAGCCGGATCATTCTCGCTCCGTCTTCGCGGGTAACGGCAAGCGGCTTCTCTACATAAACATGCTTGCCCGCCTCCAGAGCTTGGATGCAAACATCCGCATGAGCGAACGGAATCGTCAGGTTGATGACGACGGCGATTTCCGGATCGGCCAGCAATTCGTCCACGCTGCAGCCCTTGGCAATGCCGTGCTCCTCCGCCTTCGCTCTAGCGCGCTCAACGTCGAGGTCGGCGCAGGCGACAATTTCGTAATTGCCGAACATGTCCTTGGCGTTCTTGAAATAGATGCCGCTAATATTGCCGCAGCCTATGATGCCGACTTTTAATTTACCCATAGTATGAACCCTCCTATTAGTCCCCGAGGCGGTCATTAGATTACCGCCGGATTATTTTGATGCCCAAACCATACCGCGCCGCATGATCGTCAGTACTTGCGGCATGCTTACGACGTCCGCATCATGGCCGAGCGAGCAGTAGAAGACTCGGCCTTCGCCGTATTTTTTCGTCCAGATGACAGGCATAACGACATCCTGGCCGTCCGGGCCGAATCCTTCGAAGGTCGTCGTGGCATACACGTCGATAGCCGGATCCACGTGCATGTAATATTTTTCCGAGACCACTTCGAAATCGCCGATGCCGGCGACGAGCGGATGATCGCCGAGATTGACCGTATAACGCGTGCCGTTATTGCCGGGATGGGCCACCCATTGCCCACCTACCATGAACTGGAACTCCGTCTCGTTCCGGAACGAATCCGCCATGCCGCCGTGACAGCCGGCGATGCCGACGCCGCTCTTCACCGCCTTAAGCAGCCCGCCAAGCTGCTCCCTCGTGATCGTCCCCATCGTCCTCGTTCTGCTCATTCGTGACGGCCAAATAGCTGGCAACGCCGGTATTGCCGTCCCCGTAGTTCAAGCTTTCGAACAAGTCGGCCATTTTGACGGTAATCCGCATGATGGCGATTGGCGAAACCGTGCGAAAGTCCATCATTTTCCTCAGAAGCGAAACGTTGCCGAACTTTGCGTCCGTCCCTACCTGCCCCCACAGCGAATCGGCCTTCAACGCGGCGAACATGCGGGCCCAATTCTCGTTTTCGATTCGCGCATAATGAAACAGCTCGTATCGCTTTCCTTTGAGCAGCGGGTATTGCCCCTCGTCCCCGAAAAATATTTCCGGCAGCGTATCGTTGTACAGAAACAAGTCGAGCCGGATCTTGTTCGACGTCAAATTCAAAGCGGCTTCCAGCCTCCGAACGATCGTATTGGAGGTCGTCTGATAGCTATCCCAAGGCTGACGTTTTGTACGGTCTGCTCTTTTACATATTGGACGGAAGTCGTATATGCATATTAGCCGATCGATACGACCGGAATCATCACCAGCAGCAAATAGGAAATCATCAGTTTATATCCAAACGATAACGTAATGCCGGGAAAACGTTTCATCCGTTTACACCCAGCTTTGTTTGCGATAGTCAACCGGAGCAAGACCGAAGCTTTGCTTGAAATGCCGGCTAAATAAAGTAAGATTTTGTTAACCTACCCCGTTTGCCGCTTCATATATTTTCATCTTCGGGTCGTTCAAAAGCTCTTTGGCCTTCTCCATTCTTTTCCTCGTCACGAAATCGCCGAATGCCTCGCGGGTTGCCTCTTTGAACACGTAACCAAGATAATTGGGCGAAAAACCGAACAGCTTCGCGACATCCCTCAGCTGCAGCGTTTTCTCCAGATGCTCCGCGACATAGTTCTCGATTTCGCCGATCAGCTTTCGATTCGGATTTTTCTTCTTCAAATACAGGTGCTCCGATACTTCGAACAATCGACGGCGCAGCCAAGATTTGATATCGTCGATCGTTTCAAATTCATAAAGGGCATTCAGACTGTCGGGCTCGATGCTTAGCAGATCATTTAAATTGGCGTTAAGCGACCGCAGAAAAAATCGATTTTGGAAATAACGTACAGGGCAAAGTTATAGACCGTCAGTTTATCCTTCAGGCTATGAACCAATTCGAACAGCTGCTCCAAACAATCATAAATGTGGACAAGTTCGTAATTTGCGGCAGCCGTCAGTATCGCTTCCATGATTTGTTCGAGGTCGGACGTCGATTTGACGATCTCCCTCTCCGTTTGCTCCAGCGTAATCACCCGGCATTTGCCTACAAACATTTTGGTGGCGAGCGCATCTTTCGCTTGGCGATACGAGTCCGGCATGTCATGGATGTGCGGTACCGGCGAGCCTAGTCCGACCGTAATGGTCTGGCTCGTATGGGTTCGCACATGATCGACCAAAGACTGCATCGACTTCGCTGGAGCGATATCCGGACCGGAAACTACGAGCACAATCTTGACATCATCCGTTTTGCAATAAATTCCCAGCCGATGGATTTGAATATAATCTTCAATCAAGCAAACCATTTACCGGATTGCGTTCGATTTCTGATCCTCGGAAAACTGATTTAATTTCCACGCTCTATCGTCGATTTCAATCATGGCGACACAGCCCTGTCCGGACTGCCAGCGAATCGTGCTCGGATCGTAAAGACGGTCAAGCTGGTGGAAATCGATTGCACCTTTCAGCCACTGCAGCAGCATTTCGTTCTGCAGCAGCGGGATCGACTCCTCGATCTGCGCTTCTTTCTTCTTCCGTTCCCGTTCATAGTTCAATTGCTCGCTGACCAGCTACAGCGCATTGAGCAGCTCCCGATCGTTCACCGGTTTCAGGATGTATGAACTGGCATTCATCGAGATCGCTTTTTGCGCATATTGGAATTCGTCATGTCAGCTGATGAAAATGATCTTCAGCTCGGGAAACAAGCTTCTTGCCTGCTCGCCAGCTCCAGCCCGCTCATGATGGACATTCTGATGTCGGTGACGAGAATGTCTACTCGCTGCTCCCGCAGTGCGTTCAAAGCGGCGAATCCGCTGCGCACCGTCCCGATGATCGCCATCCCCAGCTTCTCCCAGGGCACAAATCGCTGCAGCACATCTAAATCCAACTGTTCGTCGTCTACAAGCAGCACGTTATACATGATTATCATCCCTATAAATGTGAATATGGAGAGTGTACTCCAATAGAAGTATACTCTCCAGGCCGTGAACCGAACGCTGAACGAGCCTCCGTAAACATTCGGGGCCCGTAGGCAATGAATGGGCTTACACTTCTTTCGCAGAACGGCCGGCTTATTTTGCCAGCCGGTCGGCGAGAAGATTCAAATTGTTCAAGCTGATCTGCAGGCTGTCCATCGGTTTGCCCGGGCATTCGTCCTGCTCGACGCAGTACCATTCGATGCCGTTCCGCTCGCCCCAAGTCAAAATCGGGGCGAAGTCGATGATGCCCGTGCCGATTTCGGCGAACGTTTGCCGTTCGTCGTTCGTCATATCCTTCAAGTGAATGATCGGCATCCGGTTCGCGTAAGGAGCGATGAACGATACCGGATCTTTGCCGCCTTTTTTCACCCAGAAGACGTCGATTTCGGCAAACAGCGCATTGTCTGCGGAAGGCTCCAGCAAATATTCGAGCGCCGATTTGCCTTCGATCACCGTGTCGAACTCCCAAGCGTGATTATGGTAACTGATCCGGTAGCCTAGCGGAGCAAGCTTCCGGGCAATTTCGTTCATCTCGCTGCGGATCGCCCGAAAGCCTTCTTCGCTGCGAACCGGAATATACGGCAAAATCAAGTCTTTCGTGCCGAATAGACGCGCTTCTTCCAAAACCGTGTCAAGCTCGCCGCGGAACCGGTCAAGCCCAATATGCAGACCCGCGGTGCCGAGCCCCGTTTCCTTCAATACCGCTGCGATTTCTTCGGCTTTGTAGCCGCGCAGACCGGAAATTTGCACGCCGGCCCATCCCATTTTTTTCAGCTCGCGAAGTACGCCCGGAAAATCCTGTTCCAGTTCGTTTCGAAGCGTAAACAACTGGGCTGCAAATTTGTTTTTCATCGGTTAAACACTCCTTTGGATTTCGTTTTCATCAATTACAAGCGATTGTCCGTCTATCAGGCCCAGCCGGATTTGCCGATCGCGAACGTCTCCCGAGGCTTCCAATACCTTTACCGGGCACCTTTCCCCCGTATTTGTCGGAAACAACAGGGTCACTGTACGAATTGGTCCCACGGCCGTCAAATCATAAACAACTGCAGGAGCTGACCCATATTCCCCTTGCGCGAAGATGGGGGTGTTCTTCCATCCTTGCCATTCCGGTTCGGTTTGCCCTTGAACGATCTTGCCTGTCAGATTTCCCGTCCGGTTCGTGATGATGGTCAGATTAGGGCCGTCTTCGTTCAAGGTAAAACTCGTCTCTCCAAAAACAACCGCCGATTCGCAGGCCAAATGCCATAAAAATTCATAGTTATGCTCTTTTTCATCTTGCGGCGTCAGCCTGTCGATCACCAGAAAGCATGGTGAAACGAGCGGATGGTTTTTCAAGAACAGCACGCTTCGACTGTGCGTAACCCTGATCTGCGCCTTAGCGCCATAGCCTTCGTCATAAGTTCCTTGAACAAAATCGAACGTTTCGGAGGAATGCCATTTCGCGCCCGCCGGCAAATGGATGTCTTCCTCCTTCCATCGGTAAGCGACTCTCCGGTTTTGATCCGATCCGTCTACACGAACCGTGTTGTGAGAGCGGGTGGACTCCACATAGCGCCGCATCTCGGAGTTGTCATAGGCGTAATTGCCTCCTTCGGTTAGCAATAGCTTCCCGTAGGCATGAATCAGCAGATTCAGTTTATCCTCATGCTGGTGGCCATGCCCGAAGGGCCCCGCGTCGAATATCGCCCATACGGCTTCCCGATCCCAACCGTTTCGCATGACATAGTACCCGCTGTAGGGAAATGGCATGGACGTTTCAATCGGCGGTTTCCCTTCTTGCCCTTCCGTTAATGCCCAAAGAAAATCGTGCCGGTGCGGATACCGTCGTGCCGCCTCGGGCATGGAAGCGGAGGCCGATACTTTCAGCCAGCGGCCGTCGTTCAAATCCGGCAAGCGACCGTCCGGCATCATCAGCTTGACATGGACGGAGCAGGCATTTTCGAGTGCGTTAACAAGTTCGGGAGCAATCGGGATCCCATAGGCCTGATACAACTGAATAACTTGAAAATAATTTTGTAACACGACCTCGTGATAATTCGTGCTCAATTCGTATTGAAACCCGTCCGGGTATAGTTGTCTGTTCAATTCTATAATCAGCATCTCTTGAGCATAGTTTATCCAGCTCTTCGCTTCCCTGAATTCGGGACAAAGAATGCCGATGTGAGACAGACCGTTCATCTCCATAAGCAGCCAGTTGCCTTGCCGGTGATGGTGGCGGAGCCGCACGGCATGTTCCCACAACGATTTATACCAATCGATCAACACATCGTCGGTGAAATGGGGAGAACGGTAACAGGCGTGAAGCGCGTATGGCCAGGCATTGCCCATACGCAGCCCGCACTCGATCGTCCGCCAGCCGTATCCCGGCCCGCTTTCCGGCACCACGACCTGCCGGACCCAACCGGTAAACAAGTGAACGAGTCCCTCGGCATATTTTTCAGCTCCCGTTTCCCGGTAACGCTTCGCCAGCACCTCCCATTCCCAATGGCGGTTCAGCTGCCAGGTCCATTCCAAATATTGATTGTATGTCGGATTGCAGGACCAGTCCACCTGCCCGGAAAATTGATGAGGCGTACCGCAAGAGACAAGCTTTAAAGACAAGATGCGCTCGCCCATTTCTTCCATCGTCTCTCCCGGAAGATAAAACAGGTTTTGCAGTTCATGAGGCGGGATTTGGAAATACAGATCCGGACGCAAAGATTTCCGCACATGTTCCGCAAATAATCGGCGCGCCTTTCCGAAATCTTCGCTAAGGACCGCTTTCTTTACATGCTCAAGCCCTGGCAAGTTCATATCGATCGAACGGGTAAAAAATTCGTAATCGCTTACTCGGGGACCATATTGTGTTTGGATTTCCATTCTATAATGACCTCCATTTGGTTCTTCGTGAAGCTTTTACGCAAACGTCCCGCTCGGGTCAAGCGTTTTTGCCGCCTGAAGCTTTCTTCGCTTCGCTGCTGCGGATTTTGTCCTGAAGCTGCTCGTAGTATAAATCCTCATCGATCGGCAGGTCGACCCAATTGTCCGTCCACGCGGACAATTGCATGGCGTTCGAAAGCGTCAGCCCCTTGATTCCCTCAACGCCAGGCGCCAGCAGCGGCGTTCCCTTTGCAATTGCGTTTACGAAGTTTTGCATAAGCAGGACGTGCCCTTCCTTGCTTTGTCTGGCGACAGGAATTTCCACTTTCCAGCATTCCGGACTGCCGAAACCGCCGCTAAACTTCCGGTTGAACTCTTGTTCAGGCACGCGCAACCGCCAGAAAGTCAGTTTGCCATCCTCGATGACGATTTTCCCGCGGTCGCCGGTTACCTCGAAACGGTTCGTGCCCGGATATTCGCCCGTCGTCGTCACAAATAGTCCGGTTGCGCCGTTCGCGTATTCGACATAAGCGGTTACGTCGTCTTCCACCTCGATGTTCCGGTATTTGCCGAAGCTGCAAAAGGCTCGAACGCGTTCCGGCATCATGCCGATCGTCCACTGCCACAGATCGAGCTGATGCGGCACCAGGGTGATTAACACGCCGCCGCCTTCACCCGCCCATGTCCCTCGCCAAGCGGCGGAGTCGTAATAGTGTTGCGTACGATACCAGTTCGTGACGATCCAGTTCGTGCGGCGGATTTCACCGAGTTCGCCCGACTGCACGAGCTCGCGAAGCTTTTGGTACAGCGGCAGCGACCGCTGGTTGTACATGATGCCGAATACCGTGCCGGCGTTCGCGGCTGCTTCGTTCATTTCGCGCACCTGCTTCGTGTACACACCGGCCGGCTTCTCGGTCAGCACGTGCAAGCCGCGCTTGAATGCCAGGATGGCGATGCGCGGATGATCGTAGTGCGGCGTCGCGATATAGACGGCATCGATCTCGCCTGAGTCGAGCAGCTCTTCCACGCTGCCGAACAGCTTCACATCGCCGCCGAATTCACCGCGCGCCCATTCCAGCCGCTCTGCAAACGTTTCACTAGCCGCCGCCAACACCGCGCCTTCAATCTCATTGCGCCGCAAGCAGTTCGCGACCATCGCCCCCATATTGCCAAGCCCGATTACGCCTACTCTAACTTGATTCATGCTCGTTTTCTCCTCTCTAATTATCGCGATACCTTTTTTTATCCTCGCTGTTCTTTCAACGCGACATTACGATAATCGCTTGGATTCATGCCAACCATTCGTTTGAAAATTTTATTGAAATGCCGGTAATTTTCCAGCCCGACCAGCTCAGCGATTTCGTTTGTCCGAAGATTTGTAGTGGTAATCAGCAGCCTGGCTTTGTTGACCCGCAGCTCCATGATATATTGAGTAAACGTTTGACCCGTTGTTTTTTTGAACATGGCGCTGAAATAAGGTGCGCTGTAGCCGGCTTGTGCGGCCACTGCTTCCATACGATAAGACTTGCTGACATCAGCTTGCAGTTGCCGAATGACATCTTCCATGACGTCGTTCGGGTGCCCGGGGACGGGATCACTGATTGGCGTGCGATCATCCATTTTGAACGAATCATAAACGCGTCCTTCCAGCTTAGGGGTAAGCTTCTTTAGCGTTTCGGCAAGCAACGTATCTTGTGCCAAGCAGTCTTCCTTCAACAAATACGACGAAGCCCCCAGTTCGATCGCCTTTTGCGCGAGATGAAAGTCACTATGGCAACTTAAAATAACCATAAGCGGCATTTCCTGATCAAGCTTAGCGAGCTCAACCATCATCTCGATTCCCCCCATAACCGGCATCGTTAGATCCGTGACCAGAAAGTGGGGTTTGTGCTCTTTACATAACAGCAACCCTTTTTCCCCGTTAGTCGCTTCTCCAACAACATGGAACAGACCGCGTTCCTCGGCGATCATCTGCTTATACACTTCGCGAGCCGGCTTCTCGTCTTCGACAATCATCACTTTATACGGTGCCATATAGCGAAGCATCCTCTCTTTCGTAGTCCAGTCTGCCGCTAGGAATGAAGATAGACACTACCGCTCCATTCCCCTCGCTGCGAATTTGAAATTCCGCTTGCTCGCCATAGAGCAGTCTTACCCGCTCCCATACGTTTTTCACGCCGATGCTCTCACCCGGCAGACCTTGTGCCAAATTCGTGTTGAGCACTTTCAGCCGATCCGGTTCAATTCCTATGCCGTTATCTTCGATTTGCAGCAGGACTTTTTCTTCTGAAACCTGGGCAGCCCGAACGGTTATTACTCCTTCATCGTCCTCTTTGGCCAAAATACCGTGGAACAGTGAATTTTCGATCAACGGCTGCAGAAGCAATTTTGGAATAAGCACTTCGTTTAGAGGCTCTTCTATCTCTAATTTCAGGATTATACGACGATCGTACCGCAGCTGAATCATGCTCACATAATCGGCTAAATATTTCAACTCTCGGGAGAGCGGAACGAGTTGTTCGTAGTTTTCCATCGAATAGCGCAGGATCGAGATCAGACTGCGCATCATCGACTTGATTTTTTTATAATCCCGAAGCGCGGCGTATACGCTGATCGTGTTCAAGGTGTTGTACATCAAGTGCGGGTTGATTTGCGACTGCAGCACGCGAATTTCATTGCGTCGCTTCAATTCCTCCGATTTCTGTAAATCCTCCATAAGCAATTGCAGTCGGGAAGCCATCTTGTTCAACATTACACCTAAATCGCCGATTTCGTTGTTTGGATACTTCGTGTCTTGCGTCGTGAAATCTCCCTTCTGGATAAGCTGCATATGACGTTTAAGCCGTTGCAGAGGGTTATACAAGCTGTATCCTATTGCGAGTGAAACGATCAGACCGAGCAGCATCAGCGCGAAAAGCGCAATCAAGGCGGATTTTGTTATAAAATGCGTGCTCTCCGATAAATGAGTATCCGGAATTTCCGAGACGATAATCCATCCGTGAAAATCTTTAGATTGTTTCGCGGATACAAGCGAGTGCTCTAACGTGAACTGATCGCTCCGTCCTCTTTGCTCCCAGCTATCCAGAAGCTGCCCGATATGTTTGGTCAGGACCGATGTGTCTTCACTGCTAGTCGAGGCGATTACTTTCCTGTCCGGGGAAAGAATATAGATCGCGCCTTCCGGTCCCAAATCGATGTTCTGAATCGTTTGCTTGAGAGCATTGTTCGAGAGGGTGATTATTAAAACGCCTTTATAGCCGGTCCCGTTGGAATACGGTACCTTACGCATGAAAAAGCTGTTGTCTTGCAAAAAGGAATTTTTGTCATTCTGGTCAACAACCAGTAAAAAAGGCTTGTTCGATTGCTCGAATCGTTGAATCAGTTCAGCGTAATGCGATTGTTTCAGCGGAACAATCGGGACGAGTGAAGTGACCACTTCGCCGGACTCGACGGAATAGACTCCGATATCGTCGATGTCCCCGATTGCCGTTTTGCCCGTATCCAATACCCGCTGCAACTCCTGATTTTGAATGACATAATTGAAAAAGTTCTCTTGCGAATCCATTAAATTACTTATACTTGGCGATATCCCGTATTGGGAGCTAACTTGCTGCATGCGCGACATCGTGATATCGATACGCTCCATGATTTGGTTCACGACCTGCAAATTGAGCATCTTGACTTTGTCTATGACCGCTTGATTGGATAGGGTTATAGTCAAATAAGCGAAAATAAGCAGGGGAACGACAGAAACGAGAAACAAAATAAAAATCACTTTCACAAAAAAACTTCTTCGTAAAAAGCTTAAAAACGACGCTCGCATCTGTCATCGCCGCCTTTCAGCCTCATTATTTACTATCTCTGCTAATTCGGCTTATGGACTCATTTTTTTAGTCGAACGCAATTTCCGTTTCTTTTTCTGCGGATTCATAAATGCCGCATAACATTTTCATCATTTCTACGCCGTCCTCGATCGGGCTGATCGCTTCTTTGCGACCAAAGCACATGTCCACGAAATGATTGATCTCCCCTTGGAAGGCTTTGACGACATCTAAGCCTTTGTTGTCGATTTGCGGATCGATGTTGAGAATCGTGTTATATTTTTCCGTAACGAAGGCAAGTTCCGGTTCGATCTCAACGCCGCCTTTGTCGCCATAGAGCTTGACTGTGGCTTCGTTTTTCTTTGCGTGCAGCGTGAAGCTGGCGTCGACGAGAAGCGAAGCGCCGTTCTGGAAGCGAATGAGGGCGTTAGCCATGTCTTCGACGTTATTTACGTTTTTATCGTAGTCGGCTGCTTTGTAGTGAGCCAAATTCTCGATGTGGGAACGGTTGCCGAGCTTGCGGTAAGTGTTGCCGGTGATCGACTTCACCTTCGGACGGCCCATCAAATACCAGCACAGGTCGATGACATGCACGCCGATGTCGATAAGCGGGCCGCCGCCGGAGCGTTCCAGATCGGCAAACCAGCCGCCCGGGTTGCCGAAACGACGAATACTGGAAGCCTTCGCGTAATAAATCTCGCCGAGATCCCCGTTCTCTATGAATTCCTTTACAATACGCGTGTTGGACGCGAAGCGGCGGACGTAGCCGACCAGCAGCTTTTTGCCGCTTTTCTTGACGGCAGCTTCCACTTCGCGGGCTTCCTCGACTGTTTTGCAAAGCGGCTTCTCGCAAAGGACGTTTTTGCCTGCATGCAATGCGGCGATACTGATCGGCGCGTGCGTGTTGTTCCAGGTACAGATGCTGACGGCATCGATGCTGCCGTCTTCCAGCAGTTTGTTATAGTCCGTGTAAACGTTCGAGATGTTGTACTTTTGGGCTTTCGCGCGGGCGCGTTCCTCGTTCAAGTCGCAGATGGCCGCAAGCTCGACCTCCGGATGGTTGGCGTAAGCGTTTAGATGAAAGCCGGAGATCGATCCGGCTCCGATGACGCCGACACGAATTTTTTTGCTCATTATAAAAGCACCTCTTTCCAGTTGTTAACGTTATTCTTTAATCGATCCCAGCATGGATCCCTGCGCGAAATATTTTTGCAAAAACGGATAAATGGCTACAATCGGGATCATAGATATGATGATGGCCGCCATTTTGATGCTGTCGCCAATCTGAGAGGCCGATTTCTCCGCCATGCTTAAATCATTATTGATATCCGCTGTGCCAACGATAATCATTTGCCTTAACAGCACCTGCACCGTCCACATACTGCTCTTGCTCAAATAAATGACGGCTCCGAAAAACTCATTCCAGTGGCCGACCATGAACATAAGTCCGAATGTCGCCATAACCGGCATCGAAAGCGGCAGCACGACCGACCATAAGATCCGTACTTCCCCTGCTCCGTCCATTCGCGCCGCCTCATCCAAGCTTTCAGGAAGTCCCTGGAAAAATGTTTTCATTACCATTATCGTGAAAGCGTTTGTCGCACCAGGCAATAACAGCGCCCAGTAAGTATTCAACAGCCCAAGCGACTTTATCAGCAAATAATTCGGTATTAAGCCGGCCGAGAAGAGCATGGTGAAAAAAATGATCAGCATCATCGCGCGCCGGCCCGGCAAAAACTTTTTGGACAGCGCATAGGCAAGCGTTGCAGAGAATACCAAATTGATGGCCGTCCCGACTACCGTGATATACATGGTATTGCCAATCGCATTTGGGAATCGATTCGTTGATAGCAAATATTTATAACCTTCGAGCGAAAATTCTTTCGGTATTAGAAAAAATTTTCCTCCAATCGATTCTCCGCCGCCACTGAACGAAACGGCCACAATGTACAAGAACGGAAGAAACACCAGCAAGCTGTAGAACAGCATGAATAATGAATTAGTTGCATCAAATAGGGTGAATTTATCCTTTATTCGCACGTTTGCACCTCGATCCGGCTTAAAACACGCCGTCTTCTCCCGCTTTTTTGGCAAAATAGTTACTGACGACAACCATAATCAATCCGACTACCGAGTTGAACAATCCGGCCGCAATCCCGTAGCTGAATTGGGACTGCGTCAAGCCTACCCGGTATACATACAGATCGAGAACGTCGGAGACGTCTTGATTAAGCCCGTTGCTCATCAGGAATACCTGCATGAAGTTGGAATCCATAATACTGCCGATGCGAAGCACTAGCAATATGATGATGGTGCTCCTGATGCCGGGAAGGGTAATATGCCATATTCGCCGCCATCTGCCGGCACCGTCCATCTTGGCCGCTTCATAAAGGTCGGGATTCACGCCTGCAATCGCCGCAAGAAAGATGATCGTCCCCCAACCCGCTTCCTTCCAAATCCCCTGAAATACCGCGAGCGGCCGGAACCACTCATTGCTCGTCATGAACCCGATTTCTTTGCCGATTGCTTCTGCCAAAGAATGGTTAATGACACCGGACGGCCCGAAGAAAATGAGCGTAATCGCTACGACTACGACCCAGGAAAGAAAATGCGGCAAGTAGACAACCGTCTGCACGATTCTTCTCATCAACACTGAGCGCAGCTCGCTCAACAGAATCGCCAATAAAATGACAAACGGAAAATAAAAGGTCAAATTATACAGGCTTAAAATCAGCGTGTTCTTTAGAAGAAGGAAGAACGCTTCATTCGCGAAAAATTCCTGAAAATGCTTAAAGCCTACCCACGGACTCTTCCAAAAACCCAAAAACGGGCTAAAGTCCTGAAAAGCGAGCAAGATGCCCCACATCGGAAAGTATTTAAACACAATAAAATAGATCATTCCCGGGGCAGCCAGCAAATAAAACCACATGTATTTTTTCGCATTTTTCTTAAATAAAGATTTCGCTGTCGCCCTAGAATAATGCGCTTTCATTTGAAGCCCCGATTGTTCGCCCTGATACAAAGCCATCTGCAACGCCTCCTTCAATTCCATGATGCACTCTTATCGTACAACGCTTTCATAACCTTTCAAATGTTCCTTGTTAATGGGACTGTATCCTCTTTTACGATCTTCCCCATACATCCGTATAAGAAAGAGAATTGCCCTCCTGCTTCGGAAGACAATTCTCTTGTATCCGCCTTACTTTTTCTGAGCGTTGTACTGATCCATATACTCTTTGGCGATTTGGTCGCCGTACGTTTTCGTCCAGCTGTCGATTTCGGCCTTTACCGCGTCGAGCGTGCCTTCTCCGATGACGTATTTCAATGCGGCGGTACTAAGCTTCTTCAGATTGTCCGGATTTTTGGCATTCGTTTCCGAAATCAAACCGCCGAATGGATTGTTGATGCCTATTTTCCCAAAGCTGTCGGTGATGTCTTTCATGGTTTGTCTGACCGGGGCGGAAGCGTCTGCATTGACGTATATATAGGGATCATAACGATTTTCCAGCACCCAGATGTTCGGCATTTCTTCCTGGAACAGCTTCAGCTGCTCAGGCGTCTGTTCCACCTTGCCATCCTTATAACTTGTAGAGTGCATGCCGCTTATCCCTGCTTTCATGAACGCTTGATTTTCCTCGCTAGCCGAGAAATCAAGGTAATCGACGATCTTTTGAATCTTGTTTTTTGGCGTCGTGCTCGGAATCGACCATAAACCATAATAACCGGCACTTGTGAAGATACCGCCTTTTCCATCCGGACCTTTCAACAAAGGAATGATAGCTAATTCCGCCTTGGGATCGGCTTTACGAATTTTGGCCAAGTTGGCGCTTGGGCTGTCATTCAATTCCTGTACATTCGCCGCTCTGGCCCCGCCAATACCTTGAAGATATTGATCCTGGGCTTGCTGGGACTTTAATACCGGGGCGTTTTTGTCAAAAAGTCCAGCCGCCCACGCTTGCTTTACCCAATCCAAATACTTCAAGTATTCCGGTGTTTGTATCGCATATTTAGGAACGCCATTCTCGATTCTCCATCCATTAGGCATGCCTAATGCAAACTGAACCGGTGAAAGCCAACCGAAAACCGAATAGGAGTTTGTAGGGAAGGTGACGATCGGCACGGTCTTCCCTCCGCCGACCGGATCCTTCTCCTTGAAGGTTTTCATCGCTTGCGTATATTCGTCCAGTGTCTCCGGCATTTTCAAACCGTACTTGTCCAACCAGTCTTTACGGATCGATATGACTCCCTGCGCATCATACATTTGACGCGGGCGGGGGATCCCGTATACTTTATTGTCAATCTTCGTTTGGGTCCAAGTGATTTCAGGGATCAGGCTTAAATTCTTCTTGTCTTTCAGATAGGATGTCAGGTCATGGAAAGCGCCCTGTTTGACGTAGTTGGAAAACACGGTGTCTTTTCCACTTTCAAACAGAATGAGGTCGTAGGATGACGAATTCGCCATCGCCAAGTTGACTTTATCCGAGTAGGTATCATAGATAGCCAGTTCGAGATCAAGCTTGACGTTGCCGCGTTTCTCGATATCTTCCTTCGCTTTGTTAAGATCCACTTTAAGCGTGTCCCCTACGAGAAGTGCCTTTATTTTAGTTGGCTCGTTGGAAGCCGTTGCTCCGTTTGAAGGTTTTTCCTTCTCGGAAGCGCCACATCCGGTCAATGCCCCCGTTATCATGATAGCCGCCAGAGAAACAATCGCATGTTTCCTTTTCATTCTGTTATACCCCTCTCGCTTTTTCTTCTGTATTTCGTTACTAAATCAATCGTTGATCTCGTATTTTTACGTTTGTTGTGAGAGTCTCACCCTTTCCAGGTCATTTCCTTTCCTAAATAATAAGTGACTGACTGCTGCAGTGATTAAAAATACGCTTACATGATTCGGCTGCATGTTGTTAGTTGTAATCTTACTGAATTATTGTTTGCGCTTACATGCTCTATTTTAAGCGAAATGTATCCTGATTTATGGGAATGGAGCCGAAGGAAGAGATCATTGGCATGATAGCTTGCAAGAAAAACATCAGAATTTCACCAATTTTAACACAAATAAACATTAAACTACAACATAAATTCCCAAATGTGAATGAGACCTCAAATAGTAACGATTATTGCAATATATCAACGAAAAGCTGCTCCTTATCCCAAAACTCTCTCTCCTCCATATAAAAAAACTCACTCACATTTACGCAAGTGAGGCTTTGCTTACCTATGCGGTAGGCTTACGCCAGCCACATCTTGAACTTCGCTGAAAAATTGTTCAGCATCTCGATTGATCCGTATTGCTCGCTGAAGTCTTCAACGCCAAGATAACCGTCGTAGCCGACCGCTTTCAAATCGCCAAGCAGCTTCTTCCAATTGATCATACCTTCATCCAGGGGCGACCAATCGCTTTTCCAAAGCGATACGCCCTCTTTCCGTTCTCCCGTCGGTGCCCATTTAGCGTTCTTGACGTGAACGTGTGCAAGATAAGGCCCGAGCAGCTCAAGCCCCATCCGGTAATTCTCAAAGCCCTCATGCACCATATTTCCGGCATCGTGCAGGACGCCAATGTGATCCGGATTGAAACCGGATACCAATTAAACCCGCGCTCGGCGCGATTGTTCTATGGTGGATTTCCACCAGGCCTTTGACGCCGTATTGCTGAGAAAGCTCCTGGACGTGGTGCAGGTAATCCACCTCTTCTGCAAACAGATCATGGTAGTTTCTGGACCCATCATACACAGGAAGAGCTACACGAATGAATCTCGCGCCCACTTTCTTGGCGACCTGCATGACCCGCTCCGTGTTATCCCAATACGCCATTTCGGATTGAACATGCAATACCGCTTCGTATGCAGAATGTCCTTGCAAAACATTTTCAGGCAGTTCCGCTATCGGCAGCACGCTGTTGGCCTTCACTTGAACCGGGTACTTCGCTTCGTATAAGATTCTTCCCGAAAAATCGCTTATCGTTATGCTCACTACGTCATTAAGCGCGGCCAGCGTATCGTTCACAACGTAGACTGTCATTTTGTCGCCGATTTCATGATCCACCGTCAATAGGATCGGATGGAAAAACTTTGCCGAGTAATAGTAGGAAGCTTTCGGAAGCAGGCAGTACTCAATCATTGACCAGCTCGTTCCCGGCCAGCAATCGTTCAGCTGCCAAATTAACGCCCCGCTCGTTCTGGGTTTGTTTCTGCGGTAGTGCTCTACTGCGAGCTGCAAGCCTGCCGCTTGCGTCAACATGGAGAAATCCATATATTCCTCAATATTTTGAGGAATTCCGGTGTATCCTTCCATCAGTAAGATTCCTTTGGGCTGATGCGCATCCTTATTTCGATACGCCATTTCGTCGCTTAGCCAGTAAAATTCACCTTTCGGAACGTAGCTTTCCAATGTATGACGGTTTGCAGAGGCGTGCATGCCAAACTCACTGCTGAATAGCGTGGGATCATTTATACGGTTGGATTCCCCTCTCTTCTATCCTCCCACTTGTCCTTGGAACAGTTCCGATTTCGAATACATAAAGTTCTACGGCTTGTCAAAAATCAGGATTTTTTTTTTTGCAACATTACGCTTTCGTGTCATCCTATAAAAAATAGACCGTCGTGTATACGACGGTCTTTATTGAAAATAATTTAAGAATGAAAGCAGCCTTTCTATAGGTAACGGAACGGTTCCTTCGCATCGACGAACGTGACCGGAATATGTTCCACAAGCGTTTGCATCCACTCTGACATATGCTTCATCCCCCATTCCTCGGTTCGTTCATGTCCGACTACCAGCATTCCCTTATTGAATCCCAGCATTGCCGCGTCATTGATATAGGCGCATAATGTCCACTCCGTAATCTCGCCGCAAATCATGACATCGAGCTCCTTGTCCCTCATGAGCTCCATCGGCATTTGCTCCCTGCCCAGCCCCAGGCTGCCTCCGCCGACCAAAATCCCGATTCGGGAACACGGCATGTCGGGATTGCCCACGATCCGCAGCACGTTCATGGACAATTTCCGCATGAAAAAAGCCGCCAGGTCGCCCAAAGTCGTCTTTTCAATTTCGTAACACCAGGGCGAGCTTGGATCGATCTGCTTGTTCTCCCATCCGAGCTCCTTAATCAGACCGTCATAAATCCGGTCAGTTTGCGCGAGGTGCATATGATCGTGATATCTCCAAATGGCAATCCGGTAATCTTCAATCAACTTCTGTTTCGCCAAATAGACAGGGTCCTTCTGCAGCCATTCTAATTCGTCAAGCCCTGTATAATAAGTAGGCTCATGTGTAATGATCATGTTCGCTCCGATCGCAATCGCTTCCCTGATCACATCGACAGTAGCCATAAAGCTCGTGACAATCCCCTTCACTTCCATGTCCGGGTCACCGCTTATGAGCAAGTCGCAAGTTTTCTCCAGCTTCCGCCCGCCGCAGGAGTCGAGCAGCACTCGGTCGATTACCTCTTGAACGTTCATCTTTACAACCCCCTTTCCATTCACGTTATCCTTTAACGGCGCCGATCACGACGCCTTTCATTAGGTACTTCTGAAGGAACGGCATCACGAATAATACCGGCAGTATCCCGATAACCGCCATGGCCATTCGAATGGCCGTACTTGGAAGTTCTACCGCGCTTGCTCCCAGAATGCTGCTAGCCTGGCTGGATTTCAGAAATTGAATGTTGTTCATCAAACGGATCAGCATGTTTTGGATGCCATAGTACTGAGGTTTCGTGATGAAATAAAGCGCGTTGATCCAATCGTTCCAATAGGCCAGTCCCATAAACAATCCGACAGTCGCCATAACAGGCACGGATAATGGCAGCATGATCCGGAAAAACGTCCGCAGTTCCGACGCCCCGTCGATTTGGGCGGATTCAATGAGATCGACAGGCACATTGTTCTTGTAATAATTCCTGATCAATAGAACATGGAAACCGTTGGTCAACAAATTAGGAACGATCAAAGCTGCGAGCGTATCCTTCACATGCAAATATTTGGTCCACAAGATGTAGGAAGGAACGACGCCTCCGCTGAACAGCATGGTAAAGAAGACGGCAAACGCAAGCACGTTATGGTATTTGAAGTCTTTTCTGGACATCGGGTAGGCGAGCATGCTTGTGATCAACAAACCGATCCCCGTCCCCAAGATCGTTACCAAGAAAGAGACGCCATAAGCTTGGAGGAAGGTGGACGATGAGGAGACCATATATCCATAGGCATCAAGACTCAGCTTACCCGGAAAAAAGCTGTATCCTTCTCGTATCAAGGTGGATTCGTCAGTAAAGGAAGCGGCAAAGACTAAGATGAAAGGCAGAAAAGCTAGAACGGTCAGCCCTCCCATGACGATCGCAGAGAAAATGGTAAATGCGCGTTCCCCTCTGGTTTGTATCATTGCATGTCCTCCTAAAACAAAGCATTGTCCTTGTTCACCTTTTTGACAATGGCATTCGCAAGCATAACAAGCACGAATCCGACCACCGATTGGTACAATCCTGCGGCGGCGGACATTCCGATATCGTTCACCTGCATAAGCGCGCGATACACATACGTATCGATCGTTTGCGTTGTGCTGTATAAAGCTCCCGCATTCATTGGAACCTGGTAGAACAGGCCGAAGTCCGAGTTGAATATTCGACCGATCGACATCAATCCCAGTATGACGATTGTGGGCTTCAGAAGCGGCAAGGTGATCATCCGAATTTGCTTGAGCTTGCCGGCGCCGTCTATTTTCGCGGCTTCGTAAATGCTCTTGTCGATCCCTGCGATAAACGCGAAGTAAACGATGGACCCGTAACCTGCCGTTTTCCACAGCTGAATGAGCACAAGCAGATAGGGCCAATAGTTCGGCTCCGAATACCAGTTGATCTCCGGAATGCCCAGGGGGCGGAGTATGGAGCGGTTGACGAATCCGCTGTCCGCATTGAGAAACGCGAACACAAGGTATGACAGTACGACCATTGAGATCAAGTTCGGCAGAACCAAACCCGACTGGAACAGTTTAGAGTAGACTTTGTAAAGCAGTTCCGACATGAGGACGGCGATTAGAATCGAGAGAATCGTCCCGAACACGATGAAGGCTGCGTTATAGAGCAGCGTGTTTCTGGTCATGACCCAAGCATCGCTCGTTTGGAACAAAAAATGAAAATTGTCGAAACCGACCCAGTCGCTTCGGAAAATCCCTTTGGTGTAATCCACATCCTTAAAAGCAATGAATAAGCCGATCATCGGAATATAGTTGTTTACAAGAAAATACAGCAATCCCGGGGCGGCCAATAGGAAGAGGGGAAGCGTCTTCTTAAGACCGGTCGATTTCGATTTCTTCCTTCCGGCAGTCATATCTGCATTCACCTCCATCATGCAAAGCGGGCCTGGTTCAGGCCCAGCTTTGCAAGACGCTTTAAATCGAAGTTATTTTTTCTGTGACGCGATCCATTCATCAAGCTGTTTCTGCTTGTTCTGGATAATCGTTTGGGCACCTGCTTCGTTCAGCGCTTGCACGAATTTGGGGATTGTCGTATCCGGATCCAAAGCACCGCTTACTAGTCCCGGCAAATATTGGTTCACTACGTTGTTCACTGCGCTTATTTGCGATTTCACTTTGCTTTGGTCGAAAATGAAGCCGAAATACGGGGACTTTCGGGTGTTCTTATTTTCCTTCAACTTGAGCTCAACGTCCGACCAAGAAACCCCCTCAAGCTGATACTGCAAGGATTCCGAACCAACGATCCCCGTGCTCAACATGGCCGTATAGGGAACGGTAGAAGCATCCTTCCCGTCCGGCAATTTTACATGGTGCTCGTCAACCTTGATATAGTCTTCCCCTTCGATCCCGTAAAGAATGGTATTGATCAAGTCGACATCGCTGTACAGCATATTGAGAAACTTGACGGTCGCTTCAGGCGCTTTCGTTGTGCTTGAAACCATCCAGCTGACAAGATTGGCGGATCCTGTCTCGAAGTAATAGGGAGCAATCCGTTTCATCTCCAAACGCTTTCCTGTTTGGGCACTGAGCGCTTTCGCCGCTTCCATCCCGCTGTATCCTCCCATAAAGGAGAAACCCCGGCCGGAGGCGATCATTTCCGGGAACGCAATGGTGGTCGATGCGGCATCCTTCTGCAAATACCCTTTGGCAAACCAATCCCTCATCGTTTTGACGCCGTTCTTGAAAATATCCGTTTCGTAGAAGTTTACGACCTTGCCCTCATTGCCGATAACAGCACCGACCCCGGTCGTGTCCGACAAGAAATCGACTTGATTCGCTCCTCTTAACAAGAGCATGAGCATCGTATCGCTCGGGTTTACATTGAGGGGACCGAAAGGAATGACTTCCGGATATTTCTTCTTGACTGCTTCGAAGACAGCCGGCAGATCTTCAATCGATTTGATGCTGTCGGCGCTATAGCCCGCCTCTTTCAACATGTCTGCGTTGTACACGAAATTGACCGGAAGAGACATACCCTTGTTCACAGGAACCCCATAAATATGGCCGTTCATGGTGGTCGATTTCAGCAGCCCGGGACCGAAATCCTTATCCAATATAGCCGTCAACTCCTTCCCGTATTTGGGGAGCAGTTCGTCCAATGGATAAAGCTGGTTTTTCGATACATAATTGGTAAATTGCCCGAGCGTCGTAAACAAATCCATTTGCTCGCCGCTCTGCAGCGCCAAGTTTATCTTCTGTGCGTAATCGGCCGGACCGTATACTTTGAAGTCCACCTTCACGCCGATTTTTTCCGTCGTAAGCTTATTGATGGCATCCGTTACCCCGCTCAAATCGCTCGGAATTCGATTAAACGACGGCATTGCGAATACGATGGTTTCGACTTTTGCGTTAGTGCCGGCAGCAGCGTCCGGCGATTGTGCCGACTCCTTGCCGCATGCCGCGAGCATCGTGGCGCATATGACCGTCGATAACAGAAGCGGCGTTAGCCTCTTTTTACTTACCATGTTTAAGCCCCCTGTTCATTGTTGATACGCTTTCAGTTTATCTTTCCGGAGCCGTCATGACTTTCAAAAAAACGAAGTGATTTTTCAAAAACAAGTGGAAGTCTCGTTCGTTTCCTTTTAAAAATGCGTGAAAACTCTACCTCCAATGAGAAGTAGAGTTTTCATTCGTGTCCGCCTGTACGGATCGGACTCCATTGTGCTTCGTTCGATAGGCGTTCGGCGTTTCTCCCGTTACCTTTTTAAACACCGTCGAGAAGTAAGAGATCGTGTCAAAACCGGTTTCCATCGCGACATGACTAATGCTCGCCGTGCTTTCGATCAGCATCTGCTTGGCAACCTTAATCCGGAATTCGTTCAAGTATTCCTTGATGGTGCAGCCCGTTTCGGACTTGAACGTTTTGGCCAAATAATCAGACGTCAAAAAGACGTTCGCCGCAACATCTTCGCGGTTCAGATCCCGATTATAGTTCTCGTGGATAAAACGTTTGACCCGCTCGACAACCCCTTCGGATTGCCTCGTCTCGTTGATCGTTTCAATCGTTTTCTCCGTAATCCAGTGCGCCCATTTCATGAAGTCGAAGACACTGTTATCGGATTTTTGAAAGAGGCGCTCGGCGACCTCACCTTCGAAAAGCCGGTGCGCTTGGATATTGTTTCTGGCGAGGAGAGCGTACACAACCTGATGAAAGTCTTCACGAATCGAATGAAGGGTCTTCGGATCAAGTTTATTTTGGCCTGCAAGCCTCTCCAGCTCCTTTTTCAACCGGTTTACGATTTGAACCTTCTCCTTCTGGACAAAGTACAGCGTAAACAGATCGATATCGAGCATATATTGATCTTTCGTATCATACTGGAAAGCATCTTTCCGGAAATGTAGGGTTCCCCTGAAAATGAGATTCGATTCGTCCAAACGCTCCAATTCCGTTTTGGCATTCGCCAGCTGGGAGATCGCCATTCCCTCGCTGATATAGCAGGTAGCAACGCATTTCAAATACTGCTTGCACAGCCGTATGAGACGCTCTCCACGCGTTTTCATGCTGTCGAGATCGGTCTCGCCGTCCATGATGATTACATGATAGAACTGGTTGTCCGTTTGATAGGCAATCACCCGGTCATGATTCGGACGCTTGAACATGGCTTCCGAACTCAAATTGCTCATCGCATAATGAAACGTGCTGTCCTCCCATTCCTTCTCGATTTCGGTCTTGGCGACGCTGACTAGAAATAAAATATATTTGCCATCCATGGATAGGGACAATTCCCTCTTGAGAATTTCAACTTGAATCATATCCGGCCTAGGCGGGATGATGGCGTTCAGCACGTCTCTCCAGAAACTCTTCTCCACCAAATCTTTATTTTTCAGCCATGTCTCACCAAGCTTGCTGTATTCGCCGAGCAACCTCTTTTGCTTGAGCGATTCGACCGATTTGTGCAGAACGGTTTCCAACTTTGGTTTGTCAAACGGCTTGATCAAGTACGAATCGGCGTCGTAAGAAATGGCTGTCGATGCGAATTCGAAGCTCTCGTGGCAGGTGAAGAAAATGAAAGCGCAATCAAACTGATTGTCCCGGACCCATTTGATCATCTCCAAACCGGAGCCTCGAGGCATTTCGATGTCGCAAATAATCAGATCGGGAATACCGGCTTCGAAACATAATTTCGCATCTTGGATGTTGTGGGCTGTCATGACCTGCGCGATACCGAATTTGTGCCAGTCCATCATATCGCGAAGAACCTCGACGGTTGGAATGTCGTCGTCAATCAACAAGCAGCGCATGATGCTCCTCCTTCGGTGCTAGTTCGCGGGTATCCTGGATCGGCACCCATAATTCGATCTTGGCGCCAGACGGCTCCGCATTCGATAATGTCAGCAGATCGTCTCTTTTATAGAGCAGTAGAAGCGTTCTGCGGATATTCGCGATTCCGACTTGATCGCTTCTTTCGATCGGGTCGATTGCCGTTATATCGGCGGTCTGCAAGACATGCGGCGGGAACCCCTCCCCGTTGTCCTCAATAACAATTTTGACGCATGGCGTGTCCTCCAGCATGTCCTTGCTCGCTCTGATAAAAATAGAAAGCATCTTTCCGTAGATCATGGCATGCTTAAAGATGTTTTCGACGAACGTCTGAAGCAAAAATTGCGGGATGGGGATTTGCCCTGCGCCCGGATCGATGTCCGTCATGTAAAAGATTTGATCGGGATAACGAATGTCCTGCATCCGAATATAATTTTCCACATGCTTGATTTCCTCTTGGATCGGGACCAGGATAAGCCCCCCTTTGAACATATATCTCAGATGCTCGGACAAATGAAGAATCAGCTTCCTGATTTCTTCGTTTTTGTTTTGGTAAGTCAAGCTGGAGATAGTTGAAATCGCATTCAGAAAAAAATGAGGCCTGATCTGCATTTGCAGGTATTTCAATTCGGCGCGGCTTCTTTCGATTTTTTCTTCATAGGTATGAATCTTTAAATCGGTAATTTCACGTACCATGGAGTAAAACGAATGAAACAATTTCGTGAATTCTATGGAATAATGTCCTTTAGGAACTTGGAATTCGCGTTGGCCGTTCTCGACTTCTTTAGCGGCTCTTACCAGCTCGAGAACCGGTCTTAAGATACCTCTCGCTAGTGTCCTTAATACGAGCGGAATGACGACGACAGAAATAATCCCAAGCGATATAATGAGCCACTGGATCAGCTTTAACCCCGAGAATACGCTTTGTTTGGCCACCATATTCGTCATCTGCCCGAATTCGGCGATCGGCTGTGAAATAAACAGATCGGTTTTCTCGTACCGATTCTTTATACTATCCAAAGTCAAAGCAGTAGAACCCTTGTTGAAGTCGTCATTCGTAGAGGCGATAACGGATCCTGACCGGTCGTTTATGACATAATGGTCATGGTTGCCCCCCTCCCTGTTCACGATTGACAGCAAGGTATCCGCTTTAACGAACGTTCCAAAGCTAATGTTCGAATACGTCAAGTATTTAAATAAGTAATGCGCTCCTTGAATATCAAAATCCGTCCATTCATCCATTTTTCCGTCCGGATTCGGTTTAAAATCATGCTTGACCATAAAATCGCTCAGCATCAATTTTTCATTGGAAGGAATGCGGCTTCCGAATTGCACAAGAGGCTCTTTGCCATCAGGGAGTTTGATAAACATGCCGTCGCTTGAAAAGTTGTTGGATGTTTTGGTTTTTAATGCATTCATCAGCTGGACGGTTTTGAAATATCGGCCGCTCTCGCCGGCACTCAAATCATCCAATGCGGTATCGATATTATTTTCAAACACTTCCATCAAGTCTTTAGAGTAAATGTTTAGCATGTTGTGGATGTTCTCGACATAAATCGCTAACGTATTGCGGGAATTGCTCAGCGATTGGTTCCGAACGACTTCCAGCGAATAAAGGTTACTCAAGAGGAGAACGGTAAACAGAATTCCCAGAATAATGGTTAGCGCAGCGGAAAACTTGTAAACGATGCTATTCTTCACGATATCGTACGCACTCCCTCCATCACGCTTCCTCCACCATTATAATTCCGAGTAAACCGGATGAATAATATCAAATAAAGGAATGCGCAAACCCCTGAAAGGGATCGAACGCCAAGAAGGCTGCCGATTCCCGCCCAGGGGCAAACTGCCGGTTGCGGATATGTGCTTGCTTTAGACGGAGCGCTTGTCTCCCAGGGCCCAATGCAAAGCTTGACCTATGGATGCATTCCAGAAAAGCTCCCGGATGCGCGAGAACGTGATCCAATCCGAGTAACTTCCCGAATATCCGTTCAGCAGGTACAACGCCTTTATCGGTTGAGCTTCAACCGGCGGCATTCCCGGAATTTCCGGGCGGTCCATCGGAATCAGCGCGTTAAACGTTACTTCTCTTCTCATGGACTTCGAGAAAAAGTGCACTTGCATGGTTGCCATGGGATCATGCCCCTTTGAAAGGAATCTTAAACCGTATAGTCGATTTTGCAGCCCTTTTCGTCAACGTATTGAATCATCGCTTGATAGGTATTCAGGTTTACGTGCAATTCGCAGCTCGTCTTCTCTTTATGCCAGGAGAGCCGCACTTCGTCATCCGCCGAAGAAAGCACGCTGAACGCGCCGTTGAAGGCTTCGTACGTATTTCGGAAGCGGATCAGCTTGAGCAGCCGCTGTACGACTTCCTTTTCAAGCGCTTGTTCGATTTCTGCTACGCTGTAATTGTGCCGGTTAATTTCGCGTCCTTCGCCGGTCTCCAGGGCGCGTGCGAAGTCGTTCTCGCCGGCAAGCAAGCCTACATAATAAACCTGAGGAATGCCCGGAACGAAAAATTGAATCGCTCTGGCCGCCAAATACGCATCATCATCGCCACCCAGCATGCTGTAATAAGAACAGCGAATTTGGTGAACGTCAAAGCCGTCCTCCGCTTTATGCTCATCCGATACAATCAAACTGAGATTGGCGCCTCTTTCCACGCACAGATCGACCAATTCCTTTGCCTCGCGGGTATTAATGAGGCCATCCAAGTCCGGCTTGACGGGAATGCCGTCATGGCAATCCAGCATGGTAAACTGCTTATGCGGACGAACGCTCAGGTAGTGGCACAGCTCATGGCTGGAACGATGAACGAGAGCCTCGAGCACCCTGTAGGGCAGGATGAAATCATAAATCCAGCACCCGTGTTCCGCCAATTTGAATTGAGTGCTATGATGGGCGTGGACTTCCGGCAGCAGTTCGATCCCCAGAGAATACGCCAATTCCTTAACCCAATCGAGAAACGAATAAATGTCCGGCTCGACGAAGAAGCAGCTTGTGCCATGTTTTTTGATGACATATCCAACGGCATCCAGCCTTACGATCTTAATGTTTTGTTGTTTAAAATGAGTAAAGAATTCGGTTAACAGCTGTTTCGTCTGCTGCGAGCGGATATCCAAATCGATTTGCTCGGAAGGATCCGTTTTGCCGAACGTCGTCCAAACTTTGATTTCCTCACCGGTTTCGCCAGTCGGATAGGTTGAATATGGCAGCGGGCGGCGCAAAAACATTTTGTCGATATCCGCTTGAACCGGCTCTCCACTTTCCCAAATTTTATCCAGCGATAAAAATAAATCGGCATAAGCGGACGCTCGTCCCTTGGCAAGGAAATCCTGAAAGTAGGGCGATTGCCTTGAGATATGATTAACCATCAAATCGATCAAAATGTCGAAATGTTCCCCGATCGCCCGGATATCTTCCCAGGAGCCGAAGCTCGGCTCGATCTCCAGGTAGGTCAGCGGCGCAAATCCGCGATCTCCGGATGAGGGAAACGGAGGGAGGATATGAACGCCCCCTGCACATATATCTGAGAAATATTTCATAAGAACCTGGTGCAGCGCTTTTAAATCTCCTCCCATGGAATCGGGATAAGTGATCAACTGCACTTGATTTTTCAGCGTCATTCGTAAGCCTCCTGACCTTCTACAGGCCGAATTGTTCTTTGATTGCGTCCAGACTCGGCAAGTCCACTACCGCGCCCCTATATTTCAACTTATAAGCGCTAACGGCAAAACCAAACCACAACGCTTCCTTAATGGTGTATCCATTGACCGCAGCCGCGTAAAATCCGGACCAGAACGCATCGCCGGCACCTGTCGTATCTTCGATTTCCGTAGCCAGCGAGTTGAATGGTACGGTCTCCCTTCCATTAGAAACAATGGCCCCCTCCTTGCCTAAGGTCATAATGACCAACTTGGCGCCCAGTTCCAGGAACTTCTCGACTTGATTGGCAGGCGAATCCGGTCCAAACAGCCGCTCGGCATCGTCTTCCGAAGGCTTGACGATATCAACCTTCGAGATAACGGATTTGACATACGACACGCCGTCTTCGTCCAGTCCCCAGATCATGGGATGGTAATTGGGATCGAATCCGATCAGCAGCCCGTGCTGTCTCGCCACTTCGATTACCCGTTCTACCGTATGACGGGCCGGAACCATCGAGATCGGCCAGCATGAGAAGTGGACCGCTTTGGAGTTCGTCAAGGCTCTTTCCAGCGATGTGTTGTAAGTCAATCGATAGTCCGCCCCCCGATAAAAGACGGGAATGGGCGTTGCTTTACTTTTCGTGACAACGACCAGACTTGTCGATTCATTGGTTCGCTGGATCCCGTCCGTATCCATGCCTGCCATTCGCAGCCGATTGAGCAGGAACATGCCTAGCCTGTCCTCCCCTATGGCCGCAACGATATGGGAGCGAATGCCGAGCTTATTGACGTTAATGGCAATGTTGGAAGGAGAGCCTCCAAAAAATTTGGTATACCCGTCACATTCGAAAGCATCGTCATAATCATTGGAAATCATGTCAACGAGCAACTCACCGACCGTTAAGAGGTCATTCGGTTTATCTTCAAATCTGATTGCGTCATCTAGATCAAACACTCACTCACCCCCTTCTTGATTCCGATTGTTAACTGGAAAGGACTGTCCTTCGGAATAAATCTATTGTATGAGTGCTTCGATTCGCTTGCTTTAAAAAAACCGTGATTTATTTACAATAAACAGATTATTGGCCCTAGGATTTAACGGGTGAATGCTCTTGCCAGAGCATTGATGTACCCGTTTCTGGCACGCCGGCTAATCTCTGCCGTTGGAACGACGTGTTCGAAGCCATGATAGCATCCAGGATAAAGTTGAAATTCTACATCGACGCCGGCCTGCGCAAGCCGAGCAACATAGTCCATCGTTTCGTCACGGAACGGATCAAGCTGGCCTACACAAGTATAGGCAGGTGGCAGCCCTGCCAGATTGGTTGCCCGGATTGGGGCCGCATAGGGGGAGATGTCGCCCATGACATGCTCGCCAAGATACATCTTCCAGGCCGCCACGTTGTTAGCCCTGTTCCAAACCGCAGGATCCGTGATTTCATGGCTGGAGGGAGTAATATTACGATCGTCGATCATCGGGTATAACGGCATCTGCAAGCAGATAGAAGGCCCGCCCCGATCGCGAGCCATCAACGCCAATGCCGCGCACAAGCCTCCCCCTGCGCTCGCTCCGCCGATCGCAATCCGCGACAAATCGATATTCAACTCTTCCGCAGCGTTAGTCATCCATAATAAAGCGGCATAGCAGTCTTCAATGCCCGCGGGATACGGATGCTCGGGTGCCAGGCGATAATCGGGCGAAATGATGACGCAGTCCGCTCCCTGAACGAAGCTTTCGCAGAGCGCATCATCGACGTCAGGGTGACCTAGCACATATCCCCCGCCGTGGATCCACAGAAGAGCTGGCAGCTTTGCTCCCTCTCTCCGGATCGGTTCGTATATTTTGACCAGCATTTCATTGGATTCCGCTCCGGATATCATGCGTTCTGTCAAGTGAACATACTCGGATTTCTCCGTTTGAGGAAAAGGGAGCTGCCTGGCCTTATCCAAATCATCGGGGAGATGAAAAGGCGGCAAAAGATTTACCGCTTGTTTTAATTCCGGAACCACTCTGCTTATGAAGTTCATTTTTTATCTCCCATAACGTACGCCTACAGCGTTTCATTGAAGTATCTCATGTTGTTCCGTTCTCCAACAATTTCACCGGGAGAATCGTTTCAAGCGGCGTCTCCTCACCCGAAATTTGCTGCAGCAGGCAAGAAACCGCCATTTCGCCCATCTGCTTGATCGGCTGCGCTACCGTCGATAAGTCATCGACTCCGCCAATTTGAATACCGTCATACCCGACGACTTTCACCTCTTCGGGTATGGCTTTGCCGAGCCTCCGGCATTCCCTGACGACCTGCAAAGCCAGCATGTCGCTGCTTGCAAATACGCCGTCAATATCGGGATGTTCTTGAAATAGCGATTGAACCAACTTCTCATATTCCTTGTATTTAAAGCCGTTTAAATCGGTTTGCTTGACGACAAACTCGATGTCTTTTCCCTTCACTTGTTCGATGAAGGCGTCATGCCTCTGTTTGGCAAGGAGGTTCAGCCTTAAATTTCCGCTTATATAAGCGATTTTTTTGCATTTTTTGCGTATAAGCAGGTTTGTCGCAAGGGTTCCTCCGCGGTAATTATCGGACGAAATATAAGGAATCGACTTCGAAATTTGCCGATCCAGCGTCACAAGAGGAAGCTTGATCGACATGTAGGCTTTCACGCTCATCGTATGACTGCCCATAATGATGCCGTCGACCTGGCTGGCTCTCAGCAATTCGATATACTCTTTTTCCTTTTTCTTTTCGAGCAAAGAATTGCAAAGCATCAGCTTATATCCATGTTTATAGGCATAGGATTCGATGTGCTTCGTAATTTGGCCGAAAAAAGGATGGGAGATATCCGGAACGATAAGGCCGATCATATTCGATTTCCTGCGGGACAGCGAACGCGCCAGTTCATTCGGCTGGTAGTTCATTTCCTCCATAGCTTCTTGTACTTTTCTCTTCAAGCTGTCGCTCAAATATCCCCGGTTGTTCAGCACGCGGGAAATGGTCGTAACCGAAACGCCGACTTTTTCTGCTAAATCTTTAATTGTTACAACCATAGCAAACCTCCTTGCCAAATGGTTGCCGATTCACTGCCAGAACAATAATGATGTCAACCGGTTGATATATCGGCAAAAAAAATTTCGAAGCAATGGGTATTAGGTCGTCCCCCGCTCGATAAGGGTAACTGGAAACGTGTTCATCATGGGAACGTCCTCCCCTTCAATTTGCTTTGCAATCAATTCGATCGTACATTCGCTCATTTCCCGAATCGGCTGCCTGATCGTGCTAAGACGCGGCGAAACAAGCGATGCGATTCTCACGTCATCGTATCCGATAATTTTTATTTCTGCCGGGATCTCTTTCTTTAATTGATGGCAGGCTTGAATAACCTCTGCGGCAATCACATCGCTGCTGGCAAATATGCCGTCGACTTCCGGATGCGCTTGGAAGAATCGAACCAGTTCAATTTCGTTTGTGCTATCGTCGACATCGGTTGCCTCCAGTTGCAAGTGAACGGGCTCTAACCCGGCCTCTTTCAGCTCCTGGTCAAACCCCTGCACACGCCCGCTGGCTAATAAAGCATGATGATGCGGTCCGCCGATTCCGCGGTAGACGTATGCCGGCTTACGGCAGCCCTTCTCGATTAATAACCGGGCGGCGAGCCTGCCTCCCATGAGATTGTCGGACGTTACGATCGGAATATCCTCCGTTACAGAACGGTCGAACGAAACGATCGGCAAATTCAAATGAAGATAGTGCTGAACATCCAATACGGAGCTGCCCATAATAATGGCGTCCACTTGATTCTTCTTTAACAAGTCGATATACCCGCGTTCTTTGGAAACATCGCGGTTCGAATTGCACAATAACAATTTATACCCTTTTTGGTGAGCAAAGTATTCAAGATAATAGGCTAATTCGCTGAAAAAAGGATGCGATACGGCGGGAATAATGAGACCGATCATATTCGACTTTCTTCTGAACAAGGCGCGAGCCATTTCATTCGGCTGGTAATGGAGCTCCTTCATCACCTGATATACCTTATCCCGTGTCTTCTGACTGATATATCCCCGGTTATTGAGTACGCGGGATACGGTGGTAACGGAAACCCCGGCCCTTTCGGCAACATCCTCGATTTTTGGCATCATTGATCACCTTGTTTTTTTAATCCATTATAAGCCAATATCAAAACTTTTTCAGCAGTGATCGCCCAATGTTATTTTAATGCCCCTTCCGTTATCCCTTTAACGATTTGCTTTTGCAGAAAAAGATATATTACCAACACCGGAATAACCGTCATGATCAAGCCGGCCATTAAGGGAGCAAAATCTACGGAATAGGAAGAAAAGAAGATGTATGTCGAGAGCGGCAGCGTCTTCTGATCCGGCGACAGCAATACCAGACTGGGCAGCAAGTAATCGTTCCAGATCCACAGCACATCCAAAACGATCAGCGTCACGAATACGGGCTTCAACAGCGGCAGCACGATCCGGAAAAACGTTCCGAATCTCGAGCTTCCCTCGAGAAAAGCCGATTCTTCCAATTCGAGGGGAATCCCTTTGATGAAGCCATGGAAGGTAAAGACGCCGAAAGGGACGCCGAACCCCAAATACATAAACAGCAGCGTTCCTTTCAGATTCAGCATGCCTAGATTTCCATATAGCATGACCAATGGAATCATCAGGACTTGGAACGGTAACGCCATGGATGCCAACATCGTATAGAAGATGCCGGCGTTCAGCTTCCATTTAAAACGGACGAACAAATAACCGGTCATCGACGAAAAAATGAGAATAAGCAGCACGGCCGCTATCGTAATGGTGAAGGAATTGAGAAATCCCTGCATGAAATCCATGTTTTGATAAGCGGTGGCGTAGTTTGCGAGCTTCAAGCTTTTCGGAAGAGACAACGGATTTTCGGTAAATTGCTGCGTTGTTTTGAACGAGTTCATGACAATCAGCAAGAAAGGCGTTAAAAACAAGAACATCAGTACAAACAGCAGCACCGATTTGATCCGAGAACGAAACGGCCGATCTTCCATTACGATTCGACCTCCAGTCTCTTAAGCAAGTACGATTGGGTAAGCGCAATGATTGCTACGACAGCGAACAAAACAACAGATTCGGCTTGTCCGATTCCATATTGATTGGAGAGAAATGCTTTCTGCACGATATGATAGGTGGCCAGCTCGGTGGAGTTAAATGGCCCACCCTTTGTCAAGGCAAGGTTGATATCGTAAGTTAAAAAGGAACGGGAAACGGAAATGAATATGCATATGACGATAGCCGGAACTGCAAGCGGCAAGATGATTCGCCGAATGATGGAATATCGGTTTGCTCCGTCGATGCTGGCGGCTTCCAGCACGTCTTTGGGAACGCCCGTGAATCCGGCTATATAAATAATCATCAGATAACCGACTAATTGCCAAGCCGTCGCCATGACGAGCGCCCAAAATGCGGTATCCGTATCCGTCAGCCATGACGATTGAAACAATGCCCATCCGTACTTATTCCCCAAATAGGGCAAAACTTGCGAGAACAACGTCTGCCACAAATAGCCCAGCACGATCCCGCCGATCAAATTAGGGGTAAAAAACCCTGTCCGAAGCCATTGTTCCCCTTTCACCCCGCGCGTCAGCGCCAGCGCAATGAAGAATGCCAGCACATTGGCACTCAATACCGTGAAAAAGACGTATTTGAGCGTAAACCACAATTGGCCGAGAAATACGGTATCGCGGAATACTGCAGCGTAGTTGGATAAGCCGATGAACGTACGGTCAGCCGTTCGAACATCCCAATTCGTGAACGTCAAATACAATCCGACCACGAACGGCATGAGAACGACAGCGGCAAACGCAAATATGGAGGGCCCTCCAAAAAGCAAAAACGTCCCCGTATTCCTTAAAAAAGACTTTTTGTTCATTGCTGTTGCCCCCTTCTTGAAAAAAGATGGGCTGAGGTGGGGCCCCAGTCCCATCTATATCGGATCGTCAAATCAATCCTTATTTGCCTGCATACGACTTCCAATATGCTTGAACTTCCTCGGCAAGCCCGTTTCGATCGATCTTGCCCGCCATGTATTTTTGCATCGACGCTCCCGTCTTGGACCAATAATCTTGCGGGAAGTAGTTGATGACGCCGATATTCAGCACTTGTCCTCGATCCACATAGTTTGTTACGGCATCGGAAATGATATTTGTGCCTTTCGCTTTTACATTCTTGTAGGGCAAGGAAAGCCCCATTTTGGTTACGATTGCATTCTGCCCCTGCTCGCTTGTAACCAGCCATTCGATAAACGCCTTAGCTGCCGCTTGCTGCTCCGGCGTAGACCCCGCTTTATCGATGGCGAACAGCTTCGGTTCGCTGTACGCGACTTGAGCGTTGCCGTAATCGGCTGGATTATTGCTGATCGGCACCGGAATGATGCCAAATTCTTTATCTCGTCCTTCAAGCGTCCCGACAACGGCCCATGTCCAGTCTCCCATAAAGTAGAACGCCGCATTGCCCTTCGCAAAATCCGCGCTGTCTTTATTGTAATCCGCGACAAGCGGGTCTTTTTTTCTGGCATTGTACTTCTTCAATAAATCGAAGGTATCCATCAGGCCCGTAAATTGCGGATTGCCGGCTAACGTGGTTTTGCCGCTCTTCAGGTCATCGACAAACTTACGATTGTCTTCCACGTTCTTGGATTGCAAGGAGTAAGCCAAGCCCAAATAGTGAGCGCCTAGGGACCAATCCGCTCCGTGAATCATTACGGGCGCCTTGCCGGCCGCATCAATTTTCTTGAACAACGCTTCCAAATCGTTGCGCGTTTTAACCGAAGCCGGATCGAAGCTCCCTCCGATCGATTCCTCAACGACCCGTTTATTGTAGAGCAAACCGTATCCTTGAGCAGTCCACGGAATGCCGAGGAATTTGCCGTCGAGCAAGGCGCCGTCGATTGCCCCCGGTTTGGCCAGCTGTACATACTTGGTTTTATCCGCTTCCAGGTCAAGGAACTTATCCTTGTACTGCAGAATGGTTCCAGGGTCCAGATTTGCAATGTTGGCCGGTTTTCCCGATGCCAAAAGGGATTGGAATTTTTCGAGCTGCGCCCCGCCGATTGGCGTCGGAATTAATTCGATCGTCACATTCGGATTGAGCTCATGGTACGTTTTGAACAGATCTTCGAATACGGCGTTGACTTCGGCGGAGGTATTAAAAAACGTAAGTTTTACTTCTTTGGCCGATTGTTTGCTCTGTGCTTCTTGAGATTGTCCCGCCGAAGTGCTCGGGGTGCTACCTTTGGAGCATGCCGCCAATAAGGAAAGCACCATCATAATGCAAATGGCTAATGCGGACCCTTTCATCATTTTCATCGTATTTCCCCCTGACAATAAGTTTTGAATGCGCATTCATGATTTTATTGCACTTTTATGATAACCGGTTAGCATATTATATGTCAACCGGTTGTCACATTAATCGTTCGATGGAAATTTGAGGGGTCTTGGCACGAGGCACCTTCTCTATTTTGTTCAATTAAAGGGCCAGATTTTGGAACAACTAATTGATTGCAATCTATGGCCTTTGTTGGTTATATTAGAGAACGGTTATTCAGGGTAAGAATTGCTTATCCGTTTCTTTCTATTAACATAAATTACAGGTGGTGCATGGTGAAAGAAATAATATTCGTCCAAAATAAAAAAAGAATCCTTATGAAATTTGGTTTTTTAAAAAAGGACATAGTGCTTACCATTTCTCTGATATTGGCAGTAGTAAGCTGTTTAATACATCCGCCAAGGCTCGAATATATTAACTTTAATGTGCTGGTCAGTTTATTTAATCTAATGGTGGCCATAAAAGCCTTTGAAGAGCTAAAGTTATTAGACAAGTTTGCCGTTGCTATATTAAATAAATGCAGTAATAGCAGGACATTATCGGTTATTCTGATTTTGTTATGCTTTATTTGCTCGATGTTTGTAACGAATGATGTCGCTTTGCTCACTTTTGTACCAATAACGCTTGTCATTAGTAATAAGACACAAATGAATATGATGGATACGATCATCTTGCAGACAATTGCGGCAAATATCGGAAGCAGCCTGACGCCTATGGGGAATCCGCAAAATTTGTACATCTATTCTTACTATGGAATTAAGCCCATCCCATTTTTTGGTTCAATCCTGTTATTAGCTGTGCTTGGCATCAGTTCGTTGTTAATCGTTACTCAAAAACTTCATAAAACAGAATTAAAAATAGAACTTCCTGTCATTACCATAGAAGATCGAAAAAAAGCTGTAGTCTGGAGCCTGATACTTACCATTATTATCGCGTCTGTTTTTGGAGTCATTAATTATTACATTGCGCTCATAATCACATTAGTGACAGTATTTAGTTTGAATAGAAAATTACTATTTAAGATTGATTATTTTCTTCTGATAACCTTTGTCTGTTTTTTTATTTTTATAGGAAATATATCTAACACGAATGCAATGGAAACATTTGCACACGCTAATTTAAAAGGAGGCACATCGATCTTTTTTAGTTCCATATTTTTCAGTCAATTGATCAGCAATGTGCCTGCTTCAATCCTCCTGTCAAACTTTACTTCTGATTGGAAACCCTTATTATTAGGAGTAAATATCGGAGGACTTGGAACAATTATCGCGTCTTTAGCCAGTGTAATCTCCTATAAACTATTCATTCAGGCCAACCGCAAAGAGAGCAAAAAGTATTTAATTAAATTCAGTATTTACAACTTTTCATTTTTAGCCATACTTGCATGTATACAATACTTCATTTTTAAATTTCTAAAAATCTTTTAAAAAATGATTAGCAATGGTGAATATTTAACCTATAGTGTTCTCTTTTTGATTACCGACTCCATCATGCCGAAAGGTGGCACCGATGTGGTCATCGACTGTGTAGGGATGGATGGTCAAAAAGTCGCTTCTTGAATATCGAGCAAAAATTAAAATTGCAAGGAGGAACGCTGGGATAATTTTGAAACAAAATGTCTAATAAATTTTGGAACAAATCGAATTAATTCTGGAATTTTACAAAACCTCCTCCTGTGAACTGCATTTCAGACTGACATAAAAAACGCCCATTTTCAGGGCGTTTTTTACTGTAAAAATAATTAAAACACACTATATACATTTTCACATTCTTTCGCGGTCGGTTCATAAAAACAGTGCTTCTTCCATCGTCCTACGAGCGGCTGATTATACCAAGTTGGCGGACATGGTCCGGGATTTTCGAACGTTCCTGGACGGAAATACCATAGGGAGAATTTGGCTGGCCAATTCCGATCCCCATTCACAGCCCGTTGCGCCAGACGGCGTTCCCTCTCTTGCGTTTTGATAGTACAAACCATGTTGCAATGCTTCGAACGCATGCGGCTGGTTGATCATCTGGGGAATTGTTCGGATTCCTTTAAAATCGGAGCAATTCGCTCTTATTCGGTTAATGCCAACATTTCCAGCAAGGAGCATGCCCATTTCGCCTTCGGTCTCAGCTTCAGCTCGAAGCAACCTTGCCAACATATTAATATCCTGTTGCCTGGCTTTTACGACTGCCATTGGCTCACCTCTTTAGATTTCTAGACTCATCATATTGTAGGTGAAGCGGATGTGTTACTCTGGCAAAATAGAGAGCCAATATAAACGATCCCCTATTTCTCATGTGTTATCATCGCCGCGTCCTTGAACTTAATATGTCATTTTGTTTTGATCCTTTTCATACGTTAAAGTAAACCGCGAACCGAAGAGGAGGCGTTGCTTTTGGTTCAATCTGCTCTTTACGAGCATCGCTTTTGGCTGCAAATTTTGGGAGATCATGGTCGATTTATTTACAACGTTCTGTCACCAAAGGAAACAAAGGATATCAATAAGGTTATTCCGTTTATGCAGGCTTTCGATCGGTTATTGGAACAGGCTCGAACCGCTAAATCAGAAAACGATTCCATATCGATTGCCAATCAGGCATTACCCCTCACACTTGAATTTCGCGAGTTTAAGCTTAGTCTGTTGCAGCGATCTCTTCTTGGAAAAATAGCAATCGGATTGACACCGACGTTTGTAAACCATATGGTTAACGAGCTTGAGGAGTATTTGCGTATATTAAATGAACTTGCTGCAGGTCGTCCAGTACCGACATTCGCGGCGCTTCACCATGACTTCTTATGGCTGCCGGACGCTGCCGGCCATGCCGCAGCGATCGCTTCGGACTTGGATCAAGTTGAGAAACGATGGATTGTTAAGAGCCAACAATTCGAAACCCACTTTCAACAGCTGTACCTAAAAAGCGTCGAAATGGCCGGATACATGAGAACACACCTTCAAGATTTCCCGGCGTTTCGAAGGCTCCATTCTGAAGTCGACTTGGAGATGAAATTATTCGTGGCATTTTTAGGGGAGCTAGGAGCCATGGAGTTATCAGCTGAAATACTCGACAGAATAAGCCCGCTCATGCCAGACCACATGATGCGGGAGGAATGCTATTATTTGACTAAGCTAGCCCATCTCGGACTAGTCCCTAACCCAGAATGTAAAGCCGATAAGCCACGCGTAGAAACTTAAAACTCCAAAAGATCAGGAGTTACATCCTGATTTTTTTGTAGTTATAATGAAAAACCTCTTCACCCATTATAGCTTATGGCCATTTGGTGAAGAGGTGGTAAACATCTGGATTATTCTTATTTGCCGTGCTCTCTTGATCTGTTTCGTAAACCAGCAAGCCCGAACAAGCCAAGAAGCCCTAACCATCCCCAGTTATTGCGATTGTCATTTGTTGCATAAGCTCTCGTGGTATTGCCGTGATCTGTACCATAGGCATTTGTATTCCCTGTTGTATTTGTGGTTGTATTGTTCATACCCGTTGCAGTTGATGTTCCTTCTGCATAAGCCGGTAATGAAAGGAACAGAATTAAAACGATGCTCATCATTACTGAAGATAGCTTTTTCATGTCATTTTTCCTCCATTTTTATTTGTATTATACTTCAACCAGCTCAGGTCTTTGAACATGAAGAGGCGGCGGTACTAACCAGCCTTTTTCCTTGCATAATTTAAGAATTTTCAAACCTAAAGCAGCCTTCGTTAAATGATATTTACCGAATAATGCTCCAACATCTTCTCTTATGCACTTGCCCATAATTTGACTACATGCAACTAAACTTGCTGCAGTGTCTGCTCCGATAAGGGAAGCAATTTCTTGGTCACTTATTCGAGCACCGACAGGAATATCAGAAAGTTTGGCTTCAGGCCTTACAGGGAGATCAGGGGTAGTCGCTATTCCGTTACTAACTATAATGGAATCACATTCCTTAACTTCTAATTCTGCTTGGTTAATTAAATCATCCAAAATCTTCTTTAGTTCTTTATCGCCTGCATGGAAACTATAGGCTCTATACACGGACACACAACCTTTTGCTTTCATCGAGAAAGCCCACACATCAAAAACTTCTCCATAGTGTAGAGGCTCGTCTTTTGAATTGCCACTTAAAATACCCATCGATAACACACCTCGTTAGTTAGTAGTCTGAGCGTTATGCAACCCCGCACCGCGTGCTGGGGAGTCGCTGCGCGGTGCGTAATTGTTATCGTCAGACGTAGGTTATATTGCCCATAACTTTTTATGATATACATATCCGCGACAATCCCGGCAAAGTGACGGTAGGTTTCGGCCCATTAACTGAAGTCCCTAACATAAGAAAACGAGCATCTCGGTACGATGAGGTTGCACACGAGGTCAAAGCCTCAAAACCCATCATCCAGGAGGTCGCTCTACTATGAAATTTAAAGCGCAGGACAAGCAAAATCAACTCATTGAAAACCTTTCCTCTTCCTCTTTGCATTTGGTTGTCGGCGTAGATATTACCTAGGAAACTCACGTCACCCGTGCGGTTAGTTACCGAGGAATTGCGCTCGAACCCCTATCGAGTTCGGGGCACATGATGAAGGTTTTCAATTGTTCGGCCGCTGGATTCAAGATTTACTGACTTCCTAAAAGTTAAGTAAAGTCATCCGTCGGCATGGAACTTACGGACCATTTCTGGCTGAGTCTGGCCCGCTGAATTTCAGATAAAGGAATGTGAAGCCGTTCTCGTAAATCCGCATCTCGTTAAAAAGAACAAGGGAAAATCGTGACAAAACACATCCAAAAGCGATCGAAAAAGACCCACTCGTTATCGCAGACATGATCAGCACCGGTGCTATCGCCACGTTGAGACTGTTTCCACTCCCCAGAAAATTAGTCGTTTAACCACGGCGGAAGTCATTGCTGTTTGGAAGCAATATGTGAAGCAGCATGCAGGTTTGTACCACGCTGATCAACTTATTGAACACGCTAAAACGCAGTGTAGGTGCAAAGCAAGCTTTACGGGCCATCAAGCTGCATGTAAGTCAACTGCTTGCAGAATACGACTTGGCGAACAGCCAACTCAAGCAGATTGAGCAGGAGCTTCAGCTCGTGCTTCAACGTGTTTCATTTGCCCAAAAATTGCTTGCTATTAGAGGTGTTAATGTAACCAACTAACTGGCATACTCGGGCGTCCCAATCAGCCGGCCTCTCCGCTTTTCTTCTTATCTATAACTTAACTAAGGGTGAAATCCTGCGAATTCATGAGTCTGAGTGAGGAGACTGAACTGTTTCGAGGGAGTTGAGCGATGGTTATACCGTAAATATTTGTCCAGATCGGCTTTTCTATCCGTCTTAAATCAAAGATATGGCCGTCTTGATATATGTGTACAGGCTGATGTCCATACCATGGGTAACAGCGTCTTCTGGATTCTCACCGTAATAACGTTCTGCCGCCTTAACAAAGGTTGCATCCGCAGGGGCGTAAGCATCCACTTTCGCCTTCCAGCGTCCGGCCAACTCGGCAACCTCCGGATCATCCGGCGGCTTCCCCCCGGTTAGACATCTGCGAAATTCAGCTATCAGAATCTGTCCTACCGCATCGATCTCCTCCAGCTTCACCAGCCCGAACTGCCTGCTCCGCCTCTTCAGCTCATCTGCAAGTCCCTTCGAAAAATGTGGACTTTGCATTATCCTCATCATTTGCATCACGTGCATAAACCGTTCGCCAGGTATTGGCTGACCCGAATGCAACTGATCAAGCAAGTTCTGCACACGATCTTTCAATTCAACCAGTATGTAGTTTGCTCGTTCAAGCGGGAAAGCTGCAACTTCAACATCTCTTCCGGACGGAAGAAATGGTTATGAACCATCACATTTATTTCCTCTAGTGCAAGGCCCAATTGCTTCAGCGATAAAATGTGATGCAGCGTCACAACATCGGGATCCGTATACAAACGGTGTCCGGATTCGGTCGTTCGTGAGGGGGACAACAACCCTATCCGGTCATAATGGTGGAGTGTTCTAACTGTTATACCCGAATGTTTGGCGAGCTCTCCTACCTTCCAACTGCCATTCACGATATTTTCTCCTCCAATGGCGTTATTACGACTTGACCCCAACGTAACGTTAGGAATTATACTGAATTCCATCCCGGGAAACAAACAAATTTACGAAGAAAGCTGGAACGGAACATTATGTATGAAGAAAATTATTTGGTGAAAGCACTTGCCTATCGTAACCAGGTTCGCATTCTATTCATTAAAAATACGGAGCTCGTTAGGGCGGCATGCAATCGGCGACCGATGCACCCGATGCTGAGAATCGCACTGGGAAGGACCGTATCCGCTGCGAGCCTGCTTACTGGTATAAAAATACCGTATCGGTTATTCGCGGGTAAACGGAAAGAAAGGCCACCTGGCGTCATGACGCCAAGTGGCCTATTGGTTTGCGATGCTCAGGCTACGTCCGAATATACTTCGCGATAAATGCGGTGACGCGGCTTTCGTATCCGGTCGGATCCGTTTGGTACGCTTTGGCGTGGCGGGCCTTCGGGACGACGAACAGCTCCTTCTCGCCGCCGGCGGCATCGTACAGCTCGCCGGCCATCTCGAACGGCACGAACGTGTCGGCATCTCCGTGAATGAACAGCACGGGCAGCTTCGTTCGCCGTACCTGCTCGAGCGCCGACGCTTCCGCAAAGCTGTAACCAGCACGAATTTTCGTCAGCAGGCTCGTGCTCTGCACGAGCGGGAAGCTCGGAAGATGGTACAGGCGGTTGATCTGGTAGCTTAATTCGTCTTTGACCGACGTGTAACCACAGTCGGCAACGACCGCCTTGACATTTGCGGGCAGCCGTTCTCCGCTCGTCATCAGCACGGTGGCGCCACCCATCGACACGCCATGCAGGACGATTTCGGCATCGGCACCGACTTTGCCGATCATCAGGTCGATCCACTTCACGTAATCTTTGCGGTCCAGCCATCCGAACCCGGTATAATCGCCTTCGCTCTCGCCGTGTCCGCGGTCGTCCGGCATGAGCACGGTATAGCCGAGCTTATCATGGTAAAAGGCGGCATAAATGCCCATATCTTTGGCTTTTCCGGCGTATCCATGGGCGATGATGACCGTTTTCTTCGTCGGCGCAGGCGCATGCCAGTAGTAGCCGCGAAGCTTCAATCCGTCGTCTGATGTCAGCTCCATCTCTTCGTATGGATTCGAGTCGATCCACGCCTTGCCGTCCACGTTAAAGCCGGCTGCGGCAGGCCTCGCTCCCAAATCGGGGCTGCTCAACAAGAAATCTTTCGGCGACCGTTCAATCACCAGATGATAAAAGTAAAAGCTCCCCCCGACATCGACGCTCACCAGCAAGGCGACGACGATTCCCGCGGCGGCGAGCCATTTCTTCGTTCTTTTCTTCATTTACTTACTCCCCCCATGCAACGTGCGGTAGTTCAGTTGTTCTATCACAAGTATTGCATGAATAGCACATTACCTGTTTTACTAATGACGGGAAAAGCTTTGTGATCATCCAGTGGATGATCACAAAGCTTGCCCCTACTCCAAACACATGCTTTGCAAGGCTTCCCGTCTTTGATTGGTCAAGCCGAATTCTTCAGAAAAATAAGTGTCAACATTGCCATATGTCTTCTTGATCGATCCGAAAACGGCTTCCATGAACTGTTCTTTGACTCCGAACATGTGTTCGATATTTTTCAATTCCGCTTCGTTCACATGCTCGGCAATCTGGTTTAACATTTTCTCATTGAATGCTTTCATCGTTTCGTTGGTGAACAGATAGTCTCCCATCACCGTTTGTTCCGGGACGCCGAGCGCCAACAGAATCAAGGCGGCACCGACTCCCGTATGGTCCTTGCCCGCCGTGCAATGATGCAGAAGCCCAAGGTTGTCCGAATGCTGGATCATTTCCATTAACCGTTTATAGGACGGATTGCCGAGCGGGAGCTTCGTATACAGTTCCATCATCATAGTATCTGCGCGAAATTGTTTGAAAAAGCCGTTTTTGACCATATCGACGATAACGTGTTGGTTTCGATCGGCGTTCCCAGCATTTCCTGATATGTTGATTGGAGATGCTTGATCTGCGTGAATAGCAGCAATGCGAATATTTTTTACACCGGCAAAACCCGGATCCGGTTTAAGTAAAAAGCCCGCTAATGTAGCGAGCTTGATTCTGACAACAATTAGTCATTCGACATATCATGTCATTTTCAGGAATCCTATTAACATCGGAGCATGCGCGCCGAATAGATCATTTACGAGTTGAAAGACGTCCTGCTCGCTTACTTCATTCGTCGTTTTATTGCGCAATATGTCGGCCAGCTTATCGTTTAACACCGCCCGAATCGGATCCGGCGCAAAGCATTGCAGAGCGAAGAACAGATCAGCCGTTTTCCCGGGCCACTCCTCGCCTAATCCCAAATCGACCTCTAATCGCTGCAGCCTGAGCGCTTTGCCTTGTTCCAAATCGGTAATACTTGCAATACCATCCACAGGAATGCCGATACGCTCGAACTGTTCGCTCGGAGCGTCATGCTCCCGCATCAGCTTCGCCATAAGACGGATCATCCTTAGCTCTGTTTCCGGATCGTCGATCGCGTTTTCCTGCTTGGGGTCCTTCTCGAGATCAAACAGGAAATTTCCGTACAAAAAAGGATTGATGAAAGTAGCACCCTTTATTTTCAAGACCGGACACCCGTTACTAAAGGGAAGAGGCTCGACTACTTCCATCCCTATCAATTCTTGGACATCAAACATCCTATTCTTATGTGTGGGCATTAATGTGTACTCGTACAAGGGTCCGTTGTACATGTCCTTCGGCCCCCGCATGTAGACGTATCGTCCGTCCGTACAGTTGATATGGCCGCCGTGCATCCCGAACAATGCCCCCTCCCTGACGGGAGTGCCGTTTTCGATCACGGTATGCAGTGATTGCCCCTGCATCGTATCCGGTACCGGAACATCGAAGAAATGAAGCAGAGTAGGTGCCAAGTCAATCGTCTGAACCAAAGCATCACTGCGTTTATTTTGGACCCCGAACCTTGGATCCCACACAAAGAAAGGAGTATTTACGATCTCATTGTAAAAAGGCTGAATATTTTTCCCCCACCATTGATGTTCTCCCAGCAGGAATCCATGATCGGTATTGACGATCAGCATCGTATCTTTCCATAGATCATAACGATCGAAGGTGTCGAGCACTTTTCCTAAATAAGCATCGCACATACTTACTAGCGCTGCATATTCAAAGATCATATGTTGGATTTCTTCCGGTTGTTGAGTCACTTTCGCATAGTCCGGCCAATCATAATGCTTCCCGTAATACACATGTGAATACAAGTCCTTATATTTCTGTTGGGTGAAGAAGGGTTCATGAGGATCAAACGCTTCGATTTGCAAGAACCAGCGATCCTGCTGGTGATTTCTTTCGATGAATTCGATTCCTCTTGTAACGGTGACGGCCAGAGGCATATCGTCCTCTTCCTTCAAAAATTGACGGTTCACCCAGTCTTGCCGCCATAGATCGCCCAACTTTGGACCGCTTAACGTGTCTGGAATATGCGGAGCTTCTACTTGTCCTTTCCATGCATCGCCTTCTTGCCCTCTTGCAAACTCCCATGAGTTGTATTTCGTATGGTAGGTGGCTCCGCCATCCTCGAAATAAGGGGTATGGTCCGTCGTCAGATGGGTGTATACCTTGTTCTTTTTCAACAATTCGATCGCCGATATGTCATACGGTTCCAAAGGTCCCCAGCTTCTGTGCAAAAAGTTGTATCGCCCCGTATGCAGCTCTCTGCGTGCGGGCATGCAAGGCAAGCTGCCTGCATAACACCTGTCGAACGTGACCATTCTTTCCGAGAGCCTCTCAAAGTTGGGAGCCTTGATCCAATCGCATCCGTAATTCGGAAGCATATGTTTATTCAACGAATCGAACATAAGCATGACTGCTCTCATACCTGTTAACCTTCCTTTTACATATCTGATCCGGTTCCATTCAGCCGTTCAACCATATGATTCAGCATTTCTTCCGTAAATGCTCCCTGGCTAAAAGCAGCGGCGGCACGCAAAGGCATGAATTTCAGTATGGCGGCGAACATTTCCGATGTACCTTCGTCGTTCGCAGCACTGAACAAAGGATTTCCTTTGAATCCCCGCAAAAATTGTTGTGCGATATCTGCAGCATAAGGATCCGCCATTAAATCTCCGATCGTTGTATTTCGCGTGTAAGTTCTTCGAATGAGAACGGTGGATTGTATTTGTACGGTTTCTTTCAAACGAATTTCGGCGGCTGATTGCCCGATCATCATTTCGTAATCTCCGCTTTCTACATGCCAATCTCTGATGTCCGTGTTGTAATACGCGAATGCCCGCTTATCGAGGATAAAACGTACCGTCTTCTCTTCACCGGGCTGCAAAGCGATTTTGCTAAAGCCTTTAAGCTCTTTAACCGCTTTGCTGACCGTGCTTTCAACGTCCCTCACATAGAGCTGCACAATTTCTTTCCCGGCTACGTCACCTGCATTTTTCACCTTCAGGCTCACCTGAAGCTGATCCGTATCCAGCATAGCTTGGCGATCCAGTTTCAAATCGGAGTACTCGAACGTTGTATAGCTAAGCCCGTGACCGAACGGAAACAACGGTTCGATCTCTTTTTTATCGTAATACCGATAGCCTACAAACAAGCCCTCGCTATATTCAACCGTATCTCCTTCACCCGGGAAGTTCAGGTAGGACGGGTTATGCGACAACTTTTGCGGAAATGTTTCGGCAAGCTTGCCACAAGGATTCGCATCTCCGAACAGCAAATCGGCGATTGCTCCGCCTAGCGCTTGACCTCCCAAATAACTTTCCAGCACGCCCTGCACCTTATCGATCCACGGCATTTCAATGGGAGCTCCGTTGCTCAATACGACGACAATATGCTGTTGAACCTCGGCGATCGCATCAATCAACTGCATTTGATTGTCCGGAATTCTTAGATGTCCCCTGTCATAAGCTTCGGATTCATATCGATCGGGCAACCCTGCGAAAATAACGGTCACCTGCGACTTTCCGGCAGCTTCTACCGCTTCTTTTACAAGCTGTTCATCGATCTCGTCGTTTTCCAGGTTATATCCCTTCGCATAGGACATTTGAGCCTGGCCGGATACTTTCTTCGCCATTTCTTCATAGATGTTATCCAGCTTCGTCGGCTTGATGTGCGAGCTTCCTCCCCCCTGGTATCGGGGCTGCTGCGCAAAAGCTCCGATAACGCTGATCCTCGCGTCCTTGGACAAAGGCAAAATGCGCCGCTCATTCTTTAAAAGCACCATGCTTTCCCTGGCCGCTTCCCTGGCTAATTGATGATGCTCTTCTTGGTTGAAGGTCACGGTCTTTTTATTTTCCGCTGCCCTAAAGACTATCGTCAGTATTCGTTCTACCGCTTGATCGACTATATCCTCGGACATGCTCCCGTTCCGTACAGCCTCGACTATTTTACGATCGCCCGCTCCGTTGCTTGAAGGCATCTCCAATTCCAGACCGGCGATCAAACCAGGAACCCTTTCATCCACGGCGCCCCAATCCGAAACGACGAACCCTTCCAATCCCCATTCTTCCTTCAAAATATCGTTCAACAAGTACTTGTTCTCGGAGCAATACTCTCCGTTCACCTTGTTGTATGCGCACATGACGGTCCAAGGCTGAGCCTGTTTAACAGCACCCTCAAAGCTGGACAAATAAATTTCGCGAAGGGTTCGTTCGTCTACAACCGCATCCACGGACATTCTTCGGTGCTCTTGGTTATTGACGGCATAATGCTTGAGCGACGTTCCTACGCCTTGACTTTGAACGCCTGCGATATGATTCGCCGCCATCTCGGTTGACAAATAAGGGTCCTCTGAAAAGTATTCAAAATTTCTGCCGCATAACGGGGAACGTTTGATATTGGCAGCCGGCCCAAGCAAAATCCCGACATCCTCCGCTTGGCATTCGACGCCAAGTGCCTCGCCGACCTTACGGATCAAATCCCGATCCCATGAACAGGCTAATCCTGCACCGGAAGGGAAGCATGTAGACGGCACGCTATCCATAATACCCAAATGATCGGAATCGCCTTTTTGTTTGCGAAGACCATGAGGTCCGTCGGTAAGCATAATGGACGGGATCCCCAGCCGTTCAACGCCTTTTGTATGCCAGAAATCCAGGCCCGAGCATAATCCGGCTTTTTCCTCCAGAGTCAGTTGGCTGATCAATTGCTTGATTCGGTCTTTCAAATCGAATTCCTCCATATATTCAATGTCGTTATCCCTTTACCGAGCCCGCGATTCCTTCCACAAAATAACGCTGGAATACAATTCCGACTTTTTCCCTCACATCCATCGCAGCCAGCGTTTCTCGGACCCACTGAATGTCCTCATCCTGCAAAAAAAACAGTTTTGCCGCCAAATTAACCACGATTGTTTCCCCCTTTACTCCAAATACATACTCTGCAAAGCTTCCCGTCTCGACTTTGTTAAGCCGAATTCCTCAGAAAAATAAGCATCATAACCTCCATACGTATTCTTGATAGACCCCAAAGTGGCTGACAAGAACGCTTCGTTAACCGTGAGCATATGGTTCAAATTTTGCAAAACTGCTTCGTCCGCATGTTCAGCCAACCGTTTCAGAAGATTCCTGTTGAACGATTTCAGCGTCTCATTGCTTAAGAGATAGTCTTCCATGACCGTTTGTTCGGAGACACCCAGCGCAAGTAAGATGAGAGCGGCTCCGACCCCGGTTCGGTCTTTGCCCGACGTACAATGATGCAGTAGCCCCAATTGATCCGGATCCTGGATCGTTTCCATTAATCGTTTGAACGAATGATTGTTTATCGGAAGTTTCGTATACAATTCCGTCATGTAGGTTTCCGCTTGGAAACTTTTGAAGAAGTCGTTTTTAACCAATTCTTTCAGAATATGACCTTGCTGTTCCTCCCCTTCAGGAGCGGCCGGCAAATTCATTTGCTTATGCTGATCCTCAGTGTTCGCCGGTATCCGTATATTTTTTGCATTAGGGAGAACCGGATCCGGCATTATGCGCGATTCATGATCGCCGCGGTAATCGAAAACCGTTTTGATATTCAACGTTTGCAAGAATGTTAAATCCTGCTCCGTTAAACCGGTCAAGTGATCGGAACGAAAGAAAAGGCCGTATTTTACTTTGCGGCCATCGGACGTTTGATAGCCTCCCATATCTCGGAAATTATGCACGCCTTCGAAGGGAATGACCCGATTGGCGGGATATGCGGCAAATTGGCTTATTGACATAGCTGCACCTCTTTAGCGAAATATTTATTATTCAATCTCATCACCATAAAAATCCCCCCCTCTTCTCGATATGGCTTAAGAACAGAGGGGGAAGGCTTTTTTAATAATCACTGATCGTTCAATTCGCAAGCTCTTTCCGGGTCTGAAGGGTCAATACCGCCGGCACCAGCCCTTCCGAAGACGCTTCAATGCGTATTTCCCCAGCCTCGTCCAGCGACTGAATCAAAGCCATCGCGTATCCATTGAACACGCTTCTTGAATCTCCTATATCCGACTCATGACATCCCGGATCTCCATTTCCCAGACCAAGCAGCTTGCCCTCACCTGTAACATGGAACTGGATCCGATTATTGGCAATAGGCACTACCCGTCCCGATTGATCCTTTACCGAAACTGTAACCATCGATACGTCCTGGCCATCGGCGAGCAGTTCCGACAGGTTAGCCTCCAAGTGGATAGAGTATTCGTCCGTAGTAGTTTCTTTCCGCTCTGTTGCTACCACCACGCCATCCCGATAAGCGATGGCCTCGAGAACACCGGGTTCATAGGCTACCTGCCACGATAATGTGTGCTCGCCCGCTTCAGCATCCGCTTGCTTCTTGCCCAAGCTTTGGCCGTTCAGTACCAGCTCCACCTCGCTGCAGTTGGTATATACGCGGACTTCCACCTGCTGTCCAAGCCGATCCGGCCAGTTCCAGTGCGGCATAAGATGAACGATAGGCTCGTCCTTCCAGATCGATTGATAGAAATAGTAAGAGTCCTTGGCAAATCCGCAATAATCCAGGATGCCGAAATGCGATAGCACAGACGGCCACTGGAATGGCGTCGTCTCCCCGCGATAATCGAAACCCGTCCATATGAACAGGCCGCCCGAAAAACGGTTTTCTAAGAAATAACGCCAGCTTCGTTCAGGCGTTGACGTACCGCCCGCTCCGCCCAGATTGCCTACATCCATCTCCTTGCCTTGCATATTATATCTCGAGCCGTAGCTGGAGCAGCGCCCGCCTTCCGGATCATCCTCATAGACGCCTCTTGCCGAGAAGAAAGAGACATTTTCCGTATTCAGCACTTTGGCTTCGGGATGGGATTGAAACCATTCACCGATCGATTGACCTATTTTTACGGACTCACCGTAATTAACGCCATTAACCTCGACGTCCATACCTTTCTGACTTAGATTGGCTGCCGTAACAGGACGGGTGGGATCGATTCGTTTCGCCAAATCCTTAGTGCGCTTCAGCATCCGATTGGCTTGATAACTGCCGCTGATCTTTTCTTCATTACCGAGGCTCCACATAAAGATACTTGGATGGTTGCGGTCACGGTACAGCATGGATTTCAGATCATCGAGCTTGATCTCTGTACTCTCCGTGATCCGGTTCTCGTTCATAACCAGCATCCCGAGTCTGTCGCAAGCATCGAGCAGCTCCGGGGCCGGCGGATGATGGGCACAACGGTAAGCGTTACAGCCCATTTCCAGCAGGCGTTTGATTTTATATTCATGCACGCGGTCCGGCAGCGCGATGCCCACGCCGGCGAAATCCTGGTGATTGCAAGTACCTTTCACTTGTACGTACTTACCATTAAGGTATAATCCATCCTGACGGTATTCCACCGTACGGATGCCGAAAACGGTCCGATACGTGTCGACAATTTGCCCTTCGTGCAGCAGTTCAGTTACGGCCTCATACAGATGAGGCGTGTCCTGCGACCAGAGCAGCGGCTTCGCCACTTGAACCGATTGAAGAACCGTTTGCTTGTCGATTCCGGGCGTTTCGCAGTCGGTTTCCGTGATAGCAACGAGTTCCCCAGCCGGATTCAGAATACTCGTTCGGATTCCGTACTTCATCTTCTGCGGATATTCGTTGCTCACCGTCGTTTCGACCGTAACCGCGGCCATTTCATTGTCAACTTGCTCAGTTCTGACGAAGGTTCCCCAGCGGTCCACATGCAGGTAATCATGTTTAGTTAACCAGACATGACGGTAAATGCCCCCGCCTTCGTACCACCAGCCTTCATCTCCGCCGGTCGTATCCGTTCGGACGAGGATAACATTATCCCCTTCCTCATCCCCATATTTCAGCAGGTCCGTGATGTCATAATGAAAGCTGGTATAACCGCTGAGATGGTCGCCGACGAAGCATCCATTCACCCAAACCGAACTGCTCCGCATCACACCGTCAAATTCGATGATGATTTTCTTGCCTTCATCCTCCTGTGGAATTTGAAATACTTTGCGGTAATAGCCCACTCCATTGGGCAGATAACCTTGAAACGCGCCACCGCGTTCCGGGTTGTACGGCTGTTCCAACCGCCAATCATGCGGCAGGTTAACACTCACCCAGCCTGTGATCTTATCCTTGGGCGTATCCGAGCCGTACATTTGGGTAAGATCGAAGTTCGGATCTCCCAGATATTCTCGAGCGATGTTCTGGATGATACGTGCAGCTTCGCCCATCGCAAAGGGCTCATGTCTCTCTTCCCCCAGCGCATTCGTCAGCCCGGCGATCATGCCGGCTTTTTTCACCGTTTTGGCAATTTTCCCTACCTCACCGACATGAAACATCCAGTTTCGATCAAATTTTTCTCTGGTTCTCATCAACAACGGCTCCTTTTGCGTCTAAATCTTATTTTCGAAAAGAGTATCTCTATAGCAATCAATCTTACTCGGCTGTATCTATTTTTAATTCTTTCGATTCATAGATTCATCGAATTTTTCCCGGTTACCGGAATTGCCGGTTTCAAAGCAGGCAAATAACTGGATTCCGTCCACAGCACCATGTCCAGCGCCGTAATTTCTTCCAGCGCTCGGACGATATTTTCTTCTTGATGATTATTGACCGTGAAGCAGAGTTGCATCGTAGGCATACCCCCGGCCTCAGGCGGCGTGTGTTCATCCGGCATCATTTTGACGTTGGCGATTTGGATCCCTTGTTCACCGAATATGGAAGCAACCTTCCCAAGAACGCCTGGCATATCGATAATCGTACACTTAACCTCGTGCTTTTTGCGGTGGCGCATCAAATGTTTCTCCCACTTGTTCAGCACGTATAGACTGATAATGACGAAAAACGTACACAGAAATGCGACAAACAAAAACCCCGCTCCGACGCAAAGGCCGATTGCCGCCACAACCCAAACCGAAGCCGCTGTCGTGAGCCCTTTGATGACAGACCCGTTGCGCAGAATCGCGCCCGCACCCAAAAAGCCGATCCCGCTGATCACCTGAGCGGCCAGACGGGCAGGGTCGATCCGGACGTTGGATTCGGCAACAAAGTCGGAGAATCCGTAAATCGAAAGCAGCATAATGGTGGTCGAGCCGAGACAGACGAGAATATGGGTGCGGAACCCTGCCGCATGGTTGTTCCACTCCCGCTCGATGCCGACCAATCCGCCCAAAACTGCGGCGAGGACCATGCGTACGAACAAATCCCAATGACCAAGTTGCCAAATATTAGCAGCGGCGCCGGTCAATATCGTCCCCCCCCCGATTTCAAGTCATTTAAGATGGCTGCCAGTTTCTCGTCAGTAAACATCGGATCGGAAAAATTGAACAGCGACTTCAACGAAAACGCTTTGATATAGTCGATCTTCGGCGATGCCAAAAGATCCGGAAGATACCGCTCCAATACGGCACTGCTGCAATCATCGGCCAGCAACTGGCCTACTGTTGTATACTCGTCAATCACTCGTTCTACAAGGAGGAAATTCCTGGATTTCAACCATGCCTCGCACAGCTTTGTCCATGCTTGCACTTCCCGATCGCCGCTGGCCAGTCCGAGTCCATGAGGGCCGCTCTCAAAAAGATGCATTTCGAAAGAAACCCTAAACTTCCTGAGCGCGGCCGCGAACATTAAACAATTTTCAACCTGAACGACCGGATCGTCTGCCGTGATCCACATAAAAATCGGCGGTGTTTCCTCCGTTACTTGCTTTTCACTTGATAACAGCTCGATCAGAGCACGGTCGTTCTGCCGCTCCCCCATCAATACCGACTTGCACGATGCATTCGTAAATTCGCCCATCGTAATGAGGGGATAACAGAGCACGAGCGCATCGGGACGGCTGCTGTATCGTTCGATCGGATCATGGGCTTGCGGATTGCCGTTGTCAAAACGCGTACCTGCCATCGAAGCAAGATGGCCTCCGGCTGAAGATCCCAGCATACCGATTCGCTCGGGATCAATATTCCATTCCGTCCCTCTGTGCCTGATCGTTCGCATGGCCCGCTGAGCATCATGAAGCTGGCTCGGATATTGTGCCGGAGCAACCCTATAATGAAGGACAAAAGCCGAAATGCCGATCGCGTTCAACCACTTGGCGACAGGCTCGCCTTCATGACCGGCCCGATGCCTATAGCCTCCGCCAGGGCAAACGATGACGGCAGGAAACGGTCCTTCTCCTTCCAGCAAGTACGGTGTTAAGCTGGGACAACCTTCGTTGAATCCCTGCAATGCGGGTTGGTCGTGCCACAAAGGAATGTTCATTTTTATGGCTCCACCAACATACTTTTTATTTTTTCCGCAACGGCACTTCCGAGCTTCCGGTGTTGTTCCGCTTCGAAATGAATGCCGTCTGCATCACTGGAAACGATCACGGTCGAAGCATCCATGATAGAAGCGTCGGTATACGAACTAAGCATAGCGAATGCCTCGCCTAATTGTTTGGACTTCTCTTCCCCGCCCTTGAACATGACTGCGAATAATCCAATTTCCTTGATCGGCGGCGGAACTAGAATCAGAACCTGAGGGACTATCGTAATCCCCGGCCTTGAAAAAGTCGTTTTTACGAGTCCGGCAAGCGACAGGGTGCTCATCGCGATATCCAGCGCCGAGACGGAAAACCGCTCTTTCAAATCATTCGTTCCGAGCATGATCACGACAAGATCAAGCGGCCTGTGAGACAGCAGGCAGGACGTCAAGTACTCTTTCCCGCTCATGATTCCTTCGATCGGATCCGTCCACACTGTCGTCCTCCCGGGCAAGCCTTCCTCGACAATGTCGTAGCCGTCTCCCAGTTCCTTACGCAGTACGCCCGTCCACCGAACATCTGCCGGAAACCGAACTCCTCGGTTCTGCGGATCGGCTCCCCATGTATTTGAATCCCCGAAGCATAAGATCGTTCTCGTGCCGGTCATCTGTAACCACCTCCAAAATAATAGCGTCAACCTTTGACGGCGCCAACCGTCAGGCCTTTCACGAAATACTTCTGAAAGAATGGGAATGCGATCAGCAGCGGAACGACCCCGATCGCGGCTATGGCCATACGCATGGAGGTGAGCGGAAGATGACTTGTCGCGACAATCTCCGTCGATGACTGCAAAAATTGCGCATCGAGTAAAATCCGGTTGAGCAGGTTTTGAAGGCTGAAGTACCGGCTGTCGGTAATGTAAATCAGTCCGTTAAACCAATCGTTCCAGTACAGAATCGTATAAAACATCCCGACCGTAGCCAATACCGGCGTCGATAACGGCAATACGATTGTCGCGAAAATTTTCCATTCCTTCGCCCCGTCGATATAGGCCGATTCGATGATCGGCTTCGGAATCGAGCTTGCAAAGAACGTTCGCATCAGGATGACGAAAAAACCGTTCATCAACAGGCTAGGAATGATCAGAGCCAGTATCGTATTTTTTAAATTAAAGAAATTGGTGTATAACAGGTAGGTCGGCACAAGGCCTCCGTTAAACAGCATCGTGAAAAATACGTAGAAGGACAGTATCTTGCGGAATGGCATCTCGGTCCGTGACAGTGGATAGGCAAGCAACGCTGTTAGCGTCAATCCTGCAGCCGTTCCGACCACCGTCACGAGAATCGTAATTCCATAAGCGCGCAGTATATTAGCTGAGTTCGTCCATAAATATTCGTATGCCGAAAAACTGACGGCTTTCGGGAAGAAAGCATATCCATGGCGAATGATTTCCATGTCGTCTGTAAGAGAAGCGGAGAGCAGCAACCAGAATGGCATGATGCAAAAACATGTAAATGCCAGCATGACGATGTTGATCGTCCATTGATAAAGTTTTCCGGATGATGGCATGGGAGCGCCCCTTTCTAGAATAGTGCATTGTCTTTGTTGAATTTTCTCACGACCGCATTGGAAGCCAGCACCAGAACAAATCCGACGAGCGCTTGATACAAGCCTGCGGCCGACGACATCCCGATATCGCCCATATTGATCAGCGCGCGGTACACATACGTATCGATCGTGTTCGTGACCGGCATTAAGGCGCCCGTGTTAAGCGGCACTTGGAAGAACAGGCCGAAGTCGGAATAGAAAATGCGCCCGATCGCAAGCAGCGTCAAAATCGTAATAACCGGCGCAATGAGCGGAATCGTAATCGTACGGATTTGCTGCCACCGGTTCGCGCCGTCTATTTTAGCCGCTTCATAGTACTCTTGATCGATGCCGATAATCGCAGCCAAGTAGATGATGCAAAGATGTCCTACGCCTTTCCATGCGTGTACGATCGTCAGGATCCACGGCCAGTATTTCGTTTCGCTATACCAAGAGATAGGCTCTAGGCCGAACAAGGGGAGCAGAGTCTTGTTCATGAAGCCTTTTTCGACGTCCAGGAAACCGAGCACGAGGTAACCGACGATCACCATGGAGATCAAGTGCGGAAGCAGGATTATCGTTTGGTACGCTCTCGATAAAATGCGCTTGCGGATTTCATTCAGCAGGATCGCAAGCGAAATCGCGATTGCCGTATTCAAGACAATGAAGGAGAGATTGTACAATAGCGTGTTGCGGGTGATGATGTATGCATCCTTCGTCTTAAACAAATACTCGAAGTTCTTGAAGCCGATCCACTCGCTCCCCCATATGCCCTTCGCGAAATTGACGTTTTTGAACGCGATGGCGATGCCGAACATCGGCAAATAATTGTTGACGAGAAAGTAGAGCAGTCCCGGCAGCGTCATGAGCACGAGCATCCGGTATTTTTTTGCCTTCCTCATCTCAAGCCGCAACACCGACATTTTGCTTGCCTGCATACGTTACAACCACCTTTTGCTGTCATTGTTTTGTGCATGTGTTCATCTTATAGCAATTTGTCCGCCCCTACTTCCATGATCCCGACATCCTATTTTTGAGTTTCCGACATCGGCTTGACTGCATCCGCGATGGCGTAAAAAATCCCCCGTTCGAGACGAGGCCACTGAAGAACCTGTAGTTTTTCGGAGCAACTAAGAGGTACGTACAAAAAGACGACCTTCATCCCCCTTTTTGGGGGTTAGGGTCGTCTCTTTGTTAGTTAAGCAGGCTTGTAGGGTTGGCTTTTTACTTCATCAGCTTCAATAGTCAACGACTCGCTACATGTTTGTTTTCAGGCGGGATCGGGCATATATAGCTGGCACCGCCCAATCTTTCTTTCAGCTCGGCTTTTGCCTGGTCAATGACCTCAGGACGGAGAAGCACTTCAATTGCGGTGGAGGCCATTACCTTGCTTGCTTGAAGCATCCCTTTGTGGCCGATAGATGTTCCTACCTGGGACACAGCCTGCCATGAATGTAGTTGTGTCCCCATTGCAAAGCAAGTGGTCACGCATTGCACAGTGGGCACGACCCAACTGACGTCACCCACATCGGTTGAAGCGGACAAGTTAAGCGTTTTGTCTAGATAAGGAAGAAGATCGGTGGAAAGCTCTAGTTCTTTCAATTGCTGCACGAATTCCTTGCTTGCCTGGACCGGTAGGAGCGCTAGGAGATCCAAGACGCTTTGCTTTTCCGCTTCAGTTAGGGATTTACGGATTTGACGGGCAAACTCCTTTTCCGCTTCGTCAAACGCATGTACACCCAACTCATAGAAGTTGTTGTACATGATGGTTTCCAGCGTTTGGTTGGGAATCAGGTTGGAGCATGCATTGTCAAAAATAATTTCTACTTCCGTCTCCGTCATCATGGCGGCACCACGGGCAACTTTGCATACGCGCTGATAGAGATCTTCCGCCTGCGGCGTTTTCGGAGCGCGAATCATGTAGAGCACTTCCGCTTCCGCCTGCACAACATTGGGGGAGAATCCACCTGAATTCGTTATGGCATAATGGATACGGGCTTCCGGCATGATGTGTTCACGCAGATAGTTACACCCGATGTTCATCAACTCGACGGCATCCAGCGCACTACGTCCGAGATGAGGAGCGGCTGAGGCGTGGGACGCCTTTCCCTTAAACTTGAAGGAAACCGTATAACTGGCCAGACTGGTTACAGACATTACCGCGTTCTTCATTTCAGGATGCCAGCAGATGGCAATGTCCGCATCGTCAAACAAGCCTTCGCGAACCATGATCGTTTTTCCGGCGCCGCCTTCTTCAGCCGGGCAGCCGTAGTAACGGATCGTTCCTTTAATCTGGTTTTCCTCCATATAATGGCGAACTGCGATCGCTGCCGCAAGAGAGCCTGTCCCCAGTAAGTTATGTCCGCAGCCATGCCCATTGCCGTCTTGCTGAATAGGCTGATGGGATACTTGCCCCCTTTCCTGGCTCAGTCCGGAAAGCGCGTCATATTCCCCAAGGATAGCCACAATGGGTTTGCCGCTTCCATAGCTGCCGATAAAGGCGGTTTCCAAGCCGCCGACTCCTCGTTTTACCGTAAAATCTTCTTCTTCGAGTGTCTTGCAAAGCAAGTCGGCAGAGCGGAACTCTTTGAATTTGGTTTCGGCATATTCCCAGATGTTATCGCTCACATTGATGAATTTTTCCCTTTTTTGTTCAATGATTTCCGTAATTCTGACACGATTAAACATGGAGAATACCTCTCTTTTTTCATCTAGTCTTGCCACGGTATACCAGTTACTGTTTGCACTTATTAAGGATAAAGGTACAGCCTCCTCATTTTTTTGAGGGACTGTACCTTTTTAGTTCAAAGAAGCTTTTTCAGTGGCCTCGTTCGAGACATTCCGTCTTTTACAGGAGGATCCGTCGGATTATTTATTGGCCGCTTTCCAAGCGTCAAGCTGCTTTTGCTTCTCGGCAACGACCTTGTCGACGCCCGCCGCTTTCATTTGCTTGATATACTCGGGCAATACCTTAGCGGGATCCACCGTGCCGGTCTCCAAAGCGAGAGCGTACTGGTTCGCCACATTCTTAAGAGCCGCGATTTCCGTCTTAACAGGCTCCGGATTGTAAGTGAAGCCGAGCGCTTTCGATTTTTTCGAGTTCTTCATGAATTCCGCCAGCTTCTTGTTACGGTCCGGATCTTCCCCGTTGAACAAATAGGAGAGGAACATATTTCCGAATAGCCAGTTTTGGTAAGGGTAATAGCCGCTATTCGAAGCGTTGACGCCCTGCGGGAAATCGATGACATTATCCGATTTTTTTACGTAATGCTGCCCCTCGATTCCCCAGTCGAGCAAATTGATAAAATCTTTGTCTGTATACATCAAATTAAGCAGCATCATAGACCTTTCCGGGTTCTGCGCGTTTCTGGGAATGCTCCACAAATACGTGGTGATGTTGGTAGTGGTCGCGACGGCCGGCAACAGGCGCACCTCGATCAAATCTTTTCCTACACTTAAGGAATTTGCCGCTTCGCTAAATGGACTCATATGGTGGAACGTCGAGAAGGCTTTTCCCGCCTTCATCAAATTTTGCCAAATTTCATTACTGGTTGCCGCATCTTTAGCAATATATCCGGCCAAATACCATCTTCTTGTCGTATCCAGCAGCTTGGCATATTCCGGAGTTTCAACCCAATTGACTAACCTCATCCCGTTATCGTGCGCCGGCAGCACACCGAGGCCGTCTCCCAAAGGATCCATCATGCCAAGGCCGAAAGGGTTGTTGAGAATCGAGTTAGCAAACTTGATCACCGGAATCACATCAGGCTCATTCTCCTTGATCACCTTGAATACGGCGTCAAGATCGTCCAGCGATCTGATCGCTTTCGTATCGATTTTGTACTTGTCCACAAGATCCTTGCGCATCGAGATGCCGAAGTCGTTCGCCAGGTCCCGGATAGACGTTATCCCGTAAGTTTTCCCGTTGATCCTGGTCGCTTTTAGGATAGCCGGATCCAGATCGTCCAGCGCTTTTTGGGCGCCTTGACCGTATTTGGCAATGTAGTCGTCAAGCGCAAGATAGTTGCCCTTGGCCACTTCCTGCTCGTACGTGCCTCGGCCGCTTACGATGAGGTCCATTTTCTCGTTGCCGGACAGCATCAGTGTGGTTTGCTGCGCCCAGGCGCCTTTCGTGATCTGAACGAGCTTCACGGTCGCATTGATTTTTTCCTGCGTAATCTTGTTGATTTTTTCTTGTACGGCTTTCAAGTCTTTCTGCTCGCTGGCAACCGGAAACACCATCGTCAGTTCAACGGGCTTCAGGTCCGGCTTCGCGCTGTTCGACTGTTCAGGAGCTCCGCTCGCATTCGGTTGGTTGCTCGAGCCCGAGCTGCAGGCCGTGACCAGAGTAGACGTTGCCAGCACGGAAATCAGAAGCATTGCAGTGCTCTTCATGCTTTTCTTCATGTAAGAACCCCCTATTTTGATTGGTCTTGCCGCTTGCTATTATTATTTTATTGAAGTTCCCGTTTACCCGCTTTCAAGAATCCGTTCTCTCGGTTTCGAGATTCCGTCCACATAAAGAGAAAAACGCCAGTTGGCGTCCTTGATGTACATATTTCGTTTACATGCTGGAAGAGAATCTTTTCCGATATTCTTGAGGCGTCATCAAGACTTCCTTCTTGAAGAGGGTGGAGAAATAAGAGAAATTAGCGAAGCCTACCGCCAAAGCGACGTTGCTTATCGAAGTTTCCGATTTGGCCAGTAGTTCTTTCGCAAGATCGATCCTTTCTTTCAGAATAAACTCCGATATCGAGAGACCTGTTTCCTTTTTGAAAAGCTTGACAATGTGGTCGGGACTTAGCCCAATGTAGTCGGCAATGTACTGTCTGGACATCTCCTGATCGATATTCGCCGATATATACCGCTTGATCTTTTTCACCACTGTCTCGTTCGAACCAAGCGCTTCGATGGAAGTCATTGCAAATTCAAGGACGTCCGTTACCCAGTCTTGCAGATTCTTTACGCTCTCGGCGGCAGACGAAATACGTTCCGGCGCGAAATGATCCTCTAAAATATCGTCCATATACAACCCTTTCTGCTGAAGCGTATGCAGAACCATCTGCAGGAAGCTTAAATAAAACTGCTGCAGGCTTTTCGAGTTCAGCCCTTCGATCCGCTTAAGCGACTCCAGAAAATCTTGCGACTCAGCCATCAGCTTCTTCTTGTCCCCCTGCTTGATCAGCTCGGACCATATTCTCATCGGAGGCATGGGAAAAGGCGTTTCATTTGGTATTTTCTCGTCGATAAGCACGACCCGGTCGACGGCGTTGACCTGATTCTTTCTGAGCGCTGCCAAATCATCAACCATATCGCGAACGTCGTGTATTTCCGCCGGTTGACCGATAAAGCATGACAAATGGCAATAAAAATATCGGTTGCACGTTTCGATGAACAACCCGCAGCGCTTCATGATCTCTTTGCGGAATTCCTCTCCGCTCGCCTCGATCACATGTTCCGTAGGAAATACCGCCAATATCTGATTGGCCTTGACGCGAACGATGTGAGCCGCGGCGACTTGCCGGATGACCAGCTCCTCCAAGGCGTTTGTTAGCGCGTACTCCATAATTTGGGCGTCGCGAGCGCTCAGTTCTTTTTCCCAGTGCTGGATGCCGATCAAAACAGGCAAAAACTTCATCTTGCTCGTATACGGTATATTATGCTTCTCGATGGCCTCCATGATTTTGTCCGGCTGGGACGGAATGACCTGCTGCAGCAAATCCTGCCAGAACCGCTCGATGACAATCGATGCCGATTTCCGGTCTTTGCTTATTTTCTTGATCATCTCCGTCATGACTTGCTCCAGCTCTTCGGGTGGCGCAGGCTTGAGCAAATACTCGAAGCTCCCTAGCTGGATCGCTTTTTTCGCGTATTGAAAGTCGGCATGGCAAGTCAGAAAGACGCACTCCGTCCAAGGATGCTCTTCCCGTACCCAATCATAGAGTTCGAGTCCGCTTCCTTGCGGCATCTCGATATCGCATATCATCATATCGAACGTATGTTCACTAAACTTTTCCTTCGCTTGACGTGTATTGTTCGCTACAGATACGTGAATGATGCCGAATTTTGACCAGTTCACGCTTGCCTTAATGCCATTCGCGGTAAATTCTTCGTCGTCCACGATCAATAACCGGTACATACTCTCGCCCCTATCCTTTCATGATCGGTAAAAAAATATCGACAATGGCGCCGTTATCGTTTGAAAACCCGATGCTTGCCTGATCCCCGTACAACAGCCGCAGTCTTTGCCGGGCATTCCAAATCCCGATATGTTCGCCTTCCTCAGTCGTCAGTTTGATCTCTTGTCGCAGCTTCTCCAGCACCTCGTTCTCATAGCCCGCGCCCGTATCGCGAATGCGGATATGAAGCCGTTCCGCGTCATTCCGGTTATCCCGTTCGATTGAAATCTCGATATGGGTAGGCTCGTCCGTGTTGACCGCATGCTTGATCGTGTTTTCCGTAAAGCTCTGAACGATCAGTGGGGGGATGCAGCAATCGAGCAGGTCATCCGGGGCCGAAATGGCGTACGTCAAGCTCCCCGGAAACCGGATCTTCTGGATGTTCAAATAATTTTTCGTATGACCCAGCTCGTCCCGAACCAGAACATGATCCGTATAACTGCGGAACATGAAGCGGAAATACCTGATTAAAGAGAGGGAAAGCTCTTGAATCAACCCGTATTTCTTTTCCTGGGCCAAATAATAAACGACATTCAGACTGTTCAAAAAGAAGTGCGGGTTGATTTGCAGCTGCAAATGCTTCAGCTCCGCTTTCTGATTGATCAATTGCTCCTCATACACATCGATTTTCAGCTTCTGAATGTCGGACACCATGCTGTTGAACGTCTCGTTCATCAGTTCGAACTCGTTAGAGGTCGGCTTCTTCGCGATTCGCATCTCCAAATGACCCTCTTTGATTCGGCGCATGGCCAGTACGATCCGGTTGATCGGACGGAGCACGACTCTCCTCATGAAATAGAAGGCAAGCAGTAAAATCAAGACGGTCCCCGCCGCTATGAGTAAAATAATCCTCTGCAAATAAGGCAGCTTCTGAAGAATGCTTTGATCGGGGACGACCGCGACCAGTCCGAAATCTCCTTTAGCAGAATGCTCTCCGATCACCAGATACCCGTTATCGACACCGCTTAAACGGTACGACTTAGGCGTATAGGAAAGATCGATGCCATGTTCCCTAAAAAATGATTCGTCCTTAAGCGGCTCGTGGCTGCCATCGACCAGCAGCGCTCTCCCGTCGGCGCCGAGATCCAAAAGATCGAGCGGCCCCGTCACTCCCTGCGCATTTACCCCAGCCCCTATATATAAACCGCCAACCTTAATGGTATACAACAAATAATCCTTTTCATAAACGCGGAATACGGACCATCTCCCGGTCTGAAAACGGTCTGCCGATTGCCCGTCATCGATAAGCGAGACGATGGCATCCTTTATAGGCTGATTGTCGGCGCCAGCCGAGCCTGTCTGCTTGGGAGCAAATACCAAATCGTTGTTCATGGGCGAATATATGAAAAAATAGTCGAGTCCCTTGTAGTAAGTCACATTATTCACCAGATGTTGAAATTGCCAAATGCGTTCCATTTTATACAAATCGATATCAATCTCAGGAGACCGGTCGAGAATGTGCAGTCCTGTTTCCTCCGAGGCATACTTCAGCAAATAGCTGTCAATGTCGGCTAACGACTTATCGATCAACCCCATATAGAGGCTGATCATGTTGTTGTTAGATTGCGCGACCTGGTTGCGAACAACTTGGATCGAATAGAAGTTTGTATAAATCAGGAAGAGGACTATCGGCACCATAATAAGCATGAGCCCCGTAATCAGCTTAAATCGAAGCGAATTGAATATTGAAGAAGGTGGTTTACTCATGTTGTCCATATTCCCTTCGTCCCTTTAATGATAATCATTTTACCACATGGACGGCGTGACTTTTACGGATAGTCATTTGTGGTAATCTTACCCTTCATAATAAATGTATAGATGGGTTGCCTGCTTTCAAGATTCCGTCTTATCCTTTTTGAGTTTCCGAATCATCAGACCAAGATGTCCTTTTCACTTTTCACGCTACGCGGTACCGCGATTATATATCTTTTTTGTTAAGCGTTAAAATTTTTGAACTGAATCTGGGTTCTGCTTATTCCGGGGGGAAACATGCTCTTGTATCTTGTCCACTCTCGACAATCTCGTACACGTCCCATTTTCCACCTTATCGATTCCGCGAGCTTGGCATTTGCAGTCTCCCCTCTCCTCAGAAGAAGAGAAGTCTCAATGATGAATGGAACAATTCCACTTTTGAGCTTCAATGACAAGTTGTTCAATTAAGTTGTATTTTTAAACATATAAATGTACAAATAGGAATTCTAATTAATTTTGAAACAAAATGTCTAATAAATTATAAAAACGGAGCCCGCACACCCGCGTGGCTCCGTTATTGTTGTTCCAGAATTCATTAGAATTTAAAGCCCGCCGCGGCGGAAAAGACCGTTTGTTGCAGAATTCGTTAGAAAAATTTCAGATCGGTTTTGGATGAATAATCATTAGTCGCATAAATATACAGCGAGTCCGTGTATATCCATTCCTGCATCATGTTTAGGCGGTGCAACAACTGACCATTAACTTGTTTCAACTATTTGTATACAGCTTGGTTTCTCTACAAAATATTGCTGTCCAGTCAACTCAGGTACCCCACTCGAATTGATCTTCATGACTATGATCGAATTGGAATCTTGGTTGGCGGCTATCAACCATTCCCCTCCGGGAACCAGTGCAAAATGTCTTGGCGTTTCCCCGTTTGTTGCGGTGTGTTCCAATAAGGCCAATCCGCCTTCCTCATCGATCTGGAAACTTGCGATGCTGTTATGTCCCCGATTGGAGCCGTACACAAATCTTCCATCCGAAGATACAGCAATTTCGGCGCAAGTATTTTCCTCCGAATAGCCGCCCGGCAAAGTCGAGATCGTTTGGATCGGCCTCAGTTGCTCCATCTGCTTCTCAAATTCGTAAACGGTAATGGCCGAGCTTAATTCCTCTATAGAATATATCAACGGCTTCGTTGGATGTACGGCTAAATGTCTGGGCCCTGCCCCCGGTTTCGATCCTGTCAGACAATGAAATTGCAATTTCCCTGTTTTTCCGTCAAGACGATAGGTATAAATGTGGTCCGTTCCTAAGTCCGATACCAAATAAAATGATGTAGAGGGGATCGCAATGATGGAATGAGGGTGAGGCGAGCCTTGTCTTGCCGGATTAACACTTCTTCCGACATGATGCACTTGATCGGAAAGTCGGCCTACCCGCCCATCCATTTCGATGGGGTATACGCATATGCTGCCGTCCCCATAATTGACCGATAATAACCATTCGCCGGACGGATCGACTGTTAGATGGCAAGGATATGCCCCGTATGACGGTTGGCGATTCAACTCGGAAACCATCCCGCCTGTGACGTCAGCCCTCATGGATACAACCTCTCCGGTACCATCGGTCTCGCTTACCGCATACAACTGACGAGCATCTTTTCCGGCAGCAAGGAACGACGGATTTTGGATTCCTGCCAATCCCCCAACACGCTGCAGCGTCCCCCGAATCTTGTCAAATTGATAGAAATGTACAGCTTCCTGATCCTCTGCTCCATAAGAACCGACTACAACCATCACGTCGTTCCCGTTTGACAAATCCACCACATCCGATTTCGAATATATCTTATTAAAAGCCAACCCGAATTTCCTTGAGCGAACGGATGAGAATATCCGCTTCGGGGGCAAGCACCTCGGAGGAACCTTCATAGGTGATGATGCCGACCGCCAAGCTTCCTGCGGCTTTTGCCATGCTCAAGTCGACCAGAGAATCGCCGACGACTGCCATTTCGGACGGCTGGATGCCCAAAATTTCGCACGCTTTATGAACCATATCGGGGGAAGGTTTCCCGTTCTTGACTTTTTCGGGTGTAATGACAAATTCCAGATGCTCCACAATATCCAGAAGGCGCATGCAATCTTCTGTGCGAGCTAAAGCATCGGAAGTCAGAATGCCGGTATGGATGCCCGCCTCTCTTAACGTGTGGAAAATATCCGGAGCTCCTTCCACCCGGTTGAAAGCTTTATCAATCTCCAGCTTCGCATCGGCCTCTCTGAAAATATCCGCCGCCAACTGCTTGCACCGGATCCACGGCCAGCCCTTCAACTGGTAGATAAGGCCGGCTGTCATCGTGATTTCTTCCTGCGTGGAAGCGACCGCCAGAACGCCCTGATGATCGATCGATTCTTCCGTCATTCCCATCAGGCTGCTCCATGACTGTTGATGTTCGCGCCCTACCCGGGAAACGAACTCTTCTTTTCGAAGATTATCGATATAGCGCCAGAACCCGAACGCATCGAACAGCGTCCCGTCTTTATCGAATGCAACGCATTTGACCTTAGTCGCTTTTTCACCAAAATATACTGTCTTTCCTGTCATCCTCGATTTCCTCCCCTATAAAATATCCCCACAAAGTGACGTTAACCTTCGAAGCGTAGATTTACACATTGCCCGTCTTGCTATTGGCGCTCTTCCGGTTTGTGAAGAACACAAAAAATAGCGTAACGATAATGATGATGGAATAAATGGCGTTGATCTGCGGCGAGAATCCGTAACGAATCATGGACCAAATCTGCATCGGCAACGTGTTGTCGGTACCGATCAGGAAGAAGGTTACAATCACCTCATCGAAGGAGACGGTCAAGCCGAGTAACATGCCGCCGATAATCGCTCCTTTGATATTCGGCAGTGTGATTCGAAAGAACGTCATGAAAGGGCTTGCACCAAGATCCATGGATGCCAGCTCAATCGATCTGTCAAAACGCTTCAACCGATTCATCGTCATAATCATGATCAGAGGCGTAATCAGAACGGTATGGCCCACGATAACGGTTAATAGCGACGATGGCACATTCAGCAATTTGAACAGCAAAGTAAGGGAAATGCCCGTCAAAATGCCGGGAAGTACATAAGGCATCAGTATCGCCATTTGCAAGAAGCCTTGTCCGGGAAATTTGTGGCGTTGGAACAGGAATGCCGCCATCGTTCCGAAAACGGTACTGACGATGACCGACGGAATGCTTACGAGCAAGCTGTTCTTGGCGGCAAGCCACAGCTTCGGCTCCCGGAAGAGCTCTGCATACCAATGCAAGGTAAAGCCATCGATCGGAAACGCCGGTATTTTACCCGAGTTAAAGGAAAACAGGACGATGACCGCTATGGGGAAATACATAAAGAAAAATACTAGACAAACGAATGTGACAAACAAGAGCTTCCCTATTTTCATGTCGTCTCCCTACCCTTCCTCGATGACGCCCTTAACATCGCCCAGTTTCTGGGATATGGCGATAACAATAAGGGTGATCATCAGAATCACAATGGCAAGGGCGGAACCGAGCGGCCAATTGAAGCTGTTGCCAAACTGGGATTGAATAAAATTCCCGATCAGAATTCCGGAAGTGCCGCCAACGAGCGACGGTGTCATGTAATCCCCCAATGCCGAAATGAAGGCAAACATAAAACCGGTTACGATACCGGGAAGGCTGAGCGGAAGCAGTACGGTCAAGAACGTTTGCCGCGCGTTCGCACCGAGATCCGCCGCCGCATTCAACAGGTAGGCAGGGATTTTCTCGAGCGCGTTGTAAATGGGTATAAACGTGAACGGAATCGCAATGCACAGCATCGTAACGACAACCGAGAAATTGTTGAACAGCAGCTTGTCGGTAGGCTCGGACAATATCCCCGTCATGGTCAGGACGGAATTAATGACGCCCTTTTCGCCCAATATCGATCTCCAAGCGTAAACCCGGATCAAATATCCTACAAGAAGCGGCGCAAGAACCGCAAGATACAGAAACTCCTTGTGCCTTCCCCCGTGAAAATGAACAAAAATAGCCAAAGGATAACTGATAAGGGTAGCTAACAGCCCCATTAATGCGGCCAATTTGATCGTCTTCCATAAAATAATAAGGTAAGTGCCGTTCGAAAACACTTCCTTATAGTTCCGGAGCGTCATCTCCTTGACGATCTTGAAATCTTCCACATACCAGAAGCTGTATGCAATCATAATGCCGATCGGAATAAGGATGAACAGCGCTACCCACAAGAAGGTCAAGCCGGTAACGATATTTTTGTTATTCATAGGCGGCTCCGCTTATCGGTATGGAAATGACGTCTTTGGAACGGAAATAAATGTCCGTTTTCTCCCCGACTGTCAAGTCTGCCGATTCATGTTCGTGGAGCTTCACCAGCAGCGGCCCGTACTCTTCCGTATTCAGGAGAATTTCCCTTTCCGAGCCGTAATACGCCAAGTCGGCGATGGAAGTTCTTCGAATGCAGTTGTCGTAGCTATCGTCTTTTTTCGAGAACCTGATCTTATCCGGCCGTATCGAGATATAGAATTCTTTTCCCGCTTGGAACAATCCTTCGTCTCGTATGCTCAAGCCGGCCTTCCCGTTCCCGGAGGATAGGACAAACATCCGATTGGCGTCGAACGCGCCCTTCAAAATATTCGTCTTTCCGATGAAACCTGCAACGAATTTCGTAGCGGGCTTCCGATAGATGACCGTAGGCGAGTCTACTTGCTGCAGAATTCCGTGATTCATGACGGCAATCCGATCCGACAAGCTAAGCGCTTCTCCTTGGTCGTGGGTAATATAGACAAATGTGATACCGCTTTCACGCTGCAGCTGTTTCAGCACTCGCTGCATATCCTGACGAAGATGAAAATCAAGAGCCGACAAAGGTTCGTCCAGAAGCAAAATATCGGGTCTGGAAATCATGGCACGGGCAAGCGCGATCCGCTGTTTCTGTCCCCCGCTGAGCTGCTGAGGCGCCTTATGGGCATGCTGGGCCATTCCCACCATATCCAGATGCTCCATGACGGACTTTTGGATGGCGGCTTTATCCGTTTTCTTGATCCGCAGCGGATAAGCCACGTTATCATAGATATTCATATGCGGAAACAAAGCGTAATTTTGGAATACGGTATTGACGTTTCTCTTGTGCGGGGGCAGCCTGTCCGACGACTTGCCGGCAATCCTTATCGATCCGGACGTCGGATATTCGAAGCCTGCGATCATTTTGAGTATGGTCGTTTTCCCGCAGCCGCTCGGTCCGACGATGGAGAAAAACTCTCCCCTTCGTATCGAGAGGTCCAAATGTTGGATTGCGGTATAGGAGCCATACTGTTTTTTAACGCCTTCCATCTCCAGTACGACGTGTTGTGTGTTGTCCATATAACCTTACCTTCCTTGTAAGGATCTGATCGTAGCCTTTATCATGCAGCGTTCTATTGCGCCCTTACTTCATTCCACAGCTTGACGCGTTTTTCAAAGCTCTCGGGGAACGAAACATAAACCAATTTATCGAAATAGGACGGATCGTCCATATGGGACTTCCTAGCCTCTTCTTTCGTCAATTTTTGAACGGAATTGGCGTTGACTCCGCCATAGCCGGTTTTCTTGACCAATTGGGCTTGGACCTCGGAAGAGATTAAATAGTCGATATAGCTGTAAACAAGCTCAGGGTTTTCCGTTTTCGCCCCGATTGTGGCATTATCGATCCATACAAGCGCCCCTTCCTTCGGAATGACTTCTTCGACGTTCATGCCCTGGTCCTTAAGATCGGTCACCATTGTCGGCCCTTGCGTAAAAAGGATCCAGGCCTCGCCGCTTGCCATCAGGTTTTTGCCGTCCTCGAATCCGGAATAATAGGAACGGACCAGCGGCTTTTGCTCAATCAGCTTCTTCTTCACTTCGGCCAGCTGTTGCTCCGTGAGGTTATAGGGATCGGGATAACCGAGCAGAAGCGCGGTGGTCGCAACCTGGTTGTTTGCATCGTCGATGGTCGCGATTTTCCCTTTATATTTGCTGTCCCATAGGGCGGACCACGAGGTGACGGGCTCTTTGACTTTATCCTTGTTGACGGCGAGAGGAAGCGAACCCCAGGCAAACGGAAGCGCATAGGATTGTCCGCCCGACATGATATGCTTGTCATTGATGCTCTTCATGTTCGAGATGAGCTCGCTGTAATGTTTTAATTTGGCGACATCGATGGGCTGAATCAGCTTCATTTTGTTGTACCGGGTTACGGAGCCCCCATCCATAAATATCAAATCGTAATGGAGGGAGCCGGAAGCCGCTTTTGAAAACATCTCGTCCACGCTTCCCGCGTAGGTGACATTGACTTTAACGCCATGCTGCTTCTGGAAAGGCTCGACCCATTCCGGTTCCTGATACCCTTCCCAAGACAAGACGTTTATTTCTTTGCCGGCAAAAGGCTTGTCCGTATCGGGAGATGCAGAGCCGTCTCTGCATGCGGCAAGCAGGAGCAGAATCAGTGACGATGCAAGCATTTTGACCAGACGTACGTTTCTGTTCATCAGTGTCCCTCCTACTATTCACTCCACTTCACGATGCATTTCACCCACGGCCATTGCGGTTTGGCCAATAGCTCCGCTACCTCATGCGGGCTTACCACTTGATCGGGAATGAAATCAATATGCAAAAAACCGTTTTCAATACATTCTATCACTTTGCCCCAGAGCGTAGGTGCATTAGTCCGGCCGTACAGCGTCAGATTTTTCAAAATAACTTCCTTGTGAGGGAAAGCGGCGGATTCGGCTTCCTTCAAACCGTATAAAATGATCCTTCCGCCGATTCGAACCATTTCAATGGCTTGTCTTATCGTTTCCGAGTAACCCACAGCATCAATGACCAGATCAAAGCCTCCGTGCGCCTGGTAAGCTTTCGTTTCGGCCAGCTCATGAATGCGTTTGCTTTCGGCAAACTGCGTGGCACCGCATTTCCGCAATTCCGGGATGCGGGAGTCCAGTTTATAGGAAACCGATACGGACGCTGCACCCATCATCCGGGCAATTTGCACAAAATACATCGCGGCCGGTCCGTCACCGATGACAAGTACATGATCCCCCGTTTCGACTCCGGCCGCATGAACCGCACCGAACGGGCATACCAGGGGCTCGATGACAGCCGCGGATTTATCGCTGAGTGTATCCGGGATCGGATATACGCATCTAACAGGCGCTTTTACAAACTGTGCCCATCCCCCGTTTTCGTTTATTCCAAGCTCGCGATAATGCTGACAAAATTCCGAGCGTCCGTTTCGGCAAGAATTGCATGTCTCGCAAGGGATGGCCGGGTCGATTACGACCCGGTCCCCGACTTTCAGTTGATTGACGCCTTCCCCGATTTCCTCGATCGTGCCCGTAATTTCATGGCCTGGAATGTAAGGTGCGGGGTACGGATATTGTCCGTTAAAAATTTCCTGGTCGGTTGCGCAAATACCCGCATACCGCACTTTAACCAATACTTCCTTCGCTCCGATTCGGGGGACCGGGACTTCCTCGCTCCGTAAATCCCCGACACCGTGCCATACAAGCGCTTGCATGGTTTTTTTCATCTTGCAGCCTCCTTGCAATGCGGCAGGTGCTCTGCCGTAAACCACAATTTACCGGTAATTAAAGAATCATGCCGATACGCGGCTGATACTCCACTGCCGACTCGTCATCATAAAACACCATTTCTCTGATTTCTTCCTTGGCCAATCCATTGAAGTCCGGGGCAAGCTCAACGCCAAGACCTGGCTTATCGGTCATCGACAATTTGCCGTTCACGATATTGAGCTTGTTCTGCAGTACATCCGAGGCATACCATTCATAGTGCGTATCGCTGGCAAACACGAAGTTGCGGGATGAAGCAATCAGATGGGCATTCGCCATAGTCGCGATACCCGTTTCCGCCCATGACCCCGTCACGCACCATATCCCGTAGGTGTTGGCAAGCTCGACAATCTGCTTCGCTTTCAGTAGGCCGCCCGCCTCTGAAGGATATACGGTGAACGCGGATACGGCACCTTTCTCGATCAGCTTGAGCGCCGAATCGAAGGTCGTGCAGGATTCGTCGGCCGTAATGGGAACCGGTACCGCCCGGCTTACTGCAGCCATTCCGTCGATATCGTAATAAGGCACCGGCTGCTCGACCAGTTGCAGGTCGTAAACCGCCATCTGGTTGATTGCCCGGATAGCCGTAGGTACGCTCCATATTTGATTCGCATCGATTCTCAATTTCACTTTCGGGCCGACGGCACGGCGAATTTCCTTGATGCGCTGTGTATCATAGTCGACTTCCCGGCCGACTTTGATCTTAATCTCGTCGTAACCTTTGGCCACCAGCTCCTCCGCTTCCTTCGCATTCACGAGCGGATCGTCGATGAACAAGTAACCTGAGAAACGGACATCTTTCCGGTACAGACCGCCAAGAAGATTATATAACGGCGTGTTCAATATTTTGGCTTTGAGATCCAGCAGCGCGATATCGATCCCTGCCATTGCATAATAACCGATTTGGGACCAATTCAAAATGTATTCTTCCAATTGATGCAAAATCAGCTCGGTTTGCATGGGGTCTTTCCCGATGAGAAAAGGCTTGAATTCTTTCTCGATAACGGTTTGAATCGTCGGAATCGTCGGACCGACACATTCGCCGTATCCGATCAAGCCCTCGTCCGTTTTCAACTGGATCATTAATGCGGGCGCATTTCTCCGTGTGCCTCCGGACCATTTTGCAGGCTTCTTAAAGGGAATCAATACGGGCGTTGTTATAACATCGATAATTTTCATAACTGCTCTCCTTTGAATAATGAATGGTGTTGTTTGCTCACCTCTAGATTATTTCAGAACTTCGTCATTGTCAACAATAACATTTATTGTTTATTTTTTATTGTAATCGTTGACGTTATTTGCTTTGTCCGTTATTGTAAACTATAGTTGGAGTTATAAAAGAGTGGAGGATCAATAATGAGTTCCGAATTCCGGTTTTCAATAAAAAAAACAGATACGCTGCGCAATCAAATCTATCAGGACATCAAGGATGCCGTGATCGGCGGTCAACTGAAGCCCGGCCAGCGTTTGCGCGAGCAAGACCTATCCAAAGATATGGGCGTAAGCCGCGGACCCATCCGTGAAGCGATTTTACTTCTCGAACGCGAAGGTCTGCTCGTCACTCAAACACATCGTGAAACCACTGTCGCGAACGTAGAAAAGGGAGAAGTCGATCGATTGCTTAACCCGCTTCGCATCTTGTTGGAATCGTACTGCATCCAGACCATTATTCCCCGTCTTAACGATAGCCACTTTGAGGACTTGGAAAAAATCCTGAACGATTTGATCGAAGCTTGCAAAAAAATGGACCTGAGCTCGATCGTTAAGATAGACTTACAATTCCACGAATACTTGGTTTCCTTGACTGAAGAGCCCTACATGATTTCACTTTGGTCGGGTGTCTCTTCCCGAATCGTTTTTCATTTCATGAATAATTCCCATATGCATCAACAGAATGATTTTTCTCAGCTTATTGACGAGCATCGCGAATTGTTGAACGCCATTAAGACCAAAGATTGGGCGGTCATCGAACCGGTCTTGAAAAAGCATATTTACTAATGAAAAGCGCCCCCTGAATGATCATGATCAGAGGGCGCTTTTGATTTGTATTACAGTAAGCCTCCGCGTTAAGGCAGCAAAGACGCGCCTCCCATGACCGGGTAAATGGGTAGGCTCCGGAACGCTTCCGCATGACGGACTCCGATTACCATTCCTCTAACCGCACTCGTCTTGGACACGAATTCGACGTAATCCATACCGTACTGATAGTTCAGCCATTGATCCTGACTCGCATGCGAACGAATCATGCGGCTTTTCATTTCGTATACGTCCGTTACATCCACATAAAATTCGGGCTCGAATCCTACTCCGCCCAAGTTGTCCATCACAAAAACATGCGGAATTCTGGGCATAGGCGGATATTCCGTTTCGATAAGCGGTACCGTAACCGGAATTCTGCAATCAACGGCAATCTCGCCGCATATTCGGTGATCGGGATGATAATCATTGTTCCCGTGTACGAACATAACGTCGGGCGACGCCTTGCGGATGGCATTGATAAACGCCATTCTCGTCTCCCGGTCATGAAACAGAAATTCATCGTCATAACCCATCCAAATCAAATCCGCTCCAATACAGGCCGCCGAAGCTTCCGCTTCCTTTCGGCGAACGGCAGCGATTTCTTCCTTGGACAAGACGGGAGATCCGACATTGCCGTTCGTTGCGATCATGATGGTCACATGATCTCCTCGTGCCGCATATTTGGCAAGCGTCCCTCCGCAAAAAATCTCAACATCGTCTGGATGAGCGCCAATCGCAAGTATACGCATCTTATATCCTCCTCATCATCCTTTTACCGCTCCGCTCGTCATTCCTTCGATCATAAACCGCTGCCCGATCAGATAAATAATGAACACCGGCAGAGCCGTTAGAAAAATATTGCCGAAAATATAGTTCCAATCCGTGCTGAAATAGCCGTAAAATCGATAGATGTTCAACGGCATGGTCCAGTATTGATTGTCATTCAAAAAAAACAGAGGGATTTGCGAATCGTTCCAGACGTTCATAAACACCAATATTGCGGCCGTAAAGGTTATCGGTTTCATAAGCGGAAAAATGATGACGGCAAACATGCGGTATGGTCCGCATCCGTCGATCGTTGCCGCCTCGTCCATTTCTCTCGGAATTGTCCTGACAAACCCGACGTAAATAAACATGGCGAACGGAATCAAGATGCCTGCAAATACCATAATAATCCCTGTTCGCGTATTCAGAATGTTCAACGTTTTTAGCACATTGAAGGTGGTGACAAGGCTGATCGGCGCAACCATGCCAAGCAAGAAGAACCGGTAAAGCGTTCCGGATATACGGCTTCGCACCCTGGCGATATAAAAGCTTAGAAGCGCAGAGCAAACAAGTACAATGACGACTGAACCTGCCGTTACGAAAATACTGTTCACAAAGCCTTGTAAAACATACCCTCGCTCAAATACGACGCGGTAGTTATCGAAAAAATGAATGTCCGAAGGAAGAGCAAGCCGAAACAGCCCCGCCTCCTTGCTGCTTTTGACCGATGTCAACACCACCATCAAGTAGGGAATGAGGATGACGGCACTCATGCCCCACAAGCACGACTCCGCTAACCCGATCCATCGTTTTCGCCGCCGTTCCATCATCCCTCTACCTCCCTTTTCTTCATATAAGAGAGCAGCGGCATCGAAATCAAGACAATAAGAAGCACCAAGATCAAGTTCAATGCGGTGCTGTAGCCGTAAAGTCCTTGTCCCATATATTTGTAGACAAGCGTCATCAATACCTCGGATGAATTACCGGGGCCGCCCTGAGTCAGGAAATATACGCCTTCGAACATGCGGGCGCCGTAAATGACCGATAGGAGCACATTGATCGTAATGGCGGGCATCAGCAGCGGCAGCGTCACATGCATGAATTTCGACCAAACGGATGCCCCGTCGATATCTGCCGCTTCATAATAATCGGCCGGGATGTTCTGGATGCCGGCGATATAAATGGCCATCGTTATCCCGGACGCACGCCATATTTCCATTAGACAGGCGGCATATATGGATAGGGACGGGTCTCCGATCCAGCCGAGTGCCAGAAAGTCAAGATTCATGGACCGCAACAGATTATTGACAAATCCGGTATGCGGATTCAATAACCCTTGGAAAATAAGGCCCACCGCTACGATATTGAGAATAGCAGGCGAAAAATAGACGGCTCGCAATGCATTGCGCGATCGCATTCCCATGGTCAGCAGCACGGCCAGCACCAGCGGAATGACATTTTTGCCGATCGTCGTTACCGTGGCATATAGGAATGTATTTTTCAATGCGACAGCGAAGTCCGGATTTCGAACAACTTCAATGAATTGGGTCAGGCCGACAAATCGGATCTTTTCGCCTGCCGCGTTCCAATCGGTGAAAGAATAATAGAAGCCCAGGATGGTCGGGTATATGAAAAACACAACATAGATGGCGAGTGCGGGAACGACAAACATGACGGGATAGTATAGGGGAGGTCTTCGTTTGCGTAACGGACGTCCCGTTCTCTCTTCAACAAAGCCGGACATGCAAGTCTTCCTCCATTCCTAACCGCTCAGCTTTCACTGGCTCCACCCCGGAAGCTTTTTCCCTTTGGCTACGATTTCCATCTTGGCGTTCAGTTCCTTCAACACTTGCGTCGGCTTTTTCCCGCCCAGCATCATTTCCTGCATAATTTTTCGGGCATCCATATCGTTCCAGGCTTCATACTTTCCGAACATCCCCATAAAAGCTTTCCCATTATCCATATAACGCTGCAAATCCCCGCTGATCATATTCTGCTTGGCATTCACGTCAGAGAAGACGGATATGCCAGGCGACTTCTGTAAGTACATTTCTTGCTGCTCCTTGGAAGCGAACAATCGGATCAACTCCAGCGCTTCTTCCTTGTGCGCAGCTTTCGTGTTAACCGAGATCCCCACTCCCGCGTAGAGCGAAATGGCACCCGGTGTATTGCCGAACGGCATGGAGAAGAAACCCAATTCCATATCCGGATATTTCTTAAGCAGCGGTTCAAGTATAAAATCGCCGGCCGGATGCATGGCCACTTTGCCGGTTCCCAATTTTTCCTGGGTCATCTCAAATGTATTTGAAATAAAATCTTCATTGATGTATCCCTTTTCTTTTAATTCCACCATTTGATTCAGCGACTGCTCATACTCCTTCACTTCCGTTACATTGATCTTGTGCGTGTTCAACTCTTGCCAGAATCGGTCGGCTTCTTTGCCTCGGTTTAGCTCGGCGTTTGCAAATAGCTGGTGCATCATATGCGTCGTACCGAACTCGCTCCCGTTGGCCAGTTGGATATTGACCGGAACGATGCCCGCTTGCTTGATCTTTTCGCAGATCTTTATAAAATCGTCCCAAGTCGTCGGTACCTCGAGCCCGAGCTTTTTGAAAATCGCTTTGTTATACAAGATTCCCATACCTCCCGGATTCGTAATGGGCAATCCGGTTATTCGGCCATCGTTCCATTGAATAATTTTTTTGCCGCCTTCCGATAGACGGCTTGTCCAGGGCTCTCCGGATAGATCCTCGAACCATGCTTTGGAGACTTGGAATTGCGACATGGCGATATCGTCGGTTACAAACAAATCGGGTCCCTCATTGGACATCATTTTAACCTTCAGCATATTCTCGAATTCCGTCGCCGGAAACAATTGAACATCTACACGGTTACCGCTTTTGGCTTCATAATTCGAAATGAAATCCTTGAGTCTGCCGCTGTAATTTTCTGAAGTGACCATAAATTTCAAGGTCTTCGATTTATTCCCGCTATCGGCGCCACCCGTATCTTCGCCACTTGAACAAGCTGTAACTAATGATGTAAGAACCAAACCAGCCAATACCGTCAACTTTTTCGAACTTATCTTCATCAACAAAAACCTCCCCTTATATTGCAGTCCAAAACCAACGTTCACGAAAACCTCTCATACTCTTCACAATCTAATCAGTGTTTTTCCGACGTGGAAAGCATCACCCCTTCTTCAACTCTTGATATCGCTTTCAAGCTACTCATGACACGAACAGTCGAACAGGCCATAAACGACACCAACTATTACTCGAGTACTCGGAGCCCGCTTGAAAAACAGTATAAATTGTTTTTCGTATTATTGTCAACATTATTGTTAACAATTTAAAACCTAAAATCATCCCCTTTCAAAAGCCGAATTTCTAAAGTATAATAGCCGAAATAATTGTCGACATCTTTGTTGACAATTATTTCGGCTATTTTCCCGATGATTGTGATTATGGCTATCCTCGGGGCAAAGTGAAAGTTCAAACTGGAAAGATACATGATCAGTTTAAAGGGGAGAAAATCGATTGAGCGACTTATTGCTTCGACAGTTAACAACTTTAAACCAGAACTATCATTTGTTGAAAGATACGCAAGGCGGTTACGCCGTTATTTTGGAGAAGGGTTCCCGGCTGATTCACCTCATACCGGCTAACAGCACGGAATCCGCGGTATGGACCAATATTCACGCCTTGGAAGAATGCTCATGGAATGTCGGAGGAGACCGCACCTGGATCAGTCCCGAGATGGATTTTTTCGCAGATGCATCGGGTAATTATGATATCCCAGCGCAGCTCGATCCCGGCTCCTATCGTTTTATCCCTTCGGATAAAGCCGGGACTGTCCGTACCGGACAAACCTGCGTTTTGACCCACTGGCCGGATCAAACCATTGTTCCTCTTAGCCTTACAAAGGATTATAGCCTGATTGCCAATCCTTTTCTAATGATTGATTCCGACGAGCACCGTGAGCTGGCACAGGTTCCCTACATCGGATATCAATGCGAAACGCGCATACAGCTCCTTCCCGAGACGGAGTATGTGCCGGATACGCCGTTACCCGAATTCAACCTATGGTCGATCCTGCAGGTCCCTCCCGGCGGCACGGTTTTGGTTCCTGTGCTGGGAGATTCCGAGCCGCTTGTGATGTACCGGGAACAAGAGGAGATCCGGATAAATCGTCAGCCCCACTATGCAACCTTCCCGTTTGAAGGCGGCAGCAGCTTCAAGCTGTCGTATAATGCTCTGCAAAGCATCGGAAGATTCGGTTACTACCGAAGATTAAGTCAGGAAATTTCTAGTTTAATCGTACGTCAGTTTCAGGTAAACCCCTCTGCCTCATATCCCGATTATCCGGAAAACCGGCCGGATTATACCGGGTCCTGCATGCAGTTTTTCTACGATGGAGAAAAGATGGGCGGCTTCGGGGAATTAGAATATCATGCCCCCTCTATGAACGGTAAAGATTCTTCTGTCCAATCGGATAATTCCCAACTGTATTATTTCGTCGGGAAATCTGACCAAATTGCCAAAATTGCACGTCATATGCTTGGGATTAATTCATTGTATTATCATCGATTAACCTGACGGGTTTTCCATCGTCCCATTCTGAGGGTTGTACTTCATCCCTTGGCGGGGCTCTTTTTTTATAAAAAAGCGGAACTCCAGTACCTTATTTCTTTTAATCGGCGTGTGCGCCTGTTTTTTTGGATCTTCAGCCTGCAATAAAGATAATCAACTAAATTGTCAATGTTATTGTTGACAATTCAAAAAGTGTGATGATACTATGAGTTCATAAAGCGCTATCACAAATAACGCGCCTAAATTTATCCATCCAGGAGGCGAAAATATGAAAATATTGACGCGCTGATGATTGTGAACGGATTTCGAAAGCGCTATCAGATTGATTGAAATTCTAACGAGCTATTGTCTTTTGCGAACGAATGTATTCCCTGTATGGCAACCTGTTGCCAATACTATTTTAATCGAAGGGGGTCTTTGTATGAAAAAAAGTAATGTTAATGGTCTGCTATGCATGGCGTTGTTGCTTGTTCTTGCCATTACAGGATGCTCAAAGTCAGGAAACTCCAATGAGGTGGGAAGCTCGATTCTGACGAAGGTCGTTCAATCCAAAAAACTGAAAGTCGGGGTCATTCTCTCCTACCCTCCATTCGGGTTTAAAGACGATAAAAATAACCCGCAAGGTTACGATGTAGACATTGCCAAGGAATTGGCAAAATCGCTGAACGCCGAGCTTGAAATCATTGATCTCGATTCCTCCGCGCGAATCCCGGCTATTGAAACAGGGAAAGTGGATGCGGTTATAGGCAGTTTTTCACGTACATACGAACGCTTGCAGAAGATCAATGTGTCGGCGCCATACTCGGCTGCCAGCGAGAAAATGCTGGTCAAGAAGGACAGCGCCATTCAGAAAGTACAAGATCTTAATGATAAGAAGGTTGCTGTTGTTAAGGGTTCTACCAACCAGGCCGTTACCGAGCTTGCTCCGAAGGCACAGCTTTCGTATTTCTCCAATTCCGCGGAATGTGTGCTCGCCGTTAAAAACGGTCAAGCGGATGCGTTTGTAGAGGACGAAAGTTTTCTGGCTTACCAAGCCAAGCTTTATCCCGAGCTGAAGGTGGCGGGCGACCCGCTTATCGCTCCACTTTATCAAGGTATAGCCGTGCGTAAAGGCGACCAGGAATGGTTGAATTACTTGAACTTTTTCGTATTCCAGATTAATAATCAGGGAACGAATAAAAGCCTTTACACAAAGTGGTTCGGCATCAATCCTCCTTATATGCTAAATCCGCAGTATTAAAAAAACGATGGAAATGAGGTCTGCTGTAAAATAAGGCGGACCTCTTATTGTAAGGAGGCAAACGAATGATTTTAGATTGGTCGACCCCCTTCGGGAACTGGGACTATTTTGCAGGCGGCGCTATCATGACCTTGTGGCTGACCGTTCTCGTTTTTCTCCTGTCCTTTGTGATTGGCGTTATGCTGGCGGTTTGCCGGTTTAACAAGCGAATCTACCCTCTATATGCAGTCTCGACCGTGTATGTGGAGCTAATCCGAAATACGCCGGCGCTAGTTCAAATCTTTTTGATCTATTTCGGTCTTCCTCAGTTCGGCATCCACTTTACGCCTATCCAAGCCGGGATTATTGCCTTGACCATAAACAATTCGGCTTATATGTCGGAGATCATAAGGGCGGGGATTCAATCTATCCACAAAGGGCAATGGGAAGCAAGTAAAGCTATAGGGCTTACCTATACTCAAATGTTTAGAACGATCATCTTTCCGCAAGCCTTCAAACATATTTTTCCGGTCTCCGCGAATCAATTTATTATGGTTCTCTTCAATACCAGCCTGCTCGCGATTCTTGACGTTAAAGAGCTTACCGATCGCGCGTTGATTTTAAACGGTCAAACATTCCGGACATTAGAGATATTCGTTTTCGTAACCGGACTTTATTATGTGTTGTATTTTATCGTTTCCACGATTTTCAATTGGATTAACCGCCGATTGTTTATATCAAACGCGAAGTAAGGTGACAACCATGGATTTCAGTGTAATCTACGAGTACCGGTATCTTTTGTGGAACGGATTCGCCGTAACTTGCAAGCTTTCCATTACAGCAATCCTTTTGGGGACGTTGACAGGAATCATGATCAGTATGGCCAGGACGAGCCGGATCAACTGGTTAAAAGTGCCGCTTACGGCGTATGTTCAACTTTTTCGCGGTTCGCCGCTGCTCATTCAATTATTCATGTTTTATTTCGGGTTATCTTATATCGGAGTGAACATCAACATATTCGAGGCAACCGCGTTAGTGTTTACTTTGTATTCCGGCGCCTATATAGCTGAAATCATCAGGGCCGGAATCGATTCCATCCCCAAGGGACAGTTCGAGGCCGCAAAGGCTCTTGGTTTTTCTTATTTTCTGCTGATGTTCAGAGTCATTTTGCCCCAAACTTTGAAAGTTTCCTTGCCACCGTTGATCGGATTTTATATTACGCTCATCAAAGATACTTCCGTAGCCTCTGTCGTCGGATATGCGGAGTTATTGCATGAGGGAAAAGCGATTATGAATGTGTCCGGCAAACCTTTTGAAATATTGCTTTTCATATCGCTGGTGTATTTTATTATCTGTTACCCGCTCTCCATGTTCGTTACCTGGATGGAAAGGAGAATTTATATCAAATGATTACACTTCATCATCTCAACAAATCGTTCGGTACGCTTAAAATTCTTCACGACGTATCGCTTCAAGTCGAAAAAGGGGAAGTCGTAGTGGTCATCGGTCCAAGCGGCTCGGGCAAGAGCACCATGCTCCGCTGTATCAACCATTTGGAAACGATTGATTCCGGCGAAATTTCCATGAACGGCCAGCCGGTCATAGCCACCAAAAAATCCGTTGCCCGGAAGATTGGAACCGAGGTTGGCATGGTTTTTCAATCTTTTAATCTGTTTCCTCATTTGACCGTGTTTCAAAACATTGCCTTGGGCCCCCGTCATGTACGCAAGTTGAATCAGCAGCAAGTAAAGGAAATCGCGGAGACCCTGCTTGAGAAGGTGGGACTCCTTGATAAGAAGGACCGGTATCCGGAACAACTGTCGGGCGGGCAGCAACAGCGAATCGCGATAGCAAGAGCGTTGGCGATGCAGCCTAAAATCATGTTATTCGATGAACCTACATCCGCCCTGGACCCTGAACTTGTCGGAGAGGTCTTATCCGTTATGAAGGAGTTGGCCAGGGAAGGAATGACGATGATTGTCGTTACCCATGAGATGAATTTTGCCCGGGAAGTGGCTGACCGTGTTGTGGTGATGGCAGAAGGCCGTATTATCGAAGAGGGCAAGCCTGAGGATATTTTTACCAATCCACAAAACGCCAGAACCCGGGAATTTCTTAAAGCAGTCATTCAGCGATAAGAAGCCTCGTAGATGCAACTGCGCAATTACGCACCGGGACACATGTAATGAAAGGCCACGCCGTCGGATTCGGTACGGATGAATTTCTCTAAAAGATTCAATGACGAGCCGATTCGTCCGATACAAAAAGCAGACCAAGAGAATCTCTTACACTTGCATTTTTATACAAACTTATGTATGGTCACCTTTTTATAACGAATTCTGAAACAAATCGTCTATCAGACAGAGAAAGAAGCCTTAACTCAACATAAACGAACAACTCCCCTCGATGCGCATTATCAATGATTCTTCATACCTCCAGTCAACGAAAAAGCTGCCGGATGCTCCGGCAGCTAGCGGAAAGCGAAAGGCATATAACACCAGCGGCCCATAAAGCGAGAGCGGAAAACAAAACAACCTGTATCCGATTTTTGAAGCGCGCAATGCTGAAGCCTATTACCAGCCCGAGCAATCCCGTTGAAAACGGAAATACGATTAATTCGCTTGGTTGAACGAGGAATAGTAACGCGATGCTAAGCGCATAGGCGGTAAATCCGTGCGTAATAAAATGAGCGCCGTTGACGCGGTTCCAACGCTGGATGCAAAAATAGCTATTATGCCTGGCGGCGGCACACCAAATCAGCGGCGATTCTTATATTCCCGGCGCCTTCGCTTGATCAGCCGGAACAACGTTTTGTCCCGAAGCCGCGCGAACAGCGCGTGAGACGGATAATCGAAGTTAACCTCGATCAGCCAGAGCTTGCCGTCGCGATCCACCCCGTAGTCGATGCCGATCTGGGACGAATATTTGTATTTGTTAAACCGGTCGCATATCGCATAACTGGCGTCGACCAGCTCTTTTTCCAGCTTTTTCTGCTCATCCGGTTTGCCCTCGGCAACGGAACGGCTCAAAGCCTGCCCGATCGGCAAAACATATCCTCCGCCGCGCCGAACATTCGTGATGATGCTCGACGGTCCGGCTACTTTGGCCAGCATGCCGGAATACCGCCACTTGTTGCGGCCATCTCTCATCATCATGACGCGGATGTCGTAACGGCGCCCGTTCACTTCGGCAAGGGGAATAGCTTGCTGCACGATATGGGCCTTGCCTTTCACCGCCGCAAGAACATGCCCGCAGACCGACTCCGCGGTCGCAAAGGTTCGCGGCTTCCCTTTCACTCGAAGCATGCGGTAACCGCCGTCCTCTTTCCACACTTTGATGATGCCTTTCCCCATATGCGCCATGTTCGGCTTCACATAGACAGAACCATACCGGCTCAACATGTCCTGAAATGCGGACTTGCCGTACCGTTTCGTTTCCGGTAGCATTGGAGCGATCCGGGAATCTTTCTGATAAAACGTATGCAGTCCCCATTTCCCCGGCATTTCGTTTCACCTTCCTGTCTGTCGAGATGGAAAGACAACATCCTCGTAACAGCGAACAACCGGAAGCGAGGTGTGACACTGCCACGGCCAATATTTGGCGGCATGCGACGTGTTGAAGCAAACGACCGTTTCACCGGGCAGTACGGCTCTGCGTTCGCAAAGCCGGAACAGCCCGGCGAAAGCCGCCGCCCCCTCAGGGGAAGCGGACAGTCCCATGCGAGCCGACTCGCACTGGGCTTGCCGGATTTCTTCTCGCGTAACGGCGATCGCATCGCCGCCCGATTGCTTCAGGATGGAGGCGATCAACTTCCCGTCCGGAGGCTCCGGAACCAGAAGGCCGGTCGGACTTGCGTCACAAGAACCTCCATCGCAGGGAGCCGCGGAATCCCCTTCCCGATCGTGTAGCAGACGGACAATCGGCTCGCAACCGCTTTCCTGCACCGAGACGAGACGCGGCAAGTCGCCCTGCACCCAGCCAAGCTCCTTCAATTGCGCGAAGGCGCGCCATAGGCCGACAATGCCGGAACCGCCGCCGGTCGGGTACAGGATCACATTCGGCATTGCCCAGCCGAGCTGCTCCGCCACTTCCAGCCCCATCGTTTTTTTGCCTTCCGCCCGGCCCGGTTCGCGCAACGTTCCCGCGTGGAACCAGCCCTGTTCGGCGATTCCTCTTCCTACGATTCGCCCTGCATCCTGAATCAGACCGTCGACAAGAAATACGCGGGCACCGTAATGGACCGCTTCCTCCACGATCAAGCCCGGGCAATCCATCGGTACGAACACGAATGCCTCCATCCCGGCGCATGCGGCATAAGCCGCTAAGGCGGAAGCGGCGTTGCCGTTCGAGTTGACGGCAACCTTCCGGATTCCGCGTTCCTGAAGCAGCGTTACCGCGACGGAAAATCCTCTCGCTTTGAAGCTGCCAGTCGGATTGATCTCTTCCCGCTTGCTGTACAAGCCACCGAGTCCTAACCTTCGTTCCAGCGGGGTCAGACGCAGCAGTGGCGTCCCGCCTTCTCCTAGCGTTACCGGACAAGCTTGCTGCCGGACAGGCAGCAGTTCCCGGTACCTCCACATCGTCCAAGGACGGCGCGCAAGCGACTCCCGATTCCATGTTTTTCGAAGGTACGGCAAATCGTACTCGACAAGGAAAGTCCCGCCGCAGCCGCATTTTCCTTTAACGTCGAACGGTTCCGTGTTTCCGCAGCGCGTACATGTCAGCAAGAAGCGTTCCACTTCATCACCACCGGCATTTGTAGTCATTGCTGCATTTTATACAGGGCGGATGCCGAAAGGAACGGCCAATACCCATCGTCCGGATCGAGGTAATTAAGCACCGATTCCGGGTACCCGCATATTCATGGGATAACGACCCGAATGCGAAGGGGAGCGGTTATGCTTCGATTGATGTGCAAAGGCAAAATTCACAGGGCTACTGTTACGGAAGCCGATCTCGACTATGTCGGCAGCATTACGATTGACGCCGCCTTAATGAAGAAAGCACGCATTCGCCCTTACGAGATGGTGCAAATCACCAGCCTGCGCAACGCGACGCGATGGAAAACCTATGCGCTGCCAGCAGACGAAGGGTGCGGCAAAATATGCTTGAACGGCCCTCCCGCCCATTTGTTTCAGCCGGGCGACATCGTCATTATTTTGAGCATGGGCATCTTCTCGGAGGAGGAAGCGGCGGAGCTGCAACCGCGCGTCGTGTATGTCGACGAAAGCAACCGGATTACAAAAGTTGACGTGCACGAGTGGGCGGATTGGTCGTTCGATTAATGACAACCAAAAAAGGAAGAGACCTCGAGAGAGGTCTCTTCCTTTTTTGCCGTTGCGGCTTTAAGCTCTAGAGGGACTTACGCCGGCTAATTCGCTTCTGGCTTCGATCGTAAACTCCTCTTCTTCAGGCACCCACCCGAAAGCGACAAACTCTTCCCCGGGACCAAGCGCAAACGGAACCCGGTCGAGCTCAAGCTTCACGTTGCCACTTGTATGGCTCACGCCGCCGACCGCTTCGCTTCCATCGTTGCGGAAGGCTAACATGAGCTTTCGCTCGCCGATCAACGGGTAGGTCAGACAGGTGCGGATATTGGGCGGATTGACGGTCCGGTCCCTTCGATCAAACCGAGGGCCCGAGCCGTTAGTTCTATAATTTCGTCTTATCTCCCAACCCGCACAACCAATATTTTGAAGCGCCCTTCCCTTTTCGGGCTTGGCATGGAGTAATGCTTCCACTCCAATTTGTAGGAGCCTTTGAGCACTAGTGATTTTTCACGGTTTTCCATCGTCCCTTCACCGGCCTCGGGGCTCCAGCTCAATTCGCCGCGCAGCCTGGCGCCGTGGTGGATTCGGAACCGCTCGTCTACCGTACTCGCCCGCTTGGGCTCCTCCCAATAGAGATGGTCGTTGGTAATTAGAATGGCATAGCCGGTCAAGCCGGGCGAATCGTCCGACGCCTGCTCCAATTTGACGATGTCGCTTATGAAATCATAACGACCCGTGTCTTGTGCGCCCTGGGACTTCAGATCATAGACGACATCGTCTTTGATGACGTGAAGCTGCGTTGTTTTATAGCGAACTTCAATGGCATAAGCGCCTTGTCCGTCTTGTTCCGCATATACGTCCGTCGTTTGGTATCCAGCGCCAATGATTCGGTTTTGCTTACAGTGAAAGCCGGTGCTTTTCAAGTAGTCGGTCAGAGCATCCCTGAAATCGGCCTGCGAATGAAAAAGCGGTTTACGGGCTGCAAACTGGTCAATAAAACCGTCGATATCCAGTTGCTTACGAGGCTCGATCTTGAAGGTTAAGCTGCGGAAAACGCCTTTTGCGGAATCAACAATGGAAAACGGCTTCCATTCCACTTGGTACCGATCGCGCAATTTGACGGGCTTCTCTCTTCCGCGCATCGTACCGGCCGAGGCCTCGCCTCCCCAGGCCAGCTCTCCGTTTAGCACCTTACCTTCTTGCAGACGGAATGCGCTATCGACCGTATCGCTGAGCGCTTCACTCCAATAAGCGGGATCGTTCGTTACCAAAACGGCGTAACCTACCGTATCCGGTTCCTTCTGCACAACATGCTCCAATCGCATGATATCCTTCAAAAAGTCATAGCGGCCGCAATCGTGAGCTTTTTGATCAAGCAGCGTAAACACTTCGTCCTGATGCACGGTTTCTACCGCTTTGGTTTTATACTTCAGCTCAATAGCCATTTTCTTATCGCCAAGCACCACCCAAATATCCATATAAATGCGGGCTTTCACTTTTGCAGGCCTATATTCAAGCCGCACCGAGGCATCCGGGTATTGCTGTTGAATTTCCCATGCCAAAGCATGCTGAAAATCCGCCTCGCTATGAAAAACAGGGCGTTTAGATGTCAAGCTAGCCAGCAACGATTCCAAGTCCATTTTATGCAGCCTCCAACGGTTCGCCAATTCAATACACAACCCTACCAATATTCGACAAATCACTTTCATATCCCTGCATACCCGGATAATCTACGAGGGTCATTTTCCCAACAAAAAAGCTCTGATTACTCAGGACTTTACGCTAATGTTGGAATGTCCGCGGGGAAGCAACCTTGGCCATTAGATTGTAAGTTTTATTTTTCCTTGTCTTAAAGTGATTAGAGCTAGTTCAGCTGTGCTTTTTATCCCTCTGTAGATCGCGTCTTCGTGAATAGGGGTAGTACCAGCGTCGCTGTCACCAGGGGCAAAGTGGATGGATATATATGTTAAACTCATGCGCTGGGAACTTCGCTTTGATTGGGGTAATATCAGCGTAGTGACACTACACGCAAACGCTTGAAGTACAATTACAATTATCGTGTCGGGTTGTTTACGTCGTTGCTACCAAAATTATGTATAATAGGAGGGCGAACCCTTTACTAAAAGGAGTGAACCGATGTATTCTCAAATTATTTTACTGGCCGTTATTATGATCATCATCATCGGCCGATTGATCGGGACGAACATCAGCTTCATGAAACAAGTCATGGCATCGCTGTCCAGCGTCATTGTAACGACCTCCGTGTATTGGTACTCATACTTGCGTTACCGCAGCAATACGGATAGCTTCGAAGCCGACGGATGGTTATGGCTGCTCAGCACGGTCATCGTCGCCCTGCTCTTCTATCTCTTGTTCGAGATGTTCGACCCTATCCCTCTTGGGGAGCGAGGCGAGCGTCTCACCGATACGAAAAACCCTGTCAAAAGGCTGTCCGCCTGGTGGCGAAGACAGCGAAGATACGTCCAAGTGCTGCTGATCGCGCTCAAGAACGGCGTAGGCAAAAACCTGGCCATCAAACGATCGCCGGCATCAGATCAAAAGGTGGCTGTATCGCTTCGCAGGATGCTAGAGGACTGCGGCGGTTTCTTTATCAAATTCGGTCAGGTGTTGTCGACGCGTTCGGATCTGTTGCCCCCGGCGGTTATCGAAGAGCTATCGCACTTGCAGGAAAACGTCGCCCGTTTGACGACTGTGCAGGTGGAGGAAATATTGGCCAAAGAGCTGGGGCGCCCCAAAGACGAGATATTCCAAAAATTCGAAATGGAACCGCTCGCTGCGGCATCGATCGGACAAGTCCATCGTGCCACGCTGCTCGAGGGCGGGAAGGAAGTAGTCGTCAAGCTGCTACGTCCGGATATCACTTCCAAGCTGCAGCGCGATTTGGATATCTTAGTGCGCTTTGCAGCCTGGGCGTCAAAAAAATCTGCCTGGGCTAGAAATATCGGCTTCCTCGATTTGGCCAAGGGATTCTCCGCAGCGATGAAGGAAGAGACTGATTTTCGCATCGAAGCCCGCAATTTCGCCCAAGTGACAGCTTCTCTGGCCAATAGCCGGACAAAGGTGAAGATCCCCCATGTCTACCCGGAGCTAAGCAGCGCGAAAATTCTCGTCATCGAATATATGGAGGGCGTTAGCGTAAAGAGCGGCACGGCTATACTGGATGAATACGGCATCGATCGTCAGGAGGTTCAGCGGCAAATTTTCGACTGCATGTTGGAGCAAATCTTCATCAAGGGAATTTTCCATGCCGACCCACATCCCGGCAACGTCTTTATTTTGAATGATGGAACCCCCGCGCTGCTGGATTTCGGTTCGGTCGGGAGACTCGGAACGCTGCAGCAGGACGCCCTGAAGAGGCTGCTGATCGGATTCGAACAGCGCAACACGTACGTTATCATGGATGCTCTGCTGCAACTGGTCGAGCCGCAACAGGAAATCGAAAAAGAAGGTTTGGAGCAAGCGCTCAGCCAGCTGCTGGTTCAGGCTTATGGCGCGGCGGGAAGCTCGGATGCGTTCATACAGGGATTGTTTCGGATGATTGGGGAGTTCGGATTTTCGTTTTACCCGAATGTTGCGGGCGCGTTTCGCTCACTGATTACACTTGAGGGCACGATGGCGCAATTGAATCCTGAGTTCAGCTTAATGGACGAATCCCGCCGCTTCGCCAGGGAGCACACGGCGGAGTTCCTTCCTGTCAGTGACTACACCGATCTGCGGAAAACGGCGACGAACGAATTGCTGGAGCTGCTCCCCGTTATTCGCAGGCTGCCGCGGCGACTCGACCATCTCGGGTCGATGCTGGAGAAGGGCGAGATGTCCGTTAAGGTAGGCTTTTTCTCCGACAAGGCCAACACCTCATTCGTGACGAAATGGATTTCACAGGCTTTGCTGGCTTTCGTCGGAACGGCGTTCGGAGGCATCTCCATCGGACTGATTAGCTTAAGCGGCCATGACACTCGGGATGAGTTTAATATCGTGGCCGTTTTCGGTTACGCCGGCATATTGATCAGCTCGATCCTGCTCATTCGAGTCGCAATCCATGCGGTGCGGAATTTGAAGCAAGTCAAGGAGTAGCGAATTTGATCCATGGGGATGAAGGCAGAGTGAAGCTTGATATCCTCTATCCGCCCCCTCGGTCAAGTTTCTCGGATCAGAACATTTAACTGAAGGGAGTATGCTTTCAAGGTATGCGGGCTAAATCCCAAAATGCGCTTATCAGCCTCATACAACATCCACAGATCCATCAATCTCATAAAAGTAACCTCCCAATGGCTAATTATCCTTAGCTTCGCTTTGTTTGGGAGGGTCTAATCTTTCCGTGTCAAAATAATGTTCTCGCCACTAGCGTTACCCGCTGAAAGGATGTTAAAACTTTATGTTTGATTACTTGCAAGAAATTTGATTGATACTCATTGTTACAACCTACACAAAGATATGTGTATGTTCTTACTATTCGTTCAGTGAGCAAATTTAGCTCTGTACCATCTACATCACGATCTACAAAGGGTTTATTACCAAGAGAAACATCCTTTATTATTTTCCTCATTTTCCCCCCACACGAGGGACATTTTTTCTTTTTAAAGAACTTATACTTGACTTCTTCCCATGTAAGAACTATTTCATTTTTTTTACCTCCTATATTTACTCCAGTGATTATTTCCCCCCCCCCATTTTCAGTCAAATTAAGATTTAAAGTCACCTCTTCGTAAGAGGAATTAAAATGGTATCCACGGTGATAGTCTGTTCAGTGAAGGACTATTTTCCATATTCGTTTATTACGTTGTACTTGTAAAAGTAGTTGCATTATCCTGCCCGTTACTTCAATAACCAAAAAAGAGACCCACAGCAACGAACTGTGGGTCTTAATTTTATATATTATAAAGGGGGTCGAGTTTTATTATAGGCTTCATTCATTAAAACCATATGAAAATTAGATTTCACTCTTGTTACATTTACGCAACTAGCATACCGGTTAGTTCAATCCTATGAACGCAGAAATTGATACAATTTAGCGGTTCCTCTTTTATGGGGTGCAGACTCCAAAAGGTGTTTTGGTATCAAGGGGGCACACCTGTTAACGATCCCTCGAAGGATTGAATATAGGATACAAGCGCAAATCAGAGTTGCAATACGGTTATTAGCTCTTTATCGAAGATTTTGCCGTTGTCACGGAAGCCGAAGCTTTCATCATCAGCAGCTTCTTGCTCAGTTTGAAGCTCCGGAAATAAAGCCATCCCCCAATAAGCCGGCAGATCGATATCACCTTATTGATCCGCATTATACACCATACCGCACAGGTTATTTCCCGTAAACATTTGCAATCGATAAACAGATTGAGGTTTCCACCTGCTCGCTTAGCAGCGGCGATTCCTTTACCCACCCTCCGAACGAATTACTACTGGACTTATGCCTAGCCCGGCCGACCGACCTGGGTCCATTTCGAAGGCGGCGCGCGTCGTTTACAATAAAGATATTACAAGCGCCGCGGCGCCACTTTGAAGGAGATGGATATTCATGTATAGATTATTTCGCTCGAGAACGGACAACAAAATTACCGGCTTATGCGGCGGATTAGCGGAACGGTTCGGCATGGACGCAACGATCGTGCGTTTGCTCGTCATTATTGCGGCTTTCATCAGTTTCGGAACTGTCGCGTTCGTTTATTTGATCGCAAGCGTCGTCGTTCCTAAAGCGCCTTACGACGTCGACAACTACATTGGCAGCTACCGCTCTTTTTAATCTAATAGGATTTTTACAAGGATCGCGAATGAGAAAAACTCCTCTAAGAGTAAATCTAGGGAGCATATGCTTTTTAGTGGAAATTTATATTTTTTAGCACAATAGGATACGCACTACTAGGGATGCTGCTAATAAAAAACGAGACTGCCGGTAGCCTCGTTTATTTTTGTGCTATCGTTCGCCGTTAGTGGAATGGTTTTTCCATTATTCGTTGATCAACATATAAAAAGCATGTCAATCAAGGGTGAACCACTTCATATTCTCCATCTAAAATTCGATCAATAATTGCACTTGGGGACTTTTTAAACCCTTTCCAATCTGTATCATGAAGGATAATTAAAGACTGGTGCTCAGCATCATAACTACCTAGTGCCTTTTTGGATGGAATCCATACCAAGAAACCCAACGAATCATATCCCTTCGTTTCAAAGAGAAGATTAAACATTTTTATGCCTTCAATCTCAATCTCAATCTCTGTGACATCATGAATGGAACAATATTCAAAATAGTTCATGTACTTTGATTCAGGCAGCTCTACCCGTCTTCTTTCCTCTCCCAAATCCTTTAGAATCGTTACTGGTAAACCCACTCTTTTTAATTTTGCCATTATCTCATCTAAGTCGCGTAATTCCTTGGGTTCGTATGAAGCGAATATATCCGCTAAAACATTATTTTTTCGGCGTTTGGCTATTATATAGGGTCGTTCTCCATAATAATTTTTTAATGTAGGATCGGCTCCGTTTTCAAGCAAAAATTGTGCGATTTGTAATTGTCCAAAACTTGCAGAGCAATGGAGTGGTGTTTGGGAAAGATCTACATCGTTTTTGTTAAATACTTGAAAATTTATATTTGCTTTTTCTTTAACCAGAAGCTCTACTATTTCTAAATGCCCGTAAGATGAGGCGACTTGCAAAGCATGTCCGCCGTGTTTATAAATGTCAATCCCAGTGCTTAACAGGAATTTCAAAATTTCAATATTTCCTTTATAAGCAGCTTGCCATAATGCTGATGTTCCGACGTGAGTTACAGCATTTATGTCAGCCCCTCGATCAAGTACATATTGAATTTCTTCAATACTTCCCCTTCCTGCCGCACAGCCAATTGCAGGGTATGATGAATCATTTAAGTCTGCTCCAAATTCAATCAAAAGCTTAACAATTTCAAAATCATAATCACGTTGACCACACCATGCTCGATTTAAATATGTAGGGGTACCTGGAGTACGGTAATTCAAATCAACCCCTGAAGCAAGTATAGATTTCACACTCAAAATATCTTTGCTTTTAAAAGCATTTATCAATTCCTGATTCATGCTTATTTATTCACATCCTCTTCCTTTGAATTTTTTTACTACTCATAGATCTTCGAAGCAAATCTGCAAAAACCCGTTACACCAACAAACTAAAAAAGGAGCTGCCGTGTAGGAGCTCCTCCATTAGCGTGCCCGTTAGTCGAGCCAATACCGATATGCGGCTAGAGAAATCCATAGGAAAACTACTATCCACACTAAAATAATTAAACTTCCTACAAACCAATTTTTCGGCTTTCCATTCTTTATTCGGTCCTCGGCTTTTACTGTACACTCCTGAACAACTGCATTAGGTATCATTTTCAATGCAAATGCAACGCCAAGTGGAATTAGTATCACATCATCAAGATATCCTAATATCGGGATAAAGTCTGGAATTAAATCAATTGGGCTAAAGGCATAGGCAACAACACATATGGTAAAGATTTTTGCATACCAAGGAGTACGATTATCCTTATAGGCAAAATAAAGTACAAATACCTTTCTTTTTAGCTGTTTAGCCCACGATTTTAATCTATCCATCATCAAGCAAAAGTTCTCCTTCTTTATCTATGTAGTTTACCCAATGATACCACGCTTTACTGCCCGTTAGCTGAGAAACGGCAGCCGATCGTTCTGGCCGGCTGCCGTCATGATGTATTGAGTTAATGAAACCCGTTAGCATACCTTCTGGAAAAAATTCGTCAAAGTTGCACACTAATTTCTATAACAAAGGGAACCAAACAAACTACAAATACATATAGATGCCTATAGAGTTTTTAATGACTATGTACTTGTTCGGTGCGGCTGTCGTGTCAATGCTGAACTATTTTAGAAAACAACTTCTCTATCTTCCCTGAACAGGTTGCAAACATTTCCGCAAGCTTATGCTGCGAGGGAGGAAAGTAATTTGCCGTTTAAACCACATCCCAATAATACTGCTATTGTAATCACAGACCCACAAAATGACTTTATGAGTCCTGGGGGAAGAGGCTATCATCTGACTAAAGGAACTATTGAAAGAAACAATACTATACAAAACCTTGAACTATTAATGAGAACTGCCATGAATAAGGGATACCAACTTTTCATATCGCCCCATTATTTATACCCTCATGATTACGGCTGGAAATTTACAGGAAATGAACAAAAGATGCTATTAGGTCTTAGACTGTATCAAGTGGCAAATGCGTACACACCACCGTCATATGGAGCTGATTTTGTTCATTCTTTCAAACCTTATATTTTTGATAGAAGAACCGTCATTGCAACTCCTCACAAGGTTGCCAGCCCACAAACAAATGACTTGGAATATCAGTTACGACAACACAGAAAAGAGAAGATAATTATTGCAGGGGTGCTTTCCAACGTTTGTGTAGAGTCCCATATGAGGCATCTAATCGAAACTGGTTTTGAAACAGCTGTTGTATACGATGCCACCGCAACAATTAGTGAAGAGGATTTTCAAGCTGCCGTTACCAATTATAAAGCATTTGCCAGTGCTACTTGGACGACACAGGAGGCTATTTCAAACTTATAAATCAGTATCCCCTCCCCAATGTTAATTTCCTATTACAACTTGTCCTAACTGTCCCCAAGTGGTTGCTTGGTCAGAATAAGGGCTTGGAATAACGGATGAATTTAGATAGCACAACCCCCTCCAATCTGTTCGGATGGGTTATTCTTGCTTGCGGGAAAATATCCTAATCTGTGAGCTACTCTCTGTGAAGCAATGTTACTGGCGATTACATCATAACTCGGTATCTCTCCACGTTCCAATATTTCAAGAGTTAACTTGTTTACAAGATAACTAGCCAATCCCAAATTACGATATTTGGGTAATACTTCTATATCAATTTGCCACAGTTTTTCACAGGTTTTGCTTGCTCCTGCCACACCAACAATTTCCCCATCTTGTTTTGCAAGCATAGCTAGATTAGTCTGCCAAGGAAGATTCGTATCATATATAATAGCTTCATTAAATCTTGTAACATCAAATAAACTGCCCACTTCAGCGTAATCCCTTCAAGGAGATAGCTTTCCCAAGTCATTTAATATCGATGGAACTACTCATCAATTTACTTCTTCAATACCAAGAGCATCTATCCAAACTTGATCAGTCAATAGAGGAGTTGGCTCAAGAATTATTGGAGTATGATTTAATGCAATCGATCCCCGGCATTGGTACTAAGCTTGCGGCAACAATTTTAGCAGAAATCGGGGAAATCGATCGGTTCGATCATGCAAAGAAGCTGATCGCATTTGCGGGTATTGATCCTAGCGTGTTTTCTTCTGGAAAGTTTACTGCTACTCGAAATCCAATTACTAAACGTGGTTCTAGAAAGCTCCGAACAGCCGTATACCAAGCTGTTCGTTGTGGTCTGCGATGCTCACGCAACAAAAAATTAAGGGCTTATTACGATAAGAAACGTACTGAAGGCAAACTGTTTAAAGTAGCTGTGATCGCTTGTGCAAATAAACGAATCCACTGGATTTATGCCATCTTAACCAAGAAAGAAGCTTTTCGCTTAGTCTGAATTAGCAACCCTTAGCCATTGAGGGAAACCTTCCCATATAATGCGGGACGGTTATTTGTTGTCCCCTTTTACGAGTATACCATCCTTCATTTCGTTCATTAATAATTAAATATTGACAGCCTATTAGCTGGTATAGCCGCTTTCACATTATATCGGGCTATGTTATTATCGTCCGACAGCAGCAGTCGTTTCAACCTCGGCTATTTTCATGAGAAAATGTTGACAACTATTAGCTGGTTTAGTTTAATCGCCCCCACTTTACTTCGATAAAAGGGTCAAGTTCTTGTCGTTCGTCCGCGACAAGAACTTGACCCTATAAAATCAAAAACCCACAAGTTATTCGGGTTTGAATCGAGCTATGTTCTTATCGTCCGATAAATATTTAATTGATAATATTTATCGGACGATAAGAACTTGACCCGTTAAACGACAAGAACTTGTCCGATTGTCCACAGATTAAATCGGCTGCCATCTTGATAACCATTTTCTCTCCTTTTCAGGAATTATTCGACTGTTTTATTTGTTTTTTGCCCGGCATGTCGTGTGCAACCACGTATCGTTCAGATGGTCCAGCCGGATCGTGATGTAATCGCTCGAAGAGGCGGCCAACTTGGCGGTCTAGTGGTGGTCCGCCGCATTCGGACGATCGCGGCAGTCCGTTCTGTCGCGCGGCCCCGGTTTAAGACGGTTGCGCTTCTTCCCTTCGCAGAACCCTGATTGCGTAGTCGCGGCCGAACCGCGGCGAGAGCGTGGTCCAGAACGAAAAGAGCGCCTTTTCGATTTCGGCCATCGCTTCCGTACCGCCGGCGTCCACCATGTCGAATCCCGCTTCTGAGCCCAGCCGAAAGACGGTTTGATTGGCTTCTTCGTCCTCGCCGCTCATGATGAGCGTGGCGTTCGCCCCGCCGAACCGCGGGTTCGCGAGCGCCTCCCACGTCGACGTATGGAACGCCCGCACGACGCGTGCGCCATTCGCGAGCCTCCGCACTTCCGCGTCCGCCGACCGCCCGTCAAACAACATCGTCGCATTGACGACGATTTTCCGCCGCAGGTCTCCCGCCTCCTCCAGCACTCGCTCGATTTCCGTGCCGGGAACGGCCAATACGACAATTTCGCCGAACGCGGCCGCTTCCTTGACGGATGCCGCCGCGGCGTTCGGGCCGATCGACTCGAGCAGCGCGCGCATCCGTTCGCTTTGCGGATCCCGCGAGCCGAACGTCACCCGGTGACTTTTCGTCGCCCATGCTTTCCCCAACGTACCCCCGATGTGTCCTGACCCGATCATTGCAATGTTCACGCTCGCATCTCCTCTGCAAGTGTTTTTGGAGGCTCGAACGCCGGAACTTTCGAAACGTTTACGGCGTTCCGTCCAACAGCTCGTTGTATAGACGAATGTTGTTTTTCGTCCGATCGATCAGCTCGTCGAGTTCGCGGCGCTGCGTCTCCATCCGGGCCAAGTGGTCCGTCAGTAGGCCGATTCGATCCCGGAGAACGGCTTCGTCTCCGTCGATCATCGACGAGAGTTCGGTCACGCAGCGGTTCGTACTCGTGAACGACTTGATCTCTTCCAAAGACAATCCCAACCGTTTCAAACATTTTAGTCCGGACAGCAATCGGAGATCGTCGTCACTAAACACGCGCGCGCCGCCCGACCGTTTGCGCTGCGGCTTGAGCAGCCCGATTTTCTCGTAATACCTGAGCGTATCGTGTCCGAACCCCGTCATCTCTACGACTTGACCGATCGTGTACAACGCGCGCGCCCCCTTTCATTCCTCATTCTACTTGCTGGAGGCGACTCCAGGTCAACTCCCGCGAAGCAAAAAAATTCTCGATGCCACTTTACTTCGATAAATTGGTCAATTTCTTGTCGTTCATCCGCGACAAGAAATTGACCCTTCAACTCAGATTATTTATCTAGTTCAACCCATTTGACGTCGTGGGTTCTATCATAGCCATTAGCAAATACAGTGACATACCCCGCGCTTATGTATTTAACTTTAACGCTTTTGAAAGGAACATAGTAACCACTATCATGTTCTTCGGTCTTACATTTCTCGTTAAATAACTCAGTAGACTTAACAATACTACCGACTCCGATCTTCTCCATTTTGGAGTTTCGTAATACATTCATATGTTTACCCCCACAACTTTAATAGTTTCGGTTAGGTCGTAACCTTGAACCAATTATCAACATCGATTCCCGGCTCTCGCCTAGAGGGTCCAAAGTGCTGGCCAGTCTATTAATTCTTTCATTCTGGACATACCTTCCTCAAAATAAGAATAATTGATATGAAATGTCGATGTCCCGGATAAGGTGCTGTCATATGGATGCTATAATTGTCAAAAAACCACACTCAATCGCGTCGCTTATTGTATCTGGTCCAAGCTTCCTGCCTTCAAGCAGAATACGTCATACTTACGAAGGGACGACGAATAACTCGCCTGCCGATTAGCCAAAAGGAGCGATTTGAGCCAAGTTAGTTCGTTTCCACGGTATATCTTGGGTTTATGTTGGATGCGCTGGCATTTGTCCTAGGGGCTCGGCACTCTCATGTCCCATATCGTTGACGGTGCGGCCGGACTTTCACCGGCAAGTTGCTTATTCAACAACCAAACATACAGCAAGAGCTCTCCAGCCCAGTGCCAAAGGGATAAAAAAACTAAGACATCTGCTCGATTTTGCAAAGGTCAGATGTCTTTTTGCTTTTTAGAGGCTTCGCTATGATGTGAAGCGTTAGTTCTTCAGTAGCCTCACCTCGAGCAGGGCGTTTTTCACAGTTTTATAAATCATGTAGCCCTTTCGAGTCATGCTAAAAAAAGAAATCGGGCTAGGGTCCAGTAGCCGCCTCAACGCTAGGCGAGCCCCTCTACCGGGCAACAGACAGATGATATGTTCATCTTGGTTTGTTAAATTTTATGGGTAAGCAAACTAGCTGGAAGGAGCGAAGCAAGTGAAAACTGTATTACGCATCATTATCTATCTCATCGTTTTTGTTGTCGTCGTGGGGGGGACAGGCGCGGTTGGGTTCGTTAATACGATGAATGCCGGAATGTCGGTTTACGATAAAGCCGCCCCTACATTGACGAATGTGCAGGTTCCGAAATATGACGCGAACAAACCGACAGTGGCCGTGCTGCTGGCGAACGAAGCGACGGAAGTGTTCGATTTTCTCGTCCCGTACGAGATGTTTGCGATGACTGAAGGTTACAATGTATACGGCGTTGCCCCCGATCGCGAAATTAAATCGCTGACCGGAGGACTCGATGTTGTCCCGCATTATTCGTTTGACGAAATGGACACGATGCTCGGCAAAAGCCCGGACATTATCGTCATTCCGTTTATGCCGATTTTGGACGAGAAAAAATATGCGCCAGTCCGAGAATGGATTCGGAAGCACTCGAGCGCCAAGACGACATTGCTCACCATTTGCAACGGGGCGGAAAACTTAGCGGATACCGGCTTGCTGAACGGCAAATCGGCCGCGACGCATTGGGGAGACATCAACCGGCTCATTAAAAAATATCCGGAAATCCAGTGGGTGGAAGATCGGCGCTACGTCCCGCAAGGCAATATCGTATCTTCTGCCGGTCTGACATCGGGAATCGACGCTACGCTATACGTCATCGCCCAGCAACTGGGCGAAGCGGCGGCGAAGAAAGTGGCGAAAGAGATGAACTATCCCTCTTACGATTACGTAACAAACCCGCAAATGGAGCCGTTCGTTGCCGGGTTGAGCGATATAACGTACGTACTGAACAACGCTTATCAATGGAACAAAGTAAAGGCGGGGGTGCTGCTATATGACGGCGCCGATGAATTGGATTTGTCCGCCGCATTCGATACGTACGCCGCTTCCGGTACGACGACGACATTGACCGTTTCCAGCGCGAACGAACCAATCGTAACGAAGCACGGCCTGAACCTAGTCGCGCGTTATCAGATAAAAAACGTGCCGAAGCTGACGAAAATGATTGTCGTAGGCGCCGATGCCGAGTCTGCAGCCGCCGAAGACATCAACCTATGGAAGAACAGCGGCAACGGCGCGAAACTGCTGTTCCTGCACCGCGACGCGGCGGATCGGTTTGCAATGGATCCCGCATTCGAGGATTTGGCGGAGCAGGAGGATATCCGGACGGCGAAATTTGCCGCCAAGCGGCTCGAATATCGCGCCACCGACCACCTGAAGCTGGAAGGCAGCTCCTTCTCATTGGAAGCGTTTGGCGTACCGGTTTTGCTCGGCGTCCTGTCCTTGCTCGTCGCTTTTTTCATCGATCGGCGCTTCATCCAAAGGAAAAAGGGATCGTCCGCAGATATAAGCGCATCGAGGTAGCGCTGTTCTATCTCTAAAAGAGAGCAATTGAGGGGATGATTGAGTTTAATGACTAACTTTTAATTCCAGTTCGTGTTCGTTGTTTGATTTTATCGGATGGTCTCATTTGGAGTCCAGCCCCACCTGCATTCATCTAGTCTGACGTCACAATTGATCCGTCCTCGGGAATAGAACAGCGAAACATTATGGTTTTAAAGCATGGCAAACCTATTTATCTAATAAGCCTAAACCAAATAGCAAGGACATACATATCTTACTTTATACCAAGTGGACAGGAGGTGACCAACCATAAAATGAAAGGTTCACTTAAAATGGTGCTCAAAAAAGGTTCCCTTAAAACGGTACTCCAACATAGAACATCCACATCCTTCATTCGTCAACTCATCACGTTTCTCTTCCCTAACATTTTCCCTGGGACATCGGTCGTTACCCGGTCTTTCCGAGTTAACCAACTTATAAACGTAGGAGAAGTGATCGTGTCTCAAAGCCGAGCAGCTGGTAGCATCGCCACCCCTATCGTCCGATATCAATTCGTAAATGCTACGACCGGACAACCGGTGACCAACAGCGTTACCGTGACGGGGACCCGTATTGTCGTACTGCCTTTCACTCTTCCCTCTGGAACTTTCCGACTCAGAATTACCAACGTTGGAACGGGGAATGTTCGGGTAGAAGGAGTAATCCTCGTTTTTTAAAGACTAGCGTAAAATAGTCCCGACCTGTCACCAGGCGGACTATTTTTTATTTTTCGTACTCTTCGCTCTACTCACTTCTTCCCTGCCCTTGTCTTCATATATCCTATTTCCCCCTAGAGTTCGGAAGTTACCAGATTGCATTCCTTATGTATTAAACATTACTGCCCTTTTACTTAACGAGGCTGCCGTATACGTATCGGAGATAATGTTCTTGTCAACCGACAGTATCGTTCGTCCGAGACAAGAACTTGTCCGATTAATAACTAAAACCCGCAAGTAATGCGGGTTTGAATTCTCGATATAAAATACGTAAGCCCCAATTGATGCGAATCTGTTTTGGTAGGAGCAGTTCCCTATTGATCTACATAGTAGACATCCTCAAAAACCCTATTAACATCGACGCACGGCCGCCGAACAGATCGTTTGCAAGCTGGAAGACATCCTCTTCGCTTACTTCATTCGCCGACTTGCTGCGAATCTTATCGGCCAACTTATCGTTTAGAATTGCTCGAAGGGGAGCAGGCGCAAAGCATTTAAGAGCGAAGAATGCTTCCGCCGCTTTACCTACCCAGCCCTCGCCTTGACCCAAATTCACCTTCAATTGCTGCTGTCTAAGAGCCTTGTCTCGCTCCAGATCGGCAATACATGCAATCCCATCCGCGGGTACGCCGGTTCGCTCAAACTGTTCGCTTGGCGCGTTATGTTCAAGCATCAGCTTCGCCATAAGCCGGATCATGCTAAGCTCCGTTTCCGGATCATCGATCGGATTTTCCTGCTGGGGGTCCTTCTCAAGATCAAACAATATATGACCATACAGATAAGGATTGATGAAATTGTTACCTTTGATTTTCAAGACCGGACACCCATTACTAAAAGGAAGCGGCTCGACTAATTCCATCTCTTTCAATTCTTGGACATCGAACATCCTATTCATATGTGCAGGCATCAAAGTGTACTCATACAAGGGACCGTTATTCACGTCCTGCGCTCCCCGCATGTAGACGTATCGTCCATCCGTGCAGTTGATATGACCGCCGTGCATCCCGAACAAAGCTCCATCCCTGATGCAAGCGCCGCTTTCGATCACATCATGCAGCGATTGACCTTGCACGGTTTCCGGCACCGGAACATCGAAGAAATGAAGCAGCGTAGGCGCCAAGTCAATCGTCTGAACCAAAGCGTCACTGCGTTTATTTTTGACCCCGAATCTCGGATCCCACACAAAGAACGGTATATTTACGATCTCATTGTAAAAAGGCTGAATATTTTTCCCCCACCATTGATGCTCGCCAAGCAGGAAGCCGTGATCCGTATTGACGATCAGCATCGTGTCCTTCCATAGATCATAACGATCGAAAGTATCCAACACTTTTCCTAAATAAGCATCGCACATACTTACTAGCGCCGCATATTCAAAGATCATATGCCGGACTTCTTCCGGCTCTTGCGTCACCTTCGCATAATCCGGCCAATCGTAATGCTTCCCGTCGTACTTATGCGGATATAAGTCCTTATACTTCTGTTTGGTGAAGAAAGGCTCATGAGGATCGAACGCTTCAATCTGCAAAAACCATCGATCCTGCTTGCAATTCCGCTCGATGAATTCGATTCCTCTCGCTACCGTGACAGCAAGGGGCATATCCGCTTCTTCCTTCAAAAATTGACGGTTTACCCAGTCTTGCCTCCATAGACCGCCCGGCTTCGGATTGCTTAACGTCTCCGGAATAGGCGGTTCTTCCACTTGCCCTTTCCATGGGTCTCCTTCTTGTCCTCTGGCAAACTCCCATGAGTTATATTTCGTATGGTAAGTCGCTCCGCCCTCTTCGAAATAATGATTATGATCTGTCGTTAGATGCGTGTATACCTTGTTCTTCTTCAACAATTCGATTGCCGACACGTCATACGGTTCCAATGGTCCCCAGCTTCGATGCAAAAAGTTGTAACGCCCCGTATGCAATTCTCTGCGTGCGGGCATGCAAGGCAAGCTGCCTGCGTAGCAACGATCGAACGTGACCGTTTTATCGGAGAGCCTCGCAAAGTTGGGCGCTTTGATCCAATCACATCCATAATTCGGAAGCATTCGTTTATTCAACGAATCGAACATAAGCATGACCGCTCGCATTTCTGTCAACCGTCCTTTCGCTTACCTGTACTTGTCAGCGCCAGCAGCACTTTATGCCGTTTGCTTATTCGACAACAAACGAAGCCTCTGCCTCTTCGCTGTCCCGATATCCGATACGTCCCGCTTTAGCCAAAATACGGATCTTGCCGGCGTGTATCTTGATTGGTCCTGTGTACAACTTCCAACGGGGATCGTCATCGACCGTATACGCGATGGAAGCCCCTTGCGTCGCCGAGTGAAGCATGATCGCGGTCGGCTCGTCAAAGGCTCCGCTATATACGGCATCCTTTCCCGGCATCCGGCTATTAATTGGAATGATAAGCGGTTTGGCGGTTTGCGGCTGCACCCTGTCAGGCCACATGCGGGCAACCATCTGCTCTTCGGGAATATCTCCCCAGCTATCGTATTTACCGCACCAATCGTCGAGCAACTTTCGCATTCGATGCAAAGGCTCGCCATAAGCCGGATCGGCAGCCAAATTACGCAGTTCGTAAGGATCGTTCAAGCAATCGTACAATTCTTCCGCAGGTCGACCATTTTGCAAGAGTACCTTTTGATCGTCAGTCAACTCGCCTGTCATATTCAGCCTCCAAAGCTCCTGCCACATTGGATGGTCATGACTGAATGGAATCCACTGCAGGTAAGGCTGCAGCGGATAATCGTTGCGAATGTATTTGAATCTGCTATCTCGAACCGCGCGTACCTTGTCGTAAGACTCGTCGTAACGGTCGCGGGTAGCGAAAATGCAATCTCTCGGTTTGGCCTGTTTCCCCATGAACGATTGACCTTGCATATATCTTGGGACGGATAGTCCTGCCAAAGATAGCACCGTCGGACCCAGATCGATCATACTGACCATTTGCTCGCTGATTTGTCCGCTTTTCACGTGACCGGGCCAACGGACGATGAGCGGAACGCGAATCCCTGCATCGTACGTCCAGCGTTTGGCACGCGGCAGTCCTTCGCCGTGATCGCTCCACAACATGACGATCGTATTGTCCGTCAAACCATCCTCTTCAAGCTGCTGAAGGAGACGACCAACGTACTCATCTGCGTTTGCCACAAGGTCATAATGTTTGGCAAGCGCCAAACGCGATTTGGGTGTGTCGGGAATATACGGAGGAACGTTAACCTGATCCGGGTCGGTAAGAAGCGGCTTGTCTCCATGGATTTTGCGGATTGCTTCCGCTATTTCCGCCCTCCATATGCCGCTTTCATGAGTAAACATATAGTTGAAAACGGCGAAGAAAGGCTGTCCGGGTTCCCGTTTCCGCCAATGCGCTTCCATCCCGTTCTCGTCCCACGCTGTTAATGGCGCCTCGAACTGATAATCCGTCTTCCAGTTATTCGTGCAATAATAGCCGTTTGCGCGCATCATTTCGGGAATCGTCTTGACATGAGCGGGAGGAACCGCATAATACGGTGTTGGCAGCTCCGGCATCAATGGGTTCGTATGCCCGGTACGCATGTGATGCGTTCCAATCGAAGTCGGGTACATCCCCGTAATGACTGAAGATCGGCTGGGGGCGCACACGCCAGCTACGGCAAACGCATTTCGGTACAGCATGCCATCGCCGGCCAGCCTGTCGATATGGGGCGTGCGTGCCAAGGCATCTCCATAACAGCCCATTCTAGGGCTCGTATCTTCGAGCGTAATCCACAAAATATTCGGTCTTCCTGCTGTATGGCTCAACACGCGACACTCCCGTCCGATTCTTTTTATATATAACCCTATTACGTATCGGCTTCGGATCGTTCTCTATCTTCCGCCGTAGACTTCCGGTCACTCCAACCTTCTCGCCGTAGGCTTCAAATCGTTCTCTGCCTTCCGCCGCCTTTCGCTTGCAAGATCGGCAGCAATTCTTCGATGCGGCCAATATGATAATCCGCCATGCCGCATAAGCAAGCCTCGCCGATGGCCGCAACCCACATACCTCCTCTGACCGCCGCTTCCACCCCGGCTGCCGCATCCTCCACGACCAGGCAGCGGTCCGGGCGCACCCCCAATTTGCTTGCCGCCAGCAAAAACACTTCGGGATCCGGTTTGCTGCAGCGAATTTCATTGCCGTCCGCTACGGCATCGAACTTATGCATAAGTTCGAGCCGTTCAAGAATATACGGAGCGTTTCGGCTCGAGGACCCGATTGCCAGCTTGATGCCTTCGCCCCGCAAAGAATCAAGCGTCATCGCGGCTCCGGAGGGCAAGTCAGCTGCAGATAAAGATTGCAGCATCTCCTTGTAGTACCCGTTTTTTCGTTCGGCGAATTGCATTTTCTCCTGCGGCGAATATTGGCGTGACGCCTTTTCCAAAATGATATTCACGCATGCCATCCGGCTTACGCCCCGCAGCCTGTCGTTAGTCCGTTCGTCGAACGGAATGCCCTCCTCGTCGCACATCCGCTTCCATGCCAAATAGTGGTAATGGTCGGTGTGTACGAGTACGCCGTCCAAATCGAAAATAACCGCTTCTATGTTCATCGTTTCCTCCGCGTCATCGTCTTACAACTTCGCTTCCCAACAGCCGCAGAATGGGTCTACCGGGCTTATTCCTTTGAAATCCGTTCTGCCGAGCAGCTTGTCGACAACCGCATCAATAATCGTCTCGCTGCCCGAATACGCGTTAATGTACGTTTGGACCCGCGGAACATCCTGCAGATGATATGGGCTCGCTACGGAAACAAATACGGTAGGAAGCTCCCGGACAAACCAAGGGACATCGGCGGCGAGAAGCGGCTCCCAATCGAGGCGCACCGTAGTCCGGTTGCTTGCCGGTTCGACGTTGGCGACGTATAGCGCCAAATCGTATTGCTCGCGCAGCTCCCCTACCCCGCTGAACATCGCTCTGAAGTCCACATTTTTGTTGTCAAAAACGGTGACTTCGAACCCTTCCGCCTGTAATTTAGCGATCAAATAGGGAGAAATGGGCGTACTGCGATGGCCGCCACCGTCGCCAAGCACGTATAGCAGCATGCGCTTGTGCGTAACGACGCCGATCGGCAGTAGCTGCTGCGTATCCTTAACGAGCGTGACCGCTTGATCGGCGCATTCCTGCGCCCATAGCCGATGCTCGTCGCATTGCAAAACCGCCAGCTCATCCCGTCCCGGCACAAGCGTTCCTTCCCGCTGCCGTTTATGCAAACCGAGAGAAGCTTTAAGCGCCAAAATGCGCGTGACCGCTTCATCCAATCTTTCCATCGTCAAAATGCCGCTCTCCAGCCCTTTTATCATATACAGGAAATCCTCCTGTATATTCTTGTTGAACAGGAACATGTCGCAGCCGGCGGCGATCGTTTTCGGGACGGCGATTTCCCGCTTCTCCGCCATCATAAAGCCGGCCATCGGCGTAGCGTCTGTGACGACGAGGCCGTTAAAACCCAGCTGCCGGCGAAGCAGCGTACCGATCAGCTCGGGCGCCAGCGTGGCAGGCATCAGTTCCTCATCGGCGATGCCGGGCACAAGTTTCCGCGAATAAGCAGGAAGCATAATATGGCCGACCATGACGGTCTTGGCTCCCGCTTCGATCAGCTCCCGATACACCATGCCGAACGTCGCTTCCCATTCGTCCACGGATAGCGAATTGACCGTTGTCAGCAAATGCTGGTCGCGTTCGTCCACGCCATCGCCGGGAAAATGCTTGACAGATACGGCTAACCCGCTCTTTTGAAGACCTTCGGTATACGCTTTAGCCATCCTTGCGACTCTAGCCGGATCGGAGCCGAACGATCGAACATTCGTGATTGGATTGCGGAAGTTGAGATCGATGTCGACAACCGGCGCGAACGACCAGTTGCAGCCGACGGCTCGCCCTTCTCTGCCGGCTACAAGCCCCAATTTATAGGCAAACTCTTCATTATCCGTCGCCGCAACCTGCATCTGCTTGCCGAAATACGTGCCGTCCGCCGTTATGCCATTACCGCCGGATTCCAGATTGGCTGCAAGGAGCAACGGCACCTTGGAATGCCCCTGCAAAAAGCGGTGCGCTTCCTGCATGCGCTCCCCCGGACCCGGCCGGAACAACATGCCGCCCGGCTTTACCCCCTCGATTAACGTTTTCAGCTGCTGGCGATCATCCGTCATCCCGATCGGACAAAACAACTGCCCGACTTTCTCTCTCACATCCATCTCAGCTAGCGTCTTACGGACCCACTCCATATCCTCTTCCTGCAAATAGAACGGTTTAGCCGCCAAATTTACCAAGAACGTTCCCCCCTGCTCATAGATGCATGGCATTCTTTTCAGCTGCCAGCATGGCCGATTTCGAGACCGGCAAATAGTTCGATTCCGTCCACAACACCACATCCAGCGCCGTTATTTCCTCCAACGCTTGGATGATCTTATCTTCGTTATGCATCTTCTCCGTAAAGCTGAGCTTCATCGCCGGCATGCCTCCGGGTTCCGGAGGGGCTTGCTCCTCCGGAACCAACTTTACGTTCGCGATTTGAATGCCCTTCTCGCCGAATTTGGAGGCAACCTTCCCGAGAACACCAGGCACATCGAGTATCGTAAACGTAACCTCATGTATTTTGCGGTGGCGCATCAAATGCTTTTCCCACTTGTTCAGCACATATAAACTAATAAGAATAAAAAACGTACATAGAAAAGCCACAAATAAAAACCCCGCCCAAAACTGCGGCCAGAACCATGCGCACAAACATATCCCAGTAACCGAGATGCCATATTTGCGAAGCGATGCCGTTCAATATCGCCTCCCCCTTATTCCAGGCACATATGCTGCAGGGCCTCACGATTTTGCTTCGCTAGGCCGAATTCCTCGGCAAAATAAGTGTCGGCATTGCCGTACGTCTTTTTGATCGAACCGAAAACAGCTTCCATGAATTCTTCCTTTACGCCCAGCATATGTTCGATATTTTGCAATTCGGCATCATTTACGTGCTCGGCAAGCCGACTCAGCATGTTCCCGTTAAAAGCTTTCATCGTTTCATTCGTAAGCAAGTAGTCTTCCATGACCGTTCGTTCCGGCACGCCGAGCGCCAGCAGGATCAAGGCGGCACCGACTCCCGTTCGGTCCTTGCCCGCCGTGCAGTGATGCAGCAGCCCAAGATTGTTCGAATCCTGGATCATTTCCATCAACCGTCTATAGGACGGGTTGCCGAACGGAAGCTTCGCGTACAATTCCAACATCATCGTATCGGCGCGAAATTGTTTGAAAAAGCCGCTTTTAACCAATTCGACGATAAAATGCTCACCGCGGCCGCCATCATTCGCATTCCCCGGCATATTGATTTGCGACGCTTGATCCGCTTGAATGGCGGGTATTCGAATATTTTTCGCGCCGTTCAACACCGGGTCCGGCTTTTTGAGCGCTTCATAGTCATCGCGGTAGTCGAAAATCGTTTTGATATTTAAGGCTTGAAAAGCCGCAATATCTTGCTCCGACAAGCCGGTCAATTCATCGGAACGAAAAAAGAGACCATATTTGACTTTCCGGCCATCGGCAGTTCGATAGCCTCCCATATCTCGAAAATTATGTGTTCCTTCAAATGGCATTACCCTTTGCATACGTCCACTCCTTAGATGATTTTTTGGACAAGGATAAACGCCTTGCGTTTACCGTTGACATTTACTATGATAGACCGTTATTTCTGCGTTTTCGCCCATTCGTCAAGCTGCTTCTGTTTCTCGCTTATGATTTTATCGCTGCCTGCCGCCTTCAATTTAGCGATAAACTTCGGCAAATTTTCCGCAGGATCGAGCGTCCCGGTTTCCAAGCCGACGACGTATTCGGTTAGAACGTTAGTGACCGCGGCCATTTCCGTCTTCACCTTCTCCACGTCGAAAATAAAGCCAAGCGCTTTCGATTTTTTGGAGCCCTTATTGAACTCGTCCATGATCGTCCAGGAATTTGGATCTTGATCCGACCACGTGTAGGACAGAAATTGATTGCCAAACATATAAGGCGTGTTGAAGTTATAGCCGTTATTCGCAATATCTACGCCAGCGGGAAAGTCGATAACATTTTCCGATTTTTTCACGTAATGCTTTCCTTCGATTCCCCAAGCAAAAAGATTGTACAACTGTTTATCCGAATAGAGCAGATCGAGTACCATCATCGCTCTTTCCGGGTCCTTCGAATTTTTCGGAATCGACCACATCATGCCCGTGATCGAATCGGTGGTCGCATACGCCGGCGTCATCCGCACCACCGTCATCTCTTTGCCGCTTTTCCTGGATGCTTCTATTTCAGTGCCGGGCTTCAAATTCGAAAAATAGGCAAACGCCTTTCCGGCCTTTACGAGCTCCCTGCCGTCTTGTTTGCTTGTGGAGGCGTCCTTCAGCAAATAACCGGCTTGATACCATTTGCGAAGGACATTCAATTGATCCGCATATTGCGGGGTTTCATACCAGTTGACCACCTTCATGTTATTGTCGTAGTCCGGCAATACGCCGACACCGCCGCTTAGGCCGTCATAGGGGACATAACCTGCGTAGAATGGACCCGTTCCGGGATTTTTGGCGACTAGAGGCACCATATTCGGCTCGTTGTCTTTGATCGTCTGGAAGACGGCGTCCAGATCGTTGATCGTTTTGATTTTGCTCAAATCGATTTTGTATTTGTCGACAAGATCCTTGCGCATCAAGATGCCGTAATCGGAAGCCATGTCTTTTACGGCCGGAATCGCATAGCTCTTGCCGTTTATTTTGGATGCCGAAAGCTGATATGGCGCAAGCGCTTTTTTGATGCCGCCCCCGTTTTTCTCGATCAGCTCGTCCAATGCAGACAATTGCCCTTTCGCCACTTGCGTGCTGTAATTGAACCCGGTCGAGGTGAACATCAGATCGATTTTCTCGTTGCCTGCGAGCATCAGGTTCGTTTGCTGCTGCCATGCGCTGATACTGATCGGCGTCAATTTGACGGTCGCGTTGATTTTCTCCTTCAAAATGTTGTTCATTTCGTTCTGGACGGCTTGCAGGTCCTTCTGGTCGCTTCCAAAGAATGCCATCGTCACCTCGTATGGCGCCAAATCTTTACCGCTCTTCGTCGCAGACGGTGTCGACTCTTTCGTACCGCCTTCGTTTGCGGCACCGCAGCCTGCAAGAAGCATGCCCGATGTAAGAACGACCGTCAGCCCCGACTGCATTACGTTTCTTTTCCTGTTCATTCTTGAAGCCCTCCTCTAAATATGCTGCTTATGCTAACCAGTGGATTACTGGATAAAGCCTTACCCTTTGACCGCCCCGATCGTAAGACCTTTCACGAAATATTTTTGGAAGAAAGGATACGCGATCAGAATCGGAATGATCCCAACAACAGCCATCGCCATACGTACTGTCTCCGTCGGAATGCTTGCGGCCGAATCGCCTTGATTCCCCGCGAAATTGCTGCTGGTCAAAAATTGAATGTCGAGCAAAATCCGGTTTAACAAGTTTTGCAGACTAAACAGCTTGCTCTCCGTTACATAAATCATGCCGTTAAACCAATCGTTCCAATAGTGGATCGTTTGGAATAACCCGACGGTCGCCAGAATCGGAAGCGAGAGCGGCAGCACAATCTGCACGAACGTTCTGAATTCTCCGGCTCCGTCCATTTTGGCCGATTCGATGACGGGCGCCGGAATCGAAGTCACAAAAAATGTTCGCATCAGCATGACATAGAAAGCATTTGTCAAAAGTCCAGGCACGATGAGCGCGAGCAGCGTGTTTTTCAAATCGAACAATTGGGTGTACACCAAATACGTAGGCACGAGCCCGCCGTTGATCAGCATCGTGAAGAAGACGAAGAACGACCAAAATTTATACATTGGCATATCCTTGCGCGATAACGGGTAGGCAAGCAGCGAGGTGATGATCAAGCTGACTGCCGTCCCGATGACGGTGATCACAATCGTAATGCCGTAAGCGCGAAAAATTCTTTCGGCATCATGCCACAAATACTGGTAAGCGGATAAGCTGTAGGCCTCCGGGAAAAAGGAATACCCGTGACGAACAATCGACTGCTCGTCCGTTATGGACGAAATAAACAACAGGATGAACGGGAGGATGCAAGCGACTGCGATGACAAGCAGAATCATGTTGACGAACCATTGCCAAATCGAATTTTTCGTTTTCAAGTACGTTCACTCCCTCAAGGATAAAACCTTTTGCGTTTATCAATGGATTATAAGCTCTTCCTATTTGAAACCTATGTTTTAAAACAAGGCGTTGTCGCTGTTCCTAGGTTTTAAAACAAGGCGTTGTCGCTGTTCCTTTTTCTGACGATATAGTTGGACAATAAGACGAGCACAAAGCCGACGAGCGATTGATACAATCCCGCAGCGGATGACATGCCGATATCGCCGAGCGTCATGAGCGCGCGGTAGACATACGTATCGATGACGTTCGTCGTCGATTGCAGCGCTCCCGCATTAAGCGGCACTTGATAGAACAAGCCGAAGTCGGAGTAAAAGATGCGTCCGATCTGGAGCAGCGTCATGACCGTAATAACCGGAACGATAAGCGGGACCGTAATGCTCTTGATCTGCTGCCATTTGCTCGCGCCGTCAATCGTTGCCGCTTCATAATACTCGGGATCGATCCCGATAATAGCGGCTAAGTAAATGACGCATAAGTATCCGGCGCTTTTCCAGATGTGAACGAGCGTCAAAATGTACGGCCAATATTTCGATTCGCTGTACCACGATATATCCGCTATCCCGAGCATCGGCAGGATCGTTTTGTTGACGAAGCCGGTTTCCAAGCTGAGCATCGCGAACACCAGATAGCCGACGATCACCATAGAAATCAAGTAAGGAAGCAAAATAACGCTTTGATACAGCCGAGAAAGGAATCGTTTCTTTACTTCATTGAGAAGAATCGCTACGCCCAGCGCAATGATCAAGTTGAGAAAAATGAACGACACATTATACAGGATGGTGTTTCTTGTAATGATGAGCGCGTCCTCCGTTTTGAACAAATACTCGAAATTTTTAAACCCGATCCAATCGCTGCCGAAAATTCCTTTGGAGTAGTTGAAATCTTTGAATGCAATAACCACGCCGAACATGGGCAAATAGTTATTGATGACGATGTAGATGATCCCCGGAAGCATCATGAGAAAAAGTACGCTGTACTTCCTTGATCTGCCAAGCCTCTTTCCGATAGCGAGTGACTTCATGTGACATATCCTTTCCTGATGGTTTATGATTACATGTCTTGTAGCCATCTTAAATCAGTTTGAAATCCGTAACTAACGGTAATACGACTTTCTGCGAACACTTTTAAGACTTTGTATTTACCAATAATAATTATGTGTTTACCATCGGTAAACTACTTTAAATTATAAAATCGAATTGTTCGCGCATGATCAACTTCATGTAAAGAATTTGTGAAAGAATCTCATCGCGCATAAAAAAAGATGCCCTCTCATCGAGAAGAGCATCTTGCCTTGTTCGTACAAAGTATATGGAAAAACAGGCTGGTTATTGCTTGCCCTGCGGTTTAATATACGTTAGCGCCATGGCCGACATCTGTTCCAGAATATCGGCGGGGTCGACGCCTTGATCCATATGCAGCACCTTTCCTCTAACGATCATCCGCTGCAAGGCGGCGGTTACGACATTGCTCAACGTAAAGGTAAGGATTTGGATATCAATGTCGGTTCTAATCGAACCGTCCGACATCCCTTCTTCCAGCAGCACATGGAAGGGGTGGGTGTTGCTTCGCATAAATGAAATATACCGGCTTTCAAGCTCCGCATTCACATAATCTTCCCTATAGAACGCGTCGAACATGGCAATAAACCGGACATGGCCGACATTTTGCCGTGAAGCGCTTATCATATGCTCCAGCAGATCCCGAATCTTTTCGAAGCCGTTGCCTCCCTTGGGAAGATCCATTGTGACGGCCCTCCAAAAAGCGCTTAAAACGTTGATTTGGACTTCAAAAATAATATCGTCCAGAGATCGGAAATATTTATATAGCGTGACCTTGCTAATGCCGCAAAACGCTGCCACATCCTTGAGCGTCACCGAGGGCAACCCCCGTTCCAGGAACAGCTGCTGCGCGCCTTGAATAATATCTTCACGCCGCTGGCTTCTATGCTGCTCCAATTGCTCCTTCCATCTGGGGTCCATGAACATCCTCCCATCCTGAAACATCGAGTATCATTTTAGCATGCTTGGAATCACGCACCAAGTCGCGCCACGCCATGAAATCATTAAGAATTTGTAAACGCCTTCGGCATCGGGGCGTGCCGGCCTAGCTTTCCCGATTCGTTTTACGGTAGTCTTGCGGGCTCATATTCGTCGCTTTTTTGAACATTTTGGCGAAATGGGAGAAGTTCGTCTTGAAGATTATGGATCGAACGCGTCGCAGACGCGGCTCGTTCCGGCGTTACGTATTCGGAAACGATCTTATGTGCCTGCATGCCTTTCACCGTCAAAACATAATGAATCATCTGCAAAAAGTCTTGATAAAACTGCTGCAATAGTTTCGCACTCAAGCCTGGCTTCTTCTTTAACGAGTCCAGACAGGCAGCAACCTCGACGAGCAAAAAATCTTTGGATCCCTGCTTCAGCAGCTCCGCCCAGCCGCTCATGGCAGGCAAATCGACATGCTCGTGGATGATGGCCTGGCCGGTGGCCTTATGGAACACCCCGCTTTGCCAAGCGACGTTGTCCTTCTCCATCGCGAGCAAAGAGGCAACCATCTCACGCATCTCTTGAATCGATACCGGTTTGCCGATATAGCAGGAGAGATCGCAATAAAAGTTTCGTGCGCAAGCATCGATATACTTACGGCAGTCTTGCTCGATCACGCGAAGATCGCTCAGCCTTTCATCGGATGGAAGAATGATAAGCAGGTTGCCGGCATCCATATTCACGATTTGCCCTTCCGCTTTAAGGATCAATTCCTCTGCGGCATTCCGCAGTGCATATTCCATAATATTTTGTTCTCTCAAGGTCAACGATTTACGCCAAAGCTGAACGCTTATCAAGACCGGCAAAAATGTCGCCGTTTCGGTAAACGGGAAATTTTGCTTGCTCAGAATATCCTTGATGGTTTCGGAGTTTGCGGGAATTTTCTGCTTCAGCAAATCCAGCCAGAAGCGTTCGGCGAACATCGGCTGATGCATGGACCAAAGCCGGTAATAATGCTTGTACATCTCGTTGAAGGATGCGAGCTCCCGCTCTTTTCCGATTTTGTCGACTGCTTGTACCCGATTTTTTCCGTATCCATTAGGCAATCCCACTTGTAATCGTCGTGTTAAACTTGCAAATAATACTTTCTGTAAGCGCATTCGAATTTACCCAAAATTTTAAACCTTTTCACCCATATTTATCCTTGAAAACGTCGTTTTTGAGTTATTAACCATATTCATCATTTAAACAATTCACTCATCCAATCCCCCCTATCGATCCGATCATATGCTAAAATCTTTATATGAATATTACCACAGGGACAATGAACAATAACAAAACTTTTTATATAATTCAATTATTATTAACCTTCAAAAAAAAATCTCAAGGAGGCGTTACATGCTTACTATCAAATCTGTCATTTATGACGATCGCATCGAAAAATGGAGCATCAACGACAAAAAAGTGCCGCATCATATTCTGATTTTCGTATCAAGCGGAAAGGTAGTCTACCATCTTTTGGATCAAGTCGTCGAGCTGAAGCAAGGCGACGTGATGTTCATTCCGGCCGGAACGAGCCGTTCCTGTCAAAACGAAGACAAAGAGCTGCACCAGAAATATTCCACCCACTTCACTTCCACAGGAAATGCGGATGCCGCTCTTGCTCCTTTGAGGGCAAACGGCTTCTTTACCTGCAAAATCCAAAACGAAATCTACTTTAAGCAGCGGTTTTCCGTCCTTTTAATGCAATGGTTCAACCAAACGTCCGGCAACGATCTGATTTGCGAAGGAATCTTGACGGAGCTGCTCGGGTGGGTCATTCAGGAACATTCCCGGAAACAAGGCGTGTCCGCGGTCAAGCAGGATCTGATGAATCGGCTGCAGTCCTACATTATTCACAACCATTGCAAACCGCTCCGCCTGTCCGATCTCGCCGATCACATTGAGCGTTCGCCAAATCATGTAACCAAATTGTTCAAAGAAACGCTTGGACAAACCCCGGTTGAATACATTCGTCAAGTCAAAGTATCCGTAGCCTGTGAGTTGCTCAAGAACAGCGGGATGACGATAGCGGAAATATCCGATCATCTCGGGTTTTGCGAGCAATCCCATTTCCACCGCGTCTTTAAAACATGTACCGGACTTGCACCATCAGCCGTTCAGAAAGGACACCCCGTTGCATTCATGCCGCTCAGGGAGATGATTCTTCGCTCCAGGCAAACTTCTTATTGATTGAATTGTTCAAATAACAATTTTTCCACTCATGGATGACCGCACGAATATATATTAAAATTTCCCCTGTAGAATCAATTAATCTGATTATTTGTGGATAAAGGAGACGAATGAGTCCCTTCGAACGGCAAGATAATCATGATTAAATCACACAAAAGATGGACAGGAGGAATCAGGTGAATAAGCGGAAAATCCGCCTGGAAAACCAATACGTCGGTCTTGCCTTCGACAGCGTGACAGGCGAACTTGTGGAGCTCGTGAACAACATTACCGGCGAAAATCTGTTGAAAAATTGGTTTCGCAATCGCAGTATGCCGTTCGCTCTGATGCTGAGAAAAGGCAGCGAAGAGCCGTTTTGTGTCGGAGCCCCGGCTTCTCGCGAAGCGGCGGTCAATAACAAGCTGAAACCGCACATCAGTTTAGCCTCGTCTGAGGAAGGCATCTCTGAGATTCGGATGCGGTACGAACACCTTCACTCCCCCGTCGGGGATCTTCACATTGCCGTGGAGATCGGCGTCCGGATTGTTCCGGGCGATCCGGAGACGGTTTGGACGATCCGGTTGGAGCACCAGGAACCGGATATCGTCGTGGAAGAGGTTCGTTTTCCATGCTTATTCGGCGTGTACTGGGGAGAGACGTGGCAAGACGATACACTTGTCTATCCGTTCAATGCCGGTGAAAAAATTACGAATGCGGTGGAAACATACGCCGCCCCCCCTTCCATCATCCATTGGAAGTGGCAGGATTACAAGTACAACTACTATTTAAACGGAGTCAATTCAAAAAGGGAAAAGGACGGTTCGTTTGTTCGGGAGCATCGATATTCCGGGCCTCTTTCCATGATGTGGCTGGATTATTACAGTGAAGGCCATGGCCTCTATCTTGCCTCCTACGATGAGCAATTTCATGTGGCAGGCTTGCATTGCGAAACGTTCGGCCCCGCCGAGCCGGGCATGGGCTTCAATGCCATTCGGTATCCATTCCTGGAAAATGAAGAAACATGGAATTCGGGACGATATGCCGTTGCAATTCATCCGGGAGATTGGCATTGGGGGGCGGACCGGTACCGGGGATGGCGGAAGGGAGTCGGCAGCGAACGCGAGATCGCCGTTCCGGAATGGTTTGCAAAGAGTGCCGGACTCGTAGCCCATTATGACTTCAAATATCAGGATGGAACAATTGTTCATAAGTTTCGGGACTTGCCCCGGCTCTATGAGCAAGCAAAGCAAATGGGACTCAATCATCTGCTCCTGTCCGGCTGGCATGTCGATGGTTTCGACCATGGCTTCCCGATTTATCGGCCCGACCCGGAACTGGGCACCGCCGAGGAGCTGGCTGAACATGTTCAGGCGATTCGCCGGAACGGCGGTCATGTGGCGTTTTACATCAATTCGAAATTATTGAATATGGAGTATGAGGAGCTTACATCATTAAGAGATGATTATGCCGTGCACAACCGTACCGGACTTATGAAGATCGAACGTTACGGCGACGACAACCTTTCTTTTGCCGTCTTATGCAATGGATCGGAAGGCTGGCGGCACTATTTGTTCGAAACGGTTCGCTTTTTGGTGGACAAAATAGGGGCGGACTCGATGTACTTCGATCAGTTGGGAATGTCGCCGCCGCAGTTTTGCTTTCGCGCGGATCATAACCACCGCCACGACGGATGGAATATCGGATATGGTCAGTTTCTGGACCAGGTCAATGAACGGTTCGCCATCGGCTCGATGTACGAGGGTGTTACCGACATTCACGGAAACAAAATATGCGGACAGCTGATCTCGACATTTTTTTATCACCATAGCGGAGCTTTTCCGGAATTGTATCGGTATACGTTCCCCGATCAGAGGCTGATCGATATGATTTACCCTTCTAAAAAGCAGGCCATGCGTCCTGTACACGTCTCCCAGGTTTCCCGGGACATGATCGACCGGGCGTTTTTGATCGGATGCTACTTGTGGATGTATGACCTTGAAAATGACAATACGTTCCAGAGCGATCCCGACATGCTGAACTACGTGATGAAGGTTGTCCGGCTGCGAAAGCAGTGGCTGGAGCTTTACGGCCAAGGAACATTTCTTGATGATACCGAAATCGTTCATTCGACGTCTGGAGTAACGGCAAAGACCTTCCGTTTTGAAAATCGGGAAACGATCATAACCGTATGCAGCCGGAATCCGGAATCGGCATGGACGATCGATTTCAAACCGAAGGGACGGACTGTGAAGAGTGCTGTTCTGTATGAGTTAGCGACAGATTCTCACGAAGGCGAGCCGGCTTCAAATTGCAAAATACTCAGTGTCACTCCGTTGACGCACGAGGGTGAGCCGATTATGCAGATCACCGCAGCATCGGCAAGACTGGCTTTCATTCATATTCTTTACGACGAGATGTAAGGGGCAATGATGCCGGAAATGAACAGCGATCCTACTGAGCTTGTTGTCATTAAGCAAACAAACGCAATACATTTTTATATCAAAGGAACGAATCCGAAAAGCAACCGTTATCTTCATTATCAGTTGAAGCGATTTCAGGTTCCATTCGATGCAGATGCCGTCAAACCGAATCATAACTTGGATGTATGGCGAATGCATGAGGTGTACGAGGTCGAACGAATCGGCGCGTATTCGTTTGCGAACGTCAGATCAGGTCCTATCGTGCACGGAGGCGAATGGGAATGCGCAATCATGGAAAAGGACGCCTCGGATTTCATGGGAGGAAATGCCCACGGGGACGAGATTATGTTAAACGCACGTTTTTTCTTCGACGATGTGGAGCAGGATCCGAGCATTCCCGGTACATTTACATGCAGATCCATCACTTTTATTTCTCATTCCCGATTATTCCGGGATATCAAGCATCTATCGGCAGGACAATGGATTGTAGATCCGACAAGAAGCATCCCCGTAGCCAAACATTACAAATTGTTTCGCATCCATTCCAGCCGGATTTGCCTGGACCAAGAGATCGAATGGCTTGTCGACACGGCGCTGAGCCGCTCCTATTTCGCCATGCTGCCGATCAAACGGAAATTACTCGGGGCTTCGGCCGACCAAATAACCGATCGCCTATGCTGCGATTCCGATCCTGAAGCTTACGATATATCCAGGGATGGATTTACCCATGAAGCGAATCGGAAACGTCCCGGTATCAGGAAAGTGATGGCATGGGGAACATCGTCTGGGATTTCCGCCGAACTGGAGATTCAAGAACGGAACGTATGGCTGCCGAATGAAAATCATCACGTCTCGAATGCGGAGCTCTATAATAAATTGTACTTCGACTTCTCCGGAGAATGCAGCGTCAGTCCGGGTGATGTCTGGTTGCAAAAAGCCAAATATGTCCTTAACACGGTAAACTGACGCGATAAATGCTATTTAAGCGACGATTCCTGTTATGCAGCGCATGGTCGCCATAGTCGCCATCTCAGGGAACATCTTGTTAGCAAAATTCCGAAACAGCCCTAACGGCGCCGGCAATGCCAGCAAGACGTTCCCAATCTGCGGCGTTATTCCGGTTACAAAGAAGTCTATTAGCAATTTACTTTACGAAAGAGGTGACGGCATTGCAACGTATGGGCATTGGATTACAGTTGTACACCCTACGGGATCATATGGCCGCCGATCCGGCTGGAACGTTAAGCAAAGTAGCGGAGCTCGGTTATGAAGGCGTCGAATTCGCCGGATACTTCGGCACGCCGGCAGTAGAACTGCGCGCGCTGCTCGATGAACTCGGCCTGAAAGCGATCGGCAGTCACGTAAGTCTATCCAATATCCGCAATAATTTGTTTGGCGAAATCGAGTATCTGAAAACCATCGGCGGACAATATCTGATTTGCCCCATTGTGCCTAATAGCGAAAGGAAGACTGAGGAAGACTGGACCCGCTTGTTCGCATACTTTCAGGAGGTTGGCGCAGAGGTGCGCAAGTACGGTCTGCAGTTCGGCTATCATAACCACGCATTTGAGTTCGAGAGCAGGATCGGCGGGCAGGTTGTTTTTGATGCCTTGTACGCTTCCACCGGCGCAGATGAGGTGCAGGTTGAGATGGACGTCTGCTGGGTGCAGTACGCGAAGCAGGATCTGGTTGATTACATTGGCCGTTATGCGGGAAGGCTGCCGCTGCTGCATCTGAAAGACTTCAACCGCAGTGCGGACAATCGGATGCAGACGCTTGAACTGGGACAAGGCGAAGTAAACTTGCCGGCTGTCATCACCGCTTCGGGCGCGGCCGGGGTCAAATGGCTCATCATCGAGCAGGACAGCTGCCAGAAGCCGCCGCTCGAATGTGTCGCAAACAGCCTGCGCTGGTTGAAGCAGCATTATCCTGTTTCATTATCAAAACCTGAAGGAGACGTGTAACCTTGCAGAATGTTTAGCCATGATCGAGGCTGCCCATTGCAACGGCGTTTATCTGATGGTCAGCCACAACCAGCGGCTGATGCCACCTCATGTGAAAGCGAAAGAAATTTTGGTGTCCGGACGACTCGGCAAAGTGCTGACATTCCGCACCTCATTCGGCCATCCCGGCCCGGAAAGCTGGAGCTTGGACGGCCGAAACAGCTGGTTTTTCCGCAAGGCCGAAGCCGTAATGGGCGCTATGGGTGACCTGGGCGTCCATAAGTCCGACCTGATCCGCTGGCTGCTGGACGACGAAGTAAGCGAAGTAGCCGCTTTTGTCGAAACGCTGCATAAAGCAGGCACGGATGTTGACGACAACTCCATCTGCTTGTTGCGGATGAAGAGCGGAACCATTGGCACGCTTGCCGCCAGCTGGACGTATTACAAAGGTCAGGACAACAGCACGGTGCTTTGGTGCGAGAACGGAGTGATGAAGATCGGAACTCACCCGGAAGACCAAGTGATCGTGGAACTGCAAGGCGGGACGATCGAACGGTACAAGGTAGGCGCGATCGCAACGAACGAGAAACAAACATACAGCGGTGTCATTGATGCCTTCGTCAACAGCATCCTTACCAAGACGCCGCCGGAAATTTCGGGCGAGGAAGGGCTGCGGTCTCTTCAGGTCATTTTGGCCGCGTTCGAATCGAAAGCAACCGGCAATTTCATCAACTTGGAATAAACAACACAAAAACGCACACTTTGCAAGCTGTAGCCGGCATTGCAAGTGTGCGTTTTGCTTCTATGACTTCTGTTTCATTGCAGCTGACGATCACATCGGCGAACCGGCTGCAGCTTGCGTTGCTCGAAGGAATTGAATCTTCACTCCAATACTCTTTTCGCTGAACACGTTAAACTCTGAAAGTCAAAAAGACCTGAAGCAGTGCTTCAGATCCGTGCTATAACTTATATTTAGCGGCAAAAGCTTTCGTTCCCTGCCCCAGCCTGTGCCAGAGCAGTTTCCAAATTACTTTTTTGTCAATAAGAAAACAGACAAAAGCCCCTTCTTCGCCGGTCGAACGGCTTGTAGAAAGGGCATCCTTATTCCTCCCTATTTCCAGGGGAACAACGGTGAGTTGACGAACGTTCCCAGGGGATTCGGCTGAGCTGTCATAATCATGCTTATGAATTCCAGACGGAAACGTGTGGAGAATGTCCACTATTCATTTGAAGGATATGGTTGATGATGGGGCGGGGGCCTCCACGGCCTTTGGCGCAGGCATACTTCTTCTGCTTGATTATGGAATGTTGACCAAAGATTTTGTTTTGACTCCGAGACTGGCGGCAGCATGGTTGATGAACCGGCCGTCAACTGCGACTGCCGATGGGTCGGCGTACAAGATGCGGATCGGGTAATACTGCGTCGTACCGCCATCGCCTTGCGGCAGCAGGAATGCCGCCTTGACCAGTCGCGTTGCGCTGCCTTCCAGATATGCTCCGCTCTTCAAGTTGTTTACGGTAAACACTTGGCCGTTCTCCGACATTGTAGAGCCGGTGTCATGCACATAATCGCACAGTCGGGACACGAAGCCGCTGGAGCCGCATTCGCGCATATGGTTGCCGCCGGTTTGTACGAGCCTGATGTTGTATGTAGAAATACCGGCGTAATGAGTTGCTGTCGTTATGTTCTCCGTTCCCGGATTGACGTCTCTGCCGCATCGGATAGTCGTGTTGCCGGTTAGCGTTATTTGATCGCGTCCTGTTACGCTGATCCCTGTTCGTGTCGCATCTCTGACCGTGTTGCCGGTTAGTGCCGAACTGAGATCCGTATTGCCCCATATCGTGTCGGCCGGCACGTTAATGCCGAATCCGATCAACTGAGACAGCACGTTTCCGGCTATAACCGCATCGCCGAAGACGCGGATTCCGTCGCCCGTGATGTAGTCGATGACGTTGCCACCGATTTTGACCGGCTTCTGGTATTGGGTCAGTATACCGCCGCTTGCTATCCGGGTTGCCGTAGGCAGTTTTCCCGCCCCGGTTATCGTGTTGCCTTCTATAGAGATGTCTTCGGAAGATTTGGCGAAAGAAGTACCGGCTCGATCAAATCCATAAACCCCATACTCATACGGATTCCGGATCGTGTTGCCTTGGACCGAAACCCTCGCATTGCTGGGCTCTACGCCTCCGGCCAAAATTGTAATGGCGGCGGTGAGAACGACCGAGTTGTTGCCCGGCATAACGGACTTGGCTCCGGCCTCGTGAATGATGTTATGCGTAATGTCGATATCTTCGCCCTGAGCGATCAAGATAGAGTGGTAACGGGTTGTCTTGATCAGGTTATGATCGACGGTTATGCGCTTGTTGCGGGCAAACTCATTGTTGTTCAGCATTTGGCCTATACCGACCGCGTTGTCCCCGATGAAGTTCATTCGGTTATGTGCGACGGTGACTTCCTCGCACCACTCCACGAGAAATACCGCATTGGCTTTCTGAGCGAAGTCGGTCGGGTTATACAGCTTGTTCCGGCTAATATCCGCCCCGTGAACGGCCTTGAGCCAAATTTGGCTCCCGCGAATCGAGCTGATGTTATTGTTCCGGAAAACAATCTCGGTCGAGAGCGTGGCCGTCTCGCCGCCCACCGCGACTTTCCCCTGTGCGACCAGCCCATCCCAAGCAAAATCATAGATGCGGGTACCGCTTACCTCGCAATGGTGGCAACTGGCGAAGGATACTGCAAACGCATAATTGACGGCAGGACGCGTTCTATCCCATATGTTGCCGCCTTCAGCCTCATCGCGGACGATCTGTCCATCCATACCGATCCCGCTGATCGTAATGTCCGTGCAAGTGTTAAACGAAAAAATTCCTTTGAGGCCCATCTTGTGAAGCGTTCCTTCACCCTCGATTCGCTTGCTATTGTAACCTTGGATGAAAATGGATCCCTCGGCAGCGACGCCATAATCCCCCTTCGGGATAACAGTCCTATAAACAGACTTGATGGTTGTTTCTATTACTATCCGGTTATCGAACCCAGTTGCCCCATCCCAATCGGCTATCGCTCCGAACATTTGCACCGGATAGCTTTCGAGTTCAGGACGACAGAAGCATCCAAGCCCGCCTGGCTGAAACTCGCCGACATCAAGAAGAAAGTTGGGATGACCTGCACGAGATCCGTCCCACGGAACAGTCGGGCTTATTACGGTCCCGCCGTTATGTTCGCTCTTTGGCTTGCCCGGGTTCCAATAGAACAGGCCGCCGCCATAATCCGTATTCGCGTGGTATCCCTGCAAAATGTACAAGGTGTCAACTGTCATCGGTGCGGTGAGAAGATCAACCATGCTTTTCAGAACCGCAGTATTACCGTAGTCCTTCAACTTCGGATCTTTCGGCGGCTTATCCGGATTCTTGGCCTTATCTCCGTATACCGATTCCAATACGGAAGTGGCGTTGGCATGAGCGGAGCTGAGCGTCGATCCGATGACCGCAGCCCCTGCCATCCCAAGCGAAGCCAGCACTGCTCTTCTGCTGATCGCGCTGTTCCGTCCAGTTTGTGTCTCTTCCTCGCTTCGCCCGGTCATCTTTACATGGTTATCGTCCATCGTACATTCCTCCTGTACGTGATGAAATCGCTTAAATACCGATCGAATATAATCCTGCGGTCCGGGCGGGACACGCTCCGCATGGGACGAATCCCCCGATTTGACTTTTCTACCAAAAATGTCCGTACAATGCTTTTGAGCTAGGGGAAAACACTTTGATTTCGCCGCTGACCTGAATCGCTTTATAGCTCGACCCCAATCTTGCCATCCTCTACGAAGACTTTATAGCACCGCAGCCTGACTTTCTCCTTCGCAAGCGACTTTCCCGTCTTCAAATCGAACTCCCATCCGTGCCAAGGGCACCGGACGATCTCTCCCTCCCGCCCGAATTTGTACTCATACACCCTCGACTCCAAGCTCGTTCCGCATATTGGCCCTTTGCAAATCTCCGCCCCCTGATGCGGGCAATAATTGAGGATGGCATAAAATTCACCTTTTACATTGTAGATCCCTATGGAACGACCTGCAATTTCAAATACGCGGTGATGCCCCTCGGGGATTTGCTCCGGATCGGTCACATAATGCACGGTCATTTTCTTGTCCCTTTCCCTACAGCTTGTATAGTTGTTTCGCGTTTTCGTAGAAAATGCGGTCCCGCGACTCCTGCGGTAGCCAGCTCAGAATCTGATGCGGGGAATCAAAGTCCCAATGCGGATAGTCGCTCGAGTAGAGCAAGATGTTCTCTGCGTCGATCATCTCGAAGATGCTCTTCAAATGCTTGGGATTGGCCGGTTCCTCAATGGGCTGTGTCGTGAAGAAGCAATGGTCGCGGATGTATTCACTCGGCATCCTCTTCAGCCAAGGCACTTGCGCACGCAGCGCCATGTAATTCTTGTCGAGCCTCCACATCAGGTGTGGCAGCCAAGCTACACCGCCCTCGATAAACACGAACCGCAGCCCGGGAAACTTCTCGAAGACCCCTTCGCATACGAGGCTGGTGAGCTGCGCCATGAAGTTCTGTGAGAGGCATGTATGCCACTCGATGTACCAGGTTGGGTATCCCGCCGCTGTCGGGGGATTCGCTTGTCCCGCACCCTCCGCCCCCGGATGAACCGCGACCGGCAGGCCATTGCGCTCAGCCGCTTCGTAGATCGGGTGGAAGTAACGCTGCCCGAGCGGCATCCGGGTTGCACTGCTCATGATGACCTGGACCATTCCGGGATGGGACCCGATTCGATCTATCTCACGGGCTGCCAAGAACGGATCTTGTGCCGACACCAGAATCGAGCCTTTGAACCGGTGGTCTTTGCTCAGCCAAGTGTCGATGAGCAGATCGTTATAAGCGCTGCAGACAGCCGCAGCAAAATCCGGCTCGTGCCCTACCGAGATGCTGAACAAGTTCCCGGTCAGGATGGCGTAATCCACGTTATACGAATCAATCAATTGTTCGATGACAAAATCTGAGTCGGAGCCGACTTGTCCTCCTCCCGGCGGTACGGCATCCTTTCTTCCGACTCCAATCGGGGAGTAATAACCGGAGAACATCAAGCCGAGACCGTTCTCCGCCACCCTCGTTTTCCAAGGCTCCTCCAGGTAAGGGACCAGGTCCAAATGGCTCTTTAACGCGTTATGGACGTCGCAATCAATCACTTTCGATCTTGGTTTCATCACATATCTCCTTGTGTAGTTGGACAGAAGCGTTCTGTAATATGAGTGTAATATATCCTTGTTCGTAGTACCATGAACTTAACGGCATCTATTTGAATGATTCAATCACAATCCTATATTTTTTTACAAATGGATGCGCTTACATATCGGGGATTAAACTCAACTTGTCGAGCCAGTCCTTACGAATATGCAGCGATCCAGATTCGGATACATGAATAGCCCTTATGGCCAAATCACATTGGCTTGCCGTATCATCCCCTTAGTTCATCAGCAGCTTTGCGAGCAAGGTTAGGTCGGTGGGAGTCAAAACGCCGTCTCCGTCCAGATCGGCTGGCTTCAAGCGCTTCCAATCTGGATCAACGCTACCTTTGCCCAGGTTAACGGAAGCGACGGACAAGTCGCCTACGGACACTTTGCCGTCCCGGTTTACGTCCCCAGGAGTAACACGTTCAACGAGAATGTCCAACGAGGCAGAAGCCGCTTCGCTTTCTATGCCCAGAGCGTCGCCTAGCATAACTTTCGATACCGTAACATTCGCTGTACCCGTTTGTTGAATGTTTTTGGCTTTGAACGCGATTGCGATTATGTCCCCATCGCCGGTGAACCCGCAGCAGGACCCTTGGCTCGCTACAATGACCCGCAGCTTGCCTTCATCTTGTTTAACAGCTCTTACAATGCTGATGCCTTCCCGTAAAGATTGAACGGAAATGTATTTCAGCAATGCAGGATCGAAGCTGACGATAATATCTTGAGCGTACACGCTTTCCGTTACTCCCTTTAACCCGTACCGTACCGCAAAATCCTCTCCCGGGCTTACAAACCCGTCACCGGTTAACATCGATTTTGCAGCTATGCTGGAATTGCTGCTCTGCACCATCACAGGAACAGCCACTGACAGATGGCTGTAAGTTGCCGTAATGACTGTCGAACCTACCGACAAGCCGGTTACTTTACCCGCAGCATCCACTCCCGCTATGAGCGGGCTGCTGTTCGCAAACTCAGCATAAGCCGTCACATCCCGAGATGTGTTGTCTGAAAAGAGTGCCGTCACCGCCAGTTGCTGCTCGCTGCCTATGTCAACGGGAGAGGAAAGCCCGCTCAGCTGCAGCAATCGCACCCCGATAGCTTCCACCTTCAGCTCATAGACGGCGGTTCGCCCTCCGAACGTCGCCGAAATCGCAGCCGTTCCCGCGCTTAATCCCGTTACTAAACCGTAACGCGTCACCGTCGCTACCGCATTGTCGCTGCTTGCGTACTGCACGTCGGCCGTCACATTGCTTTCCGTTCCATTATTGTAGCTTGCCGCTGCCGACAATTGAACTCGATCTCCCTTGATTAACGGAGTGGAAGAGGCTGAGCTCAGTTGAAGGGCTTGGACCGTCCCCCCTACAGCTTTCTCCGAAAGCGAAACGATGCTGTTAGGTGCGACCGTAACCGTAACCTCTCCGGCCGTTGAGCCTGCAATATCCTGTCCCAGCGAGTTCCGTGTAAATTCGCCGCTGCTGCGCACGGAAAACATGCGGCTTCCGACCCCGGTAAGCTTCACTTGGCGCGTTTCGGTTGCGGTGTTAATCAGGACGATTTCCAGCCTTCTGTCGGGCTTTTCGAACGCGACGGTGTACAGATCGGAAACTGACGAAGCATCAGGATGAGCCCCGATCATGACGGAGCCCGACGGCGCCGCATCATAAAAATGCTTAAGCATGTCATAGACGGGGTACCACGTTTTGCCGCTGTAGCTGTAAATGACCAAGCCTCCGCTATCCGTCGCCGAATACGCGAAGTATTGCAGCAAATTCGCCCTGCTGTAAGTGAGCGAATCGTGAATGGCAACGGCGTTATTCATCGCGCGTGACCATTTGTCTTTGTCCGTAACGATGATCTGGTCTTCTTGCTCGCCGACATGCAGCTTGACGCCGTAAGTCCGGGCCGCTTCCTCGTACCGCTGCAGCCCAGCGACAGATCGCTCGTAAGCGTGATAGGAAAGAGTGTTAAAAAGCCTTTGCCCTTCTGGATTCGCATAAGCGTCTTCAAACAAGACGCTTTCCGCATACTGTGCGGCGGATATGGTCGCCGCGTTCGTATCGCCGGCCAAATACTCGGCACGATAGCCATTCGCTTGCAGTTTCTGTTTAAGCTTTTGCGTAAGCGACGCGTATCGTGCTGGCGTAATGCCGTTGATATAAACGCCTCCGCCGTTCGGCTCGTTGGCGACCGCAATATAGTCGAAAGTCACGCCGTAATGCTGGCGGGCATATAGCAAATAGCCTGCCATGCTTTCCGCGTATTCGTCGTCCATATCGGCCGGCAGCGTCATCTGGGCGCCGGACCAGTTGTACCCCGGCGGCTTGCCGACCATCCAGTTCGGAAACCGCCACGAACCGAGCGTCAGCTTCACGCCACGGTTATAGAGCATTTGCAAAGCTAGAAGTTCCTTATGCACATCTCCTTTGTCTCCCGCTTGAAACTCGCTCCAGTCGAATGTTTGCGAATCGCCGTCGTCGTTCGCTTCCTCCATCAAATACCAGTAGCTGCGAACGCGTATATTCGTCGTTTTCAACTCATCCAGCATCTTGTTCATGTAATTCGGATCGTTCGCCGCGAACAGAGGAATAAATTGCGGATACACGTTGCCGCCCCAGCCCTCGATCGTCTGGTGCCGTTCGGCCGTATCAATATGTACGGTCTCCAGGCTTGGCCCGGCGCTCTCGTACACTTCGATCTCGAATATGCGCGCCACTGTATCGTATTGACAGCCGTCTGTCACATATACGCGAAGCTTTTGCGTCTGAATGGGCGCAAACGTCAAATCGTTAAACTGCCCGAGCTTGCCGTCCTTGGCATTGCCGGAAACCGCAGCTGCCGTCACCCAACCGGAGCCGTCCCAATATTGGATCTCGAAATCGACGAGCTGCCAGCCGGGCGACGTCATGTTGCCGCTCCACAGCCGGACTTTATCGATGCTCGCGGGAGCATTCCACTCCAGCTGAAGCCATTGCGGAAGCTTCGGCGTGCCTGCCGGCGGCGTTGCGTACCATTTGGAGCTCCATCTGCTCGCATTATTGTCCTTGATCCCGTCTATGGCTTTGTCCGGTGTGTCCTGCGCTCCGTATGTGCTGGCCGTTACGGTTGCGCCCGGAGCGATGTTCGCGCCCCCTGACGCTTCGGCCAGAAGATTCGACCACGGCGAAGGAGCAATCAGGCCGATCACAAGTGTAACAATCAACATTATGATTACAGGTAATATCCTTCTTTTCATCAGTTAACCTCCGTTACATTATCATCTTCGCTCGCTTGAAAGCGTTTACTTATGATTGGAAAGAAAAGGCCCGCCATCCTCGTATAAGCGACCCGAGCCTATTCCCCGATACCTTTAACGCTATTTTTTCTCCCCGAATTTCAGCTTGTACTGATCGGCATACTCCTTCATTATTTTTTGAACGTCAGGATCCGCCTTCAAACGGTTCACGTAAGTGTCCCACTCCTCCATTGTGCTTTGGCCGACGACAACCTTCGTCAGGATCGTGTTGCGGTCCTTGAACAAATCGGCTGAACGCTTCGCATTCGTATCAGAGATGAGCCCCTCTAACGGATTCGGCACGCCTTTGGCCGCGTATTGATCAGATACTTTCTTCTGAACCTCGTTAAACTCCGGTGTCGCTTTCGCAGTCAGTGCCTTATTGTAAGGATCGTACAAGCCGACCATCAGGCTGGCGCTGCCGATTTCCTTCTTGAACATCTCGTCGTTCACTTTCGGAACGCCGTTTTCCTTCGTATGGTGCTTGCCCTCAATGCCGTATTTCTCGAAATCGACGAACTCCTTGGAAGCAGACTGATCCAGGTATTTCAATATTTTCTCGACTTTATCCTTCGGCACCTTGGAGGAAATCATGATACCTCCCAAGTAACCCGACGGCAGGAAGCTCCCGTCTCCTCCCGGTCCTTTGAGCGGCGGCAGCGTCAAAATTTCTGCCTTCGGGTCCGTCTTTTTCGCATTCGTCCAAATGTCCCAAGCCCCGTTGATCGAGCTGCCTACAACTCCGGCTTTGCCACTCTGGAACATCTCCGTATCCTGGCCAAATTTCTGCACGGAATACTCTTGGGTAATGATTTTATCCGCGTACAATCCCCGGAAATATTCGAGCATATCCCGGTAACCTTTGGTCATCCATGGAATGAGCAGCTTGTCTCCCTCGAACGTCGGCTTATTTGCCCCGAACGCCGAACCGAGCGGCGCGCTCGCAGAATTGAGCGCAGCGCCGAACACCGCCAGCCCGTACGTATCGTTTTTCCCATTGCCATCGGGGTCCTTCTCGACGAACGCTTTCAGTACGTTGCGCAGTTCCTCCACGGTCGACGGCGCCTTTAAACTCAACTTGTCGAGCCAGTCCTTACGAATATGCAGCGATTGATCGGTCAATCCGCGTGGACGCGGTATCGCAAATACCTTGCCGTCAATTTTGGAATTATCCCAAATTTGCTTCGGAATTCCCCCCAGATTCGGATACTTTTTCAAGTCTCCGAGGTACGGCGTCAAATCATGGAATGCTCCCTGGCGTACCGCGCCGATCGTAACGGGGTCGAACAGCTCCAGATTGACGACGACATCAGTCAGTTCGTTCGAGGACAGCGCCAAGTTCAACTGTTCTTTGTAAGCGTTAACCGGTGTTGCTTTGATCGTTAGCTTAACGTTAGCACGTTTATCCAGCTCCTTGTAGTAATCGCTCTGGAAATTGGGCGGCTCGTTATAGAGTGGGGTCGTGAAGCTGATTGCGACCGGTTCCTCCTGCTTCGCAACCTCCGTAGTCGCAGCAGGAGACGGCGAGCTTCCTTTACTATCCGAAGGGGTAACGTTCCCTCCGCAGCCAGCTAACAGCGAAAGAGATAATGAACCTGCGAGCGATAAGGCCAACACACGTTTTCTTTGTACCATTTTTGTTTCCTCCCCTTTTTATTTGCTATTTCATCATTCGATTCATAAGAAGGCATCTTTTTTCAACCTTTAACCGAGCCGAGCAGCACGCCCTTGGTAAAATATTTTTGGAGTAACGGATACACCAATAAAATCGGCAGCATGACAATCATTAAGGCGGCCATCTTGATCGTCTCAGGAGGCAGCTTTGCTTCGGAATCGAATTGCGTAGCGTCCCCGACCATACTGCTGTTCGGCTCGAGCACGATTTGCTGCAGCAGCACCTGAAGCGGCCATTTCGTCACATCGCGGATATACAGCAAGCCGCTGAAATACGTATTCCATAATCCCACCGCGAAAAAAAGCGAGAAAGCGGCGATCGCAGGCAGTGATAGCGGAAAAATAATCCGCACGAACACTTGAATGTCGTTGCAGCCATCGAGTTGCGCGGAATCCTCCAGACTGGGCGGCAAGCTCTGAAAGAACGACTTGAGAACGAATATGCTCCACGCACCGGTCAGCCCCGGCAAAATAAGTGCCCAGAGCGAATTGATCAGCCCAAGCTCCTTAACCAGCAAATAGTTCGGCACAATTCCCACGCTGAACAGCATGGTGAACAGTGCCATCAGAAGCAGGAAGCGGCGTCCAGGCAACTCCTGTTTCGTCACCGCATACGCGAATGTTGTCGTAAACAGCAGATTCAGAACCGTTCCGACAATCGTGATGAATGCCGTCGATCGAAAGGAATGAAAGAAGCTGTCTGTCGACAAGACGTACCGATAGGCATCCAGCGACCATTTGGGGGGCAGCAGTACGAGCTCCCCGCTTACGTAGACACTTTCATCTGTGAACGACACCGCCAAAATATAAACGAATGGAAACAGCATCGTAAGCGCAACCGCAATAAGAAAGATGTAGACGAAAGCATCGGCGGCTTTCGAAACGGCGGTAGTTTTTGACCTAATCATTGGTTTCTCCTTTCCCGATCAGTAAAGTCCCTCTTCGCCTGAACGTTTGGCAAGCTGATTCGCCGAGACAACAAGCAGCAGCCCGACCACCGATTTAAACAAACCGACCGCTATGCTGTAGCTCAGCTCTCCAGAAAGCACCCCGCGCTTGTATACATACGTGTCGAATACCTCGGCGACAGGAAGCACTAGCGGGCTTTGCATCAGCAGCACCTGCTCAAAGCCGACATCCAGCATATGGCCAAGCCGGAGAATGAGCAAAATAACGGCGGTACTGCGGATCGCAGGCAGTGTAATATGCCAGATCCGCCGCAGCCGGCCTGCTCCGTCTACGTAAGCGGCCTCATACAACTGCGGATCGACCCCGGCGATCGCGGCCAAGAAGATGATCGTCCCCCAGCCGACTTCCTTCCAAATACTTTGGGCGGTCAGCAGTCCCCAAAAGTAGTTCGGATCCGACATGAAGCTGATTTTGTCCCACCCCAAGGCGGCGAACACTTTGTTAACCAGCCCAAAATCGACGGACAGAAAAAAATAAGTAAAGCTAACGACGATGACCCACGACAGGAAATGAGGCAAATAAATAATAGACTGAATAACCCGCTTTACGGACTCTCGGCCTACTTCGTTAAGCACGAGCGACAACGCAATTGGCAGCGGGAAAAAAAACACGAGTCCAAACAAATTGATGAGCAGCGTATTCCGGAACAAGTTCCAAAACTGATTGCTCGCGAATAGATGGGCAAAATGCTCAAAGCCGACCCATTCGCTGTTCCAAAATCCACGGAATGGACTGTACTCCTGAAAAGCAAGCAAAATGCCCCACATTGGAACGTACTTAAATACGAGAAAATACAGCGCCGCTGGAAACGCCAGCAAGTAGATGTATTTGTACCGTTTCACCCTCTTCCACATCAGACGGTTGCCTTGATCTCGCCTGGTGGCAATAGGAACGGCTTCTAGCGAACCTGTGTTTTGAATAATCCTCTCTCCCTTCGCTCTGATTAGCCGGCTACAAACAGCTTAATCCGGGAACAGAGCGGCTGAATAGGTGCAATTGTTGTCGGTATTGGAGACTGCCGAAACTGCGCGTCCTATCAGGCTTTTCCGGCATCGCCGGACATTTTCGACACTGCAGAATCTTCGTCCGGATAAAAAAATGACCGCCCAAACGGGCGGTTTTTTACGTACGTATGGATGCCTCCATCATCGTTTTATTGCTGATTACGGAAATTGGCCGGCGAATACCCAGTCATTTTCTTGAAAACCCGACGAAACGTTCGTTCATTGTAGCCAACCTGCTCAGCGATTTCGGAGATCGTCGTATCGGTGTGCAGCAGAAGCTCCTTGGAGCGTTCTACCTTAAGCTCGGCAATATGCTGAATAAAGTTATGGCCCGTATGCTTGTTGAACAACCTGCTGAAGTACGCGGGGCTGACACCCGCATATTCCGCCATCGAAGTAAGCGAATGATCCAGCTCCAGCCGTTCCTGAACGTATGCTTTGGCTGCTTCGATCATGATTTTACCCCGGTCGTCCATCGCATCTTCGAATAAGGGCAGCAGAACCGGGAACACCTTTTCTTCAAACCATCGCACCATATCTCCGGTCATCCGGCAGGATAAAATATGCTTCATCGCGTCCATCCCTGACAGCATCCTCGCCTGCTCGGGCGAAAGCTCTTGTGCCTTTCGCAAAAGCTGTACGAATAAGGCGTGAAATGATTCATAAACCGACGAAACCGGATAGTTGCATTTCGTAACAACCTGCACGAACTGTTCAAAATAGTGCCCGAAGCCTTCCCTGTTGCCTTTTTGTAGTTCCTGTATCAACGAATGTTCAATCTCGTAGGGATAGATGAGTTCATGCCGAAAGGCTGACAAATCCGCAAATGCGATTGTCCGGTTTCCACCCGCCGTGATTCTCGTTGCGAGTGCTTCCTCCGCTTCCAAGTAACAATGGCGAATTCCGTCTATGCGGTCGCATACCGCGCCAATACCTATCGAGCAATCGAATTTCAAATACGTGTTTACCGAAAGCCGGACCGATTCGGCTAACTGGATGAAGACCGTCCGGCACTGCGTAGCTTTCGTCTCAATCGGTACTTGCACGACAACGATCAGCCGGACCGCATCCTGGCCAAAGACGAAATAGCCGTTCACATTGTGCTGCTTCATCAAGTCCTGAAAGATACTGGATATAGCCAACAAAATCAGGTGCTTGTCATCCTTCTTAAACCTGCTGTATTGCTCGTAGTTTTCAGGTTCTACCAAGATGACGTCCCACCATGCGTCGGCTTGAATGTCATATTGCAAGGCCATTTCCCTGATCCGCTCTGGCTGCTCGTTATCATAATACCCGTAAATCGTTTGCATCATGAACGATTCGCGCAAAGAAAGCGTCTGCTTGCTTGATACATCATGATATTTGCCGATCTGGTTCTTCAAGTTGCCCCAATGATTTTGTATGAGCGCCCATTCATCTAATTTCGTTCCTCCCTGCGCAGATGGCACTCCGGCTTCCTGCCTCAATAAATTGCGGATTGGAGCATACAGTTTCCTCGAATTCAAGTAGATGAGCAGCATACCCAAAATGAGCGAACCTAGACAAACGAGCACAGTCGTCTGCGCAACCTGCTTTTTTGGCGAAGCCATGACCGAAAGCGGGACATTGAGAACCGTCATCCATTCGTTCATATCCGATTTTGCGTAAACCGTGTATAAGCCCGCTTCCGCATGCTTGAAAAAGCCCGATCGCCCCTTCGCGTTCAGCTTCTGCGTCCAACCCTCCAGATTACTGCCAAAGATCGATCCAAGCTGAGACTTATCGTTATGGGAGACCACTGTACCCGTTTCGTCCAAAAGCATCAGGTTTCCTATATTGAACCTCTCCGCTGCACGTAAGGTCGAATGAAAAGAACTTTCATCCACCTCGACGGTCAAATAAGCGCGCGGCGTATCCGTAAAAATAGGTAATGGCTGCACAAAGGTAATGACGTCGATCGAGCCTTTCTTCAGCATCATCCATTTCGGCTTAGACATGGCTCCTACCGCATTGAGGAACGGATAGCTGTCCCGCAAAGCGTCAAATTTCTGATAGCCCTTCTCACTGGACAGCACGAATTTCTCCTCCGGCAAAAAAAGATTGACCGTATTCGTAAACTCGATTGACCTTGACGCTGCGGTCAACTTGTCCAACACATCGACCATTTCTACAAAATCGCGGCGATCGGTCCTGTACAAGTATTGCTGCATGCCTGGGTCAAGCGTAATCCCGCGCGATGACTTCGATATGGAATTCAAAGCGCTGTCGACGCGCTCCTGAATCTGTTCGATCATTTCGAGGTTAGCCAGGTTTACCTGCCGCTCCAAATGGTCGGAGACGATCGCATATGTCAAAAAAGCGGCAAGAAGAATGGGGATGCATAGAACAACAATCCCGAAGCCCAGCAACCTCCTGTAATACATTCCTCTTGCGAGAACCGATTGGATGGCTGCTCTAATCACACGCATGCTTCTCCTCCCTATTCATTACCGTCATGATTTCCTTTATTATAGCTACAATAAAAGCGCTTGCATACTTACACTTTCAAAAAAACCTGCCACCGCCGTCGGCTTGCACCGGTCGCTGGACCGGGTTGTGCTGGAAGAACCGCCGTACGTACGGCAGTGATCGAACCTGCCGCCGTCGCAGAAATGCAACGACTGGAGGGCCCGAGCCGTTAGTTCTCATATCTATAATTTCGTCTAACTTGAGTTATGCGTAATTAAGAAGAAGCTCAAAACGTCAGCAAGGGTCTACTGCTCTGCTTTCCTTTCCGGACGTTTCGGATTTATTGTCCGGAATGCAATCCGCCTGAAGGAAGACTTGTTGCAGTCTTTTCCAAAAAACGCTGAATGCGCCGATCTATCTTGCTTTTAAATTCGGAGAAGATGCTAAAACCGCCATATTTTCAAGCTCCATGAAGCCTCTAAAGCGGTTTCGCAAGAGGGAATTTACGTGGGAAAGCGATTCTGAAGTCATCCAGTCTAGCACTCCGGCATAAGGCTTCAAGTTATTTTTCTGAAGTTGGATTGCCGGCGAACAATTCGAACCAAGCTGAAAACGGCATCATAATGTCCTCTAAGCTCCTGTAATAACATCATGAACCACCCCTCTTCGTTTTTCATGTTTATTTATAATACATTTGGATACTTGAAGATTGGATTGGACATTTTCTGATTCCCCAATGGCTTAGGATGGTGGGGATATCTAAGCCCTATTTTAAAAATACTAAACTACTAAACAAGCACCTCCTCCCTCATAGTAATAGAATGAATCATTAAATCGAGAGGGGGAGTTACGATGGAGAAAAGATTTCAAGACAAAGCGGAGAGTAACTGTTTTGGCTGTGGCGGATGGTTTGATCGTTCTAGACGGTTTGACCGCTTTGATCGCTCTGGACGATTTGATCGTTCTAGAGGGTTTGATCGCTTTGATCGCTCTGGACGGTTTGATCGTTCTAGACGGTTTGACCGCTTTGATCGGTTTGATCGGTTTGATCGGTTTGATCGCTTTGATCGCTCTGGACGGTTTGGTCGCTCGGGTCGTTTTGGACGTTCGGGTTTTTTCGGACGTTCGGGTCGTTTTTTCTAGAGGCCGCTTGTTGTACCTAACGTATCTTGAATGAATCTATTAAACTGAAGAAGCCGTCCCAGAAGTAAGTTTCAATTACTTTTGAAAGCGGCCCGATTGTGAAAAAATGGTGTTTATTTGAAAAATGGCGGCGTTAGGGATGTTATCCCTGCGCCGCCATTTTATGTTTTTAGTCTATTGCTGCCTTCTTGAGCAAATTATGGGCAATCGAAAGCCATCCGACCTCAAGGCTTAGATCGATAGAGAGCGGGATTTTTATCGGCCAGTCGCCGGTCCGCCAGCGCCGGATCGAGCTCATCTGCTAGTTGCACGTGAGCGCATCCGTACTCTCCAGTCCGCCGCCGGGCTGCTCGTAGCCGAATCGGCATCCGCAGGCTTTCCGTAATGTAGTTAAGTTCCCATGACCTCAACACCCTGCTTTCAGCAACCTTACACGGTGGCTTTTCTCTGGACAGCTCCGCGGCCGTGTCATTCACCTGATTCGCTCCACAATCCAATTTTATTTTCCTCGGCCAGACGGATCAGGTCGTGCTTCTTGGCGTCCGTACTCGTAAACGGGGTGATCATCGTAGGCCAGACGCTGTCAACCATTTGTATCATGATTTATTTCCTACGTTGAGTATCGATCGTTTAATATGCGGGAAGCGTTACGAAGGCCGGAAACGGTTGTTGAACTGCTTGCGTCCCCACTCGACCCCGAATTTGATATTCCCGCTGCCGGCGGGCGTTGCCGATTTGAACGTGACCGTAATATTGCTCGCGTCGGCCGTAATCGAGGAAATGCCGACGGCATTGGCATCCGCGGATAGCGCCGTCGCCGTATACCATTCGGGGGCGATGCCCAACTGGTGCGCCACTTGATAGGCAACATTGCCGCCGTTTGCCGAAGCGATGGCCCGCTGGCCGGTAAACACCATTTCGTCGCCGATGTAGGATGCCTGGGACGGATAAGACACGGAATCCCACACCTTCGTCAGGGAAGCGTCCGCCTCCGGCGAATCCGTTTTGTCCCAATATTCGAAGGTCCCTTGCGGATACAGGTCGTACGTATACTCGAACACGCAATAGTTCGTATATTTCGGACGGCGGAAGTACAGCCAATATTTTCCGCTCGCGTCGGCATAAACCGAAAATTTGGCAAACACGTCGCTTGTTCCGTTGAACCCGTCGCCATCGACAGTAAAAATCGGCTTGAAGCCGCCGGCCTCATTGCCGCGGACGCCGAACGCAAATTCCGCGGATGCGGTGCGGTAGGACGCCTTGCCGTAATCCGTCGTCATCCTGACTCGCCCGCTGAATAGAGACTTGTCCCCGCCGATCCGGCATATCCGGAACCATTGCGCAAAGTTTTGCAAGCCGCCGGCCTTGGGCTCCCCGATGTCGCGCAGCTTCTGGTAGCGCAGATCGCGCCACGTATTTCTCCAGTCTTCGGCTTTGCTCAAATGCGAAGTTCTTACAAGCCCGTCAAAGTTGAACATGCCCGACGTTTCCGGGTATGTGATTTGAAAGAAGCTGCCTGAGAATGGAGCCCCCTCAGGCGGAGTTTCACAACGGAAAATTCCGCTTGAATCACGGATGGTACCGTTTTTGCCGAAGGCGACGCCTATCGAGTTGCCCGTCGTCCAGATGTTGACCTCCAAAATCGCGTTGTAGATTTCATGCTGCGCGTTATGATACGCATCGTCGCCAACCAGCATCCCGATCTGGCCATCGCGGACGTTAAGCGAGACGTTGCGAAATGTGGTATAGCCGTACGACGGCATGTTGGCCGTTCCCGGTTGACGCTTGAACACGATATGGCGCTTGCAGTTGCTGATCGAAACATTTTCCAGCGTCGTTCCCTCGACCCAGAAATTACGTGTATGGAGCACCAGACCGCTGCCGCCCGTAAACCCGTACATGCTGATATTACGGAGCTTGAATCCGTATGTATCCGAGATTTCCACCGCGGTCGAATTCAGATTGTCTCCGCCGTTCATCGACAAATCCGTTATCGCATGGCTCGTGCCGACAGCGCCGCCCCATGTCGCCGAGCTTCTCCAGTAACGGAACAGGTACCCGTCGCCGTTCCAGACGAGATTCGTGACGCCAACCCCTTCGCCGGCAAGGATGACGTTCGGCGGCAATTCGATGTTGCCGCCCGATGCCGTAAAGTTGTGCGTACCGGCGGGAATCAGAACGACGCCGCCATTCACGGCCGCCAAGCCCAGCACCGCCTTGACCGCGGCCGTCGGGTCGGTGAGCCATAAATCGGAGTCGACAACGCGCCAGACCGGCCTGGCACCCCCGACAAGCAAGGCACCGCCGTTTTTCGCCAGCTCTTCTTCAAGCCCGGTCTGATAGATGGCCACCCATGCCGTATCGCCAATGCCTCCGTCGGCAGCCGGGTTGTCAGCTGTCGTCGTGTGCGGGCGCGGACCGGCCCACCGGTATCCGGTCGTGATGCCGCTCGCCGCTGTGAATTCCAAAACATCCCATTCCTGCGTGATCTTCACGCGCGGTCGAAAAACGCCGCGAGCGCGGATATTGCTTCCGGACTGTTTGTCCGAATCACGATCATGTTCGCGATCGTCTCCGTAGACGGCATCGGTCACGGAAGACTCCTTCGCATTCGCCACTCCCGCCGTCAAGCCGTACAAAAGAGCCGCGGCTCCTGCCGTTCCCATCGAAGCGAGCAGCTTTCTGCGGGACAACATTTCGTTCGAATCCTTGCGGTCGGACATGAATCATTCCTCCTAAACGTTTTGCGAGAGCCAAACTCGCTTCGTAAGCATAAACTGATTTTCCATTATCGTAACAAGGACGCTTATGTCTTCCCTTTGTTGTCAATAAACCAGCTCGCGAAACCGCTTGACGGTATGAAACGAAATGAAATTGCCGTTATGCGCGCTGAACGCCCGCTCATCGCCCGACCGGCTCAAGATGTGCAAGTCCTCGCCGTCGATGACCATGGAGGCGTAGTGACGGGAATGCTTCGCCCCCGGCCCCGCAGCAACCAAGCCGGCAAAGCACCAATCGATGCAATTTTTGGAGAAATGCAGCTGCAGCCTCGTCCGTTCGTTGTTCGGCAAATTGTACCGGTCGGGCGGCAGTCTGTCCGCTCTCGTCATGCTGTCCGTCGCCTGCGTGCTGAGCAGCCAATACAATCGGGTGCGGTCGTCGTACAGGATATGGAATTTCATTTGTCCACCCGGGCAGGGAACGAACACGGCATGCTTCCCCGACGGAACGGTCTCCAGCATGGTCGTCATCGAACCGTTCTTATCTTCCACGACTTTGGCGATGGCTGCATAGCCGCTTCCCCCCGTATGCGCGCGCATCCACAAATGAAACGTTCTCCCCTCCGGGTCGAACCACGCATGATCGGGGTCGGTAAACTGCACGACGTTCGTTTCCAACCATCCCGCAGGGGCGCAGCCTCGGCCAGGCGCAATATCGATATACCGCTGCGGATCGCTATGGTAGAACGGAATGCCAAAATCGTCCAGCCTCTCCGCCGGAACGGCATCGCAGAAGGCGAGCTCGGAGGCGAACGTCCAGTTAGCGGCCAGGGTCAGATCGACATCCGTCCTTCCACGCATGAGCACGGGCGCCAGTTCGCCTACGGGCCAGCCTTCGATGCGACGGTATTTGCGTTTTTCCATGACCAGATAAACCGATTCTCCCGCATAGTGGACGTTGCACGGCGCCTGATGCCATTCCTCGCCCTCGGTTAGCCGAACCGGATCCGTCCAGTTCTCCCCTCCATCATCGGATCGCATGATCGCCAAATCTCCGTCATGGCCGATCACATACAGGGAACTCCCGGCAACAAACGGTCTTGCATGCACGAACGGAAAATCGGACCGGTGCGCCCACGTCCGGCCCCGGTCGTCCGAAGTGAACAACTTTCCGAACGGGGGTTTCGCGCCGGGACCGCCAAGATCGAGCGTTGCCGCAAGGCGGCCGGAAGGAAGCTGCGCAAGACCGGGACTGTAGCAATAGATGCGGGACGGATCTTCGGATTCGTAAACACGGACAAAATCTTCGGCCAGCACATTCATTTGCCTTCACCTCTGTTATAGATGGATAGCGGCGGCGCCGCTTCAAATCCCGGCTCACCCTTTCAGCGAACCGATCATGACCCCCTTAACGAAATATTTTTGCGCAAACGGGTACAGGCACAAAATCGGCAAGCTGGAAACGATAATGATGCCGTATTTGACGGACTCGGTCAGCATCATTTGTTCAGCCATGTTCTGGTCCACAATGCCGAGATCAAGCTGCTGCATCATCTGCGTCTGGCTCGTCAATATTTCCCTAAGCACCAGTTGCAGCGGAATGTAATTCCGGTCGTTCAAATAAATCAGCGCGTTAAAAAACGAATTCCAATGCCAAACGGCCGTGAATACGACCAAAACCGCGATAATCGCTTTGGACAGCGGCAGGACGATCCGGATAAAGTAGCCGATATTGCCGCAGCCGTCCATTTTCGCCGCTTCGAACAGCTCGATGGGGATGGTGGATTGAAAGAACGTTCTCGTAATGATGATGTTCCACATGCTGACGCTTCCGAGAATGACGACGATGAGCGGATTGTTGATCAGGTTCAAATCTCTTATCAGCAAGTAGGTTGGGATCAGCCCGCCGCTTATAAACATCGGAATGATGAACAGCGTCACGATGACGCCCCGTCCGACCATGTCCCGCCTCGAAAAAGCATAAGCCGTCATCAGCGTCAGGCTGACGCTGAGCAGCGTTCCCATGACGGTGTAAAAAACGGTGTTGCGATAGCCTATCCATAGCTGCTTGTATTCGAAAATAAGCTCGAATCCTTTCCAATTGATGCGCTTCGGAAACAAGATCACCATGCCCGTTCCGACTGCTGAAGGGTCGCTGAAGGAAGCGATTACGATAAAGTACAGCGGGTACGCCACAATGACCAGCATCAGCACCAAAAATATGCCGTTCATAATATCGTACGCCCGATCAGATCCGCTTTTGCGCGTTAAGTCCGTCATCTTGATTCCCGCCTTTAGAAAATACCGTTTTGGCCCAATTTCTTGGCTAATTTGTTGACCGAAAGCAGCAAAATCAAATTCACAACCGCATTGAACAGGCCGACCGCCGCCGAGAAGCTGTATTGGGACTGGAGCAGGCCGACCTTGTAAACATAAGTGGAGATGACTTCGGAAGCGCCCAAGTTCAAAGCGTTTTGCATCAAAAACGCTTTCTCGAAGCCGACGCTCAATATGCCCCCGCAGTTCAAGATCAGCAGGGTGACGATGGTCGGCAGAATCGAGGGCAGATCGATATACCACGCACGCTGAAATTTGTTGGCGCCATCCACGATCGCCGCTTCATGAAGCGAAGGGTCCACGCCCGACAAGGCCGCCAAATAGATGATGCTCCCCCAGCCCATCCCCTGCCAAACGCCGGACCATACGTAAAGATGCCCGAAAGCGCCGGGATCGGACAAAATCATGAGCGGCCCCGAAGTCAGGCCGATGTTATGCAGGATCTGGCTGACAATCCCCAGGCGGGGAGCCAGAAACACGTTGAGCATGCCGACGAGTACGACCGTCGAGATGAAATGCGGAGCGTACGTGATCGTCTGCACGACGCTTTTCAGCCGCTTGCTGTTCGTGCTGTTGAGCGCCAGAGCGAGAATGATCGGAATGGGGAAGCCGGCCAGCAGCGTGTATAAGCTGAGCGATAACGTATTTTTGATCAGCGTCCAAAAGATGTCCAGCTTGAAAAATCGCTCGAAATGATACAGCCCGACCCAGTCGCTCCCCAATATGCCCTTGACCGGTTTAAAGTTTTCGAAGGCGATCAGGACGCCGTATAAAGGAACATATTCGAACAGAATGACATAGAGCAATGCGGGAAGGACCAGAAAGTACAAGCCGATATTCTCTTTCACCTTGAGCAGTTTCCTGCTGAACAGCCGCATCGCGGTTTGCTCCCGGATCGCCGGATTTGCCGGATTTGAATCGATCATGCTGAACTCCTCCCGTGCATGCTATGGATGCGGATAGCGGCGGGTTGGGCGAGCCCGCTCTGATTTAGCGATTGGGCCCGCCGCGATTGCCGCCTGATCCCCCGCCGCCCGGTTACTTCCCGAGCTTGGCGGCTGCATCCAGCTGTTTTTGATTCAATTGGATGTATTCATCCAGGCCGATGCTTTGCAGCTTCTTCACATAACCGTCCCACTCGGCGTCCACGCTGCCCTTGCCCGATATCCAGCTGGCGACGGTCGTTTTGATATAATCGTTGATGCCTTTTTCCAGATCGGTCATGCGCTGTTTTTCGGTGTCCTTCAGCAATCCTGCCGGAACAGGCGGGTAGTTCAAATTTTTGGCGGGCAAATACTTCTTATAGATGTTGTTGAACGCCCACTCCCTCGTGCCTTCCTTGCCCACGTTCGTGTTGACGATTTTATTTTTGAACATGTTCTCGTCGAGCAGCGCGATGCCGTAGTTGCCAAGCCCTTTGTCGGCATCGTTTTCGATTTTTTGATTCGTCAATTGATATTTGCCGTCGTTCGTTTTCGTCCAGGCTACGCCTTCTTTGCCGTAGTTCATCGTCATGGACCAATCCGGCTCCGCCAGCATATCCGCTAGTCTTGCCGACGCGACGGGGTATTTGTTGTTTTTGAAAATGACGAAGTTTCTCGGCCATATGCTGCGGTTTTGACGGCGAATGATCGGATCTTTGCCGTTCGGGGATTTGAGCGGCGCCATCGGGTACCACCATTTCCCGTCCGTATAGCCTGCACTTTGATCATTATACGAGGTCATCGACCCGGCGATCGGCGGGTTGGACGAAATGGCAGCCGTATATTTGCCCCAGTCGTCCGTGAACGCTTCCGGAACGATCAAGCCGTTCTTGTACAGATCGGCCAAATACCGGATCGGCTCTTTCAAGTCCGGGTTCGTGGCCTGCGATTTGAACTTGCCGTCCTCGACGATGAAATAGGTGCCCGGGGATGTATAAACCCAGAACGACGCGTACAAATCGAACTGACCGCCGATACTGTTTCCGTACTGGATATAATACGGGGTCACGTTTTTGGGGATGGAGCCTTTGCCTGCGTTTTCTTTAAAGGCCATCAGCACGTTTTTGAACTCCTCGGTCGTTGTCGGTATTTTCAGCCCGAGTTCATCCAGCCATTTCCGGTTGATGAACCATTGGTCGCGCAGGCCGTAGCTGTATTCGTCAATCTGGGCAAACGGGAAGCCGTACAGCTTGCCGTCCTGCATGAGAGCCTGTTGCTTCAAATCCGGATTGGACTCTAAAAACTTGCCCCAGTTCGGGGCATATTTCAGCAGGCTGTCGACGTTCACGATGTCTTTCGCCTCGACCGCATCGGAAATCGCCTGCGGCGTCGGGTCCATGCGCAGCATAATGTCCGGATAATCCCGGCTGCTGAACATCAAGTTGACCTTTTCCACATCGCTGTAAACTTTCAGATTGATTTTGATGTTCGTTTTTTCCTCGATTTTTTTCCAAATGTCGTACTTCGTGAAATCTCCCATATGCGCGCCGTAAATAATGCCTACGTTCAGCGTGATCGGCGTTGCCGCGATCGGATATCCCGTCGCATTCGTGACACCGCCGTCCAGCAGTTGCGCTTCTTTGCCGTTGCCGCTTGCCGCCGGCGTGTTCTCCCCGGCTTTGCCGGCATTGTCCGAGCATGCGGCCAACACCCCTCCCAGCACGCCGATGCAAACGGTTCCAGAAACGAGCCTGATCCAGTTTCTGCTCATCTGTCATTTCCCCCTATTCAAAAGTTGCTTCCCCATTCTGACTGCCGGACGATCGCCGACAAACAAACTGCCTGTTTGCCGGGCTGACCGTCTGTCAAACAAACGCTGCGGATCGATCGCTTCTTCAGGCTAGCAGAAGAGCCGCGGAAGCGTAAATCGGCCGCTATCGAGCGATGTGCCATTTTTCCATGACAGCCGAAGCCAGGCGCCGCAAGGCTTCGGCCGGAGTCGGCGGCCTTCCGCGTACGGAGGTATGCGGGTTTCCAATCATGTGCATGGGTCCCGTCTGCCTCCTTGCTCCTAACCAAGGATAAACGCCTACCGGCGTCTTTGACGCTGGTGTTTACCATGCCACAGCGGGGATATACTTTCTGATACACCGAAAAACCGGCTCCCGGCAACTACGCATCGCCGATGCGCAGTCACCGAAAGCCGGTTCCCTTTTTCCCTGTCTATACGCCTTTATAGGTGATTTTGCGAAAAACGCCCGGCGTCGTGCCGACCTCCTTCTTGAACTTGCGTACGAAGCTCGATACGTCGCAATACCCGATTTCGGAGATGATCTCGATGAGCGGCTTCTCCGTCGAACTGAGCAGTTGCTTCGCTTTTTCGATGCGCAGGTAATTCATGTAATCGGAGATATTCTGGCCGGAGCATTTCTTGAAATAATAACTCAAATTGGAAAGGGACATGTGAAAATGGTCGGCCATATTCTGGACCGTAAAATTCATGTCGTGGTAGTTACTGTCGATATAGGCGACCAACTGCTGGAGCAGCTCCTGATCGTGCTTCTCTCGATTTTCCTTGATGTACCTGCAGATCGACTGGCAAACCTCGTTGACGCTCCGCCCGAGGTCTTTCACGGTTTCGAATTGGGCGAGCGATATGACGTCGATATAGCCTTTATCCAGCCCGACGAACTTTTTATTGATCAATTGCATCGTCTTCAATACGGTATTGATAATATCGTAGCACAGGCAGCGTGCTTCAAACAGCGGCATGTCGGACCGGGTAATTTGATTTACGAGCTCCGAAACGGTAGAGGAAATTTGCTCGGTGTTCCCTTCGATGATGGACAGCTCGAGCGTTCGAAGCGCCTCGACCGGATACGAATAGTCCGATGCGGCCACGATTTGCGTATTTTCGAAATAAATGATTTGGTCCGTTCCTTTGACCAGCCGGTAATCGAGCGCCGTATACGCTTCGATGCACGATTTGCCGATCTGTCTCGTTTCCGTATATCCTTTGCCGACAACGACCGCAATATGGGCGCCCAGCCGATTCATCATGATCTGCTGCATAAGCGTCAAAGCTTCATACAGCGTTTGACGGTCCGGCTCCTGGCGATCCGCCAGAACGAAAATCAGATGATTGTCGATGTTCATGCGGCCGTAACCTTCGAGCTTGACTTGCAGCTCCCGTTCCATCAGCTCGATTAGCTCGGGAAGCGATGCGGCGGACTGGTTCCGCTGCCGCTCCGACAAGGCAACGGAGAAGATGGCGACGCGAAACAACGGCTTGCTGAAGGAAATGCCGATATCGCTTCCTCTCTCGTTAAAGGCGGCCGCATGCGGAAAAGATCCGCGGATCAGGCTGCTAAGCAGAAAGTCCTTGACTGCGTTGCGATTGCTTTTGACCTGATCATTCAGCATCTTATTCGTACGATTGATCCGGTTGATCGTCATTCGCACCGCTTCGAACTCGTTTCCGGTTTCGGCGACGCTTCCGGTCTCCGATTCCGCAAACAGGCGTAGCTGGCGGATCGGCCGATAATTGACCCGCATATTGAACAGGATCATGATGCCCGCGGCAAGGACGATCGCTAGGAGAGCCCATTGGAAGGTCTGCTTGGCGGCGATAACCTGGCTCATCGCTTCGACGACAGGCATGATCATAAAATAGCTCCAGCCCGTTTCCGGGGACTGAATGTAAGAAACGAAATGGGAGGAAACTCCCACCTTCGTGATGATCGACTGCTCGGGCAGATCCGGTCGAATGAAGGCCAGCAGCTCCTGCCCGGTCGGACGATTGATTTCTTTGGAGGCGGCGACGATCTGGCGATTCGGGTTCATCGCCATGATATTGCCTTTGTCGCTGCCCATGATCTGTTCAAACGCCCGCTGCTTGATGATGAACAGCACCATGCGTTTGTCGTAATTCGAGCTGTTGGGCACCAAATACGTCACGATCTTGCCCCCATCGCCTCCATCCGAATCGCTGCCTGGCACCCAGACCGCATTGCCGTTTATGTTCCGGGCCGACACTTGAAATTGTTCTTCGGAGACCGCATCTCCGTAGTATGTTTTCAAAAAATCCTTCATCGTGAACGTTCGCGTCGAGGAGACGAACTTGTTCAACTGATTGTAGTAAACCACGACATCGGTTACAAAGTTGCTGCCGGAAATATAGCTTTTTAATTGATGGATGCCTCTGGACGTATTATTCGGACCGTCGCCGATTTGCTGCGTCGTCAGATCCGGGTTGTTATAGATTTGGTAGGCCACCGTGTTCATGCCCGTAATATTCGTATCGACGGCGGTGACAACATGCTGGAGTAGATTGACGTTGTTTTTGACCACTTCTTCTTTCAGCAAATGGAAGAAATAGTTGTAAACCAGCATGGCGATAATGGCGAGAGGGATGGCTAATACCAGCATGTAGGAAAACAAATACTGCAAATACAGCCGGTTTCTTTGCAAAACGCTGCGTTTTGGCCAAAGCATATTCGCATACCGCCTTTCCTTACATGATTGCGCTTTCATATTGTTTTTGTTATTAAATATATCTCAAACTTCCGGGAATGTACATTCGCCGGACGCCCCACCGCCCACTTTGGAATAATCGCCTATGCCTCAACAACCGCATATTTACGAAACCATGCTTACTTGCTATTCTTGTTGTATTAATTAGCGCTATGGGGTCGACCCATCTGCGGCAAAACGGAGAGGAAGATAGAATCGTGAACAAATGGACCGGATTGCTTCTCGTCGTCGCGTTAGGGTCCGCCATTCTCTTGCCGGGATGCGAGCGATCGGCAACTTCCGACTCCCCCGTCGCTTCGGGAGACGCTAACCGGATTATCGAAAACGGCGTCGCCGTCCATTTGACCGGGTATCCGATTGTGGACCGGCCGATAACGCTCAAAACCGTCATCGTTACCTCGTTCAAAGGCGACTACAATCAATCTAAATTTTTCCAAGCCTTGGAGAAGAAGAGCGGCATCCATCTCGATATCAGACAAATATCCGTCGACAACCGGGACAAGCTGAACCTGATGTTCGCCTCCAGGCAATATCCCGATCTCATGCTGCGCGCCGACCCGTCGCCGTTTCAAATCGAAACGGCGCAAAACGCCGGGGACATCGTACCGTTCTCCAGCCTGCTGAAATACGCTCCCAATTGGACGAAGCTGCTTCATTCGAATCCCGCCGTCAAAAAAGCGATGACCGCCGCTGACGGAAACATTTATGCGCTCGGCCTCGTTCAACAAAACAACGTCTATTTGGGCATACGCGATCAATGGTTGATCAACAAGAAATGGTTGGACCAGCTCGGTTTGCAGGTTCCGGCCACAACCGAGCAATTCGCCTATGCGCTGGCGCAATTTAAGGCGAACGCCGGAAAAGGAGACATTCCGAAAGACGCGATCCCGTATTATTTTCGTTGGGATCAATATGTGGGCGGTCAGTTGGATTTGTTCGGGGGCTCCTTCGGCATCCTCGTACCGGACGAAAACTATGTGTCGGTCGAGAACGGCAAGGTCCGATTCCAGGCCTTGAATCCGGAAATCAAAAAGCCGCTTGCCTACTTGCACAGGCTTTATGAGGAGGGGTTGATTCCGCCCGAAGTATTCACGGACGATTGGAGCGCTTTTTATGCGAAATGGGGGGCAAAGCCGGAAATTGCCGGATCCTTTGAAGCCTACAGCAATCCAAATCCCGACGTCTATGTGCCGATGCTCCCGCCCAAAGCCGAAGGCGTGTCCAGGCAGCTGTACCGGCGGCAAACCTGGATCGTCCGCAACAATCAGTTCACCATCTTCAATAACAACAAGTATCCGGTCGCCACGGCCCGGTTGGCTGACTTGCTGGCCGATCCCGATTGGACCGTACAGGAATTGTATGGGCTGTTCGGAGACGGTACAAAGAAGAATGACGACGGGACGTACGACATTTTGCCGGAAAGCGGGACCGAGGGCGAATTTCCCAATGTGGATGGCATATCGGCCATGACGCCGGATTTAGCCGCCAAGCTCCGTTACCTGCCGGGAAACAGCAATGCCGACCGCGCCGGGGCAGTTGCGATGTACGAGCCGGTTGTCGCACCGCTCGACATGTTCTTTCCCGATTATGTCGCCTACTCGCCGGACGATCGCGACAAGCTGACTCAGCTGCAGATGAACGTCAAGGAGTACGTCAGACAGACGTTCATCCACTGGGTTGTCAATGGCGGCATCGAGCAGGAGTGGGATGCCTATGTGGCGAAGCTGAAGAGCATGCGCGTAGACGAGATGATCGCGATCATGCAAAAGGGGCTGGATGCTTACAGCAAATGATGAGGATGGCTCATTTTGAGAACAGCGCAATTGTGAAAACATGGTGTTTATTTAAAAAATGGCGGCGTTAGGGATGCTATCCCTGCGCCGCCATTTTCCTTTTTTGTTCCACTGCCGCCTTCTTGAGCAAATTATGGGCAAGCGAAAGCCATCCGGCCTCAAGGCTTACCTTCGGCAAGCAGCGTAGCAGAAATCGCCGGAATCCCCGGTTATGGGCTTGGCCCCTCCCATGACCGGACTTTCACGGCTAGAAGATGCGTGCCTCCGGGCACGCCCAACATGAAAGGAGGCCCCCCCCAGGGGGCCTCCAATAAAATCGGTCAGATTTACTTGGTTACCTGCATGATCATCGTCTCGCTCGAAGTCGCTCCCGCGTAATTGACGAGCTCGCACCGGTACTCGTACGTACCGGCCGGCTTGCCTTGAATCGCCGTAACGGCCGATTGGGTTTGCGGCGATGCGCCTGTGAGCGCCTTCGTATCGATCAGCACGCCGTTTTCGTACAACCGGTATGTCGTCCCGTTCGTCCCCCACCACATGTTCATGGTGACGTTGAAATTTCCGTCCCCGTCCCAGTTGTCATTGGCAAGCACCGCTTTGGCAGGAGCTGCTTGGGTGACGTTGACGTTCCAAACATCGCTTCGCGTGGTGCCGTAAGCATTGGTCAGCTCGGCGTAGTACCGGTACGTGCCGTTCGACTTATAGGTCACCGCCGTTACGGTAGACTGGGCATTCGGCGACCGGTCCGTCAGGATGCGGGTATCGATCAGGACGTCATTTTCGTACAGCTTGTAAACTCTGCCGTTATTGCCCCACCACATATTCATGGCGACGTTGTAATTGCCGTCAAAGATGCCGGTATCGTACCCATTGTCATCGGACAGAACGGGCTTTCCCGGCGCACCCGTGCTTGCGGACGGAAAGCTGTTTACAACAGCCGTCGCCGTACCCTTGTTACCCGCAGCATCCGTAAATTCAAAAGTGAAGCTGCCATTGTAATAAAAGGTGTAGCTGGGTGAACCCCCATTGTTCGTAATCGTCACCGGTTCGCTTGGCGTAACGGTCGCGACGACTTGGCCGTCGGCCGCCGTACCGCCGTATGCGACCTTCGCGGTCGGCGCGGTCCTGTCGATCTTGAACGCGACCGTCTTCGCCGCTTCAACATTCCCCGCGTTATCCGTCGAACGGTAGCTGAGTGCATACTCGCCATCCTGGTCGAACATTACGGGACCCGTATACGTCTGCCAGGTCGCCCCGCCGTCCGAACTGTAAGCGGATGACACTACTCCTGAGCTGTCATCGGAGGCGCCCAGCGATACCGTAACCGGCTGCACATACCAGCCGTTCTTTCCGTCCGGCTGGGCAGGCGATACGGTCGCTGCGGTGACGGGAGCCGTCGCGTCGAAATTATAGTACAAACTGTCGATTTCCGTCTGCGTCAATGCTTTGCGGTATAATTTCAATTCATCCAGCATGCCGACGAAGTTTTCGCCGCCTCCGGGATTCATGCCGATGCGATCCTCCTGGGAAGGGGAATAACGCCGGTAATAGTCTTGGCCGAAAGCGAACGTTCCGCCGGGAGACTGCTCCGTTCTGTCCAAATACAGCTTGATGGACTTATTCTTGAAATCGGCGACCCCAACGATATGATGCCACGAATTCGGGCTGTTGAAGCCCATGCTCTTGCTCTGGTAGCTGTCGGTCTTGTCGCTACGCGCTCCGAGCCGGATCGCATCGGAGTCGACGATCAACTCGAGCCCCGCCTGCGTGCCATCGATGCGCGTGCCGAGAATATCATAGCGTGATCCTTGCGCCGGCATCAGGCTCGGGTTGATCCATACGCTGACGGATACCGCGTCGGCATTGGCGATTTCATTGCCGATCATGTAGTGCATGTCAAGGTAATCCGTCCCGTTCATGCTTATCGCCTGCCCGTACTTCCCGGCTGCATACCCGCTCGTGCCAACGCGGATCGGATCGTTCCCTTGGGCCGAATCGTCGTGCGAGTAGCCGTTGAAGGAATAGTCTCCGACCAAACCGGCGGGCTGCAAAACATTGCGGAAATCGGCAAGGCGGTGGAACGTCATCCGATTGGAATTGTGCTTGGAGTTAGCCCCGTTGTAGGAAGTGCGGGAAACATAGATCAGATCGTTGCCCTCAAACTGCCAATCGACGTATTGGAAGCCGTCCTTCGCGGTCGAATTCGCCCAACTCAAGTTCTCGTCTTCCTGGATGAGCAGCTTGCCGCGGGTCCAATGGACAAGATCCGTCGAGTAAATGAGCGACAGCACGTTGCGCTGGTTGTTTTGCGTCACGTTGTAATCGGTATGCTCATTGACGAGCGCAATATATTTGCCGGAGGCAGCATCGTAACGGATCGTGAACTTCACGTCACCCCCGGGGAAGTCGAATTCCCCGTATTTGGTAAACGTCTTGTTGTCCGCGCCGAGCTTGTATATGCCTGCGCGATTGATCACCGAACGCCTGAGCACATCCCACACCTGGCCGTCCGGCCCGACTACGGCATTGCCTTCGATATACAGATTGACGTCGGATTCGTTCGATTTTGTCCAGCTCGAAGGATCCATCAAGTCTGCCGTGTCCGATGCAGAAACGATAAACGCCCACATTCCCCATGGATATAATACCTCGAACCCCTTATAGATGCGTCCGTTCGCTTCCACCACCGGCGTAGGCGCCGTGTGATATTTGACGTTTTTGTCATCCCCTTGATAAAGAATCGAGGCGTCGCTCCAGGTCATGCCGCCGTCGGTGCTTTTGCGGATGGCGATGGAGCCGAGGCTATAGTTGGTTCCAAGCAAGTAGACGGCCCCGTTATGTTCGAACAGCGTGCTCCAATATTGGCCGACAATCGTAGCCGTTTGCGACCATGTGGCTCCGTCGTCCGTAGAACGAAAAACTTTGGTCGTTTTGTTCGATGCGTTCGGTCCGAAGTCGTCATCGCTCGCAAGCAGCGTCCCGTCGGAGAGCTTCACAAGACTGGGACTCCCGATGTAGACGCCCGTGCTTGCATCGGAGTAATCGATCTGCGACTTGAATACGTCCGCATAATTGTTGGCGATAGCGACGGGGATTCCGGCAAACAAAACGAAAAGCGCCGTGAATAGAACAAGTAAAGCCTTGCCCTTCCTTTTTGCCCTCATCATGAAAACTTCCTCCCTTGATTATCGTTCTGCTTCAATAAACAAGCTCGCGAAAATCTCTGACGGTGTGAAACGAAATGAAATTGCCGTTATGCGCGCTGTATGCCCGCCCGTCGCCCGACCGGCTGACGATATGCAAATCCTCGCCGTCAATCGCCATCGCCGCATAATGCCGGGACTCCCTTGCCGCTCTACCTGACGCGACGAGACCGGCAAAGCACCAATCGATGCCGTTCTTGGAAAAATGAAGCTGCAGCCGCGTCCGCTCATTGTTCGGGAGATTGTACCGGTCGGCCGGCAGCCGTTCCGCCCGCGTCATGCTATCCGTCGCCTGCGTGCTGAGCAGCCAGAACAGCCGCGTCACATCGTCATAAAGGATGTGGAATTTCATTTGACCGCCCGGACAAGGAACGAATGCTACCCGTTTCCCCGACGGGACGGTCTCCAGCATCGTTGTCATCGAGCCGTCCTCCTGCTCGACGACCTTGGCGATCGCGGCATAGCCGCTTCCGCCCGTATGCGCCCGCATCCACAGGTGGAACGTCCTGCCGCTCGGATCATGCCAAACATGGTCGGGATCGGCGAATTGCAACACGTTAGTCTCGAGCCATCCTGCCGGGGCGCAGCCTCTGCCAGGCGAGATATCGATATACCGCATAGGATCTGCATGAAAGAACGGAACGCCGAAATAATCCAATGTCTCCGCAGGAACGGCGTCGCAAAAGGCAAGCTCCGAAGAAAACGTCCAATTTTCGGCGCGGGTCAAGTCCGCGTCCGTTCGGCCGCGCATCAGGACCGGCGCCAATTCGCCGACCGCCCATACTTCAATTTTGCCGTGAAGGCGCTTCTCCATGACCAGATAGACCGATCCGTTCGCATAGTGAACGTTGCAAGGCGCTTGATGCCACTGCTCCCCGCGCGTCAGGCTTTCCGGCTCCGTCCAGCTTTCTCCGTCGTTATCGGAGCGCATGATCGCCAGATCGCCGTTATGCCCCAATACGTACAACGCGCCGCCTGCAACGAACGGCCTTGCGTGCACGAACGGAAAGTCTCCCCGGTGCATCCACGTTTTCCCTCGGTCATCCGACGTGAATATTTTCCCGTGGGGCGGCTGCACGCCGGGACCGCCAAGGTCCATGGTTACGACGAGACGGCCCGATGCAAGCCGGACGATGCCGGGACTGTAGCAATAGACGGACGACGGATCGGCGGATTCATAGATTTTGACAAATTCATTTGCAAGCGGTTTCATCATCGCCACCTCCTAACCTTTCAGCGAGCCGATCATAACCCCTTTGACAAAATACTTTTGGGCAAAAGGATAAATGCAAAACACCGGTAAGCTCGATACGATAATGATGCCGTATTTGACGGATTCGGCCAGGAACGTTTTTTGCGCCATATCCTGGTCCCCGATCCCCAATTCAAGCTGCTGCATCATCTGCGTCTGGCTGGTCAAAATTTCTCTCAGCACCAGTTGAAGCGGGATTAGATTTCTATCGTTTAGGTAAATCAAGGCGTTAAAAAACGAGTTCCAATGCCCGACCGCACTGAACACGACAAGCACGGCTATGATTGCTTTGGACAGCGGCAGAACGACTTTCGTAAAATAACCGATGTTGCCGCACCCGTCCATTTTCGCGGCTTCGAACAATTCCTGCGGGATCGTCGATTGAAAAAAAGTCCGGGTAATGATGATGTTCCACATGCTGACGCAGCCGAGGATAATGACGGTCAGCGGATTATCGATCAGATGAAGCTTCCGTACCAGCAAATACGTGGGAATAAGCCCCCCGTGTATGAACATGGGGATAATAAACAGCGTAACGATGAACCCCCGCCCGACCATATCCTTCCGCGAGAACGCATAGGCGGTCATAAGCGTAAGGGAGACGCTGAGCGCCGTACCTCCGATCGTATAAAAGACGGTATTCCGATATCCGATCCACAGCTGCTTATACTTGAAAATCAAATCGTACCCGTACAAATTGAACCCTGCGGGAAACAAAACCACTTTCCCTGTTCCGACAGCTGCAGGATCGCTGAAGGAGGCGATCACAACAAAATATAACGGATAGAGCACGATAACCAACAACAGGGCCAGAAAAGTAACATTAATAACATCATAAACAACATCGGCCCTGCTTCTGCGCACATCGGCGAACACCTTATCCCCTCCTCAGAAAATGCCGTTTTGGCCCAATTTCTTGGCCAATTGGTTGACGGTCAGCAGCAAAATCAAATTGATGATCGAATTAAACAGCCCGACCGCCGCGGAAAAGCTGAATTGGGATTGCAGCAAGCCGACCTTGTACACATAAGTCGAGATGACTTCGGATGTTTCTAAGTTCAACGAATTTTGCATCAGAAACGCTTTCTCGAACCCGACGCCCAATATGCCCCCGCAGCTTAAAATCAATAGCGTCACAATCGTCGGCATAATGGAAGGCAGATCGATATACCACGCCCGTTGAAACTTGTTGGCGCCGTCGACCGTCGCCGCCTCGTGCAGGGAAGGATCGACGCCCGAAAGCGCCGCCAGGTAAATGATGCTCCCCCATCCCATTCCCTGCCAAATGCCCGACCAAACGTACAGATGGCTGAAAGCGTTCGGATTCGTCAACGTCATGAGCGGACCGTCGATAATGCCGGCGGCATTCAACAGCTGGCTGACCACCCCCAAGCGGGGGGATAGAAACACATTCAGCATCCCTACCAAAATGACCGTTGAAATAAAATGGGGCGCATACGTGACGGTTTGCACGACTTTCTTGAATTTCTTGCTCGTGGCGCTGTTCAGCGCCAGAGCAAGAATGATCGGAATCGGGAAGCCTGCGATCAGCGAGTAAAGGCTTAACGACAATGTGTTTTTGATCAGCACCCAAAAGATATCGAGTTTGAATAACCGCTCGAAATGATACAGGCCGACCCATTCGCTTCCCCAAATTCCTTTGATCGGCTTGAAATTCTCGAATGAGATCAACACGCCGTATAAAGGCACGTAATCAAACAGAATGACGTAGATCAGCGCGGGAAGCACGAGAAAGTACAAGCCGATGTTTTCTTTGACTTTAAGCAGTTTTTTGCTGATTAGTTTGACGGAAGTGTTCGTTGTCATCACTTGTTCCGGATTGATGGTTTTCCACTCCCTTCTGCGAGTTTCGGCGGTACCGCCCGGTTCATCGGTTTATTTCCCCAGCTTGCTTGCGGCATCCAGCTGTTTTTGGTTCAGCTGCATGTATTCATCCAGTCCGAGGTCTTTCAGCTTCTTCGTATAAGCGTCCCATTCGGCGTCGATATTGCCTTTGCCTGAAATCCAGCCCGCGATCGTCGTCTTGATATAATCATTCAGCGACTTGCTCAAATCCGTCATTCGCAGCTTTTCCTTCTCGCTCAGCAATCCGCTAGGCAGCGGCGGGTAGTTCAGATCTTTGGCCGGCAAAAATTTCTTGTAAATATTCATGTAAGCCCATTCCCGCGTTCCCTCTTTGGTGAAATTGGCGTTGACGATCTTGTTGTTGAACATGTTCTCGTCGAGAAGAGCTATTCCGTAGTTGGCAAGCCCTTTATCGGCATCCGCCACTTCGCCGGTCGGGGTCAGCAGCTCGTATTTGCCGTCGGCATTTTTCTTCCACAGTACGCCCTGGCTGCCGTAGTTCTCCGTCAAAGACCATTCCGGATCCGCCAGCAGCTCCGCCAATCTTGCCGATGCGACCGGATACTTGTTGTTTTTGAAGATGACGAAGTTTCTCGGCCAGATGCTTTTGGTTTGGCGGCGGATGTATGGCGTTTTTCCGTTGGAAGGCTTAAGGGGCGCCATCGGGTACCACCATTTGCCGTCCTTGACGTTCTGCCCTTGATCCACAAAAGAGGTCATCGAGCCCACCAAGGGAGGATTGGATGAAATCGCGGCCGTATATTTCCCCCAGTCATCCGTAAACGATTCCGGAACCATCAGCCCGTTCTTGTACAGATCGGCCATATATTTGATCGGTTCCTTCAGATCGGGATTCGTGGCCTGCGACTTGATTTTTCCGTCCTCAACAATGAAATAGCTGCCGGGTGCATACACCCCGAACGTTCCGTACATATCAAACTGACCGCCGATGCTGTTGCCGTACAACGCATAGTAAGGGATGACGTTTTTGGGAATTGAGCCTTTACCGGCATTATTTTTGAAAGCCGTCAGCACGTTTTTGAATTCGTCCGTGGTCGTCGGTATTTGGAGCCCCAGCTCATCGAGCCATTTTTTGTTGATAAACCATTGATCTCGCAAGTTATAGGACGTTTCGTTAATGACCGCGTAGGGAAAGCCGTACAGCTTGCCGTCCGGCATGAGCGCCTGCAGCTTCAAATCCGGATTCGTGTCGAAAAACTTTTTCCATGTGGGCGTGTATTGCATCAGGTTTTCGATCCCTATGATATCGCCCGCATCGATCGCGTCCGCCATGGCCTGGCCCGTGGCGTCCATTCGGAACCCGATATCCGGAAAATCCCGGCTGCTGAACATCAGATTCGTTTTTTCCGCATCGCTGTACAATTTCAAGTTGATTTTGATGTTTGTCTTCTCTTCAATCTTCTTCCAGATGTCGTACTTGGCGATATCGCCCATATGGGCTCCATAAGCAATTCCCACGGTTAACGTGACGGGTTCTTTGGTGATCGGATACCCCGTAGCGTTCGTTACGCCGCCGTCGAGCAATTTGCTGTCCGCAGTTTGATTGTTTTTTTCGGCTGTCTTCGTATCCGTACAACCTATTAACGTTCCGCCGACTAGAGCTGTGCATATCGCAGAGGCGACAATTCTGGCTCCTTTACTCCTCATTCGCTTTTCCCCCTAGAAGAAATTCTGCTTTCACGTACTAATGTAAACGATTACACAGAGATAGAAAATTTCATTTTGGGACTTCCTTTTGTCTTTTTGGGACATTCGATCGGAGCGAGTAAGCGATTGCCGAAGTTGATCAGTCGTTTGGGGGCGCGGTCACAGGGTATGGCTGGATATGCACTTGAGCAAGCGAAAAGGCGAGGCCAAACGCATGCCTGGCGTGTCGCTCCGTTTCACAAACCACCCTTGTTGTAAAGGGGGCATTCACTTTCGGGTATCCTTTACGCTTGACCTGTACAGTCCCGGAGGCATGCCTTCTTCCCTTTTAAAAAAACGGTTAAAGTAGTATTCGTTCGAGAACCCCAATTTTTCCGAGATCTCCTGGATCGTCATTTCCGTATCTTCGAGCAGCGCTTTTGCAGCCTGCAGCTTCGACTTCGCAATCAGCTTATTAGGCGTCATATCATGGCATTCCTTGACAATCCGATTGAGCTGTTTCTCGCTTAGTCCCATGAGCTTGGAAATATCGGCTACCGTAATTTTGTCGAATCTCTTCTTGCTCAGATGTTCGTGTATCACATCCATTCGCTTGTCGTTCATATTTTTTCTAATTTTTAGCTGGTATGGAGCCTTGGGGGCTTTGGAAGCATCGGCCATTTGCCTGGAAAGAGCAACCAAAATCGTCAGAAAGAAGCTTTTGATTGCGGTCATGAATCCGTCTTTTCTCTGCGTCGCTTCCTCTAGGGAATCGAAATATAAGCGCTGCGTCTTTTCGTCTACGGCAAAAGGCACCGGGAGCGCATCGGCAAATTGGGAGGAAAGAAAGGAAAACTCGTCATCCTCGCCCCCCAATTCGATATCGAAGCATAAAATAAACGTTAACAGCTCCTGTCCGTCAACATGCCGTTGGGCATGAGAAACATGGGGGGCGATCACGATCGCATCCCCCTCGTACAGCAAATGTTCCGCATGATCGAACAAAAACCGGCAGCTTCCCTTCGCAATGAAGTGGATTTCCACAGCGGCATGCGAATGGCGTTTGACGATAAATCTTCCCTTTTTCTCTTTGATTCTGAACCAATGGACTTTAATATGAGCGTTGCCGCTCTGAAAACTCAGATCCAACTCATACAACTTTTTACGGCTGTCTTTTGAGATTGGATGCATGAGTGTCACCATCCCGAAACGTTCATTATCGTTCGGAACTGCTTCTCCGTCCCTCTGAGCTGCTCGATCTCCAGCTTCATAGAAGCGGTCAGGCCGACAGAACCGCCGGAACGTCCGCGTAAACCGATCGGCAAGCCTTCCAGTTGCAAATAATATTTGGCATTGTACGGATAAAGCTGGCGCTCGATGGCGGATGCCGAACCGAGAAATTGCTGCAGTCTTGCCGCTTCTTCCGGTTGGCTCCGCTGCAGCTGCAGCAGGCGTACATATAGATCGGGATGGAAGTTGGCCATCACGCCGCTGTATCCGGCTGCCCCCATGTCCAGCGATTGCAGCAGCGTAGCCGCATTCGCGTTGAACAGCTTCAGACGCGTCCCCCGCACGGCGTTCAACTTGGCTTCGAGCTGCTTCAGATCGCAGCATGTGTCCTTCAGAAACAGGAACCGTCCCGTTTCCGCGCACCACTTCAACAGTTCCGGAGATAGCAGACGCTTATAAGGATACGGGCATTCATAGATGCCGAAGCTTACGTCCGGCACTTCGCGAAGCAATCGGTCGGCATTCCGCTTCCAAACGTCGTCCGCTTCCTCGCGGCTGGCCAGCCGGTTGCTGACGATGACGAAAGCTTCGATTCCTTCCGCCGAGATGGCGCGGATTTCGTTCACCTGATCCTCCATAGACTCCGATATATGGCCGGAGGCGATGACCTGAACCCGTCGGGCAGCCCGTTCGCGAACGAACCGGGCAAGCCGCACCCGCTCATCCAGCGACAGATGGAACATCTCGCTTGACTGGCAAACCGCAAACAATCCGCTCACGCCTTTGCCGATATACCACTCGATCAATTGCTCCAGCGTTTCGTAATCGATCTCGCCCGTTTCCGTAAACGGGGTAATCATCGTAGGCCATACGCCGTCTTTTACCATGTACATATCCCTCTTTTCACTGTCCTGTCGCGTGCGGTCAACCCTTCACCGATCCGATCATGGCGCCCTGCACGAAATATTTTTGCACGAACGGATAGATGCACAGAATCGGCAGGATGGCCACAAACACGACGGCATACTTGATATTGACGGCCATGACGGCCATGCCGCCGGCCCCGGTCATTTCCGATCCCTGGGTCGCCATTTCCCCTTGAATGACGATGTTCCGCAAAATGATTTGCAGCGGGTACAATCGTTTTTCATTCAAATAAATCAGCGCCGGAAAATAGCTGTTCCAGTGGCTTACCGCATAGAACAGAAACATGGTCGCCATAACGGGGAGCGACAAAGGCAGTACTACGCGCAGCAGAATACGCAGTTCTCCCGCTCCGTCCAGATTGGCCGATTCGTGCAAGGCGCTCGGTATTTGCTCGAAAAACGTCCGCATCAGAATCATGTTGAACACATTGATCGCCGCCGGAAGCAGCAGCGCCCAAATCGTATCGACCAATCCGAGCGAATGGACAACGATATACCGCGGAATGAGCCCGCCGTCGAAAAACATCGTAAACACGACAACCAGCGAGAATAACGACTTGCCGTAGAAAGCCTCCCGGGATAGGGGGTATGCGCAGAGGGCGGTCATGATCAAATTGACGAGCAGCCCCAAAGACGTATAAAGCAGCGTGTTTCCGTACGCCTGCAAAATCGAGGGGTCGCCGAAGATGATATCGTACGCCTTCCCGTTAATCCCTGTCGGCAGCCACGTCACCTCGCCCCGGCTCACCGCATCGCCAGCGCTGATCGAAATGATCCCCATGTAATACAAAGGGTAGAGGGTTACAAAAACTACCAGAAGCATGATGCCGATATTGACAATGTCGAACAAACCGAATCGATGCGCTCGCATCTCTACCCTCCTAAGGGCTTTCGTCAGAAAGCCCACTTCGTAAGCATCAACCGCCAAGTTAAAACAGCCCGGTTCCGTTCACCCTTCTTGCGACCCGGTTGGCCGAAACGACCAGCACAAAGGCCAGCACCGACTGAAAAATGCCCACGGCTGCGGCGAAGCTGAAATCGCTGTCGATGAGTCCCCGCCGGTATACGAACGTTTGGATTACATCCGCCGTCTCATATGTGGGGCCGCTGTACAGCAGCAGTATTTTTTCGTAGCCGACGGACAGCATATGCCCGACAGATAGCAGCAGCATAACGGTAATGACGCTGGAAATGCCGGGAAGCGTCACATGAACGATCTTCTTCCACCGGCCGGCGCCATCGACCGTAGCCGCCTCGTACAGCTGCGGATCGACGGACGTGAGCGCGGCCAAATAAATGATCGAGTTCCACCCCATGCTCTGCCAGATGTCGGAGCCGATGAACAGCGTCCGGAACCATTCCGGCATCGCTAGAAACGTCCTCGGCTCGCCGCCGAACCATTCGACGAACCGGTTGATCAAACCGTCCATCGACAAAAAGTTGACCAGCATCCCCGCAACCACGACCGTGGAAAGAAAATGGGGAACGTAGGCGACGGTCTGGACGAACCGTTTGAATATCCGGCTTCTTAGTTCGTTCAGCAGCAGAGCGAACGCAATCGGCGCCGGAAAAGCAAACAGCAGCGAATACATGTTGATGAGCAAAGTATTCCGAACCACTTTCCAGAAATAAGGGTCGGTCATGAACATCCGGAAATATTTCGCGCCGGCCCACGGGCTGTGGCTAATCCCTTTCACGATCGAGTAATCCTGGAAAGCCATCAAATTGCCGAACATCGGCGCATAATGGAACACAACAAAGTAGCAGAGCGGAAGTGCGAACATGGCGTACAGAACCTTGCTTTTGCGCAGCTTCCTCCTAGTTTCCGCCCATCTTCCAGACGGGCGTTCAGTCATCGGCATGATATCGGAACAATCATGCGCCATTGCTAGTTCACTCTTGCCAGTGCCGTGTTATAAATATTGACCAGCTCGTCCGCGCCTTTGGCCTTAGCCTGCTGGACAAAGCTGTTCCAATCGTTCAGAGCGCCTTCGGTCATGATGAATTTGTCCATCGTCTGGGCGATGTAGGAATCGAGTTGCGTGCGCACCTGCTTCAATTTTTCCCGTTCTTCCTTATTGAAAGGCGGGTCAAAATATTGCCGGAATGCGGTGCCGTCCTTCCATTCCTTAAGTACGGCCTCGTTCCATGCGATCGTATCCTGAGGCGTCGGGAAGGAAAGCCCTGGATGGTCGTCCGTGTTCAGCGCCAGCCCCAAATAGCCGGTGCCAAGCGCCGATTGCATCGTCCGGACCGGATCCGGCTTATCCTTGTACTTGTTCAATGCCGTATCCGATATTTTGTATTCCCCGTTTACCTTCGTGTAATCGGCATTTTCGACGCCGAAGCTGGTCAGATCGGTGCCTTCCGGGCCGTATAGCCAATCGATGAACGACACGAGCTCATCTACATTTTTCGCCTTGGCGTTGATGACATACGATTCGCCCAAGTGATCCAACTGATAGAGCAGGCTCCGTTTGACGCCTTTATCGCTGGCCATGGTCGACAGAACGGTGAATTGAGCGTTCGGATCCTTCTTGTGAAGCGTCAGATTGAAGCTGCTGGCGAAACCGAAATTGTCGATGAAGAACATCGACTTGCCGGAACTGAGCTTCTCCTGCCAAATTTGCGATGTCGCCGTCACGTAATCGGGATCAAGCAGCTTTTCCTTGTACAGCTTGCGCAAATAGACGATCGCCTCTTTAAATTCGGGACTGGAAGGACCGAACTTATATTTCTTTTCGGCGGGATCGTAATACACCTTAGCTCCGGTCGGGTTCGTGTATCCGCTGCCAAAGCCGAAGGCGACCGGGTTGATTAAGTTTTCTGTGGCCGTCAAACCGTTCGCGCCGCGGGCGGTATACGGATACGAATCCGGATACGCTTCCTTCATTTTTTTTAAAACCTGATACAGCTCCTCGTAAGTCGCCGGCGCCTTCATGTTCACTTGGGCCAGTACGTCTTTGCGGATGGTCGGCATCTGTCCGCCCTGCATGCCCCATCTCGAAACCAAGGGAAAGCCGTAAAGCTTCCCGTCCAGCTTATTTTTATTGATTTCGGGATGCTCCTGCATGATCTTTTTGAAATTCGGCATTTTGTCCAGATACGGGGTCAGATCGAGAAATACGCCCGAGTCCGCGAAATTTTGAATATCCTCCTGTTTCACCAATAGCACGTCCGGAATCGTGTTTGTGGAGATGAGCGTCTTTTTTTTGTCATCATAGTTGCTTTGCGGTACGCTCTGCAGGTTCAGCTTCACCTGTTTGCGCTTCTGGATTTCCTGGACGACGGCGGAATCCGCGACGAGTGCCTGGGAAGGATGCTCGTATCGCATCCAGGTCAGTTCCAGTGCCTTCGCCGGCTTGGCGCTCTGCTGCGCGCCGGGCTGACCCCCTGCGTCTCCTTGGTTCGTCCCGTTCGCCGCGGTGCCTCCACAGCCTGCGAGCAATGCTGCCGACAAGGCAAAAGCGCTGCCGCCGGTCAGCCATTTCCTTTTTTGCCGCATGGATTAAAAACCCCCTTCAGTTTTGTCATGTTCGCTTGCATCACCAATCGTAACGTGCAGGACGGGGCTGCAAAATAACCAAAAAGGAATTACTTGAGCCGTAATTCCCCTTTTTGCGCCATGATTCATTTTTCCGCCTCGTTGCAAAATGTCGCATCGGATTGCGATTCCTTCCGCTGGCCGTACAGTTTCCGGTATTCCATCGGCGAAACGCCTTCGTGCTTTTTGAACATGCGCAGGAAGGTGGTCCGGCTGAAAATGCCGATCCGGTCCGCGATCTCGTTGATTTTCAAATCCGTCTGCGCGAGAAGCTCCTTCGCCTTCGCCATCCGTATGAGGCTGATCGTATCCGTAATGGTGCTGCCGGTCGTTTCCTTAAAAATGCGTGACACATATTTGGGCGAAAGTCCGATCTCGTCCGCCACTTTTTCCAAGTAAATGTCTTCTCCGTAATGGGCTTCGATATAGCCGGTTACGATCGAAACGACGGATGCCGTTTTTCGTTCCGTCTTCACGGCGGTTCCGGCAACGATTTTGCGGTAGAACCCGAGAAGAAGTTCGATACGCCTGTCCAGTTGATCGGGGATAACAACCCCTTTGTTCAGTTCCGCGTAGTCTTCTTTCGATACGAACAAGGAAACCTGCAGCCGCTTCTCCGTGATGTACCGGTAGCCCGTATTGAACAGCTCCGTAAGCAGCGCGCCCAAATAATGATTCGATACGCCGCGGTTGCGATTGATGGTGACGAGTAGCTCGACTTCCTCTCTCAGCAGCTCTTCATCCCCCGACTTTAGACCGTTAAGCACTTTGGTCTCTTCAAGGAAAGAGTAAAAGTACGTGCGCTCGATTGCCATCCGGGACGCATCCAGAACGAGCAAATCGGCCTGCTCCGGCCTTTGGTCGATCGCCGTAACGGCATCCTGAAACGAATTGCCGATATCCCCGATCGTCGACGCGTTGCTGCCAACTCCGACGGTCAAATGGCAGTAGATCATATCGTATTCAAACGTTTTTTTCACTTTATCAAGCGCTTGATCGAGCTTTGCACGTTCCTCCGCGCCGGGCAGGTTGACGATTGCCGCGTAAAAACTCCGTTCATATTCCAGCAGATAGCAATTCACATGCTGCCGCATAATGCCCCACAGCACATTTCGCAGCTTCTCCTGGATGAGCATGCGGTCCGGTTCGCTGATCTCGCGGTAGAACGCGTCTTTGAAGCGGAATAGGAAACAGCAGCATAAACAGTCGCCTTCCCGAAATCCGATATCCTGCAAAACCTCGGTCACGGTGCCGGGCTTCTCCCACTCGTTGCCGCCGAGCAAATTGCGGAAAAATTGCTCGACAAGCTCGTTCGTAAACCGTTGCACCTTGCGTACCGTGTCTAGATTGTCGCTAACCAGCCGATTCACTTGATTCCCGATCCGCTCCAGCTCGCCCTGCCCGGCCAAATTGCCGTCTAAACTGCTCGGGGCTTCGGATTTCAGCAAAATATTGCGGATGTTCCGAATCGGATTATACAAATTGATGCTGAAAATGAAGGAAAAAACGATCCCGATCACGACCAGGCTTAGGCATATCCAGACAATCATATTCAGGATATTCGACGGTTCCCCATTGAAGGAGGAGACCGGCGTAACCGAATAGTAATCCCAGCCGAAATCGTCGGACTTAGCATGAACGGCGACGGACGGAGCGCCGTGCACATCGAGTACCTGGACCTGCGAAACGTTTGGCGAGGCGGCAGCAAACGCTTGTCTGATTCGTTCCGCCGCATCGTCATCCATCCCTTTGCTTCGCAACAGCGTACCGCTTCGGGTATCGAGCGCCAAATACGAGGTTGCGGAATAGATCGAGTTGTTTTCGAGCATCGCCGTCAAGGCCGGAATCGAGAGGGTGGTGACCAGTGTGGCCGGCCTCCCGTTCACATATTGCGTCGTCGCGCTCGGTATGACTTGATGTACGGTATGGTTGATGGCGTTGACGGTCTCGTCGGGCAGCATGATTTCGAACAAGCTATCCTTCTTCAGCTTCCCCAACCAGAACTCTTTGGGCCGGTCGGCAAATCGGGAGAACGTATCGAAAAACGTGTCGAATTGAATGACGCCGTCGCCGGAATACACTTTCTCGTCGTCGATATAGACAAAAATATTGTCGATGACGGGGCTCACAATGCTGCGGTTCGTTGCAATCGCTTTGACGATCGACGGCGTATTCACCCTGTCGGTATCGGTCATCAGCCCGTTCGGACGCAAATTCTGCTGGAACGTATCGCTGAACAGGAGCGCATTGTTGGCTGCCTGCACCATTCTCAAAACCATATCGATCGTTCCCGCGGAAGCATGCAGATTGTCGGCAAGCTGGGCGGACGTTTCTTTCTTGATTAAGCGATCGACATTCCCGTATACGAACATGCCTATGACGATAATAGGCACAAGCAGAGAGAGAAAATAGAGCAAAATCTTGTAAAACAAACGATTGTTGCGCAGCCGCAGCCTCGTCGCCACGTTCCATTCCATCGAAAGGCTCCCCTTGTTTCAAACTTTTTTGTGCAAAAAAGAGTGCTTGAATTCGGTTGTAATCGTTTACACACAGTCTAGTATAATTTGCTAAATGCGTCAATTTGCTTGTTATCAACTGTTAAATTGCAGCTTATTGGTAATAACCGATGTGTAAACGATAACACAATTGGAATCTTTCGAAACCGGGATGGTATTCGATGCGTAATTTGACGATGTTTGGAAAACCAACGGTAAGCATTTTATTACAAATCAATATTAGATCCGGCCAGAAAACAAGGCTAATATAAGTTCATATTGATTAAATTAGAAGTTAGAAAAAATCTATAATTCTTTAAACCCTCGAACTTGAATCCAAATCCAAAGAGGACGATTACAACAACCATAACTCTCAACCAACCGAGTAATGAATCGAAGAATTGAGCCGTTTTCCAAATAACTAGAATTACTACAACTATCGATAGGATAACTAGCAATAGTACTGAATCTCTACCCAACCGGCCTTTTCCTGTGACCCAACTTTGTCTGTAGCCGAAGTTATTACTTCTACGCAAACGATAGTATCTCCGTCTACTCATATACAATCCCTCTTAGTAGTAATATAATCTGATCGCAATCTTGAGAGAAAATTAGCTAATCACTACAAGCTTATATCCTAATCCTCAAACCTTTGGCGGTTGTTTCGGGGGACTTACGAGGTTCTGAAATAATCCATTATGGACACAAATTCCATCTTTTATACAACAGTAGAGCATCAAATATTAGTATCGAATACTGCTGTGGTGGTGGTCAATAGCAAGTTGTGATTGCACAATGAACAGCATTTCTTTTTGTGTCATAATCATCGTTATCCTTCCTTTCTCTTCATAAGTCCATAATAGCATAATATGGATTGACTCCATGATCCTGCCCGTTAGCTGAGAAGGTGCCGATGGCCCCTAAAAGAAACGCCTATATAATTCCCTTCTCCGTTCACCACGCAGCTGGGCGTAGATCTGTGTAGTGGATGCTTTCTCATGGCCTAGCATCCCTTGAATAAAATCGCTGCGTAAAGTTTTCCGCTACGTATATGACGTATGGCTCCCCCAATCCGGGTACGAGATCAATCCGGCAGTCTGCGCCGACTTCGAATACTACCCCGAGCCGATTACAGACCGCGAGCATGCGCTCATCGAAATTTATTTGCCTGTCGTGCCGAAGTCTTAAGCCGCACAAGGATAAACGTTAATGCCCCTTCGGGGCACAGGCAATGATGAAAATGCGGAACAGCGATCGCACATTTTCGTAAATAACGGCTGCACGGTTTCGTTCCGAAGGAAATCCGCGTTCACCGGGAATCGAACAATCGGCGGGATTGCCAAAAGTGCCCCTGCCCCAAAAGTTAGAACGTAATAGGGCAGTTCCTAAATATAAACAAATAAGCTTCCAAAGCCACTGTTGTAGTGGGGCTGGAAGCTTATTTGTTTGCTAGTATAGGACTTGCCCCGTTAAATTTCCATTCGCCGCCGCTTATTCGAGACTGCCGCTGTTGATCCACTTCGCGATGTCATCGATAATGGCCGGTGCAACGTTAGCCGGCTGGCCGTATTCGGCGCCGATCGAAACGCCTTCGTATGCCGTTAGCACGTGGTTCACGCCCGGATACGACTTGAATTGAACATCCTTCCGCTCCTGAAGCGCCTTTTTCCAACCGGCGAACTGCTTCATGGACACCTGCCAATCGTTCTCACCCTGCATAATGAGCAGCGGAAGGTTTTGCTTCTTCGCCGTTTCGGCCGGCTGGTAGTTTTTCTGCTCGAACCACCAGTACGGCTGAGGTAGCGGGAAGTTCGCAGGAATGTGGTCAACGGTATTTTGCGGATCGGCGACCATTTTGCCGATTTCAATCCATGCAGCGGCCGATTGCTCGTAAGCGGCTGTCACTTCTGCAGGAAGACCCAAGCTTTTCACCCGCTCAACCACTTCCTGCTGCTGCTCGATCAGCGTTTCCGCGAAGCCCAAGCTCGGAGCCGACAAAATAACCGCTCCGGCTATATCGCCCGCCTGATCGAGCCCGATCATTTTCGGCACCGCCATCCCGCCTTGGCTATGGCCGGCTACAAAGATGCGCGCAGGATCGATCCCTTCCATGCCTTTCAGAAACTCGACGGCCTCTAGCGCGTCGTCGACCGTTTCCCGCTGCAGCGTCTGCTTCGGATCCAAGGCGAATTTCAAATTATGCTCCTTCGTTACCTTCTCGTAGCGAAGAACGGCAATGTTCTGCGCAGCCAAGCCGACGGCCAAGTCCCGGAACGGCTTCACGCCGCCGATGGTCGAATCCCGGTCGTGCGGACCAGACCCGTGAACGAGCACGACGACCGGGAAAGGCCCCTCGCCGGCAGGCATCGTCAACGTTCCGGGCAGCGCGAAGGCGCCTTCGCCGATGACAACCTCTTCCTCCGTATACTTCGAGTCATCGTCGTAGGAAGGTTTTATGTACGCCGCAGGCGGCTGTGCCGGCGACAAGCCGAGATCGTCGACAAGCCCGGCCTTATCCAGCCGAATCGTCGCTTCAACAGGCACGCTCGTCCCCTCGAAAATAAACGTAACGTTATCGTGTACCCCGTTCGATACGGTGTTTGCCGAAAGCAGCTTGCCGAGCTCCCCGGCTTGCTGCCCCGCCATTTGCCATATTTGCTGTAAGCCCTGCAACGGCAAAGCGGCTTGCAGATTCGGGCTCAGCGATTTATGTGCGGCTGCAAAGTCCCCGGCGTTCAGCTGCTCCAAAAAAGCGGCTGCCAACGCGGCGGTCCCGGTCAGAGCCGGCGTTTCGCCGCTAACCTCTTGATCGAGCCGCAGCTGGCGGAGCAGCTCCATCGGGACTACCGTTTTCTCGTTGACAAGCTCGATCGTCTCCCCCAGCTCGATCGTTTTTCCGTTTAACTCCGCCTGGGCACTGCCTATTTGCAAAATAAGCGTCATGCCTCCCCGCTTTACGGTTACGGTGCGCTTACTATTTTCCCAGGTTACGACCGCGCCCGCCTTTTCGGCAATTTCACGGATCGGGACATGCCCGGCGACGGTCGCTTCCGAAGCGGCCGCAACCGCAGCCTCTGCCGCAACCGCGGTTCCGCTTACCGCCGGCATCGCTAAAGCTGCGCTCAAGATAACGGCAGCAGCCGTTTGCTTTAAATGCTTCATCCGATTTCCACTCCCTCAATTTTTCTTTTCGAAGATAATGCGAATGAGAAGCGGAAAACGTTCAGTTTGTTTGAAAAATTTTCTATTGGCGCTGCGAATGCGTATATTCGAGCGGACATACGCCGGTTGCGTTTTTGAAAACGCGGCTAAAATACGCGCCGTCGGAATAGCCGACCTTCTCCGCGATTTCGTAGATCATGTACCGGTTCGCATTAAGCAGCTCCTTCGCCCTTTCGATGCGGTAGCTCGTCAAGTAGGCGACAAAGCTCGTGCCGGTTTCGCGCTTGAACAAATAGCTTAGATGATTGCGCGTCATGTGCAGCTGCCTTGCCAGCTCTGAGAACGATAACGGCTCCGCGAAACGGGATTCGATCTGCTCGATTAACTTACGAACGCAATCATGTGACGGACGCTGCTGCGCTTCACGCTGACGAAACTGTTCGAGCAGCGCATTCAAATGATCCTCGACAAGCTGGAGAACGGCTTCTTTGGAGCGGTGCTTGTATATGTCCTGAACGATGGGCAAAAAACGGTTCGCATTCTCGCGCTCCTCCTCCGCCAATTCCAGCGTCAGCCCGCTCATCAGCGAGACGGCGGCAATTTGCGCGACGCCTAGCGGCACCGATTCGCGAAGCAGCGCGCCGCGCATCTCCCGCCACATCTCCGCCGCTTCGCCCCAGCCGCCCTGCCGGAAAGTTCCGCTCAGCAGCCGGATGGCTTTGAGCGGATCGTACGCCATAGAAGCGGCATAGTCGTTTTCGTCATCCGCCGACACGATTCGGTGGTATCCTTCGAAGTCCAGCGACCGAAGCATGTCGCAGCATTGCACATAAGAGGCGCGGTATTGCCCCGCCTTGCCGAACCACCCGCCGATGGCGACATTCAGCTCGATCCCGAGATAACGGGTGACGCTTTCGAGAAACGCCTCGGCCAGTCGCCGCGCTCTCAAGACGGCTTCGCCGGGATCCCCGCTTATCACGAGAAGCGGAAGCCGGTCCTCCACATAGCGGAGCAGAAAACAGCCGCCCGGTATGCCGTCCGCCGCCGCGATCGTCTCCGACACGATATTGGCGACTGAAAACTTGAACAGCTGCCAGTCCCGCTCGCTCGCGAATCTCGCGTCGTCCGTCCGGTACAGCCCGATCGTCACGACGAGGCCGCCGGTCAACAGCTCGTCTTCGAGCTGATGGAAACGCAGCTGCTCCGCCGTCACGACGGCGCCGCCGGTAACGACGAGATCGAATAACAGCTGCTCGCGCAGCAGCGGTATCGAATGCTTCATCTGCCGGGAAAATTCGTCGGCGTATTGCTTCTGCTTCCGGACCGCTTCAAGCTCGCCGATCACTTCGGCGAGCATCTCCTGAATTTCGGTGAACACCGCCGGCTTTAGAATATAGCGGGATACGCTCAGATGAACGGCCTCGCGCGCATATTCGAAATCGTCGTAGCCGCTCAAGATGACGATCGGGACATGCGGATCCTCCCGGCGAATACGGGCGGACAGCTCAAGTCCGTTCATCTGCGGCATCGCCACATCCGTCAGCACGACGTCAGGCCGGTGGCTGCAGTACAATTGCCACGCCTCTTCCCCGTCCGCGGCTGTAAACACTCGGTCGATATGCAGCGCTTCCCAATCGATCATCTCGCGCAATCCATCGATGACATGCTCTTCATCGTCAACCAATAAGATGTTCATCCCGATCATCTCCCCGGTTTATATATCGTTCCAGCTCGTCCGTCGAATCGAAACGCGGCAGCGTAATTTCAACCCGTACGCCTGCGGTGTCGCATCCGGTCAGCTGCACCGTGTATGCCTTTCCGAAATAGAGCTCGATCCGCTGCCTGACATTGCCGATGCCGTAACCGCTAGTCCCGTCCGCGTTCGGAGAGCCGTGCTCCGATCCCTTCCCATTCCAGTCGGCCGGGAGCCCGTAGCCGTTGTCTTCGATAATCAGGCACAAGACCGACTCGCCCCGCAGCTCGGCCGACACTTTCACGACTCCTTGCCGCTCCAGCTGCTTGGGAAATCCGTGAATGATCGCATTTTCGATAAAGGGCTGAAGAATAAGCTTCGGCACGTACAGTTCTTTCAGAGCAGGCTCCGCATAAGACTCATACGTAAACCGGTCCTTGAAACGGGCTTGCTGAATTTGCGCATAAAGCAAGCCGTGCTCCAGCTCGTCGCCGAGCTTTATGAACGTCTTCCCTTTGCTGAGGCTGATGCGGAACAGCTTTGCCAGCTTCGACGCCATCTGGCTGACGTCGTGGGCCCCTTTGCGCGCTGCCATCCAATTGATCATATCAAGCGTATTGTATAAAAAATGCGGATTGATCTGGCTTTGCAGGGCGGCATATTCGGCCTGCCGCTTGGCCCGGTGCTCCTCCCGCAGCTGGGCGAGCAGCTCCTTCAGCTGCGCAGCCATCCGGTTGAAGCTCTGCGACAATTGATTGAATTCGACGATCGGATTTTGCTCCGCCGCTTGCGTGTTGAAATTGCCGCCCTGAATTTGCTTGAAGCCTGCCAGCAGCTCGGGAATCGGCCGAATAATGCGTTTGGATAAATAAGAAGCGGCCGGGAACGACAGCAAAATGCCGAGCAAGCCGATCGCAAGCACGATATTCCGAATCGTTCGAACGCCGCGATATAGTTCGTCGGCGGGAATCATTTCCAAAATACGCCACTGAGCATGATTCGGGGCGGAGAAAAGAATGAGGCTCGAGGTTCCCCCGATTTTGGCGGACTTGTAGCCTTCATCCTGCAGGAGCAGCAGCTCGGTCAGCCATTTCGGTCTCACCGTCGGGTCGAAGCCGCCGTCGTTGCCCGACCCGCTCTGCGAGATCAACCGGCCGCCGCTGTCGAGCAGCACGATCGTGCCCGCCTGACGCTTGCGGTCTTTGAATAAATCGAATACCGTCTCTTCCGCGACATGTATCGCCAAATAACCGCCGACGCCGCCTTTATCCGTAAATATTTTGCTGATATAGGTGACGACCGGCTTTGGATTGTATTGCACGTTCGGTTCCATATGCGACTTCACCCAGAGCGCGTCTGACTGATCGAGCCGGTCCTTGTCTTCCAGCCAAGACATGAGCGATAACGGCAAATTATGCTCCGACGACATTGCGGCCAGTTCGTCGAACCGGTCGCTGTAAATTTGAATGCTTTTGATGGAAGCCTTGGCGAACCAGAACCGGTCGACGATTTGGTTGACTTCTTTCCGTATCGTAATGTTGTCGTAAGGATCCGCCTGTTTGTTCGAGAAGGCCTCGATAATTTTCGGATGCGTCGAAATGGAAAGGGCGGTTTCCTCCACTTCCCGGAAGCGGGCGGTCAGCTGCTTCTGCATTTCCGCTATGAGCTGCAGCCGTGTCTCGCTCGTTTGCTCCGTAATGACGCGGGAAACGCCGAAATAGATGATCGCCGTCGTTATAAGCAGCATAGCTCCGGTAAACAGCACGAATGCAAGAAGAAGCAGCGGCTGCAGCCGCCACTTCCCCGTCCTTTCCATTCGCATCGCAATCAGCCTCCTATGAGGGCAAAGTCTATTCCCTGGGGAAAAAGTCCGGCCGGCCGGCATGTTCCCGCTCCTGTTTTTTCGTACCGGTTGCCGTCCGCTCCGGCAGTACGGCGGGTACACGTTACCGGCGCTTCATCTTCTGCAAAGCGGCTTGCCGTCCGCTCCGGAATTCCAGAGGACACTTTGCGAGACGCAGAATGTCCTCGTTTTCAGCCGAATCCATTCAGCCCCACGTCACGTCAGCCCTTCAACCCGCTTGTGGCGATGCCCTGAACGAAATACTTTTGACACGTCATAAAAATGACAAAGCTTGGAAGCAGAGACAGCACAGACATCGCAAGCATCGGCCCCCATTCGTTTTTGCCGCTGCCGTCAAGGAACAGTCTTAACCCGAGCGGAGCCGTATATTTCTTCACATCATTAATGTATATCAGCTGCCCGAAAAAATCATCCCATGTCCAAATAAAGCTGAATATGGCCGTTGTAATCAGCGCCGGGCCGCACAATGGCATGACGATACGCCAATAAATTTGAAAGGTGCCGCAGCCGTCGATCGTAGCCGCTTCGTCAAGCTCCCGCGGAATACCGCGGATGAACTGGACGAGCAGGAAGATGAAGAACGGCGTACCGCCGAGAAAATGCGGGACGGTCAGCGGCAAATACGTGTTGATCCAATCCAGCTTGTGAAACAGCGCGTATTGCGGAATGAGCGTCACCTGTCCCGGCAGCATCATCGTCATCAGCATGACGCCGAACCATAACGACTTAAGCTTGAACCTCAGCCGGGCAAAAGCGAATGCGACAAGCGACGCGGAGACGATGTTGCCGATAACGACGAGCAGACTGATCAGCGACGAATTGGTGAGAAACGTGCCGAAGTTCATTTTGGGGACGCCGAACCAGCCCGTCTTGTAATTGGAAAATAGCCATTGCTTCGGAAGCAGCGCCTCGGAAGAGAAAATTTCCGCCGTCGGTTTGAACGAGCTGAATACCATCCACAACACCGGATATATCATGACGAGGCAGGAAAGCGCCAGAACGATGTGCAGCATCATTCGCTTCATCCGTCTTCCGCCTATTGTCAAAGCCGTCATCCGTTCCCCTCCTCCGATTCATAATGCACCCACATCTTCGAGGAGCGGAAAATAAGCACCGTCATGGCCCCGACCAGCACCAGCAATATCCACGCGAGCGCCGAAGCGTAGCCCATTTTGAAATAAGTGAACCCTTTCTCGTACAAGTAGATGGAATAGAACAGCGTCGAGTCGAGCGGACCGTTCTTGGAAATGATGAACCCTTGCGTAAAAACCATAAACCCGCCGATCGTCTGCATGACGAGATTGAAAAAGATGACCGGCGACAGCATCGGCACCGTAATTTTTAGGAATTGCTGAAATTTGCCCGCCCCGTCGATCGCGGAAGCTTCGTACAAGTGCTGCGGAATTTGCTTCAGTCCCGCCAGGAAAATGACCATCGAAGAGCCGAATTGCCAAACCGCGAGTATGATGAGCGGGTAGATGGCATAATCCGGATCGCCGAGCCAAATCGGTCCCGAAATGCCGAACAAATCGGACAGCAGCTTGTTAACGGTGCCGAGATCGCCGAAAATTTGCCGCCACATGACGGCGATTGCCACGCTGCCGCCAAGCAGCGACGGCAAATAGTAGACGCTGCGGTACAAGCCGATCGCCCGGATGCCGCGGTTCAACAGCATCGCGACGAGCAGGGCGAACAGCAGCTTGCACGGAACCGAAACGATAACGAAGAAAAAAGTAACCTTCAACGATTGGTAAAACCGGCTGTCCTCTAAAAAGATTTCCTTATAATTCTGCAAGCCGATCCACTGCGGATCCGTCAGCAGATCGAACTTCGTCATGGACAAATACAAGGAGCTGGCGACCGGGCCGATCGTAAACAGCAGCAGCCCGGCCAGCCAAGGAAGCATGAACAAATAAGCGGTGGCGTTCCTCTTAAACGTAATCGCGCGCATACGCACCTCCATTTCCCGATAAACCCGTTATCGATGCCGCGATTGGGACGCCGTTATTTCGCTTTTTCCAATATGTCGTTCGCCTTCTTGATAAATTCTTGAGCGGCTTGCTCCGGCGTTTTCTTATCGAACTGCATTTCCTGGGTCACGGACACCAGCAGATTACGCACCTCGGCGGCCCCCTTCGGCTCAATGACGACCGCCGGCACGGCGATTTTCGTTATTTTATCGATATAGGCGATTTGCTTCTTGTCCGTTTCGCTCAGCTGCGGTTTGATCGCATCGCGGATTTTGGAGGAAATCGGGACGCCCCGGTTTACGCCCTGAATTTTGCCGGCTTCGACATCGTTGGTCAAAAAGTCGATCAGCATCGCCGCCTCCTTCGTATGCTTGCTCTTGCTGTAAACGGACCAATACATCGACGGAATCAAATAGTTGGCTTCCTTCCCGTCCGGCTGCCTCGGCGTGAGCGCCAATTCAAGCGGCCGGTTCGCCATCCCCGAATAAGAAACGTACTGGTTCATCGAGAACATCGTGAACGGGGTTTTGCCGGTCACGATCGGCGATTTTTCGATCGTCCCTCCCGCGAACGAAGCGGTCAATGCGCCCGATGCTACGGTACCCGCCTTGCGCAATTTCGTCCAATAATTGAAATATTCGGTCAGCGCCTGCTCGGTAAATCCGAGTTTGTTGCCGCTGAAGAAGGTCATCCCTTTCTGCCTGACGTACAAATTCAAAATATCGATATTGCCGCTCTCGTCCATCAGAACAATGCCTTCACGGCCGAGCTTGTCCTTAATCTGCTGGCCCATTTTCTCGTAATCGTCCCATGTCGGCTGCTCGGGCAGCTTCACGTTCGCTTTCTCCAGCATCGCGGGATCGTACAGCATCGCGTATGAGCTTATTCCGGCCGGTACCGCGTACAGCTTGCCGTTCAGCTTGCCGGTGCTCAGCGTACTCTCCTCGATGCCGTCGAAGCCGATGCCTTGGCCGGTCAGATCGAGCATCGCCTGCCGGTTCACATAATCGCTCAAATACGCATAGGACATCTGGATGACGTCAGGAGCGTTGCCGCCGCTGATCTGCACGGACAATTTGTCCCAGTATCCGTCCCATCCGGTAAACTCGGGCGTCACTTTAATGTTCGGATATTTTTTCTGAAACAGATCGAGCACCTTGAGCGTCATATCATGCCGGTCCTGGCTGCCCCACCAAAGGATCCGCAGCTCCGTCTGCTCGGTTTTCCCGCCGTCCTTCGCCTCCGGACTTGCCCCGCCCTTATTGTCCGCAGACGCTCCCGGCACTGCACTTGCATCCGGCGACGCCCCTCCGGAGCAGCCGGCGAAAACGACAGCCATAAGCGACAAACTTAACGCGAGCAGCTTGTTTCGTTTACTCATGCTCACACTCTCCTCTTTTTTGATATTGCGGCAGTCCCTTCGCTTATCGTACAGATAACCGGAACCGCTTTCATAGAACTATGGTATAGCCGATGAGCCGCGAATGGAATGTAGAAATGTACGGACCGTTTGCAGAAACGTAAGAATCTCCGAAGAAGCGCCTAGAGTAGACACCAGGCAACGTCTTAAACGCCGATTTTTTCCGGTATATGGATGCATGGCGAAGCCGCAGAGCAAAACGCTCCAAGTATACGTATTCTTTCTCTTTAGGGCTGGACGTATTATAAACGCCAATCGGATTTACAGGTTTAGACGATCGCGCCTTCGCAAAAATCGTTTCAAAAAGGCTATCCCCCGATCCCATTTGACCTTCGGAATAGCCTCTCTTGCGGTAAGCCGAATCGTCTATCGACGACGGCAGTAGCCGGTATTCGGTTTAGTAGGCTGCAGCGATTTATGAACATAGTCGAATTCTTCGTACACCGTCAGAATGACGATCTTGCTCTTCGCATCGTTCTCTCTGATTTTTCCGATCAGTTCCATGCCGTTCATGACAGGCATTTTAATGTCGGTGAGGATCAAATCCGGCTTCTCTCGTTGGTACACTTCCCATGCCTCCTGGCCGTTGGATACATCCGCAACGACCTGCATACCGAACTTTTCCCAGCTAATCGAGTTTTTCATCCCGATTCTGACGAACATTTCGTCTTCTGCGATGACGACCTTGAGCACAGCCCTCACCCCTTTCTTGATTGTATGGCTCGCCTGCCTACTACCATTAGCGCAAAAAATGTCGAAAATTGCAATCTAAAAAAATGAAAAGCCGCCCTCGGAGAAGCGTGAGGGCAGCCTGTCGGTTACCGGAATCCGGTATCGCCTTTAACGGCCGTATAGCTGAACGTATAAGCGCCGGATCCGACGGAGAGACGAACGCCGTCCGCCGTTTCCGCAGCGGAATGAATGCCTTCTTCCGGGAGCTTTCCCAACCCTTTCAAGCTTGCGCCGGGTAAAATGATATCCGCAGCCGCATTCACTGGAATGCGGACGCCGACCTCGACCCGATCGTCGCGAAGTTTCCAGCCCGACTCGATTTGGCCGTAAGGAGATTCCAGAACCGCCTTCGCATGAGAGAGCGCCCCGGCACCGAAGCGCGGATGAATGCGAATGCGTTTGTAAGCGGGGGCCGTTTCATCCATGTCAAGCCCGGCGATATAGCGGTAAAGCCAGTCGCCGATCGCCCCGTAAGCATAGTGGTTGTAGGAATTCATGTCGTCGCTCCAGAACGAACCGTTCGGCTTGATGCCGTCCCAATGTTCCCATATCGTCGTCGCCCCTTTCGTGATGGAATAGAGCCATGAAGGATAGCTCTCCTGCAAAAGCAGTTTGACCGCCGTATCGTGATAGCCATTATCCGATAATACTTGGCACAAATAAGGCGTCCCGACGAAGCCGGTAGTCAGATGGAAGCCGTTGTCGACGACAAGCCGGTTCAGCTCGCGGGCTGCTCTTTGGCGTGCCTTGCCTTCCACCAGCCCGAACATAAGCGCCAGCACGTGAGCGGTTTGCGTCGGCGCGGCTAGCCGCCCGGAGGAGGTGACGAATTCCTCACTGAACTTGGCGATGATGCGGTTCAACAGCTCCCCGTATGTCCGTACGTCTTCCGACCGTTTCAGCACTACGGCCGAGTCACGGACAAGTTTGGTTGAATATGCGAAGAAAGCGGTAGCGATCAAATCTTTAGGGGTCGCTCCGATATAACTGTTTTCTTTGGCATCCAAAGCGAGCCAGTCGCCGTAATGAGGACCCGTGTTCCATAAATATTCGTCCTCGCCCTGATCGCGGATATAGTTCACCCACGCCTTCATGCTTTCATACTGCTCCTCCAGCAAATGCGTGTCTCCGTAGCATAGGTACATCGTCCACGGGCAAATGACCGCCGCGTCGCCCCAAGCCGCCGAGGAATGCGGGCTTTTGCCCATCGTGCCGGAGGTATGATCGGCGAGCACATTCGGAATGACGGACGGGACGCCGCCGTCGGGCCGTTGATCCGCCTTCAGATCGCGCAGCCATTTCGTGAAAAACGGCCCGACGTGATAGTTGAAAGCAGCCGTGCGGATAAACACTTGTGCGTCACCCGTCCAACCGAGACGTTCGTCCCGCTGCGGACAATCCGTAGGCACGTCGAGAAAATTGCCCCGCTGCCCCCATACAATGTTTCGCTGAAGCTGATTTACCATCGGATGCGAGCATTCGAACTCCCCCGTCCGTACCATGTCGGTATGAATGACCTCGCCGACGAAGCTGTCAAGCAGCATGCGATCGTTCGCGGACATTCCTTCCACTTTTACATAGCGGAAGCCCTGAAACGTAAAGCACGGCGCATACGCTTCCGTCCCGCCGCCTTTCGCGATATATTCGACGGTTTGCTTCGCCAGGCGGAGATTGCCGGTATAGAAATTCCCTTCCTTATCCAGCACCTCGGCATGCTGAAGCCTGATGTGCGTTCCGGCGGGGACGTTCACCGACAAGCGGATGCGGCCGACCATGTTTTGTCCCATGTCCAGAACGGTTTCGCCTGAGGGCGTGCGGAGGACGGCTTGCGGGCGAACCGTTTCGATAACGCGAACAGGCCCGTTTTCTTGGGTGACAAGCTGGGTATACGGCAAGCTGCAAACAACCGTACCGCTCCACTCCGATTCGTCATATTCGGCCGCGCACCAGCCTGATTTTTCCAGCCGCGCATCGTATAATTCGCCGTCATAGATTTCGGAAAGCCGGACCGGACCGGTCGACGACCGCCAAGTCGCATCGCTCGCCACTACTTCCTCGCTTCCGTCGTCATACCGGATATGAAGCTGCAGCAGCGCGGCCCGCCGATTGCCGTAATAATCCCGCTTCTCCTTATTCGTCAGCTGTCCCTTGTACCAGCCGTCCCCCACCATGACGCCGATCGCGTTATTACCTGAACGGAGATGCTGCGTCACATCATACGTCTGAACTTGTTGCCGGTTGTTGTAGCTCGTCCATCCGGGCGCCAGCAGTTCGTCGCCGACCCGCTCGCCGTTAAGGAAAGCCTCGTATACCCCTGCGGCGGTTGCGTACAGCCGCGCGGATTGGATGCCGCTCCGCAGCGCGAACCATTTGCGTAGCAGAAAAACCGGTTTCGCATGCGGATCGATTTCAGCCGGATCCGGCGTAATCCAGCTTGCCTTCCATTCCTGGGCCGACAGCAATCCCGTCTCCCACCAAGCCGCACTGCTCCAGCCTGATTCTCGTCCGTGATTGTCCCATACGTTGACTCTATAATAGTAACGGGTTCCGGAACGCAACCCGGGACCGCCGTACGCCACCTGAATCGACTGCTCCGATTCCACACGGCCGGAATCCCAGAGCGGCGCCGCGAAGTCGCCGTCCGTTTCCGTTATCTGTACCCGATAGCCTTGCTGCATCGTGCCTCTCCGCTCCGATATCAGCTTCCAGCCAAAACGCGGACGCGCCCCGTCCGTTCCTAGCGGATTGATACGATAATTGCATGTTAACGCCCCAATTTCCAATTCCGGCATGCTTTTGCAGCCTCCCCATCATTGTTTGTTCAAGCAGCTTGATCATTCGCTTTTCTCATTATATGATTGGGGGAATCGTTCTCCCGCTGGCTTTTCTGACATTTTCCCGAGGCAAAACAGACGAATAGGAATGAGTATATTTACTGACCATGGCCAGAAAGGACGAGCATCATGCCGATTCGAAGGGGAATCCATCTGTATAACGGGGAAAGATTTTTTCGCGGTACCCTGCCCATTTATGTGAATCGCGTAGAGGAATCGTACGAGTCCTCCGAGCATCGCCACGATTTCCTCGAAATCAGCTATGTGAGCGAAGGCACGGGCACGCACCATGTCGGGGACCGGGCTCTCCCCGTAGCCCAAGGGGATATTTTTCTCATTCCGATCGGCATCTCGCACGTATTTCGGCCGGCATCGGCATCCAAGAAGCCTCCGCTCATCATCTATAATCTTGTCATCTCCCTGGATGCGGCGACCAAACTGTTGCATGCGGTTCCCGGCGGAAGCGAGCTGAAGCCGCTGCTCCGTCATACGGAATGCCAGCACTACCGCGATCACTACGGAGAGCTTCAGCGCACCTTCCAGCAAGCGCGTTTCGAGTACGCCTCGGCGCGCGCAGGACGCGAAGCCGCACTTTATACATGTGCCATGAGCATCTTTCTGTTCGTGCATCGTGCAGAGAACGGATTTTTGCATCAGGAAACGAACGTATCGGATAAAATGGAAGCCGTATTCGAATTGGTCGATACTCGCTACTCCGGTCCCCTATCGACCGGCGATATGGCTGCTGTGCTCGGAATCGGGGAACGCCAGTTTCACCGGATGTTCGTGAAGCGAACAGGCACGACCCCGAGAGACTATGTGCAAGCCGTCCGTATCCGCGAAGCATGCCGGCTCCTTCGGATGACCGATCGTAAAGTAAGCGATATCGCCTCCTCCGTAGGGTACCAGGACATGGCCTTTTTCAACGGGCTGTTCCGCAAGCAAACCGGCGTTTCGCCCTCCGCGTACAGAAACCGGTTAGCCGGCTCCTCACCAGGATAAACGCAGATACAAGATAACTCCACAAAGTGACGTGTGGCTTTCGAAGCGCCATTCGGCGTCCTTGGTGCAGGATATACGTTTGCGCGTGCGGGGAGGGACTGGGTATAGCCTGTGGTAACGGAACGTAGGACGGACTTGCGCTGACATGAAAAAGATGAATATGCCATTGGCAATTGGGTGTTAAGAAAAAAGTGTAAGAAAGCGGAAGAAAGCGGAAGAAAGCTTCTCTTTATGATATAATGAGTCAACTTTTGTTGAAAAATGGCAGAACAGGGTGAAGAACGTGACAGCCTCTCTAATTTTCATATTCGGACTCTGGACATATGCTTCTTACCCAAGGTGGGTATGGGGAAATTCATTTTTTGTTCATGACCATTCTCGGACTTACCGCATTGCTCGTGCTGCCGGGCCGGTTGAAGAATCGGGGTAGGGACAATCAGTTCGCAAGCTTCTGAATTCCAATTACGGCTGGCGTATTGTAGGGTGGATTCCAGCCTGCCCTGACGGTAAATGGACATGATGACTCCGATCACGATGATCGGCAGGCCTCATTGAACTACATCCTCCTCCCCTGTCAAGCGCAAGGTGGACAACCACCTTTTGTCTTTCCTTAAACTTTAGCTAATTCACCAACTTCTTCAATTCATCTCTTCCCTTCCTGTACCAACCTGTTTCCATACGTTTGCGGGTGGTGACAGCTATGCTGTGGTACTACCCCGACCAGCTGCGGGAATATTCAACCGAAAAATCCCCCGAAAACTTAGGGCGATTCTCTTCTCTTTTAAGAAACAATTCCAACATCAGATCCTCTTGACCATCTTTTTCGCTACATAAAATTTCTACTGAATACCAGCCTTTATTGATCTTATAAGTGATACAGTTAGAATGAATCGAATCAATAGTTTTAAAATATCCTATCCCTGCTATTTAGCCGCCCCCACTTTGCTTCGAGAATAGGGTCAGGTTCTTGTCGTTCGTCCGCGACAAGAACCTGACCCTTTAAAATCAAAAACCCGCAAGTTATGCGGGTTTGAATCGGACTATGTTCTTGTCGTCCGACATACGTACTTACATTCGATTCGGTAACCATCTGTTCACAAACTGGAAATGGGAAAGGTTCCGAACCTGTCAGGGAAAACCGGAGCATAAAGAAGCCCACTTCACCAAAGGATGCTCAAAGGAAGCAGCCAGCGGTCCGTTGGTCAGTCATTTATTCAAACATTGTCAACAGCTCGGATACCGGCGTACGTGGCTTCGGACGCGGCACTTGACCTTCGTCGAAGTAGCCCATGTGGAGCGTGAAAGCAACAAGTAACATGCCGAAGGCAACGGTTGCTCCCCCCATGTAACGGAATGACTCTCAAAACTTTATGTACTATAGTTAGGAGTAGTACAATATTGCAAGATTAATAAGAAAGCGAGAGTGAAAAAAGTGAATATAAGAGTTGCAAAAGAATTTGACTATCCCGCTTTAAGGAAAATATACTTGGAATCACGCCGTAAAAATTTTTATTGGGCGGATATAGAAGCAATGACTTTAGATGATTTTGATAAGCATACAGAAGGAGAGTATATTATTTTAGCAGAGGAGGATAATCGAATCCTCGGATTTGCTTCTCTCTATTTGCCGGATAACTTTATCCATAATTTATTCGTTCACCCCGATTTCTTCGGTATGGGTGTTGGCGGATTGTTGCTTCATGCCTCTATAGAAAAAATGAATAAACCAATTAGATTGAAGTGCATATCGGAAAATCATGCGGCGATGAAATTTTATGAGCATAAAGGCTGGAAAAAAATCGTTGAAGAAGGTAATCCAACAGAGAAATACTGGGTTATGGAATACAAATAAAAGCATTTGGCGGTATTCTTTCTGTGCCGGATTTAAGGATTCGCCTTCCATCCCGCATTGTTTTCCTCACGTGCGGGAACCGTGCAGGTTTCGCCTTCTGTACTCTTCGGGAGTGATGCCGTTCTGCTTTTTGAAGAAGCGAATGAACGCCATGCTGGAATGATAGCCCGTTTTCTCCGCGATATCCTGAATTTTCATGGCCGGCCTCTGCAGCAGTTCCTTCGCCTTTGCGTTCCGAATGTCCGCGATGTAGTCCGAGAGCGCGATCCCCGTTGTCTGCTTGTAGAACCGCGAGAAGTAGGACGGATTGAAATTGACGTGCCCAGCCAGCGTGGCCAAGGTCAGATCATCCGCAATTTGCGTCTCGATGTAAGCATGGATTTTATCGATTACATCATTCGCATTTACGTTCGCCGCACTCCGCTTGCATTTGAAAATCGTCGATGCAAAGCTACGGAAACAGCCGCCGATCGTCTCCCAAGAACCTTCCTCGCCGGACTGAATGCGCTTATACAGCGTTCGCAGCACATCTAACTCGTCCTGCAGGCCGCAGGCAGCCAAATTCGGGACGTAGACGGCGTTAAGCGCGTGCAAGCATTCGAGCTTATGCATTTGCCCGGTCGCATTGCCAAGCAGGAACGCATTCAGCTCGCCGAACAGCTTGACGAACTCGGCTTCGCGCCCGCTTTCCAGATATTCGCCCAATAGCCGGACTTTGTGCAACTGAAAATAAACCGTGCCCGCTTGTACGGCTGCCTCCTCCGCCTCCGGCTGGGCGGCTTCGGCCTGCTTCCGCTCGATTGCAATCCGAAGCTCGCGGAGCGTGCCGCGGACGGCATCCGACCCGAACGGCACATTGCTCATGGCAACCCCGCCTTCCGCATCGAGCAGCTCCCCGTATGCTTGCTGAACCAGGCTGCGGGCGGCGTCTTCTTCGCAGATCGCATCGATAGCCTTTTCAATCGTCCGGATGATTTTCCGGTCATCCTCAACCTTGAGAATATACTCGAACCCGCCAAGCGACATCGCGCTGCGCACGTATTCAAAGTCGTCGTAAGCCGTCAGAAAGATGACTTTGCAATGCGGCCAGCGGAGCCGGATCTCTTTCAGCAGGTCGATTCCCTCCATGCCTGGCATCTTTATGTCGCAAAGTACGATGTCGATCCGTTCGCTCCGCAAAACATCGAGCGCTTTCGACCCGGAATACGCCTTATAGAGCTTGACTTTTAAATGAGCTGCCTCTTGCAGCAGCCCTTCCAGCCCGTCCGCCACGATCGGCATATCGTCAACGATGAGCAACCTGTACATCGGATTCCTCCTCCTGCCATGGCCTCAGTTTAATTTGCACGTGCAGCCCCCCGAGCAGCGAACGGTTGAACGTGATGCCGCAGTCTTCGCCATAACGCAATTGAATGCGACGGTGAACGTTCGCAATTCCGTTCGAATCGTCAAGCTCACCTGCGTCGCGTTCCAGTATGCCGTTCAATCGGCCGACCATCCGGTCGTCCAGCTTGCTCCCATTATCCTCCACGTGCACGAGCAGAAAGCCCCCATCTCTTTCCATATGAACCCAAAGAAATCCGTTTTCCTCCTGTTTCTCAAATACATGCTTGTACGCGTTCTCAATAATCGGCTGGAGCACGAGCCGAATTATCATTCCGCCTTCGGCCACCCATTCGGGAACCTGGAATTCGACCCGGACCCGATCCCCCAAGCAAACGGTCTGGATATGGACGTAGGTTTGGGCATGTTTGATTTCGAGCGCAAGCGGAATTTCATCCGCCCGATCGCGCGTCACATACTGAAAGTAATTCCCCATGTAGGTACAGAATTGATATGCCCGTTCCGTATCGACCGTCTTGATCAAGCGGCACAGGACAAAAAAACAATTATAAAGGAAATGGGGATTGATCTGCGATTGCAGCCGTTTCAGCTCCGACCGTTGGCTTCGGATTTTCTGCTCGTACACTTCCTGGATCAGGCTCTTCTGCCGATCGACCATATCGTTGAAGCCGCGGTACAAAAAGCCGAATTCGTCTTTCCTGTTTTCCGGCAGCGTCGGGTACGTGTGCGCGTCCCACATTTTGTTGAAGGCGCGGACGATCTTGTTCATCGGACGGCGGATCACGTTGTTGATCGAATACGAGAACAGGACGATGATTAACACGGACGCAGCGGACATGACCCAGAACCAGTTTTTGAGCGTCGTCAGTGCGCCGAGTACATAAGTCTCCGGCGTGAATGTAACCAGATAGGCATTGATCGAGGGCGAAAACCGGTATGAGACGATCATCCGCTGGTTTTCCATGGAAATCGTCGACACTCCGTTCTGCTCTCCCTGTGTCTGGCGCTTCTGTAAAAATTGCTTCAAAGCATCGATATTTGAAGCGCTAACATTTCTTGCTATCGACCAGTCCTGCTTCAAGTTGATCAGCGCCGCGCTCCCTTCGCCGGGCGTAACGACGGTCGACAACATGTCGTCTACTTGCTCGATCGAAAGCTCGATGCCCAGCACGAAAATCGGCTTGCGCTTTGCGTTGGACGGATAATCGAGGCCGAGGAATAATCGGTTGTCCCAATAAATGAGCGGCCCTCCGCTTTTATTCCCTTGCAGCGCCTCCATTTCCGGCATATCGATGCTTGCGTCGTAGCTTGTACTCGAGACGGTTCTGCCGATTAGCGGAATATACGCTTTGGCGTCGGCGATGAACAAACTCGAGTATTTCATCAGGTAGAGTCGCCGCTGTAAAGCGTTGACAAGCTCCAGCCGCTCGTATTCACTGATTTGATCGCCAATCGCGCTGAGCTTCCGCAGGTCCTGGTCGACGACATATTCAGGCATGGAGGCGGAGATTCTATCGATTTCCCGCTCCAGTACGTTCATGAAATAATCGGTGCGCGCTTTGATCGACTCGGTCATCTCGTTCCGGATGCCGTCCGACCCTTTCTTGTTCATGCTAAGCGTTATCAGATACAGCGGCGTGATGACAAGAAAAAACGTAAGAAACAGCTTCAAAAAAATCGAAGGATTTTTCAATTCATGAATGAGCCTCATTTGCGGACCCCCGCCCCGTCTCTATATTGTCTTTATATTTGCATGGTTTCGGCGGATTCCGCAAATGAAACATTTTACAGATGCTTCAAACAAGAATAAGCACCTGCGGCGTCCTTTGGACGCCATGCGTTTACCGAGAAGTCGAGCCACATCCACGATATACTTTCTAAGACTTCAAGGATAAACGGCTTCGCCGTCCTTGAAACTAATAAATTCTGATAGTTTTACAAAAAAGCAAAAATAAGAGGCCTGTCGGCAACCTCTTATACATGCTTCCGTCCTTTTTATTCTTTTACGCTGCCCATAACGATCCCTTTGATAAAAAAGCGCTGCAGGAACGGGTAGACTATTAATATCGGAAAAGCGGCGACGAAAATTTGTGCGGCGGTACTCGTCCGGTCCGACAGCTGCCGCAAAATATCCAGTTCCTCCGAGGAAATGAACCGAAAATCTTTCTTGATGATGATGGTCTGCAGGAAGGTCTGCAGCGGATAATTTTCGGTGCGGTTCATCAGGATAAGACCGTCGAACCAGCTGTTCCAATGCCCTACGATCGTAAACAATCCGATCGTCGCCAAAGCCGGCGTCGATAACGGCAAATAAATGTTAAACAGCGTAACGAAATGGTTCGCTCCGTCTATTTTCGCCGATTCCTCCAGTTCCTTGGGGAGCCCGCGGTAAAAGTTCAACAGCAAAATGACGTTGAAGACCGGCACGGCGCCCGGCAGGACAAGCGCCCAGATCGTATCCATCAGACCGGTCGCCTTGATCGTCATATACCATGGAATCAAACCGCCGCCGAACAGGATCGTGATGACGAAGTACCAAGCATATACGGTGCGGAACTTGAAATGCGACGCCTCTTTCGATAACGGATATGCGGCCAGCACCGTGAGCAGCATGCTGATGGAGGTGCCGAGCGCCACCCGCTTTAGCGTCACCAAGAACGCTGTGAAATATTGCGGCTTGCTCATGATATTTTGATAGGCTACGGTCGTAAACTCGACGGGCCACAGCGTCACTTTCCCGGCAGCGGCCGCAGAACCCGAACTGAAGGACAGAGCCAATATATGGATCATGGGCAAAATGCACATCAAGGAGAGCGCGCCGAGAAACAGGTAGTTGAACACGGTGAATGTCAATCTACCCGGGGTCATTCGGGTTTTCAATGGGCCTCCCCCTTCAGAAAATTCTGTAATTAGCAAATCGGTAAGCCAGGAAATAAGACAAAGAAATAAAGACAAGAGAGACGACGGATTTGAACAGTCCGACAGCCGTTGCGACTCCGTACTGGAACTGTTCCAGACCTAATCTATATACCAGCGTATCGATAATGTCGCCGCTCTCGTAAACTTGCGGGCTGTACAGGTTGAAAACCTGGTCGAAACCGGCGTTCAACACGTTCCCCAGACTCAAAGTCGCCAGCAAAATGATCACGGGCAACATTCCCGGCAGCGTAATATGCCAAGTTTGTTTCCACCGGTTGGCGCCGTCCATTTCGGCGGCTTCGTACAGCGAAGGATTAATGCTTGTCAACGCAGCCAAATAGACGATCGTGCCGAAGCCGAATTCCTTCCACACGTCGGACAGTACGATGACGGCCGGAAACCAGCGATTGTTTCCGAGGAAGTAGATCGGATCGATACCGATGAATTCCAGCGCTTTGTTGACAATCCCGGTCGACGGCGACAAAATATCGATCAGAATGCCGCCAAGCAGCACCCACGACAGGAAGTGCGGCAGATAGACGAGCGTTTGAAACACCCGCTTGAACAATTGTTTGCGAATTTCATTAAGCAGAATGGCCACGATGATAGGCACGATCAATCCGACGATCATTTTCATGATCGCGATGCTGACCGTATTGATCATGATGCGCCCGATATCGGGATATTCGAGGAGCCACTTGAAGTTTTTCCACCCGACCTTCGGAGAATGAAAAATCCCTTTGGCCGGCATAAATTTCTCGAAAGCAATCGTAATGCCGGCCATCGGAATATAGCTGTAAATAAACAGAAGCACCACGCTCGGCAATATCATCAGATGCAAAGGCCATTCCCTTATCCATCGTTTCTTGAGCACTATTCCCACCACCGCATGTCACAGGATAAAAATGGCAGGAGGGATAGCCCTCCCGCCGAGTCAGACCGCTGCCTTACTTTTGCTTCGCGAACCAGTCGTTGACTTCTTGCGTAATTTTTTCGCCGCCGAGGCTCTTCCAGTCGGCCACGAACTTATCGAACTCATCGATGGACACTTGGCCCATGATGATTTTGGTAAATGTCTCTTTTTCCTTCGCGTCCAAAATCGACTTTTTGTCCTGCATCGTCACGGTAGGCGCGCCAAAGAATTCATCCGACTGATACCGTTTTTCCAGCAAGTACTGGTTCATGATCGAGAAGGAACCGCCCGGTTTGGCGATCATCCAGTTCAGCCAGCCTGTCACGTCTCCGTTCTGGTAACGCATCGAGGTTTCATACCGGTTCGTCCAATCCGGATCGCCCTTCAGGAGGCTCTTGTCTTTCGCCTCGATTGCTTTCGGCAGCACGGCGCCGGCTTGCACGTTGCCGTCCTGCGAGAAGAGGCGGATCGGGTTGATTTTGAAGTACAGGTTCCCGGTGTCCTTCAGCCCCTTGCCGTTCATGTACAAGTTCCGCTCATCCGTGATGCCGTTCGAACTGATCTTGACCCATTGGTTCAAAATTTGGATAACGGCTTCCGGGTTCTTGCACTTCTTCGAGATGACGACGTACCCGTTCGCCCCCAGACCAACCTGCGATTTGGCAGGTGTTCCGTCGATCGACGGCAGACCGTATACTTCCCAGTCCTGCGCCTGCTTGCCGTCCTTGATCGCCGCCTTCTCAAGCGGCCATGCGCTCAACCAAAACTCTCCGTAGGCGATCCCGATTTGGTTGCCGGCGACCAGCTCGTTCTCTTTATCGACATCCTTCGTGCCGAACTCCGGATCGATTTGCCCCGCCTTGTACATGTCCTGCAGCTGCTTCAGCGCGGATTTCATTTGCGGCTGGATGCTGCCGTAGACGAGCTTGCCGTTCGCATCCTTCTGCCACGTTTGCGGATAAGCATGGTAGCCGTTGAAGAAACCCGTAAGTCCATAAGTGCCATACAAGTCCTTGTTCAGCGTCATCCCGAACGACTTGCCCGCTCCGCCTCCCGGATTCTGCTTCGTGAATTCCTCGGCAATTTTCAGTAAGTCCTGCATCGTCTTCGGTTCCGGCAGGTTGAGCTTCTTCAGCCAATCCTTGCGCACCCACAAGTAGTGGGACGAGTTGTAAGGGCTGTCCGCGAGCGGAATCGCCATCAGCTTGCCGCCGGATTTCGCCGACTTCATCTGGTTCCCGCCGTCTTTCGTAAACCACGCCTTGGTTTCCGGAGTGGCGTATTTATCGAAAACAGCGCTAATATCCATTATCATGTCAGAGTCGATCAACTGCTGAAGCTGCATCTGGTCGGTTACCGAGAAGAAGTCGGGAATGTCGTTCGACGCGATCATCATGTTGAGCTTCTGCGTAAACTGCTTCGAGTCGGCTACCCACAGGTTTTTGATGCGGACGCCCAAATCTTTCTCATAGGCATCGTAAACGGAATTCTTATCCATCGACTCGCCCGGATCCCACTTGATGTCGGACGGATTCGAGCGAACCGTCGTCAACTCCACGACTTTCTTGGCGGCATCGGACGGCGCGGCCGATGCCGAGGATGAAGGTGAAGCGCTTTGCCCGTCCTTCGAGCCAGAACCGGAGTTACTGCAAGCACTTACAAGAACAAGCGCGCCGCACATGACGCCGAAAGCCGTTGATTTTTGCCATGTTCCCATTTTGAATACCCCCTACTGTGTGTTTGGTCACTCAAGAATCCGCTTTCGTAATGATTATAGGCCTGACATCCGGCGACAATCCATTTACTAGTTTTTACTTTGTATACGATCATTTACTTCTTTCCGGAAAGGGGAGGCGATCGCTGGCTGTATCTATCGATAATCAAAGTTTTTGTTCAATATTGAAATCGCAGCTTAACAGATGAGATTGTGTAGCGACAATCCGCTAGTCCTTCAAACGTTTACTAAAACTTCTGAAAAGACTAAAGACGTGACTGGGTTGACCGCTAACAGCGATCAAGGACTCCATTACACGTCTTACGCTTGCACTGCAAAGGTTAGCGCCAAAATCAATTATTACCGATTATGCCTCAATGGGTAAGTCTTGTAGGCTTGTACCCAACCTTTGTCGACATCGCTAATCAATCCGATGATAAGCTGAAGTTCCTCAGTTCCCATTCAAGAAAACGGATTAGTTAAAGCACTCAGCCCGACGTTACTTGATGCTCCCGCCACTTTCTTTCTTGCTTATAATAATTTGTGCAACAGCTCTGAATCCGATCCATCATCGCTGCATAACAAGCTCATTACACGGAATGTATAGTTATAAATCCTCCTTTTAATCACCCTATTTATTAAGACCAAAGAAAAAATGCTTACCACTGAAGACCAATGGCAAGCATTTGTTTTAACTATCATACTATTTTAAAAGAATTACGAAAGCAATAACCTAGGATAACAATACCTTTTCATCTATCAAACCTTTGGGATATGTCCAGGGTTATCTACTGCCTCTGATAGAAACAGTATGGAACACAAATTCCATATTATATACCTGTTAGGTTGAGAAATTAGTTTTTTTCGATTATTGGAGCCTTCAGAAGACTCTCGCTTTTTGTATTATGGGGCTGGGTATCCGTGGTTAAAAACTACTTACGGGACAGCCCCCTTAATTTTAGCTAAGTATTAATCCAATTCTGCTCTTGAAAATAAATCCTTTATTACAGCATCATCTTCACAGGCTTTTTTAAAGTCTACAATAAATTCTTTTAAGCTTTCAGGATTTGAAGAATATGCACAAAACATTCCTGCTTCAGGATCAAATCCGATATCTTCTGCCAGATGCGGTTTTCTTTCATCTAAAAAAACTCGTGCTAAAGATTCCCAATCATAACCATTTCCCTCAACGAGCCCGTATCACTCTGTTCACCATCCTGCCAGTACAGCCGCCAAATCTTCTTTCAACAAGTCCGTCCGGTAGGGCGTCTTTTTCTTCTTCAACTTCTCGTCCAATATCGCGGCGATCTCCATCAGGTCCCGCTTAAACATTTCTTTCTGTGTCTCAAGCGGAAGCTCTCCCTCCAGACGGGTAAAATGCCGGGTGATTTCCAGCTTGAGCTGCCCGCTGCGCTTTGCCAGTTTGCCGACCTGCAATCTGGGACGAATAAAGTAAGCTGCAGCGAAGTCCGGCGGAACATCCTGCTCCGCATGAAAATACTCATAGCGCACACAAGGATCGTCGTGATGGCTAAACCAGCAGTGAATGCCCAGATAGCCAAAACCTTCGCCGTAGATCTCCTGCCGCATGTCGCGGTCGAGCCGATCTCTAAGCTGCTCCAGGCTGTCCACAAACGGTTGCGCAGAGCGCTGGTAATTGCCCGATCTGACCATGCGAACAGGATTTTTGGGCAATGGGTTGCGCTGTGTAGCCAAAGCAGGTATCCCATAGTTGGCCATATCGTGGCCTTCATGAATGATAAAGCTATCCCCGCGCTTGCTCCAGCCTTTGGATGTACCTTCAATCGTGGTAAAGGTTCGGGTACGGAGACTGGAATAGTAGGAGCCGTTGATCCATTTCTCGGCAATCGCCTCCACAGGCTCACGTTCCCCCCATCCCACAATGCGCAGCGCCTCGCACACGCGAACCAGCTTGTTCCATTCCTCAATATTCGCGTTTTCCTTCGCCGTCTCGATTGAATTATCGTTGAATGAGCTAACCGGGGATATGATTTTTATAACTTAAAAGCCCTTACCCCCACACGTTCACCAGCACTTCTCCGCTTTACCCACAACCCAATTTGTCGCCGTCACTTATGGTACGGGTTCCCCCGATTAATCTAATCGCCCGATACACCTGCTCCAGCAGAGCAAGCGCATCAGTTGGTGCGGATAGGTCAGGCGGCCGAAGGTGAGCTTCTTGTCGAAGCTGGACAGGACGATGGGCTATTTCCAAATTTGCCGTGAAGCGAATTACTCTGGACGGCGGGAAGCGCGTAGGCAGTGTCGAGTGCGTGTTCAACAAGGAGACCGAGAAGCATTTTTTAAGCGTTGCCCTTCCGCTGAAATGTGGGGCTTTTCATGTCCGAAAAGCCCCACATTTCCAAATAACTTATACTCACTCTTATTTAGTGTTACTGTCATCGGTGCAACCGAAGTTAGTACCTAAAGCCAGCGACTCTTAAAGCTCTCTCTATGAGATCAGCTTGTGTGAACATCCTCAGTCTACGGAGTTCAATGACAAATAACGGCCAAGGCGGATGAATAGCCATATACGGATTTGTATCCGGACCTGTATACATTCCTCCACCCGGTCCTGTGTATAACCCACCGCCTGGTCCCGTGTAGAGACCACCGCCTGGTCCTGTATACAGCCCACCGCCCGGCCCTGTATATGCGCCTCCACCCGGTCCAGTATATAACCCCCCGCCTGGTCCTGTATACGCTCCTCCACCTGGTCCTGTGTACATACCGCCCCCTGGGCCTGTATACGCTCCTCCACCGGGGCCAGTGTACATTCCACCGCCTGGGCCTGTATACGCTCCGCCTCCGGGGCCGAAGTACATATTTCGAACCCTCATAGCTGCACTCATTCTTACCCTCTCCTTCCAAATTTGAATACTAGCTCTAACCTTTCATCCTGTTGAAGAAAGAATGTCGACTTCAGACATTCAAACCCTTCTGTAAAGTTGGCCGTATGCTCAAATTATCTCTCATTGGTCATGGAAGGAACAGGGCGAATGTATGGCGAACTGATTTTTCGTATTATTTTTCGCCGTCACTTATGGTACGGTTCACCGTAACACCTCAAAGGCGAATTTTTGAGGCACCCAGCAGTAGCAGGTGCCCTCATGAAGAAGCATAACGGTGAAATGGAACAAGGTGACGCCGGTTGAGACCCGTCGCCACCTTGCTCCGAACTGTTTGGGAAACTTGATTTTTTGCCATTCAAGCTATACTTACCCCTTCTGAGACTTTAATTCTTTCATCGTTGGATAATCCGTATAGCCCTCGCTCCCATTACCAAAGTACAATGTTGTACGGTCTGCTTCATTCAAAGGGAAACCTTCTTTAAGACGCTCCACCAAATCCGGATTAGCTAACGACCATACCCCGACTGGCGCCACATCAGCAAGGCCATTATCAATATCTACACTAATATCTTCAAGTGCTCGTCCCGCTCGATTGACCAATAATGGATGGGGCCAAATCGAACGAATTTCACGGAGAAGTGTTTCGTTCCCTAAATGCATAACATGGAGGTATGCTAAATTGTAATTAGCTAATTCTTTTACTAGGTGGAGATAAACCTCTGGTCCTTGTTCGCCTTCGTCAATCCCGTTAAGAGGCGTTCCTGGAGAAATACGGAAGCCCGTTCTTTCCGCTCCGATTTCTTCAACGATTGCTTTCGTTACTTCGATTGCAAAGCGAGCGCGGTTCTCCACGGACCCACCGTATTTATCCACTCGTTTATTCGCGTTTTCACTGATAAACTGATTAATCAAATAACCGTTGGCTCCATGAATTTCAACGCCGTCAGCTCCTGCTGCAATAGCTGCTGCTGCCGCTTTTCGAAACTCCGCAATTGTCGTTTGAATATCTTCTTCACTTAGCTCTCTTGGAACGGGTACGTCCAGCATCCCTTTAGCCGTAAATATTGGTTCGCCGGGTGCGATCGCAGATGGCGCAACTGCTTGACGATGATGCGGAGTATTGTCGGGATGCGATATCCGACCGACATGCATTAATTGGATAAACAGATATCCGCCTGCTTCATGCACCGCATCCGTAACCTTCTTCCAACCTTCAATATGCTTTTCAGTATAGATGCCAGGTGATCTTAAGTAACCTTGACCATCATCAGAGGGTTGTGTACCTTCCGTTATAATTAAACCCATAGATGCTCTTTGAGCATAATAAAGGGAAGTTAGTTCTCCAGGTGTACCATCCTCTTGCGCTCTGCTTCGTGTCATTGGTGCCATCGCCAACCGATTAGACAATTCCAGGTTTCCAATTTTCGTTTTGCTCCACAATTTTCCCATTTTCATGCACTCCTCTTTTGTCTATATTCGGCTACTGCTCCACTTTGCCCTGTGCGGATCCGACCAAATGGGTCATCAGCTTGCGCGGCAGTAACCGCGGAAGGAAAGCCATCAGCCGGTTACGCCCCCCTGTAATAATTAACGTCTTGCCTCGCATGAATTCGCGATATCCTATGTCGGCTACCTGCCCAACCTCCATGACGCCGCTCCTAAACAGCTTTGAGGAGGCTAACCCCGCACGATCTACGAAGCCAGTCGCTGTCGGTCCCGGACAAAGCGCCGCTACAGTCACACCGGTGCCCTTCAGCTCGTTCTCCAAAGCCTCGGTGAACGAAAGCACATAAGACTTTGTCGCGTAGTAAACCGCCATCAACGGTCCTGGGAAAAAAGCCACCAACGAAGCCACATTCAGCACGTCCCCTTGGCGCCGTTTGACCATATCTGGCAGGAACACCTTCGTCATAGCAGTCAGAGCCTTGATATTGATGTCGATCATGTTCATCTCTTGCTCTAACTGCGTCTCCAAGAATGCCCCGTACAAGCCGAAGCCCGCATTATTAACGAGATAGTCGATTGTGATCCCTTGCTCTTTTAGCTCCTCGTAGATCTCCTCCGCCACGCCGGGCAACGCGACATCTTTGGCGAAGACCGTTGCTTGGACGCGGTATCTTTCCCGATATTCCTTCGCGAGATCCAGGAGCTTGGCCTCACTACGCGCTACCAGCACCAAGTCGTATCCATCTTTGGCGAATCGATCCGCTAGCTCTTTACCTATCCCGCCCGACGCTCCGGTGATGAGTACTGTTTTGCTCATCATGCCAGCTGTGGGTACAAGGCAGCAACACCGCCTGAGAGAGCTTTTTGGAGATTGCGGCTTGATTCATCGGCAAGAATCTCAAAGCTGTCGGACTCTATTCCATTAATAGCCATTTTTGCAACTCCCGCAGGGTCAACCTTAGGAGCTTCAATGCCCGCCGTCATATCGGTTTCCATAAAGCCCACGTGCAAGCCGGCTACTCTCACCTTTTGTGGATACAGATTTAAGCGCAACTCGTTCGTTAGAGCCCACTCTGCCGCCTTTGCAGCCGTATAAGCGCCTGCACTTCCCATACTGAACCAAGATAATGCGGAAAGAATATTCAGAATAGACCCTCCACCATTATTTGAAATAACAGGTGCGAAAGCACGAACCATGGACAGTGTGCCAAAGAAGTGCGTATTAAATTCCAATTGTATTTTATCGAGATCGCCGTCAAGCAAAGAAGCGCCTGTAGAAGAGCCTGCATTGTTGATCAGAAGCGTAACGTCCTTAGCGGTCATAGCAGCTGCAGCTACCTCTTGCGGGTTGGTAATATCAAGCTTTACAGGTATTACGCCTGGAATGTCGAGGGATTCCGGATTTCTTACGCCAGCATACACTTTAGCCCCTCTGGATAGAAGTTCGAGGGCAAGATGGCGGCCTAAACCTCGGTTCGCGCCGGTGACAAATGCGATTTGTTCAGAAATTTTCATTTTAAGGTGCTCCTCACTTTATCTTTAATATTAACTTCCCTTTTGCTCTGCCCGATTCTGAGTACTCCATCGCCTTTTGAGCGTCTTCAAAAGGAAATATTCGATCGATAACAGGCTTTATTTTTTCGGATTCAATCCATTTGGAAAGGATCTTCAGTTGCCTGCCGCTCGGTTTCATGAACAAGAAGTTGTATTTGACATTGTATTTTTTCTCTAGTTTCGTGATCTTGCGGGCAATCAATCGAAAAATATTCGTTTTGATGAAGCCAAGCCTCTCTGCTTCTCCGAACCGTGCATTTGGCGGCCCTGAAACCGATACAATATGCCCGCCTGGTTTGACTATTTTAAATGCCTTCTCTAATGTCTCTCCGCCAAGAGTATCGAACACACCATCATAATTTTGTAACAGCTCATCGAATTGTTCCGTTTTATAATTGATGATTTGATCGGCTCCAAGCGACTCGACCAATTGGGCTCCAGCGTCGCTTGTCGTTGTTGCGACATAACCCCCCATCACTTTGGCAAGTTGGATCGCAAACGTACCCACGCCGCCCGATCCGGCTTGAATCAATACCTTCTGCCCGGCCGATAGCCTCATTCGTTCATGCAATACTTGATAAGACGTAAGCCCAACCAATGGGATTGACGCTGCTTCCGCAAAGGATAGGTTTTTAGGTTTTAGGGCGATATCGTTTTCATGTACGGAGATATATTCAGCAAAGGCTCCACCCTTACTTGGCCGTCCGAATATTTCATCGCCGACGTTAAACTTTGTAACCTTTCTCCCCACTTGAATGACAATACCTGAGAAATCATATCCTAGAACATGCGGCATATCGTAATTCAACAGTACGCGTAATTTACCATCCCGCACTAAGAGATCGAGAGGGTTAATACTTGCCGCATGGATTTCCGCCAACACATCATGATCGCCTACTTCAGGAATTGGAATGTCAGCCAACTTAAGCGGGTATTTGCCGTATTTTTCAATTACCATGGCTTGCATCATGTCACCTCCATTTGCTTCGATTCATATTCGAGAACGATCATTCTAAAAAAAGCACAAAAAATTGTTTTCTAAATGGGGAAGAAATGAATCTGTTATTTTTCTAAAAATTTTATCGATACTTGGGCGATACGGTAAAGTTTCTCTTTAGCAACCGAGGTTCTTGCCATTACCCTTAACCCAACCCATGCATTATGCAGATATTCCGCCAATTCACCGGCCTCATAATCAGTGGTGAACTGACCGTCCCGTTGCCCCCAAGCAATAATGTCTTTGAGCAGCTGCTCTGCTGTGGCGAACGCTTCAGTGGACTTTGTATCCACATCGGCATCTCGTGCTGCCAACTCCACGGCCGAATTCACCATTAAGCATCCGGGAGGCGAGTCCTCTTCTCCCTCAATCATGAGTTCGAAAATAAACTGAAGAGCTTCCGCTGCAGTCTTGGAGCGCTTAACCCCTCCTTCAAGAGAGGCGCTAATTTTATTGTCGAAACGATCCATCGCTTTTAGAAACAGCTGATGTTTATCGCCAAATGTGTCATACAAACTTCTTCGATGGATTCCCATATGCTCGACTAGATCAGTCATGGACGTCTTCTCGTAGCCCTGTTGCCAGAAGAGTCTCATCGCTTTATCCAATACCGCACTCTCTTCAAACTCCTTGCTTCTGGCCATTTCATTCCCCCCCGTCATCAATATAGCATATTGAGAACGATCAGTAAAGAATTGAAGGTTACCTTAACTTTCCGATGCAGCACTTATCATTCCCCTTGCAACCTCGGGATAATACTAGTTGAATACTACCAAATTAGGATGTCTCTGAAAATTCGCCGTTACTTGTGATACGGTTCACCTTAACGGGGCTATCGGCGAACTCAGACGTATATTTGACACATCAGTACAAAATGATTATTATGTTTTATTAGAGAGCAGGAAGGGGGATGAATGAAGTGAGGAAAAGCGGAAGACCACGAGAGTTTAAGGATACCGCAGTGATCGATTCGGCTATGGAATTATTCTGGGAAATTGGCTACGAGGCTTGCTCGACAGAAGATTTGTGTAAACAAACTGGTCTTGGAAGAGGAAGCTTATACAATGCATTCGGAAGTAAGCATGAGCTTTATGAACAAGCCCTCTTGCATTACCATGAAATCGGCATCCAAGCCCAGATTGAGATTCTCCAGGGACAGGGGCCTATCAAAGACCGCCTTCGTGCTTTGTTGGATTGGGCCATCCAAGAGGACTTTTCAAACGAGAATCGAAGAGGTTGCTTATTGATCAATGCTGCAATGGAGCGTGCGCAAAGAGATCCGGTGGTCGATCGCCTATTCAAACGACACGTGGATTTGCTGGAGCAGGCTCTGCAACAGGCTATTGAGACGGGACAGATGTCGGGAGAGATCTCGCGGACACATCAGGCTTCGGATTTAGTCCACCTCTTTCTAGGCAATTATTATGGACTCCGGGTACTCAATGCTGCTCAGAATCGTGAAAGGGCCATTCAAATGGCCAAAGCAACGTTGGAAATCGTATTTTAGCGTTACGCTTTTTTATGGCTTATTTTGTACTGATTAATAAAAAATTAAAGACGTCTGAGCAGATCACCTTAGAAGCATTATCACATCTCATTTTGTACTAATCATTACAATTCATTGAGAAATGGGTATAATTGCTATGCCGTTTGCTATTTATGTACTGGGGATGATGATCTTCTCCATGACCACTGCCGAATTCACAGTGGCCGGAATCATGCCTTCGTTATCGAAGGAATTTGACGTATCCATTGCTTCCGTCGGCTACCTTATAACCGCTTATGCTGCAGGGATGATTGTGGGGGGGCCCTTGTTAGCGATTGGCTTGTCCAAAGTGTCGAAGAAGAGGGCCTTCTTATTGATTTCCGCCATATTCCTGTTCGGTCAGATTCTTGGCGCTTCAGCCATCAGTTATGAGATGATGATGGTTGCCCGGATCATTACTGGGGTTTCCTCCGCTGCCTGCTTCGGCATTTCGCTGGGTATTTGCTTTGACTTAGTCAGTCCTCAGTACCGCGGTCGTGCCGCTTCCATCGTCCTTGGCGGCTTAATGGTTGCTACCGCGCTCGGATTGCCCGCGGCGATGCTATTCAACCAATATTTCGGATGGCGGTCCAGTTTCTGGGCGGTTGTCGTACTGGTTTTGCTGTCCGGAATTTTGGGCATGAAAGTGGTCCCCACCGCATCCCATTCGGAGTCCGTTAGTTTGCGCAGTGAACTGGCGAGTTTCAAAAATCCGAATCTTTGGGCTGCCTTTGCGACCAGCCTTCTCATTATCGGGGCGACGTTTGCCGCATTCAGTTATTTTACACCTATCCTTACCGACCTCTCCGGCTTTGACACCGCTATAGTTCCGCTTATGTTAGGAATATACGGCATAGCCACCATCGCAGGAAACCTTGTTACCGGCAGAACTGCCGATCGATATATGATGCCAACCCTAAGCATAGGATTAATGCTCTTAACTGCAGCGCTGATGATGTTCGGACTCTATCCACGCAGTCCGTACATCTCAGTCATTGCAGTCATTATGATCGGCCTAACGGGGGTGACCCTGAATCCCGCTATGTCGACTCGCATCACCCGCGTTGCAGGGACTGGCACGCTTGTTACGACCATTCACGGATCGATTATTAGCCTCGGCGTCGTCGTCGGATCCTCCATCGGAGGACTGACCATCGACAGCGGATACGGGCTCCACTCTCCGTTATGGGTCGGTTTTATTCTGGCGATCCTGGGCTTGATTTCATTGCTTCCCTACTTAAAGAGAGCTAAAGCGTCAGCCATCATGATGAAGAGCAAGTCTTAATTAGGAAGGGCAATCAGCCGCGAGCGGAGAAAGTATTGTTCTGCGTGGAGATAAAATTGTGCAACTTGCATCCTCTCCCCTTATTAATAATGAGCATGTAGGGTTGTCGCTGCGGGCTGCCGTGGAATCCTTTGGTGCACGAGTCGATTCGCAGCCTGAGTCGTCCGGGATTTCTTACCTCCGAAGAGTCGCATGTGGTCAAGCTCGTCTTTGCTGATGCCGTGGCGTCCCTTGGTGGAGCCATCATGCTGATATGTTCTACGGAACAAATTGCAACCGGAATTGGATAAAATAGTTTAATTATCGAGAAAAATTTCACCGTTACTTATGATACGGCTCAGCTTAACGGGGCTATCGGCGAAAAATGTGCCGCGGCGCGTAGTTTCCAACCTATTCACCATGCATAAAAATAATCCTTGATTAGTACCTCGAACAAAATCACCCTTTCATCTCTGAAAGACTTTTCAAAAAAATAAAGCTCATCACGATCCGAAACGATTGTGGGGAAACCGGCCTCCCCACCACTCTTCGGCTTTAACCTATGTATATAAAGAAGAAGGTCGCCGTCGTCATACTCTATGGTTCCGGAGGCGCGATCGCAATCTGCCGTTAACCACCAAGCCGCTGGTGCGGTACCACAGACGATGAAATACGTCTGCAAAGGCGGAAAATGCATGTCTGTTAGTCAAAAGACTTTGATAAGAACCGCGAGAGAGTTCTTTGCAATATCTGGACCGGTTGCAGCCCTTTTGTGCCACAGATATCATCAATACGGGATAATTGATGTAAGATGTCGAAAGGATCGATTTGGAAAAAAGATGTGGTCGATTTGAACCTTTTCTTGGTCCGGGACCAATATAGAGTAAAATAACCAAAATGGGAGGCCGGCCCTTATGAAGGATGAAGAGCTGCATCCGTGGCTTCAGAAGATGATTGGAGGTGATCGGGATGCGTTTCACATCGTTTACGAGCATACGCGCGATCATGTGTATCGAACGGTTGGCTTTTTGGCTAACCAGAAGCAAGACATCCTGGATATCGCGAGCGAGGTGTATATCGAACTTTTTAAATCGCTACCGAAGTATGACTTCCAACAGCCGTTTCGTTCATGGTTCAATGGGTTGATCATTCGTCAGGTACATAACTGGAATCGAAAGCTATGGCGAAAACTAAAATTGTTTCAACGCAGCAAATTGCTGGAGACCGGGCAGGTCGGTGCAAATTCGGAAGACCTGCTCCTTCAAGACGAGCATCGGCAGGATCTTTTTACCTGTGTAAACAAGCTTCCGTACAAACTCAGGGTTGTCATTGTTCTGCGTTACTATCATGAACAGACTTTGGAGGAAATCGCTTCCCTGCTAACCATTCCCGTAGGTACAGTGAAATCAAGACATTATCATGCGTTGCAAAAGCTTCGTAAAGAGAAGGTTCAGCTTATTAAAAATGAGGAGGCGTCCCTGCATGTCCATTGAGATTGAGCTTAAGCGCGAATTCCGAAAAAGTGCAGAAGCCATGAAATGCCCAAAACATTTTGATGTCCACGTCCATACTTTATATCGGAACTATATGGAAAGGAAATCGGTAGCCTTTCTTAGCTTCACATTTACCGGGAAGACTCTCAGGACAGCTGCAATTGCGCTGCTCGTTGTCGTGCTCGCCGGTTTTATTTACGGTTCAACGCAATTGCTGTTCAAAACGAGTACCCAAAACATCAATATCGAGCTTGCAGCCGATTCCAAGCTTGTATTGAAGCATACCTCTGGAAAAGCGATCAGGCAATCGCTGGACGATGTTAGACGTCAGCTAGCTGTAGGAGAGTCGGCGATCGTCTATTTCACCGATTTGGCCAAAGAAGACTATCCGCTTTTCCGGAAGTATCCGGTTTTACCTGTTTCCAATCCCTATCTGTATTCGGACCTCGAACAGTGGACCACATTATTGAGCGAGCGGAATTTAGTGTTTAAGCAGCCCTCCCATCTACCGGCTTCCTATACATTTGCAGGAGGAAAACAGGAGCTGCCTTTGGGAGGAACCATCACCCCCACAAGCTACGGTTTAATTGGCGAGCTGAGGAAAAATGCCGAAGAGACAGGCAATAGCGTCGTTTGGCGCAAAATCGCACTCGAAGCCGCCACCATTCCCGCTTTCACATCCATCTACAAAAACGATCATCAGGAAGAAATCTACGTATCCATGCAAGTAGTGCCGGCTACAAATGTGGATATACGAGGGTTGACGGGCAACCAGACGACCAGCGAAAATGTGAAAGTCAATGAACGCGATGCCTTTTATACGAATAACAATAACCAAATGCTGAGCAAAACGGATGTATATCAGGATTTGGTTTGGCTGGAAAGTGAGCATGACCGGACGATCGTTTACCGGGTAAGCAGCGGTTCGCTCACTGTAACCAAGGATGAGCTTCTGCAGATTGCGCAAAGCATGAGATAAGGCATTTTACGAAAAGCCTGCCGAGCTACAAACCCGGTAGGTTTTTTCCGCAATGTTAAGCTGTATATTGTAACTGTAGCACCTTACCTTCGGTTTCATATCATGCTTCACCTTGCCCACAGGTCATATGTGCTTTGCATCTGGAATAATGGCTTCATGCTTTCCATCGGTAATAATCGGCTCGGCACTTTTTCCTCGCCCACGCTTGTTACTCCAGTTCTCATGGCTCATTACAAATAGCACAAGCCCGAAGGCGAACAAAATCTGAGATAAGCTAAGAAAAGCGAAGTAATCAAGCAAAAATTCAATCGCTACTCCAGCAACTCTTCAGGAAAATCGAATTTGTTTAATCTGCCCCCGCTCCGTATGATTTAGAAACCTACAAGTTGAAGTTTCATGAATCCTATATACGGAGGGCGAAAAAATGTTGGCATGGGAAGATGTTCAAAAACATTACGAAGGTCTTTATGAGGAGAGTATTAACGAAATGTTATCAACCGGTCATCCTACCGGCAGTATTATCGACACGTATCAAGAGGGGCTACTTAGCATCTACGACCGTTGGAATGAGTCTAGCCATCTACCTATAGACGAATTTACGCATGTGTTTAATCCCATATTTCCGACCACGTTTTCCACTACGCTAGGTGAAATCAAGAAATCTTCAGAGGGGACTTATCGCTCCTTCGGAATATGAGCCCATGCCTCTACTACTCATACACTTCCATAATATGTACAGAAGGCCGCCGATTACTCGACGGCCTTCTGGCGACTCAACTATCGTATCCGTTAGCTTAACGGACCTTCCAAATAATTCCCTAAATTCAGCTTCCTTTTAACTCAAATTCATATTCTTTTAAGGAATATATACCAAAATCAGGATATTATGTGCACCGTAATTTAGGAGGAGATTTTTTGACGGTACGGTTGCGAATTACGCTTTGGTATATATGTCTCATCACATTGATTCTAATCATTCTTAGCACTGCACTTTACAGCTACGTCAGCTACAAAACAAATCAGGATGTTAAATCTACCATAAACAAAACCGTGAAGGGTATTCATATCGCTCCATCGTTAGATTTCTGGAACAGTCTTCAAATCGATATCTCCCCCAACATTGCTAACAATCAAGTTATCATCCAAGTTGTAGATTATACCAATCACCAAGTACGCTACTCCAGAAACCTCGTAGAAGCAGGCATTAAGCTTCAGTATCCAGAACCAAGTGAGGACCTTGAACTCAATTACAGCGAGATCAGTATAAAAGGAGATCCATTCACCCTCCTAAACATTCCAATAGTATTCGATGGCCGCATCTTAGTTGGGCTTCTACAGGTTGGAATCTATACAGGAAAAGAAGCTAAAATTCTCCATAACCTTCAGTTGGTTTTGGTGTTATCGTCGATCACGGTGCTGGCCATCGCCTTCCTATTGGGCTTATTCGTATCCAAACGAGCGCTGAAGCCTTTACACAATGTCATCCAAGCCTCCAAACGGATTGAGAGCGGGGACGATCTGAATAAAAGAATACCAAGAGATGTGCCTAACGATGAAATTGGACTTCTTACTGATACTCTTAATAACATGCTTGTCCGACTACAGGAGGCTTATCAGGACTTAAACAAAGCCTACGACGTACAGCGCCGGTTCGTAGCCGATGCGTCACATGAGCTTCGTACGCCGCTTACTACGATCCGGGGAAACGGCGACTTATTAAAGAAGCTTTGGAGTGACTTTTCCTCAAATCCGAATCATCGTTTAGAGCCGCATCATGTGGACTTGTCTCTGGAGGCGATTTTCGATATGAACTCAGAAGCCGAACGTATGACCCGTCTTATTAACGATTTATTGACCTTAGCTAGAGGCGATTCCGGTATTGTCATGGAGAAAAAAACTGTAGCTATCTATTCAGTTGTTACCGAAATCGTTCGGAAGGCGAATTTGCTCCCGCGGACTGTTGAATGGCGAGTTAAGAACATAGATGATCTCATTCATGTTCAAATCCATGGAGATTCAGATTACCTGCAACAACTACTGCTCATTCTGATCGATAATGCCTTCAAGTACACGTCGTCTGGATTCGTTGAATTAGGAAGCCTGCAAAAGGATGGAAATGTTGGAATCCGCATTTCGGATACGGGAATAGGCATGAATTCGGATGAACTCTCCAGGATTTATGAACGCTTTTATAGAGCAGATCTTTCCCGAGGGAAAACATCGGGGTACGGACTTGGGCTCTCCATTGCCAAATGGATCATTGAAGAACATTCTGGCTCAATTGAAGTGTCATCCAAGGAGGATGAAGGGACGACATTCATTGTCTGGCTACCAATGATATTCATAAACATATCTAACTGAGACTACGTTATACTGCCCATTAGCTAACGGGCACATTAGTTCAATGACAACGGCGGTAGTCTAAGACGACTTCTCAGTCTAAAACTTTATTTTCACTGGACAACTTAACTCGAGATGCGCGATCATTTGCTTCAATCTCAAATTCAGCTCCTGGTTCCTTCGGATACAAAGCATCGAAAACTGTTATTTCTCCAAGATAGGCCATGCCCCAAACAAAGGTTAAATAAGCCGCATATTACTGAAAGGTGCGGATATTAATGGCCTAGGGTGAGGGTATGGTCTATTGGAATAACAAGCTTGGCAAATACCGGGCGCTGCGGAATGATGCGGAACTGGCTCGACATCTACCTCGGACTTTCGTTTCCTCGAGAACGAACGTTCAAAGGATGCTGGCGAAGCATAAAGCCGTTTATTTAAAGCCAAATCACGGTACCGGAGGCTTCGGTATCTATAAACTGAGTCGCGGCGATCGAGGTTATCGTCTGCAGAACGGTACGCGCAGCCGGTCGTTCGATACATTCGACGGGGCGTATGCGGTATTCATGAAGGGGGCCATGAAAAAAACATACCTGGTGCAGAAGTGCATCCCACTGCTGCGCTATAAGGGACGTCCGTTCGATCTGCGCATCATGGTGCAGAGAAATGATCGCGGAAAATGGGACGTAACGGGAATGGTGGGACGGTTGGCCAGGCCCCACAAGATCGTGACCAACTACCACAACGGCGGCAAGCCGATGCCGGTCCGCGAGCTGTTATCGCCGCATATACCCGCAGCGAAGCAGGATCCCTATTTGAAGCGGCTAAATTCACTAAGTCTACGAATCAGCACTCATTTGAAGAGATTCTTTCCGCGTTTTCGGGCATATGGGGTCGATTTGGGAATCGATGAGCACATGGTTCCTTGGATCATCGAAGTCAATACGCGGCCGGATAAATACATCTTCAACGCCCTCAAAGACAAGCGGATGTTTCGCAAAATTTTGCGGTATGGCAGACTGCGCTAATCAAGTCCAGTGGCACCAAAAGCAAACGCTCCTCGTCCAATCGGACGAAGGGCGTTTTTTGGTTTTTCATCTCTTATGAAACGACACTACGCCGTTTGGCAGTTCGAGGCGGACGTTACCGCGATCGTACGCGAAACGGATCGCGCCGGTAATACTAAGAATTAGGTCGGCTTTCGTTCCAAATAAGAACACCCTGCGTTTCTCTGCAAAGTCTTATCCAAACTTTATTGCTTGACAGCGATAATTCGATCGACATACAAATACTTGATGACGCTAGAGTTAGGCGGCGCAAACCAAAGGTAATGATTCGATAAAGCCGGATCGTATTGATAAGTCCATGGGAACTCGACATAATGATATTCCCCATCGGCAAAGTCTGCGTAATTGGCCCAATCCGCATTCCCCATTGGCGGATAGATGCCATATTGAAAAGCATTATTGCCCGCTACGCCAGTTCCCGGATCAATGCGCACGTGAGCATACATCTTCCATTGTCCTTCCTTAGGCAGCGTGAGATTCGGCAATTGGATCGCCCATGCATTCGTATTACCTGGGACGCGAGCTGCTACATGGTCGGATGCCTTAGCATCTTGGACAAGCTTCGTGCCAACTGGCGTATGCAGGCGTAATGCATTATCTTGGAAGTCCAACCAATCAGATGTCGGTAAATTTTGCACAAATGATGGAACATCCGGTAACGTACGGCCTAATTCCATCATTTCATACAACAACTTAATCGATGTATTCGATTTGTAGTCAACGACATTAGCCGTATGGGTCTTAAAACGATTGAATCGATTCTCAAAGTCATAGTTCCAAGTAATATTGCGATCCGCGGCTTCTTTCATGAAGGACACACCACGCATTAAGATAATGTAGTCCACTTCCACGCGCGCCTTTTGAACATGATCGAGCATGATTGGATCATTTGCTGCTGCTGCAACCGCTTGTTCGAACAATGCGTCCGCCTGACGCATCATGTCAAAGTTCAAATAGGAGGATGTGATCGGTGTAGAACCTGAAAGTGTAGCATCGCTTTTTTCGAATGTATCCTGAAGCAACGCCAGATAAGCGCTAATATAAGGTGCAGCATCGCCATAGTAACCACGGACGAATTCGTCAATTAGCTGACGATAATCCAGACTTGGATTCCATAGCAGCTTCGCGGCTACCCAGGCACGCAAGTATGCAAAACCGGTTTCTCCCGGCGCATAAATATTTTGCATTTGTTGACCGAAATATCCTTTAACAGCAGGGAATTGCGATAGGAACTGAATATTTTCACCTATAGCGTACAAGTTCGGATAAGGCATTAGATAGCCGCCGCCATTAAAGTCTGTCAGGTAGTCCCAGACCATCATATTGCTAGAGATGTTCGCCCATTGTCTTGTATTATCCTCATAAAACTTATTCTCTGGACTTGTCAAGGCGCGTCCATGATCTTTGAAGATCGGCGCAGCAGTGATGACGACATTATCCTCGACTGTCATATTTGTCGGTGCGTCGTAGCTAAACATATAAGCAAGTGTACCAATACGCGCGTCAGGAATGGCAGCGCTTACCCTTCTGGCCACATCGTTGACTAAATCCAGCATTGGTGCCGCTAATGAGCCGCCATGTGCATCGGCGAACGCTTGACTTGCAGCATCTGGCAGCCAGATATCATCCATTTGGCTAAATCCGTAAGCGGCATCTTTGCCTTCACTGATACGCTGATTGATGATACTGGTCAGATTCGTGGCAGCGATCTGTCGCACATTCTCATCCATAGCCAATAGCTGCCGACCGGAATGATACTGGGTCTGAGGCACAACGCTGTAGAAATTATGCACACCGACTGGCCAGTAAGTCGACCAGCTATCGAGTCCAGCCTCTGATTGCGGCACATGCCTGTACCTATCCTTGTATTTGCCATTCAGCAAATTGTGCGCCCGGTAATGCTCGTTATTGCCATCGCTCACGTACATCTCGCGGTATTCGAAACGTGGAACCTGTATATCTGATCCCACCTCTACTTGCAGCTTTGAGCGATCGGGCACATAAGTATAATCTGGCGAGAACCATTTCACGCCAACGTACTGCTCAAGGAATGTATTCACACCATACATCGTACCGCGCGGGTGACTTCCTGCAATCACAATGTAGCGCGATGTGTTCCGTATGACAAATCCATCCTCTCCTAGCACATCGTTTGTAAGCTCGGGTACCAAGCCTTCGCTCATCGCATTGCGTCCCACAACAATGACATGACCATTCGGCGGTGATTGTCCCTCACTGAGTTGGAATGGCGCACCGGTTACTTGCTGCAGCATTTGAGCCAGCTCAAGCGCAGACTGCCGCTCCATGGCGTTGGCATTTTGATGAACAAACACTTGATACATGGCATTCCCATTGTTGGCAAGCATCACTTTTTTACTCTGAACATTATGCCCCTCGCCACTGCCATTATCGTAGCTTGCTTCGGCAAACACAAAGCTTTGGAATACCATAGATACTAAAATGAGAGAAAGAATGGGGATAATCAATTTGCGCAACATGAAATCTCCTCCATCTAAACTTTATTTTTACTCCCATAAGCTCTTACGCGTTTGACTCGTCCGACACACTCCATTGATTCAGTTGTGCAGCCGCTCTCGGAACTGCCCGGGCGTGATCCCAACCGTTTTCTTAAAATAGCGGATGAAGTTCTGGGAATTATGATAGTTCATCTTCTGAGCGATCTCAGCGATCGTCAAGTCCGTATTCTTCAGCAGCTCCTTCGAGACGTTCAGACGATATTCGCCTAAATAATCGCTGAAGTTCTCTCCGACTCCCCGGCGGAACGCCTTGCGCAAATAATCCGGATGAAAATTCAGCTCCTCCGCGCATTTTTCTAGCGTCAACTCGGTATCGTAGCGTTCATGAACGAGCTTCAGCATCTGCTCGGTGATGATCTGATACTGCAGCTGAGATTGCTCTTCCCGCCAGTTCACAAGCGGCCTCAATACCCGCTCCTCGAACCAAGCTTCAATATCGTCGATAGCATTCAGTTCAAACAATTGCTCGAACACGGTTTTGTTATCATGCATCAGCCCGCGGAGCGGATTCTCCGAATATAGGGAGTCCCCGACGAGGCCGATCAGGATGCGGACTAGATGAACCTGCAGCTCTCGGTAGTTGACATTCTCGGACAAAAGCCATTCGGTGATCCCGCGGAGCGAAGCTTGTGCCGCCGGGAGATCCATCTCGTTCACGGCTTGGAACAGCCGTTTCTCCAGCGCGGCCGGATACTTGACTTGAACGTCCCGGCTGGGGAACAGATCGCCGAAGAAGAACAGAGGTTGATCCACCGTTACACTTCGGTGCTTTAGCGATTCGCTCGCCTCCCTGAAGGCTCGATGCACATCCGAGAAGCGTTCACAGGGCTTGCTGACCCCAACCGCAGTTGTCAAACCCAGATTGTGTTGAACCAATTTGTTCAGCGTATTGGCGAATTTGACTATAGTTTGACGGAAAGCATGGTCCTCCTCTTGATCGTTACCGACAATCATGATTTGATACTGCCCGATAATAATCGGTTCCAGCCTCCACTTCTCGGGAAAGAGCTCGCACATCATATGGCTCAGGGCGAACATCAGCCTCTCCCAATCTTGATCCGCGTACTTCGATTGCTTCCAATCGCTGAACTGAACGGCTACGACCATCAGCCGGCTCCATTCGATATCCAATTGATAGAAATGTGCCTTCTGCTCCGCCTCCGATGGATTGACTTCTCCGATAAGCAGCTTGAACAGAAACAATTCCCTCAATTGCAGAACCTGTCCCTTTATCTGATCATTCATGCGGTCCTGTACGGAGATCAGCGATTCGATGCGGTTGCCGATCAATTGAAATTCGTCGGGCCGGTTCCCCCTGCCCCCTGCAGACAGGCCTCCCGCAGCCTCATACAGCCGGCGTATCGGTGTATAAACTCGACGGTTCATTAGTGTAGCGGCCAAGAGCGTTAAGAGCAGCACCCCTATGCAGGCAAGAAGCGTAATCCAGCGAATCGTCCGGGAGTCCTTCGTGATCTCGGCATTCGAATAGAAGGAGAAGTAATACCAGCCATTGTAGTTCGATTTTTTTACAACAGTGAAAAACTGTTCGTCATAGCGGAGTACGGCACTCGGCGAGTGCTTCAATGCCTCGGTCACCCGCTCCGCGAAAGGTTGACTTAGCCGATCGCCAAGCTCCAGCGTCCCCTCCGTCTTCGCCAGTACGTCGAAGCTGCTATTTGCTATCAGCTGCACATCGCTTCCTCCGGTGCCTTCAATCCGCTTCTCCAGCTGGTAGCGGGGGATCCGAATCCCAATAACGCCTGAAGGAGAGAGGGAGGCTAGTGGCGTCTTCTTAATCAGCAAGACCGAGCCTCCTTCATCCGTCCCCTCGTTTTTCCAATAAGAAGACTGATTGCCGGACGCATAGCTCGCCAGAAGATCGTGATCCGGCCGATCCGGAAGCAAGGTTACCCCGCGATTGTCGATCACCCAATTGTTAACGTAATTAACGTAGAAGACATCGCTGATCCCCATCTCAAAGCTTTGTATTCTGGACAGCTGCACGGAGAGTTCTTGAAACGATTGAAACAGCTTCCGGTTCGTTGGCTCCCAACCGGCGGCGTCCTGCAACAGAAGAGAATTGGCCAACTGCGTAACATAGAAATCAATGGTCGTGAAGAGCTGCTCCAAGCGCAATTCCGTTTCGGTCAACAATTGTACGTTCTGCTGATCGACCTGTCTCTGAATTTTGCTGGAGAAGAAGTAGTACGCAAAGCTGCCTAATGCAAGTACCGGGATTGTCCCGACAAGGATACTAATGATCATTAACCGAATCAGGAATCGGGGAGACCTGAATTTCATGCTGCTACCTCCCAAGAATCATGTCATGTACACGTATTCGGGAGTGTGACCGCATTCACCTGCCATAGAACCCAGTCAAACTAATCTTCAATTCCTTCGACAACAACTGCTGTGTGAAGCTCCAATCGGGGAACGAAGAAGCTGATACGGTCTTGCTCCCTCGTGAACTCGAGCTCGGTGCCTTCCGGTTGCAGCAGGACACGAGTCGCTCGTACGCCAAGCGACACCCGTATATTGGCTATGGGAGCGATTTCCTCAATAAATGATTTGGAGCCCGACGCTTTATCTTCCCGAACGTTAATAAGATGCACAATGAGACGGGACAGCTCCCGCTGCCGCATAACGTTGACCTCCACGCTGAGCGGCGCTTCCACTACAACCCTAGGGTTGGAATAGAGCTTCCTCAGACTGTTCAAGTAAACATTTCGCAGCCAAGGAGAGCCGGAACTCCAGTAAGCCGCCTCGATTGGGCCGGCGATATACAAGCAAGCTCCTTTCCCCACAGTCTGGAACGTAATGGCAGGGTCGAGCGTGCGTCGGGCCGGATGGGCATGCTGGTGGTACACATGCCGCTTCACCGTCGTTTCCAGGGCAGGCTCCGTCAGGCCGCACAGCACTTCCGCCGAAGTCGGCACAACCCGTAGGGATCGCTGGTCAGCATGCTTGAGCAAGATCGGCATGCTTGGTACATCTTTCCCGAGGCTCGAATCGACCGAATCGAGATACATAAGGCTGTAAGCCGATTCATCCCGGAATTGTACGCCGAATACATCGGCAAGACCGAAGTCCGCCTCTCGTTCGCCGTCCGACTTGTAAAGCGATGTCCGTCCTGAAGCGAGCAGACGGCCGCCGTTCTGGACATATTCGCGGATGCGGCGTTGAACGGCCTCGGATAAATAAGCCTGATCCGGCACGATCAGCAGTTCATAGCGCTCCAGTCTTTCCAGTAGGTGCGTTTCGTCGATAATGTCGAAATGGATATGGCCTTCGGTCAGAATGCGATGTATGCCTTGAAGATGTGCTTCGTATTTACTGGCGAGCGCGGTATCTTCCAGCATCCGCTTGTTCCCAATGGCGAACAGAACGGCGGCCATCGGTTCGCTCTCGGCTTCCAACAGCCAGGGCTCCAGAGCCTGCACCCAAGCGTTGGCTTCGCCAATGGCATTCATGACTGGAGCAGGTATGCGGCCCTTATACTCACCGGATGGATAAGCTACGTGCCCGAAGCTGATGGAGCCGCCGTTCGCGACCGCGATGGCAGCTGTCGTCAATAGGGTCGGAATGGGCGCAAGCGTCCATTCCCCCCAGCTGCCCATCTCGCTTGGCATCATCAGCTCGAACGGCTTGCCGAACGACCGCTTCCAACGGGCGAGCAGGCTGCCGTAAGCATAATGCGGGGGATGGAACTCAGACGTGAAATAATCGGCGTACTTGTCTGCCTCTACCTGGCCGAATTGTGGGTCGCCAGCATGATTCCAGCCAATTAACAGCTCAGGATTAAGCGCTTTAAGCCTTGCTGCTGCATCCCGCATGAAATGCAGCCGGATATCCCGCCGAAACAACTGCCACTGCGCCATCTCCTTTGTACCAGGCTCCGGCGATACCGGCATGGCGTACCCAAATCGAGACTTATAGCGATGCTGACAGTATTCGCAATAGCAGCTGTTTGCCCATACATAGGAGATATCGAAAAAGAAGCCCGACACCTCGTAATTACCGGCGATTTCTTCTAATTGGCCGTACACATAGTCCCGATAAGGCGAATTCATGCACAGTAAGTCGTAAAATCCGAATGCCTCTGTCACTGGCTCTTGGTCAGCCGTCCGCTGCCGATAATCGGGATTCTGCTGGGCGACGTGCGTGTTCAACCCTACATTGTAGTAGGCGATCAGGCGGATGCCGTGACGCTTCGCCGCAGCCGACGCCTCGGCCAGCATATCGCCCTTCAGCCTGGCATTCTTATGTCCAATCCGTGTGTCGTAATAGCTGTTGCCGAACGCATCCTTCGTCATGAACGTAATCGTCTGCATGCCAGCTGCAGCGGCGCCCGTCATATACGATTCCACATCCAGACTCACTTCAGGAATCGCTTCGCCGGCGTGGAAATCAAACAAGCCCCGGCGAAACGTCCGTTTGTATAGATCACTGTCCATTTTGCCCTCCCGTTACTTGTGCGTCTTGGCGTATTCAGCCGTGTATTCTTCCGTAATCTTGTCGCCGCCGTTCTTCCGCCAGCTTTCGATTGTGCTCTTCCACCCGGCTTCGTCCAGCTCGCCGATAATAAATTTATTACGCGCATCAGTGATTTGCTTATCCAGCTGTGCCCCCTTCTCCACATACGTTGCCGAGATGTAGGGTACGGAAAGATCGAACACGGCCTTCTTTTCGTTATCCACCAAAATTTGTTTCCACTTGGTTTCGAGCGGGGAGTCTCCTTTCTTAGGTCCGAAGAGCCCCAATTTGACCATGATCTGATTCAGGGGATTGATCTCGTTGTTGTACAATTCCGTATTGATCTTGGGGATACCGTTCTCCATTGTATACGTGTTCCCCTCCACCCCATACAAGGTCAGATCGATCATTGCCTGATCCGTCATTTTATCAAAAAATTGCAGCACATCCTTCAAATCCTGCTCCGTTTTCACGCTGCTCTTCGGGAACATAAGCGTGCCCCCGAAAGCAGCGCTGCCATTGGCGAACTCGCCCTTAGGTCCCTTAACCCCTGTTGATACATCCAGCACCGCGTTAGGGTTCAATTTCTTCAGATCGGCAAACAATGCGGTTGTTACGCTGTCAACTGCCGAATTAATCACCATCCCTGCTTTGCCCTGATTAATATTGGCCACGTAGCCGTCTTTGACGATCATGAAGTCCTGGTTCATCAACTTCTCGCTGTACAGCCGTTTCGTGAACTGCATCGCTTCGAAGTACTCAGGAGTGGTGAAATCAGGGATCAGCTTGCCCTCTTTCACACCCCATCTGTTCGGAGCTCCGAAGAAGATGGCCAGGTCGCCAAATGCATTGCCGTTATCACTAAGCCCGAAAGTATCGTTCTTGCCGTTCTTGTCCGGATCTTTGTTCGTAAACGCTTGCAGGATCGTATAGAGATCATCGGTCGTCTTCGGCGGCTGAAGCCCCAAATTGTCCAGCCAGTCTTTACGGAATATGATCCCCTCACGGCTGATCGGGCGCGTCCGCGGCAACGCGTAGAGCTTGCCGTCAACGGAAATGTTGCTCAAGATTTGCGGATTCAGCTTGCTCAGGTTCGGATAATCCTTTAAGTAACCGCCAATCTCCCAGAACATACCGGAACGGGTGCCATTGACAATGTTCGTCTGCTTGTTGTCGAGCACGATCAACACCTTCGGCATCGTACCGGAGGCAATTGTGGCATTAAGCTTCTCTTGGTAAGCCGCTCCCACAACCCAGTTCATCTCCAGCTTAACGCCGGTATACTCTTCGATCTTCTTAACAGCTGCACTATCGGCCTTAATGGGCTCAGTCGTGTACTGCGGGACCATGATGGACACCGTTATCTGTTTCTTGGGTGTACTTGTCGAACTTACCGCTGGCGTTGATGCATTTGGCGATTCGGAAGAACTGCAGCCAGCGATCGTCCCAACCAGCATGCCTGACGCAGCTGTCATAAGCGATATCTTTTTTATCGTGACTAGCTTCTTATTCATTTGATAACCCTCCCTGTATTTGTGCTCGTTATGGGCGGCACGCCCCTCAACCTTTTATGGAGCCAAGATAAAGCCCTTTGGCAAAATGCTTTTGCAAAAACGGATATACGCACAAAATAGGCATCATGGACACTACAATAACCGCCATCTTGATCGTTGCAGCGGGTGGCACTACGAACGAATCGCTGAACTGCGTCGAATCGCCGAATCCCCCTTGCGAGAGGATAACAATCTGCCTTAGCAAAACCTGAATGGGCCACTTGGAGGCATCATTGATGTACAGCACGGCCGAAAAATAACTGTTCCAGTGCGATACGGCGTAGAAAAGTGTCAATGTCGCCAGAGCTGGCTTGGAAAGCGGCAGGATGATTTTATAGAAAATCTGAAAATCGTTGCAGCCGTCAATCTTTGCGGATTCCTCCAAGCCATCCGGAAGCTGCTGGAAAAAGTTTTTGAGCACAATCAGATAAAAGGCGCTAATCGCTCCAGGGACAATTAAGGACAGGTAGGAATCCATCAAGCCCGCCTCCTTGACGACAAGGAAGGTCGGAATCATGCCCCCGCTGAATATCATCGAAAACGTAACAAGAAAGAGCACGCCCCGGCGGTAGCCCATATCTTTTCTGGCTAAAGGATAAGCCATCAAACTGGTCATCATCAGGTTCGCAAAGGTTCCAAAAAACGTGATCATGATCGAAACCCATAAGCTTCTGGAAATGGAGTTTGTCGAAAAAATATATTTGTATGCCGTAAAATCGAACTTGCTCGGAAACAACAGAAACGTATGCTTAGTCACCTCTTCCGAGGCGGCCAACGATGAAGCGATGACGTACAGGAAAGGCAGCAGTGTTACGAGCGAAACAAAGATTAAGAACAGGACATTTACCGTATCAAATATACGGCTGGAAAGGGAGAAGCTGCGGGTCATGGGTGCCACCGCCTCGTGTAGTTCAGCACAGTCAAAATATTCCGTCCTCCCCTGCTTTACGGGCACCGTAGTTGGCGGCGATCACCAGGATCGCTCCGATCACTGATTTGAATAAACCGACTGCGGTGCTGTAGCTGTAATTGCCCTGCTGAATGGCAACCGTATACACATACGTGTCAAATACCTCGCCCACCTCCCGATTCAAGGAATTCAGCATCAGGAAGATTTGCTCGAAGCCTGTATCCAGGAAGCTTCCTAACCGGAGGATAAGCAGGATGATGATGGTGCTTCGAATCGCAGGCAGGGTGACATGCCACATCCGGCGAATCCGACCTGCCCCATCGATCTTCGCTGCCTCGTATTGCTGTGGGTCGACTCCGCTGATGGCGGCAAGAAAAATAATAGTTCCCCATCCGGCCTCCTTCCAGATCACCTGGGAAGTGACCATCGTCCGGAACCAGGCCGAGCTCTGAAGTACATCCACCGGCTTCATGCCCGCGGAGGCCATCAGATGCGGAACGATACCGTCCTGAGTCGTAAAGAAAGTATAGCAAATGCCTATCACGACGACCCAGGAAATAAAATGCGGCAAATAGATGATCGTTTGTACCGTGCGCTTGAATGCTTCCAGCCGCAATTCATTCAAGAGTAATGCAAGAATAATCGGCAGTGGGAAAAAGAAAACGATGTTGTACAAAGCCAGCATGAGCGTATTGCGGAACAGCATCCAGAAGTCGGAGTCGCCGAAAAAGCGCTCGAAGTGGTCCAAGCCAACCCATTTACTGCCCAATATACCCAAAAACGGCTGATAATTCTGAAATGCAATGAGCACCCCCCACATCGGTAAATACTTGAAGACAAGAAAATAAACTAGTCCGGGGAGAATCATCGCATATAGCCATTTGTTGCGTATAAGTATGACCAAATGAAGTAAACCTCCTTTCCATATGGGATGAAATCGTTTGCATCCTCATGGTAGCCCCTCGGAATCGGTGCCGTCTATACTCATAACCGGGCATTGATGTTACGGTGAGGGGGGATAATCATTAGCGGTCTATTCTCCGCAGGGCGGCTTTGGACCTGATTATTCCCCGCCAACGTATGGTGCTACAAGTTGTCAAGACAGTATTTGACATAGTTTTCTCATGACATTTGGCATGACACCCTATTCTTTTGTTCCACTTATAAAGTAAACTTGCTGTAGAGTCAGCATCGTTGGAATGGTATAATTGGGTGTTACCTATGTGGGTATAAAAGGCGGAGGAGCTCATTGTAACACGAAACAGTTACGTCTTAATCGTTTTGGCTCTTTATCTTCGGCAATAGTTGGAACAGGTTTTCCACATAACAAGGAAAAGGTTATGCAAAAAGGCTCCCCCATTTTGCAATATCTGCAGCCATAGCACTTGATGGAGTTGTTTGGGCAGGGGTTGTGCATGCCCCTAACTTGCCTTACCGATGATTTCTCTGAGCCGGCGGTCACGTCGCGTTTTTATCAGTTATTTGGATGAGCCTGAGCACATAAAAAGTCATCCCTTATATCCAGCAATTAAGTTACTCAATAAGTTCATTTCCAAGGATGCTGGGGCAAAGGCCGGCCGCGTTCCTAGGTTGATGAGCTAACAGCGATTATTGATGATAAGGATCGTGAAATTGAGCATCTGAACCAAAAACTTAAAGAGGCAAAACAAGCAGAGCTTGCGGTTACCGAGGATTATATGATGTTGCTTCGCATCCTTGATCGCGCAAGAGCCTTAGGCGTATTGAATCAATCAGAAGCTGAGGACTCAAAAGTTTCATTTAAAATGGATGCAAACGGAAACCTAGAGAGAATTGGGTAGTCTACCGCATCATTTACGCAAAAGAAACCTGCTCCAATGAAGTGGAAGACTATAATGTCTGCCAACAGGGGAACGGAACTATTGGCTGACATTCGTATTATGAGGTCACCAGATCTTTCTGGTGGACCTCATTTTTGTGTGGTCGTAAGATAGCGGTAGCCGGGGATCGAACGTTTCTGCCCGTGGGAGCTAGATCCCGAGAGCTATACAGTTCATCCCCCCTACTTGTTAAACCATGATTAGGCTGGTTGGGACCATGATCCCGAATCACATGCGATAATGTGGACGACAAGAAGGTTAGGGGTTGCCGGCGAATATATTATCGGGAGTGGTTGAATGAACCCTGTCATTGGATTAGATGTATCTAAAGGGGAAAGTCATGCACAAGCTTTTTCAGATCGAGGAACGCCCTACGGAAAGACCTTTCGATTTGAGCACAATCTTGAGGGATTAGCGTCCTTCCTCCGTTTTGCTCAAATCGTGGAGTCTTTTGCTGGGCAACGTCCGGCCATTGTGTTAGAAGCAACGGGTCATTATCATAGTCCAGTTGTACAGTTTCTAGATGATCATCTATATCTGTATATAATTATCAATCCGTTACTTTCACACCAAGCGAAAAAGATGAATTTGCGTAAGGTGAAAACGGATGTGGCTGACGCATACCAGCTGGGTGAATTGTTCTACAAAGAAGAGCTGGAGCCTTACAAAAAACGGGGTCAGTATCTGATGAATCTGCGTTACCTGACACGGCAACATGAGTCACTGACTGAAATGTATGTCCAGGCAAAGCTGCAGTTTCAAGCGGTACTGGATCAAATCTTTCCAGAGTATCACGGCGTGTTTGGTGACCTTTATTCTAAGGTGTCGCTTCGTTTCCTGGCTCAGTATCCAACGTCTCAATCGGTGTTAGCGATGTCCGAGGAAAACGTTACGGCGAACATACAACGCCTTGTTGGACATGTCGCCTCGAACCGGTGGTCGCTGGAACGGGCACAGAAACTAAGGGCTGCAGCAGAGCGAAATCCCTTCAGAGAGACCGCTTTTCCGAGTCATTTAATCTCATTGGAGCTTTTCATCAATTTACTTCTTCAGTACCAGGAGCATCTAACGAAACTGGATAAATCGATAGAGGCCCTGGCTGAAGAATTACTGGAGTATGATTTAATCCAATCGATACCCGGCATTGGCACCAAAATTGCTGCAACAATTTTAGCTGAGATCGGAGAAATCGATCGGTTCGATCACGCAAAGAAACTGGTTGCGTTTGCCGGTATTGATCCCAGTGTCTTTTCTTCCGGCAAGTTTACAGCAACCCGAAATACAATCACCAAACGCGGTTCCAGGAGACTCCGGACAGCCTTATATCAAGCTGTGCGATGTGGTTTGCGAAGCTCACGTAATAAGAAAATCAGGGCTTATTACGACAAAAAGCGAGCAGAAGGTAAACTGTTTAAAGTAGCCGTGATCGCATGTGTAAATAAACTGATCCAATGGATTTATGCGATTTTGACCAAGAAAGAACCTTTCCGCTTTGACTGAGTAAACAAAGTTTGGACATCGAGGAAAACCTCCCCAAATTCTATGGGGTGGTTATTTGTCATGTGTTTTTACCAGTATAGCACCCTTCGTTTTCTTCATTAATAATTAAATATTGACAGGCTATTAGCTGGTATAGTTTAATGAAGCTGCCGAGATCGCTCCTTGGCAGCTTCATGATGGTGATATTGAACTAGCGTACCCGTTAGTTCAATCAGAAGTATTTTTAAACCCTTTACTAACGAAGGCGTATAGGATGATTAAGGCTATTATGATTAGGATAATGGGGATAGCGAAATTGATGCTAAGCAGAGATATCATGTTTAGTTGCACGACGGAAAACAGGATAACTATTAAGAACTCTGCGAATACTCCAATTCTCAAATATGAAAAAAAGTGTTATGAACACTTGGATTATCGTAGGCATAAACACAGAACTATAAGATTTAGCTGCATAGCGGTCTACGTTCCAACTGCTGTTGTAATGGATCGGAATCTGATCAGGAATCAGATCGTAGTTGCGTAGCACAGTTACAATACTAACAACAATAATTAAACCATGAATGAGGAACCAATTACTAGACAAGCCAATGTTTCTTTTCCGAAATCCAGTGTCCTCTGCCATGATCGATGGTTCCGGAGCAATAGGCAGCATAGGTAGTAAACTTTTCATTCTGAAATGATAGCTAATGTTTATGACTAGGGAGATTACGACCATGGCGAGTGAATAAGTGATAATGATCCAACTTTGTTGCTTGGAATGTTCATCACCGTTTATTAGGCAGTTGATACAAACAATGAATAGGATGGTATGCAAGGTAGCACTAATCCTAGCATATGACTTCCGCATCTGGCGCAGAGGCTCACTGTGGAATTGTACAGCGCTGACAGTGACCCCAAAACTAATCGTCTCTCTTGTTAAATAAGGCATGCTTACCATGAGTACAATGGTAGGTACAAATACAAAGATCATTACTATAACAGGCATTATCGTCATATCATTCACCTCCTCTTATACATAAGTGTGTATTCGAAAACTCTATAACCCTTATAGCATAGGCGATTCATCACTATGCCTTTTTGCGTATGATTATCCTATTAACTTAGGATAGGTAATCGACTTGAACATAAATTTAATTATAATCGATTTTAGTGACTATAAGGGTGAAATTCACATTTTATCCCACATTTTAATTGAGCATTCCTGCCCGTTAGCGTAACGATCGATCCTCGATAAATGCTTTTTTCCCTCAGTCCGGAAAATAAAAGGATCTACATATTAGTTATGCATAATATGTAGATCCCTTTATTTTAATAAATTTTTCTCAACCAAGGTCTTGATAATTTCCAGTCTAAGACTTTATTTTCTTTGATCAATACGTGGCCCAAATCAAATCACTTTCACCCTTTTCCATTGATTCGTCGGGAATGAGATCATGTTCTTGTCATAAAACGGCAATGGGATCAAGTTCTTGTCATCGCTGAATGACAAGAACTTGATCCCATAAAACAAAAAAGCCGCAATATTCGCGACTTTTAATGGGCTAATGTTCTTGTCACCCGACATGGATTTATTTAATTTATTTATGTCGGAGGACAAGAACATATGGCTAAATCAAATTGCCCCCACATCGTAAGAAGAAATATGGATCAGACACTCCAACAGTATTTGTTCTAAACAAATAAATACCTGCAACTGTTGAAGAAAACTGCCCTTTAGCTTAATAAAGAAAGGAGCAGATGCCACGGCGCCTGCTCCCTAATCTGATTAACTAAAGTTCCTTGTTAGCTTAAACCATGGCCCTCATCTATAATCCATGAGAACTCTTTAGAAATGGCAATAGCAACGTTAGATATGGCGTGTTCTAAAATGTCATTAATGTAGCTAGGTAAATCTATTTCGATTAAGTTTACTTCTTCAATACCCTCTAGTGTATCATACGCGTAGTTACCATCTAGTCCAGCTGGAATGCCTCTTAGCCTGATTTTCTCTCCATGGAGTTTTTTGCAAAATGTTAGGTGACTGACTTTTTCAAAACCCAAATTATTAATTAAGTATTGTTCCAAAATCCTCGACTTTACTTTTTTCGTGTAATCATCAGAATGGATACTTATATAGTCATACATTAATCTCACCTCACTAGTATTCCATATTCGTAATGAAACAATGGAATTCCTTCTATTAGCAGTTGCTCATTAACGCAAACTGCCCGTTAGCTTAATGGGACATTACGAGTCTAATACTTTATTTTCTTTCGACAACTGAACCAATCATATGGAGTGTACAATTATATTTTCTTAATAAAAAACACCAACGAATTTAAACTCCGTTAGTGTTTTCGTTAAAAACTATGAATAAGTAATAGTTTTATTTTGGAGTTGATTGTTTATATTCTTGATAAATAATCTGACCATCTGTATGAGTTGTGCTAAGGTTTCAAAATTAATTTCGTTCATTTTTCCTTTTATATCTTTACCGCTTCTATGAACAATATCGTGACGAATCGAAATAGCCTTTTCAATGATGGCTATATCTACTGAGAGCTCAACATCTAAAGTGTTTTTATATATATGTTTCACTTTTGGAATATTATGATAGATTACTTCCAGTAACACTGTTGATACTTTTTCTTTCACCTTTGAATAATGATCAAATATCTCGCTGTATTCATTGGCCTTTACTCCGACCGGACTTTCACCGGCAAGTTGTGTATTGACCCTGTCACTAGTGGAAGGGGTTAAACTGGGATCGGAAGCAAGATTCTAAATAAGGTGGGAGACGGGAATGAGTAATAAGTCTCCGAAACTAAGGGGGAAAATAATCGAAGACGCCATTCAACTGGCTGTTGAAACGGCGAGGCAATTGTATACGTAATGAATGCAAGCTTTAAAGGCGAAGTTGACTCCTTTGGAACGTGTTGGGCGACTTCTGGCGAACTGATGCCTGCCCTGCCCGTTAGGTGAGCAGAGACTGCCGTCCGAGCCCGCGGCAACCTCTTGATGTTGGTCATTGAACTCTCGTGTCCCGAGGGAGTTCAACAAAACTTAACTCTAATAGAAAAGTATAAATTAACAAAATTTAAATTCTGACTATTCATTTCAAATTCTTCGCCGCTGGTAGTGACGAGCAGGGAGTCAAGCATTTTTTGTTTCTTCAATATTACTGAGCGCGGTCCAGATTTCCTCGGCCTTGCTGATGAAGCTCCTGATATACCTTTGGCGAAAGACCTACCATTTTTTTGAAAGCCTTGCTGAATGAATGGACGGATTGGTATTGCAGAAGCTCCGCGATTTGCGTTACGCTTCTCCCGCCGTCCTGCAGCAGCCGGGTCGCTTTCATTATTCTTCTTTCGGCATAGAACGACTGCAGACTCATCCCCATTTCTTCCCTGAAAATATGCGAGAGATACGAATAGCTGTAGCCTAAAGCGGCGGATATTTCGCCAAGAACCTCCATTTGCAAAAGGCTGTAGTCGATATAATTTACGGCATTGTATACGATTTCCTTTTTGTTTCCTGTGGACGAATCCGGCAAATAGAAAGGATCCGCGGCAAAAAAATTTCGGTAAGCGCCTACAAGAATTTGATGCATGTAGCTTTCTAGCATCAGGTGGATGTACCGTCCCCCACATCTCAATTCGTTGAAAGCACCAGAGAAAGCGCCTTCAACCCCGTGCCGATCTTTACATACGGCGTGTTGGGCCTTTTGCAGCTTCTCTTGAAGCGGCGAAAAGGGTGTCTCTTGCAGCCCCGTCTCAGACAGGTCGAAGCTCAAGTGAAAGAAACGGAACGGTTCGCCTCCGTCCGCTTCGACACGGAACTCCTCACCCGGTATATGCACCGCAAGGTCGCCCGTCTTCATGGGCTGCCGCTTGCCGCGCGTTCGTATCCAGCCCTTCCCTGCGGAGATGCAGCTTATTCCGTAACCGTATTGGGTATGGGGCGCCGTTTCATGGCTGCTGCGGCAGTTTAATTCCCTTAACTGATGAACGGTAATGAAGGCATACTGACGCGGCGAATCCAGGAAAGATTTATCATAGCAGGTTGGTTGGCGGTCCAATTGGCTGGTCAGCATCTGCGGCTCCCTCCTCAACGTTCAGATCGGCATACCTATATTGTGCCGAAAAAGAAGCAACATTTTAATCATGCAATCTTATCTTTATAGGGAAAATGTTAAGGACTTTTCCCTTCATACAAGGATAAACGGCTTCGCCGTCCTAAACGCTTTCGAAGAAAGCGACTTCGTAAGCATACGCTTAAGGACAGGCGCGTTTACCGGGAAATCGAACAATCAGCGGAGGATATACTTTCTGAGAATTTCAAGGATAAACGCCTATAGCGTCTTTTGGAACGCCTGGCGTTTACCGCTGAAATATCAGCTATTTATTCTGTCAAACCTATAAATTCTGTTAGTTGGACAGAAAAAAGCCGGGCATCCGCCCGGCATTGCTTTATTTTTTCTTCTGTTTGGCATACCATTCGTTCACTTCTTTAATCACTTCTTCTCCGCCCTGCGCCTTCCATTGCTGCAGAAACTTATCATAGCCGTCAATCTTTTCTGCACCTGCGATTACCTTGATCATATAATCATTTTCCATCTTATATAGCTTCTGGGAATTGGCGGAGAACGCCGGAAGCGGCGGAGCAAAATGAAGCGGATCCCGCTTGGCGACCGAAATGCTCTTCTGAATGTCTTCAAAAGCCTGATACAGGTTCGGGTCTTTTCTTACGCGGACGAGCCATAAATCCGCATATGCTTTCGTATCGGTAGCGGTTTGGAACCAGTCGCTGTTTCCTCTGTCTTCATTGAATTTCGGAAGGATCGGGAACAGCTTGCCGTCCGCTTCTTTTTTGTAATGCACGTTATCGTCACCGATGGAGAGCGTCTTGAACAGCTCCGGCTGAACTTTCAGGTTCATATATTTCATGGCGTCCTCTTTATATTTGGACGCTTTCGGAATCGCGATATAGTAACCGACCGCGCCGCCTTGCAGCAAAGCGCCGGACACGCCATCCTTGCCCTTTAGCGGAGGGATTGTGGCAAGCTTGCTGTTCGGGAACGTTTTTTGCATAGCCGATACGATTGCCGGAGCCCCGGACCAGCCGTACATGATTATCCCGGCTTTGCCGCTCGTAAACTTCTGCTGCACAGTGTCAACCTTGTTAACAGGCCACTCCTGATCAAGCAGCCCTTCGGCATACAGCTTGCTCATGAAGGCAAGATACTCTTTCATCGCGGGATCTTCCAGCCTGTTGACGATTTTCCCGTTTTTGTCCATCCATTGGGTCGGAAGTCCGAACGCGCCTGTAATGTCCGTTATGCCGTTTAGCCCTGTCCATGGAATGATGTTTTTCTTCTCCTTGATCGCCTTCAACAGCTGATAAAACTCGTCGAGCGTCGTCGGCACTTTCATACCCAACTCGTCGAGCAGATCCTGGCGGATGCCTAGGGCGCCGCCTATGAATGCTCTCGGCTGCAGCTCAGGGATGCCGTATATTTTGCCGTCCAGCTTGGCGTTCTCGAACGCCTCGGCATTGCCGGTATCGAGCAGCGTCTTCCCGTACTTGTTCAGCAGGTCGTCCAGCGGCTCGAGCGCCCCTTGTGCGGCAAGCGTCCGGTACTGCACGGCGGACAGCTTCAAAATATCGTAAGGCTCCTTGTTCGCCATCAGCAGGTTCAGCTTGTCGTCTGCATTTTCGACGGGAAGCATTTCGTACTTCACTTTATAGCCGGTTTTCTCTTCCAGCATTTTGGCAACCGGATCGGCATTCGGATCCATATTGCGGTTGAAGCCGAGCTGTCGCAATTCCGGCTTCGGCTTCGCCGAGTCGCTGCTCGGCTTAGGCGACTCCGTTTTCCCGCTGCTGTTGCTGCCGCTGCCGCATCCGGCCACCATTCCGACCGCCAGCGTCACACATAGAGCGCTTACAAAACGTTTTTTCAAACCATTTCCCCCATCCATTTATAATAATTAGTACTTCATCTAAAATATACTATATTTTACTTATATTTGATTTGTCCTCACATGCTCATTTTGTTGTTCTCAGTCACCTTTTTGCTTCAAGTAGCCGGCGCTTTCCAAGCCATCTTCCTGCCGGACGTAAGGAAACGCGGGGAATGTAATCGTCGCCTTCGTTCCCGATCCATGCTCGCTGCTGTAGCTAAGCCCGTATTCCTCGCCGAAGTAGAGCTTTATCTTTTCGTTCACATTTTTGCTGCCGCAGCCGGATTGATGCCCGGATAACAACCGATCCAGTGTCAGCCGGCTCATCCCGACTCCGTCGTCCTCAACTGTAAATACGATCAGACCGTCTTCCAGCTTGCCGGTAATGCTTACATGCCCCCGCTTGATATCCTTCTCCTGAATACCGTGCAGAATCGCGTTCTCCACGATCGGCTGCAAAATGATTTTGACGGTAGCGCAATCGTATATATCCTCGCTGATGTCGAACGACGTTTGGATATGATTGGAGAACCGTTTATTCTGAATGTCGACGTATATTTTGACATGCGCCACTTCGTCCCGGATCGGAACGATATCTCTTCCGTTGTTGAGGCTCAATTTGAAAAACTTGGCCAATCCGGCTACGACCCAGCTAATATCGCGGGCTTTGTGCTTAAGCGCCATCCAGTTGACCATATCGAGCGTATTGTACAGAAAATGCGGGTTGATCTGCGCCTGTAGAGCCTTCAACTCGGCGTTCTTCTTGTAAACCTCCTCCTGATATTTCTCCTTGATCAGCCGTCTCATACTGGCCGTCATATGATTGAACCGCTGCTGCAGCTCGCCGATCTCGTCCGCGCTGTCGACGGTGATCCGACTGTCCCATTTTTCCTCTTCGATTCTGCGCATCGTTACGATCAGCTGACGTATTCTCCCCGTAATGCTATTCGAGATCAGGAAGGCGGTCAGCACCGCGATGCCGGTCACAAGCACGATCAACACAGTAAATACATTAATGATTTGTTTGTTCGGTTGTAAAATCTCTTCCAGCGGTATTAATGCAATGAGCTGCCAGTCGGTATTTTCGATCTGTTTGTAGCAAACGATGGACAACACGCCGCCGACCGTCATATTCCGGTAGCCTTCCTCTTCATCCCCGATCTCCTTGAAGTAGTTCGCGCTTGAAATGTTGCTTCCGATTTTCGTTTTGTCCATCCCGGAAATAATATTGCCTTCGCCGTCCACCAGGAACGCTTCACCGTGCTGGGTAATGTCCGTTTGCTTGATTACCTCGTAGAAGCTGTCCTCCAATATATCGATCGAAATCGCCCCGAGCAATTTTCCCGAAAATCCGCCGCTGTCGATCGTACGCATGCAAGATACGATATTTTGGACGCCGCGCTGGCTTCCGTAATCATAGGCATAGGTAGGACGGCAGTAAACGCCTCCCTTGCTGTCGATCACCTTCCGAAACCAGGGCGTATCGATATAATCCCGTACCCGCATGATGGTGACGTTCTCCCTGGAGAAAATGCCCTCGTGGTTGACAAACATCCGAATGCTGTAAATTTCTCTGCTGTTCTGCGCCGCCCCGACGATGTTAATAAGGTTGTTATAATCATCGATCTGCTCGCGGAGCGGGTATGTCTCCATCGGCTTGTTCAGAATCGCTTGAACTTCCTTGTTCATGAAAAGCATGCTGGACACGTCCCGGATATTGTTGAGTTTATAGGACAAAAACTTGTTCGCCTGTTCGAACGACTGCTTGGTCGACTCGATCACTTGCTTCTCCACGATTTGCGACGTTTTATAATAAGTCAGCAAAGCGACGATCGTAACCGGAACGAAAATCAGGAGCAAATACGACAAAAGAAGCTTGTGTTTGATTTTCATATTTTTGATGGCGTAACGAACGTTTGTCATGCTTATCATAAGGTGTCCCTATAATCGGAGGGCGTGTGCCCGGTGGATTTACGGAAAACTTTAGCAAAATAGTTCGGATCGGCATACCCGACTTTGACCGATATTTCATAAAGCTTCAGCCGCCTGTCCCGCAGCAGCTTTTTCGCGTTCTCCATTCTGACCTTCGTGATATAATCGTTGACCGATATACCTTTCTCCCTTTTGAACAAAATGCACATGTAGGTGGGCGTTAAATACACTTCCTTCGAAATCGATCCGATGGACAGATTCAGATGGTAGTTGGCATGTATGTATTGCACAATATCGCGGATGACCGATTTCTCCGTCAGATTACCTATTGTCGGCGCATTCTCGGCAATGGCTTCCAGTCTCCCGACAATAAACCGTCTGATCGAGGCCAAATCGCCGACCATGAACACCTTGGCCCACAGCTCTTCGTTCTCGTAATCGAATGCCGCTTCCGGGAACGATTTGGAAATGAGCAGGTAAACATGAAAAAGCCGCTTCCGCACTTGCTCAACCGGCGTGCCGCAGCTCGTCGCAAGCTCTTCCATCATGCTTTCGGCAATGCGGATCGCTTCGCCGATGTTCCGCATGTTCAGGCAGGCTTCCAGATGCTCGAACTGCCGTTTGTCGTAAATAAGCTGCGGAACGGCGAGGCGGTCCGCCTCCTTAAAGCGGATCAAGACGTTCCAGCCTTTAAAGAAATGCAGGTCAAGCGCTTTCATTGCCTGCGCGTAAGACGCCCTGGCGCCAACAGCCCCTTCACCCGCTTCCCCCATGGCAATCGCAAGCGCTGGACCGTCATTTGCGCTGTCCCGCAGCATTCGTTCGAGCATGCAGGAAATTTTGTCCATCCCCTCCGTCCCTTGAACGGCCGCAACCCCGACAACGTCCTCGCGGACTTCCCCGGCGATGCATGGCACCCCTTCCCGATCGGCCGAGCACTTTAATGCGGAAATGAAGGCCGGGTTCTCTTCTCGGTCCTTTATCCGGAAGACGCAGCATACGAGCTTATCACCTGAAAGTATGTTCGGGTTCGCGAGCCGCGTGTAAGGCCCGAGCGCTTCGGCCGCATCGTCCGTGCCGCAAAGCAGCTGCCCGAGCGTTTGGCTTTCGAGATAGGGCATCGTAAGATCGATACTGCGCAGCATCTGCTGCATGCGACGCTCCCGCTCGCTTTCCTCCTTGCACTCCTTGACCGTCTTGTGCAAGAGCTCCTGCAATTCATCCAGATTGACCGGCTTTTCCACATAGTCGACAGCATGGAGCTTGATGGCCGATTTCAGATAATGCGCGTCGGAATAACCGCTCAAGTAGATGATTTTGCATTTCGGCAGCTGCTCCATCAGCTTCTGCCCGAGATGGATACCGTCCATTCTCGGCATTCTCACATCGCACAAAGCGATATCCGGCTGCACGGCCGTCGCGAGTTCCAGCCCTTCCAGCCCGTCCGCAGCGGTTCCCGCCACCTCGGCGCCGATTTCGTCCCACGGAATAAATTCGATCAATCCGTCCCGCGTTATTTGTTCGTCATCGACAATGATAACTTTAATCATAGACCGCCCTCCGTCTTGCCATAGATGGATGAGGAAATCGAAGCAGGCACCAGATTCCTATTATTTCCTATTATCACGCATCATTCGACAAATGGAAAGCACGACTACCCTTTAACGGAGCCGATCATGACTCCCTTGACAAAGTATTTTTGCAGAAACGGATACACGCACAAGATCGGCAGCGTCGCCGTAATAATAGAAGCGGCTCGAACGGCCTCCGGCGTCTTGTTCAGGTCGCTGCCGAGATCAACGGTTCCCGACTGCCGGAGGACGTCGTCCGTCGCCGCAATCAATTCCTTCAAATACAGCTGCAGCGGCTTAAGCTCCGGCGTGCTGATGTAAAGCATGGCCGAAAAATAGCTGTTCCACATGCCGACGGCATAAAACAAGGCGATCGTCGCGAGCACCGGCTTGGATAAAGGCAGCATGATGGAGAATAGTACCCGGAAATTGGACGCTCCGTCAAGCTTCGCCGATTCTTCCAATCCTTCGGGCATATTTTCGAAATGACTTTTGATAATGAGCAAATAGAACACGCTGATAAGGCCGGGAAGAATAAGCGCCCCGATCGTATTGATCAGTCCCAGCTTCTGCACCAGCAAGTAGTTCGGAATAATGCCGCCGCTGAACAGCATCGTGAAAATGTACACGATCATGATCGTTTTTCTTCCCTTGAAGGAAGGCTTGGATAAAGGATAGGCAGCCAGGACCGTCATCAGGAGAGACAGGAACGTTCCGAGGACCGTAATCAGAACCGTTATTTTAAAGGAGTTCAGAAACAGCTTGTTGGCCAGCACCAGCCGATACGTGCCTGTCTGAAAATCAATCGGGAAAATCGTTACGAGCCCGGAAATAACGGCAGCCTCGCTGCTTAACGATTTGGCGATGATGTTAAGGAAAGGAAACAGCGCCGTCACGCCCAAAACGATAAAAAAGACGTAGTTGAAGACCGAAAATAGACGCTCGCCGGCCGACATCCTCATATATCCCGGGCTTCTTCGCTTACGTCCGACGCTTGCCCTGTTGTTTGCACTCGTATCGCTCATCACCAAATGCTCCTCCCCATATATTTTCGGCATAAAAAGTTTCCGCTTATGATCAAAATAAACGCCGCCACCGAATCGAAAAATCCGACCGCCGTCGAAAAGCTGTAGTCCGACGTACCGATCCCGACCCGGTAAACGTAGGTTCCGATTACATCCGCCACATCGTAGACGACCGGATTGTACATGACCAATATTTGCTCCGTCCCCGCCTCGAGCAGATGGCCGAGCCGCAGGATCAGCATCAGCACGATGATCGGCGTCATGCCAGGCAGGGTGACATGCCAGATTTGTCTGAATTTGCTGGCACCGTCGATCTTCGCGGCTTCATAGAGCTGCGGATCGATTGAAGTAATGGCGGCTAAATACACGATCGTTCCCCAACCCACTTCCTTCCACCCCTCGGTAAACACAAGCAACGGCCTGAAAATGCCCGGATCCATAAAGAACGGAATCGGCGAACCGCCCAGCTTCACGATAATCGCATTCACGATGCCGCCATTGATGGACAGTAAATTCAGGAATAAACCGCTTACAATGACCCATGAAATAAAATGGGGCAGATAGATGACGGATTGCACCACCCGCTTAAACGTCATTTGGCGCAGCTCGTTTAGTAAAATAGCCAGAATAATGGGCGCAGGGAACAAGAAAACAAGCTTATTTACGCTAATGACAAGCGTATTTCGAAACACGGCGAAAAACTGATCGCTCATGAACAGCTTGTTGAAATTGTCGAACCCGACCCAAGGGCTGCCCGTTATCCCTTTGAAAATGCTGAACTTCTGAAACGCGATAATCAGTCCGTACATCGGGGTATATTTGAAAATGAGCAGAAACAGCAACCCCGGTATGGCCATCAAATACAAATCCCAATCTTTTCGAATCTCCGCCAAGCTTTTCTTTTTGTTCGCGGGCTTCGGTTTTGACGCGGCACCGCTTTGAGAAACAATCTCCATATGCTCCATCCTCCCACAGCGTCACTACGCATATGTTTATTGTGCAAAAGCGAGCGCTTGATTGTAATACCGTAATCTTATGATAATAGGGAAAATATTTAGGGAAATCCGTATGGCCGGAATATCGCCGAAAGCTTGTGTTAAAGCATACGGTTGCTAATGTCAGAAATCCCCTTTATTTCTCCTGCCACAACAAAAAGAAGCCTACTCTTCAAGACTTCCCGGACTTGTATGTATGGTGCGGTCGAGAGGACTCGAACCTCCGCGGCTGTTACACCACTAGAACCTGAATCTAACGCATTTGCCATTCCGCCACGACCGCATTTTCGCCAAGCGCTTATCGCGTCAACGAGATCTGTAGGCGAGCATTGAACCCAACTCCTCTTTCATTGAAAAATATTTTAGCTGTAAAGAGTCAGTGTAACCCAAAAAAAAGGAAAGTGGGAAGATGGTTTAAGTTAAACTATGCTGCTCTTTCCTTCAATGAAACATCAAAGAGGAGCTGTCCTTGCGGCAGCTCCACACTATCGTTCTCCGCTAGGACATTTTATGCGTCCATTCCAAGTCCAGCCGGTTCAGCCTTCACCACCGCAACGGCCCGAACCGGGGACCCGTCGCCACAGACGATGCGCAGAGGAAATCCATAAAACATAAAGTCGGTTCCGCCGGGAAGACGATCCAAACCCTGCAGCCCCGTATACGTCACAATTCCGATACCCAACAACGCCCGCTCCAGTTCTTCAGACAGTTCGCCGCCGACGAACGGTGGTCGCAGCGCAGCGAGTCGGTCAAAGCATTCTAGCCCGACGGATTCGCCGAAAAACAGACCCCGGCCTTCCGACCAAGTCCTGTCTTCGATCCGTACTACGCGCGATGCTCCGAAAAATCGCTCCAATGGCAGCTCATCCAATGTCGCGGCACCGGGGTGCATGTGCGAAGGCGCGTCCACGTGTGTTCCGGTATGGCTACCCCTCGAAAGCTGAATTAGCTCCCAGGTGTGACACTCGTATGTGTGCGCTACCTTGACTTTCACCTACAACACCCTCACTCGGCAGCCAATGGATCTGGGATGTGAAACTTTTCTTTTATTTGAATGATACAGCTTTCCACTTCATCAATAGAGTTAAGGTTTCTGTACACCATCCAACTTGGAGAATGCCAACTCCGTCAGCCATTCTCCAACAAACCCCTTCCAATGATTCAGGTTTGCAAAGCCTCGACAGTCCGTTATCTAAAGCTTAAACGGGATCGAAATACGTATTGTCGTTTACGACCGTGCCGGTGCCCGAATCGACGATGCCGGTCGAGCTTTGCAACCTCGTCCCGAAGATCAGTTGGTTGCCGTGAATCCGATTGTAGCTGTCTTCGGCCGCGTTTACTTTGATCGCATTGTCCGACCCGTAGCGGACTTCATACTTCGAGGTCGCGTCCGGAACGGTCGTCCAGGCCGTGGTCACGGCAGCGACTTTCGTGGTGCTGTTATACGAGGCAACCTTTCGTTTCTGTCCGATCCCCGTTCCCGCCACGACAAAGAGCAGCATCCCGTTATATTCGCCCGATACCGCGGACGCCGTCGCCGCCAGCGTGATCGAATCGACGCCGCCCGCCGTGGCGGTGCCCGCGTTTTTTAGCCGATTGCGGACGATGTTGCCCTGGATGCTGTTGAAGCTCGACGCCGTCGCGAGCGATATATCCGTCCCGCCGGTATCGCCGCTTTCATCGATGCAGTTGCCAAAGACCTGACAATGGGTAACCGTCGCCATGCGTACGCTGTCCGATTTCACATTCGTGAACAGGTTGTTGACCACCTGCACGCCCGAGGACTTTTTCACTTCCATGGCGACTCCGTTCGGGTTGCGTATCAAATTCCCTTCCACCAAATGATTTTTAATAATCGCCATGTAAACGGCCCCCTGAAACGAATACTGAACGTCAACGACGTTGTTCTTAAAGGTAACGTTATTGACGTTCCAGACCGAGTTAAACGCGCCCGTACCGACAAACCGGTTCGATTCCACGACGATGTTTTCGACCGTACCGACTCTCCCGTTCAGGCTCAAGCCGTAATTGGCGTTGTTTTGGAACAAGCAGTTCACGATCGTCACATTTCGGCAAATCCCGCCTGTGTCGGGCTCGATGTCCATCCCGCATTGGGGCAGCGTACCTCTCGTATTCTCGAACGTGCAGCCGTCGAAGAGCACGTCCTCGCAGTACGTCACGCTGACGCCCTGCCTGCGGTTGTTGTCGCAGCGTACGTTGACGAAAGCGACATCCCTACTGCCCGTTTTTACGCGGTCCTGCCCAACGACCGCCCCGTCGCCCCAGCAATTTGCCAGGTACAGGTTGCGAATTCGCACGTGCGTGGAGCCGCCGATGCCGATGGCGTACCCATGCTCGCCGGTCGTTCCTGTATGCTCGTCCCGCTCGCCGATAATTTTCCCGCCGCCCTCGACGGTTACATTTTGCTTGCCGAAAATGTTGATGACCATATACCGTCCGGCGGACGTCGGTTTTGCTTTCAACACCGCTTGCGGGCTTATAACGATCGTCGTATTATCCTTCGCCTCGATGCCGGCGGACAAATCCCCGAGGCCCGATGCGTCCGCATCGATCAGGTAGACGCCTTGCGGAATGTAGGCCGTGACGTTCCCGCCGCCGATCGCGTCGTTGATCGCCTTCGTATCATCGGTCACCCCGTCGCCCTTCGCCCCGAACCATTTTACGTTGACCGTTCCGGCGTCGTGCACCCGTTTGAACCGTTTGCCGCCGGTAGTCACAACTATCGTACCGGTATTGTCCGAACTAGAGACGTCTGTCTCGTCGTATAGGAAAATGCCTTCTTGGCCCGCATCAACCACAAAGTAAGCGTCCTCCGGACGGGAATCGGCGCCGCCCCTAAGCTCTGCAAGCGTAACCTTGACGCAAAAATCGATCGGCTCCAAGTCTTTCCAGTGAAACTTGCCGTCACCCTCGTCATCTTTGCCTTTACCGTATACGCTTTCCGTCACGCCCGATTTCCCAAAAGCAACCGGCGCACCCGCGTTTACTATTCCACTTGCCGCCAATACCGCTCCAGCTGCTCCAATCGAAGCCAACAGTTTTCTTCTGCTGATCGTTAAATCGTTCATTCCATTCCCTCCTCCAATGCTTGGTAATCGCTTACAGTTCCGATGATAGCTCTCCGGAGCCGGGAATATAAGGGACAAACAAAACGAGAAGTTAACCATTTGTGCCCCACATCGGAGCAGGCGTGATATACTGGGGACAAATGTGCGGATGGTTTCGGACTTTAGGCGGAGGTGATCGGCATGGAAATGTTTTGGGAAAGGATGATCTATACGTTCCAGATGTTGGGCTTTCAATTCGGCGTCAAACCGCCGGGATGGACGTTCCGGGAGCACCATCATCATTTGTGCGAGCTGATGTACTGTCGGGAAGGGCGCGTCCACGTATGGATCGGCAACCGGAAGCTGGTGTTCGGCTCCGGCGACTGGCTGTTTCTGAAGGCGGGCGTGCGGCACCGTTTTGAAAACGATTCCGAGACAAACTTTTCTTTTTTCAATATGCATTTCGACATCGATGATCCGGATTTGCGCAAAATGCTCAATTCCACCCCCTTCCATCACATTGCCAAAGAAAAAGCGGACGGCACCCGGCTGACTGAACGCTATCGCCAAATTGAGCAAGCCGTTCGCGACAATCAGAAGCAGGCAGCATCCGCAGCCGACGCGCATCAAAAAATCCGCCAGCTTACCGGCAAACTTGCGCTTCAGGCACACAGCCTTTTGCTGATCCGAGAAATCGCCGAATTACGCCTGGACGAGCAGCAGGCCGCCTGCGGGCAGGAAACGGATGTCCGGTCCCTTTCTTTGTTTCAAACGAATATTGCCCATAAAATCGAGCAGAAACTGTCCGCAGCCGTCTATTCCGATACATGCATCAGCGAAATTTCCAGGGATCTCCATATGAGCCGCAACCGGTGCACGAAAATTTTCACCCAGGTGTACGGCATTTCTCCCCGCCAATACGTAAGCGAGCTGAAGCTGAAGCAGGCCAAGGAGCTGCTCTTGCAGACCGATGTGACGGTCGAAGAAATCGCTAGACGGCTCGGGTTCAGCTCGGTCCATCATTTCTCGCGGCAATTTCACCGTTGGACCGGGATGCCGCCGAGCCGCTTCCGGCCCAAGCATACCGCGTCCCCCTTGGTTTGAAACCTTTTGACCGCCGCTTTGTATTTCAAGCTGAAGTCAAAGGAGGTATGAAATTGGACCGGCTCAGCATTACGGCCGCCGGCAATCGTCCGACCGCAGCTACGGGAACAGACATCAAGGTCACGGCTACTATAAAAATAAATTAAAAGCTCGTCCTATACAAAAAGCCGCAGATCGCGGCTTTTTTGTTTTTAACGGAAGCTAGCCCATTGATGCAGTAGCGCCGTTTTGCCGAAGCCGGCCGGCGCGCAGGCGGACAGAAGCCGGATGCGGATGCGGTCGCGGACGTGTGGGAGTTCATCCAGAATATGAGCGCGCAGCACTTCGTTTTCCGATGAAGCGGGCGGATTCGTTTTGGTTTGCAGCATAACGGGATACGACGAATGAAGCATAGTTCCTCCCTGTTCGTATATGGTGAACGAAGTGTCCGAGGAAAAGTGCAGGAGACGACGCGCGACGCGCATACGGAAACGGTTGTGGCCGAAGCGGCGTCCGAAGGATTTGCCTTGACCTGTGAGGATGGCACCAACTTCCACCGCATCCCGGCCGAATTTTGATCGATCCGCAAGGCGTCATCCAAGTCGCCCACTACGACCGGCTGGTGACCGACCTTTTGCCGCCAAAAGGCGGGAAGTTAACCTTTTGTGCCTCCGGTTGTATTTGCTGTTGTGGGGCCGGTCGAACTTTCGAGCATGCAAACGAGCCTTCGGAATTATTCCAAAGGCTGTTCTTCAATGTCTGGCCGTGCCGTGTGCGGCAATCGTGATGTGCCGTTTACTCGCCCAAAAAAGCGCTGTGTTCCTACAGCGTATCGCACAGCAGCGCCACGTCGAGTGATCGCGCGCGACGCCCTTCCCAACACGAAAACGGCCGCCGTCCCTTACTCGCGCTTCGCTTTGAAACCGACCGGAGGGACGCCCCAATATTTGCTGAATGCCTTGGAGAAATTTCCGGCATCCTTGAAGCCGCAGCGGGAAGCGGTCTCGTATACTTTATGACCGACGCTCAGCAGCTTCTTGGCCTGCGTCATCCGAATCGCCATGACGTAGTCGGAATAGGCGGCTCCTGTTTCTTTCTTGAACAGGCGGCTCAAGTGAAACGGGTGCAAGGCGAATCGCTCGGCCATCGTATTCAACGACAAGTCTTTGTCAGGCTCGCTCTCGACGATAGCGATCAGCTCGCGGACAACCGGATGCTTTGCCGCGGGGCGGCGCTCCTTGGTGAGCCGAACGAGCCGTCCAACGAGCCGCTGCAACAGTTCATAGCCTTGCTCGGACGATTGGAGCTGCGATAGCATAGTTGTCGTATCCGCCGCTCCGCCGAATACGTCCTCGACGGTCCATCCGCGCCGCTCTGTATGCCGTACGATCAGGTGGCAGGCATTCATGACGTACAGCTGCCAGACCGCGCCCGACGATCCGATCTTCATTTTCGCCTTCCACCATGCCGCTAGGGCCGACTCCGCCCTGTGCACTTCGCCCGTATCCAAGGCGGAGACGAACGCTTCATCCGTTCCGTCTTCCCTTCCTCCGACGTCGCCGTCGACCACCTCTGTCCCGGAGCGGCTTACGACGGTGGTAATGCCCTTCGGCGGATGCACGATTTCGACGCACACATCCGACTCCCCCGGCCCGGCCTCTTCCACATGCAACCTCACCGTACCCGCCAATCGGTCGTATCGCCAGCTGCGGAATGGATCCGTCTTGATTCTCCTCGTCCTATCCGGACGACGCTGACCGTCCACCCGGACAGCCGCAGGCTTGCTGTCCGTATGGACGATCAGCTCGTAGCTGCGGTTGCGGACCATGCTGGAATAATCCCCCTCGCGCCGCGTAATGTACACGGTCGTCATCTCACGATTGGCTTTACACGACATTTTCGTTCGGGCGAAACATCCTTCCAAATAGTCGAAGGTGGTTCCGTCGTCCTCATATAACATAAACTCGCTGAGAGAGCCGGGGTAAATATCTAGTGTTAGCGTCTCTATCCGCAATTGGCCGATATAGTCTAACGACGGCCACATCGGAACGATCGCCCCGGAGCGAACGAATAGAGGGCCACCCGCCCCCGTAGGAACGGTATAGCTGATCCACTGCGAACCGCTGTAACGCTCCCCTGTCCAGTAATCGAACCAGTTCCCTTCAGGCAAGTATACTTGATCGGTATACACGGCAACGAGCAGGAAATCCCCCAGCATATATTGCCTGCTCAACTCCCGGCAATTCCGGTCATCGGGGTACAGCAGAGGCATGGCACGTGTAATAGGCATGCCGGTTCGGGCGGCGACATGCGCAGTGGCATACAAGTATGGAAGGAGGCGATAGCGCAGCCGGGCATACCTCTGGAATAGTTCCTGCAGTGGCCGCTCCAGAAAATCCGGATGATGGAAATGATCTTGGCTGTGGATCCGTGACCATGCGAGCAAAAAATCGGCATGAATGCCTTCGCGGGTAATCAGATGCATATTCGTCGACGTGTTGACGTGACCGGATAGCCCGTAATTCAATACCGCCGCGATCGCATGCCTGGCGTCATAAAACGTACCCGTCGTACTGGCCACAAACTGCTGCATGCCCAAATAGCCTTTCTCCATATGAATGACCGGTCGGGTGTTCGTCTGCTGGCGGAAGCCGACATGCATCTGTTTGCCAAGCAGAACCGGATACAAATGGTGAAGCTCGGCGCTCGTCATGCCGTTGCCCCATATCCGGACGGGATGGCTAAACATCGGGTTCTTCAAGCTCAGCACGAAGCCGGAGATGCCGTCATCGACAAACTTGCGCAAATGATCATACCACACCTCCTCCGAATCTTTGCGCTCCCCGTCCGCATCCCCCTCGGCCAACCGTTCCTCAAGCAGGGTCAAATCGTAATCGCAGCCCAGAGTCAGGCTGAGCTTGAAACCCTGCTTTTGCAGGATGCCGATAAACGAGACTTGACGGAGAAGATCGTTCGTGCTAGTCGGGAACCGTTCCGGATGCCAGCGCTTGGCGGTCGAATAGTCGTTGACCGTCTCCATCCAATCCGCACTCAGTCCGATCAGGTCGCAGGGCGTACCAGAGCGGCGAAATTTGATGGCGTCGTCGAGCACATCCCTGGCGCTCGACTTTACCCGCGGGCAGAAATTCAGACCATACATCCAGATCGGCAGCAGCTGCGGCTTTCCCGAGACGTCCGTATACGCATCGAGCAGCTCGGCGTATCCGGTTCCGACGAAAAGAAACAGATCCAGTTCGCCCGACGGCCCTTCAATGCTCAGAATGTCATCGGTCGCTGCACCGATGTCGAACGTATGCCGCCACGTCGTATTCACCATGACGGCCCATCCTCTGGAGCTCATTAAAAAAGGAATGGGTGCGCTCGCCCACAGGTCCTGCTCTGCCCACATCGATACGCACAGGCCGCGTCGATCCAGCTGTTCGGGAACGACATTGCCGAGCCCGTACAAGGATTCGTCGGCATTCAGCGAGAAGCGTGCACCGAAACCCGACGCCGAGTCGGACCAGGGCGAACAGCAGGTGTGCAGCCGCTCCTTTCCGTCAGGACCGTACAGACGCAGCTGCCCATCATTCCCGTCGATTCGCAGCGTGGCGCTACCGGCCCGGACGACCGTGACGTCGCCGTACTCCACAGTGCGGCTTTCATCCGCCGCTTCGATGTTAGCGTTTACAATCCGGTACCGTATCAAAGGCGATTCCGGGAAATGCCCCGTTTCATTCATCCGAATCCGGAAGGTGGCGTTAGCTATCGCCTCCGCCACGATCCATCCCCCGCTCCCCAATGAAATCCGGGCATCCGTCACTGTACCCATCTCCACGCCCCCTTGGCCCTTCCCATTGCTTCCATCATAACATTTCTGCCCCAAAAATGTTATCAGATCACACGAAAAAGCGCTGCCAAATCAGTTATCGATTCACATCATGACGTTATGAAATACCATATACGAGACATCACCGCATCTTCTATACTTGGCTTACCACGGAAGGAAGATATCGATTACCATGGCGTGCCATGAAAGAAGGAAGCAAAAGGGAGCGAACGCAATGCTGCAGGACTGGGAGCAATTTCGAATCGGCATTCATGATGTAAAAGATCAGTTGAGGGACTACGTGTACGGCCACTCTTTGAAGGCGTTTGCTGTCGGCGATCAAGCTCGCGATGCGGTGGCGAATACGGAGCAGTTGGAAGCCCGCCGCCTGCATATGCGAGAGATGCTGCTGGCCGGAATCGGCGGCCTTCCTCCCCGGGACACACCGCTGCTCCCGGTCACGACTGGAATTGTGAAACGAGACGGCTATCGCATCGAGAAAGTTATTTTTCAATCCATGCCCGGTATGTATGTGACCGCGCACCTGTATATCCCGGACGACCGCGTATCGCCAGGCGGAGCGGTACTGTTCGTTTCCGGTCACGGTCCGGAAGGCAAGCTGTATCCGAGCTACCAGCAGGTCTGCCAATGCCTCGTGCGCGCCGGGCTTGTCGTGCTGGCTATCGACCCAATGGGACAGGGCGAGCGGCTCGGCTATCTCGATTACGGATCCGACAAGCCGTTCGCCCGGCAGGTAGCGGAGCACGAGCATGTGGGCGTGCAGTGCTGGCCGCTCGGAGACGGTCTGGCGCGCTATTTTATCCACGATATCGTGCGGGCCGTCGATTATTTGAGCTCCCGTCCTGAGGTCGATCCCGCCAAAATCGGCATGACAGGCAGCTCTGGGGGAGGGACCCAAACGGCGCTCGCGATGATCTTCGAGCCGCGGATCGCCGCCGCGGCTCCCGGGACGTTCATCATGAATCGGGAATCGTATTTATTCGCCGGCCAGGCGCAGGACGCGGAGCAAATATGGCCAAACATGTCGGCCTGCGGTTTCGACCATGAAGATATTTTGCTGGCCATGGCCCCGCGCCCGGTCATGGTGCTCGCCGTCACCGGGGACATCTTCCCGATTGAAGGCACTCGCAGGACGGTAGAGCGAAGCAGACGGTTCTGGGACATGTACGGTTGCGGCGACCGGCTCCGGCTCGTGGAGGACGAATCGCCGCACATGTACACGCTACCCCTGGCCCGGGCAGCGGCCTCGTTCTTCTCTCTCCATCTGCTTGGCAAGCCGATCGAGGTGAATACCGACGGACTCGTCACGGAGGAAGGAAGCGACGTATGGTGCACGACGAGTGGGCAAATTGTCGACGATTATCCGGATGCGCGGAAAGTATTCCACGAGAACGGCTGCCGGCTGACCCAACTAGAGCGGGCCCGCGAAGCATTGCCCGAAGCGGAGCGGCAGGCGAAGGCGATATCCTGGCTTGGCGGTCGTATACGCGATCCGCGCCCCGTCTGCGACCTGAACCCCCGTCATCAGCGGATCGGCTCGTGGCAGGGGCTGATCGTGCAGAGCAGTATCTGGTGGTCGCAGTCCAGCTTGTTCGGCCATGGCTTCCTGTTCGCCGAGGCGAACCCGGGCCTGTCGAAACGTCCGCTGACGATCGCGCTATGGGAGGATGGCACGGCACAGCTGCAAGCGCACGCAGATTGGCTTAGCGGCCGCTGCGCCGCCGGGGAGGTCATCCTCGTATTGGACGTCGTCGGCAGCGGGGCGCTCGCGCCGAATGCAATCAACGGCAAGCCGCTTCGCGGCATATTCGGCACCTTGCACAAGCTGAACATGGATTTGCTGTGGCTTGGCGACAGTCTGGCCGCCTTGCGCGCCTACGACGTGCTGCGTGCCGTCGAGTTTGCCCGCAGTCTGCAAGGCGTAGACGTTACGAGAGTCCGCCTGTATGCCACTGGGCGCTTCGGCGTATACGCGGAATGGGCCCATGCGCTGCTCGAGGGCGATTCCGTCACGCTGGAGATCGCGCAGGAATGGGAATCCGTTGCCTCATGGGTGCGCTCGGAGTATTACGACAACACCGGCATCGGCGAATATGTGTTGCCCGGCATGCTGCAGCATTTCGATTTGCCTGATTTGCGCGGATGACGGAATAAGGATCATATTCAATCAAGGGGAATTACGATGCTTGCAAAAAAAATGACCGGAATTGCTTTATCCCTTGCGCTCGCCGTGGTAACGGCCGCGTGCGGCCGTGAAATCGCCCCACAACCAAGCGCCGGAACCGATGACGCCGCGCGGGAAGCGGCAAAAAAGCGGCAGAAGGTCCCGCAGAGATCGTCTTTTACACGTCCAACGGTGACTCCGAAGAAAACTTCAACCGCCTGTACGGCAACGCGCTGCGCAAGAAGTTTCCGAAACACTCGATCAAATAGCACTTTATAGACGTACAGCAGCACGTAAAGGCAAGAAACGAGCAGGAATAGTAGTTGCTCACGCTATGGATCTTCTTTCTACCTACTAACCCGTAATGAAATGTATGTCGACTTAGGCGAAAGCTCTTTTATCCAAAACAATACTCCGTTATCACCAAATATCTTGTGTTTTGATTGGTTTATTTATAAAAGTCAATCGATTCAACCTGGGTAAAATAGTCATGAATATCAATCTAAAGCATATTTACAATTTCGATATCTTGATTTTCTTCTATATCAAACGCTTCGTAACATTCATACTTAGCCATCATTTCGAGAAACTTCAAAGGCATTTTATAATACAATCCATGTTCATCTGGGAACTGGCTTCTGTATACATCAATAACATTGAGTTTTAATTTATATTCATCATTTGATAACTCAATTATTTTTGAAACTTCATTATCATCGATAGTAATTTTATCAATGATTTGTGGGGGAACTTGTAAAATGTTGTTCGCTTGTGAATACTGCTTTGGAAAGAGAGTCCCGAAATACAATTTATAATTCTGTGATGCTATTTTTTTAAATGCTTTCACTGTAATGTTATGTATCCCTATATGGTCTGGATGGTTGTTTCCTCCATTTTTATTGAAGGTAACAATAATAGAAGGGCCGATATTTAGCAAAATTGATTCTAACTCACCTACGGCATCGTATAAATTCCATTGCGCAGCCTTATTATCAGGCAAATTAAGGTATTTCAGTGAATCAACCTCCAATAGTTTGCTTGATTTTTTAAACTCTCTATTTCGTATAGTAACTAAATCCTCAGTTTTATCACCCAAAAAGTTTTGACCCTTTATTCTACCCCTCTCTCCGTTTGTACCACATATAATATGGGTCTTGTAACCAATTCTTTTAGCACGTGCAAGCAATCCAGCCGCCAAAAATTCATCATCTGGGTGAGCGAAGACGCATGTCAGATTATTTAGCAAATTAAACACCTCCACATTAAAAGATTGGACGTAAATATCCGGAAAAAGTTTCATTGTAAATATCAAATTACCCGCATCAGATCTCAAGGTAGCCCACTAAATGTTCACGAATAATGGAGCGGTTGCCGCGGTAATCTGCCCGTTACTTCAATGAACATCAAAAAAGAGCTGTCCTTGCGGCAGCCCTACGCTAACGTACCCGTTAGCGTAATGCAAAGGCTGCTACAAAAATACTAAATATTTCGTTTCTCATACTTAAAGGGTTCTTCAGACGAATAAATCTCATGGAAAAATCCCATAAACGGGATATCGTCTTCCATGCATTTTGTGCGATACGACAGCTCCTCATCACACTCCGGCTCTTCGCCGTTGTTTCGCATTACCTCGAATGCATCTATAATACCCTCCATGAGGTTTGCCTGAATAAGCAAGGGCAATATATTCAACATTGAATGATCGAGCCTGGTTTCGGATCTGTATCCCGCGAGGACTGTTTCAAAATAATCCTCCATAAACTTTTTACGTTTACCGGCGTCTGGTTCAAATTGTATCCAGCCCACTCCGTTTCCCCAGATACTGGCCAAGTCAAACATATACCAACCGAAACATGAATTATCGAAATCGTATACGGTTATTTGCCCGGAATTATAATCTATCATATAATTTCCATCGTTGTAATCAAAATGGATCATACCAAAAGACTCACGGTTCCTGTCCAATCCTTCCTAGGTTTTAAGGAGCCCTAACAGCTTCTCCTAAAGCAGAGATAACGAGCTGGGTATCAGTCAGAGCGGCCGACTACACGCCTGATGCGAACGATGTCGAGGATATGGCGAATGCCCTTATCCGCTTCAAGAACGGCGCATCGCATCTCGTTGACGTCAGCTTCACGCTGCACGCGAAGAAAGACGAAATCACCGTCAAGCTCTACGGCGACAAAGGCGGCGTCGAGCTCAAGCCGGAGCTGAGCTTCATTTCGGAGAAATACAACACGATTCTCAATATCGATCCGCAAATCAACAAAAAAAGGCTTTGATTTCATCGCCCGCTTGCAAGACGAGATCGACCACTTCGTCGATGCGTGCTTCAGCCGCAAAGAAACGCTCAGCCCTGTTCAAGACGGCGTCGAGATGATGAACATTTTGTGCGGCATCTATGAATCCGCAGAAAAAGGAACGGAAATTTCGTTCTAAGCGAAAAATGGTCGACCGATCGCCGTATTGCAGCGACAAGAGGCCCGTCCGGAATTGCCGGACGGGCCTTTTCATGCACGAAGCCGCGAGTATGCAGCAACCCGCTTCAAGAAAAAAGGCAACCGCCGGGCATCCGGCCCGCAACCGCGAAACCGCAGCGAGGCTCTTGCCGTCCGCTCATCCTTTAACGCTGCCAAGCACGATCCCCTTGACGAAAAACCGCTGCAGGAACGGATACACAGCCAAAATCGGCAATGCGCCGAGGAAAATTTGCGCCGATTTGACCGTCTTGCTGGACAATTGCTTCATCATTTCCACATCGCTGTCCGACATGCCGCTGAAATCCTGCTGGATAACGACCGTTTGCAAGTAGCTCTGCAGCGGGTAGTTGGTCGGATCGTTCATATAGATGAGCCCGTCGAACCATGCGTTCCAGTGGCCGACCATCGTAAACAGCAGCACCGTTGCGAGCACCGGCTTGGACAGCGGGATAAACAAGCTCCACAGCGTACGCAAATGTCCCGCGCCGTCGATGAAGGCGGCTTCCTCCAATTCTCTTGGTAACCCCCGAAAAAAGTTAAGCAGCAAAATGACGTTGAACACCGGAACCGCTCCCGGCAGCACGAGCGCCCAAACCGTGTCCATCAACCCGGTGTGCTTCACGGTCATATAGGTCGGAATAAGCCCTCCGCCAAACAGAACGGTAAGGAAGAAGTACCAGACGTAAATCGTGCGCATTTTAAAATCGCGCGCCTCTTTGGACAACGGATAGGCGATCACGACGCACATAACCATGTTAATGACCGTTCCCAGCACAAGCCGCTGCAGCGATATGCCGAACGACCGGGTAAATTCCACTTTACGGACGACGAATTCGTAAGCCTTGATCGTGAATTCAACCGGCAATAGCCCGACTCTCCCCGCGGCCGCGGCTGAGCTCGAGCTGAACGATACCGCGAGAACATGAATGATAGGAAACAGGCACATGAAGGCAAGAAACGCCATAAAAATGTAATTTCCGGCAACAAACAGCCTACGGCCCAATGACGGATTTTCAACCACTTCAGGCTCCCCCCTTCTCTAGAAGATGCGATAATTGGCCAGTCGGTAAGCCAGCAAATAGGATACCGAGATCATCGCGAGCGATACGACCGATTTCAGCAATCCAACTGCGGTCGCTAGGCTGTACTGGGCGTTCTCCAGTCCCATCCGGTATACCATCGTATCGATAATATCGCCGCTTTCATACACGTAAGGACTGTACAGGTTGAACACCTGCTCGAAGCCCGCATTCAAAATTTGCCCCAGACTGAGCGTCATAAGCAGAATGATGACCGGCCGGATGCCGGGAAGCGTAATATGCCACGTTTGCCGCCACCGTCCCGCGCCGTCGATAACGGCCGACTCATACAACGACGGGTCTACGCCCGACAGCGCGGCCAAATAGATGATCGTGCTGAAGCCGAATTCCTTCCATTCATTGGAGATGACGAGCGTATAAGGAAACCAGTTGTTATCTCCGAGAAAAAAGATCGGCTCGATGCCCGCCAAACCGAGCGCCTTATTGACGATTCCTTGTCCAGGAGATAAAATATCGATCAAAATACCCGCCAAAATCGTCCACGATAAAAAATGCGGCAAATAAATGAGCGTTTGCACCGTCCGCTTGAAGGCGACTTTGACGATTTCGTTCAGCAGCAGTGCGGTCACGATCGGCGCAACGAGCCCGGCAACAATTTTCATCATTGCGATGAACAGCGTATTCCAGAACACCTCCATAGTGCTCGGCAAGCCGAAGATGTACGTGAAATTGCGCAGTCCCACCCATTCCGAGCCGAAAATGCCTTTGGTCGGAATATATTTCTGGAACGCCATGACGAGTCCGCCCAGCGGAATGTAATGATAGATGAATACGATGATGGCGCCCGGCAATATCATCAGATGGAGCGGCAATTCTCTCAGCCGCTTTGCGGTTATCATCGCTCTCAAAGCCGTCGCCTCCCCTTGCATGTCTGTCTCATAACAATCGTATGCCCCTTTCCGCGATTTCCTTGACCGTATCGCTAGCGCTGCGCCGCGCGGGCTGCCGTACCGGCTGTCGCATCAGCTGTCACTTCAGTTCAGCACTTCTGCCCATCGCACATGTGTCACTTAAGCTGTAATACCAGCCGCCGCAACGCCCGCCACGGTAATCCCATCGTAGATGCGCTGTGCCCCCGTTACAACGAGCCGTTTCGCCACTTTTATTCCTTTGCGCAGGAAATGCCCCGATGCAGCCGTTCGGAATAGTTGCTGTGGTAAGGAATAGAGCCGTCTTTCGCCAAAATTGCGAAAGGCGCAGTCGCTGCGCCTTTCGGGATCCGATACATGCGAATTATTCTGAGTCGCGTACCAATCGTTTACTTCCTTCGTACTACAAAGCAACGATCCTGCCTTCCTCCCGCGACCGGTCCGCCGCATAGCCGATCAGATGGCCGTAGACGGATTTCCCCAACGAAGTGGAGGATAGCGACGGCGTACCGCCGCGAAGCGCGTTCACGAAATCGGCCACAAGCCGCAGGTCGCCTCCGCCATGCATATCCATGGACACGTTCAGCTCCACTTTGCGCTCCGAATACTCGCTGCCTTGGCGCGGATCGGGATGCCTGACGACAAAATAGCCGTCCTCCAGCACGCCTTGAATTTCACCTTTCTCGCCGACGATATGAATCGAGCGGCATGGCTTGGACGTCGCCCCGTTCAAATTATGGGAGGCCGTGCTGCCGTCCTCGAATTCCACGATGACGGTTTGATGATCCACGACATCGTTATCGCAATGCCACACGCAGCGGCCGTACGGATTATCCGTCCGCAGCGACTCCAGTATTTGCTCCGGCGTCTGCTTCACCCCGAGATGCTCGTTGTAGGAAACGTACGGCACCCACAACCCTTGCTCGACATAGTGCTTACGCGCGGAGTACAAGCAGGATTCCTCGATTTGGCAATCGGTGAGACAGCGGGTGCCCGCCCCTTCCGGCGCCCTCTCGGGACGGAACTGCAGCAAGCCCCCGAAGCTGCTGACGCTCACCGGTCTTACGCCGCCTTTCATCCAAGCGATCAAATCGAGATCGTGGCAGCATTTGGCCATCAGCATGGAGGAGCCGCCCGTATCCTTGCGGTTCCATTTCCCGCGGACAAACCCCATTGCCATATGGTGGTAGCTGACATTTTCCGAGGTCTGGATATTGACGATGCTCCCGATTTCGCCATCCTCGATGATTTGGCGGATTGCGGCGTAAAAAGGTGCGTATCTCAGAACATGGCATACCATCACCAGACGCTCGCAGCGTTCGGCCGTTTGCAGAAGCTCCAGCGTTTCGTCCTCGGAAATGCCGATCGGCTTTTCCAGCAAAATATGGTAGCCCGCTTTCAGCAAAGGCAAAGAGGTTTGGACATGGACCGAATCCATCGTGCCGTTGATCGCGGCATCCGCCAGCCGGGGTCTTGCGATTAGCTTCTCTACCGACTCGAAGCACATGTCGGCCGCAAGCTTATATTGGTCCGCAACGAGCTGCCTGCGCACCGGATCGGGGTCGACTACCGCGACGATGCTCAGCTCCTCCGGATGCTCCTCCGCATAGGAGGCATAAACGAGACTGCGATGTCCTGCGCCTACGATCACCGCGGTTACGGGACGATTGGCCGGAACGAGTCCTTTTGATGTATTCATGGAGTCTTCCTTTCATGCAATCGGAAACGGATTCCGACAGGTTATTATTGATACACATTAGCGTCATCGACCTGGTTCAGAAGCGCAATCATTTGCATGCTTTTGACGCTTTCGAGGATTTCGGTCACAAAATCGATGGACGACCATTTCCCGGCTGTCGCCCAGTCGCTGCGCCTTTCAGATCTGATACATACGAATTATTTTTTCTGAGTCGCGTACCAATCGTTTACTTCCTTCGTGATGATGTCCCCGCCTTGCTTCTTCCAATCGGCTACGTATTTGTCGAACGCGTCGAGCCCCAAATTGCCGGTTACGATCTTCACAAACGTTTCGTTTCTCAGCTTCTTCAGCTGCTCGTTTCGCTCGGCCATCGTCGCCGTCGGCGTTGTGTAGAACTGGTTCGGCACGAACCGGTCTTCCTTGATAATGAGGTCGATGATGGCGGCCGACCCGCCGGGGCCGCTCTGCGCAACTTCGCCCCATAGATCTTTCTTTCCGCCCTTATACAAGTTCATCTTGTCAATCATCGCTCTTTGGTTCGGAGTAAGATCTTCACGTTTGACCTTGCCTTCCTCAAAAGCGATTCCTTTCCGGTAATTCTCGATGCTGATGTCCGGCAAATAAATTTTGACCGGCGAATACGTCCAAACCGCGGAGGCAGGTACTAAAAATTTGTTATATACTTCATCGGACTTGTTGTAGTAGAACGTCTGCAGCCAGAAGTCCATCAGCTTGAATAGGGCTTCCGGATGTTTCGCCCCCTTCTTCACGACCCAATAGTAGCCGAAAACATTGAGCGGCAGCTGCGCCTTGAACGGCTTTCCGTCCACTGTCGGCATCGGGTATGGCTGCCATTCCTGATTCGGGGTAAGCGTGATGAGCGGGTAGTTTGCCGTTCCGCGCCCTCCGATCATCATGCCGATTTTGCCGCTGCCGATGCTTTCGTACACTTTGTTATTGTCCTTGACGATAAATTCCGGATCGAAGTGACCAGCCTTGTACATGTCTGAGAGCTTCGTCAGCGCCTGCTTCATCTGCGGCTGAATCTCGCTGTATGCCAAGCTGCCGGAAGCGTCCTTGATCCAGAAATCGGTGTAGGAGCCGCTTATAAAACCGGTGTATGCGCCGAAGCCGTTCATCAATCCGCTGGCCATCGAGAGCTCCTTGTCCATCGCCAGACCGAACGTATCGTCCTTACCGTTGCCGTCCGGATCTTTCTTCGTGAACGCGTCGGCGATCGCGTACAGATCGTCGATCGTCTTCGGATCGGGGAGCCCCAGCTTTTCCTTCCAGTCTTTGCGGATCCAGAGTATTGCCGGACTTTCCTTGGCCACTCCGGACCACGGGATCGCCAACAGCTTGCCGTCGATAGTGGCTGATTTCAGCACCGTTTCTCCGGCCTCCTGCATCACTTTCTTGACCGATTCCGGTGCGAAATCGTTGTACACCTTCGTCATATCCTCGAGCTGTCCTGCTTCGTATAATTGCCGAAACTGCTGAGGCGTTGCCGCGAAGAAATCGGGCAATTCCCCGGAGGCGATCATCAGGTTCGTCTTTTTGGGGTACTCCGTTTCCGGCACATACCACTGCGTATTCACCTTGATCCCGTACTTCTCCAGAATCGTCCGCGTCCAAATGTTGTTATTAATATCTTCCCCGTCGGCAAACTTCGTAGTTGAGAAGCTGTAGTTAACCGTCTTCAGCTCGATCGGCGGATCGTACTTCTCCGGCGCCGTCTTGGTTGCGCCAGTTTCTTGTTTTCCCGTAGTGCCCGTGCCAGTAGCCGCCGGCTTTCCTCCGGATCCGTCCGTCTTGCTGCATGCAGCAAGCGCTGGAACCGTTGCCAAACTTAAGCTGAGCAACATTTTGACCGTTCTTTTCATTTGCTATGTGGCCCCTTTCCGATTCATATTCATCTTGGACTTCCGGGCCCTGCGTATCGCCGCCCGGTTCCTGATGCTCATAGTAAACGCTTATCCCCGCTTGAACAACAAGCCGTTTCGTCGCATTTATTCCGAAGCGGAACTAATTCACGGAAAGCAATGTTTCTGCTATCCGGAATAATAGATACGAAACGGAATACCGCGGAAAGCTGGTTGAAATCGGTTCCATCCTATATACTTATACGTACGCAAATGCCAGAGGAATGGAGGACAACCACCATGAAACGTCGCATCCGGCTTAACGGCAAATCGTTGTTCGCCAGGCTTCTGCTTGGGTTCATGATTGTCATCTTTATTTCCTTCGCCTTCAACGTGATTGCTTATCAATTCTTCTTCAGTCAAATGCGCGATCAGCTGATCGCTTCCAATTCGATTAACGTTTCCAAGACGGTGGACGGCTTTGAGAAACAGTTAAGCCAGCTTGACGATCTGCTGACCCGGTATTATTTCGACAACTCGGTCGCGGCGCTCAAGAAAGGAAATATCGACTCCGACTTTCCGATCATTAATGAACTGGCTGACGAGTTTAGCACGATAGTCGGCAATTATAATCTTGATTTGGAGAACGTTTTCATTTACTTCAAGGAGCAAGGCTTCGTCATCGACAAAAACGGCTATACGCGGGCGGAGGACATGTTCGGCAAATACTACGTCAGCCAGGAATATGGCGCCGACTTCTGGGCCAGGCAATTTACCGAGGACTTTCATTTCCGCACCTATCCATCGTCGGAATTTCGCAAACACCGGACCAGTCTCATATTGCCGGACCAAGGCCGTTATTTCCCAATTATCGTCAAAAGCCAGATCGGAAGTCAGTTTTACGCCGTGGCGCTCGTCGATGCGGATCGCATGTTCGCCTCTTTGAAGGAAGCGCCGGACAATCCATTCTATATCATGAACCGAGAGGGAGAGTTATTCTTCAGCACAGGCTCCCGGCCGGATAAACTGCCGGAGCTGACGCCCGACCGGGACTATGCGCTGCATGCAAACAACTATTTCTTCTATCAGCAGGGCTCGTTGTCAGGCCTGACTTACGTCAGTGTCGTTCCTTATCAAAGCGTAGCTTCCCGGCTTATGAAAATGAACGTACTGCTATTTGCGCTGTTCGCCTTCTCGATTGCGGCCAGTATTGCCATATCCGTACTGCTCAGCGTTCGCTTCAAAAATCCGGTTCAGCGTATCGTCGAGTCGCTGAGGCAGATGAATCCGGTCATCGGGCCCAGCAGCAATATTCACGAATTCAACATGATCAGCAAAGGACTTGAGCATATTATCGAATCGGTTCACCGCAAAAACTCTTTGCTGCAAAAATACGGCTACCTGGACAAAATCAAAAGTATTCACGCAGCCGATACCGAGATACAGTCGCTGATCGAAACGAAGCGGCCATTCCATTTTATCATGTTCCATATTCATTATACCCGGGAATACGAGCTGCTTGACAACGAGCATCCGCTTAAGGCTACTTATATTCTGGAATTTATCAATTTGAATATAAGCGAAGAGTTCCATGACTCGATGACGATGCAAATCGAGAAAGACCGCATCTTGGCGATCGTATTCACGGATGAAAACATTTCTTCCGAAATTTTCGGGAAACTTAGCTACTTCAAGCGGGTATTCGATCAAGATAAAGCCTATTACCAGCTCACGATCGCTTGCCAGCATCGCCTGTGGGAGCCGACAGAGTTCACGGCCGCTTATGAGACTGCTTGTGAAATGGTAAGAAGCCGCAAATTGGACGACACTACACAAATCGTGGAAGCCCCAGGCGCCACCGAACCGCTTATCCTATGGACATCCGAAGAAGAACGCAGCTTCGCCGCTATTCTGGAGGCGGGGAATGAAGCGCAGCTGCTCGCGCTTGCGCGCGGCTCGCTTCAGCGGCTTGCTAAGAGCGAAGCGGCCGCCTTACATTACCGCCAATTTGCGAGTGATGTCATATCCAAAGTACTAATGGCGCTTTTGGCCCACAAAATCGATACGCACGAGCTGTACATGAATGGCTCTCCGTTCGATCAGATCGAACGGCTCGTCTCCTTCGAGCATTACGACGCGTTTATCGGGAATCTGCTCAGGCAGGCATCGGCCCTAATCCGGGACAAACGCGAAGCCCGCGACCCGATCGTCGATTTTGTCGTCCTTTTCATCGAGAAGCATTACGGGGACGACATTTACCAGGATTTGATCGCCGACCGGCTGAACATCTCGACTGGCTATTTGCGGAACTACTTCAAGGAGAAGACGGGGCAAAACTTGAGTGATTATTTGAACGAGTATCGCATCGAGAAAGCGAAGGAAATGCTTGAGGCAACCGAGGAGAAAATCCAGGACATCGCGGCCAAAGTCGGCTACCAGAACGCCAACTCGTTCACGCGGATGTTCCGGCGTCTGACCGGCATTACGCCGGGGGAATACCGCCGCGATAAAATTTTGAATCCGCAGAAGTAGGAAAAGCAGAATGCCTCAAACCTTTTTTCCATGTTAATGTCCCCGCCTTTATATGAAAGAACGTGAAAAAGACGCCTCCATCCTCGCTCTTATCGAGTGCTTTTGGATGCGTCTTTTCCTTTCACGCGGGACCGACTCGCTTATTATTGAAACAGGAATGCACCGACTACGAGGGCAACAGCTTCAAGCATAACTACAAAGAATAACGAAAGTATGTCGCCTGAAACCGGTCATCGACCATTCGCTTACCATACCCTCTATTGCGTAATTGAGGATTTGTCAATAGACCAATTGCAGCTGTACCCTCCGTCTATATCTCCACATGAATTTGACCTACAGGTCTTCAGTAACGCATTTAGTGCATGATTAGGGTTAAGCAAACCGTATGTTTTAAGAATTTCGTTCAATGATATGTAAGTTTTTTTAAATTCTTCAACTCCCTCTTTTGTCAAAAAATATCCATGTTTGTTTCTTATTGCATTTAAAAACCCCTTTTTCACCCATGACATTACATTATATTTCGATTCATCCATAAATTGTTTTACTCGTTCAACTGATACGAATCTCGCTTCAATAACATCTATTAACTTTTCTTTAACAAAGAAAAAGTCACTTATTTTCTCGTTGTCACCTTTATTGTATGGACATAAGTCTCCATCGTAAACAAATTTCACTAAATCAACAACTGTAAGCGTATATCCAGTTAATATAAGCATAGCTTTAGTTAGACTAATAAATGAATAGGAATTATCAATTTCATTAATTCCTTTTGCTCTACTCTTAAATGTAAATATTAGTTTGTCTACACTTTCAGATTTGATAATCCATATAGGATAGCCATCCAACTTAGGCCCCCTTACTGTTTCAATATAATCTGAGCTCAACAATCTAGTAATTGCATCTTTTCCAAGCCCTAGTCTCTCACATACTTCTGAGCGAACTAATACGCTTTGCTCAGTGTCTTTATTTATATTATATTTCTCTGGATAAAGAAACTTATGAATTGTAATGCTGTTATTGACTTGACTGTTTAGTCTTCTGCCATCTTTTGTTTTCAAGTCTTGAGGTCGAGTAGCTCTGATCTTTTCAAGATATTGATGATAAGGTTCTAAAATAAACCTGTATTCAGGTTTTAACAAATTACCAATCATTACCATGTGTATCTTGCTTGAATATAATGTATATCCCTCTTTATTATGTAATCGATAAATTTCATCGAGAAGTAGGTGAAAACTACTCGGTAGATCGGTAAAGCTGCGAATTACTTTTAATATGATTTGTTCCAAGTTATTAAAATCAAAATTGTTAAAATTCAAACGTTTATTGTAAAACGATTTGGATATCTTCATGCTTAAATGCGCAACTAAATATATTATTTGAGCAAAATCAAGATGATCTAGACAATGTAATATTTGTATACCAAATTCACTTTTACTATATAATTTATTATGGAGAATCTTTGAAAATCCCAAAATTTCTTCATGTTCACAAGGATCCACAGTAGCATCTGGATACATAAAACCGCATTCACATTGTAGAACATTTCTACGATAAGATGAGATGAGTAAATTGCATTTCGGACAATTCTCAATTAACTTACAATTATGAACAGGACAAACTAAATAAAAATGGCAATCCCATATTTTCCTCTGATAACCGCAATATTCTAAACATTTAGGACATACCTTAGTTTTAAGACTTCCGATACCTGCATGCAAAATCGAGTTTTTTATAGTAACATCACAATCTTTCAAAACATTAGAAAACGGAGCACGCAAACCCACGTGGCTCCGTTTTTGTTGTTTCAAAATTCGCTAGAAACATCTCTGCATAACAACACAATAGGTGGTTTGTTGCAGAATTCGTTAGAAAAAAATTTAGAGCGATATTTAATGAATATTCATTTACTGCATAAATATACAGCGAATCCGTGTAATAAAAACTTGGGTACATGTTCGGCATAAATCCCGCTGTACTGGTCGGCAAAAATCATTAGCCCAGCCCTTTACGGACAATGACGGAGCGCCCGTTCGATCGTCTCCGCAATACACACCTCATACACGCGATGACCTTCCGGCGAAGGATGGACACCGTCGTCTTTGCCGCTGTTCTCCACGGTAAGCAACAGATCATGCAAGCTTCCGCCATTTGCCAGACGAGCCGCCCAAGCCAGCGCAATGTCGGCAAGCGCAACGCCGCACGCTTCGGCAACTTCGCGGATCGTACGGCTGTACATGTCGATCCGCACTTGCGCTCCCCCGCTTGCTTTATACCATTCCTGCGGGCTTCTGGCATAGTAATACGATTCAGGTCCTCCCTCAATAATAGGATGGATCGTACATAGAATCGGAGTTGCTCCGCCTGCGGTCAGCGCACGGCATATCTCCATCAAGTTTTGGCGGAATGCGAGCACATCCACCCTCGGACAATGGGCCCTTTCCATAACGTGATCGTTCATCCCGAACGCAACGATGCAAATATCCGCCTTTCGTTCCAGTACCGTTTGCAGTCGCGCCAAGCCTTGCGCGGAGGTGTTCCCGGCTACGCCTTCATTATGAATCGCACATTCGAACCGCTGCCCGAGTCTCTGCAAATACGATTCGTCCTCCCCAACCCGAACACCTGCTGTGATACTGTCGCCAAAACCGACAATGACCATCTGTCCCTCATAGTCCCTTCTATTTCAGCTTATCGTCGCGACTTCGTCCAAACCCAAACCGCGCAGGTCGGCAACCGTGTTATTGTGTTCCGCTTCGTATAACCGCCATATGACACGCAAGCTTTGCAGGCTTGCCGGCCCGTCGACCAACGGCTTTTTCCCGGTGCGGATGCAATCGAGGAAATGCAGAATTTCATAATGCGTGCCTTTCCCGCCTTGCGGTGCTTCCAACAACAGCTTGGTCCGCGAAGCGGTATCCAAATTCGCCTTCTCCTCCCGGATATTCGTATGCGCGTATAGCTTCCATTCCTTTAAATTCGCTTCCAGCATGCCTTCCGTGCAATGAACGTGAATGCTGTAACCGAGCCGGGTGCCTCGCGCGCCCCATGTACCGAAATGATAGCCGACAGCGCCGCTTTCGAATTCAATGACAACATCGCTTGTTCCTTCTTTTTCCATCCATGGCGTGCCGAAATTCGTCCCCATGTGCGTTCCCCGCACCGGGCGCCCCAGGAACCAAAGCATCAGATCGACGTAATGGCAACCATGGCTGAAAAACTGCCCGCCCCCGAGAGTTGCGGCGGAATGGGCCCAATGGCCGTCGTGGTATTTCGTAAACTGTTCCGTCCATATCGACATATGAAACACATCGCCGTATTGTTTCGAATCGACGAGCTCCTTCAGCTTCACGATAATCGGCCAGAAACGAACCGGGTAAGCTGTCATAAGGATCAACCCGCGCTGATCCGCCGTACGAATCAAATCAAGGCATTGCTCCTCGGTATTGCACATCGGCTTCTCCATGAGCACGTGTTTCCCTGCTTGCAGGCACGTCATGCCCACCTCGTAATGCAAATGGTGCGGAAGCACGATCAATACCGCATCGACATGCTCCAGCAATTCATGATAATCGGTAACGGCCGTCGTGATGCCGAGCTGGCTCGCCGCCGACTGCGCGCGTTCCGGCTCGATGTCGCATACCGCCGTCACCTCCGTATGATCGCCAAGCTCCTTGTAGCCGCTAAAATGTGCTGCCGCCATACCGCCGCAGCCGATAATGCCCATGCGAATTTTGGTCATGGTTCACTCCCTCTTCCTTGCGTGTTTTCGTTACAATTCAACCCATTTGCCTTCCTCCAGCGCGCGATCGGCCGCGAAGCCGATCCTGTGCCCATAGATCGAGTCCGCCAAAACCGTCGTCGACAGGGACGGCGTTTGCCCCCGAAGCACTTGCAGAAAATCTTCCATCAGCCGGTAATCGCCCCCGCCGTGCATGTCGCCGGATACATTCAAGTCGACCCGCTCCTCCGAATAGCCGGAACGCGAGCGAAGGTCCGGATGCCGAACAACGAAGAAGCCGTCTTCAAGCACTCCTTCGATTTCGCCTGTTGTCCCGATGAGCCGGATTGAGCGGCATGGCTTCGATGCGTTGCCCGCCATATTGAACGTTGCCGTCGATCCGTCCGCAAATTCGACGAGCACGGACTGATGATCGACGACCGTATTGTCGCAGCGCCAGACGCAGCGCCCGAACGGATTGTCCGTACGAAGCGACTCCGTCTTCTGCCCGATTGTCGGGGTCAGGCTCAGCGACTCGATGCCGTGCCACACATAAGGTCCCCAAAGTCCATGCTCGATGTAATGCTTTCGCGCGGAATACAGGCACGACGCTTCAATCGGGCAATCGACCAGGCAGCGACTGCCTGCGCCTTCCGGCGCATTCTCCTCGTGGAAAAACATGCGGCCCCCGAAGCTGGCGACCCGCACGGGCGCAATGCCGCTTTTCATCCAAGCGAGCAGGTCCATATCGTGGCAGCATTTTTGCAGCAGCATGGTCGACCCGCCATTGTCCTTGCGATTCCACTTGCCGCGGACAAATACCGAGGCGATATGATGGTAGCTGACATGCTCGGCAAGCTGCAAATTGAGAATGTCGCCGATCTCGCCGGCGGCTACCCTGCGGCGAATTTCCGCATAGAAAGGGGCATACCGCAAAACGTGGCAGATCATCACGGTGGCGCGATGCGCCGTCGAAGCCTCAAGCAGCTGCAGCACTTCCGCTTCCGTCGTGCCGATCGGCTTCTCAAGCAGCACATGATACCCCGCCCGCAGCAGCGGAATGGTCGTCGCGACGTGCAGACTATCCATCGTCCCGTTGATCGCCGCATCGGCAATCCGTTCTCCGCCGCCGACCAGCGCCTCCACCGTGGGGTAGCACCGCTCCGGCGGTATGCCGTAGCGTGCCGCGGCCTCCTTTAGCCGCACTTCATCAGGGTCGACGACGCCGACAATGCGCAGCGCATCGGGGGCGATGTTCGCATAGGATGCGTAAAGCATGCTTCGGTGCCCGGCGCCGACGATGACAGCGGTAATGGGCGAATGTTCGGAGCGAGTACTCGCTTGCAAATCGTACAACATGACATGAACCTCCAACCGGTTAGACATTTGCAGCAATCGAGCGGTCAGCCTTTTACGCTGCCAAGCACGATGCCTTTAATAAAAAAGCGTTGCAAAAACGGATAAACGAGAATGATCGGCAAAGCCGCAAGAAAAATTTGCGCCGACTTGACCGTCGTGTCGGACAGCTTTCGCATCATTTCGATCTCGGCGTCCGATAGCGCGCTAAAATCGTGCTGAATGATAATGGTCTGCAAATAGCTTTGCAGCGGGTAATTTTTCGGATCGTTCATATAGATTAACCCGTCGAACCACGTATTCCAGTGGCCGACCATCGTAAACAGCAGAATGGTGGCGAGCACCGGCTTGGAAAGCGGGATATAAAGGCTCCACAGCGTCCGCATATACCCGGCGCCGTCGATATAGGCCGCATCCTCCAATTCCTTCGGCAAGCTGCGAAAAAAGTTAAGCAGCAGGATCACGCTGAACACGGGAACCGCATTCGGCAAGACGAGCGCCCAAATCGTATCCATCAGTCCGGTCTCCTTGACCGTCAAGTAGGTCGGTATCAATCCGCCGCCGAACAAAGCCGTGACGAAGAAGAACCACACATACACCGTGCGGAACCGGAATGCAGACGCCTCCTTCGCCAGCGGGAACGCGATCAATACGGCAAGCGACATGTTGATCGACGTGCCCAGGAGCAGACGCTTCAAGGAAACGAGAAACGAGTCGAGAAACGCGCGCTTCTGCATCACGAAATCATACGCCTCTGTCGTAAACTCGACGGGCCATAGCGTCACCCTACCCGAAGCCACAGCCGTGCTGGAGCTGAAGGAAACGGCCAACACGTTAATGAGCGGAGCCAGACACAAAAAAGCGAGCAGCACCATAAAAAAGTAATTGACCATGACAAACAAACGTCTGCCAAAGGTTGGCGTATCAACCACGCGAACACCTCCCCTCTAGATTTCTGCAAGCATTTAAAAAATGCGATAGTTGGCGAATCGATAAGCCAGAAAATAAGAGACCGCGATCAAAAACAGCGATACGAGCGCCTTCATCAGACCAATCGCCGTTGCAAAGCTGTATTGCGCGTCGATCAGCCCCATCCGGTATACCATCGTATCGATAATGTCACCGCTTTCGTACACGATCGGGCTGTATAAATTGAATACTTGCTCGAATCCCGCGTTTAAAATTTGACCCAAGCTTAGCGTCATCAGCAGCACGACGATCGGGCGGATGCCCGGCAGCGTCACATGCCATGTCCGGCGCCAGCGGCCTGCCCCGTCTATGACCGCGGATTCGTAAAGCGAAGGATCGATGCCGGCGAGGGCCGCCAAATAGACGATCGTGCTGAAGCCGAACTCCTTCCACTCGTTGGAAATGACCAAAGTAAACGGAAACCACCGGTTGTCCCCGAGGAAAAAGATCGGTTCCAGTCCGAAAAGCTTCAATGCCTGATTCACCAGTCCGGATGAAGGAGACAGCACGTCGATCAAAATGCCAGCCAAAATCGTCCACGACAAAAAATGCGGCAAATAAATCAGCGTCTGCACCGTTCGCTTGAACGTCGTTCTGCCGATCTCGTTCAATAGCAGTGCGATGCCGATCGGGACGACGAGGCCGGCAACGACCTTCATCACCGCGATCGTCAAGGTGTTCGTTACCGCCTTCATCGTATCGGGCAGCTGCAGCACAAAAATAAAATTATCGAAGCCTACCCACGGAGAACCGGTAATTCCCCGAATCGGCACATATTTCTGAAATGCGATCGCCACGCCCGCCATCGGAATGTAGTGGTAAATCAAGATAAGCAAGGCTCCGGGCAGTATCATCAAATGGAGCGGCAGCTCCCTGCCGAATCGTTTCGTTTTCACCCATGCTGTCCTCCTTGCAGCCCGCGGAAGGAGGGACGAAGCAATCGCATTGCCTCGTTCCCCGCGCTCCGCGTATATTTTTGCTTCAAACGCGCATTCGAATACCATTGTCGCTCTGCATCATTGGCGTTGCAATACGCTCCGCAAGCCGACAGCAGGTCTTAGCTGCACGCGGCATCCGCGTCTCACTTTTGCTGTGCGTACCAGTCGTTGACCTCTTTCGTAATTTGATCGCCGCCGAGCTTCTTCCAGTCTTCAACGAACTTGTCAAACTCCGATATCGGCGCGTTGCCGGTAACGATTTTCATGAATGTCTCGCTTCTGATTTTGTCCAGATTCGCGCCTTTATCGGCCATCGTCTGGGTAGCCGATCCATAGAACTGATTGACAACAAAGCGGTTGTCCTTGATCGCCTTGTCGATGATCGCCGCCGAGCTGTCTGGCCCGTTCTGCGCGTATTCACCCCATAGCTTTTTATCGCCGTTCTTGTACTGCATGATGCGGTCATACACATTGCGCCGGTCCGGCGCCAGCTGGTCGGCGGTTTTTTCGCCCCTCAGCACGGCGTTCGCCTGCCGGTAGTTCTCGATGTTGTTGTCGGACAAATAGATGCGAATCGGTGCCATCGACCAGGTCGCCGACTTGTCTTCCTTGCTCGGATTGACGAACTTATAGAAAACGTCCTCCGACGAATTATAATAGAACGTATTCAGCCAAAATTCGAGCATTTTGAACAGCGCTTCGGGATGCGGCGTTCCTTTTTTCACAACCCAGTAGTATTTGTAAATATTGAGCGGCATCGTGTGCGATACGGGCTTGCCGTCCGCGGAAGGGATCGGATACGCCTGCCATTCCTGATTCGGCGTCAGCGTCGCAAGCGGCGAATTGGCCGAGCCGCGGCCGCCGATCATCATGCCGATTTTGCCTGCGCCGATGCTCTCGTTCACTTTGTTAGCGGGCTTTACCGGAAACTCCGATTCGATCTGCCCCGCCTTGAACATGGTCTGCAATGCGGCAAGCGCATTTTTCATCTCCGGCTGCACGCTGCTGTATACGAGCTTGCCGCTGCTATCCTTCATCCAGATGTCCCAGTAAGCATGATACCCGTTATAGAAGCCGGCGGCTCCGCTAAGCTCCTTGTCCATCGCCAAGCCGAACGTGTCCTTCTTGCCGTTGCCGTCCGGGTCCTGATTCGTGAAGGCGTCCGCGATGCGCAGCAGATCGTCCATCGTGCTCGGCGCGGGCAGCTTCAGCTTTTCCATCCAATCTTTGCGAATCCATAGCACCGGTGCCGCTTCCTTGGCCGTTCCCGTGAATGGGATCGCCATCAATTTGCCGTCCTTCGTCGCCGACTTGGTCACTTCGGGACCGGCGTCGGCGATGACCTTCTTCACGACGTTCGGCGCCGTATTCGCATACAGCTGCGTCAGATCCTCGAGCATGCCCGCCTCGTAAAGCTGCTTGAACTGCAGCGGCGTCGCCGCAAAGAAGTCGGGAAGCTCTCCGGACGAGATCATCAGATTCGTCTTCTTCTCGTATTCCGTTTCCGGCACGGCCCACAGCGTCTTCACCTTGATGCCGAACGTCTGCTCGATGTGCCGCGTCCACGGATTATTGTTGATGTCGTCGCCGTTAAAGTATTTGACCGTCGGCAAGCTGAACGCGACGGTTTTCAGCTCGACCGGCGGATCGAACTTGGCCGGCAATCCCGACACCGCTGGCTTTGCGGAGGCAGCCGCCGTTGCCTGCGCTTCCGGCGCGTCCGTACCGCTCTTGCTGCAGCCCGCCGCGATCAGCGATGTCAGCAGTGTCACGCTGGAAGCGATTGCAATTGGTCGTTTCATTGTCGTCTCCCCCTTAGATATCATCAAGCCCTCGCGCTAAACGACGACGGCAATCTGTTTCCAACCGGTATTGCCTGTCCCGGTACCCTTGATATACTTGTCGCCGGTCGAAGCATCCGTATACTCCGATCCCGGCGGCGCCGACAAATTACCCTCCGGATTGCCTTCATGCCGGATGCGGTAATAACCGCTGGCCGCCTCCACATTAGCCCCTTGCACCGTCGTCAGCGCGTAATCCTGCACGTTGCCGAATACCTGGACGTCGAGGATGCGAATATTGGCCGGTTTCAAGCTCTGACCGTCGGGGAAAAACTCGATGCCGTAATCTTGCGTTTTCGTCGTCTGATCGTCGAAGACGCGGCCCCCCTGAATGGTGACCCGATCCGCCCCGCGAATCACGACGCCGCCGATCGTTAGAGCGGTCGCATTGTTGTACACATTCGGATTGATCACATCGATCGTCGACACCAGCCTGGCCCCGTTGTCGACGAAGATGCCGCTGCTGCCGTTTCCTTTGGCAGTATGATCGACGATGCTGATCCGGCGTCCGGCGGAAATGTTCACGCCATGCAGCTTATTGCCGCTCGTATCGACGCCGATCATTTGTACGTCGCGCGGAAATTGGCCGGCTACGTTGGTGCCCATCCAGATGCCGTGCCCGTCATTATTGTAAAATTGCCCGCCGATCACCTGAACGTTCGTTGCCGGCGTTCCTCCCGGCGAAGGGAAGCCGTCCGTTGTAATTTGCAGCCCTGCGCCCTGATTATTGTGCGAGATGCAATTGACGAACGTAATCCGGTCGCAGCCCGATACGCCCATGCCTGGCTGGTAGCCGAGATGTCCGGACACGTTACGGGCTTCGCAGCCTTCGACACGAATATCGCGCGAGCCGTTGGCAATATAATAGCCGGGCTTGCTGACGCCGTCCACGACGCAATTGCGAATCACGCCGCTCGTCCCTTGTGAAGTGGCGATGCCGTTCGTGATCCGCTGCCTGCTCGTGAGCAAGGACGAATTACCGACGACCCGGATATTGTCGACCAGCAGATCGATGCAATGATTGAAGGCGACGATACCTGCATTGTTCGGCCCGAAGCCGTTCGGAGAAGCGAACGTCAGATCCTTGACCGTTACGTTGTACACCGCCTCCGGCTTCGTTGCGGGCGGCGTCGTTTTATTGACCAGCAGCGCGATATAGTCGAACTGCAGCGAGATGACCGACCCGGCCGTCCCCGAGACGACGATGTTGTCGACTTCCGGGCGGATCGCCTGATTGACGAGGTACGTGCCCTTCGGAATGTATACCCGGGTGGTCGGCGCCGACCCCGTCTTCACATATTCGATCGCAGCTTGTATCGCGCACCAGTCGATTTCGTCTGTAAGAGCTTTGGCATGCGGATACGCAGCTTGCGCCGACTCCAGCGTCGCGAACCGTTCCGACAGCGGATGCGACCCGCCGTCGCCGATCGCGCCGAACCACTTCACATCGACCGCTTCGCCGATAATCCGCTTAAACCGTTTGCCGGCCGATGAAACAAGCACGCTCCCCACATTATCGGTTGTTGTCGCGTCTGCCGGATCGTAATAGAACGACCCTTCCTTCCCGCGATCGATCACATAATAGAGGAAATGATCGTCAGGGTCGGTCATCGCCCTTATGTCCGCCACAGTAACTGCCAGGCAATTCGGGTCTTTCAACTTGTCTTTGGCGAAGGCTGTGCCGCTTCCGAACAGCCCGGTGGATGCGATGCCGACGCCCGCGGCGCCTATGGACGCCAATAGCTTGCGCCTGGTAAGATGGTTAGCCGCCTCGCGACGCTCGCGAAGTGCTGCTTCGTTTCGCCCGCTCGCGTTGACGTCGCGCGGCTGGTCCGGATGTCCGGCATTCGTCTCTTTCATTGTCGCTACCTCCCTTGCTTCATAACTTCATAACTTTCCTGATCGCCAATCGCAAACGTTTGCACGATTACTATACAACGGCATGCATGCGCCGCAACATCCGCATGTTCGCACAAAATATGCACGATCGCATCATTGTTGCCGCACGGTGCGATAGAGCCCCTTCGTTCGGCGGGCGATGCCCCGATTTCCTGCACATTTGCGCATCGTATGCGAAATGGAATATTTCTTCATGCCGCGCCGATGAGGTATACTTATAAGAATCTTCCAACCAAACCACATTGCGGGGAGCGTTTAAGCCATGATCTTCCGCTTCATGCTGAACAAAAACTCCTTGTTCGTCAAGCTGCTGTTCGGCTTCGGCGCGATCATCATCATCTCGTTCGTATTCAACGCCTTGTCGTTTCGCTTCTTTACGAGCAGCATCCGCGATCAAATCATCACTTCCAATACGTCGAACCTGAGCAACACCGTAGGCGGCTTCGAAAATCAGCTGCGGCTGCTGGACAATGTGCTCGGCAGCATCTACTTTCAAAACGACGTAGGCCTCCTCCGAAAAGATGCGGGCAGCCACAATTACCCGCTGATCAACGGATTGTCCGCCGAATTCCAGACGATCGTCCAAAATTACAATCTGTTTGCCGAGAACGTGCTCGTTTATTTTAACGATCAAGGCGTCATCATCGATAAAAGCAGCTCGCACACCGAACAAGAAATGTTCGGGCGCTATTACGTCAGCGATCGGTATCCGGCAAATTTCTGGAAAGAGCAGTTCAATCGCGATTTCCAACTGAAGTTGTTCCCCGCCGCCGCTTTTCAGAAGACGAACCCGGACAACAGCGTATCCGAGGCCGGAACCCTTTTTCCCATAGTCATCAAAAGCAAGCTGTTCACGGGACATTACATGGCCGCATTTCTCGACGCGAAGGCGATTTTCAATCATCTGCATCTTTCGGACGACGATCATTTTTCGATTGTGGATGATACGGGAGAATCGTATTTCCGCTCCGGAGCCGCCCCGGACCCCCGTCTCGTCGATTCGTTGTCCGGCGCGGACCGCTACGTGCAGTTGGACCAGAACTATTACTTTATACAAAAGGGCCCGCTAACCGGTCTGACCTATGTCAGCATGATCCCGAATCAGCAGATCGCCGCCCAAATCTCGCGCATGAATGCGATCCTGATCGGCTTGATCGCGCTTTCCGTCTTTTTGAGCCTGGTCTTGTCGATCATGCTCAGCGTCAGATTCAAGCACCCGATCCAAAAAATCGCCGAATCGCTGCGCAAAATGAGCGTGGACATCCAGCATAACAGCAACATTCGCGAATTCCAGCAGATCAGCGACAGCGTCAAAGGAATGATCGACACGATGCGCCGCAAAGATTCGCTGCTGCAAAAATACGCGTATGTCGACAGGGTGAAAGGGATCTACATCAACAACGACGAGGTCGGGCAACTGCTTAATACGGATCGGCCGTTTTATTTTGTCATGTTTCAAATTCGCGTTACGGATCGCTTCCATCAAACGCCCGTCACGGAGCGCAAAAAGTCGACCTTCTTGCTCGACTTCATCAATCTCGCAATTACCGGCTCGTTTCCCGAAGCGGTGTCCTTGCAGGTGGAAGCGGATTCAATCGTCACGATCGTCTTTACGGAGCATGAACAGACCGACCTTCTTACAGAACGATTGCGCTATTTAAAAAATGTGTTGGACCGGGACAAGTCGTATTATTACGTGACCATCGCCGCCAATCCGCGCTTGCGTTATGCGGTCGATTTTACGGATGCGTACGTGGAAGCGGTCGAAATGGTGCGGAAGCGGAAGCTGAACGACGAAGTGCAGATCATCGCCGAACCGGAGAAGCTGCCGGACGTCCATCCCCTTACGCCGGCGGAAGAGCAGCATTTCCTCGAGAGCCTGCTCGCCGGGAACGACCGGAATATGCTCCACGACATTCGCCGTTCGCTGAACCGGCTGGACCAGCAGGGCGCAACGGCGCTGCAATATCGCCAGTTCGCGCATACGATTGTGTCTAAGCTGCTGCTGACGCTCATGGCAAACAAGATCGATACCGGAAACCTGCAGCTGGAGCGCCCGCCCTTCGAGGCGATCGACCGGTTCGTGTCCAAAGAGGAATATATAGCGTTCTTCGAGGAATTGACCAAACAAGCGGCGGAGCGGATCGAAGCGAAAAAATCGGAAAGAGACCCCATCGTCGATTTTGTGCTCGCGTATATCAACGCCCATTATGGCGACGAGTTATACCTGGACTTGATCGCCGACAAGCTGAACATGTCCGCTGGGTATTTGAGGAACTACTTCAAGGAGAAAACCGGGCGAAATATTAGCGATTGCGTCAACGAAGTGCGGTTGATGGCGGCGAAGAAGCTGCTCGAGGGCACCGATATGAAGATTCACGAAGTGGCCGCCAATGTCGGATACCCGAACGCCAATTCGTTCATCCGCATGTTTCGCAGCGCGACCCATGTCACACCGGGAGAGTATCGGAGGCTGCGGACAAGTGCGTTTCAGGAACGGGAGTCGAGGCAATGAGGCCGAACAGGCGCCGTCTGCCATTTGCGCCATCCAGCCGCCCGATCACCTGTGCGGTCGTACTTGGCGCGACATCATCGAAACGATGCCCCTCTCCCATTTCTTATTTGTTCGTCCCCCCCCGCAATAAAGAGCACCAAAACTTTTTCACTCACACTTTCATCTCATCAAGGCTCTTTAGTTCGAGATCTTTAAGTTATCTTTGATTTGCTGCCGCTAATCTATGTAGATATCCCACTTCGGGTTCATCATGATAAATGAACGGACGCTTCAACAACGGCTTCACCATATCCACTCCCGGTTAAAAATGAACGGGTCAGGCATTCGCCTGACCCGCTTGCATTTTTATTCACACCGTTGCATAAGTACCTTTTTCTAACGGATTTTGGAACATTACGTCTAACGAATTTTGGAGCAAATCTAATTATTTCTGGAATTTCACAAAGTGTGAATTGTAACTTGTTTTGTCGCTTTTCGGTAGCCTGGAGACCATGATCAGTAAGGTACAAACGGCATATTCTGTAACATGAAATGTCGAATATAAGAATTGTTGTATGATAAAATGACGCCAAGTTTTCAATATGATTATACAAAAAAGGCGGCTAACACTAAATCAAGTGTTAGCCGCGAAGCCTTAAAGCTCTTATATCAAGCGATCGTCTCCAATAATACACTAAACGTATCTGCCGATACAATCTTATATCGGATTAAAAAGTTGATGTCTTCAACATTTAATCTGTGAACCTCACCGACACGGCAACCAGTACAATATAGGAATTCTAAGAGTGCATGCTCGCGCGGAGAATCACAGGTAATCTTGAGATGAATAACGTCCTCCTCTATCAAAAACTTTGGGATCCGTTTTCCATCTTTGGTTCTCTCAGTTTTAAAGTTGGATTTTTAGTGATGTGTCCTTCTTCGAATGCAAATCGAAAAAGGGATCTGACGAACCGAATGCGATGCCCTAAGCTACTTGGCTTTAATCGCTCCGATTGTTTCGCCAGATAATCCTTCAGCAAAGTTAGGGAGACTTCTTCGATTCAAGGTTGCCGATTTCTCGGATCAGAACATTTAACTGAAGGGAGTATGCTTTCAAGGTATGCGGGCTAAATCCCAAAATGCGCTTATCAGCCTCATACAACATCCACAAATCCAACAATTTCATAAAAGTAACCCTCCCAATGGCTTATTATCCTTAGCTTCGCTTTGTTTGGGAGGGTTTAATCTTTCCTTGTCAAAATAATGTTCTCGCCACTAGCGTACCCCGTTAGCGCAACCGATAGGGTATCAGCGTCTGAAATTAGTGTATACCACGCTAAAACCATATTGCATTTTTTCCACGTATAGAATGAACGGGGGACCACCATTTTTAGTTGAAAAAGTGACTTGATATACATTTCCATGTGTCGTCTCGTTGATGATCTATCAAGAATCTCAGACCATTTAGCCTCTCGAATTAAAGCTTTCCTACGATCCCGACTGCATCACCTATTTCTTCCCTCTCTTTTTCCGTAAACCAACTCCATGCCTCTTTTCGAATACCTTTCTCTATATCGTCATAATTCTAATATCCATAGAAATCGTTGATCTCAATCCATTGTTCCACAAGCTTTATGGTGATTTCCTCTTCAGTCATATCAGAGAATCTATAGGGGGCATACATTTCTTTGAAATCATCCCGACTTAATCCCACTGTCGTCGTTCCGTCAATTATCCATCTTCTATGCGAATCGGTATATACTGCGTTAATTGGTTCAATTAATCGGTGCTGCTGAAGATACATCCATATTCGAATTAAAGCTAGAACGGGATCAGGTTCATTTGAATTTTCGGGAGCTGTTAATGAAACAGATATAGCTGTTCCATTGTAGGGGCCCATAGTAAAATCATCTGCGCAGTATTTGCCGCAGGGAATCTTACCATCTTTTATTAACTTCACCTGGTGAACCTTTATAGGTTTTTTTATTACTAAAGGCAGATCGTGCTGCAATTGCTGGAAGGTTACTAATGTACCAACTGGCCTGATACGTTCAGGTGCCTTGTCATGTATTAAAACTGCAATCAACACACCTAACAACAATAATCTCCATGCAAATCGTCTCATAAGGACTATTGCTCCACCTCAATCCTGCCAAACAAGTGTCATTTACCTCAATAATACCACATATTGTAAGTATCCTGCCCGTTACTTAAGCGAAAAGCTGCCGATTGCCGGCAGCCTTGTTTGAGCAAACGTTCCTCGTTAGAATTCCTGTGGAACGAATAATTTGGTGTTTGAATACAAAAGAGCGCCTCTGTATGATGGGAGTACGCTACGGGTCTAAAGCCCTTAAAATCCCACATCAGGAGGTCGCTCTACTATGAAGTTTAAAGCACAAGATAAACAAAATCAACTCATTGAAAACATTACCGCTAATCACCTTGTTGTCGGTGTAGATATCGCTCAAGAGAACCACGTTGCTAGAGCCGTTAATTTTCGCGGAATTGCTTTGGGTAATCCATTAGAATTTAGTAATGGCTACTATTCCCCTGTCCGTTTTCATTCCGCAGAATACGAAGAGCTGCGAGTCCTTATGGCAAATCGAGAGACCGTTGTTAAGCGTCTTGTCAGCGCAGTGAATCAAATCCACCGCTGGGTCGACATTGTGTTTCCTGAACTTAGACAAGTCTTTAAAATCTTAACGTGCAAAGGTGCATTGGTAACTCTTCGGTTGTTTCCTCTCCCCGCTGATCTATGTAAATTAGAGCCTGAAGATGTAATTGCGGGATGGAAAAAGTCCATGAAACGACACTCGGGTGTTCGTAGAGCTAAGCTGCTCATCGATCTTGCCAAGCAAACCGTTGGTTCAATCCAGGCAACACACGCTTACAAGCTCCATCTTAAGCATCTTCTTGAGGAGTATGACTTAGCGAGCACACAGGCTGCTGAGAATCGAAGATGAAGCCAAAACCGTACTTAAACGAATCCCCTATGCGGGCAAAATCCTTGCCATTACTGGCGTAAGTGCGATCGCTTTAGCAGGCGTTTTAGGGGAGTCAGGTGATCTCAGCGGTTATATCCACGGAAACGCACTACTGCGTCACGCAGGCCTTAATCTGACCGAGGCAAGCTCTGGGAAATGGAAGGGCCAGATGACGCTCAGTAAACGAGGGCGACCACGCCTGCGACACTTCCTCTACCTCATCACGATGTGCATGGTTATGACTAACAAAGAATTCAAGGCTCTGCATCAACATAATGTTCAGGTTAAAAAGCTGAAAAAAATGAAATCAATTTTGAAGTTATGCGGAAAGTTGGCTCGACTCTTAGTAGGTCTGGCACGTAGCGAGGAAGCCTACAAACCAGATAAAGTTATTGCACTAGCAGCTTAAAAACAAACAATAACACCGCTCACGCAAGTTGGTATATTCGCAGGATGACAAAGAAAGCACGGAGTATCGGGATACGTTACGCAAAAGGGCTCAGACCCGTTCCGTTAGAAAAACCGACCTCCACCCCTTAGATAGGTGTAACGAAGGAATGAAAGGGCTTATGACCCGTTGAGACATGGGAGCGAAAATCGCTAAGGGCCATTGTGGAGAATACGTGCAGCATTTGGAACGATTTAGGTGAAGCTACTCCCACCTCTGTTCCCGCATGCCTTCTAACAAATAAGCCCTACCAATTAAACTCTCTTTCCTTCATCATCCGATATTAAGGAGGATTGGAATCCTGCGAATACACGAGCTTACGTGAGGAAATCAAATCATATCGAGGGAGCATAAATGACATAAACATTTGATGTCTGTTTTTAAAGCGGTAATTTCCGTCCTAAAACAGCCAACTTATAGGGAAAAACAGCCAGTAATCATCAATAATTGTAATGCTAACAATCCAAAGTAATATTCCAATAACAATAAATAATCCAGTATTTAAAGGCTTCTTAATCAAACGGAAAGTATGAGCAAATGCCAATGACCATAAAGTAAAGGGGATAATAAGTAGATATAGTCCAATCGACATACTCCCCAAAAAGCTTGCTACATACCAAATTATGCCTGCTAACCAACATATTTTAGGTTTCACAGTAATCCCAATAATAGTTGCCAAAACTGCAAGAATAACTAATCCGTAAAATATGATAGTAAACATTCAGGTTCACCTCAAAACTATCCTACCATAAAATAACAAATAATTCCCTAAATTGCTCAACTCATTATTAAGTAATGCTTCCCGTTGATAAACGGCAGCCGATCGTTCAGGCCGGCTGCCGTCATGTATGTATTGAACTCTTGTACCGAGGGAGTTCAACGATTCAGGAGCAGGTCGCCTCGGCGTCTACACGAGTCTTTATCATTCATTATCGTACCCGTCGTGGAATGTACAACTATAGGAGACTTAGAACTCATTCTTCCTTAAGGTACATCGCAGGAACAGCAAATCGTTTTACTGTTAGAGCTTCATTGACATTGAATTCGTGTATATCTTTTTGTTCGTATTCAATTAAAATTTGTTCAAATATCCTACTTATTAAAATGCAATCCCCTAATGCATCATGACGTTTAATATCGTTTGTTTCGATATGGTAATGCCTAACAAAATAATCAGTACTAAATACATCAAATAGTTCGGGATGTATTTTTGCGAATAAAGCCTTAGTATCGATAACAGGATTCTCAAACAATGATAAATTACTCATTCGGCAATGTTTTTTAAGCATAGGAAGATCATATTCATAACCGGCTTGTGTGACTAATACCGCCTTTCCGCAAAAATCTAGAAACTGCCGATATACATCGGCAAATGCTGGAGCATGGGCTAAGCTATCATTCGATATCCCAGTTAATTGCTGAACACTTTCCGGAATTAACTTCGGTGATTTAACTAAGGAACTGAACTTTCGTAATATTTTTCCATTCTGATAAATAATGGCACCAAATTGGGTGATGTATTCCTTCTCAACAAAAATGCCCGTTCCTTCTAAATCAAATATGCAAAATGGACGATCATGTATTCGATCAACATAGATATCTTTAACCAGATACTCAGTTCCCGATAAATAATGAATATCCAAGCATTTCACATCCTTCTGTCATATTCACAGAACCTTCCTACCTATAACTACATTTCCAAACTATTCTCCATATCCAGTGGTTTGTCCTTTTTACTAATAGTAGTAGTTACGTTAATCTGCCCGTTAGCCATCCATGCTGCACAAAGCGCAGCACCACAGAGAGTGAAAGTTAATCCGTTCTTTCATAGTAGTTGAGAAACGGCAGCCGATTGTTTCAGGCCGGCTGCCGTTCCAATGTTTATTGAGCTAAAGTACCCGTTAGCTAAACGGAGCGTGCGTATAGAAGCGAATATTTTACCGATCGGACAGAGGTGGTTCGTCTTCCAACCAGTTCCACTCGTTGTTTTGGATAAACCGGCTCACTGCTTCGTGTGGAGTTATCCCCCATTCGTGGAAGGAACGAATACACTCTACAAATGCCTGGATCGTTTCCCGGTCTGGATGTAGCAACATATCTTCCTGCAATTCAAAATAACGGTCCGGTATATGGAAGAGCGTTCTCAATACGCCCGGCATAGACTTGTGGCACGGGAACAACACTCGGTTGTAGGCGAGCAGCAACCGACCAGAGAACAAGGCGATCTGACCTATCGCATGGATCAGCAGATACGTATTTCCCAATTCGATCGCCCGATCAGCAAAGTAGCCCCCATATAGCTCTACTTGAGCATAGAAGTCTTGGAAATTCCTTTCCCTGTTATGTTCGGGATAGACAGGGATTTTTGCGACCAAATCATCCAGTCCAGGAATCCGCGAGAATGCAACGAACGCCTTGTCGAACGAAGCGCGGGTCGGCTCGCTACCTCTTACCGAAGCAGCTTCAAGGAAGCGATAGGGTATGATTTTGCCATCGTAATAGCCACCCGGATAGTCGCATCCCTCTTTCGTAAAATAAAACAATTGATCTAGTTGTTTCCTTTCTTCAAACAAATCATCGCTCACGACCAGATAGCAATCAATGTCGGAGTCCTCGCGTGCAATTCCTTTGGCAACAGACCCGGCGATAATAATAGCAAGATACGAAGGGTCTGCGCTAAGCTTACGCACTAGATAATCAATCGAAGCCTTATGATGGGTTTTTAAGGTAACGCCCCTGATTTGCTGAGCCATGGTAACACCCTCCTTGATTTTCTACCCTAATCCTAATATATCAACCAGCATCATGGGATCAGCTGCGAGACAGGCAGCGATCCCATTATTTCACTATCGTACCCGTTAGCGCAACAAAGTCGCTCACTTCGGCGGTGTTGTGACAATGCTCTAGATTCAAAACCGAATAGCATTCGCCCCCGTCGAAGAGAGGGGATTTCTTCCTAATGTCGAAAATATGATCGATATACTTACCAAAGGAGGCATTCCGAAACATCCATGAACGAAAAACGACACTCACCACCCATTCATTCTCCTAAACGATTGCTTATTATCGACGGTATTCCCGGCTCCGGCAAAACTACGGCGGCGACCCGCATTCATAACCGATTGACAGCACAAGGCGTACGCGCAAGATGCCTGCTCGAGCAGGAAGAAAATCACCCGTTGCTGCCGCCCATGGAGCAATACTATGCCTTGAATACCGCAGAAGGCGCCGACGCCTTCATCCGGCAGCTAGTTGACCGGTACGGCCGGTTCGTCGAGGAGCAGTTAAGCAGCCCTGAAGACATCGTCATTATCGAAAGCGTCCTTTTCCAGGACATTGTCAGCGTCTCGCATTTGCAAGGCATGAATATCGCGCAGCTCCAAAGCTTTACCGAATCGCTGCAACTGTTGTTGATGCCGCTGAACCCTCACCTGATCTACTATTACCACACCGATGTCGAAGGGCAGTGGCGGTACATATGCGGCATTCGCGGCAACGAATGGGGACCGGTCTCCTTTCAATCGGACGAAGATTTCGTTCAGGCTGGCGAGGTGTGGAGCGCAAGCCAGGCATTCGTCCGCCGGGCCGTCGATGCGTGGCCGATCCCTAAGTTGATCATCCAGAGCAATGATTATGCGTGGGAAGAGTATGACGCGCGAATCGACGGCTTTGTGTCTGAATCATTGCTGAGCGTAAGAGACGGCGAGCGGCAGGATCCCGTTTTCCCGCCGGAATAAACGGGATGCGCTCATCGTAACGGCAAACGTTCAAAAGAATCGTTATGAACATACGACCAAATGAAAAAGGGGCTGGCACGAGTTCGCTTTGAGTATCCTGCCCTTCAGTTGAGAAACGGCAGCCGATCGTTCTGGCCGGCTGCCGTCATTTATTTGTTGAGCTCTCGTACCCGTTAGCGTAACGAAGGGTTTTAATCATTCCAAAAACCAACATCACCAGTTTCATACAATATTTTTCCTGCTTTGTTTGTTGCCCGAATAGTAATAGGCATCTTCAATTCGTTTTCGACCAAGGAGTACCATATCGAATATTCGCCATTATTGATAATATGAGCTGTCTTGTCACCCTCACTTATCAAAAGAATCTGAGTTATTCCTGGATCTTTAACGACTCCATAAAGCATATGAATATTTGACTTTTGACTTTCCGATCCATGCCAGCTTAAGTCTTGATCTGTAAACATTGGACTTTTATTTATATAATCACTTAGTTCATATCCACGAAATTTTTTCTGTAGTAATACAACGCCTAACTCTGACTTATTAGTTTTATAAAATGCTATCGTCTGATCTCTATCAGCATGAATATGTAATAATTCACTGTAACCTGAATCAGATTCTGAAATTACCTTTCCAATTTGATCATACAGAGGTTTATTTTGTTGCATTAGCCATATCAAAAGAATGATTGAAACAGAAATAAAAACAATGACGAGCGTAACTAGAAATTTAATAATTTTCATTTTCCTTTCCTAACTGTCCGAAGAAAATAAAGGACTGAATTTGTTGATCCTAAGCGGATTTCCAAACTGCTAAACCGTCAGCTCCGAAAAATAATTATTAGAATGAATCAAATATAAAACAAGCGGCATTCTTGAACTGGAAAATAAAGTCCTAGACTCCCGCTGGTTCATTGAAGTAACGTACTCGTTAGCTCATTATCGTTGATTCTTCCTAACGAACAACTCAATCGTTTCTGCGAAGAGCTCTGGTTCCTCATGGCGGGGCATATGGGCCGAGTTATCACAAATTACGATAGTTCTGTTCTGAACTTTTTTCAAGAACTCATCTGTTTGATTTTCACTACAAATCGGGTCATACTTTCCTTTTATTAACAAAACAGGACATGTGATTTTATTAAGTTTTTCAAGGTTTGGTTGATTGAAAATCTGTCCATTTAATTTCTTCTGAAACATCATCTGCTTTTGCCAATCACTTTGAGTTAATCCTGATTTTTCTATGATATCGTTAAAGAATTTTGGATTTAATGCCCGAATATAAACCTGGTCACGTTTCTCGGAAATATCATAAGAAAAGACTTTATCTAACTCTTCTAGCGAATAGGTATATGCATCTTTACATCGATTAGCAATTTCATCTTGTCCGTCTTCCCTGTAAATGTTTTCAGCCATTTTTACCACAGAGCGGAATGATTCGATAAAATCGAATGTTGGACACTCTAAAACCATCTGTTCGATCACTTCTGGATATTGATAGGCATACTCAATAGCTAGATACCCTCCAAAGGAATGACCAATCAAACCCCATCGATCAATTTCAAAATAATTTCTTATAGCCTCGAAATCATCTATAAGATTTTGCAGCGAAAACTCCTCATCTTCTTCAATTGCATCGGATCGTAGGCAACCTCTTTGATCAATGGAGATCAAACGAACGAAAGAGGAAAGCCTTTGTGCCTGAACCAGATTGAAATCATACGAACCAACTCCAGGTCCCCCGTGGAGATATAAGAATGTTGGAAGATATTTATCACCGTGCATCTCGTAATAAATCTTTTTATTCTGTATCAATGCAAATCCGTTAATGTTTCTCACTCCTTTTATCTATAAAGAGAAACCCATTTAGTGGTATTTCATCAAAGAAAGCTCATTACTTCAGCATAAACTTATTTAACTATCCTGCCCGTTCGTATTATGAGGTCACCAGATCTTTCTGGTGGACCTCATTTTTGTGTGGTCGTAAGATAGCGGTAGCCGGGGATCGAACGTTTCTGCCCGTGGGAGCTAGATCCCGAGAGCTATACAGTTCATCCCCCCTACTTGTTAAACCATGATTAGGCTGGTTGGGACCATGATCCCGAATCACATGCGATAATGTGGACGACAAGAAGGTTAGGGGTTGCCGGCGAATATATTATCGGGAGTGGTTGAATGAACCCTGTCATTGGATTAGATGTATCTAAAGGGGAAAGTCATGCACAAGCTTTTTCAGATCGAGGAACGCCCTACGGAAAGACCTTTCGATTTGAGCACAATCTTGAGGGATTAGCGTCCTTCCTCCGTTTTGCTCAAATCGTGGAGTCTTTTGCTGGGCAACGTCCGGCCATTGTGTTAGAAGCAACGGGTCATTATCATAGTCCAGTTGTACAGTTTCTAGATGATCATCTATATCTGTATATAATTATCAATCCGTTACTTTCACACCAAGCGAAAAAGATGAATTTGCGTAAGGTGAAAACGGATGTGGCTGACGCATACCAGCTGGGTGAATTGTTCTACAAAGAAGAGCTGGAGCCTTACAAAAAACGGGGTCAGTATCTGATGAATCTGCGTTACCTGACACGGCAACATGAGTCACTGACTGAAATGTATGTCCAGGCAAAGCTGCAGTTTCAAGCGGTACTGGATCAAGTCTTTCCAGAGTATCACGGCGTGTTTGGTGACCTTTATTCTAAGGTGTCGCTTCGTTTCCTGGCTCAGTATCCAACGTCTCAATCGGTGTTAGCGATGTCCGAGGAAAACGTTACGGCGAACATACAACGCCTTGTTGGACATGTCGCCTCGAACCGGTGGTCGCTGGAACGGGCACAGAAACTAAGGGCTGCAGCAGAGCGAAATCCCTTCAGAGAGACCGCTTTTCCGAGTCATTTAATCTCATTGGAGCTTTTCATCAATTTACTTCTTCAGTACCAGGAGCATCTAACGAAACTGGATAAATCGATAGAGGCCCTGGCTGAAGAATTACTGGAGTATGATTTAATCCAATCGATACCCGGCATTGGCACCAAAATTGCTGCAACAATTTTAGCTGAGATCGGAGAAATCGATCGGTTCGATCACGCAAAGAAACTGGTTGCGTTTGCCGGTATTGATCCCAGTGTCTTTTCTTCCGGCAAGTTTACAGCAACCCGAAATACAATCACCAAACGCGGTTCCAGGAGACTCCGGACAGCCTTATATCAAGCTGTGCGATGTGGTTTGCGAAGCTCACGTAATAAGAAAATCAGGGCTTATTACGACAAAAAGCGAGCAGAAGGTAAACTGTTTAAAGTAGCCGTGATCGCATGTGTAAATAAACTGATCCAATGGATTTATGCGATTTTGACCAAGAAAGAACCTTTCCGCTTTGACTGAGTAAACAAAGTTTGGACATCGAGGAAAACCTCCCCAAATTCTATGGGGTGGTTATTTGTCATGTGTTTTTACCAGTATAGCACCCTTCGTTTTCTTCATTAATAATTAAATATTGACAGGCTATTAGCTGGTATAGCTTAATCCCGTTTCCAGTTTAAGGACCCCCCCTCCCTCAGTCGCGGCTAAGGATGGTTTGTTCTTGTCCCAATTCGGGTAACGATGTAAGTTCTTGTCCAGCGAAAAGGACAAGAACTTACACATAAAAAATAAAAAGCCGCAACTTTCATTGAATGTATGTTCTTGTCCTCCAAGAATGTCAACCATGGCCTGACGGCCACAACGTAAGAATCAAAATCAATCTGTTGAGTATGTTGTCATGTTCTTGTCACCTGTGGGGCATGTTGTCGAGTTCTTGTCATTGACCCAAGACAAGAACATGACAACATAAATGAAAAGAGCCGCGATATACGCGACTCTTAATGTTATATTTTTCTTGTCAGCCGACATGTTTGTTTGTTGTTGTTGACAAGAACATTATTACATAAATGACAAGATGTCGGAGTTGACAAGATTAAGTATCGATAAAAGACAAGAAGTTGTTTGGTTTTCTCTATTCTCAACTTCAACTTACTTCAACTCAACTTCAACAAGAAAATAAAGCTGCCGGAATTGCCGCAGCTCTCAAATTTTGTTTAGTGGCACTGATTGGTTGTGGCGTGCATCGCATGCCTCGCAAACATATAGGCTGTTTGTTTCGGTCTGCGTGATCGCGGCTTTCAGTGCAAGCCGCGTCGCCGTACCCGGGATTAAACCGGACTCTAGGCAATCTACTACCCGCCCGGAATTGGCCACTGAAACATACTTCATTACTATCAGTATTGGAAAGTTAACGCTTTAAAGAGATTAACATTTTCGATGTGGTAATAAGAACCTCCATCAAAAGGCAGCGGCAGTTGGACGTGGTCCAAACTGCCGCTGCCTTCTATACATCGCTTTGCCTTTATAAAGCATTTGGAATAGCTTCATGCACCCGCTACTCGTCCTCTTCTTATCAACCGCTCTCTTCCATAGCCCGAACCCACATATTCATCTCGCCCCCCCCCTGTTGCCCCATGTATAGTAAGGGATGAAGGTCAACGCCGCTCCTTTGATCTTCCGCCAGGGCTGGTGTGCATACAAGCTACTTTACGGAAAATCCGTCTCGTACCGGACCCCATAACCTTTAATGGCGGGGATCCCGTCTCTATCATCATGAAAAACCAACTCAAACGGTTGATCCGTCGCCAGCCGAAAGAGATGAAGGCTACTTCCGTTGTCCGCTTCTTCCAGGCAATACACGAACGGTCCGCGCTGAAGCGCCACCTTGCCGGCCAGCTGCCGGACAAGCGGATGGCCGGATATCGCCTTCACCTGTTGTAGGAACGCGATTTCCAACACATCCCCTGTGCGCGCCGGGAACCGCACCTAGCAGAATGCCTTTGCCGCCGCGTGGCTTCTCCAGCAGCTGCGCTCCGATCTGCACCGACATCCGGCCAGCCACTTCGCTCATCGGGGTAAGCAGCGGAAGCGTCCGCCCTTCCTCCACCGTTTCGTACGCGACGGCCGTAATTTTACTGTCAACGAGCGCTTTCGCGAGCCTTGGTTCTGCTGCAAGGTGCAAATAAGTGAACAGGATCAAGTCCTCGCGGAAATAGCCGTATTCGGCGGGCAGCGGCTCCTTCACTTTCATGACCACGTCCGCTAGCGACCATACTTCCTCCGCTGTTCGGCAGATTTTCGCTCCGTCCGACGCGTACTGCTCGGCCGTTTCCCGCTCCTGTGCCTGTCTCGATCAAGACCCGATGGCCCGCTTTCACGAACGAAACGATACCGACAGGCGTTAACGCTACCCGATTCTCGTTATTTTTGATTTCCTTCGGTACTGATATCCGCATGGTGGTTCCTCCTAGTCGCATGGTGAATCGATCCGAGATCCTCTACCGCTCCGCTCCTCCCGAGCCGGCTACGGCTTGCGCCACCCGTTCAGCCGCCGTCACAACATCCGCGTCGCCGATCTGCCGGTGGAACACGAACCGGAGCATCGATCCCCGGTATGGATAAGCGGCCACGCCCAGCCTGTTCAGTCGGACGACGGCTTCTTCCGCACCAAGCCCGGAGCCCGCCAGATCCGCCATCACGATATTCGTCTGCACGTTATCAAGGTCGACCCGGATACCTGGAATTTCCTGCAGCAGCGAAGCAAACGCGCGAGCGCGCCGATGATCGTCGGAGAATGCGCCCGGAATCTCGTCCAGGGCGACCAGGGCGGCCGCAGCGATCAGATCCGCCTTATGCATGCTGCCGCCCCCGAGCGATTTGGCAATCAGAGACGCTTGCTGCACGAACGCCTCCGACCCGCATAACAGAGCGCCTTCCGGGACGCACAAACTCTTATTCAGATTAAGCGCCACGGAGTCGAACCGCTCCGTCAGCAGGCGCATCGGCGCGCCAAGCGCCGCCGCCGCGTTGAAAATGCGCGAGCCGTCCAGATGAACGGGAATGCCCCGCTCCTTCATGGCCGCATAGACAGCGTCCGTATAATCCGGCGGCAGCACGGCGCCACCGCTGGCATTGTGGGTGTTCTCCAGGCAGAGAAGTCCGGTACGCGGACGATGCGTGAAGCGGGTCTCCCCGATCGCCGCCTCGATATCCGCAAGATGGAGCCGCCCCCGGTCCCCTTGCACCGGTCTCGGATGTACGCCCGCGATCGAGGAAATTCCCCAGCCTTCGGACCACGCGATATGGGAGCTTTCCTCCAGCACGACCTGGTCGCCGCGTCCGGCGTGAATCATGACCGCAATCAGATTCGCCATCGTGCAGGATGGAAGGAGCAGCGCAGACGGCTGCCCCGTCAGCTCGGCCGCTCGATCCAGCAGTTTGCGCACCGTTGCTTGCCCACGGAAAGGAACGGACCGAAGCTCCACCTCGCGCATGGCTTTCCACATCGCTTCGGTCGGCTCCGTCCTGGCGTCCGTGCCGAGATCTATTCGAATGTTATTGTGATCATCCATTGCGCTCGCCGCCCGTCGATCTCTATTAATTCAGATCGATAATGAGGTTCAAATGGTCGTCGACCCGGATCGTCGTTCTCGGCCCCGCCACCACGGTCGATTCCCGCTCTTCGATCACAGCAGGACCTTGAAGCTCGGAGCCCGGTTGAAGCCGGTAACGGTCGTATACCGCCGTGTCCGCGAAGTCCTTCAGCTCGGAAAAATAAACGGGTCGGCGTCCTTTCAATGCATGTTCGGCATCTGGCGCATAACGTTCGAAGCGCAGCCGTTCTACCGGCTCGGGAGCAAATGCCCGTAGACGCAGATTAATGATTTCCAGAGCGACGCCCTGCGGACAATGGCCGAAAGTCGCTTCATATTCCTTCAGGAACGAATTTCTCAGTTCTCCGACTTCTTCGCTTTTCAGCAGCTCTAGCGGGAACGGCACGGTAATTTCATACCCTTGCCCGGCGTACCGCATTTCCGCAGTCAGAATCGTGCTGACTTCTTCTTCCTGCACCCCTGCCTTGGCCAATCCGGTCAACGACATCCCACGCATCTCTGCGTACAAGCTGCGCAGATAATTCCAATCCACCGTGTCCAGATCGTTGACGTAGCTGCGGCCGAGCTCGACCATCGGCGGCGCGACCAGCATGCCTCCCGCAGAAGCAACGCCTGTCGCCGGAGGGCAGATAATTCTGCCGAGACCGAGCAATCTGGCGATGCCGTACGCGTGCACCGGTCCGGCTCCGCCTGTTGCCACCAGGCTGAATTTGCGTGGATCGGTGCCCTTCTCCGCGATATGAATTCGTGCCGCAGACACCATGTTGTGGTTCACGATATCGTGGATGCCCGCAGCCGCTTCGATGACGCCGATGCTGAGCGGGGTGGCGATTTTTTCGGTAATGGCGCGAATCGCCAGCTCCTTGTTCAGCTTCATGTCCCCGCCGAGAAAATATTCGGGGTCCAAATAGCCGAGCACGAGATCCGCGTCCGTGACAACCGGATCTTCGCCTCCGAGACCGTAACAAGACGGACCCGGTACGGAGCTTGCGCTTTCCGGACCGACTTTGAGCATGTGCATGTTGTCCAGGTGGGCGATGCTGCCGCCTCCCGCTCCGATCTCGATCATTTCCACGACCGGAATACGTAGCGGAATGCCGCTGCCTTTTTTGAACCGTTGCATTCTGGCGGCTTCGAATTCGTACACCCGGCTCGGATTGCCGTCCCGGACAAGGCACATCTTCGCCGTCGTTCCCCCCATGTCGAAGGCGATAATTTGCTTCTCGCCCGCCATTCTGCCATGGAAGGCGGCGGCAATCACGCCGGCCGCCGGACCCGACTCGATCAGCAGGATCGGATACGCCGCGGCCGATTCCGCATCGGTCAACCCGCCGTTGGACATGACGATATTGACAGGCGCATCCGTACCGTAGCCGGCCAGACCGCTCTCGAGCTTGGCGATGTAAGACCGAAGCAAAGGCTTCACATAGGCATTCGCTGCCGTAGTCGAGAAGCGTTCGAGCTCGCGGATCTCGGGCGCTACTTCCGAGGAAAGGCTGATGGACGCCTCTAGCATCTCCTCCAGCAAAATCTGTTCCGCCAGCTTCTCGTGCTCCGGATTGCGATAGCTGTTGAGAAAGGCGACGGCGATCGAGGAAATACCCTGCTCCTTGAAGATGGCGGCCGCCGCGCGAACGTCATCCGGGTTGAAGGGCAGCAGCACTTCGCCGCCGCTGCCGATCCGTTCGCTCACTTCTCGCCGCAGGTGGCGAGGGACAAGCGTTTCGGCCTTGGTCAGGAACAGGTCGAAAATGTCGTAGCGCATTTCGTTGCCGATTTCGATGACGTCTCTGTAGCCCTTCGTCGTGATGAGGCCGGTCGGGACGCCTTTGCGTTCGATCATCGTATTGGCGATCAGCGTCGTGCCGTGGATAAACGTCTCGATCTCCCGAAGATCCACCCCGTACTTCTCGGACATCCAGTCCAGTCCCTGAAAAATCGCCCGGCTCGGATCGTCCGGAGTCGTCAGCACTTTGCCGGTCAGAACGGTTCCGCTTATTTTATCGAGCATCACCAGGTCGGTGAATGTGCCGCCGACATCCGTGCCGACTCTCCACTTCCGGCCTTTAAACTTCGTATCCGTAGACATCGACTGCCGCCTCCTTCGAAATCAGTTCATTGCGCAAATCCGACTCGATGTGTTCCAGCTCGCGCTCCTTTGGGGAGCCGAAACCGCCGCCACCGGAGTATTGCAAGGTAATGCGGTCGCCGGGCAGCACATGATCCCGTCCTTTCAGGAACGCGGCCTGCTTGCCGTTGACGACGGCATTCGCCGCTCCTCCGGCTTGTCCGCCCGCCGTGCCGGAAGCGGGATGCTCGACCCGATCGAACATGAGCGACATTTGTACCGGTCCGTCGGCACGGATCTCCAGATCGACGATCTGTCCAAGTCCTCCACGGAATCGGCCGGCGCCTCCGGAATTCTGCAGCAATTCTTTTTTCCAGACGATGATCGGCGATACCGCCTCGGTAATTTCCATCGAGCCTACACTGACGTTGGATGGAAAGCTCGTACAGCTAAGCCCGTCGTCCGAAGGACGGGCCCCCATTCCGCCGCAAATGGTCAGGATGGTGGTGAACGGTCTGCCCTTCCACGTGCCGTTGAAGATCGTATACTGCTGCGGCGCACTTCCGGAATCCGCGATAATCCGGTCGGGAATCGCCTTGGCCAGCGCGCCATACACGACGCAGGACAGGAAATGTCCGACCAGGTGGCGGCCGTTAACAGGCGCCGGGAACTCCGGGTTGAGAATGCTTCCGGTCGGAGCGATGACGCTGAGCGGCCGATAGGAGCCTTCGTTGCGCGGCGTCAGCGGATCGATCGCGCACTTGACCGGAAAGCACGTATAGGCGTGCGTATAGTTATAAGGAACGTTGATCGCGTGGCCAATCTGCGGCGAGGATCCGGTGAAATCGATCTTCATCTCGTCGCCTGCGACGGTTACGGCTACCTTGAGCAGGATGGCCTGGCCGTCATAGCCGTCCGTCTCCATCTCGTGGCGGTATACGCCGTCGGGGATGGCGGCGACAGCCCTGCGCATCGCCTTCTCGGCTTTGGCCTGAATTTGCTGTGAAATCGGCGAAATATCGGCAATGCCGTGCTCTTCGAGCAGCTCGACCAGCAGCGCGGCGCCTGCCCGGCCTGCGGCAATCTGTGCGTGAATGTCGCCGAGCACTTCGTCCGGAACGCGCACATTGGCGCGGATGATCCGGATCAGATCCTCATTCGGCTTGCCTTCCCGATACAGGAACGACGGCGGAATGTTGATCCCTTCTTCGTATACGACTCCGGCGTCGGCAGCCCAGCCGCTGCCGCCCATATCCGCCATATGGGCGATGCTGCCGGTGAACCCGACCAGCTTGCCCTGGTGGTAAATCGGAATGACGCAAGTGATATCGAGCAAATGGCCTGAGGCGATCCAAGGGTCGTTCGTGATGACGACGTCGCCCGGCAGCCACTGCTCTTGGGGATATTGCTGCAGGATGCGCTTCAAGGCGCGCGACATGACGCCGTTGAAAGACGGGATGCCAATCGTGTTCTCTGCCACCGTATCGCCGTTCTCGTCGAACAGGACGCACGAATAATCATTCGATTCCCTAACCGTCGGTGAAAACGATGTTCTTTTCAGAATAGTTGCTGTCTCGTCCGCGATGGCAATCAGCCGGGTCCATAAGATTTCTAGCGTAATCGGATCGATCGGGGGATTGTCGGCTTTCGGCATATCGGCCAGCCTCCTCATATAGATGTGAATCGGTTAGAATTTACTTGTTCCGATACCCATTCTATGATTGACCGCTTACAGCGTCCAATATATAATTTTCAATACTGTTATAATTAAAATGGAATATCACCTACTCAGAATGGCGGTGTCGGCATATGCAGCTTCAGCTGCTGGAATTTTTCCAATGTATTGCCAAGCACGGCAACTTGTCGAGGGCGGCCCAAGAGCTGCATATCGCGCAGCCCGCGCTTAGCAAGATGATGTCAAGGTTGGAGACCGAGGTGGGAGCGAGCCTGTTCATCCGCACGGGCAGAGGAATCAAGCTGACGGAGGCGGGGAACATGCTGCTCTATCACAGCCGGCGAATGATGGCGGACTGGGAAGACGCCGCCCGAAGCATTCGGGACTTGAGCTTGTCCGGCAGGGAACAGGTGAAGCTGGCCTTGTACCCGACCTTTTTCTGGTACATTCTGCCGCAGTTTCTGCCTGGCTTCGTGCAGAGCCACCCCGCAATCGATCTGGAAATCGAGCAGGGACTCAGCGATGTCGTGACGGACTGGGTGATCGGCCACCGAATGGAAGCGGGCATCGTGACCGCTCCAGCCGCCCATCCGCAATTGCGGGAGTGTCCGCTCCATGTCGAGAAATTCGGCCTGCTCGTCCCAAGCAGCCATCCATGGGCTGCCAGAGGCTTCATCCCGCTGCAAGAGCTTCACGGGCAGCCGCTTATTCTCTCGACCGTGAACCGATGGTTTGAAAGCTTCATCCGCCCGATCTTCAATCAATTCGCGATCGAGCCCGACATCCGGCTCGTCGTCCATCAATACGATGTCATCAAAGAGCTTGTTCGCGCCGGGCTCGGGGTCGCGTTCGTCCCGTTCAACGCCTATCGGATGTGGAAAAAAACCGAGATTGCTCTCGGCCAGTCCATGTCGATCGTTCCTACGGATCCGGTGCTGCAGCGGCAGCTCGTCTGGATTGAGCGGAAAGACAGAACCCGCTCCCCCGCTTGCGATCAATTCTATGACTACATGAACGAGTACATCCGCTCGAACCTGACGGATTAAGGCCGAACGAACGTTCAGGCTCAGGAGAGCATTCCCCAGCGTATCGACCCGCCTGAAACTTGAATACGGTGTTTATGAGCTGTCGAAGCCCTCTCAAGCTACTTACAAAATTGCATTTATAGCCAACCAGACCAAAAATCGATTACCATTCAAATCATAAAATCTAAAATTTTTACGAACCCGTGAACCTAAGCCCAATAGGTTGGCCGCGATCACTTGGATCCGATCCTGGCGGCGGGAAATCACCAAACCGGTCAAAATCATCAGCAGGGAGAAAAGGACGGTCAGCAGCCGTGAATAAACAATGCGATATAAGCTTCCTTTCGCAATCCCGGTCCGGAGTGTCCGGCTTTGACCCCAAACTGAACATGGCGACGGTCATCTGATAGAACGGTAGTGAATGGCTGAGACCGGTTTTCTGCTTCTGCGGTAAACCCGAAAACGCGGTCTGCGGCTCCGGTCCGTATAAACGTACTTTCTCTGCTGCTCGTTCAGTCGTCTGCCTTGTCTCCTTTCAACCCTTCCATTTCATGATGCCCGAAACGGAACATGCATGATTTCCGGACTTCGATTACCCCTTTACTGCACCCAAAGTTGCGCCTTCCATAATTCTCCTTTGGAAAAAGATATAAAGCAACACGGAAGGGATCATCAAAATCGTGAGGCCCGCGAACAAAGTGACCCAATCCCCGCTGAATTGCAATCTTATATTCGCCTGATAAATGGCAACGGCGAGCGTGTATTTCTTCGGATCGGACAAATAAGCTCAGGACTCAAGAAAACATCTCCCCCAGCATTTCGACTGACGCGGCGACGATCCGATCCAGCGCCTTCGGCTCCATTCTGGCAATCCGGGATTCGTAGCCTCCCCGATGAAAGCCCGCCTCCGTCGGGATGTATCCCGCGTATTGGGTGTTGTGCACAATATAGGTTGGAAAAGTCGGCGATTGCATCTTGATGGCAAGACCACCTTCAGCGAAAGGCTCTCCCGGAAGGCCGACAATCGCAGTATCGCCAATACGGAGAACTTGAATCTCATACTGGAACTCCGGATTGCGCTCGTACTGCTCCTGCTGGCTGAGGAGAGCGCTCGCAAAAACCCACTCCAAATCCACGAACGTATCGTCAACCCATTCCGGCTCCGGATACTTGGCAATATATTGCTGCGCCTGTTCCACTTGCTCCGGTTCCAACTGCCTGAGCGGAATCGGAATCGTCCGAATTCGGTAATCCAGAATTGTGTCCGGCGCGAAACTCATGCGCCCGATCACCTCGCGCGTCGTTCGGGCCAGCGTTTCGCCCATCAGGCCCGCGTCATCCGCTTTCGTCTCTGCATAAGGATCCCACGGATTGATGTTGCCGCACGCCCCGTTTAGCACGACCGGAATGCAAGCTCCCCCGCCTGAGTTCCGCATTTCCGACGCCCAGGCGCCGGGCCAGTCCGCCGAGATGTACGGGTGCCTGATCTCGTGAACCGGATGACATGTATAGCTGAGCAACATCGCCTGCATAACAGAATCCGTATCGCGGAAACAGACGACTCCGAGCTCGGGATCCATCGGCCCCTCAAGATAACGCGACTCCGGTTCGACGATCCCCGGCGGGTCGTCGAATCCCGGCATTCGTATGCTGCCGTCCCTCATGACCATCCGCCTGTTGAACGCCATATTGCCCTGGATGCCGCTGCCTGCGCCAACCTCGACCGGAACTCTGCGCGCCATCGCCTCCTCGACCGCCAGCAAAATTTGCTTCACGGCATAATCGTCATAGCGGTCGTCACCTCCCCTGAGCCAGGAAAGATGCTGCGGAATGCCTTGGTATTCCTCCTCGATCTTGAAATGGCCAAGGGCGGGCCCTTTATGATTCTGCGTCGCGTGAATAAGGACGGACTGCGGGTCCAGCCCCCATCTGGCCTGCAGTTCTTCGCGGATCAGATTGACATACTTCCTGGTGATCATCAACAGGTCCAGTGTAATGATGCACAGCCGGCAATCCTTGTTCTCCAAGATGGCGGCGCTTGCATATAGCGGATCCTTGATACGGCCTGTCCTGATTTTCCCGTTCATGGTGGCGCCGCCTAGAATGACATCCTTGTCGGGAGTCAGCTCGGCCCTCGCGGCTCCGAGCAGAAGCGTGCTCCCTGCTTTTGCAGTCATGCTCGATCCCTCTCTTTTCCTTTATGTTGATTATTGCGTTCCGAACGGAGCTCCCGATCCTGCAGCGACGCGATTATCCCTAGCGCTCGAAGCGCCGCGAAAGCAAGCGCAAACCCGATCCAGCCCGCCACCAGCGCGCCTCCGATGTCAAGCAAAGGATACATCGCATAAATCAGCGCCATCATCGGCGTCAAAAACATGATGACAATCGTATTTTGTCTCCCCATCGTCCATAAGCTCTTACGCGCCTCATACGCGGCAAAGACGCCGACCATCGAAAAAAAAGTCATCGTTCCGCCCAACTGGCCTTTTAACAAAACGAGAATGGCAACGAGCGCCGCAGTGAGCGGCAGCTTTAGCCTCACCGGAAGCGCCGTTCCCCGGGCTCCTCCCTTGCGGGCATAATCCGGAACAATACGACCGCCAGCGTAAATACGAGAGCCAGACTGCCCCAGAACAACGCTTCGTTATCGGGAACGAACCGAAAGACGAGACTGCCAAGCACGACATAAAGCGCGGCCGATAGCGCGATGGATACGACATTCGGCCAACGAACTCGGACATAAAGCACTCTTACAGCTTGCATGAACAAAAACATTAACAAAAGCGAGATCACGTTTACGACATTAACGGATTTTCCCAAGGAGAGCGCTGCAAAGGTAAACGTAAAGGGAAGGCTGATGATCAGCGCTTTCCATTTCGGCGAATATAAGTAGGCTATGACAGCCTCCTGCAGCGTAACGACTGCGATCAGAACGAAATCCCAGATATGCATATCGACCGATTCTCTCTTTCTACCCGTCCGCTACGGCGCCATATTTGTGCCTTTAGCGAACGAGCATTTTCGGCTGAAACGGGGGCTTGGTCGCTTCGCGTTCGATTTCTGATCGAATCGAGAGTCTATCTTACTTGATCTCCGCTGGGTCCGGCCATTCGATCTTCTGAAAGCTGTCCGTAGCCGCGGAATCCTTCGCCTTCAGACACATCAAGGCGCTGAGCATGCCGTCTTCCAGCGTCGAGAAAGCGCTCCGTTCCCCGCGCATCATGGCGACGAATTGTTGGGCCAGTACCGTGTCGCCGCCCAGGTGTCCGCCAGTGTCGGCGTTGATGTCGTAAGATTCGACCCTGTTCGTATGATGCATGTATACTTTGATCACGTTGGTATACAAATCGAACTCGAGCGTTCCTTTATAGCTGAGCAGCCGGAAGGAGCGGGAACCCGCTTTTTTTCTGACGAAAAAATTTTGGGAATACGAGGCGTGCATCCCGTTCTCGTACCGGATAATCGCGCTGCCCGAATCCTCGTTCCCAGCATCCTCGCCGTAAACGCAATGTTCCCCGAAGGCTGGTTCACCGAGCAAGCGCTTTCGGATGGCACTATCCATGCAGACGTCACGTTCGCCGCAATTCGGGCAAGTGAGTCCAGCCGGCTTGCTGCCGTTGAACACCCGCTTTGACGTCATCGCGCAGACGGCTGTCGGACGCAATCCGAGCAAGTAATTGATGCAGTCGAAATCGTGGGTCGCCTTCTGCAGGAACATCCCGCCCGTCTCTGCGTTGTCCCGGTACCAATGCTGGAAGTAAACGTCCCCGTACGGCACGTTGTTGACGGCCTGCACATGCTCGACGGCGCCGATCTTGCCGGAATCGACGATTTCCTTGGCCAGACGGACATGCACGATGCCTCTGAGCGGGAAAGAAACGATAACCGGCGGCTTATGCTTCTCGTAGCCGTCCTTCAGGCGCAGCAGGTCGGCATAAGTCGTCGCCACCGGCTTCTCCATGTACACGGGAATGCCGCTCGGGAAAACTTTCAGCGCCACTTCCGTATGAGAAGAACAACGGGTGCCGATCAAGATACCGTCCGGCTTCGAGCTAGCGAGCTCCTCCGGCGATTCGTAAAAGGCAACATCGCTTCTCCCTTCGCGTTCGAAGGTCTGCCGAATCTCCTCGTTTCGGATATCGCAAATCGCGCTTATCCGGCATTGGGGATCGACTTTCATTATTTCTTCGGCTACATTGTGAATCCGGCCGCCGTAGCCGATTATGCCAAGCTTCATCATTCAACACCTCGTAATGGAAATCGTTATTTGTACGCCATCTCTACAAGATTCTTCCGATTCTCGGCTGGAAATTCGGGTTTTCCTTGTCATAGAACACCATTTCCCGTTCTTCGGGCGCCCGGAAAGCGGCCAGCTTGCCCGGATCGAGCTCGATGCCAAGTCCGGGACGATCAGGTACGGCTATCTTGCCTTGGTTGAACACAAGCGGGATTGTGAGCACGTCGCCGGTCATGAAATCCAGATGCGTATCGTTGCCGAACGGGAAGTTGCGGTTCGCGGCAATCAGGTGAACGTTGCCCATCGTGCCGATTCCCGTTTCCGCCCAACTGCCGGTAATGCACCATACGCCGGCGTGGCTGGCCAGATCGGCGATCTGCTTCGCTTTGAGAATGCCGCCCGCTTCGGAAGGATACACCGTGAAGCAAGCGCATGCGCGTTTGTCGATCAGCCGCAGCGCGTCCTCCAATGTCGCGCAGCCTTCATCCGCGGTGATCGGAACGTCCACCGCCCGGGCGACGGCCGCCATGGCGTCCACATCGTGGAATGGGGTCGGCTGCTCGACCATCTGCAGATCGTATTTCTCCATGCGGCGGATCGCTTTGACCGCGGTCGGAACGCTCCAGTTCTGATTCGGATCGATTCGGATCTTGATCTTCGGCCCGACGGCTTCGCGCACGGCTTTCACCCGTTCCACGTCCTGATCGATGTCGCGCCCGACCTTCAGCTTCAGCTCCCGGAATCCGCGCTCCACGAAGCCGATCGCTTCCTCGACATTCCGCTCGGGCGTGTCGATGAAGATGTAGCCGGAGAACTCCACTTCTTTCTTGCGCAGCCCGCCGAGCAAATTGTATAAGGGGGTATTCAAAATCTTGCCCCGCAGATCAAGCAGCGCCATCTCCACGCCGGCGAGACCGTAATAACCGATCTGTTTCCAATTCACGCAATATTCTTCGAGCTGTTGAAGGATGGATTCCAGCTCCATAGGGTCTCTGCCGAGCAGAAAAGGGGCGAACTCCTTCTCGACGACGGTCTGAATGACCGGGATCGTCGGCCCGACGGATTCGCCGATCCCGACGATTCCTTCGTCGGTCTCGATTTGCACGATCAGAGAGGGTGCGCCGTATCGGGTGCCGTTGGACCAGACCTCCCCTTTATGGAAAGGTATGCGAATGGGACGAGTGGTAATTTTGGTGATTTTCATGTGAAAGCCTCCCGATTCTCAATATTCATGTGACGGTTACAATGACTTTGATCGCATCCGTATTTTTCTGCTGCGCAAAGGCGGCTGCCTTGTCTAACTTTGTAAATTCGAACGTATGGGTGATCAATGGAGCGGCGCGCACAATCTTGCCCGCACCGGCGGCGCGCAGCAATTGAACGAAGTAGAGGCCGGATGGGCCGTCTCCGAATACTGCTGCGGACGTTCCGAGGGGAATATCCAATTTGTCGATCCCCCCGAGACAGCAGTGAATGTTCTCGATCTGCGTCGCTTCCGCGTCCCCGATCCCGTCGGGAATTTCGTAGACGTTATCCGCCGGCAAGGTGATATAACGCTGCCAACCTCCAGGCAAATGAATGCCGATCTCGGCAGCCTTCGTGCATAGCTGCTTATTTCCCGACTTGCATGCGGAACAAATGCCGCAACCGACAAGCGGATCGACGCATACGCGTTTCCCCAGCAGCCGCTCGGGCACGCCCGCTCCGATTCTGACAATCGTACCGGACAGCTCGTGACCTAGAGGGTAGGGCGGCGTGCCCGCCCTCAATGTCCCGCGGATAATATGCAGATCTGTGCTGCAAATGCCGATCGCTTGAATGCCGACCTCTACGTATCCCGCCGGCACGTCGGAACGAGATCCGATCCGGTAAGCCAGTTCGTCGGGAGCCGTCCATTCCCAGATCGGGTTATCGCCAGTTTTCATGGGCTTGCCTCGCTTCTATCGAATAGTATCCTCGCGTGGATGCAAATCGTTGTTATCGATTCCAATTCTATGATTGACTGCCTTCAACGTCCAATACACATATTTCAATACTGATATAATCAAATTGGAATATCAAGATCGGTGACGATGCGCTTCCCAAGCAACGGAAGCGGCCCCGGACGTATCGTCCGGGGCTGCCCAATCCCGGACCGGGTTATCGCCGGTTCACGTGGTCTGCCTCGCTACTATCAAGATATTGCTTGTTATTGATGAATGCGCTTGTATATTGCTGGCTCAGAGAATTATGGATCAGGGGAGTTCATATTCCATTTCAGCGATGAGTTTTAAACCGTTTGCAAAGAACGTCGTGCCATCGGATTGCCAACAATTCATCGAGGCCGTACCAGATACCGAAGGAACGATAGACGCAGCGCCTGACTTCGCAGTACTGTACGAATACGCTGTGCCGACATAGTTATTCGACGACGATGTAAAGGGCAGTGAGATTAAGAGACCGTTGGCTGCCGTACCTTTCGTCGTTACTTGAACGTCGGCTCGAACGAGAATCGTTTTGCCACGCCGGAGATAACGTCCGCTAACGGAACCCAAAGTGGTGATCGTACCGACCTGAGCCGTAACGGTTGGGATGTACGTTGTCCATGCCGCAGTGTCGCCATCGAGGACAACAGGCGTACCGCCGTTGATACCGGCATAGCCCTGAAGGCAGTTCATACCGAATGACTGCAAATCAACTGTGACAGCACAGGAAGAGTTGCCGATGTTGGCATTCCATTGCGTTCGCGGGCTAGGGGCAAATCCAGTGTTCCCAATAACGACGATCTTGCCCGCATAAGATGCGTCTGTCTGAATGGCGCCTCCGGATGTGTTTGACGTGAGCACAAAACGGCTGCCGGTAAAGGTGAAGGCGCCCATGATCGGCGAGGCAAGCGAGTTGTTATTCGTAAAACACAGCGCTGATGCGACTTCTGCTACGACACCGGTTACGGTAATACTGCCGTATTGGTTGCCTGCAGTGGCGCCAGCGATGGCCGAAAGCTTGAAGGCGCAGTCATACGTAACCTGGGTGCACATCATTTCACCACCGGATATTGTAACCGTAGCTCCTTGGGACTCAATCAAAACGGCAGCAAGCGATGTCCACGAGCCGGTGCCGCCGCCGTAACCGGAAATACAGTTAGCGCTAGAGATTTGAATAACAGTTTGAGTGCCGATGGCTTTCAAATACTGCGGGCAGCCCCAGGTATAGCCACCACAGATATGAATCTCGGAGCAGAGGTCATCCGGACGAGACGCATTGCCGAAACCCCAAGCGGTCTTACAGCGCACGATAATGACGTTCGTGAGATCATAGAGAGACGTGGCCTGATTGGCAGCATTGGTGTAGGCGTGGAAGCCGTACGTGTAGTTCGTATTGTAGCCTCCGTCGATCGTAAATCGGCCATTGATCGTGACGTCATTCGCGTTGATGAACTGAAGAATGGCATCCTGAGCGGACGACGCAATGCCGATGAGTCCGCCGCGACCGACCCAATGGTGACCGGAAATGCCTTGAACGACGAGGGTGGACACGCTGAAATTGCCATCCCATTCCAAGGGGACGTTAGCTGCCTGAGCCGCCGCAATCGCTACCCCGAGAACAGTAGCCTGATCTGTGCCGTCTTCCTTGGCGCCGAACATCTTACAGGTCCATGTCCGCTGGCCCGCGATTTTCCATCGCCCGCCGTCGGTAGCTACAATAACAGAGCCGCCGTTATCGGACGAAGTCGTATCAGCAGCGTCGTAGTAGTACACGCGCTGGCGGCAATCGCCAGCTGCGTAATACCCGTACACAATCGCTGCCGAATAATCCGATTTGCTTACAGCTCGCAATGCAGCAATCGTGTCGACATTAGCCATATTGGTCGTAGCGGCGAACGATTTGACCGGAAACCCGAGCCCTCCGATTGCTGCTACCGCTCCCGTCGATCCGAGCGCGGCGAGCATCTTCCTTCTGCTAATCTTCAGAGCTGGCTGCACTGCAAGTTCCTGTTCGTGATCATTGGCCATTTCGATTCCTCCCGTCAAATTGAGGATGCACCTGACAAATCCGAATGCGAAATCATTCCATCAACCATTCCCAAGCTGTAGCCCATGCCTGATTCCATTGTAGTAAGCGCTTCAAATCCTGACTATAACATTGCTTTGTCATTGCTGCACTTTGTTGCTCAGTTACTGCGAACTTCAAATGCATAGGCACCCGAATCGAGACGAATGACCATGCCGTCGACGGTCCGGAAACAAAAACAATCTCCGACGCCATCCGCCGTACCCGCTTCATCCGTTCCGCCTTCGCCGCTCCGTATCAGCCGTCCATTCTCGAGAATGCGGACATCGGCCCCGCAGAGAGCGCCAGGTATCGTTATGGTTCCGGTTACGCCCGTCGGAATGCGAACGGAAATATTCGCTTGGCCGTTCTCTTTCTTCTCCCAGCGAGTCCATAGCATCCCGCGAACCGTCGGTACGGCAGCTTCCGCAAAGACCAGCTCGTCCGGCATGAAGGGACGGAAAGACACTTCGGCGAAGCCCGGCGCCGGCGCCGCGATCCCCGCGACATATTCCTGCAGAATACGCCCCGGGTAACCGTTCCATGCGTGGCAATGAGATTCGATGTCGTCCCATCCTTCCCACAGGGTAGCGGCTCCCTCGCGGATCATATAACCCCAACCGGGATATTCTTCGCGAGTGAGAAGCCGGTAGGCTGCATCTTCTTTGCCGTTCTCGAACAGGACGCGAAGCAGCGGCATCGACAGCACGGTTTTGCATTCCCAGGGCTTGGCTGCCACGGCCTCGATCGCCGCCGAACGACTTGCCTCCGGTACGGCATCGATAGCCAGAGCCAGTGCGTTCACGCCCTGGTGCGTTTTGTCCGAGCCCCGGCAATCCCGGTACAAGCCCTTTTCCTCCTCGTACAACTCCATGCGGATGCACTGCGCCAACCGGTCCGCCTTCGCCGCGTAAGCCTCTTGCTCATCTTGCCGATGCAGCAATCCGGCGATCGCAGCTACGATTCGAACGGCTTGAAGCACCTTCAGATTCAGTACCGTCAGAAAGTCCGAGCTGTGCTCGACCGAAGGGTAAGGCCAATCGCTGATATGCCAGCCTTTGCCCAACGGAATCAGACCGGTTTCCGCATCCGCGATGCCCATGAAATAGTCGGCGAGACGTTTCGCCGTCTCGTAGTGCCGCGACAGCAGACGCTCGTCCCCGCTGTACCGGTACGTCTTCCAGAGCAGCGTGCAGAAGTGCGTGTCCCATTCCGGAATTTGCAGATGCCCCTCGGGATCGTACTGCCGGGGCTCCTCGCCGCGAATTCCCCGGCCTTCGGGACTATCGCTGTAGAAGGCGCAGAACCCGGTCGGCTCCCTCTCTTCGTAATTCGTCGGCGTTACGAAAGGGAACGTTCCGTTCGTCAGCTGCGCGTCTGCGAAATCGCCGAGCGTCTTCTCCAGCGTCTTCGCCGCGTCGAAATTGTACAGCAGCAGCTCCGCCTGCAAATCGGTATCCGCCAGGTATTGCGCCTGCTCGCGGTGCGGACAGTCGACCGTCTGGCCGAGCACGTTATTTTTCTGCGTCTGAACAGCCGCCGCGTACAAATCGTTCAACAGCGGGCTGGAGCAGTGAAAACGGCCTTCGTGCGCAAGCGCGGTATGAGCGGATACGACGGTCAGGTTGTCCCCCGGCAGCAGCGCCTCCGGGTAGCCGGTTACCTCGACGTAACGAAACGCCTTGTAAGAGAAATTCGGCTGCCAGCATTCCCGTTCATCTCCGCGCATGGTGTACTCGTCGTAATAGAACGGCGCCGTCTCGTTGGCGACATAGCGCTTCACCGTTCCTTCCGGATCCAACGCTTCGGAATAACGGAACCGGACGGTTTTGCCCGCGTATCCTTTCAGCGTGATTCTCGGCCATCCCGATACGATCTTCCCGGCATCGAACACTTGCCGCTTCTCATCCTCCGGCTCCGAAGCGACTTCGCCGACAAGGATGGGCGCGATCTCCTCCTCGATGCCGCCTTCCTGAATTTCCTGCCATTTCATCAGCCAATCTTTCCGGCCGATTCTGACCCTCACGGCTTGGCCGAACTTCCCGGAAGAACCGCTCGCAAGGTTCCAGTCCGGAGCGAGCTTTGCCGCATCATAGACTTCCATCGCGGACAGTCGGCGGTTCTGTTGATATGGCGTTCCGCATTGATGCGGAATTTCCTCCAATACCTGCCAGCTTTCATCCGTCGTGCACGTTTGCCGGGTCCCATCGCGGTACAAGATTTCAAGCTGCGCCCTTAGTCCCGGGAGTCCGTTGACATAATTCTGGCCGCTGCCGCCGAGATAATGGGCGACCGCCGCAAGGCAGCAAGCTCCGGGCTTAAGCCTTTCGGTCACGTCGTACGCCATGTACAGCTTGCGTTTCCACGGATTGGTAGGGGCTGGTGATCCGCAGCCGCCGATCCGTTCGCCGTCCAAATAAACCTGTAAAGTGTTGTGCGCGGAGACGAAAAGCTTGGCATAGGCGACTTCGGTGCGAATCTCGACGATATTGCGGAAGTAGGCGAAATCGTTTACCTTGACCTCGGTCGAGCTCCAGATCCAGTCCGCCGTCCAATCATCCGGATAGAGCCCCGTATCCCAGCAGGCGGGCTCGGAATCCGCGAAGCGCCCATCGCTGTCCCAAGCGGTCACTTTCCAACAATAACGAGCTTTCCCCTTCAATGGGGCTCCATCGTAATCCGCAAACCATGCGGCGCCCGGAACCGGGCCGTTCGTCCATATGAATGTCCCCTCCCGCAGCTGCCGCTCGGACTCGGCTACGCAAACTTGAACCGCGGTCGGGAGGAAGCCCCGTTCCTCGCTCGATAATTGCCACGACAAACGGACGGCATCGTCGTCGATGCCGAGCGGTGAAGTTAATCCGTTTACCTTGAGCGCATGCAGGCGAAATCGCGAGGATCGTTCCGCCCGCTCTCTGATTGTCAATGTGATTGCCTCCTTCGTAAAAAACAGATTAAGTCGTCAAGAATGGACGGAACGCTTGAAAGTATATCCGGTGGCCGTAATCGTTCGGATGATTGATATTGTTAAGCAGCAAGCTGGCATGCGATTTGCCCGCCCGAAGCTCACGCTGCCACAGCTCGTGAACGTCCGCGACGCCTACATCTAGCTCACGCCCGATCCGCTTCAGAATATCCGCGTAGATCGCGAGGTCTCCGCTCGAATGAACCCATGCCGGATTGGAGAGACATGGCGTGATCAAGATCGTGTCGGCCGTCCTCCCGGCTTCAATCGCCCCCACCATCCTCCGAATGTTCTCTTCAAACTCCCGGGGCGGAATGCCGTTGCGAATCGACTCACCCCGGCATTGATCGTTCATGCCGTATCCGATACTGACCAGGTCGGGACGCAGCGCGATCACGTCGTTGTCCAGTCTGGCCAGCGCGCCCGTGCTGCCCTCTCCTCCGACGGCCCGATTGACAACTTCGATCTCTGCAGCTGGAAATAACGCTCTGAGCGCCTCCGCGAACAGATTGTAGTAAGCGAGCGCGTCCCTGCTCGCTTCGCCGCCGCAGCTGATGCTGTCTCCGAACACGACATAACGGATGCGCTCCCCCCTGCTCAGCTTTCCGATCGTGCGGGCCAAGCGGACGCCGCAGTCGTAAGGCTCATTCCCGGCCGAGCCGTTTGCACCGCTTCGCTCCTGGTAGTCGTAATCCCCAAATACCGTGAATCGCTTGTTGCTGTAATCCGCGAACCGGCTATGATCGAAGGTCGACAAGCCGCACATCGCATGTTCGGCCCAATTAGGAATTCGGCTGCCAGGCGTGCGCCTGACCGCCCCGCCTGCCTTGTCGACGACGTAATCCTCGCCTTCCGTGTAGACCGTGCAGCCATCATCCGTCGGAAGCGTTCCGCTTCTTAAGACCAGTGAACGCACCGGGTCAAAACTCAGCTTCTGCCACTCCTCGTTCACGAAGACGAAGCTTTCGGCCGTCTGTCTTTTCCAGTTCTTTTGCGGCTTGTTCGACATAGCGGAAATCCCCCCTTGCGTGTTTACTCTTTGACACTGCCGAGCACGATGCCTTGCATGAAATATCGCTGCAAGAAAGGATAAACGAGCAGGATCGGGATCATGCCAAGGAAAATCTGCGCGGTCTTAACGGTTCGTTCGGTCAATCCCTGGAAATTATTAATATCGGTCAACCGAGAAAGGTCCGGCTTCACGACAATCGTCTGCAAATACGTCTGAAGCGGATAATGCTCCGTCCGATTCATGAACAGCAAGCCGTCAAACCAGCTGTTCCAATGTCCCACCATTGTGAATAGGGTAATCGTCGCCAGGGCAGGCAGCGATAGCGGCAGATAGATGCGGAACAGCACGGTCAGGTGTCCGGCTCCGTCCATGAACGCCGCCTCTTCGAGCGCCTTGGGCAGTCCGCGGAAAAAATTGAGCAGAAGGATGACATTAAACACCGCCAGCGCCCCCGGAAGGACGAGCACCCAGATGCTGTCGAGCAGGCCGTAATATTTTAACGTCATATAACTCGGAACGAGCCCGCCGCTGATCAGCATCGGGACGACAAGATACCATACGTAGACGCCGCGAAACCGAAATTGCGACGATTCCTTGGACAACGGATAAGCCGTCAGCATGACGACAAGCATCCCGATTGACGTTCCCAGAGCGAGCCGTTTCAACGACACGACGAAAGCCTTCGTGAACGCATCTCCGTTAAGAATGAATGAATAAGCGTCCGTATTGAAGCCGATCGGCCAGAGCTTTACGGCGCCTGCTTCGACCGGACCGGAATTGCTGAACGAAATGGCCCATACATGCACGATAGGCAAGATGCTGAGCAATCCGAGCCCCATCATGAAAATATAGTTGAAGATCACGAAAGCTCTTCTTGAGATGGAGTTGGATTCTACCATGGCTCCAAGCCCCCCCTCTTAGAAAATTCGGTAATTGGCATATCGATAAGCCAGTCGGTAAGAGATGACGATCAGCACGAGGCTGACGACCGATTTGAACAATCCGACCGCTGTGGACACGCTGTATTGCGCATCCTGGAATGCGATGCGGTACACGAGAGTATCGATGATATCGCCCGATTGATAGACTTGAGCGTTGTACAACATAAAAATTTGCTCGAATCCTGCATTGAGCACGTTGCCCAGACTGAGCACCGCCAGCAGGATGATGATCGGCATCATGCCGGGCAAAGTGATATGGATCGTCATCTTCCATCTTCCAGCGCCGTCCACATGCGCCGCCTCGTATAGAGAGGGGTCGATGGCCGTCAAAGCTGCCAAATAGACAATCGTCGAAAAACCGTATTCCTTCCACACATCCGATAGGACAATCGTGAACGGAAACCAGTTGTTGTCGCCCAGGAAATAGATCGGCCCTATGCCGAAATACCCAAGAACCTGGTTGACGATGCCGTTTTGGATCGACAGTATGTCGATCAGGATGCCGCCCAGGATGACCCAGGAAAGGAAGTGCGGAAGATAGATCAGCGTCTGCACCGAACGCTTGATCAGCTTGACCCTCATCTCGTTCAGCAGGAGCGCCGCGACGATCGGCACGATCAATCCCGCCGTAATCTTCATCACGGCGATAAACACTGTATTAAAGACAATCTGATAAATGTCGGGAATATCCAGAACATAGCGAAAATTGTCCAACCCAATCCACTTAGAGCCGAACAGGCCGCGATTAGGGACGAATCGCTGGAACGCGATCGAGATGCCTGCGAGCGGTACGTAGTTGAACAGGAAGGCAAGCACGACTGCGGGGATCATCATGAAGTGAAGCGGCACTTGCGATTTCCACGATTTCATCCATACACCACACTTTCTGCCGGAGAAACGCGAAAAGAGGAGAAGAGCTGCCTCCCCCTCTTCGCGTCGTTACTGTCCGGACATTATTTCGATTTCTCGTACCAATCGTTGACTTCTTTCGTAATCTGGTCTCCGCCCTGCTTATACCAGTCGGATACGAACTTGTCGAACTCCTCCAGTCCGGCGGAGCCGAGGATGATTTTCATGACCATCACTTGCTCCATCTTCCTCAGGCTGGCAAACTTCTCGGCCATAGCCGGTGTCGAGCCGCCCAGGAACCCCGACATATGCAATTGATTGTTCTGCTTCATTTTCTGAATAACTTCCATACTCGATTTGTTGACGCCGAACACGCGGTCGAGGCCCCAGTCTCCGACATCGGATTTGTCGTTTTTCCATTTCTTGATTTTGTCTAGATAATACTTCGATTCCGTTGACATCTTGGATTCGTTACCGGTTGCCAAGGCGTCGGCGATTTCTAAATGCGCATCCAGGTTCTTCGTCGGCGGCGACGAAGTCACAAGGCCGTACGGATAGTACATGATACCGGTTTTCTCGTTGCGCGACAGAGGCGCGTCAGGGTTGATCCAGTTTTTCTCGATCCAGAAATTCATCAGCTCTACAACCGCTTCAGGGTGCTTATACCCTTTGCGTATGACGTGATATTGATCCGCCAAGCCGCCCATTTCGACAAGCGCGGGCTGTCCGTCCGCAGACGGGATCGGATACGCGCTCCATTCGGCGTTCGGATCATTTTTCTTGGAGCCGTTGATCGCATAGAGCGGAGCGGCCATATCACCGAAGAACAGTCCCAGCTTGCCGGCGGAGATCGTTTCGATCACTTTGGTAACGTCCTTGACGCCGAACTCCTTATCCATCAAACCTTTTTTGTTCATTTCCGCCAGCAGCGCCAGCCCTTTTTTCATCTCCGGAAGCGTGCTGCCGTAAACGAGCTTGCCGTCGCTGCCTTTCACCCAGGAGTCCGGGTAAGCGTGGAAGGCGTTGAGCAATTTTCCGATGTTCGGAGATCCCATAGATTGCAGTTCCTTGGACATCCCGAACCCGACCGTTTTGCCCGTCGGATCGCTGTCCTTGAACGCTTGGGCAATAGTGACGACGTCCTGAATCGTTTGCGGCGGGTTCAGATTCAGCTTCTTCAGCCAATCGTCGCGAATCCAGAGCACCCCGACACTGTCGATCGCGCTGGCGGTGATCGGCAGGCCGTACAGCTTGCCGCCGTATGTCGCCGCTTTCATGGCAACTCCGCCGTCCGCCATCATCATTTTTTTCGTGTTCTCGCTTGCGCGCTTATTGTAGACATCCGTTAAATCTGCGACCATATCGGCTTCGATCATGCTTCTCAATTGCGCGCCGTTGACGACGAGCAAATCGGGAATGGAGCCGGAAGCGATCGACACGTTCAATTTGTTCTGATACCCTTCGCCGTTGCTGACGACCCATTCGTTCTTCACCTTGATACCCAATTGGTCCCGATAGGCATCGTAGTACTGGTTATCGTCGATCGACCGGCCTTCTTCGAACTTCATGCCCTCCGTGTTTCTGCCGGTCTTCAGTTCGATCGGTGGATCGAATTTGCTGAACGGCCCCTTGTTCGCTGGTTCTTTCGAAGCTGCGCCGGTGGAAGCTGGGGTAGAAGTACCCCCGCTGGCAGTCGGCTTCGATTCGTTGTTCGATTTGCTGCACGCGCTTACAAATAAGACCGCGAGCACAAGCAGCAGTGTTACGATTTTGATCTTTCGTGTCCTATGTTGCATATAAGTCCCCCTCTTAAAGTGTAAGCCGCCCGGTGGTGGCTTGAGTCCTATTCTAGGGCCCCCGGCAAAGGCGAACAAGAGAAGATCGTTGTCCTTTATGCACTATATTGTCATGATTCCTCACGCAGATCTAACTTTCTCTTTCGGCTAAGCTCTTTATATTCTACCGGAGTTACCCCAACCCATTTTTTGAAGAATTTGCTAAAATAAGATAAATTATTGTCGAACCCTAGCTCCGCCGCGACGGTTTGGATTTTGACATCGCCGGAGGTGAGCATCTCTTTGGCTTTGGCGATTTTGATGCTTGCGATCTTCTCCGCTAGCAGGCTTCCGCTCGTCGCATGATAGATGCGGGACAAATAGTGCGGACTCAGATGGACGCGCGCGGCGAGATGGTGAAGCGACAGGTCGCCGCTGAGATTGCTGTGAATATAGCTGTCGATCTCGCTTACGATCCTCGTTTTGATATCTTCTTTTTCCGATTCGAGAAGCATCCGGATGCGCCACGCGATATCCAGATAATAGCGGAGCAGTTCTTCCCAGTTGGCGTGCATCCGGTAATTGCCGAGCCCGCTGAAGTCGATTTCCTTAGCGAGCAAATCGGATAATTTTCTCCGGTTGATGTAGGACAGCAGCATGGCCGACACGGTATTGAAAATCTCCATTTGCCCCGTATAGCTTACGTATACCGATTTGCGAACAAGGTCAAACACCTCTTTCAACTGGTCGTAGAATGCCGAGATGTCGTTGTTCTCCAGCTTGGTCCGTAGCTGTTCGATATGCCGGGAGAGCGCGGCTTGCTCGTGACTGGGGTCCGAAGCGGCATCTCTAATAACGTCCGTATCGTCTATAATTATTTCTTCGTCAAGGCCGATTCCCCGCTGCAGCAATGCATACATCGCCGAATAAGCTTGTCCGGCCGTCTGCCAGGAGACGTCGGGCTTGGACAGAACGAGCGATAAAGACAGATGCAGCACAATGCGAATATCCTGCTGCACCTTTTCGAGCATCTCGCTGACGTAGCCGTGCAAACCCAACCTGTTATCGCGAAGCGTACCGTCATCCTTCCGGTGTTGAATGAACCAGACGATATACGAATCCCGTTTCATCGAGTAGATGCGGCATTTCTCGGCCAGATGGTGTTCCATTATGTTTTCGACCGCGTAGGACAACAGCATGCGGTCTTTCCCCGTAAAATGGAGCGGCCATCTATCGATCCGGGCGATGACCAGGACAAGCGAATCGTGCCGGTTGAATGGCAGCTCGAGCGCGTCCAGCTGCTCCTGCAGGGCGGGACCTTCCTCTACTCTCCCCGAGATCAGCTTGGAGAAGAAATCCTCGCGCAGCAGATGAAGCGCTTCCTTGTACTGATGCCGCGCCTTTTCCATAATCTGCAGGTTGTCCGTTTCCTGATCGATCTGGGCGCTCGCACGCCCGATCAAGTCCACGATTGTTTCGTTGTCGGCAGGCTTGATCAAGTAGTCGAAAGCTCCCTGACGCAAAGCGGATTGCAAATATTCCTGATCGCTGTAACCTGACAGGAAGATGATCTTGCAATGCCTCCACTGCCGGCAGACGATCTCGGATAGCTGCAATCCGGTCATGCCTGGCATCTGGATATCGGTGATCAGAATATCGATCCGATGCCGCTCCATAACCTGCAAGGCTTCCTTGGCCGTGTGCGCCTTCCAGGCTTGAAGCTCGCCTTCCATGTCGTGAACGACGTTTAAGAGGCCTTGGACGATAATCGGCTCGTCATCGACGATCAAGATCGATTTCATCTGCATCTCTCCTCGCGCTAAGATGTTCGGCTAGCTCGATATGGATCGTGACGGTCAATCCGCCCGCTTCATTGATGCGGAGATAGACGCCGCTTGCCGAACCGTAGTGCAGCTTCAACCGCCGATGAACGTTGAAGATGCCGTGAATGTCGCTGCCTTCCGAAGCATTCTCAAGCCCGATGTTCAGTGCGGACAGCGTCTGTTCATCCATTCCGGCGCCGTTGTCTTCCACCATAACCGTCAGAACGCGGGACTCGCAGCGGGTTTGTACGACGACCTTGCCCCCTTCCACCAGGCCGCTTATGCCGTGATTGATCGCATTTTCCAGCATAGGCTGAATGATCAGACGGGGGACTTCCCAAGATGACAGGTCCCCATCCGTTATGAACTCGCAGGTCAATCGATTGCTGAAGCGAAGCTGTTGAATGGAGGCGTAAGTACGCGCGTGATTGAGCTCCAGCTCAAGCGCGACAAGATCCGCCTTGTTGTACGTGATGAATTTGAAGTAATCACCGAGATAGCGGGAAAGATTTTTGACGCCGTCGATATTTTCCTCGTGGGCCATCATGTACAAAATGTAAAGGCTGTTGTAGAAAAAATGCGGATTGATTTGCGATTGCAGCTGCTTGAGCTCCGCTTGCTGGCTATGAATCGTTTTCTCATACACTTCTTGAATCAATTCCTTGATTTTTTTGACCGACTTGTTGAACTGGTTGTACAAATAGTGGAATTCATCCGGCTCCCGCCTCTCAATCTGAATGTCAAGCGTTCCTTGCTCGACCCGCCTGAAGGCGGCGATCAGCTTCTTGAGCGGGGAATGGATCAGCCGATAGATGGCAAAGGAGGCGAGAAACGCAACGATTACGGCAAAAACGGACAGCAGATAGTACCAGTTCTTCAAAGAATAGACTGGCCGAAGCGCCTCGTTATCGGGAACCGCTATCGTTAGGCTCCAGCCGAGCAGCGCGGATACCCGCTGGGTAATTAAATAGGAAGTTCCGTTGATGTTTACGCGTTGCTGCCCGCTCAGCTCCCGGTAGACGAGGTCGTTCATGTTCACGCCGTCCGATTTCTCGTATAACATGCGCCGATTCGTAACGTCTGCCAGAAAGATCGCGCTGTCGTTGGACGATTTGAGAAATCCCAAATCCCGGCCGATTGTCGCGACCGACAATTCGATGGCCAGGATGTATTGCGAACGTGTAAAAACCGGGTAACCGATTGTCAAAAGCAGCCTGTCTCGATCATATGACGTAAGCGCCTGCGTTCTGCCGGAGGAGCGCAACGCTTCGAACTCCCGTGGTTCCACCGTGTCCACACCCGTCCGCGAAGAAAGGCGCTTTTGCAGATTAGGCATGAGAACAAACACCTCTTGAACGTATTTGCTTGAAGAGGCGAGTAGATCCACTTTATAGGAAAGGTCATTGAACGCTTTATTGCGTTCGTAGGAAGTGAGTGAACCCGAACGGATGCTCAAATCGTTAAGATCGGGGTCGTTGATAAACGATTTCTGCAAGCTGACGATACGCTCGATCTCCGACTCAATCGAGGAGATGGCGTAGTTCGCCCTCTCTCCCGTCGAGCTGGACAGTTCCTTGCGTACGATATCCGCGGCATACTTGTTCATCAGCAAACTGATAACATACATGGGAAGGATAATGATGAGGATCGTAATGACCAGCTTCGTGAAAATGGTGATTCTGGGCTGTTTGCTGTATGGTTCCGTCAATCCTGATCCCCCGCCTTTTTACCCCCACGGACGGTTTACGGCAATCGCAATAAAACCCATCGGAGGCAATATCGTTTTCAAATGCAGATAGCCGAACCGCTCGTCCTTCTCGCAACGATAGTCATCGGAGCTTATGGCGCTTCCTTCCTCACTCAGCCATTCGATGCCGCCAGTCAGCCCGATATCCGGATCGAATCGGATAATAGGATCGACGATCCGGTCCAGACTAAGGTTGTGAATCGCAATCACAAGCCGGTCTTTACCGGAAGATAGGAAGCACATCAGGTGGACGTCCGGGTGATGGAGCAGCACAGCCGGAAGTGATTTCCGGTTAACCCAAGCGAGACTGGTTGCCAACTGCTCCTGCCGGGCATAATTATACATCAGCTGCTTGCTATGCCGGGCATCATGCAAATCGAAAGGAAGAATGCAAAGCCTCTGACCTTTGTCATTCTCGTAATGGACGACGCCGCAATACATCGGCTCTAGCCGAAGTCCGAGAAATTCGGTGACGATCACGGCGCTTTGCTTCGGATCCCCGCGGTAAAATCCTTTCGGTCCGAAGCCGATGGACCACATATATTCCCCAGTGTACGATCCGCATGTGTTCTTGTCCATGTATCTTTCGAATACCGGAGTCCTCGCCGGTTGGAACGATTCGTAACCAATGTCGAAGCCTTTCTCCAGCAGCATGGCGGCTGCAGCGCCGTCAAGGACGACTCCGCGATCGAGCAGCAGATTGATTTCAACGTCCGTCAACCCTTCCGCACCGGTTCCAGCTAGGAGGACCGGACTGGATCGATCCGAATGGCTAACGGGAATACCGAGTCGGGAAAGGTAATGGAGCGCGACCGGCTCGTCCGGCCATGCATAGTGAGCGTTGCTTTCCGTATTCGGGAGCGATAATCGGGAAAACGCGTAGGGCTGGATAACGGGGGTAACGCCCAGGCTCGAATAATTCGACGGACAAAAACGGTGAATGGCTTCATCGAAATCCTCGTTTTCCCGCAGCATGCGCATGTATCCGGGCTCGAGCTCGGGCGGGAGCGAAAAGTGCAGCCCATAAGCGAGCAAGCCGGGAATGCCCGCCGCTCGAATTCCCCGATTGAACGCTTTCAACGTTGCCGCCGAACAATGATACCGGTTCTGCGGATACGTATCCCCTTCGGCCATCAATTCCACGTCCAAGTCCCGGAGCCAATGCGCCTGCAAGCGGGTATATTCGATAATCCAGCCGATATTGTGCGGTTCCTTGGACCAATATGGAGCCCCGATCGTCCGCAGAAACGGACGCGTGCTTCCGGATAATGTCCGCAGTAGCTGTTCCATGGTCACCCCTTCGTGCACCCAATGCGACATCACCGCGCAGAGGCCAATTCGGGCGTCTGGGTTAACGGCGTGAACCGCCTGCTCGATGACAGCGGCAAGATGGAGAAGACTGTCTCCGATTACAGCCAGCCAATGTTCCCTGAGGGGCGACGGTTTTCCGTGGAGCACCTCCTCAACCAGCTGCTCGCGGCTGATTTCCCGGCCGATCCTTTGCTGAAAGGCTTCCATATGAAGCGGACAAAAACAGCCGATTGGTGCTTCAGGACCTCTCAAATGCAGACGGAAATCATCGTCCAGCATGAGCATTTCCACGCCCGATTCGGCAATGATCGCGTAAGCTTGTCCGATATACCTCTGGAATCCTTTATCCAATGGGCAATATGCACCCGAGACCGTCATGCCTCTCGGTCCTACAATTTCCTGAAAGCTGTGGGGAACGCTCTCAAGCAGGGAACCACCGTGGCCGATTGTGTTCCCCCAGTACGCAACCTGAATACCCAGTTTTCTGTAACTTTCTATACTTTCCTTCAAAATGGCCGTTTCTTCCCGGACGACCTCATAATGGGGCAAATGACCGATATGGATACTGGCTGCCAGAAACACCCGCTTAGCACGCACCTGGTGAATCGCTTTGGCGTATTGCTCTCGAATGAGCTCTCGGAACGGCTGTATATGGACCGGTATCGACAGCTCCGTCTCTATATTTTTCATTGTGTCGCTCCCTTCCTTGACTTGACTTCATTCTATAGTCCGACAGTGGCATCGTTCAATGCCATTACGTTGCGTTCTTTGCACTTTGTTATCCTTCTTGGTAGCGGTGAGCAACGATTTGAGTTTCTGCCAATTTATTCATAAGAAGTCACGACTTACGCTACATTTAATGAGAATAAGCTGTGCTAAGGCTCGAAAACCTAGGCTTTACCGTTACAATATCCAACCCCGCTGCTTCATGACATCCATCCCCCCCATATAGAATAGAGGCGCAGCGCTTAGTTCCGCATTCTCATTTTCAGCTGCTCAGTGCACTTGATTTTCAGGGTAGCTGAACAAAGGCAGTCGATCGCTTCTGGCCGGAAGATGGCTTAAACTCTCGAAGACATATAGCAATCCGAATTACGGGACACAATGGTGTATTGTATTTTGATAAATTAACCCTAAATATGTTCCGTTCGCCTATTAGCTCGGCGTCGGGATCGACGTTTTTGACCGCTTTGGCGAGCGCGATGCCTTTGTCCGCCATTTCCGCGCTGCCTGGAGCCTGCGGATGCATGTACATGTGCGTCTTGGCCCAAGGTCACGAAGATTTTTCAAGTTCATCCCCACAATGCTTATACAACAGTTTCAGGCCTTAGATAAAATTATAAGTCGTCTGACAAGGCCCACTGCGGAACGGGCTAAATCCTATCCGCATTTGCCGAATGGTCGCGTACATCGGCTAATGGTATATTTATTCGAGAAGGTAATTGCTAAACATGCAGTTTACCATGGCAAACGAGTCATTATTGTCGGCCGCTCTGTTAAAAACGACGGGATGTTTGATGACGATGAAATCCCAATCGTCGACACATTGGACATACATCTTTGTTAGTACGGAGAAAGTGAAGTGGCATAATGACGAAACGAATTGATATTACGGGGCAAAAATTTGGTGACCTCGAAGTGATAAAAATAAGTGAAAAAAAAGATAAGAATCATTCGATTTTATGGATGTGTAAATGTGTATGTGAGAAAATCATTTATGTTCGGGGAAGTGATTTAAGGCGCGGTATTTATAAGAGCTGCGGATGTAAAAGAGCAGAAAAAAGGAATCGCGGCGTCGCTCTCCATATCGAGAATGATAGGACAGATAGGACACGTAAATCAGCCTTGAAAGCCAAAGCGCATAAAGATAATACAAGCGGCTACAAAGGAGTTTGTTGGTTGGAGAGTCGTCATAAATGGAGAGCGCACATCGGCTTTAAAGGGAAAAGTATCAATCTTGGTTTGTTTGAAACAAGCTCGCATTGAGGCTGAAGAAAAATACCATAGACCGTATCTGGTTGACGAAAACAATGAAAATCCGGAGATTAACATTGGATACAACGAGCGAAGCTGACATAGTAATAGCCCGGGAGTGGCTAGAACATAATTGAGTGCGTTGCAAAGGTGTAGGGCATCGTAAATCGTCTCAATGGTCGCGATGTAATCCTCGAGTTGCTCTTATTAGTGTTCACTGACATATGGTGTTCAACAAATGCCCTATGTTCGGGGTTTAAGCGCATGAAAAATTTCTCGGTTATTTTGGGATCGAAAATTCGGGATTTAATGCAATAGACAGACCGTTCCCTGTTAATACCACAACTTTTGCCAATGACTGCACCTCGCTTTATATCATTTTTCTCATGCAGGTAAGAAGAACACCACCCAGAGGCGTAGCCTAATGATGCCATCCTTCTCACTTATAGTTTCAGTTCGTTAACAATGTCCTTAAACCCTTTTGCTGTAGATAACTACCCGTTAGGTTAGCAACCTTCACTTTACTTCCACAAAAGGGTCAAGTTCTTGTCGTCCGACACACGCACGCACGTTGTTTTATATGCAATCTGTTTCGTACTCGATGTCTCTATCAATACAATCCTTCCGAACAATCTTCCAGAAAATTATGTTTTTAGTTTTTTTGGAGAGGAAGAAAAAATGCAGAACCTTGCGTTGTAGGAGCGAAGTGTGCCACTAAAGCCCCGCTACATTCAAAACACAGGTGTATACAAAGCCTGCCTCATTGGTCGGCTTTTTTGGGCTATACACATGAACACTGCCAGTGTTCATCAATGGTTGCATTCCCATTTTCTTTATTTCTCGTTCGATTTGAGTTCATGAAATTTCGAGTTCGATTCCCCGTCCTTCAGATCTGTCGCCTCAACCTCCTCCCCCGCCTCCGTCAGCACCGCCTCCGCCACCACCTTCGGAACTACCCCCACCTCCATCAGAACCGCTTCCACTATCCGCCCCCCACCCGCCGTTGTTGGAATCATGGCTTGAGTGGTGGTAGCCCCCTCCTCCATCTACGTAGGAACGTGAGTGAGATTTTTTGCGGTTGTGTTTGTTCATGGAGGTAAAAACAATTGAAACGATACTGACGCTAAAGACGATAACGACAATAACGACAATAACGCCGATATAGGTTATTTCGAATCTCATTATGAATCCCTCCTATTATTACTCAAACTTCATTGCTTTTCGATAATTTGAACCTTCTTTGCTCTCTGCCCACATGCGCGTGCAGCGTGTCGACGGTTCGGGCGGGACTGGAGCCGATTGAATTATTGTAATCATTCACGCTACCCACAGTTGTTACCCACTGGTTTCGTTGCTCCACGCCGACGAAGTTGCGCACCGTCTCCAGGATTGCCTCATCCGACACGGTCCCCCGCTCAGCTCTCATGGCAGCCTTAACGTTTTCCGCGTTGTACCACCCCGGCATATTCCCTCTTTGATCGCGTCCATGTAGAAATAGAATATGCGGCCAACCAGTTCTAGGTAGATTCATTATCTGGCAGGTGTAATTAAAACTATGCTGCCCTTTAGCGCAACGAAACTTCCAATCATTCCCTCGGCAGCCTTGTTGTTCTGGATGTTGCGCTCTTGTATCCGTTAGCTCAATAGTCTTATGTTTTAATTAGAGTCGCTGCTTATAGTTGTGAGGCTTGCCGAACACCAACGCAGTGACGTCCCGACGGGTTTAGGGGGCTGGATGTGGTCACTCGCTTCTCAGAGTGACCCGGAGCGTCAATATGGTGTTAGCCGAAGGAAGTTCTGGAAGCAGCCATTGCATTTAAGGCGTTCTCAAAATAGCTATATACTTCATCTGCAATTCCCAGAAACTCTTCAACAAGTACATTACTATCCAAGTAACAAGCATACAGATAATCAACTAAAGCGGAGTCAATCTCACAATAGTTTAATATGGCATTCTTCATCTTAATACTGTCATCTTGCCATACACCTGTATCTTCTAAAACCAAAGAGTATAATGCACGAATTAATCTCTTAGAGTAACCTTTAATATATCTAGTTTTCATTGTGTTATCACTAGCATTAGAAACTAAACTATGTATACGATCTACTTCCTCCTTGGTCTCTGTATTTATTACGAAAGATTGTCAAATATTAAAGATAGGCTTTTGGAAGAATATCCAGTAGTAACTAAGATTGATACGATAATTTGCTCGATTGACGATGTATAAAGTAAACCAAATGAGTGGGGTTTTTGGGTAAAGATAATTTGTGTTTGCATATATGGTCATGACGTTGGTGAAAAAGTACCACCGATAATTATTTATCCAGAGTTCATTTTAGAATATCTTTGGGATTTACACATACAATAGTAAAGTCTGCATCTGACTTAAAAGGTTTAGCAGTTCCTTTTGGAATCGAGCCACACGATTTTGTTGATAAGTATATAGATAATATACTTACCGAATTTAAAGGTAAGATTCATAGCATTTATATGAGGAGAAAGTCAGGGCCAAGCTTTCTTAGACAAAGGCAAGCCTTACGGCAATAGCTTTTCAGTAAGCCATACTCATGAGGGGTTAGCCGCTTTCCACTCCTTCTTAAAGGTTATTGAAGAAGAAACCGGTGAACAACCAACGGTTATTCTAGAGTCGACAGGACATTACCATTTACCCATCACTCGGTTTTTGGAGGATCATCATTACCTGTACGTTGTAGTTAACCCTATCTTATCGTATCAGGCGAAAAAATCATCGAGCTTACGCAAGGTGAAAACGGATGCTGTAGATGCTTATGCCCTCTGCGAGCTCTTTTACAAAGAGGACTTTGATCATCACAAAACAAGAGGCGTACATTTGTTAAACCTACGGAATTTAACCAGACAGCATGATGCAATAACCGGCCTGTACATCCAGATCAAGCTTCAATTCCAGGCCATATTGGATCAGGTGTTTCCTGAGTATAAAGGTGTGTTTGGGGATTTGTATTCTACAGTGTCACTGAAAACCTTGTTGGCGTTCCCAACGTCTGACGCCGTATTGCACGCTGGAGAAGCAGAGGTAACAGAGAAGATTGTAACGCTATGTATCCGGAGGTCTGATCGTTGGGCCGCTGAGAAAGCTAAATCTTTACTAGCTGCTGCGGATCGAAATCCCTTCCGCAAGGCCCCTTTCCAGAGCCATTTATTCAGCCTTGATATGTATGTCAGCATGCTGCTTCATTATAGAGAGCATCTAACCGCCCTGGAAAAGCAAATCGATGCTCTCGCTAATGAACTGGAAGAATATAAGATTATCCAATCGATCCCCGGAATCGGAGAAAAAATCGCGGCAACGATTATTTCGGAAATTGGTGAGATTGATCGGTTTAATCACCCAAAAAAGCTGGTTGCCTTTGCTGGCATAGATCCTAGCGTCCATATCTCTGGCAAATTTACTGCTACGATAAATCGAATAACCAAACGTGGCTCCAGCAGGCTTAGACACACCTTATTCTTGGCTGTGCTCTGTAGTTTGAGACGTACAGGCAGCAAGACACTCAAGGCTTATTACGACAAGAAAGTGGCTGAGGGAAAGCCTCACAAAGTAGCGATGATCGCTTGTGTTAACAGGCTTCTCCATTGGATCTTTGCCCTGCTGAAACGAAAAGAAACTTTCGTTGCTATGGCCTAACTGAACGCATTGGAAAAACCTACCAATTCAGAGTGGGGGGTTATTTGGCATGCACAGTTATTAGTATAGCATCAACCATGGCCATCTTCTTTATAAGAAAAATGTTGACAACTATTAGCTGGTTTAGTTGAGAAACGGCAGCCGATTGTTCAGGCCGGCTGCCGTTTCAATTTTTTTATTGCACTAAAGTTCCCGTGTCCTTTTACGAACACTTGCTATATCCACACGTACTGCAAGTCTTGCAGCCTTCGGTATTGATCAGCGACGCCGATCCGCAGGACGGACACAGATCCTTGCTCTGCCTGATGGCGGTCGCTCCCGATGCGAGCGGCTTAACCGCCGGCTGCGATTGCGGCGATACGATCGCCGGCGCCTCGGCTGCAGCGGTGACATACACCTCGCTGCCGGACACCTCGAGATGCATCTCGAGCGCTTTGGCAACGGCATCCGCGATCGATTCGACGCGGTTCGGGCCGAAGCCGATCGCGCCTGAGCCGCCGATTCCCTTCAGGTGCTTAATCAACAGCTGCACCTTGTTTCCATGATCGCCGTAGCGCAAGAAGAGCGAACAGACGCGGCCGAGCGCTTCCGACATGGCGAATACGTCGGAGCCGGCTTTCCCGACATTCAGGAATATTTCGCAAGGCGTTCCGTTCAGATCGTTGATCGTAATATACGCCATCCCGAACGGCGTATTCAGCTTATAGGTCGCACCGCGCAGTACGGACGGACGACTCTTGTACTGCTTGTCAAGCACTGGTTCGGCCGATACGGACGATGCCAACGCTTCGGCGGAATGCTCGGCGGCCAGCATGGCGGCACCCGCATCTTGATCTGCCGCTTCTTCAGCGGCTTTCGCATCGGCTGCGTCGTCCTTCTTCTCGGTCTGCAGCACCTGCACGTCGCGGCTGCCGTCGCGATAAATGGTGACGCCCTTGCAGCCTAAGTCGAATGCGAGTTCATAAAGCCGCTCCGTTTCCTCAACCGTAAAGTCGGTCGGACAGTTCGCCGTTTTGGAGATCGAGCTGTCGACCCATTTCTGAATCGCCGCCTGTGCACGGATATGGTCCTCCGCGGATAAATCCATCGCCGTCACAAAATGCGGCGGAAGCGCTTCGCCCGGATGTTTCTCCAGCCATTCCTGCGCAATCGGCACGAACTGCTTATCGAAGCCCAGCCGGCTTTGCCGATAATATTCGAATGCAAAATACGGCTCGATCCCGGTCGAAGTTCCGACCATGGTGCCGGTGCTCCCGGTCGGCGCCTGCGTGATGACGGTAACGTTCCGCATCCCGTTGGCACGGATTGCATCGCCTACCTCCGGAAATTCGCCGGTCATATGCTTCATGAAGCCGCTTTGCAGGAACGGTTCGGCTTCGAATTTCAGGAACGGGCCTTTCTCCGCCGCGATGTCCGCTGAGGCCAGATAAGCTTCCTTGGCCATAAATCCGTACAGCCTATCCAGAAATTCAAGCGATTCCGGGCTTCCGTACCGGATCTCCAGCTTGATCATCAGCTCTGCCAGCCCCATCGTGCCGAGTCCGACACGGCGTTCGTTCTTCTGGTTCCTTTCGTTCGCTTCGAAATGATACGGCGTCCGGTCGATAACGTTGTCCAGGAAACGCACCGAATAGTGCACCGTGCGTCCGAGCTCCTCCCACGCAACGTCATGACGTTCTGCATCATAGAACCTTGACAAATTGACGGCCGAAAGGTTGCATACGCCCCATGGCGGCAAGCCTTGCTCTCCACAGTTGTGAACGATAAATCCGTTCGCTACCAGGGAATGCGTTATCGGCTCGGTAATATCGTACACGATGACCTCTTCGCCCTCTTCAAGCATAACGACCTGCGATTGAAACCTCTCGGTTTTCCTGGATGCTCTCGCGATTCGCTCCAAAGCTTGCTGCTTTCGTGTAACAAGACCAAATCCGACTTGCTCCTTAAACATAAGCAGATTGTTCCCGCTAATGATTAACTCGTAAAATTCGCGCGATTCGTAAACTCTATGCTCGCCGTCCAACGTCACATAGGTAAATTGCGCCTGATTTGTCTTGCTTCTCAAATAAACTTTACCGTGTATGCCAAGATTCAGCAGAAGCTGCTGCACGTCTTGGAGCAATTTTTTGGACGAAGAAGTAAGCCTTACGCTGCGATGCATTTCATCGTTCTCGTAAACCGTTCCGTCTGCGCTGAACAAACCTTGAAGAAAGCCGACTACGGTCTCTTTAGTTGAAGTAAAGATTGCAGAAGGAACTTCTTTTTCAAAAGCTTTTACCGGCTTGATGCCCAACTCTTGAAGACGTTCGACAAACGCTTTGCGCCACCAGTTCACTTGGAATGTTCCGTTCTCGCGTTCGTATACTTTCGCTTCGACGCCGGTAAGCAATTTACCGATTTCGATCATGCGAGAAATAACTTCCGTATCGTCCCTACCGAAAACCATGCCTACCTCTCCGCGTTTCGAAAGCCAACCGTCCCCAGTCAGCCAACCCAGGAATGCTCCCCATGCTTCGCCCAACTCGTCGCTTGCGGCAAACCGCCCTTCTCCGGATTGAATGTAGACGTAATCGTCATGCTTCAGGTCTTTCGCTTCTTTCCAGCCTTCATCCGTATAAATGCGGTGATCCCGAGTCACCTTCAGCTCCATGCCGTTTTTCAGAGAGACGCGAATCGTCTTCTTGCGGCCTGTCGGAAATACGGTTGCCGTCCGCATGATAGTACCAGGCACCTCATAAGAACGGCCGTTTACTACTCGCAAAACATTCAACAATCGGGCATCGGTCGCAGTTAGAAATGCTTCACGCCCTTGCTGTTTATGAAGATCTTCGATTCGGATTAGCCCAAACTCGGTAGAAATTCGCGTATCCGGATGGAAGCATGGGTTAGTGGCAATGATCGGATTGAAATACCAGCTGTTTGACATATCATTGTAACGCTCCATGAACACGACGCCCGGCTCGGCCGATTTCCAAGCTGATTCGATGATCGTGTGCCAAATGTCGCGTGCGCGAACCGTCTTCACGACTTTTACCGGCTTGCCGAGCTCTTTCCACTTGCTCAGATTGCCGTCCCACAGCTTGTCGTAATCCGCATCGGTCGTGTCCGGGAAAACAAGATCCCAGTTCGCGTCTTCCTTGACCGCCTCCATAAAGCCGTTGCTGACGCAAACCGACAGGTTGGCATTCGTAATTTGCCCCATTGTTTGTTTGACGGTTATAAAATCCATCACGTCGGGATGCCAGTCGTTCATCATCAGCATGAGCGCACCGCGGCGGCTGCCTCCCTGCTCGATCAAGCCGGTCGCGTAGCTAAACAACCCGCCCCAGGATACGGCGCCGCTTGACGAGCCGTTTACGCCGTGAACGATTGCCCTGCGGGGACGAAGCGAGGACAGATTGATGCCGACGCCTCCGCCTCTGGCCATAATTTCGGTCATCTCCGTCAACGTCGTCATAATGCCGCCGCGACTGTCATGCGGAGACGGAATGACATAGCAATTGAACAGCGTCAGCTCATCGCTGGCGCCGGCGCCGGCCGCAATACGCCCGCCCGGTACAAGCTTCCAGTCGTTCAGCAGGTAACGAAACTTCTCCGTCCACTCCTGACGCTTCTCCGGCGTCGTCTCGACGGACGCCATCGCCGCAGCCAGCCGATTCCACAGCTGCTCCGGCGTATTCTCCTTATTCAGCGTCAGCTTCTCGATCGTCGAATCCACGATGTCGCCATTGCGGAGCTTGACCTTTACTCGCTGTCCGTCTCTTTCGATCACTTCGCCGACTTCCTTCGCCGGGAATTTGGGGTCGTCCTTCGTCAGTACGAGAACGGTATCTCCAACTTTCGTATGTGTGGTGTCCGGATTTTTCAGGGCGTACCTGTCCAGAAATATTTTTTCGCTAAGTCCTTCAAGCCGTGATTGCTGCGCCGTCTCCACTTGCAAAACCTCCAATACGGGATTAAATGAGTTTGCCTTCCCTGCCCCGCTCCAAAACCTTATACCGTTAACGTCCGTAAAGAACGAACCGTACATACAAGCCGTCGCCAAATAATACCCGATAACCTGCAAGGTATTGCCCCCGGTAAAGAATGAAAGCATACGAAGAATCCAAACCGAGCGGGTTCGTTTCCATGCAAAATCAAAGCCGAATCGCTCTGAGAGAGCGGTTGTTTCCGGCTGCAGCGTCGGGAATGACGAAGGAAGTTATCAGGCAGCATAAATAGGTTGTGCGGGTCGGAAAAGCAACGAATACGAGAATCGAAAGCGGAACAGCCGCCTGTATGAGGAATTTCCAAGCGTCCGTTCATTACGAATAGGGGGTATATATGGGTGTGAGTTCCATTATACACCACTATATATGGTGTTTCTAATGATAAACAGAGCAATTTACCCGTATTTGGCTGCTAAAAAGCACAATTGCTGTTACTTTCGCTATCGCCCTCTCTTTTTCATGGACTAGCCTCTCTTGACTTCCGTTTTTGAAAGATGCAGGCACCAAGCGTTATAATAGAAAGCATCGATAGCGACGAACATACTGCCAGAAGAACAGCCAAGGAGGGAATCGTCATGATGCTGTACAAAAATCAATTCGTAAACAACGGGGAAGTTCGCATTTCGCCGAATGACCGCGGTTATTATTTCGGAGACGGCGTGTACGAGGTGTTTCGAATTTATAACGGAAGTTTGTTTGAAAAGGACGCTCATTATCGGCGTCTTGAGCGCAGCGCCGAACAAACGCGCATTCCGCTCCCCTACCCGATCACCGAAATCGACGAAAAACTTGAGAAGCTGCTGGCAGCAGATGGCGTTAAGGAAGGCATTATCTACTTGCAGCTTACCCGGGGAGAAGCGCCGCGCGGTCATGCATTTCCGAATCCGCCGGTCGAATCCGTCTTGATGGCCTACAGCAGCGAACTATCCAGACCGCATCATGCGATACGCGGCGGCATTCGCGTCATAACCCGTCCGGACATTCGCTGGCTTCGCTGCGACCTGAAGACGCTGAATCTGCTGCCAAATGTGATGGCCAAGCAGGAAGCGGCGGAAGCTGGCGCCGCCGAGGTTATTTTTCACCGCGACGGCACGGTGACCGAATGCAGTTCGTCGAACGTCATGATCATCAAAGACGGAACGATCCGTACTCATCCGGCCAACAATCTGATTTTGCACGGCATTACGCGCGCGGTCGTGCTTAAGCTGGCATTCCGCTTGAATCTGTCGGTACGCGAGGAGGCCTTCACACTGGAGGATCTGCGTTCCGCCGACGAGGTGTTCATCACCAGCACTACGGCAGAAGTCACTCCGGTCGCGGAGCTTGACGGCGTGCCCGTCGCTGACGGGAAACCGGGACCCGTAAGCCGCCGGCTGCAGGAAGCGTTCGAAGCGTATATGGAAGGGTAATATCATATTAGAGCCTATAAGGGCTACTAAATACGTCAACTGCAAAACGCTTCCCATTAATCGAACAAACCTCCAAGTCCGCTTGCAACAGCGGGCCTGGAGGTTTGTTCGTTATTCAGCAAGAAACTTACAGCAGAAACACAGAAATGCAGATGCTCTTGCCCCTTTGCAACCTCACTTCTTCCCAACCGCATACCGCATAGATAGATTGAATTGCGGCGGTCCGGCCCAAAGCGGCCAGCGTCCTATATCCGCGCCTAACGGCGAAGATTCCATTCGTCCGTCCCGTATTTCTCGGCAAGCAGCTTGGCGGCAAGCTCCTCTTCGTATGCGGTCGGAGCCGCCTCTTCCAAGGCGATACCCATTCCCGCGGCAATGCCGGCGCGGAATGCCGTTTTCGTTTCGCCGATCGTAGCAGACGCTTGTCCGGTCGCGGCCCGCAAGTCGTTGACGGCGACCGCTTTATCCTTGAACGAAGCCATAAGCCTTTCCTTCAACGCTTCGCTGCGGAATTTCAGCACGGCAAACAGCTGCTCCGTATCCAAATCCAGCAGGATCGAGCCGTGCTGCAGTACAACGCCTTTTTGCCGCATTTGCGCACTGCCCGCCACTTTGCGGCCCTCCACAACCAGCTCGTACCAAGAGGGCGAATCAAAGCAGGCGGACGATCCGATCGTCGCATATTTTTGCTTCTCCTCCTCCGATGCCAGCGTGACCATGTGCGCGTCCAGACCGAGACCGCGGAAGCCTTGCAGCAGTCCTTCGCTCAGCACCCGGTACGCTTCCGTCACCGAGCTCGGCAGTCCCGGATACGACTCCTCCACAATGATGCTGTAGGTTAATTCCTTATCGTGCAGAACCGCACGGCCGCCGGTCGGCCTGCGCACGAAGCCGAGCCCTTGCTTGGCAAGCTCCTCAAAATTGACCTCGGCTTCAGCCTTCTGAAAATATCCGATGCTGAGCGCAGCGGGCTCCCAGCCGTAAAAGCGCACGGTAGGCGGTGCCTTGCCTTCGCTGTGCGCGATAAGAATCGCTTCGTCGAGCGCCATATTAGCGGCAGCGGACCGCAATCCGGAATCGATAAATCGCCATGTCACCATACGCGCAACCCTCGCTTTCTTCCTTTTCTATAGTAGACGAGTTCCGCCCTTCCGTCAAAACCTGCGCCCGTCCCTGAAACCGCCGTCTTCTATCCCTCCTGCTTAAGAGACCGGCGGCTTGGGTAATAGTCAGAGAAGGCGGAAGCCCGTACCGCGGTCAAAAAGCTCCGCTTTCCTCTGCCAAAGTTATGAAATGCCGCCAATTGGTTCATACTAACGACATATTATCCGATGACTGTCGGTTACTCCGGGACCGACAGGCGGAAGCTATGGAAATCCGCTGCGGCTGTCGCTTACAAGCGAATATCGGCTAGCCGCCGAAGAATCCGCCAGTAGCTGCCGCCACACCGAGATGCGGGAGGGATATGATGCGTAAATCTGAACCTACGGACGTCACGCGCCCGTTAAACGAGCGGCTGAACGTGCATTTTGACAGAGGCTGGCTGGAAGACCTGCAAGCGCGCTCCGACAAGAACGGTCCATGGGACGACTGGACGCTGAGCCAGCTCGCGCTGGAGGCGGAACAATCCCGTCAGGTGAAGAGCTTCGACGAGCTTCAATGCCTGCTGCATACGCCGCAGCTGAAGCCGATGGCGCATCAGCTCGACACCGCCAGGAAAGTGCTCTGCGAGATGCGCGGACGCGCGATTCTCGCAGACGAGGTCGGACTCGGCAAGACGATTGAGGCCGGACTCATTTTGAAGGAATATATGGTTCGCGGACTAGTGCAAAAAGCGCTTATTCTCGTGCCGGCATCATTGGTGCTGCAATGGGTGCGCGAGCTTAACCAGAAGTTCGGCATCGCGGCGGTCGCCCACAAGAAAGCGTACATGTGGACGCAATGCGACGTCATCGTCGCCTCGATCGATACGGCGAAGCGCGATCCGCACCGCGATACGGTGCTGCAAATCGACTACGACATGCTCATTGTCGACGAGGCGCACAAGCTCAAGAACAAGAAGACGACCAACTACCAATTCGTCGGCCAGCTGCGCAAAAAATATTGTCTGCTGCTCACCGCCACTCCCGTGCAGAACGATCTGGACGAACTGTACAACCTGATTACGATATTGAAGCCGGGTCAGCTGGGCGGCCAGGGCAGCTTCAATGCAAACTTCGTCGTGGACAAGCGCATCCCGAAGAACGAGCAGCAGCTCCAAGAAAATCTTTCGAAGGTCATGATCCGCAACAGGCGGAGCGACGGCGGCATCTCGTTCACCAAGCGCATCGTCAAGAATATCCCGCTTACCCTCTCGACCGAGGAGCAGGCGCTGTACGACGGCGTCACCGACTTCGTCCGGGGCCGCTTCAAGGAGGCGGGCGGCGATCTTAGCAGCATTTTGTCGCTCGTAACGCTGCAGCGGGAGGTTTGCTCGAGCCGGGATGCGGTGTTCGTGACCCTTGTGAACCTGTTCAAGAAAACCGCGGAGGATTCCCCCGTCCGGCCGAAAATATGGGAGCTCGTCGAGCTGATCCGCAGCATTCAAGCGAACACGAAAGCGGAGAAAACGATGGAGCTGATCAACGAAATCGGCGACAAGGCGATTATCTTTACGGAGTACCGCGCTTCGCAGGAATATTTGATGAAATTTTTCCGCGAACGCAACATCGTTGCGGTTCCGTACCGGGGCGGCATGAACCGGGGCAAAAAGGACTGGATGATGGACCTGTTCCGCAACCGTGCGCAGGTGCTGATCGCGACGGAGGCCGGCGGCGAAGGGATCAACCTGCAGTTTTGCCATCACATGATCAACTTCGACCTGCCCTGGAACCCGATGCGGGTGGAGCAGCGGATCGGACGCGTGCATCGGCTCGGACAGACGGAGGACGTACGCATTTACAACCTGTTCACGCACGGCACGATTGAGGAGCATATCCTGTCGCTGCTGCATGAGAAAATCAATCTGTTCGAGCTCGTCATCGGCGGCCTCGACGTCATCCTTGAGCGCATGGAGAAAAAAACTTCGCTGGAAGCCCAACTCCTCCGCTTGGTGGTGGAAGCGAACGACGAACGCGACATCCGCAGCAAGCTGGACGAGCTCGGCGACTCGTTCCGGACGATACGCGGCGATGTCGAGCAGGAAGAAGACGACTCGCTGCCGCTCGCGGCGATCGTGGACGCCGTCGGGCAAGCCATCCCGGTATACGATACGGGAATCGTTTCGAAGCAAGGGCGATGAATCCTACCCCTAGAAAGAGGTGACGGCCATTGAACGCAAAGCAGGTGCAAAAATACGTTATGCGCTATTTGGAAGCGACCGACTGCCAAATTATCGAGAAAGGTGCTGCGCATGTCACCGTCAAGCTGTCGGTCGAAGCGGATAAAGCGCTAACGAACCGCCACTATTATTGGGGCTTCGTCGAGCGTACGGGAGCGCCGCCGGAGACGATGGCCTACACGTTCGTGTTCGACCCGGAGAAAATGAACGCAGCTGCGGACAAATCCGCTCAGGCTCAGGCGCAATCGCAGACTCCGCCGAAAACCGGCGTCTATCCTGCAGCCAGACCTACAGTCGGTGCAGCTTCCGCTCCTTCCGGCACGGCGGCAGCCGCTCCTGGTGCCGCACCTGGAGGCCAATCCCAGGACTCCATCCTCGGCCGTTATTTCGGTATCGTGCCGCCGTCGCCGACCGGCCGTATTCCGCGAGAGGAGGTCGGCTTCGGCAGCCGCCGGCTGGAGCAATTGTTCGCAGCCGCGCAAAGCCGTGGACGCTTCGTCAGGCTCTTCGAGCAGCCGGCTTCCCAACGCGCCGCAAATACCGCCGAGCCAGCCGGCACCGGCACAAGGCTTACGACTGCAGGAAAGCCGGACCGCAGCGGATATGGACTAGCGCATACCGGTTACTCGACTTGGCTCGGCGTCAACTTTAAGGTCGAACTTGCTTGCGACTTGAAGCGGGACGAACTTCATTCGCTCGGCATCGATCTAGCATCCGGCGAAATCATCGAGCATTTCATGCCGCACATGCTGGAGAAGAAGCTGTCACCGAAACTGCCGGCCAACATTTTTTTGCAGCCGACCAAAATAAGCCTGAACCGCGCCGCCACGATACTCGAAAACTCGCTGTTCGCCAAGCTCAAAGCGCTCGATCACGGTTGGGCCGACAGCGCAACGGAACGGCTGCAGGAGGAGCTGACGCGCATTGACGACTATTATGTCGACCTGCTGCAAAGCCTCGAAGCCGAACAGAAGGAAGAGGCGGAGGCGCAATACCTCAAGCGGCAGCAGGAAATCGAATGGCAGCACCGGCCGCGCATTCAGGTTTCCGTCATTAACTGCGGTTTGTTTCACTTGGAGGCGGCGCCGGCGCCAAGAGCCGACGCCGCTCGCTAAAAGCCCACAAAAATAGCCGCAATTTTTATTGCGGCCGCCGGCACAATTAAACAAACTTCTCAAGTCATATTCGGTACAATGAGTGCATAGAATGGAAGTCACAACAACGGCAGGTGAATCATGAAAAAGTTAACCCTTTGCTTGACGCTGCTCGTACTTGGCCTTAGCGATCTGTTCCTGCTTCCATCCCGGCATCTGCCCGAGCGCAGCCACCACGTCAAGGCAGCCGCAACGGAACAAGCGGAAGGGTCTGCAAAGGCCGGCTCCACCGACGCCATTTCTGTAAACGGTTTAATCGGCGCGAAGCCTGAAGCCGGCCAATCGGCACCGGCGCAGAACGGCGGCGCAAACGAGCCTATCCCGCTTGATGAGCATATACGCGGCTGGATCGCCATGCTATCGAAGCAGTCCGCATTTTCGGAATGGAAAGACGCCGAATGGGAAACCTTCCCTCTCGGTCCAGGCACGCACAGTTGGGTCGTACTACTCAAGAAAAACGGCAGCGAGATCGGCTATCTGATCGTCACATCGGACAAAGAAGGCAACCTGTCTCTAACGGAATACGGCACAGGAAATAAACCGCTTTTCAGTATGCAAACGCTGTATCAATCCATGATGCAGCGGGAAATCATAGCGAATTATACATTAACCGAATTTGCGGCAGAGCCGCTGCTGGAGAAGGAACGTTATTATTTCGGACCGCTTGAAAGCTTTTGGAAGGTAACGCTTCGTCACGATACCTTTTACTTTGACGCCAAAACAGGCGAACGCATGCCGAGACTTGAAGAACTTGCCGAAAAGCAGGAGGCAGAGTCTGCCGCTTACGGCGGTTTAACCGGCAGCTTGGCTGAAGTAAATGAGCAAACGGCTGTAACGGCCTTTGACCCGAACGACCGCGCGGCATGGATTCAAGGGAATCCGTTGTCGTTATCGACCATAGACGATTTGAAGCGCGAGCTCGCACAAACCGGTGAACTTACCTATCGCGCGAAACTGCTTGCCGGGCAAGCAACGTATCCCTTAGCGGTTACAGGCTACACGGTTTTCTCTAACGGCATCGCCTTTCTAGCCGTCGATCATGACGGCGACAGATACGTACCGTATCGGGAAATGGCAGCCAAAGGGCATTTCTTCCATTAGGTTTTTCTCCTCTCCTCCTATATTGGGGAAACTCCGGCCGCATCAGTCTCGCGGCGTTGGGGTTTCCTTCTTTTTTCGTCTGCCGTCCGCCCACATCTTTATCGCAAAAGGCAGCATGCCGAACCACCGATGCTGCCAGCTTTCCTGCACTTTGACGACCCGCTGCTCCAGCCTCACTTGCTTGCGGATTTCCTTTGGCGTATCCAAGTACCGGGTAACCTGCTGCGTAATATACTTGACGAGCTCATCGCTTTTGGCCATGGGAACTCCTCCTTCGTCACCTTTTTTCGTGCTGCCCGTTTCGCCTGTACACAGTATTTCCCGAAACGACCGGTTTCAACCTAGGCGTTCGATCGGCCGAGGAATGTTTGATTTCGATCCAAACTATCCCTTGCCGTCTACCGGCGACGCCTCCTATAATCATGACGAGCGTAAAATCACAGTCCGGTTGGTAGTCCGGTTGCGTCGTAACTCCGCGACGGCGTCATATCCTTCCCCCTTCGGGATGTCCGTCGCTCCGTAACTCATTACGGAGGGGATTGCAATGAAGCTTACCGTATACTTTGCAGGAGATTTTTGGGTTGGCATCGTGGAAGAGCAGGCGGACGGAAAGCTGAGGGCGTGCCGTCATATTTTCGGGGCCGAGCCGCATGACGCGGAGGTGCTCGAGTTTGTGGAGCGCCAGATGCTGCATTGCCTCGAAGCGACGAGCCAATCGGTTGCGCATGCCGATACGGCCCGCCGTAGCATCAATTCGAAGCGTTTGGCCCGCCAAGCGGCTGCCGAAATGGCTCGCAGCGGCGTATCCACGTATGCGCAAGAAGCGCTCAAGAGCGAGCTCGAGCACCGCAAGCGGATCCGCAAAAGCGAAACCCGCGAAGAGCGGGAGCTCCTGCGGGAACGCAAGCGGGAAATCGCACGCCAAAAGGCGAAGGCGAAGCACCGCGGACGTTAGAGGTCGTTTCGCCGACTTTTGAGGCGCTGCGCGGCAAAAAAGCGAAAGTAAAGCGCTCCGTCCATTAAAGCCGTTTCGCTGCTTTTTGAGGTCGCTCGTACGCAGCAAAAAAGCGAACGCAAAGCGCCCCGTCCATTAGAGGTCGTTTCTCCGCTTTTTGAGGTCGCCCGTAAGCAGCAAAGAAGGATGCCTTGCTAAGCTATCGCTTAGCAAGGCATCCTTCTTGTTGTAAAAGTTGATACAAAAGAAAAACGGCAGTTTTCGCATATTCGCTAACTGGAAAACATGCTGTTCTTGTTGCTCCTAGAGGCTTCGAAGCGCCATCTAGCTGGAAAATCTACAGTTCATTTAGTGAATTCCCCCATCTATGCAGGTAGTGGGTAGAATCAGATGGAGAAAATCCAGTTCGTTCGAAACGGCAGATCGATCTGACGAAAGTAACTGGCGTTTTTCCAGTTACTTGATCCATGGAAAGCATGCTCTGAAGCAAAAAGTGAACCTAGCGAAACAAGATTCACTAAACTAAGGATTGCAAGCCTTCCCTTACATCTGCTCCGGCGCTTCGAGGCCGATCAGCCGCAGTCCGGCTTTAAGCGTCGTTTGCACGCTTTTGAGGAGCGCCAGACGCGCGCTTCGCACCGCCTCGTCTTCGACGAGTATGATGCTGCTTCTGTAGAAGCCGCTGAAGCTTTGCGCCAAATCGACAAGATGGCGCGTTACGATGGAAGGCTCCAGCTTCTCCATGGCCTGCTGTACGCGTTCCGGGAACAAATACAGCTGACGGGCAAGCTCGACCGCCTCCGGATTCGTCAACAGCGCTGCGTCGAACGAGGCGCCGTCAAAGCCCAGCTCGATGCTGGCGCTGCCGTTCGCTTTGCGCAGTACGCTGCATGCGCGTGCGTGTGCGTACTGGACGTACGGCCCGGTTTCGCCGTCGAAGCTAAGCGCATCCTCCCAGGAGAAGACGACGTCCTTGATCCGGTTTGCGCTCAGATCGTTGAACACGATCGCGCCCACGCCGACCTGACGCGCCACTTCTTCTTTGTTCGCGAGATCGGGGTTTTTCTCCGCGATAATTTCCCGCGTTTTATCGATCGCCTTATGCAGCAGCTCCTCGAGTTTGATCACGTTCCCCTTGCGGGTAGATAAGCTAGCGCCCTCCAAGCTGACTTGACCGAACGCCACGTGCACAAGATCCTTCGCCCACTCGTAACCCATCAGCTCGATGATTTTGAACCATTGCTGGAAATGAAGGTTTTGCGCATAGCTTGTAATGTAGATGGCTTTCTCGAAATCGTACGTATGCTTCCGGTAGATCGCCGCCGTCACGTCGCGCGTATGGTAGAGCGTAGCCCCGTCCTTCTTCACCATGAGCGCCGGAGGCATATTGTAGTCGTCCAGTCTGACGAGCAGCGCGCCGTCGTCTTCCTCAAGCAGCTTTTTATCCTTCAGCTCCTGAATGACCGGCGACATTTTATCGTTATAGAAGCTTTCGCCCGCATACGAATCGAAGCTGACGCCAAGCAGATCGTAAATCTTTTGGAATTCCTTCAGGCTGATTTCCACGAACCAAGTCCACAGCTTGTGTGCTTCCTCGTCTCCTTGCTCCAGCTTGACGAACCAGCCGCGTGCCTCTTCCTCCAGCTCCGGCTTGCTGTCCGCTTCCTCGTGGAACTTGATGTACAGCGCAAGCAGCTCTTCAATGCCGTTCGATTCGATTTCCTCTGCGCCGCCCCATCTCTTGTAAGCGACGATCAGCTTGCCGAACTGCGTTCCCCAATCGCCCAGATGGTTAACGCCGACGCACTCGTAACCGAGGTAAGAGAAGATCCGGTACAGCGCATTTCCGATCATCGTCGAGCGCAAATGCCCGATATGAAAAGGCTTGGCGATATTCGGCGAAGAGAAGTCGATAACGATTTTCTTGCCTTGTCCGATGCTTTGCGCACCAAAGCGGTCACCCTTGACGAGAACCTCCGTCACGACCTCCCGCATGAAAAACTCCTTGTTATAGTACACGTTAAAATAACCGGATACCGATTCGATCCGTTCGACGGCCGGATGCTCGGGAAACGCGGCCTTCAGCTGATCCGCAATTTGCGCGGGCGCTTTCCGCATCGACTTGCTTAGCTTGAAGCACGGCAGCGACAAATCTCCCATCTCGGAATTCGGCGGATATTCAAGCATCCCTACGATCGTATCCAGCTCTACGCCTTCCATATGAGGCTTCAATTGCTCCGCAATCACTTGTTTGAAATTGATCATAACGCGCTTGTTCCCCGTTTCGTGGTCTATAGTTTTGTATGTAAAACGACCTTGTCGATCGCATCAACCGCCGATACAATAAAACACCCCGCGCTTGGGGTGCTTCACGATTGCAGCACATATATTATATAGGAGCCGCGGGAGGAAGTAAAGGTAAGCGGCAGGATCTTCAGCGCTCATTCCCGCGCAGGTCGACTTCGAATTCCGCTTTAAGCGGGCTGTCCAGCTTTACCGTTAAACTCTTCGGCACCTGTTTCACCGGTTCGAAGTACGCATGCACCTCACCGTTATTGATACTCCAATAGGACTGTCCTTTTGGCAAGTCGTTCTCAAGCAGCGGAGCCAGCGAACGTCCGGTGGACTCCATAACAGTAAGCCCGGCGTACAGCTTTTGCAGATACGCAGTATGATCGATGTCGATGTCCTCGCTTCTTACCGAGAACCGGACATCCGTTCCGCTAGGCGTAAACGTAACCGCTTCGAGCGTTACTTTATCTTCGGGGCTTTGCTTCGTGTCGTTTACGGCAATCGACCTTGTCGAAGCTTTGACCTTACGCATATCGAGCGGAATATCGAATGACCAATTGCCCGCAACGCCCGCGATTTGACGGATGACGAGCCGCGTATTGTCCAAATCGGGTAACGATGCGAAATCCTCTCGCGTCAAAACATTTTTCACGGGATACCCCAAAATTTCCTTAGTGCCGGCATAGAGATTATCATCTACTCGTACAAGTTCGGCCGCCGCCTGGCTGACATCCCACGCTTTCGTCATGTATTTGAAATTGTCGATACGCAGCGTGCGGAGGGTAACGGCCCCGTCTTCAACCGCAGAAGCAAGCTTCACTTCAAATCCGAATGAGACCCGAAGCGCATCGGCATAAAAATCGGTCACCTTTACTTCAATGCCTTGATCCGTTCGGGTTTCGTTCAGATTTACCGTGTAACCGCCCGCAAAAGCTTCTTTTAATCCTTTGTCGCCGCGCGTTTCGAACAGACTTCCTAAACGATCCAGCGCACTCGAAACGGCCGGATTGATGAAGTCGAATGACGCCAGCAGCAAGAGTAAGGTTAAGCTGACAGCCGCATATGAGAAACGTTTGAGCCTGACATTCGAGCGCTTCAACCAAGCATCCTCGCCCGCAGCCCTTTTCAGCAATCTTAGTTTGACGCCCGATGACACTTCATACCGTTCCGCGGTTTCCGCGAAGATCCGCCTTATCGCATTTTCCTCATTCATAATGAAACAGCGCCTCCCGATCTAACGCATCTTTGGTCTCCATGCCTTTCCTGAGCTTGCGCAATCCGTGGAAGAGCCTTGATTTTACCGTACCGACCGGAATGCGAAGCGATTCGGCTATCTGCTCTTGGCTCAGGCTGTGATAATATTTCATTACGATGACAACCCGGTTTTTGTAAGGAAGCGCCAAAACCCGCTCCCACAGCTGATCGTCGCGCTCCTTTGCGAGCAAGGCGTAGGATGGTTCATCTTTTCCCCGTATGCGCTGCTCCTGCGGCGCCACGCCGCCCCCTTTGAAAAAAGATACGATTTTGTGCTTCCGCAGCAAATTTTTGGTTACGTTCACACTGACCCGATACAGCCAGGCTTCAAGAGGAAACGCCGGATCGTATCGGTCGAGCTTAGCCAGAACGCGCAGAAACGTATCCTGCACCGCATCGTCCGCAAGCGAGGGATTCCGGGTCAGCAGAAGCGCGGTACGGTAAACGAGCTGCTGGTAACGGTCGAAAAAGATTTCGATCGCCTCCGGCTCCCGCCGTTTGCAAGCCTCAATCAAATAGCGATGATCTGTCCACAATGCCTTCACCTCTCTTTCATTTCCTACTGTATATACAACCCAAAATGGAAAATCGTTCATTTCTGCCCTAAAAAACTTTTATATAGACATGAACGGATAAATCAAAAAGCTTCGGCCAACTGCCGAAGCCCTCCTTTCCGCCATTCCATCGTTATCCCCTTTCCTTGCCGCCCGCTATCAATCTGTCCACCAATCGCACCGTAGATTCGAGCGGCTCGATTCCTAATTCCTCGTTCAACAGCTTGGCGAACTGCTCGTAGTGCTTGATCATGGAAACGCGGTCCCCCATGCGCGCATAGGTAGCCAGCATCATTTCGTTGGCATCGTCGAGAAACGGCTCCTTTTGCAAAACAAGCCTCAAAAAAGTCAGAGCGGTTTGGAATTTCTCGACGGACAAGTAATGTGCGGCTATTTTTTTCATGAGAAGAAGGTAAGCGAGCTTCAGCTCCTCCTGCTTATCCATCGCCCAAACGTAGCCCTCCATATATTCGCCTTTGTATAGGGACGCAGCCCGCTCCGCCTCCGCTATATTCGCCGCCGTGACATCCGGCTCGCTGCCCGCAAACCGTTCGTACTGCTCGGCATCGCAAGCGATGCCCGACGTATTCAACCGGTAGCTGTTGTTTTTATATTCCAGGGCACTGGCATGACCGCTCCCGTCAAGCTTTTTACGGATCGTGTACACGCACGTATGCAAGAAGGTTTTGGCCTGCTCCAGGGTGACGTCTCCCCAGAGGTCTTCGATGATTTTATCCTTCTGCACGTAGATGTTTCGATTGTGCACCAAGTAGGCGAATAGCTCCCGCTCCTTCGACGTTCTCCACTTGACGGTTCCTTCCGCTTCATTCCCGGACTTCCATGCGAAGGAACCGAAACAAATGAATCCCTCCTCCGCTTTCCCGGCGTCTCCTTCCTTCTTCCAGCCAACTGGCACCAGGCTTTCGCCTGCCGTCTTCCTTCTGGCCAGCAAGCGCGAAACCGTCTTGTTCAGGCGCATTTGTGTGACGGGCTTCATCATATAATCGATCGCGCTTAATTCGAATGCATCGGTCGCGTATTGGTTATACGCGGTTGCGAATACGATGTCGATGCCCGGATAAGCGGCGCCGAATAGCTCCGCAGCCTCCAGCCCGTTCCTCTCCGGCATCTCGATATCCAGGAACAGCACATCCGGTTTGCTTTCATGAACATGACGGAGCGCCTCGTCCGGCGACGTATACATTCCCACAACTGCAATCTCTTCATAAACGGACAACAAAGTATGCATGAGCTCGATCGCCGGCTCTTCGTCGTCAATAATGATGGCGCGCAGCATCCAATCCACTCTTTTCTATTGTAAACTGTATTTTCGTCCCGTTTTCCGGAGCGCTCTCGATATTCAGCCCTTTGCCGTACATGGACCTCAGCCGTTTTTGAATATTGGACAGGCCGACCCCTTTTGTGGAGCCGCCTTTCTCGATGTCCGCTATCGTTTCCTCCGTAATGCCGGGACCGTCATCTTCCACAACGACGATAATTTCTCCGCCTGTCTGACGAACGGAGATGGTCACGGTACCGCCGCCCTGCCTTTTCGTCGCCCCGTGGCGAACCGCATTTTCCACAATGGGCTGAATGGTCAGCGGAGGGATCAAAATATGCATAGGCTCCTCGATATTGCGAACGACACGAAGCCGGCTGCCGAAACGAGCTTGTTCGATATAGAGGTAGGAGTCAACCAGCTCCAGCTCGCGCTGAATCGGGATGAGCCTTTCCAGATTTTGAAAATCGAAGCTCCCGCGCAAATAATGGCTTAACTCCCCAAGCAAATGCTGAGCCTTCTGAACATCCTTATAACTGACGGCCATAATCGTGTTTAAGGTATTAAAGAGAAAATGCGGCTTGATTTGCGCCTGGAGAAACGCCATCTCCAGCCGTATCCTCTCGCTCGCCGAACGCTTCATTTCAAGCAGCGTACGGATACGCGCCTTCAATTCGCCCGCATCGACCGGTTTCCCTAGAAAATCGTTAACTCCCGCCTTAAAGCCCGCTACCATATCGTCATGCCAGTTTCTCGCGGTCAGCATGACGATCGGCAGCTCGGATAACGTAAACCGTTCGCGAATCAGCATGCACACCTCATAGCCGGACATGCCCGGCATCATAAGATCGAGAATAACGAGATCGATTCCCGGCTTCCGGTGGAGCTCCTGAAGCGCTTCTGCGCCACCCGATACGGCCAGCACGGAATAATGGTCTACCGACAGCAAATTAACGAGAACCTGTCTGTTGGCGGGATCGTCATCGACGACTAGAATCGTATAGGCCCCGTGCCGTTGAAGCTCAATCCGTTCCGGCATAGCCGCTTTGCCCGGTACGCTCCACTCCGACAACCGCGTCTCCAAATTCCCGGCTTCCGCGAGCCTCTCTCCGGCACGTTCGGCAATAGGGATCGTAAAGGTGAAGGAAGCTCCCTTCCCGGCTTCCGAGTCGACGCCGATACTTCCTCCGTGAAGCTCGACCAGCCGTTTCGTAATGCTGAGTCCTAGACCGGTTCCTCCGTACTTGCGAGCGATATCCCCGTTCACTTGCTCGAACGATTCGAATATGTCGTTATGCTTGTCGGGCGAAATGCCGATTCCCGAATCCGTGACGGTAATATGCAGCCAATCGCCTACCCGGGAGGCCGAAACGGCAATCTCCCCGCTCTCCGTAAACTTCAGCGCGTTGCCGATCAAATTGTATAAAATTTGCGTCAGCCTGTCTTCGTCGGCCATTATGTATGGATGGTCTTTGTCCACCAGGTTTACGAAATGCACGGGTTTGCCGCCTGCGATAACGCGAAACATTTCAAACATGACTTCAATTAACGGGCGAAGCTCGACAGGTTTCACGTTCAATGCGACGTCGCCGTTTTTTAGTTTGGACAAATCCAGGATATCGTTGATCAGATTCGCCATTCGCTTGCCGGTCGCCACGATCAGATTCATGTTCTCCGCCTGCTTCGGGTTCAAACTGCCGGCCGCCCCTTCCAGCAGCGATTGCGCAATGTTAATGACGCCATGCAGCGGGGTTCTCATCTCGTGGGACGTGTTCGCCAGGAAGTCGTCCTTTACCTTATCCATGGACAGGAGCCTCTCCGACAATTGCTCCACCGTCGAGAAAGCATTCGTAAACCGCTTGGACAAAAGCAGAACCTGCGAGAACAGCAGGATCATCATCACGGCAGGCAATAGCCAGGGCTGCAGCTGAAAGCCCATAAGACTGAGTAAAAACAGCAGCATCAAGGTGAAAATAGCCGCCGCACTTACCATCATATAGCCGGAGCCCTCGAGTCTTCTAGCGGCGCCAAGGGCCAGAACATAGATCAGGTACAGCAAAATCAGCATGGCTAGAAAATACATGAAATCAAGCTGGGAATAAATCTGCACCGGCGTTACAAGAATCAGCGTAATCCAGCCGACCAGCAGCCACTCCGACGCCCTTCTGACAGCCGAATGAAAAATTTGCAAGAAAGCGAACTGCGTGTACCTGAGCATAAAATAGGTAGAAACCGCGCCTGCGCTATACTGGATTTTGGTCACCCATTCGTAGGAAAGCCCGGGAATGGCCATCAGCAGAAGCTTCTCCCCTTGACCGAATATATAGATGCTGCCCGTCAGGCAAAAAAGACCGAAATAGAGCCACGAACGCTCCCGCGACCTCATTTGGAACAACGCTAGGAAGTAGATGGCGAGCAAGAACACGCTCATTCCCAAAATAAGATCCAGCGCGATGGACATTTCCCGTTGCCCTATTATTTGCTCCTGCTCGCCGAGCCAAATCGGATGCGTTATGCCTCCCTTGGCCATCTTGAAGTTGGCGACATAGATGACGATTTCCAAGTCGGTTCCCTGTGAAGTGAAAAACCGCACGTAAGGAGCGTTTCTGGATACCGTGCTGCCGAGAGACGTTCCCGGCTCACCCGATGCGGCTATTTCTTTGCCGTTCACGTAAATGCGATGGGACGTTTTAATATTGATTACGCGTATGCCGAGCTCCTTAGTCTCCGAGGGTGACAGCTTGACATGCAGCCGAAACGAACCGTAGCCATGCTGCGGCATCGTTCGATCCGCCAGCTCGTAGCGCTCCCAGCGGGAGGGTACGCGGACGTAATCAGGCTTTTTCGCTGTTTGAGGCTGAAGCGGACTTACGAATTCACCCTCGTAAAATGCCCATTCCCCGTTTAATCGAACAGGTCCGTTCTCCGGGAAGCTCCATTTCGATAAGTCCATTACGCCCTTGACCGATTTAGGCGCATCGTCTGCCGAGACGCTCCCGGTAAGCAGGATCATACAGGCAACAAACAAGCTCATGGCCAGGACCAACAATCCCGTGACTTTCAGCTTTTGCATCGAACGTTCTCCTTCTATATAAAATCCGCTGCATGATGCGACTGCAAAGTTGATTTCTTCGTCTCGTTTTATTTTCATCATACGAGGCTGTAAGAGCGATGTACACCACTATTTGGACTAGCGCAGTTTTACCGTGCAGCAACCATGATCTGCCTTGCAGTCTGTATGCAAAAGGACCCGAGACTTCTCTCAGGCTTTCGAATGCTCCGAATCCGGATATGGGCTTCAAGCGATTGAACAAGCGGATGTTCAGAAGAACAACACACGCCGCTGGACAAATTCTGAGCAAGGAAGCGGCTCTCGCTTTCGTCAAGCTGACATCGGTTTTCCTTCGATTCAAAAAAACAAGGGTTTCAGCTCATGAGCTGAAACCCTTGATCATATGGTGCGGTCGAGAGGACTCGAACCTCCACGGCTGTTACCCCACTAGAACCTGAATCTAGCGCGTCTGCCAATTCCGCCACGACCGCATTTTGTTTCCGCTTATCGCGTCAACGAGTACCATCATAGCACGGTGCCTCCTGCCCAGTCAAGCTATGATTTGCATCTATTGGCAAGAAATCTAGTATTCTCTTCGCCAAATAACCCATCTTTCAATCTAGTAGGTAGGTACCGCTCCGAATCTGCCTGCAACGTGCATACAATATCGAAATGCTCGAAAAGAGCCTCGCTCTATCATGACGATGAAGAGGAGCTTACGCCCGATGAATTTACTGATTATCGCCCCATGGCAAAATTCTGTACCGCCGATTGTCGGCAGCTCGGTGGAAAACTGCATCTATCAAATTTCGAAGAAGCTCGCGCTCAAGCATAAGGTGACGGTCCTTAGCCGCAAAACGAAGCGTTATCCGAGCAGCAGCCGGGAAGGAAACTTGACGATCCTCCGATTTTCGGCAGCCGGAGCGTCAGGCTATTTGAGCGCTGCACTGAATCATGTGAAAGGCCGGCATTTCGACATGATCCAGATCGATAACAGGCCGGGCTACGCGCCTAAAGTAAGAGCCTTTTTCCCGAATGCGAACATCTCCGTCTTTCTGCATTCCCTCACGTTCGTATCCAGCCCTATGACGTCACGCAGTAAAGCGTTGCGCGATCTTACTCATGCCAACCTGATCGTCGGCAACAGCCGCTCGCTTCGCAGCAACCTGCGTGCCATGTTCCCGTCACTCGCAGCCCGCGTACGGTATGTTCACTTGGGTGCCAACCTGCAGCAGTTTCAGCCTCCTACCGCAGGCCAGAAAGCGGCATTGCGCAAAAAATACGGCGTATCGAAGCGATTTACGGTAGTCTTTGCCGGAAGGCTCATTCCTCGCAAAGGCATACCGGTGCTGATCAAAGCGGCCAAAATCGCCAAGAGGTCCATTCCTTCCATCAAGCTCGTCATTGCGGGGGGGACTGAAAAAGCGTCCTACAAGGGGCATTTGAAGCAGCTGGCCGCAAGGCAAGGGGTATCCGCGCGATTCTTGGGCTACGTTACCCGCAAAAGAATGCATGAGGTATACCGGATCGGCGATTGCATGGTATGCCCTTCTCAAAAGCATGAAGCGTTCGGTCTCGTCATCGTCGAATCCATGGCATGCGGCGTGCCGACGGTCGCTTCGAGAATCGGGGGCATTCCGGAAATTATCCGGAACGGCGAGAACGGTCTGCTCGTTTCCGACTTTAGAAACCCTCATGCCTTCGCCAAAGCGATCGTAAACGTTCACAAGCATAAATCGTTTGCCCGCAAGCTGTCGCAAAAAGCGCGTCACGACGCCGTGAATAAGTTCGGCTGGAGCGCCACGGCGAGCCGGCTTGAATCCATCTACAGAAACAAAGGCTAGCACACGATCCTACCCGCCGCCATATTCAGAGGTCACTGAAGAAGTCCCTTGTTGCTGGAAAAGGTACTGTCCCTCAAGAAAACGGAGGAGACGGTACTTTTTTTCTGTATCACAGGCACGGATATGCATCCTCGGGTCTATTTGGCACGGCAGAAGTTCTTCAGTGGCCTCCTTATTCAAGATGGTGTTTTTTTGCCCAAAACGGATTATCGAATTCTATCTGGCTTGCCATTCAAAAATAAAAAACCTTCAGTATACACTGAAGGTTTCGCTGTTTTAGGTATGGTGCGGTCGAGAGGACTCGAACCTCCACGGCTGTTACCCCACTAGAACCTGAATCTAGCGCGTCTGCCAATTCCGCCACGACCGCATTTCGTCTCAGCTTCTCGCGTCAACGGGTTTTATCATATCACGGCCTATCGTATGGCGTCAAGCTCATCTTGCGACTTTTTTAGCAAACCGTACCCGCTCTCCGATGCTGCTTTCCCGTGCGCTATATGGGCAATTCAAAATAAAAGCGGACGCCCCGATCCGTATTCATAACGCCATAGCGGCTTTCGTGCAAATCCAAAATATGTTTGACGATGGCGAGCCCCAGCCCCGTTCCTCCGGTTTTTCGGCTTCTGGACCGCTCCACCCGATAAAACCGTTCCCAAATGCTGTTCAATTGTTCGTCCGGAATCGCTTCCCCTTCATTTTCGATCGCGATGCGCACCTGCTCCCCTTCTTTGTCGATACGCAGGGCAATCTCGGTGCCTGGAACGGCATGGCGGATGGCATTTATCAACAGATTGAAAAGCACCTGCTCGATTTTGGACCGGTCCGCATGGACGGGAAATTCTTCGCCGGATACGGTGACGACCGTCAGTTGCTTCTCGTTCAACTGATTGGCCAGCTTGTCGACAATGTCCTCCGCCAGCTCGCTCACCGCAAAATGGCTCCGCTTTAGCTTAATCGTCTTCGATTCCAGCTTCGTCAGTTCGAGCATGTCCTTCACCAGCTCTTCCATCTTCTCCGTTTCATCCAAAATGACATCGAGATAGCGTTCGCGTTTGCTTTCGCTGATCTTGTCCCGAAGCCCCTCCACAAACCCTCTGACGATGCTTAGCGGCGTTTTTAATTCATGAGAGGCATTCGAAATAAACTCCTTCTGCATCTGCTCCATCCTTTGCTTGTGCTCCACATCGGCCCGCAATCGGCCGTTCGCTTGATGCAGCTCCTTAAGCGTATCGTCGAGCGTCTCGGACAGCCTGTTCAAGCTGAAGGACAAGCTGCCGAATTCATCGTTTCGCCGGATCGGCGACTTGACCGAAAAATCGAGCTTGGCCATGCGCAGAGCGATCTGGTTAAGCGCGAGAAGCGGCTTGGCCACAATCTTCGAAAAAATTAGCGAGAGCAGCAAAATTAAAGCGACTCCGCCCGCTCCGATATAGAGATAGAACAGCCTTAGCGCATCGTAAGCTTCGCTGATCTGCTGCAAGGAGACGATCACGAAGATCAGTTCGTTCACCTTGCCGCCCTGCATAATCGGCTGAACCGCCACGAAGCCGCGCATGCCGCTTAGCGACTCCGTCCATTCCTCCTTGATCATCTCCCCGTTATCGAGCGTTTCCTTATGGGCTTTCGACAGCGGAAACCATTCGTTAAGCGCAAGGTAGAGCAAGCCCTGCCTCATGTTCCACTGGTTCGGGTGCGGCAGCAGCGCGTCCGTGATGACGCCGGAAATCGATTCCAGCTCCTCCGCCTCCGAGCCGCTCGGCAAGCTGCCGATATCTTTGGCTCCCTCTCTATGGATGACGACCGGATAGAACAAATCTTTGGTCGCCGCATCTTCGTAATAGCCCTGCACCTCGATCCGGTCGCCCCGTTTCAAATTCGCCTGAAGCAATTCGTTCTTCTCGGAATCAAACATGAAAAACAGCGAAATTTTGACCGTACGGCCGTTGTCATCCTGGATCACGACGCGGAATAAATTATCGTATTTAAGCTTTCCTTCGGGATTCAGAATCGCAAGCTGAGCCTTGTTTTGACTAATAAAAAGAGCCATTTCTTGGGAGATGCGCTGATCGCTCCACCGGTTTTGCTCATACTTTTGCCCGAAGGCGTGCAGTTTTTTTTGCATGCCCGATATTTTCTGATGCTGATAGAACGATTCGAAAAAGAGCAGCTGGCCCAGCATGACGATGGCATAGAACAATAGAAAAAAAAGCGCGGTAATCGCGAACAGCTTGAACGTTACTCCGCGTTTGCTCATCGGTCCTCCTCCAGCTTGTAGCCCGATCGGATAACGGTGCGGATATGGCGTGCTTCATTGCCGAGCTTCCCGCGCAATTTCTTGATATGCGTATCCACGACACGCAAATCCCCGAAATAATCAAAGCCCCATACATGGTCCAGTATCGTCTCCCTGGAAAGCACGATATTTTCATTCTTGATAAGATACAGCAGCAGCTCGTACTCTTTGGGCGCAAGCTCGACGGCGCGCCCGTCTATGTCTACGCGATGCGATCGTTTGTTAATGGAGATCCGGCCGAGGGTAAGCAAGCTATCCTCTTTGCCGACGGTTCCTTCGACGCGCTTCATCAAGCTTTTGGCACGGGCGACAAGCACCTTGGGGCTAAAAGGCTTCGTCACGTAGTCGTCGGCGCCTAGCTCGAAGCCGAGCATTTTATCGTCGTCCTCCGATTTGGCCGTCAGCATGATGATCGGTACCGCCGAGCGCTCTCGTATACGCTTGCAAACCGTCCAGCCGTCCAATTCGGGCATGAGAATATCCAGAACGACAAGATCGGCGTTCAAGGTTTCCAGCATCTCCAGCGCTTGCTGCCCGGTCTCCGCTTCATAAACCGTCCACTGCTCCCGCTGGAAATAGTCGGCTGTAATCTCGCGGATCAAGCTCTCGTCTTCGACAAGCAGTACCTTTCGTTCCATAAACGCGACAGCTCCTCCGGTAAAAACGCATTCAGATGTAAGTATAACCGCGAACTGTGTTTTTTGTGTGTACCTTATTGCCGAAAATATTCGGATACAGACACATGAAATACACAAAGCGGCCTTATAATGAAACTATTATGTCATCGTACCCCCGACCGAGAGGATGTTCTTATGAATGTTTGGGCTCTGCTGAATAAAAAAGACGTTCGCCGCTTCGCCGTTTTGGCGCTGTTTTGCCTGCTGTTATTCGGGCTCCGCAGCATGCTGAACCTGCTTCTGCTTACGTTCCTTGCGACGTTCCTCATGAATCAGCTGCATCATCACGTGAAGCGTGCACTCGATAAAATCGTCCCGATCGACTCCAAGCTCGTGCTTGCCTCGCTTTATATCATGCTCGTTGCGGTTATCACTTTCGCAGGCGTCAAATTATTTCCGGCGATGATCCGTCAAGCCAATCAAGTATTCGAGCTCGTGAAGCAGGTGTATGAGGATCCTCACGACGAGCTGGCAAGCTATCTGCTGTCGCTGCTCGATCATATTGACATGCCCAGTATCGTGAAGCCCGGACTTGATATGATGATGAAACTCGGCAATCTGGGCTTGCAGGCTTTCCTTGCGCTGATCCTGAGCCTGTTCCTTTTGCTCGGCAAAGCGAACGTCATCCGGTTCACGGTACAATTCCGCACCAGCAAACTCGGCTGGTTCGTCTCGGAGGTCGAATACTTCGGCAAAAAATTTCTGCAAACGTTCGGCAAAGTAATCGAAGCGCAGCTGATGATAGCGTTCATTAACTGCATCCTGACGACGGCCGCCCTCTGGATTATGGGCTTCCCGAATCTAATCGGCTTGGCCCTGCTCGTTTTCGTGCTAGGGCTCATTCCGGTGGCAGGCGTATTCTTCTCCCTTGTTCCTTTGGGCGCCATCGCATTCAGCATCGGCGGCTTTCCTTATGTAATCTATCTGATTATTACCATTACGGTCATTCACGCGATCGAGGCGTACGTGCTTAACCCCAGGCTGATGGCCTCCAAAACGCATTTGCCTGTTTTTTACACGTTTCTCGTGCTCCTCTTCTCCGAGCATTTCTTCGGAATCTGGGGTCTTATTGTCGGCATTCCGACTTTTGTGTTTCTGCTTGATATTTTGGAGGTGCAATCCTTGGGGCAGCCCGTCCAGCCCGTCCAGTCATTGCCAATGCATAAGGATCAGGAGGAGTGAAGGCGATGCTCGGAAAGTCAATTCCCGTATGGTTTACGGCAGCCAGTCTAGGAGCGGGCATGATTTCGCTCCTTTTTACCTTCCACGGCCAGATGCTGCACGCAGCGCTTTCCGTTGTCGTTTCGGCACTGCTGGACGTTGCAGGGGGCTTTTTCACGAATGAGCGGGAGCAATCGAACGCATTTTGCAAGGAGCTGAGATCGCTATGCGAGCTCATTTCATTCGGCGCAGCCCCTTCGTTCCTTGTATATGCAGGCATCCTGCACGAGCTTCGCACGGCGGGCATCTTGTTGATGGCGCTGTTCCTCATCTGCGGAGCGCTCAGGCTGGCGCGCTTCAACGTCAGCCCGCACATGCCGCGCTATCATACCGGACTGCCGATCACCGGAGCAGGCTGCATCTTGTCCGTTTTCGCGCTTTGGAGCCCCGATCTTTATCTTCTGGAAGCGACGGTCGCGCTTATCGTGCTGCTTTCTTGTCTAATGGTAAGCACAATCAAATTTCCCGCTATGATCCGGGCAAGCCTTCCTTCCGATACCCGTAACCTGTAAGGGGCCGATTCGGCCAAAATCCCCGTAAAGATATGCCGGAACCGGATCGAAGCCGCATGCTGCGGGGGAGTAAACCCTCGAGACGCATGTCTCCTCGTTCCTTTTCCGGCTTCCGCGTAAGATATGGTTTAGTCAAAAAAGACTCCAGAAGCTTCTGGAGTCTTGAAGGCAGCTATAGACCGGCCGAAAGACCCCGAGCCTCCGCAGCCGGAAGTCCTCCGCATAAAGCGCTTACCCGCTCTTTTTCTTTCGCGGCAGGATTGCCGGCTAACGCTCAGTTACCTCTAGTCCGTATCCGTGGGCGTTCCCGTGCCGGCGGCTCGTTTCCGCTTATCCTTGTCGTCGCCCTGATCGTTGTCTTCTTCCTTCTCTTCCTTCTGCTCGTGGAACTCGATGTTCGTCTGCCCGGTTGCTTGATCGAAGGGGGTGTACCGGCTGTCCGGAAGAGCCTTCATGGCGAACATTTTCGTTACGATGATGGCTAGCAGAATGAAGATGGGACCAAAAATCCCTAAGACGAAAAGCAAGGATAGGTCCATGGTCGGGTCACCTCTTTCCAAATGATGTAACTTACAGCTTTCTACGGGTATAGGAGCGGGAAGTTTCAATCCTTGTCCTGCGACGGCAGCCGCCTGCGTAAACAGCGATATTTCGGAGCATGGCGCCCAGGTCATTAAAGAAGTGAACGAAGGCATTAACGCGCGCAAGTAACAGCTAGCAGAAAAAGACACGTCCGCCGCTTTTCGACGGCTGGCGTGTCTTTTTGAAGCAAGCTCCGGAAAAAACAAAAACTTCAGCTCATGAGCTGAAGTCTTTGATCATATGGTGCGGTCGAGAGGACTCGAACCTCCACGGCTGTTACCCCACTAGAACCTGAATCTAGCGCGTCTGCCAATTCCGCCACGACCGCATAACCGGTTTGTCCTAGCCGCTTGGCTGCGGCCTTTTTAGGGGACGAAAAATAATATATCACGTTTACGAAGCGGTGTCAAACCTTTTTCAGCACATCATCCCCTTTCCGTGTAAAGTTCCGCGCAACTATCGCTTGGGCGGGTTCGGCTGGAACCTTAAAGCACATCGCTACTTATACTAAGAGTATAGAACGCCCTACGTGACGCTATCGTCGAAAGGACGGATTCCGTTGGCACGCGAAAAAGAAATATGGCAGGATTTTGCGGTCGTTATCGTTACATTTATCGTAGCCGTACTCATTTATTTGGTATACCCGGGCAATGGGGACGACGATGCTCAGCAGCAATCCGATAACTCCGGGAAGTCTCCGAACACGAGCTGAACGAACGGATGGTGAAAGGCAGTGGGCCGAAACGGAAGCCAAGGAAAGGGGAATAGCAAAAGCGGCCGCAGCCGCAACGCCTCGGGTGGAAGCTCGTCCGGCAATGGCGCCAGCTCGTCCGGTTCCAACGGCGGCAACAAAATTCCCGCCAAATTGGCCCCCCTGCTCGGCAAGCTGTCTCCCCAGCAGCTCGCCGTCGTAACCGCCCTGCTCACCAACGCACTCAGTGTAGATTCCATCCTGATCGACAAAGATCAGAACATTCAGATCATCCTCGCCGGATCGTTCCGCCGTAAAACGCGGATGGAGCATCTGCTTCGCGAAATCAGCGATTTCAGCATCAGCGATTTGCTTGATGCGATTTCCAAATGGGACTAAAGCTTTTCCGGGAAATGCTTGGCCATATACGCCAAATAACGCGATGTGGAATAAAACGCCGCATCGTATACCGTTCTGCCGATCATATGGCCGAGCCGGGTCGCCGTTCCCGCGTACATATAGCTTTCCCCCCGCTGCGTAGCGGCGATCACGATCGCATCTGTCGATGTCCCGGTTGCGTTCAAGCCGGATTCCCGCAGCCGGATGTCCATGTCCTGCAATACGGCCGCTTTTGCCTCCGTAGCCGTAATGACGGCATTGACCATCGCCGCTTCCGACAAGACCGCATCCACGACGATTATCATATTGATCGTTCCCGGATACAGCGCTTCTTCAGGCAGCTCGAGCCCCGCTCTCGCTTTATTACTAAGCCCTGCCGTCACCCATGCCGTCACCTGCAGCGGCGATTCGTTCTTGCCCGGCATTTGCATGGTTGCGCACCCCAGGTCGCTTATGTTCGCAGACGTCAGCATTCCTGCCGTAAGCCCGGGATCGGCCTGAATCCCTTGCAGAAATTCCGCCATTTCCGCAGCCGGGTCATCCGCACGATAGCTTTTGGGTACCTGCCTGTTCATAATTCGCGTGCGATAGCCGTACCCCCCGCCCCATATGGACGAATTCAGCGTATACATAGGAAAGTCGGCGCCGACGGTAAGCCAGCGTTCGCTTCCTTTCTCTTCGATCCCCCAGAACATCTGCTCCGGAAGGGGGATGTCTTCGTTTCCGGATAAACGCTTGACGGTCGTGTGGCGATTCATCTCGGCTCTCCCAGCGGTTTATACGTATAGGAACGGTCCAGCTTAAGGACGCGCCGGTTTTGCTTGCGAATTAACACGGTTTTCTCGTCCCAAGCGACAACGAAGCCTTTGACGTCGTTCGCCTCTTCCGCGTCGCGAATAATGCGAACCTTCGTATTGTCCAGACGGAACCTGTCCAACTCCTCGTCCGTAATCATCCTATCGCTCCTCTCGATCTGCCATTCTTTCTTCCAATGTAGTGAAATTATAACACAGCAGGCGCTGCACTTGACAACTTCCAACCGCCAACCTATGATCGAACTAGCTGACCGTACGGGTTCTCGAACGATTATGCGTCAAGAAAGCGGGATTGGAACCGATGCGCAAAATACAGAAAATGCAAATGCACGAAATGGCCGCCGAAGAAATCAAACGATACATAACAGAGAACGATTTGCAAAAAGGGGACAAGCTTCCGCCGCTCGATCAAATCTCCGAAATGCTTGGCGTCAGCCGTACTTCGCTGCGCGAAGCGCTTCGATCGCTCGATGCGATGGACATCATCAAAATCCATAACGGCAAAGGCGTCTACGTTCACGATGCCCGTGCCTACCATTTTTCTTCCAAGATCGATATCGAAGACGAAAAAACGGCTCTGCTCCAAACCTGCCAGGTGCGCCGCGCATTAGAGGGACTTGCCGTGGAGCTGGCAGCCGAGAAGGCTACGCCCGAAGATATAGCCGATATGCTAAGATTTTGCGATGAAATCGACCGCCAGCAGCTCCCTCAAAGCACGTTAGCGGATTTGGCCTTTCACCAAGCCATTTACCGGTCGGCGGGAAACCCGATTTTGCAAAGCATCGTCGAATCGGTATGGGAAATGTTCCGCAAGTTTTGGAGCTATGCGCCGCTTGGCAACAGCCAGCTGTTCGCCGACTCGTTCCCCTTCCACCGCACGCTCGCGGAGGCGATCGCCACCGGCGACAAAGCGAGAGCCCGCGAGGAATTCGAAAAGCTGATGGACGCGATCGAGGAAGCGATCCGCCGCGAAAAAAAATAACGGACCCGTTACGGGTCCGTTTATTTTTTTCAGACAAAAGGAACTACAGCTTCGCGAACGCCTCCTGCATGTTCCGGATGATATCCTCCGGCTCCTCCAGTCCGATATAGAATCGGACAATGACGTTCTCACCCGCTTCGGTGTCGGGATGCTGAATCGGCATATACATAAGACTCTCATAACCGCCCCAGCTAAAGCCTTTGCGAAAATATACGAGGCTGTCGACCCATGTCTTCGCCTTCTCCACCGTCATTGCCAGCTCGACGGAGAACAAACTCCCTCCGCCTTTCATTTGGCTGAGATAGAGCTCATGCTGCGGATGGCTTGGCAGTCCGGGATGGTTCACCTTCGCCACAAGCGGCTCTTGCTCCAAATAACGGGCTACCTCCAGTCCGTTCTGCTGCAGCTTCTCCATGCGCAGCGGCAGCGTCCGCAAGCCGCGCATCACTTGAGCCGCCGTTGCCGGCTGCATGATGCTGCCGAGCAGCAAATACTCGCGGTTAATTTGCGAGATCAGCTGCTCGGAGCCGATCACGACCCCGCCCAGCAAGTCGCTGTGCCCGCCGATATATTTCGTCACGGAGTGGACGACCAGATCGATGCCGTAAGCGAGCGGATTTTGATAAACCGGGGTTGCCCACGTGTTGTCGATGACCGTACGGGCTCCGATCCGTTTGGCCAGCTCCGCGCAGCGGCGCAAATCCTGCAGCTCGAATCGCAGGCTGGTCGGGCTTTCCAAATAGATCATTTTCGTATTCGGCTTTACCGTACCGGCTATTTCCTCGAACGAAGCGCCGTTTACGAAGGTCGTTTCCACGCCGAACCGCGAAAGCACCGACACCATCAAGTCCTTGGCCGGCCCGTATGCCTGATCCACGCAAACGATATGATCCCCTGCCTGTACGAGCGAAATAACGGCCGTCGAGATCGCCGCCATACCCGATGCGAAACAGCGCGCCTTCTCTCCTCCTTCCAAGCTCGCAAGTCTTTCTTCAAGCTGGCGAACCGAAGGGTTATTGCCTCGCGTATACATGAACCGATCGCGCGAATCGCTCATCGCTTCCTCGAAGCTTCCCTGCGTAGGGAATGTAAACACGCTGTTCTGGTATACCGGCATGGCGACGGCCCCGTGATGGCGCTCGTCATGATCGTCGTGAACGACGAACGTCTGGATGTTGCGCGAAGCAGCTTGATGCTCGGACATGGTACCAACCTCTCCTCAGTGGCTTATTAAAAATAGAATCAACATAATCAAGCTCCGTTACCCTTTAACCTATCATACAGCTTTATAGTATTACACGTAGACTCCGGCTGTCAATCCACGTTCATCGCCAAAATCATGGGCTTCAGCGGCTCTTTTTGCCGGCTTGTTTCATAAATTCCGCCTTCGCTGGGGATGATAAACCATGGAATACCTAAAGGAGCGATGAAACGATGGATAAAACCACCTACTACGTATCGGTCGGGTCCGGCCAAATATTGCAGGACGAGTCGGCCGCAGCCTTCGAATTTGAAATTCAAGCTACCGACGACGAGCTGAATAAGCTTCAAGAGCTGTTCGAGGAAACGGCGGAGGCCGAAATCAGCACCGCACGCCGTGGCGTAACGCCGTACTTGGAGTATTCGTTCGATAAAGAGAATGATCTATATGATTACAATCTTCGCGAAATTTACCGGATGCTGCACGATCTCGGTACGCCGGAAACGCGCGAGCATATCGAATCCATGCATGTTTTAAACTAGCTCGCCGCAAGCAAAATAAAGAGAACAAGAAAAGACCTAATCGTCATCGGACAATTAGGTCGATTTTGCATTGCGGATATTTCGTAACGCTTATCTAGCTGACGTGCTCCTTCGAGTCGTTCGTTTCGAACCAGCAGTCAAGCACTTTGCTGGACATCACGCGCTTATCGATATATTCCTTCTGCTGCTGGGAAAATTGTTCGTCCCACGATACGCTCAGCTCGTTGCAAAGCTTGACGATCGTCAAGAGTTCGGACCAAGCGACATACCGTTTGTACCAGAAAAATTGCGGATGCTCAATCATGTAAGGATACAGGTCGTCAAACTCGGTATGCTTGCAATCGAGGGCACGCTCGAAATGAACTTTCGCTTCGGCCAGCTTCGTTATTAAAAAATCAACCGTCATGTTTTCGTTCCCCATAGCCCTGCCTCCTCTCCTGAATCCAACGCTCTTACGTCCATTATAATGGAAAACGAAGTCGTAGGGAAGAAGGGTTTCGCTGGCATGACCGATTCGGCACCGGTTCAAGAGGACCGATTTGCGCCGGAAACGCCGGATTTATTCGAAAATAATGCTGCCGTTTTGCAGCGCGGCTATTTTGGCCAGCGATTCCACTCGAATCCCCTGTTCGCGGATCGTCCTTGCACCGGCCTGGAACGTTTTCTCTACCACAACGCCCATTCCGATCAAGTGAGCCCCCGCCTGTTCGATGATGCGGATAATGCCCCGAGCCGCGTCGCCGTTCGCGATGATATCGTCGATCAGCAGCACACGGTCGGCCGCCGACAAATACTTTTTGGATACCATGATATCGGTGACGATCCCTTTCGTAAAAGACGGCACGCGTTCGCAGTACGTTTCGGCGTCGGTCGTCAGCGTTTTTTTGCGGCGCGCGAATACGAGCGGCACCCCAAGCTCGAGCGCTGTCGCGAATGCGACGGATATCCCCGACGATTCGATCGTAAGCACCTTCGTGACCTCTTGCTCGCGGAACAAACGGGCGAACTGTTTGCCGAGCTCCATAATGAGTTGCGGATCAACCTGATGGTTCAGGATGGCGTCCAGCTTCAGCACGTCGTGCGTATGAACGGTCCCTTCCTGTAAGATGCGCTGTTTTAATAGCTCCATTGGCCTGAGCCCCCCTATTTTTCGTATCGATTTTGTTTTTCACCTTATCATACAGACTTGTCTTTTTTCAAGTAGTCTGTACCGACTTTTTAGAATTTAACAGAAACGTTACTTATTGATGCCCCTTGTCCGCTATGCTGCGACCATTTACCTATTTTCTGCAGAAGGGCGCGAAATTTTGCATCAGGGCGAAACTTTTTGTCCATGGAAACCGTCTATTATAGTATAATCTGCTTTCTAATGGGAACACACCTTGAACGGTACCGGCCTTCAGACGTATGATAGAAATGCGCTTCTGCTAAGACGGCGTAAACCGAAAGGAACGATGATCATGTCGCACAGGAAAAGCAGCTGCGTTTCCGCCTCTATGCTGGTTGTGCTTGCGCTTATGCTCACAGCTTGTCAACAGGGTAGTCCTGAAGCAGCCGCTCCAACTGCCGATAATACTACGCATGGAGCGAATGCGCAGCCCGGACCGACTACGCCGGTAGCGCCGCAGCCGAGCGAAGCTCAGCCGCCGCAGGATGGCCAAGAGTCGTCCGTGACCGCGCAGCCCAAAACGGCCCAATCGCTCGATAACGGAACGATCTCTGCTTCTGCCGCGAGTCCGAAGCCGGACAAAGACAAAGGCGGCAAGCAGGATTATGCCGAGGCGAATCCATACAGCCCCCAAAATCCGTCGTTGATGGGGCTTACGCTTCAAATGCTCAAGGATAAAGTAACCGGCGCTTACGGCAAGCCGGACAGCCAGTTTCATATGGAAGACGAAGCGGAGACGCTGACCGTGCTCGATTACGGCGATTTTTCCGCCGGCTTCGACAGCAGCAACCGCTTGCAATTCGTAGACGTTTCGAGCAGCGAGGTCAACCCGGGATTGAACGGTCTGCGGCTCGGCCAGAAGGCTTCCCAAGCGATCGAAGCATTGGGCAAGCCCGATACGCAAACCAGCTACGTACTGACCTACAAAACGAAAACAACCGTCCTGAAGCTCGATATCGATCTGAAGACGACGGTCATTCGTTCCATTAAGCTATTTGCAAGAACAGATACGTGATCGTTTACGAATCGACAAAAAGGAGGAGCCGCCGCTCCTCCTTTTCCGTGTGCGCAGCCGTTATGCCCGAATGACATCTACACCCGCTTCTTTCAGCAAACCGAGATCTTCGGCATTCGTTCTGGAGTCCGTGATAAGATGCTTGACCTTCCCCCAGCCCGACACGTGCGTAAATGCCTGAACGCCGAACTTGCTGTAATCCGCCAGCAAATAAACGCGTTCCGCGATGGCGATCATCCTCTGCTTGATCTGCGCTTGCGCCTCATTCGTTTCGCTGACTCCCCGCTCCGTATGAACGCCCTTGCAGGAGAAAAACAGCTTATCCACGTAGTACTGCTCGAGCGAGCGTTCGGCCAGCGGTCCGACATAGGACAAGGAGCCGTGCGTCAGCCGCCCTCCGGTCGAAATCACTTGAATTTTCTCCTTCGTGCTTAGCTCCACCGCCACCTTAAGCGAATTGGTCAAGACCGTAAGCGGCATATCGGGCAGCAAGCGCGCCATGAACCAGGCCGTCGTGCTGGCATCCAGAATGATTCGTTCTCCGGCCTCGATATGTTTGACCGCCTCGGCTGCGATTCTCGATTTCTCTTCGTTGTTCATCACCTCGCGCACCGCGTAAGGCACCTCGGCCTGCGTGTCGCGAACGCTCACTGCGCCCCCATGGCTGCGCAGAAGCTTCCCTTCCCCCTCCAGCTTGTCGAGGTCGCGGCGTATCGTTTCTTCCGTCACGCCGAGAATCTCGCTTAGCTCGGAAACGCGAATGCTTCCCCGTTCGTTAACCAATTCGACGATTTTATGCAGTCGTTCCGCTGCAAGCATAAGTCGCCCTCCTTTGCAAAACGGCGCGGTACGCCCGCGCCGCCCAGACCGTTTGTCCGCTGCAATCGTTATCCGTTCTATTGTAACAGCTTTTGGAACGAAGCATAAGCCTGCCGCCACTCGGCAGTGTCCGAGGGCTCATAGACGTCGATCGGGAACGATTCGCGAACGATTGCGCGTCCGTCCTCCAAGCTCTCGATATGTCCGAGTGCCATAAGCTGCACGAGCACATTGCCGATCGCGCTCGCCTCGACCGGTCCGGCCCAAACCGCCCGGCCGATAGCGCTTGCTGTAAACTGGCACAGCATGCGGTTGTTGATGCCGCCTCCTACCATATGCAGCCTGGCGTAGGAAGCGCCTGCTAGACGTTCCGTGCGCTCAAGCACGAGCCGGTAGGTCAGCGCCAAGCTTTCCAGGATACAGCGGACGATTTCCCCCTCCGACTGCGGTACGTATTGCCCCGTCCGGCGGCAAAACTCGCGGATCCGCTCCGGCATGTCGCCCGGGGGGAGGAAGATGTCGTCGTCGGGATTAATCAAGCAGCGGAAGGGCTCCGCCTGTTCGGCCGACTGCACGAGCTCCTCGTAAGACCGGCTTGAGCCGGCGTTGTCCCAATGGCGCTTGCTTTCCTGAAGCAGCCAGAGCCCCATGATGTTGCGAAGCAGCCGGTAAGTGCCGCCTACGCCGCCTTCATTGGTGAAATTCCACGCCAATGCTTGCGGACCGAGCGCCGGTTCGCTCACTTCCGTTCCGAGCAGCGACCAGGTGCCGCATATCAAATAAGCGAACGGCTCCGCTCCTGCAGGGACAGCTGCGACAGCTGACGCCGTATCATGCTCGCCGACGGCGGTAACCGGTATCGCCGGAACGTCCAGCTCTTCGCATACTTCCGGCGACAACTTGCCGATGACGGTTCCGGGCTGCTCGGCCGGTAGCAGCAGTCCGGCAGGCAGTCCGAGCTGCGCAAGCGTCCCTTCATTCCAATCGCGGGTGAGCGGATGGAGCATTTGCGTCGTCGAAGCGTTCGTAAATTCGCAAATCTTCTCGCCGGTCAGGAAGTAAATAAGCAGATCGGGGATCATGAGCAGCGTCTCCGCCTGCTTGAGTAGCGGAGAATCCGCTTTTTTGAGCGCATACAGCTGATAAATCGTATTGAACGGCAGAAACTGAATGCCGGATTCCCCAAACAGGCGCTCCTTGCCGAGCCTTTCGCACAGTTCTTCGATCATTCCGTCCGTGTGCCTGTCGCGATAATGGTAAGGATTGCCAAGAAGCTCCCCATTCGCGCCAAGCAGGCCGAAATCGACCGCCCACGAATCGATGCCGATGCTAGCGATGCCCGTTCGGGACGGCGCCATGCCGGCTTCCTCAGCCGTAAGGCCCGCCGTTCCGGCACCATGCAACAGCTGCGCCTTGCGGATGCCCTGCTTGATTTCATGCAGCAGGCGCAATATATCCCAGTGCAGCCTGCCTCCGGCCTGTACCGGCTCGTTCGGGAACCGGTGCACCTCGCATATGGAAAGACGGGGCATGACGGCCCCGTCTTCCTCTCCCTGCGTCAGCTGTCCGATAACGGCGCGGCCGCTCCCTGCGCCCAGATCGAACGCGAGTACCGTCCTCGCCCGGCTCACCAGCTGGCACCGCCTTTGCCGCGGGAGGCGATTTGCTCGCCGTAGCCGCTGGCACGGTAAGCTTTGTGCGGTTCGACCGGCACGCCCATCTCCTCGCGTACGGCGTACAACAGCGGCGTCACGTCAAGCTCGTACGCGCCGCGAACGGCTTCTTCCGCGCCCAGCACGTCCTGCCGTTCCTGCGCGTCCTTCACTTCGTCCAGATTAACGAGCAGCGCCTTGGCAAACTGCGTTTGCACGTTCATGACGGAGCGGAGCATCGCCGGTATTTTTTCCTCGATATTGTGGCTCTGATCGATCATATAGGCAATGTCGTCCGCCGTTTGGCGCACCTTCGAATCGTTGTCCGCAGCCGCATCCAAAATTTGATAGAAGATGAGGAACAGCTCGTAAGGATTGACCGAACCGACAATGAGGTCGTCGTCCGCATATTTGCGGCTGTTGAAGTGGAAGCCGCCGAGCTTGTATTCGCCGATCAAATAAGCGACGATATGCTCGATGTTCGTGCCCTGCGCGTGATGCCCCGTATCCACCAGCACCTGCGCCTGCGGCCCCAGTTTATTCGCCATATTGAAAGCCATGCCCCAATCCGCGAGATCGGTATGATAGAACGCGGGCTCGAAAAATTTATACTCGATCAGCATCCGCATGTCCGCATTCAATGCGCCGTACATTTCCTTAAGCGATTCATGCATCCAGTGCACCCGCTTGCGGATGTCGGCTTGGCCGGGATAATTCGTGCCGTCGGCAAACCATAGGCTGATATCCTTCGAGCCGACCGTTTTGGCGATCTCCACGCATTCCAGCAAGTGATCGGTCGCTTTGCGCCGGACCGCCGCTTTCGAATTCGTTACGCTGCCGAGCATGTAATCGTCGTCCTGAAACAGGTTCGGGTTTATCGCGCCGATGGAAACGCCGAGATCCGCCGCATGCTTTTTCAGCACGGAATAATCGTCGACCTTATCCCAAGGAATATGAATGGCGACACTCGGACAAATACCCGTATATTTTTGCACCTGTGCGGCGTCTTCTATTTTCTCGAACGTGTTTCTCGGAACGCCGACCTTTTGAAACGTTTTGAAGCGGGTGCCTTGATCGGCGTAGCCCCACGATGGCGTTTCGACCTTCAGCGACTTCAGCTTCGCTTTTACGGCTTCCACATCGATTCCTCTTGCTTTTTGCTGCTCTTCAAATAAGGCGTATGCGCGGTCCTGCATCGTTCTCATCATCCTTTCGCACTGTTCGATAGGGGATAGCCGAGCGTCGTCATTAACGCGTTGGCGGCTTGCGTCGTGTCCAGCCTGCTGTATTGTACAATAACCGGGATGTCGCTTTCGACCTCGATGGCGTAAGGAACGCCTGCCGGAATCGTTTGCACTCCGCTGCGGAGCGAGCTCGTGCGCACATGCTTCGTTCGTCTGCCGGGGATGACGGCCTCGATATGCTCGATCGGCGGCCGGTCCTCGAAAAAGATCGTAAACCGGAGCTTCGCCTCCCCGTCGCCCGTATTCAGCACGCATACCGATTCGTGGCTTTCCAGCTCGCCCGTGCTATTCGGCGGGATATAGCCGTCCGGGATATACCAAAGCGTATGTCCTTTTGGCGCGTTAGCCATGCGGTTCGCCTCCTAGCGGGTAAATGCGGCAGGTACGCCGCCGTCGACGGTCAGCATGCAGCCTGTCGTTTTGGACGCCTTGGACGAGGCAAAATATAGGATCGCATCGGCGATGTCCTGCGGATAAATATTGACGAGCAGCGTCGTCCGTTTGCGATAATATTCCTCGAGCTGGTCGGGCTGGATGCCGTACGCCGCCGCGCGCTCGTTGCGCCAGTTCGAATTCCAGATCGCCGAGCCTTGCAAAATGGCGTCAGGCAGCACCGTGTTGACGCGGATGCCGAACTCTCCGCCTTCCGCCGCGATGCAGCGGGCCAGATGCGCTTCCGCCGCCTTGGCCGTACTGTAGGCGGATGCGTTCTTGCCGGCGTAAACGGAATTTTTGGAGCCGATAAACACCATGCCGCCGCCGGTGCGCTGCTTCTTCATCAGCTTGAACGCCTCCCGCGCCACCAGGAAATAGCCTGTGCCGAGCACATTCATGTTCAAGTTCCATTCCTTCAGCGACGTTTCGTCAAACGGACTCGAGGTTGCGAGTCCCGCGTTGTTGACGAGAATGTCGACGCCGCCGTAGGCAAGCGCAGACTCGGCAAATGCCGCTTCGACGTCCTCTTCCTTGGTCACGTCCATTTTGACTGCGATAGCGCGGCCTTCGCCGTAGGCCTCATTGATTTCGGAGGCGACCTTCTGCGCACCTTCCAGATTCAGATCGGCGATGACGATGTGCGCGCCGTCTTTGGCAAACTGCCGGCAGGTCACGCTGCCGATGCCGCCCGCTCCGCCCGTAACGAACGCCACTTGACGGGAAAACTCGGCCTCCGCGGGAGCCAGCGTCAATTTGTACAGCTCCAGCGGCCAGTACTCGACGTTGTACGACTCGTTCTCGCTGAGCGAGACGAACGCGCCTAGCGACGTTGCGCCGCGCATAACGGCGATGGCGCGGTGATACAGCGCCCCGCTTACTTTGGACATCGCATGGCTTTTACCGGTGTTGATCATGCCGATGCCCGGAATCAAAATGACGCGGGGAGCCGCTTCGAACATGCGGTCGCCTTCGTTGCGGTTGCGCTCGAAATAGGCGCGGTATTCCGCTTTGTAGGCTTCGATGCCTTCGACGACAGCTTGCTGCAGCGCATCGGCATCTTGGGTTGCCGGATTCCAATCGACGAATAACGGCTTCATTTTGGTATGCACGAGATGATCCGGACACGCTGCGCCCACTTGCGACAAGACCGCCGAATCGCGCCCGTTCACAAATTGCAGAACGTCCGCTTCGTCGTCGAACGTCAGAATCATTCGTTTCTCCGCGCCCACCGCACCGCGAACGGCCGGCATCATGCGCGCCACCGCGCTGCGGCGCTCTTCCGGCGCCAGGGACTCGTATTTCGCGCCGCCGTACAGCTTGCTTTCGCTAACCCGGGCTTCGATGAACGCCTCCGCTTCGCCGATAATGTCGAGCGTCTTGCGGTAGCACAGCTCGGACGTTTCGCCCCAAGTGACGAGTCCGTGCTTTTCCATTAGAACTAGCTCGGCCTTCGGGTTGCTCCGTACGCCCTCCGCGATCATTTTGGACAGCGTAAAGCCCGGCCGTACGTAAGGCACCCAAACGAACCGGTCGCCGTAAATTTCTTTCGCGAGCTGCTTGCCGTTGTCTGCGCAGCACAAGCCGATGATGGCATCGGGATGCGTATGATCCACGTGATTGAACGGAAGGAACGCATGCAGCAAGGTTTCAATTGAAGCCCGAGGGTGCTTGCTGTCGATCATGCAGTTTGCCAAATACGCGACCATTTCTTCATCGCTCATCGCATCCCGCTCGAACAGCGGGCGAATGTCTTCCATGCGAAGTCCCGTGAAATTCGGGGCTTTCATCGTACCCAGATCGGAGCCGCTTCCTTTGACATACATCACTTCGACGTCGCGACCTCGAAAATCCTTCACGGTCGTCTTCATCGACGTATTGCCGCCCCCCCAGTTGCAGACGGAACGGTCGGTTCCGATCAGATTGGAGCGATAAACGAGCTCGTCAAGCCCTTTGTTTAATTCCGCCGCTTTGCCGTTTTCCCATAAAAACGATGCCATTTTTTCCCCTCCATGTTTGTTTACGCTTGGTTATGATTGAAGTATTCTGTTTTCATACTATCATATCTTTATATATTTTTGAATTATTATTTTTATGTTTGTTTTTCTGTGATTATTAGTACTATCGGACTTTTTTATTGAAACCAAATATTCCGGCTTCCGGCCATTGACAACCTGCTTGGACATTCCATAAGATGTTTGTCTATCCTTTCCAAAAAACGAATAATAGGCAGGTGCATCCTTTGCAGCTACAAACCCGTCCGAAAAGCGGTACTCGCTCGAAACCGGAGCAGGATTCCGTCAAATTGTGGCCGGTTTACGTCTGGTCGCTATCGTTCCTGAAGCCTTACACAGGTCTCTTGCTTCTTCTCGTAGCCGCCATGCTCGTGTCGACTGCGGCCGAGCTCGTCATCCCGAAATTTATTCAAACATTCATCGACGACATGCTGCCCGAACGGAACTGGCGGCTGTTTTACTTTTCGATTGCCGGACTTGCCGGCGTAATTGCGCTCAATCTTGGGGTGAGCATGCTTTGTAACCTGCTACAGCGCCATATTCAAGAAAAGGCCGGCCGCGATTTGCAGCTTTCCATTTTCCGGCACCTGCGCAAGCTGGGCTTCGCCTACTACGAACAAAATCCGGTCGGACAGACGCTGTCGTTTCTCAATACGGAGGTCGGCGCCCTGCAAAGCTTGTACCGGCAAAGCTTCCCGTGGATGATTCATGAAGTTCTTTTTTCCGTCATCGCCGTCACCGTCATGGTTGCCACAAGCCCACAGCTATCCGTCGTCGTCCTGCCCTGCTTCCTGCTTTACTATGTTTTCGGGCCTGCCTTGGAGCGCAAAGCGTCGGTAACGGGCAAAATCATGTCGCAAAACCGCGTAGAAGAAAATCAAAAAAGTTACGAGAGCGTATCGGCGCTTGCCGAGCTGCGCGCGTCCGGTGCAGAAGCGTGGGACCTCGGCCGCTATCTCCAAAGAGTCGGCACCTTTAACGCCAGCATGATTCGCACCTATTGGTTCGCCTATTGGCGGGGCACGAACCGGCGGCTGACTTACCAGCTCGGCGCAGTCGTCATTTTCATATACGGGTACTACTTGCTGCAGCACGATCGGCTGTCGGTCGGAGCGTTCATCGCCTTTATGCTGTATTATTTTACGGCTATGCATCGGCTGACTGCCGTCGTCACGAACATTACGGAGCAAAAGGTGCTCATGTATCAAGCGGAGCGGCTGCACCGATTTATCCGCATCGCCCCGCAAGTGGAGGAAGCCGCGCAAACGCAGACTCTTCCTTCCGTGCGGGGTGAGATTAGGTTTGAGAACGTATGTTTTTCCTACGGTCTGGGACAACCCGTGCTGAGAGGGTTCGATTTGACGATCCGGGCCGGCGAGCGCGTCGCCCTAGTCGGCACAAGCGGCAATGGCAAATCAACGGCACTTAAGCTGGTCGGCCGATTTTACGATCCGCAGGAAGGCCGAATATGGCTGGACGGCCTTCCGGTAACGAAGCTCTCCTTGGCTTCCTTAAGACAGTCGCTCGGCTACGTGTTTCAGGAAACGTACATGTTCGGAACAACGGTTAAAGAGAACATTCGCTTCGGCAATCCCGATGCTTCCGAAGAGCAAGTGCAGGCGGCGGCGAGAATGGCTAATGCCCACGAATTCATCATGCAGCTGCAGGACGGGTACGAAACAGTCGTCGGCGAGAGAGGTATCAAGCTTTCCGGCGGACAAAGACAGCGGATAGCGATAGCTCGCATGCTGATTCGGAATCCGGCGGTCGTCCTGCTGGACGAAGCGACCTCGGCATTAGACAATGCCAGCGAAGCGGAGGTGCAGAAAGCGTTTGATACGCTGCTGCCCGGCCGCACGGTCATTGCCGTCGCCCACCGGCTGTCTACGGTCAAAGATTTCGATCGCATTGCCGTTATCGATAACGGACGTGTCGTGGAAACCGGCACCTATGACGAGCTTTTGCGTGCAGGCGGCGCTTTCAGCCAACTGATTAAAGTACAAGAACAAGTGAAGGAGTATGCGAATGGCTAACATAAAATGGTTATGGTCGCATGTAAAGCAGGCCAAAGGCTTGCTGCTCGCCGCTACGCTCCTCATGGCGCTGGAAGCTTTGTCAAACCTTGCATCCGTAGGTCTGGTGCAGAAAATGACCGACGACGTGCTGCTTGGAGGACAGTCCGGACGGTTTTGGCCGCTGCTCGCACAAATTGCCGCCGCTTATCTCGCTTATTCCCTTCTGTTCACATTCGGTCCGCATACGATCCACCTGACAAATTCCAAAATCCGGACCTCCATGTGCGGAGAGTTGATGCGGCATATGCACCGGATTCCGATCGGGACGCTGCAAAAAGAACGTACGGCGAACTATGTATACCTGTTCACTAACGATCTGCAAACGTGCGCCGGACTAGGGGGCAGCGATATCCCGCGGCTCATGCAGCAAGTCGCGGCGGCCATTGCCATTATGGTTATCATGGGTTCGGCAAGCCCGGTCATGCTCGGTGTCATGTGCGTGTTCGTCTCCCTTTACGTCATTCTCGGCAAAACGTTCGCCCCGGCCCGCAAGCAGGCTTCCGGCGAAGTGAACCGGCATAAATCGGACCTGCTCGTGCATTTGGAGGAAGGGGTGTCTTCAACGAGAGAGGTCATTGCGTTTCACCGCCAGGATTGGGAAACGAATGTGTACCGAAATAAATTTCAAACGTATTTTGCCAGCGTAATGAAGGAGGGCAAGCTGATCAACAAGCAGATGATGCTCAGCGACCCGCTCAAATGGGGGGCGGTCTTGTTCGTTCTCGCTTACGGCGGAATGCTTGTGCTTGACGGAAAATTATCGATCGGCATGTTCGTCGTAACCTACCAGTTCACGAGCCGGATGATGGAGTCGCTGAACGGCATTTACCAATTCGCTATGGGTCTTTCCGGCAAAATGGCATCAGTCGAACGGGTTCGCGTCGTGCTGGAGGATGAACGGATTCCGAACGGAGCAGAGCTTCTCCGCGAGCCGATCCGCTCCATCCGGTTTGAGGAGGTTTCTTTCCGTTACGGTGATCAACCGGTTTTGGAACGGCTTCAGTTGACCATCGAAGAAGGGCAAAAAACCGCATTCGTTGGATCGAGCGGAGGCGGGAAGTCAACGATCGCAAGCCTCCTCGTCCGATTTTTCGAGCCGGCATCGGGCAGGATCCTGATCAATGACGCGCCGTTGCCGGACATTCACAGATCCGCATGGATGGATCGCGTGACGATCGTCTTTCAAGAGCCGTATTTGTTTCCGGATACGATCCGCACGAATTTGCTGCTCGGATGCGAGAACGTGTCAGAAGCTCGTATTGCCGAGGTTTGCCGAGCGATGCTGATTCACGATTTTATCGCGTCTCTTCCGGACGGCTACGACACCGTAATCGGCGAACGCGGCATTACGCTTTCCGGAGGCCAAAGGCAAAGGCTTGCCCTTGCCAGAGCCGTTTTAAGAGATACCGAAGTGCTAATACTGGATGAAGCAACCTCCTCGCTTGATATGGAGACGGAACGGCAGGTTCAGGAAAATCTCGATCGGCTTCGCAAGGGGCGGATTACCGTCATTATCGCGCATCGCCTGTCAACGATTCGGAATGCCGACCTTATTATGGTGATGGATCGAGGGAGCGTCGCGGAACAAGGCACGCACGATCAGCTTCTGGCATACGATTCCGTTTACCGCAGACTGGTGCAGAAGCAGACAGCGGCCTCACTCCCTTCTGCCGGAGGATAATAAATGGGATATGGCATCGTGAAAAATTATTTTGTGGACTGGCGCAACTATTGGCAATATTTGCGCGTTATTAAGGCGAGAACCAATTATAGCGGAGAAAAGAGGAATGTATGATGGGTCAACCACTCAGCAGATCGAAGAAATGGCTGATCGGCAGCGTAGCTGCAGGAGCGCTTGTGCTCGCGGCGCCGTTCTATTCGTCGACGGCGGCGGAACTGATCAAGCCGGCGACGGCGGAAGCGGCAGGTGAACAATCGGTGGAGCGCAACACGATTCAAGTTTCCGGTCAAGGCGAGTTTTCGGTGACGCCGGATGTCGCTTACGTGACGTTCGCGATTCAGACCGAGGGGAAAACTGCCAACGAAGCGCAGAAGGCGAATGCCGACACGTTCGCGAAGCTGGAGAAGCTGCTTTACGATACGTACAAGTTCGACAAGAAAGACGTGAAAACGTCCGGCTTCAACGTTCAGCCTCAGTACAGCTACGAGGACAAACAAGGGCCGAAAGTAACCGGATATACGGCCAACCATTCCGTCACCGTCACGTACCGCGATCTCGCCAAGATCGGCGAGCTGCTTGACGCAGCATCCGAGGCGGGCGTAAACCGCGTGAACGGCATTCAATTCGGCACCGAGAAGGGCCAGGATTATGAGCTTCAAGTGATTGAGAAAGCGATGGCCAATGCCGAAACGAAAGCGAAATCGATCGCCAAATATGCCGGCAAATCGCTCAAAGGAATCATCCACGTCGAGCAAAGCAGCAGCGCAGGCACGCCGCGTCCGGTCGAACTAGGCGGATACGCGATGGCCAAATCGGCCGCCATGGATTCGGCCACCTCGATTCAAGCCGGCGAGCTGACGCTGACCGGCTCCGTCCAAGTGACGTTCGAGTTCCAATAATCGGCTTCGCCGAACGGCAAGGATAAACGCCGTTCGGCGTCTTTGATCCGGACGTTTGCCGACAAATGGAACAATCAGCGGAGGATTTCCTTTCCGATCTTTCAAAAAAACCTCCCGATCCGGTTCTTTACGAACCGCAATCGGGAGGTTTTTTTCATTTGAAGCGCCTTATGAAAGGGACCGTCTTCTCCGTCTCAATACGACAAGCAGAACGGCGCCGCCAATGATAGCGAGCAGGAGCAAGCACTGTCCGACGTAATGATGGACGGCGGGCATCAGCGTCAGCAAGCTGGCGCCGATGAAATGGCCGAGGGTGATGAACGTCGTGCACCAGATTAACGCCCCCGTCCCCGCATAAAGCAAATACCGCCAAAACTTGACGGCGCTAACCCCCGCTAAGTAGCAGGTAAAATGCCGTACGCCCGGGACGAAATAGCCGAAGCTTACCGTCCAAAGCCCGTATTTATGGAACCATCCTTCCGCTTTCTCCAGCCTTTCCGGAGTCAGCTTCACCCATTTGCCGTACCGCCACAGAAACGGTTTGCCTACCCTTCTGCCGAGCGTATAGCTGACCACCATTCCGGTCATGGCCCCGGCGAAGCTTACAAGGATCGATACGGTATAAGAAAAAGTGCCCACCGATGTCCAGTACCCGACGAACGTCATCAAGATTTCGTCCGGAACCGGGATTCCCACTATGCCGACGGCAAGCAATCCGAATAACATCACGTAGCCGTAATGCAAAAGCATTTGCTGCAGCGCTTCTTGCACGCTTCCACCTCCACCAAACATAAACCCTGACCCGTCCTGCATTCACCTGTCCAAAGGAGCGGCGCAGCGAAGCCGGACACGAGCTTCCGGGTAACCCTTCGGAAACAGCCCGAGACCGGCGATAAACTGCCGCAGCTTCCGTTATGTAGCGAGCGAGAATGCTCGATTTTTGTCGATTGCTTCCGAGCCTTTACCATTGTATCAGAAAGTCGCACGTTACCCAAGTGATTTTGTCATGCCGCCGGACAAACCGTCATAGGTTGTACTATCGCCATAAATCGGCTTTCGGATGCACACATGGACAAATGCCACGCGGCGTCTTAGAGCCGTGCGTTTGCCGGAGCCGGAACAATCCGCGGATATTTTATTACTTTCTGTCATGGCTGGAAAGACCGGACCGCGGAGGCGTTTTATAACCGCTGCGAAATATCGGTGCGAGGGGCGGGAAACCATTTCATGCGGAAGTATGTGCAAATCGTACAGGTAGCCTTTACTTATATCGGAACGGTCGTCGGAGCAGGCTTCGCAAGCGGCCAGGAAATACTCCAGTTTTTTACTCGGTACGGCTGGATGGCAACGGCAACGATCGGGTTCGCCACCCTGCTGTTCACCTGGCTTGGGATTAAACTGATGCTTATCTCGAACGAAATGAAGGCGAACTCCTACGAGGATTTAATTAAAGATTTGTTCGGGGCAAAACTTGGGGGATGGCTCGGTCTGTTCATGCTCGTCATTCTGTTCGGCGTCAGCACCGTAATGCTCGCGGGAGCGGGATCGTTGTTTGCGGAGCATCTCCATATGTCCTACCAGACCGGCTTGCTGATTACGATGATACTCGCCTATGCGGTCATCGCCAGAGGCATGCAGGCCATAGTGGCCGTCAATTCGCTTGTCGTGCCGATTATGCTCGTTTTCACGGCGGCTATCGTATATGCCACCTGGACGCAGCCGAACGCGCATAACTGGATCCTCTTGGAGAGCGATTATCCGCTTCACCGCATCTGGTTCGCACCGCTGCTGTACGCGGCTTTTAACCTGGCGAGCGCGCAGGCCGTCCTCGTTCCTCTCGGCTCCGCAATACGCGACCGGTCGGCTTTGTTCTGGGGCGGACTGCTTGGGGGAATCGGCATCGGCATCATGCTGCTCGCTTGCCATTATGCTTTATCCGCGCAGATGCCGGGTATTATGCAATTTGAAATTCCGATGGGACACGTTATTTATCCGCTCGGCAAAGCCGTACTGATCATGTACATCGCCGTCATCTACGGTGAAATATTCACGACGCTGGTAGCCGACGTATACGGCTTGTCGCTTCAACTTCAACAGCGGATGACCTGGAATCCGAAACTGATTATCTCGGTTATTTTGGTTGCCGCCTATTTCGTAAGCCAGATCGGGTTTACCAAACTGCTGTCCACCTTATATCCGCTATTCGGCGTCGTGAGCCTGATTTGGCTCGTGTCCGTCGTTTGGCGCAGGCGCAGCCGGCTTCCGCGCAACACTTAGTACGACGAGCAGCCGGACGAGCATAAACAGCATGCCGAGAAAAGCGAATGCGGTGCCGGCCAGCAAATAGCCGTAGTGATAATCAGGGTAGCTTGACCGGTCCCGGATAACGCCGAGAACGTCGGCAAGCAACAACAGCATGCCCGCGGCCATAAGCAGCAATACCGCATAATCCAGAACCGTCCATCGCAGCAGCAGAGCGCCTGCCGTTTCGGAGACCGTCGGCCTGGCCGTGCCTTCGCCTGCGGAGGCTTGCTGCTTTTTCCACTGCTCGAACAGGTACCATATCGTATAGAAGGCGGCGCCAGTAACGGCGATACCGATCATTCCCGCAATAATGGCGAGGATTAGAGGGTTCAAAGTACGATCCATCCTTTCGTTTCGTTTAACGCGATAGCCGGTAGACAAGCCAGAGGGTTACGGCGAAGCTGATTACGGGCAGCGCGAACAATAGAGCGCCGCTTACGGAAGCCGGCGCGGCCGGAACCGGCCGCCAGATGGCGCGGAGCAGCTTGGCGCCGCGGGTCTCGATGACGAAATGAGGCGTTTTCCCGCCCGGATTCCCGTTCTTTACGGGCGAGCCGTTTTCCGCCGCCTGAATTTTGCCGCGCTTCCAACCTACCTGATACGTAATTTCCCGATCGCCGGATGTTTTCTTCCCCTCGCCCATCGTCAACCTCCGCTTGAATCTCTTTTCTCTATATAGTAGTCGATGCGATTGAAAAAAAGCAACGAGAGCGCAGCCCCCTTTTGACCGCTTGTTCGGGCTTTTCAATGCAAATCCTTCCACCCCCTCCTGAATCCTCCCCTTCCTCTGCGCTTCGCTCCAAGAAAACAATTTCCAAAATGAAACAATTTGCATCGCACGCGCGTCTATGGAATGCAACACTTTCCAGTCGCCGCTTCAATTATGCGGATCAAAAACCGATGTATACCATAGGCATTCGTCTATGCGCCGAGCAGGCAATCGCGTTAACGGCGATGAGGCCTGTGGACACGATACGTCAAGCACAATCGCAGCAAGCCATAAATCAAACAACACCCGGAGGCAAACGCAGATGAAAAAAAGATTGCTTATCCTACTGACGCTTATTGCGTTAACCACTTCTTACTCGAGCGTCTACGCCGCGGAACGGAACGATCTGACGATGCGGAAATACGATATTTTGCAGAGCGCCGGCATATTCAACGGTTACGAGGACGGTTCCGCCCGGCTGGATCTTTCGATGACGCGCGAACAATTTGCCGCCGTCATCGCCCGGCTGTGGAAGCTGGATGAGGTTTCGGCGAGCGGCTATGCCGACGTGGACCGAAGCCGCTGGTCGAACGGAGCGATCGGCGCCGTGACGAAAGCCGGATTTATGAACGGCGTCGCCGAAGGGTCTTTCGGTCCCGAGCAGACCGTTACGATCGAACAGCTCGCAACGATTCTCGTTCGCGCGCTCGGTTACAGCGAAGAGCATATCCCCCCGAACGTCAACAAAGGCACGATGAGCGAATGGGCTCGTCCATTTGTCGATAAGGCCGTTGCCAGCGGCTACATCTCGTTTCACGGCGACTATCGGAAGACGGCTTCCAGAGCCGAGCTCGTCGAGTCTTCCTTCGTCGCTTACAACCAGCTGAAAGACGGTTCGCAGCCCGGTCCGAATCAAGCCGCCACCGTCGTCTTGTCGCGCGCGGTCAGCGATCGCAGGATCGAAGTTACATTCAGCGACGGCGCCGTTCAGCAGTACGACCTGAATTTTCTGCTGCTGGCCGGCCGAACGACGGAAGTCGATATCACGTACAAAGACAAACCTTATCGTGTTTCCATTACTTACGAAACCCCGAATGGCGGGAATACCGGGACGAAGCCGGGGAACGGAGCCAAAACGCTCTGGATCGATAAAGTCGAACCGCTAACGAATAAAAAGGTGAAGCTGACGCTTCTTGAGCCGGTAGACGCAGCCGATCTATCCGCCGTCTCGATCGTATCGGCAGGAGGCTCCCGCCTGCCCGTTCAAGATATGCTGGTCGGCAAGGACCGTTACGCCGTTATCGCGGTAACGGATGAAATGACGGAAGGCGTCCAATATACGCTGACGTCCGGCAGCCGTTCGTTTACGTACAAGGCGCTCGGTGCGGATAAAACGAAGCCGCTGGTCGATTCCGTGCAAGTGAATCCGAATGCTACGGTTACCGTCACGTTCAACGAGCCGGTAGACGAAACGACGGCAACCGATCCGTTCAAATATTCCATTCGCGATCTTACCGTACTGCAGGCCGAATTGGCCAAGGACGGCAAAACCGTTACGCTGATAACGGGACCGCAGAAGGAAAAGACGCGTTATTACATGACCATCCAGGGAATTGCCGACATGTCCGGGAACGTCATGACGCCGCGGGCGGGATTCACTTTCAACGGTACGGTCGATCGGACGAAGCCGGAATTTTTGACGGTAGCCGGAGTCAGCCAAACGGAAGTCTCTTTATTTTTCAGCGAACGGCTCAGCCAATCCGGAATCGATAACTTGTCCAATTACACGTTCGACAACGGGCTTTACGCTACGCAAGCCAAGCTTTCCGACGACGGCAATTGGGTTCATCTGACCACGACCAAGCAAACGGCCGGCACAACCTACAAAGTTACGGTTAAGCAGCTTCAAGATATTAGCGGCAACGCAATGACGGAAACCGGCAACATCTTTATCGGCATAACGGATAGCGAGCCTCCCAAGGTTCGATCAGCCGTAGTCATGCCCGATTCGTCGATTAAGCTGACCTTCAGCGAAAAGGTAACGAGAGCGACGGCGGAAAATTTGGCCAACTACACGATTACGAATGGGGTATCCGTCCAAAAGGCGATGCTGGACAGCGACGGATTATCCGTCACTCTGCTTACCTCGCGAACGATCACCGGCACCATCTATCAACTCACGGTTTCTGGGATCGCGGACTTGGCAGGAAATATATTGCAGTCAAACGAGGCTTTGACGTTTGCCGGTAATCCGGATAATGTTCCTCCCGTTCTGCAAACGGCCGTTTTCTACGGCTCGCAAGCGCTGCTGACATTCAGCGAACAGCTTGACCCCGCTTCGGCGGAAGATGAAGCGAATTACCGTTTCGACGGCGGACTCGGCCAAGCGCTGACCGCTACCTACAACGACGTAGCCAGAACGGTGACGCTGACGTCGAACGCGCCTTCGCCGGGCGTTCAGTACTCGCTCTCCGTGTCCGGCATTAAAGACCGTGCAGGCAATCCGATCGTTCCGGTCAACCAGTCGTTTGCCGCCAAGCAGCCGCTTTCGGTTCGGAATGCCACCGGAATCAGCTACAATTCCGTCTGGCTGGAATTCAACCGCGACATTAGGCCGGAAGAGCTGGTCATGCTCCGCGTCGAATTAGCGAGCAGCAATAACGGCGGAAGCGGAAGCTCGGGCCCTCTCGTTACCGGCATCGTCACGCCGGTTACCGATAAGCGGAAGGTGAACGTCAGGTTTCAATCGGGCGGAAATCCGAATCCCTATTTATTCCGCAGCGGCATGTCCTACCAGCTTAAGGTAAGCGGGCCGCAAGAGCTCGAAACGGCGAACGGTTCCAACGTCGTTTCGTTCACCGGGATTCAGACTTCGAATACGAATCCGTACGTATCCGACATTCGGGCGCTTGAGAATGCTTCCGTGCGCATAAGCTTCAGCCAGCCGGTCAAGAACATCCGGCCGGACTCTTTTGCAATCGTCGATGCGAGCGGCAATCCAATGCCCGTATACGGCGACAACTTGAACGATCCGGACGCGATCGTCAGCGACGTCACGCTATATTTAGGGGCGACTCCTGCAGCCGGCGCCGTCTATACCGTTTCGTTCAAGGGGATCACGGACGCCTCCGGGCTTACTCCGTTCCGGGCTATCGAGCCTGACAGCCGGAAACCGTATAAGGTCATGTTCGGCGGAATAGGAGAAGCCAATAAACCGCCGAAGATGGTTGCGGCGGTGTCTACGGACGCTCTGACGTTCGACATTCATTTCAGCGAGGCGGTTTTGAACGCCGATAAAGCCGTATATACGTTGACGGATACGACGGACGGTTCCGTCACGACGATTGCGCCGGGCGCCAATGCGAAGCTCGTGGCTTCCAAAGACAGGAGCAAAGTGAGCGTCTTCTTGCACACGTCCCTACCTTCTCCGATGAAGAACGGCCGCATCTATAAAATCGGCTACAATCCGTCCGCAGGTACGATAACCGATACGCAGCGGCTGCGGCTCGAGGGAACCAACGGGGCGAACGAAACCGTATTGGCCGGAAACGAAAGCCAGCATGCTGCACCTTATATAGAGGCCGCAGCCGCGTCCGGTACGACGGTAACCGTCCTCATGAGCAGACCGCTTGCTTCTTCCTCGGGACTCGCAAGCGCAATGGAAATTTGGATCGACGGAAGCCGCATCACGGCTAGCGCGATTTCGGCCGACGAACGCATCCTTACCTTCACCATACCGGCTGCGAAGCCCGGCAAAAGCGGGGAAATCCGCATCACGGAAGGAAATGCCGGTCAAATTACCGACTATAACGGCAAAGCGGTTGCGGCGGCAAGCTATAAGTTCACGACGAATTAATCGCGATTCGGCCCCGCTATTCGCAATAACCCAGAACAAAATAACGTCCACCCTCCGCACTTAGCGCAGGGTGGACGTTTATTCGTTTGCGGCGGTCGCTCCGTTCGAGGAAGCCCATTCGGGACAACCCCTCTCGCAATGGTCTAAGAAGAACAATCGGCCTCCCATGAAGACGGGAGGCCGATTTAGGTTACGCGGTAACAAAGAGCGCGTTATACACTTTGACGATCCCTTCCGCAATTTGTCCGGCGTCTTCGTCGGTGAGCAGAGGGCTGACCGGAATAAAGACGGATCGCGGGAGCAAATCTACGGCGCGCGGGCATTGATCCTCGCGGTATACGACCGGATTGCGGAACGGATAATTAAATGGGAAGTTATCCTTATCCGCCGTGCGCTGGTGAAAGAGCTGCGGCACCATATACACCGGACGGCCGCCATATAGCGTATAAGATTGAATATTTTCGCCCCCCAGTGCGGACATGAACCGGTTCGCCGCTTCGCCGTCCGGCAAAACGATGCTGACATGGGAGCCGATATCGCCGGCTTCGTCCACAACGCCGCGGAATCGAATGGCAGGCAGCTGTTCGGCAACCGATCTTTTAATGGCGGCAGCCTGCTTGCGCATCGTCGCCACCATACCGTCCATCTTGCGCCATTGTTCAAGCAGTACGGCACCCGACAGCTCGCTCATCCGGTAATTTTGCCCGACAAACGCATCCGTTTCCTCCGGCGATTCGATGCCGTAACGGCCTTTGTCGCGGAATATTCCTTGGTCGTGATAACGGGCGGCACGTGCAAAAACATGAGGATCCCGGGTAACCACCGCTCCCCCTTCGCCGGATGTCAGCACTTTGTTCATTTGGAAGCTATAGACGCCTACGTCTCCCATCGTACCCGCATAACGGCCGTTATACTGAACGCCGCAAGATTGTGCGACGTCTTCGATCACTTTGATGTTATGCTTACGCGCAAACGCCAATACCGGATCCAGATGCACCGGATGACCCAGAATCGAAACGGCGATGATCGCCTTCACATCTTCATCGTAAACGCGTTCGAGATCGGCGGCATCCATGTTCAAGCTATCGTCCACATCGACGAATACCGGGACGGCTCCCGCACATACGACCGCTCCAGCGGAAGCGATGAACGTAACGCCCGGAACGATAACCTTATCGCCGTATCCGATGCCCAGCGCCTTCAGCGCTACGACCAATGCAGCCGTACACGAGGTTACGCCCAGCACATAAGGCACTTCCAGTGTTTGCGCCATTTCGTTCTCGAATTGCTCGACCGCCTTCTGCATGTCCGGCCCGTAATATCGAAACGGAGACTGCGCCTCGATCACCTTCACGAGTCCCGCGATTTCCTCCTGCCCCATTACCGTCGCTCCCGGATAATTCGGCGGAAGCGGCTTGCTGCGTACGGGCGTACCTCCGTTGATCGCCAGCTTTTGCATGATGATTCCCCTCCTGTATATTCGTTCTTTACGAAATGACTTTCCTTAAGCAAGGAACGCCGAATTTCCGTACCGCATCCTGAACGGATTGTCCTGCCGGAACCGGTACCCACACGACCCATTTCGTCGCTTCGCCTTCACCTTCCCGCTCAGCGGCAGAGGCGGCTTCCGCTTCTCCGCGAGGCGGCTTTACTGCGATACTCCAATCATGACGATCGCCGGATATTTCGATTTGTACCGTGCGGCGTTTTCTTTCCCAAGCATTAATCTGCTCCGCCGTCCAGAAGGTGAAGCCGCGCGCTTTCGCTTCCTGCACGAACCGGGCGAACGAGTTCCTCACGTTTTCATTCGAATGCAAATGGACTTGATGAAACAGAAAATGCGCAATCCCCTCTACTTTTGCAACCTGCTCCAGGAACGGCACGATGACGCTGCTGTCCGCCCACCGGTCAATATCCAAATCCTGCGTCAAAAATCCGATTTCCATCACGTCGTACATGCGGTTGCGTTCGTTCGACCATGCGATAGGCATATAGGGATGGCAGGTGCCGAACAGGAAGCCGACGTTCCCTCGTTTGCTCGGTCCGCGCGTTTGGTCGACTTGAATGCCTGCCGACTCGCACCAGGAGAACAACTCGCCCCAGCCGTGAAAAATCGTATAGTGATCCTTGTTGGAAACGATGCGATCCAGCTTTGTCGCATCCTTCAGCCACTGGAACTGACGTCCGAATTCCGCTTCATCCCAGAAGCCTTTATCTCTTGTCAGCGCATTGTAATGAAACGCAAGCTCATGTCCGGCAGCCAAAATTTGCTCGTACCACTCCGGACTGAATCCGGGTTCGATCATGCACCAGCTCGATCTGACGTCCTGTTCCTTCAACACCCGGAGAGTCGTTTCCGCCGAGGCGTCGATGTTTCCGTCGCTATCGTGCGAAATAAGCGCTACCTGTTGAATGCCGTCCGGCCAATAACCGGTAAACGGAAGGGTTAGTCCTTTATCCGTGACGGTGCGGAGCAAGTGAGAAAGAAGCGTTTCCCGCCACAGGTCGGCATACGGATGCGGGAAATACGGCTGCCCCGTTTCCGTCTGCACCCGGTCATGCTCCCAGTCCAGGGAAATACGGTCGTCCGCTTTCAGAATACCTTCGTCGAGGGGCGCGCTGCCGTCAGGCGCCGGTACGCCGTCGGAAAGCACAGGCGATAATCCCTGCTGGAGCTGAACGACGGTCGTCGGGATATCCACGGCAAAACGGTGAATCTCCCCGCCTCCTACCGGGAGTACGAGCAGCGCTGGGGCGATATCTCCGCCATCCGGATGATTCGGCCGCAAGGTTCCTTTCGTCTTGCTAACCGAAGCGGCGTCAGGCGACGCTATCCATGGCCGGGCCGACGTATACCGAAGCAGGCGCTCGTCTCCGCTATCGTGCTGCAGCGCGTACCCGGCCGAACTCGCGGGAAGCTGTATGGCGCCGCACCTGCCCGCAAGCGCCGATATTCCCCCATAGGAAATCACGATGCTTCCCGCCTCCGCCGCGTTCCATAGCGCCTGTGAACTCTCTTCATCCTCGGCCGACAACCCGACGAGGACGACATCGTAAGCCGTTTCGCGCAAACGTTCGATCCGATCTATCTTTTCATACGGGACGCCGGCGTGCTCTAATATTTCATTCAGATAGGTTTGAAACACATTCAAACCGTAATGCCAATGCCGTTCGGCCGCCTGCCGGTCGATCAACACCGCAACTTTCGCAATGCGCACTGTAATCCCTCCCAACGCGTTATTCTGTTTATGCGCTTTCCCGGCGGAAGCGGCTGAAGCGCTTACCGTCCGGTGTGACTTTGCCGGAACGAACCGGCGTTTGATACTCTCATTATAATCAAACGAACGATACTTGTATAGTACTTGTATCATAATTTCGAGAAACTTTCCTTTCCTCCAAGCATAGAAAACGCTTCTTTTCCAAAACCTAACGTGTGCGTGATAAATGAGGGAATCGGAGGAGGACGGCACGACCATGAGTAAAATCAATACGGTACAGCTTTTTATGCTCGTGATGATGTCGGCCGGACTAATGAACCACGTGACGCTCATCCCCATACTGCTCAGCGTTTCCGGAAGGGACGCATGGGTTGCGGCGGTAGCCAACGTCATTCCGTATCTGCTATGGATATGGCTGCTTGTCCGCTTAATCAAGGCTAAGGGAGAACGGCCGCTCTTTGATTGGCTGTCCTCGAAGGCAGGCAAAGCCGTCGCCTGGATCCTAACGTCGGTTATGTGCCTGAACTTGTTCGTTCAAGCCTTTCTTACCCTGCAGGAGACGATAGTCTGGACCATCTCCAGCTACTTGCCCGGTTCTTCGCAAATGATACTCGCCTGCGGCCTGGTTATCGTCAGTTCTATCGCGGCAAATGTCGGCCTTCAGGCTATCGCCATTACCGCCGGTATTCTGCTTCCCGGCGTAGTCTTGCTCGGTTTTTTCGTTGCGGGCGCGAACATTCCGAACAAAGACTACGGCAGACTCCTGCCGGTAACCATCGACGGTCTCAAGCCGGTTTGGCGGGGCATGATGTATGCCGGAGCCGCTTATATGGAATTGTTTCTTGTGTTTTTGCTTTCTCACCGAATTTCGTCCAAGATTCGATACCGTCATATGGCGCTGCTCGGACTTATTTTGGTAGGGTTGACGCTCGGCCCCCTTATGGGAGCGATTGCCGAATTCGGTCCCGAGGAGGCGGCCAGGCTGCGCTATCCCGCTTTTGAGCAATGGAGGCTCATCCATTTCAAACGTTACTTGGAGCATCTCGATACGTTCTCCATCTACCAGTGGCTGTCCGGCGCGTTTATTCGCATTTCCATCTGCCTGTTCATGATCGGCGAGCTGCTTCCCATCCAAAAAGCAAAAACCCGAAGTACGACGCTCATCGCTCTATCGGTTGCGTTATTGCTCTGCATCGCCATACCGCTGACGGATTACGACTATTTCCGCTTCATCGTCTCGTTCGTTTTTCCTTCGGCTTTCTTATTGCTGCTGGCCGCTACCGCCGTATTAAGCATTCTTACCCTGTTGAAGCGTGGAGGAGCCTCTCATGAGCAACAACCTTGATTATGAACAGTTTCGAAGCAAATTCGATAAATGCAGCGACGTGACTTTTCAAACGTTCCGTTACGAGGACGAAAAGCGGAATGCCACGCTTGAGCTGATCTATTGCAAAGGCATTAGCGACGAGGGGCTGATTCTCAAAACGGTCATGCCCGGCTTGAACGACATGTTCCGCCAATCCGGCTTCGCTAGCGGTATACTGGCCGAGCATGCGAATTTGCTGCTATTTCCCTTTGCCGAGGAAAAATCGGAGGATGACGCGCTGCGTTCCGTACTAAACGGGAATCTGCTTATTTGGTTCGAAGAGCTGAATCGGCTGTATGGGATATATATTTCGGACACGCCCGAACGCCAGCCGCAAGACTCCACCGTAGAGCCCCCCTTATTCGGTCCGCGCGACGCCTTCGTCGAAAATTTGTCCACCAACGTTGCGCTTATTCGCAAGAGGATGCGAACGGCGTCGCTAAAGTTCGAATGCTTCTCGGTCGGGTCTCACTCGCGTACGGACGTCGGATTGATTTACCTCGAGCATACGGCCGCCACCGGGGTCATCAATGAAATACGCGCTAGAATTGAAAAGCTCGATATAGAAGCGCTATACAGCAACGAGCAGTTAAAAAATCTGCTGTCCGACAAATCCTTGACGCTATTTCCGCTCATGGGCATTACCTCGCGGCCGGACCATACGCTGGAAAGCTTGCTGCGGGGCCGTTTCGCCCTAATCGTTGACGGGCTGCCCGCCGCTCAGATCGCTCCCGTTACGCTCAGCTACTTGTTCAATGCGGCCGAAGACGCGCACAGTCCGGTCGTGTACGTTTCGTTCGCCCGTCTTCTCCGGAGATTGAGCCTGTACATTACTTTGTTCCTGCCCGGACTTTGGGCGGCGCTTACGACCTTTCATCAAGATCAAATTCCGTTTCCGCTGCTCGCAACGATCATCGTTTCCAGCCAAGGCGTGCCGATGTCTTCCTCGTACGAGCTGCTCATGATGATTCTTATGTTCCGGTTGTTCTTTGAAGCGGGCTCAAGGCTGCCCTCGACAATCGGTCCCGCACTGTCAGTCGTCGGCGGCCTGATCGTCGGGGATGCGACGATTCGGGCAGGCATGACCTCTCCCACAACGCTAATTATCGCCGCGTTGACGTTTACGGCCGGCTTTACGAACCAATCGCACGGGTTAAATTCGGCTACGGCCATTTTGCAAATCGTCATTTTACTGCTCTCTACCTATTTCGGTTTGTTCGGCTTCTTCCTCGGCATGTTCGGCATCGTCCTGTACTGGGCGAGCCTCTCCTCTTTCGGCGTCCCGTATTTGTCGCCCGTTTCCCCGCCGAATTTCAAAGAATTGGCCGCTTCGCTCGTGAAGCTGTCATGGACGGTCAATCAGCGGAACGCCAAGTCAAGCGTGGTAACCAAGCCCAAGCGCGAGGAAAGGAAAGAAGAGGAATGAAGCTGTTCCGGCAATTCGCCGTATTTCTGCTAACTGTAACGTGCCTTTTGCTATCGGGCTGCGGGAACGCAAAGGATGCGGATATGCTTGATTACATCAATGGAATCGGCATCGATTATGCGGATAATGAATATATCGTTTATTTTCAAATGCTCAGCGTTTCGAATATCGCCAAATCCGAAGGCAGTAACCCGACCGAAAACACGCCGCTCTGGATCGGCAAGGGGCGCGGCAAAACGATTACCGAGGCTGTGGCCAAAATTTACGAGTCTTCGCCGAAGGAAATTTTTTGGGGGCATACGACGGGGCTGCTGCTGACCGAAAATTTGCTAAGAAGTCCGGAAATGAAAACCTATATCAGGGAATTTGACCGTTTCCACGAAACCCGCTATACAAGCTGGGTTTTCGCCACATCGGACCCGATCGAAAAGGTATTTACCGTCAAGCCGAGCTTTGAGCAAACGCGGTTGCTCACGAGGCTGCACAACCCGGAGGACGGCTACAAGCAGTATTCCATGATCCGCCCGCTCATGCTGCACGATTTTGTGGCCGATTATTATGACGATGGCCGCAGCACGCTGCTTCCCTCGCTGAAGGTAACCGGTGATACGTGGGAAAAGGATAATGCCAAAAAAAGCTCTTTTACGCTAGGGGGCGTCCATGTTTTCCAGAAAAATAAATACAAGGGGTTTATTCCGGCTGAGAAATTCGTGGGGGCACGGTGGCTTGAGAATGAAACGGAGCAATCTTTTTTGACTGTCGAGCATGGCGGCAAGATTGCTGCGATGCTTAAGTTGATCAAACCGAAATCGGACATCCGGATCATCCGCGAAGACGGCCGTATCCGTTATGGAGTAACCGTGTCGGCTACTGCGATCTTATCCAATAAAATGACCGATATCAGCATGAACGATCTGCAGAAGGCGGCGGAGAAAAAAGTCGCCGAGCAAATCCGGCTAACGTTTCAAGAAGGCTTGAATCTGGACGCCGACGTACTCCAGCTGAATCAAAAGCTGCACCGCTTCCACTATAAGTTGTGGAAAGCGGTGCATCCCGGCGGCGGCGGATCCGCCGCGTTGACAGCCGATTCTTTAGGACCTGTCGACGTCCATGTGAGCATTACTTTGACAGGAAAGTACAAGTACTCGCGTTAGCGGTTCACCGCATTCGATACGGCGCCGGCCAAGAAGGAAGAAACATTGTCAACCGCCGTATCCATCAGCCGCTGCCGCGCTTCGAAGGTTGCCCATGCGATATGCGGCGTAATCAGGCAGTTGCGCGCGCCGAGCAGAGGATTGTCCGCCGCCGGCGGCTCCTTGGACAATACGTCCAGGCCTGCGCCCCCCAGCTTGCCTTCGTTCAGGGCAGCGGCCAGATCGCGCTCGACGATCAAACCGCCGCGTGACGTATTGATAAGCAAAGCGCTGCTCTTCATCTGTTGAATGGAGCCCGCATTGATGAGTCCTTCCGTCTCGGGCGTTTGCGGACAGTGCAGACTGATGACGTCGGATAACGCAAACACGTCTGCGTTGCTCCCCATCGTCACTTGTTCCAGGCCGGCTATCGTTTTCGGACGGGTGGCCGAAGCGATAACCTTCATGCCGAAAGCAAGCCCGATCCTCGCCACCTGCTGTCCGATCGTACCGTAGCCGATAATTCCCAGCGTCTTGCCTGCCAGCTCCGTTAGAGGCGAACGCGTAAAGCAAAAATCCGGGCAGCTCGCCCAATCCCCTGCACGAACCGCGTCGCTATGCAAGCGAACCTGCTGGCACAGCTCCAGCAGCAGAGAGAATACAAGCTGCGCCACCGATTGCGTGCTGTAACCCGGAACGTTGGTAACCGGAATGCCTCTCTCGGATGCAGCCGCGATGTCGACGATATTATAGCCCGTCGCCAGCACGCCGATATATTGCAGGTTCGGTAACTGCGCTATCGTCTCCCTAGTCAGCGGCGTTTTGTTCGTCAACACGATATGCGCATGTGCGGCGCGATCGGCGATTTGCTCCGGCGCGGTCCGCTCATAAACGGTTACCTTTCCGGCAGCCTCCAGCCGAGTCCAACTTAAATCTCCCGGATTCAGCGTATATCCGTCCAGTACGACAATATTCATCCTATCTCGCCCCTCTCTCCGCTTGTGCCGCATTCCCAACCGCCCCGTCCAGCATGATCGCGCCGCATGAAGGAACGGTCTGCGAAATGGCTTCGACGATGTGCGGATGGCAGGTAAACAGCACGATCTGATGCCGCTCCGCCACTTGCTCCAGCACGGAGCAGGTCCGAATCAGCCTTTCCTTATCAAAGTTTACCAAAATGTCGTCCATGATTAAAGGCAGTCGCGCTCTGCCGGCATATTCCTCCGCTAGCGCAAAACGCATCGCCAAATATAGCTGCTCCGCCGTCCCCCTGCTAAGCAGCGAGGAATCCAGATGATCGCCGTCCGGCTTCACGGCCGCCAGCCTTCTTTCGCCTAGCGGCGCGACAATCCGGGAATAGCGGCCTCCCGTCATCTGCGCGAAATGCTCGGACGCCCGCTGCAGCACGCCCGGCTGCCGTTCCCGTTCGTAAACGTCCCGCGCTTTTCGGAAGAGCGACGCACAGACGGCCAGCGTTGCCCAGCGGCCGCCTTGATCGGCGAACAGCGCCGTTTGCTCGGCGAGTCGCTGCACCGCTTCGCTTTGCCCGCCTCCGCCTTCCATCTGCTCAAGCTCGGCGCGCAGCCGTCCCCGGCGGTCGCGCCGCTCGTCGGCAAGCCGCTTCGTTTCGTCCAGCTTATCCCGAATCGCTTGACTGTCCGCTTTCAGTTCGTCGCCGCTTTTGGCGGAAAGAACGGCGCGCAGCCGTCCCAGCCGGCCGGATCCGGCTGCGGCTTCGAGCATGCCCTCCGCCTGCCTTTTTTCCGCTTCGAGACGGAAGCGCTCGTCATGCAACCGGACGCGGTGCCGGAATTGTTCCTCGCCGGCAGCGCCTGCGTCGTGCCACAGCCGCTCGATTTTGGCCTTCACCTTATCAATCGCGGAGCGTAGAAGAGAAAGCTCCTCCGCGAGCCTCTCTTCCTCCTCTTCCAGACCTTTCAGGACATGCGCCCTTTCCGACGCTTGGTCCGCCGCTTCCTTCCACCGTTTCAGAGCGAGAAGGACATCGTCTGCAGCCTCCTCTCCAAGAAGCTCGCAAACTTTGCGCTCGAACGCTTGCCGTTCTTCCGCAAGCGCATCGAAGCGTTTTGCCGCTTTTCTTTGGCGGGCCAACTGGTCCTGCGCTTGCTCGACAAGCAGGAATAGGTCAAGCGCGGCGGCAGGACTTAGCCCTGGCGGCCAAACTTGGCCGGCCAGCCAGCCGTCCCATTCCGCTTGCAGCGCACTCTTGGCGGCGGCCTGGCTTTCGCCGTCCGCTTCCGCCTGCGCGAGCCGCCTGCGTACCGCCGCATACGCCTGCGCCGCCTCATCGCGGCGCTCGCGGCACTGCCGCCAGCCGCGCTGCGCAGCCTGCCACGCCTCCGCCGCACGCTCGAGCGGCTCCAGCAGGCCGGCGCCGTCTAGCGGCGCGGCTTCGCCCGGCGCGGCCGCGAGCGCCTGCGCGGCGGCGGCGAGCTCGGGCGCGGCCGCGAGCGCCTGCGCGGCGGCGGCGAGCTCGGGCGCGGCGGCGAAGCGCGCCAGCCGCGCGGCCAGCGACGCCGCGAGCGGCGCGAGCTGGCGCTGCAGCCGCTCGCGCTCGCGCTGCGGCTCGGCCGCCTCGGGCGCGAGCGCCGCCGGCAGCGGGCGGCCTGCGCGGCGCGCTGCCGCCGAGCCGCGCTGCGCCAGCGCGTAGCCGCTGACCGCGGCGGCCAGCGCGGCAGCCGCGAGCGCAGCGGCGCTTTCGCCGGCGGCGAGCAGCGCGGCGGCCAGCACGGCGCCGCCGGCCGCGCTCAGCCAGGCGAGCCGCGTCAGCGCAGCGCCGGCGGCGTCGCCCGCGGCGCTGCGGCCGGCCGGCGGCGCCGCTTCGGCGCGCTGCGCGAAGTCGCGCTCGCGCTGCGAGGCGTGCCGCAGCTCAAGCTGCAGCTCCTGCAGCTTGAGCAAGTCGCGGCGCAGCTGCGCGAGGGCGGCGTCCGCTTCGCTCGCCGCACCGGCTGCTCCTTCCGCTCCTATCGCACCAGTCACTCCTGCTGTTCCTACCGATCCTATTGCTCCTATCGTACTGGCCATTCTGGCAGCACCTGCCGCACCAGCCGCACCGGCAGCACCTATTGCTTCTATCGCACTAGTCACTCTGGCCGCGCCGGTCGCTCCTGCTGCATCTGGCGAGCCTATTGCACCCGCCGAACCTACCTTCCCTGCCTCCTCTGCGGGAATTGCGAAACCGAGAAGCTCCAGCATCCGTTCGCGCTTAGCGGCTGCTTCGGCCAGCTCGTCTTCCCGCAGCTCGAGTTCGTGACGGGCTAGCGCCGTCTCTTCCAATCGCCGCGCCCGCTCCTCGGCAGCCCGCTCCTCCGCTCTAGCCGCCAGCTTGAAGCGCTCGCCGAATTCCCTCGTTTGTTCCCTCTTAGCCACCGTTACGATTTGACGGTCGAGCGTGTCCTCCGTCCAGCCTTCGCCGATTTGCCGCAGCAGCCTGCCAAGCTGCTCTTGCAGCTGCTCCAGCTCCAACCGGTGCTCCGTTAAGGCGATTGCGCCGTTCCGGTACCAGACGGTTCGTTCCATCAGCGGCAGCAGGTCGGAAGAAGCCGCTAATCGGGCATCCTCCTCCAGATAAGCCTTTAGCGGCCTTATCCGTTCCTCCTGCTTATCCAGCTTTAACCGAATCCGGCTCTCCTCTGCCGAAAGGCGCTCGAGCTCGCCGTTCCATTCTTCATAGCGTGCCATCGCCTGCTCGGGGAAAGGCGTTCCGGACGGGTCGTCCGGCTCCGGCAACAACCGCAGCTCGCCTTCGATCGTCTGAAGCCGCTGCCATCCGCTAAGCGCCTGCTCGCAAATTTCGAGCCAGACGAGCTCCGTGCGCAGGCGGGCTGCGGCCTCATCCGCTTCCCCTAAGGCTTCTTCCAGCCGCGCAAGCTCCGCCGTAAGCTCGTTGTAGCGTCCGGCCTTTTCTTTGCCATGCCGAACGTCGGCTTCAAGCTGCTCGATCGATTTAAGCGTCCGCTGCAGCTCTTGATTTTTGCCTCGCGGACGATACAGCTGCTCCATGTCCTGGGCAAGCTTCCGTTCCGCCGCCATGATCGCCGCTCCTCGCGAGCCCAAGCCCGCACTGTATAGATAGCCGCTCAGCTCATCGCTCGTTAGCGTCCGCAGTTCCTGCAGCTCGCTTAAACCGAATCCGAACAGGCTTTTGTACAGCTCGCCGGAAATGCCCCCCAGCACCGAATGTAGCGCCGCTTCTCCGCTTTCCGAAGAGCCGTCTTGACGGATCACGGTCAAGCTGCCGCCCGCTTGCGAACGGCCCCGCCCGGAGCTGCCCGGCAGCGTCTCGCGCCTTTCGACGCGCAGTTCGCCGCCGCTCTCGTCAAGCAGCGTAAGGTGACCGGAGGACAAGCTCCGCTGAGCCGCCGCGTCCGCTCCGCTTAGCGCCGGGTAACCGAACAGAATGGCTCTCACAAAAGCCATAAGCGTGCTTTTCCCCGCCTCGTTCGGGCCGAACACGACGGTTATTGGCTTGTCCAAATGGATCGTCCGGTCAGACGCCGCTCCGAAGCGCTCAATATGTATCGATTTAATGTGCATGCTCGTTGAACCTCCCTTCCCGCCCGCAAAGCTCCCCCGGCTTGTTGAACGCATCGGCCGCCTGCCCGGTGCGTCAGCCTTCCTCTTCTGCGAGCAGATCGATCGCAAGCTGCTGCGCCCCCCGAATCCATTCGCGCCGCTCTTCGTCGCCGAATGCCGCTTCCGCGTACTTCGCCGTCCGCGGATTTTCGAGCAGGGAAGCCGCCGCTTCTCCGCAAAACTGCCGAACTTTCTCATCGTCCTCCAGAAGCTCCTCGCACATGCGCAGCAGGTCGCCCAGAAAGCTTTTTTGTTCAAGCAGCATCTCGCGGTCAATATTCAGGCTTGTCCGAAGCTTTACCGATTCCAGCCAAACGAACGGACCGTAGACTGCTCTTTCCGTCTCCGTCTCGCGGAATTCCGCCGCCAGCTCTTCGAGATAGCCGGCTTTCGTCAGCTTCGTATGCAGGGAGCCGCGTCCCGTAAGTGTCAGGCGCACGAAAGCCGATCTGCCTTCCGCCTCCGATCGGATTTGTTCCAAGGTTCGCTCGATCCGATCCTTAAGCGTCTGATCCCCATCGGCATCCTCGATAGTCGCTTCCGCTTGAAACCATCTTACCGCGTCGAGCGCCCGGAAGCTTAACGTCGTCGTCCCGCTTTCCGTCACATCGACCACATAGCAGCCCTTCGCGCCCGTCTCGCGTACGCTTCTGCCCTGCGTATTGCCGGGATACACGACGAAGGGCGCTTCATGAAGCACGCGCCTCGTATGAATATGGCCGAGCGCCCAGTAGTCCATGCCGCTTGCCAGCAGCTCCCGGAGCGAACATGGCGCGTAGTTGTCGTGACCGGGATCGCCGTCGACGTTCGAATGAAGCATGGCGATATGGTAGGGCGCATCGGGTACGCGTACGTAACGCGCCGCCAAGTTTTCGGTAACGGCGGACGTACGGTAGGACATTCCGTATATGCGGGCCAGCGCCTCTCCCGAACGGGAGCGCGCCAGTACGCTTTCCGCTTCCTCGGACGAAAAGAAACGGACGGTGTCCGGCCATTCTAGCCGTGCCGCCCGTCCGTCGTCAGGATCGTGATTGCCGTGAATCACATAAACCGGAATGCCGCTTTCCGCGAGCCGCTTCATCGCTTTTTGCAGCCGCAGCTGCGCTCTTAACGAGCGGTCGCTTGCATCGTATACGTCGCCGGCGATAAGAACGAAGTCCGCGCGCTCCCTTTCCGCAAGATGAATAAGCGCATCCAGCGCGTCGAACGTCGAGCGCCGTACGGTATCGCGAACCGCATCGGGCAAGCCCGCCATTCCGCGGAACGGGCTGTCCAGATGCAGGTCGGCCGCATGTATGAATCGAAATGCCGGCATAAGCCCGGTTCCTCCTCGTTCCATTTCTATGTTCCAGCCAAGCCGATGCCAGCCGTTCATGCAAGTTTGGCTACTCGGCAGGCTTTATTTTATAAACTTCGTACATCTTGGTCATTTGCTGGATGACGCGGTTCAGCGAGTATGTCTTCTTCGCCTTCTCCCAAGCCGACCGCGCAAGGGCGTACCGGTAGGACGGGTCCGCGATCAATTTCTCCAGTGCGTGCGCCAGCGCATGCGGATCCTCCGGCGGCACGAGCAGGCCGTTCCGGCCGTTCTCGATCTGCTCCGATATTCCGCCGACATTCGTCCCGACTAGCGCAAGCAAGCAAAGCGCTGCTTCGGCGAACACCGACCCGAACGCTTCCGCCCGCGAAGGCAGCACGAAAATATCGAAGAAAGGCATAAACTCCTCCGGATGAAGCATATAACCGTAAAATATCGTTTCTTCGTAAATGTTCAAATCGACCGCCATCTGCTCCAGCTCCGGCCGGGACGGACCGTCCCCGATCAAATGCAGCACAAAAGGATGGCCCTTGGCCTTCAGCTCGGCGCAAGCCTTCAGCAGCGTATCGAGCCCTTTGGCCGGCACGAGCCGGCAGACGGAAATCAGCTGCGGCACGGCGTTTTCATGGGGAATCGGGCGGAAGCGCTTCTCGTCGAAGCCGTTCGGAATCACGCCGATTTTGTCCGGATCCTGCACGTAATCGCCGATATACTGCTTGAACGATACGGATACCGTGACGATCTGGTTCACCTTCTCCTCCAGCTCGCGATAGATGGAGGTCAAGAATGCGTGCTCGGGTCCGCCTTCCTTGATTTTGCCGTTAAGGACAAGCTCGCGCTCGTAGCTCGAGTGAATCGTCATAATGAGCGGCGTATCCGGATACAACTGCTTCATCACTAGAGCGGCAATCGGGTGATGCGCATGGATGAGATCGTATTTCTTTTTCAGCCGCATGCGCGTCCACCATACGTAGTCTTTATAGGTTTGGATATATTTGTCCACGATCGGATTACCGGCATATTTGATCCAATCGAACGTCTGGAAACGGACGTCCTCGGTTCCTTTGCTTCTCACGCGCTTCGGCAGCGAAAAGAGCTCCATGTCCCAGCCCTTCTTCGTGTACCGCTCCTGAATATACGGAATCATGGAAGAAACGCCGCCCGGCTGCTCCGGCGGAAAAAACAACGCTTGTAGTATATTCATGACTTCCTCCCAAACTTCCCACTGGCTGCAGATCGTTCTTTCCCTATTGAAATAATCGTTCACACGGATTAGGATGCCGCTAAAATCTATTCGCAAGACTCGGTTTAAGCGGGCATGAAGCATAGAAAGCGAAAAATTTCGTTTTCTATGCGCTAACAGAACACATGCTCTTATGTTATTGTAACTCGTAGCCGATAAATTTGCTATAATGGATTCGCACTGGTTGTCCCTGGAAGAATGCGGATTGGCTCGAAGCGCAATACCGCAGCTCTCCTCCGCGCTCGTCGTCGCACAGCCGCAGGACCGCAGGCGAAGCATGTTTCATTTTAACCCGGCGGCGGCCATATGCGTTTGCGGGATCGTGTAGGAGGATGCGGATGGATGGACTTCAGTTGTTTTACGGCCCGCTGAGGCCGGTTTTCTTCTCTTCACTCATATTAATTATGCTGCTGCTCATGTTTATGATGTCGCTGCGCTTGTATCTTAGCCGGCGTAAAAAATCATACGTGACGTTTACCGTCGCCTTGATCATGCTCATGCTCCAGTATGCATTCATCATTACAACCGAGATTTCCGGATCGGCGGCCCAAGATTGGGCCATATACGGCGTTCGCCTGCTCAAAACGCTGTCGTTCATCTATGTGAACTGGGGCGTGTACCGCCTCTACAACTCCTCGGCCGCCAAGCAGCAGCTCGTTTTCACGCTCCTAACGGTCGTCGGGGTCGTGCTTTCGCTGATCCACTTTGCGGCGGCGGACGGATTCGGGGGCACCCCGGGGCAGCTTCGGCTGCTGCAGGATTTTTGGCTGGAGCTTTATTTGTTTCTCGTTCTGTTTTACTTTTATGCCCGCATAACGCCGCGCATCGGACAAACGACGAAATATCAGCTCGGACTCGCCTTGTTTTTTGCCGCGCACAGCGTTCACGTCGTTCATGAATACGGCCTGGACGGACAAGTCCCGTTGTTATCCCTCATCGAGGATGCTCTGACCGTTTCGTATTTCATCATGCTGTTCCTTCTCTTGTTCGAACGGGTCGTCGAGCTTCTGCAAGCCATCTACACCAGCTCTATAACGGATGCGCTAACCGGGCTCTACAACCGCCGCTATTTTATGAATCACGTCCAGCATTATGTACACCATAACGTGCCGGTTTCGGTCATTTTTAGCGACATCGACAATTTCAAAAAATTGAACGACACGCTTGGGCACCAGCGCGGCGACGATGCGCTTCGTCAGGTGGCCCATATCGTGAAGGACGCGTGCGCGGAAATCGGCGTTTGCGGGCGGTATGGCGGCGAAGAAATGGTCGTGCTCGTCACGGATACGGATACCGACGTAGGCGAGCTTGCCGAAACGATCCGCCGCCGCGTCGAGGCGGAGGCAGGAGTCACCGTCAGTATCGGCTACAGCAAGCTTAAACGCGGGGTTACGCCGGACGCGCTCGTGAAGCAAGCCGACGAAGCCATGTATAAAGCCAAAACGACCGGCAAAAACAAGGTTGCCAAATACGTTAAGCAAGCCCCCATGCAGATCGGTTAATCCGCGGCTAGCGGCGTACCTTTCGTGCGGGCTGCCCAGAAGGGGGAATAATCGCGATGCAATTCGAAAAAGGCTGGGATAAGCTGCTCGAGGTGACCGGTACGAAGGGCGCCCAAACGATTGAGCGGCATCATCAATTTTCGCCGGATTTGTGCCGGTTCATTGTCGAATTCGCCTACGGGGACATCTATTCGCGCCCGGGGCTCGACTTGTCCAAACGGATGATCGTGACAATCACCGCGCTCATCACCCAAGGAGACTGCGAGAAAGAGCTGTCCGTCCATATCGGATCGGCGCTGAATGCCGGGCTGTCGCCGGAGGAAATCGTCGAAGTCGTGCTGCACTGCATCCCGTATATCGGCTTCCCGCGCGTGATGAACGCGATGGCGATCGTGCGGGCGGTATTCGCGGAGCGCGGCATCGCGTACGGCACCGGCGAATCGGCTAATCCTGCTGCGGAATAAGGCCAAGAGGTTCAAAAAAAGCAGTCAATCTCGCTTTACAAGCGGTTTTGACTGCTTTTTCCTTTTTTTGTATGACCTTGTCATGTTAGCCGATTGGCGGCATGCACGTGGATGAACGCAAGGTTATACCTTGGGACTATAATTTGGTCCGAGTATTGTTGCATAGTGAACTTTGATTCACTAATAATGAACCCAGATTCACTATTTTCAGTCAAATAGTACGAAATCGGACGGATAGTGAACCGGATGTCGCTATTTTTCCGCCAGGTTCACTATTAGTGAGGTTAGCTTCACTATATGGCTCTGAAGGCCGTCTTTAGCGCATTTTAATGAAGTTTGGTTCATTATTACTGAACTTGGGTTCACTTTTTTGTTTGGCGATTGATTTGCATGTGTTAGTTTCGTTGGAGGATCCCCTCACTACGTAAACAACACACGCTTTTTGCGTTGTCGCCGTTCGTTCCGCCTATCGACAGATGTCTTCCAATACCCGTCGCTTACTCGCACAACTATTTTTCCCAATGCTCCGATCATACTCGTTCAAGCCCATTTCATTCCAAGAAAACCTGCCTAACTAAGAGAAAGTGCCGAAAGGCAGTTTAAGGTACTGCCTCCCACCTAATCGCAAGTAACGGAAATCACCTAGATCCCAATGGATGAGGGATGCTTCTCTTCCTTATTCATTTTCCCCGCTCATCCGCTCCCCTTCGTCCTTCCAGCCTTCACATGCTTGAGCTGCGCCACGATAATGACGCTGATTATGACGAGCAGAAACCAAGAGCTGATTTTGCCGAAGCCGACGAGACGCCAGGCTTCATGCTGGTCCGGGTACTTCCACGCGCCGAAAAAAGTCGCAATGTTCTCCGCAAGCCAGATGAAGAAACCGACAAGCAGGAAAGCCGCGGACAGCGGCATCCGGTACGTTTTGGCACGTACCGTATAGTAAATTCTCGTCCTCCAGAAGACGACGAAGACGAGCGCCGTGAGCCACCAGCGAAAATCCGGCAGGAAATGATGGGTGAAAAAATTCAAGTATATCGCCGCTCCGAGCGAGGCGGCCAGCGCCATGCCCGGCCAGCCGGTCATGTCCATCTTCAGCCGCCGCCATACTTGGCACATATAGCTGGCCACGCTTGCGTACATGAAGCCGCTGTACAGCGGAACGCCGAACCATTTGCTGATTCCGGGCTCCGGGTAAGCCCAGGAACCCATTTGTACCTTATACAGTTCTAGCGCCAGTCCGATGATATGAAAAACGCAGATGACCTTAATTTCGTCGATCGTCTCCAGTCCGCTCAGGTACATCATAAGCTGAACCGCAAGCAGCACAAGCAATATGAGATCGTACCGGTGGATAAACGGAATTTCGATCCATTTGGAAACGGCCAGCGTGCCGAAAATGGCGACGGGAAATATGCAGCTCATCGCCTGCTGATAGCCGAAATGCCAGAGCTGCCGGAATGCGGCGCTGAGCTCATACAGCCTCCCTTTCCGCTCCGCAGCAGGCCTCTGTACCTCATGGCCCTTTGGCGGTAACCCTTGTTTCGTCTGCATGTTTGCCTCCCTTCGATGACCGCAACCGTCAGTCGAGCCTCTTGACGGCGCTTCTCTGATTGACATTATACTTCAGCCGGAGGAACAGCGGGAGTCCCCGTCAAAATAACCCATTTGCTGTTACAAAAAGACTTTGACTTTACCCTCGGAACAAATAAATAGCGCAAGACTCTTAAAGAGCCTTGCGCTAGACATCTATTATTTGTTGAAACTCATGCTAGGAAATGAAACCGCCGGTCATCATTTCGCATGACTGCCGCCATACGTTCCGATTTGGCTGTTTCTAGTAGCTAACGAGCATCCCCATCGTTTGACTAGGGGATTCCTTAGCCAGCCGGTAAGCCGTATCCATTGAGTCCAGCGTATAGATCCCGGTTATCAGCGGCTTGATCGAAAGTCGACCGTCGGCCAGCAGCCGGGCGAACTCCTCCAAATTCCGCCCCATCGTCCAGCGCACATAACCGTACGGGTAATCCTTGCCTTCCTTCTCGTAATCCTGATCGTATCGGCCCGCCCCGCCCGCACGGGAAACCGTGATTTGCGCTTCCTTGGCAAACAGAGCATTGCGGTCGAATTCCGTATTTGTAATCCCTACGATAACGACCTTCCCTTTGTCGCGAATCCATTCGATCCCTTGGTCGACAAGCTTATGCGTTTTCGAGCTGGCGCATATAAGAACGGCATCGGCGCCCTTGCCGCCGGTCAGCTCTTCCAGACGTTCCTTCACTTCGTCATTTGAACGGCATGCCTCCACCAGTCCGGTGGACTCCAGCAGCATGCAGCGCTCTTCCATATGGTCAACCGCAATGACGCGATATGCCGCAGCGCGGGCGATTTGAGCGATCAACTGTCCAAGAATGCCGAGACCCAATACGACGACCGTCTCGCCGAAGCGAAGATCGGCCTGCCGCAGCGCCTGAATGCAAATTGTCGCAATCCCGGCAAACGCGGCTTCCTGCGGGTCGACATGCGCCGGAACCGGAGCGACATGATGCTTATACGCCAGAAAATATTCGCCGTGCGTCGGCACGCCGTAGCAGACAACGCGCTGGCCGACCTGAACGTGCGTAACGTCCTTGCCAACGGCTTGCACGATCCCCGTACCGCTGTAACCCAAAAACGTTTCCACGTTCTCCATGCCCAGCACCATCAGTTCGGTACCCGTGCTCAATGCCGAATAGTCCGTTTTGACCAGCACGGAATGATCCGTTACCTCCGGAACCGGTATATCGACGATCGTAAGCTTGCCGTGAACGCTTTTAGCCGCTCGCATAGTATTCCATCCCCTAATTTATAAATTGATGTACAAGCTCACTTGATTCGATTTCCAAATCTTTTTTCTGATGTATATTTAATTCCTATCTACATCATAAAGTGGATATTCTGAACCTGTCAACCTCTTTTTCGCCGATCGCATCGTTTCCCTGAAACGAAAAAGCGGTTATACTAGCACTAGCAGATCATTGCTGATGTACGATTGATGCATAAGGAGCTTCCGAATGAAAAATAAAGCAAGCCGCAAAACGTTTCAAGACCGTTTGGACGAAATGGTCCGCCAGCTAAGGCACGATATGGCGAGCGGACGCTATCCGGCGGGCAGCTTCCTGCCTTCCGAAAGCACTCTGGCGACTCAATTCCAATTAAGCAACAAATCCGTCCGTAAAGGCCTCGAAACGCTTGTCGAAGAAGGCGCAATCGTCAAAATCAACCGCGTCGGCAACCGTGTCGCCGAGCAGGTACGGCAGCAGAGAACCGTGGTCACGCTCGGTTGCGCTTCCTCCATCGAACGCGACCTTGAGCTTACCCGGCTCATTGCCGATTTCGAAGAGCTGCACCCGTGGATAGAGGTCAAAACCGTCAATTACGCGATCGAGTTTTCTGCAGCTCCGCAAAGCTTCGTGAAGATGGCCGCCTCCTATTTGGAAGCCGGCCTGATCGACGTTACGACCCTTAACTCGGCTAATTTGCAGGAAATGTACGAGCAGGACGCGCTCGGCTGCCTGGAGCCGCTCGATGCATCCGCCGAAGCCTATTCGTTCGTCACGTCTCCGGTAACGTTCGACGGAACGATGTACATGCAGCCGGTCAGTTTTTCGCCGATCGTCCTGTGCTACAACAAAGCGCATTTCCGGGAAGCGGGATTGCCGGAGCCTGACAGCAGCTGGTCGTGGAGCGAGCTTCTTCGGACGGCGAAAACGATCGCCAAGCCCGGCGAAAGATTCGGCTTCTACTTCTATTTGATGTCGGAGAACCGCTGGCCGATTTTCCTGCTGCAGAGCGGCTCCCATGCGCCGGCCTCCGAGGCGGCCGATTGGATGAACGGCCTTCGGCTCGTGCAGGCTATCATTTCCGATCCTCACGTCATTCCGGGCTATATTACGGAAAGCAGCGACGACGTCAATCAGTTCTTTTTACAAGGGAATGTCTCGATGATCATGTCGAGTTATTTCAGCATGAACGAGTTCAAGCACGTCGATATCGAATACGACATTTCGCCGCTGCCGTTTCTGGACCGCTCGGCTACGTTGCAAATCATCATCGGCATGGCGATCAGCCGTCAAGCGAAAAATAAGGATGCCGCCAAGCTGCTCGTCGCCTATTTCGCTTCCCGCCGGGCGCAGCAGCTGATCCGCGACCATACGACCAGCTTGCCCGTCACCAAGTCGATTGCGGAAGGGCCGCCTTCCCGGGATGCCGCCCCCTTGAACAGGCCGCAGCACGAGGCGATGTTCCGCGAGCTGTTTCCGACATTTCGTCTGCAGCGAGACTTGAATTTTACGGCAGCCGCCCAGCTAACCTTGCGCAATCTGCTGAAACGGTACTGGTCCGGTATTATCGACGAAGCGTCGCTGCTGAATCAAATCGATGAACTCCGCGATTCCGCGAAATAGGACACGCCGGCCCTCTACCCGCTTCTCTCAAAAGAGCCAAAACGTAAAAAACGAGCCTCGGGATTTCTCCCAGGCTCGTTTTGGCATGCATTAAGCGTAAATATGCGGGTTTTGACGGCGGCATTCTTCCATGACCGCCATTTGCTGGCGCACCTGCTGCGGCGTCACTTCAAGCGGCGCTCCTTCGGTCAGCGTCCGTTTGACCATCTCGTACAGCTGCTGCGTCATGAAGGAGAACGAATTCGTCCCTTCCTCCGGCTCCCATTTATGCTCATACCAAGTCAACTGCTCGTTGCAATAAGCAGGCGTGCCGTCCGCTTTAAAGAGCGGCGTGCGTGTCAGCTCCTGATGCGGCGCTTCCTCCGGCACGAAATATTTCCACTCCAAACCGGCGGCATTTCCCTTCAGCCCGCCGTTCGTGCCTTGAATGACGAATTGCGGTCTTGGATAAGAGCTGCAGGACGATATTTCAAGATCGATTGTCGGACGCCCCTGTCCGCGCATAATGATTTTCACGTAATCCTCGGCGTCGCCGAACGTATTCGCGCGGTCCATGATACATGTAATTTGCGGCATCATATCCGTTCCGAACAGCTGGAGCGCCTGATCCACCGGATGAGGGCCGGTATTCATCAGATTGCCGCCGTTATTCGATTGGAGCGTCTGCCAGTCCCATCTGCGGCCGAAATAGTTGTTCGTAAAATCAACCTGTACGACGCGTCCCAGCACGCCGGACTCGATCACTTTACGAATTTGCGAGAACGCCGGCATGTAACGGGATTGCTGGAATACCGCCAGCACCTTGCCGTTTCGTTCGGACGCCTCGATCAGGCGGTCTACTTCCTCAGCCGTTTTGGCAAGCGGCTTTTCGCACAGCACGTTGACCCCTTTATTCAACAAATCGAGCGAGATCGGAAAATGCAGCTCGCTCGGCGACGCATTGACAACCAGATCAAGCTGTTCGTTTGCGACCATTTCTTCGTACGTCGGGTACGCCTTGCAGCCGAACTCTTTCTCGGCGCGCTCGCGGCGGTCCGGAAGACCGTCGGCCACCGCGACGATCCGGTAGCTGTCCGTCATATTTTGCAAATTCGCAGCGTGAATGTCCCGCCCGCTTCGGCCTTGCCCGATGATGCCCACTCTAATCGGCTTGCTCATCTTCTTCCCCACTCCCGTCGATATCATAAGGCTGATTGGTACAGCGCTTTCTTTTCACTAGCCTTACTATACCGCGGGAACGGCTGCTGTGACTTGCACTTTTTATTCGAATAATTGCATTATTTTTCGACTTGCCTTCCCATAGGTTCCGAAAGAAAAAAAACGCCTTCAGCAGAAAGGCGTCGTTTCGGGATCCGGCGCGTACAACAGCGCTTTTTTGTAAGCGGTCGGCGTCAGCCCCGTCTTTTTCTTAAACGTCCGGATAAAATGACTCAAATGATGAAAGCCGACCTCGTAGCAAATATCCGTCATCGTCAGCTTTTCGAGGGTAATGAGTTCCTTCGCCCGTTCGATCCGCGTTTCGTGCAGACAATCGATAAATGCCGTTCCCGTCGCCCGTTTAAACTGATGGCTGAAATAAGCGGGCGCCATATTCGCCAGCTCCGCCCCTTGCTCAAGCGTAATGTCTTTCATATAGTTTTCCGCGATATATTTCATGACCTGGTCGAATTGCGTTTGCTTCAGCCGGTTCGCGCGCCCTTCCCGGAAGTTTCGTTCCTGCTTGCCGAGCTCCCGGTCCATCAGCTGCAGCAGCTTGACGAGGCTGAGCTGAATCGAAAACTCATAGCCGCTTTCCTTGCGCTTGAGCTCGTCCGCGATATCCAGCAGCAGCTGTTCGACCAACTGCTGTTTTTCCTGAGGAAAGTGCAGCCATGTATCCCGCAAATTGGCGGTCTTCCCCTCCAAGGGCGTTTCGTTTACGCTTCTATCCTCAGCCCGGCTCGCCAAACGTCCGCCGTTCAACCGGTCAAGCACCGTCTGCGAGAAGCCGGCCAGCTTATCGTTCACCAGTACAGGCAAAAAATCGATCAGCACGATATCCGCATCATGACCGTCCGTATTCACGCTGTGCTCCACCCACGGCGGAATCATGAACAAGTCGCCCTTGGACATAACCAGCTCCCGATCGCAAAAGAAGTGGCTGCAGCTTCCGCGCATAACGTAAACAAGCTGAACGTAATCGTGCATATGGACGTCTTGCTTCACCTTGCGATAACCGCCAAAATGGAATTTGAACGGAAACCGTTCTTCCATAAACGTTTTATGCTGAAACAATAGCACTCCCACGCTGCTTCCCCCGTTCGCGGCCATTCGAATGCGTTAATCTGGCCCGTTTCGCTGCAACTGACTCCATTGTAAACGAAATGGGGACTCTCGCACACAAGTTTTTAACCGTATTCCTAGTTAAGCGTTGCGCCGCGTTTAACCGCCTCGCCGCCGGCCTCAGCTTCGGGAACGGCTTTCCCCGGCCAGAATGCCCATTTGCCCAGCAGCACCGTAATGGCGGGAACGAGAAACGGCCGGACGACGAACGTATCGAGCAGAACGCCGATTGCCGTTACGGTTCCGAACTGCACGAGCACTTGTATCGGCAGCGTTGCGAGAACCGCAAACGTTCCCGCCAGAATCAGTCCGGCAGAGGTTATAACGGAGCTCGTCTCACTCACGCCCTGCGCGATCGCCTCGCGTAGCGGCATATGCTTGCGTTTTTGCCAGATGCTCGAAATCATGAAAATGTTGTAGTCTTCGCCAAGCGCAACGAGAAAGACGAACGCATAGAGCGGGATCAAGCCTTGGATCGCGGATGCGCCCATCAGCTCGTGCAGCACGAACCACCCTGCGCCGAGCGCCGAAAAGAAGGAGAGAACGACGGTTGCGATCAAATAAACGGTTGCGACGACGGAACGCAGATAAGCAAGCAGCAGCAGTGCGATTAACCCGATCACGATCGGCATGATGACCTTCTCGTCGCGTTCGTTCAGCTCGCGCGTATCGTACTGCGACGCGGTTTGTCCCGAAATCCAGACGTTTTCTCCGCCGATTCCTGCCTTCTCCAGCGCGGCCGCAGCCGTCTCGCGGATGACGGGAATATGATCCATCGCTTCGTTGGAATACGGATCGACGTTGAATTCCAGCTCGTAGGCTTCAAGCTGTTTGTTGCTCGAGCCCTGCACCAGTCCCGTCACCTTGGTCGCAAAAGGAAGCTTGGCCAGCTCCTCCTTCACGGCGGTCTGTTTCCCTTTCGCATCCACCATGACGGAAACGGGCGCCAACGTACCCGGCGTATAGTGCTCCGAAATCAGTTTAAACCCTTCCCTTGACGGGATATCCTCGGGGAATGACTGCAGCGTGTTAAACGTATACTTCGTCGTTGCCGAATACCCGGCCAAGCCGCCCAGCACGATGAGGCATACGATCAATATAAGCCAAGGCTTGCGCGTAACGAATCGGCCCAGGGCGATGCTGAAACGGCCTACGCTCGGCTGACGCTTCAGCGGCTTGTTTTTGCGCCGGGCGATCTCCTCCAGCATTTGCGGGGTACGCGGCACGAACGGATAGAAAGACGAGCGCCCGAATATCGCCAGCAGAGCCGGCACGAGCGTCAAGCTTGCCAGTCCCATAATGAGGATGGACAGCGAGAACGGTACGGCAAAGCGCTGATAGACGCCATACTTGGCAAAAAGCAGCACGAACAGCGAGATGACGACCGTGAGCCCGCTCATGGCTACGGCTCCCGAGGAGCCGAAAAGCGCCAGCCTCAGCGCCATGTATCTGTCTTCCTCTTCCAGCAGCAGCTGCCTGTATTTCGCCACGATAAATAAGCAATAATCGGTCCCGGCTCCGAACAACAGCACCGTCATAATGGAAACGGCCTGGCTGTCGATCACGATCCATCCCTTATCCGCCAGAAAGCCGAGCAGCGGACTGACAAGCCCATAGGCAAACCCGACGCCGATGAGCGGCACGATCGCCAAAATCGGGGAGCGGTAAAGCAAGATAAGAAGAACAAGTACGAGTAATACGGTCGCAAGAAGCAGCGAAACATCGGCTTTCTTGAATAAAGCCGTCGCATCGACCGAAATGCCGGCGGGACCGGTGACGCGGGCATGAAGCTTCTCTTCGTTCAGCCGGCCGCCAGAGTCAAACGGGCTGACGCCGGCTAACTCGGCGGCGCGAGCCTGCAGCTCTTTCAGGCTTTTGTCCAATTGCTCGTTCGGCGTCCCTTCCTCAAAAAAGATAGGCGTAACGATCGCCGTTCCGTCCTTGGACGCTTGCCCTTGAAGAGCCTGCAGAGGCAGCTTGTGGAGCGGCGGCGCCGACTTCTGCTCATCCAGCGGCTTTTCCTCCAATTGCTTGCTCAGGTTCTGGATAAGCGTGAAATCGTCTTGTTTGAGTCCGGAAGGACGATACCAGACAACGAGTGCGGGCAAGCCGGAACCGCTCGCAAACTCGCTGCGCGCCAGCGCCTCCGCCTGCATGGAAGCCATGGAATCCGGAAGGTTCTCGGCAGCGTTATTTTCGACCTTATTAACGCCAGGCAGAACGGCTGACAATAAGGCAGTCAGCAAAAGCCATACGACAAGCGTTACCCATTTCGTTTTCGGTCCTGCCACTATTCGGCCGTAACGGGCCGGCAGCGATTCTTTCCCCATCCCTTTGTCATCCCCCTGATCGATTGCATTAATTATAATTATATATACCAGTCGGTTAATTATCAACGGGGCGCTTTGTTTTTATGCAGACCCGTCTATGTTATAATCAATTCGATCTTTGTACAACAGCTTGTCCGGAGGTGAACCGATGTCCGAAAAACCGAAACGGTCGCCAGGCAGACCCGCTGCCGACACGTCTGGAGAGCCGATTGCCGGCACGATTCTTAACCACGCCTCGCAGCTGTTCATGGAGTACGGCTATGACGGGGTTTCCATTAGCGACGTTGCGGCCGCCTGCGGCATCACGAAAGCGTCGGTCTACTACTACTTTCCGACCAAAGCGGATTTATTCGTAGCTTCGATAACCGAGAAGCTCGGCAGAATTATTCCGTATATCGCCATGGTTCTGAAGCGCGAGGAACCGCTTAAAGCGCGTATAAAGGTGATGGCGGAGCTGTACCTACGGAACGCCCGCATGGATTTCGAAGGCATGCTGATGAAAGCCGTTCATTCCATCACTCCCGAGCAATTGCAAACGATTCGCTCAGCCGAGCGCAAAATATACGAAACGATCGCAATCGGATTCGATGAAGGAAACAAAAGCGGAGAAATTCGTACGGATGACCCGGTTATGGCCGCTCACGCCTTTACCGCGATGCTGATGATCGGAGACAGCCGCTATTCCGAGCATCACGGTTTGTTCGAATCGCCCCCCGATGCGGCGGATCGGATCGTCGACTTGTTTTGGCGCGGGATTCACGTGTAACCTATTTCAACGACTAAAGGAGAAAGCCGCTATGCTCGCGTTACCCGCATCATTCCTCGAACGAACCCGTGTGCAACTGGGGGAGGACGCCGAATCGTTCCGGGCCTCCTACGACCGTCCGCGCACGCAGGGTTTGCGCTTGAATGAGCTTAAAATCGATACGGCCGGCGCAACCGCCGAAGCCATTCGCTCGCTGTTCCGGCTGGAGCCCGTACCCTGGTGCCCATCCGGCTTCTATTATGAAGAACCGCATCGGCCCGGCAAGCATCCTTATCATGCCGCAGGCCTCTATTATATCCAGGAGCCCTCGGCGATGTCCGCCGTGGAGCTGCTGGCTCCGAAGCCCGGCGACGTCGTGCTGGATTTGGCTGCCGCCCCTGGGGGCAAAACGACGCAAATCGCCGCGAAAATGGGCGGTTCAGGCTTGCTGATCGCGAATGAAATCCATCCCGGACGCGCCAAAATATTAGCGGAGAACGTAGAGCGTATGGGGATTGCAGGCGCAGTCGTGCTGAACGCGGCTTCGGACCAGCTATCGCTGCGCTTCCCCGCTTACTTCGATAAAATCATGCTGGACGCGCCTTGCTCGGGCGAAGGCATGTTCCGCAAAGACCCCGCCGCAATTGCCGAATGGTCGCCTCAGCACGTGACGATGTGCGCCGCCCGGCAAGCGGATATTTTGCGTCACGCGGTCGTTATGCTGAAACCCGGCGGAATGCTGGCTTATTCCACTTGCACGTTCAATTTGGAAGAAAACGAGCAAACGGTGGACGCCATCGCCAAAGAATGCCCGGAGCTGGAAGTCATTCGCATCGAACGCATATGGCCTCATCTTCATAAGGGCGAAGGGCATTTTGTCGCCCTTCTCCGTAAAACCGCCGATACCGGCGGGATCCCGCCGATCGACGCCAAGAACTTCAAAGACAGAAAACCCGCAAAGAACGGGGGGATCCCGCGGACAACGGCGGAAGCTTGGGCGCAGTTTCGCGAATTCGCCGCAAGCTCGCTGCCTACGTCCGCATATGAGGCCGCTCTGTCTGCAAACGTACCGGGGATTGGCGATGCCCCGGGCGAGCCGCTATTGTTCGGGGATCAGCTTTATTGGCTGCCGCAAACAACCGGCTGTACGTTCCGGGCGGATGATTTGCAGGGCTTGAAAACCGCCCGGCCGGGGCTCCATCTCGCCACGGTGAAGAAGAATCGGATGGAGCCGGCCCACGCGCTGGCGATTGCGATGCCCCGGTTGAAGCCGGGAGACGGCGTCGTATCGCTGCAGGCGGACGAATCGCGGGCGATCGCGTATTTGAAGGGAGAAGCTCTCGCCGCAGAAGCGGAACAACCGAACGGCTGGACGTTCGTAACGATAGACGGCTACCCGATCGGCTTCGGTAAGACTAGCGACGGTCTGATCAAAAACCACTATCCGAAAGGCCTGCGCTGGCTAAGCTGAGCGAAGGATATATAAAGCAAGCTTGGATGAAGGCATGTGAAAAGGCTGCAGAACCCGAATACGGCGCCTGCAGCCTTTTTTCCGACGTTCCGGTACCTCCGCAGAGCTATGCGGATACCGGCGAATGCATTTTAATGAATTTGCTCCGTCTCGAAGATAATCTCGTCGAACGGTTTGTTGTGGTAAAGCATCGTTAAGCTGACGGTTTGATAATCTTTCTCCTTATCCAGCTCGCGCAGCAATTGAGCCGCAATGCGTTCATGATCGATTCGGTCTCCCAGCTCCCGGAAATCGATAAAACCGCTTAGCTGCCTCCGGCTAATATCGACGGTTGCCGTTCCGATCGGCAATCCGCCTCTGGATTGCTGATAAATTTCGTAGGTCAGCGTGTCGCCGTCATCCCGCCCAAGCACAACCGTATACTCCTCATCGTCTTCGTCGGTTTCGGCGTCATATCCGATACCCTGCTCCGATTCCGAATCATCCAGCAAATCCTCGTGGGTCAGCTCGACCGTCTCGACAACATCGCCGTTAAACCAATGGTTGATGACGAACGTGTCGATTTCGTTCTCGTCAAAATCGGAAACGAGCAGCTCCGTCGCATGCTCGATTTCGATGTCGTTCGGATCCGACTCCCAGCGGATATCCCCGTTCACCTCATGGCTGACGATTCTGGCTTCAACGGCGGCGACGGTTTCCCGCCTCCGGTTACAAATGCCGTATTCGATCCGGCTGCGGCCCTCTTTGGTTACGACAAGCTCGAAATAGACAGGCTCCGCCTCCGATTCGCCGTCATCCGAAGGCTGCCACTCCTCCAGCATCTCGATTTGTTCGTTTTCCTCGATTCCTTCGTCCCCCGTATAAAAATCGTCCTCCACCCAATCGTATTCGAAGTCGTCGGTCGATACGATATGATCGAACCGGCTGTACGTCACGATTACCTCGCATGAAGCCGCGCGCAGCGCAAGTATCGCATCCTGAATAAACTGCTGAACGAACGATTCGACCTGTTGCTTCTCGGCTTCCGACAACGATTGTTTATCCAGCTGGACGGAACCGGAAATGCGATCGCTATCGCGGTAAACCAGCGTCATGGTTCCCGCAAAGCGGCCGTTTACGAGTATGTCGTTCACTTCCCCGCCGGCTGTTTTCATTTCAGGGCGCAGCCTGATTGTCGCCATCCTTATCCCCTCCGCGTTTTGGCTTCCTTGCTTTCTTAGAATTTCCCTGCTTCGCCCAAAATATGAAACTCGGGGCATCCGTCCAATCGAAATCCGCAGATCACCATACTATATCGTAGACCGATGGCAAATGCGGATGAGCGATCATCCATACCCGAACAAACGGCAGCGGCTGTCGGAATTTCTAGCACTCAAGGAGGCGTACCCCATGTCTGCAGGAGTTGGCGGCGTTTTTACGTCGACAGGGACCATTCTTGTACTGTTCATTTTGCTGGTTATCGTTAGCTGCGCTTGCCTCTTCTAATCATCCCGCTACCCGAAGCGACCCGCATAAGGCGTACGCTGCGAATCGTTCGTCCATGACAGCCACACACTCCTCCATCGCGCTTCCCACTCGCAGCTTTCGCTTTATCTTTCCGGATCGAACAAAAAGGATCGACCGTTAAAAACGGCCGATCCTCTTTGCGCTATGCCAAGCAATAGGTATGCAGCGCCACGCTGACACCTTCCTCGTTATTCGAGGCGGTAACCGTATCCGCGCTTCGCTTAACCGGCTCCGGCGAATTGTCCATCGCGATGCCGAGACCCGCGAACTCGATCATTTCCACGTCATTGAAATAATTGCCGATGGCGAGGATGTGCTCGCGGGCAATACCGAGGGAATCCGCCAAATGTCTCAGCGCATTCCCTTTGGTCGACTTGGGATGCATAATGTCGGCGAAATGATCGCCGCTCCGAATAATCGAGAGCGGGCAGCCTATCTCCGCATATTCGCTTTCCAGCCGGTCGATCTCTTCCCGCTCGCCGAAAATCGACATTTTGACGATTCCTTGCTCGAGCGCCATGGCATCCGGAATCAGCTTAGGCGTCATCAAATATTTGGTGTACATGGCGCGAATTTCGTCGGTCAGCCGCTCCACGAACATATCCAAGGGCGGGCACAGATCGAAGTGGATGCCGCGGGCCCGGCAGTAGGAAATGACGGGCTCCGCCTGCCGAACCGTAAAAGCAAACTCATGCAGGACGCTGCGGTCCAGCGAGTTCACGGTCGCTCCTCCGTTATGCGTCACCATCACGCCCTCGAGACCGAGCTGGCTCAGGATCGGCATCGTGTTGAGCGGGCTTCTTCCCGTGCACAGCACGATCCTCGCTCCCGCTTCATGAACCGCCCTAACCGCTTCCTTCGTCGGATCCGTCAGCTCATAATCGTCGTTTAGCAGCGTGCCGTCGACGTCAAGCGCGATCAGCTTGTATTTCATTGATGTTCCCCCTCCGTTCCCTTGCGTTAGCGTCCTTCCTTAAGCGACTCAAGCTCCGCCCCGGTCAGCTCGCGGTAGCTTCCTGCCGGCAGTTCCTCGTCAAGCTTCAGCGGTCCCATACTGAGCCTTTTGAGAAAGGTCACTTTCTTGTCTACCGCTTGAAACATTCGTTTGACCTGATGAAACTTACCTTCCATAATCGTCAGCTCGATTTCGGAGCGGGCCGCTCCCTGCACGGTATCCGTCTTCAAGACGGTAAGCTCGGCCGGCATGGTTACATAGCCGTCGTCGAGCGCTACTCCTTGCCGAAAGACGGCGGCATCGGATTCTCCGACAGGAGCAGTTCCTTCAACGATGGCATAATACGTTTTAGGCACGTGCTTTTTCGGAGAAAGCAAATTATGGGCAAGCTTCCCGTCATTCGAAAGCAGCAGCAAGCCCTCCGTATCTTTATCGAGCCGCCCTACCGGAAAAATATCGAAGTGCCGGTAAGCATCGTCAAGCAGGTCGATGACCGTCCTGTCTCTCGTGTCTTCCGTTGCGGAAACGACACCCTGCGGCTTATTCAGCATTAAGTAAACGAACTCGCGGAATACGGCTTGTTCGCCGTCCACCGTAATGCGGTCGCGGTCGGGATCGACCTGCATGCCGCTGTCTTTAACGGTCTGACCGTTCACCTCAACGCTGCCCCGTTTCACCAGACCCTTGATTTCGCTTCTTGTGCCGAAGCCCGTGTGCGCTAATATTTTATCGAGCCTTTGCGTCTTCTTCATGGACTCCACCTCCAACCGGCGGGATATTCGTTCTTCAACATGCCATCCTGCCATTTGCCCCAGCCGACGGGAAATCCGTCTACGCAAACGAGGCAGTAGCCCTTGAGCGATCCCGCAAGATCCTTGACGTCGATATCTTCGGGAGAAACCGTAAGCGTCTCCCCTTTCAAATAGCGGATCGCCTGCCCGTATGCCGCCGGCTCGGCAAGCCGGAGATTCAAGCAGCGTACAGCCTGCTCCGCGCGCAGCCCCATCGCCAGCGCGTGGGACGGCTCAAACCGGCCGCGCTTGAGCGTTCCGGCGTACCAGCCGGGGCGCGCTACCTTCAGGCCGGCCAGATCGGGCAGTACCTCCGGCGCCATGTACAGATGCTCGCCGAAGCTGACCGGCACGCCCGTTAGCGGGCCGGTCAGCTGTTCGCGGGCGAACTGCAGCCATGGCGCCAGATCCGGCCCTGCGGGCACCGCATCGCGAGCGCCCGTGCGCCCGGCGCCATGGCTGCGGCCCTTGCCGCCGCGTTCCGCGCCGGCTAGCCGGGCTTGCGGTGCCGCAGCCGCCTGCCGCGCGGGCAGCGCAGCCGGGGCGGCGGTCTCGCCGCCCGGCGCAATGCGGCGCTCCAGCACCGCGGCATAGTGGCCCTCGCCCTTCAGGCGATGGGGCCACAGCCGCACGGTGCCTCGCACCGCCGCTGCGGCGGCCGGACTTGCCGCCGCCCCTCCCTCGCCCAGCGCCACCCAATCGGGGCGGCCGCTTGCAAAGCCGTGCGCCGGCTCCACGGGCACGACGCCAAAATCGGGATGCGCGTCCAGGAACGCCGCGATCCTGCATTCGTTCTCCTCCGGCGCGAACGTGCACGTCGAATAGACGATTCGTCCGCCCGGTTTCAGCATCGCCGCGGCCTTCTCCAATATATCCCGCTGCATCAGGCTGCAGCGTTCCACCGAATGGCGCTCCCATTGCTTCGCCATTTCCTCTTCCTTCCGGAACATCCCCTCGCCGGAACACGGAGCATCGATTAGTATTTTATCGAAATATGCCGCGAAAACCGGCGCAAGCCGCTCCGGCGTCTCATTAAATACGACCGCATTCCGCACGCCCGACAGCTCGATATTTTTCACTAGCGCCTTGACCCGATCCGCGCTGTTGTCGTTGCTGACGAGCAGGCCCGTCCCGCCCAGCTTGCCGGCGATTTGGGTCGACTTCCCGCCGGGAGCCGCGCATAGATCAAGCACTCGTTCACCCGGTTTCACATCAAGCAGCTCGACCGGCGCCATCGCACTCGGCTCTTGGATATAGTAAAGCCCGGCATGATAGTACGGATGCTTTCCCGGCCTTTCCCCTTCCTCGTAATAGAAACCGTCGGGAGCCCATGCCGCAGGCTGAAGCTCGAAGGGAGACAACTCCCCGGCGAACCGCGATGTCTGCAGCTTCAGCGTGTTCACCCTTAACCCGTAATAGCGCGGTTCCTCATACGACCGCATAAACGCTTCAAATTCGTCGCCCAGCATCGCGCACATACGCTCTACGAACGCTTCGGGCAGCTTGATTGCCATCATCTGTCACTCATTTCGCATGTTCAAATATTGCTCACATTTTTATAGTACCTATAAGAAGGAGAATTATCTATGCATGGAGAACATAATACAAATAGGAGCACAAAACCGTATCTCGGCGAACGCTATGCCGGCTCAGCCGATTCCGCGTTTACCCGAAACCGGTTAGCTGCGGAGGGTCGACTCTCTGAAATTATTAAAAAAGGTGGTTCACAATGAAAAAGCTCATGATTTACTTATCCGCAATCGTTGCCGTGTTCGTCCTGCTGTTCGTTGTCAAGTCGATGACAACCGCAGGAAGCAATGAAGACGCCCAGAGATTGTACAACGTCAATGCGTCCAAGCTATCGCCGCAAACGGTTAAAAAACTGACGGATCCGAACTATCAGAATATCATTTTGCCTCCCGCTTTCGACAAGAAGCTGGAGAACAAAGAACCTGTCTTCGTCTATTACTTCCAGCCGGACTGCTCCCATTGCGCGGTCGTGACCCCGATGCTCTCGCCTCTTGCCAAGGAGCTTAGCGTCGATATGAAGCAGTTCAACCTGACCGAGTTTCCGAACTACTGGCAAAAGTCGAAAATCGAAGGCACCCCGACGCTTGTCTACTATAAAGACGGCAAAGAAGTTGACCGTATCGTAGGCGAGAACTCGAAGGAGAAGTTCACGGAATTTTTAAATAAGTATAAAGGGTAGTAGGCAAAAAGGAAAGCGCCGCCTGGGTTTCTAGATGTTAAAAAAGTTTGGCCAGTCAAAACCGACTCCACTCCAAGTGAAAACGGCCCGTTCCACTCAAACATCTTGGTTTGGATTCCCTTTATTATTAAAGCCCCTCCGGGGCAAGGTAGGAATCCAAAGCCAAAACTCGCCGCGGACCCGCTTTCTCTTTCCGTTTCGTCTCTATACTGACCCGCACGTTAATAACCTCCGAGCAGCTATCCAGCTGCTCTTTTCTTTTTGCAGGTGTATAGATGCGAGTTCAGCTACTCCTCATGCCTCGGCGGATCGAGCCTCAGTTGCTCCACCAGCTCGTCCAGAGCCGGATCGAGTATCACGATATCGAGATCATAGCTCGCAAACGGCTCCTCCCGAATCCGGTGAAGCTTCGCCAAATAGTGCCGGCTGTCTTCCAGCAGCTTCCCGAGATCGATGCCGTGCACCTGCTCCGGGTATTGCTGCAGCTTGTCGATTCCCTGCGTAAAGAGCTTAATCGAACCGCTTACGTTGCCGTTCCAATGATGGTACAGCCCTACGGCGACCTGAAGCAGCCCTTGGAACAGCGGACTGCGGCCTTCCTCCAGCCACAGCTCCTCCATCACCTCATGGCATTCGAAATAATCCCGCTCCGCATTGAAATAATATAGAAATGCCACGTACAGCCGATCGTATCCTTTCATCGCGCAGCCTCCCTTGCATATAAGGGCAAAAAAGGCAGCCGGCTTGGCGGAAGCCTCCATTCCCGCAGGAACGGCCGTCCGCGCAAGCTGCCGCCCAAAGAGCCGCTTACCGCTTATTATAATCCTTCTTGGCCCGTGAGAGCGACTCATCGATTTCGAGCGCCAAATCCTTTAACTGCCACAGCTCTTCCTTCTCCCACAGCTCGTTGAACCGAAGCTGGAATTGCGCCGCCTCCCGCACCCGGTGATAAAAATAGAGCTGCTGAATGTCGTTCAGCACTTTGGAGACCACGTTCGATTTATCCTCGAACATGATTTGCGCTTCCAAAATTTCGTCCCGGATACTGGACATTTCCTGATCCAGCAAAAACGCCGCCTCCGCAGCTTTGCTCAATCTGTGCGTGACGTCTGCGGGCAGCTTCTCTTTATATTTATAGTTAAGGGAATGCTCGATCGTCGCCCAGAAGTTCATCGCCAGCGTGCGAATTTGTATTTCCGCCAGCACTCTCTTCATGCCAAGCGCCGTCTGAACCGGATATTCGACGATAATGTGAAAGCTGCGATACCCGCTGTCTTTCTTATTGGCGATGTAATCTTTGCAGTATACGATCACCATGTCCTCGCGCGCGCAAATGAGCTGCGACAGCTTCTCGATGTCTTCGACGAACTGGCACATGATCCGGATACCGGCAATGTCCTCGATGCCCGTCTCGATTTTATCCATCGGCACGCTGAGCCGCTTAGCTTTTTCCAATATGCTGGAAATCCTTTTCACCCTGCCCGTGACGAATTCGATCGGAGAATATTCTTCCCGGCGCTTCAGCTCGCTGCGCAGCGTTTTAAATTTTACTTTCAATTCCTCGACTGCCTGCTCGTAAGGCAGCAAAAACATGGCCCAGTTTCTTCCATCCATCGTTGTGCCTCCATTCGATGCAACGATTCCGAACTTTCCCGGCGGCAACAGTCCGTTCCTACTATAGCTTACTTTCTTCCCGGTCGAAAGGTGCCGTCCATGGGCTGCCGCCGCATGGCGGCATGACGCCGCTTACTTGAAATCCGCGCCGATCGCTTCCGAAATATGCTGAAACCCGTCTCTGCGCAGCAGCTCCAGCAGCCCGTCGTTCAATCTGCGGATGAGTGCCGGCCCTTCGTAGATGAGCGAGGTATATACTTCCACCAGGCTTGCGCCAGCCCGTATTTTGGCATACGCATCCTGCGCCGTAAATATGCCTCCGCAGCCGATAATCGGCAGCTTGCCCTCCGTGATCCGGTACGCCTTACGGATAACTTCCGTCGATCGATGCGTAACCGGCCGGCCGCTCAGTCCGCCCGTTTCCTTCTTGTTCGGGTGCTTCAGCCCGTCCCTGCCGATCGTCGTATTCGTCGCGATCAAGCCGGATACGCCGCTCGCCGCAATGGTCGCGGCCATCATTTCGAGTTCCTCGTCGCCGACGTCAGGCGCGATTTTGACCAAAACCGGCTTCGCCTTCCCGCCCGCCGAACGGTGCTGGACGTTCATCTCATCCTTGACCGCTTCCAGCAGCCTGCGCAAATCATCCCCATACTGCAGATTACGCAGGTCCGGCGTGTTTGGCGAACTGATATTAACCACAAAAAAATCGCCGTAGCCGTATAACTGACGGATACATGCGCGATAATCGTCCTCCGCCTTTTCGTTCGGCGTTACCTTATTTTTGCCGATATTGACGGCAACGGGAATGCGGTGAACGGGAACCTTCGCCAGATGCTCGGCCATTTTTTGCGCGCCGACGTTATTAAAGCCCATCCGGTTAATAAGCGCTTCATCCTCCGGTAACCGGAACAATCTCGGCTTATCGTTGCCGGATTGCGGCTTAGGTGTAACGGTGCCGACTTCCATAAATCCGAATCCGAGAGACGAGAACATCGGAACCGCCGCCGCATTTTTATCAAGTCCTGCCGCAAGCCCTACCGGGTTCGGAAAATCGATTCCCCACAAGGAGCTTACGAGCTCCTTCTTGCGCTTTACCCCATACATTTGTCTTAGAAGGGCGTTACCCCCAGGAATTTTGGACATTGAGCCTAAACCGTCCACGATCAAATGATGCGCCTTCTCGGCATCCATCTGAAACAAAATCGGCTTGGCCAGCTTATCGTACAACATTTCGCTACACTCCGTTCCACAGTTGTCTACATGACAGTTTATCGCTTTCCGGGCAAAAAGAAAAGAGCCGGAGGCGGGGCCGGCTGCAAAAAATGTCGGGAACGTCATGCGTCCTATAAGCAAAGCCCTTACATTTGCGCATGACGGTATGGTAATATGAAGACAAATCCAAATAAAGCGCTTTACTAAGTAAAGCTCTTGAAGTCATGACATGGAATCACATTCGATTTTACATAGGAAAGGGTGTTAAGCCGCGATGTCGAACGTCAAAAGAAAACAAAAACCGGCTCATATGCAGCGACGTAAGCAAGAAACCGTTAACAAAAAAGCGATCGTCTGGACGGCCTCCGTACTAGGTGTCATTGTGATCGGCGTTGCGCTTCTGATTATTTTCAACACCTAAGAAGGAGATTGCGGCCCAAAAAAGATCCGGGCCATGCTTACTCCCGGTACGCAAGCCGTGCTTCTCCCCTATGACGGAAAGAATGCCGCCCGGTCTCGCCAGGCGGCATTCTTACGTTCATTTTAACCAACGATACACTTTGCGCGGGTTTGTTTCTTCGAATAGCGGCTCCAGTTTAAAACGAACCTCGCCAATGCTCTCCTCTGCAGGCAATCCGCCCTGACCGATCGTTACCTTCGTTCCGATCGGCACCATGTCGAACAGCTCCTCTACGTCTTCCTTGCGCATCCGAATACAGCCGAGCGACTTATCCTTCCCGATGCTCGTGGGGTCGTTCGTCCCGTGAATCGCAAACAGCGTATCGGAAAGCGTCATTCCCCTGCTGCCGAAATCGCCGTTCGAGCGGCCGTTCGGGTTGCGCACCTTCTCGCTGATGACAAACGTTTGCTCCGGCGTCTTATCCCCGCCAAGCCCTACCGCATAGTTGCGGATTATGATTTTGCCGCTTACGAGCGCAAGCCGGTGGTTCTCTTTGTCGACGACGATTTCCAGCTTTTCTTCGAGCGGCGTATTGCCGTAATGGTTTTCCGCCGCCGTCTTCTCGGGTTGAGCCTGGGCGGTCGAAGATCCGCCGCTGTCGCCAGCGGGCTTACCCTGCGCAAGCTGAGCGGCAATCGCAGGATACGCCTGTTTCATCGTCTCCGTAAATCCGGGGAGGACGTTGCGCGGATAGTCGCCGGAAAGCTTTTCGATCGATTCCGGGAGCGCTCCTTCGTTTTGCTTCGAGTATGCGATCAGCGAAGAGCGAAGCACGGCTAGCTCCTCCTCGACCGCCATCCAGCTTTCCGTCGTTTGCTTCGCTTTCGTGGAATCGCCCGGCTTGCAGTTGCAGCGTTCGTCGTCGTAGTAGGCGACATCCGGCTGTCCGGTAATGTCCGAACGTTCGCTCGTCAGCTCGATAACCGGCTTCTTCGGCCACAAAACCCATTTTCCGTCGGCACTTAGTACCCCTTTGGCCAGCACGGCGTATTTCCAAGAAGCCCGCTGCGGAAAAAAAATCGTCTGAAGCGCGTTTTTCTTCTCCAGCGGGTTGCTGAAGGCATGCGTGTAGAACACCGCCGCATCCGTCGCAGCCGCAACGACTGCCGCAGGTTCTTCTTTTCGCGGCCGCCAGCTCTCGGGAGCGGTCGCTACGGTTGACAGCAGCGCCAAAATGAGCAGCAGCATGGCAAACCGCCATTTATTCGTCCATTTGCTCCGGCTTGCCGCCGTTTGCTCCCCATTAGGCGCGCCTTCCATATAAAGATGCTCAGGCAGCTTCACGTTTATTTTTTTGGCTTCATAAGCTTCGTATACTTCCCCTGCCTGGGCGAAGCAATAGGCAGCCTTAGCGTCCTTGCCTTGCGCGACGTACTCCTTGCCGAGCAAGTACCATCCCATCTTGTTCTCGGGATGCTGCTGCACGAATTTTTTCAAATAGAGACGATCCTCTTCCATTTGCTCCCCCCTTACAGTTATTTACTATATCGGTAAAGGACAACGAAGTTTGAAGCGTCAAAAATCCCGCCATGCCGAACCCGATCAAAAAGAAAACGTTCCGGCCGCATGGACCGAAACGTTGAGTCAAGTTGCGTAAAGCCTATTCAACCGCAAGGCGCAAGATCGCCGTTTGCCGCGCTTGATTCCACTGCACATCGAGCCCGATCTGCTCGGCGAAGAAACGAACCGGAACGAGCGTACGCCCGTCCTTTTTATATGGCGCGGCATCGATCGTCCGAACGTCGTCCTGTCGGCCATTCTCGATCGTGCGGACCGTTTCGCGGCCGATTGCCATTTCTACGGTTATGCCGCCCTTTTTGAGCAAAATAAGCTCGCCCTCATCGATGTACTCGACCGTGAAGCCCGCAGCTTCCGCAATGGCGCGAACCGGCACCATCGTACGCCCGTTCGAAAGCTCCGGCAGCGTATCGAATTCGACTTGCTTCGTTTCGTACACAACCTTGATCGCATCACCACCGGCCAAATCCGCGGGAAGCCGATACGGAATGACGCGGCGGATCTGATTGTTAAAGGCATCCGTCACGTATATCGAGCCGTCAGCTCCTTCGGCCACGTCCGACGGCTTATTGAAAGAAGCCACGCGATCAACGCCGTTGTCCGAACCTGAGAACTGTCCGCTATCCCCGGCTATCGTCTGAACGGCGCCCTTGTACAAGTAACGGATGGAATGGTTTAAGCTGTCGGCGATCAGCAAGCCGCCCTCTTTGGTCATTCCGAGACCTACCGGGAAATTGAATCTGGCTTTGGCAGCCGCACCGTCGGCAAAATCGCCCGGCGCATACAGGCTCTTACCCGCCTCGCCTGCTCCTGCAGCCGTCGTAACGGTTCCTGCTGCGAAATCGATATAACGGATCCGCTGGTTGCCGGTGTCGCTGACGTACAGATTGCCTTTCTCGTCAAGCGCCAAGCCGGAAGGCTCGTTGAATTTCGCTTTGCCGATCGGACCGTCCTCAAAATCGCCTGCCGCCTCGGCCGTTCCCGGTTTTTTCTCCACGGCCCGCATCGATAGTGCGTTCAGCGTAGAAACGGTTCCGTCAGTCGTTATCTTGCGGATCGAATGGTTTAGCGTATCGGCTACATATACCGTCCCGTCAGCCGTTACCGCCACATCGCCAGGATGATGGAATCGAGCATCCTTGCCTTTGCCGTTCTTGTCTCCGATGATGCCGTCGCCCGCTACGGTCGTAACGTTACCGCCGGCATCGACTTTGCGGATGGCATTGTTCTCGGTGTCGGCCACATAGACGTTGCCTTTGCCGTCGATCGCTATCCCGGAAGGCGACTGGAAGAACGATTCGTCGGGCTTTCCGTCCTGCAGGCCGCCGATCGGAAATCCCCGCATGTCCACTACTTTGCTGACGCCGGCAAACGATAAGACGGTACTGCCGCTAATTTTGCGAAGCGCGTTATTCCTTGCATCCGATACGTATAGCGTTCCGTCAGGCGTAACCGCAATGCTCTGCGGGGTGCGGAACGTCGCTTTCGCCAAGCTTTCCGCCCGATCCCCGAAATCGCCTGTACCGGCGTATGGCATCACGTTCGTCAGTAGCTGAGAGGATTCGCCGCTGCCATAAACACCCTCGCCGGCAAGTCCTGCGGCTGCCGCTCCCGTACCGCCGGACAAGACGGCGGCCATGACGGAGGCGGCTAACACTTTATGAATCTTTTTCATGGCAATCTCCTTTTTCTTGCTTACTAATCCAGACTACCTCTTGGCGTAGCTGTAATGATTTTGGTATACGGAGCCGCGTAAACGGACTTCTCTCCCGTTTTGTCCGTGATAAGCACCTTAACGGTCAACGTTCCGTCTATCGTTTGGTCTGTGACACCCGATCCTTTGATTGCTTCTACTTTAAGCGGGATCCTGAACAGCAGCTTTTTGCTTCCAACCGCTTGATCTTCATTGACATGAGTTCCGTCAAACAGAGCCGCATATACGTAATCAAAGCGACGTTTTCCAGGGGAATCCGAGCCGTGTATGGCAGATGGTACGGGATGCAGCGTGCTTATGCTGTTCTCATGGGAGAATAGCTGCGAATCTACAATACCATTCGGAGACAGCGAGAGCATTCTGAGGTACGGATTCCCGTCTGTACTATAATGAAGAAGGCCGCTCAAATTCACTTCCAAGCCGTAAAGGTTCGGTATATTTTCGCCAAAGACGCTGAGCGTCAACGTTTCCCCGTCCGCGTAAGTGCCCGCATTCGGCGTCAACTCGAACGTTATATGGTTGGAAGGAACAGGTTGTTGGACGGTGACTTGGATGGACTTGGTAAACCCGCCATCGTCCGTCTTTACGGTAATAGTAGCAGTGCCTGGGGATATGGCTGTTACCAAACCTTCGTTATCAACGGTTGCAACTGCTTCATTATTCGAGCTCCAGCTAACCTCTTTGTTCGTTGCATTTGGCGGATTTATTTCAGACACCATTTGATGTGTCCTGCCCTGCTGCATTTCTAGATCTGACAAATCCGGACTGAACGATACGCCGGTAACGGGAATCGTTGGGGCTTCCGGCTTCACGAATACGACATACGTATCGGCGCTTTCGACGCCATTTACTATAGCGGATACTTTATAATAATAGGTTTCATCATTCGTAACATTGAAATCCACGTAAGAGGTTCCGCTCCAATTGTCTTGAATGACGGTATAGCCGCTGAACATGCTGTCGCTTCTCTTGATCTTGTAGCCGCTGGCACCTGTAACTGCCGTCCAAAACAACGGAACTTGGCCGTCTCCGGTCGTTGCCCCCAGATCGGTCGGAGCCGGCGGCAGAGGGATGGCGTGCACCGTTTCCGATTCTACTATTCCAGCGCTATTATACGAAACGATTTTGTAGTAATACGTGGTGCCGATCATGACATTCACATCGGCATAGCTGTTCTCCGTGCTTGCCAGTGTGTTTACTAGTACGTACCCCTCGTTAGCGGTTGTACTTCGCATCACCTTGTAGCCTTCCGTCCATGCTCCGTTAGCCTTCCAACTAAGCTTCACTTTCGAAGCTTCGACAGTTGCGGTCAATTGATCTACAGGCGATGGCATAGGCACATTCGGTACCGTGCTGACAATATCGGACGGTACGCTTTCGCCGCCCGCGTTGACGGCAATGATCTGATAGAAATACTCCGTCCCGTTCGTTAAATTTTGATCCACATAGGTCAACCCCGTCAAACCGCTTGCCGTTTCCGTAAACGACCCTGTACGCGACAACCCGCGCTTCACCGTATAAGAAGTTGCACCTGTGACAGCAAGCCAGGAAAGACTGACTTGGCCATTGCCGGATGAAACCAAAGGAATGAAAGGCTTGCCCGGTTTCTCGATTTGCGGCGTTCCGTATGCGACCAAAGACGCTTCGCTCTCGCCTACCGCATTTACTGCGATGACAAGGTAATAATATTTTTGGCCGTTCGTCAAAGCGGTATCAATGAAGGTGTTTGTCGTAAGTCCGCTCTCAACGGTCTCGAACGGACCGTTTGCCTCCAAGCTCCGCTTCACGGTATAGCTTGTCGCCCCCTCTACGCCGGACCACGTCAAGGTTATGATACTATCGCCGGGTGCAGCGGTTACTCCTGTCGGTATAGAAGGCTTGGCTTGCGGAAGCGCATGAACCGGAGAGGAAGGTTCGCTTTCACCGCCTGCGTTGACGGCATACACTTGATAGTAGTAATTCGTCCCGTTCGTCAATCCCGTATCTTCATAGACCGTTTCCTTCAATCCCGTTTTTACATCCGTGAACGGACCGACTTCCGATAAACTGCGTTTTACCGTGTAACTATCCGCATTCGAAACGCTTTCCCACGACAGTCCTACTTTTCCGTCGCCTGCCGAAATTCCTTTAATGGAGGGCTTGCCGGGTTTCGCGATTTGCGACAACGCATAGGCGATCGGCGACGCTTGGCTATTTCCCCCATTATTGCGGGCAATGATTTTATAATAGTAAGAAGTTCCCGTGACCGTGTCGCTATCCGTATAACTTGTATTGCTTAAGCCGTTCGCTGCAGAGACATATTCTCCATCTTGCTTCGTACTGCGCAGAACCGAATACGATGTCGCTCCGCTTACGGAACCCCACGACAGCTTTACTTTGCCGTCCGGAAGGGCTACCGCAACTACATTGGCCGGTGCCGACGGTGGCTGCACCGTCGTACCGGTGCCGGACGAATCCGTCGGCGCAGGAGTCGGTGTCGGCTGATTCTTTCGCTCCGCCTCTTCGAACCGCTTGCGCTCCTCGGGAGTCATCTTGTTCAGCAGCTCTTGCTTCGCTTTTTCCTGCTGCTGCTTTAAACTGTTCGCATTGGCCTCGCTTAGCCTTTTTTTATCTAATTCGATTTGCAGCAGGATAAGCTCAAGCTGCTTCTTGATTTTATCGGCCGACGCTTTCGCTGCTTCAGCCCGCTTCTTTTTCTCCAACTCCAGCCGCTCGAGAGCGGTTTTTTTAGCCTTTTCACGTTCGGGATCCGTGCCGGCCGTTTTATCGAGCTCTTCGACCTTGTTCAAATCGAGCTTCTTGGCAGGATCGTTCGTTTTGCTATTGGCAGCGTCAATTCGTTTCTGGAGCTCCTCCTTATCCACTTTGCCGTTCTGGATGGCCGATTTGATCACGTTCCCGATCAGATTGTTCAAGTTTTTGTTTACTTTATCCAATTCGTTCTGGTCTTTGATAATAAGCGAACCATCGTCGCTGCCGCTTGTTCCTTGTTCCAGCTCTTTCTTCTTCTTCTGAATAAATTCGTCGTTCTCCCGGTCGATATCGGCTTTATTCTTCAAGATCGCTTCAATGATCTTAGCCGATGCTTGCTTCACGATTTCATTCGTATCGACTATGCCGAGCTTCGTTCCCAAGTCATCGAGCTCTTCCCCGCTATCCAGGCTAATTTGCTGCGAGGGGAGAACTAGCGTTTGGCCGTTCAGTCCCTTTGCATCGCGTTGGTTCGATATCACCCTGAGAAACCCGGACAACGCGGTGTAAGAGGATTGGCCGGTTACCGGATTCACCGTTGTGAGCACATTCGTCCCGCGCACGCCCATAACCGCCGTCGGCGTCTCGACCTCGAACTCGTCGACACCCGCAAGCTTTTTAACGGAGGACCAGAGCGAGCCGGCCCACATTTTGATCTTGGACTTCTTGCCGGATCCTTTGACTGCCAAATCCGATACGTATATTTCGGAATTTGCCCCGATCGTCAGCTCGTCCTCGGTATCTTTAATTTTGACGACCAAGTAGGAATCTTCTTCCGTCGTTATGTAATCTCCCTCGTTAAGCGCCATGTCCACATAAGCCTCGTAGGACTTTGATCCTCCTGCGCTCTTGACGTTGACGGTCCCGCCAACCTCGTCCACGATCGCAATCCTGGTCGATTTGGCTTCTGCCGGCGCTGCTTTCCATAACGAAAACGAGCCGAACAACAGCGTAAAACACAATACTAGCGACACGTATGCGTACAGCTTTCTCTTCACTGGAAATCTCCTTCCTCCATCCTGTTTCTTCCTATGTTTATTTTACGTTTGGGTCAACCAATTGACAATCTTATTTTGTCGAGATTTGTTCGTTTTTCCTTGCCGGACTAAGGATTTCCGTACATTTCGACGTAAATCGATTGTAAATGTCAGCTTTTGTATTGAGAACGATTCCCTTTTATATTATTGTGAGAGATAGATAGAATAGGCCGTTAGCCTTAGCAACAATAACCTATACCGTAAACGGGAGTCGATTATGAAAAGAAAACTGTGGATTGCCGCCATTATCGGAAACGTTCCGACCCTCCTCATCTGCTTCCTGCTGATCAGCGCGCTGTCGGTTTGGAACAACGCCTTGTACGATTTCAATATGAAATCGACCATGTCGCACGACAACGGTCACGACATCGTAGTCGTCGGCATCGACGACGAATCGCTGAAGGAAATCGGAGCTTGGCCGTGGGACCGCAAGGTATTCGCCACCCTGATCGACAAGCTCGAGCAAGCGGGAGCGAAAGCGATCGCCTTCGACGTCATGTTTAATGAAAAGAGCAATGTCGAAAGCGACAAAGCGCTTGCCGACGTCCTGGCCAAGCATAAAAACATCATTTTCCCGGCGCAGGCGGTATTCGAAGGAAGCTATAACTCTTTCGACAACACTTCGATGGCCGTGCACTTGCCGGATCAGCCGATTCAGGCCAAGGGGCTGACGACCTCGCTGCCGGATTTCTACAAGCTGACCCATAACGCGCATATCAATGCCGCCACCGATAACGACGGGGTGATCCGGAATACGTTTCTGCAAATTCAAACGCCGCAAGGAACGATCGATTCCCTCGCTGTCAAAACGGCGGAGCTGGCCGGGGTCGACGTCAAGAAAGCGCTGGACCGTTATCCGGACAAAGAGATGGAAATCCGGTACGACATGCTTTCCTCGGATTTCGATTACCAGCCGGTTTCCAAAATATTGAACGGCACCCCGAAGCTTAAGGACCGCATCGTCATCGTCGGCTTTACCGCCAACGGCTTTGAGAATGACGACGGCATAACGCCGATCGAGAAAAAAACGAAGCTCGTGTACGTCCACGCCAACATCGTCAATCAGTTCCTTTACGACAACCAGATAAAATCGGCCGGACTTGGCGTAACTTATTCCATAATTGCCATTATGATTGCGCTGGCGCTGTTCGTCACTTGGAGATTGAAGCCGACGGTGAGCGTGATCATCGTTTTCGCCGCCATCGCTCTGCTGCTGATCGCCCAATATTGGCTGTTCGGCTCACGCGATCTGTTTATTAACACCGTCAACCCGATTGCCGCTCTGCTGTTAGCTTTCTTGGTGAACATTTCGATCAAGACCTACTTCGAGACGAAGCAAAAAAACTATATTACGAAACAGTTCGGCCGCTACATTTCGCCGGAGCTCGTTAAGGAAATCGCCAAAAGCGATCAGGAAATCAAGCTCGGAGGCATCAGCAAGGAGCTGACCGTTCTATTCCTCGACGTGAGGGGCTTTACTCCGTTGTCAGAAAAGCTGACGCCGGAAGAGGTCGTCGGCTTCCTCAATATGATGTTCGACTTGATTACGGAGAAAGCGCTCGTCAATCACGGCACGATCGATAAGTTTATTGGTGACGCGGCGATGATTTTGTTCAACGCTCCGCTCGATGTCGAACATCATGAATACTATGCGGTCAAAACGGCCTACGAAATCCAAAAAGGGATGGAGAAGGTGCGGAAGGACGTAGAGGACAAATACGGCGTGACGATCGCCGTCGGCATCGGCATCAACACCGGCGAGGTTGTCGTCGGCAACATCGGTTCCTACCTGCGGGTCGATTACACGGCAATCGGCGATAATGTCAATACGGCGGCGCGGATCGAATCGAATACGCAGCCGAATCAGGTGCTCGTTTCGGAAGCGACCTACGAACGGACGCAAAGCTATTTCGAGTACAACTGTATCGGCGAGAAAATGATGAAAGGCAAAAGCGTGCCGGTCAAGCTATACGAGGTGCTCGGTCATGTGAAAACGCCGGAGTGAAGAAGGGGTGCACGGATGGCATGGGTGAACGTTCTTTCCATGGAACAGCTCGAAATTGTAGTCGACGACGAACGGAAGCAATGTATGATCGAATTAAGCTCAAGCGGAAGCGTTCCCCGTTACGTTACGCTTCATATTGATGAAGCGGAGCAGCTCGAGACGATCATTCGCGCGCTGAAGGAAGCGAGACAAATACTTCAAGGAGCCTCTCTCCGAGAAGCTCCTTGACGGCAAATAAAGCCGGCCCGTGGACCGGCCGGCTTTTACATGGCGAAGGGCTGTCCCACATGCGTACGCGCATGGGCAGCCCTTTCTTTTCTATATAGGTTGTAGCACCAATTACTTATTGAATGGAGCGTCTGCCACTTTAATCGAGTCTGTCGGGCAGCCGTCTTGTGCGTCTTGCAGATCGTCGTAGAGGTCATCCGGAATTTCGGTAACGCCGTGGTTGCCGTCGCCGTCGAAAATGACTTCCGCTAGTCCTTCATCGTCGTAGTCGTAAATGTCGGGTGCTGTTGCGCCGCATGCTCCGCAAGCGATGCAAGTATCTTTTTCGACCCATGTGTATTTTGCCATGTCATAATTCCTCCTCGAAAATATCCTCAATCGTTACTATAATACAAAACACCCGAAAGTTCAAATGCTTTAAATCGAAGGTACCGTGCTCATACCGAGAACGATTACCCTTCCAACGGGTGCTTGTCATCCTTTGAGCCGGGCTTCAAATGATCCATCTGCAGAGAGGTTCCCCGCAGCTTGTGATTCCTGATCAGTGCCGACGGATCGTCTCCCAGCATACCGGCAGTCAAAATCGCGTCCTCGCCGTATTTGTCGCGTATGCGGTCCATCGCCTTGTTGAGTTGCTCTTTCTTGGGCTGGTGCTCGAAGGTCATCAGATCAAGCTGTATTGCCGCTTCCTCTTTAGGCTGAAGATTTTGCAGCGTAATACCGAGGAGCCTGGCCGGCTTGCCCTTGGACCAATGCTTGGCGTAGAGAGAACAGGCGGTCCGGTAGAAATCCTCCATATTTTCGCTAGGCACTTCCAGAGTCAGCGACCTCGTGATCGTTTTCATCTCGGGATCGCGAATGGTGATTTGAACCGTAGAGGCGACCAAGCCTTGCCTTCGAAGGCGCCTTGCGACTTGATCGGACAAGTTCAGAAAAACCCGCTGGGCGTCCGCCGTATCCCTTACATCCTGCGGCAGCGTCGTCGTATGGCCGATCGACTTGCTCGCTTCCTGCTCCGCTTGCACGGGCGAATGGTCGATGCCGCTCGCCGCTTGCTTCAACCAAGCCCCCACGACGCCAAATTCGCGTTTGAGCAGCGTTTCGTCGGCTTTCGCAAGCTCGCCGATCGTCCGGATGTTCAGCTTCGTCAGCTTGTCCCCCGTTCGCCCCCCGATTCCGTACAATTGGACGCACGGCTTGCCCCACAGAAGCTCAGGCACGTCGCGCAAGCGCAAGACGGTCAGCCCGTTGGGCTTTTTCATATCGGACGCCATCTTCGCCAGAAGCTTATTCGGAGCAACCCCCACCGAGCATGGCAGCTGGAGCTCGTCGCGAATGCGCGTCTGAATTGCGGAGGCGATATCGAGCGGAGTGCCGAATTGCTTCGAGCCGGTAATATCGACGAAGCATTCGTCTATCGACATCGTCTCCACTAGCGGCGAGTAACTGTAACAAATTTTCATAAACCTGCGGGAAAATTGCCGGTACAGCTCGAAATTCGGCCGTATCAGCTCCAGCTCGGGGCAAACCTTGAGCGCTTGCCGAACCTGCATCCCCGTTCTAACGCCTTTCGCTCTTGCCGCATAGGAGGAGGTCACGACTATCCCCTTGCGCAGCTCGACGCTGCCTGCGACGGCAATCGGCTTATTCTTGTATTTATCCGGTTCGACCGCCTCGTGTACGGAGCAGTAGAACGCGTTCATATCGATATGAAGGATAACCCTTCCGTTCTTCGGATAAAAATCGTTATTCGGCTTCATAGGTACACGGAATCCCGACTGCTCCAGGCTGGCTTCCCGCTTGGCGAAGCATCGAGACTTTAAGGAAGTCGGGCTCGGTATCAGCCTCGCTTTTGCAAGCATGAAGCAGCATGGGGACGGTTCTCGGCGTTTCGGCTTCTTTTGTCGCCATCGGCTAATCCACCTCCAGAAGGTTAAACCCATTTCAGCATACATGTCAGATTATCCATGGTCAAGCAATGCGGCTTTTCGCATGGGGCATTCGATTTCTTAAGAGACTTTCACCTCCATTTTGTCCACACAGCGCGGAAAACTGTCCACAATGGGCGGAATGTGTGCTATAATTACTCATTATATTTCGATGCACAGTTATAGGGGGCGCAACCATGGCAAATCAAATTTCGATCTTCGATACTACCCTCCGAGACGGCACACAAGGCGAAGGCATCAGTCTAACGGCTGACGATAAACTCAAAATCGCTTTAAAGCTTAACGCGCTCGGCGTTCATTATATTGAAGGCGGCAATCCGGGAAGCAACGGCAAGGACATTGAATTTTTTCAGCGTATCAAGCAATTCCCCATGCAAGCTAAAATCACGGCGTTCGGCAGCACCAGACGCAAAAACTCCATCGCCGAACACGACACCAGCCTTAACCGGATCGTCGAATCCGGCGTCCCTGCGGCTACCCTAGTAGGGAAAGCTTGGGATTTCCACGTGCATACGGCGCTTCAAACGACGCTCGAAGAAAATCTCGCCATGATCTACGAATCGCTCGCTTACTTGAAACTGAAAGGCATTGAAGCGATTTACGATGCGGAGCATTTTTTCGACGGTTATAAAAACAACCCGGAGTACGCCATGGCGGCGCTGAAAAAAGCGGCGGAAGCCGGCACCGACTGGATCGTGCTGTGCGATACGAACGGCGGCACGATGCCGGGCGAAATTCATGAAATCGTCTCGCGCGTAGCAGCCGAAATCAAGGCGCCGATCGGGATTCATACGCATAATGACTGCGAGCTGGCTGTAGCGAACACACTGGCCGCCGTACAGGCGGGAGCAAGACAAGTACAAGGAACGATTAACGGGTACGGGGAACGCTGCGGCAACGCCAACCTCTGCTCCATCATCCCTAATCTACAGCTTAAGCTCGGCTATTCGTGCATTTCCGGCGAGCAACTCGGCTCTTTGACAAGCAACGCCCGCTATATCAGCGAAATTGCGAACGTCCACATGCCGGTAGGTCAAGCATACGTAGGCAACGCCGCTTTCGCTCACAAAGGCGGCATTCACGTTTCGGCCATTATGCGCGACTCCAAAACGTATGAGCATATCGCGCCCGAACTTGTTGGGAACAAGCAGCGGGTACTCGTTTCCGAGCTGGCCGGGCAAAGCAATGTGCTTGTCAAAGCGCAGGAGCTTAACCTGGACATGAATATGGACAACGCCGATACACGCGCCGTCATCGATAAAATCAAAGACCTGGAGCACCAAGGCTATCAGTTCGAAGGCGCCGACGCCTCTCTCGAACTGCTTCTCCGTCAAGCTTCAGGCCAGCTGGAAGAAGTATTCACGCTCGAATCGTTTAAAATTTCCGTCGAAAAGTCGAGCAATCGCCCCGTTATTTCCGAGGCGATCGTCAAGGTAACCGTCCACGGCGAAACGATGTTTACGGTCGCGGAAGGCAACGGACCGGTCAACGCTCTCGATAATGCGCTGCGGAAAGCGCTCGTACAGTTTTACCCGGTCATCCAATCGATGCATCTGTCCGATTATAAAGTACGCGTTCTTGACGAGAAAGAAACGACCGCAGCCAAAGTCCGCGTCTTGATCGAATCCCAAAACATCGAGAGCAGTTGGAGTACGGTCGGCGTCTCCAGCAACATCATTGAAGCGAGCTGGGAAGCGCTCGTCGACAGTATGCGCTATGCCTTGATCGGCAAACAGCCAGTCGTAGCCGGACACGATCCGCAGCGCCAGCAGCTCGGATTGGTGAATCACTGATCGGCTGCTTACCCGCCCATATACTCTCGTACACTCCCGAACACCGGAGCCCCTTAACTCCGGTGTTCGGGAGTTTTTTTGGTACATGCTTGATCGACTTGCCGTACCTTAATCTTCGCATAGTCGCTAAGTCGTACACTGAGCAAATAGACTCCGCCAAAGACTGCTAATTTCGCGTATTTCCTCAAAAGACAAAATTTAGACGACGCTAAAGACTCTTATCCGGTTAAAAATCGGCAAAAATGGCCATTTCGGGGTATATAGACGACGCTAGAGTCTTCTATATCCGTCGGAATTCGCATAAGCGACGATTTAGACGACGTTAAAAAACCACCACAAGTTAGTTTGTGGTATCTGCGATGTATTGTGGCGTCCTTCCCGTGGTGGGACAGCGGCGGTGCGTGTCTATGCTGGTTTGTGTCTGTGCGGGTTTGTGTCTATGATGGTTTGTGTCTGTACTGGGTTATGCCGTCTATTGCGATAGCAGCGATTGTAAGGGTTGTCACGGTTTTGGGTGGCTGTGGCGTCTGCGGCGGCTTTAACAAAAGTAGAAGTTGTGGTTGCTCTGGTGGCTGTGTGACTATGGCGGGTGTGGCGTCTGCGGCGATTGAGAAATAACGAAATATAAACAAAGAAGCTATCCGACAGATGGGTAGCTTCTTCGTTATGATGACCAACCGTATTAGTTCGCCGGGGAATCCACTCTTCTATCCGTCTCTGTCAGTTGTAGCGTTTGTTGACTTGGGAGGCTGAGGACGGTGTCCTCAGTATTCGGGAGTCCGAGGGCAGGGCCCTTGGCGGGAGTCCAGAGGGCGGCGTCCTCTGGGGTCCTCCCCTTAGCGCTTCAATTCGAGAACTTGTTCGATTGAAGCGCTGTGGAAGGGGAGGATTTAGGAGGGGTCGGAAATCATTACTCCGTTTCAATCAACTTCTTAATCTTACGCTCCAGCTCCTTCGGCTCCAGCACGTGGATCACCTCGCGCACGACGCCGTTTCGGTCGATCAGAAAGCTGGTCGGAATGTACTGAAACCGGTACATCTCCGTTACCTTGCCGTCTTTATCGAGCAGTACCGGAAACTTAAAGTCGAACTGCTTCACAAAATCTTTCGCATCGTCAAGCCTGTCGTTTTTGGTAATGTTTACGGCGTATAAATCGAACTTATCCTTATACTTGTCGTACATTTTTTTCAAATCCGGCGCTTCCAGCTCGCAAGGACCGCACCATGAAGCCCAAAAATTCAAAAAAAGCGGCTTATCGCGCTTACCGCCCACCTCGTAGGCTTGACCGTCCAAGCCGGTCAATGTGAAGCCCGGGGCTAAGTAATCCGGCTTCGGCGCTGTTTCTGTGGGCGCAGCGGTTTGGGCATAGGATTCTTTTTCGTTTGCGGAGCTATTCTGATAAACGGCAAACCCGGCCAAGACCAAAACGGCCAACAGTACCACCATATTTCGTTTCATTCGGTCGGATCCTTTCGTTCGACATACTTGTGCAGTTCCTACTATTATACCCATTTTCGCACGCTTTTCATCCCGTTCCGGCAAGCCGGAATGTGAACGATTTGGGAATTATGGCTTTGTTCGCCTTCCGCCCACAGAAGTATGCATCAGAGCCGCCGCGGGAACAGTAACGGTAGCCCATCATGTCAACTCGCATTTTCGGTGCAGTACAGAACCCCGCGAAAGGAAGGCAGCTATGGCTAAAGCAAAGGCGAAACGGCTTAGCGTCGTATTTGAAAGCATGATCGAAGAAGATGACGATACGGATGCCGGCCAACAACAGCCGTCACCAAAAGGCAAACGCAAAGGCCAAGTATGGGAATTCATCGCCATTGCCACCGTACCGCTTGTTCTGGTGCTAGGCAATTCGATGCTGGTCCCCATATTGCCCGATATGATCAAGGAACTCGGCATCACCAAATTCCAAAGCAGCCTGGTCATCACCCTATTTTCCATCACAGCAGGCCTGGTCATTCCGGTTTCCGGTTATTTGTCGGACCGCTTCTCGCGAAAAGCCGTGATGATCCCCTCGCTTATCTTGTACGGAGCAGCCGGATTGCTTGCAGGCTTCGGAGCCGTATGGGGATCGTATTGGGTCATTATTGTCGCGAGAGCGCTGCAAGGCATGGGAGCTGCAGGAACCGCCCCTATTGCCATGGCGCTTGTCGGGGACATGTATAAGGACGGCACGGAAAGCAAAGCGCTCGGACTTACCGAAGCGTCCAATGGAACAGGCAAGGTAGTCAGTCCGATTTTCGGCTCTTTACTCGCTTTGATCGTATGGTATGCCGCTTTTTTCGCTTTTCCGTTCTTCTGCTTGCTGGCCATCGTGGCGATCATGTGGATCATCAAGGAACCTCCCAAAGAGAATGAACCGCCGAACCTGAAGGAATATTGCCGAAAAATCTTGTCCATCCTCAAATCCAAAGGACGCTGGCTCATCTCGTCGTTCGTGGCCGGCTCGCTTGCTTTGTTTATTTTGTTCGGCGTCCTTTTTTATTTGTCCAATGTGCTCGAGGAGCCGCCTTATTCGATCGAGGGCGTCATGAAAGGCTTTGTTCTAGCCATTCCCCTGCTCGGCATGGTGACGACCTCCTATATAACCGGCAGCAAAATCAAGAAAAACGGCCCCCTCATGCGGATTCTCATGATTACGGGACTCTCGCTGATGACCGCCGCCTCCGTAGGCACCATTTTTCTGTTTCACAACATTTACTTGTTCATTGGCTTGCTGACCATCAGCAGCATCGGAACCGGACTTCTGCTGCCCTGCTTGAACACCATGATTACCGGCTCCGTCGAAAAAGCGGAACGCGGCATGATTACTTCGCTTTACAACAGCTTGCGCTTTATCGGCGTGGCCTTCGGTCCGCCGCTGTTCGGCTGGATGATGGACAAGTCGCACGCATCCGTCTTTATTACGGTTTCCGTTCTATCAGCCGTCACGCTTGGACTTGTCTTCTTCCTTATTAAACCGGAAGGGCAGGTCAATTGACCGTAAATGTAGTACTATTCTAAAATAGGCTGCTTGCGGAACGTGACGTTGCTTGCTGGGAGATGGATATGTCGTGGTAAGAGCAAATCAAGAAGTCATTCAAGAAATAATAACACATTGTTTGAACGAGCTGCCTAACGAGGCATGCGGCGTACTGCTGGGAACTTCAGATGGCGAGTCTGTACGAATAAGCGGTTTTGTTCCGATGCTCAATGCGGCGGAAAACCCGCTAAATCGGTTTTCATTCGATCCTTGCGAATGGGTTGAAATCGTTATTCGGCAATCCGCAGGGAGCTTGGGTTCGATATCCTTACAAGACCGCATGGTCGGCATCGTGCACTCGCACCCGTTAACGAAAGCCATCCCTTCCCGCTTGGACGAAAACAGCCTGTGGTCGTTTGCTACTTATTGGATCGTCTCGCTGCTCGGTCCTAATCAGCCGGACATTCGCGCTTACCGAATGGAACAGGGCCGTTTCCAACAACAGCAGTTGAAAATATCCCCTTACTAATGTCGCCTATCGCTAGTCAGTTGCGTCTGGACTTTCCGATACCGTAAAGAGACCGCCTTCGATCCGTTTCGGATTAAAGGCGGTCATCTTTTTGACCAACTTATTTTTTCTTCGCCAGGAAGGCGTCGATCTGTTTTTGCAGCTCTTTTTGGATTTTCTTAAGCGCGGGTCCCGCTTCGGCCTCGAACTTTTTCATCGTCTCGTTCGGATCGAGCACGCCGTTGAACAAGGCCGGGTAATATTTCGCTTCGACCGTGTTGTACTGACTGATGTCGTTCTGAACGGAGGCGCTGTCAAATTCGAATCCGGTCAAAATGTCCGCCGTAAAGTTATTCGCGTCGCGTAATACCGCGTTCAGCTCTTCTTGAGCGGGATCGCCCTCGGCATCGGCACGCTCGTCAACCGGGTTCCACACCCATACGAAGCCGAATGCGTAGTAATTGGTCGTATCGAGCATTTTCATTTTATCTTTCCCGACTTCTTCCCAATGCTTGCCTTTAATACCATACGAAAGCAGGTCGTAATTGTCTTTCTCGTTCGCCCAGTTCAAGAACATCAGGGCCCGCTCTTTGTTCTTGCTGACCTTCGGAACAGCGAGGAAGTTCCACTGTTTAAAGTTGGCGTAATTGGCACCCTTGGTCTTATCGAAGAATGTCACCGTTTCGACGTCCGCCCCCGGCGAGTTGTCTTTGAGCGTTTTGACGAATTCCTTGCTGATGCCGAACGCGCCGTTAGGCGTAACAGCCGCTTTGCCCGTTTTGAATAGCTGCTGGAAATCTTTGGCCGAAAGAATATCTTTATAAATCAGCCCATCCTCATATTGCTTGCGGGCTTCGGTAAGCCATGTCCAGACCGGTTCTTTGTCTTCGAACAGATTAAATACTTTGCCGTCGTTGTTCTTATAATAGAGCATAAGGGAACTGCCCAAAGCGTGGGTCGGCCTTACATGGGTTTTGTAATCGTTCAACGAACGGTGCGCAACGAGCGAATAATGCTGCTGCCCCGTCGACCCTGCGGCCGTCATCGGCACGATCCCCTTTTCCTTCTCCTTGACCGCATAAGCGAATTTGATCATGTCCTCGTACGTTTTAATCGGCGCGATACCCAGTTTCTCTCGGAGGTCTTTGCGAATAAAGTACGAGTTCCCGGACATATAGCTTACGCCTAGCGGAATGGCCATTATTTTACCGTCGTATTTGTTGGCATCCCACATTTGCTTCGGACGCTTGTCGAGCACCGTTTTGCCGTACTTGGAAAGCAGATCGTCGAGAGGTTCGTAGTAGCCGTTCGAAATCATTTGGTTAATGTGTAACCAGGGAGCGTCGAAAATCAAATCCATATTTTCGCCGGATGCGAGCGTCACCTGCGTCTTTTGCGCAAGATCGGACCAAGGGACGAAAACGATGTCGAGCTTGGCGTTCACCGTATCTTTCATCCGTTTTTCCGCCTCGGCGACAATCAAATCCATATCGGGCGGCCGGTCGCCGGGAATCATGATTTTGAGCGTAACTTGCGGCAGCTGATTCGAATAGGGCGCCTGCTCTTTCCCCTTGCCGTTTTCATCCGTTTTACTGCAGCCCGCCAGTGCTGACAGCGCCAGTACGGATGCGATGCTTAAAGAAACGAAACGTTTCATGCTCAATCCCCCATTTTTTTCAAAAGTCATTATCCTTTTACGGCTCCGATCATAATGCCTTTGACAAAATATTTTTGTATGAACGGATACACGAACAAAATCGGTCCGATCGTCACGCAAACGATCGCGAGCTGCATGCCGTATGTCGGCACGACGACGTTATACTCCGTTTGACTGCCCGACACGTACGCCTTGGCATTCAAATTCGACATCAATTGGCGAATCATCATTTGCAGCGGGTGCAGCTTGTAGTCGTCGATGAACAAGAGCGACAAATACCAATCGTTCCAATACTGCAGTGCAAAAAATAGGCTGACCGTTGCGATGACGGGGATCGAAATCGGCCATATGATACGAAAAAAAATGACGAGATCGTTGGCGCCGTCCACCGTCGCCGCTTCATTCAGCTCATAAGGCAGCGTCCGGAAATACGAAACCAGGATAAAGGCATAGAACGGGTTCAGCAAGTACGGCAAAATAAGCGCCCAAACCGAATCCTTCAAGCCCAGCCAATTTGCTACCAGCATGTAAAAGCCGACCAAGCCCGCTCCGAACAGCATCGTAAAGTATGTCAAAAACGAAAGAACGTTCCTGTACTTCACTTTTTGATGGGATAAAGCATAAGCGTAAGATGCCGTTATTATTACAGACAACACCGTTCCGACAACCGTCACGAACAACGTCACCCCGTAACTCCGAAACAATTGCTTCCCCGACAGAAGAAATTCATAGGCTTGAATACTGAATCCGCGCGGCATGAACTGATACCCGAGCGTCTGGATGCTGGACTCGGTCGCAAACGAGTTTATGAAGACAAGCCAGAACGGGACGAAACAGAAAATGGCAGCCGCTAACAAAACCGTGTAAATCATGATACTGAATAATCGTTCCTGCATTTCTACCACACCTTAGAACAATCTGGAGTCCGCATCGATTTTCCGGGCGATCGCATTGAATATGACGACCGTAATGAGCCCCAGAACGGATTGATAGACGATAACGGCGGAGGACGTACTGAAGTTGCCAAGCTGCCGCAAGGCGCGATAAGCAAACGTATCGATGACATCCGTTGTCGGATACAAAACGCCGATATCCCCAACGATGGCATAAATCATGCCGAAGTCGCCGTAAAAAATGCGGCCGATGCCGAGCAGAACCATAATCATGATGACGGGACGGAGCAGCGGCAAAGTGATATGCACGATCTGCTGCCAGCGGCTTGCCCCTTCGATTTTGGCGCTTTCGTAATAATCCGGGGAAATGCCGGTGATTCCCGCCAAAAAAATAATGGATGTGTATCCCGCAAATTTCCATACGTAGACGATCGTCAAGATGTACGGCCATACGCCCGGCGTCAAATACCATTCGATCCCGTCAAATCCGAAAACATGCAGCATTCGGTTTAACAATCCTTCCGTAGTCCCTAACAACGTTTGAGTCATCATGCTGACGACTAGCCACGAAATAAAGTACGGCAGGAAAATAAACGATTGCGTGAATCTTTTAAACCACTGATTGCCAATCTCGTTCAAAAAAATCGCCAACATGACCGCGCAACCTATTCCGAAAACAAGAAACAATCCGTTCAGCAGCAACGTATTGTAAGTGACGCGAATCCAGTCGTTCCCGTGGAAGAAATACTTGAAATTGTCGAAACCCACCCATTTGCTGCCCCACAATCCTTCGGATAACCGGAAGCTTTTAAACGCGAGCAGATGCGCAGACATCGGAACGTAAGCGAACACGATAAGGAACAGCGTGCCGGGAAGCGCAAGTAAATACAAGTAGCGATTTCTCGCGAACTCGGCAGCCACTCCCCATCCGAGCCCCCGTTGTCGTTTCATGGTTTATCCCTCCTTTCCCGTAAGATCGTTACCTAGCAACGCGGAGTCCGATAACCCTGCAGTCGCTTCACACGGGTCATCGTAGCACCGGAACAGTCGATTGGCCTAGTTCTCAAAGTCCGAATCGGGTTCTCAAAAGGAAAATAGGAAGGTTCTGATTTTCCCGGCGAGGTACCGGGTCCCGTATCCTCGGATTGCTTCGATTAAGGTTCATCCATTATTTTGCGGGGAACCGAAAAATCCGATAAAAAAATGCCGCCTCCCGGCTGGAGACGGCTAACGCTTATGCTTTCGTTTCGTTCGCGTAACTTGTTCGGTATTGGCTCGGGGTCATGCCCGTCGCTTTTTTGAACGCAGTAAAGAAATGGCTTTTGGTTTGGAACCCCGACTGTTCGGATATATCCGCGATAGGCAGGCCGGTTTTCCCGAGAAGCTCCTTCACTTTCTCAATACGCGCATTCAGAATATAGTTCGATAGCGAAATACCTCGCACATCGTCGAACAATTGACGGACATATTTGACAGACAAGGATACGTGTTCGGCAACGTCATCGACCGAAAGCATCGGATCGTGAATATGGAATTGCACGTATTCCACCATTTCTTCCACCACTTTATCTTTGCGGCTGAAGCCTTTCTGGCTAGTTAGCAGTTGAATGATCCTCACAAGTTCTTCCTTCATCCAATCGCTAACTTCGCTTAACGTGGAAAACCGCTCCAAATGCTTCTCAATGCCTTCGACGCTCTTAATCGACGTCAACTTGTTAAACGACTTGACGATCGCGAAAAAAAGAAGACTGAGCTGAAATTTGCATTCCGAATATTTCAGCGTCTGGAGGTTGAGAAACAACGTCTCCAGTTCCGATAGCGTCTTCTCCTCTTTGCCGCTCCGGACGGACTGTATCAACTGTTCGATCATCGCGTCGTCCAGTATCGGGCGGTGCGTCTCCAAGTAATGCTCATAGTCTTGCTCGGTATATATTTTGTCTTCGCCGCTAATAAACTTGAACATCGCAAGTTCGCTTATATCGTCGTACACTTTACGAAGGTCGTCATGCACGTGCCGGGCATCGCTTACCGCAATCGTTACGTTTAGGCCTATGCTTTTCTCAACCTCCCTCCTGACGGCCCTCAGATTGCCGCTCAAATCGCTTTCCGGATTTGCTTCCCCAATGAGAACGGCGGTATGATCCCCACCGAAATCGACGACTTCGACAACTCTGCCGGGACCCCGGAGAAGTTCTTCGGCAATGTTGCCCATTGCGTATTTCATCAGCTTGCGCGAACCGAAATCGTATTTCTCCGAGAATGCGCTGTACGAATCGATTTTGACGACCGCAAGCCGGACGATATCGGAGTCTAGCAGCCCGGATTCGCGCGAGATCGCTTCCCGTGCGCTTTGATTCAGCCTTCCCTGCAAAATCCATTGGCGTAAATATTCCGCTTTAATAAGCGAGTAATGGTTGCGGAGAAGTTCCACTCCCTGCTCGATAACGCCATAGTCGCTCTGGGCATGGAGGCCAACCTTGCGCTGCAGCTGGTCCGCCAGACGGCGGAACGGTCCGAAAAACCGTTGCGAATGCCAAAATGCCGCCAAAAGCAGCACGGTGAGCAGAAGAAGCGTATACATGACGATCGATGACTTGAACGATTGAGCTTTTTGCCTGAATGTTTTTAATTCGGTGTACGAATACATCGTCCATTCCTGCGAGTGCATCGCTGCGTAATTGACAAACCATTTGACCCCGCCTTCGACCAATTCGAAGGAGCCGTTCTCCGAATCCTTTCGCATGGCGTTAAGCTTTTCCAGGTTCGGCCCGACCGTCTCGCCCAAAATCGACTTGCCTGAATGATCCAGTACCATCAGTCCGTTGCCGGTTTCGGCGTAATCGGTCATGAAAAGGTTCTGCAGCTTCTTTTTGTCGAGGAGTACGACCAGATAGCCGTAATGATTTTTCCTTGCGGGCGTTGAAGGAATGATGAGCGACAAGTACGCAGTATCGCCGATCCGATGGTCGAAATACCGTAAAAAATCCGGGGGTTCCGCGTTCACTCGGCGCAATATGTCTTTATCCGAAAAATCCGGAAATCGAACCAGTCCGACTTGGGAGGATATCGTTTTTTCCAGTCTAGTATTGATCAAGTAAGCTCTTTCGATAAACGGCTCATTCGCCAAATAATTCGTCAATACCCGGAGCGCTTCGGCATCGGCCATCGCATCGTCGGTCTGATCATAGATCCAATTTTGAATCGTTTGGTCTTCATAGATGTTCAAGCTGTACGATTTCAGTTTCATCAGGATATATTCCGTCCGTTCCACTGTTTGGCGGATCATCTCCCGGTTGAAATCTCCGCTCTGCTCATACGCGTAATTGGAGAAGCGATTTGTCAAAAATAAGGAGAACGGAATGATAATAATGGAAAGAATGATGCAGCTCCACAAAAAAATACGTACATAGGTCGTTCTTAAATGCAGCTTGATGGATCATCCCCCCTAGCTCATCGAAATCGCTTTCATTTATCGAAAAATACAAGAAGCGTTGTTTATTATACTGGAATTTTCATTGTTGTAAACTATGAAAACCCAAGTTTCGCAGGATGATTTCGGCAAGGAGGCGGAGGGCGGCTTTTCAATAACGAAACGGCAATTCAGAACCGGAGGATTCGTTCTTTGAGAACCGGATCCGGACAATGAGAACTAGTCCCATCGACGGATTCGATGCTACAATGACCCGTGTGGCATATCTTTACGAGGTTGAGGTTTACGGCAATAGATCGGTTCCATCGACTAAGAGGACAGTCGAATGAAATACATTCGGTCTGTCCTCTTTTAATCTGGCTTATGGCAGTCTTACAGAGAAGTCGTCCCCTCATGGTGACTCAATCCGACATATAAATCTCCAAGCGTCGTAATGCCTCGCTCCGAAATCTCCTCTGTCATGGCCGACCACAGCTTAGCGGTCATGACCGCATCGTACAACGCATGATGCCTCTGCATCGGCTCGATCCTGTACGCATCCAGCATTTCATCCAGTCCGTGGTATTTCGTTCCCGGCCGCAGCCATTTGGCGATCATCATCGTATCGAGCATCCGATGGGTCATGTTAACCTTCGACGTGCGCCAAAGTGCCGAATTCAGAAATCGTTTATCATGCCCGCTTCCGTGCACGACCAGCACCTTCTGCTGTACGAAATGAAGAAAATGACGCAGCGCTTCCATCAGCTTGGGCGCGCCGGCGATCTGCTCGTTGGTAATTCCCGTAAGCTCTACGATATGATCGGGAATCAGACGCTCCGGATTGACCTCGCTATAGAAGGTATCGTCTTCCTTCACTTCCGCTCCGATAACCGATACGGCGCCGATCGAAATGATCTCGTCTCCATGATAAGGCGAAAAGCCGGTCGTCTCCAAATCGAAAACGACCGCTTCCATCCCCGACAGCGGGATATCGAATAAGCTCCGCTGACGCTGCTCCTTCATCATGGAGCGGATGAAAGCCATTTGCTGAGCGCTCTTTCCGTTGTAAATCGATGTAATGGCGGGCGACAACCCGCCCATCTTGTAGTATTCCCACATTTTTGACAAGCGTCCCCTGTCGTTCATGCGGATCGCCTCCAATCCTAATCCCCACAAAGTGACGAAAATGCTTCGGCAGCTTCATCCGTCTACATTGCAGGGCCCGAAACCAACCGTACATGCATGCGCTTTACTCCTCGTTCCCGCGTACGGCAGCCAAGTCGGCGGATACCGACTTGTGTACATGCTTTGCCGCTTCCATGCCTGCACGGAGGCAGAGCTTCAGTTCCCGCATTCTTTCGCGCGTAAGCTGGCCGGCCGTCAGCTTCCCTCTTGTCTGGTAAACGCCTCCCTCTACTTGGATCGGCGTTTGGGCGCGCAGCTTCAATATGCGCAAGAATGCATCCGTCCAGTAAGACGCATCGCTTCGCGTAAGCTCTCCGCACGCCTGCAAGGCGCGGATTCGTCCAAGCGTAGTGGGTTCATGCTGATTGCGCTGCAGCGCCAGCAGGCGGACCGCATTCACGAACGGAATGTAGCAGCCATACTTGATATCTACACCGCCGGCATCCTCACCGTAACGTTCCGTCACCAGCCGTCCGAAGGGCGTTAGCGATACTTTGCGGTGGATGGTGTTGGCCAGCAATTCTTTTAAAGACCCCCGATGTTCCTTCATATAACGATGCAGTTCTTCCGCAACCTGAACCGCCAAATCGGCTTCTCCGTACACCGGCCGCATATCCGCAACGACAAGCAGGTAGCGCACATTTTCCCACGTTCGGTCGATCAGCCAGTCTCTCAACGTTTTGCGCCATGCCGATACCGGCCGCCTCCATAAGCGGTTACTGCATAACACTTCCCCACTGCATGGAGGATAGCCTAGCGCAATCAGCCCGGCGACGATCGTTTCGGCAAGCTTCTGAAAATACGAATCCGCCCTCATGGCCGTAAGCGGCCCGGAGTCGGCATAGATCAGTCCGTTATCTTGATCGCTGCAAAGCGTTTGCTCCGAACGCCCGCCGCTTCCGAACAGCACAAACACGTAAGGAACAGGAGGAGTTCCCTCTCCCTGTTCCGCAAGCTTCATTTCCGCGAGCTCAATCGTGCGGCGAATTAAAGCGTCGTGTATGCCGTTTACCTCTGTATGCCAATCTCCGTCTACAGAGTCGGGAAGCTGCTTAAGCCATTCGGTATGGAGCCCCTCGCGAATGCCGCGAAGCTCCTCGACGCCGGACGCTTGCTTGATTTGCGCGAATACCGACCGTTCCGGAACGAATGCAAGCATGCAGCTTCCCCCTAAGATCATCGTTTGTCTATCGGAATCAAGCCGTTGTCGAGCGTGAAGCGTCTCCGCCTTCGCCGGCGATTTTCTTCATTTGCTCCGGATAGCCGTAGCTGCCGTGCTCGCTCAAGTCGAGACCGACGATTTCTTCTTCTTCCGTAACGCGCAGACCTACCGTATATTTCAGAATGCTAAGGATAACAAAGCTGATGATGAAGACGAACACGAATGCTCCGAATACGCCGAGCGCTTGAACCCCAAGCTGTTCGAATCCGCCGCCGTACAGAAGACCCGCTTTACCGACACCGTTCTGAGTAGCCAGTTTCTCCGTTGCAAAAATACCCGTGGACAATGTTCCCCAAACGCCTGCAATACCGTGAACCGAGAAAGCGAAAACCGGATCGTCCACGCCGCCTCGTTCGAACCATTGAGCCGTAAAGAAGGTAATGATACCTGCGATGGCACCGATAACGACCGCCGCCCAGGGCTCGACGTAAGCGCAAGATGCGGTAATGGCGACAAGAGCGGCAAGAACGCCGTTCAACATGCTTGGAATGTCCGCTTTGCCGAAGTACATCCAGGAAATAAGGAGTGCCGCTACGCCGCCGGCTGCCGCCGCAAGGTTCGTCGTCAAGGCAATATAGCCGAAGAAGCCGTCTCCCATTGCGCTAAGCGTACTGCCAGGGTTAAATCCGAACCAGCCGATCCACAGAATAACGACGCCGAGGACCGAAAGAACTTGGTTGTGACCGGGAATCAAATTAGGCGTGCGGTCTTTATTATATTTGCCGATACGCGGTTTCAGAAGCAGCGTCGCGACCAAAGCCGCCGTTGCGCCTTGCAAATGCACGACCGTCGAGCCGGCAAAATCCTGCATGCCGATTTTGGAGAGCCAGCCGCCGCCCCAAACCCAGTGAGCGACGATCGGATAAATGATGACCGTAAACAGAATGCTAAAGATGAAGTAAACCGGAAGCTTGCCGCGTTCCGCAAAACCGCCGAAGGCAATCGCCAGCGATACGCCTGCAAAAGCGAGCTGGAACATAAACTTGATGCTGATATTAATATCGGAGAAGCCGAGCGAACTGAAAGCCGCTTCCGCTTGTTCTATCGTACCGTTTACGAAAAAGCCAGTCGTCCCTATGATGCTGTTGCCGTCGCCGAATGCGAATCCGAAACCGACAGCCCAGAAAGCCACTGCGCAAATCCCGAAAGTCAAAATCGTTTTACCGGCGACGTGACCGGCATTTTTCATCCGGGTGGATCCCGCTTCCAATAATGCGAAGCCCGCTTGCATGAAGATAACGAGTATTGCCGCAACCATGACCCATACCGAGTTAATTGCCGATTGCAGCTGTGCAGCCGTCGCGTCTTCCGCGAACGCTAGCGTTGGGAACAAAAGCAGCATCCCCGCAACAGACGCCATCACTTTTCTTTTCATCCTGACCTCTCCTTTGTGTTAGGTTTTATAACATTGATTTGCCTGTTGTCGTCATTATACATTACTCATGTTAGGAATTACAACACCTATTTTTCTGTTTTTCGCCGTTTTTTTGTTAAAAACCCGTACATTCATCCTATAATTCTATTATAATGTTATCATTTATAACATATAAGCTATTTTCACAAAACTATCACGTTTGACTGTATGGTTTATATTCAGTATGATGGGACTAAAGCACGCCTTCAGCGGAAGACGGGCAAGCCGCTTCTTTATACATAAGAAAGGGTGAGTTCTGATGGGGATATGAAAATGTACCGAATTGGGGAATTAGCGAAATTATCGAGGGTGAGTCCCCGAACGATCGACTATTATACAAAGCTAGGCCTTATCGGTCCCGAAGCGAGGTCGGACAAAAATTATCGCTTTTATTCGGATGAAACCTTCGCGCGATTGAAACGTATTGAACTAATGAAAAAAGAGAAGTATACCTTGGAGGAAATCAAGGAGAAGCTCAAGCAGTGGGATAAAATCAACCCTGACGAAGGCGTGGCAGATAAGCTGACATCCATTCAACACCATATGCTCCAACTTGAGAAGGAAGTCAAGGAATTGGGGCCGATGATCGATCAGCTGAAGCCGAAGCAGGCGAAGCATCTGTATAACATGCTTACCCCGCAAAGCGCAGCCGTTATTGAAGCTCTCCTCATTCTTCTAAACAAGGGTCCGCTTCTTTAAGAAACGCTGAGACGATTCTTTGGAGGGAACTGACATGTTTTTTCACAAAATGGACATTCTGATTTTCATCGCTTTCGGATTGTCGATCTGGGCCTCTTTCCGGGTTCGGAGCACCTTCAACCGCTGGTCGCAGGAGCGGGCCATGTCGGGGATGACCGGCTATGACGCAGCCCGCAGAATGCTTGACGCGAACGGCCTGTACGACGTTCCGATCGAAGCCGTGCCGGGAACGCTCAGCGACCACTACGATCCGATTAACCGCGTCGTACGTTTGTCCGAGCCCGTCTATTATGAAAGCTCGATATCGGCCATTTCCGTCGCTTGCCACGAGGTCGGCCATGCCATTCAACACAAAGTGCATTATCCGATGCTGGTAGCCCGCCATAAAATGTTCCCGGTCGTCAACATCGCTTCCGGCGTAGCGCCGCTGCTGATCATCGCAGGTTTGATTTTTCAAACTATCCCCGGCCTATTGTTGTTAGGTATTATCTTCTTCTCCGCAGCCGTCCTATTCCAGCTCGTTACGCTGCCGGTCGAGTTTAACGCAAGCAACCGCGCCCGCGAGCTGATGGTAGCCGAAGGCTTCATCACCAACGAAGAAGAGAACGGCGTTGCGAAAGTCCTGAATGCCGCTGCGCTGACCTATGTTGCAGCCGCTCTGATTTCCGTGCTTGAGCTGCTCAAGTACATTATGATTTTCACAGGACGCAACGACGACTAATCAATTTCCCCTCAAGGGAAACAGGCCTTAACCATTCCACAAATGAAAAAGCATCCCGCCGCCTGACGGCGCGGGATGCTTTTTCATTTTCTTTTTGGCCTCGAATCATTTTGTTAGAACAGGTCATCAGTCGTCCGCCGGTTACTTTTTGTACACTTTATCGTATGCTTCTTGGTAGATCTTGATAAACTGATCCATGCCGGAATCCTTGAGCCCCTTCACGTATGCGTCCCAATCTTTGTCGACGCTCTTGGCCCCCATAATGAATTGGAGCATCGATTGCTTCACATAATCCACGATAATCGGTTTCAACTGCTTCACTTGGTTCGCTTGATCCGACGTCAAGAAAATATCCGTAGGGAACTCTTCCTTCGGCTGATGGCCTTCGTACAGCTCCTTCGTCGCTTTGAACAAGCGGGTTTCCAAGCCGTCCATCGTGTAAAGATCTTGGCTGGCCGCATAGGCGGTTTCCCGGTATTCCGCCGAACGGAGTCCCGGCCCCATTTGATTCCAGTGATCGTTTTGCACTTGACCGACGCCGTATGACGTTTCTTTCACTTTGAATTTGGCGGCCGTGCCTCGCGTGTTTTTGTCGTTCGCTTCCGCTTTCACCCAGTTTCGTCCTTCTTCGCCGAAGTTGGACATCGTCGTGCCTTCCTCGGAGTACAAGTAATCGGCCAGGCGAATAGCCGCTTCAGGATTCTTATTCTTATTCGTGATGGCAAATACCGAGTTGCCGATACCGATGTAGTGAGCCGCGAACGAAGCGCCATCCGGGCCGGTAAGCGGCGCGATCGGGTCGTAATCCTTGTGGCGGGTCGCCGTCGTCGACGCGTCGGTAAACTCGCCGAACCAGCCTGCCGGTATAGCTCCCGCAATTGCGACGTCCGGGCTGTTTCCTTTTTGCGTGAGGGCATCGGATTTTTGCGTGAACGCTTCTTTATCGATCAAGCCTTCGGCGTACAATTTATTGAGGAATTGCAGCCCCTTCTTGAAGCCCGGCTTGTCGACGGACGTTTCGAGCTTGCCGCCGTTCATCATAAAATAATTGTTGTCGGCATTGAAATAGACGAAGGCGTTCATCACAAATGTCTCGACATCCGTATGCCAGCCGGTCGGCGATCCCGTAAGCGCGATTTCGTCCGCCTTGCCGTTTCCGTTCGGGTCCTTCTCCTTAAACGCTTTCAGCATATTGTAGAAATCGTCGGTCGTTTTCGGAGCGCTCATGCCGAGCTTTTGCAGCCATTTGGTGTTTACCCACATTTTGGCGGAGAACTGGCAGTGATAGCATTCGTTTACCGACGGAATCGCATAAATGTTGCCGTCCGGCGCCGTAATCGCCTTCTCGAGATAAGGGATATCCTTGAACGCCTTCTTAATGTTAGGCGCATATTGATCGATCAGCTTATTTAACGGAACGAGCACGCCTTGTTGGCCGTAAAGCAGCTGTTCCTCCTTTGTCAGCGAACCATCCATGAAAATATCCGGATAGTCGCCGCTCGCCAGCTGCAGCTGCTTTTTCTCCTTCAAAGCCGCCGCTTCCCCGGGAACGAGCTGCCAGTTTAGATGAATGTTCGTCTTCTCCTCCAAATATTTCGTAAACCAGTTCGTGTTCAAATCGCCGATGTTGGCCGACTGCGGCGCGAAAGCGCTCATGTTGATTTTGGCCTTGGAAATCGGGAAGCCGGTCGCATTAAATCCCTTCCCTCCGTCGGAGCTCGCGCTCGCTTGAGGGTTATCGCTAACATTCGGCTCGCCGCCATTCGACGTGCAGCCGACTACAAGCATGACTACGGATACGAATATAGCTACAAACATCCACGTTTTTCTGTTTTGCCGACGGATCATGTTCATAACCTCCCTTGTTTGCCTAACCATCCAAGGATAAACGGCTTCGCCGTCCTTTCTAGGGACAAGCGCGTTTACCGAGATTTAGAGCGACTTCCACGATATACTTTCTGATCAATCCAGGATAAACGCCTGCCGGCATCTTTGGATGCCATACGTTTGCCCGAAACCGAACAATCGTCAAAGCTTATGCATGTTGCGATTTTACCCTTAGGGGGACAAGCCCGGCACAAACAGTGTCCGGCATCACTCCTTCTCATGGTAACCGATATCAGCCTTTCAGGGAACCGATTAATAACCCTTTGACGAAATGCCTTTGGACAAACGGATACAGGATAAGAACCGGCGCACTGCCGACGACGATCAAGGAATATTTGAGCAGCTCCTTCAAGCCTTGACGCTCCGCCAGCTCCTTGACGTCTTTAATCATCGTAGGATCGATCGAGTTCAATATCAGGATGTTCCGAAGAACGAGCTGCAGCGGGTAAAGGTTCGAAGACTTTAGGAAAATAAGCGCTTCGAAGTATGAATTCCAATAGCCGATCGCATACATCAAGACCAGCACGGCGATAATCGGCTTCGATAACGGGAGGACGATGCGAAGCAGGAACTTGAAGTCGCTGCAGCCGTCCAAATGCGCGGCTTCCGTCAACTCCGAAGGGATCGACGTCTGGAAAAACGTCCTTGCCAGGATGACCTGCCAAACGGAGATCGCACCCGGAATGATCATCGCCCATCTCGTATCCAGCAGCCCAAGACCTTTGACTGTCAAATAGTAAGGAATGAGACCGCCGCTAAACAGCATCGTGAATACGAAAAGCGCCGTAATCAGATTCCGTCCGTAAAAATCTTTGCGCGACAACGGATAGGCCGCCGTAATGGTCAGCCCTACGCTCAGCAGCGTGCCGAACGCAAGGTAAAACAAGGAATTGCCGTAGCCCGTCAAAATTTGCGGGTTTTGAAACACCGCCTTGTAGCCTTTAAGCGTCGGCTCGACCGGCAGCAGCCACACCTTCCCCGAAATAACCGCAGACGACGAGCTGAACGAGGAGCTCAAAATATAAATAAGCGGGTAGGCTACTACGATCAAGCATCCGATCAAGAATAAATACACGAAAAATAAATATATTTTGTCGATGCCGCTCTCCCGAATGCGTGCCGCGGAACGGGCGTTAATAGCCGGACTCGTTTGACTCATGCTCTCCCTCCTCTGATCCCCTTGATGAATACGATGCTTTAAACGGCGATAGGGTAAGCCTCTCTTAGTCGGATTGATGAAGGCATCGCGAGCGAACGCGGGTTATCGCTTTGCCGCCGCCTCGCCTCTTGCTCGCCGTTGTGCCGATTTACCACAAGCTCGTTTCCGAATTTTTTCTGGCGATGTAATTGACGATGATGAGCAGCAGCAAATTCACGATGGAGTTGAACAGTCCGACAGCCGCGGAAAAGCTGAAATTGGCGCCGACCAGCCCCATTTTGTACACGTAGGTGGAAATGACCTCGGACGTGCCGACGTTGATCGCATTCTGCATCAGGTACACCTTTTCGAACCCGACGTTCATGATTTGTCCGGCATTCAGTATGAGCAGGACGACGGCCGTCGGCATCAGGCTGGGCAGATCGATGCTGATCATACGCTGAAACCGGGAAGCGCCGTCCACCTTAGCCGCCTCGTACAGATGCGGATCGACTCCCGCCAGAGCGGCGATGTAGATGACCGATGCGTAGCCCGTAAACTGCCAAACGTCGGAAAGCACATAGACCGTTTTGAAATATTCCGGCTTCGACATGATGTTCTCGGCCGGCAGCCCGAACTTCTCGGACAGGAAATGGACGAAGCCGAGCTGCGGCGAGAGGAACAGCATGATGATCGACACCATGATGACCGTGGAGATGAAATACGGCGCGAACGTCACCAGTTGAACGGCCCGCTTGAATATCCCGTTTCGAAGCTCGTTTAGAGCAAGTGCCAGGATGATGGGCGCCGGGAACCCGACGACCAGCGAATACAAGCTGAGCAGCGCCGTATTTTTAATGATGCGCCAGAAGATGGGCAGATGGAAAAAGTCGAAGAAATGCTTCAAGCCGACCCAATCGCTCCCCCAAATGCCCTTGATCACCATGTAGTTTTTGAAAGCGATCTGAACGCCCGCCATAGGCACATATTTAAAGACGATCAAATAAACGAGGGAAGGCAAAATAATAAGATATAGTTGCCAGTTTTTCTTTATGTTGCGAAGTGCTATACTCATGTTACTCCTCCTCGCTATACCGTCTTTGCTATTATTAAGCGCTTACAGGACTTATCATAAAGGAGCCCGCTGCAAAATCATAGTGACCATTCTTCAACTGAACTGTCCGATTATAAGGTGGCGTGCCCATGAAAAAGAAGCCTGGATTCAGCTATCAAAACTTGTCGATCGTCAAAAAGATGGCCATCGGCTATATCGTCATTATTTTCGTCCCCATCATTTCATTCGGCCTTTTTCTGTACAACCAGAACTATAACAGCGTGCTGGAAGAATACGCCCAAGGCAGGCAAAAGATCGTCGACCAGGTGCTGAACAACCTGAACGTAAGCGCCGTGCAGATCGAATCCGTCTACCAGCTGTTTCAGAACAATTCGAACACGATCGCCTACTTGAACGGCAATTACCGCACCGATTTCGAGCAGGTGTCCAATTTTCTCACGTACATCAGACCCTTGTTCTCTTACATACGCTCCTCCAATCCGCTCATCGGCGATTTGAGGATTTATATGGAACGGCAGAACGGGATGCTCTTCCGGCCCGAGATGGCGGAAATGAGCGAGTTCAAGCTGGACGACAGTCTCCGTAAACTTCCGCTAGGCGTAGGCAAATGGGTCACGCTTACGAAAGGCGCCGGCCAGGACATCAACCTGCACTTTTTCCACAAAATCGGCAATCGAAACTTCGAACAGGACATCGGGTTGCTGGACATCACGGTTACGCCGAAGCTGATGAAGCCCTTGATGGAATCGCTGAACGTGAACAGCAGAAGCAATCTCTACGTGCTTGACCAGGAGCAGCGCGAGGTATACCGGCAAGAAATCATGCCGCTGACGGCGGAACGCAAGCAAGCGTTGTTCGGGCAAGCCGCCCTTTCCGATTCCAGATCCGCCTATCAAACGTTTAACGGGAATAAATTGCTCGTCGAATCGTTCTACGCGGACAGCCTGAAGCTGAGGTTCATCGTTCTGGAGCAGGTGGACGACGTCTTCCGCGGAATCAACAAAAACCGGTATGTGCTCGTATTGACGGTCGCCGTTCTGCTGCTGGTGCTTTCGGGCATGTACTATCTGATCGCCAGCTCGATTACCAAACGGATCCTGAAGCTCTCGAAACATATGCGGCAGGTGGACGAAAATCATTTTCCGATTTATCGCGGCGATATCAAAAACGATGAAGTCGGTCATCTCACCGTCTCCTATAATGCGATGATCAGGCGCATGGACGAACTGGTCAATACGGTGCACAGGTCCGAGATGCTGCGCAAGGAAGCGGCCTATCAAATGATGCAGGCGCAGATCAAGCCTCATTTTTTGTATAACACGCTCGAATCGATCCGCATGATTGCGGAAGCGAACGACGATCCCGAAGCCGCCGATATGTCGTATACGCTCGGCAAGCTTTTCCGGTACAGCCTCTCGGGCGCCAAAAGCGAAACCTCCCTGCGGGATGAGATCGAGAACGTGAAAGACTATATCAACATCCAGCAAATCAGGCTGGCCGACCGGCTTAGCGTGACGTTCGACATCCGCGCTGTTACCGATAACTTTATCTGTCCGCGTTATATGCTGCAGCCGGTCGTGGAGAATAGCATCGTGCACGGCATTGCGAGCGTCCGCAAACGGGGCGAGCTCTCGATCCGAATTTGGGAGGATGCCGCATTCCTGTACATTGCCGTTTCGGATTCGGGTGCCGGGATCGCAGCAGATCGTCTGACCGTCATTCGGAGCGTTCTGAACGGTACGGCCGACGCGCAGCTTCTCCGGGCGGAAGGCGGCGGACTGGGCATTTACAATGTGAACGAGCGGATCAAAATGTTTTTCGGCGACCGCTCCGGCATTCAAATCGACAGCGAGCATGGCGCAGGTACGACATGCTCGCTTAAGCTTGCCAAGGAGGCATCGCAATGAAGCTGATGGTTGTTGACGACGAACCCGTTCTGTTGAATGGCATAATCCGGATGATTCGGAAAGCGGACACCCCGTTTACCGAAATTGTAGGAGCCTGCGATGCGATCGATGCGCTCCAGAAGCTGGAGCAGTTCCAGCCCGATCTGATCGTGACGGATATTCATATGCCGGAAATGGACGGTCTTGCCTTCATCAGAGAAGCGCAGGAGCGGAATTATTGCGATCGCTTTGTCATTTTGACGGGGTACGGGGATTTCGCTTATGCGCAGCAAGCGCTCCGCTATCAGGTCATCGATTATTTGCTGAAGCCCCTCGACAAAGAAGAGCTGGTCGGCGTACTCGCCAAAATCGCGCAATCGATTCGGGCGGACCATGAACGGGCGGACGAGCTCGATCTGCTGCTGCTGAAGGAGCATATGCTTTACAATACGCCGGCAGCCGAGCTGCCTGTGAAGCCGGAGCAGCTTTCCGGTCTTCTGCCACACCCGTATTCGACCGTTATCGTCCTGCAAACGGATGAAAACGACCCGTCTCCACCTGCCGAGCTTCTTGCCGCTCTTGCCGGCGATCTGAATCAAGTCTTCGAGAAAACGTATATGCTGCAATCCCGGTTTCTGCGGCAAGCCGTTCTCCTTGGAAACGGCAGCCGAAGAGCAACGGATAAGGAGCTTGAACAGGCTTGCGGCAAGCTTTTCCAAACGTACCGGAAGCCGGACGGCGGGTTTAGCATTGGGGTAAGCGGACGCGAGGATGCGGCAGCCTGTTTGCGCGAACTGTATGTCGAAGCGCTGGCCGCCATGTTTTTCAACCGGTATTTCTATTGCTGCAGCATAGCGGTTTACCGCCATGAAGCGGTAAACATCCATGACGGCTATGACAACCTGGTCCGCTATATCGAGCATGCGCAGGAGCAGCAGCCTTCGGCGGAGCAGATCAAGAAGGATATGCAGCTCATCCTGCTGCACGTTGCGGGAGAGAGCGAAACGCAGAGCAAGCTCCGCGAGCAATTTCTCGTTTGCGTCGGCCTATACCTGCAAAGCGTCGGACTTACGCCGGAAGCCATATGGGGGGAGCAAGCTGCGGCGGATCTGTTCTCGCCTTGCGGAGAAGCGCTGGACGAAGCTCGCGTTGCGGATATCGTGTCGCAGCTGATCCGTTGCGTCCGCCGGCCGGACCATCGTCAGCCTCACATGCAGACGATCGACAAGATCGTCGCCTTTGTAGCTTTGAATTACAAGCTCGACCTGTCTCTCGATATGGTCGCGGATCATGTGCACATGCATCCCAACTACATCAGTACGCTGTTCCGCAAAGAAATGGGCATGACGTTTCTCCACTACTTGCATACGTTTCGGTTGAACAAAGCGAAGAAATTTATGCAGGAGCATCCCGATTGGCCGATCAACGCGATCGCGGAGTCGGTCGGATATGAGAATCCGAGGCATTTTTTCAAGGTGTTCAAAAAATTCGAAAACGTCACGCCCGGCCAGTTCCGGCTTGGCGGTTCGATTTCGTGAGGGTCGTAAAAGCGGAAGTGCTGCGTTTTGCCGGCCTTCTATTGACGGTAATAAGCGAAGAGGATGTGTCCCCTTTCCGGAAACGGAACATGTCCGGCGGCCGCGCAACGGCGAAATAACCCGCAAACCGGCTAACGGCTCGCGGGTTTCTTTTTGACTCGATCGATTGAAAGGTTACCGGATTTTCACCTCAAAGGGCTTTTCGATGCGGGCCGGGTAATCTACGATAGTAAACGTATATTTCCCTTTCAACTGCCCCGGTTCGACTTCGATATGAAACGTCGTATTCTGGACGTCGCTGCCCGTTCGATAGCTACTTTCTCTTCCTTTGGAGAGCTTATGGTTATTGCCTTCGGAATCCGTAAATTCCTCGTCCACGATCCGGTACATATAATGTTCGTCTACCAGAATTTTCGTCTCCAGCGTTATGTCTGCTGCACGATCGGTTTTGGCGAAATGCGAGATTCGCAATCGTTCGTCAGGCGCCCGGACCAGCTCTTCCCGATCCATGTCGATAATGAGCTTCCGCTTGCTTTTGTCGAGCGCCTGAAGCTTGGAGCCCTTGACAGTCAAGCGCTTGGATTGCGAAAAATAGTCGCTTTCGAAATAGATCGTTTGCTTTTCTTCGCCCAGCCAGCCTGTATTTCTTTTAAGAATCGTCCCCCGGTCCGTGACCAGCTCCAAATCTTCGAGGCCGAATATTTGCTTCGTATTTGCCGGATCGAACTCGACTTCAAGTCCGATTCGCGTCGGATACACGGTAGCCTTCGTAAAAGTAAGCTTCTGGCCTTCAATCTCAAGCGTTTGGCCGATCGGCAGCGTTTCCTTCATTCCCGCAAACAGGTCCCTGTCAATGGGGAAGCTTACTTCCCATACGGCCTTCGGATTTGCTACATCTTCTCTCAGCTCGACCTGAAGGCGTATCCTTTCCGGAACCTTAACGCCTTCCGACAACGTAACATCGACCTGCCCCCGCAATATTCCGTCTTTGCCATCGCTCTCGTTCGGGTAGCAGCAAGCGATCATTCCTTTCACACCCGCGCCGTCTCCGTCCTCCAGCTTGATGCCGGCGGTTCGCAATGGCTTCGGCGAACCCGTCGTACTCTGGGCGGTATACAAAATATGCAGCCGAGACTCATCCGCGATCACGCCGTCTACGGTCAGCTTGATCCCGTCTTTCTCGTCCGAGATGCCCACCGGCTGAATGAAATCGTTCTCCAAGGCCTGCTTCAGCCCGCGATCCTGCTCGATCAGCTTTACAATGTACCCCATACCTGGCAGTTGACCGACAATGGAGGCCATGGCCGGAGAAACCCGAATGGATACGATAAGCACAAGGCACAATAAGCCCGCTGAAAGCGCTATGAGCCTTATATGGCCGGCCCTTGCCAGTTTCCTGTTTTCCTGAGCCTGACGCATACCATTCCGGACCGCCGCCTCGAGCCGTTCTAAATCCGCTGCCGCATCGACCGCAAGCCGCTCCTTCGAGCGCAGCAGCTCCCGCTCCTCCCGTTCAAACATCGTGCTCCTCCTCCTTCCCGAGCAAAACCCGCAGCTGAGACAGCGCTTGATGAAGTCTTGTTTTCACCGTGCCCTCCGGACGCCCGATGACCCTTGCCACCTCCGCGACCGTCAAATCTTCAAAGTATTTGAGAATGACGACTTGCTTGTATTTGGGCTTAAGCCGGTTCATGGCTATATCGATATCGATTTTCGCCTCGCGGTCAATCGGTCTGGCAGCGACCGCTTGCTCCGATTCGATACGCGAAAACGGATGCCATCGTCTGCGTTTCTTGGCTTGATCATGGCAGTAATTAAGCAGGATGCGAATTAGCCAAGTTGTGAAATATTGCGGCTCCTTTAACTTGGCCAGTTGCCGGTATGCACGGAAGGTTGTTTCTTGAACTGCATCGAGCGCTTCCTGCTCATTGCGTAAATACGCGAAGGCTATCCGGTATGCCTGCTCCCGGTGAAGCTCCATAAGCCGAAAGAACGCGGTCTCATCGTTCTCTTTCGCCGCTTTTACCCACTCCTCAACGGACAACGTTCTCCCCCTTATGTTCGTATTACTGCATTAGACGACTCGGTTGCACAAAACGGTTTGGTTTTGTTGAAAAAGATTTCAGGTAATCGCAAGCAGGTGAGCATGAGTAAACTGGCCGGTTGTGGTGCACCGTCATGGGAGCGATGGCGGGCAGGCGAGCGGCAGCGGGCGATTCATTGCACATCCAGCGGAAGTGTAAAGCCGAACATTTTACCGTATGTTGAATCGAAGAATGTCCGCTGGACATTTCGGCTCCTCTTCGTTTACAATAATAGGAAGTGATCAGCATGTAAATAATAGCGTGAAGCACACGCCGTCTTTTCCGTTCGCGGGAAGGCGGCTTTTTTATATTTTCCGGGAGGTGTAAGGATGGATTTCACACGAGAATATGAGAGCTTTCTGCGGCATCATGAGGAGAAACGCAACGGGGAACGGCTTCGCAGACTTCAAGAGGGACACGGTCATGCGGAAAAGTTGTTTCTATTCAATGTTTGGTGGCCGGCAATCGGACAGTTTCGTCATCTTCATCCAGAATTCGAGGTCAAAGATTTTCAGGATGGCTTACGCTATATCGATTTCGCCTATTTGCGGCCTCCTTATCGAATTTGCTTTGAAATCGACGGATACGGGCCCCATTCGAGAGATGCAGATCGATGGCGATTTGGCGATAACCTGATGCGTCAGAACCAATTGATGCTGGACGGCTGGAAAATCATCCGGTTTGCCTACGACGATCTGAACCAAAAACAACGCCGCTGCCAGCAGTTCATCCTCCATATGATGGGACACTGGTATGGCGATAAGAGCCATCTGATTCCGCTTACGTATCGGGAAAAAGAAATCGTTCGCCTAATCGGCGGTGCGACGGCCCCGCTTAGAGCCGTTGCGGTTGCCGATTCTCTCGGCATTCGGGTTGAACATGCCCGCAAGTGGCTCCGCCGCCTCGCCGAAAAGGGCGTGCTCCGTCCCGCCAGCGGTACCCTTCGGTTCAGCTCTTACGAGCTTGACACGGCAGGCAAACGGTTATTTCTTTAGAGACTTTGGCTAGCAAGCAGACGGACTCTATCACACAGCCGCTTTCATTCACACTAGTAGTAATCTCAACCTCACGCAGTGCAGAATTCATTAACACTAATGCAACTCTCTCGTGCGTGGCTGCTCTCTTTCATACTAATGTTACTCTTCGCCTCGTGCGTGGCTGCTCTCTTCACAAACTCAGTTTTACTAGGCACACTTTCTTAACAAGTAAGCGGAGTTGCGAGAGTTTGCAATTATAAGCGACGTTAGGGTCTGCTATTTTGGTGAATTCTCATATATTCGCAACTTTAGACGACTCTAAGGTCTGCTATTTCGAGGTTTCGGCGAGAAATTCTGCTATTCAGGCAAAATAAGAGCCTTTGGCGACTTCTAATTAGGCGAATAAGCAGCTTTCCCCCGATATAGAAGACGTTTGGGGCTCTTAAATGGCTAAAACCTGTAGCAACCACCAGCGCATTGGCACTAGCACCGGCATTGGCATTGGCATTGGCATTGGCATTGGCATTGGCATTGGCATTGGCACTGGCACTGGCGCCGAGCCGCTGCTCAAAGAACCTGCTCCCCCTTGAAATAGCGGAGCAAGAAAGCGCGGAAGCCTTCCGCGACGGGCGGCAGCTTCTCGCCTTTGCGGCGGATTAGGCCGATCGTGCGCGTTACCTTCGGCTCAAGTACCTGTACCCTCGCCGGCTGCAGCGGTCCCGAACCTGTGGACGCCATTTCGGGCAGCAGGCTCACGCCCATGCCGGCCGCGACAAGGCCGCGTATCGTATCCGTCTCTTCACCCTCAAAGCTCAGATTCGGGACAAAGCCCGCTTTCTTGCATGCATTGAGCACGATCGTCTGCAGCGAGAATCCTTCGCTGAACATGACGAACGGTTCGTCCTTCAGCTGCTCCAGGCGTATGACCGACTCGCATGCAAGCGGATGATGCTTCGGCAAGATCGCATAAAGCTCCTCCGTCAGCAGCAGCTCGCCGGCTACGTAATCATGCGACTCGGGGAACGGGGAAATAAATGCCAAATCGACTTCCCCGCTCATGACATCCCGAATCAAGCTGGTGAACGTCCCCTGCTTAAGGCGAAATTTAACGCCAGGCCGCTCCTTGCGGTAACTGGCAACCACCGTTGGCAGCAGGTTCATCCCCAAACTATGAGGGAAACCGATGCGGATGACGCCGACATTCGGATCGAGGAATTCATGCACCTCGCTAACGGCACGGTCGAGATCGCTAAGAATCTCCTCCACTTTGTTAAGAAAAAGCTTACCGACAGGCGTAAGCTGTAGATTTCGGCCCTTTTGCACAAACAAATTGACTCCAAGCTCTTCCTCGAGCTGGTGAATTTGGCGGCTTACCGCAGACTGGGCAATGTGAAGCTCTTCCGATGCCTGCGTCACATGTTGTTTTTTCGCTACTTTCACAAAATATTGCAATTGTCGAAGCTCCATCTTATCCTCCGTCAAACCGTCTTTCCTCAGAACCGAATAATCGGCGCGTGGCGAAGCCTTCTTATTGGACAACGCCCATTACTAAATATTATAATAAGACTTGGTCGATTACCAACCATTCTTATCGAAAACGAGGAGGATTCCATCATGGCTCAAGAACGCACAGGCGTTGCAACCCTTAAAGGAAACCCGCTTACTCTGGTAGGCAACGAAGTAAAGGTCGGCGACAAGGCACCAAACTTTCAACTGAATAAAGATCTGATGAATCAAGTTTCGCTTTCCGACTATGCCGGCAAAGTGAAGTTGATCAGCGTAGTTCCTTCTCTGGATACCGGCGTATGCGATGCGCAAACCCGCCGTTTCAACGAAGAAGCTGCTAAACTCGGCGACAACGTAGTTGTCTTGACCGTAAGCGTTGACCTTCCGATGGCGCAAGCCCGCTGGTGCGGTGCTGCAGGCATCGACAAAGTCGTGACGCTGTCCGACTACAAAACGCGCAACTTCGGAGAAGCTTACGGCGTGCTGATTAAAGAAGTGCAGCTGCTGATGCGTTCCATTTTCGTAATCGACGCTAACGACACCGTTCAATACGTCGAGTACCTGGGCGAAATGACGAGCCACCCGAACTACGAAAATGCCGTAGAAGCCGTAAAAAAACTCGTTTAATCGAATAACTTATGCTACATAATCGTCCAAGGATAAACGCCTAACGGCGTCTTTTGATGCCGTGCGTTTGCCGAGACGATGAACAATCAGCGGAGATATACTTTCTGAATCGTATAAAAAAACAGCGGGGAGCAGAAGTTCCCACGCTGTTTTTTGTATACCGGGATCCCTTAGGTCGAGCGGTGATCGGCAAGCTTGCGCTCCAGAGCGCGATAGATTTCGAGAATGGTGCGGTAGTTGGCGCCCAAATCGCCAAGCGAACCGCGCGAAGCGGAATAAATGTCAACCGCCGTTTTGGCAGGCGTAATCGGGATGATCGTAAGCGTAATGTCCTGCTTGCGGCCGGTTAACGTCTTTTTCTCTACGACGATTTCTCCGACATTCGGCACCTCATGGAGAATCTTGTACCCGTTCATCTTCTTCAGAACGGTGATAACTTCTTCCCATGTTCTATCTTTGGACAGCCTATAAAATTTGGTTTTTAAAGCGGGATCTTTAGCTTTATCTCCAGTAGTCTCGAAACTGCGGAACAAGCCGATCAAGGTTCTCTTCAGCAAAGCGCCGCTCCCCCTTTATCTCAATTTACACTATAGACCATCTTACCATTCTTTTGCTTGAAGAAAAAGGGGACAACCGGCAAAACATTCATTTTCGCGGAAAAAGGTGCAAATCGTCCGGTTTTTCCCCGATATTTCGACTCTGGCTACGCCAATATGGCGTTTAATCGTTCGGCCAGTTCCGATTCGTTGCGATTCTCCGGCAGCTCGAACGACCGAATCAGCTTCCAAGTCTCCGTATGCGACACCGTTTCGCCAGGCTTCACCGTTCTCAGTTCGCCGAGCGACTCCAGTTCCAGCATGTATCCGTTCGTATAGATTTCAAAATTGACGCCGTTATCCGGGTATTTCGCATCCGCATCGAACGGAAACGACTTCACAAACAGCGTATCTCCGAGGCTGTAGCCCGCCCAGCCCGCTTCGTTTGACGTGCCGATTTTGAAAGGATGCTGCGCATCGCTCTGCTTCAACCAAATGTAACGCTCTCCCCACGTAACCCGCTCGTCGTTCATTTTCGTGTAGGACCAGATGGAAATCGTGCGATTCGGCAGCATGCCGGCGTCTCGAGTCGTTTGCGGTACGATTGCCGTCCCGCCCGGCGCCATAACCGATAATGCCCAAGGCGCAAACTCCGCGCCCCAAGGACCGTTATTCGTTACGCAATGAACGACGGTCACGCCGCCGGTTGCGGCATCGAGAGAAACCTCGATTTCCTTCTGCAGTTGATTCCAGCGTTCCGCCGGCGGCGTCAGAACGACGCCTTGCTCCGTTGCGCGCCAAGCTACAGGCTCGTTATCCGGATACGTGGTGCGAGGGATCGCCTCCGGGCTCGTCCATAAGCGATGGCCGCCGTAAATGTGCCACTCGCCGCCGCCCACAGGCGCAAATGCTTCGCCGCCGTTCGTGATCGCATCGGTTTTATCTTCAAAAAACAGGTTCGCCCCGCCAACGTAGCCGTAACGGATAATACGCGGTCCTTTGTCGATTGTCGCGACAAGCTCAACTTCCCCGTTCGTAATATGTACGCAGGCTCCCCAGTTTCCAAATTCGATTTGTTTTACCGTAATGTTTGCCATGAATACTTCGCCTCCCTTATTCCCTATAATTGATACTGCATATCTCCGGAATCCGTGCGGAACAGCGAACCGGGCATTTTTCGCATGCGAAGCGTTTTCCTCATCTTGCATCTTACGCCAAAAAGCCGCTCCGGTCCGTATTCGCACTGTTCCATAAAGCTATCGTACATACTGAATATAGCCAGTTCTTTACTTCTCGAAGCCCTGGCTCGCCATAAAGCGGTCGAATGCCGTTTGCCCCGCTTCATTCCGCTTGTAGACGCCGGCATCCTCCAGCACCTGCATAAACTTGCGTCCCACCTCGTCGCGCAGAACCGCCTCGGCCCGTTCGGCCGAATGCCCCGCGCCGTATGTCTGCGCCAGTTCGGCAACCCAAGCGGCATGCTTGTGCAGCGGATGATCCGCCTGCTGCAGCTTGACGATAGCGTCAGCACCGCCTTCGCCGCACAGCAGCAGCTTAATTTGCTCCAGCTCCTGCTTCAGCCTGCCCGGCAGCACCGCGAGCCCCATTACCTCGATCAAGCCGATATTCTCTTTCTTGATATGGTGCAGAGGCTCATGCGGATGAAACAGTCCGAACGGATGCTCCGCGGTCGTCCGGTTGTTTCGCAGCACGAGATCGAGCTCGAACGCGCCTTCCTGATTGCGCCGTACGATCGGCGTGATCGTGTTATGCGGCAGCAAGCTCCCGCTTTCCTGCTCGGACTCCGCCCAAACGTCGGCAGCAGCGTCACTATAAGCGCGCCATCCTTGCAGCAGCCGATCGGCCAGCTCCACCATGCGTTCGCGGTCGTGGCCGCTCAGACGGATAACCGACATCGGCCATGTCACGACGCCCGCTTGAATATCCTCGAATGCCGGATGCTTGAAGCTGCGCTCCACAGGCGCTTTCTCCATCGGGAAGCGATGCCTGCCGCCTTGAAAATGGTCGTGGTTCAGGATCGAACCGCCGACGATCGGCAAATCCGCGTTCGAGCCGATAAAATAGTGAGGAAACTGCCCGGCGAAATCGAACAACCGCACGAACGTTTCCCTGTCGATCCGCATCGGCGTATGATTTTTGCTGAAAATGATGCTGTGTTCGTTATAGTACACGTAAGGCGAATATTGCAGGAACCAATCGGCGCCGTCGAGCTGTAGCGGAATGATACGCAGGTTCTGCCGAGCCGGATGGTTAAGCCGCCCGGCATAGCCGACGTTTTCCGGACATAGGAGGCATTTCGGATAATGCTTCTGCGGTAAACTGCGCTCGGCTGCGATTTCCTTCGGGTCCTTCTCGGGCTTCGACAGGTTGATCGTAATCTCCAGATCTCCGTATGCCGTAGGCGCGAGCCAATATTCGTTCTTGCGGATGCGATCCATCCGGATATAGTTCGATTTAATCGACTGCCGGTAAAAATCGTCCGTCGCCCGCTCGATCGATTTCTCCTCCGCCGTTTGCCGGAAGGAGCGAATCGTCTCCGAAAGACGGGGCAACAGCGCGCCCATCAGCTTCGCGTCAAGCAGATCGCGGTAGGTCGTCGTATTTTCCGGCAAAATGCCCCGTTCCGCCGCAAAGTCGAGCAGCGGCTCCAGCAAGCTGACGGCGCTGTCCGGCGTCTCCTCCGCAAGCTCGCCCTCGAACGGCTCCTCCAGCCCGAGGATGTCGAGCAGCGCATTCGCAGCCGGAATACGGTCAGCCTCCTCAAGCATCCCGTTTACGACGCCGTATTCCACGAGCCGCGCTACGTTGCGCTGCGCATCCGCCACTTGTATCGGCATGGCACTTTTCCTTCTTTCTCCCATAAGATGTCGTTCCGGTTATGAGGCCCTGCAATTACTTCGACTTCGCATACCCGTTCGGATTGTTCTTGAACCAGTTCCATGCCGTTCCGATAATAACGTCCAGCGATTCGCGCTTTGGCGACCAGCCGAGCTCCCGTTTCGCCTTTTCGGAGGAAGCGATCAGAACCGCCGGATCGCCGGCGCGGCGCTCGGAGACGACCGCCGGAATCTGATGGCCGGTCACGCGGCGCGCCGCTTCGATCATCTGCTTCACGGAGAAGCCCGTTCCGCTGCCGAGGTTATAGATGGCGCTTGCGCCTCCCTCGCGCAGGCGCTTCAGCGCAAGCACGTGCGCATCCGCCAAATCCGAAACATGCAGGTAGTCGCGGATGCAAGTACCGTCCTCCGTCGCGTAGTCGTCGCCGTATATGCCGATATGCGCTCTCTTGCCGAGCGGAACCTGAAGAATGAGCGGAATCAGATGCGTTTCCGGATTGTGATCCTCCCCGATCCGCCCGTTCTCATGCGCGCCGGCTGCGTTAAAATAGCGAAGCGATACGAATTTCATGCCGTGAGCCGTGTCGAACCAGCGCATCATACGCTCCATTGCCAGCTTCGTTTCGCCGTATGCGTTCGTCGGATCCGTACGGTCCGTTTCTTCGATCGGCACCCGTTCCGGCTCGCCGTATGTAGCCGCTGTCGACGAAAACACGATTTTTTTCACGCCGTATTGATTCATTTTTTCCAGCAAGCAAAGCGTGCCGTATACGTTGTTGTCAAAATATTTGCCCGGATTTTGCATGCTTTCCCCTACGAGCGAGTTCGCCGCAAAATGGATCACCGCATCGATATCGTTCTCGCCGAACACTTGATCCATGAAAGCTCCGTCGCGAATATCGCCTACGTACAGCTTTCCGCCCAAAACCGCTTCCCGATGCCCTTGCGCCAGCGAGTCCGCCACTACAACCTGCTCGCCCCTCGCCAGCAGCTCCGCCACCGTATGAGAGCCTATATATCCCGCACCGCCAGTTACCAATATCGCCATCGAACATTCCTCCTTCATATTCAAGCAGACCAAGTAAAGCCAATGCCGTAAGCCTTGCCTCTTGTTTCCGCGGACGATCGTTATAACGTCCAAGCCGCTTCTATCATTCTATCGCAAAAAAAGAAACCGGCAAATCGTTATGCCTGAACTTCGGAAACCCCATTGCCGATGTCGGCTACGTAAAAGTCAGCCGTATAGTCGGTCCGCTCCGCATAAGCCTTCCCTACTTGCTCGATGAACGCATCGACTCGGTCACTGCGAACAAGCGAAACCGTACAGCCGCCGAAGCCCGCGCCGGTCATCCGGGAACCGAGCACGCCTTCCGCCTTCAGCGACTCTTCCACCATAACGTCAAGCTCCTTGCAGGTCACCTCGTACAAATCGCGAAGCGACTCGCCGGATGCGGTCATCAGTCGTCCGAATTCCGCGATATCGCTAGCTTTGAGAGCCTTCACCGAGTTCAGCACGCGGTCGTTCTCTTCAATGACGTGACGCGCCCGCTTGCGCACCGTTTCATCCTTGATTAACGCTTCGTTCGCAGCAAGCTGCTGCGCATTGATCTCCCCGAGCAGCTTCAATGCCGGGAATGCTTCCTTTAGATCGGCAACCGCCTGCTCGCATTGTGCGCGGCGCGCATTATATTCGGAATCGACGAGTCCGCGCTTTTTGTTCGTGTTGCCGATTACGATCTTATAGCCCTGGCTCTCGAACGGAACCAGCTCGTATTCAAGCGTGCTGCACATAAGCAGAATAGCGCGGTTTGCTTGGCCCATCGTCACTGCGAACTGATCCATGATGCCGCAGTTAACGCCGATAAACTGGTTCTCCGATTCCTGTGCCGTCAGCGCAAGCTGCACCTTGTCGATCGGATGGCCTTCCATACTCATGAAGCCGTAGCCTGTAGCTACCTGGATCGAAGCCGAAGACGATAAACCCGCGCCGTTCGGAATTTCGCCGTGGTACAGAGCGTCATATCCGGAGAACGTAAATCCGCGTTTGACCAGATGGACGAGCATCGCTTTCGGATAGTTGATCCAGTCGTCCGCTTTATCGTAGAAAGCCCCTTCCAGCACGATATCCTTATGAATCGGAAAATTAGTCGATGCAAAACGGATCGTCGCATCGTCGCGCTTGCGAAGCAGCAGTGTCGTGCCGAACGTGAGCGCGGCAGGAAACACGAACCCGCCGTTATAGTCGGTATGCTCGCCGATCAAATTGACGCGGCCCGGCGAATGAAACACGCGGACCCCATCCAAAGTCCCTCCGTATAACTGCACGAATTTGTCCTGTAATTGCTGTAGCGACGTTGTCATTTTCTTTTTCCTCCACACTATCGATTATGATCGTTTACTTACGTTTAATTTCATTTTATGTCATACTTATTCATTTGACAATCATTTATTTGGGAGGCTTCGCAGCTTCCTGACGATCTAGGCTAAAATAAGCTCGATGCCCATTTCGCGTATACGCTCGCATGCCGCCTCCGGAAGCATACGATCGGAAACGATCGTGTGTACCGAGTCAAGTCCGGCGATCCTCGAAAACGTTACTTTGCCGAACTTGCTGTGATCCGCCACTACGATGACTTGCTTGGCGATAGCGATCATCTGCGCGTTGACGCTCGCTTCCAAAATGTTCGGGGTTGTAAGCCCTTCTTCAATGTCGAATCCGTCTACCCCGAGAAACAGTTTATCCACTCGAATCCCGCGCAGCGCCTGATCCGCCATAGGTCCCACCAAAGCGTATGATTTAGGTCTCATCTTGCCGCCGATCAGCATGACGTCGAAGCCCGGAACCCGGCTAAGCTGCACCGCGATATTGGCCGCATTCGTGACCACGGTCAGTTCTTTAATGCCCGAAAGCTTCTGCGCCAAAAACATATTCGTGGTGCCCGGCGTAAGCAGAATCGCTTCCTCTTCATGCACAAGACGGGCTGCGGCCTCCGCAATACGTTCCTTTTCGGCGACCAGCGCCTCCCCCTTTTCATCGAAGGACATTTCACGGGCCACCTCGAACGGACTGTTCTGAACCGGCATCGCTCCGCCATGCGTTCGCATCAGCAGCCCTTTCTGCTCCAGTCCCTCCAAATCGCGTCTAATCGTAACCGGCGATACGCTCAGCGCTTCGCTAAGCCCGGCGACGGTAACTTTTCCTTGACGGTTGACCAGCTCGACGATTCGCTGAAGCCGCTCTTCGGCAAACATCGGATCACATCCTCTCCTTCTAGCCCCATAACGATTGACCGTTTATGATTATTATTCTTCACTTATGATCTTTCTTCCTTCTTGCAAAACAAAAAAGAGAGCCTGCTCCCTCGACAACAGGGCATTTGGCTCTCCAATCCTTATGACTCGATATACGACAGCTTATCGCTGCCGAGCCTGAAATCCCCGGCTTCACAGCTTTCCGCAAGCTGCTCCATCGTGCGGGAGCCGATAATCGGATATACGGCGAACGGCTGCGATAACAAATAGGAGAGCGCAATGACAGCCGGAGGCTTCCCCGTTTCCTTCGCAACCTCAAGCACTCGGGCTAGCTTCGCATAATTGGCATCGCTCCCGTATTGTCTGACAATCTCCTCCTTGCCAGCCGGTACTTCGCCAGGTCTGTAACGCCCGCTAAAGAAGCCCCCGGCCTGCGAGGAGAACGGCACGGCGGCCAATCCCGCATTTGCGTGAAATGCCTTCGTCTCTTCGTCCATGCCGACTATTGTTTCATCCGCGCTGCTTTCCGCGTTCTGCTCAGCGAGGCTCCACCTCATCTGATTGGCGCTGAACGCTTGCTTCCCTGACCTCCTAGCATAGGCCTGCGCTTCCCTTAGTCTCGGCAGCGTCCAGTTGGAACAGCCGAAGTAGCGGATTTTGCCTTCTTCCGCCATCTCGTTAAGCGTATCGACGATCTCTTCTACCGGCCGGGACGGGTCATCCCGGTGCAGCCAGTACAGATCGATGCAGTCGGTCTGTAAATGCTTGAGGCTTCGGTGCAAATCGGTACGTATATGCTCCCTCTCCAGCCGCAAAAATTGCTCCGGCATCGGGCAAGCACCTTTCGTGCTTACGATGATCCGGTCACGGTTTTTTCTTTCCTTCAGCCATTTGCCTATCGTTTTTTCACTAGCCGCTTTGACATCGCTGCACCAGTCCGCATAATTCAACGCCGAATCAAAAAAATTGCCTCCTTGCTCGGCGAATGCATCCATTAGCCGGAAAGAGTCCTCTTCCGACATTGTGCTGCCAAACAACACGGTGCCCAGACAAATGGAAGAGGCGTTCAGCTCCGTACCCGGAATGACTGTCTTTATCATCATTCTGACCTCCTGTCGGGTTCATATCGATTTGCTCTATGCCTAGTTGCATCTTTCCGTCAACTGTATAGTTCACCGCAAAGACTGAAGATCCTTCTTATTCCCGCAGGACGCCTGAATATATTTGGGCTTTTGAACGGCATATGAGTGCCGGCTGGTCTTTTTACGTAAAAAAGCCCTCCGGATAGTGATATCCGCAGGACTTTACAACCAATTGCTTTCATGTTTAATGCGTCTTCCACTCTTCCGCTTCCATGCCGTCCTCTACCGCAAATTCGAAATCGTCCACATCGAATGCCTGAACGGGAACGTCGGTTTCGATCAGCTTGTCCAGAAGCTCCAGCTGGTCCGTTAACAGCGGAGCCTGCTCATTAATCGCGGTAAGCAGGAGCTCCGTTTCGATCGGGTCGAACGTTTCGCCGTATTGGGCATTGTCCATAGCGTATACGATCGTGAAGGTGACGTTGTCGTTTACGAGCAAAGGCGGGCTTTTGCGCCACGGTCCTTGCAGGGCACGTTCGATTTTCTTTTTATTGAACGAGTCTTCGAAATAATCGATCAGCTCGCCGATTTTGGTCTTCACGTGTGCGTCTTCCTCCGGATCGGGCATGACAGGCTCGCTGCTGCCGCGCATCTCGTACAACTCCAAGATGGACGAATACGGAATGACATATTCCACTGGCCGACTCGGCACCAGAAGCTCTCCATATACGGCAACCATAACGGCTTCGATTACAAAGCGCCGGTTCATCTTGTTATTTCCCCCTTAAGCAAACAAATAGTCCGTTTGAAGCTTGTATTATCATAACACGCTCGTCATGCTCATACCAGAGAAAAGAATCTACCGCTCTTCACCGGTCGAACACAATTTACACGGCCTGTGACAAAATAAAAAACGGACATCCCCAAACGTCGCCGTTCTAGGAAGATCCGCTCTGTTCGTTTAAAACCCGCAAATGCCGTCCGATTTAGCGTTTCAAACCCGCTCTCGCAGGTGGGTGACCGCAGCGACGCTTTTGAAGTCCCTTTTCGAGGGCATGTCAGCCGCGCCGAACATGTTGGTCTCCCGTGAAACAGTCATTGGTTCAAAACAACTTAAAACCGTAACGTACATCGCAGGATGTTTTAACGTATTCCTATTATAGTGCTTCGAAGACAGAAAGTAAACCGCAGCGGGCGGTTCCTTTCTGTCAGCGCAGCCAGTAATTGCTTCGGCTTGGATAATCCGTTAATCGCGCTTCGCTTGCTCGCGCTGGCTCTCACCCGTACCGGGCGCAGCGGCCTCGAGCTCCGGACGCTTGTCCTTCTCTTCGCCGCCCTGAATGGTCAGCTCATCGGAATCGTCCGACTCCTCGTCACCGGATTCCTCCAGCTTCTTAAGCTTCTCCATCCGCTCCTGCATTTTCTGGTAGCTCCGGTTAAAGTGCCAGAACGAAGCGGTTGCAAGCAAGCTCCCCATAAAGAACGGAACCAGGAAGTTGAACTTGAAAATGCTTATATACATGATCGCGACATTCACTGCCAGCATGCTGATCGACAAAATCGGATGACCGATCGCCACGAGGAAAGAATTTTTGATGATTTGAAACAGCTTCATATGGAAATGAACCATTATCGAAAGAAAGTGAAAGAAAGCGGCTAACAAAATAAAGAACAATGTGATGAACAAAATCGACAGCAGTCTCAGCATGCCGCCTTGTCCACCGTAAAACTGGTAATTGACGACGATAATGCCGCCAAGCAGAACGAAAATCAAGCCGCCGAGCATGCTCTGCAAATAGTTTTCCTTGTACCCGCGGAAATAAGTCTTGAACAGCGGAACGTCCGTATCGCCCGTCACCCATTTACGCGCTACGACGAACATGGCCGTACTGGCGGGTATCAACGTAAAAGGCGAGACGATCGCGAGCATGAGCAGCCACGATTTCATAACATCCACCGTAATCGCCTCGGTAGACGGATTCAGTAAAACGCTTACGAGCAGAAAAAAGAACGGCGCCGAGCATATCACCCAAAGCACGTTAATGACGGACAGCCGCATGATCCATTCGGATATCCGATAAAATCCTCCCATAATGCCGCGAAATTCCAATGCATTTCCTCCTCTTCGTATCCAGAGCGCAGTTTGTCATATCCAAATAGTAACAGCTCTCCCGCCAAGCTGCCGGATTATGCATTCCAAAACTTGCCTGCCTTTGCGGGGATATTCATCTATTATAGCCTATTTTTCTGGGGATAGGTAGTCGTCTAAACAGGAGGGCATTTACCACAATATGATGGTATATATCCCAGCAACAAATAACCACCCAAAAGGAGGAGAGACAATGTCCGCATCCCTTCATCATGGAGGAACTTCCACAGCCGCCATTCTCGTACTGTTCATTCTGCTCGTGATCGTAGCCTGCTCCATCTGCTGCTAATGCGCCAAACCCACTAGGATAAACGCCTTTCAGCGTCTTTGATCCCAGACGTTTATCGAGAAATCGAACAATCAGCGGAGGATATACTTTCTTAGATTTAAACAAAGACGAAGTCCGAATTCGGACTTCGTCTTGTTTACTAGCGGTCGATTAGTTGTTTACGAAATCTTCCGAGCGTTTGGAGCTGGAGGACGAGCCGCCGCCGTAGCTTCTGCCGCGGTCGCGCGATCCTCTTCCGTCACGGTTGTTGTCCCAGCCTCCGTCGCGGGAGCCTTCGCGCCGCGGCGGACGGGATCCGCCGCTTCCGCCGCCGAAACGGTCGGAGCGCTTGTTCATATAGGACGACGAGCTCGGCTTCCGTCCCGAGGAGCGGATGTCCGGTCTTCTTTTCTTAACGCGAAGCGGATCTTCCGGCGTCAACTCGACGTTGATTTCTTTCGATTCGCGTGTCAACAGCTTGAGCGCAGCGGACAGCAGGGCAACGGAATCGTACTGCTCGAGCAGTTGGATCGAAAGCCCTTTGTACTCGTTCGCTTCGTCGTTTTGCACGATATCGAGAATTTTCTCGGCTGTGATCCGTTGCTTGCCTTCAAACGCCTCAGCCGTGCTCGGCATCGGTTTGCGGGCGATCCGGTGACGGGTCAAGCGCTCGATGAAGTGCAGGTGATCCATTTCGCGCGGCGTAACGAACGTCCAAGCCGTTCCTTCTTTCCCTGCGCGTCCTGTACGGCCGATCCGGTGAACGTAGCTCTCCGGATCTTGCGGAAGGTCGAAGTTGACGACGTGAGTAACGCCGGATACGTCCAAGCCGCGGGCTGCTACGTCCGTCGCAACCAATACGTCGATGCTGCCGTCTCGGAATTTGCGCATAACCGCGTCACGCTGATGCTGCGACAGGTCGCCGTGCAAGCCTTCCGCCGAGTAGCCGCGTTTTTGCAGCGCTTCGGACAGCTCGTCTACGCGGCGCTTCGTCCGGCCGAAAATAATGGCAAGCTCAGGCGCTTCCATATCCACCAAGCGGCAGAGCACTTCGAATTTTTGTTTTTCCTGCAGCTCGATATAGAACTGTTGAATCAGCGGAGCGCTGACCTGTTTAGGAATAACGGATACATGCTCCGGATTTTTCAGGAACTGCTGAGCAAGCTTCTGAATGTTAGGAGGCATCGTAGCCGAGAACAGCATGGTGTGACGGGTTTCCGGCACGAGCTTCAGAATGGATTGGATATCGTCCATGAAGCCCATATCGAGCATTTCGTCCGCTTCGTCCAAAATGACGGTCTGTACGTCGTCCAGTTTGATCGTTTTGCGGTTGATATGGTCGAGCAAACGTCCTGGCGTCCCGATAATGATTTGCGGGCGCTTCTTCAGAGCGCGGATTTGTTTCACGATATCTTGGCCGCCGTAAATCGGCAGCGAACGGATGCCTTTGAAACGGCCGAGCTTTTCGATTTCTTCCGCTACCTGAATGGCCAGCTCGCGCGTCGGGCACATGATGAGGGCCACGATCCGGTCTTCGGTAACTTGAATTTTGTTAATAAGCGGAACGCCGAAAGCGGCGGTTTTCCCTGTACCCGTTTGCGCTTGGCCGATCAGGTCTTTTCCTTCAAGAGCAAGCGGGATCGCTTTTTCTTGAATCGGAGTCGACTCTTCGAACCCCATTTCGGTAATGGCGCGCAATACCTTCGGCTCAAGGCCGAATTCGTTAAAAGTTTTCAATTCTCTTCAATCTCCTTTGTCCATAGGGGAGAGCCTTGCCCCCGCCCTTCTTTCTGTACCCTTAAGTTCGACTCGTCTATTAGAGGTTGTTAAAAACACCCGTCTAAGGCGCTTTATTAACCAAGGACCCTGCGTATGCCGTCAATCCGGCAGTACCGTCCATCGATTTACAACAAAAAAGTATTTCCCTTAGGCAGCAGGAAAATACCGGCCGTTCTTAAGAATATCTTTAATACTATACCATACATCCATTTGCGTTTCCAGTTTTCGTTATAAACTATTCCCGCTTCGACATATTGCCGAAACCATGTCGCCTCCTGCTGCGTATTAACAGCTATGACAACAAAAAGCTTACGAAAATCTGCATAATCCCTGTTATACTAGCCATAGCGGTGTATAGATTTTTCTAAAGGGAGAAGGAGCGCAAACCATGTCCATTTTCAAAAGAATCGGCGATATTATGAAAAGCAACAAACAGCAGCCCGCCATACCCGAGAGCAATCCGTTCGAAGATTCCCGCGTCGGCGATATCGTTACCGTGGATCTTGAGGAATATGTGATTTCCGGTAAAGTCGTCTATTTTGACCGGGGCTACGCTCCTCACCGCTTCGCCTATTATTTGCAGAGCGGCAAGCATATATGCTGTCTGGTCGTGGAAAAAGGCCGCACGTTCGAATGCTTCAAATGCGAATTTCTGGAGGGCGCGCTCGACAATCCCAAGGACGTGCCTACGCGGCTGGACGTCGACGGAGAAATTTCCTACGAGCTGGAAAGCCACCGCAGTGACGTAACCCGCACGGAAGGAAACACCGATTTCCGCAGCGGAGACGAAGTGCTGATTTGGCGGTATTTTTCTACACAGGAGCGTTACTTCTTCCTCCAGTGGCAGGACGGCAAATTCGTTGCCCTGCAAGGGGAACGCACGCCGGCCAACGACGTGAAGTTCATGCGCAGCAGCAGGCCTGCAAGCAAGTAATACCGTTTCCCAAATGGCAACGGAGCCGCCGGCGGCCGTTGTTTAGAAGATTCGTTCCATGGACAGGAGGTGTATCGCGTGAAACGTTGGTCATGGCCTAACGTTATTGCTTATATCGTTGTTTTTGCCGTCATCATATCCGCCATCAGCGGCCTATTCGGAAGCACAACAAGCGCCAGCAGCTATGTGAAAGACAATTATCCGCTTGTCGATGTGCAGGGTAAAGGAAAAGACAACGCCAAAGTATATATGGTCGAGAACAAGGACGTCCCTACGGTCGCCCAAGAGCTCGCCGCCCAGCAAACGCCGAAAGAAAAAAGCAAGGATAGCGCCGACCAGATGTTTCTGGTCTACAGCGACAAAATTATTAACGTTCAGAAGGATCCGCAAAATAGCAGCAACACGCTCGTCGAGATCGATAGCATTCAGTATGCCAAGGAGCACTACGACTCCTCGTTCCTGCAAGGCTTCGTTACGGCGACGATCCTGCAGTCGCTGTTCGACAACGACTGGGTAAGCGGCAAGAAATCCACGCAAAGCTATAGAGGCTATACGTCGACGCCGAGTTACCAGAGCAAGACCGCGACATCCACTTCGCCGCCTAGCAGCAAAGATTCGCAGCCGTCGACTACCGACAGGACCGGGAGCTTCTCAAGCAAGTCCGGGAGTGCGAGCTCGGGCACCAAGACGGATTCCGCAACGCCGAAATCGAGCGACGACAAAGCCTCCGGCTCGTCTTCCTCGCCTTCGTCATCCGGAAGCTCGGGTACTTTCCGAACGAATTCGGGGAGCAGCACCGGCAGCACGTCCAGTAGCTCCTCGTCGAGTAAAAGCAGCTCCTCAAGCAGCTCGAGCAGTTCGTCCACAAGCCGCAAAAACGACGGTTCGACACCGTCCTACAAGGCGCCGAGCAAGCCGAGCACAAGCTCCAAATCAGGCTCCTTCTCTTCCAAGAAGAAGTAAAGGCATCGTCTATAAACCCCGTAACCGGCCAATCCGGGCGGGGTTTTCCCATCCATACCCATTTTCACTGCCTCTTGAAGCAAAAATCAACACCCGCCTCCCCCTTTTTATGCTATACTGAAGTTGTAATTTCATAATGGTTCTGGGTTACGGTTTCGTAAGCGTTTTTGCTTTTTCTGATCGCGATATCGATTGGAAGGGTGATGCCTGTGGAAACAGTTAAGTTGTCCAGGATTGTGATGAAATTAAGCCCAGACCTATTCCCGTTCCTTAAGAGAAGCGAGCTGGATTCCGAAATCGTGCTCGTCCACGGGATAGAAGCGCTGGAGGCTGACGACGTCCTTGAAATCGTGCAATTCAGCATTTCCGAGCATCAGAAAGACGCCTTTCTTCATTGAGAGGCGTCTATATTTGTTTTTAAGGCATTGCAAAGCGTTCCAAAAGCGTTCCGCCCCCTCCCAAACCCTCCCCTTCCCAAGGGGAGGGCCCCCGGGCGCTTCACCCCGGGACCCCGAACTTTTGCGCTCGAATGACGAGGCCGTCGTCGATGAATCATTCGTGCATAGAAACGCTTTCGTCCAGAAGCAATCCCCCCCCCTAAGGGATTTCACATCCGGACACGCCTCACTTTCTGCCTCCTCTCTCTACTTTTTGCCCATTGGTCGATTCCCCACTCCGCACTCTATCCACACCACCAGCATCATACCGCCATCATGACTCCGTCATGAAGCTCCCGTTCGTTTTCCCGTTTCCGTTCGTTTTCCCGCTTCGCGCCTTCGGAAACCGCAATACGAACGCCGCGCCGCCGGTAGGCAAGTTATGGGCAGTGATGCTGCCGCCCGAACGTTCGACGATGGCGCGGGAGATGGAGAGGCCGAGGCCCGTCTCGCCGTCTTTTCCTTTGACGAAGCGGTGGAACAATTGGGGCAGCAAGGACTCGGGGATTCCCTCCCCGTCGTCCGCTATCTCGATCGCGATCCAGTCGTCTTCTACACCCGCATGAATTCGAACGGTTTCCTTGGCGTAGCGTACAGCGTTGCCCGCAATGTTCAGCATGGCCTGCAGCAGCTTTTCGCGATCGGCCTGTATGAACAGCCGTTCTTCTTCTCCGGGAGGGACGCTCGTTTGAATGCGAAGGCCGCCGCTCGCGTACAGCGGATGGATGCGTTCTACCGTCTCGGTTATCAAGTCCGCCACCCGTACGGGCTCCGGATGAAAGATCCCTTCCTCGCTTTCCAGCTTAGCCAGCAGGATCATTTCTGTTACGATTTTTTTGAGCCGATCGCATTCGTCCACGATTACGTTCAGGCCCTTGCTCGCGCTTTCCCCGGCAAATACGCCGTCGCGAATGCCTTCCGCATAGCCCTGTATCGCCATCAGCGGCGTTTTCAGCTCGTGTGAAGCGTTTTGGAAAAACTGCTTTTGCGCGGTGTGGTAGGCATTCAGCTCGTTGGCCATCCGGTAAACACCCTGCGCCACTTCCCCGATCTCCCCGCCCGTGCGGACCAGCCGAACTTCCGAAAAGCGGAGCTGTCCTACTTTTCCCAGTTCATTCCTGAGCTTGGCTAGCGGAATCACAAGACGTTTGGCCATTATCATGCTGAGCGCATAAGCCGCGATCCCGCCAACGGTCAATAGAATCATCATCCGCTGAAATAACGCCATCTGCATCGATTTGATTTTGCTGATGGGCGTCGCCATAATGAGCGTGCCCGCTTTCATGGCCTGCGTGCTGGCGGCTGTTTGAAAGGAAACCGCCTCGACAATATATTTATCGTCTTTCCCCAGCCATAGAGCGTTCTGAAAATCGGCGGTTTGCCGCCAAATACGAATCCATTCGGATGTTGTTGCGGGCGATAGCGTACTGTAAAGCACTTGATCGTTCGGCTCGATCCAGACGGCGTCCGTTTTGCCGCCCGCCGGGAAGGCGCCCTGCAGCTTTTCCATGCCCACGGTAATGGATCCGGCCGGTATCGCGGGCGTCACGGGCAACGCTTCCGTAAGCGGCATCATCGCGGAAGCTTGCTCTCTCATCTCTTTTCGCTGTCCTTCTACTAGCGTATCAAGCATCAGCGGATAAATGACGGCGGCGGCGACCGCTAAGATGCCTATCAATAAAAGGCCGAATGAAAGCTGAAGCCGGTACATCAGCTTCATGCCGAGCCGCCTCCTTCCTCTGCGCGCAACCGGTAACCGAAGCCCCAAACCGTTTCGATTGGAAGTTCGTCCAGCTTTCTTCGCAGCCTTTTGACCAAATCGTCGATCGCCCGGTCGCTTCCGAAGTAATCCCCGCCCCACACCAAAGTCAAAAGCTCGTCCCGCGAAAAAGCCCGATTCGGCTGTTCCGCAATCGCCTGGAGCAGCGAAAACTCCTTCAGCGTCATCTCCATCTCTTCACCGTGCCAAAAAACCCGCCGTTCCTCCAAAGCAAGCCGTAAAGCGCCGATTTCGACGGAAGACTTCCGTGAAGACAAAGCCGTTTCGCCGCCTTGCTCGGAACGGGCCGCCCCGAAGCGGTGAAACAACCGTTTGACCCGGGCTACCAGCTCTCTAGGACTGAATGGCTTCGTCATATAGTCGTCGCTGCCGAGCTCGAGTCCCAGTATTTTATCGACCTCTTCGTCTCTCGCCGAGATCATAATGATCGGCACCTCCGCTTCCTTGCGGATTTGACGGCAAAGTTCGTACCCGTTAATGCCCGGCAGCATAATATCGAGAATCCACATATCCGGCGGCTCTTGCTGCCATAGCTCCATGGCGTCTTCCGCGGAAACGACTCCGACGGTTCGGTACCCTTCCTTCCGCAAATAGGCCTCTACGATCTCGCGAATGCGATCATCATCGTCCACAACGGCGATCTGGTATGACTGCATCTTGTAACCTCCCACATGTCCAGCGTTTCGTGACCCCATTCTAGCAAAAAAAGATTCGCCGCAGGGCCTTTCCACACTTTTTACACACTTGTTCCTAAGTTTTGCCGAAGCTTATTTGTACACTTGAACTTGTAAGACGAAGGCGAACGAACGGCATTAGCAGCACGAGTATCGTCTGGCAAGGGAGGGTCGTTTAGATGAAAAGGTATCGATTGACGCGGCGAGAGCGGTGGGCGGCGTTTTGTTTTCTGGCTCCAAGCCTAATCGGATTCGCCGTTTTCTATATCATTCCGTTCGGGCGAAGCATCCTATACTCGTTTCAGGACAAGCTCGGCGGCAGCGCCTTGACGCTTGCCAACTACGCCGCGCTTTTTCACAGCTCGTCCTTTCAAAAGGCCGCAGCAAACACGTTCCGGTTTACGGTCAGCAGCGTTCCGGTACTCGTTGTGCTATCGCTTGCATTGGCGCTGTCTCTGAACCGGCGGGTGTTTTTCCGAAACTGGCTGCGTACGGCATACGTCCTTCCGCTTGTCGTGCCGGTAGCCTCGATCGTTCTCGTTTGGCAACTATTGTTCGACTGGAACGGCGCTTTGAACGCTCTGTTGGGACACTTCGGCATAAGCCGCACCGACTGGATGAAATCCGACTGGGCCGGGATTGTCATTATTCTCATTTACGTTTGGAAGAACGTCGGGTATAACGTCGTGCTCTTCCTCGCCGGACTGCAGAACATTCCCGAGCAATACTACGAAATCGCGGATCTGGAAGGCGCAGGCTCCGCCCGCAAGCTGTTCGGCATTACGCTCGTATACCTGACGCCCACTACGTTTCTCGTCGTGCTCATGTCCGTCTTGAACTCGTTCAAAGTGTTCCGGGAAACGTATCTGGTCGCCGGCGACTATCCGCATGACCGCATTTATACGCTTCAGCACTACATGAACAACATGTTTCTGTCTCTCGATATCCAGAAGCTTTCGGCCGCTTCTTCCTTAATGGCGGTTTGCATTCTGGCGCTTGTCGCCGTGCTGTTCCGAGCGGAGCGGATGTTCCGCAATTTTATGGAATAAACAAGCTGAATTACGCTTTAGGAGGTCAACGGTGAAAAAAGAATACGCAATGCCCCTGCTGCGAACGGTTCTGTTAGTGTCCGTAGCCTGCATGCTGCTCGTACCGGTCGTTCTGACCGTCGTCAACTCTTTCATGTCGGCGCGGGAAATCACGTCCAACTACGGCATGCTCGGCAGCAGCTCCTCGTCCGAATTGGTCAATGTAAAGTGGATTCCCGACTGGGTATCCTTCGGACAGTACTATAAAGTGCTGATCGCGACGCCGCAGTTTTTGCACATGTTCTGGAATTCCGTATATATGGTCGTTCCGATCATTGCCGGACAAGTCGCAGTGGCGGCGCTCGCCGCTTTTGCCTTTGCCAAGCTGCGATTTCCGGGGAGAGAACCGCTGTTTTTCGTCTATCTGCTCACGATGCTCATGCCGTTTCAGGTGACGCTGGTCCCGAACTACATTATGGCGGACCGGCTCGGGCTGTTGAACAGTCCCGGCGCGATCATTCTGCCCGGTATTTTCGCCGCTTTCGGCGTGTTCCTGCTGCGGCAATTCATGCTCCACATCCCATCCGCGTATATGGAAGCGGCCCAAATGGACGGAGCCGGCTACGTCCGCTCGTTCGTCGCGATCGTACTCCCGATGGTGAAGCCGGGCATTGCCGCCCTTGTGGTTCTCCTATTTGCCGATTACTGGAACATGGTGGAGCAGCCGCTCATCTTTTTGCAGGATGCGGAGCTTCAGCCTTTGTCCGTCTTCCTGTCGCGCATCCAGAAGGAAGCGTTCGACGTTTCGTTCGCCGCTTCCGTCGTATACATGATGCCGATGGTGCTGCTTTTCTTGTGCATGGAGCGTTATTTTATCGAAGGCATTCAGCTTTCGGGCATTAAAGGGTAGCCGGAACGACACAGAAGGGAAATCAATCATGACGTCAAGAAGACAACGCCTTGCAGGCACGGTATTCGTTTTATTCTTTTTCGTACTCGCCGGATTGACTTTGTTCAGCAACACGCTTCAAACCGCTTTGCTGCCGAAAGCCGTAACGGAAAAGCCCCTGAAGAAAACGTTGGAGCACCACATCAAAGGCAGCGGAACGCTTGTCCCAAGGCTGAAGAAGGAGTTGGCCGGCGAGAACGGCTGGCCAATCGCCCAAGTTCACGTCACCGCTGGCGATCAGGTTACCAAAGGGCAGACGCTTGTTACGTTCGACGACACAGAAGCGTTGCAGCTTCTGCTTGACGAAGAAGCCCGAATGAAAAAGCAAAGCATAAACCGGGAATTGCTTCAGGAGCAGTTTATAGCCGCCCAGCAGAGCGGAAACGGCGAGGCTGTCCGCAAAGCGGAACGCGACCTCGAGCTCGAAAAAATCGACTCGGAGATTGCCAAGCGAAAGCTTGACGGCATGCGGAAGGACATCGCACGAAAGCGCGTCCTGACGGCGCCTTTTGACGGGAAAGTGGCGGCGCTCAAGGCGGAGAAAGGAGCGATCGCAGCGCAAGGACAGATGCTCGTTACGCTAATCAAAAGCGACGAGGGCTTCGAACTTTCGTTCCAGACGACAGCCGATTCGGCCGCGCTGCTGCAATCGGGCGAAAAGGTGGCGGTCAACGTGAAAAGCCCAACTCCTGTACGGCTGGAGGGCGCAATTACGGACATCAAGGATTCGTTTGCGGAAGGAACCGGAGGCGCTATGGGGAAGCCGGACCAGAGCGATAAGAACGGATCGGCTGACGATGGCGTCAAACAGAAGAAAACGGTTGTCGTAACGGTTTCCGGCGAAGGCCTTCAAGGAGGTGAGCAGGCAAGCTTGCAGGTCGATAAAAAATCGTCGCAGCAAGGACTCGTCATACGCAAGGAATGGCTCAAGAAAGACGGAAACGGAAGCTACGTATTCGTCATCCGCGAGAAAAAAAGCGCGTTAGGTAACGCGTATTACGCGCAAAAAGCTTACTTGGTTACCGGAGAATCGGCGGAAGACGGGATCGTCGTTCTGTCCGGCCTCTCTTCCGAGGACGACCTCATTACGGAATCGAGCGAACCGCTGCAAGACGGCAGCCAGGTTCGACTACAAGGATAAGGGTGATCGGCAATGAAAAAAAGATGGCGTTTGCCGCTGCTTATGGCTCTTGTCATAACCGCAACGGCTTGTTCAAGCAAGGACGGCAGCACAAATGGCGAAACGGACGCTAGCGCACCCGTTTCGGGAGACAAAAAAACGGTTACCGTTTCCGTCACGAATACCGACCGTCTCCTTCAGACGGCCGTCCGGAAATTCGAGGAGAAGCATCCCGACATTCATATCGAGATCAAAGAGCACCTTGCTACGCCAAAAAGCGATAACGGCATGACTGCGACCCGATCGCAGGCGGATATCGAGAAATATATCCAGACCGTGACGACACAGGCCATTTCCGGCAAAGGCTCCGACCTTATCGAGATGAATGAATTGCCCCAAGATAAATTCGTCAAGAACGGCGTGCTCGTCAATCTGTACGACATGATGGCCAAGGACGCTTCCTTCGATAAAAACAAATATTATCAGAATATTTTCAAATCGTCGCAGAACGGGGACGGCCTGTATGCCATGCCATTCTTTTTCACGGTAGACTTGATTTCCGGGAACACCGGTATGCTCCAAAAAGCAAATATTACGATCGACGACAAGACATGGACATGGGACGCTTTCAAAGACATTTCCAAGAAGCTGAAAGAAAACGCCGGAACGGATTTCTATGCATTCGTCAACATGTTTCCCATTCAACTCCTAAACGAATATATAGAAGACAACTACTCGGAGCTCGTCCGGAACGGCAAAGCGAACTTCGACTCGGAACTGTTTCGGGCAATGATGAAGCAAGTCAAGTCCATGTATGACGAAGGCGTCCTTCAAGCCGAATTTACTTACGACTACAGCAAAGGACTGTTTTCCAAGAGCGGCTTATACAACCCCGAGCAAGCGTTAACCGATTCGCTGCGCGAGAACACGCAGTTTTACCGTGCTCCGAGCTTGAACGGAAAAACGCAAAGCGGCACATTCAAAGCTTTTTTCAATCTTGGCATTAATACCAAATCCAAGGTACAGCCGGAAGCATGGGCCTTCATCAAATTTTTGCTGTCCGACGAAATGCAAAGCTCCCCTGAATTGAAATATATTCCGATAAATAAAGGCGTCACCGACAACAAGCTTAAGGAAGCCGGCGATAAAATCGTGAAGGGTTCGCTGCCGGTTCCGAATGGGAAAACGGATGCGAAGTCGGTGGAAGATCGCACCCTGACGATTCAGAAGCTCCTGGACGGGGCTGGCAAAAAGCTGGGCAGCGACTTCAAAGTCGTATCGATCGCCATGGAAGAATTCGAATCGTTCATGAGCGGGCAAAAATCCGCGGAAGACGTGAGCAAGCTGATCCAAAACAGGGTTAACACCTACTTGAACGAGTAGCCTAACAACCTACGAACGAGATGTTACGCGGAAAAGCACCTCCTTCTGGCATGATATGCCGCAAGGAGGTGCTTGGCATTAAGCCGCTTTCCGTCGCTGATAGGCATGCGTCGACAAAAACATGACCGCCGCGACGGCTGCCAGAAACGCGCCTGCCATATACATACCGCTGCCGTTCCAGGCATCTTGGATGATTCCCCCGACATAACCGCCGGTCAAGCCCGCCAATCCAAGGAATACAGCGGACAGCAGCGACTGTCCGGTGGATCGAAGCTCCTCGGGCACAAGGCGCACCGTGTATTGTACGGCAACGACCCAGAACACCGCAAACGTAATCATATGGCTTGCCTGCAGAATCATGAGGATAAAGGGATCGTCGACAAGCGCAAATGCGACCCAGCGTATGGCGTACAAGATCGACACGATGCCAAGCAGAGCCAGCTCGTGAAAGCGGTGCATGTATCGGCTTAGCAGCGCGAATGCCGGTATTTCGCTGAAAGCGGCGATCGACCAAGCGGCGCTGATCATCCCTGCGCTGGCGTTAAGCTCGCTCATATGCAAGCCAAGCAAGACGTCGTTCATCCGGTGCGGTACCATGATCAGAAAGATCATAAGCAAATACCACAGGAACGGACGGTTTCCCAGCAGTGCGCCGATCGCTTTCAGCGATATCGGCGGCGCGGTCGATTTCTCGTCTTTTTGCTTTAGCAGCAGAAGAAAAGGAAGCAGCCAAGCGATCCAATATACATATTTCATATTATCGACGCCGCCGATAAACGGCAGCATAAGGCCTGTCGCGAGCGCCATGCCGGAAAACCCTATCGAACCCCAAAGTCTGACCGAACCGTACGAAACGCCGTACGTATGCGTAGCCTTAATAACCAAACTGTCGAGGAGCGGAATAGACGGCAATATAAATAAATAAACAAGTAACGAGAAGATGAATGTCGACGTGAAGCCCGTCACCGCGAATAAGCCGAAGCTGGCGGCCAAACCGCAAAGCCATAACGGAAAAATGATTTTTTTGAGCGTTTGAAAGCGGTCGCTTAAATAGCCGAACAACGGCTGAGCGAATACGGCCGTGAACGGGCCGATCATCATGAACAAGCCGACTTCCTGGCTGGAGTACCCTTTCCCCGCCAAGTAAATGGGCAGAAGCGGATTTAATATGGCGGTAGTCGCGTAATAGACCGCGTTTAGTCCGCGAAGCACTGCGAGCTGACTGTTCATGATCTCCACTCTTTCCATTAACGTGCCAAGTTCCTCCCCCATCCTATCAGAATTGCCAGACTCTGAGAAGACTGCCGCAGCAATTTTCTTAGGCGCTTTTATCGCACTCCGCAGCAGGATTCCGCATATTCGGACAAGCTCCGTCAAAATGGTCCTAAAAACTCTGTGCGGCTTCCGGTAGGTGCTTTATAATGAAGATGCTGCGAACCGGCCATACGACGGACTCGAAGCAGCGCATGGGAGTAACGGAGAGAACGGAGTGTCGACAACATGGAAATGATCCTTGCCTTGCTTACGTTGATTTGGGGTAATTTGACCGGCAGCCATCCGGACCTGACGTTCGACCAGTTCGTTCAGGCCGCCTTGGAAGCGGAAAAGCCGATTGTTCAAAATGTCGGCGGCGGGGAAAAGCCGCCGGCGAATAACGGCGATCAATCGCAGCCGGGCGATAAACTGACACCGGTCAATAAGACCGACCCCCAGCCGGATGCGCCTAAAGTAATGGGCATCTACGCGACGGCGCACAGCGCGGGCGGAGCCCGCATGAACACGCTGCTGAAGCTCCTTGACGATACCGATCTGAATGCGGTCGTCGTCGATATTAAGGACGATTGGGGCTATATTACTTACGAAACCGGCAATCCGGAGCTGGATGCGTGGGGGACGACGCAAAAAATCATTCCCGACATCGGAAAGCTGATGAGCTCGATGAAAGAGCATGATGTTTATCCGATTGCACGGATCGTCGTGTTTAAAGATACCGTCCTTGCGAAGATGAAGCCCGAGCTGTCCTTCCTGAACCCGGACGGCACGCTGTGGGGCAACGGCAAAAACCCTCCGGACAGCTTCGTGAATCCGTACAGCAAAGAAGTATGGGATTATAACATTACCGTCGCCAAGGAAGCGGCCAAGGCAGGCTTTAAAGAAATTCAATTCGATTACGTCCGCTTTCCGGAAGGCTTTGAAAAACGCGCCGATACGCTTCAATATACGAAAGACGAACGAACGCGAATCGAAGCGGTTGCCGAATTCGTCAAATACGCCCGAGAACAGCTGTCGCCGTTAGGAGTGCGCGTGTCGGTCGACATTTTCGGCTATGCGGCTTCCGTTCCGGCTGCCGAAGGGATCGGTCAAGACTTTAACGCGATCTCGCAAAATGTGGACGTTATCGCGCCGATGATTTATCCCAGTCACTACAGTACAGGCTGGTTCGGGGCCAAAGTACCCGATGCCGAGCCTTACAAGACGATCGCCGGGGCTATCGTCGACACGCATAAGAAGCTGGAACCGATAGGCGGCTTGAAACCGGTCATCCGGCCGTGGATTCAAGACTTTACCGCTTCATGGGTACAAGGCTATATCAAGTACGGCAAGCATGAGGTGGAGGAACAAATCAAAGCGCTTAAGGATAACGGCGTGGATGAATTCCTGCTATGGAATGCAGGCAACTCCTATACGCAAGGTGTCGACTATACGCCTTAGCGAAAACGGGCTATGTCCCAAGCGCATCATTGCGCTTGGGACATAGCCCTATTTATTGGGAAGCGATTATTCCGAACCGCGAGCGTCCGCTTCATATCGCCGTATGATCGCTTGCGCCTCATACACGATTTTATCTCGCAGCTCGTGCGGCACTAGAACCTCTACGCTCCCGCCATATCCCAGCACGATTTCGCAAGCGGATTCCAGCGTATGAAATTCGACCTCCGCTATGGCCATGCCGTTCTCATCAGGCGGTTGCACGTGCAGAAGCTGTACGTAGCGCTGCTGGGCGATTCGCTTCGTATCCTTCATGCCGAGCCGGATTTGCGCGGGGTAGCGCGGCAGCTTCGACTTGAACTGCTCGGTAGACGTTTCCCAATAGGAAGCCAAGTCGAACGGTTCGGGCCTTTCGAACGTTTCTTCGAGCATTTGCGCGCTAAGCAGGCGGGATATCCGATAAGTGCGCAGCTCGCCGTCCACCCTGGCGACGAAATACCAGATGCTGCTTTTGGCCACCAGACCGAGCGGCTCGACGATACGCTCCACCGACGATTCTTCGCGCATATAACGAATATGAAGCTTCTTATCCCCCCAGATCGCTTCCTGTACGACCGGCAGCAAGGGAAACCGTTCGACGGATTGATGCCAGCCCGCCCCGTCCACATGGATGCGCTGCCGTGCGGTTTCCGCATCTTGGCGGGATGCAGCCGGGAATGACGCAAGAAGCTTCTGATACGCTATGTCGAACACGCCGCTCATGCCCAAATCGGTCAAAACACCGGTCGGATGCGCAAGCAGCAGAGATAAAATTTCATCGGACTTCATCCCGGTCAGATTGGTCCTATACCCTTCCGTTAACGCCCAACCGCCGTTTGACCCCCGCTCCGCGAACACGGGTATCCCCGCCCCGCTCAATGCCTCCATATCGCGATGGATCGTCCTTTCGGATACTTCGAGCTTTTCTGCAAGCTCTCTCGCCGACATTCGACCGTGATTTTGCAACAGCAATAAGATCGAAACGAGCCTGTCCGCTCTCATCCTATCGGCCTCCTCTTGCCCGAATCCGGTATCCTAACCGCCAGTCCTGCATAACGTTAACGATCCGGAAAAGTTAACTCACAGATTATGGCCGGAATACTTGACTTCAGCTTCCAGTATAACACTTATACATGACAGCTCCTGTCTTATTTGTAACTTCGCTTATGGGTTTCGTTTAGCAAATCTACCTATGACGATTACGAATCGCACCTAACAAAAGCGTCCGTTAAACCGCACAGTATGCGGCTTAACGGACGCCCTCGCCTTTTAGAAAAAGAGCGGCTCTTAACCCGCTTTTCGCAACGTCAGCGCAAGCTTTACGAAATAGCCGAGCACCTTGTTGACGCGCTCCTTGACCTTCTCGTTCGCCGGATCTCCTTCGGGCGTGAACGCGCGGTTCTCGCCGCCGATGGATATCCACTCGGGACAGTTGATCCCGTGAAGATTCCGTACCATCGTTTGCAAATGAGTCAGCGGGCTGACGCCAACCGCTCCGCCCGACGAACTTACCGCGAGCACCGCCTTCGAATCGAACTCGTCAAAGCCAAGGTAATCGAGCGCGTTCTTCATGACGCCCGAAACGCTGCCGTGATAATCCGGGGTGCTGAGTACGACCGCATCCGCAACGCGAACGGCTGCAATGAGCGCGAGCACGTTCGGATCGGTTTCCTCATTTCGGCTCGGGTCGTAGAAAGGCAGCGGCTTCTCGTACAAATCGAACAGCGTAACGTCGATTTCCTTCGTGCGCAGTACGGATGCGATATATCGGCACAGCTTCGTGCTGGTGCTTTGCTTGCGGTTGCTTCCCGCGACAATCGTTATTTTCATAGGTTAACTTCCTTTCGCCACAGTACTTTACATACATTTTAGTATGAAAAGTTTACCAAGTCAACCCGTTCTGGATACTTCCAGAAAAGAATAGAAATTCCCGGAGCCGTCAAGTTTCGATTACGTAGTCAACCTTTCTCCGCGCGCTTCTTCTCGATGATCTCCGCTTAGTTAACGGCAGGAACCGCGACACCGACGATAGCGGATTTTCAAGGCGTTATCGTCCGCTTCAAACGAAATCTCTCCAACAATAGAGGATTACGAAGGACTTGTTTAGGCAATAACGCCGCGAAAATCCGTTATTCCACGGAAACACTTCCGTTCCGCACCTGCTTTTCGAAATTCAGAAAAAAAGCCTCTAGGCGCCGTTACAAGAAGTAACGGCAAGCCCGAGGCTTGTGGGGTCGAAATGCTACCGGCGCTTATTGCGATAAGCGAAGGGCAAGCTCGTACAGGTCCGTATTGAACGGTTTTTTGGTATGGACAACCGTATCGATATCCGTCGCAACCAGCTCTCCGTTTACTTTTCCGCACGCTTTGCCGGAATCTCCCGCGATCAACCGGCGTACCGCAAAATCGCCGAGGCTGCTCGCCAAAATACGGTCGTTGTGCGTCGGCGTGCCGCCGCGCTGGATATGTCCGAGTACCGTAACGCGCGGCTCGATCCCGTTGCGTTCTTGGATTTGCTTGGAAATCTCCTCGCCTTTGCCCACGCCTTCGGCAACGACGATGATACTGTGCCGTTTGCCGGCGTCGAAATTAGCTTTCATCCGGGCCGCGACTTCATCGATGCTGAACGGTACTTCAGGCACCATAATGGCCTCGGCTCCGCTCGCCAGCCCCGCATACAAGGCGATATCCCCGCAATGGCGTCCCATAACCTCCACGACGGAAGACCGTTCATGCGACGACATCGTATCGCGCAGCTTGTTGATCGCATCGACGACGATGCTTACCGCCGTATCGAAGCCGATCGTAAAGTCCGTGAACGGAATGTCGTTATCGATCGTTCCCGGCAGCCCCATGGTCTTGATGCCGAGCTTGCTCAGCTTGTTCGCTCCTTGATAGGATCCGTCCCCGCCGATAACCACCAGGCCGTCGATGCCGTGCTTGCGCAAATTTTCCGCGCCGAGCTTCTGGCCTTCCTCGGTCTTGAACTCCAGGCAGCGAGCCGTTTGCAGAATCGTGCCGCCGCGCTGAATAATGTCTCCGACGCTGCGCAAATCCATTTCCCTGATATCGTCATGAATAAGTCCGTAGAAGCCGCGCTGCACGCCATAAACTTTCAATCCGTGAAAAAGCGCGCTCCGCACGACGGAGCGAACCGCTGCGTTCATCCCTTGGGAATCTCCGCCGCTTGTAAGTACCGCAATCGATTTAATGGACATAGGTCAGTTCCTCCTAAAGCGTTTCGTAAGAAACGCAGCTTCGTAAGCGGCAAGTCGACAGACTTGCGACTAAATCATTCCCCCAAAAAGTGACGAATCCCTTCGCAGTTGATTCCGAGTCCTTTACGGGGAGCCACGTTTAAACCATATCCCCACAAAGTGAAGAATGCACTCCGAAGCTTAGTCCGAGTACTTTTGGTGGGAATCAAAAAAAATTTAAAAGAACATAATTACAATCACGAGCGCGAACGAATCCATACGCTGTTCACCCAGAAAAAAAGGCGGGTCAACGGGCTGTTTTTCATCAGCAGCCGGGAAACGCGCTTCACTTCCTGCTGCTTGCTCACCTTCGGATCGGACAAGTAGAGCGCAAGCAGACCTTCGATAATCATACGGTGAAATGGAGCCGACTCCAGCAAGGAAACGCGCTGTCGCGCATGCAGCACAATGTCTGCGATGCGCTGTACGGCGGTATCGAACCCGTCGTAATAGAAGCAGAAATTCAGATCGCCGCCCTGCCTGTCCTCCTCCTGATCGATCAAATAATCGAGCAAAATGTGCAGACTGCAAACGTACGGGAAATACGCCTCGCGGATTCGGGAAATTTCTTCGCGGCGAAGCTCGGGATCGCATGCAGCAAGAAACAGCATGAACATGCCTAAAGTCGAACCGGTCGCCGCTGCAAACTCGTTCCACGCTAACGCAGGGTACCGCTCCTCGTAGCGCTTCCACCAGGTCAGCAGCTCGTGCTCGCGCAGATCGCGACGGATATGCTTGTAAACCTGAAGGTCGACGTACAAGCCGACAAGCTCGCGTACCTCATCCGCTACATGAGGGAACGAAGGCAGCTGCCGAACGGCCGTCTGGCAGGTTTGAACCAGCCGATTCAAATAACCGCCGTCGTCCTTCTCGTTGCGAAAGGCGTAATAATCATGGATCGGGCCTTCCGGATCGACGGCGTCAAGCATCGATTGGTGCAAGCGCCGAAAATCGTTCGGGTCAAGTGAAGTGCTGCGGTCGCAGAGGTTGTCCAAATAATCGCTGATCGTTTGAAACGCGACGATAAGTGGGATCAGAACATGCCGATCCGACAGGCTGGCAGCCGCATATACGGCGCCTCCCTGACAATGAAACTTCTTTGACGCGATGCTGTCGAGCGCCTGCTTGCGCAGCTCCTCGTCCGGTATCCGGCTTGCCATATCGCGCCATCCCTGTAAGCTGTCATTGACCTCCGGCAAAACATGCCGGTAAACCCGGAGCATCAGCAGCAAAGGATTTTTCGGAACCCGCTTAACGGCGTCCCTTTCATTCGGTCGGTTCAAAAAGCGTTCCTCCACAACGTAGCTTGTCGCTTTCTTCCGGCAGCAGCGAAAGTTCGGCCCCCCATAACCGAATCGCAAACCGAAGAAGCGGAAAACGTGCCGAACCTGACGTCCGGTCGTTTTTCCGCCGCAGGATTACATATGCATGCGGGAAGTCATCTCTTGGTTAGCCCGATACCACAGATGAAGATCGTTTATCGTACTAGCCATCTCGGCAATTTCCCAATTTAACGCGCAGGACGTGACGAAATTTTCTTCGACGTTCAAATGCTCCTGTTTACGAATAATGACCTGCTCGATTTCTTTGATTCGATCTGGAATACGTCCGCGAATGAGCTCCCATTCCATGAGTATTTCGCCGCGAGCCTCCTCCGAATACTGCTCCCATTCCATCGCCAGCTCCGGAACCGGAATGCCCAGTCTTTCGTCGAATACAAACTCCGCCCTCATCTTAAGCGCTCCCCTTCGAAGTCCTCTACCATTACGGTATCTATATCATCTTTTAAATGTACCACAACCGCAACCCGTCCCGCCAGTAGGAACGCGTCTTTTTGTCTCAATTATGTCTATAACGAAAGTGTTATTTTTCCTTCTCCACTATGGAAAAGACGACCGATTGACCGTCCGGCGCAACGTCCGTTTCCACTGAAAACTTGCCGATTTGCACCGTTCCGTTTTCTACAGCCTTGCCATTTTGCAGCGTTCCGTATACGTTTGCGAAATGCTTTTGAAAAGTTGCGGCATCGCTGGCGAACAAGAAATTGACGAACGTACGGAGAGCTTCCTCGTTACGGGCGAGCATGCCCTCCTGCAAACGAACCGTTATGCCGTATGTACGGTAAGCCGGCTCGAGCCAAATGGCCGCTTCTTCGTAAGGACCGTCTCCTGCCGTCCGTTTCAGAAATTTCGCTTTCGTTTCCGCATCCTTGAACAACCGAAGCGTCGTCTCCTCCAGATCGAAGTTCGTCCCGCGAAGCTTGCCGGCCTGCTGCATGACGTCGTAAGCCCGGTACATCGTTTCGCTCGGGAACATCAGCTTCTTGTAGCTGCCGTCCTTGGTCGGCACGATCCTGTCGTACTGCCCGGAAACGCCGTTCTTCGCCGATATTCGCTTGCTCTTATCCACGATGCGCTCCAGGATGGCCAGCGATTCCGCCCGCGTCACGACTCGGGAGACGCCGAAATAGCCGTTCGGGTATCCTTCCATGATTCCTTTGGCGAACGTCTCCGCAATAAATTTCTGCTGTCTCGCCGTCGCGCTTTGCAGGTCGCCGATCACGCTCGCCGCATTCAGGCTGAACGTTTCATCCTCCAAATACTCCGTTTCTTTGACCGTGTAATAAACGATCTCGGCGACGTCTTCCCGTTTCAGCTTCGCCTTAAAGTCCGGGAACTGGTTTTTGCCGATCAGATTAAGGCCGCCGGCCAAATCGATATACGGTTTGGCCCAATACCCGACCGTGCTAGGCTTAAAGCTGAAATCGCGAAAGTCCTGCTCCAGCACGTTGCGGTTCGCCGGACTGAGCGATTGGACGAATTCGTTCGTCCAGCGGCGTTCTCCGTTCGGAAACTGCTGAGTGAACGACAGCAGCAAGATTTTGACAAACTGATCTGCCGCAACCGGTTCATCCGGCCGGAATGTCCCGTCCGGGAAGCCGTCAAGAATGCCTTCGTCGGACAACCGGTAAATCGTTTGCTCCGCCCAGTGGCCCTTGATATCGCTAAAGATTTTGGCGCCTCCTTGCTCCGCCCGCGCGCCTGCATTTCCTGCCAGCAGCACGACTGCCGCCGTAACCGCCAAAGCAAGCCCCCTGCCTGCCTTTAAAAATTTACCTACGTTCAATTGTCTCACTGTCCTACCCCTCGCCGTTCGTTCATTGGATCACATACAAGCATAAACGCAAACCCGTAGCGGCCGGAACCCGCCTGCAGCCCCATTTTTTTGCTCCCCCAAGACTGTTGCCGCATGGTATACTAAACTCCACAAGTTAGAAGTGAACCGAATCCCGCAAAACGAAAATTCGTTTTTTTCTACCGAACGCTTTGCGCGGGTAGCCGGAAATTGCATTCGTTTTCGGATGACATCGGTCCCGAAAGCAAATTTGCAGCAGTGTACGGATAAGGAGTCCTGAAGCATGACAACAGACAGCAGCAACACCCAAGCGCGCTTAGACGAACCTTCCGTTTCTTTCGCGAAACTGTTCGCCTTTTTCATTCCGCTCGGCTTATCGGCCAGCCTCGTAACGATTTCGCATGTCATTATCAACAGTACTCTCGCCAGATCCGCGCAGCCGGAGCTGATCATCAGCAGCTATGCCGTTGCGATGAGCCTGATCGGCCTTGCGGAACGGCCTGCCGTTCTGCTGCGGCAAACGTGTTCGGCGCTCGTTCGCGACCGCCGCTCGTTCCGCGCCATGTCGGCGGTGTCGTGGTACGTGTTTCTAAGCATTTTCGCATACGGCATCCTCGTCTCCTATACGCCGGTAGGACGATGGGTGTTTTCGCATTTTTTCGGCGTTCAGGACGAGCGGCTAAGCGCAGTCATCGATGTATACCGCGTGCTGATGTACGTCAGCTTTTTTTCCGGCATGCGCTGCTTGTACCACGGTCTGATCATTTACAATCGGCGCACGACCTGGCTGACGATCGGAATGGTCATCCGCCTGATTGTGATGTACGCCATCGCGCAATACTATTTAATGACCGATCAGGTAACGAGCGGACGCGTCGGCGCCGTTATTTTTCTTGCGGGCATGATCATCGAATGCTTGGTTAGCGTGCTGGAGGGCAGGTCGCTGCTTCGCAAAAAAATTCCCGAGGAGCTGGAGGAGCATCCGGTCAAACGGCAGCGGGACGTATTCGCTTTCTACCGTCCGCTTCTTTATTCTTCGTTCATCGCCGTCATTATCGGTCCGTCGATAACCGCCATTCTCGGAAAAACCGATCAAATGGAGCTTGCCATCGCTTCGTTCGCGATCGCGGGCAGCGTAACGCAGCTAGTGCAAAGTTTTTTTTCCTATATCCATCAAATTGTGTTAAACTTTTACCGGATTGACGAGACCCGGGTGTTTCGCTTCACCCTGCTTCTGGCATTCATTCCGACCCTACTGATAGGTCTGCTATCCTATACGTCTCTCGGGCCGCTGTTCCTCAAGCATGTAATGGGCGCCAACGAGCAGCTGCTTCATGCTAGCCTGCAGACGCTGCGCATCTTCATGATCATGACCTTGCTGTTTCCATGGCTCGATTACTGCAACGGCATTCTTATGCTAAAGGGACAAACGAAGGTGATGGTCTGGTCGCAGGCGGCCAACGTCACCGTTACGGTTACGACGCTGCTGGTGTGCATTACGTCGGCTCCCGGCTGGAACGCAATGATCGGCGCGCTCGCGCAGTCGCTTGGCTTTGCCGGCGAACTGGCTGTCGTCGTCATGTTGTTAAGACATACATCGGACGACGCTCCGCGTATCGGCCCGTTCAAACGACGCTCAGCCGGCGCATAGGACGCACACTCGAATATACGAAGGAATGACCGTTCATGCCGCTTCCCAGAGAGAGATCCGCAGACGATCAAACGCGCTCATTCGGCTTCAACCAACAAACGCGAATCAAATTGTTTACGTTCTCGTTCTACACCACGATGGCGATCATCGTCTCTTTCTTGCCTGCGTATTTCGTTTCGCTCGGCTACACCAAAGTGGAGATCGGCCTCATTTACTCGTTCGGCCCGATGATCGGCATCGTCGCCAATTTGACATGGGGCTTCTTGAGCGATAAGCTGCAAACGATTAAGAAAACGATCGCGGCCGTGCTGATCGGACAGCTGCTCATGGCGGTCATGCTCTTTCAAACGACTTCTTATCCGTTCGTTCTGGCGATCATGATCGGATTTTACTTTTTCCAATCCCCGCTCAGCGGCCTGAACGACAGCCAGTTGCTGCTCACGGTTAAAGAAACCGGCAAAAGCTACGCTTCATTCCGGGTTTGGGGATCGCTCGGCTTCGCCGCCGCCGCTGTACTGTTCGGCAAAATCATCGAAACGCAAGGAAACGGATCGATCGGGCCGCTCGTGCTCGGCACCCTGACTATCTCGCTGCTGCTCTGCCTGTCGCTCCGGGATATGCGCAAAGGCTCGCAAGCGAGGGTGAGCTTCAAAAACGCGTTCGGCATCATTATGACGCGTCCGTTCGTGCTCTTCCTGATGTTCGTGTTGCTGCTCTCCTTCGCGGCGAGGACGAACGATTTTTTTCTGTCCCTTCATCTTCACGAGCTGGGCGCCGATCCCGTGCTGATCGGCGCCGCTTGGATGGTATCCGCGCTCAGCGAAATTCCGATGTTTTATTTGCTCAGCCGGTACGGACATAAGTTTCGCGAGCTGCCCTTAATGGCTATAGCGGCTGCAGCCTATGCGCTTCGCTTCTTTCTCGTCAGCCTGCTTGACGACCCGGTGCTCGTCCTGGCTACCCAGCTGCTTCATAGCGTGACGTTCGGCATTTTCTTCGTAACGGCGCTGCGCTATATGGTCACGCTTATCCCCGACGAATACCGCGCAACCGGACAAGCGCTGTTTAACGTCACATGGGGCGGCCTTTCCGGTTTGCTCACTGGCGCATTCGGCGGCACGCTGTTCGAGCTGTGGGGAGGACAAACGCTTTTTCGGTTCGCGGCTTTCAGCGCATTGCTCGCTTGTATCGGTTTTATGGCCGTTTCGCTAAAGTCCCGTGAATAAGACGTCACCGAAAGGAGCTTGAACATGAAACCGCAATTTGTTACTCTTCACTCGGGCGCCTTGAACCGGCGCATCAACTGCGTCGTCTATTTACCGCCGGATTACGAAACGTCGGACAAACGGTATCCCTCCGTCTATTTGCTGCACGGCCTCGGCGGCAGCGAGCTGGATTGGCATATGAAGGGGAACGCTTCCGAAACGATCGCTTCTCTCGTCAAAAACGGCGAGTTAGCCGAATCGATAGTCGTCATGCCGAGCGACGGCGGCTTCGACCGCGGCACGTTTTATTTGGACTGGTACGACGGCAGCGGCAATTTCGAGCAATATTTCATTCACGATCTCGTACCGGCCATCGACCGCAAATTCCGGACGGTCGCCTGCCGCGAATACCGGGGAATCGCCGGACTGTCCATGGGCGGCTACGGCGCGTTCCTTCTCTCCCTGCGCAATCCTGAGCTGTTCGGAGCGGCGGCCAGTATTTCGGGTCCGCTCGCCCTCATGCCGGATCATGACGAGCTGTCCATGACGCCTACCTGGCATCCGGCAAACAGCGCAAGACTGGTCGGTCCGCTCGGCGGCCCTTACAGCCAGGCGCACAATGTTGCTGCGCTTGCCAAAAAAGCGATGGGAAATACGAATTTCCCGGCTTTGTATATCGACTGCGGCACGGAGGATTACTTGTACGCCGCTAATGTATGGTTCAAGGCGGAACTGGACAAAGCCGGTTATCCGCATCAATACGAGACGTATCCGGGCGAACACAATTGGCATTATTTCTCGGTCCATTTGAAGGGTGCGCTGCGATTTTTGAACGCGTTTCTGACCCGGGCCGGGAACCCGCATGCGAAGGAATAACCAACCGAATATTTCGAACCCGAATCAAAAGGAGAACATGTACATGAACTACGACGCTTTCAAATCCATCGTCCTCGGACGCCGCAGCATCCGTAAATTTACCGAAGAATCCGTATCCGTGGAAGACATCCGCGAGCTGATCGACTGCGCGCGTTTTGCGCCCAGCGATACGAATTCCCAGACCTGGCAGTTCATCGCCGTCACGAACCGCGAGAAAATAAAGGAAATCGAGCAGATGACATGGGCGGAGCTGCATGCCCGTGCAGAATCGGCCACGCAAAGAGGACTGGAGCGCGAAGCGCGCCTGCTTGTCCGGTCGTTCGGTCCTTATGCGACGGCATTCGCCGATGCGCCGGTGCTGATCGTCTGTCTGGCAACGCCTTACAACTCCAAATTCCGCGAAAAAATATTCGATCCGATCGCGCTCGTTCCGGACAACGTATGGGATGAGGAAGGCATCAAGAGCAGCTGCCTCGCCTCGCAGAACCTGATGCTTGCCGCTCACGCGCGCGGTCTCGCCACCTGCCCGATGACCGGTCCCGTCCTGCTCGCGCAGGAGAAGCTGCGTTCGTACTTGAACATTCCCGCGGAATGCCAGATCAATATGGTCATCGCCCTCGGCCACCCTTCGGAGACGCCGGGACAGCTGGCGCGCAAGCCGGTTGACGAAATTTTGACAATCGTAGAATAGGCGGGTGCCGGATGGACTTCATTCTCGATAAACTGGAGACGAAGATCGAGCTGTTCGAGGCTTACGATCTGACGACGCTGGAGAGAAGGATCGAGGAGCGGATCGACATCAACAAAGCGCTTATGCTCGATGTCCATGCGATCCAGCACAACGTAACGTTCAATCCCGTTCACAACAAAATGCTTTATACCGCATCGGTACATTTTAAAGCGAAATAAGCTTCAATTGCCCATAATGAACGAATAAACCTCCGAATACGCTGCAAGTAGCGGATCGGGGGTTTATTTCTTTCACTCTAAACTTCGGTTCACAAGGAGAGCGCATCTTAAGGTATACTAGCAACAGAGAGGAGCGATAGCCATGTCTGCCGTCTATCTAATTTCCGACCATCATTTCGGCCACAAAAATATTATCGACTTCGAATCGAGGCCTTTCGGCAATGTTGAGGAAATGACCGAGGCCATGATCGAGAACTGGAACGCTGCCGTAGGGAAGGAAGATAAAGTATTTCATCTCGGGGATTTCTCTTTTCTGAACAAAGAGAAGACAAGCGCGATCGTCAGCCGGCTGAACGGATACAAGACGCTGATTATGGGGAACCACGACCGCGGCCGTCCGAGAAGCTGGTGGCTGGAGGCGGGCTTCGACGAGGTCAGCGAGCACCCGATCGTATACGGCGGTTTCTTCTTTCTTTCGCACGAACCGATGTATATGAACAAGCACATGCCCTACGTCAACGTCCACGGCCACATCCACGGCCAGAAATACGAAGGCAGCCACTACATCAATGTCAGCGTCGAGCACTGGGACTACAAGCCGGTATCGTTCGAACGAATCAAAGAAATGGTCGTGCCCGGCGAAGAGCAGTAACGGCCGTTTTTGGGGCGGTAGCTTGACCGATTTGATTACTTCACGTTCACGGCATGCGAAACCGCTCCACATGCTCCGTTAAGCCTTCCTGGAGTAAAATCTGTTTTTGCTTCGGTCCGATCAGGTCAAAATGAGGAAACGGCGGCCGGTTATGAATATATTGCGGATTCAAGCCGTGGGCCCTGCACCAATCCGCAAGCACGCCGAGATCGGCGCAGCCTACCTTGGTAACCGTCTTAATGCCCGGAAAGCGGGGATCGATCCAATAATGCGTTAAATATGCAATCTCGCCCCTGGAAACAGCCGCTTTCCAGACCGCAAGCTCATCTCGGGTTATCCCGAACGCCACGCTCATCCCTCCTTCCTGTCGCAATCGTCAGTCCTCCCATTATACCATCTCCTGCCTTCATTCAGGATAAACGCAATTCGGGCCCTTGGCGCCAGACGTTTACCGGGAAATCGAACGATCCGCGGAGAATACTTTCGGAGATTTTGATAAGGAAAAACGGCCGTTTGCGCGTGGGGGAGGAAAGGGTATGGGATTCCGATCACTCTTGAAATCGTGTTTCATTGAACTTGTTATGCGGTAATAAGACGATTTCAAAGGCGAACGCTTTCGCTTCTCCACCCCATACCCCTTCCCTCTGCTCTCCTTTGCTGCTTTCCGTTACTCCTTTTTCCCTACCGATCTTCCAGCCGGTATTCAAATCCAAGAACAACTTTATAGAGTTCCGGTTTCATTCCCCTCTCCACAACATCAAATCAGCGGCTTCATCCGCTTTGTGATCCGATACCGGGATAGGGAAAAACCCCGTAAAACAAAAAAGAACCCGCAACCGGCAACCGGTGCGGGTCCTCTCTCGCTCCATCATTTCGCTTGCGTCTTCTTCGCTTCCTCCTCCGCCCATGCGCGGTCCAGCTCCTTCTGTCCGCGTTCCTGAAGCGATCGAAGCGCTTCCTCCACCGTCTTGGAGCCCTCCGTAATCGCTTTGGTTTCTTCCGTTTGAATCGGGCTGAACGCATTCGCAAACGATACCGGCGCTTTGAGCAGCCCCGAATAGTAATCCCGCTTGCTAGGCTTCAGTGTGTAGAACGGCTCCAGACTCTTCCCTGCCGGCGCCTTATTGTAGGAAATTCGGGAAAGAAGCATAGAAGAACCCAGGCTCTGAGATTTCGTCTTCTGATAATAAGCCGCATACTGCTCGCTGTTCCAGTACTTCAGCAGTTGCCAGGCCGCTCTGGCGTTGGGGGATTTGGCATTGATCGCAAAAATGCTCCCGACTCCGTAATACGGCGATTCGTTCGGCGTCTGCGGATCGACCGGCACGGTCGTCATGCCCCACTCGAACGGCTTCAAATTGCTGCCCTTCAGCATGTCCATCGTGCGGATCGTTGCGTTGCCCTCGATCGACATCGCCGCTTGTCCCGAAGCGAAAGGGCCAACATAGCTCCGGTAAGTAGGCGTCGATAGTTCGACCATGCGCTCCTGCGTCGTCGATGTAAACACATACCCGGCTTTAGACGCGTCAATCGTCATATTCCATAGCCGTTTGTAGGCATCGCTGTTCGCCGTCAGCTTTTTGCCGTCGGGGTCGATCATCGAAACGCCATGAATGTTTGCCAGCTGTTGAACGAAAGAGAACGTATTTCCGGCCGAAAAACCGTATACGCGCTCGTCCTTCCCGCCGGTCGTCGGAAATTTCTTCGCAAGCTGGAACAGCTCGTCCCACGTCATTTGATCTTTCGGATATGGCACTTTGAACTTGTCGAACAGCTCCTTGTTGTAGAAAAGCGCCGAACTGTAGAACGTCGGCGATAACCCGTACAGCTTGCCGCCGCTTTTTTCGCGTATCGCTTCAACTGCACCGGCGTGGATGTTTTCGATATCGAATTTATCCTGCTTGATCAGCGGATCGAGATCGTACAGCAGCCCTTTTTCCGCATACCGCGGCAGCTCGCTCTGAGCAAGCACGAAAATATCCGGCTTCTGCTCCTCGATGTCTTTGAACTGCCGCTCATACGGATCCGTTCCGGGCTCGACTTGGCCGTTCGGCTTTATCGTAAATGAAAGCTCGATATTCGGGTATTCCACCAGGTAGGAGCTTCCGTAATTGTAAATAAAATTTCGTTCGTCCGCCCAGCCGTACATTTTGAGGCTCGCTTTTTCATCCGCCTCCAAAGGCTTGACCAACTGCTTGACGCTCGGCTTGCTTCCCTCGCCATCCGCGCCGCCCAAGCAACTGGCAAGAAGGGGTATCGTCGTCATAATGACAATCGACACATTCATCCAACGTTTCATTTGCTGCCACCTCCCGCTCCGCTCGCGGCACTCAGCTTCGCCTGGTTAAGCATCTGCTGCCCTTTGCTTTCCAGTTCGCTCAACGCCTCGTCGACGGTAAGCGTGCCCTTCAGCGCAGCTTTGGACATATCCCGCGCCAGCGTCGAATAACTGCCGGTGAATGAGGCCGGAATGTCGGCACGCGGTGCGGTTTGCGCCAATGCGCTGCTTGGCTTCAGCTTGGTGAACACATCCAGGCTGCGGCCGTCCTTCTCCCGGCTGGCGCTCCTATTGCCCAACAAACGGAAGGATGAGGTTTTCGCAAATACTTTCGTAAACGTGTCGCTATTGATATATTGGATGATTTCCCATGCCGCTTGTTTGTTGGAGGATTTGGCGCCGATGGCAAAAATATCCCGGGGACTGAACGAATTCGACTCGCCCGGACGTTTGGCGTCGACCGGTTCCGTCACCATCTCCCAGTTGAACGTTTTGAAGCCGCTGTTCTTGTAGGAGGCAAACTGATCGAGCGTAAACGGCTGCACCAGCGCCATAGCGGCCTGACCGATCATGAACTTGTCCCTTTTTTGGCTGTCCTTCATCGTCGATCCCGGCGCGGGCATGTCATTTTCCGGTGCCAGGTAGATCGAACCGGCCCGGTACGCATCGATTACCGTATTCCAGATCCGTTTCCATTCATTCGTTTGAACGGCAACCTTGCTTCCTTCCGAATCGGTAATGTGAAGTCCCGCCAATCCTCCCATACGGCTGATCAGGTCGTATGGCGTCGGTGCCAAGTTAAAGAAGCCGTAAATCCGGCTATCCCCTTCCCCGGTCGCCGGAAACCTTTTGGCCAGCGCGATAACGTCGTCCCACGTCATGCCGTCCTTCGGATACGGAATTTGATATTGATCGAATAAATCTTTGTTGTACATGAGCGCCGTGCTGCTGAACGAATGCGCCAAGCCGTACAGCTTGCCTCCTCCCATCTGTCTGACCGTTTCGACGACCGCGGGATGCATGCGCTCCAGATCGAACTTGTCCTGTCTGATCAACGGCTCCAACTCGAGCAGCCGCTTGTCTTCCAACCATTGCGTAAAAGCCATGAAGCCAAAAAACAAATCGGGCTTCTCCTCTTCGATGATCTTGTTTGTCTCCTTACGGAGCGTTTCCTGATCCATTCCCGGGCTCATGGCCGGCCCGACGATTTCCAAATCCATGTCCGGGTATTTCGCGATCAAAATATTGCCGAAGTCTTGCATGAACGACTCCTTGAACTCCGCATAAATCTTGATCTTTCCTTCCACCGATGACTTCGGCTTAGCCGCCTTAACGGCCTGACCTTCCTCGCCCCGGTCTCCTCCGATACCCAGGCAGCCGCTTAGACTTACCGTAAGCAGCGATGCGCATACCAGCGGCGTCCATCTTTTTCTCATCTGCGTTTCCCACTCCCCCGCGTACAATTGGTCCTATTTTTTTCCCAAACAATAGACGAGCAAAGAGAGAGAAAAGTTTCCTTATTTGGGAATTATTTTTTTGGGCCATTGATTTGGGACGTTTTAAAGTCCAGCATCGAAACCAACGCAAAAAAAACCGGGCAGCATCGTCTGCCCGGCCTGTTTCGGTATCGTTCCGCCCGAACCGGAACTTACATGTTCTCGTCGTCGATTTCGAAGTTGGCGAAAACGTCTTGCACATCGTCGTTATCGTCGAACGCGTCCATCATCTTCATCAGCTTGTCCGCGTTCTCGCCTTCCGCTTTGACCGTATTCTGCGGCAGCCAGCGTACTTGGGCACTTGCGAAATGCAGGCCGGCCTGCTCCAGCGCCGTTTTGACCGGTTCCAGCTCGTGCGGGTGCGTAAGAATTTCGTAGCTTTCCTCGCTTGTTACGAGATCGTCTGCTCCGGCTTCCAATGCCTGCATCATCAGCTCGTCCTCGTCAAGCTCATTCTCTTCTCTGTCGATCGTAAGGACGCCCTTCTCGTCAAACATGTAAGAGACGCAGCCGGATTCCCCCATATTGCCGCCGCGCTTATTGAATACCGCCCGAACGTCGGCCGCCGTCCGGTTCCGGTTGTCGGTCAAGCATTTGACCATGATCGCGACGCCGCCCGGCCCGTAGCCTTCGTACAGGATTTCTTCATACTCGACGCTGTTTCCGTCGCCGGTCGCCTTCTTGATCGCGCGATCGATATTGTCGTTCGGCATCTGAATGGCTCTGGCGCTTGCGATCGCCGTCTTGAGCGCAAAGTTCGCATCCGGGTTTGCCCCGCCTTTGCGAACGGCTACGTAAATTTCCCGGGACAGCTTGACGAACTGGTTATTTTTCGCCTGGTCGGCTTTCCCTTTACGGTCTTTGAATAGTTTAAACTTCGGCATTCGAGAACGCTCCCTTGTTAAGATTGCATGTTCTAGTTTACCACTTTACGGCGGAATCGGTCAAAGCCCGTCCGATCGATCCTATTCAATAAGTATTTTTATTCCATTATTGGTCAAAGCTACAGCTATAGATTGAATCCCTTCTGCTCGGGACTTGAATTGGAACGCCGGGAGAACAACCAAAAAAAGCAGCTCCCCCTGACGGGATAGCTGCTTTGCGGTATGTGCACTATTTATAAGTGTTGCGTAATCTTATAATTTAATGACGTTTGCCGCTTGAGGTCCACGGTTTCCTTGAGTAATGTCAAACTCAACTTGTTGACCTTCTTCAAGGGTTTTGAATCCGTCGCCTTGAATCGCCGAGAAGTGTACGAATACGTCGTCTCCACCATCAACCGAAATAAAGCCGTAACCTTTTTCTGCGTTAAACCACTTAACTGTACCTTTCAAGTAAACAACCTCCTAAAAATATCGCCTTAGTGGCGAATGGTTACATTATATCACTATTCAGAAATTGAAATCAAGTTACAAAATTATTTTCGCACACCCAGAAACTTCTTGGATTTAGGAATAAATGGGAGTTTTGACTCGTAAAAATGGATGGTAAAACCGTCCCTGCAAAGGTCGTCAAGCAGCTCCGGAAGCTGTGCGAACGGCCTCCATTTCAAATCGAGCAGCGGGTAAATCCGAACCTCTCCGCCCGGCTTGCAGACGCGAGCCAGCTCGCGAACGGCCTGCAAATGGAACTCGTAACCGAACTGCTCCGCATACAAGAACAAGAAGTGACTGCACAGCACCGTTGTAAAATGGTTATCCGGAAACGGCAAATGGGGAAGCTTCCCCGCCGCATAGCGTCCCTCCGCCAGTCCGGCATCATAATCGGCCAAAAACAGCTCAAGCGACGCCTCACGGTTAGCCCGGTGCTTGTCGATATCACCGTAATACGTCCAGTCGAATTTATCGGCCAGTCCCGCCAGCTTCGCTGTGGACACTTCGATCTCCGTTCGGCCGTGCTCCTCGATCCGCTCCCTGGACAAGCTGTACAGCGGATCCGCCGCAGCGGCCCGAATCCCCCGCTTGTTCGCCGAAGCGACAAACGATGAAGCGCCGGCGCCAACGTCCAGCACGTAACCCTTCTTCAAGGCTTCCTCGTCCAAATCAAACATCTCGATATACTCGCCGAAGGAACGGCATGTCATCGCTACACCGACTTGTTCATAAAAGCTATCCTGCTGCCGCCCGTTAACGTTCGGCATTTCTTCGCGTTCGTTCATTTCCTCATCTCTCCTCGTCTCGTCCAATCTCGGCTTTCTCGTCTCGGCTCGCCCTGCAAACGTCTGCAGGTTGTGGGATATTTTATCATGATGATGGCCGGCAGCACAAGTGAATCTTATGTTCCTTTACCCTATTAAGAACCGTTAACCTCGCACAAGGAGCCGGCAATATACCGCAAGCCGTCTTGCGCATCATAGTAATAGTACGTGATGAACACGTTACCGCTTTCGAGTTGAACGGCGCTTGTATAGCCGATATCCCTTCCTGGCGCATCTTCACGGACGATAATTTCCTCCGCTTCGTCGATGTTGCCGCATTCCGCATCCAACACGATGGCCCGAATACCATAAGGCATATGCCTATAGCCATAAGTAAGCAGCACATTGCCGTCTTCCAGCCGAAGCAGATGAAACGGGCTGGGGGAATCGATAGCGTGCTTCACCGGCAGGCTCCATGTTTTTCCGTTATCCGAAGACTCCGATGTAAATAATGGGGAACTCTTATGTTCGGCGCCATCCTCTTTGGATATTTTCATGCTGCGGATGAAAGCTACCAGCTTCCCGCTTGCGGTCCTGTATAGATTCGGTTCGTAAAAATGATGACCGTCGCAATCTGCAATGGCGGCCAGTATCGACCATGTTTCACCGCGATCCTTCGTTTCGGCGATGAGCACTTCGGAAGCTCCTCCCTCAGTAATGCGATAGAGCGGAGCCAGAATGGTGCCGTCTTCCAATTCCGTGCAATTGCCGCGGATGGCGGTATCCGCGATGTTTATGCAGACCGGAGAACTCCACGTTTGTCCCCCGTCCGTCGATTGCACCGTATAAACGCCTTCGATTCGGCCCAACCATTTGCCGTATACCGAACTCCATAGCCCGCTCCCGCTTCTATCTTGGACGTCGTCAGCGTCGTACACCTTCCACATAAAAAAAGTAGCGAACAACGTTCCGTCTTGCAGTACGTTTAGACATGGGTCCTGTACGCCGCAAAAATAATCGTCATAAAGAACGAGGGGTTCACGATTCCAGGTTTCCCCATCCTTGGTTACAAGATAAACCGCTTTGGACGCTGGGTCGAGATGGGTGATTTGCCCGTATGTCCGCTGACGGTCAGGGGCTTGACGAAACGTAATCGCCAGTCGGCCGTCCTGCATTTGGACAATGCTTGGAAAACAATTGTAATTCCCGTCCTTATGGATAATTTCATGTTTTATCGGTTGCAATAGCGGCATATCCTTTTCCTCCCTGGGGTAGTTATTCGAAATCCGGCTTTTTTAGCCTTTGACCGAACCGATCATGGCGCCCTTGACAAAATATTTTTGGATAAACGGGTAAATCAGCAAAATCGGTAACGTACAAACGATGATGACCGCAGATTTGATCGTTTGCGGAGGCGGCAAAGATTCGTAAAGCTGACCGGGCGAGCTTTCCTGATCCGTCATGACGCCGCTTAACAAGATGTTCCGCATCACCATCTGCAAAGGCATTTTTCTCACATCGTCCATATAGATGGCCGCGTCGAACCACGCGTTCCAATGCCCGACGGCGTAAAACAGGCCGATTGTCGCAAAGGAAGGGAGCGCAAGCGGAAAAATGATTTTTAGCAATATCGTGGGCGGATTCGCCCCATCGACGATTGCCGATTCTTCAATCTCCTGCGGGATGTTCATGAAGAACGTTCGCATGATAAACATATTCCACGCGCTGATCAAGCTCGGGATAACCATCACCCAGATGGAATTACGCAAACCGAGATTGTCGATCAGCAGAAAGGTCGGAATCAAACCGCCGCTGAAAATCATCGTCAAGAAGACGATCGTTACGATCAGATTTCGCCCAGGCAAGCTTCTTTTGGACAAACCGTAGGCAAGCATAGACGTAAACAGCAAATTCAACAGCGTTCCGACGGTAACGCGAAATATCGTAATCTTGTAGGCATTCAGCAGCAGTGATGATTTATTAAAAATCATTTTGTAGGCCGTCAAATCAAAGGTCTGCGGTAAAAGGATAAACGCCCCCCTCTTCGCCGCTTCCGCTTCGCTTACAAAAGAGGTCGCCAAGACCGACAGAAAAGGAATGAGGAACAGCAAACTAAGGCCGATCAGCAACATATAATTGCATGCATGAAATATTTTTTCGGATTTCGTTACGGCAATCGTATTCAATTTTTCCGCCTCCTACCAGATGCCTGTCTGATTGAGTTTACGGGCGATTAGATTGGCGCCGACAATCAAGACCATAGCGATTACGTTTTTGAAAATGCCGACTGCAGCGGCATACGAATACTGCATGGCGATAAGTCCTTCGCGGTACACGTAAGTATCGATAATGTCGGCAACCTCGTACACGGAAGGAGAGTAGAGCAGCAATATTTTCTCGAATCCGGCGTTCAGCAGCCCTCCGATATTGAAAATGAGCAGAATGACGATGACCGGAACGATGCCTGGCAGCGTAATATGCCATATTTGCCTCCACTTGCTCGCGCCGTCGATAATCGCCGCTTCATATTGCTGCGGATCGATACCCGCTATGGCGGCCAAATAAAGAATGCTTCCCCAGCCTATTCCATGCCAAATGCCCGAGATGACCAAAATGCTGCGAAAATAATCGGTACTGCCGAGAAAATGGACAGGTTCCCCTCCGAACCGCTTTACGATTTCGTTCATGAGACCGCCATTCGTTGAAAGCAGATGCATGATTAACCCGGTCAATACGATCATGGAAATAAAATGGGGCAAATAGGAAATCGTTTGAACCGTTTTTTTAAACCACTTGTTTTTTACCTCGTTAATCATCAAAGCCAGAATTATCGGAGCCGGAAATCCGAACAGTAGCTTATAAAAGCTGATCATGACGGTGTTCCCGAGCACATTCCAAAAGTAATAGGAGTTGAAGAAACGAATAAAGTGCTTGAACCCTACCCATTCCCCCGACAATATTCCGGCAACGCCTTCAAACGGCGAGATTTCCTTAAACGCGATGATGATCCCGAACATCGGAATATAATCGAATAGGAGGAAATAGAGCAGCCCTGGGAGAATAAGCCAATAATAAAACTTATGAAGCCTCATTCGCGTCCATATCGAACGTTTGCGTTTCAGCCCTTTTGCGGCGGTCAAAGCGTAATTCATCTGCATACCGTTCACCTCTTGAGAAAATGCTTTTTAATACTTTAAGTGCGTGTTTAAAAAGGCCACTTTTCAGAACCGAGAAGGTTGGATGAATCCGAGTAAGTTCCCCACAAAGTGAAGCTAATCTTCGTAGCGTATTCCGATTACTTTGCGGGGAGCCCCGAACGAGGACACGGAGCGTAGGCAAAACCTACGTGAGTACCTAAAAGCTTTCCAGAGGAAAGCTGCTTCGGAAGCATATGCTGTACCGGATGAATTCAAGATTCGATGTCGAATAACCCACTGTTCTGCTTCGTTATCAAAAGGGGGCTTTTTAAACTACCTCTATAAAAGAGAAAGCCGGATGAGAGCGCCTTCACTCCCACCCGGCGTTCGGATCATTTTTTCTGGCGGCTGTTATATTGCGCCGTCTTCTCGTCTATCAGTTTATCCATGCCGACTTTATACAACTGTTCGATAAATTTGCCGTAATCGGACATCGGTCTCGCTCCCATGATGAATTTCACGGTTTCTTCTTTGATCAATCGGTCGATGTCGCCCAAATTCGGCACATTTTCTTTCAGGCTGTTCGTATCGTAGATGATGTTGTAATCCAGCGGTCTTTTCGCATTGCCGAATTGATACATCTCCGCGTTAAAATAATCGTACATCATGGCGGTTTCAGGTGATGGACTGGTCGGCGAGTTTTTGATATCCGCAACTTGAACCGTTGCGAATTCGCCAGCGTATTTCCGCTCTTGCGAAAGCTCGAAAATCCGCTTCGATTTGTCTGTCCAATTCCAGTCTTCGCCTTCGACGCCTCTGACCGCGGTCAGCCAATTGCCGACATCTTGATAGACCCAGTCGATAAACTTGACGGCCGCCTCAGGATGCTCCGCTTTTTTCGTTATGAGGATGGCGGCGGAATTCAAGCTTGAAGACGTTTGCAATTTCCCTTTCGGCCCCGTTATTCCTTTGGCAAGCTGGAAGTCCATTTCCGGAAAAGACGGTTTGAGCTTCGGTTGATTTAACGCCACACGGGTGAAGTATTTGACCGATGCGCCTACCCGGTTCGTTTTCAGCAGCGCGAGCGAATCGTCTTTCGTTAACGCTTCTTTATCGATATATCCTTTTTGGTACCAGTCCGCCATTTTTGTTAAAAAATCTTTGTAACCGGGATGCAATTCAACCGGTTTTATTTTTTTGTCGGCCGGGTCAAGCCAGCTGCTGTACCCGTTCTCCCCCTCGATGAAGCCGCCAAGCATGCCGTAACGGAGACCCGTGAGATCGGTCATTAGCGGAATCGAATCCGCTTTGCCGTTGCCGTCCGGATCGAGATCTTTAAACGCTTTCAAAACCGCTTCCAATTCGTCCAGCGTTTTCGGCATTTGCAGGTTTAATTTTTTGAGCCAATCGGCCCGAACATATACCGGATAACCTACAAAAGCTCTTGAACTGGGAATTCCCCATATATTCCCCTCCTTATCCGTTACGCTTTTCCATTCTTCCTCCGAAAACACCTTTTTGATATTCGAGCCGTGTTTGTCAAGCAGATCGTTAAGCGACCGAAGCACGCCTTTCGATGCATAGCTATCCCACGCCCCGTTAAACATATCGATTTTCTCGTTCGAAGACAGCAAAATATTCAGCTTCTCGCCAGCCGCCCCTTTGGGCGGAACGATAGCTACAGGCTCGATACCGGCACGTTCACGAATGAGGTCCGTCATTTGCTGAAGCTTTTGCGGATCGCTGCCTTCCGGCTTCTCGTTAAGTAACGTTCCGTTGTTGGAGAAAAAGTGGACCTTCGGCACTTCTTTTTTGACGTTTTCCTTATTGCTTTCATCGCCGGAACCCGATTTTTGCGAAGCGCAGCCCGTCAACAACAACGACGAGACCATCGCAGACACAAAACAGGAACGAAGCAGCTTTTTCTTCATGCCTACCCCTCTTTTCGTTTCTTTGGTTGTCATGTTTGAATCATTTCGGTTGCCGTGCGCACGGTGCCGCCTGGTACCAAACTATCACGAGCCGCCTTTCCGGAATATATCAATATTTCTACAAACGTATTATTTTTTATAGTTGTCAAAAAAGTATTAGGCCAACTACGCCTTTATACGATGCCGTCCGGATCAAAAATCGAGCATTCGACAGCAGGCTCCTCCAATCCGTTAAAGGCATGATAAAACAAGCAGGCAATCTTCCCGTCTTCCGTTTGCACCGCAACCGGCTGCCCGCCATCCGTCGACCACATGGCATCGATCATCGTTCTGTACGTCCATGTGTTCCCGTTGTCCGTACTTTTCCAACACGATATTCCCGTTATTTGCTGGCCCGTATGATCAATACCGATCGAGTTTAACCCGCTGGCGCCTACACGATCGCCGGCCATAAGCAAAAGGCTGTTGTTCGATAAACGAATCAGGAAAGGCTGGGTGCCGTTGATGTGCCTGAAATCAAATTGTACTGGGGACGACCAGATCGTACCTCCGTCCACGGATCGTGTCCAAACCATGAAGCGGGATTTGTTGAAGCCGTCTTCGCGAATAACCGAAAGAACCGATCCGTCGGCACATTCGATAAGTGCGGCCTCTGAAAACTTTCTGCCGGCAACGCGAGCGATTAAAGATCTGAACGACCACGTCAGTCCGCCGTCAACGCTTTGCAAGAGCGCCGTCTCCGTATCGGTCCCGTTTACGCCGTATCCGGTTCTGAGCAATATCCCGCCATGCCGGATCGGTTGTCCCCAAAGCGCATACTTGACGCTTCCGTTCGAAACCGTACCGTGAGAAGCACAACTGTATCCGCTTACATTTTTCTTGACCGAGAAATTTTTGAAAACGATTATATCCCCGACTGCCAGCAAGCCGTCCAAAAGGGAAGGATCATAGGCAAGCGTAGCATTGTCGAAAAAACGTTTGGTTTGCCAAGTATGCCCGCCGTCATCGCTCCTTGCCATCATTTGGCCGTCGCTGTTTGCGTGTCCGGCCCCGGTAGAATAAATACCGACCAAGGAGCCTCCTATTTTCCTAAGATCGGGAAAGGCGTTATAGACGTTTTCCCGTCTGTCGATAAGTACCGTTTGAAGCCCGAGAATCTCTCTGTAGTCGGCATTCAGCAATGTGCGGGGAACGGTAAGCGTCACTCCGTCCTTGATCGCGACAATCGAATATTCCGATCCCGAATACGCTGATATCATAACGGCGCCTCCGCGGTAAAATGGCAGGAATACAGGCTGCCGACAGTTGTCGCCTGGTTGTTCGTAATGACACAGCCGGTCGTATTGATGTTCAATACGAGAGCGCCAATATCTCCGCTTCCGTTAAACAGGTTCCCGCTGGCTCCGGAATCCGGGCTATAGACGGTAACCGTAGGGTTGGCGCGCATCGGCACGGCAAAGCGCACGTTCATATTAATCGCTCCCTGAGCCTCTGTGCCTCTTGCGCGCTCCCGAAGCGCGCCTTCCGACGTTGCGAAGGCAACGCCTACGTCGTAATTGTAGCTTTTCGCAAACTCCCGCTGCGCCTTTCGCAAACACTCGGAGATCGGATCGGGTACGAATAGCGTCGCTGCGGGGCCGCGTTCAATCTTGACCTGCTCGATTTCAAACCAATCCTCCGCCGCGGTACCCGTCGGCGCATAGGTCAAGCGAAGCGCAATTTGCTTCACGTTGACCGGTACGTCAGCCGATAGTTCATATCGCGCTCTGGTCGCGGACGCAGTAACCAGGATGCCTGCCAGCGTACTGTCGCCCGAGGAGTAAAAGCCGTTCGCGGCTGTGACGGACTGCTCCGTCACGTTCGTACTGCCTTTGATTTGCGCCGTCAGGTTAGCGGAAGAAAAGCCGCTGCCCGTACGCAGGACGAAAGACGCCGTAACCTTATCGCCGATAACCGGTCTTGTATCGGATGCCGACAGGTTATAAACAAGCGTCATTTGCGCGGAGGACGCATCTCCATCATTCCGGCGGACCCGAAGCGCAAAATTGTTGCCGTACTCGCCTACCTGCTGGCTGATCGTCGCGCCGCCGGCAAACCCGGTTCGCGCAAAGCTCCATCCGTCTGCCGTATGTTTCCTGCTCGGGAACGAGGTGAAAACGGCTCCTCGCTGCCATATATCCATATTTCCGTTCCAGCAAAAGTTGTCGGCTACCGCGATCGCAATCCATTCGGCAGCGCTATACTCTTTCTTCTTTTCTTTCTTTTCCTTATACACGGCGTCTGTGACCGAGGTATCGTTGCCCGAAACCGCCTCCGTTGCCCGTCCGTTCAATAAACCATGGGATGCCAGAGCGACGCCTGCCGCGCCGATGGAAGCAAGCAGCTTCCTTCTGCTGATCAAACCGACCTTTTCCGAGTCATTCATGTTTTCCCCTCCGTTCAATTTTTCGAATCAACTTATCTATCAGGAGCGGGAGCCGTTAGCACGGTGCCGCCCAACCACAAAATAGCATGCGATAAGCGGCGTCCGAAATAATAAATTTTATACAAACGTAATGTTTTTTTGCGTCAGCCGAATAATTTGCGGTATTCACCCGGCGTGACGCCGGTATATTCCTTAAAAACCTTGATGAAGTAGTAAGCGTTCTGATACCCGACCTGTCGGCCGATCTCATTGACTTTCATCTCGCTTTGCACAAGCATTTCTTTGCTTTTTTCCATCCGCAAGGCGGTTACATGTTCGACGAATGATTTGCCTGAAATTTGCTTGAAAAGCCGGCTAACGTAAGCGGGGTTCAAATTCAACTGCTCCGATACCGATTGCAGCGATATGTCATTCGCATAATCCCGCTCCAATATGTGCTGTACCTTTGTGATATGATGATTGCCTTTCACCTTCATTTCTTCGCCGACGTAATCTGCAGCCTGCGCGATGAAATGGCGGAACCACGTCTCGATCTGTTCAAGCGACTTCTGCTCGACTAAAGTCCGGTACGGATTGCCGCCGTTCTTGAACACTTGCTGCGGATCGGCGCCAAGCGCGCTCAGAGTGCCGACGATATCGGTCAACAATCGGACGAATATCGGTAAAATCTCGTTGTAGTGCAGCTTGTTTTTGCCTAAAGCGATTTCGGAAGCGATTTCATCGAATATGCGGTTTGTTTCCGCGGAATTGCCGGTTTTTACGTACCCGCATAATAGCTCCGCCTTCCGATTCGGATACTTGAAGTGGATTTGGCCGTCAATCACGACATCATCAATATAAATGACTTGGCTGCCGCCAAGCAGCATCCGGTATTTCAGCGCTTCTTCCGCTTCTTCATAGCTTTTAGGAAGTTCGGCAATCGTAACGCATTGCCGTCCGATGCCGATGGACAAGCGGTTGTTTAACGTCCGTTCCAACTCTTCGAGCAGCGTTTGGGCCAAGCGAAATACACCGGCTAAATCCATATCCTCTGCTGTCAGGATAATAGCCACGCTGTCTGAGGCGGCATCCACGGTTGTGAAAGAACAGGACTTGAACGCAGCACTATTGTCAATTGCATCGATAATCCGAATGTTGTTCATGTCGGACGCGACCGCGTTTTCCGGCCCGCCGCCCGGACGGTCGGGGTCGAACGACACCACAAAGACCATCAATGGGGGCGCAGAGATGTTCAATTGCAAATATGCCATTTTTTCTGCTATTTCCACAGTGGTGCCGGCTTGCCCTTTAAGCAGCGAAAGCTTGAACCGCTCTCGGTAATACGGCAGGCTTTCCTCCAGTTTTTCCTTGAAATAATCTCTCTCGTTTATCGTTATAGCGATCGGACGGTAAAGCCTTTTCGAGGAAAGAACAGACAGAAGAACGGTTAAAAGAAGTAGAAGAGCGGCCGAAAACAGGATCGTCCGTTTCAAATATGTGAGGCTGTTCAACAACTCGTCCAAATTGACGACATTGAAAAACGTCCAATGAAGAATCTCTGAAGTGTAATTAGAGACAAGTACCTTTTTGCCATCGAATTTGCTTTGGAAAGAACTGCCGGAACTTTCTGTCTTATCCGCTTCCGCAAATAAGCTGCGGATATTCCGGTGCAGATGAGCGGCGTTTTTGTTCAAAAGAATCCTGCCATCGCCGTTCGTAACATACAGATCGTCCTGAGGGTTAATCTTATTGATAATGTGATGATAAATTTTTTCCGCGTCCAGGTTGATCAGGATCGCATTGTCCTTCGCATTCGTTTTGAAAACGATCGTAAGCGCGTTGAACTTATCGCCGCTATATCGGCTGGCGCTGCGTGTATCCATAAAGATCGGGGATAAAATAGAACTGTTTAACGGGTCATACCAGTCCTTGTCATAAAATTCGTCAAAAGGTACCGTCGTGCTGGAATTGTCGTTGTTGACGGCCAATACAAGATTATTCTCTCTCTCGTAGAAATAAACGGAGTCGACGAATGCGTTGGATAGTTTAAAAATACGCATGTTATCGACAACGCTTTGCTTGTTTAACAAATAAGAATAATGTACAGGCAAGTCATGCTGCTCGAAGGCACCCGACATCGTTTCGTAGTAATACCTGTTCGGAAAGCTTTCAAAGTCGCGAAAGGATCGGCTCAGAACGAGCTGCTGCGAGCTGTCCAATATTTGCCGGACGACGATTTCCGCCGCGTTGATCGTTTGCTTCAAATATTTCATGTTGTTGTTTCCTGATTCTTCCTGCAACGTGGCGGAAACGTTGAAGTAAGCGATACTGCTCATCAGGAAGTGGGGAAATATGGCGATCACCATCATCGTTACGATCAGCTTTCGGTATAAGGAGCGGTCGTTCCACTTTTTCTGCATGTGAACCGATACAGCAGCGATCAAAGTTGTACCTCCCATGAATAGCCTTTTGGTGAAGTCTACCATATCGATTTGCAAAAGCAAGAACGAGTTTTACACGCAAAATTTAACCGTCTTCAGCGGAATAATCACCAACCTCAAAAAAATATGCTTGCCCTGCCGAGTCACGATTTCGTACCAATCAAATAATCGTGTATAATGGGATACATCTTGGAACCCAAGCAACTTGAAGCACAACTACCATCACAAAGCGAGGCATGCGATATGATCAAGAAGCATCAAATTTATAAAAAAGACAAATGGAACATGTTGAACGTCGAGGTGAACGGCAAAAGCATTATTGTCCGGGAAATATCGGATCAGTGGGGCGAGGAGTGCCATACGTTTCTTTCCCGTCCGGAACTGATGCACTGGGCCGAGCATCGCTTTCCAAAGGACAAATACGAGGGCACCGAAGAAGAATGGGAAGAAATAATGAAAGCGTTTCGCGAAATTTGATTGTAAACCCGTTCATCCGACTAAAATTTCGATGATACTTTGCGGGCATCTCCGAATACCTTAAAAAGAGGAGTTTGCCCGGCAGACGCCGAACAAAAAATAGAGGTCTGGCAGCCGCACGCGCAGGGGGGAAATGCCATGATTGACGGCGGATCGATTTTGACGTTTATCATCGTCTCGTTCTCGCTTGCCTTGATTTTGATTATGAAAAGGGATTCGCTGGCACCGCAGTTCAAACGTTATCTGGCGATTCTCGCGCTCGTTATGATCTGCATGTCGTTCGTGCTTATCGTCTACTCTTTTCTGAACATGGGGAAAATGACGTAAGCGGAAACGCCCGTCTTGGATAGCTTATCCAGCACCGTACATACTAAGGGGAAAACGGCTCGCAAATACATATGTTTGCGGCGAATAGGAGCGATCGCTTTGCGTCTGATTCCCCTCTTGCTGACCGCCGGCTTGCTTGCCAGCACCGCCGTTCACCCGGTCTCCTCCCCGTCTGCCGAGGGAGCGGCCAAACCATCAAACCAACCGAGGAGGGTTCCCATGAGTCAACTGCCTAAACGCGCGGAGGTGCCAGCCGAGCACCGCTGGAACACGGAAGATATGATTCCGAGCCAGAAGGCTTGGGATCAGGAATACGAAACCGTTAAGCAAAAGCTGAAAAACATCGCCGCTTTCCAAGGGAAATTGCATGATGCGGCGGAAATGAAGGCATGCTTCGTGCTGGAAGACGAAATCTCTCTGTCAACCGAGCGGTTATACGTTTATGCCAACATGAAGCACCATGAGGATATGGCGGAGCCGACCTACCAGGCCCTCTCCGATAAAGTGAAGAAGCTCGGCGTCGAAGTAAACGAAGCGATGTCGTATATTACCCCGGAAATACTGGGACTGCCGGACGAGAAGCTGAATGCGCTCGTAAACGATTCGTCGCTCGCTTTCTACAAGCAGACGCTCGAAGAGATTAAACGCCAGAAGCCGCACGTGCTGTCTCAAGCGGAAGAAGCGCTGCTGGCGCAGGTCGGCAACCTGTCGCAAGCGCCGAGCACGATTTACGATATGCTGAACAATGCCGACATGAAATTTCCGAAGGTGAAGAACGACAAGGGCGAGGAAATCGAGCTGACGCACAGTCGATATATCCAGTTCCTGGAAAGCTCTGACCGCGATGTGCGCAAAAATGCCTTTGAAACGATGTATGCAACCTATAGCAAGAACAAAAACACGATCGGCGCCACGCTGGCCGCTCAAATTAACAAGAACGCTTTCTACGCTCGCGTCCGCAAATACCCTTCCGTTCTCGAAATGTCGTTATTCGGCGACAACATTAAGAAGGAAGTGTACACGAACCTGATCGGTTCGGTCCACGAGGCGCTGCCGCTGATGCACCGTTACATGAAGCTGCGCAAAAAGCTGCTCAAGGTCGACGAGCTTCATATGTACGATCTGTTCGCGCCACTGGTCGATCAGTTCAAGATGGACATTACATACGATGAAGCCAAAACCACCGTAAAGGACAGCTTGAAGCCGCTCGGCGAAACGTATTTGAACGCGCTGCAGGAAGGCTTCGACGACCGGTGGATCGACGTGTACGAGAATGAAGGCAAACGGAGCGGCGCTTACAGCTGGGGCTCCTACGGGACGCACCCTTACGTGCTGCTCAACCATAAAGACAATCTGAACAGCATGTTTACGCTGACGCATGAAATGGGCCATGCGCTGCACTCGTTTTTCTCGGATGCGAACAACGAATACCGGTATGCGCAGTACCCGATTTTCCTCGCGGAAGTCGCGTCGACGCTCAACGAAGCTCTCCTGATGGACTATTTGCTGAAGAAATCGACCGATCCGAAGGAAAAAATGTACCTGCTCACCTACTACGCCGACCAGTTCCGGACGACCGTTTTCCGTCAGACGATGTTTGCGGAATTCGAAATGATCACCCACGACAAAGCGGAAAAGGGCGAGTCTCTGACCCCTCAGGACTTGAGCAAAATCTATTACGACTTAAACAAGAAATACCATGGAGACGGCATGGTCGTCGACAAGGATATCGAGATGGAATGGGCCCGCATTCCCCATTTCTACAACAGCTTCTACGTGTACAAATATGCGACCGGCTTCTCGGCGGCCACAAGCTTCTCGAAGCAAATTTTGGACGAAGGCCAGCCGGCCGTCGACCGTTACCTCGGCTTCCTGAAGAGCGGCGGCAGCGACTATCCGCTGGATACTCTGAAGCGCGCCGGCGTAGACATGTCCTCTCCGGAGCCGGTTAATCAAGCGATGAGCGTGTTTAAGAACTTGATCGAGCAGATGGAAGCTTTGACGAAATAACCCTTCGCCTTAGGGGAAGGATTTCCGTCTTCCCGAATGTATAAGGGGCTGTCTCCAAAGCCATGTAAATGGCAGAGGGATAGCCTCTTTTTTTATGAATCCTCTTCGCTCAATGCCTTCGCTAACCCCCTTCACTACCGCCACTTCACCTCACCATTACACCTCGCCACTACACCACTTACACCGCATCACTAACACCATTTAGCACCTCATCGCTACCAACTCATCATCAGCACCACTTCTTACACCCTTCACTAAATGTCTCAGCAGAATGAATGCGCTTCCCCCTCCTGACTAACTGGCCTTCGCAATCTGAGCGTGTGTACGGGCAGGATAGTGAACGAAAGTTCACTATTACTGAACCTATCTTCACTATCCGAGCTCAAAAATGCGCCTCCACGCGAAATAGTGAAGGTAACTTCACTATTAGTGAACCTTACGGCCAAATAGTCCCGTATGCTTCACTATCCGCTCCAAAGAGGGGCCTTGGAGTAAAAATAGTGAACTTGGGTTCATAAATAGTGAACGCAGCTTCACTAAGAACTATGATCGTTCCGCGCGAGGAAGATCTACGCTCTTCCCGATAAGAAAAAAAGGATTGAGCAGTCTAAACGCTGCTCAACCCTTTTGCGACAAAACACACTTCCCCTTCTAACTAGCTGACCTGACCTATAGGCCAGTCTTTTACATTAAGAAAAAGATCCCAACCAACGAATAGATGATGATTGTCGAAAATAAAAAGGTCATATGGAAGAGCGAAAAAATAAACAGCGACTTCGCCCATTTCTCCGGATCCATTTTTTTGTACCCGACCACGCTTAAAACAAGCCATGCGACGCTTAAAAGAAGCGCGACGAGCATAATGCCTACGCTTAAGGACTGAAAAAGAAAGCTAGCCGCAATTAAGATGACCAGATAAACATTCGTTTGAATATAGGTTCTTTTAACGCCTTTGACTACCGGCAGCATCGGGACGTTTGCCGCTTTATATTCATCGTGCTTGCGTATCGCTATCGCATAGAAATGAGGCATTTGCCAAATGACGGTAATGATAAAAAGCCCGAGTATGGCAGGATGCGTAATGTCCGGATGAATGGCGGCCCATCCTATGAGCGGCGGCATCGCTCCCGAAATGCTTCCCACTTCCGTGTTATAAATCGTCCGGCGTTTGCTCCACATCGTATAAGGGACCACATAGAAAAACAAACCCAAAAATCCCAATAAGGCGGCTAGAGGACTTGCTAACGCGAGGGCTGCAAGCCCGATAACGGACATGACGATTCCTAGCCATAGAACGGATTTCGGCTTTATGGCGCCCGTTACGGTCGGCCGATTTTTGGTTCTCACCATAATCGAGTCGATATCCCGGTCGTACAAATTATTAAAGGCACCTGCGGCGCCTATCACTAAAATCGAACCGATCGTAGCGGCAATCGTCTCGAGCAGTTTATCGGACAATTCGATCCGATAGGTGTATAAAGCCAGTGTCAATCCCGCAAACATCGGAATTAGATTCGATTTAATAATGCCCGTCTTGACGGTTTGTGCCAAAATGGTCGACAACGTCTGTTGCGATGTCGGTAAAGCGGCTTCTTGTCCATCGTTCTTCATATCGTTGTTCATATCGTTATGCATGATCCTTTATTCATTCCTTCTCGCTTTGCATTATGATTCCCAATTCCTTCAAAACCGGTCCATGAGGTCCATTACCCGGCTGACGATCGAATGCTTATTATGCGCTTCCCTTAAATAATAGCAAATTTGCAAGTGTAAACACGTTTCTGTGATGAAATACACATAACGTACATTTTTTTAAGAATTATTTATTAACTTTTATTATACCACAGGCTATTACGCTCGCGTCTTGCCGTTTCGCTTCTCCCCCTGCTCCTATTAGCCAATCCATGTTACTCCACCTTAATAATTGCCGTCCCCATTGTCAACCCGGAATTATTGCGAAACACAACTCTTCTGAATATTGTTCTATTCAACCGAAAATAATCGCGTTGAACCTTGAACCGGCGAAAGTTATCCTATTCATATCATCTCATAACATAATTAGATGGAGGTTCCTACGATGAACGCAAATCACGAATCCAGCCGCCCGGATTGGGAAAATCATCAGCTCATTCACCGGAATCGGCTCGACAGCCGGGCTTTATTTATTCCCTACGCGGACGCAGCATCGGCCTTAACCTACGATCGCGGGAGCTCCGCCTCCGTACGGATGCTGAACGGCGTCTGGAAATTTCATTATGCGGAGACGCCCGCTCATGCGCCCGATCGTTTCTATGAGGAAACTTACGACACGCGGAGCTGGGACGATCTTGCGGTGCCAGGCAGCTGGCAAATGCACGGCTACGGGAAGCCCCATTATACGAACATCAAGTACCCGTTCCCCGTTAACCCTCCCTACGTGCCGACGGAAAATCCGACCGGCTCCTACGTTCGGGGGTTTCAAGTGCCGCAGCAGTGGGCCGGGAAACGTATTACACTTCGCTTTGAAGGGGTCGACAGCGCGTTCCACGTCTGGGTGAACGGCAAGTTTGCCGGCTTCAGCAAAGGCAGCCGTATCCCCGCCGAATTCGATATTACCGATATCGCCAGGACCGGGGACAACTCAATCGGCGTCCGCGTTTATCAATGGTCGGACGGCAGCTATATCGAGGATCAGGACCAGTGGTGGCTAAGCGGGATTTTTCGTGACGTTTACCTGATAGCGGCCCCAAGCGGTGCGAATGTCGAGGATGTATTCGTCCGCACGCAGCTTGACGGGGGCTACGAGCATGCGATCCTGCAGGTTAACGCGAAAATCGGCGGCCGAAGCGCGAGCTCGTGCCGTCTGGAAGCGCAGTTGCTTGACGCAGATTATGTTCCCGTCGAAGGCGGAACAGCTGAGGCCTCTTTGAACGCTTCCGAAGGCCGGTCTGCGGAGGCCGAGCTGCATATGCCGATTGCGAGTCCCCGCAAATGGTCGGCGGAAAATCCGTATTTGTATCATCTGCTATTGACGCTGCGCGATTCGAACGGCAACGTGCTTCAAGTCGTTCCGCAGCGTGTCGGCTTCCGTTCCGTCGAGCTGAAAGACGGCAATTTCCTCGTGAACGGCGTTGCTGTCATGCTTAAGGGCGTCAACCGTCACGACCATCATCCCGATCTCGGAAAAGCCGTTCCTTTGTCATGGATGCTTGAAGATGTGCTGCTCATGAAGCGGCATAACATCAACGCCGTACGGACGTCGCACTATCCCAACGATCCGCGGTTCTACGACCTGTGCGACGAATACGGCCTCTATGTGATGGACGAAGCGGATCTGGAATGCCACGGCTTCTATATGACCGAAGGCGGGTACGGGTTCGAGGAGGCAAAAGCATGGACAACGGACAACCCTGAATGGGAGGCGGCTTATCTTGACCGCATGGAGCGCATGGTACAACGGGACAAAAACCATCCGTCGATCATCATGTGGTCCGTCGGCAACGAATCCGCCTTCGGCCGTAATCATGTGGCCATGTATGAGCTGGCGAAGCGGCTCGATCCGACCCGGCTCATTCACAATGAAGGCGACCGGGAAGCAGTCGCTTCCGACGTATACAGCACCATGTATACCGGCATCGAGAAGCTGGCTGAGCTCGGAAGTCAAGCCGATAAAGAGAAGCCGCATATTTTGTGCGAATATGCCCATGCAATGGGCAACGGCCCGGGCGGGCTGAAGGAATACTGGGAGACGTTCTACGCCTATCCTAGGCTGCAGGGCGGCTTCGTCTGGGAATGGCTCGATCACGGCATCCGGCAGAAGACGGCGGAAGGCGTCGAATATTTCGCTTACGGCGGAGACTTCGGCGATCAGCCGAACGATTACAACTTCGTTATCGACGGTCTCGTCCAGCCGGACCGTACGCCTACTCCGGGGCTGATCGAATACAAAAAAGTGCTGGAACCGGTGAAAATCGAACCGGTCGACCTTGTAAAAGGCAGTCTAAAGCTGACGAACCGGTATGACTTTAGCGGATTGGAGCATTTGCGGCTTTCGTGGAATGTAACGGCCGACGGCAAAGTTATTCAATCCGGGACGGCTCCTTCCGTTACGTTGGCCGCACGCGCAAGCCAAACGATTACGCTACCCTACGCTCTGCCTACGCATGCTCAGCCCGGCACCGATTATTGGCTGAACGTATCGTTCGGTCTGGCGAGCGATACGCTGTGGGCCGCCGCCGGCCACGAGGTGGCATGGGGACAATGGCAGCTACCGGTCGAGACTCCAGCCTCCGTTCCGCTTACGGTGTCCGCCATGCCATCGCTCTCCTGCAGAGTAACCGCCGCAACGCTAACCGTTGAAGGAGCCGGCTTCACGCTGACTTTCGACCGGGTGTACGGGACGATTGCCTCTTGGACGTTCGAAGGAAGGAACGTGTTGAACGACGGGCCGAAGCTCGATTTTTGGCGGGCTCCGACCGATAATGATCACCGTTCCGCGGTAGAATGGCGCAAGGCCGGTCTTCACGCGCTGACAACCCGCATCGATAGCTTCGAATGGCGCGCAGCGGAGGACGGCAAGTTCGTAGTCGTCGAAGTACGTGCGCACATGGCGCCGCCTGTACTCGCCTGGAGCATCCGCACCGCCTATACGTACACCGTCTATGGCAGCGGCGACGTCGTGATCGACGTATCCGGAGCGCCTCAGGGCGGAGGCATGCCGGCTACCTTCCCGCGTATCGGACTGCGACTGACCGTTCCGGAATCTCTTGAACGGACAGAGTGGTACGGCCGCGGCCCCGGCGAATCGTACAGCGATACGAAGCTGGCCGGACGGATCGGCGTTTACCGGACGCCGACGGACGAGTTATACTTCCGCTACATTTATCCGCAAGAAAACGGAAACCGGACGGACGTTCGCTGGGTGGCGTTCACCGACCTCCGCGGAGCCGGATTGTTCGCCTCGCCGGAAGCGCATAACGGTTCCGCCGCACCATTCAACTTCAGCGCGCTGCGTTACGACGCGGCCGAGCTGGAGAAAGCGCAGCATACGCATGAGCTCGCGCCGCGGAGCGAGTACGTCGTGCATCTCGACTTCGCGCAGCACGGCATCGGCTCGGCCAGCTGCGGTCCCGACGTCTCGCCGCAGTATACGTTAACCGCCGGGGAATTCCGCTTCGGCATCCGGCTGAAGCCGTTTACGTCCGACTGCATCTCTCCGGCAGCTCTAGGTAAACAGACGCTTGAACCCTGAGACCGATAGCGGCACTAGATGCGAACGCTCACTTATACAACATATCTAAGCTTGGCCGAATTGCCTTATCCCTTGCAAACAAGCCCCGAGTCCGCTTTATTATGCGGCTCCGGGGCTTGTTTCGTTAAGCAAGGTTATGGGCTGAAAGGAACGGACGGTGCTATACCCTATGGAACAAGGCGAAGCGCGTTGCCGCTATATATTTTGTCCAGCACCTGCTTCTCCAGTCCGAGCTCGTTCAGGAGCGTCTGATGGATGTTATCCATATAGTCCCGCCCATACAGAACGCGGTCCTGGAATTCCGTCAGAAACTCGCGCGTGAACGACAGGTCCCGGCTTAAGGCGCGATGCCCGGAGCCTGCGGAAATATCGCAATACAAGTTCGGATATCGGCGCATCATTTCGGTTACCTTGCCGCCCGGTTCAATCGGCCCGCTTGGGTACGGCACCTTGTTATACTGGTCGTCCCCCGACAGATGCGCCCAGAAACCGGGCGCATGGCCGATAAAGACCGTCTCCGGACATGCCGCCACCGCTCTCTCGAACGCTCCGATGCCGCCGCCGTACCACCAATTCGGACGCGGGTATTTCACGCCGCTGTCGAATTCGTAATCGATATGCACGAGCACCGGCAGTCCTTTTTGGCCGCAATACCGATACAACCGAATCGCGTCGGGATTATCGTACATCATCCTGAGCTTCAGCTCGCCGTATACGCGTACGCCGTAAAGCTCGACCGCCGCATGCAGCTTGTCGATCGCATCGGGCCGGCGGGGATCCGGCGCGTAGCCGATCACGAATTTGTCGGGATGCTTCCTGGCATACTCCACGCACCGTTTGAACGAAATCGGGCCGCTCCCGTCGTGATCGGGAACAATCTTGTTGTAGGACGGATCATACTCGTCGAGCGGGGATTCCCAGCTGAGCATCCAAGTTCTGTCGATGTTGTACTGACGCATGTTTTCCAAAAACTTATCAAGATCATACCCGTACCAATCGGGATGGTTATGAACGTCGATGATCATCGTGTCGCCCTCCGGTCGAAATCCGGACCAAATCCGGTATTAGTTGGCGCGCTGCAGCGCGCCGTAATACAAGGCTACCTTGCGGATGGCCGCGATCATGTCCTCGATGTCGCCGTCCGTGAAAAATTCGTTCACCGGCAGTCGGACAGCCGTTTTCAATATATCCTCCGCCACGGGACACAGCCCTGAGTCATAGCTGAAGTCGGACAGCTCGAACGGGAAGTGGGAGCCGATGTACGCCTGCTTGTTTTGGAACAACGGCTGCATATAGACGACCTGCGGAATGTAACCCGCCGTTGCCTGAATCCCTTCAGCCGCAAGCGCGCTTGCGAATTCGTCCCGCGTACAGGAAAGCTTCGTTTCGTCGACGCGCAACATATAAAACCAGTACGTGCTTTCTGACTCGTCCGTCACTTTATGCACGTGAACGCCCGGCAAATCGCGAATGCCCGCCGTCAGCCGGTCGCCGTACGCGCGGCGTTTGTCGCATATCCATCCCAGCTTCTTGAGCTGGGCGATGCCTACGGCACCCTGCAGCTCGGTCATCCGGTAATTCGGCGCCAAATAGTTCAAATCCCGTACGACTTGGGATCCGAAACGCATATAGTTTTTGTCCGCGAAAGCATGCGTCCGATAGAAGTCCTCGTCTTCGCCGGAGTTTATCGTGACGATGCCGCCGTCTCCCGTCGAAATATGTTTGAAGTCGTTCGTGCTGAAGCAGCCGTAATCCCCGATCGTACCGGCCAGCCGGCCTTTGTATCGCGTCAAATAGCTTTGCGCGCAGTCTTCGATCACCTTAATGCCGTATTTATCGGCGATCGCCATAATGGCGTCCATATCGCAAGGATTGCCTGCAAGGTGAACGACGACGATCGCTTTGGTCCGCGGCGTAATGCGGGCTTCGACCGATTGTGGATCGAGGTTGTACGTATGCGGATCCAAATCCGCGAAAACCGGAATCGCGTTCTGGTATAAAATACCGATGAGCGTCCCCTGATCCGTGATCGGGCTTGTGATGACCTCGTCGCCCACCGTAACGCCTGCCGCCCCGAGGGCCACGTGAATGGCAGCCGTCCCGGACGATGCCGCAACGCTGTGCTTGACCCCGTAAAGCTCGTTAAAATCGCTTAGGAATCGCTTTACCTTCCCGCCAAAGTGGTAAAATAGCGTGTTTTGCTCCAGCGCCTCCAACAGCTCCTTCGCTTCCTCGAATCCGAATCGTTTGCCGGTGCCGAACGGAGTCGTTTTGATTTTGCTTCCGCCGTGTATGGCCAGTTTATTTTCATCCATTTCTTTGTCCCTCCCATAATCTATCTTCCTTGTTTCTATGATAAAATAGGGGCATAACAGACAGAGGTCATTTTTTTCCGGATGACGGCCATTTATTGACTGAAAGGCGGTGAGCATGCTTATGGCGCAATTTCCTTACTACCAGGAAATTGTTTTGGACACCAACGGAGGGCAGCGCAAATTTCCGTTTATGATTTGGACATACGGACTTGAACGATCGGCGCTGCACCATCACGATTTCGCCGAGCTCTCCTTCGTGCTTGAAGGCCGCGGCATGCAGACGGTAGGCGGCGTCAACTACCCGCTGCTCCCCGGAACGCTTACATTCGTCCCTCCTCATCAGCTGCATAAGTTCCAATCCGACCCCGGCTCGCCGGATATTCGCAAATATTGCCTTATTTTCGACGTCGGATTGTTGTCCGGCACCCCGCTATCGTCCAGCCACTATCGCTATTTGCTGCAGTTCGGCAGCCACGGACCTCCATATGTGAGATTGAACGCCGAACAGAAGGAACGGATGAACCGGATAATGGACGAGATGCTTTGGGAGAACGAGCACTCGGAAATCGGCCGAACCAGCTTCCTTCTGGCAAAGCTGACGGAAGTGCTGCTCCTGCTGATCCGGGCGCACACTCGCTCCAATGCGGAGGACGAAGCTGCGCTTGAAGCGTTTTCCGGCGACGTACGTAAGACGCTTCCGCCCGCGAATGACGCTTTCCAGCCGCTCGAGGAGCAGCAGGGGGCACCCATCGGTCCGGCTGACGACATGCGCGGCGTCGTGGAATACGTTCATCTGCACTATAAGGAAAGCCTTAAGCAGGATCAGCTCGCCGGCCGATACGGCATCAGCCCGCCGTATTTCAGCCGCTCCTTCAAGAAACAGACCGGACAAAGCTTTCTCGGATACCTTCACGCGCTACGCATTCGCAGCGCCATCAGCTTGCTCGTCTCGACGGATATGACGGTCACGGATTTGCCGGCGGAAGTCGGCTTCGAATCGTTTCGGACGTTTACCCGGGTCTTCAAGATGCATACGGGAATGACGCCGACCGAATACCGGAATGCGCATCGGAACGGCGGAATCGTAATGCCGGTACACTCGGCTTTGGAAGGATAACTGCACACGCTCGACAAAAAAAGGCTGTCGCTCAAGCACCCTCTGTGCCGGAGAAACAGCCTTTTGCTTATTATTTCACATCAAAATATTTGTACATATCGTCGAGCAGCAAGTTCGCCGCCATTACGCCGCCCGCCGTCGTCCAGACGACATCGTCGACTTTATACGCTTTGCCCGCTTTGACGACGTTCAGGTTTTTCCAGAGCGGATCGTTCGTCCATTCCTTCTCCGCCTTGCTTGCCTCTTGATTGCCGGTTTCGTACGTGAAGTAGAACAGGATATCGCCTTCCATTTCGGGAATGCGTTCCTTCGACACTTCCGCCATGAACTCTTCCTTGTTCTGCACCTCAGGACGAGGAATGCCCAGCTTCTTGAACAGGACGCCAGGGAACGTGTCGTTGTAGTAAATACGTACTTTGCCCGGCATAAAGCGGACAACCGAAGCTTTTTGCTTCAGCTTGTCGCCGGCTTTCGCTTTCAGTTCCTCGACGCGTTTGTCGAATGCGGCAAGCACTTTGTCGCCCTCCGCTTTTTTGCCTACCGCCTCGGCATACAGCTTATAGTTGTTCTGCCACTCGGCGCGCAGCGTTTCGGAGAAAACCGTCGGAGCGATTTTGCTCAGTTGATCGTACACCTTCTCTTGACGCAGCTTGTTGCCGATAATGAGGTCCGGCTTGAGCGAAGCGATCGCTTCGATGTTCGGCTGCTGTTCGGTACCCAAATCCGTTACGCCTTCCATCTCTTTCTTCATATGCGGATACCACACGTCCCCGTAGAAAGCACGGGTCGAACCTACCGGTTTCACGCCGAGTGACAATACCGCCTCCGCCGCTTCGTTGGTTAGAACGACGACGCGTTTGGGCGCAGCGTTAAGCGGCGTTTCGCCCATCGCATGCTTGACCACATAGGGCTTCGCCGTTTCTTGCGTTTGATTTCCCGCTCCCGTCGTATCCTTATTTTCTTGCTTGCCCGCTCCGCAAGCGGCCAGCATTAGCGATACGCAAACGATCATGACAAGCATCGTAAACCCTTGTTTGTTTCGAATGGACAACAATTTCTTCGCACCCCTTCAAGTTATGAAAACGATTCTCAATTTCAATTATTTATCCTACACAGAGCGCTCCTTTTTGTCAACTTGTTAACCTTTTCCAAGAGGCTCCGAACGCCTCCTTGCGCGTTTTTCCTGAGCCCGGATTTATTTCAAGACTCCGTAGTTGACGATTTGCGTCCTGACCTCCGCGTCGAACGACGTTTTGGCAAGCAGGGCTTCCCAATGCTCCTTGCTCCAGGCTCCTCTCGTCTTCGAGCGGATGCTCTCCCCAAGCGAAAGCGGATCGATTCCAAGCTTTTGGAGTTTTTCCAATAAGAGCAGCACATCCCGCCTCAGCGCCCGGCTTACTCTTGCCTCCAGCTTCTCCAGCTCCTCCGGCTTCTCCAAATCCTCGCTCCCGCTGTATTCCATTAAGTTCGCCCTAAGCTTCAGCTTAATGTGGAGATGCGGCGAATCCGGCAATCCGCTAGATCTGACACTTTCGTTCGTATGCACGAACTGTAGGATGACATGGTTGCCGGTCTTGCCGCGCCGATCGCCTAAATAGAGCTTCATGTTCGGCAAATCCTGTTTTTCGCGTACCGCCTCGCCGAGTCTCGCTTCCTCGTCCGACAGCTCGCCGATCATTTTATCTCCCTTGAACAGGGCGACTCCGGTTATTTTAACGGTATCTTCCTCCAGCTTTACGATCGGCATCATCGGATCGGACACCTGGTCGGTCGCCGTGAACACGAACCGATGCAGCGTCATGAACGGGCTGAATGCCGTTACTTGGCGGGGATGGAGCAAATTGTTCATATAGGTGCTGAACTCGGGCTTATTCCCGTATTCGTGCTTCATCATTTCTTCCGCGCTGCCCCGTACGATTGCGAACAAGACGCTGTCCCCGATCGTCGGATCGCGGTATAAGTGTTTGACCTGTGGCATGACGCCCTGCTTTCTGGCCAATTCTTCGCCGAAAAGCACCACTCTCACCTGCGCCGTGCTTAAGCTGCGGTCCGATGCGGAAGAGAGCTTGATGACGCCCTCTTCGACGAATTGCGACTCGGCCGATTGCGTTTCCGACAGCCCCTTGTTTCCTTCGCTCGGCTGCGGATACGAGATCGTTACTTTGACGTTATGCCCGTCGACATAGTCGATGCCTAGAACCCCGATCATCGCCAAATCTTCGATCGTCGTCCGTTCGACCGTCATCGAACACCCGCCGCTCAACATGCCCGCAAACAGAACCGTGAGGACCATGATCACTCTCGCGATCAACCGACTCGGCTGCCTCCGTATCTTTTTTGGATAAAACCCCTCATACCGGTTTTCGATCATACGGCTCCCCCCGTTTTGCCGAACCGGCGGCGCAAGCCGTGAATCGCCATAAGAGGCAGCGGGAGTAAAATGATGCACCAGCCTACAATAAACGGCATGCTCGTGTATAGCCATTTTTGCAGCGTATCCAAACCGGAAGTAGCGAACATGATCAAAAAACAAAAAAGTCCGCAGCCTAGCAAGTGTATGCGGCGATGCGAGCCGAGCAGCCCGTCAATTCCTTTGCAGGCCGCCCACAAATAACAGGCAGCTGTCGACAAAATGAGGAAGAGCCACAGGGAAAGCCCAACATTTTCGATCCGCTCGATAAACGTCAGCTCGACCGATTTGAACAGAAACAGTACGGGATACCGGATATTTTCCAGCTGCCAGACCGAGAAATAGATGACGCTGACAAAACAGACCAAGGCATAGAAAAAGGATCCCAACCACAGCCCGATCGTCAAATGCTTCCACGCCTTCTTCTGGTTCTGGATAAAAGGAAAATAGAGCAGCAGCAGCTCATACCCGTACAGAGACGAGAATGTATGAAAGAACGCTTGCGACATCTCGGAAATATTCGTCTGAAAGATTGGCAGCAGGTGCGTATAAGTGCCCTTCGATACGGCCCATTGCAGGTAATACACGATCCAGAACGTCAAGACGAAGCTGACGATACAGAAACGGGCGACCAGCTTAATGCCGCCGCCGGCGATATAAAGAGCTACTGCCAGAAACAAGATAACCGGAATCAATATGCTGCGGTTCGGAAAGCTGATCGCCTGCACGATCCGCGAATAGGTCTCGATGATCGGGCAGACGATGGTGAGCGCATATAGAATAATCCCGATGTTGACGACGCTGCCGAGCCACTTGCCCAGCAGTTTGCGGTTGATGTCGTAGAGCGAATCCTCCGGATAGGTGCGGCACAGCCAAATCATCGGTACAATCGTCGCCTGGACTACGGCCGCCATGAGGAGCGGCATCCACCAGGAATCGTAGCCCATAGCGGCAAGACCGTGCGGCATGGAGAGCAGGCCGATTCCGGTCATGACGTTCTGGATCAAAAAAACGACATGGTACTTATTCAGCGATTTGATGTTTCCTTGATCCATCCGCCCTGCCTACCCCCTTCCTTCGGGCTTTTGTTCTTCTGCGGACCGCTCTTTGGCCGCCCACATGCGCTCGGTCATGTACTGATAAGGCATTCGAAAAATAAAGTTCGTCCAGTCCGACCATTTGCGCGGAATAGGCGAAAAGAACGGCGTACCGAGCGATGTCAGATTCGATAAATGCGCCATCATCCAAGCGAACACGAGAAATTGGCCGTACAAGCCCATCAAGCCCGCCGCAAAAATGTATAAATACCGCAGGACGCGGCTCGTGCTGCTCATCGCATAGTTGGAAGGTAGAAAGGAGAGCAGCGCCGACGTGGCGACGATAACGATCAGTATGTTGCTGGCGAGCCCCGCTTGAACGGCCGCCGTACCGATGACGATACCGCCTACGATACCGATCGTTTGACCGATTTTGGTCGGCATCCGGGTCCCCGCTTCCCTTAAGATGTCGATAATGACCTCGATGATCAATACCTCGATGACCGGCGGGAACGGCACCTTCGTGCGCGATTCGGAGAGCAGGGTCAAGAGCGGAGGCGGCAGCATTTCCGGGTGATACGTCAGCACCGACACGTACAGCGAAGATAAGAATATGGTCAGAAAGAATCCGCCGAAGCGCAAGACGCGCAAGAGAGTAACCGTCATATACCGCGCATACGAATCGTCCTGGCTCACGAACAGCTCGAAGAACGAGACCGGACATACCGTCGCTTCGGGATCCCCGTCTGTAAGAATGACGAGCTTTCCGTTCATGAGCGCGGATACCGTCAAATCGGGACGAACGCTCAAGCCGTATTGCGGAAAGAGGGAGAAAGGGGACGACTCCAGCAATTGCCTGATCTTCGCCATCGAGACTAGACCGTTTACTTTCATCCCTTCGATTTGCCGGATAAGCCGGTCGACATTTTCCCTCTTAGCGAAATTATCCATATATAAAATATTCACAGACGTTCTGGCATCGGTTCCGAGCATAAAGCTTCTCGTTTTCAGATGGGGGCTGCACAGCCTTCTTTTGATCAGCGACATATTCGTTTCCATCGTCTCCGTAAACGAATCCTGCGGTCCCATGATCGTCGACTCATTCTCCGAGACGGTTATCGCCCGCTCCTGAACCTCATACGTTTGGGCTTTCAAATAGAGGCCGAGTCCCGGGAAAACAAGCAGCGAATGCCCGGTCAGAACCGCCGCCACCATCGCGTCCAGATCGTCCGGCGCCACCTTATCGGCACTCGATATCCGGTTTTCTATGGGCTCGTCCGTAAACCTTTTAAGAGGATCGAACACCCACCGCTGAAAATTCGCTCCCTGCACGAGCGAGTTCATATAAAAGACCGTCAGCGGCTCTTGCTGGATAACATGCTGCTGCATGATGACGTCGTCCATATCGCGGAACGCCTCGCAAATCTTCTCGACCGGTACGAGATGGATTGTCCGCTCCGGCTGCTTCTGCGGTTCGTTCGCGGCCAAGTAAGCCGGCTTGCCGATCGCGTCCCCCATTTTCGACTCAACGCCGTCCGACTCCGTTTTGCCCATCTCACCCGTTTCTCCCGCGCCGTTAAAGCCGCTCTCCTTCAGCAGCGTACGTCCGAGGCTTTCGCCTCCCGTACGGCCTAGAAGCAGCGGCCGCAACCACTTTTTGAAGCCCATCCCCATTCCCCCCTTCGCTCCGGCAAAACCGCAATCTGGCATTTTGCCCAGTGCTCTCCAGAGTATGCTTAGGTTTTCCAAAGGCGAATAATTTACTCTCCCGATTGCATAGAGCGCTTGCAACATTTCGAATTGGCGCGTCGTTTGAGAGGGTAGTACGAAACGATATGGTAAACATGGAGGTTTGTGGAAGCATGAACAAAAAAATAATTGTCGGCGCGATGATTGCGGTTTTATCGTTCGGCACCGCTTCCCCGTCCGTTCCGGCCGCCGCAGGCAGCAGCGCGGACTATGCGGATCATTACCGCGTCGTTCTGAACGGCAGCGAGCTCCGCCTCGGAACGCCGGCGACGCTGGTAGGAAACACGACGATGGTGCCGCTGCGCGGCATTGCTGAGGCACTGGGTGCGAAAGTGGAGTGGCTGGACGGATCGAGAACCGCCGTAGCCGCGAAGGACGGCGTAAAGATCGAAATGAGCATCGGCAATAAAACCGGCTATCGGAACGGCGAGCCGGTGGCGTTCGATACGGCTCCTCTGCTGATCGACGACACGACGATGGTGCCGCTCCGTTTTTTCGGCGAATCGTTCGGTACGGTCGTCAAATGGGACGGCTTGAGCAAAACGATCGCCATCGACGGCGAGGACCGCATTCTTCCCGCGGTCGGAACGCCAGAGAAGCTGCTCGAACTGCTGACCGCGGGCGCCGGGAACCGCATTCGCTCGGACAGCGGGAAAGATTCGATGGTGGCGGTAACGAGTACTACGGAAGCGAAGACGATGGCGCCGGCTGCGCCCAACGCCATCCCGTCACCGGCGGGAGCGTCAGCCGAGAAGACTAAAGCCGACTACTCGGCGACGAACGTTCAGGTGGAGGGCGTCGACGAGGCCGACATCGTCAAATCCGACGGCGACTACCTGTATCAGGTCAACCGCCAGCGGATCGTCATCGCCAAGGCGAATCCGGCCGGCGAAATGAAAGTGGCGAGCATCGTCGCCTTCGAAGGCAAGGACTTCCGTCCGAATGAGCTGTATGTCGACGGCGATACCCTTGTCGTCATCGGCAGCGCGAGCTACGGCGGCTATGAAAGCGTTCAGAAGCAGCCAGACGGCACAAGCGGCATCGCCATCCTTCCTCCGCGCGTGACCTATGCGACCAAGGCCGTTATTTTCGATATAAGCAGCAAAGAGGACGTCCGTAAAGTTCGCGAGGTGGAGCTTGAGGGCAGCTATATCGCATCGCGCAAAATCGGCTCGAGCCTCTACTTGCTCGCCAATCGGCATGCGGCATACACGACGCTTGCAGGCGGAGCCGCGCAGCTGCAAACGCCTGCATTCCGCGATTCGGCCGTATCCGCCGACTTTGTTCCAATCGGCGCCGATAAAATCCGGTATATGCCGGAGAGCGCCTACTCCAGCTACATGGTCATTGCCGGAGTTCGCCTCGATAAACCGGAAAGTGCCGCCAATGTTACCGCGTATCTGGGAGCCGGAGATAACGTTTATGCATCGTTAACCAGCCTATACGTCACGCAATCGAAGGTCACGATGATGCCTGATCCCGTTCTGAGGCCATCGGAGAACAATTCGATTCAAACGGACGCAGGCTCCGCAGCCGCCCGTTTCTCGGAAGGGAGCTCGGGGACGGTAACCGTCGCACCGTCGGAATCTAGCGTTCTCGTCATGCCGCCGGCCAAGATAAAAATGCCGGCCGTACAGAGCGACCAAACGAGCGTTGTTTATAAATTTTTGTTGGATCAAGGACAGGTGCGGATCGTTTCCAAGGGCGAAGTGCCGGGGTACGCGCTCAACCAGTTTTCGATGGACGAATACGGCGGTTACTTCCGCATCGCAACCACCAAAGGCGATATGTGGCGGACAGACGAGCAAACGTCCAAAAACAATGTCTATGTGCTTGACGAGTCGATGAACGTCGTCGGCAAGCTGGAGGGCGTCGCGCCGGGAGAACGAATTTACTCGGTTCGATTCATGGGCGGCCGCGCTTATATGGTTACCTTCAAGAACGTCGATCCTTTATTCGTGATCGATCTGCACAATCCGCAGTCGCCGGCCGTGCTTGGCGCCTTAAAAATTCCAGGCTACAGCGACTACTTGCATCCGTACGACGAAACGCATCTAATCGGCTTCGGCAAGGATACCGTTGAGCTTAGCAGCCCGAGCGGAACCGGCTCGAGCGCCTATTATCAAGGGATGAAGATCGCGATGTTCGACGTCAGCGACGTCTCCCGCCCGATCGAGCTGTTCAAAGAAATTATCGGCGACCGCGGGACCGATTCGGAGCTGCTGCGCAATCATAAAGCGCTGTTGTTCTCCAAGGAGAAAAACCTGCTGGCTTTCCCGATAAGCGTCATGAAGGCTGCGAAGCAGCAGGCGGAGGGCAAGGGCATTCCGGCTTACGGCCAATTTGCGTTCCAGGGCGCCTATATTTACAATGTCGACCTCGCCAACGGCTTTCGGCTGAAGGGAGAAATTACCCACCTGTCCGAGGACGACAGGCTGAAAGCGGGCAGCGCATGGTACGGCAGCAGCCGGAACATCGAGCGGATCGTCACGATCGGCGATCAGCTGTATACGTTGTCCCAAAGCGAAATCCGCGCCAACGCTATCGGGAATATGAAGGAAACGGGACGGCTCGCCATCCCGTAACGGATAAATGAATCCAACAGCCTGCAGACGGGGAAGCCGTCTCCAGGCTGTTTCTTCATGCTTTGGCACCCGCGTCTCCCAGCAGGCGCCGGAGAGCGTCGAAGGCCGGAAAGCCTCGATCCGGCATACGTTTGGAGAGATTGCATGACGCCGTTTCTAAAGGTCACCGGGCGTTTCCGCCATCTTTTCCGCTCCCCTGACTAACGACCTTCCCCCGCTTTTTACGAAGTATGGCCACGATAAGCAGCAATAACGGGATCCACAAGAAAAAAACAGAGGTATACGGCATCCAAATTTCCGTAGCGAATTTGTCGAAATACGACCGGTTCGGCACCATAACCAGTCCAAGAATGACGCCGATCATACCGAGCGGAAACGTTAACGGTCTGCCGTCCTTCAGACGGAGCAGCAGCTTTAAGCCCGAAACCGTCGCGTAGAAGCAAACCCCTATTTTCATGTACATCGTAATGAACCAGATCACGGCCATGATGGCTTCGAATCGTTCGAAAAACCTGCCGATGTTGATCTTTTGCGCAAGCACGTAGCTCGGATACTGCAGAAGGACCATGATATCGGTTCCGATAACGAGAATACAGGCAAGCGTGACGACCACAATCGACACCATCCCGAATATCAGAGCCATATAGTACGCTTTAACCGCTCCCTGCAGACGGGATACATGGGGAACCAGCATCATGAGAATGACCGTTTCTCCAAAGTTGCCAAGCAGTCTCAGATTGCCGGAAACGATCGGCTTCATGCCTTTTTCGAAAACCGGCTGCATATTCTCAAACTGAAACTGCGGAACCGTGAAGCCTACAAGAATAACGATCAAGAGCAAAAACCACGGAAAGATAAGCTCCGATACGCGGACAAACGTCTCGATGCCATAACGGCTTGCGAGCAGAGCAATGGCGCCGAACGTAACGAGAATGAACTGAATCGGCGTGTCGGGCATCGCCTGCGTCGTGACGAAATCCCCGACCTCCATTTGCATCAGCGAAGCGTCGAGAAAAAAGAACACGATATACGCCAGCGCGGCAGCGGCCCCCACCCACCTGCCAAGCACGGTTTCACACATCGCCGTAATCCCCGTTCCCGGAAACCGCTTAGCTAGGCTTGTGAATAACAGCCCCAGCAGGAGCGCTTCTGCAAAACCGGCCATGGCCCCGATCCAAGCATCCTGGCCCGCATCATTCGCAATCCAGGAGGGCGAATACAGAATCGCATCGCCGACCGTGAACAAAAGAGCGACGATCATAAACTGTCTGGCGCTTATTTTCCCGTCCATCCGCGTGTCTCCTTTCGAGGGTTGTTTTTCGTTTTGCGCAGCGCCGCAACGATTAAGAAGCTGACCGGCAAGAGAACCCCGAACAGAAAGGTGATCGGGAACCAAGCGTGCTTGATGAAATGATCGAAGTAGGTGCGGCTCGGAATGATGACAAGTCCCGTAATGACGAGGATCATGCCGAGCGGAAATGTCAGCATCCTGTAATCGCGCAGCCGGCATAACCCGGCCAAGCCGATGGAAACCGCATAAAAGCTGATCGTCGCTTTCACATAGATGGTGATGAACCAGAGTCCCGCCATGATCGCTTCCAATCGCTCCAGAAATTTGCCTACTGCAATTTTTTGGGCAAGCACGTAGCTCGGATACGTGTAAAGGACGATCAATTCGGGCCCAAGCACGACGATGGCCATGATGACAAAAAAAACGAGCAAGATACAGCCCGCCGTAAGTCCGATTATATAACCGTTAGCCGCCTGCGCCGGATTACGGACGAATGGAAAAACCATCAGCAAAACAAATGTTTCCTGGATGTTCGAAAGTATGTTGAGGTTTCCTTTGACTAGCGGCAGCGTGCCTTTGCTGAGCATGGGATAAAAGTTCCCGAATTCGATCTGCGGGGCGACCAATGCCAGAAGCAGCACGAACAGGATCAGAAACCACGGAAGCAGCAGCTCCATGACCCTCGCAAGCGTCCCGATGCCGTATCGCGTACCGAATATGATAACCGCCACAAACAGGGCGAGAATGAATTGTATGGGCGTATTTTGCATAAATTGCGTTTCCAGAAAGTCTCCGATCTCCATTAGCACGATAGCCGTATCGATGAAAATGAACGCGAGGATGAGTATCGCCACCGCCCTGCCGAAGAGCGGACCGAGAAGCGTAACGGCTTGTTCCGTAATCGCTTGTCCCGATGCTTTTTTGCCCAGTCTGCTGTATAAAAAGGCTAACAGTGCCGCTTCCCCGACTCCGATGAATGCAGGCAGCCACGCATCTCTGCCCGCATCCGCCGCAATAAGGCCCGATACGTAAAGCATGCTGTCGCCCATCATGAACAGCAGCGCTATGATCGTAAATTGTCTGACGCTTATCCGTTCCTGGCTAAACAACACCAAGCATCCCTCGTTTCATTTCAGTGAGCCGTACACCAAATCGCTGTATGGCCGGAAGACGTACGTCATCCAATCGAGCGGATTCGGAATAGTGATTTCGAGCGCTTCCGTCAAGCTTAAACCGAAACCTGCCGCCAACAAAATGGAGAAAACGACGAGCTCGCGTTTCATGTTGTTTCGCCGCATATACGGCAGTTCAATCGCGATAATGGCCGCCGTAATGAGCACGATGCTTGCAATGGGCCAGAGAAACACGGGGCATCACCTTTCCACTTCCTTCATTTTTTCCGAGAACGAATTGCTCACCTTGCCGCTGCGCCGGATTTCTACCCGAAAGGTGGGGTTCACCTTTATCGTCTCGAATTCCCGGTCCCACTCTCCCCGGACCTTATTCCAGTAGGCGGGATATTTGTGATGAATCGCTTTACCGAAGCCGTAAATGTCGACTTTAAACCGCTCCTGGACCTGCTTTACGGTCGTTTCGACCGACTTGGCGAGCGCTTGCTCCGTGAGCTTCTCCAGCCTCGCAATCGTTTCCGGATCGGTTAAATCGAGTTGGCACTGCACTTCCCCGACATTTCCTTCCGTGAACGTACGGACGTCGATTTCCGGCTTCCCGTTCCGCATTACCGCCTCCATCCGGGTGCGGGTACGAACGAAATTGATATCGAACGAACCGTTCTTTCCGCAGGCGAATGAATCCACGGTAGTCGTGACATGATTGGTCAAATAGTTGTATCCCTTGCTTTCCTCCTCCGTCAGCCAGCCGATCAGCTTGTCCGCTTTGAAGACGCCTTTGGAGGATAGCTGGAGCGTCGCATAGGGTTGAATTTTTTTCAAATTGTCCTCGGTTTCGCCCTTCTCGATATCGCCGTTCACACGGATACTGGTGACGACCGGCTCCTTCCCTTCGGTCAACAGGTCGGAAATAAATTGATCGAGCCGTACGCTGATCGTCGGCGCCCAATTTTTGTCGGACGTCTCCATAATTCGGTTGATGGCCATAGTCGGAAATTTCTCTAACGGGCTGAAAAAGCTGAGTACGTCCAAAGCTCTCGTGCCCTTCGTCAGCACCATGTAAAAGTCGGGCCGCATTTCATGATCGCGGAAAAACAAATCCAGCACATCGCGCACCCCATCCTTCGCCACCTCTTCGCTGACGACGATAACCCGAACATGCGGAAAATACAGCTTCCGCGGCGTTACCGTCGTCAGCCGACGGACGCCTTCATACATCGTGGCGGACGTGATCTTATAGGTGGTTACGGAAGCGGTACCGCTGCTCGCGCCCCTCCCCGTCACTTGTCCCGGGTTGACGATCTGTACGGAAAGCAAATAATGTTCGCCGTCCTTGTCGATGCCGATCCCCGTCACGATCGACAAATCGTTCAGTTCCCTGCGGCTCCAGCAGCCTGTCATCAGCAAGGAAAGCAGGATAAGAACGGCAACCGGCGCGGTTATCCGCTTCATCGTTTATCCTCCTCCTTGGCAGCGAGCTTGCTCCCTGACACCTCGTCCCAGTTGCCGGCGGCATTCATCGCATTGTCGAGACGTATGGGATTGTTCGCCCCGATGAGTTTGGGACGCTTCTTCATCATCCATGACGGCACACGGATCAGCGAGTCCTTCTGGTCGTCCAGTATCATCGGTGCCGAAGGCGCCATGTACGGTATGCCGAAGGAACGAAGGCTGCACATATGCAGCATGATCCCGATAACGCCGACAAACATCCCGTACAACCCGAAGCTGGCCGCAAGTCCCATCAGGAAAAACCTCAGGATCCGAATCGGTATGGAGACGGAGAAGGACGGAAAGACAAAGGAAGTGATCGCCGTTATGGAGACTACGATAACCATAGCCGGCGAGACCAGCCCGGCTTGAACCGCCGCTTCGCCAAGCACGAGAGCGCCTACGATCGAGATCGCCGAACCGATCGCTCGCGGCATGCGGATGCCGGCTTCCCGCAATATTTCGAACAAGCCTTCCATCAGGAAGGCTTCCACCGCCGCCGGAAACGGAACGCCTTCCCGCTGGGCCGCTATGCTGACCATCAGTGTCGTCGGCAGCATTTCCTGATGAAACGTCGTGATCGCGATGAACATGGCGGGCGCGTTGAGCGAAATAAACAGCGAGAGCAGCCGAAGCATACGAATGATGCCGAAATCGGAACGTTGATAGTAATCCTCCGGGGATTGCAGAAATTGCAGGAACACGACGGGCACGAGCAGAACGACCGGCGTCCCGTCGACCAGTATGGCCACTCTTCCTTCCAGCAGATTGCCTGCCACGGTATCGGGCCGTTCCGTGTTGAATACGGTCGGAAACGGCGTAAACGTTTTATCCTGGATCCATTCCTCGATATTGCCGCTCTCGAGTATCGAATCCGTGTCTATGCTGTTCAGCCGCTTCTCCACTTCCTCGACGATTTTGTCGTCGACGGTTCCTTTGATATACATGATCGCGACATCCGTTTTGGTTACGCGCCCGATCGAGAAGGTTTTCAGCCACAGCTTTCTGTCGCGGATGCGGCGGCGTATTAATGCCGTATTCGTCCGTATGTTTTCCGTAAACGCTTCATGAGGCCCGCGTACGACCATCTGCACCTGGTTTTCTTGAACGCTCCGGTCCTCCCAGCCCTTCGTGCAAATGACCAGCCCCTTATCCATCCCTTCCAGCAGCAGCACCGTGTCGCCGGAAACGACGGAATCGAACAGCGTATCGAAATTGTCGACATGCTGGATACCGCCTTGGGTGAGCACGCGTTTCTCCAAATGCTTCAGAATCGCATCGTTCTTCTGAGACGCTTCCGACAGATTCGTTTCGGATCCTTGAATCATAATCGCTTCCATAAACCGGCTGATCGCGGAGGCGTCAGCCAAGCCCTCCGTAAACAGAAGGACTGCGCGCAGAAATCCGTTTGCTCCGATCTGTATTTCCCTGACGGCAAGATCGGTGCTTTCGCCCAAGCTTGCTTTTACTTTATCGACATTCACGTCAAGCTCGTTCGAAAGCGGATCCTTGGATTTCCCGCCGGACTTTTGCCCCGTCTCCTTGGAGCCGGCCGAAGAACGCGCATTTTGCTTTTGCCGAAAAAAAGCCATAACTTGCATCTCCTTCCCGGAATATCCGTTTGCTCCGTATTTGGTATTGTTTAACGCCAAAGGAACAATTATGCGGATCGGCCTGCGAACGGGAGAAGTACCTCGGGAACCGGGCAATTTTTTGCAAGTAAGGCAGGAAATCCGACACAAAAAGTCGAATATGCTGTTTAAAGACGGATTGGGACGAAAGAGGGGAAACGGTTTGGCAGCGGCACATCATGAATTGGAGCCATCCTTACACAAAGACGACCTGCAGCCGGAAGAGATGCTTCGCGTCATTTTCGACTACATTGCCAAAATCGCTAGCGAGCGCCACCTCGACCGCGTTCTGCTGTTGATGGCCAACATGGGAAGAGAGATGATTCTCGCCGACCGATGCAGCGTCTGGCTGGTCGATTCCGTAGGTCAAGCGCTTTACACGACGGTAGCGCACGGCGTCAAAGGCATACGCATCCCGCTGGGGGCCGGGCTGGTTGGCCATTCCATCGCTACGGGTACGCCTATTTTTATTGACGATGCCTACCTTAACGAAGAATTTAAGAATGTGCTTGAAAAAGGAGCGCTCTCCACTGACCGCGAAACCGGTTACCGGACGAAAGCGCTGCTCGTCGTTCCTTTTCGGAACAATGACGGCGAGATCATCGGCGCTTATCAAGCGGTGAATAAGCTGACGGCAAGCGGGACGTTTTCCGATATCGATTTGACTCACCTGACGCTGGCCGCATCTTATGCCGGAAAATCGCTCGAATCGGTCATGCTGCACGAGGAAATCGAGGCGACGCAGCGGGAAATTATTTTTGCGATGGGCGAAATTGGCGAAAGCCGTTCCAAGGAAACCGGCAATCACGTCAAACGCGTGGCCGAATATTCCTATCTGCTGGCGATCGGGCTCGGCATGAACGAGGAAGAAGCCGAGCTGCTGAAAATGGCATCCCCTATGCACGATATCGGCAAGGTAGCCATCCCCGATTCCATCCTGATGAAGCCGGGCAAGCTGACCGAGGAAGAATTCAAGCTCATACAGGCCCATACCGAGATCGGCTACAACCTGCTCAGAAACTCCAAGCGGCATATCATGAAAACCGCGGCGATCGTTGCGCATCAGCATCATGAGAAGTGGAACGGCAAAGGTTACCCGCAAGGGCTCAAACAGGAAGAAATCCATGTTTACGGCCGGATTACGGCTATCGCAGACGTGTTCGACGCCCTGGCCAGCGACCGGGTGTACAAAAAAGCCTGGGAGCTCGATCGTATTCTCCAACTGCTCGCGGAAGAGCGCGGCCAACATTTCGATCCTCGGCTGGTCGACGTGTTTATGGAGCAGCTCCCGCAAATTTTGAAGGTGCGGGACGAATTCCGGGACGAGCAGCAGTAAGGAGTACCGGCGGCATCGGCGGTTTTGGCCGGCGGGAAAGCGGGAGAAATCGCTCGGTTGGGCGATTTAGACGACGCTGGAGACTCCTATTTTCGCGAATATGCGGGAAAATGGCGGATTAGACGACGCCAAAGGCTCTTATTCGGCGGGGAATCGCGAGAAATTGCTCGGTTGGGCGATTTAGACGACGCTGGAGACTCCTATTTTCGTGAATATGCGGGAAAATAGCGGATTAGACGACGCCAAAGGCTCTTATTCGGCGGGGAATCGCGAGAAATCGCTCGGTTGGGCGATTTAGACGACGCTGGAGACTCCTATTTTCGTGAATATGCGGGAAAATAGCGGATTAGACGACGCTAGAGGCTCTTATTCGGCGGGAAAGCGGGAGAAATCGCTCGGTTGGGCGAGGTAGACGACGCGCGGGTCTGCTTCTGGAACGCGCAGCAAAAAAAACGGGCCGCATTGCGGCCCGCCCTACCCCAGCTGGATATTATTCTCCAGCCGCATTACAATGAAGCCGGGCCTGACATAGGTCCGGCTTTTTTATCCCTGCAGCCGAATGACGCATTCCCCGGCCGCTTCTTCCCCCATGCGCAGCGTGAAACGGTCGCCGTCCGCTATTGCGCCTACGCCTGCAGGCGTTCCCGTGTAGATCAGATCGCCCGTACCGAGCCCGTAATGCGCCGCACAGAAGTCGACGATCGTCTGCAGGTCGAAGATCATGTCGGTCGTGCAGCCCCGTTGTACTTCCGTTCCGTTCTTGCTGAGCGTAAACAACTGCCGCCCCAGCTCGGCCGCTCCTGGAAACGGCCGGAACGAACCGATCGGCGCGGAGCCCAAAAAGCCTTTGGCCGCCAGCCACGGCTGCCCTTTTTTCTTCAGCTCGCTTTGCACGTCGCGCAGCGTCAGGTCGAGACCGAGCGCATATTTGTCGACAAGCTCGTCCACTCCGATGCCGCGCTCATACGGACGTCCGACGTGCAGCACGAGCTCCGCTTCATAATGAATGTCGCCCCGATTGCCGGGAAGCGCAATCTCGCTGCCGTCCATCGCCGTCAAGGCATGTACCGGCTTCATAAACAGCATCGGCGCATCGGGTACGGCATTGCCTAACTCGGCGGCGTGCTCGCGATAATTTCTGCCGACGCAAAACACGTTTCGTATCGTCTCTTTCACTATTCGCACCTCCAAAACGTTTCACTCGCATTATACGTTATTTCGCTGCAGCCTACCACCCGCCGCTCGAAGCCGGCTGTCGGCAGCTTCAACGAAGAAAGCGAAAATTGAACGACGAACGGCTCAGAACGTCAAATTCATACCCCTGCTCCCGCAAGCCCGAGATCACTTCGGGAAGCGCTTCGACGGTCGTCGTTTTTATAGCCATATCGTGCATCAACACGATGATTTGCCGCTTCCCTCGGCTTCCCCCCAACACCGCGCTTACGATATCCGATCGTTTTTGCACCGAAAGCGCCGCATCCGTCGAGCTGACGTTCCAGTCAAAATACCGGTAGCCGCACTTCGTCATTTCGGAGGCTAGACGCTCCATAATCCGCTCTCCCCCCGCTCTGCGCGACAACCGATTGTTCGAGCCGCCGGGAAAACGAATCAAATCGCTGCGGAAGCCGACCGTCTCCTCAAGCAGATCGTTCAATTTCTCCGTATCCTTCTTGTAAGCCTCCACCGACCGATATACATTACGGTAATCGTGCGAATACGAATGATTGCCGAGTGCATGGCCTTCCGCCGCAATAGCCTTGTAAGCGCGAATGCTCTCCCGGGAACGGCTGCCGATGACGAAGAACGTGGCTTTCACGCCATACTGCCGCAATATGCCCAAAATACGATCCGTTTGGACGGAAGGACCGTCGTCGAAGGTCAAATACGCTATCTTTCCTTCCGCCCCGCGCCGCGGCTCCGTACTCTTTCGGCTTGGCGAAACCTCCTGCATATCAGCCTCACGCTTACTTTCTCGTTTCACTTGAAACAGATTGCTTTCGTCGGTTCGATCGCGCTGTTTTTCATCTCGGTTTGCCCTTGAGTCTTCTGCTGACAACAGAGGCCCGAAAATCATTTGGGGTCCCTTCATCTCCTGCTCCGCCCTCCCTATGCGATCCCAAACGGTTTCCTTCACCGTTGGGGAGACCGAGGGAGCGGTAACGTCGGGGAGGTTTCGGCAACCGGATAAGAAAAATAAAACGAACACAAAAACGCCCACACCAACCCTCAACCGACAAGCGGCACCAGCTGTCTTTCTCATCGCTGACTCTCCTTGATCCATGGTGTGGTTAGTATGGGCTTATGAGATTGTGGTATTAGTTCCTTTTTCTGTTATTCCGAACCGCTTCCGCTTGCTTTGGCCGGCGAAGCCGGCGCCTTCTGAGTCGGTTTTGGCGTGGATTTCGGCGTCTGCTTCGGCGTCGGCGTCGCTGCCGGAGACTGCTTGCCCGGCTGCTTGGGCGTCGCTGCCGGCGAAGGCTTAGCCGTCGGCTTCGGAGTCGAGCTCGAAGTCGGTTTGGCGCTAGGCTTCGGCGGAATGAGAGGAGTAGGTGCGCCAGGTGCTGCCTTTACCTGCCCGTCGGCACCGACTTTTGCGCCGTACGAGATCGACGACAGACGCTGCAGCAGCGCTGCCCCCGCTTCCCCTTCAAGCGGCACCGGCTGCGCCCACTTGGTCAGCACCGGAACGGCCTTCACCTCGCACTGCCGCTCCTTCGTGCAAGAAGCCTCTAGAATGATCGTCTCCCACGTTTTGGCCACATCGTTCGTCGTGAAGATGAAATTGCCGAGACTGTATACGATCCACTTGTCCTTATACGTTTCGAAGCCCTGCAAGACATGCGGATGGCCGCCTACGATCAGATCCGCTCCGGCATCGATATACGCTTTGGCCGCTTGACGCTGGTAGGCCTCCGGCAAATCTTGCCGTTCTACGCCCCAGTGAGCGACGACTACGACCAGATCGGCTTTCTTGCGGGCCGCTTCAATCGCCTCTACCGCGAGAGGCAAAGCGAAATCGTACATGGAAGCCAGTCCGGGCGTTTTTTCGCCTGCAAACCAAGCGGAGTTCGGATATACGCGGGTGAAGCCGAGAAAGGCGATTTTGATTCCTTTCTTCTCCACGATGACGGGACTATACGCTTCGGCGCGGTTGCGTCCGGCTCCGAAGCGCTCTATGCCGTGCTTCGCCAAATGATCGAACGTCTCGATCAGCCCCTCGACGCCCATATCGAGCGAATGGTTGTTTGCCAGATTGACGATGTCGATGCCGGAATCCTTGAACGCAGGCATCGCCTTAGGCGTCGATTGGTAGGCATATTCCTTGTCCTGCTTCGTTCCGCGCTCCGTAACCGGCGTCTCCAGATTGGCGATGGTCACGTCGGCCCGTTCCAAGTAGGGCTTAACCTGCTTGAACGGATAGTCGTAGCCGTGCTGCTTCATGGCCGATTCCACGGTCTCCGCCATGATGACGTCGCCGACGAATGTCAGCGTCACGCGTTCCCCCGAATCCGCCGGCGGCGGGGACCCTGTCTCATTGCCTGGCCCCGGCTTCGCTCCCGCCGGGTCGCCGGTTCCGCTCGGCGCGGGGGAAGCCGTAGCTCTAGGAGACGGCGTAATACCGGGGAGAGGCGTTCCGTTTGCCGACGCATTCGTCCCCTTGGCAGGCCGCTCGCTTTCAGGCACCAGCTGCCACATGACGAAGAGCAGCAGCACAAGCAGAACGCCGATTCCTATAGCCGTCCATTTCCTTTGCTGCTTCCGGTCGTTGCGCTTCTTGTTTACGGTATGATCATCCGATCGCGAACGATTCATAACTCGGTTCCCCCCATTGCAAAATACAAGACTCCGGCGCCTATCGCCCGGAGCCGATTGCTTTTCCATACTCAAAAATGTCATATTGATACAAAACCGTTTCCATTATACTACATGACGGGGGCAAATGCCCCTTCCGTTTACAGCATCCGACCATATAGGGATCCGGCTTCCTTCCCATTTTACCTAGAATGGAAGTAATCTTGAATAGAATCGCAATGAATCGGTCCCAAAGCTGCCGGAAAGAATCGTTATAATCGAATATTCCTTCAACCCTGCATTGCCTCGCCTCCCGGCAATTGCTATAATCAAAACTCACTCTCTTCAAACGAGTACGTTTGAGGATCGGGAACAAGCTTTCCCACACTTCGCAACACCTGCGTCCAGCTGCATCCGGCACGCTCCGCCGGGACACGGCGCAACGGTTCCTCTACGCATCGCTTTACAGAAACACTTTCCGCACGAACCGACATTTCACTTGTATTCCTAATGCTTTAAGGCACGACAGGCACGACGACAACCGCATACGAAATCGGAGGTGCTACATGCTTTTTTGGGTGCTGGCGCGCAAGGCGTACCTGCAAAACCTGCAGTATCGCGGCGCCCACACGATGAAAACGATCGCAAGCGCAATCATCGGGTACATTTACGCTTCCATCTGGATCGGCATCGGCGATTCCAACTCGCTTGGCGCTTACGGAACGGCAGGCATCGTCAGTTACATCGCCTTCAACCAGGCCGCGCTTTGGGTCGTCAACGGGATGAGCGGGGGTCTCGGCCTCGAACAAAGCGTCAGAACCGGACAATTAGCCGTCGAGTTGACACGGCCGGTTCATCTGTACGTTTCGCTTATGTGCAGAGAATGGGGGATGATCGCCTACCAATTTCTATACAAAACGATTCCGATTCTCGTCATTTATTTCTTCACCGTTTCGCTTCGTCTGCCGGAGAGCGCTTCCACTTATCTATGGACGGCAGTCGCGCTGGCGCTTGCCGCTTACGTGATGATCGCCATCAACTATTTGATCGGACTAGCTGCCGTCTGGACAACCGAATCGCGCTGGCTAGGATGGCTTAATTTTGCCGTGTTTACCTTGCTTTCCGGCTTCTTCATTCCGCTCGAATGGCTGCCGGGCTGGCTTCGCGCGCTTACATACCTGACGCCTTATCCATACGTGCAATACCACCCGACACGCATTTTCCTGGAAAGGGAGCAGCTGTCGTCGCTGCCGGCCGCCTTCCTGTGGTGCGCCGCGCTCACGTGCGTCTGCTTGGCGGCTACGGCCGCCGTTCGCCGCAAAATCGAAATCCAAGGAGGTTGAAAGGTTCCTGTTCAGGGAACCCAGACAACGATGAAAGATTCCATTTTTTCCGTTCTCGCGAGCAAATCTTACGCCCAAAACCTGCAGTATCGGGGCACGCATGCGATCAACACGGTGGCCAGCGCGATTTTCGGCTTTATTTACGTATCCGTCTGGGTCGGCATCGGCTCTGATCATCAGCTTGGCGGCTACGGCGAGCAAGGCATGATCCATTACGTCGCCTTCAATCAAGTTTGCCTATGGCTCACGGTATTCATGACGAACGGACTCGGCATCATTCCCAGCGTCCGGACCGGCCAAATCTCGCTCGATCTGATGCGGCCCGTTCATCTGTTCTATATCGCCATGAGCCGGGAATGGGGGCAAATCGCCTATCGGCTGCTTTATAAATCGGCGCCGATTTATATCCTGTACGCTTTCATGTTCGCACTGCCGGTTCCTACCGATCCTATGGTCTGGCTCCTTACGTTCGCCGGACTGGCGCTGGCCGCCTACATCGCGATCTGCATCCAGTATTTGATCGGAATCAGCGCCCTTTGGACGACGGAATCGAATTGGCTGGTTTGGGTAAACACGGCGCTGGCGATGCTCTTCTCGGGATACTTGATCCCGATCGAATGGCTCCCCGTCTGGCTGCAGCGGATCAGCGCAGCCTCTTTTTATCCGTATTTGCAGTATCATCCGACACGCATGTATTTGGGCTACGAGCAAGGCGGCGCGCTCTTCGGCGCTTTGCTGTGGTGCGTTTTCCTGACGCTGTGCTGCCTCTTGGCGACCCGGATCGTGCGCGGCAAATTGGAGGTGCAGGGAGGATGAGCACGATACGGCTATATTTCCTGCTTGTCAAAGCAAGCATTCGAAGCCGAATGCAATACAAGTTTAATTTTGTGTTTTCCAGTTTGATGGCCGCGGTCGTGAGCATTATGGATTTTCTGCTGATTGCCATCATCCTGCTCAAGTTCGGTCAAATCAAAGGCTGGAGCCTGAATGAGATCGGCTTTTTGTACGGGGTGCTGACGCTTTCGCGTTCGATCTACCGAATCCTCGCCTCCGACGTCCATCATATCGAAAAATATCTCGTTTCCGGCGATCTCGACCAGCTGCTGATCAGACCGGTGCCGATACTGCTCGCGCTTATGACGCAGAACGTCACCTTCCTTATCGGAGAAGTCGTGCAAGGCACGACCGTGCTGGCGATATGCATGTCAGGCATGTTGGCAAGCGGGCAAATCGGCTGGCTGGCGATTCCGCAAACCTTGCTCGTGATCGTCACCGGCGCCGTCATCCTGTTTACGATCGGCTTGTTCTCCGCAACCGCCGGGTTCTGGATTACACGCGTCCGCGAGCTGCAGAACATTACGGAGGACGCTTCCCGTACCGCAGCGCAATACCCGCTTGTCCTGTATCCCAAGTGGCTGCAAGCGATGCTGCTGACGGCCGTTCCGGTCGGGTTTGCGAATTATTTGCCGGCGCTGTTTATTTTGCGGGGAGAGCTCGGTCCATGGATTTTGGCCGCTACACTGGTTTTCGCCGCTGTTTTTCTCTACGCGGGCATGCGCTTCTGGCGGCTCGGATTATCGCGTTATCAAAGCACGGGAAGCTAATCATAACGGAGGGATGTTATCATGCCATATCATATTCGAATAAGACCGACCGCCTTAATTATCCGGGATGGCTCGATCCTGTTGTGCGAGTATACGGACGAAGAAGGCGTCCATTACAACCTGCCCGGAGGCGGCGCCGAACCCGGCGAAACCGTCATCGAAGCGGTTAAGCGGGAAGCGCGCGAGGAGCTTGCTGCGGACGTTGAAGTCGGACCGCTAGCATTCGTCTACGAATGCGCGCCGCACCGGCAATCCGGCGATTATCCGGATGCTCCCCATAGTTTAAACTTGATTTTTGAATGCAGCCTTGCGAACGGCGGCGCGCCGAGGCTGCCGGACCAGCCCGATCCGATGCAATCCGGAGTCAAATGGATTCCGCTGAACGAGCTCGATCCGATCCTGCTTTTTCCGAATATCAAAAAACAGCTGATGGAGTATGCTTCCGGCATACGGGCTTTCGGACTGATCGAGGATCACGCCCTCGAACCTTACTTTCCGCAGGCCGGGAAGCCGGACTCGCTGCAAAGGGAGGCGTCACGATGATCGACGTTCGCGACATCCGCAAAACGTTTCGGATTCCCGTCGTCAAGGAAGGCGCGTTCAGCGGCGTCCGCAGCCTTTTTTCGAGGGAATACAAGGAGAAAACGGCGGTTCAAGGCGTCAGCTTCCGCGTCGAGAAAGGCGACTTTGTCGGCTATATCGGCCCGAACGGCGCAGGCAAATCGACGACGATCAAAATGCTGACCGGCATCCTCCACCCTTCGTCCGGTGAAGTGCTCATTCACGGGCGGAGCCCGCAAAAGCACCGCCGCCATGTCGTCCGCCATCTGGGCGTCGTATTCGGCCAGCGCTGCCAGCTGTGGTGGGACTTGCCGGTGAAGGATTCCTATGACATCCTAGCGGCCATGTACCGCATCGAGCCCGAGCGCAAGGAACGCCAGCTCGGGATGATGCGCGAGCTGCTCGGTCTGGACGAATTCCTGTCGACGCCAGTGCGCAAGCTCTCGCTCGGCCAGCGGATGCGGGCCGACTTGGCCGCCGCGATGCTGCATAATCCGGACATTCTTTTTCTCGACGAACCGACGATCGGTCTCGACGTTATCGCCAAGAAGAACATCCGCGGCTTTCTCAAATCGCTGAACCGCGATTTCGGCAAAACGATTCTGCTCACCACCCACGATATGGACGATATCGAGCAGCTGTGCGAGCGCGTTATCGTCATTAACCGCGGCGAGCTTGCCTATGACGGCACCATTCCCGAGCTGCGCGAGCGGATCGGCCTGCCTTCCGTTATCCGCGTCACGTACCGGGGAGCGCTGCAGATACCTGCGGATGCGGCGAACGCGAACGGCGATGCGATCAAGCTGCCTTTTACGATCGAAGAGCAGAGCAGGGATAGCTTGACGATTCATTGCAACCGCCAGGAAACGACGGCCATGGACGTCCTGCGCATGTTAAACCAGTGGGGCGAGGTCGACGACGTGCATATGGAGGAACCCGACTTCGAGGAAGTCATCCACCGGATCTACTGATGATTGCAGCGCAATTCGCAAATAACCTGATACGGCATCATGCCGGATCAGGTTATTTTTGTAATGGAAATAAGGGGAAGCGTTCGATTATACTAAAAAAGGAGATCGGATACGTATCGAGAACGTCGCAAAGGTAAGGGGACATTATGAAAATTGCTTTTTTCGATTCTGGATTAGGCGGATTGTCCGTGCTTGACGAAGCCAGAAAACGGCTTCCCCGCGAGGATTTCATTTATTTTGCGGATACGTTGAACGTACCTTACGGTACCAAAACGAAGCAAGAGGTAAAAGCTTGCATCGAGCAATCCGTCAAACAAATAATGGAAGAGGATGTAAAAGCACTCGTCATCGCCTGCAATACGGCAACGAGCATCGTCATTTCGGAGCTTCGAAACCGGTACGATATTCCCATCGTCGGGATGGAGCCGGCCGTGAAGCCCGCTGTGGAAATGAACCGTCTGAACGGCAAACGCGTGCTGGTATTCGCCACGTCGCTTACTTTAAGGGAAACCAAATATAACGAGCTGGTCAGCCGGATCGACGATATGAGCATCGTGGACTCGCTTCCGCTTCCCGGGCTGGTCGCGTTTTGCGAGAAGCTGCAGTTCGATGCGAACGTAATCGGCGACTATTTCGCCGGTGTACTCGCGCCTTACCGATTGGAGGAATACGGAACGATCGTCCTCGGCTGTACGCATTTTCCATTCTACAAGAAGCTGCTTCAGCAGCACGTCCCCGGACATATCCGGATTATTGACGGCAGTACGGGAACCGTGAACCGGCTTATCGACATCTTAAGCAGCCGTTCTCTGCTGGACGGTGCGGGGAGCGCCGAAGTCACGTTTCGAAGCTCGAGCATGAGCGAGGAATATGCGGTTAAAATGGAGCGAGCGCTTGCCTTGTTTGCAGAAATGCAAGGGTAAGCCGGCGGGGCGTCTTGGTCTTCCATACTTGCCGTAAACCCTTCAAGGCTATGTAACTTTGCATGAAAAAAACCGCTGGAGCTAAAGCCTCCGGCGGTTTTTCTTCGTCTCGTTCTCGCTATTCCTTCACCGTAATCGTCACCGGCGACCACTCGCCGATAACCGTTTGGCCATGAACGGACACGCTGCCTTGCGGGGTCAAATCCTTCTCGGTCATGATGCCGAGCGCCACCGTGAAGCGGTTGAACTTGACCGGCACGCCCTGCTCGCGCCGCACTTCTTGACCGTTGACATAGAATACGATTTCGTCCGCCGCACGGTTATACGTAATCTTGTAATTGTTGAATTCGCGCGCCGCGAAATTCTGCTCCTCTTTAAAAATGCAGAAGTAACGCGTCTTATCCGTCTCCGGCACGTTCACGCCAGGGAAAGGCAGGACCGCATACACGCTTGCGTACTTATCGTTGCCGACGAAGAAATCGAGTGCGCCGCCGGTCGAGAAGTCAAGCAGATTTAGCGATACATAGCCGTCGTACAAATCGTTCGGCGCCGTATTTTGACTCCGTGCGCGAATGTTCAGCTCAAAGCTGATTTCGCCTTCTTCTGGCACTTCAACCGGCTGTGCGGAGTAATACATATGCTTGGCGTTATCGAGAATTTGAACCTGGTCGTGCTTCCGGCTGATCGGCGCCCGTACATACAGGATGCCATTGCGTACGATGACGACTGCATTCGGCTCGCGGTATTGCCAGAACGACCCGTCCTGCAGCTTGAAGCCGCCGATATTCCACACTTCCCCTTCCGACAAAATCGTATGAAAGTCTCCCAGTGTGACCGTTTTTTCAGCTGCCGGTGATTTTTCCATGTTCCCCTTCTCCTCTCGGTTGCTCGTAGTTTCGTTAGGCCAAGATTCCTTGCAAAAGAAGCGATAAAACAATGACAAGCCCGCAGCGCATCGTAGATTTGAGAGACGCGCCCATCAACGGCAAATAAGCTTCCGACGGGTTATGGTCCTTCAAGCTTCCGTACACTTTAACAAAAGGGATGGCGGTAAGCAGCCCAATCAGGGCATAATAAGGCAGCGCTCCGCTGACCGCAGCCACAACAAGCGAAAGGTGCGCCAAAACGAGCAAAACCTTCGAAAACCGGATCGCTTTGCTTTCTCCCCATACCACGACGAGCGTCTTTTTGCCGGAAGCCTTGTCCGACTGCCAATGAAGGAAATGATGATTAAATAGGATAAGCGTCGTTAACAGACCGATCGGTAGAGAGGCAAGCAGCGCCTTCCAGTCGTAGACGGACGTTTGGACGATATAGCTTCCGACCACCGGCAGAACGCCGAACGAAAGGACAATGGCAATCTCGCTGTAGCCTTTGCCCCGGTAGCCGTATTTAACGGGCGGAGCCACATAGAAAAAGGCAAACAGCCCGCCGAGTCCCGCATAAGCAAGAACAGCCGGCCCGCTGAACCAAGCGAGAAGCGCACCGCATACGACAGCGACGGCAAAAAGCAGCCAAGTAAGCGCCGCAAACGTCCGTTCCTCGATCGTTCCCTTGGCCAGAAAACCCGAATTGGTCGATATCGTCGATGCCGTTTCTTTGGCCGCTACGTCGACGCCGTTCCGAAAATCCCATAAATCGTTAATCATATTGGAAAATAAATGCGCCGCTCCCGCTCCGATAAGCGTCAATAAGAACAGCAGCGGATGAAACACGCCGTTCCACGCATAAGCTCCAGCCGCTCCGATCAATACGGGAATGACCATAACCGGTATGACTCGAAATCTGGATAAGCGCATGAATAAGCTTACTTTCCCCATTTTCGCTTTCTTCCTTTCAACGTCTGCCAACTTTGTGATTTCTATCACATACATCATCGACAAATGGCCTAGTCATTTCATTGTCATAACAATTATATGACTGCCTGCTAATCTTGTAAACAGAAAAAACCTTCAAACGTTGGGAGCGGATTGCAAATGCAGGATTTGAAGACAGTCCGGATAACAACCTCCGCTCCGCACATACTAGTTAAGCGACTTGCCTAACCGATTCCGCAGCATGTAAAAATAGCCGTTTGACAAAAACGCAGGATGTAACTATGATGGTTACATAGGTGGTGAAAGACCATGATGAATAGTCGTCTTGCCGTGGCCATTCATATTCTTTCGTTACTTGCTTCCAATCCACGCGATGTGGCAACATCCGAATGGATTGCAGGCAGCGTCAATACGAATCCCGTCGTCATAAGACGGATCACGGGCATGCTAAAGCAAGCAGGATTGCTCCGAACGCAAGTCGGGGTTCCGGGAGCCGAACTTACGAGAGCGCCAAGCGATATTTCCCTGCTTGAGGTGTACCGGGCCGTTCAGCCGAAGGATGAACTGTTTGCCATTCATGAGCAGCCCAATCCGGCTTGTCCGGTAGGCAAAAACATCCAGTCCGCGCTCGACAACGTATTCGACGACGCCCGCAAAGCAATGGAAGACCAGCTGGCCGCTACATCGGTACAAGACATTCTGAGTCGCCTCTTTTCCTGAAAAAGAGGTTTTTTCACCCCACAGATGTAACCAATTCGGTTACAAATATTTTTTTGGAGGGAACACCATTATGATAATCGCCATTATCGGAGCAACAGGAAAAGCCGGAAGCCGGATTTTAAAAGAAGCCGCAGACCGTGGCCATGAAGTGACCGCAATCGTCAGAAACGCAGCCAAGCTGGAGCAACCAGCCGCAACCGTTTTGGAGAAAGACGTATTCGGCTTGACCACGGCAGATCTAAGCCGCTTCGATGTTATTGTGAATGCGTTCGGTGCCGCTCCCGGTCAAGAGCATTTGCATGTGGACGCGGGCAACGTCCTGATCGAAGCGCTCAAGGGCGCGCCGAACACCCGTTTGATCGTCGTCGGCGGCGCCGGCAGCCTGTTTGTGGACGAAGCCAAAACCGTTCGCGTATTCGAAACACCGGATTTCCCTAAGGAATATTTGGCGACGGCGCAAAACCAAGGCAAAAACCTGGACATTTTGCAGCAAACCGATTCGATCAAATGGACGTTCATCAGCCCATCCGCGTACTTTGCCCTCGGCAAACGTACGGGAGCTTACCAAACCGGCAAAGATCATCTGCTGGTCAACGCCGGCGGTCAAAGCTATGTCAGCTATGAGGACTATGCGATCGCGGTTGTCGATGAAATCGAGAATCCGCAGCATATCAACGAGCGGTTTACCGTTGCGTCGGAGATCGGGTAACCGCTCTGACGTAACAAGGATAAACGGCTTCGCCGTCCTTTTAGGGACAAGCGCGTTTACCGAGATTTTGAGCGACTTCCACGATATACTTTCTGATAAATCAAGGATAAAAGCCTGCCGGCGTCTTATGACGCCGTGCGTTTACCGGAGAAATATAAGGGCTTATCGTGTGAAACCTATAAAATCTTATATTTTAAAAAAGCCTTGCCGTACCGAAGTCGCTTCGGTGCGGCAAGGCTTTTTGCTATGTCCGGGTGAATTTATCCGGGCGTCGCTTCATTTTCCCTTGTACGGAAATGCGCTTAGTTCGCGGAAGGGGTTATCCGTTTGGAGGACCGGCCGGCGACGAATCCGACTGCTGCCGCAACCAGCCCCGTTACCACAGTGACCAGCATGACATCGTAGCATAGCGTATACAAGAACAGATGCTTGCCTAAATCCGCCTCGCCGTCGCCGATAAGCGGCGTAACGAATGCGATCGCCCCCACTGCCCCCACCGCAGCCAGCATTTCGGCCGCAAACCGGTAAAACGGGCTCGTGCAGCGCCTCCAAAACAAGAGCAAGCCGCCATAATAGACGACGTATAAGACGACTACCGAGAGCAGCGAATTCGGCAGAGCATTTTTCTTGAATTCGCTCCAGAAGGAATACGACAGCGCCACCTTGCCCGCCGGCTTCCCTTCGGCTTTCTCATAGTTGCCCAAGTAATAAGGACGGATCATCATGCTGTTTTCTGCAGCCCGTTCCAGCTTCTGGATAAACCGGGCGGGATGCGTCATGTAGAAGCCGAGCACTTTGAAATGACTGATCTTATCGTAAAATTCCGGTTTCATGGACGGATCGTTCTGCTTAATCGGCGTGTCCGGCGTAAAATAGTTCGTTCCGGCCAGTACCGCAAGCTTCGGCGATATGCCCAGCTGCTCCAAATCGCGCTCCGGGGTTTTCGAATCTTTCAAAATACCGAAGAAAACGGTCTGGTATTTGTTAATCGAACTAATCTCCTTAGGCGCGGATAGATAGAAGCCTGCGGATGCTAACACGAGAAAAGCGGACAATCCTGCCACGGTGCGTTTCCATTTGCGGTCTGCCCGCAACCCCCACAGCCGAAACCCGAGCAGTGCCACAATGATGCCTGCAGGCGCATACTGAATTTTCGAGCCGACGAGCATAAAGGCGGATGCAAAAAAGCAGACTAGCAAGCCGATCGTCGGGTGCTCCGATCGTCGGCTGATCGCCAGAGCGAAGCCGATCGTAAGCAGCAGGAAAACGAAGGTCGTCGGCTCCCCGAACAACGAGTTGAAGTAAGCCAAATACCCGACATCGGCAAACACGACAACAAGCAGGACGGCTAATACGACGTTAACGGTACGCGTATTCGTCCGCCCCCATCTCAAGATTAAATAGAACGCCCCTAACAGCAGCGCCGCATACAGGCCCGAGAGAAAGCGAATGTCGAACAGCTCGCGGCTGTAAGCGGCAAGGTTCAAACCTACGGCCGCAAATACCGCAATCAGCTGGGTCGATATGTAACCGCCAAGCCCCATATGCGATATGGCATACTTGCTATGGAAGTAGGCGAAATATTTTTCAGCGTACGGTTCTTCGAAATGCAGATCCGCTAAGCCCACAGTTCCCATAATGCGCTCGAAATCGCCGTTGTTCGCCACGCCTATGATAGGCTTCACCATCAGCAGATAGACGACAATGAACGCTGTGGCAAGCAAAACCGCGGTTTCCAGACGCAATAGCTTCTTCCACATGATACGATACTCCTCCATTCATTCGTGCAGACGGGTTATTCGCCTGACCCGATATTGCTGTTTTTCTTGCCCCGGCGCACCTCCATCGCAGTAAACAGCTTGCTGCCGAAGCCTTCGAAGCGGCGGGCGAACGCATCGAAAAATTTCGCGTTCACGATCACATCCGCCAGCTTCACGCAGCCCCAGGCGAACAGCATGCCTGCGAATACGTCGATGATCCAATGGATTTTTAAATACATGGTGGAGATGATGATCGAGACGCAGAACACGCCGAGCAACCATTTGTACCAGCGGCTTTTCTCGCGCATGGCCAGCAGCAGCGCCGCGAACGCGATCGACGTATGCATGCTCGGAAAGCAATTGAGCACGGTCATATACTGTTCGGATGGCGTCAAGACGCGCTCCAGCAGATCCGGCGTTCCTTGAACATACCACACCTCCTGCAGCAAAATCGTATTGTAGAACGGCAAAATAAGCGGCACCTGAAGCAAATAGCCAGCCAGTGCGTACCTTCCCAGCTTCTTTACGTCTTTCGTAAAGAACGCCCGGATCACGCAAATCCAGTAGGAAAGTGTAAACCCGGCATTATAGACCGATTGCATATATTTGGTCAGCCATTCCGGCTGCCATAGCCGGAATATCCACGCATCGTTAAGCGGGATCGCGTTGAAGGCCTCGTTCCATTTAAAAATATGACGAATGTTCTCCGTCTGCATCGCAACGACCCGGTGCCACATCGGATTCGCGTACTCGTAAATCACATAAAACAAGAACAACGTAATCAAGCCCGCAGGCATAAACTGCACCCAAGTGATCGCTTTCGCATCCTTGCTTGTCCCGATCAGCGAAGCCGCCAGAACGAATACAGCCCATATTCCCCAATTCTCGACCTGTATAATGGCAATGATGACGGCGATCGTCGCCGCAATAAGCAGCGGCATATAAACCTTTTGCAACCGCATTGTTTCTTCTCCTCTGCTACCCCTGCAATTTCATTTGTTCGCCGCCGATCCGGCTCCCCCTGACAGTCCTCTACTAAAGTACCGTATTTCCCTAGAAGTTACAAGTTTGCATTCACCCTCGATTTCATAGCCAAGCGGAACTAGTACGTTTTTCGCCTCATTTTTTGAATGATACATTGGCGTTTAGCCCAATCCTGCTGCTTCTTTATGATGTGTACTCTATCCATTCTTTTACTGGAAACAGGGAACCCCTGCATGCCGCCATACAGTAAATTCCTTTCTATGTTTGAGAATGGGTACCTCTGACGCTTTAGTTCTATAAAGGATTTAAACTTTCTTATATGGAAACAAAGTCCGCCCTGCATGGGCGGACTTCCCGGACAACACCTTGGAAACAGACTCCCCTCGAAGGAAACGGGATGCCGGAGCCGCTCTGCTATTTTCTTTCCAACTCCCGCTCCCTCCTCAAAATATCTTCCCGCTTCGTACGAAGCGCCGCCTGAGGCCCCTCGAAGTGCTTGCGGTAGTAGGCAAAATCCATGATCAAAAGCAGGACCATCATGCCGATCAGCGCGTAACCGGCGTTCTCGTTCGGGGGAATGACCATCACGACGCTGATAAACACGATCCAGATCAGGGACAGTACCGCGATGACGTCGCTGTATTTCCCAAGATTCCACGGTCCCAGATGCTTGGGCTGGAAGCGGCCCTTCGCTTTTGCAATCAGCTTAAGGAGAATCGGGATGCCGTAAGCCACATACAAGCCGACGACGCTGACCGCCGTCAGGAACACGAGCGTACCGTAAGAAGCGTCCGGATTGACCAGCTTGATGATATAGTCGATCAGCGCCAGGAGGAAGGAAAGCACGACCGAAAGCCATATCGCCTTGGCCGGCGTTCTGTATGTCTTCGATATTTCCGCCCAATGTCTGCTGAACGGCATGCCCTTATCGCGCGAGAAAGCGTACATCATCCGCGAGAACGAAGTGATCGAAGACAACCCGCAGAACCACATCGCCAAAATAACAAGCCACAACACGGTTGTTCCGAACGCGCCTCCAAGCGCTTCGCTAATGATGTATATGTAGGCATTGTCTGCGGAAGCCGCAGCCCCTGCATCCCGGATCGACAAGGTAACGAACGCGAGCATGATGAAGCCGAACACGAACGAATAGGCGACGGAAGTAAAAATGCCCCATGGGGCGCGGATCCGCGGGTTGACCGTTTCCTCGATCGTATGCGCGGAGGCGTCATAGCCGGTAAACGTCCATTGCGCCTGCAGAAGTCCGATCAGAAACGCGAACATATAAGGTTTATCCGAGAACGTCTGCCCGACCGTAAACAAATAATCGAGCGGCTGCAGCCCGTCTTTGGTAAAGAAGGCCAAGCTGACGACGACGACTGCCACGATCGCAATGTGATACCAGGCCGAAAAGTCGTTCAGCCGGGCGACTACCCGAATGCCGATATGATTAACGATGCCATGGGACAGCAAAATGACGACAAACGCGATAAGCGTGGTCGTACTGTCTGACGTATAGCCGAATGCTTGCGCGAGCAGCGGATCGGCGAAGGTCGCGACCGAATAATCGATGCCGGCGACGATGCCGATTTGACCGATCAGGTTGATCCATGCGGTATACCACCCCCAACGTTTGCCTGCCAATATCGACGCCCAGTGATACAAGGCGCCTGCCGTAGGAATCGCCGACGCCAGCTCCGCCATCGCCGCTGCGATAAGCAGCACGAACAGCGCGACGATCGACCAGCCGAAGCCCATCATGCCCGGACCGCCGTATTTGAGCCCATGCCCGTATAGCGATACGGCCCCCGTCAGAATCGAAATAATCGAGAACGAGATCGCAAAGTTCGAAAAGCCCCCCATGCTCCGCAGAAGTTCCTGGGCATACCCGAATTTGTTCAAATCCTTCTTGTCCTGAAGCAGCTGCTGTTGATTGCGATCACCCATAACGATTCCTCCCGCGTTAAAATGGCGATTTCAAGCTGCATTAGCCCAAGTAGCTTTCATGGTTCTTCTCGTCATATTCCCGAATGCTTTTCCCGGCTATCGCTACAATGCCTAGCGCAATCAGACAAACGAACACGAATAAAGCAATGCCGTAAACCACCGCTATCACCTCCTTATGCCCTGCAAAGTGAAGGAGATTGTTCGAAGCTTGCTCCGAGTACATGCCGGGGAGCCTGCTCCCAAGCTTAGCCAAGGAATCGCTCCCCGTTAATTGGATGTATATGTGACTTGCATTCACTTTAACCCGTCCGAGTCAGCCTGAACTTTTTGGGAGATCTCCTCTTACGCAAATCAAAAAACCGCCGGAGCCTTTCGCTCGAGCGGTCCTGATGATCATCCCATTCTTATCCGGCCACATCCCGTTTCGTAAAAACGAACCATGAGAGCGCATTGAGCACGATAAAGTAGACGGCAAGCACCGTAACCGAGAAACCTAACGTCATTCCGGCGACGATCGGCATCCGTCCGGGCAAATACTGGCTCAGTTCCAGATTGGCGAACAGGACGTATTTCACCCATTCGTACCGGCTAAGCGCCATAACGATCAAGCTGCCGCCGAACATCAGCCCGATCGAGAGGCCGATCGCCAGCGAACTGCTGCGGAACACCGTCGAGATCATAAAGCCGACGGTCACCGTCATCACAAGTGAAACGCATTCAAACCCATACTTTTGCAAAGTATGTACCGCCATACTCCGTTCGTATAGATTTCCGTCCGTTCCGAAATAGAGCTGCGAATGATTCATCACGTCGAAACCGTAGAGCACCCCGCCTATAAGCAGTGACGACAGGAACAGCGCACATAGCAAAAATAGCGCGAAGAGCAGCGTTGCAACGTATTTGGATAACAAAATTTTGCCCCGTGACACCGGTCTGATCAGCAGCAGTTTGATCGTCCCCCACGAAAACTCCCCCGCTACAATATCGCCTGCGATTACAATGGTAAAAATAGCGCCTAGCATGATTAAACCGGCCGACAAATCGACCGATGTCCAAACCGACTTGCGTTCCGGATTAATATCGTGTTCGATCGCATAACGGTTCATATTGATCGATTGCTGAAGGTAAATCTTCGATCGCTCGTCCGTTTTTTCGCTTTCCATGTCTTTCTGCAGCTGCTCCGTCGATTCGCTCAGCGCCTGTTTCCAGTCCGCCGCTTGCGGCTGAGCGGGTCTGTCGAACTTTTCGATCAGGTTGCCCGTGAGAAGGAGCGCAAGGAGAAGACCAAGCATGATCCACGTTCGCGGTCTCCGGTAAATTTTCAAATTCTCGTTGCGCAGCAAAGCGCTCAATCTAACCAATGGCTCCTACCCCCGTCATTTCCAAAAATGTTTCCTCCAGCGTCTTCGTCACCGTACGAATGCCATATATTCGAAAATCCGCCGTGACCAGGCATGATGCAATTTGCGGGATATGCTCCCGTTCGATTCTAAGCTCCAGCTGTCCGTCCGCGATGCCGACGAAACCTACGTCCATCGAGCGGGACAGGGCGGCCATCGCTTCATGCGGCCTGTCTACCTCAATCAGCACCTTCGCTTCCCCGCTGCCCTGGGCCAATTGGCGGACCGGCTTTACGTCGATCAGCTTGCCGGACTGAATAATCGCGACCCGATCGCACATCAATTCCATCTCGGATAAAAGGTGGCTGGATACGATGACGGAAATCCGTTCGGTCCGCGCCAAATTCCGCAAGTAATCGCGCAGTTCCCGAATGCCGGCAGGATCGAGCCCGTTGGTCGGTTCGTCCAGGATTAAGACCGAGGGCTTGTGCAGAATCGCCTGCGCGACGCCGAGACGCTGCCGCATGCCGAGCGAATACGTTTTTACCTTGTCGTGTATGCGGGATTTCAAACCGACCAATTCCACTACCTCGTCGATTCGGCCTGCCGGTATGGCCGGATGCATTCTCGAAAAATGAATCAAATTTTGATAGCCTGTCAAAAATTTGTACATCTCCGGATTTTCCACGATGGCGCCGACATGATTCATCGCTTGCTCATAGTGATTCTCTACGTTGATGCCGTTGATCATCACTACGCCATGCGTCATCCGGATCAACCCGACCATCATCCGGATCGTCGTCGTTTTCCCTGCCCCGTTCGGACCCAAGAAGCCAAAAACCTCGCCTCTCGGGACGTCGAACGTCAAGTTGTCGACGATCGTTTTGCCGCCTATCTTTTTGGTAAGCTGATTAATACGCACGACAGGATCTGCCTGCGTCATGTTCGTCTCGCTCATGATTCCCCTCCAGTACCATTCGTTCCCGTTTCCAGCAATGCCATCCTTTGACTGCTCTCATTGTAGGCAACGTTTCTTAACAAACTGTCGGGATAAATCTTAAGGCTTCCTTAACGGATTCTGAATAAAAAACCGGTATAAATACATGTAGAGTGCCGGGAAGCAAGGATAAACGGCTTCGCCGTCCTTCTGGACGAGCGCGTTTACAGTTGAAATATAAGCACTTGATAGGTGAAACATATAAATTCTTAATATTATAAAAAAAGCCGCTTATCAAACGAATCCGCTTCGCTTGATAAACGACTCTCGTCTTTATTGAAGTCTGCCCGGCGAATTTCCTTGCAAGCTGCCGGAGTAACCGGGCCGAGAATAGCCGGCAGGCGCACCTGGAGCAAAACCCATACCGCTCCCGGACGGAGGCCCTTGCATCGGCCTAGCTGCACCCCCGAATGTTCCCGCTGGAACGGATGGGTTGCCGAACGCCCCTCTATTCATCGTCGGACTTGGATGCATCATGGCATTCATGCCGCCGCTCGTCTGCGCCGCCCCGTAAGGTCCGCTCATCATCGACTGGGCAACCGCCTGGGACAGATTATTCATAGGTGCGTTGGCCCCGTCGAAAAACGAAGATGCTTCTTCCGCCATCCCACTCTGCGCAGCAGGCTGTCTGATAGGTTGAAGCACTGGCTGGATAACTGGTTGCAGGATCGAGGCTTGCGGCTGCACGGCATGCCCGAACGGCTGATAGCTGTGCAAATAGGTTTTGGCCGTATGCTCCTGCATGGTCGGCACTTGATACAGGCCCTGCCGGTTCATGAACAGAAACACTTCATAGGCTTGATTCGCGCAGGAATGTGAGCCGTTCAGCAGCATTTGGCGCACGTTCGGATCGGCGCACTCGAGCGCCGCACTCATATGATTTTTGGCCGAACTCTTGTGCATGCAGAGCATCGAGGAGACGATTTGCCTGTCATCCAAACGTCCCCCCGTCTGCGGAGCCTGAGGAGCAGGCTGATGAAGACCGTACATGATGTGCTGCGGCTCGGCATGCGGCATCGCATAAGCCTGAGGAATATGCATGGCGGCCGAATAATCGTGGGTATATGCCACTAGCTGGTCGTAATCGGCGATCGCGCTGCTAATGTGCCGTTCGATAAGTTGGCGCAGCTCGACGTTTTGACAATCCTGCAAATACATGGAGAAGAGGTTGATCAAGTTCGTTTTCTCATTCAGCATTTCGTGAACTTCCATCGTTTCATGAGCACCGTAAGGCATAGCATCATCCCCCGAAAGCAAATAGTGGCATTTACGCCCAACGGTTACTTTGCCCTCGGATGATCGTTCTATTCGCCATAATCCGTGCAAAGTCACCTCTCACTGCCATCTTACAAGCACGGGGCTTTTCGGTGAAGGGTCGCCTGTTCGTACGCATAAGCCAGCTTAAGGAGGACGGGCTCGCTGAATGCGCGGCCGGTGAACGTCAAGCCAAAGGGCAGCCCGGATTTCAAAAATCCGGCTGGAACGATAACCGACGGATAACCGGCTCTCGCTGCTATCGTTTCCCCTTCATCGCCGGGGAAAACGATGGCGTCCAGTCCGTACCCGTCTAGCACGGCATCGATCCCTTCCGTTCGGCATAAGCGGAGATCGCGTAATCGGTCGTGAATATAGTCCGGTTCGGTCAGCGTGCCGCTCGTACGCTCTTCCGCATGCACGAGAAGCTTCTGCCCGTATTTCAGCGTCCGCTCGGGATGCAGATTGTTGAAATCGACAATATCCCGCAGCGTACGCATACGCGAGCCGTTCCCTCTTCCCATTAAATAAGCGTTAAGACTTGCTTTGAATTCATACATCAGCACGCTGGATGAACGAATGCTTCCTGCCGAAGGGATGTCCGCAGGATCGACCAGAATCGCCCCCGCTTTGCTTAAGTCCGCAAGCGCCCGCTCTGCCAGCACGCGCCGTTCCTCGTCCAGAGAGTCCCAATAGAAAGCGCGGGGAACCCCGATTTTGGCGCCCTGCAGACCCTTCGCATCCAGGTACTCCGTATAGTCCGCCGGACAGCGGGCCATGGAAGCGAAAGTCGCCGGGTCGTTGTCGTCTATTCCCGCCATAGCGCCCAATACGACGGCCGCATCCGTAACGGTTCTGGCCATCGGTCCGGCCGTGTCTTGGCTGAACGCAATCGGCGCAATGCCATGCCTGCTGATCAAGCCTACGGTCGGCTTTATCCCGACGACGCCGCACTGGCTGGCCGGACAAAGAATCGAGCCCGACGTTTCCGTTCCTATAGCGACGGCACATAGATTAGCCGCCGCCGCAACGCCCGAGCCGGAGCTCGAGCCGCCCGGCCGGGAATCGGCGTCGTACGGATTGAGCACCTGCCCGCCTCGCGAGCTGTAGCCGTCAGGCATGCCTTCGGTCATAAAATTGGCGAACTCGGTCATATTCGTTTTGCCCAGGATGACAGCGCCCGCTTCACGCAGCTTTCGCACGAGGAATGCGTCTCTTCCGGCATATTCGTTCGCCAGCGCCAGCGAACCCGCGCTCGTATGCATCCCGTCATCCGTATCGATATTGTCCTTAATCATAATAGGAATGCCGTGAAGACGGCTGCGTACCTTGTTTAAGCTTCGCTCCCTATCCATCGCCTCCGCAAGGAACAGCGCGTCCGGGTTTACTTCCAAAACCGCGTTTAACTGGGGGCCGGCTTTATCCAGATTGGCGATTCTATCAAAATATGCACATACTAGTGCTGCGGATGTCGTTTGGCCGGCCTCCATCGCCTGCTGCATGCTAGCAATCGTCGCTTCTTCCAACGAAAAATTCACGGGAGCTTTACCTTCTTTCCTGCCAAGGCCGGAATAAACCTGAATTCAGCGGTTTCCGGCGTATATTGGGCTTTTTCGCCAGCATACCACCCTTATGCTCGAATTGCATGACCAAAAACTATTCTATATGATTGTTACCGCAGGACACATCGATTCGGAAGAGAGGAACAGCCGTGGAAAGATGGAAAATCAACTTGATCGTCTTATGGATCGGCCAGTTTCTCGTCATGTCGGGAATGACCATGATCATGCCGTTTATGCCTTTATATTTACAAGATCTAGGAATGACGAACGAGCATGAAATCGCCATTTGGGCGAGTATCATATTTGCCGGGAACTTCATTACCTCTTTCTTGGCTCAGCCGATATGGGGCGGCCTTGCCGATCGGTACGGGCGCAAGGTGATGCTGCTTCGTTCCGGCTTCGGCATGGCCGTGGTCATGACCTTGATGGGCTTCGCCGACAGCGCCTGGCAGCTTCTGCTTCTTCGCATGGTGAACGGAACGATCTCCGGCTTTGCGCCGGCCGCGATCGCGCTCATGTCGGCAAGCGCTCCGCGCGAACGGATGGGCTTCGCCATGGGAACGCTGCAATCGGGCGGTGTCGCGGGAACGATTTTAGGTCCGTTAATGGGCGGCGCGATGGCCGGTTGGATCGGGTATCGGCCGATTTTTTACGTAACCGGGGCATTGCTGTTTTCGGCTTCCATGCTTGCGTCGATACTGGTCAAAGAGTCGTTCAATAAAACGAAAGCGCAGAGCCAGCCGCGGGTATCGGTACTCGCCGGCCTGAAGCAGCTTGGGAAAATACCGCAGCTTCCGGCTTTGTTCTCCATCACCTTCTTGATCCAATTCGCCGTACTGAGTCCCATGACGCTCATTCCGCTCTTCGTGCAGGATCTGCACGGCAAAACGGACATGCTCCCGCTGCTTGCGGGACTTGTAGGCTCCGTCAACGGATTTTCGAACGTCATCGCTTCTCCGGTGCTCGGAAGGCTCGGAGATAAGGTAGGCCAGCAGCGCATTCTGCTTATTTGTTTGATCGGAGCTGCGGTAGCGTTCATTCCTCAGGCGCTGGTGAGCAACGTTTGGCAGCTGATCGTCTCCCGCTTCTTCTTCGGCATGTTCATAGGCGGACTGCTTCCGTCAGTGAACGCGCTCATTCGCCAATATACGCCGGAAGGAATGGAAAGCCGTGCCTACAGCTTCAACACGAGCACGCTCAGTCTCGGCAATATGATCGGTCCGCTCGCCGGAACGACGCTATCCATGTGGATCGGGGGCATTCGCGGCATTTTCGTGCTGGCGGCCGTTCTGCTTGTAGCCAATGCGATATGGGCTAGAAAGACGCTGAGCGTCCCTAAGCCGGAACGGGCTTAGCGGACAGCCGCATTGCCTGGGCTCCGGTCAGCAGCTTCTAAAAGGATCAACGGCAAGGAGCAAAAGCGCAAAGAGCAACTGTAAGGAGCAACACTAAGGATCAACAGCAAGGATCAACATCAAGAATCAACACCAGGATCAACACCGGGAATCAACACCAGGATCAACACTATAGTCAGCATCTAAAGACGGCTTCGGCCGTCTTTTTTTGTTCGCTCGCTTTCCAGCCCGTACGAATTGTATAAGGCTTTAATCTTTTCTTTCATGTAGCGTACCGCTTCCTCCGGCTGTTCCACCTTCGCTTCCTTCCCGTACTCCCAAACGGTATCCGTAAAATAGACGAGCTGGCTCACGGGTATCATCGCATCCAGCAAACCGCTCCCGTCATCATGCAACCGGATCGAATCGCACAGCTCGTAATTCGAGCGGCAGCGGCGCACTCCCTCTTTGGTCAGCGATACGACGAGCCTAACCTGCTTTTCTTTGCTGCCGTCTGGCGCTAGCCATTCCCATACCGACGCTTTGGACGCCTCCGCGTTTGGCTTGAGCTCCTCCGTTTCTTCGGCATGCAGCACCCTGTCGGCTCGAAAGAGCCTGTAATCCTTCCTTTCGAAACAGTAGGCGGGACAATACCAAAAGCCGTGCGAGGCATAAATACCGACCGGTTGAATATGCCGTTTGGCAACGCCGCTGCTCGAATCGTATTCGATTGCGACGACGGTTTGCCTGACCGCGGCCCGCATAAGCAGGCGCAAATAATCGGCAGGCTGCTCCCTGGAAGGATTACAGAACAAGACCCGCTCTTTCATCTTGTCGATCTGGTCTTTGACGTCCGCGGACAAGTAGTGGTACAACTTTTGCAGCCCGGAAGCGGATTCCGGCTCGAATGGCAGTGCTCCATAATATTGCAGCGATTGGCAGGCAAAAAACATGGCGACCGCCTCGTTCTCGGTGAACGCGATCGGAGGAAGCATCCGCTCCTTCAGCACCCGGTAGCCGCCGCCCCGCCCCTGCTCGGCATATAAGGGTACCCCAAGCTCGCTCAAATCTTGCAAATCGCGCGCGATCGTCCGCTCCGATACTTGAAACTCCTGCGCCAGTTCTTTAACCGTAAATTTTCTTTTGGCGTTGACGGTCATCATCAACTGAATCAAGCGCTGCGATTTGAACATGGCTGGCCATCCTCCCGGTAAATCTCGTTACGAATAATTTATCACGGAAATAAGACAGCGGCTGTCCTATTTTGATGTTACGTTTATCGCGTAAACGAACCTTCAAAACGAAGCGAACTGGAAAGGGTGCGAAGAATGAACGAAGCATTTGTAATGAGAGACCTGCTGATCGAGGAAATCGGCACGGCCGTTCGTACGACGATTAAGCTTTTTGCCAAGATCGGACAAGAAGACTGGGTGTACCGTCCGCATCCCAATACGCGCACGCTGAACGAGCTGGCCATCCATTTGGCTCTTGTTCCCGCTACGGATCTGGCCATTTTGCAGGAACAGCCGGAAGCGAGCATACGCCGGATCGAACATGCTCTGGCCGGCGCTTCCGACGCGAAGACGCTTAGCGATGCGATGGAGAGCGGGTTAGAAGCATTGAAACAATATATGTTCAGTCTAGACGCGGAGACGCTGCTGACGAAATCGACGAAACCTTTTTACTTGGATCATGCCGCAACCCAGGCCAAGTGGCTGGTAGAGATTACAACGCATGTCCACCATCACCGCGCCCAGCTTTTTCAGTATTTGAAGCAGCTCGGCTATCCGGTAAGCATGTTCGATTTGTATTAGGAGAGGGCTGTACCTGGAATGGATTTTTCGATTACTACCCTCGATCCTGCAGTTTTGAATGCCTTCATCGTTCGGGCCAAGCAGTCGACTTACATCGGGGTTTCTGGGTGGTTTCGTGTATACGGTGGGAGATCTTTCACTATACGGACGCGAACGACGGGGATTTTACGTTATTCCATGGCAAGGAATGTATTCTCCGCAAAGGAGAAGCGGTTTACGAACTGGTGTATTTATGGCGGACTGCTCAAGGGTCAAGGATAAACGGCTTCGCCGTCCTTTTAGGGACAAGCGCGTTTACCGAGATTTAGAGCGACTTCCACGATATACTTCTGATAAATTAAGAAAAACGGGCCGCCAGCTTAACGGATGGCAGCCCGTTTTCCTGCAATACTCTTTACTCGCGAACGCGCGCGATGCATAAGCCGTCATACGCCGGCAGCAGCGTGCTTTCAAGCCGCGGATCGTTGGCCATGCGCTCGTTGAACGCCCGGATCCCGCGTACTCCGTTGCCGTTCTCCGATGCATCCAGCGCTTTCCCGCGCATAAAGGCGTTATCGCCAACAATTAAAGCGCCGGGATTAGCCAGCTTGAGCGCCCAGTCCAAATAGTTAGGATAATTGCCTTTATCCGCATCGATAAAGAAGAAATCGAACGTCCGTCCTTCGGACTCCAGCGCCTGCAAACTGTCCAGTGCTTCGCCGATCCGGTATTCGACCTTGTCGCCGAGTCCGGCTTGACGTAAATGCTCGTTTGCGAGCTCCGCATACGCTTGCTTCAGCTCAAGCGAGACTAGCTTTCCCTCTTCGCCCAGGCCTCTTGCCAAACAAATTCCGCTATACCCGCCCAGCGCTCCGATTTCCAGCACCTGCTTCGATCCGCTGGATTTGACCAGAAGCGTCAGCAATCTTCCATAACCGGGCGCAATCGAGATGTCCGGCATATTGTTTTGGCGAATGCCTTCGTAGACCCGCTTCAAATCGTCATCTTCCGTATACAGCCCTTCGGCATATTGTTCGTTTAGCTTGATTTGATCCATTAACGTCACGCCTTTCCACTCTTTATCAATAACACTTTATCTTTTCGGTTGCCTCTTTGCAATCCAATTCCCCAGCCGTTTGTCACTTCCTCGATTATCGCCTATACTGATGAAAGATGATTTTCAGGCGCTCATAGAAAAGAGGATTCCCGCAAATGGCAAACTTGCAGTTGATCGCGACCGTTCCGATGGGACTAGAGGCGATCGTCGCACGCGAAATCAAAGATCTCGGATACGAAGATATGGTGGTGGAGAACGGACGCGTTACGTTCACCGGCGATGAAACGGCGATCGCCAGAGCCAACCTATGGCTTCGAACGGCAGATCGTATACTAATCAAAATGGGCCAGTTCCCTGCTACAACGTTCGATGAATTATTCGAGGGAACGAAGGCGCTCGATTGGCCGGAGTGGATACCGGAGCACGGAGAGTTTCCCGTCGAAGGTCGTTCCCACAAATCGCAGTTATCGAGCGTTCCGGCATGTCAAGGTATCGTCAAGAAAGCCATTGTCGAGAAAATGAAGCAGCAATACGGGACAAGCTGGTTTCAAGAAACGGGCCCCCGTTACGTCATCGAAGTGGCGATGCTGAACGATATCGCAACATTGACGCTGGATACGACAGGTCCGAGCCTGCATAAACGCGGATACAGGAAGCTGGTTACCGAAGCTCCTCTGAAAGAGACCATGGCCGCGGCTATGGTACTGCTCAGCCGCTGGACGCCGGATCGGCCATTCGTGGATCCGTTCTGCGGATCGGGTACGATCCCTATCGAGGCGGCCATGATCGCCTGGAACATGGCGCCCGGCTTGCGCCGTTCTTTCCCGGCGGAAGCTTGGCAAGCCGTTCCGGCACGTATCTGGCAGGAAGCCCGCGAAGAGGCGTACGACCTGTGCCGCGACGACATTCCTCTGGACATCAGCGGCTCGGACATCGATAGCGCTGCAATTGAAGTCGCACAAGCCGCTGCGAAAGCGGCCGGCTTATCGAAGGAGCTGCGTCTCGAGGTTGCGCCGGTGGCCAAGCTGCGTCCGCGCGGAGATTACGGCTGCCTGATTACCAATCCGCCATACGGCGAACGGCTCGGCGAGCGCGAAGACGCCGAAAAGGCGCTGCGCCAGCTCGGTTCGGTCACCGCGCCGCTTAGTACATGGTCTGCATTCATCTTAAGTCCGAGCAAGCAGCTCGAACACTATTTTGGCAGACCCGCCACGAAGAAACGCAAACTGTTTAACGGCCGCATTGAATGCGCACTTTACCAATATTGGGTGCCAGGCTCGATATTCAATGTCAACAAGAAGCGCACTCCACACCAAGAAAGCAAAAACACCGACTGAATCCAGTCGGTGTTTTTGCTTTCTGGCTCCCGACAACCGCCGCAAGGTATAGCACGAAAGAGGCCGCTTGACTATGGCCAACTGCCGATAGGAGTATGTTTTGCTCACTCCCCCTTTCATAATAGGTCACCGCCTAACACAAAGCATTTCATTAACTAATACTATAACGTGATCCATTCTACTTTAGAAAGGCGGTATAACTCTTGCGTAAAAAAGTTATATGCAAAACTAAAAAACAGCGGCATGTACATGAATTTGAAGGCAGCACTAAGCTTGCGGAACAAGGTGAGGATCGGCACAATCATCGTTTTGCCGGCGTAACCGGGCAAGCCATTCGAGTAGGCAAAAGTCATATTCATGAAATAGATCTTTCTCATACCGATTTTCTGGATCATTTTCACAATCTCAAAAAAATTAGAACCGGACCTGCTGTTCCGGTAGGAAACGGTAAGCATGTTCACTTTGTCAGTGGAAACACCACACTAAACGACGAACACAGGCATCCATTTAACTTCGCTACCTTAATACAAAAACCGCTCGTTTAGATAGCTCGAAACATTTCCGAAGAAGCCGCGAAAACCGCTGTTACAATGGGGTTAGCGGCTTCTTGTTTTACTGCATCCGATGAACACCCGTGAACACATGTATGCTGCCAATGATCCGTATCGGCACCTCTTCTTCCTTCGTAACGCCGTTGCCGTAAACAATACGGAAATAAACCGTATGTATGCCTTCCGGCAGCCCTTCCGTAACCGACTGCATCCGCTCATCGAACAGCTGCCCGGTAAAATGCGTATGGGCACTACCCACCGTCAGTACAGTTCTCACGTATAGCGGGCTGCCATCCATCCCGATAGCATCGATCCATGCGGAAGCTTCGACAACGGGTGCCGGTGAGCTGTTTGTCTCTACAAGGAAAACTTCGCCGGAGTAAAAATCTTTTGGCCTTGCCGTCGTATTATGCCCCTTCGCTTCATGATTTTCCAGCCACTGGGACGTATGGGCGACATCGGATCGAATGGTCAGCGGGTCAACCTGAATCGTTTTCGTAACGGATGACGAAGCTCCGTGGACATCGTTTGCCGTCAACGTCACCCGATAGGCGCCGGTTAGCAACCATCTTCTGCTCCATTCGGTATCCGTGCTGGAGAACGAGCTTCCGTCCGGCTGCCGAATGTCCCAAACGTAACGGAGTGTGTCGTTATCCGGATCGGTCGACAGATTGACGACGCGCACCGTATCGCCTTCCCAAAGAGGCTTCGGACTCCAATCAAAGTTCGCTACTGGAGGACGATTAATGAGAAGCCAACCTGGCGGAGACCAAGCCGATGCGGCATCAAAATTGTCGGTTACCCGAACCCGTACGGACAGCTTCAGCCCGGCCGGCAGATTTTTGCTCACATTCCAGCTTCCTTGGTTCGAAGCCGTTCCCTGCCATTGCCAGCCGCTGTCCAAAATAACCGTGCCGGCTTCATTCGCTACTTCGACTTGGAACATCCGGAAGCTCGTTCCGCTATCCGGATCCGCCTGCAGCCAAGCAATCGTCGGACGTGTGGTCGCAACTACATTAGGAACTGCTTGTGTTCCCCAAGGAAAGCTTAAAAAGGCTTCCGGAGGCCGATTCGTTCCAAACCAGCCTATATTGGACCATGGTGACCAGTCCTGTCCGTCATTAACGCGAACCATGACTTGATATTTATGTCCTTGTACGACATCCCGATTAAACACCCATTGCTGTGTAGCGGCCGTAGTTCCCTGAAGAACGGTTCCCGTATCGATGAACCCATTCCCCTCTTCATCCTTCACCAAAACATGATAGGCAGCGAATTCGGTTCCCGGATCGGGGTCCGTTTGGTTCCACGTTATCGTTGGCCGTGCGACATTGGTTTGAGTCGGGGTGTTTTGCGTACCTGTCGGGTAGGTCAGAACCGCGACTGGCGGGCTATTGGGCCGGGAGCTTCCTCCGGTCATAACGCTTTGACCGTACCACTCACTCCAAGCTCCGTACTCGTCCTTGACGGCTAGCTGGATGTCCCAAGTACCCGCAGCAGGCGGAAAAAGCAGCTTGCCATCCGTATAGCCGGAATCCGTCGCTTTCTTATACCTCCATTTTCGTTCCATTACCCCGCGAGTTGCTCGGTAATCAATACCGGTCGGCTCTGTGGAATAGGTCCAGTCATTAACATAGCGATCCGGATCATACGACGTATCTAGATAGGAAAGTGAATGGTCACTATTCACATTTACGGTGAACTGCGCAACCGGAGGACGATGTACGCGAAACTTGCCCGTTACCGGATTTGACCATTGCCTATAGCCGTCAAACACCATCGAGGGATGCAGAAACGTTGAATTCGGGTCATCCTTCGAACGGAATGTAAAGGTATACTCGCCCGGTTTGGGGAAGGAGCCAACCGCGCTTGGAAAACTGACGCCGCTCCCCGACCAGCTTCCTTCCGGATTCATAAAAACTCCCGGATCGTGATTGTACATCCAATTCTCCGCTTGCATAAGCCGCGGGTCGTTCTCCGGATCCATAAAATCGACATCATAAATAATCGGCTTATTGACTAGTGCGATACCGCTTATGCTGCCGGTCATGCCGCCTCCCGATTCATAAGACATGCTAGAGAACTGCACGCCTTGTTGTCCCCTGTTCACAATTCCTAGATAACCTCCGCCCCACCAGCCTTCCGCTGCCGAAAATTGATAAATATCGTTCACATAGACGGCGAAGTCGTTTCCGGTGCGACTGACTTTGACTCGATATGCATTGTTGTTGACGATCGGATAAGCCGCTTCTCGAATTATCGCAGAGCTGCCGCCTGCTGTTCGCTTGAAACGAAGCATGCCATTTTCAAATTCCACACTGTAAAAGTTAAGTGCGTTTTGAACCCAAAATACCATGCCTATACTCTCATTCGAGACGTTCGCTGGCTTCAGATTCAGGTTTACCGTTTCACTCGATAGCCAGCTTCCTCCAAACCAAAGATCCGAAAATGGCGTTCCCGCTTCGAAAGCTTTCGGGTAGGTTATCGGGTTGGCGGAACCGTCGATTAATTGATCGTCCGACAGTATTTTCTGGTCGTCGAGAAACTGTAAACCATAACCGTTCGATCCGCCATAAAAGGTTGAGATGACATCGAGATTTTGATTGAGCACTTGAATTCTGCTTGCTCCGCCTCCGATGTAGTTGCTTCTAACCGTTAGTAGTCCGTCTGCCGTCATGATTAGGGAACCGTAATTGTAATAATACTGTTTCACTGTTTTAATGAGGCTTCCGTCAGGCGCAAAGATGTCTAGCGCGCTGCCGCCGCCTTCCGATTGATACTCCGGGTATTGACGCGTAATATACGTTCTTCCTTGCTTATCCACTGCTCTTACGGTTGCAGATACTTGATGACTGTACAGATAGCTATTTGTGTCCATCGGAATAGCTAGTTTACGTGTTTCGGACAAAACCCCATACCTGTTCATCTTACCGATATAAATATCCGCTTGACGGGGAGGGTATGTGGATTCAAACCATTTTGAAGCGTAAGAAAAAATAGGGTTTCCATTGTCGTCATATCCAAGAAGGGATGCCGCTTGGCCATACCACGTATTGAATAATTCGACCCCCGTTGCCGCGCTATAGCCTTTCATCGTAAACGATTCTGTAGCGTGATCGTAAGGCGTAGTTCGAGGTACAGCATAAATGACTCCGGTTTCGGGTGCAACGGCAACAATTCTTAGGGCGTAAGGCTGATACTGCCAATCGTAGCTCCACAACGTATCTCCTTCTTTGTTTGTCCCCATCATTCTAAAAACATAAGTGGAGTCGGAGCCGGAGTTCAATGCCACAAACACAAAACCGTCCTTATGCGGGTAAACGTTGATTGAATGATAGAGCGGGTTTGTTACGGAAATGCCGATTGATTTCTGCCATTTTAGCGTGCCGTCGATTGGATTTATAGCCGATAGTTGACTGCCCGTAAGGGTGGAAGACATAAATACGTAAAGTGTACCGTCAACAATGGAAAGACTGTGTCCGGCATTCCCGAAAGGGATACTGTTATAGGTCATCTCCCATTTCAGCGAAAGACTTTGCTTGTCGGTTGCTTTAATGGTTAATCCGCTCGAAGAACCTTCGTAATTGTACAGTGTTGAATGATCACTAAACATGGTGATCGGGATAGTAACCGTCGTCCTTGTTACCGTATTGCCTTGGATACCGGCGTAGTAGCTCCTTTTGCCGTCGCCTAGTCCGTAATTCGAAGTACCGAAATAATTGACGGAACGAAACGTTTTGGTTTGCAAGCCGTTCGGATCTAGCTTCCAGTTTTTCTTATTCGAAGCTCCCCCGTATGTCGATTGGAAATTCCAGTAGTCATAAATGTCCGACATCCCATAGGCGCTTATGTCTTTTGGCGTATTCGTTTGTCCGCTTGTTTTTACATCGACGACTGGCGCCAGGTTTACGACATCGGTTATGTATGCATGTTGATTTTCATTATCCGTATTATCCGATTTGCCGTAATCCTCCCAAACGGTTTCACGGAATAGGTATTTCCCCACCTTATCCGGTACGATCGAGGCTCCTGTCATCGCTCCTTCATCGATAAAAATCCAATTATCATCCATGAATCCGTTGTTGGAGCTATCGTATTTATACTCGTACCGATGCTTAACGATTGTGTCCCCGTCGGGACTCGCTGCCATGCTGTTTACGGTTATCTCGTTCCCCCTAGTGCTTTGTCCGGGAACGGCAAGCTTGGCTAGAGGCGGCATATCTGGAATAACTTCAATAATATGGCTCGCATCATCCGACCATCTGCCGCCGGCATCTCGGACTTTCAGCTTCACCGTTTCGAAGCCAACGTTATCATAATGGTCTTGCTTATTCGTCCAACTTTCTTCAACAATCGGCGAGTTGACCGGACTTGACGAGCATGATGCGAGAGGGTATGGCAGAGGCCGTTTTTCGACAATTCGTTTTGGCCCTTCAATACACGCAAGCGGCTTCGGATCGATAACTTGCAGCGTGGTCGATGCCGTATACTCGCCGCCTTGGCCGTCCGTTACCGTTAAATAAACGGTATGGTTGCCAGGAATATCTGCCAGTAAAGCGTCATAACGGTAGGCCCACTGTGTATTCAAGCTGTACTTCCCCGGCAAGCTGCGTACCCAAAATGAATCTCGGTTGAAATCCCAACCGTTATTCTGGATAACGGGATCCCCGTCGGGATCGCTATAGCGAACGATACCAAGATCGACAACGGTATTTTGCAGGACCGAATGAGTAGGGGTATCCGTACCTTTTTCGAACCAGGCAATCTCAACGAACGGAGGCTGGTTTCCGCCAGTATCCACAATTTGAAGCGGTTTAGGGCCTACCGTTGTCGTCCCACAGCTCGTCTTTACATCCATATAGACTTGATGCGTGCCTTTCCCGATAGGGACGGGATACGGATAGCCAATGATCGTATCCTGCGTTCGGCTTGTAGCAACGGACGATTCCCACGTACTCCCCTTGATCACCCGAAACGTGTGCGATTGGTACGAGCAGCTAGTTGTCGAAATGATCGGATGCAGCGTAATCGGATCGCGAAAATTGACCGGAGACGTCACGGTAAAATCATAGCTGTTGGTCGGCGTTGGTGTAGGCGTTGGGCTGGCTGTTGGGGTTGGAGTTGGAGATGAAGTCGGGCCACTGCCAACCGTTACGGTTGCGGTATCCGTTAACTCATAGGGACCACTCTTCCAAACAGCCCGTATCGTCGTCGTACCCGCTTTTTTGCCGGTAACAACCCCAGTACTGCTGACGGTTGCTATACTGCCATTCTCGGATGTCCACGTAGTCTCGCTAGCAGCCGAAACATTATCCCAGCTTCCCCACCACGGCGAACCGAAGTCTTTCATATGGACTTCTGCCGTATATTGTTTGGTACCTCCAAGGTTGATGGTAGAATCCTCGCCGACTTTGATTTCTTTGGTTTGTTCTACGGTGCCTTTCCACTGAATGATCATGGGGGTTAAATACATTGTTTTGTATTTGGGTTTCCCATCTAGTCCGGTCTCGAATGCTTCATACGTTGTGTTTGTAAAGTTAGCGCCCGTTTTGTTTTTGACATAAATGTGAGTATCATCGGAAACGTAAATATCCAGTCCTTCGAATGAACTTTTAGAGTTCCAGATTACATTCGGGTTCAGTTTAATGTTTTTTACTTCAGAAGGTAAATATTTGTTTCCGGAAGTATCAGAGAAACTCGTTGCACTCCAATTAGAAGCATCTACTTCGTCATCCATAATTGTATCAGCTGGAACGGAACGATTGTGGATATCCATAACGTTGTGTGCATGATATGTACCTGTATTAGTAATGGCTGTCCAGCTGCGGTCTTCTTCTTGATACCAATATTGACCTGGTGTTGCATCTACGTCATTGGAATTAACGTCTCTATTAACCGTTTGAACGCTCGTATTTGGTGAAGGTGATGGTGAAGGAGTGGAATCCGCAAAAGAAAGCAAGCCAAATGAATCCGATAATAGCTCCATTAAGAGTAAAATTATAAGTAAAGAATGGAGAATCTTGCGCAACTTGTTGCCCCCTACCAAGGCTATTTAATGAGTAAAATATTTGTCTCTGAACCCGTATCGGCAATGGCAGAATATAAAACAAGATTTTCTTGGGGTCTCACTTTTCTTGCAATTTTATTGCAGACCCAAATGTTTTTTTCTATCCCTTTTTCAAAAAATTGACTGACGTTTGTGAAGGGGAGCGTCGTTATGCCATACCTATCCAAACTACTGTTTTCTATTCTGTATCCATTAGTAATTGCTGATGAAGTACCATTGCTAAACCCAAGAATATCCATGCCATCTATCAAGGGAGTGAATGACATTTCAATGAAGATATTGTAATAATCGTTGTAGATATCATTGAATTTGCTATCAATAAACATCGAACCATATAGACCTTTAAAATCAGAAGTACTACTTGCATCAACAACTATTAATCTCTTTATTTTCAGCGTGCCGATTCCATTCCGCATCGTAATCGGTTTACCGACAATTTTGTCAAAGGAAGCTATATTCTTATTTAGGTCTTTCCCATACGTATACTTCGTCAAACTCAACAAGTTCGTTCCTGTCGTACCAACTTCTCGCAGCTCTTTCAACCCCAAAAACTCGCTTGCTTTCTTGCTTTCCACGTTCAAGTATCGCTGCAGCAAGACACATACTTCTGCGCGTGTCGTCGTTTTGGTTAATCGAAACGAACCATCCTCGAAGCCTTCCATCAGTCCGGTTCCCATAACAAGAGCAACATACGGAATCTGCTCCTGTTCAATTCCGCCGGTATAATACTCAGGAATAGGCAGCAGCGTCCCTTTTGTATCCGCCAGCGCTTGTTTATAGTCCCCATCTGCATGGGCAAGACCGTTTGCCATCCATTTAGCCATTTCATAACGTGTTAACGGTTTATCCGGTTCAAAGCCGTTTACATAGTCGGACGCATTGATAAAACCAAGTGCCATCGCTTTATTTACAACCGCCTTGCTCCAATGTCCGTTAATATCGCCAAATGTTGAGGCTTGTTCGGCATTCGGCGCGGTCTGCCGCTTCGTCGTTCTACTCAAGAAAGCGGCAAATTCAGCCCGCGTTACGCTTCCGTCAGGGCGAAACGTACCGTCTTCATATCCTTCTAACAGGTTGGCTGCATTTGCTTTCCCAATCCAGTCAGCCGCCCAGTGCCCGTCAATATCCGTAAATCCGGTCCGGCCTTCCGCCTTAACCGCCGTTGAAACACTTCCAAATCCGGTAACAAGCATACATGCAATCAAAAGAGCTTTTCCAATTCTTTTCAACATTTTACGACTCCCTTTCTTCCTATCAATCAATTCCATTGCTCACGAGCTCACATATTCTTGGTCTTTCACGACTACTCGACACTAGGTCCTCTTCCCTATACAAGACAGCCCAAACCGGGCTGCGGTTGTCCATCTTTGTCAGATTTTGCAACAAAAAAAACCGCCCGGTACGCATTTCGCGTAACCGGACGGTGCTTCCGTTCCGAGTTCTTTGTCTCTCATTTATCAAACTGTTACTAGTACTATACGACGGATTCGTTATGATTTCAAGTATCTGGAAAAGAATTGCGATAAAAAGCTAATCGCCTCCGCCACCGCAGCCGCTGCCGCAGCTTGACGAAGAACAAGACGAACCGCCTCCGCCGTCACTTCCACCGCTATCTCCTCCGCCTCCGCCGTCGGAAGAATCGCTGTCCGAGTTATAGGAGGAATCACTGTATCCGCATGCCGCTCCGCCTGAATCGCCGCCGTTGCGTTGATCCTCTTCTTCGGCTTGCTCTTGTATTTCTTCCGCCTGCGCCTGCATCCGATCTTCGAACAATGTTTGATCAAGCATCGAATACAACAGCATGCTGCCTGCCATGACCATCATGGCGTCGGTTGCGCCGAACGACCCTCTGTCTTGCTCGCGGTCCCGAGTATCCGACTGGTTATGGTCATAGCCGTTATCCGGGCTTTGATCGTAAGCACGCTGTACATGCTCCTTCGTGGAATCGATCAACTGCTCGATCGTTTCCTTGATCTCCTCATATTTGCTTGCCGCTTCACGATTAAATAATTTATCCATCAATTGCTCTCTCGAATCATGTCGCAACTGTTCCAAGAGCGGTTTTGGCAGCGGATTGCGGAAGAAAGCGTTCCATATAGATCCGCTGAACGGTGTCGGCTCGAACAATTGACTGTACACCCAATCGAACCATGCCCGCTCTCCCGGCATCGGCTGTACGTTCGTATGCGGCGCATGATGGATCGTCGTCCCAATCCATTCATCGCAAAATCGTTGATATTCTCGGGTAAACATAAGCATGTCATGCCAAATATCGTCAACCGCCGCGCTAAACATCGGCACATTCCGCATCACCGCGCACATGACAAAATATCGCTTAAGCTCAAACAGCTTCCACTCGTATTCCGCGTCACTCATCCCGGGACGAGCCTGCAGATGGCGCATTTTCAGTTTCTCTTGAAAAGCCGGCGACAACGCCTTATTCAACCTACGCTCCAAATCATCAAGCGGAATATGCGGACGAATGCCCAGCGTTAACGGAAGACTGATTGCCCCGTAATCAACTCTTCTCCGACTCGTGCCGCCGCGCGGCCGCTTCGGCGAGCTTCCCTTCGAGCTTTGGCTAACCAAATAAATAACAATGACTATTGCCGCAATGACGATCATAGCCCCTAAGAATCCCATTTGTACGCCTCCCATTCTCTCTCCGCCATAACTCGCATCAAGGAAAAACCTTGTACTTCCACTATATCATTCGCTTTCAAAAGGTTTCCAGCACATTTTGTAAAAAACAATCTTTTTTCACGTTATAGCGCAAGAAAGCTCAGGAAAACAAAAAAAATCTCACCAAACGTTAACGCCGCCGTGAGGATGAGGGAGGAACTCGGCAGGCTAACAGGTTTCGATGAGAGTTTGTAACAATACATTATGTCGTCAAGCTTGGTTTGTTCACTTCTTGACGAGTCTTCTTCATTGTAGCGTTATTCGCATCCGCTGTCAAGAATGATATTCATTTTCATTTAGGTCGGTATCGGTGTCCAAAAAATGTCCGCTGCTCTCTTCGGTTCCCTTTATAAACGCTCCGCTCTCCCTGTTGTATGTTACTTCCTACCAAGAAATTCGAATAATTTCTTCCCCTTCTTGGGAGTCTAAAAAAAGGAAGATAATCCATCGGAACCGCTGATGAACCTTAGTTTCCGACTTTTCTCAAACATCGGACTTCTTCACTATTATATTTATATTTTTTTCCATTTTTACGAAACTGACCTTACAATCATTCCTTATTTGTTAAAGGTTTTATGTAATATTTACTACGAGATTTTATTATCCGACGGTTGTATAATCAAAAGTGTCGATGATGTGAAAGCACTTACATATATGCCTAAAACACAACATCGTGCTCATAAGTGTGTTCAGAAAAACACGCTCTATACAAATTAGGGGAGGCAACACACAGTGATGACCTTGAGAAAAGTCATGTCAACCGCATTGGTGCTCTCGCTTGTCGGGACTGCAGCCATCGGTTGCGGAAAGAAAGACGAAACACAGACGCCTGGCACCGGCACGGGCGGAAGTACCGCAGCGCAGGAACTGAAAATCAACTTCGCCGCAGAACCGCCTGCGCTTGATGTGTCCAAAGCTTCCGCAGCCGCTTCCTTCAACATTTTGAACGCGGTGCATGAAGGACTGTATCGTCTTGATAAAGACGGCAAACCTACGCCCGGTCTTGCAAAAGATATGCCGAAAGTATCCGCTGACGGCTTGACTTACACGATTACGCTTCGCGACGCAAACTGGTCGGACGGCACGCCGGTGACGGCTAACGATTTCGTCTATTCGTTCCAGCGGACGCTGGACCCGACTACGAAAGCGGAGTACGCCTTCGTGATCGCCTGGATTAAAGGCGGCGACGCCATCATGAAAGCCAAAACGCCGGAAGAAATCGAAGCGAAGAAAAAAGAGCTCGGCGCTGTAGCGAAAGACGACAAAACGCTTGAAATCACGCTGGAAAAGCCTGTCGCTTTCTTTACGGAAATTCTCGCTTTCCTCAACTACTTCCCGCAAAAGGAGTCGTTCGTGAAGCCTCTTGGCGAGAAAAACGGTGCGGATGCGGATAAAGTGATCGGCGCCGGTCCTTACAAGTTGACAAAATGGAACCATGAGCAATCCCTCGAGCTTGTCAAAAACGATAAGTACTGGGATGCCGCCAACGTCAAACTGGAAAAAATCACGGTTAACATTGTAAAAGACACGAACTCCGGGTTGAACCTGTACGAAACCGGCCAAGCCGACCTGTCTGAGCTGAAGGGCGATCAATACCAAGCCTATCAAGGCAAGCCGGATTTGACGATCAAAAAAGAACTGACGAACGTTTATTTGGAGTTCCAGGAGAAAAAGGTTCCGGCTTTCGCGAACGCAAAGGTACGCGCGGCGCTCAGCATGGCGATCGACCGCAAAGGTTTCGTGGATACGGTAATCAGCAACGGCTCCGTTCCATCCACGGGTCTTGTTCCCGGAGGGACGTCTGACGGTAACGGCAACGAATTCCGTACGGTAACGGCCAAAAACAACGTGCAAGCTCCGTTCGATGCAGCCAAAGCCAAGCAGCTGCTGCAGGACGGATTGAAAGAACTGAATATGGCGGCACTTCCGCAAATCAAGCTGCTGGGCGACGATACCGAAACGTCCAAAAAATCGCTCGAATTCATCATCGAGCAATGGCGCAAAAACCTTGGCGTCGACGCGATAACCGAACCCATACCGCATAAACTGCGCTTGGACCGTTCGGAGAAGCATGAGTTCGACGTTGTGCTCTCGCTTTGGGGCGCGGATTACAACGATCCGATGACGTTCCTCGACATGTTCCTGTCGGACAATCCGTTCAACCGCGGCCAATGGGTGAATAAACAGTACGACGAGCTTATCAAAAAAGCGGACAAGGAAATCAAACCGGCCGATCGTGCAAAGCTTCTCGCGGATGCGGAGAAAATTTTGCTTGACGAAGCCGGCGTCGCACCGATTTACTTCCGTTCCAGACCTTATGCGCTTCGTCCGAACGTGCAAAACTTGATCCTGCCTCCATTCGGTCCCGAGTGGGAGCTGCGCTGGACTTCCATCAAGTAACACGGTTTGCGTAAAAGTAAAAACAGTGGAGCCGTTCTAGCTCATACGTAGAACGGCTCTTTTTGTAAATCGGCCTATGAAGCGCAGCATGTTATACGCCTAGATTTGCTCACGGAAGTTTTTTAGGAGGTGACCCGATGCTGAAGTTTACCATTCGACGTTTAGTGTACATGCTCATTACACTTTGGCTAATCGCCACTTTAACTTTTGTTCTGATGAAAAACTTGCCAGGCGATCCGTTCGGAGAAGCCTCCCAAAAGCTTTCGCCGGAAAATAAAATGCTGTTGATTCAGCAGTACGGCTTGGACAAGCCGATTTGGCAGCAATATTTGAAATTTATGAACGATATTTTGCACGGGGATTTGGGCGTATCGTTCCAGTTTCCGACGCGTCACGTTACCGAAATTATCGCCCAGGGCTTTCCGGTCTCGCTGGAGCTGGGGATGATTTCACTCGTTTTTGCGATCGCCGTCGGGCTTGTGCTCGGTTTGATCGCCGCATTGAATCATAACAAGTCGCTTGACTACACCGCCATGTTTATCGCTGTTTTGGGCGTGTCCATTCCTTCCTTCGTATTGGGACCGCTGCTTGCATGGTTATTTGCCGTTCATTGGAAAGTATTGCCCGCCGCACTCTGGACGACGCCGGAGCATCGCATTTTGCCCGCGTTGACGCTTTCCTTCGGGACGATCGCCATTTTGGCGAGGATGATGCGGACATCCATGCTTGACGTATTGAATCAGGATTATATGAAAACAGCAAGAGCCAAAGGATTGACGCGAGGCTCGATCGTATGGAAGCATACGCTGAGAAACGCGATACTGCCCGTCGTGACGATTCTCGGCCCGATTTTCGTCAATGTCATTACCGGAACGCTCGTCGTCGAACAAATTTTCGCCGTTCCCGGTTTGGGCAAGCAGTTCGTTACCTCGGTTTACTCGAACGATTATACGATGATTGCCGGATTAACGATTTTTTACTCGGTCATTCTCGTTGTCGTTCTGTTCATAACGGATATTTTATACGGCATTATCGATCCGCGCATACGCTTGGGGAAAGGGAGGTAACCCATGATGGATACCGTATCCAAAGACCAGTTTCAGCCATTGGAAAAAGAAATTCGATCGGAAGCCATCGTAAGGCCTTCCTTGACTTATTGGCAGGATGCGTGGCGGCGGCTTAAGAAAAACCGTCTGGCGATGGCCGGACTGATCATATTGATCCTGCTGGTGCTGCTTGCGGTTTTTGCGCCGCTCTTCTCGGCATACGATTACCAAACGCAGGATCTTACGATGAAAAATCAGCGTCCGTCGGGGGATCACTTTTTCGGAACGGACGATTTCGGCCGCGACCTGTGGACCCGGGTCTGGTGGGGAACCCGCATTTCGCTCTTTATCGGCATCACCGCCGCTCTGATCGATCTGATCGTGGGCGTTCTGTACGGCGGCATTTCCGCTTACTACGGGGGACGAATCGACGACATCATGCAGCGTTTTATCGAAATCGTCTACGCCGTGCCGTTCTTGCTCATTACGATTCTCATGATCATGATTATCGGTCCGGGTATATGGACGATCATCATCGCTTATACGATAACCGGCTGGGTGCCGATGGCGCGTCTTGTCAGAGGTCAAATCTTGACGCTGAAGGAGCAGGAATACGTACTCGCCTCCCGTACGCTCGGGGCGAACGGCTTCCGGATCATCGCCAAGCACTTGATCCCGAACGCGCTCGGCATCATCGTCGTACAAATCACGTTCGTCGTGCCTGGCGCGATCTTCGTGGAAGCGTTCCTCAGCTTCGTCGGTTTGGGAATCAGACCGCCGCTTGCCTCGCTGGGCACGCTCTTGAGCGACGGCGCGAACTACATGCGTTATCACCCGCATCGTTTGCTTTTCCCTACCGCAGTGTTCAGCTTGATTCTGCTTAGCTTCAATCTGCTGGGCGACGGGCTGCGCGATGCGCTGGATCCGAAGATGCGCAAATAAAGGATAGGCATTCGGGATCCCCGAAGCTAATCGGAATACGTTACGAAAGCATCTCATCACTTTTGGGGGGCCATTAAGGAGGGAGTCCGATGACAACTCGCATTTTGGATGTCGATAATCTCAGAGTATCGTTCAAAACATATGTCGGAGAGATTCACGCGGTTCGCGGCGTCTCTTTTCATTTAGATAAAGGCGAGGTTCTCGCCATCGTCGGCGAATCGGGCTGCGGCAAATCCGTTACGGCGCAAACGATTATGCGTCTGATCCCGACGCCGCCGAGCTTCATTAAAGACGGCTCGATCCGTTTTGACGGCAAGCATGAAATTTCCCGCATGTCCGATAAGGCGATGGAAAAGCTTCGCGGCTCGGAAATGGGGATGATATTTCAAGACCCGATGACGTCGCTCAACCCGACTATGACAGTCGGCGCCCAAATTACCGAAGGCTTGGTCAAACATCAAAATATGGGCAAAAAAGAAGCAGCTGCACGTGCGATCGAAATGCTCAAGCTCGTCGGCATGTCCAATCCGGAAGGCCGCATTCATCAATATCCACATGAAATGTCCGGGGGGATGCGCCAGCGGGTCATGATCGCCATTGCGCTTGCCTGCAATCCGAAGCTTCTAATCGCGGACGAGCCGACAACCGCTCTCGATGTGACGATACAAGCGCAAATTCTAGACCTGATGAAGCATATCCAAGCCAAAACCGATACCGCGATCATCATTATTACGCATGATCTTGGCGTCGTTGCCGACATTGCGCAGCGCGTCGTGGTCATGTATGCGGGCAAGGTCGTCGAGCAAGGCACGCTAGAGGACATTTTCTACCATTCCCGTCACCCTTATACATGGGGACTCTTGCGTTCCGTACCGCGCCTGGACAGCGACAGCAAAAGCGAGCTGACGCCGATTCCAGGCTCGCCGCCCGACTTGTTCGCGCCGCCGAAAGGATGCAGCTTTGCCGCAAGATGCCCGCACGCGATGCAGGTTTGCAAGGACAACGATCCGGTGCATACGCCGATTTCCGAACGTCACAGCGCAGCTTGCTGGCTGCTGCATCCTGATGCGCCTAAAGTGGATCGGCCGCTGGAAGTGGGGGGACAAGCACATGGCTGAACAACCTATTCTTGAAGTCAATCATTTGCAAAAGCATTTTCGCGTAGGCTCCGGCCACACGCTGAAGGCCGTCGAGGATCTGTCGTTCGCGATCAAGCGCGGCGAAACGTTCGGACTTGTCGGCGAATCCGGCTGCGGGAAGTCGACTGCGGGCCGTACGATCATCAATCTGTATGAAGCGACAGGCGGAGAAGTTCTGTTTAAGGGCAAGAACGTTCATCAAATGAAAGGCAAGGAACTGAAGCATTTCAACCGCAACATGCAGATGGTGTTCCAAGATCCTTATGCTTCGCTCAATCCGCGCATGACAGTGGGCAATATCATTGCCGAAGGCATCGACATTCACGGCCTGTACGCCGGCAAAAAACGCAAAGCGCGCATCAGCGAGCTGCTGCAAGCGGTCGGGTTGAACGAGGAGCACGCAAACCGGTTTCCGCACGAATTTTCGGGGGGACAGCGGCAGCGGATCGGTATTGCCCGCGCGCTTGCCATCGAGCCGGAGTTCATTATCGCGGATGAACCGATTTCGGCGCTTGACGTTTCGGTGCAAGCGCAGGTCGTCAATCTGTTCATGAAGCTGCAAAAGGAACATGGGCTAACGTATTTGTTCATAGCCCACGACCTTGCGATGGTCAAGCATATTTCCGACCGGATCGGCGTCATGTACCTCGGCAAGCTTGTCGAAGTCACCTCGTCGAGCCAGCTTTATGCCAAACCGCTGCATCCGTATACGCAGTCGCTGCTGTCGGCGATACCGATTCCGGATCCGGAGGTCGAGCGCACGCGCGAGCGGATTATTTTGCAGGGCGAAATCCCGAGCCCGCTCAACCCGCCGAGCGGCTGCCCGTTCCGCACGCGCTGTCCGCATGCGATGGACGTTTGCGCGGCGGTCGTTCCGAAGCTGAACGAAATCGAACCGGGACATTTCGCGGCTTGTCATTTGTACTAGTCCCCACTAAATGGCGAAAAGCTTAGTCAAATTATTGGGGTCCAAGTAATCGAGGACTCTAGAAAAACAGCCTTATCCGACCCACTAACGGTTGGATAAGGCTCTTTTTCTTTCTACTCCCTAACAGGAGTCTATCCGTTTAGGGATGGGCTCTTTTTATGCATTGGATGAAGAATGATGTGCTATGGAGGTGGTGGGTATCTCTTGGAGGAGCGGTAGCGTTCGCCTTTGTAATCAGGAAATAACCTTTGGTTATAATTCAATATTTCCTGAGTGCAAGAGTGACCGTAAGGAGATACCCCTGCTGGAATAGCTTATCATTCTTATGCCATTCGCTGTTATCCCCTCATAAAAAAAGCCCACCCGCTTCCGGATAGGCTCCCCTCCCCTAATACAAATCCTCCTGCAGCTCCACCACATGCAGCTGCGTCGGCGTGCCGGTCAGCGACAGCTTGCCCTGCTCGTCATAGCTGACGGCGAAGTCGTTGTCGTTGACGATGGCGATCGTCCTTTTGTCGATAGCCGTAATGCCTTCGATCTTCTCATACGGATAGCCGAGCTTGACGAAGTCGACGATCAGCTCTTTCGTTACCGGAACGATGCCTGCCTGACGAAGCATGTCTTGCGGCATTGCTTCGAGATTGGCGCTATAATCGGTGCCGAGCAGATTGGTCGCTTTGCTGAAATCCGATTTGTAAATGCGTTTGACCTGCGCCTCTTTGCCTGCCATTTTATCCCGCTCGTCAACCAGCAGCACGTTCGCGGAAAGCGCGTAGAGATCGCTGATGACCTGATCCTTCTGCTTGATGCCCTCGTACGAAGCCGCATTTTCCGCATAGTAGACGTACTCGCCGACAAGCTCCTTCTTGGCCAGATCCATTTTGAGGATGCGCAGATTGCGCGAGTTGTCGGACGTTTTCTGATCCGGCAGCGCAAGAGGACTTTGAATCGATACGTACAAATACTTGCCGTCAGGCGTTATCGTTACGCCCTCGAAGCCGCGGTTGGACACCCGTTGGTTATAAAAAGCCGGGAACAGCTCGACGACGTTCATTTGCGCGTCCTTCAGCAATGCCTTCGCGCCGAACGGCACGAACCGGTTCAACACCGTTCCGTCACGCTTCACCTGCACGAGCGACGGGCGGTATTCGTCCGACAGCCAGAACGTATCGTCATTCGGGTTGTACGCGATTCCTTCCAGATCGAGGCCGTCCGGATCGTAAGAAAGCTTCTTTTGTCCGAGCTCGTCGTAAGGAATTTCGTCGGCGCCCTCCGTATTGGAAAGACCGGTAATATACTTGGACTTCGTTACCGCGTCCGTTTTGCCGTCCGGAAGCTGCAGCTTGATCGTTTCCAGCACTTCAAGGCTGTCGCCTTCCGCTTTTATTTTGTAAATGCGCGGGTTAAAATCGTCGATCGGGAATGTGCGCAGCTTCTCTTTGCCGACCTGTCCGTTCGGTCCGCGGTCAGCCAGCGTGTAGAACACGTTGGCCGGGTCCCCGGGAATGCGGGTCAAACCGGAGAAGCCGCCTTCGCTGATGCCTTTGCCGAGCGAGCCGGGATTTTTCCACGTGGCGGCCGACTTGATCTTCGGCGCATTTTTGAGCGTAATGGTCCGCTCCCAATCGTTCCAGTCGATTTGCTTGCCGAGCGCTTCGCCTAGGGCACGCAGCGGAATATACGTGCTGCCGTCGATGACGACCGGATCTTTGCCTGTGTTCACTTGCTTGCCGCCGCTAAAAATCGGAAACTTTGCCGGAACCGGCAGCGTAATCTTATCCGCGTCCGCAGCCTGTACGACTGTCGCTCCTACCGTCATCGTCAGCGCAAGAGCGCCTATAAGCATCCTTCTTTTGCGAAGAAGCTTCCATAATTTCATGTTCGGTAATCCCCCCGTCGATTGCGTAATCGCCCGCCTGACCCAAACCATACCGCGAACGAAGCCGATAGCTGTAGCTTAGACGATGCGTATTCTCATTGTGTCAACGGGGGATGAATATTTTGTAAACGAAGCCAAAAGCCTTCTAAATCGTATGTTCCTGCCGGGAACGTGTGAGAAGACCGCCAAAATGGCGATGTTTTTTTTCGCTTCGCAGCAGCTCGATATGGTGTGTGAACAACAGTTGGTGCCTACACGATCAGCTCGAGTTCATGCTGCGATGGGGGAAGTAGCTAACCTGACAGCATGGTGTGACGCACGCCCCTCATCGCGAATAAATATCGAGTATTTTCAGCTCGCGCAGTATGGCTAGCACTTCTTTCATGCTGCTCTTCTCGAACTTCTTTAAAATTTTGTTCACCTGCGTGCGAATCGTCACTTCTTCGACATGCCTCTCTTTGGCGATTTCCTTGTAGCTGAACCCTTTGTAGACAGCCGTGAGGATGCCGAATTCGGTGTCGGTCAGTTTGGAAACGATATTCAGCGTATAGATCAAGCTGTTTTTTTCGTTCTGGAGCTTGGTGAATTCCCCCAATATTTTGCCGGCAATTTCAGGTCTCATATAAAGCCGGTTTTGATGGGCGCTGCGGATTGAATTCAAAATGTCGGCGATTGAGCTCGTTTTCACGATGTAATCGACCGCTCCCGCCCCATAAGCTTTAAAGAGCACTTCGTCCTCCTCGTGAATGGTGAGCACGATGATTTTGACATGCGGCTTCTCCGCCTTGATGCGGGTGATCGCTTCGATGCCGGCCATTTCGGATTCCATCTCGATATCCATCAGCACGATATCCGGACTGCATGCGGATACGATGCGGACGGATTCCTCGCCGCTGGAGGCCATGCCGATCACCTCGATGTCGGCCTCCCTGTCGAGTATCATCTTGAAATAGTCGCGGATATCTTCGATATCGTCCGTCACCACGATGCTTATTTTATCCATTCCCCATCCCCCTTCCTGCGCCTGCGATCGGCAAAATAACGTCGAAAGCCGTATACTGCCCCTTTCCGCTTTCGACCGCAATAAAGCCCAAATGCGCCTCGATGACCCGGAATACGTAGGAAAGCCCGACTCCCCAGTTTTCGTGCTTGGATTTCGTGGAATAAAGCGGGTTAAATATTTTTTTCTGCTCTTTCTTGTCGATGCCCGTACCGTTATCGGTAATCCTGATCAGCACCCATTCCTGCTCGGCAGCGATCTCGATGGAAATAAAGCCTTTTTCCCGTTTGGCCGTTCTAATGGCTTCGGCGGCATTGACCAGCAAATTGATCAGCGCCTCCGTCAAATGGTACGGATCGGCATAAGCGCACGCGTCGCGGGCGCGATACTTTCTGCGGATCTCGACCTCGTCGCCGATCCCCGACTTTTCCAAGGCTGCATCCGCGCATGCCGACACATTGACTTTGGCCGGCTTCACTTTGATTTCCTTCAACGAATCGAGAACCTTCGCCGTATGATTGAGCGAGGTCAAGCTGATTTGCTGAAGCCGCCTGACGGCCTTCAGACCGTCCTCGGTGCCGAATTGATGTTCGGCCTGCTCCGCCAATATTTTCACGGTAAACATCGTGTTCTTGAACGAATGGAAAACGCCCTTCAAATTCGCGTTCAGAGAGCTTACGTTGCGGTTGATTTGGCGTTTCATAAAAAAGCTGGTCGCATCGATCCCCTTGAACTTGATCAAGATCACGATCATGCCTTGCACGGCGAGCAGCATCACCGCAGGCATCACTTGAAAATAAAAAGCCGGTATCGCAAGCTGCGCCGGAAAAAACAGCATGTTCGAGCCGCCCGCTGCCAAATAAAATTGCTTGAAGGGCCCTACCGCGAATACCGATACGAACAAGACGTTCAACAGCCCCAGGTTCGCAGCGAGCGAAACGACCTGCTTCTTTTTTAAAGTAATGGTCGTCCTTGCCATATGCCTGCACAGCAAATAAATCGGATAAAACAAATACAGCGCCATCCAGATCAAGTTCAATGCGTCCATCCCGTACAGAGCCGCGGACAAGTCGCGATTCCCGTAAAAGGGGTCGTTCATCCAAATATATGCCAAAAATCTCGTATCCGGATCGTAGCACCATATGTAAAACAGCGGAGGAAGCGCAAAAGCCCCGTAGCGAAGCCATTTGCCAAGCCTTCCTGAGGAGCGGTAGGAGCTGACGATAAACGTCAAAACGAACTGCGGAATGCTGAACAAGTAAATGGCCGTCCCCCAGTTTTGCAGCCGGTACGTATCGTAATAGTTGATTTTGAGGGAGCTTAAATACAAATACATTTTATAATCCAGAAAAAAGAGGGCGTTCTCGGGATATTTGTAGGTACCCGCTTTCACCACGTTCAAAATCATGCCGAGGAAGGTCAGGTTCAATCCGACGACCATCATGACGAGCAGCCAGGCATAGCGGTTTTTGTAGCTGCGCACGATCAAAAACACCGAGAACAGCGTTAACAGCAAAATGGTATAAATCACGGCGATTCTCCTTGAACAAACTGCCTATCAGACTCACTCTAGCAAGAAAAAGGCCGGCTGTCATCCGGTATTACGGCATGATTGCGATAAAGCCCCCCGAAACTATTTAAGGACAGGCGCCGTCCGTCACGTTCGCGCAAAAGCAAACGGAGCCGCTTGTCATCGCGGCCCGCTCCATTTTATATGACGTTTTTAAGCGATTCCGCCATGCCCACCAAAATGCGGACTCGCTCGTCTGTGATCTTCTTGCCTTGCAGTGCCGACACTTCATTGATGTACGCGTCGAGTTGTTTAACCGCTCCGGCCTCGTCCCCTTCATCGCGCTTCTTGCGGGTGTGCTCCAGCTTCTTCAGCAGCGATGCCGCTACCCCGTGGGAGCCGGGGCCTTCGACAAACTGAATGGTAAAACTTACCAATCCCTCCAAGGTTGCTTCATCCGCCTCGGATAAAGAGTAAATGCTTTGCGGAGACAATGTGATCGACATGCCGCCCGCTTCGGTGCTGGAAAGAGCCCCATCCGCTGCGTACTTGACCGCCGCATCGCTCTTGATGACCGAGAAATCCCGTTCGCCGGCCTTTATGGTGATCGTGTGGCTATCCGTCTCGGAACGGTTGATCAGTATGATTTCCAATTTGCCGTCCGGCTTCAGGAAAGCCAGCGTGTATATGTCTCCTCCGTAGGAGCTGGACGGAAGGCTTTCCAGCATCACCGAGTTTTGCGGAACGCCGTTATAAAAATGCTTGAGCATATCGTAAGTCGGATACCACACTTTATTCACTTCATCATAAAGAACGAGAATGCCTCCGGGAGATGCGGAATACGAAAAATAGAGCGTCAAATTCGCGCGGCCGTATGTGAGCGTATCGTGCAAAGCTACGGCGTTCTGAATCGCGTGATGCCAGGTCTCTTTACCCTGCAGATTGATATGCGATTCGTTCTCCTGTTCACCTACGTGAATCCGGACGTTATGCTTATCCGCAAGATCCGTAAAGGCGCTCAGTCCTTTGACCGTCCTGTCATAGGCATGATAAGCCAATATGTCGTATACGCCGGGAGCCGCCGATTCCAGCGTCTCTTTGGCATACTTGACGGAAGTATAGTTGCCTGGGCTCGTTTCCGCTGCGATATATTCGGCGATATAGCCGTTCGCCTCCAGCTTCTGCTTCAGCTTGGCCGTAATGCTCGAGTAACGGGCCGGCGACATGCCGTAAATATACGTGCCCGAAAAGACGCCGTTCGTCAAATATTTGTAATTCGGCTCGTTCGCAACCGATATGTAATCGAAGGTTACGCCGTATTGGTCTCTTGCATAAAGGAAGTAAGCGGCCAGGCTTTCCACATACTCGTCGTCCATGCCGGCCGGCAGCTCCATTACCTCATTGCTCCAGTCGTAATCGAACGGCTTGCCCGCCATCCAGCTCGGAAATCTCCACGGACTGAAGGAGAGCTTGATGCTGCGGTTCGCAAGTTCCTGCAGAGCGAGAAACTCCTCATGCATATCGCCCTGATCGCCCGCCGCAAAGTCGCTCCAATCGAATGTGGCGGGATCGTTGTCGTCATTCGACCGTTCGAGCAAATACCAATAGTTGCGGACTCTGACATGAGTCGTATTCAATTCCGTAAACATCTTATCGTAGTAGTGGGCATCCGCTGCGGCAAACCCGCGCATCCACAGCGTATATAAATTACCGCCCCAGCCCTCGATGGTCTGTCCATAAACAGACTTATTAACGGAAATGCTTCCTTCCTCGCTATAAACCTCGAGCTCCAGCAATCTTGCATCCGTGGCGATCGGATAGGCGGACGGGCCGTTGATCAGCATTCTCAGCTTGGTCGTGACAACAGGCGAAAATACGATATCGTTGTATTTCCCCGCATAGCCGTCCTGCCTGTTTCCGCTTACCGAACCGACCGTTTTCCAAGCGCCGCCGTCCCAGATTTGAACATCGTAAGCGGATATATGCCATCCTGGCGCGTTCATGTTTCCGCTCCACACCTTGACGTTTCCGATTGTTACGGCGCTCGGCCATTCCAGCTCGTACCAGTGAGGCCCTCCGCTTGCCGAAACCCACCTGCTGTCGTTCTGATTGCGGATGCCGTCAATCGCTTTCTCTGGAGCGAAGGCTCCGAGCAAGGATACCGAGCTGGCCGTCGCCGTCGCTTGAGGAGCGATATTGATTCCGTTAGCGTAGGTCCGTTTCCCCGGCAGTACGGACGGGAACAAGCAGCCAAAGATCAACGCGAACATGCTGATGACTACGATAATCCGTTTACCCATTTCAAGTCCCTCCTTGAATGTCAGCCTTTAATGGCTCCGCTCGTCATCCCCGCTATGAAATACCGGTTGAGAAACAAGTACACCGCCAGCATGGGGATAATGGAAATCATCGTACCCGCCAGCATCAGATTCCAGGAACTCGCTGCTTCCCCCGTACTTTTCAACGCGACGACGCCTACAGTCAGCGTGCTTTGCTTCGGATTCGATATCGTGAATATCATGGGCATCAAATATTCGTTCCACGCTTGCCTGAACGTAATGAGTCCGATCGTCGCGATAATGGGCTTGAGCAAAGGCAAAATGACGTTCCAGAACGTCCGGAAGAAGCTGCAGCCGTCGATTTTCGCCGCCTCATCGATTTCATGCGGAATCGAATTGACGAAGCTCCGAACGAGAAATACATTGGCGATATGCAGACCGAAAATTTGAATGATAATCACGCCCCAGAGCGACGTATGGATATGCAGCAGCTTCGCTATCTCCATCTGAGGGTACAGCGTGATGCTTCCCAAGGAAAGGAACATCGTACTCGTGAAGAGACCGAAAAACAGCTTCTTCCCGGCAAATCTGCCGCGGGCAAATACGTATCCCGCCATGGTCGAGTTGAACAGCACGCCGACGACGATGAAAAAGGTAAAGTATATGCTATTCCACGTATAGCGCTTGAAATCGGCCAATTCCCAAGCCTGCTTAAAGTTGTCCAGCGTGAATGACTTGGGCAGCAGCGTCGAACCGGAAGCCAATAATTCCTGATTCGATTTGAACGACGCCAGTAAAACGTACAGCAACGGAAACACCGTAAAAATCAATACCGCGAGCAAAAAGCCGTATGCGAGCGCCTTGTTCGCAGCCTTCGTCCATCCTCTGTCCAAAGCGATCCCGCCTTCAATAAACTTTGCTCATTCGTCTGGTCAAGACCAAATAAATGATGGTAATGATGCCGATGATGACGGCCGTAACGAGCCCGAGGCTCGAAGCATAACCGATTTGTGCAACCGAAGAGCCTTCGCCGTACCGGAAAAAATATTTGAAAATATACGTCATGACGACTTCCGTTTGTCCGGCAGGCTGCCCGTTCGTCAGGACAAGCACCAGATCGGTCATTTTCAGGCTGCCGATAATCGCAAGCATCCAGACGACCTGCATGACAGGAGCCAGCATCGGAAGCGTGATTTGCATAAACTGCTGCCGCTTGTTGGCCCCGTCGATTTGAGCGGACTCGTACAAGTCCGACGGGATGTTCAGCAAGCCGGATAAGAAGAACAGCAGGTTAATGCCGAAATTTTGCCAAACCGAGGCGAGGGCGATGACCAGCATGGCGGTCCACTTGTTGCCGAACCAGTTGACATGCTCGTCAATCAGCTTCCAGTCGAAAAGCATATTGTTGACAACCCCTTCAAAGGTCGCGAACATAAAGTAGAAAAGCAAACCGATGATCGCCACGCTGACGATATTCGGCATAAAAAACATCGTGCGGAAAAAATGGCGTCCCCGTATTTTTCCGTGCAGCATCACCGCAAGGAAAAGGGCTAGCGGAATTTCTACAATAAGCTTGCCGAACGACAAAATGAACGTGTTCAGAAGGCTGTCCCAATAGTTCGGATCTCTCGTAAACAGTCTGACGAAATTTTCGAAGCCGACGTATGTCGCCTCGATTCCGTCATAGTCGAACCATGCCCAGCGAAAAACCCAGACGATCGGATAGATCGCGAAAATGAAAAAGCCGATGAGCTGAGGAGAAAGCATCAAATACGATTGAAACGCTTCTTTGCGAAAAAACAATTGCGGCACCTTCTTCCGTGATGCAACGGGGGACCGGCCTTCCCGGACCGGCCCCCGTCGAGTTACTTGACCTTGATCGAGAAGCTTTCGTCTTTGAACGGCTTAAGATCGAGAGAACCGTCCTTCACGGCCTTCTCGAGCGAAGCGTTGTACCGGGCGTTAAGATCGTTAAGCCCTTTCTCTACAGTCGTTGCGCCCGCCCAAATTTTCATCAGTACCTGCTTATAGTCCTCGCCCTCGATTTTGACGGAAGGCGTCGTCAGCGTCTGATAGGAATTCGAAATATTCGCAAATTCCTTCCAGCCCTTTTTCTCCGGCTGTTTTTTCGCCATTTTGACGATGCTTTCTTTATAAGGAATAAACTTCGACTCTTCGTAAAGCTTCACGAGCACTTCGTCGGAATTGAACCATTTAAACACTTCCATCACTTTATCCAGGTTGTTCTTGCTTGCCGTTTTGGAAATATGCGTCCAGCCCGAAGGCTGCGTAAACTCTTTGTATTTGCTGTTCGGATCGATAACGGGAATAGGAGCGACTCCCCAATCCATCTTCGCCGGGAACTGATCGTTCAGCACGCCTACATCCCACGAAGCGCCGAGCTTCATGCCGATTCTGCCTTCCGCGAATTGCGCCCTCGCCGGATCGTTGTCCAGTCCTTCCGCGCCCGGGAAGAAGCTCTTGTCCTCTTTGATTTGCAGCAGCCAATCGACCGCCGGCTTAAACGCGCCGAATTGGAACGTACCCGACTTATAATCGAAAATTTCGTGTCCGACCGAGGAAACGAAAGGCTGAAGCACCTCCGAATCGAAGTAGCCGGACCATTTCATCGGAAGGGCGATGCCGTACGTCTTTTCCGCCGGATTCGTCAGCTTCTTCGCGTATTCCGCCAGCTCGGACCAAGTCACCGGAGGTTTTGCCTCTCCGTTCGCATCGACGATCCCCGCTTTCTTGAACATCTCTTTGTTGTACAGCAGCTTGATCGTATTTACGTAAGATGGCACCAAATACGTTTTGCCGTTGTAAGTAAAGCTGGGGTTGTTTAGCAGCCCTTCATACTGTTTCAGAAATTGTGTGCCGCCCGGCATATCTTCGATCGCGAGCAGCGCGTCCTTCTTCACGTTGTCTCCCAATACGCCCGTAGCTTTGAATAAATCGGGGGCCTGGCCGGAGGTGATGGCCACCTCCAGCATTTTCGCGTAGTCGCCTCCATGAACCGTATATTCGATGTGAATGCCTTTTTCTTTCCCCGTCGTATTGTTAAACTGGTCTACCATTTGCGTTACCAGCTCTTTCGAGTGACCGCTGTTCGTCCATACCTTGATCGTTTCCATTTTGACGGACGCTTTACCTTCCGCAGCCGTTTCCTTTACGGCGCCGCCGTCTCCGCATCCGGTAAGCGCTGTCATGGCAAGCGCGGCCGAGACCAGCAGCCCCGTTCCTTTTCTTCTATTCATTGCTTGACCCCCTGTTGTTTAGCGATTTCATAGTCATTATAGAATAACACCCGCCTTCTAATAAGTACGAAAAAACATCAACAAATCGGGCCCTCTACGTCCGCTTCTGCCGAAAATGTTGATGTTTTCTGCTCGAATGATTGACTTCCGCCATATACGCAGTTTGCGGCGCTATGCTCCGCATGATACCCGTTTCATCCACTGCTAAGATTAGCCGCAAGGGAATAAATCCGGGAACTTGCAGAATACTGCCCGGAAGATTGCAGAACGGAGGAACATCATTTGAACGGCATGCGGGGATCGCTCCAAACGCAAAAAAAAGGACGCGCACCCGAAGGAGCCGTCCTTTTCTTTATCCTATTTCTTCACATATTTGCTCGCCTTTTCAAACGCATCGTCCTCGGTGGCGCCGGTTACGTACCGGCCATTAATATAAATGAATGCAAAACGCGAGCAAGGCCCGCAATAAGACTTGCATGCGACCTTGATCTCGGCGTCGGGCGCCAGCTTCTCCAGCTTCGGCAGCATGGTTTTCAATTTCATGTGCCTGCACTTGTCGCAGACGCGAATATCGTTTTTGGCCATCTTAGTGATCCCCGTGATTTCCTTTGCTCGGGTTCGTAATGACGAAGCCTTCTTCCGGCGTGTACAAGTAATCAACCCAGATTCCGTCAAGCAGCGGCTCCCGCGAATCGAGCAGCACGTCGAAGCCTTTGTCGGTCGTTACGACCGCATCATGCTCCTGCTGTTCGCTAAGATCGAGCCCGTAGTGCGCATGATCGCCATGCTTATGCGTTACGAAAACGCGCAGCTTCAATTCTTTGTTCTCCTCTTGCTCCATTTCGCGCAAAATGACTTTTGCGGCATTGCGTGTAATTTTGCAGTTCATCGTGACATCTCCTTGTATGTTCGAGCTTACGTCGACTGGTATCTGTGCTGAAACGGTCGTAGCCCGTCTGCTGCAACCGGCAGCGGACAAGATTACTTTGTATTATTGTATTAAATGCACGTTCCGAATGCAATACGCCGCGGACAGCCGTATCCGGAGCCTGCATAGCTTGCTTGAACATGCATGGGAGGATTTAGGTAGGAAACGAGCATTTATGATACAATGGATCATTATGACGCTAATTGCCGAGGTGATTCGTATTCATGCTTTCCTTCTACAAAAAGTATTACAAAACCGTCTTTGATATCGCCCTGATCGGTCTGACGATTTACCTGTTCATGCTGCTCTTCAGCTACTTGTACAAAATCGCGACGCCGATCTTCCTGGCGCTGCTCATCTTCGCGATGGTCGAGCCTCTGGCGAAGCGGCTGAACCGGCGGGGCGTCAAGAAATCGATCGCGACCGCGATCTCCATGCTCATCTTTATGCTTGTCATCCTCGGCATATTGATCGGAGCCAGCGTCATCTTCACCTCGCAGGTGATCAACCTGGTCGACAAAATCCCGAAATACCAGCAGCTTCTTCAAGAGCAGATCGTCCAGAATGCCGACTACCTCCGATCCAAATGGGAGGCGCTTCCGCCCGATATTTCCGACAAAGCCAAAGAATACATCGGTGCGATTACCGGCTGGGGGGCTGGCGTAGCGACAAGCTTCCTGAAAACCGTCGTCGGCGGACTCAGCTCCTTCACGTCCTTTATTATCAACTTCGCCGTCGCCATCATTTTGGCATACTTCCTCAGCATCGAAATCGATTTGTGGAAAAAAATGGCCAAAGATAAGACGCCGAGCACGTTCAAAACCGCTTTCTACTTTTTGAAGGAAAACGTCCTGATCGGAATCGTCAGCTACTTGAAATCTCAGCTGAAGCTCGTATCGGTAACGTTCGTCATCATCTTCCTGGCGCTGCTGCTGCTGGGGGTGAAAAGCGCCTTCTCGATCTCCCTGCTGTCCGCCGTGTTCGACGTGCTGCCGCTGCTCGGCGTATCCACCGTATTCATTCCGTGGATCATCTACTTGTTCGTCGTAGGCGAGACGACGCTGGCGATCTGGCTGACCGTATTGCTTGGGGTCGTCATTCTGGCAAGGCAAATACTCGAACCGAAAATCACCGGCGATTCGCTCGGCGTTTCCGCGTTCACGATGCTGTCGTTCATGATCATCTCGCTCTCGATTTTCGGTATATCGGGCTTGATTTTATCGCCGATCCTGATCATTTTGTTGAAGGCTCTGCATGAGCAAGGCTATCTGAAGAAATGGATCCGGCTGCCCGAGGATTACGACAATCCCTATCAAGGCGAATCGAAGAACTAGCAGTTGAGCGAAAAGACTTACAGAAAAACGCCTCCGGAAACCGCTTGGTTTCGGGGGCGTTTTCCATTTATAAGCTCGGTTCCCGCAGCTTCCAGACGTCCGCTGCTTGTTTCGCAACATGCATGCCTTCGATCCTGTGCCGCGCTTCATCCGAAAGGCTCAGCTTCCATTTATCGAAGAACGCGAGTAAATTCACTCCGGCGATTCGGGAGGCCGTCTCGGCGAACGTGTCGATCTTCTGCTGCTCCGCGAACGGAAGCCGCTCATACGGCGTTTCGCGGTACGCTTCATACAGCTTGGTATAGAACCCCCAGCCGAATGCCAGCTGAAGCTGCTTGAACATGACAAGCTTAATGAAGTAATCGGTTTGGTTAAAATGCTTCTCGGGATCCATATCGTCCAAATACGCCAACGCTTTATCGTACACATCCATGCCGTCGCTATCTTTAGTAAGCAGATTGGACACGTTCCCGAACCGTTCTTGCACGTAAAGCGACAGGATGTTGACCGTTACCTCGCCGACCGAGCCCCACGTCCAAGGACGCTGCTGAAACTCATGGCCGAGCTCGTGCCAGAACCCCCATGCGCGATGACGGATGTAATCGATATCGAGCAGCTCGCCGGCCTTCGATAGCGGCAGCATGATCGGATAGCCCGCGTGCATATAGCCTCCGCTAATTTGGATGTCCGCGACGAAACGGTACGGCAAGCCGTGGGCTTTATGCGGCATAGCCTTGTCCGGGGCAAGTCCGATCAACTCGTCATAGCATTCCGCGATTTCGTCCCATGCCTGCAGCAATGCTTCCGGATCGGCAAGCGGCCGAACATAAGCCGAAGGCACCGTCAAAATGACCCGCTCCCCCTGCAGCTCGGCAAATGGCGCCAGCACAGCCGCATCTCGCATCGTTTTCCATTGCTCGCCTGACGTTCGTCCCCTCACATAATAAGGCGCTTGTACGGCTCCCGATATCGTAACGACAGCCTTCGCGCCCGGCTTCCGGTTCATCGGAATCAAGTAAACGAGCCCTCCGTACGGGCTGGAAATATGATTCGTGCCTGGCGCAAGCTTTGCATGGTGGACGACAAGCGGCACGCGCTTCCATTCGCCGAGCCTTCTCAGGTCATCGTCGTGGCAGCCGATCTGAACCGTCACATGCTCCGTTCCTTCCGGCACCTCCACCGTCACTTCCCCGCCGGGCGGCGCGTAGAGGCCTGTGCTGATCCAGTTTTTGGGAGGCAGCATCTGCGTATATTTTAGATCGGGAAAATCGAAATCGATTTCGACCGGCACGCCGTTCAGCCTGATTGCAGCCGCATCGACCGCCCCCGGAAACGAGTCCGCATAAGGAGATATCCCGTTATCCGGCTTAAGCGTAAACCGGCTGAATTGGAAATGCAGCAGCGCATTCCGGTACGGGTGTTGATTATGGAATACAGGGAAGGAAACGCGCCCCGCCTGCTCCGATTCGCGGGTTATCCTGACGTACAGAGCTGCTTCCGGGGAAAGCGTCTCCAGCGTGCAGGCAAGAAGCTCCGCCAGCAGTTGCTTTTTTTTGGCGGCATCGGCGCCGGGCAATCCGATTTGCAAGCCGGCTACGGCAAGCGTCCCGTCCTCCACCGCTTTTCCCTGCTCAAGCATTCGCACAAAATGATGATCGTTCGCCTTGTCGCAGGTCAGTACGTTCGGCTCCGCAATATGCGGGGATACCGTCTTTTTCAGAAGAGTCAAGCCCATCCGGTTAAGCAGCCTCTGCAGCGCAAAATCGCTGGCGAGTCGCGCCCCTCTATAGTTGCCGATCCGCAGCCGTTCGGCGAGAGGCGTGTCGCGGGTAATCGATTCCAGACCGCTTGCGTTCAGCGCGACTATGATGCTTCCGCCCGCTTCGACATAGTGCAGCAGCGGCCCTATATCCGTTTCGCGCATGGATGCATCTACATACGCCGCATGAAAAACGTCAGGGCTCAGCTCCGTCTCCGTCCAGCTGCCGAGCTTCACAAGCTCGATGGGCAGCGCCGAATCGACCGCGAATGAGGACGAAGTAGTGACGAGCTTGATGGGAGAAGCCTCTCCTTGAAGAGCAGCCTCGTACCGGTTGTTGGAAGTGCCCTCCCCCTGACCTTCCCTATCCGTTAGCCAAACCAATATATTGCGCGACAATGTGCTTCTGCCGTCCGCATAGGCGCCGTCCAGCCGAAAATAGTGCTCGCTTCCGGCTGCGGCAACGCGCCCTTTGCCATAACGGGAAGCCGCAATGGTCGGCACCGCTTCGGGCACGGTAACCGGAAACGCCCGATCGCCGATCGCACACACGCCGCTGCTGGCCGAGAAGACGGGGATCGAAGCGAGCTCCTGGTACCAAATGGCAAAATCGCGGCGAAGCTCGTCCAATGAGGTCAGGATCGGCGAATACGTTTCCGCGGCGGCTTCGTCGTACGTTTGCATAGCCCGATAAGCCGGATTGCGTTCCATTTCTCATCTCCTCCTTTTACTTTTACGATTTAAAGCATTGAAATATCGAGTTGTACGCAGCCGTCACCCGTCCGCTTTGGGCAGCAATGTTACGGTTTCAACGGCTTCAGCTGCACCGAACGCAAGCGGACAGGCGCAGCCTGCCAAATTTCCGTAAAGCCCGTTTTGCGTACGATCAGATCCGAGAGCAGCGATAAGGTGTAAGTTCCCGGCGATTCCACGGTGATTTGTCCTAGCCTCGCATGAATCTCTTGATAAGGATGCTGGCACGTTTTGGAGTTTGTGACGACGATGTCCTCCTGCGGCATGCAGCCGACCCTTTCCTCCGCAAAAGCAACCTCGACCCCGTCTCGAAACGTCTGCACCCAATTCGCGCCGTTCCGTTTGAAGCAAATCAGCGTAAGTTCAAACGTCCCCGGATGCACGATTTCGAACTGCCATGTCGCCCGGTTTCTCGGTTTAGGATCGTGTCCGTTACCAGAGGCGTCGACCCGGGCATTCGGCATATCCAGCTTCAGGGAACCCGAGGGCAGCTGCAGCAGCCGGTCGTCGATATCGGCTTGACCGAATATTCTTACGGCAAGTACCGTAACGGGTTCGTTGGAGTCCTGATGCGGCAGACTTATCGAAAGCTTGTGCAGTTCGCCGTCTCTCAAGGACGACTGCCCAAAATCAAGCTGCCGCCCCTCGGGATCGCCCAGCCTGGAGACGCTCATTACTTTACTGCGAATCCCGTATAAGTCGAGCTCTTGCTTCCGCCAGCTTTCGTTATCGATGAATAAATAGATGTAGCCGGGCTTGACGGTAACGGCTCCCCATTCGAATTCATAAGGGAAAGGACTCGCCGAAGTCCCGTAGACGGCTTCGCCATAACGTTCCATCCATTCGCCGACATCCAGCAGACTTCGCACCGACTGCTCCGGGATGACTCCTTCCGGGGTCGGACCGACGTTCAGCAGCAGATTGCCGCCTTTGCTTGCGATGTCGATCAATTTCCTGATCAACGCTTGCGGCTTTTTCCATACCTGATCTCTCGAGCTGAAGCCCCACGAATCATTAAGCGTCATCGGCGTTTCCCATAAGCCGGTATCCTCGCCGTACATCGGAATTTCATTATCGCCCTTGGAGCTGTAATCCCCCATATTCGGCCAATGGCTGATCCTGCTGTTGATCAGGCAGTCCGGCTGCAGGCTGCGAACGAGCGATGCGAGTCCTTGGCTGTCTTTCTTGGACAACCCTCCCGCCGTGTCGAACCACAGCAGGCCTATCGGACCATATTGGGTAAGCAGCTCGGTAATTTGCGGCTTGGCATGCCGGTTCCAATACTTATAGAACGCCTTCTCCTCCAGCTCGTAATCCCATGTGTTGTTATACGTATCGTGGATCGCGTGCGGGTGGTGCCAGTCGATGACATGCGAATAATAGAAGCAAAGCTTCAAGCCCTGCTTTTGGCATTCCTCCGCCAGCTCCTTCATCGGATCCCGTTTAAACGGCGTCATATCCGCAATATTGTAGCCGCTCGTTTCCGATCCGTACATGGCAAAGCCGTCATGGTGTTTGGCGGTGATCACGATATATTTCATCCCGGCCCGCTTAGCGAGTCCGACCCATGCTTCCGCATCAAAACGATCCGGATTGAACGTCTCCGCTATCGATTCGTATTCCTTGACGGGTATTTTGCGGCCGTACATGACCCATTCGCCGCTTCCGAGCGCCGCATACAGCCCCCAGTGAATAAACATCCCGAACTTCGCTTCTTTAAACCACGACAATCGCGTGTCGAAATCTCCGCTTTCCATGGTGCCGTTCCCTCCCGTCACATCCCGCATGTCGTTACCAGTACGGCTTCCAGTCCTTCATTACCCTGACCAGCGCCTCGAAATAATAATAGTCGCCCCATATGCAGCATTCGTCCACGCCGTGGTTCAGCGGTTTGCCATAGACGCCGTGGAGCAGGATTCCGTTCGATTCCGGGACGCTTCTCGTCGTATAGCTGCTCGATAGCGATTGCAAAATGTGCAGCGCCGCATTTTCGTATAGCCGTTTATTCCCGTTCGTAAGCGGCAAATGACCGGCAAGCTCCAGCAAGGCGCATGCCGCGATGGCTGCAGCCGAGCTGTCCCTTTCCTCGTTTCCTTCGGTAAACACCAGATCCCAGTAACATACGTAGTCGTCCGGAAGCCGGTTCAGAAAATAATTCGTCACCTTCTGCGCCGAATCCAGCAGTTCCGCGTTCCCCGTGTACCGATAGCTTAGCGGCAGGCCGTACATGGCCCACGATTGGCCGCGCGACCAGCAGGAATCGTCCGAGTAGCCTTGCTGCGTTTTGCCGAATTTCGGCAGTCCGGATTCCACATCCATGTAGAACGTATGGTAGGTCGATGCGTCCTCGCGAATCAAGTAGCGCTCCGATTGCCTGACATGACTGTCGGCGATACGATGATAAGCCGGGCTGCCCGTCATTTGCGTCGCCCAGTACAGCAGCGGCAAATTCATGCAGCAATCGACGATCATTCGTCCGCGTTGACTCGGATTGCTCAAATTCCCCCAAGCCTGGATGATGCCCGCCTTGTCGTAATAACGCTCGATCAGCAGATCGGCCGCCTGCAAAGCGACCGCCTTCGCCTCCATGTTCCCCGTCAGCTTATAAGCGGCAACGCAGGATAACGTATAAAGAAAGCCTAGATCATGCGTTTCCGTGCCGATCCTTTCCTTGGCTCGTTTCGCATAGCTCTCCAACTGCACCTCGGCCGTCCGGCGATACTTCTCGTCCCCCGTTGCCTCGTACGCGAGCCAAAGCATCCCTGTCCAGAACGACGACGTCCACTCCGTGTTGCCGATCGCTTTATATACGTTCCTTGTGCTTGCCGGCGCGGGAAACGCCGTTTCGAACGTCTCCAGATTGCGGTCGATTTGCGACAGAACGTACCGGATCGCTTTCTCGCAATCCGCTGCCGTCCACACCGGAGGTTCCGCTATCTTGGACCGGTTTCGGATTCCTTCATCGTTTACGCGCACTTTCTCTCCTCCTTTATCCCTATGATAAATAACTTCACATCTCCCATTCACATCTTAGGGGCTATCGCCTATAATAGAAATACATAAAAGGCACTCAAGTATATCCAAATCTGACTAAATATAGATGGGACGGGATGGATGAACATGGATACCGCGAAAAAGAAGCTGATCCAAAACTATTTTGGCAACACCGCCATGAAGCTGTTGATCGCGCAAATGGATAAGGTGAGCCAGCAATGGCGTTTTTACGATATGAAGCCCGAGTATAACAGGCTTTATTTCATCCGCGAAGGCGAAGGCTGGATCAAAATCAACAACCGCGAATATTACCCGCAGTCCGGGGAGCTTGTGCTCATGCCTGCCGGCGCCGTCCACTCGATTTCGGTCATCAACGAAAATTCGTACCGAAAATACTGGTGTCATTTTACGGCCTTAGTTGAAACGATTCAACTCTTCCAATTGATCGAGCTTCCTTACATCGTTCGCGTTCCTGACGAGCCCTATTTGGAGCGTTTGTTCCAGGAGCTTATCGCCTCGTACGCCAGCCGCGATCTGACGTCCCCTTTGCGGCGCAAAACGGCGTTGTACGAGCTATTGCGCTATTTTTTCTCCATCATTCCCGAGGATCAGATCTCGCTCTCGATGTCGCCGTCGGCCCAGAAGCTCAACACGATATTCAAATATATCGAGGAGCATCTCGATCGCCCGATATCCGTCGAGCAGCTCGCCAAGCTGGTCCACTATAATACCAACTACTTTACCCGTTTCTTCAAATCCAAAATGAATATGACCCCGGTGCAATACTTGAACAAAGTACGCATCGAAAAGGCGAAAACGCTCCTGACGACGACCGATCTGACCCTCTCCGAAATCGGCGAGCAGGTCGGCATGGAGGTCCATTATTTATCCCGCGTTTACAAGCAATACACCAATTACTCGCCCGGCGAATTTCGCAACCGGCTCCGCCCTTCGTAGCTTTGCAAACGGTTACCGGACGATGTTCATGCGAATGAGAAGGCAACCGTTATAAGGCCGATCGGTCATTAATCCGATTCCACGGGGGTTGTCAGCTTCAAAAAGAGCGGTGAAAAACCCGAGTTCTAAAAACCCCCAAGACACCGAAAGTCCAAAAATCCGACTTAACGGATTCTGACGGCGCTATTGGGGTTGAAATGGGCCTGTTTACATAAATAGCGGATTTACAAGGTCTTATAATCGCCGGCATCCGTTCGAAAGGGACCATATTGAACGTTTATAATAAAATAGCGCCCTCAAAATCCGCTAACGCTCAAAAAACGGATATTGGCTCGGAATAACGCCCTTAGAATCCGCTAACCTCTAAGATTGCGCTCGCAACAATCGGCGGGGGCGTTCCCGGCTTCGGTATTGTTGATCGATCGTTCTTATTATGTTGCGATACTGGATGTATGGCGAATCTGGCGAGGTGAAAATAAGCGATATTCAGCAAAGTCGCAGCATACAATTGGGCAGCGGCTGCCGTGAAGAATAGACGGCAGCTGCTCCTTTTTTTCCTCTTCCTGGCGGCGATGATGCATGGGTTATCTCGCGTCGGTTTTGAGTTTGTGAATGAGAATGAATGCTGGAGGGATGGGGGTGTCTCGTGGAGGAGCGAAAGCGTCCGCCTTTGTGTTCGGGAAATGTCCGCGGTAGGGCGGCTATAAATCCAAATTTCCTGAACACAAGAGTGGCCGTAGGGAGATACCCCCATCTCGTAAGCTTTTCATTCCGATCTTTTTTCTCGCATACATTCAACCCTAATTCATCTCGTACTCATCCCGTATTTATCCCTCATTCATCCTTATTCAACTCGCACCCATCTCGCATTTATTGCTCATTTTCCCCTCATCGAACCAGCTGCATCTACTCCTCTTACTCCACCAATCCCGTCCGCTCCACACTCTCCACAAAGTACCTCTGCGCAAACATAAAAATAAGCAGCGGCGGCAGCAGCGCCAGGAAGCTCGCCGACATTTTGATCGCCTCCAGCAGCAGTAGCGACCCGTCGTCGCTGGCCAGCAAGTTTTTGATGCTCGCATCGAGGCGCGACATTTGCAAGGCAAGCGGCACATTCGTCGCCCCGTTCATGAACATTTTAGGCAAATACGTATCGTTCCACGTCCATACGAACGAGAACAGCGACACGACGAGAATCGCCGGCTTCGAAAGCGGGAACATCACCCTCCAATAAAACTTGAACGTGCTCGCCCCGTCGATTTTGGCCGCTTCCTCAAGCTCCTTGGGCTGGGTCATGAAAAATTGCCGGAAAATGATGACGAACAGAGCGCCCTTGATCCCGAAGCCGAATATCGCGGGAACGACGAGCGAAACGAGCTGATTTTGGAAGCCCAGCTTCGTATACATCATGATCATCGGCAGCACGGTCACCTGCGGCGGCATAATGAACGTGAGCACCAGGAAGAACACCATCAGCTTCTTGAACGGAAACTTCATCCGCGCGAGCGCATAGCCCATCAATCCGCACGTCAAGCAGTGAAAAATGGCGCTTAAGCTTGAAATCGTGATGCTGATCGTCATCGATTTGAAGTAGTTGAGCACCTGCACCGCCCGCTCCAGATGCCCCCAATACAGCTCGGACGGCATCCATGTCACGGTCGGATCGAGCAGATCGTCTTCGTTCATGACCATTTTGACGAGCATTTTCATAATCGGATTCAAGTAAATATAGGACGTCACCAGCAAAATCCACATCAGTGCCAGCTTGAACAGCAGCCCTTTGTTGATTTCGCGGCCGAGCACATAGTACAGGACCTTTTGCAGCCCGCTTCGCTTTACGAGCGTCTTCATTTTGACGGTAGTCAGTTTGCCGATCATAAGGGTATCCTCCTTCCTCGCCGGCTTATAGCGTTTTGCCCAATCCGGCCGTCTGTTTTTGAATCCGGTGGTAAAGCAGCAGCACGAGTCCTAGGAAAATGACGATGATCAGGAAATAGATCCACGCCATCGCGCTGTTGTAGCCGTAGTTGCCGGCCGTGATCAGTTCGTTGACCGGGTTGTACGGATAGGTGAACATGTCGACCACCGTATAGATCAGATTCAGCAGGATGAACGGCGACATCGCCGGCAGCGTTATTTTCCAGAACACTTCCCAAGGCGTCGCCCCGTCGATTCTCGCCGATTCGTACGCCGACTTCGAGATCGTTTGCCTGCCTGCGAGGAATATCATAATCTGCACGCCGGAATACCACAGCACCAGCACGAAACGGTTCAGCACATTCATGATCGGCTTCGACCACGAGCTGTCGCCCAGTATCTGGTACAAATAGTCGCCCACCGAAAACCTTTCGAGCAGTCCGAGCGTTCCTTCGCCCTGATTCACGAATTCCATCATGATGTAGCCCGACGTAAAAATAACCGGAACGAAATAGACGACGCGGAATAGCATTCTGCCGGGAAAATCCTGATTCAGCATGATCGCGATAAACAGCGAGAACACCAGAATGACCGGAATCATGATGATAATTTCCTGAAAGAACGGAATCAGTTTGTCGTGCAGCGCGGAGCTGCCGAACAAAATTTCGTTGTAATTTTTCAATCCTTGGAACTCATACTTGAAGCGCGACGGCAGCCGGGTTACCTTATGAAAGCTCATGAACAGCGAAAACCCCAGCGGAAAAGCCATGAACAGAAGAAAGCCCGTTAGCCACGGCCCGACGAACAAATATCCTTCGAACTTGCGGAAGAAAGCCGGTAACTTTCTAGAATGGCGCATGTTACGACCCTCCCGGAATGACGGTGAAATCTTTGGCCGCGACGACGGTTCCGCCGTTCTGGTACGGACGGTCGTTGTAGTTCACGACGATTCGCTTGCCGTTCGAGTACGCGGTCTCGTAAACGCCTTTATCAAGCGAACGGTGGCCGACGATAAACCGGCTTTGGACGTCGCCCAGCGCGCGGTTGAACCTCTCGTATTGCTTGACGATTTCGCCTGCCCAATCTTTGTAATTCGTGCTGTAAAAGTTGTCCAGCGAGTACGTTCGCAGCAAATCCTGCGATTCCGCGTAGGTCACCGTAAACGCCGGGAGCGCCCCGTATTCGATATTTTTAAGCAGGTACGTCTCATAATTATCCGTCATGTTGGCGTATCCCGAAGAGTACGTCACCAAGCCGTGCAGCGCGATTTGAGCAAACGGGACCGCCTCGTCGACGAACAGATCGAAGGAGTATTCGTTGTCGAGCCCGTATACGTGCTTCGCATATTGGAGCGCGTACGCATTGGGCTCATCCGCGACAACCCGGTCAAAAGCTTCGGACGCTTTTTGCAAAATATTTTTCTGAATGCCCAGAGATTCGTTGCGCGTGGCGAGGTACCTCTTGTTGTAATCGCTGTTCAAGTACGAACCGACCGCACCTGTAAAAAGCAAGCCGTCGACGCCAAGCTCCTTGGCCTTGGTCAAATCCCCGATCAGCACGTTCTCCAGGAAGCGGGGACTGACGAAGGTCACCTGCTGCTTCTGTCCGGTAAACTTCATGATGGAGCGTCCGAGGTCCTGCAGACCGTCTCTGCTGCTGCGGAAGCCGTCGCGGCCGGTATTGTTCAAGCCGTACGAGGACGCGTCAAGAACGACGGAATGTCCTTGCGATCTTGCGAACGAAGCGAAGTCGCGCATGCCCTCGCTGCCTCCAATACCGTGATCGACCGGAAAAGCGCCGCCAAATTCGCTGTATCCGCCCTTTTGCCAGCCGGTGTACGAGATGGACATCGCTTTGACCCCTTTGCCGGAAAGCTCGCTTACGATCGTTTTCGCTTGGGCCGTCGTCGTCAGCGGCAGGTAAGAATCCCGCCAAAATCCTTTCACCACGTCGGCACCGAAAAGGTTCAGCGGCAGGCTGATGTCCGTCTTGGCCGCAGCAAGCGTCTTTATGCCTGTCTCCTGCATGAGATAGCTGCGGTACTTTGCCGCCATTCCGACATAGTCGGCCTCTCCTTTATTCAGGAAATAATAGCGAACGGAACGGTCGGATGCTGCAGCGTCTTTGCCGTAAGTAAGAAAGCCGTTCAATTTCCGCTTGTCGGTCGGCTGAAAATATTTGTAGCGGAGTCCGTGCTCCGCGGTCGCCCAGTTATACTGGTTGAGCGACTTGGACGGCGCCGCAATGACGCTCGCGTACTCCGCCCCGTCCCTTATAACCGCCATAAGCGCGCTATCGCCCGACTTAATGCCGTAGACCGGCATCCGCACAGGCTTTCTTATCGACGTATGGATGTTGTTGCTGTAAGCGAAATCTTCCCCGAACACGCGCTCGGCATAAAAATTGTTGTTGGCAGGGCGGTCTTTCTTGAAGCGGATCAACGTGCCCGGACCGTCCGGAATGAGCAGATAGCCGTTCTCTTCATCGGATGCTTCCGCTCCCAAGAACGAATAGAGCCGGATGGAGGTGATGCGTGCGTTATTGTCTTTTTTCTTGTTTTTGGCTTCGAACTGCTTCATTTCCTCCTGCGACTTGCCGTCCCTCAGCCCTTCTTCCGGCAAAACGGTTTCCACATAATCGTCCTTCAGACGAACCTCGACCGGAATGACGAACCCGATTTCCGGCATCGAGAACGTCAGCTTGAACCCGGCATCCGTCAATTGAAAGCCGGCGATATTGCCTTTCTGCTCGATCAGATTCGTCTCCTTGACCTGATCCTTGCGGACATTGAACTCGACATATTTAATAAAAACCGGGGACTGCATATGTTTTTTCCAGGCTTCCGTATTTTCCGCGTCCTTCCAGCCCTCCTGGTCCGGATACGAACGCCAAACCGTCCCGCTCCGCTTATCTTCGACGATAAAATGTCCGGTGCCGCGGTCTGCCTTGAGCCGCAAATTCGCGTTCTCGGCGGCAAGCGTAAAATCGCTCTCTTTCGGAAAGCTCGCTTTGGCGGGCGTTCCGTTAACGGGAGCGGCTGCCGGCGCCGCATGCGCCGTATTCCCCCCGGCAGGCGTAACGGCGGCTCCGTTCAGCTTTACGATCGCATACAGGCCTATCGCGCATAAAGCGGCTAGTGCCAGTATCGTTTTGACAGTGATGAACCGCTTCACATCGACACCTCCTGGTAGACCGTATAAACGAAGTCCTGCAGCTCCGTGGACAAGCCGAAAATAATCATGAGCAGCACCCATAAAATCGCCATCGCCACGGCGGTAAGCGACATGTTCAGCACCGTTTCGCCGACGCCGTAATTTTGCAGCGATTGGATTTTCCAGAAAAACAACAGTCCGCTCCAAATCAGAATGAACGCTTCCATAAAATGATAGATGGAGGATTCGCTAAGGGTCATGATGTTGGACAGCAGCGCGAGCGGGAGCCCCAGCAGCACGAACGGGAACAGCGCATAGGCGCCGCCGACGAATACGTCTTTAAACCGAGCTTCGCCGTGGTAGATGGAGCCGATCAAATAATTGCACACGACCCAAGTCAGCCAGAGCAGTCCCGCCGTATACAGAAACGAATTGCTTCTTTCGTCGTTCATGACGGGCATGAACGTAAAGCTCGTCAAGTATTCTTTAACCAGCATGACGCCGGCGACCGCCGCAAGCAGGATGAAGGCGCTCAGGTAACTGCCTTTGCCGGAGTAGCGCAAATCGCTGAAGCCGTCCAGCGGATGCTTCAATATCGTTAACGCATGCTTGAGCTGCCGCACCAGCGAGAAGCGGCTCCAACCGTCCGCCCGCTTCTTGCGGGAAAGGAACGGCAGTTTCTTTCGCCATTTGCCGACCGCAAAGCCGATAAGGCAAACCGCGATAAACAGATTGGCAAGGAGCGTAAAGTTGTGCTGAAACCATTCCAAACGTATTTGCCAGAACGCTTCGGAATAGCCGCCGCCATCCCCCGCCAGCTTATAGTACTGGCGAGCCTGCGCATAATCCTCGCGGTAGAAAGCCGCCTGCGCGAGTCCAAGGTAGGCGGGCGAGTAAAACGCGTTGAGACGCAGCACTTCCTTCCAGTGCTCCTCGCTTTCTTGATACTTTCCTTCCTGCGACAACTCGGCAGCCTTCTGCAGGGCGATACCGAACTCCGTCGGCTTCAGCACGTGAATAAGCCCTTGCGAGTCGTCAAGGATGAGCAGCTCGTTGCGCGAATTCGACGCTACGGATACCGGACTTTGGCTGATGCCGAGCTGCGGCGTGCCGACCGTTACCGGCCCTCCCCAGAAAAACAGCAGCTCGCCGTTTTGTCCGTACTGGGCAACCGTATTGGATTGCTTGTCGATAACCGTCAGCTTCCCGTTCCGGTCGACCGTCACGTCCGTCAGTTGGCCTTTATTCTCCTCTCTGTTCGCCGGCCGGTTTCTCATAAACCGGCTGCCCAGCCCGCCGAAGCTTTTGTCCCTCCACAGGTTTTCGCCGCGGATCGTCAGCTTCTTCACCTGCTCCGAATCGGAGCCGGAAACGGTGTAAATATACCCTTCGCCGTCGAGGTGGATGTTGCGAATCGTTGAGGGCAGCGTGCGGATTTGTCTGCTCAGCTGCTCCTTCGTATAGAACGTTCTGCGAAAAACATCCATGATCGATACGTCCGTTTTGTTCGTCCCGTAGAAGCCGTAATAATTCCCTTCCGGATCGAGCTGCAGCACCCCTTGGTAGCTGCCGTTCGAGATGACGTACAGAAAGCCGCGGCTGTCGACGACCATATTCGTCGGCTCGTACCCGAACGTCTCGTTGATGTAGTCCGATTGCGGACGTTTGAATTCGCGCAGAAGGCTTCCGTCCTTCGCCAGCTTCACGATCCGTTTATTCCCGGTATCGGCGATGTACACCGTTCCGTCGGCATCGACGAATACGCCGCGCGGTTTGTTCAATTTGCTGCCCGGCACGTCGATAATCCGGCGCAGCTCTCCGTCCGCGTCCAAGTGAACGACCCGGTTATTGTCCGTATCGGCGATATAGATGTCGTCGCTTCCGTCCACGAATACGTCCTGCGGGTTTTTGAGCGGCGAATAGTCGCGGCTTTCTTTCCCTTTATCCGTCTTCGTTATATAAATGTCGTTTGCGATGACGGTTGTCGGATAATAAGCGGCTTGCGTATGAATCGTATGTCCGAAGCCGTCCTTGCTCAAGGTTGCGTAAGGCGGCTCCGCTACGGCCGCGGCAGGTGCGAGCGCGCAGAGCAGCAGCGTAAGCCCGGTAACCGTCGACAGACGAATGCGTTTCGACCATTTCATGAATCTTCCCCCGTTTTCACGCCTACTTTATGCCCGAATGCGCCATGGTCGCGATCACTTTTCGTTGAGAAATGATGAAGATGAGCAGGTTCGGGATGAACATGATGAGCGAAGCTGCGGCGGCAACCCCTTGTCTCGCGACCGAGTTGGCCAAATTCGACGTCAAGGTGCCGACATAGAAAGGCAGTGTCTTCATCGAATCGTCCTGCATGAACAGCGCCGACGTCTCCGCATTGCTCCACGCGTTCTGGAAGGCGAGTATCGTTATCGTCGCCATTGCCGGCGTCACGATCGGCAGCACGATTTTGCGGAAGACGACCAGCTCGCCGGCGCCGTCCAGCTTGGCGGCTTCGATCAATTCGTCGGGTACCTGGTCCATGAACTGCTTAAGCAAAAAAACGCCGACGGGCAAAGCAAGTATGGGCAAAATATGACCCCAGTACGTGTTCATGATGCCGAGCTCCTTCACGACCACATAACGGGGAATGCCCATCGTTTCCACTGCGATCATAAGGGACAGCAGGATGGCGGCAAAGACGGTTCTGCGGCCCGGAAACGGGTGCTTCGACAGCGGATAGGCGCAAAGCGAACCGAGAACGACCATGCCGACCGTCGCGAGCACCGTCACGATAACGCTGTTCAGAATGAAGCGGGTCACGGGCAGGAACGTATTTTGCGTCAGGCTAAGCAAGTCCTTGAAGTTTTGTCCCGTCGGCTGGTTGACGAAAAAGGTCGGCGGAAACAGAAACAGCTCGTGGAGCGGCTTAAATGCATGGTTGAACAAATAAACGAGCGGCAGCAGCATGAACGCCGACAGCAGAATCAGAAACAAAATGAGCCATTTTTGCGTGCCGTCCAGGCTGCGGATATCGCTTCGGTAGACCGACCATGTGGCGGATAAGCTTCTTCTCGCTCGCTTCCAAACGTTTTCCACGGTTACTCATCCTCCTTCGGGCTTAACAGGAAAAAGATAAATCGGCTCAGCGCGACGGTCGCGAACAGGAGCACCATCGAAACGGCCGCCGCGTAGCCCAGCTCCAGGCGGGTGAACGCGTAGTCGTTAATGTGGTTCTCGAACAGCTGCCCCGCGTATTCCGGCGTCGGATTCATGCCGGACAGCTGCGTACCGATTCCGCCGGATTTCAGCGTCCCGACGATCGACATGACGGCCGCGAACAGCATTTGCGGCTTCATCATCGGAATCGTGATATACCAGATTTCTTGAAGTCTGCTGCTGATTCCGTCGAGTCGTCCCGCCTCGTAAAGCTGCTTGTCGACGCCGAGAATGCCCGCCAGAATGGCGAGAAATCCTAGCCCCATGCTCGACCAGATCGACACGCCGATCATGATCGGCATGAGATAGTCCGTACTGATCGTGAACAGGATCGGCTGGTCGATAAAGCCCCAATTCAGCAGGAAGCTGTTGATGTAGCCTGTCCGGTCGCCGGAAAAGACGACCTGCCAGACAACCGCGAGCGCGATCCCCCCGGTAAGCGAAGGGGTATAAATCGCCAGCGCGAACCAGACGCGAAGCGAATTGGGCAGCTGCGCGATCAGCCACGCCAGCAGGAAGGCAAGCGCGTAACCGACAGGACCGACGAACAGGGCGAACTTGAACGTATTCGGCACGACATGCTTCAGAAAGACGACGTCCTGCGAGAACAACGTTTGAAAGTTGTCCCAGCCTGCCCATTTCGGAACCTCGATCGAGTTGAAATACGTAAAGCTTAACCCCGCCCCGACCAGAACGGGAATCGTGATGAACACGGTGAAAATAAGCAGAAAAGGCGAGATAAACGCATAGGACAGCCGATATTTCCACACCTCGTGGCGCAGCCACGCCAGCCTTCGCAAGATTCGGGCGCCCGTCCGCGGAAAGAATGCCTGCTGCCGTGCCGTAAGCTCTTGTACGTTATTTGACATAGCTTTCCACTCCTTTCCACGGTTCGGTCACTTGCGGAAGATCGAGCGTCTTCAGCACGGCGCCGTCGTCGCCGACAAGCCGGAATTCCCGCTGCTTGCGGGCTAGCTCCCGCTTGATCTCTTTAATCGCTTTCTCAAGCGAAACCCGGTAGTTCTCGCCGTTTACCGCCGTCCGGTTCCAGGCGAAGCCGAGCTCCCGTGCCGTCATGTAGCCGCCGGGCACGTTCTGGATTTCCTTCGTCCACTTCCACTGCTCCAAAATCGTATTCAAATCTTCCGGCTTCCAAGGCATATTGGCGAACGCCTCTACATTGGCCGAATTCCAGCGGAACGTTTCTCCGTAAAACTGCTCCAGATTGAGCCCGTATTCCGTTTGCGTCTCCGCCGACAGGAACCATTGCAAAAATTTCCATGCCTTCTCCTGCCGCCCGGACTCCGAAGATTGAAACAGCATCGAGTTTTGCGGATTCGAGCCGCCCGACCATCGTTCGATCGTCCCGCCCGCATTACGCGTACCGGGAACGGGAGCGATCCCCCATTCGTTCGTCAATTCAGGCGCCGCTACGAGAAGCTGCATGTACATGTTGAAGTCCGCGACTCCGATTGGCATTTCGCCTCTCCGGAACCGGTTATAGAAGCTCTGCACTACCCGTTCGAGGCCTTGCTTCGTGAAAAATTCCGTCCATTTCTTATAAGACTGGAACGCCTCGGGCGTGTCGATTCCGGTACTCAGGCCGTCCTTTGAGTAAAGCTCGACATGATTCTGGAAAAACATCGGCGTATAATCGGCCGGGTCCAAATAAAAGTTGTATTGATTTTGCAGAAGCGTCGGCAGCATCCGGTATACGTCGTCCCAAGAATCCGGAACGGACAGTCCGAGCCGCTGCAAAATGTCTTTGCGGTAAAACAGCACCTTGAAATTGATCGTTTCCGGCACGCCGTAATAGCCGCCGTCATAATAGAACGGCAACAGCGTCCCCGGGTGATAGCCGCCTAACAGCTTATCCGCCCCGGGCAGCTTGCTCAAATCGACCGCCGCATTTCGCAGCGCCATATTGAACGGCACATCCGCCGGCACCCCCAGCGCGACGTCCGGCATCATGCCGGCTGCGTTGGCGAGCGTCAGCATCTCGGCGTTCTGAATCAGATTGATTTTGACCGGTATGCCGGTCTCCGGCGTGAACCGCTCGTTAGCCAGCTGCTGCAGTTCGTCCACATAATCCCGTCCGTAAATCATCCATACGTTCAGCGCTTCCTCCGACTGCTCGTCAAGCCGGTCGCGGTCCGCGAACGAATACAGCAGCGTGCCGACCGAGCTCTTCAATTTCTGGAAGAATCCTGCCGTCATTCGCGGTATTTTCGTATCGGCCGGCGCCACATAGATTTGATCCAGCATAAGCGGCGCGTCGGTCAGCATCGTCCGCCGCGATTCCAAATCTTCCTGGACGGTGCCGAGCTCCGTCATCGATTGCGGGATTTTGTCCGGGTTATTCAGAAGCTTGCCGATGGCGTCCGCACTGTTCTGAATCGCATGCGCGATATCGTCCGTCTTGCTGTTGATCCGCTCCATCTCCCCGATCATGCCGGAGAGCCGGTCACGAACGGCCTTCAGCCGGTCCGTCATGCCCGGAATATCCCTCTCCACGTTCCAGATGCGGAATTTATCTTCCCGGTTGCCCGTTACCTTGCGAAGCTCGAGCAAAATCGCTCTCAGCTCCTTCGATACTTGATCGATCTGAACGATAATCGGCACGTAAGGGGTATGGACAGCTTCCATCGACAGCGTATGCTTGCCTTTGGTCAAATAAAAGCCGTAGCGCTCTCCCTTCTCGTCAGCCAGCGCAAACCCCTGCCAATCGTCGCCGTAAGGAATTTTCACATGCTCCATTTCTTGAAACGGGACTTTCCCGTCGATCGAAACGGAACGGAATACCGCCAAGTTTTTTCTCGCGTTCTGTTTGACGCGCATCGCGATATGATACAAGCCGTCTTCCGGCACATCGATCTCCCAGGAAGCTTTCTGCCCGCCTTTCATCCAGCGCGTTCCGCCGAGCGCATTGTACGAAATCGTCTTCAGCGTATGCGGAGTAGTGAGCGGATCGCGGTCGTATACGTTCTGGATCGAAGTCGAATTTTTGGCGCTCATCCGCTCCGCTTCGATCCGGATAACCTCTCCCTTGCGCGCCGCATCCGGGGGATAAGCCGCTTTCGCTTCGCTGTAAGCGGGAAGCGCAGCAGGCGGCTTCAGCGTAATCGTTCCGAGCGCGACCGGCTGGCGAAGCGCCTCGATCCGGATCGTATTGACGCCCTTCTGCAGCTGCCATTGCAGGGGAGCCGCGTAAGCGCCGCCGGAATCGCGCAGCGTCTTGCTCTTCCAGCCGACAATTTCTTCGACCAGCGGGCGCATCTCATTGCCCGCCGTATCGTGCTTGATCGGCAGCACATCCTTATATTCGCGCTCGAGCAGCATGGAACGCGCTTCTCGAAACGGAAAGGCCCCGTTAAGCCGGGCCGTCAGCATCACCGGCTGGCGGCTGCCGCCGTCCGCAGCCGCAAACGGATAATAATCGACCGCGATTTCGTACAATCCGGCCTCCGGCGCCTCGACTTCGTATTCCACCCAGCCCTTTGGATTGTTCCACAGCAGCACGTCCTGTCTGCCGCCGTACGATCCTGCCGAAACCGCCGCATCGTCCGATTTGCGCGCAAACTGTTTGGCTGGAAACGTTAGCTGCCGCGCTCCGTTTATGGCCCCCTGCTCCCGCCATTTTAGCAATTGATTGTAATAGTACGGTTCCGTCGTCTCCTTGCTAGCGAACGAATCTGCCGCAGTCTTCTTGACCTCCGCATCGGCAACCGCGATAGCGCTTCCGCCCTCGAGAGCGGAGGCGGCAACGCCCGCAAGCATGACCAGACTCAGGAACAACGAGCCGTATTTCCTGCCGTTCGGTTTCACCACCCGTCCCCCTCCTCAATCGGTCAGCAGCAATTCCGTATCTTTATGAAAAAAGAGCGCGCGGTTCATGTTAACCGCTGCCGTCACAAGATCTCCGTCTTCGCGTTGAAACCGTTCGTTCGCGCGGATGAGAAGCAGCTTCTGCTGCTTGATGTCGACATGATAGAACCGGTCGGAGCCGACGAACTCGTTAAATTCCAGCTTGCCGGTAACGATCGCATGCGGCGACGATTGCACTTCGCTCTCTTCAAAGCCGATATGCTCGGGGCGGATGCCCATGACGACGCTTCTGTCGACCAGGTTATGCGTCCGCAGTTCGCTTGCTTGTTTTTGCGTCAGACGCAAGGCGAACCGGCTCGTATGGAACTCCAAATGCCCGTCATTGTGATGCAGCTTCCCTTCGAGGAAATTCATCGGCGGATTGCCGATAAAGTTGGCGACGAAGAGATTAACCGGGCGGTTGTAAATGCGCTCCGGGGTATCGACCTGCTGGATGACCCCCCGGTTCATGACGACGACGCGATCGCCCATCGTCATCGCTTCGATCTGATCGTGGGTGACATAGATGGTCGTCACGCCGATTTTCTTGTGCAAGCTGATGATTTCCGACCGCATCTGCACGCGAAGCTTCGCGTCGAGATTGGATAGCGGTTCGTCCATCAGAAACACCTGCGGCGTCCGCACGATCGCCCGGCCTAGAGCGACGCGCTGACGTTGACCGCCTGACAGCTCGCGCGGCTTCCGCGACAAAAAGTTCTCGATTTCGAGAACCCGGGCGGCCCTTTTCACTGCCAAATCGATTTCATGCTTCGGCAGCTTGCGAAGCCGCAAGCCGAAAGCGATATTTTCGTACACGGTCATATTCGGATATAACGCATAGTTCTGGAACACCATCGAAATGTCCCGGTCCTTCGGGGGCGTATCGTTGACAAGCGCGTCTCCGATATAGATTTCTCCCTCCGTAATGTCTTCCAGCCCGGCGAGCATCCGCAGCGTCGTCGATTTGCCGCAGCCGGAAGGACCGACGAATACGAGAAATTCGTGATCCTGCACCGCCAGGTTGAAATCGTCTACCGCAACTTCCTTGTATTTGCCGTAACGTTTATAGACGTGATTGAATAGTATGCCTGCCATCTCCATCCCCCGCTCCCAAAGCAGATGTCTAGCTTGAATGTCCGGACGCGCCGCAGCTCCCGCGAACGGGCTTGCGGCCAACCCGCAAGATTGGAGTTGGCCGGCCGCAAGCGCAAGGATCATTATTTTTTGTTCTGCATTTCTTTGACGATCGTCGCGTAGTCGTCATCCATTTTTCGCAGGAAGGTGCTGACGTCGTCCGTCGAGGTAATGAATTCGTTCGCCTTCTTGCCGACGTAATCGGAGCCGTTCATTTGAATATCCGGACCGAATCTCGAATAGACCGGCGCTTTCGGCGGTTTCAATGAAATGGCGCCTTTGACGTTATATTTTTTGTCGCCGATTTTGTCGGCTGCGAAATGCTCCATAATGTTCGGATCTTTAAGCGGACTTGCTTTCCCTTTGCGGGCATTGCGTTCCTGAACCTCCGGCGAAGTCAAAAATTCGATCACCTTGAACGCTTCTTGCTTGTATTTGGATTGCTTGCTGATGCCGAGCGTCCAGCCGATAAACTTGGTAGGAGCCGTATTCGGCACGTCCGGCCAAACCGGGAAGCTGACGACATCGAAATTGAAGCCTTCTTTTTTGTTGAATTCCGAGAGCTTGCTAAGATGGTTCAGCTGCATGGCCGCCTGCTGGTTCGCGAAATTTTCCTTCATTCCTTTTTCCCAGTTGCCCGGAATCGATACCATCTGCTTGATCAGATCGAAAAACTTCGCGAAAGCCGGATTTTTGGAAAATTGCGGCTCGCCCGTCGCCGGATCGGTTCCGTTGGCGGAAAGCTGGCTCAAAGCGAACGTATAGTGCCACCACGATTCGAACATGAGTCCTCTATATTTGACGCCGTCACGCTCGCCCGTAACCCGCTTCGCCAACTCGATCACTTGATCCCACGTCATGCCGTCCTTCGGATACGCAACGCCGAATTTATCGAAAATCGATTTGTTGTAGTACAGCGCCGTAGCTACATTTTCGTACGGAATGCCGTACAGCTTTCCTTTGCCGTACGGATCGCGGGCTTTGTATATATCGATCAGCCCGTCTTGGAATTTGCCGAGATCGTACTTGTTCGCTTTAATCAGATCGTCGAGTGGGTAATCCATGTCGAAATCCTTAATGATTTCATAGCCGGTGTGAGCCTGAATAATGTCGGGAACGAGACCTTTGGAGAGCGATTTTTCGATGCCTGCCTGGGTCAGCCCTTCGTCCTCGCTGATCAGCTCCATCGTAATGTTCGGAAATTTGGCCGTAACCTCGTCTTGAATGAACTCTTTAAAGCTTTCGTCGCTCCAGAGCGCGGACATGAACTTCAGCGTAATCGGCTCCGTCGTCATCTCGAGCTTCGTTCCTTCCGCAGGCGCTGCGCCTGTCGAATCCGCCGACGTGCCCCCGTTCTCAGTACCTCCTCCTGACGAGCAAGCAGCAACCAGCGACGCGATCATGGCGAAAGCGATTGCAAAATTCAAGCTTTTATTGAATCGTTTCAATTTAAGCCCTCCCTAAATAGCCGCCTTATTGGCTAGCTTTGATTCCTTATTTGTTGTAAGCGAATACACATTTACGCATAATGGATGTCATCTGCGTTTATCGCATGAAATCAGGGACCGCTTGAACGTTTACCGTGCGTCCGCCGTTACGTATCGATTCGGTCGCCGCGCATCCGGCCGCAACGCTCATTCTCCCTGCCAGCGGCGTCGCCACAGGCTCTTTGCCGTGCAGAATCATGTCCAGAAAGTCGCTGCAAATTTTCGGATCCGCGCCGCCATGGGTGCCCTGCGCTTTCTTGATCTCGTACGTACGGTCTGCGAGCTCACGCAGCGATCCCGATTTGCGCGTTTTTACATAGACTTTGCCGTCCGGCTCGGAGTTTTCGATTCGCCCCTCCGTTCCGATAAACGTGTAGTTGCGGTGATAATCCGGCGTAAAATGACATTGCATATAGGAAGCTTTGATTCCGCCTTCGAGCTCCATGATGACCATATTGTTGTCTTCCACATCGATTTCCCGCCGGTACGCGCACTGGGTTAAATGCTGCAAGCTCGCCTCGGTGCATGAATCCTTTTCGTCGCAGGCCGGACACGTCAGATCGTTCGGTTTATCGCCTCCGTAGAAATCGAGCCCGCCGAAAGCCGCTACCTTTTTCGTATATTTGCCGGTGATCCAATGAATCATGTCGATGTCATGGGAGCCTTTTTGCAGCAGCAGCGAAGTCGTGTTTTTGGAGTTGCCGTGCCAATCGTGATAGTAGAAATATCCGCCGTAACCGACAAAATGCCTCACCCACACCGCTTTGATCTCGCCGATCGCACCCGAGTCGACGATCTCCTTCATCGTGCGGAACATATTCATGTAACGCATATTGAAGCCGACCATCAGATGCTTTCCCGACCTTCGCCACGCCTGCAGAATCCGGTCGCAGCCTTCCACCGTTATGGCCAGCGGCTTCTCGCAAAACACATGCTTGCCTGCTTCGAGCGCCGCAACGGCTTGCTCCTCGTGACAGTAATCCGGCGACGTTACGGCAATCGCATCGATATCTTTGCGTTCCAGCAGCTCGCGGTAATCGGTCGTCACCGAAGCTTCCGGGTTGACGTCCTTCTGGAATGCGGCCAGTTTTTCCGGATAAATATCCGCGCCGGCCACTACGACCGATCTTCCGTCAGGGATGTGCCAGTTTTTCGCGATTCCTCCGCGTCCCCGGACACCGATTACCCCTATTCGAACTTGATCCACGATGTACGTTGCCCCCCTTTGTATCCATGTGAGAAAGTATCCCTTCGCCGGCGGTTCCGTCTTTCGGTGAACATCCGTGCAGAATGAGCTTTCGATGCCGTTTTCTTGGAAAACGTGCAGCGTACGCTTCCGAAGTTTTCTTCGAGAGCGTTTGCATCATGCCGAATCGAAGCTTCGCAGAACGTTTGCCGAATGACGATTCTCCTTGCTTTTTGATGCCGGCGAGGGCGGATTTCCTTTAATCACCATAATAAGGAATTCGGCATCGATCGGGAAATGCACGAAAAAGACCTAGATGTATACAAAACCCACCTATCGTGACATTGGGAATGATTTTTAACATAACGGTTCAGCAATTGTATATTATTGACATAGCCGAAAGTTGCGGTTATGCTTGAACCGTTTCAAACAACCATTCACTCATTTACGCACAACTGCAGCAGGTGTATCCATAAACATAGGACCGTTTGACTATGAGGCTAAAGGCGGAATTACGATGCAGAAAAAAAGAGTGACAATCGTCGAGGTAGCCAAATCCGCCGGCGTTTCGGTCGGCACCGTTTCCAATGTGCTGAATCGGCACAACGCCGTCCCTCTAGCGGAGGAGACCGTCCGTAAGGTGAACGAAGCGATACGGACGCTCGGGTACAGGCGAAACGTAATAGCGGCCAACCTTAGCCGGCAAAAAACGTTCGAGCTTGGCATGCTTATTCCGAGCTACGATGAGTATTTCGTGAAATTTACCGGGGCTGTGGAGCAAATCGTGCTTGAACGGGGGTACCATTTGTCCGTATTCTCCGCTTCGGAGAAACCGGAGCTGGAGCGGAGGCATTTGGAGCTGATGCTTCAGCGCAGAGTCGACGGTCTTTTTTGCCACGGCTTGGCCATGTCTCCGGAGACTGCCGGGAATATCGTTAGCGACGGTACGCCGGTCGTGATGTTCAACGCTTGGGATTGGCCGGATATCGACGTCGGCGCCGTCAATTTGGATGTGGTCAGCGTATGCGCGCAAGCCGTGGTCCATTTGTTCGAACAGGGATGCCGCGCGATATTTTACTTGGGGCTCAAACAGGCGTCCTCGACCGACGAACAGAGAAGAATCGGGTTTCTGAACGGTACGGCGTCTCTGCCGCAATCGGATGTGCTTACGGGTATCCTCGAATTCGAACCGGGGTGGCTGAAGGAAATGGAAAAGCAAAGCGCAGGCATTCGTCCGATCGGCGTGCTTTGCTTTGACGACTATGTCGCCTTCTCCTTCATGTCCAAGCTGCTGGAGCTCGGCTACCGGGTCCCGGAAGAAGTCAAAATTATCGGCATCAACAACAGCTTCATCAGCAGAACGAGCTTCCCCGGCATGACAAGTATTGCAATTCCTTACAAGCTGCAGGCGCAGGCTGCGGTACGTTCGATGATGGAACGTCTGGGGGAAGCTTCTTTCGACGCCCCTGAAACGAGGGGATCCGGCGGGAGCGCAGGCTCGCCCGTGCAAATACCACTGCAATTGGTTCCGCGTAAGTCGACCGAGCTTTGAAGCCGTACGGCTAGCGGCTAGCGGTTATGGCATGGCATTCTAGCAGAAAATCAGCGTGGAAACGGAGCGATGTCACTCCAGTTGCGCAATGTGCCGAACATACGTCATTGACTGGCATAACGGACTTCGAAGGCGTTATGGTTATGCTTTTTACAAATTTGATGGAGTTAGCGGATTTTCGGGGCGTTATTCCTGGGGTTTCAGTCTAACGATGGAAAAATCGCCCGGAATAAGACCATCAAAGTCCCCTATCTGTCGCCTAGATGGGTAAAAGAAAGCAGTAACGCCTCTAAAGTCCTTTTTCCCTCCGGAATTCGCATTGCTTTCACCATGGTTGAAACGATTCAACAATAATGAACGATCACTTGGAAAAGAGGGATTTACGATGAAAATGCCGTTTATCGAGGAACTCGAAAGCGATCTTCGCCTCCTGTACGACAATCTGGAAGGAGTCCCGACTTTCGCGGAATCCGGCGGCGTTACCGCAATCGGGGAAAGAGCGTTCCCGGTAGCCGTAGGACGCACGACACCTGTCGTTGCAGCGGCGAGATACGGGGAAGGCCGCATCGCGGCGGCCGGGCACGAGGCTTATTTCAGCCGGTTCGCCTCCGGCGACGAACCCGATCCGTTTACCCGCAACATGTTCCGCTGGCTGACGAATGAGAAAGCAGGCCCTCTCCCCGAACCTGTAAGAATCGTAAACTGGGAAGCGGAACGGCCCGTTCCCGAACGGGTTCCGCTCGTTCAAATCGACGGCTCGCTTAGCGATATCGATCTTCCTTATGTAGACGCTTACATACAAGGCGGAGGAGCCGCAATCGTCGCGTTGAAGGGCTGGGAACTGGAGGAAAACCCTCCCCCGTCGGGAGCTCCCCTTAAAATACGGGAATTTCCGCTGCAAAAGCTGTTGAACAAGGCCGGGCTAGGTTTGCTAGGCAACGTTTCCGTTTGGAATGCGGGAGCTTCGCTGCCTATGCCGTCCGTAGATACGGCGACGCATGCGCACGCTTTGTTTCTGCTGCATCAAGCCAGGTTGGTCGAATCGGGCGCTCTGACCATCGAGCAGCTCCCCGTAGGGCCGCCCTTAGCTGCCGTCAAGCAAAAAACCGAAGCGGTCACCGCCATACTCAGCCGTACGATCGAAGCTTTAACCGATGTCAGCCCGCTAAACGGGCAATTGCAGGATGAAGTGCGTCAGCTCGCCGAGATCGGGCTCCCGCTTGACCGGTCAAGCATGCCTTATACGGGCGCTCTGCTCGTCCAGCGCTTCAAGCAGGCGACGCTTCATCCGGACGGCGGCAAATCCCCTTACGCGGATCTGTTCCCCGGCAAAGTGGAAGCGGAGGCTCCTCTCGTTAACGGCAGAGAAGTGTGCGTGAATTTCGATTATGCCGATCTAAGCTACTTGCGCACGCTCTATGCCCCCGAGAACTGGCAAAGCACCGGCTTGTACGCGCCGGCCGGCCAAACGATCGAAATCGCCGTGCCCGAAGGCGCCGAGCATCTTGACGTTCAGATCGGCTCGCATACCGATACGTTGTTTCATCTCCCCAAATGGGATCGCGCCCCGCTGATCGCGCTTCGGCAAAAGCTCGAGCCCGGCACTAACCTGCTGAGCAGTCCTTACGGCGGCTTGATTTATTTTATTCCGAAGCAGCGGAAAGCGGAAGCAAGCCTGACCGTTACGATAAGCGGGGCCGTCCAAGCGCCCTATTTCGTGTCCGGACAAACGAGCGACGAGGAATGGAGCCGGTCCTTGCGGAACGCTCCCGCTCCGGTTGCGGAGCTGCAGGGCAAGCGGATCGTTTTGACCGTTCCGTCGGATGCCGTCCGCAGCCTGGGCAGCCCGCAAGATCTGATGAACAACTGGGATGCCATGGTCGATGCCTTCGACGAGCTCGCCGGTCTAGCGCCGGATAAACCGCTGCCGCACCGAAGCCCCGACCGTCCGCACCGGATCGTCGCCGATACGCAAATCAGCGCAGGCTACATGCATGCCGGATATCCGATTATGATTCCGATCGAGCCGGCTGGCCGCGATGCCGTCGATTTCGCCAAGGTGCGGAACGTCAAAAGCGGCTGGGGCTTCTGGCACGAGCTTGGCCACAATTACCAGCAGGTACCGTGGTTCTGGGATATGATCGTCGAAGTGACCGTCAATCTGCACTCGCTGAACATGCAGGATCGTTACGGCAACCGGCCTCGTCTGTTCAGCGCGAACAAAGAAGGACGGACGCATTACGATGTTGCGTTCGATTTCATGCAAAGCCCGGATAACGGGAAGCGTTTCGAACATATCGATTTTTTCGAACGGCTGGTCATGATCAGACAGCTGCAGCTTGCTTACGGCTGGGACTTCTATACGCGGCTGCATATCGCTTACCGGGAGCTTCCCGAAGAGCAGTTGCCCCGCACCGACCAGCAAAAGCTCGATCTTCTCGTCGTCATGATGTGCCGAACGAGCGGGGAGAATCTGTCCGTCTTTTTCGACAAATGGGGCTGGAACTATACCGAGGACGCCCGCTCGCAAGTGGCCGCGCTTGGATTGCCCGAGCCGCAAACGGACATTTGGATGCTGAAAGAATCAGCGGAGTTTATCCTTGCTGAGATATGAACAACCGCTGCGCAGCGGCCGGCATGGAAAGGGGGTGAATGAGTTTTAGCCGGTCGATATCTTCGTTGGCCGATCGTCTACTTGACGAAGCTTCAAGCATGGCAAACGTCTATGCACCTGGTCAGTCCGGAAACCAAATACGCGAGGTGGGAATATGTTGATCAAACCGTTCAAAAAGTGGATGATCTCTTCTCTATGCTTGATCACTCTGGCAGCCTCAGCCGGTCAGACAGCCGTTCATGCTCAGCAGTCAGCAACCGAAGCCGTAACCTCAGACGCAACCTTGCAGAACGATCTGAACGTTTTTTACAAGGATTTAACCGGCATTCCTACTTATTCGTCCTCCAACAGCGGCGGCGTAAGCGCAATCGGCGAGCAAGCGTTCAACGTTGCCGTCAGCCAGCCGACCACGCCTAACATTGCGGCGGCAAGATACGGTCAAGGCCGCGTCTACTTAGCCGGGGACGACCTTTACTTCAAGCCTTCCGAGCAAACCGACACCGATAAAATGACGATCGTGCGCAATAGTCTCCAGTGGCTTACGGCAGACGCCAAAGCGGTTAACCCGAATGCGGTTACCTATGACGACGCCCTTGCCGGACACGGCCGCCTGCAGATGATCACGACGTCCCCGTCAAGCCGCTTTCAAGTCAATTCCGCCTTGCCCATCGATCTGAAACGAATCGACAGCTGGTCCTCCGCGGAGCTCGATCCTGCCCGGTATCCGGTCGCCTACGTCGACTTCCCGGTTTTCCAAACGTCGGATGACGATATTCCGTACCTGGAAGCGTACGTGCGGAACGGCGGAAGCATCGCGGTAGCCGCGAAAGGCTGGGTGCTCGAGACATACGCCTCGAACTACTTGGGCGACAGCTATAAGGGAAAAACCGCCAGCCTCGGCGTCGACTACCCGATCCAGAGGCTGCTCAACAAGTTCGGCCTCGGCCTGATGAACAACACCGCCACCAAAACGAACGGAACGCTTCCCGCACCTACGGTCGAGCAAGCCAAGGGAGCGCATGTGCTGACGCTTATGGGGCAAGCGAAGGCGATCGAAGCCGGCACGCTCGATCTTGGCCAGGTCAAGCTGGGCCCTCCCGGTGCGGATGCCAAAACGAAGCTGACCATTATGGCCGCCATACTGGGCGGCACGATCGGCGCTTTGACGCCGGCGAGCCCGCTGTACGCAGCCGTTCAGAGCGGCATCGACGACCTCTCGCGGCTGGCGTTCCCACTGGATAAATCGAAGGCGCCTTACAGCAGCGCGCTGCTCGCGTTCGTTCTGAACAGAGTAAGCCAAGAAGCCTCTCCTGCCAAATCGCCGTTCGCCGATCATTTTCCCGGCATCGTTCCGGACAACGCACCGATCGTGAACCGGAAACCGGTCGAGGTTAATTTCGACCTGCCCGATTTCAGCTACTTGCGCATGGCATATCCGCCGGGTGCATGGATCAGTACCGGTTTATACGCGCCCGCAGGGAAGGAAATCGTCATTGACGTTCCGGCCGGAACCGAGGATCTGGACGTGCAGATCGGCGCCCACACCGACAATTTGACGAGCAAAGACATCTGGAAGCGTATCCCTGCCGTTACGAAACGGCAAAAACTCGTTCCCGGCTTGAACAAAATCCAAAGCGCCTACGGCGGTTTGCTGTACCTCATCCCGACGAAAGCAAAACCGGCGACGAAAACGACCGTAACCGTAAGCGGAGGCGTGAGCGCCCCGTATTATGTATCCGGTCAAACGAGCCTGGAGGACTGGATCGGCTCGATTCGCAGCAATCCCGCACCGTGGGCCGAACTGCAGGGGCGGCGGGCGATCGTCACCGTACCTTCCTCGCTGATTCGCAACTTGGACGATCCGAAAGCCTTGATGGACAAATGGGATGCCATAATCGACCATTACGACGAGCTTACCGGATTATCGCCGGAAGGCGCTTTGCCGCATCGCAGCCCGGTCGCCCTTCCGTTCCGTTACGTAGACGACGTGCAGATCAGCGCAGGTTCCGCACACGCCGGATACCCGATGATGTTCGACAATTACGGCACGAAATTGACGGATGTCGCTAACGTAACCGCCAAGGGCTGGGGCATTTGGCACGAATCGGGCCACGAATACCAGCAAAACCCTTGGAAATGGGGAGCGATCGTCGAGGTTTCCGTCAACATCTACTCGCTCTACGTTCAGGAGAAGTTCGGCAACGCATCGAATCTGCTGAGCAGAGACGCGCAGGGCAAAGATTCATACGACAAAGCTTTTGCATACCTAAGCAGCGATTTCCCGGGCAAAACGTACGGCAATACGTCCCAGCTCGATCTTTTTAGCGAGCTCGTCCTGTTCAAGCAGCTGCAGCTTGCGTACGGATGGGATTTCTATACGGCCATGCATACCTATTACCGCGACATGCCGGCCAATCAAGTGCCGCAGAACGACCAGCAAAAAATCGATACGTTCGTCGTGACGGCTTCGCAGTTATCCGGCGAAAACCTGCTGTCGTTTTTCGACAAATGGGCGGTCCCTTACACCAAAGACCCGATACGCGCGCAAGTGGAGGCCATGCATTTGCCTAATCCGCAAACGCCCGTATGGACGTTAAAGGAAACGAATCCGCTTTCTCCGCCTGCGATCACGCTTACGCCGGATACTTCCGGCTGGAGCGAAACGGATGTAACGTTCACGATCACGGACGGCGCTACCCAAACGCCATCCGTACCCGCTAGAAGCCAATACCGAATCGGAGACAAAGGCACATGGAAGGATTATACCGTACCTGTCGCGATCGATGCGGAAGGCGAAACGAACGTCTATGCAAGAATGATCGATCAGGCCGGGTTGACGAGCGAACACGCCCTCCGAACCATCCGGATCAATCGGCCGATCGCCTTCGATCAAAGCGAATACCGGCTATACGCCGGACAATCGGCGCAAACGGCCGTACGATTGATCGTCAACGGCAGCGCGATCGACGTTATGGCGAACGCCGTCTTTCAATCGCAGGACGCCAGCATCGCTTCGATCGGCGCAAACGGACTCTTGACGGGGCATCAGGCCGGCAACACGGTGATCACAGCCGCGTACGGCGCCAAAACGGCTTCCGCAAACGTGAAGGTATTGGTTGACAGCGTACCGCCGGTAACGACGGACGACGCGAAAGCCGGCTGGCATAACGCTCCGCAAACGGTCACGCTGGCGGCGAGCGACGGCGAAAGCGGCTTGGCCAAAACGTACTACAGCCTAGACGGCGCTCCGTTCGCGGAAGGACTGACGATTGCCGTCGAAAGCGAAGGCGTCCATACGATCGGCTATTACAGTATAGATGCGGCTGGAAACCGGGAAGCCGACCGTGCCGTCACCGTCCGGATCGACTACACCGGTCCGGTTATCGAAGGAACCGTCACGCAATCGGTTTATCAGTCCGACTCGCTGACGGTTTCGATTCAAGCGACCGACCCGCTGAGCGGCGTTGCGTATACGGCATACGAATGGGACGGCAAACCGGTCGGAAGCCCGGCCGGAATCAGTCCCCTCACCTTATCTGCCGGCACTCATCTGCTCCGCGTTACCGCTGCCGATCATGCAGGAAATACGTCGTCCAAAGCGTTCGCCGTTCAAGTAACGGTCGATGCCGATCATTTGGACGAAATCTTGCACGCAGGCAGCGGCAAGGGCTGGATTTCCAACCACGGCATTTTGCAAAGCCTGCTTGCCAAAGCGGCAAACGTGCAAAAACAGCAGGACGCGAAGCAGCTGCTAAACGCATTGCGTTCGCTGGAACATGAAGTTTCCGCGCAAGCCGGCAAACATATCGATGCGGAATTCGCGAGCTTGCTGCTGGGCGACATTGCCTTTTTGAAGGCTTCGATCGAGTAATAAAGGGTAATGCGAAGGGCTGCTCCTGGGGCTGGATTTTTACTCCCCCGGAACAGCCCTTTACTGGTTCTGAAGCCTAATTAACGTACGGCTTTCAAATGATACAGCCTGCTGAGAAAGTCGCCCTTAGCCGAAGGCAAGTTGAACCCGATGCTCATCAGCTCGTCGCCGCCGAACGTCGCCGGCTCCAGGCCGTTCTCCTGTCCGGCTTCGCGCAGCGAATAGTCTTGTCCTTCATCGAGCCCCTGCAGCCTGAGCTTGTGCAGCGCCGCATACGGCTCGGCCAGCACTTGAAAGTGCGCGACAAGCGCTTCGCTCCGGTCCTCCGACACGAACATCCATGCCGTTTGGTTGCCCTCGAACGGACTGCGCAGCCTGTAGAACTCGCCGAACTGCACAAGCGGACGCAGCTCCTTGTACAGCGCCACCTGCCTTTTTACCGTCTCCTTCTCGTCATCCGTAAACTTGGTCAAATCGAGCTCGTAGCCGAAATTGCCCGACATCGCCACATCTCCGCGCATGTCCAGCGACGTTATGCGGTTCACCTGATGGTTCGGCACCGCCGAAACATGCGATCCCATCGTGCTGACCGGATATACGATGCTCGTACCGTACTGGATTTTCAGACGCTCGACGGCGTCGGTATTGTCGCTCGTCCATGTTTGCGGCATGTAATACAGCATACCGGGGTCGAAGCGTCCTCCGCCGCCCGAGCAGCTTTCGAACAAAATATGCGGGAATGCCGACGTGATCCGCTCCAGCACCTCATACAAGCCGAGCATGTACCGGTGCGCGGTCTCCCGCTGGCGTGCCGGTGGCAGCAGCGCCGAGCCGATCTCCGTCATATTGCGGTTCATGTCCCATTTCACGTATGCGATCGGGCAGCTCGCCAAAATATCGGACAGCGCCTTCACGATATACTCGCGCACGTCCGCACGGGAATAGTCCAAAATCAGCTGCTGTCTTGCTTCCGTACGGCGGCGGTCCGGCACGTGCAGGCACCAATCGGGATGAGCGCGGTAAAGGTCGCTGTCCGGGGACACCATCTCCGGCTCGAACCATAGGCCGAACTGCAAGCCGAGCTTATTGACGCGGGCAACCAAATCCTCCAAACCGTTCGGCAGCTTGTTCTTATCGACGAACCAGTCCCCGAGCGAGCTTTTGTCGTTGTCCCGCTTGCCGAACCAGCCATCGTCCAGCACGAACAGCTCCAGGCCGAGCTCTTGTCCGGCTCTTGCTAAATCTTCGATCTTATCCGCGTTAAAATTGAAATACGTCGCTTCCCAGTTGTTGACTAGAACCGGACGCGACCGATCGCGATGCTCTCCGCGGCATAACCGGGTGCGATACAGCTTATGGTACATGCGGGACATGCCGCCGAGTCCTTGCGCAGAGTAGACGAGCACCGCTTCCGGCGCTTGGAACGATTGACCGGGCTCCAAAAGCCACGAAAAGTCGAACGGGTTGATGCCCATCACGACGCGAGTCGTCTGAAACGGGTCTACTTCCGCCTGCGCGAGGAAGCTTCCGCTGTATACGAGGCTGAACCCGAAGGCTTCGCCATGCGTTTCGGTCGTATCTTTGGCGAGCAGCGCGACAAAAGGATTGATCGAATGGCTGCTTGCACCGCGCCGGCTCTCGATCGAGGAGCCGCCGGTCGTCAACGGACGCTTGACGATATGCCGCTCCCGCGCCCACGAGCCCGACAAGTGCAGCATATCGAAATCCGCGTGCGGGAAATCGATGCCCATGCTGAGGGCGCGCAGCAGGCGGAGCTCGCTATGCCCCTCGTTGAGAAAGCGGACGGAACGGGTCACGGCGTCAAAATCGCGATAGACGGTGTAGGTTAGAATAGCCTTCAATCCGCTTACTTTGTCCGAAAGCACGAGGTCGAGGCTGTCGGCCTCGTCGTCTTGCTCCGTATAGGTCGATGGAAGCCCGTCCAGTTGCGGCTTCCCCTTATAAATGCGATGCGACTCGTACAGCAGCTCGCAAACGGTTGAACCGTTCTCAAGCTGCACCTGAAACGCAGGCACGCGGTAATCGCTGCTTCCATGGGAAGGAAACTCCTGCGGCAGCGTATCCAGCGACCAGCCCCGGTCAGCCGAATCCGTCGTCGGCGAGAACGAGCTTCTCCCGCGATACGGGATAACGGCGCCCGGGTTCGTCCCTCTTACCTTGCCGCCCCAATGGACGTGGGCGATGTAGCCCGACTTGACGATTTGGAGAATATAGCTGGAATTCGGTCCTTGCAGATGAAAGATACGGGTCTTGCTATCGAAAATAATGCTCATGGTCGCCTCCGGAATACGGGATAATGGACTGTTAAATGACTATTCGTCCATTATAGGCGGAAGCGGCGGCGTCTTGTATGGATTTTTATAAGGTTCACATGGACAAATGTAGTTTCGTTGGCCGTCCCGTGCGGAAACGCAGCGCGAAAGATTTCTCTCATTCGCAGCACAACCGAACATATGTCCGCCGTTTTTATGCTATAATGGGAATAAAAACGCGAAGCGTTATGCCTGACTCCAACCTGCGAATGAAAGGAGTTTCCATGCAGCAGCATTTCCTAACGAATAAAGAGATCAAGCGCTTGTGCGGCAATAGCGCCTACGAGCGCGGCGAACGCTTGTACGAGTCCCGTCAAGTGACCGAGCTTTCGTTCGATCCCCAAAAAAACCGCTATACGGCAGTCGTATCCGAACACGAGGAATTTAACGTGACGGTTATTTTTAATAGAAGCATGTTCGCAAACGCGTCCTGCAGCTGCCCTTCATTCGGCAGCTATTATGTCTTCTGCAAGCATGTCGCCGCCGTCATGTTCCATATCCGCGACTACGTCCCCGGCAGGGATGCGGAACCGGACGCGCCGCACCATTCTCTGCACGAGACCGGACGCACGGCCGATCCGGCCGTCTCCAACCGCGACTTGCTGTTAACCCGCAACATGATCGCGCTCTTTGCCAAGTCGGCTCCCCCCGCCCGGGCGGCGTCTTATTTCACCGAACAGCGGCAGCGGCTGGAGACCGAGTTTATTTTCGGCGTTACGACTGCCTCCGCGCGCAAAGGCATGATCACCCTTGAGATGAAGGTCGGACCCAAGCGCCTATATGTCGTTCAGAAACTCAAAGGCTTCCTCGAAAGCGTCGAGCGGCGGTCCGCCTTCGAATTCTCGAAGCATTTTATTTACGACCCGATGGTGCATGCCTTTCAGGAGCAAGATATGGCATTCATCCGCGAGCTGATCGATGCGGTGCGCAATGAAACGGTATACCGCAGCGCCTTAAGCAAAAGCGTCTATATAAGCGATTACTCGTCGACGGAAGGCCGAACGCTGTTCATCCCGCCTGTAACCTGGGAGCGGCTGCAGGCGAAGCTGCCCGGCGTAACGGCGCGGTTCGAGCATGGCGGCCGTATGGTCGAGCGGCTTGACATCAAGGAAGGGCAGCCGCCGATCAGCTTTCAATTAAGCAAACCGTCGGACGAGGCGTTCCGGCTCGACATGTACGGCCTGGAGGATGTAACGGTTCTGGAAAGCTACGGCTGCACGCTCGCGGAAGGCACGCTGTACCGGATGAAGGAAGCGCAAATACGCCGGCTGGCCGAGATGAAGGAGCTGTTCCGCCATGCCGACCGGCAGCGTCTGCTCATCCCGCTGGCCGAGCTGGATACGTTCATGGAACGCGTCATCCCCGGCTTGAAGCAGATCGGCAGCGTAGCTATCGCCAAGGAGATTGCGGACCGTATCGTAACCGCTCCGCTGCAGGCCAAGCTGTATCTGGACCGCGATGACGACCAGCTGCTGCTCAAGCTGACGTTCGCGTACGGCGAAGTCGTCTTCGATCCGCTCCGTCCGGGTAGCGGCAAAAAGGATCACACGGAGCTGATCTTAGCGCGCGATCCCGAACGGGAAAGCCGCATCCTGGATGTGCTCGAGCAAGCCTCCCTTGAGGACGGCGAAGACGCGTTCGTCATTGCCGGTGAGGAGGAGGTGTACCGGTTCTTATACGAGCTTCTGCCGGCGCTCGAGCGTCTGGTCGAAGTGTATGCCACCTCAGCCGTAAAAATGTTGAAGCAGCCGCTCACGCAGCCTAAGGTAACCGTCAATTTGGACGAGCGGACGGAATGGCTGGACATCCGTTTCGATATGGAGGGCATCGGCCAGAAGGATATCCGTCATATTTTGCGCAGTCTGGTCGAGAAGCGCAAGTTCCACCGTTTGCCTGACGGAGCGTTTGTTTCATTGGAAGGAGAAGGGCTTGCGGACATCGCCGGCTTTTTCGCGCAAACGGGCTTCCGCAGCTCGGACTTTAAGGAGGGCAGGCTGTCGCTGCCTCTGGCCAAGGGACTTTACCTGCTTGAAGCCGGCACGGACTCCCGCCAGATCAAGATCGGCAAGCCGCTGCGCGAGCTGCTCGACAATCTGCGGAACCCGGACAGCTTCGATTTTGCGGTGCCCGAATCGCTTTCCCCGATACTCCGGGATTACCAGAAGTATGGGTATCAATGGATGCGGACGCTGAGCCATTACCGGTTCGGCGGCATTTTGGCGGACGATATGGGACTTGGCAAAACGCTGCAAAGCATTGCGCTCATGCTATCCGGTAAAGAGGAGCTGGAGAAACGCGGCGGCGACGATAAAGAAGGACCGGTTCTGATCGTCTCTCCCGCATCCCTTACCTACAATTGGCGGAACGAGCTGAAGCGCTTCGCTCCGGCTTTGCGGACGGCGCTGGCCGTCGGCGATAAGCAGGACCGGGAATCGCTGCTAAACGAAATGGCGGACGTCGACGTCGTGATTACGTCGTACCCTCTTCTTCGCCGAGATACGGAGCTGTATGCGGGACGCTCGTTCCGGCTGCTCGTCCTGGACGAAGCGCAGGCGTTCAAAAATCACGCCACGCAAACCGCCCAGGCGGTTAAGGAAATTCAAGCCGCCCGCCGCTTTGCGCTTACCGGAACGCCGATGGAAAATTCGCTGGAGGAGCTATGGTCGATTTTCGACGCCGTCTTTCCGGAGCTGTTCGAGAGCAAGAGAGCGTTCGCGAACCTCACGCGCGAAGAAGTCGTGAAACGGGTGAGGCCGTTCATCCTGCGCCGCATGAAGAAGGATGTGCTGAAGGAGCTCCCGGACAAAATCGAGACTCTGCAGACGTCCGAGCTGACCAAGGAGCAGAAAAGGCATTATGCCGTCTATTTGGCCAAGCTCCAGAAGGAAACCGCCAAACAGCTGGAGGCGGAAGGCTTTCAGAAAAACCGGATCAAAATATTGGCCGGCCTTACCCGGCTGCGGCAAATATGCTGCCATCCCGCGTTGTTCGTGGAAAACTATGACGGCGGCTCCGGCAAGCTCGAGCAGCTGCTCGACATTATGGAGGAATGCATCGGTTCGGGCAAGCGCATGCTCATTTTCTCCCAATTCACCGAAATGCTTGGCATCATTCGCCGCGAGCTCGCGGAAAGGGACGTACCGTTCTTTTATCTGGACGGCGCAACGCCGGCAAGCCGGCGGGTCGAGCTGTGCCAGCGCTACAACGAAGGCGAACGCGACATTTTTCTGATCTCGCTGCGGGCGGGCGGTACGGGACTCAACTTGACGGGAGCGGACACGGTCATTCTGTACGATCTCTGGTGGAACCCGGCCGTGGAGCAGCAGGCGATGGACCGCGCTCACCGGATCGGCCAAAAGAACGTCGTTCAGGTCATCCGTCTCATCAGCCACGGCACCATCGAGGAGAAAGTTGTCGAGCTTCAGCAGCGCAAGAAGGATTTAATCGACACCGTGATCCAGCCGGGCGAAGAAGCCCTGTCGGCATTGACGGAGCAGGAAATCCGCGAACTGCTGATGCTGGAATAGCCGAAGCCGTATGTCTGAGGTTAGTCTAGGCGACGAACAGGATACTTTCAATGTCCGTACGTAAGAAGCGGAGCCGGCATCAGTCTGCGGCTTCCGGGTCCCATTCTTCATAAAAGCTATGCAAGAACTGCTCCATCAGCCGGTGCCTATCCTCCGCGATTTGCCGTGCCGCATCGGTATTCATCAAAGCTTTCAGACGGAACAGCTTTTCATAAAAATGATTGACCGCCGTGCTTTTCCCGCTGCGGTACTCTTCCTTCGTCATCCGTTCGCGCGGAGGCAATTCGGGATCGTACAGAAGCTGCCCCTTCCAGCCGGAATAGGCAAACGTTCTGGCGATTCCGATCGCTCCCAAAGCGTCCAGCCTGTCGGCGTCCTGCACGACTCTTCCTTCCGGCGTCCGCATAGCTTTGCCTGCACCGTCGCCGTAAGACATCGTAGAGATGATCTCGACGATATGCGCAGCATGCAGCTCGTCCACCTCATGATCCGACAGCCATCCGCGTACCTTCGCGATCCCCGCCTCCTTCGACGGGTTCAGCTTCTCGTCCGCTATATCGTGCAGCAAGGCGGCCATCGTACAAGTAAACCTGTCGGCGCCTTCCTTGGCGGCCAGCTTTTGAGCCAGCTTCGTTACGCGGTACACATGCCACCAGTCGTGTCCGCTGGAATCGGCGCCCAGGACGCTTTTGGCAAATTGCTCGGCTTGTTGAACGATAAACTCACGATTCATGCTTTCACCCCTCCACTCTTCAAATAAGCCGATATCGGTTTATCATCCCATATTTGCACCTCGATGTACCTTTCCGGACCGTACTGCCCGTTTTGATTCCACTCTTGGGGCAGTCCAAACTTGTCAATCATTCCGTAAATTTCCTGTTTGGTATACACTTGCTTCCGGTAAGGCTTGCCGTCCTCATATCGCATCGTCGGAAAGAGATCGCCATACGTAAAACTGACTGCGCTCGGAGCAAAGGCATCAAGCGGGATTTCGAGTTGTCGTGCATCCGTATACCATTCCATGAGCCAAGTCGTCACTCTTATTAGCAATCGGCTTTCTTATAAAATCTTTTCCGGCGTCTTCCCCGTCCGCCAAAACCAGACCGCTCCGTCTTCCGTCTTTGCAAGCGTGGCGTCCTTTCCTGCGGCGACCGAAACGACCCGTTCCAGCTCCTGCACCTTTCTAGGTTTCGTGCCTTCGTTGGCGCCCCAGATCCACAGCGTGCCGTCCTCCTTCACGGCGACGGAGTGGGAGGAGCCAGTAGCGATCATGGACGCGCCGGAAAAAATGGTGCCCCAAGTCGTCGCTTTATCGCCAAGCCCATGCGTGCCGAGAGGCCCGTAAATGTTCCCGCCCGTCCCCTGCACGTCTCCGCCGCTCAAGAGCATGATGGCGTGACCGGTATGCCCCCGTACCTGCACGGCATTGGAGGCCACTTTAGCGAAATCATCCGTGCTTTCCAGCTTGCCGTCGCCATATTGCCCGCGATGCGCAAGCCCTTTGACGTACAAGTCGCCCTGTACGGTAATGTAATAATCCGCCCCGTCGCCGATGCTGGAGTAAACGACGTTCTTGGCAACCTCCGTCCCAGGCTTGCCCGGCGCATCGAACCTCCACAGGCTTCCGTCTTTTTTGACGGCAAAAACGCCCGTTTTGCCTGCGGAGAAGTTGACGACGTCGTCGGAAAGCGTTGCAGCCTTCCCGGGCTCATCTCCCTCCCACCCGATTAGACGGCCGTCCTTCAGCAGCGCGTAGTTGGTCGTTTCGCCGACGCCCGCTTGCAGCGCGTCCTCAAGCAGACGCTGCGGCTTGCCGTTGCCCGACCAGCCGTACAGGACGCCATCCTTGACGGCTAGATGGCGGTCGTAGTAGGAAGCGAGCTCGCCGGCGGCGCCGAGCGGTTTGAGCGCAAGAGAACCGGATACCGCAGAGACCGAAGGAGTGCCGGAAGGCGCATTCTGCGGCGACGGCGATAGCGACGGTGCAGGCTGGTTCGTTCCGGCTCCTGCGGCCGCAGCCGTTTCAAGGACCGCTTCCTTTTGCTTCGTTTGTGCGGAGCACCCCGACAGAAACAGCACGGCCGCGAGAGGAAGCAAGTACGTTCGATTCATGCGGCTACCCCCTCCATTTCATGATTGGTGAAGATAATAGTTCGTCATACTTGCTCCGTATCCTTCAAGGCTGCCGGCGAAAGGAAAGAAGGAATCCCAGTCGACCTATGACGAGCGCAATCACGGCCCCGAATCCGAGCAATCCGTCACGGACATCTGCTTCCCCGTACAAAAGAAGAAATGACCAAAGCCATCCCAGCGAAAGGATGGCTTTGGTCTGCACCGGTACATTTCGTTAAAAGTAACCTTCCATAATGGAAATGCCGTTCTCGATTCTTATTGCTCGGAATGACTTATGGCACGATAATGACCGCATATACTTTGCCGGGGCCGTGAATGCCGATCGTCAGATCGTTCTCGATATCCGCGCTGCGGCTCGGGCCGGTGATCAGGTTGATCGAGGAAGGCAGATCGCCGGCCTCCGGATACTCCTCCTTGATACCGGCGAACGCTTCGCCCATCCGCGTGACCAGCTGATCCGCGCGGAATATACCCAGCAGTGCGGCGGGCAACAGGCTTACCGAGCGGCCTTTGCCGCCCCGCGCGAGCAGCACGAGGGTGCTCGTGTTGGCGATCGCGTAGTCCGGCCAGACGATGCCGAGCTGGCATCTCTCGGCGGCGCGGAGCAGCGCGCTGCGCTTGCTCCAGCGCGAGCCGGGCTCTCCGGCGGGAGCGTCCGTTTCCATGGCGTCGTCGCGCCATGGAACGACGTCCGTGCCGCCCTCGCGCAGCCGCTTCTCCAGCCCGAGCGCGGATAGCCGCTCGTGCTCCCAGATCGCGACCCGGCTCGCCTCCAGCTCCGCGGTCACCTCGCGCGCATAAGCCGCGATCGCTTGCTCGGCTTCCGCTTCCTTGACGATCAGCACCTTGCCGGTCAATCCCGTCCAGGTGCGGCAGAAGAGCTCGATCTTCTCCTCCGTGCTCAGCTGCACGGCTTTGTAGAAATCCGGCGCTCCGCGGAACGGATGCTCCGGCGCTTTCGTCAGCGGCGCGGGTCGGCCGAGCCGCTTCGCAATATTTTGCATGAACGCCTCGCGTCCTTGAATCGTTCCCTGCTTTTGCTCCGTCGTCATAGCCCGCCGCCTCCTTTATCGTTTGACTTCACGCTTGCATCCGTATCGTTCCCGGGCTTCACGTTAGCCTCGGCAGCCCCGCGAATGTTTACCTTCGGCTCGGCCGCCTGCTTGCCTTGCCCATCCGCCTGCGGCTGACGCTTCAGATCTTCCTGCAGAGCGGACCACTTGTCTCGGAACGACTGCTTCGGCTTCATCGGGAAAAACCGCGAATCGGTCCAGCCTGCCATCGGTCCCGGCCCTTTTTGAATTTGGCCGTTCCGTACGAAAGGCTTTTGCAAATAGTAAGCCGACTTCGTCGCCATTTTGTACACCGTTACGTTGCCGAACATTGTCTGGAACGAGCGGAAAGCAAGACGCTCGAGCAGCGGAGTCAGCTTCATTTTCACCTTGCGGTGGCGCAAATGAACGAGCATGTCGTGCAGCGGGATTTTGACCGGACATGCTTCATAGCAGGCTCCGCACAAGCTGGACGCGTTAGCGAGCGCGCCGGCTTCCTTCATATCCTGCATCAAAAGCGGCGTCAGCACCGCGCCGATCGGTCCGCTGTACACGGCACCGTAGGTGTGCCCGCCTACATGGCGGTATACCGGACAAACGTTCAAGCAAGCCGCGCAGCGGATACAGTTCAGCACCTCTTGAAAAATCGGGTCGCCAAGCTGGGCCGACCGGCCGTTATCGAGCACGATGACGTGCAGCTCTTCCGGTCCGTCCAGATCCTCCGGCCGTTTCGGTCCGGTAATCATCGACGTGTAGGTAGTCAGCTTTTGGCCGGTTGCGCTGCGCGCCAGCATGTTGAGCACGACCTCTAGATCCTCGAACGTCGGAATAAGCCGCTCCATCCCCATGACGACGACATGCACCTTCGGCAGCGTCGATACCATCCGGCCGTTGCCTTCATTCGAAACCAGTGTAATCGATCCCGATTCGGCGACGCCGAAGTTGCAGCCCGTCAGGCCGATGTCCGCCTCAAGGAAATAATTGCGAAGCTTCTGCTTGGCAAAATTCGCGAGCGGCTTCGTCTCCGGCGGCAGTTGCGTGCCCGATTCCTCGGAGAAAATATCCGCGATCTGCTGCTTGTTCTTGTGAATCGCCGGAATGATCAGATGCGAAGGCGTCTCCTTAGCCAGCTGCAAAATATATTCGCCCAAATCGGTCTCGATCGCCTCGATTCCGATCTGCTCCAGATGATGGTTCAGATGCATTTCCTCGGACACCATCGATTTGCCCTTGGCCACGAGCTTGGCGTCATGCTTGCGCGCGATGTCGATAAACTGTTTGACGGCATCCGAAGCGGTATTGCAAAAGTAGACGTTCCCGCCGTTTTTGGCGACGTTGTCCGTAAACTGCGTCAAATAATAGTCGAGATGGCTAATCGTATGGGCGCGGATCGCTTTCGCCCGCTCGCGCCATTCCTCCCAGTTGCCGAAGTCGTCCGCGGCGGCGAGCTTGCCCGTACGAAGCTTATCGGTCGTAAAGGCCACCGCCTTCCGCAGGAAGTCGTCGGCAAGCGCCTTTTCCGTCCGTTTCTTGAGACCGGTGCCGATCAGATCGAGCTCCGGATCATGCCCTGCATGCGTCTGCGTATTACTTGCGCTCACCGTTTTTCACTCCTTCCTCCAGCAGCTGCGAAATGTGCATCACGCGAATCGGTTTGCCTTCCTTGTTGAGCCTTCCGCCAATGTTCATCAGGCAGCCCATGTCCGTACCGACCAGCACGTTCGCATTCGTCGCGCACACATTAGCCGCTTTCTCGCAAACCATCGCCTGCGACATGTCGGCCATTTTCACCGCAAACGTGCCGCCGAAGCCGCAGCAGTCTTCCTTCCTCGGCAAGTCGATGAATGCCATCCCTTGCACGTTCTCCAGAAGCGCCTGCGGTTCTTCTTTAATGCCCACGAGCCGCATTGCATGGCAGGAAGGATGGTACGTCACCTTCTCGGGGAAGTAAGCGCCGAGATCCCTGACGCCGAGCACCTTCACGAGAAATTGCGAGAATTCGTACGTCTTGGCGACGAGCTTGTCGGCCTTCTCTTTCCATTCCGGCTCGTCCTGGAACAAGTACGGGTAATAATGATGCACCATGCCCGAGCAAGAGCCGGACGGCGTCACGACATAGTCGCTGTGCTCGAACGCCCGGACGAGATTGCGCGCGACTTCACGCGCTTCGTCCTGATACCCGCTGTTGAAGGCCGGCTGGCCGCAGCACGTTTGCACTTCCGGGAAATCGACCTCGCATCCGTACCGGTGAAGCAGTCTGACGACGCTTTCACCGACTTCCGGGTATAATTGATCGGCAAGACAAGTGATAAATAACGATACGCGCATGGAGATTCCTTCCTTCCGCTTTTTCACGTTTCCTGTGCAGCTGCGGGACGCTCAAAGTCCTGCTGCTCTTATACTTGTCAGGTTATCAGATAAGTTAGCAAAAGAAAAGAGTTATTTTGTCAAAACGCATCGTTCGTCGCTTTTCTGCGGCAAACGTACAGCCGAACGTTCGCTGAAGAAGCTCCAACGGAACGGTCGGCTCTTATGCAGCCGGATCGCTATCACCCGGTCCGGTCCGCATAACGTTCGTCCGTAACCAACTCGGGTAAGAAAAATCCCGCTCCGCCATGGATCGCATGTCCCGCCATAACATAATCCAGCACCGTTCTACGGAGCGTCGTATCGCGCGGCGCTTGCGACAAATCGTCCGGCTTCGCGCCGAAAACCCGATCAAACGTCTGAACGTCGTCCGACAGTACCGGTGTAAGAAAGTAATCCTTCATAAAGGTTACGATATTCGACGATGGCGGAAGAATACGCCCGAGCTGCGGGCTTAGCAGCCAGGACGAGCACATAATGGCCTTGATCGGAGCACCCGGTATAAACTCGGCCGCGAACGAGACCGCTTGACGGTACGACTCCCTGCATAGGTCGTGCGACATTTTGCCGGCCGCCGGAATATGAACGTCCAGTACCGGATCGCCCTCCTGCAGAACAAGCTCCCATTCGCGCCCGTCAAGGACGACCGACTCGCGTACCGCGCAGCCTTCCGGCGATATCCGATTTCCGTAGATGAGGTGTCCGTCGTTCCGATAATGAGATACCCAAGCTCCCTCTTTCTCGTAGATCCCGTTCGTCCCATTCACCTGACCGTCCGAACGGAATGTCACGCCGGCATCCGTAAGCGCCAGTATACGGCCGTTTGTGCGATTGCGGAACGCCTTTGCCTTGACGTTGTACGTTTTGGGCATAAATTGCAGACGTCCGAGCTTATAGATGCTCCCGCTGAAATGATGAACCAGCCAGCCGAGCTCGCTTAATCCCCACGCGCCATGCAGCTGTTTATGGTGATGCATCCAAATGCCCAAGTCGCTCATCGTATCCTTCAAAATGTACTGGGGAATTCCTCTCGATATGTAATGCTCCTTGATCGCGGGCAATCCGGAAGCATAGACCACGGCGGCAAACATCCCGGCCTCCGGCCCCATTTCCCGCAACCGCGCAATGGCTTCCCTCTTGTTTCCCCCGGAGCCGTGAAGCTGATTGCTCAGCTCCAGCGCGAGACTTTGCAGTCCCGGATCTTCGGCAATCCGCTCCAGTTCCGCGTAGAACGCTTCGACAACCGGGCGCGGCAGCTGAAAAACAGTATTCGCTTCATCGATGAAAGAACGATTCCAAACGTCCATCCGACCTTCTCCTTTAGACCGCATGCAAGCAGCCGCTAAGCTTCGAGCAGCGATGTCTTATTTCACGTAAGGAATCAGCACCCTTTCGACGTGGAAGAGATGCTGCCGCATCGCATCCTGCGCGGCAAGCGGGTCGCGCGCCCGTATGGCCGCAGAAATATCCTGATGCTCCCGCCACAGCTGGGCGGAAACGGAGTGGTTGGAATACATTTGCAGCCTTCTCGTGCCGCGGATCGCCGTCTCCATTTGACCCGATATCGTTTCGAGCAGCCTGACCATAATCGAGTTGTGCGTAGCCTTGGCCAGCGTCAGATGAAACAGCATATCGGCCTTCTCGCCTTCCGCTTCGTTGCCGAGATTCTCCTGCATCGTCGCCAAAATGCGCTCGAACGTCTCGAGATCCTCGTCGGTCCGTTTCTCCGCAGCGATGGCCGCGTTGGACACCTCGAGCGAATTGCGCGCCTCCAGCAGCTCAAGCACCGTTTCCCGGCTTAGCTGCAGCGACTCGAAATCGGGCATGCTCACCGTTTCGGGCACATTGCTGCGCACGTAGCTGCCTTCTCCCTGATGGCTCTCGACAAGCCCCATTGCCTTCAGCGCGCTCAGCGCCTCGCGAACGGTCGAACGGCCGACCTGGAACCGTTCCGAGAACTCCCGCGTAGACGGCAGCTTCTCGCCGGGCTTCAGCTTGCCCTCGACGATTTGCCGTTTGATTTGCTCGGCTACCTTCTCGTAAATTTTATGTGTCGCGATTTTCGTTATTTCCAAGGAAGCTCCCCCTAAACTTATCCGTCCGTGCCGGGCTATGCCCGGTATTTATTTTCCATCCGCGCGGCAAACCAATTGGCTAGCAGCATGACGACGGCTATATCGTCGATAGGCAATAGCGGCAGTACGTCAGGCAGCACGACATATAACAGTGCGGGCACCGCGAACAACAGCTTTTCCCATACCGGCACCTGCGCAGATCCGAGCAAACGCCACACCCGCTTGAATACATGCAGCCAGTGGCGAAGCGACAGCAGCTTGCGCAACCCGACCCCTCCTCCCATAAACGCTTGATAGTCATTGAATCAGATGTTGCGTCCGGTTCTCCTATCCACATTGTAGCCTGCCGGCTTACCTTTATTCAATGGGGAGCTGCGAATGCTTCCGGTTGCGCCGGCGCTTCGTCCGGCTTCCGGGCTATGCCTCGGCCTTTGCGCGTTCATGGCGAGTGTGCTATGATAGTGGAATACTTTGGCTTGCGACGGTGAACAATATGCATGGGCTTGCGCCGAAACTCAAACAACACGTCCCTATAAATCAATCCAACCCTTAACCGGCAACGGTTAAGGGTTTTTGTTTCCCAAGGGCAATTATCGTGGCGGGAGGAATAAATGATGTACGCAGAAAAAAATAAGACGATGTTCGCGGCTGGCGTCAGCTTGTTCAGCAACATCGCATTGACTCTTCTTAAACTCGTCGTCGGCGTTCTGTTCAAAAGCGGCGTTCTGATCGCCGACGGCATTCATAACGCGGGCGATGTCATCGCCTCGGCGACGGCATTCGGTTCGATGCGTATCTCGAACCAGCCGGCGGATGACGATCACCCGTACGGTCACGGCAAAGCCGAGGTCGTCGGCGCCGGCATCGTAGCCGTCATCCTGCTGCTCGCCGCCGTATGGATCGGCTACAGCTCCGTCCAAGTGCTGTTCGGTCCGCCTCCCGAAGCCCATGTCATTGCGCTCATCGCCGCGTTCCTGTCGCTGGCATGGAAGCAGTGGCTGTACGTGTACACGATTCGCATCGGCAAACTAGCGAATTCCAAGGCGCTCATCGCGACCGCATACGACCACCTGGCCGACGTTTACGCTTCCGCCGCCGCCGTCGTCGGCATCACGCTCGCGCTCGTAGGCGATTGGAGCGGTATCACGCTTCTGAAATACGGGGACCCGGCCGCGGGAATCATCGTAGCTCTGCTTGTGCTTAAGCTCGCCTACGAGATGGGCAAGGAATCGGTCGACATTCTCATGGACCGTACCGTGGATCCGGATAAAATCAAGCAATTCGCGACGCTCGTCAAATCGGTCCGGGAAGTCAAAAGGATCGACAGACTGCGGGCGCGCGAGCACGGCCAATATATTTTGGTCGACGTACGGGCGAGCATCCCCGGCCATTTATCAATCCAGGAAGGGCACGACATCAGCCGCGAAATCAAAAAAGCGATCAAAGACGCCCACGCCGACGTCAATGAAGTACTTGTGCATTTGAACCCCTGGTATGCGGAAGACGAAGTTTTGTCCATAACGGCCAAAAAACGAAAATAGTCCGGGCGCACGCTATGCCATCATCGCTGCCGCCCGGCTCGATGGTGCGACAAAGGGAGTCGAAGATTGAGGCCATCGCCTATGCCAATCCTTCGGCTCCCTTTTTTCCATCCGGTTCGGCGGCTATCGATCTGTGTTACGGCCCGACCTCGCCTTGATCGAGCGCGCGTATTCCGTCGGCGTCATCGTCGTCACCCTTTTGAACTGCCTGGAAAAGTAATGCATGCTGCTGTACCCGAGCTGCTCGGCGATCTCCGTAAAATTATAATCCTTCTCGCGGATCAGCAGCTTGGCGTGCTCGATTTTGAGCTTGTTGAAATATTCCATGATGCCTACGCCGACCTTCGCTTTAAAAATCGTTTTCAAGCTGGTCTTTCCCATCGCGAGCTCTCCGCAGAAATCGTCCACCGTCAGATCCCTCGACAAATTTTGTTTCATCATGGCGATCATTTGCTGGACCACCTCCCCGTCCTTGTTCTCGGCCGCGATAGAGGTCGGCATTTCCTTGCGCCCGGAAGCTCCTTTGCGAATGAGCCGGATCAGCAAGATTTCCAAATAGTTTTTGATCAGCTGCTCGCAGCCGTACGGCGCTTGCGGGTTTCGCTTGGGACGGGACATCTTGGGGGAATCGATGGGCGGATCGAACGCCTCCAGCCCCTCTCTTACCAGGTGCGACAAAATCGCGCGTTCGCTCTCCTCGAGCCGGAAGCTCATCCCTTCGAAAAACTTCATGCTAGGCGCCTCGCAATCGAACGATACGATGATCAGGTTCAGCGCCGTGCCGTTAATCGCGTGTCCCATATGAAATTCGTTCGGCTTATAGAAGACGATGTCCCCTTGCTCCAAGGAGAGCCGGTTCGAGTCGGTATAAATCTCGACCTCTCCCTTATCCACATAAACAAACTCCCAAAAATCGTGTTTCTCCCCTTGCGAATAGAAATGCTTGCTTGTCTCCATATAGTAAAACGTAACGATTTTCCCGATCGACATCTCCTGCTGCAGCTCATACTTCACAAATTCCATATGCTCCGATCCTCCGACCGAAAATGCAAAACGTTTGACCGTATTGATAAAGCAATACGCTTCTTATAAGCCTATTATATTGCTTAGTCTTAGTCATTCAAATCATTTTAGGAGGAAAAATGAAATGAGCAAAATCAGACTTGGCATTATCGGCTGCGGCGGGATGGCCGGCTCGCACGTTCACGGCTTGCTCGCGCTGGCCGATCAAATGACGGTGACCGCAACCTGCGACATCGACCTGGAAAGAGCGCAAAGCGCCGCCGGCTTAGTGGGGGCCGAGCTCGCCGTCGCCGATTACCGCAGCCTGCTTGACCATGTGGACGCCGTCCTGATCGCGCTGCCCCACGATCTGCATTACGAAGTCGGCCTGACTTGCTTGAAGGCGGGCAAGCACGTGCTGATGGAGAAGCCGATGTGCAATACGGAAGAAGAATGCCTGGATCTGATCGCGACGGCGGAACGCGAAGGCCGGGTTCTGATGACCGCCTATCCCGTCCGCTTCTGGCCGGTTATCGTCAAGATGAAGGAGCTGATCGATTCCAAAGCGTACGGCGAAGCGTTCCAGATGTCGATCTGGACCGAACAATTCACGAAATTCTCCCCCGGCCATTGGACCGAATCGGCCAAACAGCTAGGCGGCGGTCAATTTTTCAGCCATGGTTGCCATTACGTCGATCTGCTGCTGCTATTCCTCGGCAAGCCCGTCAAAGGCGTCCATATGGGAACGAATCTGGGCACGCCGTGGATGGAAATGGAGGGAACGAGCAACGTGACGCTGGAATTCGAGGGCGGCAAACTCGGCTATCATTTCGGCACATGGGGAGCCCGCGGCACAAGGCTGGGCTACAGCTTCCATGTCCATTGCACCGAAGGCATGCTGGAATACAGGCACGACGAAGGAAGACTATACCTGCATTCCCATATGAAAGCGGAAAAAGCGAACTTGGATACGTCCTCCAATACGCAAATCCTGTACGAGGAAACGAACGAAGGCAAGCAAACGCAATTCGAAACCATGCACTTCCTCGACTGCATTCGAACCGGAGCAAAGCCATTGACCGACGGACCTACCAGCATTCAAGGTCTTCGAGTCATCTGGCGGTTATATGAGGCGGAACGGAACAACACGATTGCCGACTTGACCGGACTCGGTCTTTCGGACGATTGGCAATCGCCGCTCGCTCGCGTAAGCGCGATGTAAGAAGAAGCCTGGAAGGGGCGTCATCCGTTGATGGCGCCTTTTTTGGCTTCCACCGTGTTTTCATCCGCAAATTCATCCTGGAATCATTTACAAATCCGTTCGAGTCTGCTATTATTATGTTATAACGTAATTACGTAATTTAATAATACTTTGAGGAGTGGTGTCATCGTGACGGATCGGGACTTATATGCGGAGATGGATGCTTTGCACGCCAAAATGGAGCTGTTGAGCGGAATCGTCCAAAAGCTTGACCGCCGGCTAGCCGGGCAAACGCTGCCGGCGGGAAGCCGCGCCGACGAATGGCATGGGGCAGGCGGATTAGCCGGCATCCCGCTTGAGGACGGACACGAGCAGGATGCGTCGTCGGAGGGCGGCCTTTATTATGCCGGACGCTACAGGAGCAAGCAGCGCGATTATCGCTGGACCCCTCAGGAACGGCAAGTGCGCGGGCTGCTGGAGCTCGACGGCGAGAAGGCGGCGAAAATTATCGGAGCGCTCGGCCATAAGCAGCGTCTTGACCTGTTGAGAGCGGTTATGCAGGAGCCCCTGACCGGCGCAGAGCTCGTCGAGCGGCTTAACATGGGAACGACCGGACAGCTCTATCACCATATCAAGGCGCTCCAAGGAGCGGGCTTGCTCGTGCAGGAAGAACGCGGGGGCCGTTATTTGCTTCCCGACGAGCGTGCGCTGCCGCTGCTGCTGCTGCTCGCCGCCGCCGCCGACCTGCTCGACACGAGCCATTATTTGGACATGGCGGAAGCAAGAAGCCAGGCCGGCGCTTATCTCGGGACGGCTTCGAGCGGCAACGATCCTCACCTGCTGCTGTGGGCGCTGCTCGAGAACGCGATTCTGGAGCATCGCGCAGGCTATTGCCGGGAAGCTGCGATCTTTTTGCACGGCGACGGGAGCGTAACGATCGCCGACGACGGACGCGGTATTCCCGTCAAAGCGCTCGCGCATACCGAAGTCCCAAGGGTGCAAACCGTTCTGACGGACATTTGGCGTCCCGAGCTTAGCGCCCCTTATTTTGCGCCTGGCGGGGAAAAAGGGATTAGCGCAGCCGTGGTCAATGCGCTGTCGGAGAGGCTCTCCGTGGAAATACGCAGAGAAGGATCCGTGTTCCGCCAAGATTACAGGCAAGGCATTCCGCAATCCGGCTTGCTGAAGGTCGGCGTCACGAAGGAAACGGGAACGAGCGTGACGGTTCAACCGGACCGCGAGCTTTTTCCGAGACGCTTCGAGCGCGCGGTCATTGAACAACGCATCGGTGAAATCATGGCTGCTTATTCGGACCTGCAGATCGTGCTTCATGACGATATCGTATAATTCGATTCTCTCGCAGCGAAAGGCTCCCGATCCCGGGAGCCTTTTGCGCTTTGTGCGTTTCGCTCGGGTGATTTCCCTCTCCCGTTTCAGGTATAATGGTAGCAAGCTGTTAGAGGAGCACCGCCGTCGATTGGATCGGACGATTCATGCAGGGCGGAATGCTCGTATGGATCAATCGCGCCTCGGGCAGCGTGCTTGTGCTGTCGGAGCGATTTTCTGCAAGCCATATGAAACGAGGTGAACGGCCGATGATCAGCACGATTATTTTCGATTGCTACGGGACGTTGGTAGATACGGGTAAAGGCTCGCTTCGGGCCGTAGAGCAAATTCTCGGCAGCCTGGGCTGCGGGGTGGATCCGAAGCCATTCTACGATACATGGAAACGAAACCATCACGAGCTGTGCCGCAGCGGCGCTTTCCACGCGGAGTCCGACATTTTCCGGCTGGGACTGGCCAAAACGTACGAGGTCTTCGGGATTGAAGGCGACCCGGAGCAAGAGGTTCGCTTTATGCTGAATACGCTTGGCAAACGCACTGTTTTTCCGGAGGTGCCGGAGGTGTTGGCTAAATTGTCCTCTCGCTTTTCCCTCGCCGTCGGGTCGAACAGCGATCATGAGCCTCTGCTGGCGGATTTGAAGCGGAATCGCCTCGAGATCGGCCCCGTTTTCTCATCGGAATCGATGGGTGTGTACAAGCCGAATGCCGTCTTTTTCACCACGATCCTGAAAGCGCTTGACCTGAAGCCGTCGGAGGTCGTGTATGTCGGAGACGCTCAAGTCGAGGACGTGAAAGGTCCTTCCGCGCTTGGCATCGCCAGCGTCTGGATCAACCGCAAGAACGAAAAGAGACTCCCGGAAATACCGGAGCCTCTTAAGGAATGCGCTGATTTTAACGGGTTGCTGGAGACAGGCTTTTGGACGAGATCAACACCGGGAGAGCGTTAGGAACTAAACTTCCGCAGCTTAAAATCGGCAGGTTTGCCGGTTGTAAAGCAACCGCCCGGTCAAACGTTCGGGTTTTCGCCGAATGCGCCGAAACCGGGCTCCTCCTTCATGGAAGCAACTCTTGGAAAAACAGCCGCTTCTCCGCTGATGACGTCGGTCGGCAGTCAGTCGTTCGCTGCGGAAAGACCGGTTGTTCCGCCATGAAGCACAGGTTTGACAGCCTCGACGGACATTGCCTTTAAACCGAACCCGACATAGCTAAGTCCCCAAAGTGCGGCCGACCAATCTTCTATTCCCGGAATGAACAGAGTGATAGGCGATGCCAGGAGCATGATGGATGCCCATATCGGCAGCTTCTTGGCCCTCATGCTTACGATACCGAATGCCAGAAACCCGATGAACAAAAAAATCATATTAAGCATGATCATCGTATCGAACGGCGCGGGCGGCATCGAGTCGGAGCTTCTGCCTGTGACGGCGTCGTACATGCTCATGCTGACCAGCACCGTCGTAAACAAATTACCGATCGTCAAGATCGTGAAGGCTATCAAACCGATACGGCCGACAGAAGCTGCCTGGAACAAATAGACGCCAACCGTTCCGATCGTCAGCAGCATGCTGCCTGCTATGCCGGCGTACAGTTCCGGAATGCTGTCCGTCCCCAAAATGAGCGCCAGCGGCGTCATGACGCCCCGGGCAACGCCTCCCAAAACGGCGATAAACGCCAAAAACCGAATCGCTTTCTCTACTGTCATTTTTTCATTCACTCCTCGGCGTTACTTTCTAAAGTGATTATAGATGCCGTTTCGCATATTGGGGAGGATGATTTTCTCTCACCCCAGCACCAAAACAAAAAAGTCCGGCGCTACTGCTCACCGGACCATTTTGTGTATTTTCGGCAGCAAACGATGCGCTCTTCCCGCATTGTCGCCAGCCGCCTACTTCTTCTCTCCGCTCAACCCGCCAACCGTCTTATCGTACGCCTCGAATATTTTCGCCGCAATCGGCGCGGCCCCATACCGGCCATAGCCGCCTTCCGGCACGACGACCGCTACGGCCAGCTTCGGCTTCTCCGCCGGCGCGAAGGCGATCAGCACGGCGTTGTCGACTCTATTCTTTCCGTTGCTGACATCCTGCGTGGACGTTCCCGTCTTGCGGGCGACGTTGTACGGCAGCGTATCGATGCCCTCGGCGCCGCTCTTCATGCCAGCGATCACCGTATCCCAGTACTCGTTCGCGAACTTGACCTCGTCGAGCATAACGGGCTCCAGCTTCTGTAAGACGTCCCCGTTTACATTAACGATCTTGTCGACGAACTGCGGCTTCATCCTTTTGCCGCGGCTGGCTAACGTCGCTGCGAATTGAGCGAGCTGCAGCGTCGTATAGCGCTCGTTTTGTCCCCAGGACGCGTAAACCATGGCCGACATGATACTGTTCTTTTTCGCGTTGGCGAAAAAATCATTCGCGCCGTCATATTCCCCCGGCATGCCGCTTCCGGTCGAGACGCCGAGCCCGAACTTCGCCAAGTAATCGGCCCATACCTGCATCGCCGTTCCTTTTTCCCTGCCGTATTTGTTCCAGAGCGGCACGCCGATCATAGCGGACATGTACGTGTTCGACGATTTTTGAATGGCGGATGTCGCAGTCAGCGTGCCGTTGGCATATCCGTCCGAGTTGCTGATCGAGCTGCCGTCTGCGCCGAACGTAAAGGAACCTGTGTCCTGATACGGCGTTCTGATTCCGAACAAGCCTTCGTTCAGTCCGACCAGGACGGATAACGGCTTGATCGTCGAGCCGAGAAAAACGAGCGAATTCGTATGATCGTTCATTTCTTTCTCCGGATAGTCCGGGTAAGAGGTGCGTATCGTCCCGTTATTGACGAACTGTCTGATTTTGTTGTAGGCCTCGGTCGGAATGACGCTGCCCGTCCAAATATTCGTATCGTAATCGGGCATGCTTGCCATGGCGACGATGCGTCCGGTATCGACTTCCATCGCTACGGCATAGCCGGAACGCGCGGCGGTCCCTTTCCCCATCCCGTAGTCCTTTTGCTTAAGCAGCTCGATCTGATCCATTATCGCCTGCTCGGCTGTAAGCTGAATCTCTTTGTTGATCGTAAGGAAGAGACTGTTGCCGCGCGTCGGCGGCGCTATCTCGGGAATGCCGATAATTTTGTTAATCGCGTTGACCGGATACGTCTTCAATCCCTTCTTGCCGCGCAGCTCCTCCTGATACATCAGCTCGATGCCGTCGAAACCGACATCCTCCGTATCCATGTATTCGCCGCTCGGCTGCTCCTGGTAGTAGGCGAGGCCGTTCGATTTGTTGCGGGCGGCGCTGTAGCGCTTCAAATAGCCGACAAGCTGGGCCGCGACGCTTTGGCTATCGTACACCCGGATGCTCTCCTCAACGATCTCGATGCCCTGCAGCTCGTCTCGATGCTCGATAATGAAAGCCGCCTCTTCTTTGGATAAATCCGTCTTGATCCGCCGCGGCACGTTGAAGAAGCCCGGGTTTTTGGCCTTCGTCTTATCCAGGTTAATGCCGACGTCCATCCGCTTCAAAATATCGGCGGCGCCGAGCTTCTCCTGTCCGGCTTTGCCGCGCTCCGCGAAAATCGACTCCAGCCGGTAAGCCAGCGCGATGGTGTCATCGTCGCTCTGCCCCCTCGCCTCCACCCGAAAGTAGAGCGATTGCACAGGCTTCGAAACCGCAATGTCGTTCCCGTTCGAATCGTAAATGTTTCCGCGGATCGGCGCGATCGGCGTTGGCTTGTAATTGACGTAGGTGAGGGAAGCTTTGAGCTGCTCGCCTTCGATAAGCTGCAAATAGGCAAGCCGGACGATCAGTACGCTAAACACCGCGAAAACAAAAAAGAAAAACAGGTTTTGCCGGAATGTCAACCGCTTGCGAATGTCGACAGCCTGCTGCTGCGGATCATGTTCTTTCGTATGGGTTCCAAGCATGTCGTTCCCCTCGCCTCTTCAGAAACCTGTCTTATTCGATAAGTGAGATGAAAGCAAGCTAAAACTGCAGCTCCATCCGGATTGCGGCGATCGTCTGTCCGCGGTGATCTTCCATTCGAGCGATTTCGTAAGGCTTAAAGCCGATCCGCGTATAGAATAAGAGCGCCCTCGCGTTCGTGCTGTGACAGACGAGCCGCAACCGTTTCACGCCAAGCACGCTTTGCGCATGTCCGATCATCGAACGGATCAATAGCTCCGCGCCGCCGTTCCCGCGATGAGCGGGCGATACGATCACGTTGCCGAGCCAGCACAGCTCCCCCGCTTCCAATCCGTATACATTGGCATATCCGGCGACCTCATCGTTCGCTCCCACCAGAACCGTAAGCAAATGCCTTCCCTCCGCCGCTCCCGCAAGCTGATCGGCCGAAAGCGGAAAGGTCCCTTTCGGATACATGTAAAAAAGCTCCTCCGCATTGCGCGGAAATGTGCAAACGGCGGCAAAATCGTCATGAACTGCCGGTCTTGTGCTATACATGGCCCACCTCCTGAACGAAACGGCTTCGATAACAATATTTTACCAGACGAAGGCATTTCCGGTAATCTATTTTTTTGCCTTCATCCTTACAGCGCACAAGAAAAAGCCTATCGACCGGAAGATCGACAGGCTTTCTTTACATAGTATGCTTGTTGCCTTACACTCATGAGCGTCCGGCATGCGGCACTTCGATCGCGGTTGCAGGCCGGCTCGGTCTCCACAGCTGTTCCAGCGCGATGACCGTTAACGTTCCGACGAGAAGCCCGTTGCCGAGCACGTACTGCAGAATCGAAGGAAGTCCCTGAAAAGCCTCCGCAGGCAGGAACATCAGCCCGAAGCTGATCAACAGCGTAATGCCGAGTATCGACAGCCTGCGCTGGTCGAGCGCTTCCTTCACTATCGACTGCATTGAAATGCCGACCATCTGGACGAAGGACGCCAGAATGACCGCGCAGGCGACAGGCTCCGGCAGCAGAGCGAGCACGCCAACGATCGACGGAAGAAAGGAAATCCCGGCTAAAATCAGACAAGCCGCCAAAAAAGGCCGCCTACCGGTTTGACCCGTCAGCCGAATGAATCCTGCCGTTACCGGCAGCGGGACAATGCCTACCGTCGAGAAAGCCGAAGACAGCAGATGCGAAATGCCGCCCGAAATGCTGCCTCGCTTAAGCGATCGCTCTTCTCTTCTGTCCGTTTCAGGCACGACTTGACGAATCGCGGACAGCGCCGCCACCGTATTCGAGACAAGGATGAAAGTAAATAATATGGCGGTAACCGTTATGCCCGCATTGAATTGCGGCGCTCCCCACGCGAACAGCTCCGGCAGCTTGAACGGATCGGCCGCATGCGGAACGGAAAGTGAGCTTTTGCCCGCCGCGAGAAAGACCGCCCAGCCCGTCGCGATCCCGATGAGCACCGCATAGTTCTTGACCCAGCCCCTTCCTTTGACCGACAAGAAGAGCACGAACGCGAACAGCCCGAACGAAATGCCCGTCACCGTCCAGTCCGAACGGGACGCTCCGCCCTGCAAGCCCATCATCCCCTTCATGAAAACGCCGCTAAGCTGAAGCGCCAAAATAAACAGAAAGCTCCCGGTCACAAGCGGCGTAAACAGAAACAAGAGGCGCTGCACGAATCCGCTAATGCCGAGCAGGAACAACAGGAGTCCGGCCATAATCAAGCCGCCCTCCAGAATCGGCAGCGTATCCTGCGGGTTTCCGCCCTGCCTGACGGTCACGTCGGCCAGGATGACGAACACGCTGACCCAAGAGCCGGCCGGCCCATCCGCGATCGGGTACCGGTGGCCGAGCCAGCCCTGGATGAAGGAACTGATGCCGACGACGAGGAACGTCCTTTGCATGAGGGAGGATATCGCCTCCGCCGGCAGTTGAAATACGCCCCCGAGTACGATCGGAAAGGCTACGGAGCTGGCCAGCAGGAAAATAAACCATTGAAAAGCGCTCAGGCCTGCCGTATAGCTTTTGGTCACCATCCTTATTTCGCCCCTGCCCCTGCTTGAACCAGCATATCATGAATCGCTTTATACCCGCGCAAGGACGCGTGCTGCAGAGGCGTGACGCCTTTATCGTCGGCGATCGTCACATCCGCCCCGTGATCGATCAGGAGCCGGACGATCTGTTGATGCTTTTCTCCCCCGTTGCTTAGGATGATCGCTTCCAGTAGAGCAGTCCAGCCCAGGTTGTTGATATGATTGACATCGACATCGGAATTCGTCAGCAGCTCCTTCACGACGTCCACATGCCCTCTTTCCGAAGCCGGAATCAATGCCGTTCCGCCAAACCGGTTCGTCAGCTTCGTGTTTGCGCCGGCCTCAATCGCCAGTTTCACAATATCGAGCAGCCTTTCCGCGCCGGCATACAGAAACGGATTGTCCCTGCGGTTATCCTGTTTATCGATGTCTGCGCCCGCTTCGAGGAGCGCCTTGACCGTTTCGGCGTGCTTGCCGTGCGTCGCCGCCAGGACGGGCGTTCTGCCGAGATCGTCCTGCGCGTCGATGTCCGCGCCTTCCTTCAGCAGTCTTTTGACCGCAGTTGTATCTCCCCGTTCTGCAGCCTGAATCAATGTTCCGTGCATTTCGCTCACGCCCTTCTTGGAATCTGTCGGTTCCGGCATTCCGGAGACCCGGCAGCCCGCCAGCAGGATAAATACCGCCGCAATCGGAATCAGCTTCACCGGAATGCCTCCTTTATGTTTCGCATGCTTCTATGCTAACATGAGACGAACCATAGGAATAATATTTAAAAGATTGCATTTCCATATCGTAAACATATAGTGAACAAGGAGGACGCTGCCTTGGATATTCGCCAGCTGCGTTATTTTATCGCCATTGCCGAAGAAAGAACCATTTCCGCCGCCGCCCGAAGGCTTCATATCGCCCAGCCTCCCTTAAGCCAGCAGCTTAAGCTGATGGAGGATCAGCTCGGCGTCTGTCTGGTGGAACGGACGAATAAACGGCTGTCGCTAACGGAAGCCGGCCAGACGCTGTACAAGCATGCGCTCAAGATCGCCAAATATATGGAGGAATCGGAAACGGAGGTGAAGGAGGCCGGAAGCGGGCTGAAGGGGAAGCTCACGCTCGGCATCAACACGCTGTCCCATCCCGAGCTGCCCGGGCTGCTGCAAGCGTTCCGGTCCCGCTACCCGAAAGTGACGTATAAGATCCAGCAGAATGAATCCGCCCTTCTATGCAAGCTCGTCAAGGAACGGATTGTCGATCTGGCGATTATCCGCCTGCCTCTGGATCTGAACGACTTTTCGGTTCTGCATTTCCGGACGGAACCGTTCTATTTCGTCACTCCCGGTAAGCAGGAGCCTGTCCGCAGGACCGTCACCTTCGAATTTATCGCCGAGCATCCGCTCGCCATTCCGAGCTCCGAAGGACTTGGCGTTTACCATCTCGTGTGGGAAGCTTTCTCCTCGCGCAACCTGAAGCCCGACTTCATCTGCGAATGCTCCGATATCGCCATGATGATGGAACTCGTTGCATCCGGCTTCGCCTCCGCTATCGTCCCCGAGAACGTGCTCAAGCTTCATCGCAGGGATAACGTGCAGGCTTACGAAATCGAAGACTCGACGCTGCTTTCCTCCTCTGCGCTTATTTGGCTGAAAGACCATTACGTTTCCAAAACGGCGCAAAACTTTATCGATTTCCTTACGGTCTCTTCGCCTTCCGCCGGCGGCTAGAACAGTAATCAACAGGATGAACAGTCGTACCGCCCCCAGACAAAAAACCGCCCGGAAACGGTCCGGACGGTTCGGCGAACATGCCGTACCAAGCGTCGGCAGACGCCCGCCGTACCGGGCTAGACGCTCAGCCCCTCCAGCATGATGCCGACGTTCTCGTTATAGATCGCCTGGAATTGCTCGATCGGCAGCGGATTCACCCCGATTCCCGCTTCGACCGTAAATCCGGGACGGCGAAACTCCTGAATGAACCAGTCCTTGTAGCCCGCGTCGCTGCCCGTCAGCTTCACAGGCCGGTACCCGCTCGCTTGGCCGAAGCGCCTCGCGATCGCTTCCGATTCCGGCGGCTCCATATCGCGATAATTCCAGTATAATTCCTGGCCTTGCGTATGAAACGATACGACAAGCCGAAACGGTTTGCTTCTCGTAAAATCGGCAAGCGCCTTCGCTTCCGGCTCGCTTAGCGGGAGTTGTCCCGGGAAGTCGCGGGGGCCCGGGCCCGCCGTTCCCCGGCGTTCGAGCTCGCGGTCCCAATGCGCGGGAAACTGGTCGTTCAGATCGACGCCGCGAATGTTCGCCTTCCATCTGGAGAAGTCGTAGGAGCCGCAGTTCATGTCCAACAATTCCCTGTAGTACGGGTGCTGCGGGGTAATGCCTTCCTGCGCAAGCTCTACGCCGTCCGGGTTCAGCATCGGAACGAGCCAAACCGTCGTCTCCGCATACAGCTTGCGGACGTTTCTGCCCCGCAGCGACGCGCCTCCCGAATAAGCCGCGGCATATTCCTCGGCAAACTTCATCAGGAGCATCGCCGTGATCCACTCGCTGGCATGGACCGCTCCATTGTAATGGACCTGTTTCGGACCGCTGCCGATGCGCAGCGCCGGGATCTTTTTTCCCATGACGCTTTGGCCGATCTCCTCATAGCCGATAAACGGATAAACCCGCCGCAGAGCGGCGATATCATCCATCAATTCGACGTATCCGTACATGACGGACGTATCGACGATCGACGTTCCTTTGCTCTCCGGAATCGCAATCGTCCGGCCGATCTCCAAGCGCTGCGGATCCGTACCGGGATTCGCAGCAAGCAGATCGGACAGCGCTATGTTGAACCGCTTCGCTATGTAATAGAACGTATCCCCCGGCTGAATGACGTACCGGCTCGGAACGTTCTGCGGGATCGTCAGCACTTGACCGGGAACGACTTGATTGATGTTCGCAAGCTGCGGATTTGCCGCGGAGATTTCCCTTACACCGACGCCGAATCGTCTGGCAATCCGGTACACCGTATCTCCCTTTTGCACGACATACGAAAATGCCACCTCTCTGCCTCCCTCCGTACTCCTCGTCTTAAGGATGCTTATGCCGGGCGACCGGGCCGCATGCCATACAAAAAGACGGATCAACCGGAAATACCGGCTGATCCGTCTTTTGGCGAATGCAGGCAACGATCGTTCTTCGCCATATGCTTCCCTTATACGATTTGCGGAACCTGCCAAACGACCGGCGTGACTTTGATCTGTTCGCCAAGCCATTCCCGTGCGATCTTCCGAAACATGACCGGGTCGCCGCTGCACGAAAACTGGTGCACCGGAAGCTGGCTGGCTTTGGCAAGCCGCCCGCTGTGATACAGCAGCGTACTGATCTCGCGGGCCGTTTCGTCGGCCGAACTGATCAGCGTAACCGACGGTCCCATCGCTTCGGCGATCGCTTCGCTGATGAACGGATAGTGCGTACAGCCGAGAATCAAACAGTCCATCGGGCGGCCGGCAAGCGGAGCCAGCGTCCTTCCGATGATCTCCCGCGTCTGTTCGGTGCGGAATTGCCCTCGTTCCACGAGCGGCACGAATTGCGGACAGGCGAGACTGATCACCTCGACGAACGGCGACAATTCCTTCAGCGCGATCTCGTAAGCGCCGCTGCGAACCATTCCGTCCGTTCCGATCACGCCGACGAGGCCTCTGCGGGTCGTTTTGATCGCCGCTCTGGCGCCGGGGTGTATGACGCCCACGACCGGGACGGGCACCGACGAACGGATTTGCTCGAGAGCGACGGCGGTAGCGGTATTGCAGGCAATGACAATCATTTTCGGACGAAATTGCATTAAGTAATCGACGATTTGTCCTGTGAACATGGAAACCTCGGCAGGCGTCCTCGGCCCGTACGGCGTACGCGCCGTATCGCCGAAATAGATGATTTTTTCTTGTGGAAGCTGACGCATGACTTCTTTGACGACCGTTAATCCGCCGACGCCTGAATCCAATATCGCTATCGCTTGCTGCACGATCTATACGCTTCCTTTGCACGAGTATGGTCGAAAAGTTACGTTAAAGCGTACCGGTTTGCCGATGCGGACGATTCGCTTCCGAAACCGGCGTGCATCCCCCTGCTTCGTCCCCGAATGCATCCATCCACATGGTTAGAATATGAGGGTGCCGCACGAAATGTACCGTGACAAACGCCTTCAATTCGCCTCCGGCGGCGAAAACGCGGCCTTCGCGCACAACCTGGCCCCAGGGCGGATTAACCGCTTCCCGGCGAACGTTCCGTTCTCTCTGGATAAAGGGCCCCTATCGCGGCATTCGGCTTCCCCTGATCCTTTACGTTCCGTACGTTCCTTCCGATACAAACAGGACAAATTGCCTCAAGACTGCAAGGGTTTGGCGGGCGCCCGTCGAAATGACTAGGTAACGAAATGTCGAGAGGTCGGAGTGCATGTTCGAGCAGACAAATGCCAGAAACAGCGGGACCAAATTTCATTTTGACAACAAGTATTACAACGATCCCCGGAAATACGACGCCATCCTTCTTTATCAGGTCGGAGATTTAAGCGGAGAGACCGGTTTTTCCATAGGGAACCACTTCCAGTTTTGCTATGAAATCAGCTATATCGCCTCGGGCAGCGGGTATTACTACAGCAATGACAAGCGTTATCCGGTCAAAGCCGGCGACGTTTATATCAGCTTGCCCGGGGAGCGTCACGACGGCCAAGCCGATGCGGTCGACCCGTTCCGCTACTATTACATCGGCTTCGGCTTCGACACGTCCAAAAGCGAATATGGCAGCCTTATTCACGTTCAGCGTATGTTCGATCAGGTGCAAATACCGGTAACCGCGGATAAATTCGGTATCGAAGCGCCGTTTCTCGGTATTTTCAACGAGCTGATCAATCTGAAGGACTACTCCGATCTGCTGATCAAAACCTATCTGCTCCAAATTATCTTTTTCACGTACCGGAGTTTTTTCGACAGCTGGGAGAAGCAGTATTCCCGCCAAAATGCGGCGGATGCGAATCAAAGCCTCATTTACGAAATCATTCACTATATCGACAGCAACCTGGAAAACGGAACGATTATCAAGCTTACGCAGCTCGAAGAGAAATTAGGCTACAGCTACTCCCATCTGTCCCATCTTTTTTCGCAAAAGACGGGCTTCACCATCAAGCAATATTTCAACCGCAGACGGTTCGAGAAAGCCGTAGAATGGCTGAAGGACTCGGCCTACAGCATCACGCAAATATCCGAAAAGCTCGGCTATCAATCCATCCACACGTTCAGCAAAGCGTTCCGCAAAAGCTACGGCGTCTCCCCTACAGACTACCAGCAGCTGATCGTCAATCGCAAAAAAGGAACAATCGATTAACCGTTATGGTTAAAGACAGCTCCCGCCGCTTCTTGATACGATTCCAACAAGGATAAACGCCATTCGGCGTCTTTTAGCGCCAGACGTTTACCGAGAAATCGAACAATCAGCGGAGTTAATGCTTCCTGAGATTTTGAGAAAGGCAAGAGGGCATCCGCAAAGGAAGAGAGGCGAACATGACTATGGCGAAGCTGAGAATAGGCATTATCGGCACAGGCGGCATTTCCGGCGTTCATATGCGTTCGTATGCGGCCAATCAGGAAGTCGAAATGGTTGCGTTCTGCGATCTGATCGAGGAACGAGCCGCCAAGAAGGCGGAGCAGTACGGGGTAACCCGCATTTACACGGACTATCGCGAAATGCTGAAGGATCCGGAGCTGGATGCGGTCAGCATTTGCACGCACAACAACTCGCATGCCCCGATCGCCATCGCCGCCATTCAAGCAGGCAAGCATGTGCTGGTCGAGAAGCCGCTCTGCAAAACGGTCGAGGAAGCGCTCGAGGTGGAGAAAGCCGTACGGGCAAGCGATCGCGTGCTGCAGGTCGGATTCGTCCGCCGTTACGGCAGCAACACGAAAATCGTAAACCGCTTCATCGAAGCGGGAGAAATCGGCGACGTGTACTACGCCAAAGCTTCATGTCTGCGCAGAATCGGCAATCCGGGCGGTTGGTTCTCCGACCTGGAACGGTCAGGCGGCGGCCCGTTAATCGACTTGGGCGTGCACGTGATCGACCTCTGCTGGTATTTAATGGGCAGACCGAAGGTGGCGTCGGTGAGCGGCAACACGTACAAAAAGCTCGGCAACCGTTCGAACGTGCAAAACATTTCCTACTACAAGTCTTCGGATTACGATCCGGACAAGAACGACGTAGAGGATTTGGCTAACGCGCTGATCCGTTTCGAGAACGGCGCCTCGCTTCTTGTAGACGTAAGCTTCACCCTTCATGCGAAGAAAGATGAAATTACGGCTAAAATCTACGGGGAAAAAGGCGGCGTGGAGCTCGAACCGGAACTGCTGCTGGTCAGCGAAAGGCACGATACGATTCTGAACGTCACGCCTCAGGTAGACAATCTCGCTTTTGACGTGGGACAGGGCTTTGCGAACGAAATCAATCATTTCGTCGACTCGTGCCTGGGCCGTACCGTCACGCTTAGTCCCGTAGAGGACGGGGTGGAAATGATGAAAATATTATGCGGCATCTACGAGTCGGCAAAGCTCGGCCGGGAAATTCATTTTAGGGAGAGCAGCGGATGAAGCTAACGAATAAGATCGGCGTCATCGTCGACAGCTTCGGCGTCGGCGTTCGCGAAGGGTTGAAGAAAGCGGCTGAGGTCGGAGCGGAAGGCGTGCAAATTTTCGCGGTCCGCGGCGAGATGGATCCTTACAACTTGTCTCCTGCGGCGCGCAAGGAGCTCAAAGCGTATATCGGCTCGCTCGGGCTGGAAGTCGCTGCGTTATGCGGCGACCTGGGAGGCCACGGCTTCCAGGATGAATCGGAAAATCCGCATAAGGTGGAAAAATCGAAGCGTATCCTCGATCTGGCTCTTGAGCTTGGCACGAACGTCGTAACGACGCATATCGGCATCGTGCCGGAGGAATCGCATCCTTTCTATCGGCCGATGCTGGAAGCGTGCGAAGAGCTAGCATCTTATGCGGCAAGCATGAACGCGCATTTCGCGATCGAGACGGGACCGGAAACCGCCTCGCATCTGAAAGCCTTTCTGGACAAGCTGAGCTCCACAGGGGTAGCCGTCAATTTCGATCCCGCCAATTTCGTTATGGTGACCGGAGACGATCCCGTGAAGGGCGTCTATACGCTTAAGGACTATATCGTGCACACGCATGTCAAAGACGGCCTCAAGCTGCGCGACTTCGTCGATCCGATCGCCGTTTACGGCTTCCTTGGGCATAAGGGGATGTCTCACGAAGAGATCTCCGACATGGCAGCCTCCGGAGAAGCGTTCCGCGAAGTGCCGCTCGGCGAAGGCAACGTCCGTTTCGACGATTATTTTGCGGCGCTGTCCGATATCGGCTACAAAGGGTATTTGACGATCGAACGCGAAGTAGGCGCAAGCCCGGAAGCGGATATCCGCCGCGCAGTCGAGTTTATTAAAAGGTTCCGTTAGACCTGTACGAAAGCGCGCTCTCCTATCGGAGCTTGTCACAACACAGCGCGGCGGCGGCCAGTTGCCGCATGACCCGATTGCGGGAAGGACGAATAACCCTGCGAAACCGCTGATTGGATAAGCGGTTCGCAGGGTTATTATTCGAGTGCGGAAGAATCGGCCGAAATCCGCTTTTCCCGGTATTGTCCCGGCGTAATCCCTTCCTGCTTGCGGAAATAGCGGATAAAATTTTGCGAGTTGTTATACCTGAGCCGCTCGGCGATTTCGGATATTTTCATATCCGTCTCGACCAGCATTTCCTTCGCCCTTCTCAGCCGAAAGCCGGATAAATAGTCGCTGAAATTGATGCCCGTTTCCTTGCGGAATACGCCGCGTATGTAATCCGGATGGTAGCCCAGCCGGGAAGCGCACAGATCGAGCGACAAATCCGTCTCGGCTTCCGCATGGATCATCTCCACCATCTGATCCGATATGCGCATGTACTGTGATTTCCGTTTCTTCTCGAACTGCTCGATCAGCGGAAAGAGGAGCGTTTCCCGAAACCACTGCCCGATTTCTTTGACCGTCTTGAGCCGGTACAACTGGTCGATCAGCGTTTTCTCGCCGTTGTAGAGCGAAGCGATCGGTTCGCCGGCATGATGCGCCATTCTTACAAGATCAAGCAGGAAAGCGGTAAGCGGCACAAAATATTCTCTGTGACTGACTTTTTCTTGAAAAATGTCCTGCAGGTAGCTTTCCAGCAAATGATCCGCTCGCGCAGTATCGGCCAGCTTCACGGCATCCAGCAGCTCTTGTACGGTCCGTCCGGGGAGCAGCGACAGAATCGTTCCTTCCGGCTCCGCATCTTCGATGTAGATGATAGAACCGGTTCCGATCCGAATCGTATATTTCAAAGCCTCGGTCGCGTCCTGGTAAGCCATGTGAGCTTCCTCGATCGCGCCATAGAAGCGGCTGATGCCGATGCTGACCTCCAGCTTCAGGTAATGCCCGACCTTCTGCCGGATTTCTGCCGCCAGATCGTTGATCCGCTTTTTGCACGCTTCTTCGCTCTCTTCCAAGCAGCCGAGCAGCGTTACCTGGGTTCGGCGTACAACTGTCGGCTTCAGCCTCTCGGTTGACGGGATGATTTCGCCGACGATGTTGTTAATCGCGAAGAGAAGCAGATCCTCATCCATTTCCTCATACCGGGTGCCTTCTATCGAATCGATCTGAACCGCCATCACGCATATGCGATCCCAAGTATTTTGGTAAGCGAAGTTTACCAGCTTTTCGCCGATTTCCCGGCTGCGGACTTCCCCTTGATAAAGCTTGATTAGAAACAGTTCCTCGACTTGCCGCCGCTGGACTTCAATAATGCCGGTCAAGCGATGCTTCGTATGAAGCATTTCATCGACCTGACTGCCGATAAAGGCCAACTCGTCCGTATCAGCCGGTTCAGCAGCCTTCGACTCCGCCTGCAGCGAGCGGTACAACCGGCTTATCGGACTGTACATTTTTCTCGAGCCCAGCCAAGCCAGAATCATCGTAACCGCTAGAATGAGGAGGCATGCGGTGTACGTATACCATTCGATCACCCTTGAATCTTTCGTGATCAGATCAACCGCGGAAACGGAAACATAGGTCCAGCCATTATAAGGCGATCTCCGGAAGGTTACGCCAATATCGTCATTGGCCTTTGCCGTAGAATTATATGTGCCTACCGCCTCCGACCCGCTGTGAATCGGCTGAAATTCTGCAGCCCCGCTCATGTCTTTGCCGACCTGGACAGGATCGCTATGCGCAAGAATGCGGTTATTTTCATCAAGAATCATCACTTCGCCAAGCTCACGGTCGTTTGCCAGCAGCTTGTTGATCTCTTTGCTTTTGAATTTGACGATAATGAGCCCCGTAGGGCTGGATGCGTGCAGCGGCAGCTTTTTGACCAGATGCACCTGCTCTCCCGTTTCATCATGCGTCCAGTAGCTGGTTTTGCCGTTCGCGGCGTATTGCTTCACCATAGCGCTCTGTTCAAAACCGTCCAAAGGGAGCACTTCCGTGCTGTTATCTAGCGCCCACCCGCTTTTCAAGCTGACGAGCAGTATGTCCTGGATGCCCAGATCAAAACTTTGCAGCTGTAAAAGTCCTTGCAGCAACGCATTTACCGTTTCAAACTGGTTCGGGGTTAACCGCATATTCAATGCCGAATTCACGAGCGATGAGCCGATGAATTGCGTCGCGGATTTGTCTGCCGTCTTCAGGATCTGCTCCACCCTTTGCTGGGTCTGCTCCAAATTCAGCATGTTGCCTTTGGCTACCTTATCCTGAATGATCTCGGACGACTTCTGATAAGACAACACCCCTAAAATAAGCACCGGAAGGGTCCCCAAAAGCAAGCTGAACAAAATCAGCCTCAGTAAAAATTTAGGCGGACGGAATCTCATGAACGGGACAACCTCCAGAAGGTTCGAAATAGGCAAGGAATTCACTACCGGTCCCGGCAGTGAATTCCCGAAGTTCTATTGTAATGCAGCGGCCGCCTTCGGGCTAGCTTCGTCTTACTTTTTCTGCTTGGCGTACTGCGCGGTGTACTCCTCGATCACCTTGTCCCCGCCGCTCTTCTTCCATTGCTCGACCGCCTGGTTCCAGCCCGCTTCATCGATTGTGCCCATGATGAATTTGATTCGGGCATCCTGCACGATTTTCGTGATTTCCGAGCCTTTCTCCGCAAGCGTAGCCGACTGGAACGATTCGGCCGGATTGGCTACGGCGATCGGCGTATTCTCCTTGAACATCTGCTTGTATTTCTTGACGATCGGCATATCTTCGCCGGCATCTGCCATGCCTCCGTCATCGAAGCGGATTTGGTAGACCGAGTTAATATCCGTTTCGTACGCTTTGCCGTCCGTGCGCGCCGGTTTTCCGTTCTCGATTTTAAAATGCTTGCCCTCCACGCCCCACTCGAACAAATTTTGCATCTTTTGGTCCGCCAGCTTATCCATGAAGCCTAGAATTTGCTTCAGTTCCTGCTCGGTTTTTACGCTCGTCTTCGGGAACATGTACGTGCCGACGTAGCCGCCGTTGTACAGCATCAATCGTTCGCCCTTCGGCCCGTTAATCCGGCTGACCACATCAAGCACCGCGTTCGGATTCGCCTTGACCAAATCGTTGAAGCCTGCGTTCACGTCGTCGAGCGTACTGATGATTAGTCCGGCTTTTCCTTGGTTGATCGCTTCCTGCCGCTTCGTACCCGGCACTACGGCAAAGTCCTGATTGATCAGCTTCTCGTCATACATCCGCTTGTACAGCTTCATCGCGTCCACGTATTCCTTGGTCATAAAATCAGGGACGATCTTGCCGTCTTGAACGCCGTACAAATTCGGACCGCCGTACCAGGCCAGAAACGTCTGGAAGCCGTTCATTCCCCGTCCTTCATACATCCCGAACGTATCGTCCTTGCCATTCTTGTCCGGGTCCTTCGTGGCGAACGCTTTCACGACATTGTAGAAGTCGTCGATCGTTTTGGGTGCGCTCAGGCCAACCGCATCCAGCCAATCTTTCCGCAAAATAACCCCTTCCCGCGCAACCGGACGGCTTCTAAAGATGCCGTACACCTTGCCGTCAACGGCAATATTATTCAACACCAAAGGGTTCAGCTTGCTTAGATTCGGGTAATCCTTCAAGTAAGGGCCGATTTCCCAGAACATGCCGGATTGAACCGCATTGACGATACCGGGGCTTTTGTTGCTGGCAATCATCATGATCTTGGGAAGCTCGCCTGCCGCAATCGTTGCGTTGATTTTATCGTTGTAGGCCGAATTCGGCACCCATGTGATGTCCAGTTTCGCTCCCGTATACGCTTCTATCATTTTGACAGCCTCATTGTCCGCTTTAGGCGGCTCCGCCGAATAATACATATTCATCATCGATAGCTTGAGCGGCTCCTTAGGCTTCGCCGTTTCCTGCGATGTCGGTATAGGCGACGAGCTCGAAGCCGTTTCCGATCCTTGACTGCCGCAACCGGCAACCAGTCCTACAGATAAAGAGACCGCCCCGATAACTTTCCAGCCACTCCGTTTCATTCCCGTCCATTCTCTCATTGTGATCCTCCCTTATACTCTCTTATTGTATAGTAAAAGACGACGAAGAAAGCATCATCCTTTAACCGAACCCAATAAAACGCCTTTGGCAAAATGCTTCTGCAAAAACGGATACACCAGCAAAATCGGCAGCGTAGATACCGTGATGACCGCCATTTTGATCGACTGCGGCGGAATCGCAAACGAATCGTTTACTTGGCTGGAATCGCCGATTCCCCCCTCAGCCATAATAACGACCTGCCGCAATATGACTTGTATCGGCCATTTCGTGGTATCGTTAATGTACAAAATGGCGGAGAAAAAGGAATTCCAATGTCCGACCGCATAGAACAGCGAGAAGGTGGCGATAGCCGGCAGCGACAGCGGCAGCACGATTTTGAACAGAATACCGAGGTCGTTGCAGCCGTCGATTTTGGCCGATTCCTCGATCCCTTCGGGCATTTGCTGAAAAAAGTTTTTGAGAATAATCAGATTAAACGCGCTGATCGCTCCCGGAATTAACAGGGACCACAAGGAATTCATTAAACCGAGTGCCTTCACGATCAAGAAGGTAGGGATCATCCCTCCGCTGAAGAGCATGGAAAAAATAATCATTAGCATCACGGGCTTGCGGCCCAGCAGCTCTCTCCTTGACAACGGATAAGCCATTACCGCCGTAAAAAAAATGTTGATCAGGGTCCCGACGACCGTAATGTAAACGGTGTTGAGCAAACTCCGGACAATCGTGTTCGTCGAGAAAATGTACGTATAAGCCTCCAGCGAGAACCGCTTCGGAATAAGCACCATACCCTGTCTGGTAAATTCCTCCGGCGATGCCAGCGATCCCAGAACCATATATAGAAAAGGAACAAGCGTAATGACCGCAAACGCAATAAGCAGCGTTAAATTACCGATATCGAACAGCCTGCTTCCAAGCGTTCGTTCTTTCATGGAATCCCTTCTTCCGAGTTGTATTTAATAAATGCCTTCTTCGCCGGTTTTTTTGGCCAGAGCGTTCGTCGCCAGCACCAGAATCAGGCCCACGACCGATTTGAACAGTCCAACCGCCGTGCTGTAGCTAAATTGGGATTGGTTTATACCGACGGAATACACATAGGTATCGAACACTTCGCCGACCTCCCGGTTCATGGCATTCAGCATCAGAATGATCTGCTCGAAGCCCGTGTCCATGAAGTGCCCGAGCCGCAATATGAACAAAATGACGATCGTGCTGCGTATCGCAGGCAGCGTAATATGCCATAGCTGGCGTAGGCGGCTTGCGCCGTCGATTCGCGCCGCTTCATACAACTGCGGGTCAACGCCCGCCAGCGCCGCAAGAAAAATAATCGTCCCCCATCCGGTTTCCTTCCAAATCACCTCGGTCATGATCATCGTACGGAACCAGTCGCTGCTGATCAGGAAATTGATTTTTTGCCCGCCCGTCGCAGCGATCAACTCGTTAACGACGCCGCCTTCAACCGTAAACAGCATATAGAAAATGCCGACTACCACTACCCAGGAAAAGAAGTGCGGAATGTAAATCACGGTTTGCACCAGCCGCTTTAGAGCCTCCTTGCGCACCTCGTTGAGCATCAGGGCGACCACGATCGGCAGCGGGAAGAAGAACAATAAATTGTACAGCGCCAGCACGACCGTATTGCGAAAGAGCATCCAAAACGCCGGTTCGCTGAAAAAACGGATAAAATGCTTCATTCCCACCCAATCGCTATGCCAGAAGCCGCGAAAGGGCTGATAATTCTGGAAGGCTATCAACACGCCCCACATCGGCAAATATTTGAACAAAATAAAATAAATAACGCCGGGCAGAAGCATGAAGTACAGCCAGCGGTCGCGCTGAACGATTCTGCGTATTCGGTTCCGTCTTTCGGCTTGCATCGTTTTCCCGCTGCCCGCTCCTGCCGTAACGGTCCTTTGTTGCGTGAGCATGCCATCCCTCCTTATTCGTGTTGCCCGTCGATTGACTAAGCCGAGCGTAACGAACAAACCGCGGTACCGTCTACAATCATTAGCGAATGAAATGAGCGGCGAGCCTCCGGATAATCATCAGCGAGTGTCGAATAATCATTGGCGGGACTCATGTACGCAGCCCACACGGATAACCGCCTAACGGCTGCACGTTTTCGAAGAAAGCGGCATCGAAAGTATAACTGCGTTTACCGAGGCGATGAACATTCAGCGGAGATAACCTTTCTGAATCGTCAAAAAAAGGCTGCCCGTCAGGTCTTTTACAGACCTTCTTGGACAGCCTCTGGTACCGCATAGAATGGCTCCTACATGTCGCTCAGCAGCGCAAGCTCGTAGCCTTCCTTCTTGATCCCTTTAATGATCCGGTCCAGCGCGTCGATGTTTTCTTCGGAGCCCTGGTGCATCAGGATGACGTTGCCGTCATGCAAATTGTTCATAATATCGTTGTATGGATCGTCCGCGCCGTTCGCACGCGGCTCCCAATCGCGCATCGCCGTCGACCAGAACACCGAAGAATAGCCCATGCCGGAGATCAGGTCGAGCAGGTGCATGCTGTACGTACCGTAAGGGAAGCGGAAATACTTTACGATTTCCTTGCCCGTAATATCTTTATACAGCTTCTCGTAATCCTCGATTTCCTTCTTCACTTCCTTGTCCGTCATCTTGGTCATATCCGTGTGAGTCATCGTATGGTTGGCGACCAGATGGCCGTCCTCGACAAGCCGCTTCAGAAAATCGGGATTTTTCTTAATATTGTAGCCCGCAACGAAAAAATTCGCCTTCACATCGTTATCCTTGAGCGCCTTCAGCATTTTGTCCACGTCGCCGAGCGGACCGCCCGTATCGATCGTCAAGTACACCTTCTTGCCGGTTCCTACATAGATGACTTTTTGCTCCGGCTTCATTTTCTTCGTTTCGGCCGGGAAGTCCGGCACTTGGCCCTTCTTCTTCTTCATGTAATACCAGGAGATCGACTTCTTATCCCCCGAAGCTGCGGGAGCGGAGCTGGCCGCGGTCGTCGGCTTCGGTTCCTGCGTCGGTTTGGCCGATGCAGACGGTGAAGGCGATGCCGATGGCGACGGGCTGGCCGTAGGCTTTTCCGACGGCGCTTTGGTAGGCTCCGGCGTCGGCGCGGCGGTTTTGGCCGGCGTTGTCGAAGGCGAACTTGTCGGTGTAGTCGAAACGGCGGCGGTCGGACCGTTCGTTTGCTTGTCTTGTTCGGTGCAAGCGGTTAGCATCAAGGAGAATGCCGTTACGGCTGCGACGGCAATCATGGATCTTTTCATAGACATTCCCTCCCGTTATCCACAGCTAGTATATGCCCTTGCAGGGTGCATGGCGATAATCGTTACGCTCCTATTATTCGACATTTTTCTTCTAAACCCTCCGCCATTCCCGAAACTTGCCATCCGTAATTCGGAATGGCAACCGAAAAGCAGCTGTTTCCCGCGCAAAAGACCGGCGGAGAACATCTCCGCCGGTCCCGTCAAGCGAGGCTATCATCGATTGTCTTGAGCTAAAAGGAACGAGGCCTGCTCTCCCGCCGTACCCTACGAAGGGTTATGGCCGAGAGCACGGCCGGGCAATCAACCCGCCAAAGCTTTAAACGCTTCGCTCCGGGAAGGCGACTTGGCAAGGCTCATGGCGATCATGAATTGCGCCAAGTAATAGGTGATCATAACTGCGTAACCGGCCCCCTCTATCGGCGAAACGAATTTATTCCAGGCCAGCAGCGAATCGGACAAGAAAAACAGGATTGCGCCTATAACGGCGAACCTGTTTCCGCTAAATACGGCGCACCAGATCATCAGGGAAATCACGATAACGTATACCGTAATCGGCACCCACATGCCGGTATTGCCGCCGGCGACCATGCCCTCGCGAAGACCGCTTAAGAGCCATACGGAGTAAGCGGCGATCGGAAGCAAGGCCAGCAGCCGAAACGGGGAGACGCTTCCGCGCGTAAGAAAAGCCGCCATATATACGAGATGGGCCGCCATGAAAACGGCCACCCCGTAAGTAAACCAGCTTGCTCCTTCCATCAGCAGGAAGCTATCGCCTACCGCAGAGCACGCGAGCCCCGCCATAATCAAATATCGGTAAGCGCCGAACGTTTGCCGTGTCGTAGCCGCGAGCGCAATCATAAGCACGATCGTGCCGGGCTTTAATAGCCACCTCAGAAGCGTATGGTCAGCCGCCATAGCGAGCAGATAACCGATGCCGGACACGAGTATGGCACCGATCAAAATCTTTCGAAACATGGAAAAACCCCCTTTAATAGACGAAGCGGTTCGAACCGCCGGAATCAGTCTACCAAAGGAAGTTTAAAATCCGTATAAGATTGCGCTTTACCGCAGCGCCTCCAAATCGATTCGGGGCACAAGCCCTTCATCGGCGGCACGGCCAAGCAGCGCGCGGACAGCCGCATAGCCGTCATTGCCCAAATCAGCGGTAAATTCGTTCACATACAGCTCGATATGAGCCTTCGCTACCTCGGGATCCATTTCTTGGGCGTGCTGCTGCACGTACTCGCGCGATGCTTCCGGATTCGCCCATGCATACTCGACGGAAGCCCGGATCCATTTCGCGATGGACGCTTGGTCCAGCGAACGGCGGGCGATAATGGCGCCAAGCGGGATCGGCAGGCCCGTGTCCGTTTCCCACCAGCTGCCAAGGTCGGTCATTAACGTTAATCCGTACGACGGATACGTAAAGCGCGCCTCGTGAATGACGAGGCCGGCGTCGATGGAGCCGTCCCGCACAGCCGGCATGATTTCATGAAACGGCATGACGACGATTTCTCCTACACCGCCCGGAACGTTCTGTGCAGCCCATAGACGAAACAGCAAGTAAGCGGTCGAACGCTCGCTCGGTACCGCGACCCTGCGGCCCGTTAATAAGGACGGATCGTTCCCGCCGGTCTTCGTCAGCACAAGCGGGCCGCAGCCTCTGCCAAGGGCGCCTCCGCAAGGCAGCAGCGCATATTCGTTCAGCACCCAAGGCAGCGCCGCGTAAGAAATTTTGAGTACCTCCGGCCCTTGCAAGCCTGCTGCCAAACCGTTCGTAATATCGATATCCGCGTACATAACGTCAAGCTTAGGCGCTCCCGGAATGTGTCCGTGCGCCCAGGCGTGAAACACGAACGTGTCGTTGGGACACGGTGAATAAGCGATTTTCATGCAAACACCTCCGTTAATGCTTGGCTGGCGGCTTCCAGCGCTTGAAGCGCATCCTTGATGCGCCATGCGGATTTGTCCCGCGGCCCGACCGCGTTGGAGACGGAGCGGATTTCCAGCACCCGCAGCCCGAATTCGTGCGCCGCAACCGCCGCCCCGTAGCCCTCCATCCCTTCGGCTGCCGCTCCCGGCACGCGCACTGCCAGTTCCGCAGCGCTCGCCGCGGTGCCGGTCACGGTAGAAACCGTCAGAATCGGACCCATTGCGACCGGCAATCCGGCATGCCTGAACGCTTCTGCAGCCCGTGCAGCCAGATCCTTGTCGACAGCTGCGCGAGAGGACCCGAAGCCAAGCTCGTCCAGGCCGATAAAGCCGTCAGCCGTTTCCGCTCCCAAATCGGCGGCTATGATCTCGCTCGCGACGACAAGCGTGCCGATCTCCGCTTGTCCGGCAAAACCGCCGCAAATACCGGCGTTGATGACCAAGTCGTATTTCGCCGAGGCAAGCGCTCTTGCCGTTCCGACCGCGGCCGCCGCGGTTCCGACGCCTACCGTAAGTACGACGAACGTATCCGATCCGGCACCTGCGGCATGCAGTCCCCGCAGCACCGCATCCTTCTCGGCGTCGACCGAGGTTACGATGAGCACCCGCGGTTGATGAGGCGGCTGCAATCGATCTATGGCATCAGGCAGCTTCTTAATACGGTCAGCGTCCATATGTTCATTCTCCTTCAAATGGGCCGGCGTCCGGCCGACTGTTCCCCCCTCATTAAACCATACGCACGAAATAAATCAACCCGGGTCTGGACCCGCGATAACGCCTGACAGTTGAAATTATTCGTAGCCTGTGCCCTTTTCGTCCGTTCTTACAGCTTCTCGACCGCCCCTACGAACAGCAAAGCGTTTGTCTGCAGGTCCTGGATCGCGAACCAAAACGGGCGATCGACCGTCATCGTGAAACGGCCGTTCGGCGGAGCGGAGCCCGCTTTCATCTCCACGACGGTTGCGGCCGCCGCTTCCGTCCCTTTTTCCGATACGGTCACCTGCGTCTTATGGAGTACACGGTTTATATAAAGCGGCTCGCCGGACGAATCCGCCATCTCGCTAAAGTCGGCTTTATGCTTGTCGAAGGCGTTCTCCATTCCCATGGCGGACAGCGCCTCCTCGAGCCCAAGAGTCGCATCCACATGGAACTTAGGCAGCGCAAGATCGCCGCCGTAGCTCTCAAAGCGCCGTTCCCACCATGCCGGATCGGTAAATAGTTTATTCATTAGCGCCTTGCGGTCGGCATCCGGCCGCGGAAGCACGATGAGCATGCCCATTTGGCCGTCGCCGTACGGGAGCCTTAGCGCTTGGTATTCGTTTTCTTCGTCATACTCGAATCGTCCCTCTTGATGCATCATACCGACTTGTCTCTTGGTGCCGTCAGCCGAGGAGAACGTACCGTCCTTCGTGTTCTCGGCCTTGAACGGATTTGTCCAGGCTGCGTTGAAATAGAGGGCGTTGATCAGCATCAGCTTCGTGCTTGCGGAAACGGGATCGTCGACGATCGTCGGAATCTTCCCTCCGGTCTTCTTGCTAACCCACTTATTGATCTCCTTGCGCACCGCAGGGGCAGGCAAATTTCTCTCCTGGAGCTCCGCTGCATACGATTTCGAAACCGCATCTTTATAAGAGGAGCGAAAAGGCCAGCCCTGCTGCAGCCAAAGCGAATTAGCGACCGACAGCTTGATCCCGGGTCCCGCATCCTCAAGCAGCCTTGTTAGAGAACGTTCCCCCTCGTTTAGTTCGTCCATGGGCATGCCTTCCAGTCGCAGCGTGCGCGCCATTGCCTCCTTCGTGCCGCCCGATGCGCCGTTCATCGTCATCGCGAGCGCTTGCATGACGCTTATGGGCGACAGGCTCACGTTGCTGCCGGGCTTTTCGGCGATAACCCGTTGGGCCAAGGCGAGGCCGAACGTGTTGGTCGCATCGACCACCCCGGCATTCAATTGCCCGGCAAGCAGGTTTCGGTCTCTAAACGTGATTGCCTCGCTCTCCGTCTTGCCGCAAGCTGCGAGCAGCACCGCCAACGCAGCGGTCATAGCTATTTTTTTCAGCATCGAATGAAGGCTCCCTTTTTCCTATTTATGGAGTTAGACGCCGCAGGGAAAGGAAAGGTTGCCGGTGTCTCACCTATATCCGTCTGGTATAGGGTAAAGAGCCGCCGCCCGCTTCCATGTTCTGCGAAAAGCGAAAAACCGCCGAAAGCCTTGAAGGAAGTTCAAGGTCTCTAGCGGTTTTATCGGTTTCAGTCTATTTTGCTTCCGTTTACGACCTCGTCGCCTGGCTTGAAATGATACCCATAGATGCCATCGTCGCCGCCCACATAAACGCTGATCGCTTGCGCCTCGTTGCCGGACGAATTCCAGGTGATGAACATTTGCATCTTCATACTCCCGCTTTTCAAGCCTTCCATATCGACTTCATCGGCATTTGAAGGCTTATAGCTATACCCCTTCTTGGCCACGGTGTTATAGGCCCACACGGGATCCGTACCGTTCATCGCGTCCACCCCTTGAAGGGAAGGCTTGCCGAACATTTGCTCCGCGAAGGTCTGGCTCAAGCCTATGACCGCCGTATCCTTGATGCGCTTAACCTCATCGTTTTCCGGGAATACCGGCTTGATCTTGATCGTCATCCCGAGCGCCTTGGCCGGCAATGGCAAATTTTGCTTCTCGACGATATCGTAAACCGATTCGCCTTCTTTGTTACGGATTTTCGGATCGGCGCCGGCTTTCATCAGCTGTTTGAGGACCGCTTCTTCGTAAAAAGCGTAGGATAACGCGACATCTCCCTTATTGTCAGGCAGATTCGGATCAGCGCCTGCGCTCAGGAGTACCGGAACGGCATCCGGAAACGACCAAATGGCATTCATTAAAGCCGTTCTGCCGAATTCATCTTTGCTGTTCGGACCGAGTCCAAGCTCCAAAAGCCGTTTTACCATCGTAATCGCGGTTTCCGGCTTCTTATTGAGATAGCGCTCGCCCGAATCATTGGCGTTGAAGGAAGCGTCCAGCGCCGCGAACAGCGCATTGTCGCCGCTTTTATTCGTGCCGGACGGATCCGCTTTGCCGGCGAGCAGCGCGTTAAACGCTTCGAGCTTCCCCATGCTTGCGGCTTCATGAAGCGCCGGAACTCCATACTCCGTTTGAGCGTTGGGGTCCGCCCCCTGCTTCAGCAGCTTTTGTATAAGGGCCGCGTCGTTTTTGTAGACCGCATCGAACAGCTCTTCCGATTTCGCGTTACGTACCGCGCCTGACGAAGAAGACGGACTCGTCGGCGCTTGCGGGCTTGCAGACGCTTTCGGAACGGAAGACGGACCCGGCGATTTTGCGGAAGATGCCGATTTCCATAACGAATCGCCCGTTTCCGGTTTATTCAGATTAAGTCGAATAAACTCCAGCGCCTCGTTCAGCGTTTTGCCGCGCATTTCGCGCGAGTCGAGCGCCGTCATCGCCATTTCCGCCCATATTATCGCATCCGCCTTTGCCCCGGCGCCCGTCTGCCGATAAGGCAGATTCGCTTTCCCCCATTCTCCCAAAATGGCACCGACAATGGCGAGCACTCTATCCGGACCCAGCTTGTCTTCCCAATCGTAGCTCGTGACCGCATTGCCGAAGTGCACGGCATCGCTTTTGCTCCGCATCCAGTCAGGGACGCTTTCAGCGGAAGAGACGGACTGCGAAGCGAGCCTCTCGTCGACGAAGGCCACCGCAAAAGATAGACCAATAAAGAGAGCAAGTGAAAAGAGCGCACCGCCCCACGTCGTTCCCCCTTGCCGCCGCAGCTCCTCCGGCTTCTTGCCGGGCTCCGCCTTGAACGCGGCGATCGCTTTTTGCGTCCGGTTGTAATAGTGGGCGTTCCCTCTCAATCCGGCGTACAGCGCCACGATCAAGCCGATCAGCGTGCTTAAACCCGGGACATCCCCTTTCATCGCCCCGTAGCCGGCAAGCAGAGAGAGCGCCAGCAAAACAAAGCCGATCCCGCTCATTTTGCGGTAGTAAAACCAGAAAATATTGAAGAAAAAAGCCGCCCAGTTCCATCCGCTGTCGGTTCCCGGACGTTCCCTATTCCACCGAGGCCTATAATAGCCTGCATTCGCGCCGACAAAGGCTTGCGCCATGCCCGGCTCGCTTGCAGCTTCCGGCGCTCCGGCCGATTGATGCCCGTCCCCTTCGGCTTCAGCACGATTAGCGTCAGCACCGCCGTTCGTTTCGGGCGCCTTTGTTCTTGTTTGCCCTCTTTCGTTCTCCTCAGCCGGTTTATGTGCCGACGCCGGCCCCGCTTCCCCTTTATGAAGCTTGTTTCCGCAGACGGCGCAGAAAAGATCGTTATCGCCTGCTTTTCCGCCGCATTGTGTGCAATACATGTTGTCCACTCCAATTCCTTTACCTATTCCGCCAATCTAGCTGCCCAACTAATATAGCAGAAATATGGAATGTTGTGGTAGTATAATGTGCCGCGTCAGCCGCTTCGTTTGCCACAGCAACGTCTCGCGACAAACGACCTGTTTCCCTTTCAGCAGGAGTCCGTCATTGACGAACGGATCACTTTTTCTCGCCTCTAAGCATCGCGATGGATTGCTGCATAAGGGCATACTCCTCTTCCGTCAGCCTGTCGACGCGTTCGATCCAGCCGCATATTTGCCGTTTCAGATCGTCCTGCACGGTTCGGGGCGCCTCCGGCGGCTCCTCTTCTCCGCGTTCCGGAGCTATGCCCGAAACCGCCGGCGCTTTGTCGCCGCTTTTCTCGGGCATGCCGGCTTGCGCCCCGCCCTTCGAGAAATATTCCATCCAATGATTTGCCAGACTGGCGGTAAACGTGCCGATTAAACCGATCCCGGTCAGCATGAGAAACACCGCGATGATGCGGCCCCCGACCGATACCGGGGAGACATCGCCGTAGCCGACCGTTGTCGTCGTTACGATCGACCACCAGAACGCGTCGCCGAAATTTTGAATATTCGGATTCACTCTGCTCTCGAGCAGGAAGATGCCCGCGGAGCTCCATACCATGAAGACGGCGGCGAACGCCGTCATGATGCGCGTCTGCTTGGAGCTGACGATGGTCCACACTAGCGGCGAAGAACGCATGATGCGAATGAGGCGCACAATGCGGATTAGCCGGGCGAAGCGGAACGAAGAAGAAATCGGCAGCATCGCGATCAGATCGAACCAGTTGCTGCGGACGAACCGGAGCTTGTCCCCCGCTCTCCAGAAGCGAACGATATATTCGACGGCAAAAAAAGCGATGACTCCCCAATCGATCGCATCCAGCACATCCGGCGTGAGCAGCGGGTGCTTTTCGCTGGCGGACAGCAGCACGATGCCGTATGTAACAAGCAATAAAATAACAAGCGATTCATACACCATTTTCCAGGAAACCAAAGGCTGTCGCCTCACCTTCCAAGCTTTTTGACGCCTAGCAACGTTATCTTCAATATATCACAGGCAGCGGGACGGCCGCGGCGATTTTTTTCTCTCATAAATGCATTGACAACCAAGCAGGAATAAGGCAAACTTTGCCTTAAAGCTTCCAGTAATTGATGAAACAAGGAGATGAATTCTCGTGTCCGAGCAAACGAAAAAGATCGATGTCATCAATCTCGACCGGAATATGTCCATTGAAGATGTACAGGACAAAACGCTAAAATGGCTGTCTCCGTTCGAGCAGCCCTTTCAGCTCGCAGGCTTTCCTTGGCTGGCGCAAGAAGGCAAATACCGCCGTCTTCCCGCCGCTCCCGCAAACGTCCTGCCGCCGGCCGTCGATACGCTGGCCAACTGCACGGCAGGCGGACAAATCCGTTTCCGGACGAACAGCTCGCGGCTATCCGTCAAGGTGAAGCTGTCGGGTCCCGGGAATATGTATCACATGCCGGCTACCGGGCAATGCGGCTTCGACTGCTACCTCGGAGAACCGGGGAGCGAGCAGTTCTGGGGTACGGCGCGTTTCGACCACACGAAGACCGAATACGAAACGCCATTCTACGATTGGAAAAAGAAGCGCGAATTTTGCGTTACCTTATACTTTCCGCTGTATCAGGGTGTCGAGGAAGTATGGATCGGCGTCGACCCGGATGCGGAGCTGAGCGCCGCCCCGGCTTTTGCCAGCGCCAAGCCTGTCGTTCTATACGGAACTTCAATCCTGCAAGGCGGCTGCGCCTCCCGTCCGGGTATGGCGTATCCGGCTATCCTGAGCCGCTCTATCCCGCTCGAGTTCGTCAATCTCGGCTTTTCCGGCAACGGAAAGGGAGAACCCGAAGTCGCCCGGACGATTGCGGAAATCGCAGATCCGGCGCTATTCGTTCTAGACTATGAAGCGAATGTAGCTGGTGTCGAGCAAATGGCGGCAACCTTACCGGAGTTTATCCGGATATTGCGGGAAAGCCATCCTGCGGTACCGATCCTTGTCGTCTCCAAAATCCGCTATGCGAAGGACCGCTTCGATGAGGGCATGCGGGACATGCACGACGGCCGCAAGCGCGTGCAGAAGGAAACCGTCGAACGGCTTCGTCGGGAAGGCGAAGCGAACGTCTTTTTTTACGACGGCTCCGACCTGCTTGGCGAAGACTTCAGCGAATGCACGGTCGACGGCGTCCATCCGACGGATCTCGGTTTCCTGCGCATGGCGCAGTCTCTCGAGCCGACCGTGCGCGAGCTCGTCAAGCATTTGCTGTAAGCGGCCAGTAGACCACTATTTCGGAATGATAGGCTGGCAAGCGCATCGTTCCATTGTTAAGCCCCAGTGAGAAAAAGGTCAATCCTCTATTCGGCCAAATATCCCAAACTAAAGAGCTTACGGGAAGGAGATCCCCTTCCCGTAAGCTCTTCGTTCCTCCCTCTCCCCCCTCGCAAAGAAGAAGAGGGAATCCCCCGCCAATCCGGCTGCTATTCCTTATAAATGAAGGGCACGATTTAACGGCTGCGCTTATTCATCATCCATGCCGCGTTCGCGGCAGAGCCGACGACGCCTGCATAATCGCCAAGCTCCGCCGTCTTGATATCCAGACCGAAAGCATACATGCGCAGCACGCGTTTATGGAGCTCCTCCCTCGTCTTGGCCAGCAGACGTTCGCCTGCATTGGCTGCGCCGCCGCCCACGACGATAACATCGGGGTTATAGAGCGTAACCGCATACGACAGACCCTTGCCGAGCATGCGTCCGGTATGATGCATGATCTCCGTTGCGACGGCATCTCCCATATCGTAAGCTCTTGAAATATGAGCCGCCGTTACTTCGCGGATATTCCCGCCGGCCAATTCGGCAAGAACGCTGGCGCGCCCGGCTTGCATCAATTGGCGAGCCTGCCTGGCCAGCCCGGTGGCCGAGGCGACCGTTTCCAAGCAACCGGTCATTCCGCAGCCGCACGTTTCCAGCTCTCCGTCCATCGGGATGTGACCAAGCTCCCCGGCCATTTTACCGGCGCCGTAATAAGGTCTTCCGTCGCATAGGAGTCCGGCCGCAATGCCCGTCCCAAGCGTAACGCCCAGAACGTAGCGATGCCCCCTGCCCGCACCGTACAGCGCTTCCCCCATCACGTACATCCTTACGTCATTATCTATGTATACCTGCATGCCGAGCAGATTTTCCAGCTGTCTCGCCACCTCGACGTCCCGCCAATGCAAATTGGACGAGCCGATGCAAACGCCCCGGTCCGGGTCGACAAGACCCGGGACGCCCGCGCCGACCGCTTCGATATCGGCAAGCTTGAGTCCGTTTCGGACGATGAGCAGCCGTACGCCTTCCGCAATCTTGCGAAGCACGTCATCGCTTCCCCGATGAGCTTCCGTGGGTTCCTTCAATACGTCTACAATTTTGCTGGCTCCGCCGATGAGGCCATATACGATATTCGTCCCGCCTAGATCGATTCCGATCCGATACCCCATGTCTGGCCCTCCTTATCCGGTTGACTCGTCTTGGTTGCCGCTGCAGCGAGCTCGCGCTGCAGCGTACCCTTATCATAAGCCAGCTCATTTTGGGACAAAAGAATCATTTTTTACTCCTTATGACGAATTTGCAGCTTTTTCGTAATTCGATGACAATAACCGTAAAAGCGATATAGAGCGACACGGTATTCCGATTAAGCTCCGCTATCTCCTGAAGACCCCGCTGCTTCTAAGCCTTCAGGTATCGGAAGAGGGAGCCCGGCTTCTTAAATAGTTCCGCACGACGAAAGGATGCTCGCCGGCGAAAGAGACGGTTCGGATCTCATAGGGCAGCTTCCCGTACTGCCAATCCGGCACGTCGCCGTTATTAATTATATTGACATCGTTTCTCCGGCTGTCGTTATATTTGATTCGGCTGCCGAGTCCGTAATGATAGTGATAGGCGGGAACATCGACACGCCGGGGCGGCAAATGCCAAATCGATCTTCCGTCCTCGAGGAGCAAGGTGCAGTGATGCTTCATGTCGTTGTAGCGAATGCCGATATGGTGGCGAAACATCCGGAGAATATCGACGGACCAATGCTCGTCGCCCGGTGCGTTGACTCTTACGGTGCCGATGTCTCCCCAGAAACAGATAAATGGAAAGCGGTAAGCGTCCGCATGCTCGTTGCTCATCAGCTCCGGGAGCATCTCGCGGATCCGGTCGTCGAACATTTCATCCGCATCCAAATTGATAATCCAGTCGCCGGTAGCCTGCTCGATCAGAAAATTGCGGACCGCATGCTCGTTCCACGCCTCCGTGTAGGGCTGGCCCGTTTGCGGCATCGAAAATACGCGAATATCGCACTTGCCCATGCCCCGAAACCGTTCGATCGTCTCCAGCGTGCCGTCCGTGCTTCCGCCGTCGACGATCAGGATTTCATCGGCGAACGCGGATACCGACTCCAGATAGAGCGGCATGAAGAAGGATTCGTTTAACACCGGAACGATTGCGGACAACCTCATGCTTGATCCCCCTTGTCCTTTTAGTCAGCTGCGCCGTGTGGGTTACGAATAGGCCTGCCCGCCCATTTCCGGTCGAAATAGTCCCGGCTGTCGTTCCAATGCTTGCTGATCATGTCCGAGCGCAGCGGCGTGTTGTTCTCGTATTCATGGTAAATGAGGCTTTGCGGACAATAGACAACACGGTAACCGTTATGAAGCGCTTGAAAGCAGTAATCGGTCTCCTCGAAGTAGAAAAAATAGTTTTCGTCCATAAGACCAAGCCGGCCGGTAAGCTCGCGCTTCATCAGAAAACAAGCGCCGTTGATCACCATGCAGTCGCGCGTCTCCTCAAGCAATCCCTGCCGATTTTGCTCCATAAAGGAAGGCATCGTCCAATTCCAGTCCGTTCCGGTGCTTACGAGCTGATTATGCCGGTTTATCATTTTCGGACCGACTAAGGCCACTTTCTCGTCGCCCAATAAGCAATCGAGCAGCGGCTCCAGCCACCCCTCCGTAACCTTCGTATCGGCATTCATAACGGCGATCACGTCGCCCGAACCGGCCCGTATTCCCCGATTGGCCGCTTTCGCATAGCCGGCGTTTTCGCCGTTTGCCAGGATGATCGCGTTTGGGAAGGAAGACGCTTCGCGAAGCGTACCGTCCTCGCTTCCGTTATCGATTACGAACACCGTTTTGGGATCCGGCGTGTAACGGAAGATCGACTCCAAGCACGGCCCGATCACGGCTTCCGAATGATAAGTCACAATGACGAAATCCACATGCATGCGTACTGCCTCCTATTCGCCGCCTGCCTGCATCCTTATCCGTTCAGAACGGCGACTTGTCATACCCTTTAATCGTCCTCTGATAGAAGAGAAAGCTTTCCGCAACGCCCGGCAAACTTCCCTGCGGAATCGGCTGAAAGCTCGCGATGGCGCTCTCATATAAGCGCTCCAGCTCGGCAACGTGACTTTCCACGTTAAAGTGAGTCTCCGCTAGCCGCCGGTTCGTCGCGCCCATTTCGGGATCATAGCCCGCAAGTGCTTCCAGCAGCCCATCGAGCGTGTAGGCGATTCGCCGCTTTCGTCCGGAAAGATTGCATTCGAGGCTTTCCCGGAACGAGCTTTCGGTAAGCATGCCGTCCGCTCCATGAACGTCATACACCATGACCGCCCTGCCGCAAGCCATGCTTTCCATAGCACCCCGGCCTAGAGTCACCACGAGATCGGCGTCGTTGATGTAGTCTTCGGTGTTCCAGACCGTCCGGCCCGGCATGCCTAACATCGCAAGGGTTGCGTTAAGATTACCGCATGCTTCCTCCAGCAGCCGTTTATGCCCGGCCGGAAAATGATTCGACAGCACCAATACCCGCTTGAGCTCCCGGTTGATCGGATGGCGGCTCCTGAACCTTTTGGTATCCACGCAATTATGCACGATATGCAGATTGCCGGCCGGACGCAGCCGTTTCAAATGATCGTATATTTCCCTGCTGACGCAAACGATCGGATCGATGCCGTACATTTCCGCGGGAGGCTGCTCCAGCAGAGGAAGGGCGCCGTGTACCATCAGCAGCATCGGCGTAGACGGAAACAGCTCGCGTACGACCATCGCAGGAATATTATGCTGGGCATGGATAACGTCGAAGCCGCCCGTCTGGCGAAGCCTATAAATGTCGTCGTCGACCGTAATGCCCGCCTTGACCGCTTGCTCCGCCGTTTTCCCGATAAACGGCGCGTAAATGAACACGTCGTGTCCGGCATCTCGCAATCCTGTTGCCGCCGTATACAGATACGTTTCGGAACCGCCGTAATAACACAAATGATGCGTAACGAGCAGTATTTTCATAGAACCACGCTTTGCGAGATCAGCAGCTCTTTCCATTCAAGCAGCGGCTTGCCGAAATCGGACAGCAGATGAATCGCTTTTCCCCTGCGTTCGCTCCATTTCTTTCCGTACCACTCGTAGGGCATATAGTTGGCATAATAGTCGCATGTAGCTTCCCATTGCTCTACGGATATCGATTTGCCGTAATTCTGGCAGGCGAACCGGTTGATGACGATCCGAGAAGGGTCGTAATCGGGATTTTTGGCGTCTAAGGTCTCGAACCGGATATCCGGATACTTCGCTTTCCACAGCATGATGATATCCCTTCTTTCCGGACCGAAGCTTCGGCGAAAATCGAGGAGCGGCCCGCTTCGGTAAGGCTTCGCGTCATCCGGCGTCATATAGGCGTCGAACAGCGCGATTCTGACCATATCGACGGCGTCGGAAGCCGGGGATTCAATAAATCCGCGTATAGCGCCAGTAAAACGTTCATCCGCATCCGCGCATAAAATCCAATCCGGCTTATAGGAATTTGCCAAATGCAGGAGCGAGGCGCGGTGATCCGTTTCGCTCCGCAGCCGGACGGCCGGATTCGGACTCCACTCCCTGTTCCGGATGACGGCGGCCACCTTCGGACATGCCGCCAACCGTTCGAAGGTGCGGTCGGTGCTGGCGTCGTCATAGCAGACAATGGCGTCGCACATGGCCGATAGATGCGCAAGCGTGTCTTCGATAATCAACTCCTCGTTCCGGACTCTCAGCATGCCCAGAAGCTTGGGCGGCCCGGTCACCCTTCCGCCGAACCGTTGCAGCTTTTCTCCGTTGCTGTTCATAACCCCTCGTTCCTTCCTTTACATGAAGTGCCGTGTGGGGAATCCAATGAGTCTGGCTGTCAGAATACCGCCCTGGCCGAAGGCGGCTGATTCCGATCAAGCATTCGCAAGCGCCCGTTCCGTATGGCTTCTAAGGCGACGGCATGCGGTTTGAACGGCTCCGGAACGTCCGCATCCCTGCGATGGAGCACCAAATCGAACGAGCACCGCTCGAACAAATCGATTCGATTGGTCATATAGAACGACGGCCCGACCTTGCGCGTCCCGATCAGCGGCTTGCCGTGGTACGTATGCACATAAACGATAACGAGCTGCTTGCCGCCCGCAGCAAGCGATTCGGCTACGGATTTCCAGTGCTCCGGATGCGGCGACCAATCCGTTTCTCCGATAATCAGTACGCTCTTGAGGCCCCCCCTGCGCACCGCTTCCGCGATTGGACCAGGCTCCGTCAGGTTATGAAAAATCGAGGCGGGCGGCTTCGGCAAGCTCCATTCCGTTTTCCATTTGCGTTCGAAATATTGCTTGTTATGCATCCACAGCTCCATGTATTTCTCCTGATCCATATTCCGGAAGCTCGCGCTGCCGTGATGGTAGACGAACGCATCCTCAACGATCGCAAGCCGGTATCCCGTCATTCGGACCCGTTTGCAGTAATCGTCGTCTTCGAACATGCCGATCCCGAATCCGGTATCCAGCTCGCCGACCTTCAAATAAGTCTCCCTTCTGATGGCCACGCAAAAGAAGCCTAGCATATCGGAATAGCGCATGCTGCCTTTGTAGAAACGATAAAAATCGTCCAGCCACGCGGGGTCCGCCCCAAGTTCGCTATCTCCGTGAAAATGGTCCAGCGCCTGGTCGTTGCCTACATGATTGGACATCGGACCGACTAGCCCGATTTCGGGATGCTCGCGCAAGGGAGTGATTAACCTTGATAGCCAGCCTCGAGGCACGATCGTATCGTTATTCAGCAGAACGAGATAGTCGCCCGAAGCGGCATTGCATCCGATCACGTAGCCCCCCGAAAATCCGTTATTCCGCTCGGATGCGACCACCTTGATTTGCGGATGGCGAAGCCCGGCTAACATCGCGGCCGTTTCGTCCGTCGAACCGTTGTTAACGATGACGATTTCCATATTCGGATAATCCGAATGGTGCAGCAAGCTTTCTATGCAGGCTTGAGTCATCGGCCAGCGGTTAAAGGCGACGATCACGACGCTCACTTTCGGAAACAAATGCGCCAAGACGGCCGAATGGAATGTCAAATAACGGTCCTTCCACGTGTGGGCCGCGGCAAATCGCTTCCTTTTCATCGCTTCCAGCTCGTTATCTTCCGCCAGTGACTGCCGAATCGCGTTTTCGAACTGCTCCGGTTCCTCCGCTAGGTAGAGAAGCTGCTTCCCTAGAAGCTCGAGCTCGGGCAGCTTCGTGGCGACGACCGGCTTACCGGCGGCCAAATACTCGTAGACCTTTACAGGATTCGTCGCCAAGGTCAAATTATTGACAAGAAACGGGATCAGGCATACGTCGAAGCCATGCACGTAGCTCGGCAATTCGTTATAAGGCATTTCGCCCAGCAGAAAAACATTTTTCAGCTTCTTTACGCCCGACGTGTCGCAGCCGAACGTATGCCCGATCAGGACGAACGTCCACCTCGGGTTGCGCGCCGCCAAGTATTCGATCAAGCCGATATCGAACCAGTCGGAAATCGCGCCGTAATAGCCGATTACGGGACCTGTAATCGCCGCTAGCTCGGGAGCCGTCCGATTGCGCGGGTGGTAAAACCGTTCGAACTCCGCGCCGTTGCGGATCAGCACCGTTTTATCGTTTTTGTTTGCCGCATAGTCATAGAGCCTCTGGGAAGAGGCGACGACCATATCGGCGCTAGCGAGCAGCTCCGCCTCCGCTGCCAGCATGCCGGGGGAATTTGTGGTAAAGCCCGCATGATCGTCCATGCAATCGTAAACCGTAAAGCCCCGGCATATCGCCTTGGCAAGAGGCGCCCAGAAAGGAAGATCGACGATTGAAAGGAATGTCCGGATCTCGAAGACTTGTATGACGTGCTCAATCGACCATATGAGATACTGAAGGTCAAGCGGATCGCTTAGCGAATCGCGGTAGACGTTCAATCGATTATTCGCGCAGAGCTTTATCTCCCACACGTTCGGCTCGATTTCGGACATGGTCGTCTGTCTGGCTATTTCTTCTTGCGTTGTATCCTCTTGTTCCATCGCATGGATGTCGAGCGAGAAATAGAAGACGCGATGGCCGTTCTCCGCAAATTGAGAGGCGATCTGCTGAGGACGCTGGCGTCTGAAACTCCAATTGATTACCGGGAAACGAAGGACATCGTATGTTTGCGCCGCAATCGCGGCCGTATTTAACGACTCTCCGCTTTCCGTCCTTGAAACGATCGGTGGGGGGGGAGACGCTTTCCACTTATGCCTTCGCTTTTTACGGGGACGACTGCTTTTCGTGCGGCGAAGCTTGCCCGCGGTCTTTTTCTTAGGAATGCGCACTCTCCGCTTTCGCTTCGCTTTTCGTCCGGCGGTCTTTTTCGCAACCTTTTCCAGCGTGATCCACCTCTTTCTTCACATCTCCGCAAAATATTCTTTAGCAGTATATTCCCCTAGGGATAAGCGGTATGGTTAGATGACGCATGGCGCAGGAAATTTCGGGAAATGGATACATACCCGTATCGGTGCCGATCAAGAGCAAATATTCTGAAACAAACCGAAAAAAGTAGGATGATGTCTCATGCGGATAGGAATCGTGCTTCCGATCTACCGTCAGCAGCCGTCTTATCTGACGGCTTGCATCGATTCGCTGGAGGAGCAAAGCTACCGCCAGTTCAAGCTTGTTATCGTGCTCGACGGATCGGATGAGTCCACCTCTCGTGCCGTCCTGGAAAGGACCAAACGATTGTCCGTTTCGCATGAAATCATTAGGAGGGACGACAACCGGGGAATTGCCTTTTCGCTGAACGAGGGCTTCGCCCGGCTTCAGGATTGTCCGCTGCTCACATGGGTGTCAAGCGACAACCGCTACGATCCCGGTTTCCTCGGTTGTTTGGCTAACGACATGCTTTTGGGAGACGAAAAGACCTGTCTCGTTTATTCGTTATTTCGCTACATCGATGCAAGGGGGCTTCCGCGAACGAATCCCGCAGCGGACCGGGACCCGATGACGTACCATATGAACAGGCCGAAGCGCCATATTTTGCAATCCAGCTTGATCGGCCCCTCCTTCTTGTTTACGAGAGACGCCTATAACCGGGCGGGAGGCTACGATCCGCGTTATGAACATGTGGAAGACTATGAGTTTTGGTTAAGACTTTCGGAGGTCGGGGAATTTCGGTTCGTTCCGGAGTTTCTGATGGATTACAGGCTCAATGGGCCCTATGCGATAACGACGATTACTCCTCAAATCGAAATACAGCTGAAAAGTATCCAAGCAAGCGTCGACCATCGCAAGCGTATCGGCGACATTCCCGAAATAACCGTGATTTTGCAGGCATTCAATGAAGAGAAGCACATCGCGACGACGATAAAGAATGTTTTACGGCAGTCGCTGGCTAACTTCCACCTGCTTCTCATAGATAACGGCTCCACCGACCGAACGCTGTATAAGATGCACTCTTTTCAAGATCCGCGCATTTTGCTCCTTCGATTGCCGGACCGCAAGCGGCAGTCGGTTGCAAAAGCGCTCGGCTCGCGGTTTGCGCTCGGCGAATTCACGCTGGAATTAAGCGGCTCGGAAAAGCTTCGCGAGGGGGAGCTTGAGCGGCTGCTTCGCGCCATCCGAGAGCGCACTTCACGCCGCGACTTCTCTTATTATTGCCTGCATGCAAACGGCCGGAAGAAATCGCGTATCGTTTGTTACCGGTCAGCGACCTCGTAATTTAAGCAGAGCGGGCGTATACCCATACGCCAATGTCCCGATTGTCATATACTGTTGCAGCAAAGACACACCCGACCACCGGAGAGGAGAACCATCGATATGCCTTTACGTCAACTGCCGCCTGCCCGCATTTCCGCTTTTTTGGGTCCCACCCCGCTGCCGGAGCCGGACCCGACGCCGAGACCCAGAAGGCGGAGATTATCCAGACGCACCATTAGACGGAGGCTCGTTCGCATTTGGCGACGCTTGGTTGTCATCAACAGGCTGCTGGCGATTCTCGGTCTCACGGAAAGACAAAGACTCCGGTTAGTCCGTAGGCAGCGAATTCAGCTTGCCGCCATGCGCAGAACTGTCGCTCGTCTGTAGCTTAATCCGCCGATGAACGCCAAGCCTGTCGCGTCCTTGATTTTTCCGGTTTTAAATGAAGGAAGCCATGTTAAGCGGACCCTTGCCTCCTTGCTTGAAGCGCGCAGCTCCGTGCCGTTCGAGATCATCCTCGTCGATGACGGTTCGGTCGACGGCTGCTGCGACTTCCTAAGGAAGACGGAGGATGCTGGAGTAAAGCTGCTGACGACGCCCGGACTGGGTATCGCCGGAGCGAGAAATACGGGAGCGGAGGCCGGCACCGGAGACTATTTCGTCTTCTGCGACGCGCATCTGTTTTTCCGGGACCGTTGGCTCGACTTGCTGCTGAAGCCGATGATGCAAGGTATCGCCGACGCCGTCAGCCCCGCGGTAGGAGATGCGGACGATCCGCAGCGCACCGGCTACGGGCAAACGCTCGATCGCTCGCTGCGCGTCCGGTGGAATAGGAAACGGAAGGCGCCGTTTCCGACCCCGGTCGTACCGGGAGGCTGCTTCGCCGTAACCCGCCGCGCATTCGAAGACGTCGGCGGGTTTGACAACGGGCTCGCCGGCTGGGGCTACGAGGACGTGGAGCTGTCGCTGCGGCTATGGACGTTCGGGCGCAGCTGTTGGGTTCAGCCGGCCGCGAAGGTGCTGCACGTGTTTCGCCGTTCGTTTCCTTACGAAGTGAAGAAGGAGGCCGTCTACGCCAATATGCTTCAGATGGCTTACAGCCACTTCGGAGAGAAAAGGCTCGAGGCCTGCAGGGCGCTGATCGAAGACGCGGATGTGATGGAGATCGAAGCCGCCGTTTTGGCGGCAGGCGCGCTCGCGCAAAGAGAGTCGTTTCTCTCGCGGAGGCTGTACGACGACGACTGGTATATGCGGAAGTTCCGCATTCCGTTCTGAATGCAAAGGAGCCGTGCCAAAAGCGGGAAAACTGCTTTTGGCACGGCTCCTTTTAGGGGCTCGGGGCGTACAGCCGCCGGACCCGCTTTGTTTCCTCCGAATTCGCGAAAGCGGACACCGCAACATTTGATCGCCGGCTCACGCAGGATGGCAGACGAACGCGTAGCTGCCGGACCGGATGCGCAGAACGACGCTGCCTTCCGCCGCTTCTCCATGCTCGATACCGGGAGACGGGCCGAGGAACGCATGTTCCGCCCATACCGGGACGCCCGATTCCCAAACGGTCACGCTGCCGCTTTCCCCCGCGGGAATCCAGACGGACGCCTCCGAGCCGACGGGAACGTCTACATTCAACCGAAGCCCCTCGCCGTCGGCCGTCTTCTCCCAAGCTGCGCTTACGTTCCCTCTTAGTGTCGTCACGCGGCCCTCCGCATAGTCGAGATCGCTAGGCACGAACGGTTTGATGCCGATATGCGTCCAGCCGGTTTCCTCCGTACGGATGCCGGCCACGTACTCGACCATCATTCGGGCGGGGTACGCGTTCCAAGCATGGCAATGGGATTCGATGTCGCGGAAGCCTTCCCAAATCGTTCTGGAGCCTTGACGAATCATATAGCCCCAGCTTGGAAAATCGGTTTTGGTCAGCAGCCGGTAGCCGGCCTCCGCCCTGCCGTTCCGAAACAATACATGGAGCAGATTAAGCGACAGAAGCGTTTTCGTCTCGAGTCCTTGTCCCTCGATCCTGTCAAGCAGCGCCTCCATGTCTGCTTGCGGCACAAACCCGTAATGCATCGCGACGGCATTCGTGCCCTGATGGCTGCTCTCGACACCGTAGCTGTCCCGGAACCGCTTGTTTTCCGTGTCGTACAGATGAGATTGTATCGCCCCGGTCATAAATGCCGAGCGTGCGGTCATCTGCTCCGCTTCCGATTCATAGCCGAGAATGCCGGCGATTTCAGCCATCAGACTCAAGCCGTGGGCAAGCTTCATGTTCTGGACGGTCAGGAATTCCCCGCTATGATCGATCTCCGGGTACGGATGATCGCTGATATGCCAATCGCGCGGTTTCGTCCCGCGGCTTTGCGGCACGAGGCCGAGTTTGACGTCCGTTTGGTCGAAATAGTGCACGAGCATTCGCTTGGCTGGCGCATACAACCGTTCAAGCGTCCGAATGTCTCCGCTGAACCGGTACAATTTCCAGAGTATCGTCGGGAAATGCAGATCCCATTCCGGAATACGGATATGGAAATCGGGATGCTCGTAGTTGGACGGATAAACGAACGGAAACGTACCGTCCGCCAGTTGGCCGTCGGCAAAGTCGGCCAGCACCTTTTCCACCATTCGCGCGGAATCGAACTGGTAAAGCAGCAGCTCGGCCTGCAGATCGGAATCGGCGAGATATTGCGCCTGTTCGCGGTGCGGGCAGTCGACCAGTTGCCCGAGCGCGTTGTTTTTCTGCGTTTGGATGCACGCGTCGTACATCTCATTCAACAGCTCGCTCGAGGAACGGAAGCCGCCCTCGTATGCCATCGCCGTATGGGCGGATACGATAAGAACCTGTTCCGCTTCCAGCAGCTCCGGATATCCGGTCACTTCGATATAACGGAACGCTTTATAGGACAAATCCGGCTCCCACGTTTCCTCCTCCGCCCCGCACATCGTATACTCGTCGTAATAGTAGTCCGAGGTTTCGTTGCTTACATTGTGCTTCACGTATCCTTGCTCGTCCAAATCCTCGGAATAGCGCATCCGGATTTTCGTTCCGCGTATGCCTTTGACCGTCAGCCGCGGCCAGCCGGACACGATTTTGCCCGTATCGAACACTTGGCGCCCGATTTCCTGCACGGGCATCGGCATCGGAACGATCGTCTCTTCCACCGCTCCCTCGGGAATCGTCTGCCAGCGCACCCTCCACTGCTGCTCCTCGATCCGGCCCGCCGTTACGGCTCTTGCGCACACTCCCGAATATTCGCTTCCCGTCCAGCTTTCGTCCGCTTTGCGCGCATCGTACGATTCGATCGCCGAGATGCGGCGGTTTTGCTGGTAACGCGTCCCGATGCGATGCGGAATGTCTGTAAGCGTGTCCCACGTTTTGTCGGTAATGACGGTTTCCGCCGAGCCGTCGGCAAACGCGATCTCCGCCTGCAGCAGAAAGCCCGGCGCTCCGTTGACGTAATTTTGCCCGTCACCGCCCAGATAGTGAACGATCGCCGCGATGCAGTTGTCCCCTTCCCGGAGCAGGCGCGTCACGTCGTAAGCCAAATAATATTTGGTTCTCAGCGGGTTGGTCGGCGCCGGCGAACCGTAGCCTCCGACTCGTTCCCCGTTTACGTATAATTGCATGAAGTGATGGGCGGACGCGAAAATCTTGGCGAGTCCGATCTTCTTGTCCAGCCGGAAAGATTTGCGGAAATAGGCGAAATCGTTGATCCTTGCCTCGCCCGGCTTCCAAATCCAATTCGCCTTCCAATCCTCCGGATACAGTCCCGTATCGAAAAAACAGATTTCCGACTCGGCCGAATTGCCGCTATCGTCCCATACGAGTGCTTTCCACCAATATCGGGTATGCCCGTCTAAAGGCGGTCCTTCGTACATGACGCGCAGCGGATGACCCTCCATGCGTCCGCTGTCCCATAACGATCCTTCGCCCTGCTCAAGCTCCTGCAGATTCGCCGAAACGAGCACGCGGTAAGCGGTTTGCTCCGCTCCCCGCCTCTCGCTCGCCAGCCTCCAAGAGAAAGCGACCGATCTATCGTCGATGCCCAGCGGCTGTACGTAATCGTTTACATATAACGAATGAATCGAAAGCCCAGAATGCTCCATATCTCCCTTTCCTCCCATTATTTTCTTTGGGTACATATATTCGACATGCAAATGGGAAATCCCGCCGGCCGTAATATTTTCTCGGCGGCAGGATTTCCGGTTGGTCAAACCTATCGATTGCAAGCTTACGCGCGTTTACCGATCAACGATCATATCCCCAAGCTGCAAGTAGTAATTGCCGAAGTCGTCCGCCGACAGCTTCGTCGCATGCAAGCGGATATACCTTGCCGATACGATGCTGCTGAACGGAAACAACTGCGTAGTCGTTCCGGGATTGTAATAGCTGATATACGACTGTCCGGGGATCGTCGTCCAGGTTGTCCCGTCATTGCTGGATTGCAGCGAGAAATCGACAGGAAAGCCGTAGTTCGGACGCGGAATAAGCCGGACGCCGCTCCAGTTCTGCACGCCGCCCATATCGACCGTCAGCCATTCCGTACTGCCGGCGCTGCTATGCGCCGTGGTCGACCAGTACGTATCGGGCGCGCTATCCGCCGCTTTCTCCGTTTCCCAGCCGCTCAAGGCGGAGGAGGCCGACGGCGTTCTTCTAGCAAACGTATTGACGCTCATATCGGAAAGCTGCATGTAATAGATGCCGAAATCGTCGGGCCCGAGCTTCGTCGCGATCATTCGGATATATTGGGCATGAACCGTGCTTCCGAATGGAAAGACGCGTACGGACGAGCCCGGATTCGGGTAAGCGGTATAGGAGGCACCGGAAATATCGGCCCAAGTCGTCCCGTTGCTGCTGGATTGAAACTTGAAATCGACAGGGAACCCGAGACCGTTCAGCCGCGGCGTGACCCGCACTCCGCTGACTGGCTGAGCCGCCCCCATATTGAGCGAAATCCATTCGGTGTGGGCTGCCGTCGAATAGGAATTGCCGGACCAAGAGGTCGGTTGAACGCGATCGAGCACTTTATCCGGCGTCCAGCCGCTTAGCGACGAGGAAGCCGACGCACCGTAAGGAATGTCCTCGATCCGGATATCGCCAAGCTGCATATAGTACACATAAGGCTGATTTTGATCAGGGTTTAATTGGGATGCCAGGATGCGGACATAGCGGCCGTAAAGCGGCTCATTGAAATCGTAGACGTTGCGCGCCGGCGATTCCAGGCGGTACTGCCCGTTATCGTAAGCGGCATCGACCCAGTTCGCGTTATCCGTGCTTACCTGAATCTTGAATTTATTCGGGTAGCCGAATTCGGACGGCTGCCTTGCCGTTAACGTCACCCGCTTCACCATGCGATTGCTTCCGGTGTCTACGGTTATCCATTCCGCACTCATATTGTTCGAATGGCCTGTGCTCGACCACGTTGTGGAAGGATCGGCGTCGATCGCCTTGGAGGCCTCCCATCCGCTCAACTGGCTGGAAGAAGTTACTGCGCTGCGCGGCGATACGCTCAAATTTAGCGGAGTTGCGCTCACCTGCGCGGAATTCGCGCTGTCTCCGCTTGCGCTGCTGGAAGCTACGGCGAAATAATACGGCGTACCGTTCGTCAGGCCGGTTATCGTATACGGACTGCTTGTAACGCCGGGCACCGTCGTCGTGTAGGTACCGCTGGCTGTCCCATACTTGATCTTGTACGTTTCGCCGGCAATTCCGGTCGTGCGGAAATGCAGCTGCACTTGACCGTTGCCTTGCAGGACGGCTTTCACAATCGGCACGGCGGGCAGGTTGGAATCCGTCAGCGAGATCGGGTTCATCGCCGTATACCAGTAGCCCCATTGCGTGCCGTACGCATAAGCGATCCTGTTGTTTTTCGCCGTATCGAAATGTCCCTTCTCGTCGCCGGTGATTCCCCCATTATGCGCAAATGTATTGATAAAGTTTTTGGGGAGGGTAGCAGGCTTGTAGCTGAGTCCGTCTGCGGATTCGTACAATTTCACATAAGCAAACGGACCGAAACGTTTGGCCGTACCCATGGCTATGAATTTGTTCATCGACGGTACATATTTATGGTCCGTGGAATCGTCTCCGTCGACGTCGCGCTGAATGGCCACACCCTGATAGGTCGTGGCGCCCGGCCAATTGGCATTGGCGGTGGAGGCCGTTCTGACGCGCGTTTGGTTAACCGGTTTGCCTGTCGAAGAATCGCGGGTCATCCAAGTGTAGTAAATGTAAAGCGTCGAATCTTTGACGACAAGGCTCGGCTCGCCCGCGCCATAGGTATCGACGGGTGCATCGTCGAATACGATGAACGGCTGCGGATTGCCGCCCCAGCCGCTCCCGTTCCATTTCTCGTAAGGGCCGCCCGGCGACGCGGAACGCGCGACATAGATGTCGTTATCCGTTCCATACGTGTTAAGCGTAGAGGTGTAGCCCATATAATAGTAGCCGCCGAACTTGACGACGCCGGGGTCGCAGGTCGACAAGCTGTCGGACGAACCGGGCGTTGGCGCCAATACGACCGATTCGGCTCCCCACGTCACGCCGTTGTCGGGCGAACGCTTATACCGGATATAGTCCCATGCCGTGCTGCCCGTTCCGGGCGAGCACGTCCACATGTCGATGCTGTCGTCCGCATTCAGGATCATCGAAGGTCCGTACCGGTAATTGGCTGTGCCGCTTTCGGAAGTCGGGTCGTATACATTCCAGCCCGACGACGTGGAACCCGTTACGACGGCGAAAGCTTGAGAGGGAAAGAGCAAGGAGAGGAGCATGACACATGCGAAAAGCTTTGTGAAAACCGTTTTGGCCGACATCCACAATCACTCCTTCAAATAGGTTGAAAACCCTTTCAACTCGAGACGGATGAGAACGGCGCCCCCGCCGTTTACTTCAAGCTCACCTCCTTTGCGTCCAATCGTTTGCAAGCTCCTGGCGCCTGCAAGCGCAGGACGGGGCTACCCGTTTCCTCTACCTCCCATGAAATCTCGATATCCCCGTTCGGCGTCGGAACCGTTCCCCGGAATCGGGACGCCCCCGTGACCGCCCGCGGCGTGCAGGAGAACGCCGCATAGCCCGGCTCGAGCGGCTCCACGCCCAGCACGAAACGGCTGATCCACTGCACGGGGGTGCTCGACCAGCTATGGCACAGGCTGATCCGGTAAGAATCGTAGCTCGTAAACGTCGTTAACGCGTCGTGGAAGTCCGGATGCTTCTGGATGCGAACGCTCTCCCAGAACGTCGTCGCCCCTTGCTTCAGCATGTCTCCCCAAACCGTCGAGACGATCTCCCAAGCCCGGTCGTGCAGTCCGTGCAGCGAGCAGCATTCCGCCAGCCAGAACGCCGATAACGGTGTAATCGGGTCCTCCAGCGCATAGCCGCGCAAGAACGTTTCGGCTTCCTTGCCGCTTACATATCCGCTCGCAATGCCGAGCAGCGGCACGATCAGAGCCGTCGCCTGCATATAACCCGCGGCATCCGGTTCGGCCAGCTTCCAGTCCGTCCCGATTTGCAGCTCCGGCACATATGCCGCCAGCTTCCGCAAGTTGCCCAGCGTTATCCGCAGCAGAGCATGGAAGCCCAGTACGGAATCCTCGTGACGCATCGGCACCCATTCCAAAAAATAAGGACCGTCTCCCTTAAAAGCTCCCGTATCGTCGTCCAAGTTGGCCCGTACCCACCGCACATGCTTCTGCAAATCTTCCTTCATTTCCAAAAGAAACGCCTTGTCGGCGGTAAACCAGTAGTACTCCCACAGGTTGTTGATCCACCAAAGCGTGTACGTTTCGAGCCCGTTGATCCAGTGGCCGTAAGGCGTTCCCGCCCCCAGCTCGCGTATGGACCGCTTCAGCACGTCCAAATTGTCCCATAGCACATAGTCCGCTTTGGCGGCCATGTAGTAGTCGTACGTCCAATTGAGCCGATCCCTTTTGACCCCGTCCCACAGCCCCAATTGATGGCAAATCCGGTTCGTATGCACCGATACGCCATAAATGTCGTTCAACAGCGGCAGATCGCTTTCGAACGTTCCCGCTTGACGAACCGTCACGCAAGCCGATTCGAACGCAAGCCCCAGCTCGAACGGAGTCCCTTGATCGCCGATGATCGTCAGCTCGATGTATCGCATGCCTTGCGGCAGCGTTACGAACGCAGCGCCCGCCTCGACCGCCAACCATTCCGTGATGCAGGAATCGTAGCCATCCAGCTCCTCCAGCGATTCCGCCCCGTTCCATAGGACCGCGCATGCTTGATCTCCGGCATTATGCACCTTGAATCTCGCATTGTATTCCTTGCCGAGATCGATTCGCAGCCGGGGCCAGCCTGCCCAGCTTCTTTCCTGTTGAAGCGTTCGCATCTCCTTCCATTCCGCCTGCTTGCGCAAATGATAGAAGAGATGCTTCTCCTCTCTTGCCGGCGCCTGCAGCGCAGCCTGCCCCCGGTTCGTTCCGGACAAGCGCAGAAGCCCGCCGTCCTGCTGACTTGCCGTAATGCCTGAGGCGGACATCACGTTCAGCCCCGCTACCGGCTCCGTACCGATATCTCCGTAACCGCCCTTGACGAACCAATCCGGGCTGTTTTCCAGATCGCCGTAAGGCTCCTCGCCATATTTGCAAACAACCGCCGCACGCACCCCGTCCGTTTCCCAGTCCTCATCCGTAGGGAGCCATAGGCCGCCGGCCTGCAGAAATGCGTTTACCCCTACGGTACGGTTCCACAAATACATGCTGGCCTCGATGACAGGAACGGGCCGCTCGCAGCGCGCCGCTATTTTCAACTCGTAATGTCCGGCTGCAAGCCTCCGGGGAAACGACCGAATGTCCGTATAAGCCGCCATTCCGGATGCCTGCTCCGCCATAGCTCCCGCGTGAACGCCGTTCAAGCTGATTTCCGCATTTCCGGTCGCAGCCAGCCACAGCTTGACGTCGTTCGCCTCTTCCTCCAGCGTAAATCGTCTAACCAGAACGATCTCTCTTTGCTTTTCGCCGTCCGGATGCCAAATCCAGTCGGGGGTTCTCCATCCCGTTTTCGCCAAGTCCGCACCTCTCTATCTGTCTTGCCGCCTGATGCTTATCCTTTCACAGCGCCTTGCAGCATGCCTTCCACGTAATATTTCAAGCAGGAGACCGTAATAACCAGCAGCGGTATCGTACCGAGTACAAACCCGGCGGTCGTCAACCCGTAGTCGGTCGAACTGCCGGTCGAAATCGTAAATACGGCTTGCGTAAACGTCTTTTTGGCTTCGCCGCTAAGCGTCAGCGTCGGCCAGACGTAGTCGGTATAGACGGCGATCAGGCTTGTTATGCCGACCGTTATCAGGATCGGAACGGAAAGCGGCAGCGCGATTCTCGTGAACAAATACGTTTCGCCTGCGCCTTCCATCCTCGCCGCCTCGAACATCTCTTCCGGCAGCGACGCGTAGAACGTCCTTGCCAGCAAGATACCGAACAGCTGCAAGCCCGACATATAAGGCAAAATAAGCGCCAAATAGTTGTTCAGCAGCTTCAGCTGGCTGACGATCGCGAACAGCGGTACGATCATCAACACGCTCGGAATCATCATGACGCCGATAAACAGCAGGAAAAGCGGCTCCTTTCCGTAAAAACGGTGCCTGCCGAACGCGTAGCCCGACATGCTGACCAGAACAAGCACGCCCGCAATCGTACTGAACGCGATAAGAAGCGAATTCATGACCGGCCTCGCGATGTATTGCGCCGCTTTGGCATAGTTTTGCCATTCGATCCGGTCCGGGACGCCCCAGAAATCCGTCTGGATCTGAATACCCGCTTTCCCCGACATGAACAGCATCAGCAGAAAGGGAAAGATCGTCGAGACGATCAGCAGGGCAAGCAGCAGACGCGCCGACCAATACCCGGCCGTCAGCCTTCTTCCGTCGGCGAAAAATCGTTTCATGCGAATCCTCCTTTCTACGCTTGTCTGTTATGGGAAAGCTTCATGCTGACGACGGTAAACGCAATAATGATGATGAATAGAATGACGCCCATGCTCGACGCATAGCCCATCTCATACGATTTGAACGCGGTATTGTACATATGCAGCGCCGGCACGTACGTGTCATAGCCAGGACCGCCTCTTGTGGTCACGAGGATTTTCACGTAATCCTGCAGGCTGGCGATCATCGTAAGAATGAAAACGACGCCGAAATACGGGAATATATGCGGCAAATGAATGTACCGGACCCGGTTCCAGCTGCTGCAGCCGTCGATCAGCGCCGCCTCCTCCACCTCGCCCGAGATGGACGCCAGCCCCGCATGGAAAATCAGAAAATAAATGCCGGAAACGAACGGAAAGCCGATTCCGACGATCGACCAGAGCGCCGTTTCGCTCTCCTTCAGCCAGTCGTGCTTCCAGGCTCCGAGTCCGAGCTGCTCCAGCAGCGTATTGACCGCCCCGAAATTGACGTCGTACATATAGACCCACATCAGCATGACGACCATCCCCGGCACGAGCATCGGAATGACGAAAAACGTCCGGATTTTGGCCGCCGTGCCTTTATGTTTGATGAAGTACAGCAGCTCGGCCGCGAGCAGCGGAAACAGGATGCTTTTGAGTACGTCCGCGATCGTCAGAAAGAGCTGATTCGCCAGGCCCTTGAGGAAAACGGGATCCTCCAGCAGCTTGAGATAATTGCCGAACCCGATGAAAGACGCCTTCTCCCCGAGCCGCAAATCCGTGAACGAGCCCGATATCGCATAAAATACGGGATAATAGAAGAAGACGCCGATGAGCAGGAACGAGGGAAAAATAAACGCATACGACTTCAGCGATGTCCGAGCTTTCATGTGATCCTCCTTCCGGTAAAACGAACGGCTCCGGGAAGAACAGCCCCTCGCGGCGATCCGAAGCTCTTCCTCCCGCTTGCCGCTATGTTCCGAACGTTATTTGGCCGGTTCCTTTTCCGCCGTTTTCGGGTTCAGGTCGTAGCCGAATTTCTTGACGCGATCGTTCATAACGTTGCCCGTAAACTTTTCAAGCCCTTTGGCGAATTCGGACCAATCCAGCTTGCCTTCTACGTATTTGACTTCCTGATCGCTCGCAAGCGGCTTATCGGCCTCGAGTTTAGCGGCGCCGGCCAAGTCGCTGTATTCCGTACGCATGTTGCCTTTGGCTTTGAAGCCGTCCAGATAGGAATTGATTTCGTCGCTCAGCTTGACGCCCGTAATAAGCGAAGGCCCCTGCACGTATTCCCCGCTCTTGATCGTGATGTCGTAGATCTTGGCGGCGATTTCCGGCGAATAGACGTATTTCAGGAAGTCGGAGGCGCGTTTGTACTGCTCCGGATCGTCCTTCTGCGAAAGGCCGAGCTTATGTCCGGCTACGAGCAGACTGCGCGGCTCGCCCGGGAAATTCGGGTCTTCCTTCGCAAACTTCGGAAACTTGAACGTGCCCCACTCGAACGTTTTATCCTTGGCCAGTTTCTGCATATCCCCGAGAATGGTGCCTACTTGCCAGCTCCCGAATATGAACATCGGAACGTTCTGCGCCATAAATTGCGAATACGTTTGACCGTCGTCCGGCGTCGACCAGCCTTTCGGAAAAAATTGCGCCAGGCTTTTGTACGTGGACCATATTTTTTCGTTGACCGGACTGTTCATCGGAACGGTTTTGGAGAGCGCGATGATTTTCTCCGGATCGAAAATCGCCGTCTCGTCGAACATCGCATTGTCCGCCGAGTACTTCACGTCCTTGTTTTTGGCCATCGTCTGCTCGTCGAATCTGCCGTCTCCGGGCAGCGTCAGCATTTTATCCGCATCCTTGCGGTACGCCCAATCCGCCAGGGAGAGCACGAGCCAGCCGTTGAAGCTGGACGCGCCGATCGGAGCGTTATAGCCGGCCGCCTTCAGCTTGCCGCTGACTTCGACGAACTCCTCGATCGTGGCCGGCGGCTTCACGCCGACTTTGTTGAAAATCGTTTTGTTGTAGTAAACGCCGAGGCCAACGAGGTCGAAAGGCAAGTAAGGCGTTTTGCCGGAGCTGCCGACCGCGAGCGCTAAATATTTGGAATCGATAGCGTCCCTTACCTTTTTGCCTCCATTATAAGGATTGGACTCGTTCAATAAGTCGTCGAGCCCGGCCAGCCAGCCTTTGGGGATTAACGCCCCTTCGTCCGCTACGCCCAGCAGATTCGTATGGACGATATCCGGCGCCGTCTTTTTGTCCGCGGACATTTTGGTCGTAAAGTTCTGGGCGTAGGTGGCGTTGTCGGCGATGATCTCAATCTCGACCGTCGTTTCGGGATGAAGCGCCGTATAGTCCTTGGCGATTTGTTTGAGTGCCGTCGTATAGTAGTTTTTGATCGTCGAGAGGACGACCTTCCGCTGCTCTTTCGTCCCGCCCTGCTCGGATTTCGGTTTGCCCTCGTCCGCTTTCTTCGTATCGCCGCCCGAACAGCCGGTCAATGCGATCGTCGTTCCCAATACGGCTGCCATCGTAATGGCGCCCGCTTTTTTAACCCCTTTCAACATCGGAACCCCTCCTGAATGTTAGTCTTGTCCCCTCAATCCTTACAGGTAACGCCTGCTTGCGTGCATCCTTACTTGTTCCGCCTTCCCGGCTGCCCGCTTTCGCTCTCTCCGATCTCCTCCCAGTCCGAATCTACATGAATATGTCCGAAACGCCAGGCTTCGTATGCGTTTATAACTATGCCGCGTCCGAAGGCGTGTCAGCCTATTCGAGCCAAAGCCCCGCGTTACTACCCGTTGCCTTGCAGACACGCTATGCTTCGGCTCTGTTAAGCAAAATGTTACGCGCGTAACATTTTGCTTAAAAAAATTTAGCTCTTGCAAGCCCCCGTCGAGTTTCGTTCAATCAATTCCAGCTTATTTAGAAAATAGCCCGTGTTGTCTTTCTTCAAATTGGTGTACAGCAGCTCGAACGCCCTCTCCCCAAGCGAAACCGTCGGCACCGCCATCGTCGTAAGCGAAGGATCCCAATACCCGCCGATCTGTATGCCGTCAAAGCCCATGACCGAAACGTCCTCCGGAACGTTTAACCCGGCGTGCTTCAAAGCGTTCATCGCGCCGAGCGCCATCATGTCATTCGTACACACGACAGCCGTAAACGGTTTGCCGGAGGCGATCAGCCGGTTCGCAAGCCGGTAGCCGTCCTCGATCGTCGTTCCGTACGGAGCGCTTCCGTCGATCAGCAGCGAATCTTCGCACGGAAGCTTCCACTTGTGTACGGCGCTTAAGTAGCCTTCGATTTTGCGGTCGAACTTCTGCGATTTGCCGAGACCGCTCACGTAGGCGATATGCCTGTGGCCAAGCCCGGTCAAATACTCGACCGCCTTGTGCATCGCATCGACATAATCGTTTTCAATCGACGAAAGCTTTTTGATATCCGCTTCCGCGTTGCCGCTCATGACCACCTTAATGCCGGCATCCACAAGATTATAAATTTTTTCCATGTGGAACTTGTAGGGAATGGCGACGACGAACACGCCGTCCACGCGGCGGGCGATGAAATTGTCAAAGTAATCGTCGAGGTTTTTGTAACCGGTGCAAATGTTGACGAAGTAGCCTTTTTCGATTGCCGCATTTTCGAAGCCGAGGATGATCTCCCCGTAAAACGGGTTGATGATTTCGTTGAGCACGATGCCGAGCTGCTTCGTCTCGTTGGTCACCATGCTGCGGGCGATCATATCGGGCGTATATTTCAGCTCTTTGACCGCTTCCAGCACCTTTCTCCTCGCTTCTTCCGAGACGCTTCGCGAATTGTTCAGCACGTAGGATACCGTTGCTGTCGATACGCCCGCCACTTTCGCAACCAATTCTCTCGTAACACGCATACTTACACTCCTAACCCTGTATCTCTATCGTTGTTACACGCGTAACATCTTTGTGTCTAAATAGTAACCCCGCGCTCCAACGTTTGTCAATAACCTTTTTGTCATTTTTCGGCAATGCAGCGGTGCCCGAAATAAAAGCAACCGCAGATTTCTCTGCGGTTGCTTGGTAAGCCCCTATGCCGTTAGTTGTACTTCGGCAGCCAGTCTCCGTGCGCTTCGATCAGGTCGTCGCAAAGCGCCACGATGTCGTCGATCGACAGCTCCGCGCTCGTATGCGGATCGAGCAGCGCCGCGTGGTAGATGTGATCGCGCTTGCGGGTGACCGCCGCTTCGAGCGTAAGCAATTGCGTGTTGATATTCGTCCGGTTCAGCGCGGCAAGCTGCGGAGGCAGGTCGCCGACGAACGTCGGGGTTATGCCGCTTGCGTCGACGAAACAAGGCACTTCTACGCATGCTTCCTTCGGCAGGTTCGTAATCAGCCCCGTGTTCATCACGTTGCCGCCGATTTTGAACGGATTGTCCGTCTCCATCGCTTCCATCATCCGGGACGCATATTCATGCGAACGCGTGTGCTCGAGATTTTTGTCGTTGACGAGCTCTTCGCGCATGGTCTTCCAGCGGTTGATCTGGTTGACGCAGCGGCGCGGGTATTCGTCCAGCGGAATGTTGTAGCGCTCGATCAGCTCCGGATAGTTGCGTTTGATAAAATACGGATGGTACTCGGCATTATGCTCGGACGACTCGGTTACGTAATAGCCGAAACGGAACATAAGCTCGAAACGGACCATGTCGTGATGGGTATCTTTTTGCTTTTCCTTGGCAAGCCGCTTGAGCTCCGGATACAGATCTTTGCCGTCCTTCGTCACTTCCAGCAGCCACGCCATATGGTTAATGCCCGCGATTTTCCACTGCACGCCCGTGTGGTCTACGCCGAGATGATTGAACAGGTGCGGGACGCAAGCTTGCACGCTGTGACACAGGCCGACGGTCTTGATGCCGCCGTATGTATTCATCGCGTTCGTCAATACGGCCATCGGATTCGTATAGTTGAAGAACCAAGCGTCCGGACAAACCTCCTGCATATCCTTCGCGAAATCCAGCATGACCGGAATCGTACGCAGGTTGCGGAAAATGCCGCCGATGCCGAGCGTATCCGCAATCGTTTGGCGCAGGCCGTATTTTTTGGGAATTTCAAAATCGGTAATCGTACATGGATCGTAACCGCCGACCTGAATGGCGTTGACGACGTATTTCGCGCCGCGCAGCGCTTCCTTGCGGTCGGCATACGCTTTGATCTCGTTTCTGCTGCCGCACGATTGCTTCAGGTTGTTCAGCATGTTCTCCGAATCCTTCAGTCGCTCGGGATCGATATCGAACAGCGCAATTTCAAAATCCTGCAAGGCGGGCGTCATCATGCAATCGCCGAGCACATTCTTGGCAAATACGGTGCTGCCGGCACCCATAAACGTAATTTTCGGCATACGATTCATCCTCTCCGATATGGAAATACTTGCTCTTCCTATTCCCACTATAACGAAAATGCTTTTACCGGAACATGGAACGAAGCGACTTCTATATGGAGAAATGTAGTTTCCTATGCGCCTTTGTTTGCTTTACGGACAAGCAGCATCACTACGGTAATGATAAGGAACGCGATTAAAGCCAGCATCGGAATCGTAATGACGCCGAACCAGTCGAGATAGTCGACGTCGCACGGCACAATTCCGCACGTGGTGGCGTGCTCCTTGAAGAATACCGTCTTTTGCACGAGATAGTGGTAAATCGAAATGCAGCCGCCGACAATCGAAAGCGGAAGAACGTACCTATAGACGTGAAAGTCTTTTTTGACCGATGCCACGCCTAAAATAAAGACGAGCGGATACATGAAAATACGCTGAAACCAGCATAATTCGCAGGGCGCGTATTCCATGACTTCGGACAAATACAAGCTCCCCCCCGTTGCAAAAAGAGCCACCGCCCAAGCGAACTGCAAGCCGTTGTTTAAAATAAACTGTTTCTGCTTCATAAATTCCTCCTAAATGGATCCGTTTCCTTATTCTTTCGTTCCTTTATCATGGCGCAGGTTTCAAGGGAAATCAAGAGGCTCACAAAATCGCCACATCCAACCGATCGCTGTATACCGGGCCGATCCCATAAAAGATCCGACGATTCTCCATAGCGAAAGGAAAGCTCTTCGCGTAAAATGATCGGTATAAGGATCGAACAGGACATTTGTCGTTTTTCGGCTCTGCGCGGCCGCGACTTGCGGCACGCATACGATCCGTATCGGGAGGCCTTTCATGCAGCAGTCGTTCCACTCCGTCGCCATCAATCCATTTCCAGGCAAAGGCGAAATTGTCGTTCTCTTCGCGGGACATGCCCAAACGGCTCCCGATCATAAAGTAGGGCCTCAGGTGCTGGACTATTACCTCGTGCACAACGTCGTCTCGGGGCGCGGCGTCTTCCAAAGCCGAGCGCAAGCCTATGAGCTGCAAAAAGGCTCCAGCTTCTTCATCTTTCCGGGCGAGCTAGTCAGCTACGACTCGGATACGGAGCAGCCGTGGCTGTACCGCTGGGTCGGCTTCAAAGGCAAAGAGGTCGACCGCCTGCTTGCCAATCTCGGCATTTCGGCGGATCGGCCGGTTGCGGATACGAGCGCAAGCCGCAAAATCAACGCGCTGCTTCATCAGATCGAACTCGCGCTGCGGCAAGCCGCGCCGAATTGCGACCTGCGCGCGGACGGCTATATGAGGCTGCTTTTTGCCGAATACATGACCGGAAGCGCCGACCGGAGCCAGCCGAACAGCGAGCCGGTATCCGACAGCAAACGTCAGGTCGATCATGCCATCCGCTGGCTGACCCTTCAGTATTCGCAGCCGATCTCAATCGAACAAATGGCGGCTTCGCTCGGCTATCACCGCACCCATCTGTCGAAGCTGTTCAAGCAGCAGACCGGCATGTCGCCGATGTCTTACCTGCTCCGTCTCCGTATGGAACGGGCCAAGCTGCTGCTTGCAGGGGATTTGACAATCGAGCAAATCGCCTCGTCCGTCGGGTTTTCGGACGCCCTTTACTTCTCCAAGCAGTTCAAAAAATGGTATGGCTCCTCGCCTACCCAATACCGGATCAACCTGTACGAGCAAGGCGCAGGACGGTTCGATTGCTCGCGATAGCCCGCTAAAGCGGGCTTTTTTCCATTATCATACAAATTCCGAACAGGCGAAACCGTAACGGTAAATCGGCTGCCTTTGTCTTTCTATTAGTAATGCCCGCTAACCTGATTGCTCTTGCCGCGCTGCATCTCCCGTAACAGCAAGCAGCTTTTGCTTCATTCTCTTTCCTTTCGTTGAGCATCTTCTCCTTGTCCATTAAGGCCTCATCAAGTAAACTGAAAATATATGCAATTCTGATAATAACAGATTTTATCGCAGATTCATTTTGGAGCTGATTCCTTTGCAAAAGATTCCGGTAACGAGAGACGGCAATGCCCATTCCGAGGTTGTCGTGATCGATTCCGACGATGTGATCAAAATAGAAGCCTTATCTGAAAATAGGATCATTTTGCATACGCAAAACGCCGAATATGTCATGACTTTTTCGATGGAAAGCCTGGAGGGCTGGCTCTTCGAGGAAGGCTTTCGCCTGCTCGATTCGAGCACTCTGGTGAACACGAACCGCATCACCCGTTACGACTCCGGCAAAGGGGTCGTGTATTTAGGCGAACCGGACGAGCCTCTCGTCAAGACGGCATCCGTCTCGCAGGTTAGCCGCGAGCAGCTGCTGCAAGTGCTCGCCGGCCGGCAGGAAGACGGAGGCCCGCCTGCTCCATCGTCGGATTATTCCATTGCTGAGGTAGCAACCTCTGTGGATCGCTTTTCGGGCAGGCCGGAAGGCGGCGATGAGCGAGGACGAGCCAGAGGTATGCCCGCTTCAATTACACCGTATGACGCTTTGACAGGGCTGCCTACCCGCGGCTCCTTTCAAGCGATGACTAACGCCCGCATGCGGGAGCCCTTGGAGGCAGGCCGAATGATGGCGGTAATCCTGCTGAATATCGACCGGTTCCAAACGTTCAATGCTTCTTTCGGTCATGCGGCCGGCGATCAATTGCTGCGTGAAGTTGCAGAGCGCTTATCGGCGGCGCTTCCGGATCATGCTTTCCTGTCGCGTTGCGGCGGAGACGAATTTCTGCTGCTGCTGCAGGACATGCCCAATCTCGATAAAGCTGCCGATTTTGTCAAAACCATTCATGCACTGCTGCGAGAGCCGTTCGAGAACAACGGGCACGACTTGTACGTTACGGTCAGCACAGGAATCAGCCTGTATCCGAATGACGGCATCGACGCCGAATCGCTGATCAAGCATGCGGATGTCGCCCTGCACCGGGCCAAGCAAAAGGGAGGAAATGCCTTTCAGCTGTATCATCCCGAAATGAACAGCCGATCGCTTCATCTGCTTACGATGGAAGTCGAGCTCCGCCAAGCCGCCGAACGCGGGCAATTCCTGCTTCATTATCAACCGCTGATCAATACGGCGTCCGGCAAAGTGATCGGCATGGAATCGCTAATCCGTTGGAACCATCCCGATTGGGGACGCCTATCGCCGGAAGCGTTCATTCCCGTTGCCGAGGAATCCGGGATCATCGGCCAGATCGGCCTTTGGGTATTGAAGGAAGCTTGCCGGCAAGCCAAGGAATGGCAGGACGCCGGACTCGGCGCGCATACCGTAACCGTAAACATTTCGTCCGGTCAGCTGCAGCAGCCCGGGTTCGTCGCGTCGGTCAAAGAAATCCTCGATGCAGCGGATCTTGCTCCCCAGCTGTTATGTCTGGAATTGACGAATAGCGGCGTTCTAAAAAACACGGCGTTTCTTGACGACTCCATGCATCGCCTTCTTCTGCTCGGCGTACAGCTGTCCATCGACAACTTCGGAACCGGCTTTTGCACGTTCGGCGATCTAAAGCGGTTTCGCGTTCAAACGATTAAGCTAGACAAAACGTTTATTCACGACTTGTCGGAAGACGGCGACAATGCCGCCATCGTATCGGCTATGGTCGCTGTTTCGCGGCGGCTCAATATGCGGACGGTCGCAAAAGGCGTAGAAACCGTCGAGCAGCTGAAGCTGTTACGGAAGCTTGGCTGCGAGGAGATGCAAGGCTTTTTGTTCTGCGCGCCGCTGCCGCCCGATCAAGTCGTTCCGTTTATGAATAATGCGGGTAACCGTCTTTTTGCTTAATAATGAAGGAAATCGTTCATGGCGGTGAAGCCGGGACGGTTTCCTTTATTTTTCCCCGAACGCGGTCTTACATTTTTTTGCTTTTTGTCCGTTATTCGAAACTTTTTGCCGAATTTTACGTTAAGATAAGAGTACTAAACCGACAGAAAGGGAGCATGATATGACGCAACCGACGGTTTCCCGTCAGCAGGCGCTTAACGCCGCTCAAAAAAAGTCCACAAAAAAACGCAAAGGATCCTTCCTGCGCATCTTAATTAATACGTCCATCGTCATGCTGAGCTTGCTTGCGCTGTTTATGCTGTGGTTCTTCTTCACCTCGTCAGGCAACAAGCTTCGTTACTTGATGGCGGACACGCTCATCTCTACCCAGCATAGGCACTGGGCAGCCTATTTAATCGGAGAGAAGGAGCTTTCGACCCGGGTTGACGAATATTGGAACCGCTTCGACAAATATGCCGAAGCTCCCATCGTGACTCAGCCTTCGTTCGAGCCTTCGCCGACAGGTCCTGCAGCCAGCAACGCACCGGCAAAACCGGCCATCGAAGTGAAGCCCATCGAAGGAAAAGGGCATTTCGGCTATTATAAGGGCTATTTATTGTTCGTTCACGATCCGAAGAAGCTTCGCATCGTCGTTCCCGACAAGTACGGCAAGGGGGAGAAGGTTTCCGCCATGGTCAAACGTACGGGAGCGCTGGCCGGCGTTAACGGAGGCGGCTTTGTCGACCCGGAATGGAAAGGAAACGGCTTCCAGCCAACCGGCATCGTCATGTCCGGGGGAAAAATCTTTTACCTCGACTCGGGCATGAATACGCCGATTCACATCGTAGGTATCGATTCGGAAGGCAAAATGATTGCCGGAAAATATTCGCCGAACGAGCTTCTCAAAATGAAAATGTCCGAAGCGGTAACCTTCTCGCCGCGTTTTATCGTCAACGGCGTCGGCCAGATCAAGGGTCCTGAGGACGGCTGGGGAGTAGCGCCGCGTACGAGTATGGCGCAAACCGCGGACGGCACGATTATTTTCGCGATCATCGACGGCAGGCAAACGCACAGCATTGGCGCGAGCCTCTACGAAATTCAGGAAATATTCCTGAAGGAAGGCGCGATTATCGCCGCCAACCTGGACGGAGGTTCTTCCACCGTTCTCGTCAAGGACAATGAGATCGTCAATAAGCCGGCAAGCGAATATGGCGAACGGTATTTGCCGACCGCTTGGCTCGTCTTTGACAATCCGCTTACCGCCCCTATCAAGAATGTCTGGGAAGGCGTCGACATCAATAAAATCGACCCTTCGAAATGGTAAAAGGCCGAGGGTAAGCGGCAATAACGTATTTCTGCAGCGCAAAATCGAAAAGGCTGACTCTACAGGGTATAGAACCTGAGGGCAGCCTTTTCTTTATGTTCCTTTCATTTCGTAGCTTCGGGCAAGCCGTCTTTTTTCCTTATTTCACTTCAAGCAGCTCGCGTTTGACAGCCGCTGGCTCCTCTGGCGCCGGCTCCAGCTGAGCCTCTTCGAATAGATCCGCCGCTTCTTCCGCTTGCCTGCGGCTTTCCCTGTAAGCTTCCAGCTTTTGCGCGATTGCCGCTGCCGCTTCTCTCGCCTTGCCTACCCACTCGGACGTTTGCGTGCCGACCGACTTCGCTACTTCTTGCGTTCTTTGGCTTACGCTACCGGCGATTTCCTGCGTTTTCTCACCGATTGCCTGTGCCTGCTCCGCGATATCCGCACGCAGCTCGCGTCCCGATTTCGGGGCCAGCAATAAAGCGGCGGCCGCCCCCACGACACCTCCGACAACTGTACCGATCAAAAAGCTTTTTCCGTTTGTTTTGTTGGCCATTGTTGCTCACTCCTTCAATTATATGTGACACGGCCGGCTATCCGGCTACTTGGTCCCGTTATCGTCTGCTTTCTCCCGCCGGGCATGCTGTACCATTTCCCACAGCTGTATCCCGATCGCCGCCCAATCCGCAATGTCCTCTGCCGCGCTTCTGCGGCTGCGCACGGATTCCTCAACGTCGGCTGCCGCTTCGGCTAATACGCCGGACAGCTTCCGCACGGATCCCGTCGCTTGACGCATCGCTTCCCCTGCTTGGCGGACTGCGCCGAGCATCGGATCGAACGAAGCCGCACGCTCCTGCATACTGTCCGTCAGCTTGCACGCGCTTCTCATCAGCGGCTCCGCTTCTCCGCTTAAGCGCTGCATGCCGGCTCTCACCTCGGCCAAGGCAAGATCCGTCTCCTGCAGCGTGCTTTTCGCTTTGCGAAGCAGCAAAATCGTATACACGGCGAGAGCCGCCACAGAAATGGCCATTATCGCGATGCCGATTTGAAGCACAATCATGCCGATCACCCGCTCTCCACATGAAATCCGTTTTGGCGTTCGCCGCGAAACTGGGTATTCGCCCAAAGCATAATACAGTATAGGTGGGAGAGACGGTTTTTGACACAACGAATCCAATATTTTTTGCAAGCATTTCCTTTCTTTCGGAAATGATAACCGAAGACAGCCAGGAATAAGGATGATCTTCCGGCGCAGGATCATTCGAAACTCAAAGGAGCCTAACGCATGGAACATCTCGACAACAAACGCAAAATCACGATCATGATCGCAATAATGGCGGCGATGCTTTTCGCCTCCCTCAATCAAACGATTGTCGGCACCGCACTGCCCAAAATCATTTCCATCCTGGGTGGGATGGACTATTACAGCTGGGTATTTACCGTCTACATGCTTACTTCAGGCATTACGACGATTCTGGTAGGCAAGCTGTCCGATATTTACGGCCGCAAACCGTTTCTGCTGCTCGGAATCGCCGTGTTCATCGTCGGCTCCTTCCTGAACGGCACCTCCACCGATATCGTGCAGCTCATTCTATACCGTGGTATCCAAGGGATCGGCGGCGGCATGATCATGTCCTGCTCGTTTACCGCGATCGGCGATTTGTTCGCGCCGCGCGAACGGGGACGCTGGCAGGGGCTGATGAGCGCTTCCTTCGGGCTGGCCAGCGTATTTGGCCCGACACTAGGCGGCTACATCGTCGACCATATGGCGTGGCATTGGGTGTTCTGGGTGTTCCTCCCCTTCGGCATCGTCGCTCTGCTGATGATATGGTTTATGTTTCCGGCGGTCGCCAGAAAGCCGGGCGAACGGGTCGACTACTTCGGCTCTTTGTTCCTGACGCTTGCCATCGTACCGATGCTGCTTGCTTTCACTTGGGCGGGCACGAAATACGCATGGGGCTCGGTAACCATCGTCTCCCTGTTCGCCGGTACGGTTGTCGCTTTATTTCTTTTCATCGTGATCGAAAATCGCGTGAAGGACCCCGTCCTGCCGCTGTTCCTGTTCAAAAACTCCATCTTTACGATTTCCAATATTATCGGCTTCACGATCGGGGCGGGGATGTTCGGCGCCATCATGTACATGCCGTACTTTATACAGGGAGTCATGGGCACATCCGCTACAAACTCCGGCTACGTCACCATGCCGATGACCCTCAGTCTCGTTGCCGCAAGCGCAATCAGCGGACAAATCGTGTCGCGGAGCGGCAAATATAAGCTGCTCGCCTTTGCAGGGCTTGCCATCCTTACGGGAGGCATGATTCTGATGTCCTTCATGGACCGCAGTACGACAACGTTGCATGTCATCGTCAATATGATCGTTACCGGATTCGGCATCGGGCTCTGTATGCCGATTTTTTCGCTTACCGTACAGAATGCGGTCGATCAAAAATATCTCGGCGTCGCATCGTCATCGTCGCAATTCGTCCGTTCGCTGGGCGGCACCGTCGGCGTCGCGGTCATGTCGACCGTCATGACGCACCGGATGACCGGCAGAATGACGGAGCTTGCCGCGGGAACGCCCGCGAACGCGGCCAATACACCGCCGGAGATCGGGCAGAAGCTGGCCGCGCTGCAAAATCCGCAAGTGCTGCTCGACTCGGAAAAGCTTGCGGCGATTCGCAATTCGCTGCCTGCGGATTACCAGCGCTTGTTCGCCGGACTTCTGGACAGACTGCGCGAAGCGCTCAGCTATTCGCTTTCCGGCGTGTTTCTTACCGGCGCGGCCGTCGTAGCGGTCGCCATCGTACTCACTTTCTTTTTGAAGGAAATCCCGCTCCGCAGCGGGGTGAAGAAGCCCCGGGCCGATGAGCCGGCGGAATACTTGGAGGAAATGGACGAAGAACGCGTAGACAAGCGTGGCAGAGCAAAAACGTAGACTTGCGGGCAAGATTGTAAGAACGCGAAAAAGACCGCTGACGGGCGCGTAACCCCAACGGTCTTTTCGGCTTCACTCTTAATGATGCGAGGGTATGTTGTACTTATCTTCGTCTTTCGGGAAAGTGTTGTACGGAATACAACATTTCAACCAAAAGTTGGTATAATCTGTCCTTTATCCGCGATTATCCTGTATGACGTACAACATTCCCTTATTTGGCCCTCATTTTAGCACCGAAATGTTGTAAAATTTACAACAAACAGATACTTGCCGTTTTCCCCGGACAAAACTGTGGTGACTACCTTTTCTGCCCCCTGATAAATAGCCCTGTAACCAATCCATCTCAGCTTCATAGACTTTCCTAGTAAAGTCCGGCCTTTCGGCTCGCCCAACCGTATTTGAGGCAAGGCAGGTTATGCTTATGAGGCTTTTTCGGTCTGCTTCCCTTTCTCTTCATCCTTCTTACGGTCGAATTTATCCCAATCGATAACGTTATTGATCGTTACCGCCAAGACAATGCCCATCAGCAAGCCGTTGGAGACGATCGGGCGGATCAGTGCCGGTACGTCGGCAAAGGCCGCGGCCGGAATGTTCATCAGCGAAAGTCCCGCCATAGCGGGTATCGCGATTTTGTAAACGGTAAAAGGCGTAAAGCTTACGGACCCCAGATTGCGAGCCGCCGAGCCGAACAGCTGCAAATACGCGACGAACAGAACGGCATGCCCGACGCTGACCGGCATCGAGGAGAAAAATCCGCTAAGCGCAGGGATGAAGCCGAGCGTCATGAATATAAGCGCTCCGACAAGAAACGGCGATCTGGCCAAAATGCGCGTCGATTGAAGAAAACCGAGCGATGAAGCGTAAGGCGCGTAAGGCACCAGTCCGAACGCTCCCGATACGACCGAATAGGCGCCCGTCAGCGCGAATGACCGCCGGTATTCCATCTCTTTCGTTTCGCGCTTGTACAGCTCCTCCGCCCCTTTGAGCGCGGCAACCGTGTTCGTCGTATTCAGCAGACCGGTGATAACCGTCATGATCAGAATGCTCGGCTCACCATGGAGCTTGCCCCATGGAAACAGGGACAGCAGCGGCCCGCCGGTCGCTTGTGCAGCGGCATCCGAATGGAAGAGCAGACGAAACGCGATCCACCCGACGATGATGCCGATCAGAATGGAAAAATTACGCACGAACGGCTTCCCTTTTATGCTAAGCAACAGAACGAAAACGACAAGGACAAGCGATAGGCCGGCGACCGGCACATCAATCTTGTTCGATACGGACAATCCGAGCATGCCCTTGAAAAAAATCATGATAAGCTGGCAGGCCAGCAGCAGCAGAAACACGGCCATGACCGGCTGGCTGAACCATTTGGTCAGCAGTCTGCCTATGCCGAGCGCACCGAGCAAGATCACGATCCCGCCGGAAATCATCATGCCGAGCGCCAAGGAGCCTCCGAGCTCCGGCAAACTGAGACCGAGCGATGCCGATGACGTGCACAGGCTGAGCGTAACGCCCCACCATAGCCCCGACTGCCCTTCCATCACCGCATAACGGTGTCCGATCAGCGCTTGCAGCGCGCAAGCGATGCCGGTAAATACGAAGGAGCGCTGAAGCGCTCCGGAAATCTCTTCAGGCGAAAGCTGAAACGCCGCGCCTACCGATAACGGAATGACGACCGTATTGGCGAACATGAAAAAAAACCATTGAACGCCCGCAAGTCCGATTGTCGCTGCCGATAAATTGCTTTTGTTCATAATCCGAACCGTTCCTCTTCGTTAGTATAGTCTCTAGCGCGGTCCGCGCTGCTGTCGTTTGCCATTATAACATACTTGCAGTCGATGGCAGCAAAAAAGTCCCCGTTTCCGGGGACTGCCACAGCCATATGAGACCAATCTAGGAAGAAGGCGATCGGGGCGGGGGTGTCCCTACTTCTCCCGCCATCGGCAGCGAAAAAAGTCCCCGTTTCCGGGGACTGCCACAGCCATAGGAGACCAATCCAGGAAGAAGGCGATCGGGGTGGGGGTGTCTCTTGGAGGAGCGTGAGCGATCGCCTTTGTGTTCGGGAAATGACCGCTGACGGCGGCTTCCAATCCCAATTTCCCGAACACAAGAGCGACCGGAAGGAGATACCCCCGTCACGTTGAGCCCATCTTCCTCCATTTTACCCCTACCCCCTAAACTAGCAATCCCTATTCACTCGCTTCCCCGAAACACCCCATCCCCGCCCAAGGACTTTTTTCGCTGCCGCCCTACTTCTTCATTTGTTTCTCCTTCACAAGCTTCGCATAATCCTCATCCATTTTGCGCAGGAACGTACGTACGTCGTCGCCGGAATCCACGAAAGGCTTCGCTTGGGTAGCGACATAGTTGCTGCCGTACGAGAGCATGTCGGGACCGAACGAAGAATACGGAGCAGGCGGCGCTGGCTTGAGCGCGTAGATGCTCTTGATATTTTTCTGTTTTCCCTTCAAAGCGTCCGCAGCGTAAGCATCGTGAATCGCCTGGTTATCCAGCACCGACGATACCCCATGGCTTCGGGACAGCTTCATTTGCTGCTCCTCGGACATCAGGAACTGCATGATTTGGAACGCTTCTTCCTTATACTTGCTGTGCTTGTTGATCGCGATCGTCAGCGCCATGTTGGAAGGCCCTTTCGTCGGCGCGTCTTTCCAAACCGGGACGCCGACGACGTCGTAATTCAGCTTCAGGTTCGGATCCTCAAAATATTGGATAGTATTGGCGATATTGTTAATAAACATCGCAACGTCGCCTTTTTTGAAATCGTAGGTAACGTCTTTCGCATAGTTCCCCGGAATTTCCGTCACTTGCTTGTAGAAGCTAAGGTACTTCTCGAACGCCGGTTCCTTCGAAAACTTCGGTTCGCCCGTCTTCGGATCGGTCCCTTGCGGAGACAGCTCCGTAAGCGCTTGCCAAAGGCCGTTCGTCGCGAGTCCGCGGTATTTGACCCCGTCCCGCTCCCCCGTAACCTTCTTGGCAAGATCAAGCGCTTCTTCCCACGTAATGCCGTCCTTCGGATACGGAACGCCGAATTTATCGAAAATATCCTTGTTATAGTGAAGCGCGAACGCGGTGTCCTCGAACGGAATGCCGAGCATGCGTCCTTTGCCTTCCGGATCCCGCGCTCGAATCGCATCGACCGTTCCTTTCATCAGCTTGCTTTCGTCAAACTTGTATTTTTTCATCAGGTCGTCGAGCGGGAACATCATGTCGTATTCCTTCAAAGTCTCGAAGCCGTCCGTTGCAAGAAGGAAATCCGGCACTTCTTTTTTCGCGAGCGTCTCCTGGATTTTATCCGCTTCGACGAAAGCGACGATCGTTTTGATGGTAATGTTGGGCCACTTTTCTTTGACGGCGCTGCCGATCCGTCTTTGCACCATGCCGTCGTCCCAAGGAGCCATGAACGTAAGCGTAATCGGATCCTTCGTCATTTCCGGCGCCTGGGACGGGCTGCTGCTTGCTGAAGGAGAGGCAGATCCGGACGATGACGGCGACGGCGATGCCGCCCCGCTTCCTCCGGTAGTCGATTTTCCGCAAGCAGCAAGCATAGTCAAAGCCATAACGCTCGAAAGAACAAGTGTAAACCCCTTTTTCGTTTTCATTTGTATCCTCCTCATCAATTTTCAAATACTGGCTTCTGCGATACGTGCTGCCTCACGAACGAACGATAGAGCCTCGTACTGCCCCTCGACATTCCCCCTTTCAAGGAAATCAAATGCTGCAAGCGTTCTATATTGATCCCCAAACAGCGGGAGTTCAACCGTTCCCTTCACGCCTTAACCGGCTCGGGCCATTGCAGCTCGACGGTCGCCGGTTCGCTTGCCGTTCCGTCATAGCCGACCGCAACAAGCTCAAGCGTTGTCGACCGTTCATGTCCCGCCCTTTCGAGCAGCTTCACGTAGTAGACGTCATCGAGCATTCTGCCGACCGCCTCCCGTTTCCCGTCGGGCTTCATCCGGTAAAGATCGTAGTACCAAACGCCCGTTTGGCACAAATCCCAGGATACGAACAATTCCGCTTTGTCCGCTTCGATAAAAGCTTCCTCGACCGCTAACCCGGTGGGCGCCGCCGGAACCCCGGAGCAAGCATTCGTTAGCGAAAGCTGCCCGATATGGATCGTAAAATCGGTTTGCGTCTCCGACTCGAACCGCATGCCGATCGTCGCGATCGTCCTACCGGCAAACTTCCCAAGATCGAACGAAGCGGTTCGCCAAATGACGTTTGTGCGACCGCAAACGTCGAGCCAAACGAAGGTTTCGGGATTGTCCTCGAACATAAGGCCGACCTGTATCGTGCCCGGCGCCTCCATCCGATCCATTCTATACGTAACGGTCAGCGTAACGTCGGCGGCTGCGAGCAGCTTCGTTTTGAACAGTCTCAGCTCTGTCGGATTCGCCGGTCCCAGAACGCCGGTAACCTTAAGCGAAGACCCGCCGTCATAAGCGGTATCGTAGTCGAATGAGGCGGTAAGCGGATCTTCCGGTCCGAAGCTTGTCGCCCACCACTGCCAGCTAGGCAAAATATCCTGTATACCCGCGTTGCTCCATTCCCTCATGCCTGCTGCCTCCCCATTCAAGAAAAACGATTTGCCGTGCCCTGTATTGAACCGGGTAACGAACGGATACGAACCGATGACCGACCGCTCGGGTATGTAATGCGCGACTCCGTCCCAGCAGCGGTATTCCTCCGGATTGACGGCATGGTACGGATCCGGGTACCAGTGATAGAGCGTGCGGACGGTCTTCGCCGGATTTTCATGCTGTCCCGACCAGTACCGCCGTTCCCTCCGAAAAACCGCTTCCTGATCCATGGGATCGTGCTTGTTCGCGTACCGGTTCCAGACGAAATCGGTGCCGAACAGCGCCCAACCTGTTCTCGGAGGCTCGCCCTCCGGGATTATCCACTGCGGGTCGTAAGGCGGATTATAGCCGTACTTATCGTTTTCGGTTCCGGCGAACAGCACTTGCAGCGGATCGAGCCCGATGCTTTTGGCGTATTCGTTCGAGGAGAGCAGCCGGGTGTCGCTCCAGGCATAATTGACGAACATGCTGCTGTTGACCGGCTGGCCGTTGTCCGTGATCCATGGCGCGTTTTTGTCGTTGAACTGGTTTTGATAGTTGAGCGAACCGTCAGGCAGCACAGCGTCGTACCACTGCAGGTGAAAAGGAGCCCGCGCTTTCATGCGCATATATTTGATCATGTCCATCAGCTTCGCGGCATGCTCCGGTGCTACTCTCGCTTCCTGATTGATGAAATAGCCGTCGAAGCCGAAATACGCGGCCATTTCGATCAATTTATCCGCGATCGGGAACGTACCGTCCGGCTTCCGTTCCACCCAATCCGCGAATTCCACATCCCTCGGCCAAAACCAGCATCCGAGGCTCAACACGCCGTTCCGGTGCGCCGCATCGGTGTAGGCGGGATTCGGCAGGTTGATGACGCCGTATACCGGATCGTCTTCCGGGGAGTCCGGAACCGGCAAGCCGTGCCAGGAACCGTACAAATCCGTATACTGCCAGAACTTGTGCAAATTCCGGCAAAACGCGTCGGCATACCGGTAGCTCTTTCGCTCCTTGCTGTAATCCGCCGACAAGTTCATCACCTGCGGCTCGGCGCTTAGCGACGGCTTCGCTTGCGTAGGAACAAACGGCGCGATCCGCTTGGCCAGCGGAACCCGCGACCGAAAATATTTGGCGTCCTTGTCGTTTTCCGGACTCCACGTTTTGACATCCTCGGCGTTGTAGCCATGCATGCGCGGCTGGCGCGAACCCGCCGCCGCTCCCGCAGGAGCTTGCTGTTTGACATGTTCTGACACAATGGCACCCCGATTCTGTAGAAGTCTGATTGGCGTACTTCTTTACTGACCTGGCGAACGCTGCTTTCCGTTATTCCACCAGCCCGGCCCGTTCCACGCTTTCGACAAAAAATCGCTGGACGAGGAAAAAGATGACGAGCGGCGGCAAAATGACCAGGAAGCTGGCCGCCATTTTAATCGATTCGATCATGACTTCCGGAGCATCTTCCTTCGTCAGCATCGCTTTGATACTCGTATCGAGGCGCGACATTTGCAGCGCCAGCGGCACGTCGTTCGCTCCGGACAGAAACATGCTCGGGAAATACGTGTCGTTCCACGTCCAGACGAACGAGAAGATCGAGACGACGAGAATGGCCGGCTTCGCCAGCGGGAACATCACCTTCCAATAAAACCGGAATGCGCTGGCTCCGTCGATTTTGGCCGCCTCCTCCAGCTCCTTCGGCTGCGTCATGAAAAACTGCCTGTAAATAATGACGAACAGCGCGCCTTTCACCCCGAAGCCGAAAATCGAGGGGATCAAGATCGAAACCAGATGGTTTTGGAAGCCGAGTTCGGTATACATCATGATGAGCGGCAGGATGGTCACTTGAGGCGGAATAATGAACGCCATAATCAATAAGAAGAAGAGCAGCTTTTTTAGGCGGAACTGCATTCGCGCAAGCGCGTAGCCCATCATGCCGCATGTGATGACGTGAAAAAAGGCGGACAGTCCCGATACCGCAATGCTGATGAACAGCGTACGGCCGTATTGAAGGGCGTTCCACGCTTTAGCCAAATGCCCCCAATACAGCTCGCGGGGAATCCAGGTGACGGCCGGGTTCACGAGATCCCGGTGGTTCATCACCATTTTCACGAGCATTTTCAGCACCGGATTCAAGTAGATGTAGGATGTGATGATCAGAATCCAGTACAGAAACAGCTTGAAGAGCAGTCCCCGGTTCAGCTCCCGGCCCAGGATCAAGTAACGGGCGTTGCGCACCCCGCTGTCCATGACCGTCCGTTTCCATTTGGCCGGATTCAGCTTAATTGCGGTTATTTTGAACGAATTCGTTTTCCCCTGCACCGCATAACCTCCTTCCTTATCCCCCACAAAGTGAAGCAAAGCGTTGCAGCCTATTCCGATTACTTTGCGGGGAGCCCCAATTTAACCCCACAAAGTGAAGCAAAGCGTTGCAGCCTATTCCTATCTCCGATTTCCGACTCCCAACAGCCTACCTGCTTTTATTCAAGCGGTTGTAGAGCAGCAGCAGGATGCCGAGGAACGCGACGACGACGAGGAAATAAATCCAGGCGAGCGCGCTGTTATAACCGTAGTTGCCGCCGCCCGTGTTGATCAGCTTGATGACCGGGTTGTACGGGAACGTGAACATGTCGACGACCGTGTAAATAAGATTGAGCAGAATGAACGGCGACATGGCGGGAAGCGTGATTTTCCAGAATACTTCCCATGGCGATGCCCCGTCGATTCTGGCCGACTCGTAGGCGGATTTGGATATCGTCTGTCTGCCGGCGAGAAAATTAAGGATTTGAACGCCGGAATACCATAGGATGAGCACGAAGCGGTTCAATACTTCCATAATCGGCTTCGTCCATGAGCTGTTGCCGAGATACTGGTTCAAATAATCGCCGATCGAGTACCGTTCGAGGAAGCCCAGCGATCCTTCGCCCTGATTGACGAACTCCGTCAAAATATACCCCGACGTGAAAATGATCGGCAGAAAAAACATCGCGCGGAACAAAATCCGGCCGGGAAAGTTCTGATTGAGCAGGATGGCGATAAACAGCGAAAACACCAGAATGACCGGAATCATGAGGACCGCTTGCTGGAAAAACGGGATCAGTTCGTCGTAAAATACCGAGCTGCCGAGTAAAATTTCTTTGTAATATTTCAAGCCCTGAAAATCGTATTTGAAGGCGGTCGGGAGGACGAGCACTTTATGGAAGCTCATATAGAGCGAAAACACGAGCGGGAACGCCATAAACATCAGAAATCCGAACACCCACGGGGCTACGAACAGATAAGGTTCGAAACGGCGCACGACGGTGCCGCCCATGCTTTTTAGCTTTCGCACCATTACTTCCCTCCCGGTATGACGGCGAAATCTTTCGCCGCTACGCGAATGCCGCCCTTATCGTAATCGGAAGCGTTGTAGTTCACGATAATCCGTTTGCCGTTCGCATAAACGGTTTCCTTGACCCCGTCCTCGAGCGTCCGGTGACTGACCATAAACTGGTCCTGCACGTCGCCGAGCGCCTTGTTGAACCGCTGGTACTGCTTCACGATTTCTTGCGCCCAGTCCTTATAATTCGTGCTGTAGTACAAATACTTGAGCGACTTCGAGCGGAGCAGCTCCTGCGACTTGGCATAGGTCAGAACGAAGGAAGGGAACGCGCCGAATTCGATGTTCGTGAGCAGCGTTTTGTTGTAGTTGTCAGCCAGATTCGCGTAGCCCGATGAATAAGTGATCAGCCCATGGAGCGCCATTTGCGCGAACGGAACCGTTTCGCCCACGAACAGGTCGAACGAATATTCGTCCGGCAGAGCATACGCGTGCTTCGCATATTTGTTGACGTAAAAGTTGCCGCCCATCGCATCCGCCCGTCCAAGCTCGGCGATCGTCTCCTGAAAAATGGCGTCCTGCAGCTCCATCGTCTCGGTGCGGGTTGCCGCGTATTTCTCGTTATAGTCGCTGCTCAGGATCGAGCCGACCGAGCCGCCGTACATCATGCCGTCGACGCCGAGCGCCTTCGCTTTGCCCAAGTCGTCTTTGATGACCTGCTGCATGAAACGCGGACTGACGAACGGCATCCGCTCGCCGATGATGACGGAGCAGAGATCCTGCAGCGCGTCGCGGCTTTTGCGGAAGCCGTCGCGGCCCGTATTGTTCCAGGAATACGAGCTGCCGTCGAGCGTCACCGTGTGGCCTTTCGAATGAGCCAGCTCCGTAAACTCCCGCATGCCGCCGTTGCCGCCCAGCTGTCCGTCCAGCGGGAAATGGCCGCCGTAATCGCTGAAGCCGCCCTTTTGCCAGCCGGTGTAGACGATCGACATGCGGTTAACGCCCATCCCGCTCAGCTCGTTCACGATATCCTTCGCCTGCGAAGTCGTCGTAAGAGGCAAATAGGAATCCCAGATAAACCCTTTTTCCGTGTCGGATCCGATTAGCGTCACCGGCAAGCTGATTGCGGCGCCGTCGGTCTTGAGCTGTTTTAGCCCGTCTTCTTCCATTAAATAAGCGCGGTAGCGGTTCGCCATCCCCGAATAATCGGCGGCCGATTTGTCGAGAAAATAGTACCGTACGATGCGATCCTTGGCCGCCCTATCCTTCGTATGCGTCCAGACGCCGGTCGTTTTGCGCGTGTTGGTCGGCATGTACGTTTTGAACCGGTAGCCGTGCTCGGCCGTTATCCAGTTGTATTGGCTGAACGACTTGGACGGAGCCGCCGTTACGCTGGCATATTCCGCGCCGTCCTGCACGACCGCCAGCATCGCGCGATCACCGGACTTGATGCCGAAGACGGGCATGCGCACCGGGCCTCGGAACGATAAGGCGTTGTTGAAGCTGTACGCCATGTCTTCGCCGTAAATCCGTTCGTTGTAAAAGTTGTTCGTCGTGCTGGGCCGATCCTTCTGAAACTTGATCAGAGCGCCGGGACCGTCCGGAACGAACAGGTAGCCGTCCTCGCTATCGGACGTCTCGGCCCCGAGGAACGGATACAGCCGGATCGCGGCGATCCGCGCATCGGGATCCTTTTGGCCTTTGTTTTTGTCCTCGAACGCCTTTTTCTCCTCGGCCGTTTTGGCGTCCTTCAAACCCTTCTCGAGGATACGGGTTTCCACGTAGTCGTCCTTCAAGGAGACCTCGACCGGGATGGTGAAGCCGATACCCGGCATCGTGAAAGTCAGCTTGAATCCGTTTCCTGTTATTTGGAAATCCGCGATGCTGCCCTTCTGCTCCGTCAAATTCGTTTCCTTGACGATGTGCTGCTGGACGTTGAATTCCACGTACCGGATATAGAGCGGCGATTGCAGATGCACCTTCCACGCACCCGTATTTTCCGCATCGATCCAAGTGTCCGGATTCGGGTACGACCGCCAGACGTTCCCGCTCCGCTTGTCGACGACGAGAAAGTGACCCGACCCTTCATGCACCTTCAGCTGCAGCACCGCATTTTCCGCCGCCGTCTTGAAGGCATTCTCCGCCGGAAACAAGCCGTTCGCGCCTACGGATTTCGCCTGCGAACCTGCGGCCTCCGCCGGCGTGCCGCCCGCGGCACCCGCGGTTCCCGGCGACTGTGCGCCGCCCGGTTGGGCGCTGCCTGGGGCAGCCGCTGCACCGGCCTTCTGCGCACCGGCGCCCCCGGTTTGCTGGACCGGCGTGCTTGTTGCCGCGGCTGCCGATTGTCCGGCTGAGCCGCTTTCCGCCGCCTGCGAGCTGACGACCGTGAACACGCTCATGGTGAGAACGAGGGCGATCGCGAGAAATCGTTTCGATCGAATATAGGACTTCACATCGACACCTCCTGGTACACCGTAAATACGAACTCCCGAAGCTCGGAGGTTAAACCCGTCGTGATCGAAACGAGCACCCACATGATCGCCATTGCGACCGCGGTAAGCGATATATTCGCTACCGTTTCACCCACGCCGTAGTTTTGCAGCGCTTGGATTTGCCAGAAGAAGAGCAGCGCGCACCAGATGTACATCGCCGATTCGAAAAAGCCGTAAATCGACTGCTCGCTAAGCGTCATCACATTGGACAGCAGCGCCAGCGGGAGTCCGAGCAGCACGATCGGGAACAGCGCATAGGCGCTGCCGACGAATACGTCCTTGAAGCGGGCTTCGCCGTATTTGATCGTGCCGATCAAATAATTGCAGATGACCCAGGTTATCCACGTCATGCCGAATACGAAAATGAAATTGCTGTTCCGGTTCTCGGCCGCCACCGGCTTGAACGCGAAGCTCGTATAATATTCCTTGATCAGAAGGACCGCAACGACGGCGCCCAGCAGCAGAAACGCGCTCAAATAGCTTCCTTTGTTGCTGTACCGCAAATCCGTAAATCCTTCGAGCGGCTGCTTCAAAATCGTGAACGCATGCCTCAACTGCTGAACGAGCGGCTGCTTGCTCCATCTGAAGCTGCGTTTGCCGGCCTTCAGAAACGGGAGCTTCGAGCGGAACCTGCCTGCAACCAGTACAAGGATGGCTAGGGTAAACAGCGTATTGGCGATCCATGAAAAGTTGCCTTGAAACCAAGCGAGCCGAATCTGCCAGAACGAATCCGAATACCCGGAGCCGGATCCCGCCAGCTTATACAGGTCGAGCGCTTCCTTGTAGGCTCCCTTGTGGAAAGCCGCCTGCGCGAGTCCCAAGTATGCCGGGGAGTACAGCGCGTTCAGTTTCAGCACTTCCTGCCAGTGCAATTCGCTTTCCTCGTATTTGCCTTCCTGCGACAGCTCGGTCGCCTTGTTGAGCGCGACGCCGAACTCGGTCGGCTCCAGCACGTGAATCATGTTCTGCGAATCGTCCAAAATAAACAGTTCGTTCTTCGAATTCGCGGCTACCGAAACCGGGCTTTGGCTCAAGCCGAGCTGCGGCTTGCCGAACGTAACCGGTCCCGACCAGCTGAGCAGCAGCTTCCCGTTCGGGCCGTATTCGCTTATGTTGTTGAACGTTTTGTCGATGGCGATCAGATTGCCGTTCTTGTCGACCGCGACGTCGGTCAGCTGAGGCTTCAGCTCGTTTTTGGGATCGGCCGGCGTTTCGCTCCTGACGAACCGGATACGCGCCGAAAAATCGATGCTTTTCCACTGGTTCTCCCCGCGAATGTTCAGCTTTTTGACCTGTTCGCTCTTGCCACTCGAAACGGTGTAGATGAACCCCAGCTCGTCGATGAAAATATTGCGGATCGTCGAAGGCAGCGTGCGGATTTGCCGGCTCTGCTGCTCCTCCGTATAGAACGTTTTGCGGATGATTTCCATAAAGCTTACTTCCGTCGCGTTCGCGCCGTAAAAGCCGTAGAAGTTCCCCTTCGGATCGAGCTGGACGACCCCCTGATAGCTGCCGTTCGAAATGACGTACAGGAAGCCTCGGCCGTCCACCACCATATTCGTCGGCTCGTATTGAAACGAATCGTTGATGTAGTTCGATTGGGGTCTCGCGAACTCTTGCAGGAACGCGCCGTTCTTATCCAGCTTGATGATCCGCTTATTGCCCGTATCCGCGATGTAGATCGTTCCGTCGCCAGTTACGAAAACGCCGTGCGGTTTGTTCAGCTTGCTGTCCGGCACGTCGATGACGCGAATGAATTTCCCCGAGGCGTCCAGATGAACGACCCGGTTGTTATCCGTATCGGCGATATAGATTTCGTCCTTTTTGTCGATAAACAGATCCTGCGGGCGCTTGAGCGGCGAATATTCGCGTACGGTCTTGCCTTTGTCTTGGCGCATCACATAAATGTCGTTCGCCAGCACTTTATCCGGGTAGTACGCGGCCTGGGTCCGGATCAAATGATTGAAACCGTCTTTGCTGAACGTCTCGAACGGCGGCTCCGCAAGGCTTGCGCCCGGGAAAAGCGCGGCCAGGAGCCAGATCAGCCCGAGAACAAGCAATGCGCGTTTGCCGGTACGTCTTCTCATCCCACTTCCCCCTGCCTACTTGATTCCCGAGTGCGCCATCGTCTGGATGACCTTGCGCTGCGAAAACAGGAATATGATCAAGTTCGGAATAAACATTAGCAGCGACGCTGCGGCGGCGGCCCCTTGCCGGGCTACGCTGTTCGCCAAATTCGACGTTAACGAGTTTACGTAGAACGGGAGCGTCTTCATCGCGTCGTCCTGCATGAACAGAGCGGATGTATCCGCATTCCCCCACGCGGTTTGAAAAGCGAGAATCGTAATCGTCGCAATGGCCGGCGTCACGATCGGCACGACGACCCGGATAAACACGTTCCATTCCGACGCTCCATCCAGCTTGGCGGCTTCGAGCAGCTCGTTCGGAATTTGATCCATGAACTGCTTGAGCAGGAACACCCCGACCGGCAAGGCAAGCAGAGGCAGCACATGCCCCATGTACGTGTTCATAATCCCCAAATATTTGACCACGATATAACGCGGAATCCCCATCGTTTCCACCGCGATCATCAGCGACAGCAAAATGAGTCCGAAAATCAGCGTCCTGCCCGGAAACCGGTGCTTGGAGAGCGGATACGCGCACAAGGCGCCGAAAATGACCATGCCGACCGTAGCCAATATCGTGACGATGATGCTGTTGAAAATGAACCTCGTCACCGGCAGGAACGTGTCCTGCGTGGCGTTCAGCAGATCGTAAAAGTTCTGAAACGTCGGCTGCTGCACGAAAAACGTCGGCGGGAAGAGAAACAGCTCATGCAGCGGTTTGAACGCATGGTTGAAAATATAAACGAGCGGCATGAGCATAAACACGGCCAGCAGCGTCAGAAAGACGAGAAACCAGCGCTGGGTGCCGTCAAGCTGCTTGAAGTCGTTTACGTAGACCGACAGCCACCTCATTCTCAGCTTCATTCTCATTCCCCCTCCTTCGGACCGAGTAAATACCACAGAAACCGGCTCATCATAATCGTGACGAACAAGAGCACGATCGAGACCGCGCTGGCATAGCCGAGCTCCAGCCGGATGAACGCAAAGTCGTCGATATGGTTGGCGAAAAGCTGGCCGGAATAGTCCGGCGTCGGATTCATCCCCGACAGCTGCGTACCGATGCCGCCCGATTTGAGCGTATTCACGATCGAAATAATGGCGGCGAACAGCATTTGCGGCTTCATCATCGGGATCGTGATGTACCAAATTTCCTGCAGCCTGCTGCGGATGCCGTCGATTCTCGCAGCCTCGTACAGCTGCTTGTCGATATTGAGAATGCCGGCCAGAATGGCGAGAAATCCAAGCCCCATGCTCGCCCAGATCGAGACGAGAATCATGACCGGCATCAAATAGCCTTTATCGACCGTAAACAGAATCGGCTGCTCGATCAGCCCGAGGTTCAGCAAAAAGTTATTGATATACCCCGTCCGGTCGCCCGTGAACATAACCTGCCAAACGACGACCATTGCGATGCCGCCTGTAAGCGAAGGGGTGTAAATCGCCAGCGCGTACCAAACGCGCATCGTCGAGGGCAGCTGAGCGATAATCCAGGCGAGCAGGAAGGCTAATATGTAGCCGACCGGCCCGACGAACAGGGCGAATTTAAACGAATTGGGAATGACGTGCTTGAGAAATACGATGTCCTGCGAAAACAGGTTTTGATAGTTGGACCAGCCGATCCATTGCGGGAACTCGATCGAGTTGAAGCGCGTGAAGCTCAGCAGAACGCCGGCAATGACCGGAACCGTAATGAACAGGACGAACATGATGAGAAAAGGCGCCATGAACAAGTAGGAGAGTCTGCTTTTCCAAATGTCGCTAAGAAATCGTTTGAACTTCATTTGCACCTTCTCCGCGTAACTCGGCTGCTGCCGGGCAGCGACTTTCGGATGCACTATTTCCTGGACGTTATTTGACAAGCTTATCCACCCCTTTCCACGGCTCCGTTACGAACGGGAGGTCGAGCGTCTTCAGCACTTCGCCCTGTTCGCCGATAATGTGGAACTCCTGCTGCTTCCGCGCCAGTTCCCGGTTGATTTCGATAATGGCGTTCTCCAGCGCGATCCGGTAGTTGACGCCGTCCACGACGGTCTGGTTCCAGGCAAACCCGATTTGCCTTCCCGTCATGTAGCCGCCGGGCACGTTCGGAATTTCCTTGATCCATCTCCATTGATCCAGGATGACGTTCAAGTCGTCCGGCCGCCAAGGCATGTTCGCGAAGGCTTCGGCGTTGGACGTATTCCAGCGGAACGTATCGCCGTGGAACTGCTCCAGGTTGAGGCCGTATTCCGTTTGCGTCTCCGTGGACAAATACCATTGCAAAAACTTCCACGCCTGCTCCTGCTTTTCGGGTTTCGCCGATTTGAACAACATCGCGTTGGACGGATTCGAGCCGCCCATCCACCGTTCGATTGTGCCGTTCGTGTTTTTCGTGCCTGGAACGGGAGCGATTCCCCAGTCGTTTGCGATTTCCGGAGCTGCCACGAGCAGCTGCATATACATGTTGAAATCGGCGATTCCGATCGGCATTTCGCCGCGCCGGAACTGGTTATAGAAGCTTTGCACCACACGGTCGAGCCCTTGCACGTTATAGAAATCGGTCCACTTCTTATAAGCCTGGAACGACTCCGGCGTGTCGAGACCCGTCTTCAAGCCGTCCTTTGCATACAGCTCGACGTTGTTCTGGAAGAAGATCGGCGAGAAATCCGCCGGCTCCATGTAAAAGTTGTATTGGTTCTGCAGCAGTGTCGGAATCATCTGATACACGTCGTCCCACGTATTCGGCACCTTCAAGTCCAAGCCTCGCAAGATGTCTTTTCGGTAAAACAGTACCTTAAAGCCGATCGTCTCCGGCACGCCGTAATACCCGCCGTCGTAATAGAAAGGCAGCAGCGTGCCGGGACTGTATTTCGCGAAAATGTCGTCCGCCCCGGGCAATGCGCTCAAATTGAGCGCGGCGTTGCGCAGTGCCATATCGAACGGCATATTGCCGGGTACCCCGAGCGCGACATCCGGCATCATGCCGGCTGCATTCGCCAGCGTCAGCATTTCGGCGGATTGAATCAGGTTCACTTTAACCCTGATGCCGGTTTCCGGCGTAAACTTCTCGTTGGCAAGCTGCTGCAGCTCGTCGACGTAGTCGCGGCCCCAAACCATCCAAACGTTCAGCTCGCTACCGTCTTTCTCCGCCAGCTTGTTGCGGTCGGTGAACGAGGAAGCCAGCGAAGCGATGCTGCCGGTCATTTTTTGGAAGAAGGTCGCCTTCATTCGCGGAAAGTCTTGGCCGACCGGCGCCACATACAGTTTGTCGAGCTGCAGCGGACTGTCCGTCAGCACCGCCCGTTTGGATTCGAGCGATTCCTGGATCGTGCCGATCCGTTTCTGCGAATACGGTATTTTGTTCGGCTTCTCCAGCATCGTCTCGATTTCTTTGGCGCTGTTCTTGAACACCTGGGACACATCGTCCGTATATTTGTTAATCGCTTTCATTTGCTCAGCCAAATCGGCGAACTGCTTGCGGATCGTCCGGAGCCTGTCGGTCAGCCCCGGAATGTCTTTATCAACGTCCCATACCCGGTATTTGTCTTCCCGGTTCGACGTATCGCTTGCGGAGGAGATGATGCCCGTCACCGTACGGAGCTCAAGCATGATCGCGCGAAGCTCGGCCGAAATTTGATTGATTTGAACGACGATTGGCGTATATGGCGCATTCGTCGCTTCCATCGTCAGCGAGTGCTTGCCTTTGGTCAGGTAAAAGCCGTAAGGCTCGCCATGCTCGTTCTCGATCGTCAGCCCTTGCCAGCCGGCGGCGTACGGCATTTTGTAAGCGGCCATTTCCTGGAACGGAATCTTGCCGTCAATGGCGATCGTCCGAAACACGGCGATGTTTTTGCGCGTGTTCTGGTTGGCGCGCAGGCCGAGCTTGTAAACGCCGTCCTCCGGAACGTCGATATCCCAGGTTACCGCTTGGCCGCCCTTCGTCCACCTGGAACCGCCCAGCGTATTGAACGAGATCGTCTTCAGCGACCTCGGCGTCGTAAACGGATCGCGGTCGTAGGCGTCCTGGATCGCGGACGAATTTTTCTTGCTGATCTTCTCCGCTTCGATCGTAATCGTCTGTCCGTCCTTGGAACCGGCAGTCTTCGGATACGCCGCCTTGGCTTGGTCATAGGATGGGAGCATGGCGGGCGGCTTCAGCGTAATCGACTCGATGGCCGCAGGCTGCATCGTCGATTCGATCCGGATCGTATTGACGCCCTTCCGCAAATTCCAGCGAAGCGGCGCCGCATAAGCGCCGCTCGAATCGGCGAACGCTTTCGTTTTCCAACCGGCGATCTCGACGATTTGGGAGCGGATTTCGTTGCCGGCCATATCGTATTTCACGGGCTCCGCATCCTTGAACTCCCGGGGGAACAGCATGGATCGCGCTTCCCGGAACGGCAGCTCGCCGTTAATGCGGGCGGTCAGCGTCAAAGGCTGACGGCTGCCTCCGTCCTCCACGGTAAACGGGTGATAATCCAAGACTAGCTCGTACAGTCCCGCTTCTTCGACGTCTATGTCGTATTCGACCCAGCCCCGCCCGACGGACCAGAGAAGCACATCGTTCTTCCCTTTGTAGGCCCCGGTTCGGACGGCGGCGTCATCGGACTTCCGCGTAAACCGTTGGGCCGGGATTTTGAGCTCCCGCGACGCCGGCTTGGCGCCCCCCGCTTCCCACTGCTGCATCGCCTCCGCAAAGTACGGCTCGAGCTGCACATCGGCCTGCGCCGTCAGATCGGGTGCCGAACCGGTGCCGCCGGCTGCGGGCGCGGCTGCGGAGTCTGCATACACATTCGCGCCGCCGAACTGGGAGTCGGCTGCCGCCAAGGAAGCGATCAGCGCCGTGCACAGGGCAAGCAGGATCGTTTTCGTCTTCACGCGTTTCATCGTTCGATTTGCCACGCCTCCGGTCACCTCATTCCGTCAAAAGCATTTCGGTATCCTTGTTGAAAAACAGCGCCCGCTCCATGTTGACCGCCATCGTCACCTTCTCGCCGTCCTCGGCTTGGAATCTTTCGTGGGCGCGGGCGACAATCGGCTTATCGGACTTGCAATCTATATGGTAGTAACGGTCGGAGCCGACGAATTCGTTGAACTTCGAGTAGCCGGTAATGAGCGAATGCGGATAGGCCTCGATGCTAATCGGTTCGAAGCTGATATGCTCCGGACGAATGCCCATCACGACCGTACGGTCGAGCAAGTTTTGCGGCCTAAGCTCGCTTGCTTGTTTAGGCGTCAGCCTCAGTGCGAAACGGTTCGTATGGAACTCAAGTTCGCCGGCCGTTTCCTGCAGCTTTCCGTTGATGAAATTCATCGGCGGGTTGCCGATAAAGTTGGCCACGAACAGATTGATCGGCCGCTTGTACACCCGTTCCGGCGTGTCTACCTGCTGAATGATTCCCCGATTCATGACGACCACCCGGTCGCCCATCGTCATCGCTTCGATCTGATCGTGCGTGACGTATATGGTCGTTACGCCGATCTTCTTGTGAAGGCTTATAATCTCCGAACGCATCTGGACGCGCAGCTTGGCGTCGAGGTTGGAGAGCGGTTCGTCCATCAGGAACACCTGGGGCGTGCGAACGATCGCCCTTCCGAGCGCCACCCGCTGCCGCTGCCCGCCGGAGAGCTCCTTCGGCTTGCGGTTCAGGAAGTTTTCGATCTCGAGCACGCGTGCCGCCCGCTTCACGGACAAATCGATTTCATGCTTGGGCAGCTTGCGGAGCCTGAGGCCGAATGCGATGTTCTCATATACCGTCATGTTCGGGTAAAGGGCATAGTTTTGGAACACCATCGAAATGTCCCGGTCTTTGGGAGGAATCTTGTTGACGAGCGTGTCGCCGATGTAAATTTCGCCCTCGCTGATGTCCTCGAGTCCCGCCAGCATACGAAGCGTCGTCGACTTGCCGCACCCCGACGGGCCGACGAACACCAGAAACTCCTGGTCGTCCACCGCAAGATTGAAGTCGTGCACGGCTACTTCCTTGTATTTGCCATAGCGCTTGAACACATGGTTGAACAAAATGCTTGCCATTGCAGGTTCCCTCCCGAAGCCGCCGATCGCACCTTGACGGCGTTTTGAAAGCGTATTCTTTAGGGAGAGCGTAACAAAAACGATGTGAACGTAGTGTGAAGGTTTTACGGACGACTAAAAGACAGGTTGGTTTGGGGAGCTGTAGGGTCGGGGGAAAGCGGAGGTTGGTCATTTTAGGTCAAGTCATTTTAGGTCAAGTCATTTTAGGTCAGAAAATACTAAAGCAGGTAATGCTAGACTATATACGCCGCGGGTTTCCCTTTCCGGTCACTCTTGCGCTCGGGAAATTCAATTAGATTACCGCCCAGCCGCGGTTATTTCCCGACTCGCAAAGGCGAACGCTAACGCTCCTCCAAGGGATACCCGCCACTCCTATAGCTTCGCATTGCCTATCCATCAACCTTTAACCACTAACCACTGACCACTAACCACTAACCATCAACCATCAACCATCAACCATCAACCAATGACCATTAACTTCTAACCTTTCCCCCCCCCTTCAAACAACTTCCCCTCCCCCGCAAAACCTTCGGGGGGAGGAGTAAGAAGAGATTACCGGCCGGCTCGCTTGTGCCAGCTCTGAACGTTCATTCACATCTTGGTGCGCTATTTTATTTGCACCAAGAAACAGCCCCCTCCCCGCTATAGGGAATAGCGGATTTTCAAGGCGCTATTTCAGAAGCTTCTACCGCTTTTTGTTGTATAGCGGACTTGGGAGGCCTTATTCTCACGATTTTCCATATGCGATAGCAGAAATGGACCGAACAACGCCTTGGAAATCCGCTATCCGAGGTATTCCGAGCAAAGCCGCCATATAACGCCTCCAAAAGTTCTTATTTACTCAACACCATTAGAATCAAGGCGAGTTCGCCCTAATGGATACAGATATGGGAAGCAGCTTATATGTGCTAGGCGCAGGCTCAACCGATGGGCATGGCTTGGGATGTACTATTGTCGGGTTGGAGCGTTAAGCAAGCGAGGGCCGTTCTACTCAACGAGGGAGGGATGTCCAAGGGCTAGACGAGGGCAAGAGAAACGCAAAGTTAGCTTCTATACGATTGGCGTAGGACTTCTATGCTGGGCGGCCGCTGGGGAAAGATGGATTTGGAACTGGGAGCTATCTGCTGAAAAAGCCCCGCACGTATGCGGGGCTTCTGGAATAATGCGGGTCAGCTCGCTTTATTCACTACTGGCAGCTTGACGCGGAACGTCGAGCCGCTCCCTTCTTTGCTGTCCACCGCAATGGTGCCGCCGTGCGCTTCCACCAGCGCTTTGGCGATGCTCAGCCCGACGCCGAGACCGCCGCTTTGCCGCGAACGGGATTTTTCCACCCGGTAAAACCGGTTGAAGATAAGCGGAATGTCCTGCTCGGATATGCCGATCCCGTTGTCCGTGCAGTACAGCGACAGCTCGTTCATATCGTCAGGCTCCGCATTTAGACCGACTTCAACCTTCCCGCCGGCCGGCGTGTACTTGATCGCGTTGGATATCATATTTGACAGCACCTGAATGATCCGGTCCGGATCGACCTCGACATTGCACGGAAAATGCGGAGGCAAGTATGTAAAATGAATGTCTTTTTCTTTGGCCATGAAAAGAAACCCTTCGTAAACGCTTCGCATGATATGCGCCATATTGACCCGCCGGATGTTCAGCTGGAAACGCGCGCCTTCCGCTTCCGACAGCTTCTCCATATCGGCTACGAGCCGGTACAGCCGGTCGATTTCGGCATAAATCCGGTTCAAATTTTCCTCGGTCGTCGGATAAATGCCGTCGATAAGCGCTTCCAAACGCGAGAGCACGGATGTCAAAGGCGTGCGCAGTTCATGCGTCAAATCCTGCATCAGCTGCTTCCGCCAATTTTCCTGCCGGTTGAACTCCTCCAGCAAATAATTAATCGCATGGGTCAGCTGAACCAGCTCGTTCGTTCCCGAAACGGGAATCGTCGTTTCCCGGTTTCCGTTCACGATATGGGTCGCCAGCTTTCCGGACGTTTGCAGCGGCTTGGCCAACCGTTTGGCGGCATAGACGCTGATCAGCAAGGAGATGACAAGCATCGCGCCGACTGTGACAATCCTCCCGTTTTTCGCGTTTCGCTTCATTTCGGAAAAATAAGGGATGTTGCCGTCGCTGCTCAAATCGTAGTTAGCGCTCAAATACCCCGTCAACGTCCCGTCCTCGATAACGGGCAGTTCAATGGCGTACGGATCCCGAAACGATGGTTCGCCGCCTGCGGAGTCGTACCAAAGCGCCACGCGATCGGGAGCGTAATACCGGACGACGGCGGAATATTGCCAAGCCGTGCTCCGCAGCCATTCCTTCTGCTCGTCCGTAAAAGGAGCGGCCAGAACCTTGGACCTCAGCGCGTAGGCCATTTTGTGGCTTTGATCCTTCAAATATTCTTTTTTATATTGCAACAACGACTTATTCCAATAAACCGACAAAGCATAATCCGAAACTAGCAGCAGCGTGATCGATAGAAAAGCGAAAACGAGAAATAAGATCGTTGACGTTCGTCTGATAAACCCGTTCGTTCCCGTCATAGGTCGTCATCCGGGACGAAGTTGAATTTATACCCGGCGCCGACCTTCGTCACGATATATTCCGGCGTTTTCGGATCCGCTTCGATTTTTCTTCGAATGTTCTTGATGTGCGCGTCAGTCGCGCGTCCGTCCCCGATAAACCGGTAGCCTTGCACCTCGTATGACAAATCGTGGCGGCTGTACAGTTTTCCGGGCTTTTTTACGAGAATCTCCAGTATCTTAAATTCCGTAATCGTCAAATTGGCCGACTGTCCGTTCACGAACACCTCTTTGGTCTCGAAATTAATAACGAACCGTCTCCGGTTGAACGACATCAGCGTCCGGATCGTCCCCGAAAGCATGTTCATCCTTCTCTGCAGGGCGTAAATCCGCGCAATCACTTCCTTCATCCGAAAGGGCTTCGTAATATAGTCGTCGGCGCCCAAGTTCAATCCGTTGATCGTGTCGCTTTCCATCGCTTTGGACGTAATCATAATGATCGGCACGTTCGACATTTGCCGGATACAGCGGCATACTTCCTCCCCAGGCATGCCGGGTATCATAAGATCGAGTATGATCAAGTCCATCTTGATCGTCTGAACCTTCTGCAAAGCTTCTTTCCCGTCGCTAGAGGTATATACGTTCCACCCCTCATTGAGCAAATAGGATTTGAGTACGTCTCTTATCGATTCCTCGTCTTCGATAATCAAAATATTCATCCCGATCTCCTCCTACAGCAATGTTGTGAGACACGCAACTTCTTAAACGGCAGCTTGGAGGCATGCCGCTTTTTTGGTGTGATTTTACTGTCTGAGCGAAACGGAACCATTATAGCATACTTTTGACTGCTGCTTCATAATTGAGTTAGACATAATAGAATGGAAAAACAACCCAATCCATAGATTCGATTTGGTATTTCTTGATATTTTCCGCCATTTGTTTTATCATCATTATATGAATATATGTTCATATGTTTGTATCCTGAAACATATCTGCCATTTTTCCTACCTAAGGAGTTGATCGGCATGCATAACGTCGATGTGTTAATCATTGGAGCCGGGCAAGCCGGACTGGCGATCGGGTACTTTTTGAAGCAGTCTTCCCTGTCCTTTGCTCTGCTGGAGGCTAATTCCGCGGTCGGAGAAAGCTGGCGGAGGCGGTATGATTCGCTTGTCCTTTTTACGCCTCGAAGGTTCTCTTGCCTACCGGGGATGCGGTTTCCGGGCGATCCGAACGGTTTTCCGACCAAAGACGAAACTGCCGATTATCTCGAGTCGTACGCCAAAAACTTTGCGTTACCCGTCCATCTCAATACCAAAGTCTTGTCGATGAGTAAAACGGAAAAAGGGTTTACCGTCGACACTGATCAAGGAAGCTATCATGCGAATAAAGTCGTTGTCGCCACAGGCCCGTTTCAAAAACCGTTCGTTCCGGCATTTGCTGCATCCATCTCTTCAGACGTAGTCCAAGTGCACAGCTCCACCTACCGGAACCCGGCTTCGTTACGCGAAGGTTCGGTTTTGGTCGTAGGCGCGGGCAACTCGGGAGCGCAGTTGGCAGTCGAGCTGGCTAAGGATAGGGATGTATTTTTATCTACTGGAGGCAGCATCCGTTTCAAACCGCTTAAGCTGCTCGGCCGGAGCATTTTCTGGTACTTCGATAAGCTGGGCATGCTTAAGGCGGATGCCTCGTCCATGTTTGGGGGCTGGCTGAAAAAGCAACCCGAGCAAGTATACGGCTACGAGCTGAAAAACCTTCTGGAACGGGGAGTTATAACGCCCATGCAAAGAGCGGTAAATGCCGAAGGCGACCGTGTCTTCTTCGAGGATGGATCGGAGCTGCGGCTAAACAACGTCGTTTGGGCGACGGGCTATCGTGCGGAATATGGGTGGATAACCATAGACGGGGCATTGGATTCACAAGGCAGACCCAACCACCATCACGGCGTAAGTCCGGTTAACAACCTTTATTTTCTTGGCCTTCCGTGGCAATCGTCGCGGGGCTCCGCGCTTCTCGGATGGGTGCAGTGCGATGCGGCGTTTCTGGCAGAGCGGCTAAGTGCAGCGATTAAAAAGTCCTGAACGGGCCGACCCGTCTACGCCAAAATAACCCGCATACCCAAAACGGTATACGGGTTATTTACAATCGGCTGTTTAACGCATCGCCGCAGCGTTCTCCGGTTTGACAGCCGGCAGCATGCGCACAATCGCCTCGACGGCTTCATCGACATTGCCGGCATCGATGTAGACGCGCTCGCTTCCGTATTGCGTAGCGGCATGCTCGTAACGAGGGTCGTAATAATGCTCGAGAAGCAGCGCAATCGCTTCGGGAAACCGGTCCGCTATCAAATGAGCCTCCATTTCGGCAGCGATCGGCGTGTGAATGCGCCGTTTAATTTGATGGAAGGCGTCGAGGCAAGCATCTTTGTGCTCCTCCGGACGATACTCCTCCATAATGTTACGTACCCGCTCCGCCGCCGGCATCCGGATGAATAACGGCGTGCCCCGCTCCTTGCCTTCCACCAGGAAGCCGGGCAGCACGGCTTTACCTACGCGCTTGCTCTCCGCTTCCAGCAGCACGAACGGGGAATCGTTCACCTCCAGCAGCTTGTGGACGAGCAGCGATTCGAACGTTTTCTGGTTGTTCGGCTTCAATCCGATTTGCCCGAAAATCGAGCCGCGGTGCTGCGCCATCGTTTCCAGATCGAGAACCGGGTAACCGCGCTCCGCAAGCCGCTGGAGAAGCTTTGTTTTGCCGGAGCCGGTGTAGCCGCTCACGACATAGCAATGGGGCTTGAACGCAAAGCGCTCCAATTCCTCCACGACCCATTTCCGGTACGCGCGAAACCCGCCGGTTAATCGGTAAACGCGAATGCCCATGAGCGACAGTACGGTCGCCGTCGTTTTGCTGCGCATGCCGCCCCGCCAACAGAAAACCGCCTTGCGCCCTTCCAGCTGGCTAAATTGCTTGATGAAGGCGGGCAGCTTCGCCGATACGATCTCAAGCCCCCGTTCCTTGGCGGCCGGGATGCTTACCTGCTTGTACAGCGTGCCGACCTGCCTGCGCTCCTCGTCGTCGAACAACGGGATGTTCAAGCTGCCGGGAACGGTCGCTTCCGCGAACTCGGAAGGCGAGCGCACGTCGATAAGCGTAAGGCCTCCTCGTTTATATTCCTCCAGCAATTGTTCGATCGTCATATCCTGAAACACGGTATCGTCCGTCCCTTCTTATGTGGGCAATGATGCCAAAACCTTGACCCGGCCTACTCGGTCACGACGATCTGCCCGGGATGATCGGCTACGATCTCGCCGATCATGGCGGCAGCCGCAACGCCCGCCTTTTGCAGATCGGCAAGCAGCGCTTCGGCCTGTTCGGCGGCGACGGAGATGAGCAGGCCTCCCGACGTCACCGCATCGCAAAGGATCCATTGATCCGTCTGATCCAGTGACGATGCGAAGGCGACCGCGCCCTGCAGATGCGCAAAATTGTTCTTCGTGCCGCCAGGTACGAAGCCCGCATCCGCTAGCTCGCGGACCCGCGGCAGCACCGGCACCTGCGAACGGGCGATGCGCACCCCGGCGCCGCTGCCCTTGGCCACCTCGGAGGCGTGGCCAAGCAAACCGAAGCCGGTCACATCCGTGCAGGCGTGGACGTCGTACGGCCCCATCGCCTCGGCGGCAGCTTTGTTCAGCGTCGTCATCACTTCGGTGACGCGCCGCACTTCCTCGGTGCTGAGCTGATCCTTCTTGATCGATGTCGTTAGAATGCCGACCCCGATCGGCTTCGTCAGGATCAGCTTGTCGCCGGGTTTCGCGCCTGCGTTCGTGCGCACCTTGTCCGGGTGAATCAATCCGGTGACCGCAAGCCCGAACTTCGGCTCGTTATCGTCGATCGAATGGCCGCCGACAAGCGTCGCGCCCGCTTCTTTGACTTTGTCGGCTGCGCCGCGCAATATTTCGGCAAGCACCTGCTTGTCCAGCGTCTTGATCGGAAACGCCACAATATTAAGCACCGTGAGCGGTTTGCCGCCCATCGCGTAAATATCGCTGATCGCGTTCGCCGCAGCCACTTGCCCAAACGAATACGGATCGTCGACGATCGGCGTAAAGAAGTCGACTGTCTGCACGAGCGCCAGATCGTCACTCAGCTTATAGACGCCAGCGTCGTCGCTCGTATCGAGCCCGACAAGCAGGTTAGGGTTCGGCTCCGCCTGCGGCAGGTTGCGGAGCACCTGCGCGAGATCGGCCGGCCCGATTTTGCAGCCGCAGCCGCCTTTGTTCGAAAGCGAGGTTAATTTTATTGCGGGATTTGTCGTCATATACGATCATCCTTTCCCTAATTCCGGTAATTGTAGTCTTCTAGCATGGGACGTTATCGGCGAGCAGGCGGGAAACATCCCGTTTGGTATGAAGCGTAGCATAGAAATGCGCAAAAAACTATTTAGGAAATCGTGAGATTAAAAAAAGGGGCCATTCGGCCCCTCGCTATCACACGTTTTATTCGGAAGCTTATCGCGCCATGATCATGTACGGCCGGATCAGCCCGTTCGGTTGAGCAAGCGCGTCTTATTAGCCGGTCAACGGGGTATTAATCTCAGCGGAATATGAACGCTATACGACCGCGCCTCCGGCGTTTCGAGTACGGCCAGAAAACAGACGACGGGCCGTCCGTTCTCCAGCAGCAGCTGCGGACGCTCCAGCCGGTGGACGGACTGAACGCGTCCGGCGCTCCAGCGCAATTCCCGCCGCATTGCCAGCGGCTTCGGACAAGGCTTCCAATTCTCGCCGTCATCCGATTCCAGCAGCGCAATCGTGCTCGGCTCTCCCTTCGTAAAATACCCCTGGAAATCTTTCATAAGCGCTAAGTAACGCCCGTCCTCGAACCAGATACAGGGATCCTCGACCGCCCAAGGATGCTCGGGATTCGCAATGTCCGGCGTCTCCCGCTTCACGAACGGGCCTGCCGGATGGACGGCGAATGCCGTTCCCGCATTGACGGCGCCACCCTTCGGCAGCGGGCCTTCGGCAACGCCTTTGTACATCATGACGATCTGTCCGTCTCGGCCGGTGCAAACGCTAGGATTGCTCGTCATGAGCCCATCCCAGGAGCCGGGCGTCACGTCCAGCACCGGTTCCTTCATGCGCCGCCAAGGGCCTGCCGGGTGTTTGGCCTCGGCGACGCCGATTCGCTGATTGTTCCGGTGCGTCCACCATACGTCGTGCAAACCGGGGTGCCTGGCATTTGGCCGGCCGTTCGTCCCCATGTAGTACAAGTAGTACTTGCCCTTATGCTCCAGAACAGCCGGATTGTGCGTGACCCGGTCCCAGTCCGCTTCGTTTCCGTCAAACAAGGTGCGGACAAACCGGTACGGGCCGGCAGGCCATTCGGACACCGCCAAGCCGATTTCCGAATGGGTTACCCATGCTTCGAAGCCTGCCTCCTCCGGCCATCTGGAGAAAAACAAGTAATAGAGCCCGTCTCCGCCCCGCACCGCGCTGCCGCACCAAACATGCCAGCCCGGCATGCCGAAAACGTTGTCCGGGCCGAGTTCTTCCAGCACGTCGGAGAAGCCGATCGTTCTTCCTATTTCCCGCAAACCCATACCACCCTCCATTTCCTGTATCATTCCAACCTCTGCGAGCGGCAGCTCCAATCCATTGTGCAGGCTTTTTTTATTTTTCAGCTGCTGCCGCGCACTATTGTTTTCCGGTTATAGCAACCCTGAAAGTGCGATCAAAATATCCGCTTTATCCGGAGCGATTTTGTTTCCTCTAATGGCAGACAGTTCATGGATATAAGCGTTGAACTTATTATCCTTGTGCTTATCGGCTTGCTTCTCGGCATTATCGATTTTTGCGATAAGTGAGTTTATCACGCCATTTAAGCCCGCCGCGTCGCTTTCCGTCACGAAACGACGTGTCAGTTCACGCAAGTCGTTAAACGAGAGAGTGATTGTAAATGTACCAGTCGAACTTGCTTGGTTTCCGGCGAGATCTGTCGCTTGCGCCGTAGCCGTATGCGTACCGACTCCAAGCCCATATGCCGGCACCCCATCCACCTGCGCATTCGTACACGGATTGGCCAAAAGACCCGATAAGTCGTCAGTCGCCGTGCAGGAAAGATAAACCGCCTCGGTTACCGAGTAGGTGGCTTCGCCGATCCACCGAATGACTGGGGCTGTTTTGTCAATGTTGCTTACCGTATAGCTGGTTATGTTGGACATGATGCCTGAAGAATCAATTCCTCTCACATAGACGGTATCATTTTCCGCTACGAGAACAGGTGCGGTGTAAGCAGCCCAGATGCCATTTTCACCCATTTTATATTCTTTTGTGACTGCTTTATCCGGATAATGGATGGTTACCATGACATCGGTGTTGGTCGGTGATGTAATATTTGCAGAAAAGGTGGCATCCGCCGGTGCAGGAAGCTTCTTGAATCGTACTGCATTAGCACGTGCGTATCCGTAATTGTTGGCAGGAGGAGCAGTCATACGCGTCAATTGGACATATCCTTCTGTCCCCTCTGCGAAATAGTGAATCCCCAAATCCACCCATCCCATTTCTCCGACGGTTTGATTCACATATGTCGTAGTCGATCCGTCGGCACTGTACACATCCACTTTTGCGTTCGGATCGCTATTTGAGAAGATCATAGTAAAGAATGAAACCTGGTACCAGCCTGCGTATAAATTAGGCCGCCATGTCGCGCTGGCTTCTCCCGATACCGTGTATCTCGTCGGAGATATACCGTCATATCCGGTAATATTGCTATCCGTCCACTCCCCTGTTTCGGAGTATCCCGGACCTCCGTTTATGAGAACCGCATTGTCGGAACGTTCCGGCACCGTCCCTTCTCCTGTCTCTTCAGGTTTAGCTGTCGGCTCGGGCAAGCCTGCGAGCAGATCGCGATAGGCAGGCTGCAATCCGGCATTTTCCGCAAGATTCGTTGGAAATTGGGCATCATCGGGCTTCAAACCGAAATAGTTATTCGATATGTCATTAGTCACATCATTTACACCATGAAAATCTTTTGGAACATGGTAAGTCATATTTTCTTTTACGGTTATATAGGAAGAACCCGCATCCAAGTATATACCGCCATATACATGAATTTGATCGTGGATCAAGTTTCGTTCTATTGTCGTTCCGGGCTGCTTGCCCAGCGTATAAACACCTCCACCGTCCCTTAATTTATACATGTAATGATGAATGTGGTTTCCTTCGATCTTATTATTCTTCATGGTATTCGATTGGGTATGCGCATTCCAGCCCCAACCGACTGAAATAGCCGAATAGGGCAGATCGTATAATTCATTGTGTAAAATATTCAGTTCCTCTACATAGAGTCCGAATATCCCGGTGCTACCCCAGTATTCGGCAGCTGCATTATAGATGACATTATTGCTAATCAAATTCCGACGTGTTACCTGCCGATTATCAGGCGGGTATGCGTCCTGCAAGTCGCCAACAATAACCGCCGCCGCAGATATATCGGTAAAGATGTTGCCGGTAATCGTTACATCTGAAGTTCCGTACTCAAGAACGATTCCCGCCGCTCCCATATGTTCAACTCGGTTTCTTTCGAAACGGATATGATTGGCTGCGTGAATCCATATATTTCCGGATACTTTCTCTCCTTGATTCCTGCTGCCCTGTTGATTAGCTCCTCCTGCAATAATATCCCCTTGTATCGTAGAGATGCCTTTCTCGCTTGGGCGCATCCAAGTTCCGTAACGGAACGTAATGCCATTGAACTTCAAATACTCGACAGGTTGCTCAAGCGTACCTTGGATATCGATTAATTTCTCGATTTGAGGGGCGATGATCTCGGATGAGACTGGTTCTTCCCCAGGCAAAGGCCAATAATAAACCTCCTGAGCAACAGGATCCAAGTACCATTCTCCCGGCTTATCCAAAAGCTCTCTGGCGTTCTCGATTTGAAAGCCGTAAAGATTGGGTCCATGAGCTGTATATCCCGATGTCAGAATCCAGTTGAAATAAGGCTGCTTCATTACAATTTCATTTGTCCCCGGCTGAGGACCAGGCAATATTCGATCAACCACCGCTCTGCTATGCCGCCACCCTTTATACCAGGAAAGTTCGATCTGATTGGCATTTTGCCAATTGCCGATCACCTGATCGCTTACAATGAATCCGGATTTATCGGCATTGAAGCTGATTGCGCTATATAAGTCATCGGATTTGGCTCGATCTGCCCGCTTTCCGTTTACATACAGCTGACGAAAAGACATATTTCCTGCAGAAGCCTTCCACACCTCGCTTCCATTCACTTGCGTCCATCCGGTAATGCGTGTGCCGCCGCTGATTACCGGTTGTTCGTTGTCTTTATTCCTGTAAGCGATATAGTAGCCGTTGGTTCCAGAATCTTGTGCGGTAAACCGCAGCGTATCGCTTTGTTGATAAATTCCCCCGCTCAAATAAACGGTTATATCTCCCTCCATATTGCTATTTATCGTCCGTATGAAACTCTGTGCCTTGCCAATGGTGGCAAATGGGGCCTCGGCTGTGCCGGGATTATGATCATCTCCATCGGGCGAGACAAAGAACTCTTTGATCGGATTACTTGCAATCGCTGTAGTAAATGTCCATGAAGTCGTTCCGTCAAGCAACATGCCTTCCGTGTCGACTAAGTCGTGCGATAGCTCTAATGTATAGGAAGCGCCAAACGCCAACGAAGTTAGAGGTGAAACCTCCAAAGCCCTGCCTGTTTCCAGCACTTTAATCTGAATGGGAACAAGACTTTGATTCGAATGATTTCGCAGCAAGATCCATTCCGTTGTAAGCAATTCAGTCGTCATGTTTTTGGAAAATTCGACGGTAAAAGACGTATTTATGTTTACTTCATTGCTTAAAACAGGAGCTCTTATTTGTGCTGTCGGCGAGCCGAACACTTGTTCAAACCTCACAGCGTCAGCACGCGCAAAAGAGCCGCTCATCGGTGTGATATGAACATTTCCTCCATTCCCTTCGGCAAAGTAAAAAACACCCAAATCAACCCAACCTGGATTACCTGTCGTATAATCTAAAAATGTCGTACTCGTGCCGAATGCATGGCTTACATCTATTTGGGAATTATTATCGCTGTTAGCGTTTACAAGCTTAAATATAGAAACGCGGTATGTCCCGGCCTCCAGACTGGGAGTCCACTCAGCATTGGCTCCATTACTGGTTCCAAATCGGGTCGATGTGTTGTTATACCCTCTTACACTTGTGCTGTCCTGCCAAGTACCGCTTTCCGAATAGCCTGGATCACCATTATCGATAATGACAGTCTGCGGCTGTTTCCTTTCCGTAGTGAAATTCCATTCTTTTATTCCATCAATCGGATTCCCGGAAAGATCAGTAACGTTAGAACCTATAGCAACCGTGTATGTTTTGGAATACGTTAATGGAGAAACAGGGATTAACTGAAAGTTGTTACCATGGAACTGATAGACACAATCCACCACTGTTCCTGAACTCGTCTCAAAAAGACGGATGCTGCTGGCATTCACTGAAGCAGGTTCCATATTTTCGCTGAAAGATAGCTGAATGATGCCGCCTATTTGCGCACTTTCAAGATCTATGGGTTGTATAAGCTGAGCTGTCGGCGGGATCGTATCCTTAGGCAGATCGCCAACCCTTTCAAACTTTACAGCATCCGTACGGGCAAAGTTGCCGTCAAGCGCTCCGCCTTGCCAGGTATATAAGACATTCCCCGCGTTTCCATCCTCGAAAGGAAAAGTACCCAATTCCACCCAACCTGATGAGCCCGCTCGGTGATTGAGATATTGCGTATTCGTCCCTCCGGCATAATGGACGTCGATCTTCGCATTCGTTGCGCTGGTCGAATGAACAATTTTGTAAATGGAAACCCGATATAAACCAGCCTGCAAGAGGGGGTTCCAGCTTGCCGTGGCAGGTGTATTGGAATATCCATAACGGGTGTATGAATTGTTGTACCCCTTTAACCCTGAAGCAGCCCAATTTCCTTGTTCGGAATACTCGGGATCTTCATTATCGATAACGATCGTCGAAGAGTTTGGATATTGAGCGCCTGTAGCTTGCTGGATAGAGACAGTACCTGCAAAATACAGCATCAATAGAGAAAACAAGATGATTTTATGTAAGGATAGCCTCGTATTTGCAAATTCCCTCATAAATTTACTACCACCTTTCCCGTATAAAGGATGAATGACGAGCTGCCGTGAACGTCTTCGTGAACAGGTACAGCGGCTCAAAGAGGAAAAGAATGCCCTTGAGCAATGGAATCTAGCGCTAGAAGCATGGCGCAGCCGAATGACTGCGCCATACCGCGTGCGTATACTTCTCCCGTTGCTCGGGCAGCGCTCAGTAGCCGTTGCCTTGGCCTCGGGAATACCCGGCTCGGCCGTTACTTCATGACGCCTTGATCCTTCAAATTTTTCTCGATGTACTTCTGATACTGCGAGTATGCGTACTTCGTATCGAGCGTTTTCAGGAAATTATCCCAGTTGTTCAGCGAATCTTTGCCGGCGATAAACTTGAGCAGGGATTCGTTTATGAATTTCTTCCGGTCCTCCCACATCGCATCGGACGGGTCCGGGGTAACGAACGTTTCGACGCCGAGCGGCTTGACGTATTGCTGGTTGAGCTTCTGGAACTCCGCCGTCTTCTCGTTCGTGAAGTTGAAATATAGCGCATCGTTCGCCCTGCGGTTGTTCGCATAGTTGTTCATCCATCTGTATTTGTCCTGCAGCTCTTTGTTCGCTTTGTTCTCCTGGTTGATTTTCACCTTGCCGTCCGCCATGTCCCAGCTGACGCCTTTGATGCCATAGGCGAAGTACGGGTATGCTTCCTTGTCGGTAAACCAGTATTGCAGCATCGTCATGATGCGCTTGACCTTCTCAGGGTCCTTTGCCGCTTTGGCGGAAATGGACCACAAGTTGTTTTGCGGATTCGTCGTAGTGGAGTACTGGTCGCCGTGCGGTCCTTTCATCGGAGGAATCAGCACCCAGTCCGGCACCTCGCCTAGCACGTCTTTCATCTTTTTCTGATTGCTCAGCTCCATCGAGCGCCAGTCCTGCACCATGATTCCGATCTTGCCGGAGTAAAATTTGTTTTCGATGCCGGCGTTATCCGTGATCGTCATCCAATCCGGATCGATGACCTTCGCTTCCTGCATCTTGTTCATGAAGCCTATCGCTTCCTTCATGCGCGCATCGGTCGTCGCATATACAAGCTTGCCGTCCTTGACGCTGATGCCGCCTGGATGGACGCCATACATGAGCATGAGCGGGTCGATGCCGAGGCCGCTTAGCTCGCCCGATTTTTGCACGCCCATTACGTAGCCGTACGTGTCGTTCTTGCCGTTTCCATCCGGGTCATTGTTCGTAAACGCCTTCATGACCTCAAGCAGCTCATCCGGCGTCGTCGGCGTTTTCAAATTAAGTTTTTTGAGCCAGTCGTTGCGGACCCATACGCCCCGGATGCCTTGAACAAGCTCGTAGCCCGGCGTTCCCAGCACCTTACCTTTATATTTCAGCGCATCCCATACGTCGTTCGAGTAGTTGTTCTTGAGCGCGGAATAATCCTTCAGCACGCCGTCGATATCCGCAATGATGCCTTGGTCGTAATATTGGACGGCCATCGCGCGATCCGTCATGTAGATCAGATCGGGCACGTCGCCGGATGCGACCATCGTATTCAGCTTTTGCTTCGCCTGATCGTTCGGCACGAACGTGATCTGCAGGTCGATATTCGCCGATTTGTCCAGCATTTGATGAAGCGGGTCCTCTTCTTTGTTAAGGGGAAGCGGGTTAGCCGGCGAGAATCCGCCGGAGTGGAACATCGTCACCGTCATTTTCTTGTCAAAAGCTTGTGCCGCGCCGCCTTGTCCCGTTGCGGACGGGGCCGGCGAATCGTCGCCCTTCGCACTGTTGCCGCCGCATGCCGCCAGCACCGTCGCCGCTGTTGTAACCGTTGCTATAACCGGCAGCCATTTGGATATCCCTTTCACGTCGACCTCTCCTTTTATATCGCATGGAAATGAAATGTATGTTCATCCGCCGGGAACGTCCGGACGTTCGGCGGGATAAACCGATTTTACCCTTTTACGGCGCCGATGAGTACGCCCTTGGTGAAATGCTTCTGGATGAACGGATACACGAGCAAAATGGGTACGGTCGAGACGATGACGGCGGCCATTTGGATGGCCAGCGAGCTTACGGAAGCGTCGTTGCTCTGCTCCCGCACCTCCTGCATTTGCGACTGCAACAAAATCGTCCGCAGCACAACCTGAAGCGGCCATAATCTCCGGTCATTCAAATACAGGACCCCGTCGAAATAGCTGTTCCAATGACCTACCGCATAAAACAGGCTGATCGTCACGATCGAGGGCATGGAAAGCGGAAGCACGATCCGCCAAAGCGTCGTCAGCTCACCGGCGCCGTCTACGGTCGCGGACTCCATAAGCTCGGAGGGCAGCTGCTCGAAAAAACCTTTTATAATAATGAGATTGAACGCGCTGACCAGGCTCGGGACGATGAGCGCCCAGAACGAATTCATGAGGCCCAGCGACTTGACGACGAGATACGTCGGAATCGTGCCGCCGCTGAACAGAATCGTGAATACGATCATAAAGAGGAGCCCGCTCCGCCCTGGCAGCATTTTGCGGGACAGTGCATACGCGGCCAGCGTCGTGGCGATCATGCTGAGCGACGTTCCGATAACCGTGCGGAGTATGGTAACGGTATACGCCTGCCGGATGCCGAACGTATTGGACAGAACCGTTTTGTATGCGCCCCAGACAAACTGTTCCGGTATGAGGACGATGCCTTTGCGGACCACCTCCGCCTCGGATGTGACGGATACCATGGCTACGTAGAAGAAAGGGAACAACGTAACCAGCGATATCGCGATAAGAAGAAAATAAATGATCCCTTGCATGCTTCGTTCGAGCGGTGTGCGGTGATTCATGGTTCGTTCTCCTTCTACCAAATTTGCCCGTCGAATCGTTTAGCCAGCTGATTGGACAACATGACGAGCACCATGGCGATTACCGATTTGAACACGCCTACGGCGGTAGCCAGACCGATTTGCATGCGTTCGATGCCTTGGCGGAATACCCACGTGTCGATAATGTCGGCTTTCTCCTGATTAAACGAGTTGGCGAAAATGAATATTTGATCGAAGCCCGCATCGAGGATGCTTCCCATCCGCAGGATCAGCAAAATGATGATGACGTTGCGAATGCCCGGCAGCGTAATATGCCACAGTTGGCGCCATCTGCCCGCCCCGTCGATCCGGGACGCTTCGTATAGGCTCGGGTCGATGCCCGCGAGTGCGGCCAAGTACAGAATGGCCCCCCAGCCGACCTCCTTCCAAATGTCGGAGGCGACGATCATGAACCTCGCCCAGTCGGGATCCGTCAGGAACGAGACCGATTCCATGCCGCCCTGCTTCAGCAAGGCGTTGACCAGCCCGCTCCCCGGCGCGAACAATGCGACCATCAAGCCGTACGCGATAACCCATGAAATGAAATGGGGCAAATACGTGATCGTCTGCACCGTTCTTTTGATCCAGTTGATCCGGACTTCATTCAGCATGAGCGCAAGAACGATCGGAGCGCTGAAGCCGAACGCCAGCTTATAGAAGGAGATGAGAATCGTATTGAGCAAGATGTCCTTGAAGTACACCCCATTGATGAATGTCTTGAAATTGGCAAGTCCGACCCAAGGGCTCTCGAAAAACCCGAGCGTCAAGTTGTATTGCTTGAAGGCTACGATAATGCCGGCCATCGGCACATATTTGAAGACGATAAAATAAATCAGCTCGGGTACGAGCAGCAAATACAGCACTTTAAACTTCCAAATTCGTCTCCATAGCGTCCGCCGGATCTCCGTCCGGTGCGCTTGCTCCATCCCGCTTGCCGTTGCTTGCATCTGCGGCGTGCCTCCTTGTCTTTGTCTCTGGCCCTCATTATAGAGCGGAGCGCGGCGGCGAAATTCCAAAATCCTATGCACTTTTTCCAAAATCGTAAGAATGCCAAAGATCATAAAATTTTGGAATCGATAGCGTAAAATCCGGGAATCGGCTCATTAGGGACATGGTACAATGAGAGCAGCGAAATACCGGAGGAGCCCGCCCATGCGTTATCGATATAACAGCCTGACTTTCAAATTATTTATCATTTGCCTCGTTTTCGTCTTCGGCACTGTGTTCATTTTGTATCAGATGTCCTACCGGATGATCGAACGCGAAATTCGATCGAACAACGATTTTTATATTGAACAAATGCAGTCGAAGGTCGATCAGTACATCAGCTTGAGCTCCGCTTCGCTGGATACGATTCTGTACGCGCTGGAATCCTCGTACTCGAACGAATTGGCGAACCCTGACGATATGCTCCCGGTGCTGCGCAAGCTGTACGACCTGAACGCCGGTCTCGTCGCGAATGTGTACATCATAAGCGGCGACGCCTCCATGGTCGGAGGAGGCCCGCGCAGCGTCTTGTTCAACGAGCCGGACGAGCAGCGGCGCACGATTCTCGCGGAAGCGCTGGCGAACAAAACGTCGGTGTTCGTCAGCACCCCGTACCGCTCGAAGCAGCAGGACTGGACGGTGACGATGGCCAAATCGATCGCCGGCTCCAACCCGCAGAAGGTCGCCGCACTCGACATCGACCTTGGGGAGATGGAGAGGTCTCTCCTCACGATCAACCGCAGCGACCTGCTCGGCATCGCCATCGTCGATCCGAAGGGGACGCTCGTAGCCGGCAATCTGACCAATATCGCCGAGCTTGATTCCAACACCCGCTCCTTCAGGTTCGGTGAGATCGGATCCGGACAATTGCTCAGTCAGAGCGCCATCAGCGGGGTGCTGCATACCGGCTCGCCCGCGAAAAACTGGTATTACCGCAAATTTCCCGGATCACGCTTCAACTGGACGATCATGACCTTCTATACGGACAGCCTGCTCCAGCAATCGCTCAAGCGGACGGAAGCCTACAACCTCGCCATGCTCGGCGTCGGCCTCGTGCTTAGCGCGTTAACCGCCGCCTTTATTACCCGCTACATCCGTAAACCGCTTGCCGTTCTCATTAGCAAAATGAGACTGATCAAGCAAGGATTTTTCGATATTCCCGTCGTATTGGACCGCAAGGACGAATTCGGCGAGCTATCACGGGCTTTCGACTCCATGCTGCGGCAAATCGCGGAGCTGCTCGAGCAGGTGAAGCGCAGCCACGAGCTGCAGCGCGAACAGGAAATCCAAGTGCTGCAGTCGCAAATCAATCCGCATTTTCTGTACAATACGCTCGGCGCCATCAGCAACGCGGTTAGCCTCGGCTATCTGGACAAAGTGGACCCGATCATCCGCTCGCTTATCCGGATTCTCGAATATGGCGTCGCGAACGATTCCCGCTTCGTCCCGCTATCCGAGGAGCTGGCGAACGTCCGCGAATATTTGTTCATCCAGAATGCCCGTTACAAGTCGCAGTACCGGCTGATCGAAACGATTGAAACGGGTCTTGAAAGCTTTACGGTCTTTCGTTTGCTCTTGCAGCCGATCGTGGAAAACAGCTTGTTTCACGGCTATTGCGGCGGACGGGTGCCCGGCGATATCGGCATTCGCGCCTATCGAAACGCAGGCAGCATCATCATCGAGGTGGCGGACAGCGGGACCGGGATGACGAGGGAGCAAGCAGGCTTGCTGCTCCAGCCGGGAGACGAGGCAGCCAAGAACGCCGCGGCTTCTCGCAAACGGATCGGCTTGCTCAACATTCATCAGCGCATTCAGCTGTACTACGGAGAAGCGTACGGGCTTGCGATCGAGAGCGAAGCCGAAATCGGGACGCGCGTCATCGCGACATTTCCGGATGCGGCAGCTTCGAAAGAGGGGCATTCCGTTTCAGACATGGAAAGGCGGCTAGAGTAAACAACATGACAGGCTGCAACCGGAGGTGAGAAGACATGAAAATCCGCTGCATCATCGTGGACGACGAAGAGATGATTCTCGAGAGGCTCGAGCAATTTTTCGCCAAGCATCAGGCGGAATTCGAGCTGATCGGCAAGGCGTATTCCGGTGCCGAGGGCGCCCGGCTTGCAGCTGCGAGCAAGCCGGATATCGTCTTGACGGACATCGTCATGCCCGGCATGAACGGCATTGAAATGATCGAAACGCTGCGGCTTACGCTGCCTCGCACGGATTTCGTCATCCTCAGCGCGTATACCGATTTTGCTTACGCCAAGCAGGCGATGCGCATGAATGTGCAGGAATATGTGGTGAAGGTGCCGCTTTCGGAGGAGGAGCTTCTTGCTGCGCTGCGACGGACGGGCGAGCGGCTGCAGGCGCAGCGCTCTCAGCAAAGCGAAATGCAGAAATTAGTGCGGCATCGGCTCGAAAATGTGTATCGCATTCGCCGGCAGCTCACCGGCGAGCTGCTGCGCGGCGACTTGCCGGCACCACTGCTTCCCGGACTTGCGGAAAGCATGAATGTCGATGCGAGGGCGGCGGATAGCTATTGCTGCGTCGTAATGGAATGGACCGACATTTCTCTGTTCTCCCAAAGCTATTCCGCTCATGATCAGGGGACGATCCGTTACGCCATGCTGAACGTAGCGGAGGAAACGATTCGGGAGCAAGGAAATGGCTTCGCTTGCGAATCGTCCGACGAACAGCTGCTCGCCGTCGTGTCGTGGCCGAACATGAACAGCGCAGCCGACCTGCTGGCCAAAAGCATGGAGCTGGGCCATAAGCTGATCGGCAATATGCGAAAGTATTTGAAACAAGACATCCATGTGGCGATAAGCGAACGCTACAGCGGTTGGGAGTCGCTCGGAATCGCGTTTCGCGAAGCTTCCTCGCTATGCCGGCATGGCTACTATGCCGCCGCCAGCGAGGTTTATACCAGAAAAACCGTCCTACCGGCAAACGAGCATGCGGAAGAAATCATGGCCGATGAACTTGAACGGCTCTTCATAGCGCTAATGGAGGAACGGCCGATCGCAGAGCTGATGGGCAAAGCCGAACGGCTTAAGGGAACGGCTCTTCAGCTTCGGCTGCCTTCTGCGAAGATGAAGGGGCTTCTCAAGGAGTTTATCGCCAAGGCCGGACGCGAGGCGGCGGCCCGCAACAAACAGCTCGGGACATTGCCCGATATCGGCAAAGAGGAGCAGAGCAAAGCGAAGTTCGCCGTTCATTGGCAATCCCTCGCGGACACGATTCGCATTTATTTGGACAAACCGCCCGAGTCGGGTAAACAAGAAATCGTGAGAGCCAAGCACTATATCGAAACGCATTTAACGGAGCGGTTGACCCTGGACGACGTCGCTTCCTTTATCGGCCTCGCGCCGACTTATTTCAGCGCCCTGTTCAAGAAGGAGAACGGCGAATCGTTCGTCGACTACGTCAACCGGCGTAAGATCGAGAAAGCCGCCTCGCTGCTGAAGGAACGGGAATATTCGAACAATCAGCTGTGCACGCTGGTCGGCATCCAGAGCGAAAAATATTTGTGTAAGCTGTTTAAGGATATGTACGGCATCCCGCCGCAAAAATTCCGCAAAAGCATCCGCTAATGAATGAACCTCAGCCGCTCTCTCGGCTCCAGCAAATTGCTGCTGCGATTCATGGTGTCGACTGTTGCTTGCTCCGCATGCACAAAAACAGATCCTGGACGGCGGCTGCTGCTGATTACTCCGTATGCCACAAAGACACATCCTGGACGACGGCCGCTTGCTCGCGGTACAGGTAGCGGTAAGCGATTCGTTTGTATTACCTGTAAAACCTCCATCTATTTTCACGGATTACCGCCCTATGCTCGCATCTAACTGGAAAACATGCCGTTATTATCGCCGAAGTTGGACTTGCTCTGAAAAAGAAGCGGATTGAAATGGAGGTTTTCCATTTAGTTGTTTCGCTTTCCGTTTTTGCACTGAACGAACTGGAGGTTTTCCATTTAGTTGTTTCGCTTTCCGTTTTTGCTCTGAATGAACTGGAGGTTTTCCATGTAACTCCCTCCGTTCACTTCCGTTAGGTGGGGATTAGTTGCAAGCAAATATTGTTTACCTTAACACCTTCAGCTACTCCACGCCCCTCCAGCTCCCGAACCCGCTCACTCATTTAGCTCCTATACACGCCCACTCACTCCCGGCTCCTATATCCGCGCCTACTCCCTTCATCTCCTGCTACGCTACCTGCTACCCTACTCCTGCTCCTGTTCTCGCTCATTCACTCGGGCTCCACTCGCTCGTTACTCCAGCAACCGTACACGCCCACTCACTCCCGGCTCCTGCACCCGCTCCTACTCCTACTCCCTTCATCTCCTCCTTCTTACCGCTCACCCATTCGGACTCCCATGCCCGCTCCCTCACTCCAGCTCCCCTTCTCGCTCAGGAGCGCTTTGGCTCCTGTATTGGCTCGGGTTTATCCCGTAGAAAGCTTTAAACTGCTTCGTAAAATAAAAAGGATCCTGGAAGCCGACGTCTCTCGCAACCTCGCCTACTTGGCGCGGCGTAAACCGCAGCAGCAAAGCCGCCTGACGCAGACGGATTTTGTTCAGCGTATCGATGATCGACTCGCCCACCTGCTCCTTAAACATATGCGCGAGTCGGGACGGCGACAAATTGACGCTCCGGGCAAGCGCCGCAACCGAATGCGCTTCACTCATCCGGTGCATCAGCGCATGCAGCACTTCCGATACGCGCGGATCCATGGCCCGCTTCGAGGTTTGCCACTGCTGCTGGTTCACCAGCAGCAAAATTTCTTCCACGGCCGTCATGGCCAGCTCGGCCGAAAAGCCTTTGAGCTCCCTGCTGTCGTGAATCGCCCGCTCGAAGGCGTTCAACAATCGCTGCCGAAGCGGCTCCTCGCCGATTTGCGAATAAACGAGTCCGCCGTACGTTCGAGGCAGCTGCAAAAGTCCGCTCCAATCCGGAAGCGGCACAACATGCACCCAAACGAATTCCCAAACGCAGCCTTCCTGCGTCGCATACAGATGAGGCGTGCCGGGAGGAAGCATGACGAGATCCCCCGCCATGCAGGGAAGAATGTCTCCTCCGATTTTAAAGACCCCTTCGCCGGATAGCGTAAAGGTGATCAACCAGTCGTGAGAACCTTTGGAACGACGGGTGCGGTAGCCGAACGGCATCCGGTAATGATCGCCGATCAGCTGACCGGATTTGTGCTCTATTTCGTCCCGAATAGCAGGATCGTCTAGGAATTCGAACATTTCCATCATTCCTTCCAAGCGTGCGGAGCCGCTAAAATAAAGACATCAAAACGTTACCACCATCATATAAGCGGAGGGATTCCAATGTCAAAACAGCAACTGCCCGCGGTGCTAACTGCCGAACAGAAGCAGCAGTTTGATCAGGAAGGATTTTTGATTATTCGCGGCCTTTTCAACAAGGAAGAAATCGACGATATGAAAGACACGTTTGCGGGCATGCATGCAAAAGGATCGATTCCGAACTGCTTCACATCGCTCTCGCCGGAAGAAGCCCGCGGCGACATGCTGAAGGTATACCCTCGGATGATGCATCCGCATCGCGTTAACGAAACGGCGATGGGCTATATGATCCATCCGCGCGTCATGGATGTGCTCGCCGATTTGTTCGAGGAGGAGGCTTATGCCGCTCAGAGCATGTTTTATTTCAAACCGCCTGGCGCGCGCGGTCAAGCGCTCCATCAGGACAACTTCTACCTGAAGGTCGAACCGGGCACCTGTATCGCAGCATGGACTGCCGTCGATCCGTCCGACGAAGAAAACGGCGGTATCATGCTTGTGCCCAAATCGAACTCGCTTGCCATCGAATGCCCGCATGAGGCCGATTCCAGCGTTTCCTTTTCCAAGGAAGAAGTTAACGTCCCGGAAGGGATGCCGGTCGTGCCGACCAAGCTGGAATCCGGGGATGTGCTGTTTTTTAACGGCAGCATCATTCACGGCTCATATCCCAACCAATCCGAAAACCGGTTCCGGCGCTCGTTCATCTGCCACTATACCGGCGTATCGACCGACAAGATCGGGAGGTACTACAATCCGTTGTATACGCGCGGCGGCGCAGCGGTCGATATGGCATGGAACGAAGAAGCCGGTCCATGCGGCAGCGAATTTCCGGAGGCGAACGGACCTCATTGATAGTGCCAGAACGCCGAAAGCTTGAGCGATCAAGCTTTTTTGGCGTCTTCGCCTATTTTCTAAGACAACTGGTTCCCTAACCAACATATGGTATACTTGAGTGGCCGGCGAATCCCCATCAGGCTGATCTGCCCGCGTCCTTCTGGTCGGTTGATTATTTGCCTGATCGTCAATGCAGTCAGTTCTCTCATGCTGATGTTTTCGGATGCGGTCAAGGAATTTCTGTACAATCAAAATACATCCCGCTAAGGAGAACCTATGACGACGCGAACGAATCGCATCAAGGGCATCATTTTCGATATGGACAATACGCTGCTGCAGTCGAGCATCGACTTTCCGGCGATGAAGCAGGATGTGTTCCGGCATCTGGTCGCCGCCGGTGTACTGCCCCGGCTTTTTCCCGTTCAGGATCATACGACGGCTACCCTGCTCGAAGCGGCCAAACATGCGGGAATCAGCGACAGCCTCTATGAAGAACTTCTAGCGGTGGCGGTTAAGCATGAGCTCGCCGGCATGGAGGGCGCCGGGCTTGAGCCGGGAGCGGAAGAGCTGCTTGCGCAGCTTCACGGCAGCTTCGTGCTGGCGGTCGTCACGAATAACGCATGGCCTGCGGCACAAAAGGCGCTCGAAGAAACCGGGATCATCCGCTACTTCGATCTCGTTGCGGGAAGGGAACAAATGACCTCTCTGAAACCGTCCCCTTCCGGATTTCTTTACGTGAAAGGGCAATTCCCGGACATTGCGGAAGACGAATGGCTCTCGGTCGGTGACTCTTGGATTGACGGCAAAGGCTCGGCGGACGCAAACATCCCTTTCGTATGCTACCGGACCCCCCGGCAAATTATGGACCAGAGAGGCGTACCCGCTATCGGGAGAATCGAAAAGCTAGAGGATTTACTTCCTTATATTCAACCATCAGGGAAGCCGAGGAGGTAGTGTAAATGGAGCCCAATCCATACCTGGAAACCGTTCGCCGTATCGCCGAGAAGTTACCCGCCGTAACGGAGGGAACCTCTTACGGAACGCCGTCGTTCAAGGTTGGCGGCAAGTTTTTTGCCAGACTGCGCGAGGACGGCGAAACGCTCGCTTTGAAGCTCGGCTACGAAATGCGAGAGTTTCTCATGCTTTCCAATCCGGACGTTTATTTCATAACCGACCATTATCTCCATTATCCGGCTATCCTGATCCGCCTGCCGGCTGTCGATCCGGACGAGCTGCGCGAGCACATCATTCATGCTTGGCGCTATAACGCGCCAAAGAAGATTGCGGGAACCATCGGAAACTGATTCCAAGTAACGGCATTTGCAGAAAAAACGGCTCCGCCGAAAGGTTACCTTACACCTCGTACCCCAACAGCCAATGCAAACGTCCAAGCTGAATACGGTCAGGCATCGCACGAAGCAGCGCGTTACGCATCCGGATCGCTGCAGGATGCTCCAGCTGGACCAAGCGTCCCATTCGCCGCGATTCGCGTACGATTCGGTTGGTACGCGCCATTCGGCGCTGCTCATAGGCAAGCAAAGCTGCCGGAATATCCGAAGGATGCTTTTCCAGGCAAGCCGCCAGCACAAGCGAGTCCTCAATGGCCTGTGCTCCTCCCTGACCCAGATTGGGAAGCATCGGATGAGCCGCATCGCCAAGCAGCGCAACGCATCCGTCGTGCCATGTCGAAGCAGGCTTGCGGTCAAAAATATCATGCGCAAGCACGGCAGCTCCCTCCGTCGCTTCGATGACCGCTTCAATCGGGTCGTACCATCCCCGAAAATGCTTAAGTGCCGCACGTTTACGCTCGCTTGCCGGTGCCATCGTCCCTTGCGGGGCATTGATTGCCGCAAACCAAAATATGCGGCCTTTTCCAAGATGGGAGAATCCGAAGCGTTTGCCAGGGCCCCAAGCCTCAAAGCCGCCTCCGGCAGCCATCGGATAACGCTCGTCGCGAAATACGGAAATGCCCCGCAGCGCGGTATAGCCTGAATAACGCAAAGGCGTATGGCCAAAGAGCCCTTCTCTCACGGTGGAATGAAGCCCGTCCGCACCTATTAGCAAATCCCCTTCAGCCCGGGTCCCGTCGGCGAAAGTTACGGTCACTTTCCCTTTGTTTTGTACCCAGTTTTCCAGCTTTTTGTTAAACTGCACGTCTGTGCCCGGAGCCAGTACATCGCTAAGAATGCCTCGCAGTTCCGCCCGGTGAATCAAATAGCTAGGGCTGCCATACCGCTCAGCTTGCTTCCGAGCCGGTAATTTCGTAATCAGTTTTCCGTCCCACGTACGGATTTCCGCCATTCCGACCTCCATTCCTTCCATCCGAACTCGTTCCGCTGCGCCTAGCTTACCGAGTGCCTTCATAGCATTGGCGGCCATAACAATCCCGGCTCCGCCTTCCGTTCGTTCCGAAGCTTTCTCGAAAATAACCGTCTCCCAGCCGGCCTTTTGCAAAGCGATCGCTGCGCAAAGCCCTCCGATACCGAAACCGGCAATCAGTGCTTTTTTACCGGATACCCCGCTGTGCCTCATGTTCTCCCCCCTTGCCTGCTTATCCTGACCCGATTCATACTTTCCCCGTACAGCAGTGTCTTGCTTTACTACCCTTACTATACTTTATTTTAAGAACCGCCGCGGCAAAAGAAAAACAGCACGAACCTCAAGGTCCGTGCCGCTCGTTTGACGATTATAAAATAATTTCCTGCCCGCTGTCGAACGACTTGACGATCGCCTCCGCAACCTCGATGCCATGCACCGCATCGTCGAACGACGTGTAGGTCGGAGCGTTTCCGCTCTCTACGCAGCCGCAAATGTAGTTCAGCTGATCGCGTAGCGCCCCCGTCGAGCTTCCATGAAACGTCTGGTGAATGAAGTAATCGGGCGATCTTCTCCCGGTGGCATCCCACAGCTGCAGATTCGAGCCGCTGTTCTCGAACTGCGCCGTACCGTTCGTTCCGATGATCTCCACCGCATCGTTCATAATAATCCCGGCTTCGTCCGGCGTCATCCAGTTGCTGTGCAGAGTCGCAATAACCCCGTTCGCAAATTCCAGGCTCGCCCACAAAATATCCGGTACGGCCGTATCGTTGACTTTCTTCCCGTAGGCCTTGACCTTCTTCACCCTGCTTCCGGCATACCAGATGGCAAGGTCCAGATCGTGAACCGACAATTCATAAACCGTATGCGTCCGTTTATAGGTGGTAAACATCGCTTTCGTACGTCCGCGCTTAAAGAACATGCTGTGCGGCGCGCCTATCCGTTCCGAACGGATCGCCTGATAAATATCCGCGTAACGCGGTTCAAAACGAAGCAGGTGGCCGGCGAAAATAAATTTGCCGTTCTTTTCCGCCGTTTCCTGCATCCCTACCGCCTCGCTCAGCTTCGTGGAGATCGGCTTTTCCACGAGCACATGCTTGCCCGACTCCAGCGCCCGAATCGCCGGCTCGAAATGGTTGTTCTCGAAGGTGGCGATGTTGACCAGCTGAATATCGTCCCGCTGCAGCAGCTCGGCGCTGTCCGTATACGCATGCGGCACGCCGAAACGCTCCGCAAGACTCCGCACTCTCTCGCCGTTCATATCGCATATGGCGACTACTTCTACTTGCGGCATGGAAGCATACGCTTCCAGATGACAGCTTCCCCAGCTGCCCAGTCCGATAATGCCTACTTTTACTTTACCCATTTTCTCCACTCCCTGTTCTAGATCATCGTTATGGCTCGGCCTTCAAGCCTGTTTTTCATAAGGGGCAACCGCGAAACGCAGACTTCTGACACTTTCATGACGGTATCGTCAGCCGCTTCTCAGCAGCAGCATCGGAACCGATTTGGGAGATACGATCTCCTCGCCGTCACGCTCTACCGCAAAGCGGCCGTATGCGCGGGAAGCAAAGCCAAAAGCTTATCGATATCCGCCGAATCGTTATAGCCGTGGATAGATGCGCGGAACCTGCCGTCTCCGCCCCAAACGAGCACGCCCTGCTCGCGCAGCGAATCCGCCAGCTCTCCGCCCCGCTCGAAGGCGACGGCGATATTGCCTGCCCGCTGCTGAGGATCCGCAGGCGTCATGACCGAATAGCCGAGAGCGGTAAGCTCACGGATCAGCCGTCCTCCCAGCTCCGCAATATGCTCCTCGATCCGATCGATTCCCGTCTCCAGCAACAGTCCGGTCGAGGCGTTCATCGCGTAGATCGAAGGATAGCTCGGATAACCGAGCTCGAACCTCCTGGCATCGTCCAGAAAATCGTAATCCTGGAAACGGCGGTCGTGGAAAATGCTCTTCACGCTTCTCCAGCCTACCGAGTGAGGAACCAGATCCTGCGTCCTTGCCGGATTGATGCCCAGAATGCCCAGTCCGTGTACGGCAAGTAGCCATTTGTACGAGCTGCTGACCACAAAGTCGGCTTCGTTCATGTCGACGGACACCGCACCGAGAGATTGGGTCACATCCAGCAAGAACAAAGCATCCGTCTTCTTCAGTTGCGCGTATAACGCTTTATGATCGAATCTCGCGCCGGACAAATAGCTTACATGACTGGCCATCACCAGCCTCGTGCGCGAATCGACCTGCTCCATCATGGCGTCGACCGATACTTGCCAGTCCGTATGCTCGACGATCCGTACCTCGACACCCTCGTTTTGCAGCTGCAGCACGGGCATAACGCCGGAAGGGTACTCCAGCGTATTAATGACGACGTTGTCGCCTTCTTTTAGTTCGAGCGCATGGACGATCGCCGTAATACATTCCGACGCATTGGAGAGCAAAGCGATGTCCTGCTCCCGGCCGTTCAGGAGCTTCGCGATGTTTCGCCTTAAGCTTTGCTCCGCTAGCGTATGCAGCTCCCGTCCCTCGGGCCCTTTTGCCCGGTTCTGCATATAGGTGTTCATCGCTTCGATGCATGTGATATGGGGAGGCGTCTCCGCCCCGCCATACAACCACGTAAATTTGTCCAAGCCGACAAAAGATTCTTTGCCGAGCAGCGCGTTCTTCATCGTCCTCTCCCCTTTCTCGTTCACCGCCCCGCTCACAGGTTCGGCGGAATATCCAACCGCTTAAAGCAGGCGTCCGCCTGCTCGATATGTCTCCACGCCTCGGACAACAAGTAAGGCCCATGCCCGGAAAACAACCGATCGAAGCCGCGCCGGTTCAATTTATCCATGCTGTCGGCATATTCCCCGATAAAACAATCCCATATGTTCTGGATGACGACCTTGCCGCCCGCGAATACAACATCTCCGGCAAAAAGCGAGCGCGTCCCCTCCAGCTCGAGTGCAAAGCTCACATGGCCGCGGCTGTGACCCGGCGTTTCGAGCACCTCCAGCTCCAGCTCGCCGACCGCGATCCGGTCTCCTTCGCGAACGCTCCGGGCAACGGGACACGCGGGATAGACGTAGTCGGCGGGATAAACGCCGGCCGCTATCGCCGCGCCGATGCTCGTCTTGTCTTTGTCTCCTTGCTCCAGCCACGGAGCGGCTTCGGCGGCCGCGATGACCTCCATGCCGTACTCCCGATGGAAATAGTACGCACCGCCGCCGTGATCGCCGTGAACGTGAGTCAGCAGCAGCCGCTTCACCTTCGCGACGTCGAAGCCGTCCTGCTCGATATTCGCAATAATCCGCTCCGGCGCAAGACCGCTTCCGGCGTCGATCAGCGCAAGCTCGCTCCCCCCGTCCAGCAAATAGACGTTGCAATCCATACGATGGGTCAATTCATGGCCGTGCTTGCCGCTTCCGACCAAGTAAATGCGATCCGATATCCGCATATTCGCTCCTCCTGTCCTTCCTAGCCATTGGATGGCCGCTCTGTCTAGATGTCAATCGGCTGCCAAAATTCATTTCCGCCGATTAGCTATGGGTATCGGCCTGCAGTTGGACACGTAACCGTTCCCGCTTCGGTTCGAACGCTCGCGAACTTAGCGGATACTATTCGCGTTCCCGGCTTCCGAACATCGTCGCCAGCTGCAAATAGTACTCCGCCGCTTGCTCGACCTCGCGGACAGGCACCCATTCCTCCCTCGAGTGCGCTTGTGCAATCGAGCCCGGCCCATACACGATCGTCGGGATGCCCTTGCGCTGCAGCTTGCTCGCGTCACTGGAATAGGGGACCCCGACCGGTTGCTCGTTTAGCCCGAGCTGCCGCGCCGCCCGCTGCGCCCAGGGTACGATCGAAGCGTCGGCCGGCGTATCGAGCGCCCAATCGAGCAGAAGCTCCCCGATCGTAAAACGGATTCCCTTCCCTTCCGCATATGCTTGAAGCCTTGCCGTAAAATCGGCCAGTACCTCATCCGGCCGTTCGCCGGGGATGATCCTGCGGTCGATCTGGATCGTGCAGCTCTCCGGCACGATATTGATTTGGGTGCCGCCGTTGATCGTCCCGACGACGATGGTCGGCGATCCGCAAAGCGGGTGGCGCCGCTGTGCCAGCTCCGGCTCGATCTCCTCGCGAATGAAGCGAAGCACCTCCATCATCTGATAGACGGCGCTGTCCCCCTGCTCCGGCATCGAGCTGTGCGCCGCCTTACCGTGCGTTTGCACCGTAAACCGGGCGCAGCCTTTGTGAGCGACGACGATGCCCATTTCCGTCGGTTCTCCGACTACGGCACCGTCAATCTTCATGTCAAGCCCCATAAAGGCGCGCAACCCGTAATATTCATGCTCTTCATCGACGGAAGCGCAGAAGACGAGATCCGCAGACAGCGCTTCCGGATTCCGCGCACATTGCTCGATCGTGTAGATCATCCCGGCCAGCGTACCCTTCGTATCGCAAGCTCCCCGGCCGTACAGCTTGCCGTCCCTATAACGAGGCGTCAGCGGATCGACCATCGAGCCCAGCGAAACGGTGTCCATATGGGACTCAAAAAGCAGCGTCGGCACCGGCTTGCCTGTTCTTAGCTCGATAATCAGGTTATCCCTGCCGGGAAAAACCGGTTGTCTTCTTACCGGTATGCCTGCAGCCTGCATCCGTTTCTCGATGTAATCGGCAACTTCCTTTTCCCCTTTCGCCCCGCTGTCGAAATGAGGGTTAACGCTTTCAATCCGGATCAAGTCTTCCAGAATAGCAACGGCAGGATGCTTCGCCGTTTCGGCTTCCACAGACATAAGAGTCTCTCCTTCGCTTGCTGAAATCGTACTGCCAGCTCCTTGAACATAATATATTATATATAATATATATTGGTCAATACTTATCTTATGACTGAATTCCATATCCGCTTGTCTTCAACGTGCCGGACTTTGCGGATTTTCGAGGCATTATTTACAGCCAATTGGACATATTGGGACGGTGTACAATTGTTTGTGTACCAAGAATTGGAGCCTAGTCAAGCAACAAAAAAGTAGGGTATTCTCGGGATTGCGACGTCACCAAGAAAGGAACCCTACTCATGGCAACTATACACGAAACAACCCTATCCGATCTATTTGAAAATCTTGTCACTCAGTTTGTTCAAGAAAATCTCGAGCGTATCATGAAAGCGGAAATGAATAGCTTCATGGACGATGACGAACGAGCTCAGCACAATAGCCGCAACGGGTATTACAAACGTTCTCTCCATACCAAGTTTGGGCATATCCAGGATTTACAGGTTCCGCGGGACCGTAACGGCGACTTCCAGACTCAAGTGTTTCAACCTTACCAGCGGCGTGACGGTTGGCTGGAGGAGGCGGTCATCCAGATGTACAAAAGCGGTATGGGTACCCGCGATGTTGCTCGTTTCATTGAAAGCATGTTTGGCAGCCATTACTCGCCTACCACCGTTAGTAACATTACGGCAACCGTACTGGAGGATATCCATGCGTGGCAGTCCAGGCCGCTCAAAAGACGCTACTCCGTCATTTACCTAGACGGCCTGTACGTCAAACTCAAGCGCAGCACGGTTAGCGGTGAAGCGATCTACTTTGCCATGGGCATCGATGAAGACGGACATCGGCAGATTCTCGGCTTTTACGTAGGCGGTCAAGAGAGTGCGAACGGTTGGCGCGACGTCTTGAAGGACCTGTACAAGCGCGGTGCTCAGGAAGTCTTGTTAGGCGTGTTTGACGGCCTTCCTGGGCTCGATGACGCTTTCCGTGAAACGTATCCGAAGGCTGACGTACAGCACTGTATAGTTCACAAGGTTCGGTCTACGTTTCCAAAGATTCGCGTGCAGGATAAGGTAGAATTTATCGACGATCTGAAAACAATCTACCACGCACTCGATCACGATCTGGCTATGGCTGCTTTCGATACCGTAAAGGCAAAATGGGGCAAGAAGTACCCGAGGGAAATGAAGTCCTGGGAGGATCAGCTTCCCACACTGCTCACCTTCTACAAGTACCCAGCGCTGATCAAAGAAGCCATTTATACCTCGAATCCCATCGAACGCATGAACAAAGAATTCCGGAAGCGGCTAAAACCAATGAACAGCTTAACAAACATTGACGCTGCCGAGAAGATCATTTATCTAGATACCATAGAGTATAATGAGCGCTTCGAGAACCGCGTCATTCGTGGGTTTGGAGATCCGGCGGTTAAGAAAAAACTGACTGAGATCTTTGAGGAACGCTATCCGGCTTCAACAGCTAAAGAGGAATAAAAAACCAGCTCCCGCGCCTTCGCTTGGGCTCTGTCCTCCTCCGCCAAAAAAATCGTCAGAACATTCAAACATTTAAAAAGCAAGTGATTATCCATCGTTCCGATGGATCCCCCTACAACCTTACACAAACTTCTTGACGCTACCCATATTGGACGGGATAACGGATTTCCGCGATCTTATTGGCCCGCTTTGGATCAAGAAAATGCCGGAAATGGCGTAATAACGCCTCCGAAATCCGCTATTGCTTGAATGTCGTAGCATACGTTGCAATAAGCACTCGAAAGTCCGCTATCCTATCCTTTACATGCAAAAAAGCTGCCCGCAGGCAGCTTTCCTTAGAAGAAGCCGGCGCCGGTGCCCGCTTCCTCCAATCTTCTTATAACCAAGTCTTCTCCTCCAGCTCGTCTCCTTCCGCTTCGAGTCCGTTCAGTTCCACGAAGTCGCAATACGAGCGGTAAATATGTCTGCGCATCGTTTTCTCGGCCGCATCCGGCTCCCGTCGTTTCATCGCCTCGATCAGCTCGCCGTGCTGCATGACCTCGTTCTGCTTCGTTTTCTTCGTCCCAAGCATCCGGTTGACGAGCAAAATATGAAACGAGATCGACTGGTAGGTCGTGATCAGACGGCTATGCTTCGATAAGCTCATGATCGTTTCGTGAATGTGGAAGGAGTCGTCCAGCAAATATTCCACCGTACTGTCCTGCAGCTTTTCTATCATTTGATTGTAGAAGCGCTCGAGCTCGTCGATATCTTCGTCCGTAGCGTTCTGCACGGCAAGCCGGATCGCCAAGCCTTCAAGCATCGCGCGAATCGAATAGATTTCGAATACGTCCTTCTTGTCGAGCGTGCATACCATCGGTCCTTTATTCGGAACGACGGTAATGATCCCCTCTCCCTGAAGCCTGCGGATGGCCTCGCGGACCGGCGTCTGGCTGATGCCGAGCTCCTGAGCCAGCTTCGTCTCCACGATCCGGTCTCCCGGATTAAGCTGACCGCTTGCGATCTGCTGCTTGATGTATAGGATCAAATCTTCGCTGATGCTCTGTCTGGGCGGAAAAACAGGTTTATTCATGTACTCACCACTAACTCCTCTAATCTCAAACTTTTCTGAAGCCATGTAGAGCGGCGTGCATATACGGCTTCCGTTCTATAGTCTATATAATCTATTATAACGGATGCGAGTCGTTTCCCCAAGTTTCTGTTGTCATTTCTCCGCGCTTCAGTTATATAATGTATTATATATAATATTTTATAGCTTGTATAGAAAGGAACATCCCTCCTATGAGCGAAAAAAATTACGAGTTCCGCAAGCGGCTTGAAGTCGTCCACAAACCCGACCGCCGCGATCCGAACGTTCGCGCCTCCGCACAAGAAGTCGAAATTACCGACGAATGGCGCATCGTCATCGCCAAAGACGCCGGTCCTGTCGTACTGAACGTGGCTAAAGACTTGCAGGATTACTTGCTTGTCAGTATGGACGTATCCGTCCCCGTTCGCCGAGTGTCCGATCCCGCACTCGCGGCTTCGTCGGAAGAGAACGTCATCGTGCTTGCCGAACGCAGGCAGCTTCCCGCACTCGGCCAAAACCTGACCGAGCCGCGCAGCTACCGGTTATTCGCCGAAGCGAACCGCATTACGGTATGCGGCTTCGACGAGCGGGGCGTCGGCCAAGGCAGCTATTTCCTCGAGGACTTGATGAACCTGAAGGAAGCGCCGATCGTCAGCCGGCAGGATATAACGCGTGCTCCCCTTTTCTCCCCGCGCATGGTGCACTCCGGATGGGGATTGGATCACTACCCGGATGCGCACCTGAACGCGATGGCCCATGCGGGGATCGACGCCATCCTTATTTTCGTCAAGGATGTCAACGAAACGCCGGACGGCTTTCTCGATTTCAATTATTTGATCGACCGCGCGAATCTTCACGGGCTTGACGTATACGCTTACAGCTACATTACAAGCCGCAAGCATCCGGATGCGCCGGATGCCGAGGAGTACTACGACGGAACGTACGGCAAGCTGTTTGCCGCCTGCCCGCGCTTGAAGGGTGTCATTTTCGTAGGCGAATCCTGCGAGTTTCCGAGTCTCGACCCCAACACGACGGGGATGCTGCGCCTCGAATGGCCCAAGGATAAACCGCAGACGAAGGTCAGCCCAGGCTGGTGGCCTTGCGTCGACTTCCCGCAGTGGCTGAACATGATCAAGAAGGTCGTCCGCAAGCATAACGAGAAGGCGGATATCGTGTTCTGGACGTACAACTGGGGCTGGGCGCCGGAAGAGCCGCGCCTTAACCTGATCCGATCGATTCCGGACGACATCACCTTGCTGGTCACATTCGAAATGTTCGAGCAGATCAAGCATGAGCACGTCACGAACGTTTGCGTCGACTATACGGTGTCGTTCGAAGGACCCGGCCGCTATTTCACCAGCGAGGCGCAAGCGGCCAGCGAAAGAGGCATCAAGCTTTACACGATGTGCAACACGGGCGGCTTGACTTGGGATATCGGCGTCATCCCCTATGAGCCCGTTCCTTTCCAATGGGCCAGAAGACATGCAGCCCTGCTCGAAGCAAGGGACAAATGGGGCTTGTCGGGCCTCATGGAATCCCACCACTTCGGCTGGTGGCCTTCCTTCTTGAACGATTTGACGAAGGCGGCTTATTGGAGCGCGCCGGCTCCGGCCGAGGATATTTTCGCGGCGGTCGCGAAGCGCGATTACGGCGCGGAAGCCGCTCCGTACGTGCTGGACGCTTGGCGGCACTGGAGCGAAGGCATCCGCCACTACATCCCGACCAACGAAGACCAATACGGCCCGTTCCGGATCGGTCCGTCGTATCCGTTCATTTTCCGCAACGGGGTCAGTATTCCGGAATCGAAGCATGCGATGTTCGGCACCGAAATCGTCAACGCGCATTATCAGCCTGCCGAAAGCGCGCGCCAGTCGCTTGGCGCTTCTCGCTTCGACGTCGAGCTCCGCAGCCTCGGCCGCATGCTCGAGCTGTGGGAGCAGGGCAACGAGGCGCTGCGTAAGGCGCTGCAGCTAACGCCAGAAGCCAAGTTGACCGAGGGTAGGCGTCTGCTCGGCATGAACGAGTTCATCGTGCTGACGATCCGTACCGTCATCCACGCCAAAGAGTGGTGGAAGCTGAAGCAGCGCTTGTTCATCGAAGCGGATCCGCTTAAGGCTGCAACCCTGCTTGACGAGCTGGTGAAGATCGCCGAGGCCGAGCTGGTCAACGCCGAGGCGGCCATTCCGCTGACAGAAGCCGATTCTAGGCTTGGCTGGGAGCCCAGCATGGATTACATGACCGATCCCGATCATTTGCACTGGAAAATCAGGCAAATCCGCAGCCTGCTCGACAGCGAGCTGCCGGGGTACAGGAAAAGCTTGGCATTGACCGATCTCGAGCTCATTTGAGCGAAAGAACCGCCTGATCAACATCTCTTATACCATCGCAAAATGTAAAGCCCGCCATCCTCGCTACTGGAGAATGACGGGCTTTCTGCTCCGCTTCGGCACTTGAAGGAGGGATCGCCTCCTTGATTCACCGGTACCGCGTAAAGCTGCCACGTACATGATTCTCGCCATCGACGAAATTCTTATTCACGAAAAAAAGCGCCGCTACCAGGATTCCGGCTGTTCCATAGGCTCTAGGAACAGTTATCCTGCAGCGGCAGCTTGGGTAATGAACGGTTTCTCCGGTAGACGATATCGTTTATCTCGAGCTTGGCGGTGTATTACTTAAGGGATTCCATAACCTGTTTGGCTCTCGTCTCTTCACCCTTCTGAGTTTCAATGTTTCGTTTGAAAATCTCATCCAGCCTATTAATAGCCGTTTCCGCGTCGATCTGTCCTTGCGCCGTTTGAACGAGAACATCGGCGGCTATCGTCCGGCCGAATGGTTCCTTATCGTATACGCTGATCCTCTTGGATACAGGCGCAAGCTTGCCGAAAACCAACTTTCCGGCATTTGCGGGATCGGAGGTCTGCGCATGTTTCCGTATCGTCTCATTCATTAAGGAAGAGTCCGATTGGGGGCCGACAACTGACAACTGATATTCTTCGGATGTCAGGAGATCGATGATTTGAAACGCTAAATCCTTATGGGCGCTTTTCGGTCCGATTCCAATAATACTCGACAATCCGCCAGCTCCGGCCCCTCCTTGTGCCTGGAATGTCGGATAGGTTATTTTTTCCCAACTGCCGCTCGTATTTGGATTGACTGGCGGATTCAGGGCCATAGCCGTTTGATTGTCCACCTTCGGTTCCACATTTGCACCTATCGGAGGCTCATAAACTTGCTTCCAAAATTGTATAAAACTTTTCCAGTTGTTCTGGCCTGCTGCCGAATCGACATAATTCAAACCGAATTGATGAGCAAACTTAGCCATATGATACGGTTCGATTACCAGGCCTCTGTAGGTAACGCCATCCTTCGTGCCGGATACTTTCTTGGATAGCTCAAGAATATTCTCCCATGACATTCCATTTTGGGGATACGCCATCCCAAATGCATCGAAGACGGTCTTGTTGTAAAAAAACTGCGGGCGCATTACGCTGAAAGGAAATCCATAGACTTGTCCCTGATCGCCATAAGCCAGTATTTCGTCCCACAGCGTGGGGTCAAATCGATTCGTATCGACCCGATACTTTGAAATGAACGGCTTTAAATCTAACGAATACCTGATTTTGAACGCTTCGGGTACGCTGGAATAGGCGTTATCAAGCCATATATCCGGAGCCTTCCCATCCTCTAAATGCTGCAAAAGGCTTACCGGCCTCTCGGGCGGAAAAACTCTGGCAATCGGGTTTACTTGCACGTGCGGAAACTTTTTTTTGATCGGATCTGCAATATTTTTACGAAACATCTCGTTATCCGTATAATCCATGAAAAAGGTCAAGGTTACCGGTTCAACCGTTTTTTTCGTATACGTGCTATCTTCACATCCCGAAAACACGGTAAAGCAAACAAGCGAAATGATGAGAAACGTCATTTTTTTCATGAATTCCACTCCCTTTACACGCACGCAAGTAACGTTTTATTGATACCATTTCGCCTGCATATGGAACATTTTGGCATATTCCTGATTTAAGGCCATCAATTGTTCGTGATTTCCTTGCTCGACAAGCTCTCCGTTTTTTAGAACCAAAATGTGATCCGCCAGACGGCAGCTCCCCAACCGATGAGAAATAAAAAAGGAAGTCCTGCCTTCCGTCAACATCTTGAATTTTTCAAATACCGCCGCCTCAACCAAAGGGTCTAATGCCGCTGTCGGTTCGTCCAATATAATAATCTGTGAATCCTTGAAAAAAGCCCGACTTAGCGCTATTTTTTGCCACTGGCCGATCGAAAGCTCCCTTCCGCCGTTAAACGCCGACCCAAGCTGCATATCGAAGCCTTGCGGAAGATGCTTGATAACCTCATCGGCACCACCTTTCGATGCAGCCGCCTCCATCTTTGCCATATCGAAAAGAAATTCAATATCTCCAAACCCGATATTTTCTCGAACCGTCAGCTGGTATTTTACGTAATCTTGAAAAATGGCAGAAATATGTTTTCTGAGCTCCGCCTCTGCTATTTCTTTTATATCTACATCATCGAAAGCAATGTATCCCTCCCGAACGGGGTACAGCCCGATTAAACACTTGATCAAAGTTGTTTTTCCTGCCCCGTTTTCACCGACGATGACAACTTTTTTGCCGGCTTCAACATGAAAGGTAATGTTTTTTAGTGTCGGGTCTTGCCTTCCGGGATAATGAAAAGATAATCCGTCCACGAACACCCCTTTTTGAATCGGATACGGCATGGCTTGAAACGCTGTAGAACGCTTCTCTTCCGGCAATTGCAAAAAGCTGTACAGCTCGTTTGCCGATAACGAATACTCGAACAATCTTGCCGCGTTGCCCGTCAGGACTTGGATATGATTCTGAATAGCCAATAAAGCTTGCGAATAAGCCATATACTGCCCGATTGAAAAGCTTACCCTTGTGCCATGCCAGATCAGTACGCCGATTGCCCCGGTTAGTGCGCAGATATTAATGCCATCGGTCCAAAGGAACAGTTTGGAAGATTTCTTTTCCAGCTGGAATTGCTCGTTCGCATTTTTCCAAAAAACCGAATGCCAAATGCTTCGCAAATATTGATCCGTTCCGAAAACTCTAATTTCGCCGGAAGCCTCTTTTCCGTTTAACAGACCGAATAGGTAACTTTCTTTTCTTGCCTCGGGCGTTTGCTGAAATATTTGGGTGAACTTTAATTGGCCGGTGTATAGGTAAGCGACGAAGCTTGGAACGGATAACAGCAAAACCGCAATCAAAAAAAAGTAATGCAACTGAACCAATAAAATCATAAACGAACAAAGCGTAATCGATTGTTGCATAATTCGTACAATGATTTCGATCATTTCAATGCCCTTTTGTCCCGAGGACGCTCTTCTCAGATGGTCATGAAAATCGGCCTGGTCAAAGTATAATAAAGATATTCGGGAAGCTTTTTGCGCGATGAGGTCGTTTAAACGATATCTGGTTTTTTGTTGCAATTGAAGCAATGCGAGACGATCGATTGCCGTAACCGCTTTTTCGAAAAGCATAATGAACAATTGGAACACCAAATAGGTAATCGATATGTATAAGTTTTCATTCGTTTTAAATAAAGACGTAACGGAATCGATAAGCTTAATCGTGATCCATACGTTAATGAGCGGAATAAAAGAAAGGATAAGGCGGTTAATCAAAACATAAATCAACAAGCGAGGCGCAGAGTCCCACACCGACGATAAAAGAAAACGAGCCATTGCAAAAACGTTGAGCAGCTTGTTTTTCCCGTTTACTCGAATAGGGTTTGCATCGACGAAGTTATTGTTCATGAAACGGTATCCTTTCAAACTTGAAACGCATTCACACTCATGCTTTTGACAAGAGAGGGCGTGAAAACACGCCCTCTCTTTCGGTGCTTCCTCTTAGCAGCATGTAGAATAAGAACCGCCAAAACCCTCCGGACAATCATAATACACCGTTCCAATGTAACCGCCGTTTGGAGAGCACAATACGGTTGAACAATAACGATCTACTTCCCAGCACATATTTTTCACCTCCTTTCAAAGCCTGGTCCGAAATACGGCTAACTTGCTTTTCCTTTGTTTGCATAAGCGGAGCCAATCAAAATGCTCAAATGTTCACCGCTATTTACAATCCCCTTCGATAAAACCTTTCCCTCCGGAGACAGATAATAGGCGAAAGGAAAACCTTTTACGCCGAATTCCTCCAGCTGTTCATGCTGCAACCGGACAACAGGTACGGATATGTCGTAATGAGCGGCTTTTTGACTCACATCTTCCGCATTCCCGACCATCATGATCGTCATCTGGAATCCGGGACGGGATTTAAGGAACGAAGAAATAGAAGGATATAGCGTATTGCAGGCATCGCAAGAAACGGCAGTAAACGCGACAACCGATCCTTTTATGTTTTTGGAAGATAGCGAAACGTCTTCACCAAGAAAAGTTTGCAAGCGAAGCTTCGGAAAAACGGTTCCGTAGGCAAATCCGGCATCTTTCATTCCAAGTTCACGCCGAAACATTCGCCTCTGTATGTACAGATTGATTACTGCAAAACTACAAATAATAAGTAATAGCCATTGAAAAATTGATGAGGCGATAAATGTATCGGACATAACGATCCTCCTTATTGTTCTTACTTAAGGTCTTCGAGGCTTATTCACTCTACTGTCTATGATTGATGTCATTAAAGCGTAATTCAGGATGATAGAAACAGAAAGAAAGATGGCATTTACTAGATCGAAGGAAGAGGAATTGTTGTAATCAATTTCTTCTTTTGAGATTACGAGAATAACAGTAAGAGTCAGTATGACTGAGATTTTTATCAATGTGCTCCATCCGAACTTTTCAGGCGCCAGCTCGCCAAAGCAATTGCATTCTATTTTTTGAGCGTTATGCATGGCCCTCCAGACAGCCCAGCCGAAACAAAAAAGCAAAATAATAACGAGAAGTTCTCCATAGCCGCGAGTAACGCGAAAGATAAGAAACGCTGCGGCCGCTATTTCAAGTAGAGGTACAAAGTATTTGGCCGCTGTGCCAAACCGATTCATCAATCCAAGTTGCTCCAAAGTAGCCTCGAAATCTCTCAGCTTCATTAATTTTGAAACCCCTGAAAAAGTGAAAACGATGAACAAAAAGATGCATATAACTCCGGGTACCGTCATTTTGCTCTCTCCCCTACAATCGTTATGTTGATTACGCACATCGCCCTGATTAGGGATAAATTAACAAAACACCCCGATGATGTAAATATACAGTTTTCTTATCATATACCTTTTTTGATATTCCCCCCATTTTACCGGCACTTATCCGGCGAAGACGGCTCCGCTCTCAGATCAAACTAGTGCGCGATGGCGCCGCTATGAATAACGGTCAAGCGGTGAAAGCTGAGGACTAGCCATAACGCCTCACCCTTTCGTAGCTTGCCTTGCTAAACTTATCGTGCGGTACGATTTTGATCGTATCGAACGTGACCGCGGGAGGAAAGAGACACGTTATGCACTAGGTTCCTTTTTTTGCCAAATGGCAAGTTACATTCCTTATGCATGGTTCATTTATTTGCGATTAAACGCCAAAAGCCTACTCCGGTGCGGCTTTCGAGCCGAGCACCCGTTCCCGGTATCCTGCCGGCATCAAAATCTGGAATTCCCCCTTCAGCAGCTCGCCCCCTCCGATTGGACAGGGCTACTCTCCAAGCTTATAATGATTGACATCGAGGTAAACGCTATTATAAAGAACGGAAACCGAGGGGGAACGGCAAAGTCATGAATCGGGAGCAAGGATTGGCTGAATTGGACCGTACGGGGATTATCGCTATCGTACGCGGTGTGGAAGAGCGTCATATCGTGCAAGTGGCGGAAGCGCTGTTGGCAGGCGGCATCACGGTCATGGAGATCACGCTCAATACGAGCGGCGCGCTGCCGATGATCGGAGAGCTGCAGCGGCAGTTCGGGGAACGCATGTACATCGGCGCCGGGACCGTGCTGGATCCGGACGACGCCCGCCAAGCGATTGAAGCGGGGGCGTCTTTTCTCGTAACGCCGAATATGGAAGAAGACGTGATCCGCTATTCGGTAAGCCGCGGCATCCCGATTTATCCGGGAGCGATGACGCCGACGGAAATCGTAAAAGCTTGGAAAGCCGGTGCGACGGCCGTCAAGCTGTTCCCAAGCTCCGGACTCGGGCTGCCTTACATCAAGGAGCTGCAAGGTCCGCTCAACCACATTCCGATGGTTGCCGTCGGCGGCGTCAACGAGCAGAACATCGGCGACTTTTTCCGTGCAGGCTGCAAGGCTGTCGGTATCGGCGGCTCGCTGATCCATTTGAAGGAAATCGCCGCAGGCAACTTCGGCTTTATCGCAGACAAAACGCGCAAGCTGCTCGAAGCGTCAGGCAAGCTTTCCTGAAGCAAGGCAAACGAAAAGCATCCGGTTCTCCATATGGGGGAGGCCGGATGCTTTTTGTTTATAAAGACGATTTCAAATCGACGGCTTTGACGGCCGGGCTATCTTGGATTAGCGACAGCAGCCGGTCGATCCTGTAAGCGTTCGGCAGCTTGATCGACATTTGAAGCTCGATTTCCGCCTCTTCCTTATCGTGCTTCTCGGCATGGAAGCTGACAATCGAGATTTGTTGATCCGCCAGCAGCTTGCGAATGCTCTCGACTACGCCGGACTCGTCGGCTACCCTAAGCTCGATCTGCTCCACCTTCGGCGCCGCCAGCCATCCGAACGGCCCGTGCAGCAGCTTTTGTCCGGCAAGCAGCAAAAGCGTAACCGCGACACCTACCCAGTACAAGCCGGCGCCGATGGCGAGCCCCATTCCTGCCGTCGTCCAAATGCCCGCCGCTGTCGTCAACCCTTTGATCGTTTGCCGCTGCAAAAAAATCATGCCCGCACCGAGAAAGCTGACGCCGCTTACGACCTGAGCCGCAATACGCGAAGGGTCGAGCGCGATCCCGTCCTTGCCGAGTTCGTCCTGAAATCCGTATTTCGACACGATCATCATAAGCGCAGCCCCGATGCCCACTACAAAATGGGTCCGAATCCCCGCTTCCTTCATCCGGTTTTTGCGCTCATACCCGATCAAAGCGCCGCAAACCCCGGCAAACAGAAGTCTTCCGAAAAGCTCAACCTGCATAAGATCAACCTCCGTATTGGAATGATGTATGAGTAGAGCGTTTGCGACGAAGCGCTCAAGCAAGGTGGGAAAGGAAATGTCAGAAAATTCTATCATAGGGAAGCGGTATCGTCAAACGGTTCGGAATCCGTTTCCGGCAAAATTCCTTGCATTGACTGAGGCGATGATCTTGTAACGAAAAAAGAAAAGAACAGCCGTCGCCAGCCGTTCTTTCCTATCGGGTTATGTGGTTCAAATCAAATCGATTTCCGGTATTTCCCCGGGTGGAACGATGGGGTGAACCGGCTTTCCCTCCACACGAACCAAGGTATAGTACTCATAATCCCCAATTACGTGGCAATCGCCCCGGATGACGCCGGGATATGCCCGGTTCAAGGAATAAACCTGGCTTTTATGGGCCTTCAAGGCTTCCCCTTTACGCAAGCGGAAATTTCCGATGCTTACTTTCCCCGTAATGGGATACCGCTCCTCAGGTCCGGAATCTTGACAATGTTCGTAATAGTGAGGAATGGAAACGTAATAGAACGCCGGCAAATCGGAACCGGAAAGCAGCTTTTCGGATAAGAGGACGGCTTGTTCCGTTGCCCGGGATACGGCAATGTGATCGGGATGTCCCGTAACGCCGTCCGGCGGGAACGTGACGACGACGTGAGGCTTTACCTCGAGTATCGTCTTCTTGATGCGTTCCGCCATTTTGTCCCTGTCCTGCTCAATGAGACTGCCGTCCGCGTAGCGATAAAGATAAAGCTCGGTAATGCCCATAAGATCGCAGGCATTCCGCAGCTCCTGTTCACGATGCAGAGCCAGTCGTTCCCGGCATGTTATTTCAAATTCCCCGGACTTGCCTTTGCATCCGGAAGTCGCGCAAATCAAGAAAGCCTCATGTCCCCGGCTGCAATACTTGGCAATCGTACCCGCACTGGCAAACGATTCGTCATCCGGATGGGCAAATACGAATAACAGCCTTTTTTTCATGCTCCTCACCTTTGTTTCATATATGAAAGTCCCATGGCAATGACGCCATAAATCGGTTCTTTACGGGCTTTGTCCGGTACGGCGAGCGGCGTAAATGCACGAAATTTTTCGATTAAAGCCTGATGGATAAAATCGTCGTTCTGAAGCACGCCGCCCTGTAATACGATTTTGAACGGGGTGTTCCGCATGTTCAGCTTACGGATAACCGCACATGCACCTTCAAAAAGCTCGTCCGCCGCGGCTACGAGCAGCTCACGGCTCACTTCGTCGCCTTTCGCCATAGCTATGCTGACCATTCGTGACAGCTCGGCCGCCTTGTCCACCGAATAATCGGCGTGATAAACCCAATTGTACAAGTCCTCGGCATTGCTCAGACCAAGATGCGGGATAATCCACTCCCCCAAACGGGTAGGCTTGCCCCTGCCGTCTTCCGCCTTTAAAATCGCGGTTATCGCTTGTTTGCCGATCCAATATCCGCTGCCTTCATCGCCTACCCGATGTCCCCAGCCACCGGCCCGAGCGCTTACCCCTTGCTCGTTGATCCCATAGATGATGGAGCCTGTCCCTGCGATGATCAGGATGCCCGGGCCTCCATCCGTCGCCCCGAGCAAGGCGGCAAATCCGTCGTTCTCGACGATTAAACTTTGTACGCGGATTTGCAACCGGTTCAATACTTCTTCCACCAACGCACGGATGACGTTCCGGTCGAATTCCGTATCGAGCCCGGCCAAGGCAAACACGGCGCAATCCACTTCCCACTCCATGTTCTCACACGTCGGTTCCCTTTTCAAGCTTATTTCACCGATCGCTCCGCGAATCGCTTCAATCAGCTCCCGGATAACCGCTTCTCTTCCCACGCCCTGATAGTTGCAAGAGCCTGCTTTTCCTTCTCCCCAAACGTTTCCCTCCGAATCCACGAAAACGGCAAGACATTTGGTTCCCCCGCCATCGACCGCCAGCAGCGGAATCCTGTATACCGGCTTCAAGACCTGCCCCATTCGGCAACCACTTGATCCAGATGCTCTTGAGCAAGCCTTGTCTTTTCTTGCGAATCCTTCAACCACGCTTGCTGCGCCTGCTGCTCTTCCTGCCGGTTTGCGATCATCCGGTTCATTTCCACCGGACTCGGTCCTCCGGGCAACGAACGGATGGCTACGAAATGGACGGGATCGAGGGTTATCCGGAGCGCTTCTTCAGTAAGGGAAACAGGCCGTCCGATCACGTCCCGGGCTACTTCGTTCACCAGGTCCAGCGTGATTTCGTTAGCGGCAAGCCCGTCGGCAATCGCTTTCTTCACGACGCCGCTGACGATGTGATGCGATTTCCGGAACGAAAGGGCATCGGTTCGGACAAGTGTATCCGCCAACTCGGTTACCGTCGCAAAACTGCCTTCCGTCCGTTTGCGAAGCATCTCTTTGTTCACATCCATCGTTCCGATGACGGACGCAAGCAGCCGGTACATTTTATCCATAATGTCGAGCGACTTCCACGCATAAGGCTGCATGTCGTCTTCCGTGTCCACGATGTCGCCGAATGGGGTATTGTGAATCATCGTAAGCACCGTATTCGCGTTTCCTACGCAGCTGGACAATATCGAACGCATATGTTCAAGCGAAACGGGATTTCGTTTCTGCGGCATGATCGAGCTGATCTGGACATAAGGAGCGGACACTTTCAATACGGCAAACTCCTGGGTACACCACAGCAGCAGGTCCTGCACGACGCGTCCCAGATTGATCGCAGCCAATTGAACGGCCGACGCGATTTCTCCGATGTAATCGGCGCCTCCGATCGCATCGTACGAGTTTTCCACAAGCCCTTCGAAAGCGAGCAGCTCCATCATCTTCTCCCTGCTAATGGCAAAGCCCGAAGTGGTAAGTGCCGCAGCCCCCATACTGCTCCTGTTGCAATTCGCATAAGCGGACACCATACGGCGAATATCCCGGCTTAAAGAATCCGCCGCCGCCATGATGTAATGAGCCAGCGTCGTAGGTTGAGCCTGCTGCGTATGGGTGTACCCGATCATGATCGTCTCCGCATGATCCTGTGCGAAAGCAAGGAGATGCTCCTTCAAATATAAGGCGGAGGAAACGGACACAAGCAGCTTCTCACGCAGGGTCATCCGGTAGATCGCAATCCCCATATCGTTACGGCTTCTGGCCAAATGAAGATTTCCAGCGACGTCTCCCGCCAAGTCGAGAAGCTGGCTTTCAACCTGGAAGAACAAATCCTCAAACTCTCCCGTATAACCGCTTTCACGCAAAGCGTTCAGGTCCAGCGCTTGAATCGCTTTGGCGATCTGGCCGGCTTCCTCCGGCGTGATCAGCTTTTGCTCGGCCAGCATAATGAGATGCGCCTTGTTGATGGCCATCATAGGTGCCAATAATTGCTTTTTCGCTTCGTTAAACGCCGGTTCCAGAACGACCTCCGTATACGTTTTTCCCGGAAACGCGCTGCCCTCCGATTCGATGATTCGTTCTCTATATCCCATGGTTGCTCTCGCCCTCCTGTTGTTCTCTCATCTGCAGCCAGTTTCGAATCAATGCGTTCATATTTACGGCGGCTTCTTCCACAATCATCTTGCCGGCTTGCAGCGTTGTCTGCTTAATTCTCCCCGTATAACCGTCCCAACCCTGCGGCTTTCCTTCCACCAAAATGTAGGGCAAAGGGGACAAAGGGGGACATGAATCTAATTCCGCATCCGAATCCGAGACGGATACCAGTTCGGGATGCATCGCTTTAACGGCGGACATCTCGTAAGGACCTCCGTGGCCCCTGCCTGTCGTCCCCTGGAAAATCCCCCAGCCGTTCGTCGTTTCCGCCGCCGCCATTTGCCACCAGTTGATGAGCAGGATGCTGGCATCCTTCCATCTGGACGTGACGAATTCGGCGACCGTCCGGGAGGTTCCCATATTCCCGTCGTGGGCGTTCAACAACACGATGTTCCGGATGCCCAATCGGCAAATCCCCTCCAGAACGTCCGACATATATTCGACGACTACCGATGGACGAATGGAAACCGTGCCGGGATAATCGCCGGTTTTTCCGGGACAGAAGGTATACGGAATCGTCGGATAAAGAAGAGGCTTTAGCGCCGGATCGATCCGTTCGGCGAATCCTCCCGCCAGAAATATGTCGGTTCCGAGCGGCGAATGCGGACCGTGATATTCCAGCGCCCCCAACGGGACAACCGCAAACCGGACCTTGTCCGCCATGCCGCCGATCTCTCTTCCATGGACATTCATTACATTCATGTGCCCCTGATGCCTCCGCTTCGGTGAACATTCGGAGGACCTTGTGAAAGGTCCTCCCGTTTTCATTTAAAGTAAAATGTATAAGATTGCGGGATTATTGCTGTTCCCAACTGATCATATTGACGAACATCCGGATTGAACCCGGCACCAGACTTGGAATCTCGCGGTACCAAACAAGCGTGCTGTAGGAATACGTACCTTTACCGTAAGGAGCGGCCAAGAAAATACCGTTAAATTGTTTTTCGCCCGCATCCGCGGTGGAAACCAGCTCCGTGTACTCTTTGCCCCATTCGGAAGGAATGTAGGCGGCGCGGTCTTGAATCCAGTTGTTCCAGTCTTCTGCGGTAATTTTATTCGGCGTATTGAGAAGCGGATGATCCGGCGCCAGCGTCGTCATTTTCGAATTTTCGTCGGTTACGCGCCATTTGATCAGCGGTGAACCGATTTTAATCGGATACGGAGCCAGATCCGGCGTCCATTTGTCTTCCGGCTTATGATATTGCACGACCAGGTTTCCGCCGTTCTCTACATAACTCAGCAGACGCTGGTTGCTCGGAATCAATTCCGGACGGAAGGCGTAAGCGCGAATACCGAGAACAATCGTATCGTACTGGGAAAGATCCCCGTACTGAATATCTTTTTCTCCCAGTTTGGTCACGTTGACGCCGACTTGCTGCAAGTACTGGTCAATATTGTCGAATCCGCTGGACACATAGCCGACCTTCAGGTTTTTCGGCACTTCCAGATCGAACGCCTGGATTTTCAGTTCCGCCGGTTGAACGAAGTACGTTTTGCCGATATGCGGGTATTGAATGACCTGCGCGCCCGAGGAGCTATCCGATACCGCGTTGCCGGCAGTTGCCTTAATCGTATAGGCGCCGTTCGCGACAGACGCAGAAGGCACAACCGTGAAGGCAAGCGACTTCGTTTCACCTTTGGCGGCAAAGCTTACGTCCTGAGCGGGATCAACGGTCCAGCCGTTCGGTACGTTCAACTTAATCGAAGCAACGGCAGCGCCCGGATTGTAATTGCGAACCGTTACTTTCACGGAGATCGGCTCTTCCGGCTTCAGCGTGTTCAGCACCGCAGCGTTCGGACTGAGCGACATCGAGAATGGAGGCAGCACCGCTACCGTAGATTGCGGAGTCACCCGGATCTTGTCGGTTACGCCATTGAACCGGTATTCCACATCCCCTGTAACAACAGGCTTGGCGTAAGGGTCAAATAATGCGGCATTCGCCGGCACCTTCACCTCGAACGTTGCCGAAACGGTCTGATTATAGCCCAGCTTCTCGAAGGTTGTGGCCCCAAGCGGCTTGACGCTCCATCCCTCGGGGGCATTCAGCTTCAGGGAAACGCCGCTAATCGCCACATTTCCTCCGTTGTAGGCGGACACCGTCATTTTGGTCGTTTGACCCGCAACGAGCTCGCCGGTTTCCGGCTTCACTTTCGCTACGAGGGAAGTCGCTTCCATGCCGGCTTTATTCAACTGCTCCTCTTTGACCTGGAGACGGAACGTCAAATCCGTTTTGGTCGCTTCATCCAAGCTCGACTTCGCTACATCGTCTAGGGCGATTTTGACGTCGGTCTTCATTTCCTGTACTTCGCGGGCCACATCGGCAAATTTCGGGTACGCGCCGATCACTTCGCCCGAATCCTTATGTAGATCGCGCAGGTCCTTGACGACTTTGTTGTCTTTGCCCTTGGCATCGAGCTCGTTCGCCAAATCCTCGAACGTAAACGCGATGCCGTCAAAGAAATCCTTTTCTTTATCTTTGCCGGTTACCGTGGACGATTCCAATTTGTAATAGCTGCTTTCCGGTCCCTCGTCCACATGTCTGCCCATGCCCTGGCTCTTGTGCATGAACCGGGATTCTTCGCCAAGCTGCACGTACGATGCGCCGTAAACCTCATCATAATCGCCGACAGGTACGGATACGTTATATGCTTTATCGTTTGCAGGCACATACAGCTTCTTGATTTGCCACGGCTTCAGTCCGTTTTTCAAATGCTCCGGAAACACCTTCGGATCTGCCGCATCCTTGAACGCGCGAACGGTAATGACATTGACCGCCCGGTGATGGCCATGTGTCGATTCTTCATTCAGAAAAGCCGGGACGACCACGTCCGGGCGCAGTTCACGGATTTTACGGATCAACCGCTCGTAAACGACGGAATCCCCCCATTTCTGCAGCGTTTCATCCGGACTTTTGGAAAATCCGAAGTCGAAAATCGGGTCATCGATTTGCTCGCTCAAATTCGCAAGCGTAATGTTGGTGATTTTGGATGCTTCCTGCAGTTCTCGGGTTCGGATAATGCCAAGGGCGTTGCCGAGCTCGCTGCCGATCTCGTTCTGTCCGCCTTCTCCGCGGTTGGCGATAACGCTTGAGGTATTCACCCCTCTGCCCAAGGAGAGGTACGCCAGCATGGCGCTGTGCTCGTCGTCGGGATGAGCCCCCGTATTCATAGCGCTGGAAATCGTCGTAAGCGGCTTGATCGACTTCCACAGATCGACGACTCCCCGGTCCGCATAGACCGGAGTTTGAGCGGCGGGCAGCAGCAGACTTCCCGCCACGGCTGCGCTGGCAACCACGGAAAACAACCTCTTGACGTTCATTTTGTTCCTCCCTTTTCCCATGAGAATGAAATGCTCTTGAGATACTGACTAGCAGGATGGCCATCCGCTATTTATCAAAACGCAGGAGTTCCCTGCGAAATGACCGAGCCGGTTATATTGCGGAACCCGCTTTGTCCCCGGTAAGCTTTCGGGAGACGAACAGGACGATAATGATGAGCGCGATTTGCAGCACGCCGTAAGCGCATGCCGTTCCGAATTCGAACGCATACATCCGCTGAAAAATCTCGACCGATATCGGAGTCGTTTTTGCCGTAAACAAAAGAATCGAAGAGACAAATTCGCCGATGCCCTGAACGAAGGCGAGCAGGGAACCTGCCAAAATGCCGTTTAACGCCATCGGGAACACGACGCGCCGGAAGCTGTACCACCAGGATGCTCCCAAATTGCGCGCCGCCTCCTCGATCGAGCCGTCCATCTGCATGAGCGTCGCCGAAGTAGAGCGGAATACAAGCGGAAGGTGGCGGACAAAGTAAGCGAGCGGAAGAATCCAGAACGTTCCGATCATGACTTGATCGAAGCTGAACACCGATCGTTCGCTGAACGCGGAAATGAGATTGACAGCCACGACGGTTCCAGGCAGCGCCCAAGGAAGCATGATCAACAGGTCGAGCACGAATTTGCCTTTGAACTTCATGCGCACCATCGCATAAGCGGCCGCCACCCCGAAGATGATGTTGCCTACGGTGGCGATAGCGCTCATCTTAAAGCTGTTTGCGATCGGCCGCCATGTCTTGCTGTCCATGAACAGATCGGCATAATGGCTAAGCGTATACTTGGGCGGCAATATTTGCACTGTCCATGTCCCGTCAACTGAAAAAGAGATGAGAACCAGCACAAGGATGGGCAGGAGCAGCACGATGACTCCGATAACGGATAAAACCATCGCCACATATTTCCCCAGCGGGCTCTTCACCTCAGTGCGGTGAACGCTGACCCCTTTGCTCATGTTCTGGTAATTGCGCAGCCCTTGATACCAACGCATGGCGAGCAGGAATAAGATCGAGACGATCGATAAAATCGTCGATTGCGCGGCCGCCATATCCAGCGATCCGTTCGTGCGCGAGAGATAGATTTGCATCGTCATCGTTCGTTCGATTCCGAAGATGAGCGGCGCCGTATAGGACGCCATCGAGATCATGAAAACAAGCAGGGACGATGCGACGAGCGCGGGGGTGAGCATGGGCAGAATGACGCGGCGCCATACGTATAACCGTCCGGCCCCTAGGTTCGCTGCCGCCTCTTCCAAGGACGGATCCAGCCCTTTGATCGCAGCCGAAGCCGTCATGTAAAAGTAGGTGTACATCGTAAACGTGTGCACCACGACTACGCCCCAAATGCCCTTCAAGGAAAAAGGCACATGGTCCATATGAAGCCACAGCTTGAGTGTCCTTGGAATAATACCGCTCTCCCCATAAAGAAAGGTGAACGATAACACCCCGATAAGCGGAGGCAGTGCCATCGGTACGAGAGCCAGCACCATTAATATTTTACGGCCCGGAAATTCGTAGCGCTCGAGCAGAAATGCCATCGCTACACCGACGATGCCGCACGAGATTACGCTGAGCACCGATATATAAACGCTGGTCCAGAGCGCTTCCAGGTTCGCCGTGTTTTTCAGGCTAAAAAATTTCTCGTAGTTTTTAAGTGAAAACTGGCCTTTAAGCGAAATGCTGTCCGTAAAGGTTTGAATAAACGGATAGACGACATAAGCGAGAAGCACCAAAAACAACGGAGCGACCAGAACATAAACGAAATAGCGGGATGACGTGAACGCATGCCATCTGTTCGTGGACGGAGCCGGCGGTTGAGGTTGTATTTTCATGACGGGCCCCCTCATCTATTCCACAAAGTAGACGCTTTCTTTCGGAATGTAAAAGGCTATGCTGTCGCCGCGTTCCCTTAGTCTATGCCCTTGGTTCACGAACATCGCTTTCAGTTGGGCCGGCCCTACCTGAGTCAAATAATTGACGCTTACTCCGGTGAATTCGGAAATAATGACCTTTCCCGTGATGACATTGTTCGTATCCGGACCTTCCCCCCGCGCTTCCAGGATCGATTCCGGACGAATGGAAACGGCCGTTTTGGAGCCGACTTTTAAATCACTCTTCTTGGAAGCGTTCTCAATAAGGCCGCATACTACCAAATCCGGCGCGATCCGAACATAGACTTCTCCGCCTTCGATTCGTTCCACCGTACCTTCCCACAAATTCGTTTCGCCGATAAAGGAAGCGACGAACCGGTTCTGCGGACGGTTGTAGATTTCTTGCGGGTTTCCGATTTGCTGGACGACGCCGCCCTGCATGACCATGATCCGATCCGACATGGCCATCGCTTCCGCCTGATCGTGCGTGACATAAATCGTAGTAATGCCAAGCTCCAGCTGGAGCCTCTTGATTTCCAGCCTCGTTTCTTCCCTCAGCTTGGCGTCCAAATTGGACAACGGTTCGTCGAGCAGCAATATTTGCGGTTCGATGACAAGTGCCCTTGCCAATGCGACCCTTTGTTGCTGACCTCCCGACAATTGATCAATCCGGCGGCTGCCGTACCCTTGCAGATGGACTTGTTTTTGCGCCCGCTCCACCTTCTCGGCAATTTCGGATTTCGATTTTTTGCGGACCTGCAGGCCGAACGCGATATTTTCAAAAACCGTCATATGCGGGAACAAGGCGTAATTTTGAAAGACCATCCCGGTATTGCGTTTATTGGGAGGCAGATTCGTTACATCCTGGCTGCCGAACCGGATCTGTCCCGAACTAGGATAGTAGAAGCCGGCAATCATCCGCAGCGTCGTCGTTTTGCCGCAGCCGCTCGGACCGAGAAAGGTGAAAAATTCGCCCGGCTTGATGTGGATGTGTACATCATCGACTCCTTTGACAGTGCCGAACTGTTTGCATACATGATCCAGTGTGACGTCGATCAAAATGGCTTCCTCCTGTTGCGATCATCGGGCGGAGCGGTTGCTCCGCCCGATAACGTCATTATTTTGCGCCTTTGCCCTTGATGCTTTGATCCCAGTAGTCCATCCATTCTTTCTCTTTCGCCGCCATAACGGTCCAATCGATTGTGAGCGGTTTCAATTCAAGCCCTTTCAGCCATGCCGGCAGCGTATCTTTGTTTATATCGCTGCGCGTAGGAATTTGGTAAAGCTTTTCGGCCAGTTCGGCGCGCAGCTTCGGTTCGAACAGGAATTCGTAGAACCTTTTCGCCGCTTCTTCGTTTTTGCTTCCTTTAATCATGCCGACACCGTCAACCAGTATAGGTGCTCCACTTTTCGGATAAATAAAATCGAACGGCTGTTTCTTCGTTTCTTTCTGAATCATGATGTCCTGCAGGTTCCAAAGGGAGAGCGCCCCTTCCTGACGGGCCAGCTTCAAATATAGGTTGGTCGGATCTTGTGCGTATTCCTTCGTATTCGCATCCAGCTTCTTCAACCATTCGTATCCTTTGGCCGGATCGTTCGCGCCTTGGCGGAAAATCATCGCGGAATAGATCGTTCTCATCGTCCCCGAAGCGAGTACGCCGCGAATAATGATTTTGTTTTTGTATTTCGGATCGAGCAATTCATCCCAATCCTTTGGCGCATCTTCCTTTTTCATCATATCCGGATTGTACATGATGACTTCGGGAAGAAGCATTTCCCCGTACCAGCGGTCTTTGGCGTCTTTGTACAGGGCCGGAATGCTGTCCGCGAAGCTTGGTTTGAAACCTTTCAGCAAATCTTCGTCCGCCGCCGTCATTAAAGCGGATTGCGTGCCCCCCCACCAGAAATCGCCCTGCGGGTTCGCTTTTTCGCCGCGCACGCGCTCCAGAATTTGCTGGGCGCCCATGGTCAGTACTTCGACCTCGATGCCCGGATTTTTCTCTTTGAATTTGGGGATGATCTCATCGACGACATTTTTGTCTCTCGCCGTATAGATTACCAGCTTTTTCGGGTCTGCCGGCTTGGCGGATTCCGCTGCCGGTTTATCGGAAGGTTTTTCCGAAGGCTTTCCGGAATCCGAACTTCCGCATGCCGTTGCCGACAATGCCAGTGAACCGATCAACACCGTTCCCAAAAAGCTTTTCATTTTACCGACTGTACGTTTCAAATAAATTCCCCCTTCATGATTGTACTAATCTTGCCATATGATTCGAAAACGTTTCCAAAGCGCTGTGCACGGCGCCAATAATCCCCGCCCTATCGCCTAAGGCAGCAATCTTGATTTGCGGAACGACAGGAACCCATGCGGATAGCATCTCTTGAATCGTTTGAACCCCTTTGTCATCAATATGAACCAATTCTCCGCTCAGAATGAGCAGCTCGGGATCCAGGACGCTTGCCACGTTAGCCATTCCGGAAGCCCAATGCTTGTAAACGTCATCCAGGAGCCGCTGCGCCTCGGCATCCCCTTCTCCGGCAACCGTGACAAGCTGCTCGATGATGCTGGACTCTTCGATGAGAGAAGGCAAAATCGCCTTTGCCTTTTCATAAATGCCCGGCACCGAGTAATTGCTTTCAAACACCCCGAATTCTCCACGTCCGCGTTTACCGATAGGACCGACCAGCATATAGCCGATTTCGCCCGCTGCTTCTTTGCTGCCCCTGTAAAGCTGGCCATTGATCAGAATACCGGCACCGATCCCCGTACCTACGTACATATTGACGAGCGTTGCCGATTCTTTCCCCACGCCTTGGTAATATTCGCCTAAAGTCATCATGTTGACATCGTTCTCGATGATGACGGGCATGCCGAGCTTTTCCTCAATTTCTTGCTGGACGGGTAGGTCCATCCATCCCGTACTCGGCGAGTAGCTGATCGTACCGTTTCTTCGCTGTGTAATCCCCGGTAAACCTACGCCTATCCCGATTAACCGGCTTTTCTCGAACCCGCTTTGTTCCAGCAGCGCCGCAAGTCCTTTCTCAAGGGCCCGGATCGCCATCTCTCCGTTGGTCGGCTGATTCAAGCGGGTATGGAAGTGGGCAAAAATTTCTCCCTTCAAATCGGCTAACGCCATTTGAATTTCACTGCCTTCGAAGACGGCCCCGACTACGGCAAAAGACTGGGAGTTGAATGCAAGCAGCGTAGGCTTTCGCCCGCCTTTCGATTCGCCCACGCCCACTTCGTGGATCAGCCCTTCGTTGATCATTTCTTCGACCAGCGAGGAAACGCAAGGACGGCTAAGCTCGGTTTCCTTGGCCAAATCGGCTCTTGACATCTGCTTCTGTCTAAGCTTGAACAGAATACCATCACGGTTCATCTGTTTGACGAATTTCGAATTTCCTGTTTGACCCCGGTTGCGCAATAAACACTCTCACTCCTTTCTTAATTAGTTAAAATGACTAACAAAGTATCTGATTAAAGTGTAATGGAGGCGCTTCCAAATGTCAACATCATTTTCAAGCGTCGATTATTCATGATCGCAAAAGGCGAACACCCTGATCCGATATCATCGGATCAGGGTGTTCGTTTGCCGAATGATTCGGCGTGTTTGGCTAATCATGACCTCGGCGTATCGCCGGCTTTCCGGATCACGTACGTGCACTTCGAGCCGCCCTTGGTCAAGCATTCCGTCCGTTCGACGTCGGCGCCGAGCAGCTTCTCGAACAGCGTCAGCTCGCATTGACACGCCTCGTTGTATTGCCCGGCTACTTGCGCGATCGGGCAGTTGAATTCCGTCAGCACGTAATTCTCTTCATCCTGCTGCTCCAGTTGGACCATATAGCCATTCGTATTCTGAATGTCGGCAAGCTCCGCGACGCGTTCCGGCAGCTCCTTGCCTTTCATTCGCTCGCCGTATTTGGCGAAAAGCTTCTCCTTGCGCCGTTCGAAAAGTCGGCCGACCAAATCCGTTCCTTCCTCCGCCTCAAGCTCTCCGAGCAAATCGAGCGTCAGATGGTGGTAATTTTTCGGAAACAGGTCGTCGGCAAGCGAGGTTAAGGAATAGAGATGGGTCGGACGTCCCATCGCTTGTCTGCTGAGCTTCGTTTCGATCAGCCCGTCCCGCTCCAGCGTATTTAAATGACGGCGCACCGCCATTTCGGTAATGCCGAGCTCTTTCGCCATGTCGCCGACGCTGAGCGGTCCTCTTGTTTTCATCATGTTCAACAACACTTTGCGTGTCGAAGATTCCTGGTCTTTGTTCATAATATCACCCCAAGGCTTTTCGGAAGAAAAGCCGTCATCGTAAGCATATCCTGGCTTTTCGGAAGAAAAGCCATCATCGTAAGCATATCCTGGCTTTTCGGAAGAAAAGCCGTCTGCGCCAAAAGCACCATCCGTAACGCCATTGTAGCGTATTTGCGGTAATAAGTAAATTAAGAAACAACTATGTATAGAAAATAGGCGAAAACCGGCAGCATCAACTTGCTTTCTCTACGATCGTGCGTACTGGTGGAAATGCTAACAAAAAAATCGGCCCTTCGCATAAAACGAAAGAGCCGATATCGCAACGGCAAGCTATTCATCGTTTCTTCCCGGCGAAAGCCGGTGCATCGTCCGGCACGACCCGAGGCTCATAGTCCGGGGACGCCCGATATTGCCCCGGCGCGCATCCAACCAGACGGGCGAACAGCCGGCTGAAGAAAGAAGGATCGTCATAACCGACAAGAGTGGCGATCGTAATGACTTTGGCGTCCGTTTCCGCAAGCAGCCGTTTGGCATGCTCGATCCGGATCCGGTGCAGCATTTCGATAACGGTATGACCGGTAACCGCTTTGAACAAACGGTTGAGTTGGCGTTCGCTGATAGAGAAGAGCTCCGTAATGGACGAAATCAGGATGCGTTCCTGATAATGCCGCTCCAGAAAGCCCCGGACGCGCCGGACAATCTGCGCTTTATCGCTGCTGCCGGTTTGAACCGTTCTGGACTGCTGCTCGTAAATGCGCGACAGACGGATCAGCAGCTCCATCAGCTTCAGCCGATTGATCGTCTGAGAGGACGGATGGCCGGCCACGTTCTCCGCGAGCATCGCCTTCAGAATGGCGAACACGGCTTCCGCATCTCGTCCTTTCAATTGCAGCCTGTGATGCAAGCGTTCCTCATTGTCGAGAAACAGCTGCACGTAGAAATAGTCCTCGGAGTTCGTCAAGTCGAGCTCGCGGAGCAGCGATTGGCGAATAACGTCCGGCATGAACATGCAGTTGATGATTTCAAGCTGCCGGCCGGGCCGGATATCGTACGTATGAATTTCTCCCGGCTTGATAATGTACAAATCGCCCGCTTCGATCGCAACCTGTTTCTCCGCGAGCATGTGAATCGCTTCCCCGCGCACGACATAGACAAGCTCGACGAAATCGTGGCTATGCGGAGAGGGGATGTTGCGGAACTGCAAATCATGGACCACGCGAGTAATCGCGAAAGATTTCCCTTGCATATAATAACTGCTGCTAAATTGTGTATCCAAACGAGCCCACCTCTTCTACATTTGGCGGCAAAGTCCGATCGGCGCGAAAGCCCGGCTTCCGAAAGCACAGAAGCTAGGATTCCGCATTTTCGTAAGTCACTGCGTATTCCGCATTCGGTATGTCCAGATGCGCTTCATACCGGTCATGACCGATTGCGCGGAAGGCTGCCGACGAGCAAAAAGGCGCCGTCTTGCTGGTCAATCGCAGGATACCCGGACTGGCACCGATCTGAATCTTAAGCATCGTCTTATCCATGTAGATACGGATGTTATCGTGTTTAGCCGGCACAACCCCGTCGAACCAAGCCAAACCGCCCAGATTCGGTTCGATCAGAAGTCGGGCGTAACCAGCTTCCAACGGTTTAACGCCCAAGAAGTATTTACCGAGCAAATAGACGGGGCCGGCTCCCCAGGCGTGGCACAGGCTCTTACCGAACGGCCGCCCGTACATCGCATACTGCTCGCAGCCCTTCACATCCTGATTATACTCTTCCCAGAAGCTGGTTGCACCCAAATCCAGCATACCGCCCCAGTAGTCGCTCATTTCGGACAGAACATGCGCATGCTTGCCGATTTCGCATAAAGCCGCAAGCTCATAGAAGCGCATGTAAGGCGTCACGATTTTGGGCACGCTGTCGTTCAGCAGCACGCGCTGCGCAACCGAGCGCTGCTGTTCCTCGTCCAGCAGCCCCAGAAGCAGCGCGAACATGCTGGCATATCTGGTCATGTCCGGCTTCACGACGCCGTTCACCCGATTATGCGCAAAGCCTCCAAGTTCGTCATCCCAGAAAGTCGCAAAAATTCGCCGCCGCAGCTCCGCCGCCCGCTTTCTTAACGATTCGGCGCGTTCGCCGTCTTCGAACATCCCGGCAAAATCAGCCGCGATCTCCAAGCTGCGGCAGAACAGCACTTGCTCAAAGCTGAGCTCTCCCTCCTTGCTCATATCCGCCCAATCGACGAACACCCAATCGCCGGGCCGTTTTTCCATCATGCCGTTCTCGTTCATTCGTCCGAGGCAGAAGTCGAGAAGACTGATCATTTTAGGATATAGGAATCGGATGAATTCGGAATCTCCCGTATGCCAATAATGGTCGTGAAGGCCGATTATCCAGTAGAACGAATAATCGAGAATCGTATTCAGATGCGTCTCTACCGGATCTTGACCGCGCAGCGCAATGAACGTTCGGCGGTTGACGGCCTCGTCGAAGAAGAGGTAATAATTGATCAGATAGCTCTGGTACGCATCGCCCGACCATACCCAGCGATCCCGTTTAATCCCGTCCAGGAAAAATTCCCGCGTGTTCAAATGAAGCGTATAGCCGGCAACGTCCCAAATCCGGTTGATCCGCTCGTCCGAACAGCGAAACTGTCCCCGGTACTCCACAGGCAAATATTCGTACAGCATCGACACGCCTCCGACTTCGACGCCAGGCTCGGCCGCGATGCGGGCGTACCGGAACGCGCGCGACGACTTGTTCGTCATATCCGGAGAGCCGCCCGCCGTCACCGTGATGCTGTCGAACGTTTCGCAATCCGTTTCCGACAACGCTTCCTCCAGCGATTCCCCATAATAGACCATTACTCTTCCGGCTCCCTGCAAGCCATGCAAGCGGATATAACCGAACGTCTCTTTGCCGAAATCGGCAAGCAGCGAGCCGTCTTCGCGCAGCTGGATATCGCTAGGCTCCATGCTCACCGTCTCCAGACGATATTGCGTCGGGCGATCCGAAGGCGAGTCAAAATGCCAGAAGCCCGGCTCGTGCCACTTCCGGTTTCCGTTGGATACCTGCCAGCTCCTATTGCTCACGATTGTGCTTCCTTGCAAAAATAAAGCGGGCAGCTCCGCATTGACGACCGCAACGGTTAGTCTATGCTTCCCCTTGGGCAGTGTCAGTCTTCCGGTCGTTTCCTCTACAGAGATCATCAGGGTGTCGATCATGACATGATACCGGCCTTCTACCGTCAGCATCGCCTCTTCGTTTTCAGCCAGCTCATATACGCATTCGAATTTCACTTTGTAGAAAGGCGAATCGAGCCGATAAAACGGAGGGTACATGCTCCCCCGCTCTTCCCTGCGCACGCTAACTTCCCGGTGAAGCCATATTTCAAAATCCCTGGATACCATATCCACGTCGCTTGTTTGCTCTCCTTAAACGTCATGCTTCATGCTCCTTCGCTGAAAGTTTGTCATTCTCGTGAGCGCAGGATTGATCAATCGGCATTAGTCCGCATCTGCTGTGCGATCACACCATTAAGCATACTCCAACGCCGCAAACAATCATGGCGAATTCCGCCGAAATCATGGCCGATCCCGCCAAAGTACTGCTATGGAAGAAACCAAGCTGCTACGTCGGCGGCGGTTTTGCGCAGAATCCGAACAAACAAGGATAAACGCCTTACGCGTCTTTTGATGCCGTACGTTTGCCGAGACGATGAACAATCAACGGAGATAACCTTTCTGAATCGTCAAAAAAACCGCGCTGCTTGCCGCAGGCGGTCGGTAACCGGTAAGTCGTTATTCGGCTGGCGGAGTAAAGGTGCGTTGGGAAAACTCCGTGTCCAGCATGAAAAAGGCGTTGCTGTCCTTGTCGATCCGTTTCAGCTTGTTGATGATGCTGTCGAACATCGCTTCTTCCTCAACCTGCTCGTCGATAAACCATTTGAGGAACTGGATGGTCGCATGCTCGCGGTCGTTCATCGCCAAATCGGACAGATGATAAATGCGTCTGGTTACTTCCTGCTCGTGCTCGTAGGCGTGCTCGAATGCTTGAAGCACGGATGCATACTCGTTGTTCGGCGCATCGAAGCCGGTAAATTCCACTCTTTTTCCGCGATCGTTCAAATATTTGTATATTTTCATCGCGTGAAACCGTTCTTCCTCTGCCTGCACGATGAAAAAATTCGCGAAGCCGTCCAGGCTTTCGGCGGAGCAATATCCGGCTATGGCCATATAGACATGGGCGGAATAAAATTCGAAGTTCATTTGTTCGTTCAAAGACGTAATCAACGGTTCTTTCAACATCATCGCCACAACCTTTCTACTCTATGCTCGGTTTCGTTTCCCTCGAGTATAAGATTACCAGTTTTTCAACAGGTAATTCAACCCGAAGACGGAACAAAACGCAATTTTCGAGCGATCGGACAATTCGAGAAAGGACAAACCCGCATTTGAACGGGATTTCGGAGCGTCTATCGGCAACTAGCTTTCTCGGCTTGTCAGCCGATTAGCTCCTTCAACTGCCGGTATAACAGCTCGGGCGTCGTGGCGCATAGCGTTTCTTTTTTGCCCACCATGACGACGCACTGCTTGGAGCATAGCTTGCAGCAGCCGAGACAATCCCTTTTTTTATGCTTGATTTCGGGAAATTCGGATTTTAGCGATTTATAGACGGGTTTAGAACCGTTTTTCAAATTCCTGCAGCAGTATTTGATTTTTTTCATCGGTCTATTCACTCCCGTCTTTGATTCTCAACAATAATGATGATAATGGTTATCATTTTCATTGTCAACGGTTTTTTCAATCGCATTTTGCGCAAAAAAAGAAGCTTGTTCGCCGTATGGCAAAACAAGCTTCCTTTAAGACAGTGATCGGACAAAGCTAAGCAAGCTCCTTCTTGATGAATGCGCGCACATCCTCCGAAAACTTGCGAAGTACGGCGGGCAGCTCCGCGACAAGGGGGTGCAGCACGTTTCTGTCGAACGAAATATAATCCTGCACGAGCGGCCGGCGCAGCTTCACAAGCTCGGTCAAAGTCGCGCCCGTTTCGGCGCCGAATACCTGCTCCTGGCGTAAAATATCGATGATGTCCTCGTAGCTGCTCGCATCCCGCATAATAAACCCGTCGATCATCAGGCTGCCGATATCCGTAACGGTTTCGATCGCAAGATGAAGCGCACGTTCCTGCGCGAAACGGACGAGCAGTTGGTCCGCGCTCCAAGCGGACGGAAGCTGTTCGCAGGCCTCGACAACGGAGGAGATGAATTGGAGCCGCTGCTCGATTTGTTCTTCATTTACATAGTACATCCTTATGCACTACCTTCTTTTCCGTTTTTTGAATTTGGCCCAGAGAATCACGACAACGAATGTAAACGCCATAACGACGACAAGCGTAACCGCCTGCATCGGGTATTCCATCGCGATATTCGTCTCCAGCGGCAAATTTCCCAGACTCATATGACTTCCTCCTAGATCGTCCCGCCCCTGCCGTATCTGCAAGCGATACGCTTTAGTTGCAGGTTAGGGTGTTAGCCTCGCCGCTCCGCCAATAAGCCCAATGGTTCGTCGGTCCGTGACCGGCCCCGAGGCCAAGCTCCTCGCGGATCGCGAGCGTAATGAAATGCTTGGCGGTTTGCACCGCTTCCTGCAAGGCATTGCCTTTGGCAAGCTGAGCCGCAATAGCGGCGGAGAACGTGCAGCCCGTACCGTGCGTGTGCCGCGTAACGTGCCGCTTCGCCGCAAAGTAGTGCAGCTCTTTGCCGTCGTACAGCACATCGGTCGGTTCGCCGTCCATATGGCCGCCTTTGACGACCGCGGCACCTGCGCCGTATTCGTCTACGATGATGCGCGCCGCCTTCTCCATATCGGCCATCGTGGCGATCGCGAGACCTGTCAGCACTTCCGCTTCCGGAACGTTCGGCGTGACGACCGCGGCAAGGGGCAGCAGCAGCTTCCGAAGGGCGTCCTTCGCGTCGTCGACCAGCAGCGCCGCCCCGCCCTTGGCGACCATCACCGGATCGATAACCAAGTTGGGCAGACGGTGCTGCTTCACCTTAGCCGCGACAAGCTCGATTACGGCAGGCTGTGACAGCATGCCGGTCTTGGCCGCGTCGACGCCGATATCGGAAACGACCGCATCGATCTGCTTTTCGATCCCTTCGAGCGGAATATCGTAAATGCCGTGCACGCCAAGCGTATTTTGCGCCGTTATGGCGGTCAGCGCGGACATGCCGTACACCTCGAGCATTTGGAACGTTTTGAGATCGGCTTGGATGCCTGCGCCGCCGCCGCTATCCGAGCCGGCAATCGTGAGCGCTCTTGGAATCATGGCCATTTGCGCAGCCTCCTTTTATCATCATGGGCATTGCGATTCATCCTTACGCGCAACCTATCATTTTTCAGTGTATCCGTCCATAGGACGAGCGTCAAGTGACGCGGTCGTGACGTTCACAAGCTTTTCTTTTGACGTAAGAACGCACGCTTTGCTATAGTAGCACCATACGAACACCCCCGGTAAAATCGTGTTGCTGAACCGATTCCACCCATGGGGAACGATAGGAGGCGGCCGACGTTATGTCGACGCATGTTTTGCATCTGATCACGACGGGGAAGCAGACGCTGGAAGAAGTGACGGCCAGATTGTCCCACTGTCCGCCGAACTGCATCGATGCTCTGCATATTCGCGAAAAATCCCGCAGTGCCAAAGAGATACTCGACTGGTATAATAAACTGCGTACCGCACTGCCCGGCACCGCCATTTATGTCAACGACAGACTTGACGCTGCGGCTGCCGTAGCGGCTCCAGGCGTCCAGCTTGGTTATACTAGCTTGCCTCCATATTTGGCTAGAACGATTATGCCGCAAGGGACGCGCATCGGCTTATCCGTGCATAGCTTGGACGAAGCGGCCCGGGCTCGCGCCGAGGGCGCCGATTATATATTGTTCGGACATATTTTTGCTACGGGCTCCAAAGAAGGACTCGCTCCGCGCGGATTGGAAGCGCTGGCCGCCGTCGTGAATGCGGCGGAGGCGCCGGTCATCGCCATCGGCGGAATCGAACCCGGCAACGTGGAAGACGTGCTATCGACCGGCTGCGCGGGAATCGCCGTTTTGTCCGGCATTTTGGCGCATGATGATCCTGCCGGGCAAACGCTGCGCTATCGGGAAAAGCTCGATGGCAGCCGCTACACGCCGAAAATCGCTTTTTGATGCGTAGGATAACCTGGTTGGTTCGTTAGTGAAGCTGGGTTCACTAATAGTGAAGGAAAGTTCACTATTTGCATGCTAAATAGAGGAAACGGAAGGTTTAGTGAAGGAAACTTCACTATTAAAGCCCAAATGTTCACTATTAGTTACCTATAGTTCACTATCAAGATAAAATGGGTCAAACTTCAGCGTAAATAGTGAAGTTACGTTCACTAATAATGAAGTTTGCTTCACTAAACCGTAGCTAGTTGATATGTTAGACAACCGTCGGCGCATGAACAAGTAGTTGGAGCGTTAGACAACCGTCGGCGCATGAACAAGTAGTTGGAGCGTTAGACAACCGTCGGCGCATGAACAAGTAGTTGGAGCGTTAGACAACCGTCGGCGCATGAATAAGTAGTGAAACGACAGCTCGTTAGCCGCAAAGCAGGACTCCAGATCTTCGGCCATCCGCTTCTGCAGCGCTAACTTTTACTTTAAGGGGATTATTTGAGGAGGGATTTCGATGACGACACGTGAATCGGCCATCGTCGTCGGCGGCGGGATCATCGGGTGTTCCATCGCTTATGAATTGACCAAACGGGGATTTGCCGTCACGCTGCTTGATAAAGGCGGCTTGAACGAAGAAGCGTCGACAGCCGCAGCCGGCATGCTGGGGGCGCATGTGGAGATTCATCAGGACGGCCCGTTTTACGAGCTGTGCAAGGAAAGCCAGCGTTTGTACCGCCCTTGGACGGAGGAGCTCTTCGAGCTGACCGGCATCTCGCCGCAATATACGGCGGAAGGAATCGTCCGTGCGGCGCTGTCGGAGGAAGACGAGCAGGAGCTGCGCGGCAGGACGCCCTGGATCGGCTGCTCTTGGCTTGAGACGGATGAAATCCGCAAACTGGAGCCGGCGCTGTCTCCTCATGTTCGCGGCGGACTCTATTTCGAGAGCGATCACCAGATTCATCCGCTGCATCTGGCCCGCTCGCTGCAAGCTGTACTGCAGCAGTCCGGCTGCCGGATTATGCCGTGGACGCCGGCGCTTGGAATCATCCGCGAAAACGGCCGCATTCGCGGCGTTCGCAGCCCGCAAGGACCGCTTTATGCCGATCAGATTATCGTCACGGCGGGTGCCTGGGGCGGCGAGCTGCTTGAAGGAACCGGACTCAAGCTCCCGCTTTTTCCGGTCAAAGGACAGTGCTTCGCCGTCCGACCCGCTTCGCTGCCGATCCGCAAAACCGCGTTTACCCAGGGCTGCTACATCATTCCGCGCCAGGACGGAACGCTTACGATCGGCGCTACGCAGCTGGAAGTCGGCTTCGACAAGTCGCCGACGGCAGCCGGTATCGCCGCCGTCTATGCCAAGGCCGAGGCTTTGCTGCCTGCGGTAAAAGACGCAAGGTTCCTCAAAACCTGGGCAGGCTTGCGCCCCGGTACGCCGGACGGCTTGCCGTATATCGGCAAGGTAGCCGATGCCCCTGGCTTGATCGTCGCTACAGGACACTACCGTAACGGGATCCTGCTTGCGCCGGTAACGGCGGAACTGATCGGCCGGCTTGCGTCAGGAGAAGCGCCTGCGACGGATTTGACGCCGTATTCCCCCGAGCGGGTTCATGCGGCTAAAGCTTAACTAACTGCTCGCGTTGCATGCGCTCCAGCGACCGTCCAAAAAGTCCTCCGAAGAAACCGGCCCTCCGCTTTCTTCGGAGGACTTTTCTCGTAACGGCGTTCTAACGCTCCTTCATCCTGCGACACACGACCGTGCGCCATGTTGTCCGAATCGATTTTCGCTCGACGCTTTTCAGTGAGGAATAGAATGCGCGCTCTAAACCGTTCCGCATTCTCCAGCGCCCCCGGCAAAAGGAAGTCATTCAATACGTCATCCGTCCGAAAAGTAAAGCAAATAGCGGAAACCAGCCCGTAGTGGTTCTCTAAAAAGTATGCCCTAGCTTTGACCCCTACTTTATCAGGCGGCATCCGCCGCACAATAAAAAACCCGCTTCCGGACGAAAGCGAGTTTGCCTTATTGTTAACGTATCGTTCAGCCTTTTGGCTCGAATTTCAAGCACGGGGTTCCGGACGACTGCCTGACGACGATCGAAGGCATTTGCGAACTTTTGAAATCGAAAAATTTGCAGCCGCGCGGAAAATTTTTGTCCCAGGTTACATAGTAATAGCGGCATTTCATGCAGTCGATTCTTCTCGCTTCCATATGCATATCGTTGATGCCTACCCCCGCTGTAATCTCGCTAGCAGTGCCCATTTTCGTTCGGAGCGCCGTTTGTATTTGGGCAGGCTGCGATAAATTTGCACCGTTTCGCGGAACGCATCCTTCGCCTCCGCCGCTCTGCCAAGCTGTGCATACAGCTTGCCGAGCCGGTAGTATGCCTCGCAAGAAGAAGAGTGCTCGGTGCGGAACTGCATCAAATAGGAAATCGCTTTACCCGGGTCGCTTTCGGCGAACGCTTCGCCTAGCTTCAAATAAGGCTCCCCGTATTTGAGGCGGGGGTTCATTTGAAGACTTTGCAGCACGAGACGCTCTCCTTCGGCTATATCGCCGAGCTTCAGCCGGCAAAAGCCGGTTTCATAGATAACCTCCGCCGAGTCGTCCATGATCGGACGAACCTGCTCAAGATAATCTAGCGCTTCCTTGTATTTCTTCTTCTCGATCAGCAGCCGGGCCGCCTCCAGTTTGCCGCTTGTATGATGCGGACTTGCCGCAAGCTCCTGACGCAGCCGGGCCAATTTCCGGCTTCTCTTGAACGGCTTGACGAAGCTAGGCATCAGGCCGATGAAGCGCCTGTCGAGCAAATATAGAATGGCCAGCAATACAAGCAAAGCCAATATCGGATTACCGAGCAGCCGCCAGAGCAGCACAAAGCCTATAATTTTCCCCATGCGAACCCTCCCCACTTATTCCCATTCTATCATAAAAGCGATGGCGCCGGAAACGGCAAAAGACGCCCTGCTGCGAGGATCGCGGCAGAAGCGTCCGAGTTTCTTCCTTAAAACAAATCATCGAAAACGTCGAATACCGTTTTTTTCTTCTTATGCTTGCCGTAGCCGTATTGGCCCTGCTGCCCGTTGTAGGGGTTCTGTTTATTGTCGTCGTAGCCGCTGCTGCGATTGTAATCGTCATGCTTCGCATGCTTTCTGTAGTCGTCATCGTCATCATGATCGCGGCGATCGTTCCACTGCTCGTAGCTTTGCCGAACCTCGCGCATTCCCTGGGTCAGCTTCTCCAGTTCGCCGCGATCCAGCCATACCCCTTTGCAATCCGGACAAACGTCGATCATGATCCCGTTCTTGTCCACTTCCCTCATCCGTACGTCATGGCATACCGGACATTTCATGGCCATTCCTCCAAACGTGATTGAATCGTATCCCTAGCTTTTCCTACGTTTGACATGCTGATCCGTTTCGCCTTTTTTATCGGGCGTGTGCGTTTCTATGAAAACAAGCATCCCCCGCCTGCATAAAATGATAGAGAAGCAGATTGCTCGTATTCCGGAATCCCCCCGCAAAGTACTCGGAATACGCATCGGAGCATCTGCTTCACTTTGTGGGGAAATGTTTTAGGAGGGAATGCCAATGAGGCCCAGTCAACCGGTTCTGACGTTGCTTGGAAGCGCCGGGGGTGTCGCCAAAGCGGTCCTTTCCATCCTCCATCATGCAGCACAGGATGGTGATGATCCGATTCACGGCTGGATAAGGCAATGCCGAATCCACCTGGTCGACTACCGGCAAAAGAACAAAACGTACTACAACCGCTTGTTTCCGCATCTGAAAAAACAGTTGGTTCTGCATCAATTCGATTTGCATGATTTACCGGGATTTCGCGAGCATCTGCGAAAAACCGGCACGCAGCTTGTGATCGACGTTTCCTGGGCGGACACCGTCCAAATGATCGGCTGCTGCAACGAGCTCGGCGTCGCCTATGTCAATACCGCGCTGGAAAATACGGCGGTCGACGACGATCCTACTCTCGAGGGCTTCACGCTGTTGTGCCGGTCGGAACGATTCGAAACGGTGAAGAATACTTTTTCAAATCTAACGGCGATCGTCGGCTCCGGCATGAATCCGGGCGTCGTCCAATGGATGGCGATCGAATTAATGAGACGAAATCCGGATAAACCACCCAAAGCCTGCTATATCGTGGAGCACGATACGACCTTTTTTGCCGATGCATCGCTAATGAAGCCGAACTCGATATATACGACCTGGTCGCCCGAATGCTTCTTGGATGAAGCGCTGTTAAATTATCCGATGTTCATGCAGCGCGGGACGCCGCTTTTTATATACGATGATGTGTATGCCATGGAATTTCGGGTCCGGCTCGGCGACAAGACGTTCACAGGCTGCCTGATGCCGCACGAGGAAGTCATTTCGCTCAGCCAGCTGTTTGGTATGGAAACGGGCTTTATTTATCGCGTCAGCGAGCAAATGACCGAGGCGATCCGGCGTCACCTTCCCGTGCAGGACGACTTATGGGAATGGGATATGCAGGTGCTCGACCCGACGAAAGCGGATCTGATCGGCGAAGATACGGTAGGCGTTCTGCTGGTTTATGACGACAAAGAAACGTATATGCTGAATGCGCTCGCCACTAAGGACGTTTATCCGGCTTTTCCGACGAACGCAACTTACTATCAGGTAGCCTGTGGCGTGTACGGAGCCGTCGCTTCCGTCGTGCTGGATACGCTTCCGAAGGGCGTTTATTACGTCGACGAGCTTCTGCTCGGCACGAACACCCGCTACGGCGAATACGTGTCGCAGTATATGAAACAGTTTATTACAGGAGAAAATGCAGCTCCGGACGGGCTTCTGCTGGATCGGATGATCGTCCCGGACGACTCTCCGCCGGATACGGTTCCGCCGCGGGCGACAACTATCGTGGAGGAGGAGAGTTGAAATTATGGGCAAACCGATGAACCTGACCGGTTACTATAAGGAAGGCGAGCGTGAGGAGCTGTGGCTGTACGACGACGTTCCCGAAATGGGACTCGAGATCGGCTATAAAATCGAGCGTCTTCTTCATTACGAGCAGTCCTCCTTTCAGGAAATCAGCGTAGTGGAAACAGCCGGCTTCGGGCGCATGCTTGTGCTTGACGGCATCCCCCAATCCACCGCAAAGGAAGGATTTATTTACAACGAAATGCTGACGCACGTGCCGCTGACGACTCATCCCGAACCCAATAAGGTCGCGATTATCGGCGGCGGAGACTGCGGGGCTGCGCGCGAAACGGCAAAGTATGCGGACGTCAAGCGAATCGACGTGGTAGAGATCGACGCCCGCGTCGTCGAAGTCAGCCGCGCTTGGCTGTCCAATCCGGCGATTTACGAGATCGACGACCGCGTGCACTTGATTTACCGTGACGGCCTGCATTGGATCAAGGGGCAAAAGGCGACCTACGACGTGCTGATCGTCGACCGTTCGGATCCTTACGGCCCTTCGACGGCTCTATATAAGCCCGCCTTCTATGAGCTGGCTTACCGCGCCTTGAACGAAGACGGCATATTCGTCTGCCATGCGGAATCGCCTTACTATAATCCGAATATTATGCGCGATACGGTTCGCAACCTGAACAAATTATTTCCGATCGTTCGCGTCTATTTAGCCGCCGTACCGGTATTCCCCGGCGGAATCTGGAGCTTTGTCATCGCCTCCAAAAAGTGGGATCCGCTTCATGCAGACATAAGGAGGCTTCAATGGCGGCAGAACGGTTACATGAATCCCGAACTTTTCGAGGCTTCCTTCGCTCTCCCGAACTATGTGAAGAAAGCGCTCCTGTAGCTGACAGCCGATTAATGGGTAAGGCAAGTTCGCGCGCTCCCTGTCCTCCTTCCCATTACCGCTCAACGATCCGCTCCTTGCGCAATTTTTGGATAAATCCGGTTATGCTAAGTCATAAATAACGGGTATCCGAAAGGGGCTTCTCCTTGAAAAGGTTTAGGGTGTATACGATCATCGTTCTTCTGACTTTTCTCACCTTAGCATGGCAGCCGTTATCCGCCTCTGCAAAAGAGAAAGCGGGCCAGCCGAAAGCCGCCTTCGTCCGCGACGGCGGACTTTGGTTGAAGGTGAACGACAACGAAAGCCGAATCGACCGAGGGAACCCTATAAACGACATCGCCTGGTCGGCCGACGGCAAGCTGCTAGCCTATGTCAAGCCGGGAAAAGGGGCATGGATTTACGATACGGAAACGAAGCGGGGCAAACAGGTGTTTGCGGGACTCGCAAGCAACCTGCGTTGGTCGCCTGCAGCAAACCTGCTTGCCTTTCAGGATGACGGCATCCTGAACGTTGTCGATGCAGCAGGTCCGCTGCCGAAATCGTTCGCGAACGTCACCGGAGGAGTCGGCAGCTATGCTTGGGATCCGGACGGTCAAAGCTTTCTCGTATCCACGAGCTCGCACCTGACGCCTGCAGGCTGGACGGATATCCAGATTTACAAAGTGCCGGTAACCGAAAATTTCGATACGACCAAAAGCGCGCTCTTCTACACCATTCCGAACGATCCCGGACAATTGTTCGCAGTAGGGACGACAACGTTCAAATGGTCGGCGGACGGCCGCTGGATCGCTTTTATCGCATTCCCTACCGCCTCCCTGTCGATGGATTCAAATTCGCTCTGCCTGCTGTCGGCGGACGGCCGTACGTTCCGAAAAATCGATGACATGCTGGGTCATGTTAACTGGTTCCAGTGGGCGCCGGAAGGAGCGCTGCTTGGATATATCGGCGGACAGGGACGCTTTTATTCGGAACCCAAGCAACTCAGGCTGTACGATCCGTCAGCGCCCGACCGCACTTTATCGCTGACGCCGCAAGGCATGCTCGATACCGGTTTTACGTGGCAAAGCCCGGCTCTCCTCACCGTTTCGCGCAGCAAAGCAGCCGGAAACACGGAGATAACGTTCCAATTTCCGATGTCCAGCCTCGTCAATCAATCCGCCGGCAATCCGGCGGATGCGCGTACGATCACGAAGCCCCCGCATGGACTGGGCGACGCCCAGCCGCAATATTTGCCGGCTAACCGGCAAATCGCCTGGCTGCGGACAAACGGCAAAGGCGGCGGCGATATATGGCTTGCAGATGCGGACGGCAGAAACCAGAGGCTGTGGGTTCGCGGCGTAAACGGCGAGTATGCGGTCTACGTCGGAACGAGTCCAAAAGGATAAAGAAACGCCGGACAACCGACCCTACGTCGGCTGTTCGGCGTTTTTACCGCTCAGCCCTCCACTCGCCGATCGTTTACGACCGATACTTCTCCTATTCCTCCGTCCTGTTGTCCGCTCCGGCTCCGGAGCGTCTTCAACCGTGTATCCGCACCAGCAGCTTTCATGCTTATCGACAGCCGAATACCCGTCTGTTAAAGAAAACTAGTGAATGCCATCCTTACGTGTGTTACAATTATTAAAAATCGTGTTACATAGTAGAATAGGGGTGTAAAACTTGAAAGCATATCCGTTTACATTCACCATGTTATTATTCCTTGTCTGCTGCATACTGCTAGCGGGCTGCACGTCCACCTCCGGCAAAAATGCTTCTACGTCAACCAAGGACGAGCTTATTCTGGCAGTCGGTTCGGAGCCGGAAGCGGGTTTTGACCCGACTACCGGCTGGGGGCGATACGGCTCGCCGCTGTTCCAGAGCACGCTTCTCAAACGCGACGACGATTTGAAGATCGTAAACGATCTTGCGACCGGCTACGAGGTTAGCGGCGAGACGGTCTGGACCGTCAAGCTTCGCCGCGACGCCAAATTCTCCGACGGCAAGCCGGTAACGGCGGCCGACGTGCAGTTCACCTTCGAAACGGCGGCAGGCAACGGCTCCGTCCTCGATCTGACCAACCTGAAAAGCGTGGAATCGGCGGACGACTTTACCGTCAAGTTTACGCTCAAGGAGCCGCAATCGACCTTCCTCTCCACGCTCGTGGCGACAGGAATCGTTCCGAAACACGCGTACGGCAAGGATTACGCCCAAAAGCCTGTCGGCTCGGGACCTTATAAGCTCGTTCAGTGGGACAAGGGGCAGCAAGCGATTGTCGAGGCCAATCCGGAGTATTACGGCAGCAAGCCTTTTTTCAAGAAGCTCACCTTCTTGTTCTTGTCCGAGGACGCCGCCTTCGCCGCCGCCAAAGCAGGCAAAGTGGACGTGTCCTACATCCCTTCCGCTTTCAGCAAGCAAACGGTAGCAGGTATGAAGCTCGAAACGGCCAAATCGGTCGATAACCGCGGCATCGTGTTCCCCTACGTCAAAAGCGGAAGCAAAACGAAGGAAGGCTACGCCATCGGCAACGATGTCACGGCGGACCTCGCCATCCGTCAAGCCGTCAACGAGGCGATCGACCGCAAAAAGCTCGTAGACGGCGTGCTGGAAGGCCACGGAACGCCTGCCTATACGATTAACGACGGACTTCCTTGGTGGAACCCGAAGACGGTCGTTGCAGACGGCGATGCGAACGCAGCGAAGAAAAGACTTGCCGACAACGGCTGGAAGGACAATGATGGGGACGGCATTCTTGAGAAAGGCGGGCTGAAGGCGCAGTTTACGCTTCTCTATCCTTCCGGCGACGTAACGAGACAATCCCTCGCCCTGGCCGTCTCCGACATGATCAAGCCGATCGGGATCAAGATCAACGTTGAGGGCAAAAGCTGGGACGAGCTCAAATCGCTGATGCACGCGAACGCCGTCCTTTTCGGCTGGGGCAGTCACGATCCTCTGGAAATGTACAATGTATACAACAGCAAATATAGAGGCCTCGATTATTATAACCCGGGATATTACAGCAATCCGGCGGTAGACGCTTGGATGGACAAAGCGATGAAGGCATCCAGCGAGGAGGCGGCTTTAGACTTCTGGAAAAAGGCGCAATGGGACGGCGGCACGGGTCTGAGCACGCAAGGCGACGCTCCATGGGCATGGTTGGTGAACATCGATCATCTGTACCTGGTCAAGGAGAAGCTATCGATCGGCAAACAGCGCATTCATCCGCACGGCCACGGCTGGCCGGTAACGGACAATATCGAAAGCTGGAAGTGGAACGATTAGTCGAAAAGAGGGTTTGAACATGATTCGCAGCTTGATCCGATTTCTCGGCCTGAAAGCCATTCGGCTAGCCTCGCTGCTTGCAGCGATCAGCGTCCTGTCGTTTTTGCTCGTCAGCAACTCCCCGATCGATCCGACGCAGGCCTACATAGGTGCCGACATGATGAAAGTCAGTCCGGAGCAGCGCGAGCGGATTGCGGAGCACTGGGGCCTCGACCGGCCTCCGGCGGAACGTTTCGCGCAGTGGGGCTCGTCCCTGCTGCACGGCGATATGGGCACGTCGATGATGTATCGCGAGCCGGTTGCCGATGTCATCCGCGAAAGATTTCTTAGCTCGCTGTCGCTGATGATCACAGCCTGGTTGCTTTCCGGGCTGATCGGCTTTGCCGCAGGCGCCGTTGCAGCCATGAACAAGGACACTTGGGCGGATCGGCTGATCAAGTGGTACTGCTACACGCTGGCGTCCACCCCCGCTTTTTGGCTGGGGCTGCTTCTGGTCATCGTCTTCTCCGTATGGCTGGGCTGGTTTCCGGTTTCGCTCGGCGTCCCCGCCGGCGTTCTTGCCGAAAACGTGACGCTCGGCGACCGCATTCAGCATATGATTTTGCCCGCCCTCACCCTGAGCGTGATCGGCGTTTCCAATATCGCCTTGCATACCCGGCAAAAGCTTGCCGACGTGCTGGCCAGCGAATACATTTTATTTGCGAGAGCGCGAGGAGAGCGAGGGCTCTCGCTATTTTGGCGGCATGGCTTACGCAACATCGCCATTCCTGCCGTCACGCTGCAATTTACGGCTTTTAGCGAGCTGTTTGGCGGAGCCGTACTGGCGGAGCAGGTGTTTTCCTATCCGGGCTTGGGGCAGGCGACGGTGGAAGCAGGGCTGCGCGGGGACGTGCCCCTGCTGCTCGGCATCGTGCTGTTTAGCGCCGTTTTCGTATTTTGCGGAAATGCGATCGCGGATTTGATCTACCGGTTCGTGGATCCGCGGCTGAAGGAAAGGCGGTCTTTATGATGACACGGCCGAGCAGCAAAAAATCGCCGATCCGCCCTCTCCCCCGCCGCGGTTTAAACGGCAGGCAGCGGACGCTAACCGTTACCGTGCTGGCCGCTCTGTTCATTGCGGCCGCCCTGTTTGGCGGCATGCTGATGAGCAGCGGCCCGCTGTCCACCCATCTGGAATCGCGCAACCTGGCGCCATCGTTCACGCATTTATTCGGAACGGACTGGCTCGGGCGCGATATGTTCACCCGTACCGTCAAAGGTTTGGCCTTGAGCATCCGCGTCGGCCTAATAGCCGCGGCGGGCAGCGTAGGGATCGCAGCCTTGCTTGGCTTTGCGGCGGCAACGCTGGGAAGAACGGCTGACAGGCTTGTATCCTGGCTCATCGACTTGTTTCTGAGCGTTCCTCATCTGGTTTCGCTCATTCTGATCGCATTCGTCTTTGGCGGCGGCCTGAAGGGCGTCGTAATCGGCATCGCATGCACGCACTGGCCCAGTCTGGCGCGCGTCATTCGCGCGGAGGTTCTCCAGCTTCGCTCGGCCGAATACGTACAAATTTCCCGCCGTTTAGGAAAGTCGCGGGTTTGGGTGGCAACCCGCCACATGCTGCCGCATGTTTTGCCCCAGTTATTCGTCGGCATGCTGCTGTTGTTCCCGCACGCGATCCTGCACGAAGCGGCCATAACGTTTCTAGGCCTCGGCTTATCGCCGCACCAGCCTGCAATCGGCATCATCTTATCGGAATCGATGCGGTACTTGTCGACCGGCATGTGGTGGCTCGCTGTTTTTCCCGGACTATGCTTGCTCATTACGGTTAGAGCATTCGGTAGAATAGGCGAAAATTTGCGCGGACTGAGCGATCCGGACCGTTCCCATAAGTAACGCCGTTAACGGCCGACCCCAACCTAGAAAGGAGCTGCGGCGGAATGCCGATCCTTACCGTCAACGATCTTTCCATCGCGTTCACCCATTATGCAGGCGGTTTGCGTCAGCACACGACTCCCGTCATCCACGGGCTCGATCTTTCGGTCGAAGCCGGAGAAATCGTAGCCGTCATCGGCTCGAGCGGCTCGGGCAAAAGCTTGCTCGCCCATGCCATCATGGGTATTCTCCCCGCCAATGCCGAGCTAGCCGGAACGATCCGCTATGGCGGAACACCGCTAGATGCGGCTAGGCAAGCCGTACTGCGCGGCAGCGAAATCGCGCTCGTGCCACAGTCCGTCAATTATTTGGACCCGCTTATGCGTGTAGGCGAACAGGCACGCCGTTCGGTCAAAGGCAAAAATTCCGTAAAGGAACAGCGCGCCGTCTTCGAGAGGTACGGACTCGCTTCCGGCGTTGAGCGGCTTTATCCGTTCCAGCTTTCGGGAGGCATGGCTCGCAGAGTTCTCGTCTCGACCGCCACGCTTAGCGGCGCAAAGCTCATTATTGCCGACGAGCCTACTCCGGGACTCAATCCCGAGGTGCTGGAGGAGACGCTGCGGCAATTCAGAGAGCTCGCCGACGGCGGCAGTGCGGTTCTGCTTATTACCCACGACATCGAGGCCGCGCTGCACATTGCCGATAAAGTTGCCGTTTTCTATGCGGGAACGACGGTTGAGACCGCACATTCGGCGGATTTCATCGGAGACGGACAGCTGCTGAGGCATCCTTATACGAAAGCGCTGTGGAGAGCTTTGCCGCAAAACCAATTCGAGCCGATCCCCGGCTTCCAGCCGCATCCGAATGCGCTGCCGGCAGGCTGCCTGTTCGCGCCCCGCTGCGCGGCGGCATCCGCGGCATGTACGAACGAGCGGCCGCCCATACGCGACCTTCGAGGCGGAACGGTGAGGTGCATCCATGCTACTTGAGGGTAAAAAGCTCGGACTCCGCTACGGCTCGGGTCCGTGGCTGTTCCAAAACCTCGATCTATCGGTGAAAGCAGGCGAAGTCGTCGGCTTGGTCGGGCCAAGCGGCTGCGGCAAAACTTCCCTTGCCCGTATGCTCGCCGGGTACGAACTGCCGCAAGCTGGCGCCGTCGAGCTTGACGGCAAACCTCTTCCCCGCTACGGCGTCCACCCCGTGCAGCTTGTTTTTCAGCATCCGGAGAAAGCGGTCAACCCCCGCTGGCGGATGCGCCGCATCTTAACGGAAGGCTGGGACCCGCAGCCGGCATTATTACGGGCTCTCGGCATTGAAGAGGAATGGCTCGACCGGTTTCCGAGCGAGCTGTCCGGCGGCGAGCTGCAGCGGTTTTGCGTCGTTCGGGCGCTAGGACCGCAAACGCGCTTTCTTATCGCGGACGAGATGACCACGATGCTGGACGCGATCACGCAAGCTCAGCTTTGGCGTGCCGTGCTCGATATTTCCCGCGAGCGGAATATCGGGATTTTGGCCGTCAGCCATGAGAAGCAGCTCATCCGGCGCTTATGCAGCCGAGTGATTCAAATCGGATAGAGGATGGTTTATGCATGCGAAGCTTTTCTGCTATAATCGGAGGATGAACGTTTCCGCCCCTTGGGGCATAAATGCAGAGCGGAACCATCGCCGGAGGAATTCAAGTTATGAAAGAAAAAGACGCGTTAATCCGGTTTGGGGTCTCCATGCCGGAACAATTGGTCGGCCAGTTCGATAAACGTATAGCGGAACAGGGCTATGACAACCGATCGGAGGCGATCCGCGACCTCGTCCGAAAGTCGCTGCTCGACCCGAACTGGACCAAATCGGATCAGATCGTGGCCGGAACGATCGTGATGGTGTATGACCATCACGTCAACCATCTGCCCATTTATTTAATGGAGCTGCAGCATGAATACCATCATGACATCATCTCGACGATGCACATCCATTTGAATCACGATCAATGCCTCGAGGTATTGGTCGTACGCGGGCCGCTTAAACGCCTCCGCAGCCTGCACGAAATGATCCAAACGACCAAGGGCGTTTCGTACGCCGAGCTGTCCGTCACCCACATATCGCCGGAGCACGCTCCGCACGATCATCATCACGAATAGAAAAAGGCTGGCCTCATGCGGTATCGCATGAGGCCAGCCTTTTTCGTATTTATGCCAAACCGAGCGGATTCGGCGAACGGTTTTCTGCCGCCCGCCAGTCTCGGCATCAGCTTTGCGCGATTTAGGAGACGCCAACGTCGTCTAATTCTTGATTTTCCGCATTTTCGCAGAAATAGACGACGCCAACGTCTCTTAATCGCCGCCATTCGCACGTTTCGGCGCGCTTTACGCGATTTAGGAGACGCTAGCGTCGTCTAATTCTTGACTTTCAGCGTTTTTCGCAGAAACAGACGACGCCAACGTCCCTTAATCGCCGCCAATCGCACGTTTCGGTGCTCTAGTCGACTTACTTACCCATGATCGATTTCGCGTATTCGCTCAGTTCGATCGCTCTGCCGCCGTCCAGACGGGACTCTTCGGCTGCGAACGCCATAAGGTGACTGCGGACGGACGCGGATGCGGAGGTCAAGCCCTCTTGGCCGTCGTAAGCGCGCACCTCGTTCAGGAAGCTGCTGACGATACCGTCATCGCCGCCGCCATGGCCGCTCGTTTGCGCAGGAATGGTGATTTCCGTTTTCTGATGGGTGAGGAAATCCCAATAAACGATTTTGTCTTCTTCGGCGCGAAGCTCGCCGCGGGTACCCATGATCTGAATGCGGCGCTCTTGTTCGAACGTAAAGCCGCACATGCTGAACATGGCGGTCGCGCCGTTCGCGAACTCCATGTTGACGACCTGATGGTCGACGACGTTGTTGTCGCTCCGGTATACGCAGCGCCCGTAATCCGTGTCGCGCAAGCCTTGAATGACTTTTTCCTTGGCGATATCCTGCGTAAAATGACGCGCCCAGCCTTTGAACTGGTCGCTCAAATAAAATTTCGGCGCGGAGTATACGCATGTTTTCTGTACCGGACAATCGAGGCAGCGATCGGTCGAGCCCTCCGGCGCGTTACCTTCATGGAAATGCATCAGCGAGCCGAACGAGCTGACGCGCGTACAAGGCTGATCCATCAGCCAGGAAAGCACGTCCATGTCGTGGCAAGATTTCGCCAAAATCATCGGACTGGACTTCTCGGAATTGTTCCAGTTGCCGCGGACGAAGCTGTGCGCAATGTGCCAATAGCCGACGTTTTCGTTCAGTTGAATCGATACGACTTCACCGATCGTGCCTTCGGACAGTAGCTTTTTGATAGTACTCCAGAACGGCGTATAGCGCAGTACGTGGCAAATGTTCAAAAGACGGTTGTTTTCTTTGGCCGCTTGCTCCATCTCCAAACATTCCTTCGGTTCCGGCGACATCGGCTTTTCAAGCAGGACATGATATTTTTTGTTCAAAGCTTGGATAGTCGGATCACGGTGCATCCGGTCCTGCGTACAAATCATCGCGATCTCGGCGAGCTTCGGCTCGGCGAGCAGCTGTTCCCAGGATTCATAGCAGCGTTCTTGCGGAATGCCGTGCGCAGCGGCGAATCTCTCCCGGCGTTCGGGATCGGCTTCGGCTACCGCCACAAATTTCAATTCATGCGGGTGGTTCAATGCGTAAGGAGCATAGCTCCCCGCTCCGCGGGCGCCAGCGCCCATTAATACGGCTGTAAGTTGACTCATGATTTTCTCTCTCCCTATCTTCTGATTGTCGTTAATGGCTTAAGCAAACGGCATCGCGGCTTACTGCGAACGTGTGCAATATATACAGGGTACGCCGAAGAAAGCGGCAGAATGATCCGCCATAAGATTTGAAAATGGGAACTACCGTCGATCGTCGCAGCTTCCTGCACTTCTTACGGAATGGTCGTTTGGAAGAAGGTGCGCATGATGATAATGGATTCACCATCTTCGATTAGCTTCGATTTCTCTTCCAGAGGATACCGCCCAACTCCAAAACATCCAAAAAGCTTATATTTTTGCGCCAAATATTTTCGTCTTCATAATCATAATATCGCTTTCATAACCTGTCAATACATTTCGTTTGGTTTATTTGGAGCCAAACATAGACAAAAAAAGAACCGCTGCTCCCGGTTAATCGGTAGGCATATAGCCCCCATTTACCAAGAGAAGCGGTTCCTGTTACCTGACATTGCCGCTAATCTAAACAGTACTTATGGCTTTACTGCTTGATTACCAGCTTCTCATGCAAGCACAGGCAACAATGACGAGCAGAATGAACAATACCAGAATAGTGCCAGTCGATGTAAAGGCTCCCCCAACAACTCCAGACATTCGATATTCCTCCTTTGTTGTGCCGTTAGGCGCTGTGGTGGCTTTCGTGCGTCTCCGCCTTCAGCCATCCCCGCCGTCGGTCTACACTTATCTTATGGCTTCGCCCCGTTTTTGATTGGATAAACGCCCTTGCTTTCTATAATTGGGGAAATGCCCAGAGGAGTCGTACGCCTGTGTCCGGATCCGGCAGGTTCGGTTGGTTCTCTCCTTCAGCAACGCCGAAGAGCCCTGCGGTCCAGTCGGACGCAGAGCGCGAACATGCATGCCTGATTAAAGAGCCATTCCCGTCCGGTCGTAGACGGATGACTCGCGGACGATCATATCGCAGGGGAGCAATATTTTCGACGGATAGGAATAAGCGCCTTCCAAATAGTCGACAAGAACTTTAGCCGCCACTTCGCCTATTTCATTTTTGGGTACTTGTACGGATGTAAGCGGGGGCGACGTATATTGCGCCACTTCGATGTTGTCCATGCCGACGAATGCCATATCTTCGGGGATACGGCATTTTTTCTCCAGGGCCGCGCGCATGGCGGGAATAGCCAGCATGTCGCTTGCGCAAAACATGGCGGTGGGCCTTTCGTCCGCCGGCAAATGATTCAGCATATCCGTCATGAGGCTGTAGCTTCTGTCCACATTCCAATTGGCATTTAGCATCCAGTCCGGATTCAGCTTCAAACCGAATTCCAGCATCGCGAACTTGTAACCGAGATACCGGTCTTCGTCCTCCAGCTTATAGGAAAATGCCGGGCCGCCGATGTAGCCGATTTTGGAATGGCCCTGCGCGATCAGATGCCGGACGGCAGCCCGCGATGCCAGTAAGCGGTCGCAATCTACGGTCGAAATGGCGATGCTCTCGTCGTTCATGCTGACCCCGAGCAAGAAGACCCCTTCAGCCTGAAGCAGCTCGAACAGCGATTTCTCATACCAACCGAGCACGAGAACGCCTTGAACCCCCGTTTCGGCAAGCCACTTGCGTAACCGTTTGACGTCGTTGATCTCTTCATAGGTGCGGATGAAAAAAGGCTGCTGATCCATATCGATCATTTTCTTGCGGAAGCCCGATAAGACCGAAGAAAAGTAGGGATGGTTGTCCATGAACGACTGCGGGATGATGCATCCGATTCTTTTGGATGTTTTGGCTTCCTGTTTGGCTGGCTGCGCCGGCGACTCTTCCCATTTGTAACCGATTTCGTCGGCGGCTTCGCGAATTTTGCGTTTCGTTTCATCGTTTACGGGACGAGCCGTATCGTTGCTGATCGCGCGGGATACCGTCGAGATAGAAACGCCGACACGCAAGGCGATATCTTTTAAAGTGGGCATCTGCTTCCCTCCTTGCACGGAAAATGGATATGGCTCGAATGATCGGAGTCAAGTACCGGACATTTTGGCGTAAAATTATAGTTCCACTTTATTATAGGGCATAATATAGCTGTTGCCTATTCGCATTCCAAATATCCCGCTTATTCACATAGATTTGGAGCCAAAAAGTGAACAAACGACAACAAGCACCCGAACCGGTTCGGATACAAACGGTTCGGGGTGCTTGCCTGGAGGGATATTCCTTTTATCATCCACTTATTTTACAGCCAGCTGAAGCATGAGAATAGCCGTTCCGGCAGCGATTGCCGCCGCATCCCTTCTCTTCATCCGCAGACGGATCGCCATCGTTCGCTTTTGAGCCGAAATTTTGTAGCCTCTCGCTTCCATCGCGACCGATAAATCCTCCGCGGTTTGGAGCACGGACAGGACAAGCGGAATAACGAACGCCGGCGCATCGCGAACACGGAGCGGTTTCCCTTTGGCGAACGATGCGCTCCGCGCTTTAACCGCCAGCTTAAGCCGTTCGACCTCCTGCGAGATGATCGGAATGAAGCGCAGCAGCAAGGAGGCGCCGAGCGCGAACGCGCCGACCGGCAGCTTCCATTTTTCCAGCGCGCCGAACGTCACCTCAAGCGCCTGCTTCATTTGCATTTGCGTCGTGGAAAGCGTAAACAGCAGTCCGGTGACCATCACGAGCAATATTTTAACGAATTGCTTCAACGTGAGCATAGCCGTCTCCCCAGAGAATCCCAGCGAAAATCCCGACGATTCCGTCCCCAAGGACAGCTGTAGACCGGAAAAGGCGATCGAGAACAACGTAAAATATAGAAAGGGCTTCGTCCAGCGCCAAACCGGACGGAAAGCGGAGCCCGACAGCAGAAAAAGGACTGCCGTGCAAACAGCCGAAATGCCGATGCCGATCCAGCGATCCTGCAGCAAAATGCCGACCGACACCAGCATCGACACCGCCCATTTGGCCCGCGGATCCAATTGGCGCGCCAAGCTTTGGATCCGCCTGCGCTCCGGCTCGGCTTCATGGGTTCCCGCCGTGCGATCGTGTACGGGGGGAACCGCTGCATCAGTAAAGTCGGACGGTATCCCGCTCATTTGTCCGGCTGACCGGGTATCGTTAGCCGCGTGCCGAGCAGGAACGGCGTCGATTGCCGAAGCAACGGCCTCGAGCGGCATACCCGCCTTATCGCCGCAGGTCGAGACGGCCGCACAGGCATCGCTTGCCTCCGGCCGGGCAACCGCCAAAGCCGTCCTTAGGGCGGCATCAGCCGCCTTCCCGGGAGCCTGCAGGATCGCCTCCGCAAGCGCGGAAGGCGTCATGGGCAGGGTTACTCCTGTCATGGCGGGAATAGCGACTCCCCGTACCTCCAACTTCTGCATCGCGCGCATAAACGCGGGCAGCCCGATTCCCGCTTCCATCAGTGGCTTCGGCGACATGACGAGCGCCGAGATCGCCGTTTCCGCAACGACGCGGCCATCCTTCAGCAGAACGGCTTTATCCGCAAGAGGGAAGAACGTATCCAAATCATGCGTTGCGATAATGACCCCGCCTGAAGCGCGTCCGCACCACCCGCTCACGACATCCGCCAGCCACTCGACGCCGTCCGCATCGAGCGACGCCGACGGCTCGTCCAGCAGCAGCCAGTCCGGCTCGGCGGCAAAGGCGCAGGCAAGCGCAAGCTTTCTTTTCTCGCCACCGCTTAACGAAAAGGGCGATCTGCCCAGAAACGACTGCGGCAGCCCCACGCGCTCAAGCGCCTCTTTCATCCGCCTCTCGGCTTCCGCCTTCGGCAGCCGGAACGGGCGCAGCGTATATTCGAATTCGCCCTGCACGGTTCGCGCGAACAACTGGTGCTCCGGATATTGGAACACGATCCCGATACGCGAAGGGGCTTGCTCCCCCCCGTAGGTAACGGTGCCGCTCTCAGGAGCAAGCAATCCGGCAACCGTTTGCAGCAGCGACGATTTGCCCGAGCCGGTGCGTCCGACCAGCAGCGTTATTTGACCGGTTTCGAACCGGCAGCTGACATCGTGAAGCACGGACTTCGCACCGTTCATAACGGCAACCGACGCCGTCACGCCGTCCACAACGATCGTCATGAAGCGCCCCCTTCCGCCGCTGCCGCGGCGACCGCCTCAGCGAGCTGCTCCGGCGTCAGCGGCAGCGTCGGCAGCCGGAATCCCCGCTCCAGAAGCAGTCTGGCGGTTTCAACGGCAAAAGGACGCGCAAAGCCGAATCGGTCGCAGCCGATTTCTTGCTCTGGGCTATAGGAAGCGATTTCAGCCGAACCGTAAAAAAACCGCCGCGGATCTCCTTCAAAAACGACCGCTCCCTTATCCAGCACAACGACGCGGTCCGCGAATGCCAGCTCGTCAAGCAGCTGCGTAATCCAGACGATTGCCGTTCCTTGTTCGTGCAAGTCCCGGACTACGCGCAGGATACGTTCCCGCGAAGCCGGATCGAGCATCGACGTAGCTTCGTCGAACACGATAACCGAAGCTTCCACCGCCAGCGCCCCGGCGATCGCGAGAAGCTGCTTTTGCCCGCCGGACAGCTCCGTCGTCGATCTCCCGGCGAATCCGGCCAGTCCGACCTTGATCAGCGCCTCCTCGGCTCTCGCCGCCATCTCGGCTTGGGGAACCCCCATGTTTTCCATTCCGAAGCAAACGTCTTCGAAAACCGTTTCTCCGACCGTCTGCGCTTCCGGATTTTGCATGACGAGCTGAACCGTCATTCGGCCGCTGCCGCCCGCGCTCCGCTCGATATGACCTTCGTCCAGACTAACTACGCCTGCCAACGCTTTGGCAAGCGTACTCTTGCCGCTGCCGCTCTTGCCTGCAACGGCTATCCAATCCCCCTCACGAACGGCAAAACTTACGTCCGAAAGCAGCGCAATATCGGTGCCCGCCGCCCTCACCACGATGCCGTACGTTTCGACGGAACTATTTTTTTTGCTCATGCGAACATTCATCCTCTTTTCGAACGGTACCAAAAGGTGCTACAATACGAAGCGTTAACCCCATATGTGGTTTATAAGTTAACATATCAAAGGAGCGGTTGCAATTGAAATCCACTTTTACGGTAAAAGGAATCGTGTTTAGCGCTTTATTCGCAGCTTTGCTTGTCGTTCTGAGCTACGTCAATCTGCATCTCGGCTTTACCCCCGTGCCGATCGCAATGGAAACCTTTGCCGTTATGCTGGCAGGAGGCATTCTCGGGGCGAGATACGGCTTCTTCAGCATAGCGCTGGTTGTCGTGCTGACCGCGCTCGGCATTCCCCTGCTGCATGGGAAAGGCGGCCTCCCCCTCCTTACAGGGCCCACCGGCGGGTTTATCTGGGCATTCCCGTTCGCGGCTCTGTTTATCGGACTTATCGTACCACGAATCAAGGGAACCAATAAAGCCGTTACGTTCATTTTGACGTTTTTGACAATCGAAATTTTCGGCTCCCTCCTGCTTTACGTGACAGGCGTTCCATGGCTTGCGCATGTCGCCCATTATTCATGGCCGAAGGCACTAACCGCGGGCTTTTATCCTTACCTGCCGGGCGACGCCATTAAGGCGCTTGTCGCGACAGTGATCACGCTGCAGGTGCGCCAGTTGTTCCCCGTCGAACGGATTCATGGCAAACCGCTGCAGCCGGCGGCTTCCAAAACAACCGCAGCTCCGCTTTAAGCAGGCGGACAAACCTGTTACGGCGCCAAACCTCGCGTTTGGCGCTTTTTGCTGCGAACGAACCCATGTTGTACTACGTACAACTTTTTTCATGATTTTCAGTCATGAAACAGTTAAGTGTTGTAAGAAATGCAACATTCTGAGCTAAAGATGTCATTATCGGCCCTTTTTCTTCCAAATTGTTGTAAAATCTGCAACATTAAGCTCGTTCATCCCCCTTCTAACTCTAAAATGTTGTATAACCTGCAACATGATGTTCGTTCAGCCCCTTCTGACTCCAAATTGTTGTATAACCTGCAACAATAAGCTGTCAACCTCATCGTTCATCCTCCTAAACATTTCTTTCCGATGGAAACGCACACCTCTTGCCTGCCTTTTCTTATAGGTCCCGATTAATTAATAAAGAAGATCCGTCCGCTCCCCCCTTTACATACAGGTCAACTTGGGGAACATCCAATAATCAAGCATAATCATGGATGACTTATACATATTTTCCGGTTTGTCAGCCAACAGAAAAAACCTGTTCACAAGCCGCAAGGTTGCTGTGAACAGGCTCTTTAGTTACAACTCGAGCTACATATATCCCATAATGATGCCGGCGGTTTCCTCGATCGCCCTGTCGGTTACATTAATGACGTGGCAGCCAAGCTGACGCATCAGCGAATTGGCGTAATCGAGCTCCTCCATAATCCGCTCTACGGACGCGTATTTCGCGCCGTGCGGAAGACCCAGCGCTTTCAGCCGTTCGGTGCGAATTTTCAGCAGCTGCGAAGCGTCCATCGTCAGTCCCATAATACGGTGGCTCGGCACGAGAAAAAGCTCCTTCGGAGCTTTCACCTCCGGCATAAGCGGGAAGTTTGCGACTTTCCAGCCCTTATGCGCGAGGTAAATGCTAAGCGGCGTTTTGGACGTGCGGGATACGCCGATCAGAATGATTTGCGCTTGCAACAGCGCATGGGTATCGCGGCCGTCATCGCATTTGACGGCAAACTCGATCGCTTCGACGCGTTTGAAATAGTCGTCGTCCAGTTCATGCAGAAGACCCGGCTTCCGTTTCGGCGAATCGTTGAACGTATCGATGAACGCCTGCATCATCGGCCCCATAATGTCTACGGCGCGAATGCCGAGACGGATCGCTTCCTCTTTCATCATTTCGCGAAGCTCCGGCTGAACGAGCGTATAGGCGACGAAGCCGCCGCTCTTTTCGGCCTCCTCCATGATCGAGCGAATTTCATCCTCGTGGCGGATATGGCCGACTCTTCTTATTTTCACATGATGTCCGTCAAACTGACGGATCGTTGCTCGAACGACCGCTTCCGCAGTTTCTCCTACCGCATCCGAGCATACGTATATCATTTGTTCGCGTTTGTCCATTATTCCTCCATCCCCCCGGTCTTGCCGATAAGCACTTTGATTAGTGTCGTTTTGGAAATGCGCCCGATAACCTCTAGCTTGTCTTGATCTGATGACTTGGTTTGCGCCACGACGGGAAGACTGTCTACCTGATGGTGGATAAGCCTTCTGCCCGCCTCCAGAATGGAATCATCGGGTGTAACCGTTATGATGTTCGGCTGTCGAGTCATGACTAGACTTACCGGCATCGAGGACGCTCCCGGATTGCCAAGCGTCACCTTAAGTAAATCTTTGCGGGAAATAATGCCGAGCAGGTGGCCCTCCTCGTCGCCGACGATCAGGCTGCCGACATTCTCGACGAACATCGTGATGACCGCATCGTTAACGCTTGACGACTCTCGGACGATAACCGGCATCGCTTGAACGTCCTTTACCTTGATATCCGTCAGCTTCGACATCAGCTGATTCTCGTTGGACGCTTTCTTGCCTAGGAAATATCCGACCTTCGGCTTCGCATCGATGTAGCCGAGCATGACGAGCAGGGCCAGATCGGAGCGTATGGTAGGGCGGCTTAGCCCTAGCTGCTCGGCAATTTGCTCGCCGGTAATCGGCGCATGCTTCTTGATACGATCTACAATTTCCCACTGTCTTCCTGAAAGTTCGATTCCTGTTCCCTCCCTTTCGCTTTCATTTATTATGTTAGCCTCCGGCTAGTCCTCATGCCGAGCGGACGCATCGACGGAAAGCCTTGTTTGGCAGCGGATAATTGGATGGTTTTAGCCTATTGGTCTCATTATCGCTACCGTTATTGTAGTTCATACGCGATTCAGCTGCAATCATTCTTATAAAGCACATGTTAATTGCCATGAATTTTACTAGTTGCAATCATATAGAACCTATCATATTATAATTTATGATGTCATACATACTAATGACATTCGTTTCTAACGTACCTTTTTCAATGCCGTATAGTACCGAACGTCGCTGAGAACGTAATAGATACATGCTTGAGGGGGATTCGCATGGAAAGAGAACTCGCACTGGAAATCGTCCGTGTCACGGAATTGGCCGCACTGGCATCTGCTCGCTGGATGGGACGCGGCGACAAAAATCAAGCCGACGGGGCCGCGACATCAGCCATGCGCGCTATGTTCGACTCCGTATCGATTCGCGGTACCGTCGTCATCGGAGAAGGCGAAATGGACGAAGCGCCGATGCTCTATATCGGCGAGCAAGTAGGCAACATGCAGGGTCCGGAGGTGGATGTAGCCGTTGATCCGCTGGAAGGAACCGAGCTGGTTTCGAAGGGGCTCAACAACGCGCTGGCCGTCATCGCGATCGCCAACAAAGGCAATTTGCTGCATGCGCCGGATATGTATATGGAAAAGCTCGCCGTCGGCCCTGCGCTAGCCGGCAAGCTAAGCCTCGACGACCCGATCGAAACGACGCTCGATAAAGCCGCAACGCATTTAAATAAGCCGTTATCCGACTTGACGGTTATGATATTGGACAGACATCGCCACGAATCGTTAATTCAGCGGTTGCGCAATACCGGCGTCCGCATTAAGTTTTTGAGCGACGGCGATGTGGCGGGGGCGATGGCGCCTGCATTTCCGGAATCGGGCATCGATCTTTACGTCGGATCGGGCGGCGCTCCGGAAGGCGTGCTTGCCGCAGCCGCGTTATGCTGCGTAGGCGGCGAGCTGATCGGGCGGCTTATGCCTGCGGACGAGCAGGAATTCGAGCGCTGCCGCGAAATGGGGATCGAGGATCCGCTTAAGATTTTGACCATGCATGATATGGTTGGCAGCGAAGATGTTATTTTCGCCGCAACCGGGATTACGCCGGGAGAATTTCTAGGCGGCGTTACCTTCCACCCCGGCCAGCGGGCGGAAACGCATTCGCTTGTCATGCGAGCCAAAACGAAAACGATCCGCTTTATCCGTACGAATCATTTCTTGCCAAATAAACCGTTATTGAACGTTTTGGAATAAAAGCTCCTTTTTTGGTGCATCCTGTAGCAGACGCTACATTACTAACGCCCGATATGCATGGCATGCGGTTTTCCGCGGCGCCGGCAGATCGGGCGTTCTTCGCTTACTTATTCATGTCAGTACGTCCATATATCGAACACGATGTCCCTCTCGAACATTTTGTAGGGGAAATAGCAATAGCCCTTGTCTCCCCAATCCGGTCCCCAGCTATTGCGAATAATGACAGCTCCGCTTCCCATGAGACCGTCCCGATAGCCAACCGCGAGCACGGCATGCCCGCCGAGCACCTGCTCGCGAAGAACGTCAGGCATTTTAAGCTTGCCGGTTCTCGCCGTCCTCTCCGATTCGAACGATTCGTAGACGAGAAAACCGACCACCGCCGGTTTCCCTTCGGCCAAAGCCGCCTTTAATCCGGCCAAACCGATAATGCGTCGATAGCCGTCGATTCGGTAGGCGGCTGCCTCCTCTTCCGCTTTCACCGACGGTTGCTCCCTAAACCTCGAGATATCGTAAGGATAATCGTCTTCCGGACAAACCCCGATCGTATGCAGAACCTTCATCCCGCTGCGAATCGTCGCTCCGGCATCCTGATTGATCGTCCCCTCCAGCCTTCGCTCATGCCAATACAGAAAAAGCCTCGACAATCGGCGAAAATCTCCGCTCTCCGCCAAGGACCGCATCTCCATATATTCCCTCAAACCGCTGACGATCGCATTAGCGGTGCATGATCCCAGCTCCTCCTGATCGACCACCTCCGAGCAGTACGGCCTAAGGTCGATCCGCTTCGGCAGCAATCTGGAAGAAACCCCTGCCGCGCTCTGGTAATACAAATCCCTCATATCCCAGCCGTCTTTTCTAACGGCATATTTTCTCATGGCATCCCCCTCTTTCATTTGCCGTTTATTCAGACCGTCGCTTAGCGACGTTGATAGTCTTTGAAGGCCACTTCCGCATATTCATGCGCACGGAAAGCCTTCTATTAACGATGTATGCTAGATTTCTAGTCTTGCTTTAGGTGGAAAGCTCATCGTGATATCCCGTTAGGCGCGAACCAATGGAAGAAATCGATTATTCCAGGTTCCACAAAAAAACCTCCGAATCCGCAACGGGTTCAGAGGTTTTATAAACGGTTGATTTTGCCTATTGCTCCGTGACAAACGTCCATACGCAGGTGCCCTTCCGCACATACCATACAGCAAATAGGATCAATGCGGAAAGGAAGAATTCACCCATGTCAAATACGGATCCGATCGATAATCGGCTGGCGATCTTTCTCGCGGCGACGTGCAGCCAAACGTATCATCAATTCGCCGATCCGGATGGCGGCTTCGTCGTGCCTGCGGGCTTCACCTGCGCGAAGCCGCTTACCGCCAGAGCTTTTGGGCTTACGAAAGAAAGATTCGGCTTCATCCTTGAATCCGATCATGATATCATCATCGCCTTCCGCGGCACCGATTCGACAGCCGATTGGATATCCGATATGATCGCCCGCCAATCCGACTTCTCTTATGTCGCTGGAGCCGGGGCAACCCATCGCGGGTTTACGAAAATTTACGACTCGGTTCGCAGTCAGATTCATGAAACGCTCGAACGCATGCCGCACGATAAAAAGCTTTACATTACCGGGCACAGTCTCGGCGGCGCACTTGCCACTCTATGCGCTTTCGACGGGGCATACAACACGAAGTTCCGCCAGCCGATCGTGTATACGTATGCCTCTCCCAGAGTCGGCGACCCTACCTTCGCAGCCGCATACAACCGGACGATCGAATACAATCGACGCATTGTCAATGAAGTCGACATCGTTCCCCTTACGCCGCCACAGACCTATAAACCGCCAAAAAGCGATACCGCATACCGCTATCTCCACGTGAGAGGAGCGCATCCGCTTCGCTTTCAGAAAATGTCCGTATCGGAAAACCATTCGATCACAAGCTATTTTAACGCTTTGCGTGAGCTCGATCCGGTCTATGCCCAATCGTTATGCCGGCGTTGTCCCGGCTTCTGTCCGCCGAAATGACCAGGTCTGGCGTTCCTGCCCCATTGTGCTGCATCCATGCAACCTGAACCGCCAGCCGCGACTCTTCGGCTCGGACGTGGGCTGCGCTTCAGGTTGCCCGCGCTTCTTCTTACCGGATATATACGCCTCCGAACGGCAGCAGCTCGCGAAGCGCCCTGCGAACGATGCCGTCCTTATGGATTTGCTCGTCGAGCTGCGGATCGCGGAATCCGGTTTGCATCAATACCGGTCCTCTGCCCGTTATTTCCCACTGTACGTTCATATGCTGGCTGGCCAGCTGATTGCCGTAAACGGACAGCTTGATCGCCGCATTCTCCGGATAGGCGACGAGCGACCCCGCCTCCACGAATAACGGCCGCTCGGGATCCAACTGCAGCGTTGCAAGAGCTCCGGAAGACAGCAGCCCCAATTGACCCGGACCCTTAAACTTCATGCGCACCCATTCCCGCGTAATCCAGACGTTTTTGATCGTTTGCACCTTGCTTTTCATCGATAAACCGTCCGAATAAAATAGCACGTGTCGGAAATCGAACAGCAAATCGCTTTCCTCGGGGATCTCGATCGTTTCTAGCAAGCAGCCCGGCGGCAACCCGATGATCAGCTCGGCGGGTCCCATGATGCGCGAACGAACCAGCTTCTTTTTACGGTACATGCCAGCCAGGTCCATGATCTTGTCTTCGCGGTTTTGCGGAAATCCTTGATACGCGAGCAGCGCCTTGGGATGGAGCAGCTGCAAGGCATCCTCGTCTCCAAGCGTAATATGGATATGTCCCACATTGGGAGGTGTCGTGATATTCATTTGATGACGCCTCCGCGCGAATGCCTCTGCCTGCGCCACACCGCGTAGCGCCAGACGCGGATCGACAGGACGTAGCCCGCGGCAAGCAGGACGGCTGTAATAATCAGCGACATCCACCTGCGGTACAGGCTTTTTTTATCCGCCTTATCCTGCTCGAGCTGCTCCAATCGCTGCGTCAATTGCGCGTTCTGGGCTTGGAGCTCGTCCTTCTGCTGGCGGAACCGGTTATTTTCCTCCATCAGCTGCCTCTGCTCGGCCGCGTATTTCTCCATCGAAGCTTGCGCCTCCTGCAGCTTCTGCTGCTGCTGTTCAAGCGATTTTATCGTGTCCTCGTACTGCTTGCGCAGCTCGTCCACCTTCTCGGGAGCCGAGTATATATCCTTAATACGATCGATCACGCTGGCCTCCGCCGGACGCTCCAACAGGAAAAAGAAAAACAGAAAGGCAAATAAAGGCCAAACGAAACGATAATTGCTCATCTTTTTCCTCCCCCGCCTTTCGGCACGCACGCTCGACAGCGCCTTTTGACAAATTTCGATTATCTCTAACTATATCATAAAACGGACGAGACATGCCTTTGGTTGCATAGCTTTCCATTCGGACGCCAAAAAACCGCCAGACATGGTCTGACGGCGAAGTTTCTATTAAAAAGAACGATACGCTTGGGCGTATTTCCTGTCGGTCAGCCCAGCCCGTATGCCTGCTCATAAAACAGGCCCCTAACCCGAAGGATCAAGCTTGCCGCTCCCTGCGCTTCCATAGGGAGGTTCGTCGTTAGTGCCGTCGCCGGACCGCTGCCGTTCCGCAGCTCGATTTTCAATACGGTATTGTACGTCGCCATTTTATAAGGAACCGTAGGAGCCGAGTAAGCCGCAGCTCTTGCCCACAAACCTGTATCCGCGGCCCGCGACTGAACGACGACAAGCTCCGCCTCCTGATAATCGGCATGGTTATCGAAGGTCACGCTGGTGACAAGACTATACTTCGCTTGGAACGCTTTTTCACCGAGAAATAGGCCCTTGCTGTAGTCGTCATTCATCGTGCTCCCCGGAACGGGCGTCGGCGTCCATACTTGGTAATCCCAGCCTGCTTCCTTGATCGCATAACGGAACAAGGCTTCGACATCTTTGCTTTTGGCGCCGGCGCTTATGGTAAAAGGCTTGGTCAAACGGTGCTCGATAACCCCATTGTTGTTGCGGAGCTCAATCTGAAATTGATACTCCTTCAAGTGTATGTGGGCCAGTCTGCGGAAAGAAGGCGTAATGAGCGCGCCTTGACAGTGCTCGATTTCCTGATAGATCGCATTCGTACGATTATAAGGGAACTCGCAGTTGATGAGCCGCGGCAGCACGGTATGTTTGGAAGCACGGATCGGACCGCTTTCCGCCCGGCAATTGATAAATGCGGGACGGATAACCCGGTCCAGCACGATCGATGCGCTTTCACGCGTTTGAATCGAACAGTTGACGAAACGCGGATGATTGATACGGTAAGGAACGCCGCTGCCGATAAAGCCGTCGATTTTGAGCGGCGTGCTGTCGGGGGCGATCCGGCTTTGCCAGCCGGCGGCGAACACGTTCGAATGATGGTCGGTTCCGGAAAAAAAGCATTCGGACACGAACAAATGGGACAGGCCGAACGCACCCTCTGTCAAATCATCCCCGGCCGGCTTGAGGAATCCGGTTTCGTCAGGCGGTACCCCTTCGTCGCCGCCAAGCGCCGCCATCCCGATTTTCCCCTGAAAAATACAATTATTGACCACGCAATACTCGATCGCGCCGAATTCCTGCGTAGCCCCGAGGCGCCCCGAAGCGTCCAAGAGAAGTCCGGCTTTCTGCCAGTAGCCTACGACGCCGATTCCGTTTAGCTTGACATGATCCGCATTGTCGATCCAGAGCCCCACATCGAACATGGCATGCTGATCCGTATCGGAAGTCGTAATGTTCCCGTTCTCATCCCGAATTCGGAACGACGACAATATTTTGAGATCGGACAGCTGCACCCCGTCCGCATCCGGCTCAAGCTTTACCGCGCAGGTGAAGTTTTGGAAGTCGGACCGGTTCGTGGAGAACGTAACGGAAGCGTTTCCAACGAACTTCAGGATCGTACCGTTCTCCATATCCAAAATGCTGTTCGGAACGTTATTGCGCAGCTGGCCGAACGGAAACCACGAGGAACAGCCCGCTCCTCTCACGAACGTATTTCGCGGAATCGTGATCGTATCGGTCAACTTATAGACACCTGCGGCAAAACGAACTTCCTTTCCTCTCGCAGCCTGCATCGCCGCACGGACAGACAGCGTATCGTCCGTTTCCCCGTCTCCTTTTGCCCCGAACCACTTGACCTGTAAAGCGCCGTCAAACATACGCTTGAATCGCCCGCCTGCGGCAGCCGCAACGACCGTCCCCGTATTGTCAGGCGTTGTCGTATCCGACGGGTCGTAGCCGAACATGCCTTCCTGCAAGGTATCAATCACATAGTAAACATAATCGGGGTTCGGATCCGTTTCCGCTCTCAACTCGGCGATCGTTACCGCGATGACGAAATCCATATCTTTCAGGTCTTTCACCTTTACCTTATCGAGCCCGTAGACGGACTCGGTCACCGTTCCGCCTTTGGCTTCCGCCGTTCCCGGTAAACCGCCCTTCCATACGCTTTCCGTCAAAACGGCTGCCCCAGCCATTCCCATCGATGCGAGCAAAGCTCTACGGCTTATCCTGTTTCCAGACATCCCGATCCCCTCCGCAATGTGATTTGATAGTCCATTCGTCCAAACGACTATGACTGCAAAACAGTCTTCAGCACCGGCAGCAGCCGATCCGCCATCGTTTTAAATCCGAGATCGTTCGGATGCACGCCATCCACCGTACATTCGTGGTCATTCTCGCCGATCAGACTCGTACCGTCCACGAACGTCAAATTGCGCTCCCCTTGGCTCCGTAAGCTTGCGACCAGCTCCTGTTGAAAATGAAGTCTCTCTGCCCGGTCCGCCTGTTCGGCACGTTTCAGAAACTCGAAACGGATCGCGATTTTGGACAGCAGCACGATCGGCACCTCGGGGTGACGGCTTCGGTAAATTCGGATAAAATTAGGCAATGTCTGCCTGTAATAGGCGGTACTTAAACAGTTGGCTTCATAATCAAGCAGAAGGCAAGCAGGATTTTCGACCCGGCCGGCCCATTCCGCGAGCTCCGGTTCGCCGCGCCCGTTCCCGGAGAAGCCCAGATTGATAAATTCAAGGTTGATGCTCCGGCTCAAAATGTTCGGATACGCCATCCCCGGCCGCGAAGCGCTGGCCCCTTGCATAATCGAAGTACCGTACAGAACGACCCGTTTCCCGCTGTCGTACGGCGGCGGCGGCAGCACCTGCGCTTCTGCTTCCAAGCCGATGCTAATATCGTCCACACCTTGATATAGCGGGAAATTGAGCGTAATCGTCCGCATCCGCGACTCGCCCGGATCAAACTCCAGCACCGTGCTCTCGTATTCCTTTAACCGCGGATCAAACTTGACCGTCCCGCCGTATACTTTGAAGCCGGGCTCGCCGACATAGGCGTCGAAACCGCACTGGCCCGTAGCCGGCATATGGTACATGAGCGCGGGAGCCTTGAGGGCGACTCGTAATTCGACTCGCCGCGAGTCGGTCCGGAAACAAATTTGGCCGCCCGCCGTGCAATCCGCCAACTTATCGACAGGCTCCCGGACCGCCCCTTCCGGCAGATGCGGCAGTCTGCGAAAACCGCCCCCGTCGCGCAGCCAAGCGAAGCCTGATATCCGGAACGGCGGCTGGAGCGGAGAGTGCCATACAATGGCACCTTCCCCGCTTCTTCCGTCCGTTCTCATAAAGCGGTCCAGCTTATGAATGTCCATGCCAGACTTCCATCGCTTTCCTTGCTTCTTCAGTCAACACGCTATCCGCCCGGCAATACGTTTCTATTGGAATCCCTTGCAGCGAAGCCAAATATTTGGCGGACGCCGGATACGAGAACCGGAGCAGGGCGTCGAGATAAACAAGCTTGTTATGCAGCGCACTTGCTTCCGGCTCTTTGCGCATAGCCGCATTCCAAAAATCAATGACCGTTTTGCCTGAAGCCGCCGAAACGATCGCCATAACGCCCTTAATGCCTAGCGAAACCGACTCCAGCAAGTATGGCGTATTCGCCTGGTACACGATGGAATCCGGCGCGGCTTTCACTTTTTGGCTGATGCCTTCAAGCGTGCATGTCGTATCCTTCAGTCCGAGTACCCCGTGCGATGACACGAGCTGTTTGTAAATCTCGGGCTCGACACGGTAAGGATGAACGAGCGGCCACTCGTACAAAATGACCGGGACCCCGGCTAGATCCGCCATATTCGCCATGTATGCATGCAGCCGATGCTGATCCTCTCCCATGCCGTTCGGCGGCACGAGAACGACGCCGGACACGCCTGTTTCAATCATCCTTCGCAGCTCATCCGGATGATCGTCCGGGTTCGGCTCCAGGTTTGCCGTAGCCACTACGGGAGTACTCCCTGCGAGGTTGACCGCCCTGCGTGCCAATTCCAGACGCTCCTCGAGCGTCAGCCATTTCATTTCGCTGCTGCCGCAAACGGCGAACAGTCCGGCCGGTTGAAACGACAGCTGCCAGTTCACATATTGCTCGTACACGTCCCAATCGATTTCCTTGTTGGAACGGAATGGCGTAAGCAGCAGCGAAAACACGCCGGTAAACTTTTGATAGTCGGTACTATTCAATGGTTTGTCCTCCTTTAACGCTAGTAAATCAAATCCCGGAATCCCGCAACCCGGTGAAACGTAATCAGATTGCCGTTATGCGCGTCCTTGGCCCTCGCATCTCCAGAACGGCTCAGCACGCAGAGATCGTCGCCGTCTATAGCCATGCTGGCATAATGCCGTGATTGCCTTGGCGAATCGCCTGCCGTCACCAAGCCCGCAAAACACCAGTCGACGCAGTTTTTCGAAAAATGCAGCTGCAAGCGGTGCCGTTCGTTGTTCGGCAAATCAAACCGTTCTGCCGGCAGGCGGTCCACCCTCGTCATGCTGTCCGTAGCTTGCGAGCTTAGCAGCCAGTACATGTTCGTGATTGCATCGTACAAAATATGAAATTTCATTTGTCCGCCGGGGCACGGCAAAAATGCGGCCGTTTTGCCCGAGGGCGTTCGTTCGAGCATCGTCTCCATGCGTCCGTCCTCGTGTTCGACCACCTTGGCAATTGCGGCATATCCCGTACCGCCCGTATGCGCCCGCATCCAGAGATGAAACGTCCGGCCTGAAGGATCGTGCCAATAATGGTCCGGATCGGTAAACTGCACAACATTCGTTTCCAGCCAGCCGACCAAGGCGCTGTTCACTTGATTCGGCTTCGCCGTGCGCTGCTCGGTGAAAAAGGGGACGCCGAAATAGTCGAGGCGGCCGGACGGTATCGCTTCCTCGGCGACCAAGCCGCTCGCGAACGTCCAGCTTTCCGCAAGCGTCATATCTGCATCGGTCTTTGCGCGCATCAGGATCGGTTCGATTTGACTGACGGGCCAGTTCGTCAATTCGTGCTCCCGAATGTTTTCCATAACCAGGTAGACGTTTCCGTTCGCCTCATGCACATTGCACGGAGCTTGATGCCAGTCGCCGGAATCCGTCAAACGAACCGGCTCCGTCCAAGACTCTCCCTTATCGTCGGAGCGCATGATCAGGATGTTTTCGCACTGTCCGATGACGTACAAGGAGCCTCCCGCGACGAACGGTCTCGCGTGCATGAACGGAAAATCGTGCACATGCCGCCACGTCCGTCCCTTATCGTCGGAGAGGAATATTTTGCCCTGCGTGATGTAGCCGCGCCTAGAGCCCTTAGGACCTTCCAGCTCCTTGACCCCTTTACCTCCGAGATCCATGGTCGCGATCAACCGCCCGTCAGGCAGAACGACGATCCCCGGACTGTAACCATAGACCGATTGCGGATCGGGAGATTCGAACAGAACGACGTATTCGTCTGCCAAGGGGCGGATGCGGTTTCCGCCCGCATCGCCCCCGCTGCTTTTCATAGCCTCGTTCAACTCTTTCTCCTCCCGTTCAGTTTTTGATAAACGCATCATAAGCAGCCTGCTTGATTTTAATCATTTCCTCGATACCCATTTTCTTCAGCTCTTGCGTGAAGCCGTCCCACTCTTTCTCGACATTGCCGTCGATTATCCATTTCGCTTCCATTTTTCGAATGTACGTACTGATATCGGTATTAAGCACGCTCATCCGGTTGTTTTGCTCCGCAGTCAAATAAAGGTTCGGGTAAGCACGGTCCTCTTTGACGATGTTCGGCTTATAAATCTCGTAAAAGTTTTGCCGCAGCTGATCGCTCTCATTTTTAACGAGCTTATTTACCCAATCTTTCGAAATCATTAGCGGGAGTGCCGTCGAAGGCGATACGCTGCCGATCCAACTGCTCGTATCCGTTCCTTTCGGTGCGTCGATAACCTCGAACATCCCGTCCGAACGCTCCTTCAAATGCGTGCCGATCGGACCGCGTTGGAACTGCAGGACGGATTTGGGATCGTTCATCGTATCGACGAGTCGCATCGTTACTTCCGGATTTTTGTTGGCCGATGTAATGGAGAAGAAGTTCTGTATAATCCGATTGTCCTGTCTGCGCCATAGCTGATCGCCATTCGGCCCTTTCAATGCGGGAATCGCTACGTAATCCTTCACGCCTTCGTTACCGAACTCATAAACGCCGTTGAACGAGGCGACGAGCCCGACTAACTGAGGGTTGCTTTGCGTCTTCGACAACATCTGCTTGGCGTCCTGGGTGAACGTTTCTTTGTCGAAAAGCCCTTCACTGTAAAGCTTGTTGATAAATTTGATGCCTTCCTTGTAGCCTGCCTGCATCGGATCGAATACGACCTTCTTGTTGTCGACGGAGAACATCGTTAAAGCATCGACGACGCCGAAAGCGCCGAACAATTCGTAATAGCCGTTCGTGGAAGCGCCGTGACGGAACGTTGCTGGAATTTCGTCCGCTTTGCCATTGCCGTTCGGATCTTTCTCCTTAAACGCTTTCAATACCTGGTAAAGCTCCTCCGTCGTCGTCGGAACCTTCAACTGCAGCTTGTCGAGCCACTTTTTATTAATCAGGAACGCGTTGCGGAATTCAAAAAATGATTTGTCCTCGAACCACGGGATCGAGTAAATATGACCGTCCGGCGCGGTTGCCAATCTTCGCACCTGGGGGTTTTCGTCCAATATTTTTTTGATGTTCGGGGCGTATTTCTCGATCAGCCCTTCTAAAGGAATGAGCACGCCTTGGGAGCCGTATTTGACGACATCCTGCGAATTCAATCCATTAAAAAATGCATCCGGAATGTCCCCGCTGGTAAACATCAAATTTTTCTTTTCCTGAAAGCTGGCCGCGGGTATCTGCTCCCAGTTGATGTTGACGTTCGTTTTGTCCTCCAGATCGCGAATGGTGGCCATCTCATCCCAGTTTTTATGGTAGTCCGCTTTGACGACCGGAATGCGCAAGCTAACCTGTTTTTCGACGATCGGCAGTCCTGTCTTACGGAAAGTTTCCGGCGTACTGCCGGTGCTGGCCGGCTCCGTTTTAGGACTCTGGCTGCAGCCTGTGACCGCTGCAACGGCAACGATCGTCGTAACGAGCAAACTTTTTTTCATTGTTGATGCATCCCCTTTATGTTCGAATGAATATAGCAATTTCGGTCAGCCCTTTAACGAACCGATCATGACGCCTTTGGCGAAATATTTTTGTACGAACGGGTATAAGACGAGAACGGGTAGACTTGCAACGATGATGACCCCGTATTTGATCGTCTCCGCCATGTTGCGCGCTTCTCCGCCTTGTCCGAGGTTGAGCGTCTCCTGCACTTCGTTCTGGAGCAAAATGTTCCGTAAAATGAGCTGCAGCGGATACATCCGCTCATCATTCAAATAAATGAGCGCACCGAAGAACGCGTTCCAGTGACTAACCCCGTAAAACAACACCATAACTGCCGTAATCGCTCTGGACAAGGGCAGCACGATCCGAACGAAAAAGCCGAAATCGGAGCATCCGTCGATCGCCGCCGCATCGCGGAGCTCGCCGGGAATCATATGCTGGAAAAACGTGCGAGTGACGATCAAATTCCACACGCTGATTGCACCGGGCAAGATGAGCGCCCACATCGTATGGATCAGATGCAATTTTTTGATAAGCAGATAAGTCGGAATCAAGCCGCCGCTGAAAAACATCGTGAATGTGATCATGATCATGAACGCGTTTCGTCCGTAAAAATCCTTACGCGACAAGGGATAAGCGCCTGTCAGCGTCATCGCTACGTTAATCAATGTCCCGACCGTCATGTACAGCAGCGTATTCCGGTATCCGATCCAAATCGCATCGGTTTTGACAATATTCCGGTACCCTTCCAAGGTGAATTGCTCGGGAAAGAACCAGACTCTCCCTCCATTAATGGCGTTCGGATCGCTGACGGAAGCGATGGCTACAAAATAAAGCGGATACAAGACAGCGAGCATCGCAATTGTTAAAAAAGTAATGTTCAAGCCATCGAAAATTTTGTCAGACTTCGTACGTAAATCCACGCGAGCGCTCCTTTCTACCACAAGCTTGTTTCCGTCAGTTTCCTGGCTCCCCGGTTGACGAGGACGAGCAGAACGAAGTTGACCACCGAGTCGAACAAGCCTACTGCGGCTGAGAAGCTGTACTGCGTGCCGAGAAGTCCCGTTTTGTACACATAGGTGGAAATAATTTCGGATGAGTCGATGTTAAGTGAATTTTGCATCAGAAACGTCTTCTCGAAGCCTACGGTCATGATGCTTCCCAGATTGAGAATAAGGACGATAATCGCCGTTGGCATAATCGACGGAATGTCGATGTATCGGATCCGCTGCAGCTTGCTCGCCCCGTCCATAATGGCCGCTTCATGCAAACCGGGATCGACGCCGGCCAATGCCGCCAAATAAATGATTGCTCCCCAGCCTGCCCCCTGCCAGACGCCCGATAGCACATACAACGACTTGAACCATTCCGGCATCGCCAAAAAGAAAACCGGTTCTCCCCCGAAAAACGTAATGATCTGGTTGACCAGACCGCTGCGGGGCGACAAAAAAACGGCAAGCATGCCAACCAGTACAACCGTAGAAATGAAATGCGGCGCATACGTAACGGTCTGGACGAATCTTTTGAAGCGTTGACTCACAAGCTGGTTTAACAGCAGCGCGAGCAAGATCGGAAGCGGGAACGAAACGACCAATCCGTATACGCTTAACCCGATCGTATTGTTGATGACCGTCCAAAATTGGTACGAGTTAAAGAACCTTTCGAAATGCTCGAAGCCTACCCATGGACTGCCGAAAATTCCCTTCGTCGCGATAAATTCTTTAAAAGCAATTTGTATCCCGTACATAGGCATGTAGTGGAACACTATAAAATAAACGAAGGTCGGCAGAAACAATAAGTATAGTTGATAATTGCTTACCATCTTTCGGAAAACCGTTCTGCCCGAGTGCATCGTGTTCACCCCCTTTTGCAAGCACCATAACAAAACAAAACGGAAACTGTAAATTTACAATTTCCGTTCCGGGTTGACGAACGATTACATTCGGGAATTGATTGGTTTTGCACGCTTAGCAGGGCTTTACATCAAACGATTGGGCGACTCCTTCCGCCTTTCTAGGCCTCACTGTAACCGATTGACGGTTTCCGCACTCCTTTGCAGATCATTACATTCTAGGCTACAAGGTGCTTATTGGCGGTGCAGCGACCGATATTCGCCCGGTGTGAGCCCTTCCGTTTCCTTAAACTTGCGGATAAATCCGGGGACGCTGCCGTATCCGATTTGCGTGACGATCTCGTTCAGGTTTTCATTTCCTTCCCGCAGCAGCCGCTTCGCCTTATCCATCCGCACCGAATTGACGTAATGGGTGAGCGTTTGACCGGCTTGGTCTTTGAAATACCGGCTCAAGTAAGAAGCGGACATTTGAAAATCATCGGCCATCATTTGCACCGAAAAATGGTAAGATCCGTAATGCTCGTGAATGTAGGCGATCATTCGATCCTGCAGCTGGGCGTTTCCGCTTTCCTTGCGATCCCGGATCATGCTGCATATATCGATACTGATCGTACGAACCAGCTCTGCGAGCTCATCGACCGTCTCGAATTCCGTCAGCGTCATAACGTCCGGGTACGATTTCTGCTGGTCATTCAAATCGAGATTGAGCTCATACATGATGGCAAAAATGACGTTGATCAGATCGTAGCACATGCATTTCGCCATATATAATGGAATTTGCTCGCCTTTCATCGTCGCGATAAGCTGGTTGAGATAAAACTCCACTTCCTCCGTATTTCCCCGCACAATGTAAAGCTTGAGCCGCTCCCATTCGCTCTTCGGATACCAGCTGTCGCGAGTGCCTGATCGGAGCGTAATTTCGCTGAAAAAAATGATTTGTCCGTGGCCCTTGATTAACCGGTAATCGATCGCGCTGCACGCCTCGATATACGATTTGCCGATCTCTCCAACGTTCCTATACGGACTGCCGACGCCGACGGTCGCTTGCAGGCCGTGCTCGCTCAGCATATGCTCTTGGACTCGAAGCAAATACGTCTTGATCACTTGTTCGCTGTCCTCGTCCGTGCCGAAAATGAACGTAAGCGTCCCCTCTTCGACGTTTTCCTTGCCATACCCCTCGATTTGCTCCGGAAGCAGCCCTTCCACTTCCTTAATGATCAAATCCCCGTGCATGCCGCTTTCTTGCTCCTTCTTGGAAAAATAAACGATCGCCACCCATAATTGCTGTTTCGTCAGACGGAAGTCCGCCGCTTCCCCCCTCCGGTTGAACTCTTCGACATCCTGAAAATCGCCCTTCAGCAAATTGAGCAGCAGGTAGTTCTTGAGCGCGGGCTTGCTGCTGCTGATTTTGCGTACCAATTCATCATTATTGTCCGATATGTAACGAAATGCCGACTGGATCGACTCAATTTCATTCCCGTTCCGTTGGGGCAACTTAATCGTACGGTCCGCTAACGTTTTTAAACGCTTGATCGGCTTGTAGTTCAGCGACATGACATAGTAGATCACGACGCTGCCCACGATCAGGACGAACAACAACCCGAACAGCGTCCTCTGTTTGGCGAGCTGGATGCTGTTCATAACCTTATTCTTATCGACGAGTGAGACGTAGCTCCAGCCCAAGCTCTCCGATTTGATATAGCTGACAATATAGTCGTTTCGGGACAACCGGACTGTTTGCGAGCCGTTCTGGCGTTCCATCGGCATAGCCAGGAGCAGCTCGTTCAGTTGCGACTCTTCGATATTCGCGAGCGATGTGATCAGTTTTCCTTCCCCGTTCAGAATGATCGTATTACCGCCGTAGTCGCCGAACGATTTTTTTATCATATCCCGAAACGCATCTTCTTTGATCAGAAAAACAGCCGTACCGTAAGGTTTTACGTCCCGATAAGGGATCGGAAGCAAGTAGGTTATAAATCGCTCCGGGCTGTTCATGGCAACCGTTTCCGCGCTTCTAAGCAGCGGCTTGTCTATCGTTTCGATCGTTTTGTAGAAGTCCTCGGCCCTCCATGCTTCATAGCGGAAAATTTTATCCGTATAGGTTCGGGCGTCATAAGCGCTGTAAGGGGAATAAAGCTTCTCCCCTCCGCGGTAATACAAGAGCATATCGTGAATCAAATGGTTCGCGCTGCTGTAATTGCGAAGCTCGAGTATTGCGTTCATTTCGCTGTATGCACTTTTGGTTGCCGCGTAGGGCGTAAGATTCGGATTGGAAGCAATATGATAGGCGATATTGCTGAACTCGTTCATTTTGACATCGATCGTATCCTTCACCTGGGCGAGGAGGTTCAAGTTTCCGCGTATGACTTCCTCCCGCAATAATTGTATGAAATAGCTGTACACCGTAAGGCCGATAATGATGATCGGCAGCAGCAAAACAACGATGTAGGAGATCATGTACTGGTAAAACAATTTGTAGTTTAGCTTGAAACCGAGCATCGCAACGTTCCCCTTTATTTGTCTATCGACAGCGAGCAGCCGTATATGTAATCGTTTTCATCCCTTATTACTATAACATAATTTCCAGAAGCAGCGTACATAAGATGTTAGGTCTACGCTAACGCCAAAAACCGCCAGACATCGTCTGACGGTCAAAGCTCTTTTTAACATTCCGTTCTATTCTACCCGAACCGCGATTTGCTGTGCCGTCAGGCATAGCTCCGCCGCCTTGAAAGCATGCTCCTGCGTCATTGCGTTTTCCGTACGGTTCAAGCAATCCAAGATCAGCTGCCCGAAGAACGGAAACCCGACTTGCCCGCGCAGCGAATAATGCTTCTCGCCTTCATGGTTGACCAAATACAGCTGATCCCCGTCTTTATCCCGCGCAATATCGATATATTTGCGAAGCTCGATATAGCCGTCGGTACCGAGGATGATCGTCCGTCCGTCTCCCCACGTGCCGAGCCCGTTAGGCGTCAGCCAGTCGACGCGGAAATAGTTCGTCGCGCCATTGTCGGCGATCAGCGTCGCATCTCCGAAGTCCTCCAGCTCGGGGTATTCCTTGCTGTTGTAGTTCGCCACTTTGCTGTGCACCACTTTGGCGTCCTTCGCCTTGGAGAAGAACAGGAACTGTTCGATCTGGTGGCTCCCGATATCGCACAAAATGCCGCCGTATTTCTCCTTTTCGAAAAACCAGCCCGGCCGCGATGAAGCGCTCAATCTATGAGGACCTGTTCCGATGACCTGCACCACGCGCCCGATCGCGCCTTCCTCGATCAATTGTCCGGCAAAAACGGCGCTTTCCACATGCAGCCGCTCACTGTAATAAACCATGTATTTACGGCCTGTTTCTTTCGTCATGCGCCTGGCCGATTCCAGCTGCTCCAACGTCGTAAACGGCGTTTTGTCCGTGAAATAATCCTTCCCGTGCGACATCGCCTTCAAACCAAGCGCGCAGCGCTCGGATGGAACCGCAGCCCCTGCGATCAACTTCACCGATTCATCATTCAGAATCTCATCCTCGGAGGAAGCCGCTTTGACGCTAGGATAACGCTGAATGAACGCATCCACTTTCGCAGGATCCGCATCATACACCCATTTGAGCTCGGCTCCCGCCTCGATAAGTCCGTTGCACATGCCGTAAATATGCCCATGGTCCAAGCTCATTGCCGCGAAAGTGAATTGACCCGGCTCTACGACCGGCCTCGGCTTCCCTTGCGGCGCATAATTCATTCCGTCGTGCTTTTGCATATCGTCATCCCCCGGTTTTCATTATGGTAGCCTAGTAGTAAAATCGATTATTGCTTCCTTTGGTCGCCTTAATGCACATATATGCACACGTTAACATAACTTAACATTACTAGTTTACAACGAGACGGAAGCAATCTCAACCCTTATTTTCTCCAATAAAAAACCGACCGCAAACGCGATCGGAACGAGTCATTAAGCCGGTTTTTTTATGCTCCTGAACTTCTTTGCCGGAAATTGCAGCAAGAACGTCGTTCCTTTGCCCTGCTCCGTTTCCGTTATTTGAATCTCGCCGCCGTGTTTTTGCATGACGCCATAGCAGTAACTTAGGCCCAAGCCGAAACGGTTCGACATTTTTTTGGTTGTAAAAAAAGGATCGAATATTTTCTTTACATGCTCTGGCGATATGCCGGAACCGTTATCCTTAATTTCGATCAGCAGCGCTTTCTTTAAGGTTTTGGTCTCGATCAGCAGTTCGCCGCGCCCTTCTTCCATCGCATCCGCAGCGTTCAGGCACAAGTTGTTCAGCACTTCTTTCACATGGTCGGCATCGCAGATTAAATAACCGTCAGCCTCGTTCCTCAGCCTGATCGTCATCCGTTTCGAATCGAATACGGGCTTCAGCGTTTGTACGGTATACTCGATTAGAGGCGCGAGCTCATGGGTCTTCTCCACTAGCAGGATATCGTCCGCCTTTTCCTTGATCCGCTCGATCATGCCAAGCATATGCCTGGCTACATCGTCGATAATGTCCAGCTGCTCGATTGCCGCTTCATCCTTATTTTCGCGAATATTCCCCTTCGCCCGCTCGTTCAAATAATTGATCTTGCTCAGCTCGTTCTTAATCGAATGGTTCAAAATCGATGTTCCCAGCGTCAACGTTTTCATCGAGTAGTCGTACTTTTGCCGTTCGAAGCGGAGCTTGATACCCCAAATCCCGTATTTCCCTCCGAAATAAATAAAGAACAACACGATCCATAAAATAATTAAATAATTGAATTCCCACAGCCCGTTGCTCTCGACGATAAAGCCGTCCGTGGAGAAGGTAAGCCTCGACATGCCGGCGAAATCCATCATATACGCCCACAGGAGCGCCGTAACCGATACGAATGTCGTACGGACATGGCTGCGTTGGAGGAGCCGGTTCTTTTCCCTCCGGGAATGAAGAATATACAGCAAACAGGTTGCCAGTAAGTACATGCCCGCCACGTATCTGATCAAAGATATGTTCAGGATTGTCGCCGAGTCCGTTGCAACGTCAATCACGAGCAGCAGAGCGGGCAGCAGCGCAAGCAGCGAGAAAACAGGCAGCCAATGCTTTCTCGGAATCCAGGAGCCGAAGAGGATCGAGGAAACCAGCCCGACCCCATTCAAAAAGTACCAATAGGCATAAGCGGCCGCTATGCTGATCCAAATCAGTGTTTGCTTTACGGATAAAGGCAAAACATAATACTTCTCGATAAACGGAATGATCGTCAGGTTGATGGAAAACGCAAAGCTGCTGCACCCCGCCACCAGCATCAGGACGCCGAAGCAAAAGGAAAATGCCGTCCTGCCGTTCCGGATCAGGATCGCTCCCATTAACCAAAGGGAAGCGAACATAAGAATATAGATAAAAATGGATTTCACCCGCTTGCTTAAACGTTAAAATCACCATTGCCGACACTCATTATATCAAGGCCGGCTAAGTTCCGTAAATATTTTCCACACCGAAATTTGATGAAATCTATAAATAAACGCAAAAAATCTTCCCGGCTATATTGCCGAAAAGATTTCTCATCCTTTACTCCCTGAAAACTAGATGCGAAGTTCTGCATTCATCCTTGTTCCTTTTGTAGTCCTTACACCTGTCGATGTAAAGATGTTGGATAAGCCCTCGACCGATTAGTATTCGTCAGCTGCATGCATTGCTGCACTTCCACCTCGAACCTATCTACCTCGTCGTCTTCAAGGGGTCTTACATACTGGGAAATCTCATCTTGAGGGGGGCTTCACGCTTAGATGCTTTCAGCGCTTATCCCGTCCGTACTTGGCTACCCAGCGATGCTCCTGGCGGAACAACTGGTACACCAGCGGTACGTCCATCCCGGTCCTCTCGTACTAAGGACAGCTCCTCTCAAATTTCCTGCGCCCGCGACAGATAGGGACCGAACTGTCTCACGACGTTCTGAACCCAGCTCGCGTACCGCTTTAATGGGCGAACAGCCCAACCCTTGGGACCTACTTCAGCCCCAGGATGCGATGAGCCGACATCGAGGTGCCAAACCTCCCCGTCGATGTGGACTCTTGGGGGAGATAAGCCTGTTATCCCCAGGGTAGCTTTTATCCGTTGAGCGATGGCCCTTCCATTCGGTACCACCGGATCACTAAGCCCGACTTTCGTCCCTGCTCGACTTGTCTGTCTCGCAGTCAAGCTCCCTTATGCCTTTGCACTCTTCGAATGATTTCCAACCATTCTGAGGGAACCTTGGGGCGCCTCCGTTACGCTTTAGGAGGCGACCGCCCCAGTCAAACTGCCCGCCTGACACGGTCCCTCTCCCGGATCACGGGAGTAGGTTAGAACCTAGATACGATCAGGGTGGTATCCCAACGTCGCCTCCACACAAGCTGGCGCTCATGCTTCTAAGGCTCCCACCTATCCTGTACAGATCGTACCCAAGTCCAATATCAAGCTGCAGTAAAGCTCCATGGGGTCTTTCCGTCTTGTCGCGGGTAACCTGCATCTTCACAGGTATTAAAATTTCACCGGATCTCTCGTTGAGACAGCGCCCAAGTCGTTACGCCATTCGTGCGGGTCAGAATTTACCTGACAAGGAATTTCGCTACCTTAGGACCGTTATAGTTACGGCCGCCGTTTACTGGGGCTTCGGTTCACAGCTTCGGGTTGCCCCTAACCGCTCCCCTTAACCTTCCAGCACCGGGCAGGCGTCAGCCCGTATACTTCGCCTTGCGGCTTCGCACAGACCTGTGTTTTTGCTAAACAGTCGCTTGGGCCTTTTCACTGCGGCCCCCTCGGGCTATTCACCCTACCGAGGCACCCCTTCTCCCGAAGTTACGGGGTCATTTTGCCGAGTTCCTTAACGAGAGTTCTTCCGCGCGCCTTAGCATGCTCTGCTCGCCTACCTGTGTCGGTTTGCGGTACGGGCACCTTCGCCTCACTAGAGGCTTTTCTTGGCAGCATGAGTACAAGACCTTCGGTACTTTCGAAATTTCCCTCCCCATCACAGCCCAGCCTTTCGATGTGCGGATTTGCCTACACATCAGCCTCACTGCTTGGACAGACACTTCCATCCGTCTGCGTCCTTGCCCTTCTGCGTCACCCCGTCGTTCAAACGGCTACGGTGGTACAGGAATATCAACCTGTTGTCCTTCGACTACGCCTTTCGGCCTCGCCTTAGGTCCCGACTTACCCTGAGCGGACGAGCCTTCCTCAGGAACCCTTAGGCTTTCGGCGGACAAGATTCTCACTTGTCTTTTCGTTACTCATACCGGCATTCTCACTTGTGTACTGTCCAGCCGTCCTTACGATCGACCTTCAACCTATACACAACGCTCCCCTACCCAACAACATTGCTGCTGTAGCCATAGCTTCGGTGGCGTGTTTAGCCCCGTTACATTTTCGGCGCAGAGTCACTCGACCAGTGAGCTATTACGCACTCTTTAAATGGTGGCTGCTTCTAAGCCAACATCCTGGTTGTCTTTGCAACTCCACATCCTTTCCCACTTAACACACACTTGGGGACCTTAGCTGATGGTCTGGGCTGTTTCCCTCTTGACAATGGATCTTAGCACTCACTGTCTGACTCCCGGACAGAAGTATGTGGCATTCAGAGTTTGACTGGACTTGGTAACCCTTGGCGGGCCCCGCACCCAATCAGTGCTTTACCTCCACTACTCTCATTCCGAGGCTAGCCCTAAAGCTATTTCGGGGAGAACCAGCTATCTCCGAGTTCGATTGGAATTTCTCCGCTACCCCCACCTCATCCCCGAATTTTTCAACATTCGTGGGTTCGGGCCTCCAGTGCGTGTTACCGCACCTTCACCCTGGACAGGGGTAGATCACACGGTTTCGGGTCTACGACCACGTACTCATTCGCCCTATTCAGACTCGCTTTCGCTGCGGCTCCGCCTCTTCAGCTTAACCTTGCACGTGAACGTAACTCGCCGGTTCATTCTACAAAAGGCACGCCATCACCCATTAACGGGCTCTGACTTCTTGTAAGCACACGGTTTCAGGTTCTATTTCACTCCGCTCCCGCGGTTCTTTTCACCTTTCCCTCACGGTACTGCTTCGCTATCGGTCGCTAGGGAGTATTTAGCCTTGGCAGATGGTCCTGCCGGATTCATACGGGGTTTCACGTGCCCCGCACTACTCGGGATCCGTCTAGGGATACGTTCGTTTTGAGCTACAGGGCTGTTACCTGCTATGGCGAGCCTTTCCAGACCGCTTCACCTAACGAACTTTTCCCACATTGACGTCCCACAACCCCAAGGAGCAAGCTCCTTGGTTTGGGCTAATCCGCGTTCGCTCGCCGCTACTGACGGAATCACTATTGTTTTCTTTTCCTCCAGGTACTTAGATGTTTCAGTTCCCTGGGTATGCCTCCGATACAGCTATGTATTCACTGTATGGTACACGCGCATTACCACGTGCGGGTTCCCCCATTCGGACATCCCCGGATCGACGCCTGCTTACGGCTCCCCGAGGCATTTCGTTGTTCGCCACGTCCTTCATCGGCTCCTAGCGCCTAGGCATCCTCCGTGTGCTCTTAGTAGCTTAACCAATGATCTCTCTCGAGATCGCTACAAAAAAACTAAGGATGTTTTGCATTGCTTCGCTATCTAGTTTTCAAGGAACAAACTGTTGAAAAGCCAATAAATTGACCCTTCAAAACTGAACATGAGCGAGTAAAACCAGCTTATTGATCCGACGGCCTACAGCCATCATGATCTCCATAGAAAGGAGGTGATCCAGCCGCACCTTCCGATACGGCTACCTTGTTACGACTTCACCCCAATCATCTACCCCACCTTCGGCGGCTGGCTCCTTGCGGTTACCTCACCGACTTCGGGTGTTGTAAACTCTCGTGGTGTGACGGGCGGTGTGTACAAGACCCGGGAACGTATTCACCGCGGCATGCTGATCCGCGATTACTAGCAATTCCGACTTCATGCAGGCGAGTTGCAGCCTGCAATCCGAACTGAGACCGGCTTTTTAGGATTCGCTCCACCTCGCGGTTTCGCAGCCCGTTGTACCGGCCATTGTAGTACGTGTGTAGCCCAGGTCATAAGGGGCATGATGATTTGACGTCATCCCCACCTTCCTCCGGTTTGTCACCGGCAGTCATCCTAGAGTGCCCAACTCAATGCTGGCAACTAAGATCAAGGGTTGCGCTCGTTGCGGGACTTAACCCAACATCTCACGACACGAGCTGACGACAACCATGCACCACCTGTCTTGGATGTCCCGAAGGAGGGCGCTATCTCTAACGCTTGCATCCAGATGTCAAGACCTGGTAAGGTTCTTCGCGTTGCTTCGAATTAAACCACATACTCCACTGCTTGTGCGGGTCCCCGTCAATTCCTTTGAGTTTCACTCTTGCGAGCGTACTCCCCAGGCGGCATGCTTAATGTGTTTACTTCGGCACCAAGGGTATCGAAACCCCTAACACCTAGCATGCATCGTTTACGGCGTGGACTACCAGGGTATCTAATCCTGTTTGCTCCCCACGCTTTCGCGCCTCAGCGTCAGTTATAGGCCAGAAAGTCGCCTTCGCCACTGGTGTTCCTCCACATCTCTACGCATTTCACCGCTACACGTGGAATTCCACTTTCCTCTCCTACACTCCAGTTGCCCAGTTTCCAATGCGACCCAAGGTTGAGCCCTGGGTTTAAACATCAGACTTAAACAACCGCCTGCGCGCGCTTTACGCCCAATAATTCCGGACAACGCTTGCCCCCTACGTATTACCGCGGCTGCTGGCACGTAGTTAGCCGGGGCTTTCTTCTCAGGTACCGTCAAATGAAGAGCAGTTACTCTCCTCACCCTTCTTCCCTGGCAACAGAGTTTTACGATCCGAAAACCTTCATCACTCACGCGGCGTTGCTCGGTCAGACTTTCGTCCATTGCCGAAGATTCCCTACTGCTGCCTCCCGTAGGAGTCTGGGCCGTGTCTCAGTCCCAGTGTGGCCGTTCACCCTCTCAGGTCGGCTACGCATCGTCGCCTTGGTGAGCCGTTACCTCACCAACTAGCTAATGCGCCGCAGGCCCATCTGTAAGTGACAGCTTGCGCCGTCTTTCCTGATCTCTCCAGGTGGAGAAACCAACTATCCGGTCTTAGCACACGTTTCCGTGAGTTATCCCGGTCTTACAGGCAGGTTGCCTACGTGTTACTCACCCGTCCGCCGCTAACCTTTCCCGAAGGAAAGATCCGCTCGACTTGCATGTATTAGGCACGCCGCCAGCGTTCGTCCTGAGCCAGGATCAAACTCTCCATAAAAGTTGAAGCCGATCGAACACGAAAGATATCGTGCGGCTCGTCAGAGCCGGTTTTGCCGGAGGCAAAACTTCTGAAGCTTCGTTTTATTTCGATATTGACTTGCTCATGCGATTTGTTGCTTTGTTTTGCTGGCTTTATTCGCTCATTGTTCAGTTTTCAAAGGACAATTCGTTTTGCTTGCTTTTGCGTCCCAACCGCTTGTCTCTCTCGGCCGGAATTACAGATTATCATGTTTCAAATCTTTTTGCAAGCTTTTTTTGAAATCTTTTTTCCTCGCTTCGTTCTCTTCCTTTCTTTCAAAAGGTGTTGTCCGAAGCAGGAACCTTAGAATAGCACGGTAACAGGAGATGGTCAAGCTTTTTTTCGACATGATTCAACATTTTCAATGAACCGCACCGGGCCGCTCATTTCCGTACGCGATACACCGCATTCGTCTCTTCCTGCCAAACCATCTGAAAGTCATGAAAACCCGCCGTTACCAAAAGACGAAGCTCGGTTTCGATCGAGCACGGGATATCGTAATGGTACTGGAGATCGGGAATCTCTAGCCCGACGATGCTTTTGTATGCCTCAAGCCACCTTTCCTCGCGCTCCGGCGTCTCGACGTAATCCCCTTCGATATAGTGTCCTCCGGGCTTTAAGGCCGTATGAAGCTTCTTATATAGCGCAAGCTTGTCGTCCGCCAGCAAGTGATGCATGGTCATCGCCGATACGATATAGTCGTACCCGCCCGGCTCGAAATCGATCTCCAGATAGGAGCCTCTTACGATCGTGAGCCTGTCGGACCAAAGACGATACTTGGCAAGCAGCAGCTCGAGCATATTTTCAGAAACGTCCACGCAGGTGATACGGGCGTTCGGCGCTTTTGCCAAAATCCATTGGAGCTCCGTCCCGGTTCCGCAGCCTAAGTCAAGAACCCGCACCGGCAAATCCGTAACTGCGATCGGTTCGGACAGGCTCGAATAAAAAGAATCGAAAGACGGGATCACGCCTCTCATATGCTGGTCATAGCCGCCTGCTCTTTGATTGAAAAAAGAAGACATTTCTTCTAATGGAACATTTTTTGCTTCAGACATAGCCGGTCACTCCTTCCGCTCTCTTGCCTATCAGCATAACAGACGGCCGCTTAGGGCGCCCGGTAGAGAACGACTTTAAAAAAAATCACCCCGCAGCACTCTGCAGGGCAATACGTCATTATCAGCTACCGCTATGGGCCCGATCTCTGCCTGTCAGCTTTTTCAGAACTGCGGCATCTTCTAGAAATTGCGCTTCTTCGCCGTCTTTGACGAACTCCATCAGCAAAAAGCGGTCGCCGTTCAAAGCTTCCAGCGCATCGATATACCGGCGCCACGGCTCGATGCCTTCTTCTAAAGGCAAATGTACGCCCGGCTCCCAATGAAATACATGAACGTTGGATAACTGCGAAGACAGCTTATCCAGCGCGCTTACATTTTCGGTTACATTCCATTCCGGCTTGTGCTGCCAATAGGTCGACACCGATTCGTGCCCTACCCGCTCTAGTAAGCGAAGCGTTTGTTCCGTACCGTCCGTCAGCGTGTTGGCATGAAATTCGAAAGCGATTCGGATGCCCTCAGCGCTCGCGCTTGCGGCTGCCGCCCTCGCATCCCCGGCAACGTTCCGCCACCACTCTTCATCCGCCTTGTCCGTCCCCTTGTTGCCTGCCCAGATCCGGATCGACGGAGCTCCGAGCGCTTTGGCGGTTTCCAGAACGTCCGCGAACGACTGGCCGCAGCCCGCTCGGTAGTAGGAGCCGTACGAAGCGATCGTTAACCCCGCGTCGCGCGTAGCCTGACCGATCTCTCTGGCCCTCTCCAAATTTCCGGCGGGAACATGAACGTCTCCCCCCCACTCGATGGCGTCCAATCCGGCTTTTGCTACTAAGGCAATGATTTCTTCCGGGCTTTTCTGACGAAACGTAACCGATACAAGTCCGGTAAACAGCATTCGGTATTCCCCTCTCCGTTAACTTGCTGGAGACGCTGCCTGAACACGATCCATACTTGCCAAACTCCAGCCTTACATCTCGCCGTAATTATATAATGTGCACCCGATTCAAACAAACCTTTTCCCGTGTAATACGCATCAGGGCACCCGTGAATGAAAGGATCCGCCCATTTTTCATCCTTCAGGCAAACAATCCGGCAAAAAAGCCATACTATCCATTGGATGGAATCCATGGAAGACAAATTCGGCTGCAGTCGCAGTAAATAACCGATTTGCCACCGGAAGAGCAACATGATATATTTATGATAATGATTATCATTATCGTATATTAAAGGAGGAAATCCTCATGCAATACCGCATAGAGAAGGATACCATCGGAGAAATTCGAGTTCCCGCGGATAAAAAGTGGGGCGCACAAACCCAGCGCAGCTCGGAAAACTTTCGGATCGGCACGGAATTAATGCCGCTCGAACTGATTCGCCAGTTCGCCGTCCTCAAAAAAAGCGCCGCTGCGGTGAACCGCGGCCTCGGCAAACTTGACGCCGTCAAGGCTGAAGCGATTATTTCGGCCGCCGACGAGATTCTGGAAGGCCGCTGGGATGAACACTTCCCGCTTGTGGTTTGGCAAACGGGCAGCGGTACGCAATCCAACATGAACGTTAATGAAGTCATCGCCCATCTTGCAAACGAAAAATTAGAGGCTCAAGGCAGCGAGTTGAGGATCCATCCGAACGATGACGTAAACAAATCCCAGAGCTCCAACGACACGTTCCCTACCGCCATGCATATGGCTGCTCTGACTTCCGTCGAGGATCTGGTCCTCCCTGCTATCGCCTTGCTTAAGGAAACGCTCGCACGTAAAAGCGAGGCATTCGCGAACATCATCAAAATCGGCCGCACCCATTTGCAGGACGCCACCCCGCTTACGCTCGGACAGGAAATAAGCGGCTGGCACCGCATGCTCGATAAAACGGAACGGATGATCAAGACAAGCGCCGATTCGCTGCGCGAGCTGGCGATCGGCGGCACGGCGGTCGGCACCGGCATTAACGCGCATCCCCGCTTCGGCGAGCTTGTTGCCGATGAAATCAGCCGCTTGACGGGCAAAACCTTCGTTACCGCAGCGAATAAATTTCATGCGCTGACCAGCCATGACGAGCTTGTCTATGTGCACGGAGCCCTGAAGGCACTTAGCGCCGATCTGATGAAAATCGCCAACGACGTCCGCTGGCTTGCAAGCGGTCCGCGGAGCGGCATCGGCGAGATTACGATCCCTGCGAACGAACCCGGGAGCTCGATCATGCCAGGCAAAGTGAATCCGACGCAATCCGAGGCGATGACGATGGTCGTCTGCCAAGTCATGGGCAACGACGCCGCTATCGGCTTCGCGGCCAGCCAAGGCAATTTCGAGTTGAACGTATTCAAGCCGGTTATCATATACAACTTCCTACAGTCCGCACGCTTGCTCTCGGACGCGCTGCACTCGTTCAACGACAACTGCGCCGTCGGCATCGAACCGGACGAAGCCGTTATCCGCAGCAATGTGGAACGTTCGCTAATGCTTGTCACGGCACTGAACCCGCATATCGGTTACGAGAACGCGGCATCCGTAGCCAAGACGGCGCACAAGGAAGGCATTACGCTGAAGGAAGCCGCACTCCTAAGCGGTTTGCTGACGGAAGAGCAGTTCGATCAAATCGTTCGCCCCGAACAAATGATTCAACCGAAGGAGTGAAGCGACATGTGGAACGTTATCCCCGTGAACGGGATCGATATCCCCTCCGTTGAGGGAACGAACGGCGGCCGTTTGGCGCCATACGACCTATACCGAGCAGCGATTGCTCGGATAAACGGGGCAAGCAGCATCGAACCTGGCCAGTTGGTTAACTGGCGTACAATCGAATAGGACGCGGGCGATTAGCCCCCGTCCTATTTGCATTGCCCGCTTCAGCTCTCGAAACCTTTCAACCAGCAGTAAATGGCATCGGCCATTTGATTGTATCCCGTATCAGCCGGGTGAACGGCGTCCGTTTGACGGACAGTCGTCGTGCTATTTCTTGCATTCACAGCAACTGTTGACACACTCATATTGTGTTCTGTGTCAAGGATCGCATGAAGCGGGACAAGGTAAATGTTCTCTGCGGTCCGGTTTTGGAAAGCGGCCAGAATCGCTTTATTCCATTGGAACCAGTTACGCTTATATTGCCATCTCGTTTGTCCGGAGCCGTAGTTATTCCCGAATGCATCCTGATGTTTTGACGGCGGGATCGTTAAGCACATACCGATCCTAATGTTCGGGAACAATGTCTTCATAGTAGCGATCATGTTGTTATAAGCGGTGACCGCCGCATTAGCGACGGCATGAGCGCCGGAATCGCTCGTTTCGTTGAAAATATCATTGATCCCCAAGTGGAAGAACACATAATCGACCCGGGTATATCCTTGACTGTGCATATATTGCGAAAAGTTAAATGCACCATTGAACACAAAAGGGCTTGAGGCATTCGTAAAATATTGATCCACTCGCCAGCCGCCTCGTCCTTCGTGAAGGTTCGGTGCCGTTCCTTGCGAACCCAGCAGCTCGATGTCCATCGGGTCGGAGCTGAATAGGTTGAGCAATTCGCCGGTATATTTACCGGCAGCCGTCGTGCTATCCCCAATAAACAAGGCTTTTTTCGTAACGCCGCTTCCAACGCTGCCCGATTTGACGATTACCGTGGCTGAAGCCGTACCAACCTTCTGTATGCTCTTTTTGTCGTACACGTTAATCGTGATCGGGTATGTTCCTGCCGTATTCGTGTTCAATGTCCAACGTTCATTTTGCAGGATGCCGATTGAGCAGACGACGTCGAATAGATAGTCACCCGCATCGCCTATAATCAAATTGTCAAAGTAAATGTTGATTTCTTTGCCTGTCAAAGCGTTTATCGTCGGGGGCAGTTGAACCTCAATCGCATCATTTGGCGGATCAACCTTTTTTCTCGTGTCTTGAGGCGTTGTTTGTTTCTCTGTCGGATTTGGAATTACTGACTGCTTCCCCTTTTCAACACTCGGTTTGTCATCAGATGCTGCTTCTTTGCCCGCATTTCTGCCGTACAGAATCGCAAAAGCAGCGAACACCAGTACGAGCGCAAAAGTACTTCTTATTCCTTTCCTACTCCCATGCTCCGTCATATGCTCGCACTCTCCCTATGAAATTGCGGATTCGTCGATGCACCAATCCGATATCGATTGATAGGAATTCATCGACTCGATCTCGATAAGTGAGCCTCATTCAAGCACTCATCCTAGTGCCCGTTCGTCATCAAAAGAATGAGAGTCTGTCGCATCCAAATTTCCAAAACGCTCCAAGTTTGCCGAAAAGCAAGGGAAGATGTTCCTTAGCACTTAAATCATGATGAGATTCCGTCATTCCGATGGTGTGCCAAGGACCTCATCAAATACTCATCCAGCAGCTCAAATTTAAACTCCCGGATCAAGTCGTGGACCGTACATTCGTCCGTTTCGCTCGAAATAAGAACGGAACCGAGATAACCCGGATCGGTAACCTTTACTTTCGTTCCGTACTTGCGTCTCATCGCTTCAAGACGCTCCCTGTTATTGTCGAGATGAACCACGGCACAGTCCAAATTAACCGTTTCGCTCCTATAATCGAAATAACTGGATGTGGTGCTGACCAATTGTCCTACCGGGGAAATGATCGAGCTCGGTAATCCGCCCGCAATCGCACCGACGAAGTGAGCGCGGCACGAATAAGCCCAATGCTGCTGCACGAACCCGCCATGAAACATCGAAGGAAAAAGGATGAGATCCGGACGTTCGGCAGCATACTTGGCCCGCAGCGGTTCGAAGTTCAGATCGAAGCATATGGCGCAGCCGACCGTACCGAAATCGCACGAAAAGATCGGAGCTTCATTCCCGCATACGATCCCGTCTTTCTCCATTTCGACAATGACCGGGTGATTCTTATCGTAGGTGCCGGCGACTCCCCCGTTGCGGTCGATCAGCCGAACGGAGTTGCGCCAAGTGCCGTCATCAAGCAGCCGGATGGAAGGATAAGCGATATAGCAGCGATGCCGCACCGCCAGGTCCGATAAACCATGCAGAATCCGATCGCCCCGCACACGATAATAGTCGCGCAGCTTTTCCCCCGTGCACCCGGCCGGCATATCGCAGCATTCGGGAAGAACGATCAAATCCGGTCGATCCGGCAGGACATGATTGATTTTGTTTTCCAGAAAAAGCATGACGTAGTTTACGTATTCCTCGACGCTGCCGGTCGGATTGACTGTACAATAGTGGAAATTGAACGTACTGATTGTTGCTTTTCGAACCATGACTGATCCCTCGCCTTTCTACATAATCATCTGGTTTGCCCGCCGCCATGAAGCGCCGCAACGCGCGCCGGGAGAAGCGCGCGTTGAACAAATCATCTCATTGAAAGTTACCGAAAGTTAAGCGGAACGTTTGAATTTTCCACGGACCGAGACGAACGTCAAAACCATTCGAATCATGTAAAACCTCTCCTGCGGGCTCTTCAAGCAAATTCACCGCCGTCACTTTCGCAATGCGTTTAAAGCTTGTGAACCGGGCGGATGAGGGACGTTCGGACAAATTGAAGCAGCGAACAATCAGCTCCCCTTCGTTACCGTTATCCGGACGCTTGATGACGCTTACGCAAATGTCGGAATTGGATATTTCGAAATAGCTTACGGGTTGGGCCGGAACGTGATCATCAGCGGCTCTAGCGAAAACGGCGTGCATATCGACTTGCAAACCCTCTTGCAGCCGTGTCAAATCCGCATAAGATGTGGAAGCATCGAGTACGGCGAGTGCATATTTAAATGATAGCTTCCCGGCAAGTTGACCGCCTTCTTCCCCATTCGTCCTATACGTTCTCCCGAACGAACGGTACATCGTTACATGCAGGGTGCCCCGATTGTCATCCGGTGCGGCACATTCGTGCAAGCCGAAGGCCGATACGAACGCCAGTCCGGTACCGTCCGTTCTGCGTTTGCCCACGATCCCCCCCATTTGTTTCTCCGGCACCTCGCATTCCTTCCAGTCCTGCGTTTCCGTACGAATGCCAGTCGGCCTTTCCACAAAGGCAAACGGTTGATTCGCAAAAAAAGTCGGGGACGGCACATCCGTAGGGATAACCAGACGCAGGCGATGATCCCGGGCTTGATTGTCTATTTCGGTTTCGACATCGACATGCGCCGCACCTTTCGAAAGCCCTATCGTCGAGCGAATCGTTAACGTAACATGCTCTTCCGAACGCTTTAGTCCATGGGGATGCCGTTCCAAGGACTTGGGAATCCGGATAAAGTGTGTAATCTGAAATACGGCACGAGCCGGTCCGTTTTCGACCGTTTCAATGAAGCATTCGCTTCCCCTGCTGCCGATCAGACGATCATCGGCAGGGCTCGCATGAAACCATCCGTCGCCGATTTCCCCGTCGTCGAGATAACTTAACAGATTGTCGTAGCGTACGCCGCAGCGTTTATCGTAAACCGCGACCGTACCGTTATCGTTTACCGTAAGTTTGATATAGTCGTTCTCCGCTTCCCGTTCGGAACGGGATAACCGGTCCAAATACCGGGAAGATTTCTTGCTTGGAACAATCGTGTATGCAGCCGTTCCCATCGCAGGAACATCCACCTCCAGCGATACAGTATGACGGTCCGCCGCTCTCGTCGCTTTCGTCTCCGTCCCAAGCCCTGTTACGATAAAGTTTTTCTTCATCCGGCATAGCCCGTAAGGAATTTCCCGTCCATGGCTATCATGGATGGTAAAGCTGTTTTTCACTTCATAACCGAAAGGCTCCTGATAATGGGTGGGATATGGCTGATCGAAATCAATGTCCACGGTGACAGTGCCGCGCCTTGGGAACGGCAGCGGATTCCACAATGTCAGCACTCGGGTATGTCCGCTTCCTTCCTCATGGTTCCTTAGCAACCCCTTACACAGGATGGTACTGATCACATGCTTGGAAATCTCTTTTACTTGGTCAAACCGATACTGCATGTCTTGATGGACCTGATCGATCGAACAACCGCAGATCGAGTCATGCGGGTGGTTCTGCATCAAATACTTGTAGGCCAGATCGACATAGGTCTTCTGAACGGAATAGCCGCGAAGCTCGGATAAAGCAGCCATCGGCTCCACCCATTTTTCCAGCAGGACCTGGCATTCGTCGTTTGCCTTTTTGAGCGGATAACGGCTGGATAGCGTATGGGTGATCAAGTAATTGGAACCCGGCTGTTTGCCCGGTTCGTTCAGTTCCCCCATTTTTATAGGCATCTGATCGGCATAGCCTTCCAACTGCTTCCCCATCTGCTCCAAATTGACGTGCTTGACCTCCGCTTCCGGATACAGCTCGCGAATCATCTCCAGAACGTTCACCGTATTTCGGCGAATCGATGTATGATCCATACAATCCATTAGCAGGCAGACGGGGATCGGGCTTCGCTCCATTTCCTTGTCAATAAAGGTTTGGATCCGCCGCTTCGTTTCGTCGGGCGATAAACGACTGTTCTCCGCTTCCATGATGACTACTAAAAAAGAGGCGTAGGCGTTTTCATCCGGCAGTTTGAAGGTGATGCATTCGCTGCCGTCCGGCGAACTCCAGCGAAAATGCGCAGGCACGTCGTGCTCATTAAGCCCTCTCCCCAGCACCGCAAAAGGGATATTAACCCCGTTGAATAGTTGCGGCATTTGGGCGATATGACCGAAAATATCGCAAACGTAACCGTACCGCCAAGGATCGGCCCCCCATTCCCGGCATATTTTCCGGCCCGTCAACAAGTTTCGGATCAAACTTTCGCCGGATAGAAGAAATTCATCGGGCATGACATACCACGGGCCTATAACGATCCTGCCCTCCTGAATCAAACGGGTAAGCCGTCCTTTTTGGGCCGGTTCGATTTCCAGGAAATCCTCCAGCATAATCGTTTGCCCGTCTAAGTGAAACGTTGCGAAATCCGGCTGATTTTCCATTACCTCAATCAGATCGTTCATCATATCGACAAGCCGCAAACGAAAGCCCTGAAAAGATTCGTACCACTCCCGGTCCCAATGGGTACTGGAAAAATAATAGAATGTCGGTTTCGTCATGCGGGATAACCTCCCGGTATATATTTTGTGAATGTACATGAAGCCCCTTCAGCCGAACCGGAATCCTCGCGGTCTATAACTTCCCGATAATCGGTCTTGTTCGACTTCAAGGCCGTTAAATGGCGGCTGCTGACGTCAGATTGCCTTGTTGGACGGTTGCCGCATCCATAGCTGCGATCTGATGAATGCCGTTCGTTATATTGTCCCGAATGACCGATGTCTTGACCGTACCGAATAGTCCGAGAGCCCTCATGGAGGCAGCCGGCACGCTGAACGTGTTGCCGGAAACGACCCACGACTCGATATTGTTGGCGGACAACGCCGGCAAATCTGCACCCGTGTCGGTTTTTTCGAAAATATTGCCTTGGATGACGCATCCTGCCGGGTTTTGTGCATTCGTCATGTCGAAGCAAATGCCGGTCGTTGCCTTGATACGATTGCCGCAAGCGCGGATTCGTTTGTAGAATTGAGGGGTCGAATTTCCGAACGTTACGCCCGTCACCCCGCGAAGGTCGTTGCCTTCGATCGAGACCTCGGACGCTCCGTTTACGGCAATGGCGGCTTGAAGTGCCGAAACGTCATTGTCATGGATGCTGGCCATGCCGACGTGGCATACGATTCCGTTGAGGAATCCGTGCACGGTGTTGCCTTGCACGAGCACCCTGTTGAAGCTGTTCGGCTCGCAGTAGATGCCGCTGCTCGAATAGGTGCCGGCATCGGTCTGCACGATCACATTGCCTTTCACGATGACCGAACCGTTGCCGGCTGACGATCCGTAAATGTAGATGCCGTTCCCCTTATTGTACGTAATCCTGTTCCCTTCGACGACGACGTTGCCGATCCGGCTGTTGATGAAGATGGCGAATCCGCTCACGTAGGCGCCGGATTGATATACGGGACGCATATCGATGCACTCGTTGTTGGCGATGACAACGTCCGTCGTCAGATTATCGTCTGTGGAGCCGAATACCGTATAAGATTCGGTCTTGGTGAAATACGTGCTGTTGCGGGCGATGTTGTTGGACACGACGCATCCGCGGACGCCCTGGCTGACATCGATGCAAAACCCTCCCATGTTCACGCCCTCGCCCGCCCAGACGCCGTCGAACAAATTGCCGACGACCTCGACGTCGCGAGCGTTCGTCAACAGGACGGCGTGGCCGCGGACGTTCAAATACGTGCATCCACGAATTTTAATCTTGCTGCACTTCTTGGAGTTGACATCAATGGCAAGCTGTCTGCCGCAGCTTACGGCAAGATCGGCTTGGCCTTCGAATATGCAGTTTATGATGGAGATGTCGCTGACCGAATAATCGCGGATCGGATCCATACATACAGCTCCGGCTCCGTTTACGAAGTGAATGCCTTCAATCGTGATGCCGGTTGTATCCCGCAGAGCCATGAAATAAGCGGTTGCTTCGCCGCCCCAAACGAGCTTCGATCGGCCGGGAATGCCGCGAACGCTTGACTGAGGCTTGAAGAGACTCCCCCTGTTCCAGATAATGGAATCCTCGTTAGGCAACGGGCAGACGCTGTACGTATACGGCCCGAGCTCGACAGGCAAGCCGACGGAGAACATGCGATGAAACGCGTTCGTATCGTCGCTGCCGTCCGATCGGGCGCCGAACATTTCCGGCGCGACGAAACCGGATAGTAGTCGCACCCATTGTCCTGACGCACCCGTCACGGCAAACACGGTGCCACCGTTGTCGGCATCGGTGCCGGCAGTGTTCCAAACGAAACACCCCCCACCGAGCGGCCCGCGTCCGGTTGTATTCCAGCCGTCGTAATAGCTGACAAGTACGACGACTTGGCCATCATAGTCGCCGGATATGGTACGCAAGGTCGCCACATCCGGAACGCTCTTCACAGCATTGCCGCTGCCTGCCATCATGTTTCCCATCTGTAGTCCTCCCCCCGCCGCAAGCGCAACACCGGCAACACCAAGAGCCGATACGAATGTTCGTCTCGATATTGCGCCGTTAACCTGATTTGTCATGCGCGACAAACCTCCCGGTATGTTTATGATGAAACGTTACCTTTACGCTGTCGTTTCTAAGGTCACCGCAGCAAATTTGCATGCAGGACCTCTTAGGATGCCAACTCCTAAGAGGTCCCTATCGTACCGATTATTGGCCGGAAGCGGCCTTTCTTAAATCCAGCGTCTTCTTGTTCCATGCATCGATTTTTCCTTTGAGCCCAGATAGGTCTCCGCCGGCCAAAATCGTTTCCGCCAAAAACGTAAACGGATGTTCTTGGAATACAGGAATGGTAGGGCCAGGAGCGATGCAGCACATATCTTTGGTCAGTTTTACGGCTTCCGTATTTTTGCCCTTCCACAGTGGCGACTGGTCGATGTAGTTCTTCAAAGCATCGTCGATGACGAACGCGTTGGAGCCATGATCAACTTTCCATTTTTGCGCTTCGTTCTCAAACTGGAAGCTGATCCACAACCACGCCTCCTCCTTATGCTTCGAACCGGCCAACATGCCGATTGGGCCATAAATATGATGAGTAACCTGCGACACTTTGCCTTTCGGGAACGGCAAGACGTCGTATTTGAATTTCGCTTCTTTTGCCAACGGTTCCAGGACCCAGTCCCCGCCAATATCGAATAGGGTTTTGCCATTAATAAATTTACTGACTGAACCGCCCAACTCCGTCGCCTTCTTCGTGTCTGGGTAGGAACCGTCTTTCGTAATTAACTCTTGTATCCATTTCAAATCGTTCATCGCTTCCGGCTTATCCAGCACAGTCTGTGTCAAATCTTCATTCATATACCATAAATTAGGAGAACTTCCGTTAGCTACCGACATTGCAGACAAGAAATATCGGGCGAAAATACCATTGCTCGTCAAGCCGTATTCCCCTGCCGCAGGGTCTGTTGCCGCTTTTGCAAGCTCACGGAATTTATCGTACGTCCAATCGTTTTTCGGCATTTCCAAGCCATGCTTGGCAAGCAGATCCTTGTTCACCAAGACCCACATCGGAACGTCGACCATCGGAATGGCAAAACGCTGGCCCTTCGCGTTATCGAACGATTCGAAGAATCCTTTTGGAAGCTTCTTGCTTTTGAGCGATTCGTCCTTCGCAATATACGGCTTCAAATCTTCTAGCAAGCCGCCTTTCGTATAATGACTCAAGTCGGTGAGCCAAGTCAGATCCGCCGGTGTTCCCGCAGCTTGCAAAGCGGCAATTTTTTCAATAATACTCGTATCTAATCCGTTTGCCGGGAAGATCGGTTCAATGGTGATCCACGGGTATTTCTCGTTAAACTTTTTGTACAAGTCGGTGTACGATTGTTCCCATGTGATAATTTTTAACGTTACCGGTTCACGCTTCTCCTGCGGCTTGACGGTTGCTGTTGCCGTCGGAGCCGTCGGAGCCGTCGGAGCCGCCGGAGACGTCGTTGCGCTCCCTTTGTCTCCTCCTGTCGAGCATGCCGACAAAAACATCGATAATACGAGGATGATGCCAACCACGAATGCGAAATACCGTTTTTCCCTCATTCTTTTTTACCTCCCTTAGTAGATACGAACGAAAACCTTCCCTTCAATATCTCTCTAAGCTGCGACTTCCCTTGCCTGGTTCTCAATGTCTGCCAATAACCACCTCCCTTCAAGACGTCGCCTTATTCCACAAGTCCGGACCGTTCTATACTTTCCACGAACCACCTCTGGAGAAACATATAGAGGATAAGGGGCGGGAACATAATCAGAAATGCCGCGGCCATTTTGGCGCCTTCGTTGATCGATACGCCGCCGGTTAAGGTGGAATAAGCGGCAGGTGTTCCGGTCAGCACTTCATTCATACGGTTCAGGCTGATCGACAACGGAATGTACTTGTCGTTCAGGAAAAACGACGGCTCGTAGTACATGTTCCAATACCAAATGAACGAAAACAGAAAAACGACGAGACAGGCAGAACGCGCAAGCGGTAGCATAATGGTGAAGAAAAGGCGAAACGACGATGCTCCGTCCAGTTTGGCCGCTTCTTCCAGTGCGACCGGCTGCGATTTGAAAAACTGGCGAAAGATCAAGATGAACAGAGCGCTTCGCAGCCCTTGTCCGAACAATGCAGGAACGATGAACACAAACGGCGTATTCAACAAGCCCAGCTTGCTGTAGATCACATAGAGCGGAATGATGATGATTTGCGGCGGGATCAGGAAGGTTAGAATGACACCGAACGTAACCAGCCCTCTGCCTGGAAAATACAGTTTGGCAAGCGCATACCCGGTAATCGAGCAGATAATCACCTGAATAATCGAGCATGCGAGCGCAATCGTAAACGTGTTCGCCAGCGCTTCCGGATATTTCAATCCGATCCAAGCCTTCTCCAGATTTCCCCATTCGAGCCGGGTCGGGAACCATTTGACAGTCGGATCGAGCAAATCCTGCACGTTTTTGAACATGGTACTGATGACGTACAATAACGGCTGCAAATACAGGTAAGCCAGTATGGAAAGCAAATAGTAAATGGCCAGCTTGGCTATCCACCCGTCATTGGCATTCCTGCCGAGCGCCAGCATTTTCACCTTCTGCATCTTTCTGCTCCATATCCATCCGCTTACGGTTTGCGTCACGTTCCGCCAGCTTACGATGATGTTCATCCTCTTCCCCCCCTTCGTTTCGCGCTTCGTCCGAACATCCATGAGACGGCCGCCAGCAGGACGAAGATGATCGCAAAATAAATCCAGGCCAGCGCACTCGCATATCCGTAACCGGTAGCAGGATTAAACATGTGTTTACGCACGTGCGCCAGCACCGGATTTAACGGGAACGTAAACAGATCGATAATCGTGTAAAGCAGATTCAAGCTGATAAACGGCACGATGCCGGGCAGGGTGATTTTCCAAAAGCTGTCCCAAGGAGAAGCGCCGTCGATTCGGACCGCTTCGTAAACCGACTTCGAAATCGTCTGGAAGCCCGCGATAAAAATGAGAATTTGCACGCCGGAATACCATAAAATGATGACGGTCTTCTTGAGCACCTCCATGACGGGACCGGCGAACTGCCTGCCTACATTGTCTTGGACAAGCGAATCAATGTTGTATTGCTCCATGAACGGGATTTCCCCGGCGCCTTGGGCGAACAGCTCGGTCAGCACCTGTCCGGTGGCGAAAATAACCGGAAGGAAGAAGATCGCCCGGTACAAAAAACGTCCGGGAAATTTCTGATTGAGCAAAAGCGAAACGAGTAGCGCGAAAATAACGATAATCGGAATGATCAACAGCATTTGCTGAACGTATAGGATAAGCTGAACGGGATATTCGTTATCGACTACAAATGCGTCCTTGAAATTTTGCAGACCGGCCCATGCATAAATGAACCCTTTCGACGTTAGCGTCACCTTGTTAAAGCTCAGAAACAGCGACCACACAATCGGAAACGCAATGAGCGAAAGAAAGCCGATCAGCCAGGGAAGTATGAATAAATAGCCAACCCCATATTGCTTCCATCTATATAGGAGGTATCCTTTGTTCCGGTGAGGCAGCGGAAGTTTCATTCGGCTCCTCCTTCCCTTACCGCAAACGTTTTCTTCCCGTAATCGACGACCACATGAATACCGCCTTCATACGTCGTGACGTATACGTCGCCCGCTTTCTTCTCATGGTTGACGATCCTTCGGTTATACAGCTGTGCCAGCTTATCGAAATCCCGGTATTCCTGCACAATCCGTTCCTTCCACAAAGCAAATTCGCTGCTGTACAAATACTCGGACGGCGTATTTTTCAATACCCGTGACGGTTCGTAAGTAAGATAGAAGGAAGGAACAGCGCCATATTCGATGGCTTTGAGAAATTCCGCCGTATTGTCATTACGGTAATTAGCCGGCGTCGAGGAATACGGGATGAATCCATGCAGCACGATCGGATAAAACGGCACGGTCTCGTCGATCATGTAGTCGTAGCTCGAATCCAGCGTAAAGTCGCTTATATAACCGGCTTCTTCCAGCATGTAATCATTCCCTTGGTAAATCCCCGTTTCGCCAAGCTCTTCCCGCGTAAAAGCAAGCAGCTGACGGTAAACATCTGCCGTTTGTCCCCGTTCTGTCGGTTTCGACTCATAATCGCGGAATGTCATTTCGCCGAGCCAATTATAATGAATGCCGTCGACGCCGAGATCCTTCAGCCTTGCAATCGTCTGCACCGCGTAACCGGCCGTAAGCTCCGGTTTTAGAATAAACTCGTCATTCCGGTTCATGAACACCGTGCCGTCAATGCCCCGAATCCCGTTAGCTTTGGCGGAGAGCGAGGAGCGATCGTCGACGTAGACGAAATTATCCTCAAACATCACTTGCAGATTCATCTCATGCATGGCTTCGACAAACGATTTGGCTGCCGCTTCTCCGCCCAGCTTCTTTTCGATCGGAAACCGCTTAGCCGCATTGAAATCACCGCCGTTCTGCCAGCCGTAGTAAATCACTCGCATGCTGTCGACCCCGCTGTCCTTCAACTGCTTCACCATCTCGGTCGCTTGGGCAAAAGTCGTCGCTGCCACGTATCGCTCGCTGTTGAACGCCTCCTTGGCGTTGCCGCCGACCACGCTCAAATGCAGCGGGATGTGAGCTGTCGTCTGAAGCTGCAGCGGCAGTCGTTTGGCATCCGACAAATGCTGCCGGTAAGCATCCGCCATCCCGACATAGTTCGCCTGATCACCGTTCAGGAAACGGTATTCGATCGAGCGGTCGAGCGGCATCCGGTTTTTTTCGACCGTTTTGACCGGTGTCGTCAACCGGCTCATCTTATGCAAATATTCCTCACGGTATTGAAATTTGGAGTCCACGCTGTAAAACGTAGATTTGAGACCGGGGGGAAGCGCCTGAATGCTCGCCGCATCTTTTCCTTCCCGGACGATTGCAACGAACGCCTCATCCTGGCGTTTCACGCCGAATACCGGATACGCGATCGTTTCCCGTTTCGTTTGGCGTCTGGCTGCATGCAAGTCCGGCCTTACATTGGAAACTTCGCTGCCGTAGATCGGATGCATGTACCCTTGCCCCGTACCCGCCCGGTCCTTATCGAAACGAATGAGTCCTCCAGGGCCGTCGGGGACGAATAAGTAGCCGTCTTCCCCCGCTTGCGCAGCTCCGAAGTAGGGCAGCACTTCCAAGGAAAACAAGGCAAACTCGCCTTTCTCTTCAATCCCCTTTGTCGGCACGTTAACAACCAGCCCATGCTCGGTCAATTCGTATTGAAGCGAAAACCCGATCCCTGTCTCCTCGTAAAAGTAAGTGACTTGCAGCCCCATATCGTATTTGACGAACGATTTCTTCAGCTTAAGATCGGCGGCGTTCGTCACGCTCCGTCTGGCCTTGTCATCGCCGGCTGCCTGGAAGTACTCCATAATAAAGGGCGATTTCAGATTCGACAGCAGCAGCCCTTTCACCGTCTCGCCCTGCAGCCGTTCCTTCGGCGGATTGCTCCGCCATTCATACCCGGTACGTTTGACGTTCACGATCGTCTGTGTCGTTAACGGATCGATGCGGAGCACAAAATCGCTGTTTTCGAGCGCTACTACGAACCCCTCCGCATCCGCGGCTCCCGGTTTCCACGGCTCTCCCTCATACACGGGCATGTCAGGTTCCCGCTCCATCGTCATCTTCATCTGCTTCAAAGAAGGAATGTCGCTGCCGCTCGCTGCGCGATAAACGAACAAGCAGCAAGCTGCAAAGGCCAAGCCAAGTACCAGCGCGATCCCCTGCTGCCGCTTCAGGCGGATGCTAAACATATTGCGTCACCTCCCGCTGCAGCTGGTAAAGAAAGTCGTATACGTTGTAGGTCAGCCCGGAAGCGACGAACAGGAAAAACCAGATCATCAGAACGGTAAACACCGTGATAAGCGAGTTTTTCAACGTTTCGATAAACTCGAAGTTGTGGATGACCTGCGTCATGACGAAAAAGAGCACGCCGAGCCAAATAACCATTATTTGTTCCAGAGAAGTGACGAGCACTTTCTCCTCCAGCACGACGACATTGGATAAGACCAATACCGGTATGGAAAAAACCAAATACGGGACCAGCGCATAAACGCTTGCCTGAAACACTTCGTGAAAACGGCCTTCGCCGCTTTTGACGCCGCAGACGAGGTAGTTGGCCAATACCCATGTGATCCACGGCACAGCGAAAAACGCAAGCTCCGAGAAGACGTTGATCAGGCTAATATCAACCGGGTTAAAGAGGAATCCCGTCCCGTATATCCGCAAGAGCTTAACAAGTACGGCGAGCAGAAGGATTGCCAGCATAACGACGAATGAAACCTTCCGCTCCTTCAATTTGTAAAAGCCGTGATACGGATGAATCAGCACGCTGCCCAAATCTTTCATTTCATTCGCATACCGGACCAGCTTCGGCGGCCACGTACGTTTCGCTGCATATCGCTTAAACCGTTTCAACGCGTACTTTATCGCAAGAACGGCGATCACCAATCCAGCCAACAAGGCGATCAAATAACGCTGCAGCCATTGCAGCCGGACATCCCAGAACGCCTGGGAATAACCGTCCGTATCATAGGCGATTCTGAAATGGTCCATCGCTTGAGCGTACTTGCTCTCGGCCAAATCCACTTTGCCTAGTCCCTGAAAGATGGAGTCGATCATGTTGTTCTGCATCCGTACCATTTCCCAGTAAGACTTGCTTTCCTCGTACTTGCCCTGCAAATACAATTGGGTGCCTATCAAAATATCTTGACCAAACGCGGTGCGAACGAAGGTCTGCACTTGTTTCGTTTTGCTGTCGGTTACCCAAATGTCATGCTGCGAGTTCAGGGCAATTCCGGTCGGATAGCCGAATATCCCTTTTTGCCGCGTGTCCACATCGATATCGCCGAATGCAAACAAGGCGCTGCCGTACGGATCGTAAACGGTAACCGCCCCGGAATCGAAATCGATTCCGTATAGGAAGCCTTCCCGATCGACCGCGAGATCGATTATTTTCATCGAGTTCCACGTATTGCGGTTGCGGAAAGCGTCAACTCCCCCGGCATTCAGCTTTTTGATACCGCTCTTGGTCATCGGAGTTGCCGTGTATAGAAAGCCGAATGCATCCATCGCAGCGTTCACGATCGGCTTCGGGAGGTTGGCCTCTTCTTTCTCCAACTGCTCCTTATTGAGAACGAGACGTTTGATCCAATTCGTGTACGATTGCTCCGCTTTGTTCGCGCCGAAATAGCCCGTATACCGCCCTTCGGCGTCCATTCGAAATAGTCCCTTGTTGTTGCCGCTGAGCACGACGTACATGACGCCGCGCTTATCGACGACAAGCTTGGACGGAACAAAGTAATCGTCTTCGGTAAGGTACGGGGAATCGGGCTTCTTATACGCCCGCAGAAACTTCCCCTGATCCGTAAACAAGGCAATTCGCTGATTGCCGGAGTCCGCCACGTAAATCGTCCCGTCCCCGGTCACGAATACCCCTTCAGGCGCTTGCAGCGCGCCTTGGCCTTCTTTATCTCCTACGGTGCGAAGCTCCTTGCCCTCGCGGTCCGTCACGACAACCCGATTGGCCGCCCGGTCGACGATATAGGCGAGGTCCCGATCGTCGATGTACAGATCCACCGGCTCTGCGAACGACAGACGAATGACCTTATCAGGGACATATACAGCTTGGCTTTGGCGCCATTTGTTCGAGTTGCCGTCCATGTAGTACGTGTCGTAAGGCAAGCCCGCATGAACGGGAGCCGGAAGAAGCGCGAACAAGAAGCAAACCACTAGTGCGAGTACCGGGAGCCGATTGTAATTCCGTGTTTGTTCCTTTATTTTCATGGGCTATTTCACCCCGGAATGAAGCATGGTGGACAAAACCCTTTTCTGAAACAACAAGAAAATGATCAGGTTTGGCAAAAAGATCAGAAGACCGGCAGCCGCCGCCATCGTTTGTCCGGCTACGCTGTTGTGCAGCCCGCCCGCCAAACTGCCGACGTAAAACGACAAGGTGCGCATCGTTTCATCCTGTACATATAAGGAGGACGTTTCGGTATCTCCCCAAACCCCCTGAAACGTAAAAATCGAAATGGTCGCAATAGCGGGCGTGGATAACGGAACGATCAGCCTGGCAAAAATGCCGAATTCCGATGCTCCGTCCAGCTTGGCGGCTTCCACCAGCTCGTTAGGGATTTGCGAAATAAACCCGATCAGCAAAAACACGGCAACCGGCGATGCCAAATGAGGCACGATATGAGCCAAATACGTATTGGTAATCCCGATGCCGCTTACGATTAAGAAACGCGGAATTTGTACCGTTTCCGGCGCAAACATGAGGGATACCATGATCATGGCCATCGTCAGCGCTTTAAAATGGAAGCTGCGTTTGGCCAGCACATAAGCGGCCAACGTGCTGACGATAATGACCAACGCCAATGTGATGGAGGCAACGATGATCGTATTGAACAAATATCTGGTGAACGGTACCACATCGCTATTCGCGTGCAAAAACAACAATTCGAAGCTGCGCGTCGTCGGATGCTTGACCAAAAAGGTCGGCGGAAACAAAAACAGTTCATTCATCGGCTTGAAGGCCTGGCTAATAATAAACACGATGGGCAGCAGCATGAACAGCGCTAGCGCAGTTAATCCCGCGACGAGTACGACATCGAATGGCCGAATGCTGCGCAGCCGCTTCCTTATTGGCATGAATTAGGCATCTCCCTTCGTTCCGAACAATCGGTACGCGAATCTCATCACGAAGAACGAGACAACCAGCAGCACCACGGAGACGGCGGAAGCGTACCCGATCTGGAAACGGATGAATGCGTAATCGTCGATATGGTTGCTGATCAGATGGCCGATGTATTGCGGCGTAATCGCCATCCCCGTCAGCTGAACGGATATGCTTCCCGCTTTCAGCGTCGACACGATCGTCATGACGGCGCTGAACAGCATCTGCGGCTTCATCGACGGTACGGTAATATAGAACACTTCCTGCAGCCTGTTCTTGATCCCGTCGATCCGGCCCGCTTCATACAGCTCGGTATTGACGGTTTGCAATCCGGCGAGCATGGCGAGGAAACCGACGCTAAAGCTGATCCACAAGGAAACGAGTATCATAATGTCGAGCAGGTAGCGCGAATCCTGCAGCCAGACGCGGGGCAAATCGAGCCACCCTATCTCGATCAGGAAGTTGTTGAGGTATCCGACCCGGTCTCCGCTGAATGTAGCGATCCATACGACGGAAAGCGCGACGCCGCCTGCCATGGACGGCGCATAAAACGCCAGCGTATAGTAGTCGCGCATTTTTTTCGGCAGCTGATGAATAAGCCATGCGAACAGAAACGACAGCAGGTAGCCCCCCGGGCCGACAATCAGCGCGAATTTGAACGTATGGGGCAGCGCGTGCTTCAGAAACACGATATCCTGCGTCAGCAGAACGATATAATTTTTAAATCCGATAAAGACGGGAAGCGTGAACCCGTCGAACGAGGTGAAGCTCAGCAGCGCCGCCATAAACACCGGTACGATAATAAACATCGTGAACACAAGCAGGAACGGTGCCAAGAACAAATAGCAGATCCGATCCCGCCAGCATTCGCTCGCAAATTGCCGCAGTCTTCCGGCCAACGTGGATGAGGGCGCGGCTGTTGGCGCGGATCTACCCGTCTCCAAGGAAACTTGCGTGCTTTGACTCATTGCCGCCTCACCTCCCCGTCGAACGGACGATCGATTATGGGAACTCGCAGGTTCGCGTCTTTGGCGATGCCAAAATCCTCTTGCCTTCGCAGCATCTCGCGCTGCAAGGAAACCTCCGCCGATTCCAGCGCTTCCTTGGGCGGTTTGCCTGTTAGTACCGCAGAGTTCCAGGCAAAGTCCATTTCCCTCGCCAAAAAGTAATATCCCGGTACATAAGGCACATTTTTCACCCAGCGTCCTTGCTCCACGATCGTCTTCAGATCCTCCGCCGGCCACGAAAGCGACTTCATCGCTTGCAGATTAGCCGTATTCCAGCGATACTCCAGCCCGTATAGCGATTCGATATCGTTCCCGTATTGGACTTGCGTCTGTTTCGATGTCCACCATTGCATAAATTCCCATGCTTGCTCCTGTTTGCCGCTCTTCTCCATGATGACCGCGGCGGAAACCGACTGATCCGTCCAACGGACTACTTCCCCGTTCTTCTGTTTCATGCCGGGAACCCGTGCGATTTTCCAATGCCCCGTAATTTCAGGAGCGGCTACCATCAACTGCACATACATATTGAAATCCGCTATGCCGACCGGCATATCGCCGTCGCGAAAGTGATTCAGGAAAGCCGGCGCCTCCAAGGGCAAGTAATATTTCGTATACAAATTCGTCCATTGCTCAAAGCCTGCCAGCGCCTGTTCGCTGCCAAGGTTGTTCCGAAGCCCGTCAGCCGAATACAGATCGGCCCCGTTCTGAAACAGGTATGGCAGGAAGTTTTTAGTCGGCACATACATCGTCATCCCTTTCTCTTGCAAAGAGGGCAGCAGTTCGTACACGTCATCCCACGTATCGGGTACCTTCAGCTTCAACCGATCGAATATATCCGTCCGATAAAACAACACCTGGAAGTTCTGAACTTCCGGCAGCGCATAAGTCCCGCCGTCGTAGGCGAACGAACGCATCGCCCCGGGGTTGAAACGGTCGTAGACCTCTTGGAAGCCCGGAAATTTCTTCAAATCGGCGACGGCCCCCCGCATCGCGTAATCGACCGGCGTTTCCATCGAAACGCCCAGCGCCACGTCCGGCTGTTCGCCAGAAGCATTGCTCAAAATAAGCTGGTTCGGATTGGGCATGAGATTGATGTTCACTTCAATCCCGGTGTTCGGCGTAAAATCGCGATCGACCATTTCCCGCAGCAGTTCGGCATAGTCCCGTCCGCGCTGTACCCATACCGTAATCGCTTCCCGCTTGTTCTGCTTGCGCGTATCATAGGTCATATAGAAGGTGCGCGCAAAATTGCCGAGCATATAAGGAATGCGGCTAAGCGAAGTCGGCTCCTTGAGTCCGGTTTGAGCATCCGGCGAGCGCACGACGATATAATCGAGCATCACGGATTGATTGCTGAGCGTAGGCAGCCAGGAGACGATATGGCTTTGAATGGTTGCAAAATCGGTCATCCGGTTCGGGATATCGTTCACGTAGGCAGCCATCGCCTGCAAGTTATCGACGGCTACATCGATGGCGGTCGTAAGATCGGATTTATTTTGGTTTAATCCGTCCACGAATGCGGCTGCTTGCTGAAACCGGGCGATAATCGATCGCAGCTTGTCATCGATGCCGGGATCGGATTTCTGCAAATTCCAGGTACGCAGCGTATCCAAGTTTTGCTTCGTTGCGCCAGCGCCTTGGCCGTAATTACCCGTGATCAGACGGATCGACCTATCCAAGGCATCCAGCTCTTGAAGCGCATGCTGCAAAGCGATCACGGCCGGCTTCGTCAAAGAGGCGTCCGCTACGAGGCGCAAGGTATGTTTGCCTTTCGTCAAATAAAATTGAAACGGATTACCATGCTCATCCTGAAGCGAACGAATCTGAAAGTTATCGTTTGCGGGAATGGCATAATGAAGCATTTCCCGAAAGGGCACTTTGCCATCGAGCATAACGGTTCGATAAGCCTGCAATCCTCTCCGAAAACCCTGATAAAATTTCAGGTCGATGTCGTACCAGCCGTCGTCAGGCACCTCGATCGTCCATTCCACCCAATCGCCCGGAGTCCGCCAGCGATCTCCTCCCAGTACGTTGTAGACGATCCGGCCCTTCGGGTCCGGGGAAATATGCGGCTCGGAAAAATAATTCGTTTGCACGGCTATATTCGATTTTTGCGAATAGCGCTCCGCTTCGACGACTTCATACCATGTTTGGGCAGCGGTGTCAGGATGGGCTTGCTTATACTCCTCGTATGCCGGAATCGTTTCCGGAGACGACCAGCGCAGCTTGGTTAAAGCAACCGGCTCTTTGCCGCCGATCAGCCGGATCGTATGAACACCCTTCGTAAGCTGAAACTCAAGCGGCGTGGACGATACGTCATAGCTGGCGACGAACGCGCTCCTCGCTCCCTCGATTTCCGTCTGGACGGGGCGCACCTCTTGGCCGATCGCGTTCTTGTCGTAAGGGAACTTGGCGTCTTTCCAGTATCGCTCCAGCGTGAATTGCTCCGCTTCCTTGAATGGAATGCTGCCGTCAATCATCAAGCCGCGAACGATGTTCGAATAGCTCCCCTTTACCGGCAAATAATCGATTTCCAGCCGGTAAGCCCCTGTCTCCGGAACGTCGACTTTCCACTCCACCCATCCGGCCTCGCTCAACCAATACAGCGCCTTCTCGCCGGAAGGTTCCGTCCGGATTTCAAGCGAGGCATCCGGCGATGCGCCGGAATAGGCGTTCGCTCTGCTTTCGAAGGCCTGTTGCCGATTCGCGTTATCGCGGTCGCTTGCGCCGCCTTTGTGCAGCATGGCATAGGAGGGTACGGCACCCGCTCCCGCTTGCGGCTCGAACGAAAGCAAATCGGCAGCGCTTACATTTTGTGCATACGTGATCTGCTCCTCCCCGTAAAAGAGCCGGACGACTGCCCCCAGCAGAACCGCCGTCACGGTAAGCATGATCATTTTGCGGTACGTTCGCTTCATTCCTGTGCAGCTCCCTGGAATCGAATCGATTCACTTGTTTGTCTATCGAAATAATGGGCTTTATGCATATTGAAAGACACGCGGACGTGATCGCCCTTCCTTACCGGGACATGCGTCCCGGCTCTTGAAATGATGCTGTACTCCCCCATGTTCAGGTAAACATAGGAATCTGCGCCCATAAGCTCGATCATCTCGACAATGGCGGGTACGGTACTTTCCTCTGCTCCCGCCGCCCCATTCGGGTCGAACAGCGTCACCTGCTCCGGTCTTATCCCCAGTACGACTTGCCGCAAATTAGTCGAGCTGTCGTTCAAAGCCTTCTTGTGCGCTTTGGGTACCGGCAGCTTCAGCCTATTATTTTCGAAAAAATAGTCCCCGTCCCTCATGAAGATGCCGCCATCGATGAAATTCATTTGCGGCGATCCGATAAATCCTGCCACGAATAAATTTACCGGGTATTCGTAAAGTTCATGCGGAGGGGACACTTGCTGAATGATCCCGTCCTTCATCACGACAATCCGGGTCCCCATCGTCATGGCCTCCACCTGATCGTGCGTCACATAAACGGTCGTCGTTTGCAGCTTCCCATGCAGCTTGATCAGCTCCGCCCGAGTTTGGGCGCGCAGCTTGGCATCCAGGTTCGACAACGGTTCATCCATCAGAAACACCTTCGGCTCCCTCACAATCGCTCTACCCAGCGCCACCCGCTGCTTTTGTCCGCCCGACAGCTGATTCGGCTTTTTGTCGAGCAAATGGGAGATTTCCAGAATGCGGGCCGCACGCGCTACCTTCAGCTCGATTTCATGCTTGGCCGTCTTTCGCAGCTTTAATCCGAGCGCCATATTTTCATAAACGGACAGGTTCGGGTATAACGCGTAGTTCTGAAATACCATGGCGATATCGCGATTTTTGGGAGAGACGAAATTCACGTACTTGTCATCGATGTAAAGCTCGCCCTGCGTGATATCCTCTAAGCCGGCAAGCATGCGCAAGGTCGTCGACTTTCCGCATCCGGACGGACCGACCAGCACCAGAAACTCTCCGTCATCCACCGACAGATCGAAATCCTTGACCGATGGCTGAGCTTCGCCCTTGTATTTTTTGTACACATGTTTAAATTGAATGCTTCCCATACGGCAACCCCCCTTGGCCGAACGAACCGGGTGAACCGGTTTTGGTATAGCTGCTTAAGTAATCGTATTGTAGATCGGTATAAACCCGATGGGGCTGCCATCCTTGTCGAAGACTTGCATTTTTCTCGAAACGGTTCCGAGCGTACTGGCCGTCTGCGTTCCATTCGTACTGATACCGGCGTTCACCGTGGAGAAGATGTTCGGCGTCGTTCCTGCGTCATATCCGATTTTTTTGTAGATTACGTTTTCGATCGTGTTCATGATGAAGTTGACGTTCGTTTCCGTCCCGAAGCAATAGATGCCATACATGGTTTGGCCCGTTTTTCCGATGATGACATTTCCGACCAAATGACAGTCCGAGATGCCGGTGTTGAGAGCGACCCCGAACGTGCCGCCGTATATATAACAGCCTTCGACTACGACCCGCTCGCAAACGCCCTGCGATTGGATCGCCGCATTGGTCGTATTATAGATGTGGCAATTCGCAATCAAAATATCGGTCGCGTTAAACAAAATGCCTTGCGTTCCGGCCCCGTTGATCCGTATGTTTTCCAGGGTCAGCCCGATAATCTTTCCGCCCATTTGTCTGGCATATACGGACGGGCCCGAACCGGCTATCCGTTCCATCGTTACATTGGACACCCTGGTGTTCAGCAAAGCCCCGGGTCTGGCAATCGGAGTGCCGATCTGAATGCCTCCCGTATTCGATGCGCTCCAGTCATTGATCGTAAGCCCGTCAATGAAGTTTCCTGAAACGTCTGTCGTCAAAGCGTTCGTTATGGCGGCCCCCGCTCCGCATTGTTTGGCCGTGCAGCCGATCATGCCGGATTGATTGGAGCTTTCAATGACAAAGCCCGTATCCGTACAATTTATCGCGATGCAGTCCATAATCAGATTTTGCGTACCGCTGGTAAACACGCCGTCAGCCGCTTTGCCCGCGATGCCGCAATCTTTCAGAATGCAGCCGGTTATTTTGCAGCGTACCGAAACTCCGCCGAGTGCGATTCCTACTCCCGGTATGCCGTTCCCGCCAATCGTATTTTGCACGATGCAATTGTCGACGGACGAATCTATACAGCTTGCCAGGTGGATGCCCACCGTTCGAATCGACAAGCTGCTCCGATTCCCATGATTGGCATCCACGACCAAATCGGCAACCTCGATCCCGCTCAATCCGCTAGCCAAAATCATCGTTTCATAGTTGGATGAGCCCGCCGCTTTGATCACCGTCGAGCTTCCGCTTCCCATGATCTTCACGTTAGGATGGGTGATCGTGAGGGTAGCGCTGACGATATAAGTCGATGCGGGCAAAAACGCAGCGCCGCCGCTTATCAGGCTATCGATAGCCGCCTTTATGGCCACGGTATCGTCCGTGCTTCCGTCGCCTTTTGCCCCGAACCATTTGACGTTGACCGGGCCTTCATAAATCCGCTTGAACCGTTTACCGGAAGTGCTGACCAGCACCAAGCCCGTATTATCCGGCGAAACGGTGTCGGAGGCATCGTAATAGAAATGCCCTTCCTGCATCGTATCCGTTACATAATAAATACTGCCGGAAACCGGGGTCCCCATGGCTCTCAGCTCCGCAATCGTCGCCAGAACCACGCAGCTTTCGTCAATCATATCCGAAACCAAGCTATTGACTTTCCGTTCCAAGCCGTTTCCAAGACTATCCCCCGGGCCGGATTCCGACTGACCGTAAACCGTTTCCGTAACGGAGCCACCTGGCTTAGCGAATCCGATTCCGCTGTTGAACAAAGTCCCAGCCGCCATCCCTACCCCGGCAATACCAATCGAAGAGAGCAGCTTTCTTCTGCTGATTTTGCTTTCCTGGTCCCCTTGCTGGCGATCTCCTTGATCCTCTTGTTCCTCTTGGCCTGCGAATGATTGCAACTGTTTCTTCATTGCATTTCCCTCCTCATTTTATAAAACGATTGATTTGGAAGCGCTAACAGAACAGCTAAACGTGCACAGAAACCTTTTCTCCGCTTCCCTCCTTCCGCTACTTTTCCTCTCGTTATTATCATGATAGAGCCAACCCGCGGATCGATCTTTATCATTCTTTCCATTTTTTTTGCACATTCGTGTTAAGGAGAGGGTTCCAGCTAGACAAATCGTCCTTCACAACTTATCATTGCTCTTATACTTAAACCGAACGATCAAACAATCCTTAACCTGGCTTCCGATTAGTATGCACATTCGTGTCAAGGAGCTGATTGTGAATGGTATATAAGCGCGTGCCTCTAAATGAAGTGGTTGTCGTGGATAATATCATTACTTTTCACTATTACGAACTCTCGGGCTCCTATTTCACGAAAGGCGAACGGCACGACTTTTGGGAATTTGTATACGTCGATAAAGGCGAAGTATTTATAAAGACGGAGAGCAGGTCGTTAACTGCCAAGCAAGGGGAAATCATTTTCTACAAACCGAATCAGTTTCACGGCGGAAGCTCCAACGAAAAATCCCCGCCAAACCTGATCATCTTAACCTTTGATTGTTCCTCGGAAGCGATGAAGGTTTTTGAAAACAAGAAATTCCGGGTAACCGATCAGGAAAGAGGCTTGCTCTCCCTGCTGGTTAAAGAAGGCTATAACGCCCTGACCCCTCCCCTAGACAAACCGTTCAAACGCGTGATGCATAAAAAGAAAAAAGCCCCCTTCGGGAGCGAACAGCTTATCAAAATTTATTTGGAAGCGCTCCTGATTGCGTTCATCCGCAGGCTTAAGGAAGAGGAAAACCTGCCTAAACTCGCCTCCACAACCAATGAAAACATAGAGAACGATCTGGTCCAGCAAATTATCGAATATATGAAGAAAAACATCGAATTGAACCTGACCTTGAAAGATATTTGCCAGATGTTTATGGCCGGCCGTTCTCTCTTGCTGCGTACGTTTAAGCAAAAAACGGGCTCCGGCGTGATCGAATATTTCAACGATCTCAAAATCGAGAAAGCCAAGGCGCTTATTCGCGAGGAGAAATTCAACTACTCCAAAATCGCGGAAATGCTAGGGTACAGCAGCATCCACTACTTCTCCCGCCATTTCAAACGCTCGACGAACATGACGCCGACGGAATATGCGCGATCCGTTAGGGCGAGAGTATCGAACCACGAAAAAAAGCCGAAAAACCCATCCAAATGACTATGAGGGTCCGTGCTTATCGGAGGTTTGTCAGTGGAGAGCGTTCAACGGCAGCAAAACAGTAAAAAGCGCCGCTTCACAGCAGCGCCTTCGCGTCATTCAAGGAATCCCATATCCAGTCCGGCTTCCGGTCCTCCGCAATCACCGTCCCTTTTTTGGTCGAGCCCGACCAAACGAGGGCCGTCTTCATACCGGCCTGCTTGCCGAGTCCGATGTCGGATTCCAAGCTGTCGCCGATGATGATGCAGCGTTCCGCCGGCAACTGCAGCTCCTGCAACGCGGTTTCGGCCATGAATCGCGAAGGCTTGCCGATTACGATGTCGACCTCTTTGCCCGTTGACGCAACGATCGCGCCAATCATGCCGGCGACGTCGATCGAATCTCCCTCGTCCCCCGGAAACGTCTTGTCCGCGTTCGTCGCAATGATCCGGGCACCGCTGCGAACGGCCCGGAACGCCTGATTCAGCTCCGCATAAGTAAGCTTCTCATGCAAGGTGATAACGAGCCAGTCGGCCTGCTCCGGCTTAGCCGCAAGTGCGATGCCGCCGACCTGCAGCTCGTCCCTCAGCCCCTGCTCGCCGAGCACCCATGCTTGGCAATCCGGATGATGCCGCTTCAAATACCTTGCGGTCGCGGTGGACGACAGCATGATTTCCTCTTCGTCCACGGAGAGCCCCATTCCGCATAGCTTGTCATGGCACATTTTGCGCGAAATGTTGCCTCGGTTGCTTAGGAAAAGCAGCCGCTTCCCGGCGGCCTTGAGCCCGGCTATCGTTTCCGGAGCGCCCTCTATGATTTGTTTTCCTTTATATACGGTGCCGTCAAGATCGATAATGAAGCCTTGCACGTCGTTCAAGTTACCGCTCATTCCTCTTCCCTCTTCCTGCTGTATTGCCGTTCCCGGCAGCCAAATTACTTGCAGCGTAGTCTATTAACGCGCTCACTGTCAAGCATGGGGCGATTATGCCGAAGGGAAAGCCATGAACGGCAGAGAGCAGCCTACATGTTTTTCTTAAAAGAATAGTGCTTGCTGCCTCTCGGAGCATCCTCCAAAACCCCGTACTCCTCGTATCCGTTCTTTCTGTAAAAATCGGGAGCTTGAAAGCTGAACGTATTCAACTTTATAAATGCGCAATGGTTGTCCCTCGCTATCGTTTCCACTTCCGATAATAGCCTAGTTCCAAGCCCATGCTGTCTGCAAGCAGCGTCAACCCATAAGATATCCACTTCTATCCAATTCCAGCACAAAACCGCAATACAGCCCGCGACGACGCTGCCGCTTTCGTCTTTTACCGCGAGATTGATTTCCTCGTATCTCGATTTCAGATCCTCAGGCACGTGTTCCGCATTGTATGCAATGAGTTTATTCCTGACGTAGTCTTTCTCTTCTTGACTGGCTCTCGAAACGTTATGTCCCGCTGTCATGGCGCATCCGCCCCCCTTTTTTAGCGTTTGAGAAAGAACCCCTTCGTTTAATTGACATGAAGACAAAATAATCGTCGATTTCCCAGATCTTCACTCCGCCGAAAATAGAGACTAACTTGTTTTTATACCAATCCTTTCGTTTCGTCACCATGTACAGGCAACCGTCTGTCGACAATCGGTTAAATCCTTTTTCAATGAACATTTTGGGAACGGAGAAATCTGCATGATAGGGCGGGTGCGAAATGATTTTAGTAAAATTGCTCTGTTTTACATTCGAATACCCATCGCTTTGGAAGATTTCCATATCGGTTAATTTGTTCAAACCCGCATTTGCTTTTGACATTTCGACAGCCGAATCGTCGTTATCGACCATAACCACGTTCCGAACGCCCGACTTGGCGGCTACAATTCCTACCGCGCCATATCCGCACCCTAAATCAAGAATACGATCCTCTTTCTGAAAATCAATAACCGAAAGCATAGCTAAAGTCCCTTTATCCACATTTCTAGGCGAGAAAAGTCCTTGGCTCGTTTCAAATTGCAAATCCACACCCTTAATGGTTGTTGTAATCACGCGGTTACTATCCCCTCCGGTATTATGGCTATCAGCATTTCCTTCCGTTCTATCTCATAAAACCATTCATTCTGCTTTTCACGCCCGGCCACTCGTCATCGACAATACTGTAAGTGACCGTATCGCGAATATAGCCGTCATACAGAATGCGGTCTTTGCGCAGCACGCCTTCTTTCGTAGCGCCAATCCTTTGAACCGCCTGATTAGAGCGTATATTCCGGCTATCCACTCTAAATTGAACCCTGATCGTATGTAAAATTTCGAAGCAATAGCTTAGCAGCAAAAATTTGCATTCGGTATTGACCCGCGTACGCCAAACCTTGGTCGAATACCAGGTCCATCCAATTTCCAGACTTCGGTTCTCGGCTGAAAGGTTTAACAACCTGGTCATTCCGACAATTCGGCCCGTTTCTTTATCCAGGACGACAAAAGGCAATTCCGTTCCTTGTTCCTTATCCTGCAAAGCTTCCAAGACGTGGTTCATCATATCCTCCGGTTTGTCCATGCGGCTGGGTAAAAATGTCCAAACGTCCGTGCTGACAGCTTCAAATAAAGCTTCTGCATGACAGGCTTCCAGCGGAATAAGAGAAACTCTTTCGCCTTCTAACGTAACCGGAGCTACATTCATGACCATCCTCCTAGCGCGACTCAATAATTAACATTAAATATAGGAACAGGAAGAAAATTAGTCAATAAAATTTAATAGATCATCCTAAATCGGGATGAGTGACGATGACCGCCTTCGTAAGCTCCGTTCACACTTGAAATCCTCCGGGTCCAAGGCTGCTATGTCCTGACTTTGACGCCCTCCCTCTTCTAAATCTTGCAATTTCAGTTGTTGATACGATTTAGAAGTCCCCAACGTCTTCTAAATCCTGCGATTTCGGTAGTTGATACGATTTAGAAGCCCTCAAGGTCTTCTATTATCCGAAAACTGCCAAAAATTCGTCCGTTCTTTGGTTTTAGCAGTCCTTGGCGTCGTCTAATCTGTTGCAAAATGCTGTCCGGGCGCAAATAGCAGTCTTTAGCGTCGTCTAAATCAGTACCCTCAAGGATAAACGCCTAACGGCATCTTTTGATGCTGGCGTTTACCGTAGGTGGAGAGCCTCCTCGAGGATATACTTTCTGATTCACCAAACGAAAGCGCCCTCCGGCGTCTCGGCCTCTACCGATTGCCGGCCATTCGAATCGAGCAATGGCAGAGGATCTATCCTTACCGTAAAAAAAGAGGTGTCTCGTTGGTCTTTGCAGACCTTTCGAGACACCCCGTTATCCTTTTAATCCAGCGACTCCTTCAGTTTCACGCCCTGCGGCATAACCGATTCCAGTTGCGTCCTCGCCGCTTGCAGGCCGTTCCCTTCTCCGCTCAAAATAGCCACGATCCCGCTATCGTCGCGCGACCGGATCAATCGGCCGATTCCTTGTTTCAGACGAAGGAGCATATAAGGCAAATCCACCTCGTCATAAGGCGATGCCGCCGCATTCCGTTTGGCCATAAAGACCGGATCCTGCGGCGGGAACGGCAGTGACCAGACGATCACATTGGATAAGGAAGGCCCCGGCACGTCAAGTCCTTCCCATAAGCTGACCGCGCAAAGAATGCTCGGCTCGTCATGCTGGAAGGAGGCGATCAGATGGCTGATTTCGCCGTCGCCCTCGAACCAAAAGCGCAAGTTCGCGCATTCCGTATACGCGTCAAGCTCCCGCTTGAACCGGCGCAATTCATCTTTGCCCGGAAACAAGATCAACGCTCTCCCTTCCGTTCGCGTAAGCAAACGGACCGTTTCCTTCATCTTCTCTTCGAAAGTCGCCGGCGTTAACCGATTCGGCGCGACGACTTGCATTCTCTGCCCGTAATCGTACGGCGAATCGACCGTGAAGGATAAGTAGCGCTCGATGCCGAGGCTGTCCGCCACGTAGCCGAACGACTTGTCCACCGATAACGTCGCCGAAGAGAAGACGATCGGCATAGCCGAACCGAAGACGCGCTCGCGCAGCACTTCCTTGACCGCTCTCGGCATGATGGCCAAAGCAAGCCCGTTTTCGCTCTCGGTCGCCCAGCAAATTAACGTTTCCGGCGTTTCGAACAGGCTGAGCGCCTTCTGCAGCATTTCCAAATGCTCCTCGACAATGCGCAGCTGGTATTCGTTCAGCGTATGAAGCCCGCTCTCGAAAACGAGATCTTCCTCTATCGAATCGAGCACGGAGCGGAACCGGCGAACTTCCCGGAGCAGCCTATCGTTCCAAACGACCCGTTTCCGGTCGGAGCCGGGAATGTCCTGGCAGCTGTCCGCGAGGAGGTCAAACATCGTTTCGCTTTGCAAAATGGCCTCGTCCACAAGCATCGCCAGCGATTCGCGGATTTCCCCTTGCAGCAGACGGGTAATGACTTCTTCGAACACGGCATGCTTCAGCTTATACGTTAAAGCCTTCTGCGCGGCGGATTCCAATAAATGGCCTTCGTCAAAGACGACGGCGCAATGATCCGGGAGCAGCGGCAGCTGCCCTTCCCGCTTCCTGCCTTCGTAGGTCCACACATGCTCCATATAAAAGTCATGCGAGCAAATGATCAAATCGGCCGACTTCCGGTAATGGTCGCGCGAAAGCGTCTGCCCGCACCGATGCCTTTTACTGCAGACGAAGCAATCCTGGAAAGCGTCCCAGTTGATCTTGTTCCATGCTTCATCATTCAAATGCGGATAGTTCTTGCGGTCGCCGTAAGCATAAAACGTTTGCAGCGCTTCGTGCGAGCGGACAAAGCCCGGAAGCCCCTCATACAGCTCCTCGAACGGCTGCCCGTCTTCCTCCCGGAATCTAGCCGAATCGAGCTTGTTCAAGCACACGTATTGATCGGGAGATTTCCCGAGTCTCGCATCGATCGCGAGGCCCAAATGCTCGGCCAGCTTGGCGATATCGCCGCCCGGCTTGACAAGCTGCTCGATGAGCGATTCGTCCGCGCATGCGATAACCGCTGGTTTTCGCATGTAACGGGCATAGCAAATCGTATATAGCAAATACACGAGCGTTTTCCCCGTCCCCACTCCCGCTTCCGCGAAGATCGTACGTTTCTCGGCAAAAGCCCGCTCCAGCTGAAAGGCCATATATATCTGCTCGTCCCGCACCTCGAAGCCGGCTTCCGGCAATACGTCGTAAAACACGTCCGCCACCCATTCGCCAACCTGCGGAATGAACGGTTGAGAAGGATCGTAGTTAAAGGGATAACGCTCCACTATTAATTGCCCCCATGAAATCAAAGTCAACTGCGCTGCTGCATCGAATAGCACAATAGACTATTATCACATGATCCCCTCTTAAATGCAAAATGAAAATAATTGGGCATGGCACATTGCGCGGAGAATACGTTCTGACATTTCAACAAAAAAACGAGCCTTTCGCATAAATTGCGCGGCTCGCCTTTTTCAGATGCAATGAAATTTGGTATGCGTTCAGCTCGTAAATTGTATGCGATACGTCTGAATTTCCCATGCCTTTAACGGAATGTCGAATCCGTCCTTCTCATGCGCAAGTGCTTCGCTACCTTCCTCATTCAAGTTCACCTTGATCACGCTTCTTATCGAATGGCTGGAAGAGAAACGAGCTGTCGAGCTGTCGGAGGACATGTTATAGCAGCGGATGATGATCTCGTTCTCGCTCCCATTCTCGGGCCGCTTCAGTGCGCTTATGCAAATATTCGATTCCGATAATTGAAAATGGCTTGTCGGAGCCGCAATCTTGTACTCTTCCCCTACAGGTGCGGACCAAACACGAATTCCTGCTTGCAACGTTTCCTGCAAGCGGACCAGATCCGCATAAGAAGTATGCGGTTCAAGCGGAGCTATGGCGTACTTATAGTGCAGCTCGCCAATCAATTGCCCGCCTTCTTCCCCATTCGATTCAACCGTCCTCCTGAAGGAACGCAGCAAGGTTACATGGATATTTCCATACTCATCGTCCGGGGCAGCACACTCATGCAGGCCGTATGCCGAGACGAACGCTAGTCCATTCCCGTCTTCTCCCCGTTTCCCCACGATTCCGCCCATCTGCTTCTCGACAACCGCACATTCCTTCCAGTCTTGCGTACTCGTATCGATGCCCGTCTTGCGTTCCACGAATGCATAAGGCTGGTTCACGAAGTAAGTGTCGGACCGGCAACCGGTCGGCAAGGATACGCGCAGCCTGTGATCGCGGGCGTTGTTCGTCACCGTCGTTTCAACATCCACATAGGAGGCCCCTTGAGACAGTCCGATCTTGGAACGGATCGTAAGAACCGTATTTTCGGATGAACGGACGAAACCGCTCGGGAGCTGCTCCATCCGGCCTGGAACCGAAATCGTATGGGTAACCTGGAATACCGTACGTACCGGCCCATTCTCTATCCGCTCAATCAGGCACGGGGCACCGTAACTGGAAATGAGCCGATCTTCTACAGGGTTGGCGTGATTATACCCGTCCCCTATTTCCCCGTCGTCAAGATAGCTTAACAAATCCTCATAACGGCTCCCGTCACCCTTGTTGTAAATGCTAATCGTTCCGTCGTTACCTACGGTCAACTTCAGATGCTCGTTCTCCGCTTCACGCTCATGACGCGACATCGCCTGCAAATAGCGGCATGTACCTTCGAAAGGCACAACATCGTATTCCGCATAACCCATTGCCGGCAAGTCCGCCTCGAACGTTACGGTATGGCGGTTATACTCCCCGATTTTCCGGTTGAACGAACGATGCTTCCAGTTTTTGCGCATGCTGACCAGCCCGTAAGGCACTTCTTCCCCGAGATGATTATACAGCTTGAAGCTATTCTTCACCTCGTAGCCGTAATGGACTTCATTGGTGAACGGATATCGCGTAGCCAGGTCAATATCAACGGTAACTACTGCGCGCCTGGCAAAAGGAAGCGGGTTCCATATACTTACAACATTGCGCCAGCCGCCTTCTGACGAAACATACTTGCTCGCTTCTCCATCCATAACATCACGGATTAGCTGGTCGGATATGCCGGCCGATTGATCGAAGCGGTAGTGCATATCTTTATGAACCTGATCAATCGAGCAGCCGCAAATGGAATCATGCGGATGATTCTGGAGCAAATATTTCCAGGCCAGGTCCACATAAGTTTTCTGAATCGAGCGCCCTTTGAGCGCAGCCAGAGCGGTTAACGGCTCGACCCATTTCTCCAGCAGCGTCTGACAATGATCATTCGCCTGCTTGAGGGGATAATAGCTGGATAAAATGTTGGGCAGCAGACGATTAAAGCCTTTCTTCTTCGTCGGCTCGTTTAATTCTCCCGTCCTGACGGCCATCTGCCCCCGATATTGCTCCATCTGAGCGCCCATCTGTTCGATATTGACATGCTTGAACTCCGCTTCCGGATATAACCGTTCCAGCATGGCCAGCACTTCGTTAGTATCCTTGCGAACATGCCCGTGGTCGCAGCTGTCCATGAGCAGATGAACGGGAAAAGGACTCCTTTTCAGTTCAAAATCAATGCGTTCCTTCAAAAACGCATCCTTCTCTTCCCCTGACAGCTTCTTGCTGTCCGCATCGTTAAGCGCTACCAGGAATGCCCCGTACAAGCCTTCATCCTGCAGCTTGAACGTTATGCACTCGCTCCCGTCAGGAGACCGCCATAAGAAATGGGCAGGAACGGTATGATCGTTGACTCCTCTTCCGATTGCAGCATGCGAGATGCCGAAGCCGTTGAAAATTTGCGGCATTTGTGCAATGTGACCGAATATATCGCATAAATAGCCGTACTTCCAGGCTTCCGTACCCCACTCGCCGCTTATATGAATGCCTTTCATCAAATTGCGGATCAAGCTTTCTCCGGATATCAAATATTCATCGGGCATCACATACCAGGGACCGATAATGATGCGCCTTTCCTGGATCAGCTTTTGCAGCCGCGCACGCTTCCCAGGCTCGATCTCCAGGAAATCCTCCAGCACGATCGTTTGACCGTCCAGATGGAACACGGCGAAGTCGGGCTGCGATTCCAGCACCTCGATCAAATCATTCATCATCGGCACTAAACGATAGCGGAAACCTTGGAACGATTGATACCATTCCCTGTCCCAGTGCGTACCGGAATAATAGTAGATAGTCTTCGACTTCACGTTCATAACCTCCCGTTGCCCAAAGGATTACGGCCGGAGGGCATGCTTCCATGCCCTCCAGCCGCTATCTTGCCATTGCCTTACCAGAAAATCTGCGGTTGATCCCTATAAGCACGCTCCTTAGGGCTTATCGTGTGACGCTCTCCCAATCTTCATCTAGTCCAAGTCCGCGCAAATCGGCGAATGTGTTGTTCAGCTCCGCCTCATACAAGCGCCAAACGACGCGAAGCCCCTGCAGACTTGCCGGTCCGTCCGTCATCGGACGCGAACCGTCGCGAATACAATCGAGGAAATGTCCGATTTCGAAATGGGTGAATTTGCTGGACATGTTCATGTCTAGCAATACGGTTTTACGTGATTCGGTATCCAAGTTCGCACGCTCTTCCTTGATATGCGTATGCAAATACAGCTTCTGTTCGGCGAGATGAATTTCCAGCATTCCTTCCGTGCAATGCGCATGAATGCTCCATCCGAGTCTGGTCCCTCTAGCCCCCCATGTCCCGAAATGATAGCCTAACGCACCGTTCTCAAACTCAATCGTTACATTACTGGTCCCTTCCTTCTCCATCCAAGGCGTTCCGAAGTTCGTCCCCAGATGAATGCCTCTCACAGGCTTACCCAGGAACCACAGCAGCAGATCGACATAGTGGCACCCGTGACTGAAAAACTGTCCTCCGCCCAATCTCTTGGATGATGTCGCCCAGTGACCTTCCGGGTATTTCGTGAACTGCTCCGTCCAAATCGACATTTGGAAGCATTCGCCATACGTTTTGCTATCGATCAAATCTTTCATCATGCGTACTGCGGGGAAGAATCGAACCGGATAAGCGGTCATCAATACTTTGCCGACTTCATCCGCAGTCCGAATAAGCTCGATACACTCTTCCTCCGTATTGCACATCGGTTTTTCCATCAATACGTGCTTGCCGGCTTTCAAACAGGTCATGCCGACTTCAAAGTGCAAATCATGCGGCAACACGACCAGCACCGCATCGACGGCATCCAGCAGTTCCCGATAGTCCGTGACGAACAGTTCCGCTCCGGTAAGCTCCGCCGCTGCACGCGCTCTTTCCTCAAGGATGTCGCAGGTAGCCGTGATAACCATCCGATCGCTTAGCTCTTGATACCCGGTGCTGTGCGTACCTGCCATCCCTCCGCAGCCAATAACGCCAAGACGTAATTTATTCGTGTTCATGTGTGTCTCTCTCCCTTTATCTTATAGGTTTAGGTTTCTATGATTTGATTGCTCCGGCTGTCAAGCCTTGAATGTAATACTTTTGCAAAAAGGAAAAGCAAAAAATGATCGGAATAACGGAGATCAGGGACCCCGTCATCAAAATATTCCACTGTCTGAACACGCCTGTATCGAGCAGCATGACGCCGAGCGGCAGGGTAAACAAGTTCTGGTTGTTAATCATAATCATCGGCAGAAGAAAACTGTTCCAGGAACCGAGGAAATTGACCATCGTGATCGTAGCGATAATCGGAGCCGAGATCGGAATATAAATCAAGAACAGAATGCGCATCACGCCTGCTCCTTCCATCTTCGCGGACTCGTACAGCTCGTGCGGAACGGAACGGAAGTAATTGCGGAACAAGAACATGGCCATTGGCGCCGCGCCGTTCACGGAAGGCAGAATGAGTCCAAGATGGGTATTAAGCAGGTTCAAATAATTTTCTACCAGATACAGAGGAATCATGATCGTGATGCCGGGCACGAACATCATGCCCAGGAACAGCAGGAAGATGGCGTTGTTGCCCGGAAAGCGAATCTTGGCGAAGGCGAAGCCCGCCATCGAGAAGATAAGATTAATTCCGATCAGCGTCCAGAACGCCACATTGAGGCTGTTCAAGAAATATTTGAAGAAATTCAACCGGTTCCATACGTCGACATAGGTCTCCCAATGCCACTTCCCTGCAGGCAGCAAAGAGTAAGTATTCATTACATCGAGCGGCGCTTTGAACGAAGCGCCGATCATCCACACGAGCGGATACAGGCATAACACGCCCCAGACGGTAAGCAGCAAGTATAGAATGGCAACCTTTATTTTCTTCACTTGGCCTCACCTCTCTCTGTTTTGTCACGGAATAACCGCAGGCTAATCAGTGATAAGACAAAGGTAATCAGGAACAGCGTCCATCCCATTGCATTCGCCCGGCCCATGTCGCCGTTTTGAAAGGCTTCCTGATAGATCAATACGTTAACGACCATCGTCTCTCCGGCCGGACCGCCCTTGGTCATCACCCATATTTGGCTGAATACTTGCAGCGCTCCATCCAGGTTCATGATGACCGCGATAACCGTAATCGGTTTCAGTATCGGCCACGTGATATGCAGCAGCTTGTGCCAGGCGTTCGCCCCGTCAATCTCGGCCGCTTCATACAGATGAGGGTCCACGGTTTGCAATCCGGCGAAGAACAGAATCAGATTGCCCGGAACGGAACCCCAAATAATCGTCACGAGAACCGCCGGCAGTGCCGTCCTCAATTCGCCCAGCCAACCGTTCACCGCGATCCATTTCTCTAGCCCAAACGCAGTCAGCATCTGATTCAGGGCGCCTGTCGGTTCGTAGATCCCTTGCCATACGTAGAAGATGGCAACCGACGAAGTAACCATGGGAAGCAGGAATACCGTGCGGTACAGTTTGACTCCGCGTATAATGTTTTGCAGCAGCACGGCAAGCACCAGCGACAGAGGAACGACAACAAACACCGAAATTATCGCGACCCAAGCGTTGTTAAGCAGCGCCTGCCAGAAAAACCGGGTCAAAATCACATTGTCGCCAAGTAAAAAGTCTTTGAAATTATCGAATCCTGCGAATCTGGCATTCCAGATCATTTGCCCCTGTCCAAGATGAAAAAAGGAGAGAACAAAAGAGAATAGCACAGTAAACAATCCAATAACCATAAAAAGGATGACTGCAGGCGCAATGAGTACATATCCAGCAATTCTTTCCCGTAGCACATCTTTTCGGATACTCATCTGTCAATAACACCCCCGTCTGGAAAACTGGAAAAGGAAGAGGCTCTTCCTTCTCCAGCGTTACATGAACCGCCGCTACTTGGCTTCTTTGGCTTTGAAAGCTTCTGCCGCCTTGTCGTAATCTTTGGCCGCGTCCTCGACGGTCATCTCGCCGAGCATGATCTTCACCATATTGTTGTGGAACACTTTCCAGTTATCCTTGTACACTTCTTGACCGATTGCCGGATTCTCCGACCACCAGTTGCTTTCGCTGCTGAGCGATTCCGCCATCGCTTTGAGCGAATCGTTAAGCTTGGACGTATCTTTGATCTTCACGGCCGGCAAATCGTATGCACCGTTTGCATACAGCGCCTGACCTTCCTCGGATGTCAGGAATTTGACGAACTCGATCGCTTCTTTCTTATGCTTGCCGTCATTGTTGGCCACGATCTGTACGAGCGGAAACGGCGTTACCGTTGCGTTCGCTACTGCGGAGCCTTCGTAGGCCGGAACGCGGAAGCTGTATATGTCATCCGGATTCATGCCAAGCGCTTTCAAAGTCGCGTAAGTGAATGTACCGCCGATGCTGAACGCTGCCTTTCCTTGCGCGAAGGCTTGGTCGGCTCCGTCGATATCAAGCGTAACCGAACCCGGTAAAATGAGCCCTTTCTTCGCCATGTCGTCGATAATCTTCAACGACCAAATGTGCTTCGGATCCGACAGCTTCTCTTCGCGTTTCATGAATTTCGTGAACGATTCGGAGCCGTTCTTCATATAATCGACGAAGTTCACAAACCAGGAAGAATATACGCCTGCCGCTTTGGCGCTGAATACGAGTCCGGGCGTACCCGTCTTCTGTTTGACCGTGTCCATCGTGGTCAGCCACTCTTCCATCGATTTCGGAATTTTGGCGTCCAGACCGGCGCTCTTCAACAGCTTTTTATTGCCGTAGATCATGTAAAATGCGCCCACATCCAGCGGCACGCCATACGTTTGCCCGACCTTCGTCGATTTCATCCAGGCGGTCGATTTGTCGGACTTGGCAATAGCGTCTAGGTTAGCTTGAGCTACCGTAACGCCTGAAAGCGCTGCCGGAAGAAAGCCGGCTTTCCACGCTGCATCCTTCTTGAATTCCTCCGACCACTCTACAGCCTTGCCATCGTATGCGCCGCCTAACGGAGCAGCATGGTAAGCCCATATGTCAGGCAAGTTGCCGGCAGCAGCCGAAGCCGTAAGCTTCTGAAAATAAGCTTCATCCGGTGTCGTCGCCAGCGTTTCGACGGTGATTCCCGTCTTCTTCTTGAAAGCGTCCGCTACGGCTTTGAAGCCCGGATCGAAGGCGATTTTCCAGTGCCACATCGTGAGTTTCACATCGCTTTTGGGAGCCGTTGACGCTTCGCTTTTGGGCGAGGAGCCAGCGGTTGTCTTGCCGTCGTTTCCTCCGCAAGCTGCCAGCGAGAACGCCATTGCCGAACTGAGGACCACTGTTCCCCATTTTTTATACGGTTGCTTGCTCTTCATCATGCTTGTCCACATCCCTTTCATATTGAATTTGTACCTGCAGCTCTGACGCGCAGAGCCGGTCCCCCTCGTTTGCAGCAAAGCGAAAAAAAAGCGCGTAATCTTGTTGTCATCACTTCCCCTGTGAGGTATAGAGGTATGCCGCTTCGGTAAAAGCTCGGCAGCCGCTTGGGTTCGAGCTCATGAAGCTTACTTCCATAGTAGGACCTTAGCCGGTTTTCATCTTTAGCATTATTTCCGCGTATTTTGCACATTTGTATCAATCGCGAGCTAGATCATTGTTTCGTAAAAGGTGCTTTTTGAGTATAGAAAAAGCGAGCCGTTCGCATAAATTGCGACGCTCGCCTTTTTAGTTGGCTATGAATCTTGGATTGTTTCACGATGAGACATTCGTAACATCACCATTTGATAATTCTGAAGTCGCCTCCCCAATGACCCGCGGATTTTTGCTCCTCGGTTACGTTCTTGTACCTTTCGGGCAAATGCTCGTTAAAGTCGCTGAGCGGCCGCCATTCGCATAGACGTGCGTAAAGCTGGTGACGAAGTCACTTAAGGACAGACTAATCCTATGCCGAAAAAGTTAAACGGAATGTTTCGAAAGATGCATGATTCGGAACGCTTCCTCCTTGCAAGGTAAGACGAAGGCCGCCATCCGGATGTACAGTCACACTCGTATTGGCTTCAATCCACAAGCCGTCGCGAGACAACTGTTCTACTTTAGCCAGTTCCCGCCGCGTCGGAATCCAAAGCGAAAGGGACGGATACGTCTCCATGCTGAAATTGGTTAATCCGAGCAGCGCTTCTGTTTCGTCCTCCCACCAGACGGGATAAATATTTACCCCAAACTCCACCATAGCCGGGTGTTCGCCATTGGTCAGATAAGACATGATTTGTTGATACAACCATTGCCGGCCCGTCTCTTTAAGCAGGTTTCCCGTATGTGGAACAACCGCCATCGGATACGGTTCCCTGGTAACAACCACTCCCAAAGATTGCATTTCGCCAAGGTTATCGTAAATCGATGACCAGACCTCAGCCCCTTCATCTGCAGAAATAATATATCCCGTGTGCATCGGTAAATAAACCCAAGAAATCACATCCTTATTTCGCAACCAATCCGGCGCTTGAGAAGCCGTTATTCGCTCGAAGGTGGTTCGATGTGACATATCCCCCTTTTCGACGCGGATCGGGCTATTAGGCAATATCCCCCGCTCGCACAGATGGTAATAGGCTTCGGACGTGATTACAGCTCCTTTTTCCAACCAGGCTGTTATCGTCTCTTCCGTGTAAGCAATTGCCTCTTTCATTGTGATCAAAGTCGGTGTTTGGGTACCAGGCGAAACAGGAATACCGATGCGAGTCAGCGAATGATTCATCCGCATGGACGGGCCGTCGCTTAAGTTCATGCCGGCTGTTACATCCGGGTCGCTCGGGAAAGGCAACGATGCTCCTCTTCGCTCTTTGCCGGACAAAGCATCAGTAACAGCCTGCAAATAATCTTTCAATGGACCCAGCGTCTTCTGATAACTGCCCGAAACGTCATAAAAACCCAAAAAACCGTCGTTAATGCTTAAGGTCAGTCGCGGACTGAAGCTAACGGTCAGCAAATACAGCTCCAAAGATAGACCACGTGCGGATTTGCCGCCGATCGTCCACGGAAATTGTTCGATTTCCGAACTGATTTGACAGGACTCGGTGATCATGGAAGCCAGCGCGTCAAACGTTACGCAGCGGTCGAGAATGCCCGGCAAATCCTCGTCCGTATAATTGGCGCCGCCAATTCGTATATGCGGCTCCGGCCGATTCTTCGTCCTGAGCGCTCTCACCTCGGCATCCAAATGACGGCCGTGTCGCAGCATCATTTCGATCGTATTGGTCATCAGCCCCATATTAATGTTCGGATTGACCGACTCGCAAGCCTCGCGGAGCAGAAGACAAAGCTCAACGAGGACATCCTCCTGGAACGCCCGCCAGTCGCGGCGAAGCTGCATCTCCGCAGCCGTGCAGCTTGACGGCTCCATCAAAAGCGCTGCTTGAATCTCCTCTCGGCCGTATACAGTCCCCGTTCTTTGGGCAAACGCCGCCAAATGCCGGTCACAAAAACAGAGAAACGAATGCGTCACGGCACGCCCAAACAAGCGAAAATCGTCATCGATCCAGAGCGCATCGACATCGAGAGAGGCAAACAGCTTGTAGGCTTCAACCATGTATTGGCGAAGCTCCGGACATAACGGGCACGGACAGCCGCTTTCCACCCTGCCTGTCTCATCGACCATTTCCGTAAATGTCCTGGCATGTTCGGCAGGCAGCATATTGCTGTGGCCCAAGGTCACATAATAGTTGATCATCGGGCTCATCCCCGCCGCGCGAACCTCGGCGAACCGCTTGGCGAACAAAGGCAGCCGCTCGCGGAGACTCTGCACATCGGGATGATTCGCTTCCAAATGCGTACTGAACGCCATGACCGTATCGGCGCGAATGTTTTTGGCATACTCCATAAATGAATTCCAAAGCGTTTCATCCTGAAGGATGGTAAATAGAGGGCGTAAAATATATTGTACCTTCTCCGGTTTGATGCCTATATCATTCATGAATAACTTCCTTCCTATTAAAATGCTTTGAACGCCAGTACCGATTTCCGCTGATCATAGAAACGCTTCAGATGACCATAAGAGCAACAAACCTGAGCATCATTCCTTTACGCTGCCCAGCACGATTCCCTTTATAAAGAAACGCTGTAAAAACGGATAAACGATTAATATCGGAAACGCCGCAACGAAGATTTGCGCCGCCCGGCTCGTACGGTCGTTCATGAGCGCAGACAATTCCGCCTCTCTGGGAGTTAGATAGGCTGGGTCCATTTTGATAATTATGGTCTGCAAAAAGCTTTGCAGCGGATAATTTTCCGTGCTATTCGAGAGAATGAGACCATCGAACCAGCTGTTCCAATGGCTGACGATGGAAAACAGCAGCAAGGTGGCCAGCGCGGGCGTAGAGAGCGGCACGAAAATCCGCCATAGTACGGTAAAATATCCGGCGCCGTCCAGCTTGGCCGATTCCTCAAGCTCTTTGGGCAAGCCGCGAAAAAAGTTGAGCAGTACAATAACATTGAAGACGGGGACGGCGGAAGGAATGACGAGCGCCCAGATCGTATTGATCAGCCCCGTGTCCTTTATGATCATGTACCACGGAATCAATCCGCCGCCGAACAACATCGTAAACACGAAATACCATGCGTAAATCGTTCTTCCCGGAAATTGGCTGTTTTCCTTTGATAGCGGATAGGCAATCAGGATCGTCAGCAGCATGTTGATCAATGCGCCGAGCGCAACCCGCTTGACGGAAACCCAGAAGGCGACCAAATATTCTTTCTTCCCAAACACATTCTCATAAGCGGCAGTCGTCCAATCGACAGGCCAAAAGGTCACTTCGCCGGCAGTTACGGCGGAAGCGGAACTGAATGACAGAGCTAGAATATGAAGGAGAGGAAGAACGCAAGTAACGGACAAGAGCAACAAAAAGCAACCATTAATAATCGAAAACAGGCGATAACCGCTTGTCATTTTAACGGCCACTGGATTCCCCCCCTTTACATGCTGTTGGATAACTTAACTTGGAAATTTAGAAGATTCGATAATTCGCAAACCGGTAGGCCAGGAAATAAGACAACGAAATAAATGCCAGGGAAACGACCGATTTGAACAGGCCGATCGCCGTAGCGATGCCATACTGCGCTTTCTGGATACCAATCCGGTACACGTACGTATCGATAATATCGCCGGTCTCGTATACGGGTGTACTGTACAAATTGAACACCTGATCGAAGCCTGCGTTGAGCACGTTGCCCAGACTGAGCGTACTAAGCAGCACGATGATCGGCAGCATGCCCGGCAGCGTAATATGCCATGTTTGACGTAAGCGATTGGCGCCATCCATTTCCGCGGCTTCGTACAGCGCCGGATTAATGCTCGTCAGAGCAGCCAAATAGACGATTGTGCTGAAGCCGAATTCCTTCCAGACGTCGGACATCACCAGCGTGAAACGGAACCAGCGGTTATCGCCGAGAAAGAAAATCGGATCTGCTCCGAATAATCCCAAAATTTTATTCACAATCCCCTGCGAGGGGGATAAGAGATCGATCAGAATACCGCCCAAAATAATCCATGACAAAAAGTGAGGCAAATAGATCAAAGTCTGAACCGTCCGCTTGAATGCCGCTTTCCGAACCTCGTTAAGCAGGAGAGATATGATAATCGGCACGACAAGTCCGGCTATCATCTTCATCACGGCAATGATAATCGTATTGAGAATAATTTGCGAAGTATCCGGGAGCGATAATATAAACTTGAAATTGTCCAGACCGATCCAGGGCGAGCCCCAAATCCCTTTGGACGGCATAAACTTTTTGAAGGCAATCATAAGTCCAACCATCGGGCCGTAGCTGTAAACAAGCACCAGCAAAAAACCCGGTAAAATCATCACATGCAGCGGCCAGTATTTCCGTATTGCGGACATCATGTTCCCATCTCCTTTCCTGCGTTCTCCGAAACCGGACGGGCGAGAAGAATGTCCACCCGCTCTTCTCGCCCATCGCGATTGTTACTCTATTGGCATTACTTCATTTTGCTATACCAAGCGTTCACTTCTTCGGTAATCTTGTCGCCGCCGAGCTTCTTCCACTCCGCGACGAACTTGTCGAACTCGTCAATCGAGACGCTGCCGATGATGATTTTCGTGAACAGCTCTTGTTCTTTCGTCTTTAACAAATCGCCCCGTTCCACCATCGCCGGAGTTCCAGCGCCGTAAAATTCGTCGAAATGATACCGGTTCTGCTTAAAGTACTCATACATTCCGGCAAACGATCCGCCTTCGCCGGCAATTTTGCTTTGCAGCCAGAAGCTTGTATCGCCAGCCTCGAATTTTTTAAGCTGTTCATAGCGGTTTTTCAGGTCGCCGCTCCATTCGATCGCCGAAGGATCCTTCGTTTTTACTGCTTTCGCAATATGTTCCCCGCCCTGGATGTACAAGTCCTGAAGTAAAGCAACAAACGGATTGACCGCCCAAACCTCCTTCCCCGTATCCTTCAACTCTTTGCCAAAGCTATAAACAGCGCGCGGCTCCCCATCTTTAGGCAGCCCTCCGGTCAATACGCCGACCCACTGATTCAGCAGTTTGAATACAGCCTCCGGATTTTTCGCTTTCTTGTTGATGACGTAGTATGAGCCGACGCTGGCCGACACTTGCGTCATAGCCGGCTTGCTGTCGATGGAAGGAATCAGGTACACGCCCCAATCCTGCGTCACTTTCTTGTCCTTGACCACGGCGTCCTGCATGACTGCGCTGTACCAGAACGCTCCGAACATCATGCCTACACGGTTGTTTGAGACCTGCTCGATCAACTTCGCATTATCGTTGACAGCGGATTCCGGATCGATCTGTCCAGCCTTGTATAGCTCCTGCAGCTGCTTTAACGCCGTCTTCACTTCCGGCTGAATGCTGCCATAGGCCAGCTTGCCCGAACTGTCCTTCAACCACTGGCCAGGGTAAGCGTGGTAGCCGTTCATAAAACCGATTGGCGTCTTCAGAATGTCCTTGTCCATGCCTAAGCCGAATACTTTCCCTTTGCCGCCCGAATCTCTCGCCGCAAACGCCTCGGAAATTTTCAACAAATCCTGCATCGTCTTCGGCTCCGGCAGGTTCATTTCCTTCAGCCAGTCTTTGCGCAGCCAGACGAATTCCGCGGCGTTGAACGGACTGTTCGTCTGCGGAATCGCCATCAGCTTCCCGTTAAATGTAGCCGAGTTCATTTGTTTGCCGCCGTCGGACGTCAGCAATTTTTTCGTTTGGTCGGTGGTATACTTCTGATACGCTTCCGTCAAATCCATCACCATGTCGGATTCGACCAATTGTGTTAAATCTGCGGCCGATACTTTGAAGAAATCCGGCAAGTCATTGGATGCGATGCTGATTTTTAGTTTGGAATCGTATTCCTTGTTGTCCACGACCCAATTATTTTTGATCTTAACCCCCAAGTCTCTTTCATAACCTTCATAGATCGCATTCTTGTCCATCGTTTCACCTGGAAAAAACCAATCAGGCACGTTGCCTCTGACCGTCGTGACCGTAACGGGAGGATCGAATTTGCTATTCAGATCGACCGGTTTGGCCGATTCTGCCGCTTTCGGCGATGCGGAGCTTTCTGCCGGCTTGTTCTCCTTCGCGCCGGTACATGCCGCAACCGCAGGTAGCATGGCGACCAAACAGGAAAGCGCTAAACTTTTTCTCAAATTGGAACCCATTTCTTTTCCCCCTCATGGATGGTGAATTCGTTTGCCTGACATTTACTATACAGTCGGGACGGCTGCGCAACTACAGGCATTCCTAAACTTTTATATGCATTTGTATACTACTTCACAGACGACTGTCTTGACGAGCCGACGGGCAGTCCTTATGATAAGTCCTACTAAGAGCCACGGAGGGGCGGGGGTTATGAGAATGTCGATTTTCACCAAGCTGTCCTTGACGTTTTTGCTTGTTTTGCTGCCGTTTTACGGGATGACGCTATTTCTCAATCTGAAGGGCTCGCAAAGCATTCGCAGTGAAATCACCCATTCCGTGAACAGCCGGGACGCGTTCTATATGCAAAATCTTGAGCAGGAGATCAACCGGCTTTCGCAAATTTTTTACGAGCTGCTGCTGGATAAAGACCCTATGCTGATCGGAGTATCGGACAATCTGTCTGCGCCGGACCTCCAGGATAAAGTGAAGGTTTTGCAAAAACGGTTGCAGTTGGTCAAAGCCTCCAGTATTTTCGTAGAAAAGCCGATGATCTATTTTCCTCTTATGAACCGAATGATTACGCCAAGCGGCGTATCCGATTACAACAAGCTGCAAAACCCCGATGAAGCCGACAGGCTGTCCCGAAACGTGGACCCGAACCGCATCGTCCAATTGGCGGACGGCCGGTTGTTTTTGAGCTTGCGCTATCCTATGAACGCCGATTTCGAACGCCCGCCCTTGTTCGTGGTCATGCTGGAGCTTTCCGCCGCCCAATTGAAAAACAGCTTGCGAAACATTGTAAGCCCGCAGCAAGGGGATTTTCTTCTTATCCATACGAAGGAAAATTGGACGCTTTCCAGCGCTCAGGATGAACCAACATTGCAAAATCTGAAATCGCTGGCTGCGGATAAACGGTCAGGCGATGCTCAAGCCGGCGCCAGCTCCGTCAAGCTGGGAAATACGACTTATTGGAAATCCTATGTCACATCCGATCCGCTGCATCTCTCCCTCTTTGTTTTTATCCCGGACGAGAAGGTTTTGGGAGGATTGCGGAGCTACGAGAAATGGGTATGGGTCATCCTTGTCGTCTCGGTTGCCGCCATTTTGCTGCTCGCGCTATCGTTGTACAGAATCATTCATAACCCGTTGCGGAAGCTCGTTTCCGCCTTTCGTATGGTGCAGCAGGGGCGATTTATACCGATTGCAGAAAATGCGGCAAGAGACGAATTCCACTATCTGTTCGCCGGTTTTAATCGTATGGTTTCCCAGCTGAACATCCTGATTCATGAAGTGTACGAGAAGGAAATCAGCTCGCAACGATCGGAGTTGAAGCGGCTGCAAGCGCAAATCAATCCGCATTTTCTGTACAATTGCTTTTTTATTATGGGCGGATTGATCAAAGATAAGGAATATGACAAAGCGTACGGCTTCGTTCATTATTTGCGCGATTATTACCGGTTCATTACGAAGAACGCGGAGGATCATATCCCGCTGCGGGACGAAATGCATCATGCGCAGACGTATGTGGATATCCAAACGATCTGCTACGGCGAACGGATCGACGTCGAAATCGAACCGCTCCCCGACCGTCTCGGCCGCCTGCTGGTTCCCCGGCTGATCGTGCAGCCGATTATCGAGAACGCCTATAAATATGCGCTTGTCTGCCACCCCGCCCACGGTGAATTATGGATTCACCACAAAATGGATAACGGCTGCCTGACCATTCTGGTCGAGGATAACGGAACCGGCATCGACGATGCGCAAATCGCCACTTTGTCGGCGCAGCTCGCCACAAGGGCGATCCCGCGCGAGGAACCGACCGGGATCCTGAACGTGCATCGCCGCTTGCAGTTAATGTTCGGTCCGGACAGCGGGCTGACCTTATGCAGATCGCAGTTGGGCGGCTTATGCGTAATGATTGCGATCTCGATCAAGCAACAGGACGATACGGAGGATGCGGCATGTACCGAATGATGGTTGTGGATGATCTCCCTATTATTGTCGACCGCATGGTGCGGCTGATTGACGGGAATGAACAATTGGACCTGGATCTGGTCAAGGCGTATTCGGCTTTCGAAGCGCTGGATTTGCTCAAGAAGACCAAGATCGACATTGTGCTTACCGATATTAAAATGCCGGGCATGGAAGGAATAGAGCTACTACATGAGATTCGTAAATACTGGCCGCGCTGCAAAGTTATTTTTCTGACCAGCTATGACGAATTTCATTATGCCAAAAGCGCGATCTCGGGCGGCGGGTTCGATTTCATTCTGAAGTTCGAAAGCGACGAGGTCATTATCGAGTCCGTGCAAAAAGCGGTCAAAGCGCTGCACGACGAGTACACCGCGCTCAAGCAGCTTCACGAGGCCCAAATGCAGAAAAGGCAGATGATTCCGCTGCTGCAAGAGCAGGCTTTGTCCAATTTGCTGTACGGCAAAGGGGAGATGCGCAGCGGCAAGGAACCGTTCCGCGAGCTGGGCATTCCGCTGCAAAGCGCCTTGCCTGTCTATGTGCTGGTCGGCAGAGTCGACCACTGGGGGGCGATTACGGGTGTCGCCGATCGCAAGCTGCTGCTCTACGCCGCGCGGAATGTGGCCGAAGAGCTGTTCGGCGTATCGGTCGTCATCGTTTCGGCCACGGTGGAGGAATCCAAAATGGCTTGCCTGATCCAGCCGAAGGAATGCTTGACCGCCGCGCGACAGGAGGACTTGCCTGACGAGGTATGGGAACGAACCTTCTCCTTCGTGTTCGAGTCCATCCCCTTCATTCAGTCGACATGCCGCGATTTGTTCAAGCTGCCGTTCTCCTTCGCGCTTGGCGAGGAGCCCGTGCCGCTCGGCCAACTGCCGGAATCGTTCGACCGGCTGCGCTCGCTGTTCTTGAGTCATGCCGGGGCGGGCAAGGAGCTGCGGCTCACCGACCGAAAATCGGCGGACGCGGACGGTCCGTCGGCCGCCGCCGCGGCCCAGCATAAAATGCAAAGCTTCGTGATCAAAAAAATCGAGCTGCTCGGCCATTACCTGGAAACCGGCACGAAAGCGGAATTCGACCAGCTCTACGACGAGATTATGGGCGATCCGGCCCGGCAATCCGCCTCCGGCTTCTTGAAGCTGGAAGTGCATCATACGCTCGCTTCCGTCTTTTTATCGTACTTCCGTCTCCATCCGCGGGACCCTTCGTTATTTGCCATCGTGGAGTTGGGAAAACTGACGCAGGCCAATCCCGATTTGTCGTGGGAGGAAATGAAGGCTTCCTTCGCGGCTATGGCGGACCGCATCTTCGCGCATAAAGCGGATGCCAGGGAACCCGGCAAAGAGAACGTCATTCTCTGGCTGAACGATTATATTGAGAAACATATCGCCGAGGATTTGTCGCTGACGCGGCTGGCGGAAATCGTCCATTTGAGCCCGGTGTATTTGTCGCGCCTATATATGCAAACGGCCGGAATCGGCATTTCCGACTATGTGAACATGTGCCGGATGGATAAGGCGAAAGAACTGCTCAAGAACACCCACTTCAAAATTTATGAAATCGCCGAGAAAGTCGGCTACGATTCGGCTTTGTCGTTCATCCGTTTTTTCAAAAAGCAAATGAATATGACGCCACAGGAGTACCGGAATTTGTGAAACAGTTTACAAATGTAGATAAAAGTAGAGAAGTGCGTATGGAAGCGCGTACATGCCAAACGATAAACTGTAGCTATGATACATGTATCAACTTCCATCTCTCATTAACAGGAGGAACGACTATGCACAACGAAACGAAAGTAACTCCTCAGCAGCAACCGGACAAGGAACAAGAAGGGAAGAAAGAGCTAGTCAGCAGGAGGAAAGTGCTTGCTTCGTTAGGAATGGCGGGAGTCGCTCTTGCTTCTTCAGGATTGGTTGGCGGAGCGCTTTCCACAGCTTATGCCGATCCTGCCGAGCGGCGTAAGAAAGTTAAAGATTTAATGGTGGAAAATTTGCTTGTTTACACAACGATCGCTGAATTGCGCACGCTAAGCAATCAGGATACCGAAAGCCTGTACTATGTCACAGATACTGGGCAAGAAGGAATGTTCCGTTTCAATTCAGCGAACACCGTTTCGGCAGATAATGGAGGAACGATTCTTGTTTCGGCTTCCGGAGCGAGGTTTGAAAGAATCTTTGACGGCATGGTCAATGTGAAATGGTTTGGGGCCAAAGGCGGCGGAAGTCACGACGATACGATTGCCATTCAGAAAGCGATCGATGCCAAGCAAGGTACGGTTTTTCTGCCGAAAGGAAGATATTTAACGTCAGCTCCAATCGTTGTGCAAACAGGCGATTCGCTGGTCGGCGAAGGTCCTGAAGTCACGATCATTGAGAAAACGACAGTGACTGCTGCATCATTAGGCACCAGAACCATGTGGAGTGCGGTAGATAATTACAATGTCGATGCGGTCATTATTGCACTGGCCCCGAATGACGACTACGTAAGATATCTTCACATTGAAGGAATCATGGCTAAACGCGGTGCAACACCTACTACTTTGCCCAAAAACGCGTCCTACTGCTTCTACGCTCCCCGGATTTATTTCCTTACGCAAAAAAATGTGGAATATCGCCATGCCGACACGGGGTACTATACAGCGAACGCCTGGATGGTGACACTGGAGCGGGTATCGTCGCGCTGGGTAACCAAAGGTTTTGTATGCGGCGACTATGATGCGCAGGGCGGAGGAGGCACAAGCCATACCGTTACCTCCTGTTGGGCGGGAGCCTGTGAAAAGTGGGCGTGGAAAATTAACGTCTCCTATTCCAACTTCATTGCTTGCGGAGCAGACTACATCGGATACAACCCCGATAACCCTCCGGAATACGTCTACCAGCTTCGCGGCGTTGCGTTAACTCTCACCGGCTGCGGTACGGAAGAAGCCAGAGGTACGCTGCTGTCCGTTTATGATATGCCTGCTATGGGATTAGCAAGCTCAGTCAACGTCGTAGGATTCATGACCTATAATTATTATGGAGACCGAACAGCGCCGGGTTCATACGTGATTAGCGTAAAGAATAATTCCATGCTGACCCTTACTGGTGGAGATCTTAAAGTAGTAAGCAATGCGAATGCAAAATTCGCCGAAGTTGCCAACAGCTCGAAATTACTTATAAACGGGTTGACATCGAACCTGGATTATATGGATGATTCAGAAATCGTCTGCACGAATCTTGGGGAAGCTTCTATTTCCGGAGCAAAAATGAAATCGCTTACACATGGTCAAGAACAGAGAGACAGCTATTCAACGAACGGCAGCATAAACATCGTGGGCGCGTGGGACAAAGCTCTTCTCAAATTCACGGATTCAACATCCAGGCAGGCTTCTCATCTGTGGGTCGATGCTTCCGGTTCTCTACGAATCAAAAAGGGCGCCGAACCGGCATCCGATTCGGACGGTCAGGTGGTTGGGGAGCAGAACGTACGCAGAGGAACCTCCACGCAATCAGCTTCCGGCAGTCAATCTCAATTCCTTATCGCGCACGGATTGGGAAGCACGCCAAGCTACTATAACGTTACTCCTGCATCCTCTCTGGCATCCGGCATTCAATATATAGAGGCAGATCAAACAAATATCATCATCTACTATTCTGCCGCTCCGAGCGTCATGTCCAACGGCCTTATGTGGAAATGGGAAGCCAGACTATAATCACGATTGCGTGTGGCGACCTTTCTGCCCAACTATATCAAGAGTTTGACGTCGCTATAAGCTGCAAAGGAACGATGGGTAATCGCTTGCTCTTGATTACAAGCACATTCAGGCTTTCAACCAATAGGAAAACTCCCGAGATCGCGAAAACTGCGGTTTCGGGAGTTTTTAGTCAAGCGAGGTATCGCCTTTGCCCGTAATTTTGCTTTGCAACGAAAAGGCCGTATTGCCCGCCTCGAGTAAAAACGAGGCCGTACTCGACGGGAACATAGTGGAGCTGGAACAGCCTCCCATGATCAATTATGAGTACACCTATGTACCTTTACGTCTGTTAGGAGAAGCCGCAAATCGTAAGGTAACCTGGAAGCAAGAGATACAAACCGCATTAATCAGTCTGAAGGACACGAAGGATACCCTATATTTCGATAAGGGCACGATCAAATATAAAGGGGACCTCACGGACGGGAAAAGACATGGAAAAGGGACTTCGTATTCCGAAGAAAACGGCATGGTTTTATATATAGGGGAATGGAAGAACGATGCTATGGACGGGAAAGGGCAGTTGTATTATTCTTTCTCGAGCGATCTATTTTTTGAAGGAACGATGGTCGGCGGGAAACAAGCCGAAGGTGTGGAATATTTCCCGGGCGGAGCAAAACGTTATGAAGGTACCTATAATAAAGGGCTTCAATATAACGGGGTCGTAACCAGACTGTTCAATCCTTCCGGTGAATATTTAATTGCCGAACTACATGAAGGTCAACTGAATGGCAAGGGCACCTTATACTTTTCAAACGGTACGGTAAAGAGTGAAGGGACATATAGTAATGGCGTAATGCTAAAAGGAAAATTATACGACCAAAATGGCAAGCTTATTTATGAAGGAGAATTTGATACAAAGGGGGATCCTAAACGCCCCTGAGCACTCCCAAAAGCAACCGCATCGTATCCGATGCGGTTGCTTTCGTTTTAGTAGATAACCTTCTCATTTCGTTATCCCTATTCAAGAAATGATCCACTTCGTTTTTTTCAAATCGTTTACTTCTTTCGTAATTTGCTCCCCGCCTTGCTTGTAACAATCCTGTACGAACCGGTCGAACTCTTCGATGCCGGCGCCACCCAGAATGATACGGGTTATCATGACTTTCTCCATCTTCGTCAAGGTAGCCATTTTCTCCGCCATAGTCGGCGTAGACGATACGGTTAACGCCGTATTGATGTACAGCTTATTTTTGAGATAGTTGTCGACGACTTCCATCCCCCCTTTGTCCCCGAAGGTCCGATCAGCGATCCGGATCCCATTCAGACGGATTGCAATCCCTTAGCTTCAGGAGGTAAGGCACCGGGCCCATGCGAAGCATCGTTAGTCCGCTGCTCCTGAGCCGGCCCGCCGGGCATCGCCAGCGGCCACCCGAGCATTTCCCGAAACTTGTCGCGATAGGGCTCGAGCCCTTGCTCGTAGGCCTCGACGGAACTTGTATCCGGATGGAAGAAAGAATGCCGCCGTTCTTCAGACTCGTTGCGCAAATAAGCGATCAAGGCTTCCCACTCGGCGATTTGCCGCTCCCGGTACGCGTTGCCGACCTGCTCGTTCTCGCTGTGCAGCGCGTTTTTACGTTCCTCCATCGATCCGTCCCCCTAAGGCAGCAGATGAGGTCCGCCGCTTACCGGATACATCGGCAGACTGCGGAACGCTTCGGCGTACTTCACGCCGATGGCCATGCCGCGCATAGCCGACGACTTGGACATGTGCTCGACATAGTCCATGCCGTACAAATGCTGGAGCCACGTATCCTGGCTTTCGTGGCAGCGAAGCATTCGGCACTTCGTCTCGAACGTATCGGTGATGTCGACGTACGCTTCCGGCTCGAAGCCGATCGAACCGATATTATCCATAATGAATACATGCGGAACTTTATTCAGGTGCGGGTACTCCGTTTCGATCAGCCGAACGGTTACCGGAATACGGCAATCGCTTGCGATCTCGCCGCAAATGCGGTGATCGGGGTGATAGTCGTTCGCGCCGTGCACGAACATTACATCCGGAGCCGCTTGGCGAATGGCGTTAATGAACATCATCCGCGTTTCTCTATCATGGAAAAGAAATTCATCGTCAATGCCGAGCCAGATCAGGTCCGCCCCGATGACGGCGGCGGCATTCTCCGCTTCTTTTCGGCGGATGGCCGCGATTTCCTCCTTGGAAAGCGTCGGCGAACCGACGTTGCCGTTGGTGGCGATCATGATTGTCACTTGATCGCCCCGGGCGGCATATTTGGCGAGTGTTCCGCCGCATAAAATTTCAATATCGTCCGGATGTGCCCCTATTGCCAATACTCTCATGAGAACTCTCCCTCTCCGGCTGTTTTGCCGACCCTTTCTTCGCCCCGGTCATGCCGGTCCGTCATTCTCCACAACGACTTTAATACGCTCCTGCCCGCCCGCGAAGGCGCAAGCAATCGCTTGATCCAATTGTTCATAGGGATAACGATCCGTAATCATCGGCGCTACGCTAATCCTTTCGGATGCAAGCAGCTGGATGACACGGGGCCATACACGGGGCGCATTCGCGCTTCCGATATAGGTGATCTCGCGGAGAATGATGTCCATCACGTCAAGCTCCACTTTATGCTCCGGCAGGCCAAAAAGCAGCACCCGTCCCCGATTGGCAGCCAGCTTCTGCGCAAGCTGAATCGTCTCCGCTTTGCCGACGGCTTCGATGACCGCATCGTAGCTTCGTTCTTGAACGAGGGACAGCAAGTCCTTCTCTCTGATATTCACCACTTCATCGGCGCCGTAAGCAAGCGCGAGCTCGAGCCTTTTCCTTCTCGAGCCGGCCACCGTCACATGGGACGCCCCTTGCAGCTTGCATAACCGGGCGAAAAAAAGTCCGGTCGGCCCGTCGCCGAGTACGATCGCCCGCTCGCCCGCCCGCAATTGCAGCTTATCCATGCCGCCTAAACAAACGTGAATCGTTTCGCATTGGGACGCTTCCCCGTATCCGACCGATTCCGGCAGCACGTACAGATTGTTCTCCGAAATCACGACATATTCCTGCCAGAAGCCGGAACGGTTTATGCCGTACTCGCGGCTGCTCGTACATTGATGCTTCTCGCCGGCCAAACACGCTTCGCAGCTTCCGCAGCCGATGCTCGGATCCAACGTGCAGCGGTCTCCGGCGCGGACGCGGGTGACACTGCTGCCGACACGCACAACTTCGCCGGCTGCCTCGTGACCAAGCGAATAAGGCGGTTCCGCGAACGACACGGCACGTTTCATAATGTGCAAATCCGTCGCGCAAATGCCGATCGCTCGGATTCTCACAAGCACATCATGCTCGCGCAGCTCCGGCAGCGATACGGACGTCATTTCCGGGACAAGCGATCCGTTCCATATCCAAGCTCTTGATTCCATCCCCGGTTGTCACCTTCCTTTACTTGTCGCAGCGGTATTTCTCGATGGCATCTTCATTGATTTCGATGCCCAGTCCCGGTTTGTCGGTAATTTGGGCATAACCGTCCTTCACGACGATATCGCTTTGCAGCATTTCTTGGCGGATCGGGGTTTCGGCGACGCAGTACTCAAGCAGGCTGCCGTTCGGAATCGCCGTTATCAGATGCAAGGAAGCCGCGATGACGATGCCGCTGCTCCATGCATGCGGAACGCAAGTAATATGATGCGCATGAGCCAGCTGAGCGATTTTCTTCGCTTCGCTTAAGCCTCCGCAGCGAGTGACGTCCGGCTGTATAATATCAACGCGGCCCTGCTCGATCAGCTGCCTGAAGCCGTAACGGGTCGTCTCGTTCTCTCCTCCGGCAATCCGGATGCTTGTCGACTCGGCCAGCTTCCGGTAGCCCTCGTAGTCGTCGGCGAACAGCGGTTCTTCGATCCAATAGGGCTTATATGGTTCCAGTTCTTTGATAAGCGGCATACGAGAAGCGGCGTCGATCGGATGATCGTCGGACGGGATGAACCCGAGGTCGAACAGCAGATCGACGTTCGGTCCGGCAGCCTCGCGGGATGCACGAACCAATTCAATGATTTCGCGGTTGCCCTGCTCGAATCCTCCCCAGCCGAGCTTGATTGCGGTGTAGCCTTGCTCGACCCACTTCTTCGTTTCGTCGAACGCTTCCTCCGGCGTATAGGGCATCAGCGTGCTCGCATACGCCCGCACCTTCCCGCGCTGCGCTCCGCCGAGCAGCTTATAGATCGGCTTGCCCAGCGCTTTGCCGACAATATCCCAGAGGGCGATATCGATTCCGCTCATCGCATGAATGACGACACCGCGTCTTCCGTAAAACTGGCTGCCGACGTACATTTTTTCCCAGATGCGTTCCATCTCGAAAGGGTCCTCGCCGATAATCATTTCGCCGAGACCGCGGCAAATGCGATGGGAGGAAGGCGACTCGATAATCGATTTGACGACCCAAGGCGCCGAATCGACCTCCCCGTAGCCGACGATCCCTTCATCCGTATGCACCTTAATAATAATGCCGTCCTGCGCGCTGTCGTTGTTCAACTGCACTTCGTTTTGCTGACGAACCGGTATTGCTTCCACCTTCGTAATTTTCATTGGAATGCCTCCTCGTAATCGATGAATGATGGGATCAAGAAGTATACGTACACTATAAAATGCCGCCCCCTTATTGTCAACAATCTATTGTTAATAGTTATTTGTTGAACAAAATTTCCATTAATAGCAAAACCGCCCTCCATCCGGCCGATTCGACCGCATAGAAGGCGATTTGATTCCTTATGCAATAGGAGGAGAGATAGCCCCCGAATGTCACCGTGCCGATACGCGTTGTCCGGCAAGCCCTACTGAGATCTCTGGATCGTGCTTGACGCGATATCGGCTGACCCGGCCGATCCGAGCCTGTCCTCCAGCTGCTGCTCGTATAAGCTTCGCGGATGCACATGCATGCCGCAGCTTTCCCAATAAGCGTCGCGGCGCTGACGAGTATCATAGAGGTTCGGCAAAAACGGCGTTCCGCGCGTGCCAGAATGCCCGATTGCATAGCTGGTTGCGATGTGCGGGCAAGCTCAAGCGGGCAGCGTATAGATGTGACTGCTCACAACACAGTCGTCCTCATCCGTTACCTGAAAGAAAAAGGCTGCCGTTCCATCCGGGACGACGGCTCGAATCACCTGCGCGTCAAGGTCGATCCGGGCTTCGCCGTTCTGCCATGCGACCCCGAACCAGTCGCCCGTTTCGAAGGCATAGCGCAATTCCGCTTTCTGCAATAGGGCTTCGGAATCGAAAGGCAGAATAGCCCTGTTTGCTTCCAGCTCCATTTCCGCCAGTACGGGAAGCTTCCTTCCGTCTTTGACGATTTGATCTGCAAACGCATAAATCTCCCTGGGCTGCCAGCCCGCCTTGTGCGAATGGCCGAGATCGAATTGAATGCTCATCGCGGAACCGGTGCGTCCGTTCTGCGAGGCTTGATACGATTTGCTGAACAAATGAACCGGAAAATGGCGGTCTTCGCTGCCGTTTACCCATAGCATCGGCATGGAGATGCGATGAAAATAAGCGGAAGGATCCCACAGCCGTTTGACCGTATCGGCTTGACCGTTCGGCATGGCGGCGAAGCTTTGCCCAAAATGGTTTGCCGCCTCAAATAAATACCCGCAGCCGTAAACGGGGATGGCGAAAGCGAAGCGAGCATCTACTCCGGCGACGAGGCTCGTGACGATGCCTCCCCACGAGATGCCCGTTATGCCGATACGGGTATCGTCTACCGCGTCGAATGAACGAAGAAGCGAATGCGCCCGGATAACGGCGGCAACCGCATGGTACATCCACTGCTCTTCGACGGGCAGAGCGGAATCGGCGAAAATCTCCTGTCTGGCGGGTCCGCTCCAGGCGTGCCTAGGCCGTTTGCCGTCGCTGTTCTTCTCTCCCGGGAGCTGACCTTCCAGATCGATCGCGATGGCGGCATAGCCCCGATTCGTCCATATGCGGACCCATTCCGCGTAAGCTGTCCCGCCGCCGCCGTGAACCAGCACCATAGCAGGAACCTTTGACTCCGGCGCGGACTCCGGTATGGCGTAATAAGCGAAAACCCGGGTCGGACGTCCTTCGCAGGGCACGCCTTCGAACAGGATGGCCCGGACTTCTCCGTCGTTCCTTTCGGGAACGGGATAAACCTCCGGCACTTCCGACAACGACGCAAGATTCCATGGAAGGGAACTGTCGCCCGAGTATGGCTTTTCACTGTGCATCATCTGTTTTCTCCTCCTGCACGATTCCGTTTTTTCATCATTTGATCCCCAGCATGCTGCGGTACTCGGATGGCGAGCAGCCTGCGATTTTTTTGAAAATTTTCGTGAAATACGGATAGTTCTGATAGCCGCTTCACCGCGATGCCCCCCTTTTTTTCGTCAATATGCGAACATAACCATGCAAAAATACGGCACCCGCACGATAATAGTTTTATCTTATCACAGGAGAGGAACGGCAAGATTATGGTTTATTTAAGCGACTGCTTGTTATTTTGTTAAGGCCTGCGCATGCGGAGAGGACTCTACTCAGCAAAGGAAACGCCTTACAGGTTTGGAGGTTTGGAGGTTTGGAGGTTGGAGGTTGGAGGTTGGAGGTTGGAGGTTGGAGGTTGGAGGTTGGAGGTTGGAGGTTGGAGGTTGGAGGTTGGAGGTTGGAGGTTGGAGGTTGGAGGTTGGAGGTTGGAGGTTGGAGGTTGGAGGTTGGAGGTTGGAGGTTGGAGGTTGGAGGTTGGAGGTTGGAGGTTGGAGGTTGGAGGTTGGAGGTTGGAGGTTGGAGGTTGGAGGTTGGAGGTTTAAAGCGTAGCAGTCTTCCTTCTGTTCCTTGCTTTCAATTAAAGAGAAACCAGTCCGCGTTGGTAATAACGGATTTTCGCGGCGTTATTTCCGGGCCAATCGAACGAATTAGGGGGATAGCGGATTTTCGAGGTCTTATGTGACTGCTTTGGAACTGACTTATACCGGAAATGGCGAAATAACGCCCCCATAGTCCGCTATCGCTTCGAATGAGGAAACTACCACACAATAAGCACTCGAAAGTCCGCTATCTCGATCGCTTCGCTCAACCTAGTCCGCTAGACCGAGCGATTCCTCTACCAAATCCGCTAGACCGATCACTTTCCTCTCCCTAGTCCGCTAACAGTTCGCATTCCTCAACCAAGTCCGATAGACCGATCGCTTCATTCAACCATTGTGCCCCCCTTCAAAACAGCAGAAGAGCTACCCTTCATAGTCAATCTCTGTGAAGGGATACGTTACCCAACAAAAAAAAGCCTGCCCCGCGATTGCGGGACAGACTCAAGTTCAACCGGCCCGCTTCGTCACCCTTTGACCGAGCCGAGCATCATGCCTTGGTTAAAATGCTTTTGCAAAAACGGATATATCACGCTCAGCGGCAGCGCCGTAATCACGATCGCGGCCATTTTGACCGCTTGGCTGTATTCGAACCCGTCGCTGTTGGATTCCATGCTCATGTCGGTCTCGATCAGCATTTGCCGCAAGAACACCTGGAGCGGCCACTTCGCCGTATCGTTCAGATACAGGATGGCGTTAAAATACGTGTTCCAGTTGTTCACCGCATAGAACAGGACGAACGTCGCCACGACCGGCAGTGACAGCGGCAGGATGATTTTCCACAGCAGCCGGAATTCGCCGCAGCCGTCCATTCTTGCGGATTCCTCGAGCTCGGCCGGAATGTTCTGAAAGAAGCTGCGCATCACGATCAAGTTGAACGGCGCGATCGCCCCTGTCAAGAAGAGCGACCAGTAGCTGTTCAGCAAATGCATCTCTTTAACCACGAGGTAAGTGGGGATCATGCCGCCGCCGAACAGCATCGTGAACAGCACGAGGAAATTGATCGTTCTCCGTCCTTTCAGCCAGCGCTTCGAGAGGCCGTAAGCCATGAATCCGGTCATCACGATATTGATCACGGTGCCGATCGACGTAATATAGAGCGCATTGCTGAAGGCGTTCAAAAAGTTCCGGTTCGTAAACAAATAGCCGTAGGCGTTGATCGTCCATTCCTTCGGGATCAGGAAGAAGCCGCGCGTCAATATTTCCTGCTTGGTGGCGAACGAGATGCAGACGACATAGACTAGCGGGATCAGGACGATCAGCATCGTTAGCGTCAGCACGCCGTACATGATGAGCGGAAACAGTCTGCCCGAGCCTCTCGCATCGAAAGTTTTCATGTCAGTAGACGCCCTCCTCGCCCATTTTTTTGGAGAAACGGTTCGCCAGCAAAATAAGCACCAAACCGACTATCGATTTGAACAGCCCGACTGCCGTCGTAAACCCGAATTCCCCCTGCAAAATGCCCACCCGGTACACATAGGTGTCAAAGACGTCCGACACACGCATATTCATCGAGTTTTGCAGCAGGTACACATGCTCGAAACCGATGTCCATCACGCTGCCCAGCCGCAAAATGAACAGGATGATGATCGTCGATTTGAGCGCGGGCAGCGTAATATGCCACATTTGCCGCCAGCGTCCGGCGCCGTCCACGACGGCCGCTTCGTACAAGGTCGGATCGACGGCCGCAAGCGCCGCAAGGAATATGATCGCGTTCCAGCCCGCTTCCTTCCAAATATTCTGCGACACGTAGAGAGACCGGAAATAGTCGGGATTCGTCAGCAGCTCGATCCTCTCGAAGCCCTTCGTCGAGAGCAGGTTGTTGATGCCGCCGTCCTGCGTCGCGAACAGCAGCACCGTTACGCCGACGATAACGACCCACGACAGAAAGTGGGGCAGATAGACGATCGTTTGCACCGCCCTGCGAAACCATGCTTTACGCACCTCGTACAGCAGTACGGCTAACACGATCGGCGCGGGAAAAAACAAAAACAGATTCAGCAAGCTCAGCATCATCGTGTTGCGCAGCAGCTTCCAAAAGTCCGGAGCCGCGAACAGGCGCTCGAAATTGCCGAAGCCGATCCAAGGGCTGTCCGCAAACCCGCTGATCGGGTCAAAATCCTGAAAGGCGATCACGATGCCGCCCATCGGCACATACTTGAAGAGCAGAAAGAAAAGGAGACCGGGTGCGATCATCAGATAGAGCGGCAGCCCTCTTTTCCACTGCAGCCATTGCTTCGTTGCCATCCTACCATCCTCCTCCATAGGCGGCGCCGGCTATTCGCCGGAACGCAGAAGACCCTCCGGAGAGGGCCTCGCCGCGCTTGCGCCTACTTCGTTTTCGCGTATTCCTCGTTCATTTCGAGCACGATCTTGTCGCCCCCGCCGGCTTTCCAGTCCGCGATCGCCTTGTCGATGGCGCTGACCGGCTGCTCACCGGTAATGATTTTGGTCACCGTCTCCCCGAACTTCGTGGACAGATCCGGCCCGATCTTCGTATTCGTATCCGAGACGAGGCCCGTCGCCGGATTCGGACGTTTGAATTTGTCGTTGATGCTGAAAATATTCTGGATCGTCTTCGTGTAGTTCGGATCGTCCCACTTCCGCACTTGGATAAGCGGATCGTTGCGGCGGATCAGCCAAGTCGAAATCAAATACGGACGGTCTTTGTCGAACGCTTCCAGCTTCTCGAATTTGTCGCCGTTCTTCTTGTAATGCACGCCTTCGATGCCGTGCTTGATCAAGTCGAACCCTTCGTCGGACAGCATGTAATCGAACAATTCCATGAGCCGCTTCTGCTTGGCCTTGTCCGATTTGGCGTTGAGGACGATTTTGGCCGTCGATAAACTGCTCGTTATCCCTCCGCGCAGTCCGGTCGGGCCGGCCGGCGGATTCAGCTGCACGAACTCGGCGTTCGGCGTCGTTTTCTTGATGAGCGGTACCGAATCCGTATAGAACTCGAACGGATTGGCGATCGTAATGCCCGTCTTGCCGGCCTCGAACTTGCTCCACGGATCGCGCGATTTATTGACGGCGAAGTCCTTGTCCAGCACGCCTTCCTTGTACGCCTTTTGCATGAACGTAAGGAAATCCTTCCACTCTTGCGCCTGTGCTTGCAGCGGTACGAGATTGCCGTTCACGTCTCTCCAGGCGATCAGTCCGAACGCGCCCATGACGTGCTCGATGTTGAACAGTCCGCCCGTCTTCGTCATGCCGAACGAGATGCCGATCGTATCCTTCTGCCCGTTCCCGTCCGGGTCTCCGTTCACGAACGCTTTGGATACCTCGTAAAATTCGTCGAGCGTATCCGGCACCTTCAGGCCGAGCTTGTCGAGCCAGTCCTTGCGGATCATGAGTGGGTCGCGCGCCTCGATGCCGTAATGCGGAATGCCGTAAATTTTATCCTTCGGATTGAGCACCTTGTATGTGCTGTCCGACAAATGCTTCACGAGATTCGGATAGTTGGGCAGATCCTGCTTAATATCGAGAAAAATGCCCTTGTCGCGCCATTTGCTGTACAGATCCCCGCCGAGATAGAACGCGTCCGGAAAGCTGTTGGACGCCGCCAGCACGTTCAGCTTCTCGACATAGTTGTCGGCCGGCACCCACTGGATTTTCAGGTCGATATTGAGCTTCTCGTTCAGCTTCTTGATGACCGAGTAGTCGTCGGGCCAGCCGCCTCCCGCCCAGCTCTGCGTCATGATCGTCAGCGGCAGCTTTTCTTTCTGCTCCTTGCCCCCGTCCGGCGATGCCGACGCCGCGCTTCCCACCGCAGGCGCATTCGACGTTTTATCTCCGCACCCTGCGAGCGTGCCGACGGCGAGTGCGCCGGCCAGAGCCGCGGCTCCCCATGAAACGAATCTTTTGTTCACGTACAACCCCTCCTCGTTTTATGCAAGCGTTGTCTTCGCATTCAGGGTATCAAAACGAGCCGGGAACCGCCTTACACAATCGTTTCATTTGTTATCCGATTTTTGGAATACGGTACGGAATGCGGATCGAGACGACCGTCCCCCGGCCGGGAAAAGCATGCAGGGCGATGCCGTAGGCTTCCCCGTATTTCAGCACCAGCCGGGCCTGCACGCTGGCGATACCGAGCGATTCCTGCGGGAGAAGCTTATCCTTCACATGCTGCGTAATGAATTCGAGACGCTCGTTCAGCTCCTGCATCCGCTCCTCCGAAATGCCGGGACCGTTGTCCGCGATTTCGATAACGAGATCTTCTTCGTCTTCGTAGGCGCTGACGATGATGGCCCCATGGCCGCCCTTCGGTTCGATGCCGTATTTTACGGCGTTCTCGAGAATAGGCTGAAGGGTCAGCTTCTCGATCTGACAATCGTAGAACTTCTCGTTGACGCAAATATAGCTCTCGAAATAGTGCGGAAACCTTACGCGGATGATTTCCAAGTATTTGGAAATATGCGTCAATTCGTCGCCGATCGTCACCTCGCCGTCCGCGTATTTGGCGGTGTACCGGTAGACGTCCGCTAAATTTTTGGCCATCTTCTCCACCTTCGGCACGTTTTCGAGGTAGGCGATGCTCTTGATGATATCGAGCGAGTTGTAGAGCAGGTGAGGATTGATCTGGTTTTGCAGCGCTTGGATGAGCGCTTCCTTTTGCCGCAGCCGCACGTGCATGTCCTGGATGCGCAGCTCGTAGACGGTTTCAAGCAGCTCGTTGATCTGCTCCACCATCCGGTTGAAGCTGTGGCCCAGCTGCTGAAATTCCATCTGCCCCGCGTTGTCGACGGCGCGAACCGTGAAGTCCCCTCTGGCTACGTTATGCATGACCTGTTTCAAGCGAAGAATCGGCTTCACGAAAATGTTGGAAACGAGCGGAACGACGGCAATGATGACGACGCTGAGAATGAGAAAGGCGTAAAACGTCGAGCCCCTTGCCGCCTTCAGTCCGCTCGACATTTCGTCGAACGGCACCAGCGACACGATATCCCAGTCGGTGATCGTCGAGCGCTTGACGGATACGAGCATTTTCTGCCCCTGCCAGTATTGAATGGACGACTGCTCCGCGCGATCGAAGGAGAGCGGCTCGAGATCGGTGTCGCCGACTTTCATGCCGAGCCATTCCTTGTTCGGGTGGTAGACGATGCGGTCTTTGGCCAGAATGAAAAAGAAGCCCGTCTTCCCGAGCGCGGACTTGCCGAGAATGTCGTGAATTTTGCTGAACGTGATGTCAATGACGAGCCTTCCGGTCACATTCAGATTGTCCGTGCTGTAAACGGGAATAAGCAGCGAAAGCACGGGCGTGCCGCTTTGCTGCGGATACGGATAAGCCGTACGGTGCGTCGGCAGGATGACCAGCGCATCGTTCATCGGCAAATCGTACCAAGGCTCGTTCCCGTACGAACGGCTCTCGGTGTTGATATTGCCCGTCATCGAAATGATCTGCTGCTCCCGGTTCATCAGGAACATGCCGATGATCTCCGGAACGTTGAAGGCGACGTAGCGTTTCAGCTCCATCTGGATGTTGTCGATGTCGTCGGACGTATGCACCCGCTTCGCGCTTAGCCAGCTTTGGGTAAGATCGCTCTTGAGCAGCGTGGATGTGGAGCTGACGATCTGCTTGAAATAATCGTCGAGATGATAGTTCAGCCGGGACTGCGCCTCGCCGGATATCGTGAAGAAATCCTTTTTGACCGCCTCGCTGAAATAATAGACCGTGAATACATTCAGAATGAGGATGGAGATGAGACTGACGCCGAGGAAGGCGAGGATCATGTTCGTCTTGATCGAAAACGGAAACGGCAGCTTACGCTTCACAGCCCGATGCTCCTTCTGTATTCGTTCGGGGCCATGCCGGCGACCGTCTTGAATACCCGGTTGAAATAATGCAGGGACGCGAAGCCGACCATCTCGGCGACTTCGTATATTTTCATATCCGACTCCAGCAGCAGCAGCTTCGCTTGCTCGATCCGCGTCTGATTCAAATAATTGACGAACGACTCGCCCGCATATTGCTTGAAAATCGTGCTGAAATACGACAGGCTAAGCTCCGAACGCTCCGCCACCTTCTTAAGCGTTACATCGTGCATATAGTTCTGCTTCACGTAATCGCAAGCCTGCTTGATCGACAGCCTGAGCTTGTAATCGCCCTTCCGCCGGCGGCTCTGAATCCATGTCTCCACGAGCTTATGGAAATGGTGGCGAACCTCGTCTTCGCGAATATGATCGGCCTCCATCGTCAGCGCATCCGCCGTGCAGCCTTCCTCAGAACCATGCATAACGCCGAGCTTCCCGGCAAAAATACGCAGCATCCCGATCCGCGCGCCGTCCTGAACGTCCTTCATTCTCAAAATGGCCTTCACTAGTGCCGCTTGTTCCGTTAGCAGCTGCTTCTGGTCCATAGTCGGCATGCCGTCCACGAACGACTGGATGCGCAAATAGCAGCCGTTCAGCTCTTTGATGTTCGTCAACCGGTCGAGGGAGCGTTGTAAAGCGCTTTCCAATTCCTCCGGATCGACCGGCTTCAGCAAATATTCCGACACGTTGTAGCGGATCGCCTGCTGGGCGTATTCGAACTGGTCGTAGCCGCTGATGATAATCGGCACGACCGGCAGCTTATGCTCCGCAATGTTCCGGATGACCCAGAGTCCGTCGCGGTTCGGCATCATGATATCCGTGATGAGCACGGTCGGCCACAGCTCGTTGACGAGCGCCCAGGCTTCCTCCCCGTCCGCCGCTTCGCCCACCACCTTGAATCCGTACCGGTTGCGCTCGATCATTTCCACGATTGCCTTGCGAATCCACACTTCATCCTCCGCAACGATGACTTGATACATGGCGCCGATCCCCCTTTACTTTCGCAAATTACCTTCAACGATCAACTGTGAAAATGAGCGCCGGAGCGGCGGCTTGCCGCGAAATCCCTCCGAAAACGAACGCAGGAGCGGCAGGTTCGCCTCACCCGGAGTGCTTAAAGGCGAGCAGGCCGTGCATTAAAAAAACGGCGGACCCGATACGCAGACCACCTTGGTATTACTTGAAGCCTATCGCGCTAAGCCGTTGCTCACGTATTCGCTACCGGCACGCTTGGCCGCTCATAAATGGCGCGGTATCGGTATCGTTCCGCTCCTCGCCGTATGTATCGCTACCTTCCTGACTATTCTCCGCTCTAACGCACCGTAACACACAGTAATGCACCGCATCCGCTTTAAAGCCCCGCGCTTTACGTCCGCCCCGCCCTTTTTCTGCGGAAATGACCCGGCGTCATGCCGGTAGCCTTGCGGAACGTACGGATAAAATAGTTCGTTTCCATGCCGATTCTTCCTGCAATGTCCTTGACGGTTATCGCTTCGTGCTCGTCCATCAGTCCGACGGCCTTGTCGAGACGGATTTTCTGGACGTACTGCAGCATGCTGATGCCGTACGTCTTGTGGAACAGACGGTTCAAATATTGATGCGTATAGCCGAGAGAAGCAGCTACGTTCGACAACGTAATGTTCTCGTTGTAGTGCTCGTTCAGATACTGAACGGCTTGCTGGACGACGGCATCGCCCGAAGGCGCTTCCTCCGATCCTTCCGCAGCCGCCGGTCCTGCTTTGCCTTCACTCAGCCTCAGGCGGTTCAGATCCGCAAGCAGGACGTACAGCAGCTTGACCGCTTCCCATTCCGCTCCATCGTCATTGGCGTCTCCGACCATCCAGATGTCATCCAGATGCTTCCATACCCGCTCCGCATCGGTAAGCGCCGTCAGCCGGCAAGGCACCAAGCCGAAATGTTCCAGCAGCAGGTCGGCCTTATCGCCGGCGAAAGACACATAACCGACCTCCCACGGCTCCTCGGACACCGGATAATACTCATGAGGCAGTCCTGCAGGCATAAACATGTACTGATATGGGCCGAACGTTATCGTTTCTTTGCCGAAAAAAAGAACTCGCCCTTGCCCTCCGCGGGCAAATAGCAGTTGATCCGTCGAGAACCCGTCAGGCCTTGTCAGATGGCTTTGTTTATTGTAGCCGACCGTGTGGACATATAGTGGCATCGGTATCGCAGGCGGCGGCAAAAATCGGATAATCCGAACGGTCATCGGGCTCTCCCTCCGGTAACGTTCAATTTGTTATATGTTGATTCATAACTAACGACTACTAATAACGCTATATTACTATAATCTTCACTCATTGAATAGACAACGATGTGAGTGATATTCAAAATGTTATATTGTTTATACAGTTACCCCGAGCGGACAGCCGGTCCGAGGCGAATAGACGACGTCAGAGGCTTCTATTCTCGCCAAACTCTCGAAATACCGCCAATTAGATGACGTCAAAGGCTTCTATTTCGCTGGAATCCCACCAGAACCGCCGAAACGAGGCGAATAGACGACGTCAAAGACTTCTATTCTCGCCAAACTCTCAAAATACCGCCAATTAGATGACGCCAAAGGCTTCTATTTGGCTGGAATCCCACCACAGCCGCCAGCTTGAGGTGATCCCGCCAGAACCGCCAGTTCGAGGCGAATAGACGACGTCAAAGACTTCTATTCTCATCAAACTCTCAAAAAACCGCCAATTAGACGACGCCAAAGGCTTCTATTTGGCTGGAATCCCGACAGAACCGCCGTTACGAGGCGAATAGACGACGCCAGAGGCTTCTATTCTCGCCAAACTATCGAAAAACCGCCAATTAGACGACGCCAAAGGCTTCTATTTTGCTGGAATCCCGCCAGAACCACTAGTTGGCGCAACTTAACGGCGGTCAAATCATCCAACATAAAGAGGAGCCCGTCCCGTCATCTTCCCGATGACCGGACGGGCTCCTCTTGCCTTACTCGCTCTTGATCCAATCGAGCGTAAACTTCGTGAAATAGATCGAACCTTTGTCGCCTTCGTACAATAATCCGATGTCGCCGCCGGATAAAACCGTCAAACAAGAATACCAATACGGTCCGCCGTAGACGGTCTTGGCATACGCCCATGTCTGTCCGCCGTCTTCGCTGAGCCGTACCGTGCCGTTGATCCGCTCGGCGGGATGGGCTGGGTTCGCCCAGAGGAGCCGCGCCTTCCCGTCCCCTCCGTTCGGATACGCCAGGACGGTCGATTGACAGATCGGATCGACCAGCGTATCGTCGAACGTCACGTCGCCCCAGGACAGGCCTCCGTCCTTGCTCTCCGCAACGGCCGTTCTCGCCAGCCCCGCATGGTTCCGCATGTAGAAGCGGATATCGCCGTTGTCCAGCTCCACGACCTGCGATTCCGTCAATTGAACGGCTTCGCTATCCGCCGACTCCGCGGCAATCGTCTTGCCGTCCCATAGGCGGCCGTCGTTCGGCGATTCCCCGAGCTGCCAGCTCAACCCGTGATCGTCGCTGTAGATGAGGGCATTGGACATCCGCCCGTTCGCATTGTTGAAGTAAACGGGAAATACAAGCCGCCCGCGGTTTGGTCCGCCGCTTAATTGCAGTCCTCTTCCCGGCCCGGCGCCGATAAATTTCATCCAGGGCTTCTTCACCTGCGGATTGAGCTCGATCGGCGCCGACCAGCTCAAGCCGTCATCGTCGCTGCGGATAACCTGCAGAAACGACGTTCTAGCCTCCAGCAAGCTGCGTGGCATGACCGTTTCGGACAAATAAATATTTCCGCAGTATGCGCCGTCCCGCACGACGTCCCCGTTCTCTTCCACCGTAAACGTCGAACGCGCCCCGGTCCGGTCATACACCGCTCCGCACGCATCGCAGAAGTATACCTCGCCCGCTTCGTCATACAGAAGCCTGCGGCTTTCCGCGTCGAAGCCGATCGATTGCTGCGATTTCCATAGGCCGATCCCTCCGGGAGTATGCGAGAACAGCATCCATAGCGTTCCGGTCTCCGCATCTTCCAGTAAGGCGGAGTCGATCGCAGCCGCTCCCTCAGCCCCCAGGCCCGGGTACTGGACGAGCAGTTGAATCGGCTCCCACGTTTCTCCGCCGTTATGACTCCTGCGGATTCCGATCGCAATATGATTAGGGTTGTCTCGGGCGCTGTCCCAGCGTACGTCGATTCCAGCGATGACCGTCCCTTTCTTCGTCGTCAGCAGCGACGGAATGCGGTAAGCAGCCGATCCGATCATTCCCGGTTCGAACAGCGCAATAGGCTCCGTCCGGTAACTTCCCATATTCAGCATGTCAGACTTCCTCTCCGATGTCATTCTTCGTTAGCAAAAAATCTTCTTCTAACAGGCTATAGCCGCGTATTTGACATTTCGGGGAATCGTCGGCGATATACTGCACCACATAGATTTCCCCGTCGTCAAACTGCACCCATCCGGAATAACCGTTATCGGCGAGCGGCGACCGGTCGTAGTCGATCGGCATAATGCGCACCCATTGTTTGCGGCGGTCGGTTTCCAGCGCCGTTTCTTGCGTCATCCAGGCTCCAAAAAAGTTCTGCGTGCTGCCGTAGCCGACCGGCCCGCCCTGATAAAACCGGTAGGTCATCATCACATTGCCGCTCTTCAGCATTCGCGCCACCGGACGGTGACAGCCGGGTATCGGCATGCGATAGGGTCCTTCCCACGTTTCGCCGTTATCTCTAGAAATTGACTTATAGCAGTCCCAGCCTTCTCCGGAGTTTTCCCGTAAAAAGGCGACCAGCGTATCGTCCGGCAGTGCCAAAATGCTTACTTCGCACAGGTGCAGCCCTTCCACGCTCGCCAGCGTTATCGGCCCCGACCAATCGCGCCCTTCGTTATCCGTATACCACAGCATTTGCTCCAAACCGCCGTGCGTCTTACTCTTGCGGTGAGCCGACAGCAGCCATCTGCTCGATGAAAGCTCGCAAAGCGTATCCGGAACGATGCCCGTCACCGGCGTAGCGATGGGTCCTTGCCATAACGTGCCGTCCTTTGACCCGATAAACAGCTCGTTGACGGATTCGTGAAAATACCCCCGCCGGGTGTCCTCCCCGTTCTTGGGCACCTTGCTCGTGACGATGATCATCCGACCGTCGCGAAGCCTCGCTATGCTCGGGCAATCGTAGAAATATTCAAGCCCTTGCGACCCTTCCGTCAGCGCCGTCTTCCCGCTCCAGGTCCGTCCCCGGTCCTTGCTGATCCGGTATACGATTCGCGTGTACGAACGGTCGGTATGCCTGGTGCACTCCGTATAGACGCAGACCAAATCCCCGCCGGCCGTAAGCCCGAGTGCGGGAAATGCCTCGTAAACCGTATCGTCGCGGCTGACGACGAACGTTTGAAAGCCCATCTCGCTTGCTCCTCTCCGCTCCATCCGCGGACAGCCAGGGTGCGGCTGCCGCAGAGAGAGTGAACCTCGCTTTTTCGCTTTTTCGCTTTTTCGCTTTTTCGCTTTTTCGCTAGTTCGCTATTTCGATTGCTCGCTAGTTCGGTATATTGCTATTTCGCTATATTGCTAGTTCGCTAGTTCGATTTCTCGCTATTTCCCTATTTCGCTTGTTCGCTACTTCGCTTTTCGCTTTTCGCTTTTCACTATTTCGCCTCTCATTAGGCGATACGCCCTACACGCCCTACTTCATTTTCAGCAGATCCTCCACTTTCGGCGCTTTGTCCAGCTCCTGGAGCAGTTGAGCGCCGCCGGCATCCGTCCATTTTTTCACGTAGCCGTCCCATTCTTTATCGATGTCGAGCTGCCCCACGATCGCTTTCATCCGGAATTCCTCCACGATCGTACTCAGCTGCGTGCCGTATTTTTTTTGAACGTCGGAGCCCTTCGTCTGATCGAGCAGATCGTATTTATACGGACGTATCTCCATCTTCTTCATCACGTCCGGCTTGGCGAAGAAGTCCCGGATCAGGTTCATCGTATACTCGGATGTAAAATATTGCAGCTGCTTCTTGTCGTAGCTTCTGAAGCTGTACGCATAAAATCCCGTACTGCCCTCCTCCGCCGTAAAGCCCTCTTTAACTTTCAGCGCCGACTTGTCGGGCGTGCCTTCCCAGACGGAATGCGTGCCGATCTCGCCGTATTTGGTCCATCTTGCGCCTTCTTCGTCAAAATTGATGTAGTCGAACATTTGCAAAATGCGGATGAGCTCCTCGTCCGATACGTTTTTGTTGATGTAGAATGCGTCCCCGAGCAGGTTGACCGGCCGGTACGACTTATGGCCTTGCTGGCCGTTCGGGCCGATTTCCGGCGCCGTCGCAAGCAGCTTGACGGTCTGGTCTTTCTGCACCAGGTTTTGCGGGGCGCGTTCCTTGGCCCAGTCGTCGAGGGCAATATATGCCCGCTGAGCGGAGTAATAGCCGATCTTGCCCGTGGCGTATTTCTCCCAGCTTTTCTTGTCGTTGAGCGTCGTCCATTCCGGATCGATCACGCCCATTTTGTACCATTTGGCCAGCAGCTTCAAATAGTCTTTATACGCCTTGGACGTTTCGGCCATGATCAGCTTGTTGTCTTCTAGGAGGCTGTATCCGCTGCCGATGCCGAATGCCCCCATCAGCGTGGCCGACCAAGTGTCGTATGCATTGTTGTACGGAGACAAGCCGTACGTATCGTTCTTGCCGTTGCCGTCCGGGTCGTTGAACGTGAACGCCATCAGAATCTTCTCGATTTCTTCCAGCGTATACGCCTTATCCGTAAAATAGATGCGCTCCCGTCCGCCGCTTGGGCCAACCGCCTTGATTTCGCCGGGAGGCTTGATTCCGAGCTTCTCCAGCCAATCCAGCCGGAACGTAGGCGTCCACAGCAGGCCTTCCGTATGCGTTTGGTGGCCGGTGAGCGCCACATATTCGTCCGTTTTCCCGGAAGCCAGGTTGATTTGCCAGCCCGGCGGATTTTCGTCCAGCATTTTGGCATATTTCGGAGCGTATTTCACGATCATGTCCTTCGGAATCGTCCGGGTCATCCCGGTTTCGTACATTTCACGCGGCGTCTTGCTGTTCGCCGTGAAAGCGAACGTATCCGGCAGGTCGCCAGAAGCGATCAGCAAAGCGACCTGATCTTTATTCCAGGTATCGACCTTCGTATTGATGATTTTGACATTGAACATATCCTCGAGCTTCTTCTGCACCCAGCTGCCGTCTTCCGTCTTCCCCTTGGTCCAGGAGCCCGTAAATTTGATCTCCAGCTTTTTGGCATATTTGCTTTCCGCCTTCTCGCCGTCCTTGCCCTTCACATCCGCAGACGGCTCCGGCTTGCTTGACGAGCAGCCGATTCCGCCGATAGCCAGCACGGCGGTTACTCCCGCCAGAAGCGCCGTTCTTACCCGTTTCCGCATTTCGCTTGACCTCCTCATCGATCCCCTAAAATGATGATTCTACCATACCCTATCCTATCCCTAGCAACTCGCCGCAGCTTTGACCGCAGCACACAGCCCAATCGTCGCTCCTGCCGCCCACCCCCTTCATAGAATCTGACCCTTACCCTTTCAGCGAGCCGATCATGATGCCTTTGATAAAATATTTTTGGACGAACGGATACATCAGGATGATCGGCCCGATCGAAATCATGACCGCCGCGGCCCGCACGTTGGCGAGCAGCAAATTTTGATTGAGCCGGTTCGCCTCGCCGATCTGCGATTCCGACGTAGCCATGTCGATCGAATTGAGCATTTTGCGGATGACCATCTGCATGACCGTTTTGCTGTCGTCCCGGATATAGATCATGGCGTCGAACCAAGCGTTCCAATGCCCGACCGCCGCCCAAAGCGCGATCGTAGCGATAACGGGCTTCGACAGCGGGATGATGATTTTGAGGAGCACGGTCCAATAGCTTGCGCCGTCCATCATGGCGGACTCCTCGATTCCCTTGTCGATCGTCATAAAATAGTTACGCATGATGATGATGTTGAATACGCTTACCGCTCCCGGCAAAATAAGCGAAAGCCTGTTGTCGATCAGTCCGATTTCCTTAATGAGCAGATACGTCGGAATGAGCCCCCCGGAGAAAAACATCGCGATCAAAAAATATATCGTAAAAGCATTGCGGAAAGGCAGCTCCTTCTTCGAAAGCGGATACGCAACCAATACCGTAAAGAGTAAAATAAGCGCGGTTCCGATGACGGTACGCATGATCGTATTCGTATAAGCCATCACGATATCTTCATAGGTGAAAAGAAAACGGTACGTATCGGTGACCCACTCGCCCGGCCACAGATGGACGCCCAAACTGGACGCTTCCTGCGCGGTCGAGAACGAGATGACGAGCGTTTGCCAGAACGGATACAGCACGGTGACGCCGATCAGCGCCATTATCATCAGATTGCACGAATCGAACAGCTTTGCGCCGAATGACCGCTTTTTCCAGTTGAGTTGCGACATATGCGAATCCTCCTTTACCAGATGCCATGCTCGCTGTGACGCCGGATGATTGCGTTGGCGCCGAGAATGAGGGCGATGCCGATCACGTTTTTGAACAAGCCGACGGCGGCGGCGTAATCGAAATTGAATTGCTCGAGTCCTTTGCGGTACACATACGTATCGATGACGTCGGCCACTTCGTAGACCATCGGATTATACAGGTTTAAGATTTGATCGAAGCCGACGTTCAAAATATTTCCCAGATTCAGAATGAATAAAATGATCATGATCGGCATCAAGGAAGGAATCGTAATGTGAAACGTCTGGCGCAGCCGGTTCGCCCCGTCGACCTCCGCCGCTTCGTACAGATCGGGATTGATCGAGGAGAGCGCCGCCAAATAGATGATGGCCCCCCAGCCGATTTCCTTCCAAACGTCCGAGAGCACCAGGATAGGCACGAACAGCTTCGGGTCGGCCAGGAAGTTAATCGGCTGCGCGCCGAACAAAGAGATCGCATAGTTCACAATGCCGCGCTGCGGCGACAGCACCTCCCCGAGCATCGTCGCCAGGATGACCCACGACATGAAATGCGGCAGGTAAGAGATCGATTGCGCGATTCTTTTGAACAACGCGTGCCGGATCTCGTTCAGCAGCAGGGCAAAAATGACAGGCGCCGGGAAACCGACGACCAGCTTAAGCAAGCTGATGACGATCGTATTTTTCAACGCCCGGATAAACAAGAAATCGGAGAACAAAAACTTGAAATGCTCGAAATCGTTCCACGGGCTACCCATAATGCCCCGTCCCGGCGAAAAATTTTTGAAAGCGATGACGATGCCGTAAATCGGGATATAGTGGAAAATGAACAGGTGCACGATCGGGATCAGCATCATGAAGTAAAGGATTTTCATCTTCTTCATTTGCCGGAAGCGAACGGCCGCCTGCTTCGCCGGCTTGATGCCTGCGGGCTGTGTCAACGGCGTATCGTTGGCTGACATGAACGGACCTCCTCGACTCATCCGCGCTTTTATGATAGCGCTTTCCTTGTATGCACTCATTATAGGCCGGGTCCGCATGCACGATCTTTGGATGATATAACACGATTTTTGGAGACTATCCTGCGGCGCACAAAAAAACGCAAGCCTGCGAAAGGCCTGCGTTGCGCAAAAAGCTGCGACTAGTAAAATACGTCCGCCGAACGCAGAGTCTCCATCGGAAGAACGAGCGAAACCGTAGTCCCCCGCCCTTTCCCGCTTTCGATATGCAGCCCGTAGCCGTCTCCGTAGTTCAGCTTGATTCTGGCATTCACGTTGTATATCCCGATCCGGTGATGGCCGGCTCCGGTCAGCTGGCTTCTGATTTCCGCCAATTCTCTCTCCCCGATACCCGCTCCGTCGTCGCTTACCGACATCAGAACGCTGCCTCCGGCCGCTCGAATCGAGATGTCGATCCGCAGGCTGTCCCTTCCCCGCAAGCCGTGATGAATCGCGTTCTCGATAACAGGCTGCAAAATCAGTTTCAGCGTACGGCACTCCAAAGCCGCGTCGTCGACATGCCAGTTGCAAACGATATGGTCGTACCTGTATTTCATTAAATGCACATACGCTTTGGCATAGGCGAGCTCTTCCTTGACCGGTACGAGCAGCTGTTCCTTATTCGTAATGTAACGGAATAGACGGCTCAGCGAGGTGACCATCTCGATCGCCTTCGCGCGCTCGTTCTTCTCCAGCATGAAAATAAACGTATCGAGCGTGTTGTACAAAAAATGCGGGTTGATCTGCGCCTGAAGCGCAGTAATTTGCGTTTCCCTCTTTTCGTACTCCAGCCTGGTCTTCTCCCGTTCGGCGATAATCGCGTCGTCTACCAGATCTTCAATTCTTCCGATCATGGCATTGAAGGTACGCCCCAGCTGATCGACCTCGTCGATCATCGCATCCTCGTCGGCGAACTGGTAGTCGACATCCTCCAGCTCGAAACGCATGAACAGCGCATTGAGGCGGCTAAGCGGCTTAAGCAGCAAATGTGCCATCACATACGATAAAATCAGCACCAGCAAAAAGATGATCACGACCAAATACAGATCGTTGTAAATTAGCCTGAGGCTCTCATTGCGAACGCTCGAATAGTCGTAAACGGAGACATAGGTCCACGGCAAATGCTTAAGCTGCGTCGCGTATACGTACTGCCTTTTCCCGTCGATCACCGTATAGTCGCCGTCCCCTTGAGCCATGTCCTCGGCGCCGAACCTACGCAGCACCGCGTCCTTGTTCTGATGGGAAATCACTTGATGATTCCAGTCGACCAGGAACGTTTCGTTCTCGCTTGCCTTTCCGCTCGAATACAGATTCTGCAAATAGATGCCGTCAATGCTTAGCGTTATATAGCCGATCGTCTCGGATAGCTGCGACAAATGCTTGACCGGGATGCCCAGCGTCACCGCATGGTTGCCGAATTCGTCGGTTTGCACCGAGTAGCCGAAATAGCTTCCGGACGCTTGCAGCTTGCTGAAATAATCAGGACCGAGTTCGTCGGCCAACCCCAACCGGTTCGAGTAGAGCAGCCGGAACTGGCGGTCGAAAATTCGGATCGTATCCTTGTCGCTGCCCAAGTACCGGTAGTCGCCCACCAGCTTGTGAATCTCCGCGATTCTCGCTTCTCCTCCAGGAGGAAGCGTCTGCAAATCCTCTTGGACAATGCTGTCGTAGGCAAGCCTCGCCATGATGATTTCCTTCTGGTTCAGGAAATGCTCGATTTCGTTGGCGTTCTTCTCATAGACGGTATAATAGCTTCTCTTGATTTCGCCGGCCATAATCGCAGAGGACTGCCAATAATAAATGACGATAAACGACGTTAACGGAAACATGATCGTAATCAAAAAATAAAGGAAAAACCGGTCGCGCAAAAACAGCTTTTGCGTCTTAAGCGGTCTGTACCGGTTGAGCATATTTTTCTCGACGTCGTACCGCTCCAATAGTTGAATCAGCCTGCGTACCGGGAACAGCATTTTGCCCGAAATGATCCGGGACGACACGAACGCCATGAGGGTGCAGAGCAAGAACGTGCCCGCAATCAGAGCGGCTAGCAGCCGGAGCTGCTTGTTATGAAAGCTGTTTTCTTCCAGATACAGCAGCTTCAGCTCGTAGAACGGAATGCTTTTGATCCGGATGCTGACGTTGTCCCGCACGATTTTTCCCGAATCCTCCGTACGGGTTATCGCATCGCTCATTTCGCCAAGCTTCAGCTCGTTGAAGGTGCCTCCCTTGAAAATTTCGATCATCTGCTTGTTGAGAAGCGCGATATGCTCATGCCCTGCGACCGCCTCGGTAAACTGGGTCGAATCGAGAACGACGAACAGCGTCCCGTAGCGCTGTCCGCTCTTGTCGGTCAATACGCTCGCCAAATACAAATGGTTGTCGAGCATCGCCAGAGCGGGGCCGTTTATCGCTTTGCCGCCTGGCTGGCCTATTTCGAAGAAATCGCCGGTTTTTCCGGGGGGCACGAGGCTCGTTTCGCCGCTTCGCTTGACAAGCTTACCCCGGCCGACGAGCTCGTAGTCCACGTATTTCTGATTCGAGCTGTACTGGTTGTTGTCCGTCAAGACGAGAATATGCTGCACGAAGCTGTTTTCTTTTTTGATGTTGTACAAGTACGATTCGATCTCTTTGGAAAGAAAAAACTTCTGATACGGGTCGAGCTTGTTGCTCTGCATATTTTGGATGTACGCAATCAGGCGCTCGTTCTGTTTCAGGTTGTCGGCGATATGATACAGGCCGTCGAAAATTTTGCCGACATCGTAGGCGATCTGATTCATTCGCGTGCTGTGAATGAAATCTTTCTTCTCGTCGATGAACGTCTTCGTCTTCGCATACAGGATCGAGGCCGTAAGCAGCATCAGCACGAGCACGGCCGCCAGCGCAACGAAGATCAGGAAATGATTGAATTTGATTTTACGGGTTCGCTTCATTCGGCTCATACCCCGTTGCCGCCGGAAAGGCGCCGGACCTGTACAGGAGCGGCTTCACGCCGACGATCGATTTAAACACTTTATTGAAATACGAAAAGTTTTTGTACCCGACCATAAGCGATATTTCCTTGATCCGGTAATTCGTCTGCCTGATCAGCTCCGCCGCCTTGCGTACCCTCGCTTCGTTGACGTAATCGACGAAATTTTGACCGGTCTGCTTCTTGAACGTATGGCTGAAATAGGAGGCATTGATATACAGCGATTCCGCCACCTCTTCCAGCGAAATTTTATCGGCCAAATGGCGCTGCACATGCGCTTTGGCTCGGGATATGTAATCATGGGCGTCCTCCGCCGGGCATAACGCCCGTTCCGCGGGCCGTACGCCGGCTGCGGTAAGGAACCAGGATTTCAGCTCATGCAAGGAACGGAACGACTGAATGCGCTCGAGGGCTTCCTTCCGTTCCGGCAGCGCAACGGCGATGCCGAGATCCCTGGCCTTCAGCTTAATCGCGATCAACAGCTCGATGCAGGCGGAATGAAGGTCCCGCACGTCGCTTTTGCCGCACGCTTCCGCTTGCTTGAAGAAGACTTCGAGCGGATCGCGGCCGCCTTCGTCCGATTTGGCGAATAATGCCTGAACGGTCTCCGCGATCAGTTCGTTCATGTTGAGCGCAGGCGCCTCCTGCCGAACGATATCCTGGAAGTAAAAGACGCTTTCGGCCGGCTGGAAATAGCGGCAGCTCGAGGCGAATATCGCCTCGTTGTAGGATCGGCCGATCGAGCCGGGTTCGCCGTACAGATTGCCCACCCCTATGGTCATATCCGACGAAAGATCGAGCTCGGGATCGAACGACTCCAGCTTGGCTGCGAAGCCGGCAATCATGCGCTGGACATCGCCCTTTGAAAGCGGTTTCCTATCGTGAAAAAAAATAACTTGGCTCCCGCCGTAAACCATCGTCGGTATGCCGTGCCCGCTCCAATACTTGTCGCTCATGTGAAATGCCCTCTGCAGACGCGAAAACCGCATTTCCTGACCGGCCCGCCGCTCGAAAACGCAAATCGCAACGCGCGAGAAATCATTCAAGCCTTGTAGCCCAAGCTCCTTCAAACGATCCCCCGCCGGCTCTGCCTGAGCGCCCTTGAGCAGATCGATCAGAAACCGCTCCCGGACGTCTTCTCTGCTGCTCGATCGATGCTCCTGATCCAATTCGCAGCCGATTCGCCGGAACAACTCCGCAAATTCTTCCTGGGCAAGCGGCTTCAGCAAGTAGCCTTTGACGCCGGCCCGGATGGCATCCTGCGCATATTTGAAATCATCGTAGGCGCTAAGGACGACGACCTTCACGCCGGGATGCCGTTCCCGAAGCGCAGCCGCCAGCTCGAGCCCGTCCATCCCGGGCATCCGGATATCCGTCAGCACGATGTGGGGAGCGAGACTCTGCACCAGCTGCAGCGCTTCCCTCCCGTCACATGCCGTACCGGCGATCTCCATGCCCAGCCGCTCCCAAGGAAACGATTGGACGATCCGCTCTCTGACCTGCTTTTCATCGTCTGCTACGATGACCTTATACGGTTGTGTCATCTAACTCCCTCCCGTATGTTCACCTTAGGACCGCTATCGATGTTTGTCAAATTCCTTTTGTTGGGGCCTGCGCCTTGTCTGACCTGATGCTTGGCTATTGCCCGATCAACCGGATATAGCCCAATATTTTATCGTTCAAGCCGCTAATACGCTCCATATATGGTTCCTCTATCGGCAAGAAAGGCATTCGAGGCTCGCCGACGTCGAAGCCGCGCAAGTTCAGAATCGCTTTGCAGCCTCCGTACAACGACGGAAGCTCGAGCAGCTCGGCGATAATCTCGTTGACGCGGAACTGCCATTGCTTCGCTTCTTCCATGCGTCCTTCGACAAAGCACCGCTCGATTTGCAGAAACAGCTCCGGCATAATGCCGTACGTGCCGCCGATTCCGCCGTCGGCCCCGATGCTTCTTCCCGCTACGTACTGCTCGTCCGGACCGTTGAACACCAGAAAATCCGGGCCTCCGATCGCCTTGAACCGCTGCAGCTCGAAAGTGCTTTCGGACGATATTTTCACGCCGATCACTTTGGGCTGCGCCGCCAGCTTCGCCAAAAGGCCGGTAGTCAGCGTAAAGCCGGTCGTTTGCGGAATGTGATAAATGATAAAGGGCAGCGACGTGCTATCGATAATCGCTTGCCAATGCCGTTCTACGCTTTCGGGGGACAGCCGGTAGTAGATGGCCGGAACCGCCGATACCGCATCCGCGCCGAACGACTCGGCATGAATGGCCAATTCGATGCTGTCGCGGGTGGACGGCGCGCCGACATGAACGATTACGGTCAGCTCGCTTCCTGCCTCTTGCATAACGGCTTCAAGCACTTGCTTGCGCTCCTCGACGCTTTGCAGCATGCCTTCTCCAGTGCTGCCCCCCACATATAGCCCTGTAACGCCCGTTTCCGCGTAATGCCGAACCAGCCGCTTGATTGCGGCGGGCTCGACCCTGCCAAGCTTGTCGTAGCACGCGTATAAAGCGATCGTAATGCCTTTGAATTTGTCGGTATCAACTTTGTACATCCTTACCAGCTCCTATCGGTCAGGGTGAATTCCGGACGATTATAACGGAAGCGGCGTAACACAATGTTTAGCTGTTGTTGCTCGATTTTTGGATATTTGCCGGCCGGACCGACGATTTCCCGCAGTCGGCAATGTGAAACGGCCCTGACCCGCCAATCCTCGGACTGGCGGGTCAGGGCCGGAATCTTTCTCGCTCGTTCTCTATTCCATCCGTTCAAACTGCCGGTTTAGACGACGCTAACGTCTTCTAATTCGCCTGAATTCTAGAAGACGTTCCATTTAGAAGTCTCTAAAGACTCTTATTCACAAAAAAAAGGCCTGTTCCACGGTTTTTACTCGAATTAGCTGTCTTTAACGTCGTCTAATTATTCCGAAACGGAAGTTTCTGTTAGATTAGAAGTCTTTGTCGTCGTCTAATTTCTCTAGAGCGGCAAGCTTCGGTCAGAACCTTGGCAGCCGCTAACTCCCTGGATGGCGGTTTCAGCTAGATCAGCAGATCTTGACGTCGTCTTAATCTCCTAGGCGGCCGTTCAGCCGGATCCCCCCTCTGCGCCGTTCGCTTCCGAACGGCCGAGCAGCAAGGAATACGCGAACACGGGTGCGAATAAAGAGAAGTAAAGGGAAGGGAAGGAAAGGAAAGGGGGAATTACAATGTCATTTGTCATCGTCCTATTATTGCTTCTAAATTTAGCCGTTCTTCTGCACATCAACAGCAAGATTCCCAAACGCGACCTCATAGCCGAAGCGGTAGAAAGAGACCGATTACGGCGGAGAGACGGGGAGAAGGACCAATAAGACTATTGCTGCTTCAACCGCCAAAACTTGACGAGAACGAAAACCTTCATTGGCGAATCCCCATCCAACATTAAAAAAGAGCGTCCCGACCTGCTTTGCAGCCGCCCCCGACAAGAGGTATAGTAGGAGTACTGCCGTCAAAGTATCCTTTCTCCTGCAACGCACTGCAGCTTGATTAAACAAGGAATGGGAAACCAAGGAGGAAAGCCGTTGAAAACGAAAGCCGAACGGATCAAACAAATGAAAGCGCCTGAGGTGCCGGCCGAATTATCCCATCGCCTGCCGCCGGGGCAAGTGCTGACGGACCGGTTCCCGATCCTTCACGAAGGCGAAGTTCCGCAATACGACATAGAGGCCTGGAGCTTGCAAATATTCGGCGAGGTCGAGGAGAAGCGCATCTTCACGTTCGCCGAGCTGAAGTCGCTCCCGCTTACCCGGGTCGTCTGCGACATTCACTGCGTGACGCGGTGGTCCAAATTCGACACCGCATGGGAAGGCATTCGCTTCCGCGATCTGCTTCGGCTGCTGAAGGTAAAACCGGAAGCCAAGCACGTCATGATTCACGCCGACAACGATTATGAAACGAACGTGCCGCTAGAGGATCTGATGGGGGACAACGTCCTGCTCGCCTTTACCTACAACGGCAGCCCGCTTACCGAGAAGCACGGCTGGCCCCTTCGCCTCGTCATTCCGCATCTCTATTTCTGGAAAAGCGCCAAATGGATTCGCGGCATCGAATTTATGAAGGAGGATCGCCCGGGCTTCTGGGAGCGCAACGGCTTCCACAACTACGCCGATCCCTTCAAAGAGATGCGTTTCTCGGGGGAAGCGTTCGATATTCCGGAGGATGAGTGGGTTCGCAAGGACTACGACTGATTGGGGACGGACTGATGACTGACGACCGTTTGATCCGATAAATATCTAGCGCCCGAAAATCCAATATTTCGGTCAGGGACGACCCGTTATTCACATAACGACGTTTCATCCCGATCTGCTCCGGTTTTAGACGGTACGGTAACGGCCCGGAACGTTTACCGGGACGCCAAAGCGTCTGCGTGCCTTAAAAACAACGAAAGACTGCTCCTCCCAAGCCGAATCAACGGCTGAAGGCAGTCTTTTTCCTGCTCCTTTGATTCCCTATTCGCGAGTATAGCTCACTTCTGCACCCGAATAGTGAACTTTGCTTCACTATTAGTGAACCTAAATTCACTAATAACTCGGAAAACGCTCGCTGCCGACTGGATAGTGAACCCAGCTTCATTATTAGTGAACCTTACGGTAAAATAGCGACGTCCAGTTCACTATGCACAGGTATCGCACACTTCTGCTCCCGAATAGTGAACTTTGCTTCACTATTAGTGAACCGAGGTTCACTAATAACTCAAAAAACGCTCGCTGCTGACCGACAGCGAACCCAGCTTCGCTACTACCTCGCGTTCACTATATGCAAGCGCAGATTCATTGCATCCCTAAGAAACTGTAAGCCATTCAGCTTCATACAGAACCCTCCTAAAAAACCCCTGCGGCTACTCACTATACCGGCATCGCCAGTTCCGGCCGGCGAACGCAGCCGAGGCGTGTCCTCTCCTGCTTTTGCAATCGGCTATTTCAAAGGCAGCATAAGCGTATGCAGCCGCTTCTCGCCTTCGTCGGCCTGATTCTCCTCGTACATGACGATCAAGTAAGATACGTTAGGCTTTTGATGGAAGCTGAGCCGAATTTGGAAGGCTCCCCATTCCGGTCCTCCCGCACTCGCGGTCGTAAAGGATTTCGCGATGACTCTCGCGTTTTCAAGCACCTCGTATTGAATCGTCCCTTCAAAAACGCGGGCCTCGCCCGTAACCGTAAAATGGCCCGGACTGCGCTTGCTCACCTTCACATTGCGAAACGCTGCGTTTTGATAGACCGGCGCTTGGCCGTTCACTAGCTCGTCGCCGTAAATTTCCACGAACTGTCTAGCCGGAGCGAAATGCGATCCGTCCCAGCGCAGCACCGTCTCCACAAACCCGAAGCGCTCTGCGTCGGACCTGCCGATTATCGACTGCGCCGCATTCAATTCGTAGGTGCCGTCTCTCTCATAATCGACGGGATACAAGCCGCTCAGATCGGCGACTTCTCCCGTAAGAGGCTTTCTCAACTTGCCGTTCCGATGATAGAGGGATGACAAATACGCGGCGCCCCGATTCGAAATATCGATCGAATACACGTTGTTCAGCTGCCGGTTGTCAACTTCCACCTTGTAGCCGTCTTTATAGACGACCTTGTAGTTGTCCCTGCCTTTATTGAACGCCTCCGAATCGAAAATTTGCCGAATCGCTCCGTCCTGGTAAGTAAACAGATACGCCCGAATCATGCCGCCGCTTCCGCCCGAATTGACGACGACGAGCATATCGGCCGTTTTATCCCCCGTAAAATCGCCCAAAAAGATCGTCGGGTTAACGCCTCCCTCCTTAAGCGGCAACCTCGCAATCGCGTTCGTCCTGCCGTTCTGCACGTTGAGTACTAGATGGCTGGCAAAAGGAACCGTTGCTCCCGCCGCCTGTTCCCCGGTCAGAAACACCCGATCCATCGTCCCGTCCCCGTCGACATCGCCATGCTGTTGATCAAGAACCGCTCTTGGGCCGCCGGCGGAATCAGTGCTTGACCGCGAGTACCGGTCTTGGAGCTCCTTTTTCATCTGGAGCAGCTTTTCCCGTCCCGGATACGGATTCGGATAGCTCAGCGCGCGGTCGATCGATTGAATGGCCGCTTCCCGCATCCCCGCTTTGGCCTGTGCATCCGCCAGATCGTACCAGTAGATCGTAAAATCCGGATATTCCTTCAGCAAGGACTCGTAGTACGGGATCACCTTCTTGAAATAATATGGATACAGATCGGGCGCAGGAACAAGTCCGCCTTCCGTCCATCTGTACACCTCGATTTTGTATGCATTTCCCGTATCGTGCACCCATAAGGCAAGCTCCGCGTTATCGTCCTTTCCCTCCGGGCCCGGCATGTCTTCGACTTCAAGCCTGCTGTAGTACATTTCCTTAGGGAGCAGATGCTGAAAGCCCTTCGGCGTCCACTGCAGCAGATCCAGCTCCGACCAGATGCTGCCGATTTGCCAGCCGATCGCTATCGTTTGTCCTTTGCCGCCGGCGATCGGCGCCGCAATCAGATCGGTTACGTTGTAGCCTCTTCCCTTCACGACCGCCATCCTTCGCCAAACGCCGTCGTGAAGCTTCAATACAGTGACATACATTTCGCCCTTCTCTTTGTAAACGGCAACGATTTCGGTACGGCCGTCCCCGTCGACATCTGCCGATAAGTAGGCGGGCCGATTGTCCGTTCCCGGCAGCATGGCGATTTCCGCTCCAGGCGGAAGGGAGCCTGCTATTTCGCTCCTATAATCAGGCTGTCTAGGAATCATTCCGGTATTCCCCCTCTCTCGCGAAGCCAATGGCTGCAACGGATACGTCCCCGACAATAAGCGATACCCGATTCGTTATCCGTATCGTCTCCGTCTGTCATGGCCGCCTTCCATTCGGCCGCCGCTTATGCTGACGGGCGGACGGACGAGGAGTTTGAACCGGGGGATCGGCCGGTTGAACGGATGGAGAGTCCGTCAGTCCGCTGCTCTCCGGCATTTGCGGAGGCTCTCCGATTCCCGCCTTCTCCTTCGCATCCGCCAAATACGACCGGTACAGCGGATGGTCGGGTGACTCGTTCGCAAGCGCTTCATAATAGGGGACTACCTTCCGAAAATAATACGGGTAAACGTCCGCGCTCGGCACCAGCCTATACGGCTCCCAGCGGTAAGTCTCTACCGCGAAAGCCTGATCGGCATCATGCCGCCACAACGCCAGCTCGCAGATGCCGTCTCTTCCATGCAAGCCCGGCATATCCTCCAGCTCCAAATGGCTGTAAGCCGTTCCCTCCGGTATCAACCGGTAAAAGCCTTGAGGAGACCACTGCAGTAGATCGAGCTCGGAGGTCCCTTTATCCGTCTGCCAGCCGACGATTACGCTCAATAGATCCGTTCTGGCAACCGGAGCGGCCATAAGATCGGATACGCCGCTCCCTTTTCCTTTCATCTCGAACAACCGGTACCAGCTGCTCCCCTCGCTCTTCCACATAATGAGATAAAGTTCGCCTTGGTAGCGATAAGCTGCGGTCAGCTCCGCTTCCCGGTCCCCGTCCACATCGGCCGCCATAATCGCCGGCCGGTTGCCCGGCTGCAGCAAAATCAATTCAGCCGCAGTTTGAAGGAAGCTTCTAACCAGCGCTTCGTACGATAAGAATTGGTTCATGCGTACCCCCCGTTCCCTATCAATGTCACCAAATTTTATGCGAAATTTTACCCGGAGAGTACCATTTTCTACAAACTTGGCAATCCAAACCAAAAAACCAAAGGCACGATAGCCTTTGGTTTCCTATTTAGAAGGCAGGGATCAGTCAAAACAAGAATGACAAGGCCACCTTGCATACGTCCTGCAGCACTTTCGCATCCGTCGTCGTCTTGGCCATCACATGCAGGCCTTGTTTGGTATTTACGAGAAATCTGGCCAGCTCCCGCAAGCTATGCTTGCTTTTCAGATTTCCGTTTTTTTGCGCCCTTAGCAGAAAACGATAAAAAATTTGCTCGGTATCGAGCATGTTCGCTTCTACGCGGCTGGCGACATTGGCATCCGCTTGCGCAAGCTCCATCGCCGTATTCGCCATGAAACAGCCCCTTCGCTGCTTGCCGTCGTCCAAGGATCTGACGATCACTTGCTCAAAAAATCGTTCCAGCAGCTCCTTCGGCTCGCCCGCCTCATCCAGCACGGCGAATATCGTTCCCTTGGACGTTTGCCGGAACCGGTCCAGACAAGCGAGGAACAATTCGTTTTTATCCCCGAAGGTGTCGTACATGCTTCCCCGGTGCAGACCCGAATGCTCGCATAGCTCCTGAATGGACGTCCTTTCGTAGCCTTTGGTCCAGAACAGCTCCATCGCCCGATCGAGCGCCTGTTCTTCATCGAATGCTTTAGGTCTTCCCAATGCTAACCCTCCTTTTGCAGCGATAGTCTTTGCCCCTCTATCGCGCGGGCGATCTTATGCCCTTCCGTCAAGCGGCTGCGGTCGGGACCGCCTTCATGTTTTTGCGAATCCTTACCGCCATTACGGAGGCGTACAGACATACGAGTCCAGCCAGCATAAAAGGTATGGTGTAACTGCCAAGCCAATCCCGCATGATGCCGGCTCCGAAAGCGGCCGTAGAGGCGCCTGCCTGATGAGCCACGACGATCCAGCCGAAAATCATGCCCGCATTTTCTTTTCCGAACGTATCCGACGTTATTTTGGCGGTCGGCGGAACGGTCGCGATCCAATCCAGTCCATAGAAGACGGAGAAAATAACCAGCTGCGTATACCCCATATCCAGCGCAAAGGGCAGGAAGAGGAGAGAAAGTCCCCGGAGGCCGTAATACCAGAACAGCAGCCATCTGCTGTCAAAGCGGTCGGAAAGCCAGCCGGACATCGTCGTGCCTACCAAATCGAATATTCCCATCAGCGACAGCAGCCCCGCAGCCATGACGAGCGGAATTTGAAAATCGCCGCAGGCGGGTATCAGATGCGTGCCGATCAACCCGTTCGTCGAGAAGCCGCAGAAGAAGAAGGTTCCCGCGAGCAGCCAAAACGTTCCGTTTCGCATCGCGGAGCGAAGGACAAGAAGCGGCGATAAAAAAAGGTTGCCGGTGAAGGGAACCGGTTTGACAACCTCCGATTCGCCTAGAGGAGCCTTTCCAACGTCATAAGGATGATTCCTCATCCAGATCGCTACAACCGGGATTAACAACAGAAGAACGCCGACTACCAGCATAACGGCATATCGCCAGCCGATCTCATCCGTAATTTTGGCCAAAAGCGGCAGAAACAGCAGCTGTCCCGTAGCCGCGCTTGCCGTGAGCATGCCGATGACCAGCCCTTTGTATTTGACAAACCAGCGGTTCGCTACCGTTACGCCGAGGACATTGGCCAAGGAACCGGTACCAAGCCCTACGACGACTCCCCACAGCAGAATCAGCTGCCAAATCTCGGAGATCAGCGGAGTCAGCGACAAACTTGCGATCAGCAGGGCAATGGAAATCACCATGATTTTGCGGATGCCGAACCGTGCCATTAATGCAGCCGAGAAAGGCCCCATCAGGCCATATAACAAAATCCGAATGGATGCGGCTCCCGATACGGCGCTGCGATCCCAGCCGAATTCTTTCTCCAGAGGCAGCATGAGCACGCTAGGTATGGAGCTGATCGCCGCCGACACCAGCAAAATCAGGAACACGATGGATACGACGATCCATCCGTAATAGACCTTTGAAGCCGGACGTTCCTTCTGCATCTGATCCCTCCTTTTCATCCAAAACCTGATTATTTAAGAATGAACATTCTTAAATAATCGCAATATTCGTTAAGTAATATCCGGATAAACCTGTATAAATATAATAATGAACTATATATTTTAAAGAACGGTCAGTCAAGTATTATTTAGAATCGTTTGCCGTTCCCTTGGCAAGCTCCATTTCCGATTCTAAGATAGATACCCTTGCAGCCGATACCAAAAAGCCGCAAACGGGTTTGACCCGTCTGCGGCTATTCGTAACGTACTCTATTTAAACGAGGTTCCTGCAATCTCTAATTCTTCGCCATCGCCTGCTCAACGACGCCCTTGATCGGCTCGGGCTTCCCGCTCTTAAGAGACTCGATCGCCTGCAAGATCATAAGCGTCGCATAAAGGCCGTCGATATGGTCGATCAACGGCGGTTCATCCTCTATGATACAGCGGATAAACGCTTTGTTCTCTTCGAGAAAGCCGGTCTCCGTACCTTTATAAACGACAGGCTCTTTCCCGCTTTCCTTATACGTTAGCGTAGTCAGACGATCGCAGATCGTAATCGAACGGTTCTCGGCAAACAGCTGCATGAAAAACTTGCTCGTTACCGGCGGGCAGCTGCAATCGCCTTGAATCAGACTGCCGGCTGCGCCGTTTTCGAACCGGAATACGGCCGCCAGGTTGTCGATAACGCCCGACGATTGATAGTAATTACCGCCGGCCGCATACACTTCCACAGGCTCGGCCCCTGCAACGAATCTCAAAATGTCGGCGGAATGGCAGCCTTGGCTGATCACGTTGCCGCCGCCCTTGACCGGGTCGTTCGGCCAAATCCCCTCGCCCCAGCGGTCGTCCATCATCTGCATGCTCACCATGACAGGCTGCGGGATCAGCTCTTTGGCTTTCCACAGCATATCGAAGTATCGCATCTTGAAGGCGGTGAACAGCTTTTTGCCGCTTTTGTTCACGGCCTCGCCGATCCTCATACACTCCTCGAGAGACATGGCTAGCGGCTTCTCCACGAGCACGTGCTTCCCCGCTTCCAACGCACGGATGCAATAGTCCGCATGAGTATCGTGCTGGGTCGTAATGTAGATCGCTTCCAACGACTCGTCCGCGAGCATTCTGCCGATGTCCGATGTCGCATAATCGCCGCCGTAATCCGCCAGCATCCGGCTGGCGCTTTCTTCATACACGTCGCAATAGGCCGATAACCTCATACCGTCCAGCTGTTTGATGCAATCCGCATGCGTTCTGGCCAACTTGCCGCAGCCGATAATGCCCGCATTGATCGTTCTCATCCTTCTCTACTCCCTCTCGTTAGTGATCTCGCCATCATTGCTGTACATCAACCATGTATAGCAATCAATTCTTATCATTCTGCTGTATATCTTGCTGTATATTTATGTGTTTAGTTTACGTACGCCTAGTTAAACTGTCAATAACGAATTTAATCATCGGTCCCGCATGCTGTCTGCTGTACAAAGCGGCATGATTCCGATATGATTTGCATGAGCAGTCAGGAAGGAGTCCGCCGAAAATGGAACCGTCGAATCAACCGAGCCGCAGAACGTTCCAGCGCAGGCTCGAAACCATGATAACGCGCCTTAGGGAAGAGATCCGTGAAGGTTTCTATAAAGCAGGCGACTATCTGCCCTCCGAAACGGATCTGGTAGACAGGTTTCAATTAAGCAATAAATCCGTTAGAAAAGGGCTGGAGCAGCTGATCGCAGAGGGTCTGATCGTCAAGGTAAACCGCGTCGGCAGCCGGGTAACGGAAGACGCCGGGGCGGCCGTCACCGTCTCCTTCGGCTATCACGCCTCGATCGAGCGGGATTTTATGCTCGCTCATCTTTTGGCGGATTTTCAATCGCTGCATCCCAAAATCCGCGTCAAAAAAGTGGAGCTTCGCGCTTCCGATCCCGCCAGTTTGCGCGATTATTTGCAGAACGGCCTCTTAGACGCGCTTACGATCAACAACGCGCATTTTACGGACTTGGCGGAATCCGGCTGGAAGCATGTGCTGGAGCCGCGAGCCGCGAATCCCGGCTTATACACCTTCGCGAGCGAAGCGTTCGTGCTGGAGGGCGTTCGGTATGCAAGCCCGGTCGTGTTCTCCCCCATTCTGCTGGCATACAACCGCGACCACTTTATCGAAGCCGGCGTACCGGAGCCGGACGGAAGCTGGACCTGGCGCGAGGCGCTCCGGCACGCAGCCGCGTTAACCGTCCCCGGAAAGCGGCACGGCTTTTATTTTCATCTGCTGTCGGATAATCGGTGGCCGGCGTTTCTGCTGCAGAGCGGGATGCGGTTCGAGCCGGACGGAGAGGGGATATTTCATCTCGCCGGAACAAGGCTGCTCGAAAGCATTCGATTGTGCAAAGCTATCGTGACGGATAACGACGTTTACCCGAATTACCTCTCCGAGAGCAATCATGACGTGAACGAGCTGTTCATGCAGGGGCGGGTGTCCATGATTATGACCAACTATATGACGCTCAATGAAATCAAACATGCCGACATCCGGTACGATATTTCACCCCTGCCGTATTTATACGAGCCCCGTTCCCTGCTTAACGTCATCGGCGTAGCGGTGAACAGCCAGGCCAAGGAGAAGGAGGCGGCTCTTCTGTTAGCCGATTACTTCAGCTCGCCGCGGGCGCAGCGCATGATCAGGGAGCTTACGCTAAGCCTGCCGGCGCTTAAGGAAGCCGCTGAGGAACCGGTACAGCCGGGAGAGACGCTGAATCGGCCTTCCCGTTATTTTTTGTTCCGCGAGATCATGTCTTCGTTCCGGCTGCACCGGGAATTAAACCTTTCGAAGGATGCCTTCTCTTCGCTTCGGCAGCTGCTTAAACACTACTGGTCCGGATTGATCGACGAAGACGAGCTGTGCGAACGCTCGCTGCAACTATTCAACCGACAGGAGCAGCCCTAAACGCAAGTACTATGCAACCTTTGGGGCCCGACAAAACCTATGAACAACAAAAGCATACTCGCCATCCTCGGCTACGCGGTGGCAGCCGTCGTCTGCTTCTTTTACCGCAGCGAAATCGCGGACTGGCTTCAAGCGGGGAAAGCGCCGCCGTTCCTGCTTTTTCTCATCGCGGTTGGCTTCATCCTGTTTCCCGTCATCCCGTACAAAATCGTCATCGGGGCGCTCGGCTATTTGTACGGATCGCTGCTCGGCGCGTTGATCAGCTGGCTGGCGGCATCCGCAGGCACCGTAATCGTTTACCTGTTCGTGCAATATTTTTTTCAAAAGCAAGGAAGAGCCTACTTGGCCAAATTCGGCCGCCTGGAAAAGCTGCAGCAAACGATGGAGCGTCATCCGTTCTGGACGATCGTCTTCGCCCGGATGATTCCGGTCTTGCCCCAAGCTTTGGTCAATATGTATTCGGCGCTCCTCTCCATCCGGCTGCCGACTTACGCTGTCGCATCCGCGATCGGCAAAATTCCGGCCATGCTCGTATACGCCTACATCGGCCAATATTTATTTTCCGATACGAAGAAGCTGCTGGTGGCAATCGGCATCTACGCCGTTTTTTTGTTGGCCACCTATGTGCTGTACCGCCGCTGGATTCGATCGATAAAGCAAGAATAACGGCCGGCCGTTTGGAGCTGGAGAAGAACAGCCGACTGCCGATGCGATACGCTTGTGTCGGACGCATATGTTGTACGGAGTACATCATTTCCCTTGCTATCTTCGCTCAACCCGATCACTTGTTCTATGAGATACAACATTTCTAACGATGAGCGTCTATTTCACTCTTTTTTTGTGATTTTTGTTGCAGAACATACAACATTTCGTTACCTATTCCTCTCCTGAGCGCCGAAATGTTGTACTTTATACAGCTTCGAAAGCGGCACATTCTCTTGTAGCCGTTTTCTTTTTAACCATTAGCCAATGCTTCCGCCTGGAAGGTTCTCATTCCCCAAATAATAAAAAACACGACCCCGAGGTCGTGTTTTCGCTGCTGGCACAAGCGTATAGGAGTTGCCGGCATCAGGCGGCGATCAAGCTTTGCGGTTTACGAAATAAATGCTGACGAGAATGCAAACGAGACCTGCCACAAGAGTGGCTGTAAACGGCTCGTCCAGAAAGACGGTGCTTGTCAGGATGGCCACCAGCGGGATCAGAAACGTGTAGGAAGCCACCTTGCTCGCTTCGCCCGAATCGATCAGCTTGTAGAAAACAAGCCAGCCGATCGCGATCACGAAGATCGAAATAAACGACAAGCTCAAGATGAAACCCGGCTTCCAGCTTACGTCCGACCAGTTTTCCACGCCGGAGCCAACAGCCGTCATAAGCAGTCCGCCCGCGATCAGCTGAAGCGTCACAAGCCAGATCGGGTCTACGCGAGCGCTCGTTTTTTTGACGTATATCGTGCCCAGCGCCCAGCTAAGCGCCGATCCAAGAGCAAGCAAAACGCCCGCTGCGGATATATGCCCCGACAGACCGCCGCTGCTTATGATGCCCACGCCGGCAAATCCGAGAATGAGCCCTGCGATTTTCAGGCCGTTCATCTTCTCCCCCAGCCACATCCAAGAAAAAATGCCGACCAGCACCGGCTGTAAAAACACGATGGCCGAGAACAGCCCTGCCGGCAAGTAGTTCAGCCCGATCGTCTGCAGCCCGTAGTAGAGGATGACGTTGACCAAAGCGGAAAGGAGATAGATCGGCCAAGTCTCCCGGAATCGCAGCTTACGGTATCTTGGAATCGCGATTGCCAGCAGCAGAACGCCTCCCAGCAGCGTTCTCGTTCCGGAGAACAGCACAGGCGGCATGTACGCCAGCGCGATTTTGGATAAAGGCCAATTCACACCCCATACGATAACCAAAAACAAAATAAGCAGCGCCGTTCGAGTCTTCGAAAGTTTATCCATGATGCATTCCCCTTGCTGTCTTTTCGACGGCCCTATGCGGAACCCAGAACCTTATCATACGCCCCTCTATTCTCGTTAGCAAATACCTTTTTGGAAGTCCCCCATTAATTGAAATTTATGGCGAGTGCCCTCTTAGAAAGAGCCATCTTCATACATTTGCGAAAATGTAACGCCACTCGAGCGATTGGATTTGTCGCGGCACTATAAAATATCCCCTGTTTATCGGAGACATTAAAATAAGGGAGATGCCGGCATTCGGCATCTCCCTCTTATCGCAGACGCGCTCCGTCAATCCTGAGCGGCGTCCAGCAATGTGGCGTTAATGCCGTTCAAGAAGGCATTGGCGCTTGCTTTGATAATATCCGTGTCCATCGCGCGACCCGAGTAAGTCTTTCCTTGGTAATCGATCCGGATATTTACCCGGCCGATGGCTTCTTTGCCTCTGGACAGGCTGTTTATTTTATAATCCTTCAACTGTACGTCCAGACCGACCAACGATTTGATGACGCTGTACAAGGCATCGATCGGACCGTCTCCGACCGCGCTGCCGGTCAACGTCTCGCCGCCCTTTTTCAATTGGACGGTTGCGGTAGGGTGAAGGTCATTGCTGATTACCTGGAAGGAATCCAGCTCGTAGAGATGCTTCTCGCTGGCCTCCAGGGTGCGGTGGCTCGTCACCAGGTAGAACACGTCGTGATCGTAAACCTCTTTCTTGGCATCCGCCAATGTGAGGAATTTCGCGAACAGCTGCTCGAAGTCCGCTTGATCGCTCGTATCGAAGCCCATTTTCTCAACGGCGTTCTTGAAGGCATGCCGGCCGGAACGGGCGGTCAGGATCAATTCCATGCTGTCTGCCCCAACTTCCTCGGGCGACATGATCTCGTAGACCCGCTTATCCTTCAGCAGCCCGTCCTGATGGATGCCCGAGGAATGCGCGAAGGCATTCTCGCCGGTAATCGCTTTGTTTACTTGCACATCCAGCCCCGTCAAATGGCTTACCAGCCTGGAGGTTCTGAGCAGCTCGTTCGTATTGACGCCGGTATGGCAGTTGTAGTAGCTCTCTCTCACTTTAAGTCCCATGACGACTTCCTCCAACGACGCATTGCCCGCCCGTTCGCCCAGCCCGTTGATCGTACACTCGACTTTCTCGGCTCCGTTCTTGATCGCCTGGAGCGTATTGGCGGTCGCCAATCCCAAGTCATTATGGCAATGTACGCTAAGAACGACGTTATCGTTCAGGTTTTTCAACCGTTCGTTGATACGGCGGATCAGATCGCCGAACTCCTCCGGAACGGCATAGCCCACCGTATCGGGTACGTTAATCATCGTAGCTCCGGCCTTCACGACGGCTTCGATCGTGCTCCACAGGTACTCGAACTCGGACCTCGAAGCATCCTCGGTGGAATACTGCACGTGGGGCAGCAAGGTTTTGGCGTATTTGACCGCATCGACGCCCATTTGCATGACGGCTTCCTTGGATCGGTTGAACTTCTTCTCCACATGAATGTTGGAAGTGCCCAGCACGATATGAATAAGCGGATTTTGCGCCAATTTGATGCTTTCGTATACGGCGTCGATATCGCTTTTGACCGCACGAGCAAGTGCCGTGATGGAAACCGTGTCTCCTACGCTGCGGGCAATTTCCTGGACCGCTTGAAAATCGCCTGCGGAAGAGGCGGGAAAGCCCGCTTCGATAATATCTACGCGAAGCCGCTTTAACTGCTGAGCAATCTCTATTTTCTGATGCAAGTTCAGTTTGGCGCCTGGAACCTGCTCCCCATCACGCAACGTTGTGTCGAATACGATAATTTTACGGCTCATTTTCATTTCCTCCTAAGCGAATTTGGTTTATTTATATATCAAGGCTGCTGGTTAAATCCGGTTTTTAACCAACAAAAAAACCCCGTCTCTACGTATAGAGACGAGGTTGAACCCGCGGTACCACTCTAATTCATTTCCTAAGAAATGAGCTCAATTCGATGGCCATCACCATCTATCCCTGTAACGGTGGAATTCCGGCTTACCCTACATGTTCAGGCAGCAGTTCATAGACGAGTTCAAAATGAACGACGTTACCGTTTCGCACCAGCCAACGGCTCTCTGAAAGGTCATTTCACTTCTACTATTTCTAATCCTAACATTTGGATATGAAATTATTGATTATTATATGGCACTCCACTGGCTTTGTCAACAAAAAGGAAAGCGTCGTTTTTCGGCCGAGAAGGCTGCCGTTTCCCATTGCCTTCATGAAGGCTTACGCCCTCAGGCCGACCCTCTTCTCTTTAAGAAATTGACCGGTATAGGAAGCCTCGATTCCGGCCACCTCCTCCGGCGTTCCGACGCTCCTTACAAGTCTATTTTAAAACATTCATGCAAATCATAAGGTTTCGCTCATTATACCCTTACGGTCATAGACTTCTCTTGATCAAAGCCTCTCGATGGAGTTTAAGATTTCATAATAATGTTTAGAAGCGGATGCCCAACGCAAAACAAAGCCGCCGGCACTATGCCGGACGGCTTTGCTGATGAAGAGATTATTGAACGGCTTGCAGGTGCTCGTCGAGTCGATCCCAAGTTTCCGTAATGCCTTGCTCCATTCCCATTTCCATGACGGATTTGAGCGCTTCCGCCGAAACGTATCGAGCCCGGTTGATAAGTTTTGTTTTGCCTTCGTGCTCTACGAAAGTCAACGTAACGTGCGACGACGGCATTCCTTCCGCTTCATTGCCATCGGCATCCGAGAAATAATCGACGTAGACGATCTTCTCCGCTTCTGCAATTTCCTCGTAGACCCCTTTCCCCCATGACTCAAAGCCGTAAAAATCCCCTTGCTTCTCATCGATGCACTTCATGCAGTAATGCCAGGTGCCGCCCGGTCGAAAATCGACGTTGCAAACCGTCAGCGTCCAGCCGCGTGGCCCCCACCAGCGCTTTAAATGCTCGGCCTCAGAGAAAGCTTTGAATACAAGCTCGCGCGGCGCGTCGAAAACACGCTCCAGAATAAGCTCCTGTCCTTCTACCTTGGTAATCATTTTGTTCGTCATAGTAAATCCTCCCATAGATTAGTTTGGTTTGTCTTCTTTGCTTTGCAACTTCTGCAAATAATCGTGCAGAGCGTCGAATCGTTCATCCCAGACGCCGCGGTAGGTTTCAAGCCAAGCGTCCAGCTCTTGGATCGGCTCCAAACGGAGCTTGTAGTTCCGCCGATTGGCGACAGCTTCCACCTCGACCAGGCCGGCATCCAGCAAGACGCGCAGATGCTTCGAGGCTTGAGGCTGGCGGAATTGAAGCCGGTCGGCAATCTCTCCTACGGTCAACGGGCCGTGAAGCAGGAGCTCCACAATACGCAACCGGTTGGGTTCGGCAAGTGCGCTAAACGTCGTTATATCCATGATTCGGAAGTTCTTGTGATGTATCGAATGTATGCACAGGGTACGGCGCGGGGACTTCTTCCAATTCCAATCAAATCGGGCCACCTCGTTTCGTTTGCGGTTACCGTACTCGCACCCTTAATATACCCCATAAGGAATATTCCTGTCAAGGAATATATCAGTTTATTTTACGTTCGAGCAAAGCGCCGGGTTACCGCCCAAAAGAGCAAGGCGCAGGCACTGACCGACGCCCCCAGCAAACAAACGCCAACCCAGCCTGCTTGCGCAAAAACTGCTGTCGAAGCGATCGAACCGGCAGCGCTTCCGATCGAATAGAAGATCATATAGCCGGCGGTCAGACGGCTGCGCGATTCCGGCCGCACGTTCAAAATCATGCTCTGATTCGTTACGTGCACGGCCTGCACCGCGAAATCGAGAGCGATCACGCCAACGATCAAAGCCCATATGGAACGCTCGGTAAAGCCTATAAACAGCCACGAGCCCAGCAAAATGACAAGCGCCATGCCCGTGGTACGTTGGCCAAGCCCCCGGTCGGCCAGCCTCCCCGCCCGGGCTGCCGCTAAAGCTCCCGCAATACCCGCGAGGCCAAACGATCCGATGGCGGTATGCGAGAGCGAGAACGGCGGCGCGCTAAGCGGCAGGACGAGCGAGGTCCATAAGATGCTGAAGGCCGTAAAAATCAGCAAAGCGATCACGGATCGTATACGCAGCACCGGTTCCTGAACGAACAGCGCGAACACCGAGCGCAGCAATTGCGTATAAGGTATCTGCAATTTCACTTCTTCACGGTTCGGCAATATCCGAAACAACGCGGCAGCCGTTATCAGGGTCAATACCGCGGAGACAGCATAGACCGCCCGCCATCCGGCAAGATCGGTCAGGATGCCGGCGACGGTGCGCGCCAGCAGAATGCCGATTACCACGCCGCTCGTCACCATGCCGACTGTCCTGCCGCGATCGGCCGGCGCAGCCAAAGCCGCGGCAAACGCCACAAGCGCCTGCACCGCTACGGCAAGCAAACCCACCGCGGCCATACCCGCTAACAGGATAGCGCCGTTAGGCGCCAAGCTTACCGTGAGCAGCGCGAATACGGACAGCAGCAGCTGACCGGCAATAAGCCGGCGCCGATCCAGCAGATCGCCCAAGGGCACCAGCAATAGGAGCCCCAAGGCATAACTGATCTGCGTAATCGTCACGATCATGCCGACGGATGCACGGCCGATGCCGAACTCGCTTGCGAAAGCGTCAAGCAGCGGCTGGGCGTAATAGATATTGGCGACGGAAAGTCCGCCGGCGACTGCGAACAGCAGTGTGACGGCGCGTGAAAGCGGCGATGCGGCATCCGAATCGGACACGCAGGACGCTCCTCGTACGGGTTCCGGCCCTGCGCCGCCTGCCTCCCTTTTGACGACAGGCGGATTGGGTTCTCTCTTTTCCATCGTGCTCACTCCTTGTATACATACGACCATAATTATTTACTGATCGGTATGTTATTTTCAACAAAATATATAGCGTTCCTCACTTGTTTGTCAATACATTTGACAATTACATGCGCCGAATCGTAAAATTATAATATACTAATCGATATGAAAAGAGGGTGATATTGTGGCTCGTCTCCGGGAATTTGATGAGCAGAAAGCTTTGGACGCCGCGATGCAATTGTTTTGGGAGAAAGGGTACGAGGCAACTTCGTTAAGCGATTTGACAGCCAAAATGGGCATCCAGAGGCCTAGCATTTACTCTGCTTTCGGTGACAAGAAGGAACTGTTTGAAGCCGCGCTTCGAAACTATACGCAGCTTCACGCTTCGAGCGTTCGAGCTCGTCTTCCCAAACATGCAACGGTAAAAGAAGCGTTTCGTTCCTTTTTCGAAGCAGTGGTGGCGAAGGAATACGAGGAAGGAGAAGGCCTCGGCAGAGGGTGCTTTTGCATTAATACGATGGTAGAGCTTGCGCCGCATGATGCCAAATTCGAAATCTTGACACGAGAGCATCAGATGTATGTAGCCGCCCTATTTCAAGAAACGATTGAACGAGGCGTACGCTCGGGAGAGCTTCTTAACGTTACGAATCCGGCGGCTTTAGCACAGACATTCGTCGTTTCCTTGATCGGACTAACCGTACTGTTGAAATCTCGCCCCGAGCGATCATTTGCAGACAATTCCGTGAAGTTGATCCTTACCTTACTCGATTAATCCGCTCCTTTGTTCAAAAGATGCCGCTTCACTCGCACGTTCCGCTAATCCGGGCTTTACCCTCACCAAAAAAGCAGCCATGTCGGCAGCTTTTTTTATTTTGGCGGGCTTAGGGAATAAAAATCAATGATTTCATCGCGTTCGCGAATGCCTGCTCTCCCCGGCGCCTTGACGGTGTGCAGTCCGTCAATGTTTCGGGATATGGTATCGGAGGCTAAATCGGCGCATACCATGGGGGGAAAGCGATTTCCCCGCCTTGACGAACCTCATCCCGATCATCGGTTGCAAATTTGTGCTTGCGCTATAACTGTATATTACATATACTGTTTATATCACACACAATTACTGAACGACTGAAAGGAAGAGCGACGATGAGAAGTGAGTTTGCCATTGAAGTTAGAGGGCTGCGCAAAAAATTCGGCAGCCAAGTCGTGCTTGACGGGATCGATATCGCGGTTCCGGCGGGTACGATTTACGCGCTGCTCGGTCCCAACGGCGCCGGGAAGACGACGCTGATCAACATCCTGTCGACGCTGGTCGCTCCGGACGAAGGGACCGCACGGGTAGCCGGGTTCGATGTCGTTACCGAGAAGAACAAGGTAAAAAGGTCCATCAGCCTTACCGGGCAGTTTGCCGCAGTGGACGAAATGCTGAAGGGCGAGGAGAATCTGATGATGCTTTGCAGACTTTCCGGGCTTACTTCTGCAGAATCCCGATCTCGCACGGATGAATTGCTGAAGCATTTCGACCTAACGGCAGCAGCCAAGAAACTCGTCAAAACCTATTCGGGCGGCATGCGAAGGCGGCTGGATCTTGCAATCAGCTTAGTGACCAGCAAGCCGGTGCTGTTCCTGGATGAACCGACGACGGGGCTCGACACCATCAGCCGGCGCGCCCTATGGGAGATTATTCTCCAGCTGAAGAAACAAGGCATTACCGTATTGCTCACGACTCAGTATTTGGAGGAAGCGGATCAACTGGCCGATACGATCGCCGTCATAGCGGGCGGACGCGTCGTTGCGACCGGAACGGCCGAAGAATTGAAATCCCGAGTGGGCGGAGAGGTCATCGAGCTTTACGATGAGAACGAGGTTCTGATCGAGGCGGTTTCGACGAACGGAAGCATTCATGACATCAGGCAAACGCTTAATGCATTAGCTCATAAAGTCCCCGTGGAAACCCGGGTCAGTATCCGTAAACCGAGTATGGACGATGTGTTTCTTGCCTTGACCGCTAAAGGATCGGAGGGACTCTTAGCATGACGACTCCCCGTTCATTGACCAAGACGACCTCCTTTGGCGTGACGAACGCCGTCTTCATCGGTCGAAGCATTCGACTCAGCATCCGGAACACCGAAGCCTTGATTATGGCTATTGCGCTGCCCGTCATGCTGATGCTGCTGTTTACCTACGTGTTTGGCGGAGCGATCGATCCGAGCGGCAATTATGTGAATTACGTAGTACCGGGTATCATTCTGCTATGCGCCGGATTCGGGTCGTCCAGTACCGCGGTCGATGTGGCCCACGACATGACGAACGGCATCATCGACCGGTTCAGAACGATGCCGATCCTCAGCCTGAGCGTCGTCACGGGGCATGTCGCCGCAAGCCTTGCCCGCAACCTGCTGGCAACCGCAGTCGTCATATGCGTGGCATGGCTGGTCGGGTTTCGTCCTTCCGCAGGCGTGCTGGAATGGTTAGCGGCAATCGGCATCATCATCCTGTTCATTCTTACGTTCACCTGGCTGTTCGCCGCCATCGGTTTAATCACCGGCAGTCCGTCCGCAGCCAGCGGGTATGGATTCGCTCTGCTATTCCTGCCCTACCTGTCCAGCGCATTCGTTCCGACGGACACGATGCCCGGCTGGCTGCAAGGGATCGCGAATCATCAGCCGATCACTCCGGTCATCGAAACGATTCGCGGACTCCTTACCGGCACACCGATTCACGATAACGCATGGTGGGCGATCGGCTGGTGCTTGGTCATCCTCCTTATAGCCCTCGCCTGGTGCTTCGCCGCTTTTCATCGGAAAGCCGGACGCCGGTAGGGCAACGAAACAAAGAACAGCGACTCGGCATTCGCCGAACCGCTGTTCTTTGTTATTGACTTCCATTTTCGATTTTCCTATAGATCCGGCTCTTTTTCCTGCTTCGTTGCCAAGTAGTGCTCGATGCCGTCAAGGATCCGTTCCAGACCGAAATCGAAGTCGTTTCCGACCGAATTCTCACTCTCGTTCTCGCCTGTGTAAGCGCCGGACATGATGGTCGGATACAGGTTCGGAAAGCGATCCGGTTTGACCAAGTACTTAAGGGCCGCGCTATAATTCAATCCGCTAAACGTACCCAGACTGCCTCCTTCCCGGATAGCCCGATCCATATCCCTCTGTATCATTCCGCACGAACGCGAATAACTGCTGATCAGAAGGATGATCGACATTTTTTCGTAATCGTTCAGCGGGAAATCTCGCATCGCCCCAAGTACCCAGTCGATAATAAACAGATTATTCGGCGATATCGGAATACCGGTAATCGGAATGTCGCCGAACCAGGGATGGATTCGAAATACGTCAATACACACTTTGACATACAGCCGCATCTCTTCGCGCCAATCCTTCCCCGCCTTCTCCATAGGAAAAGAAATTTCGCATACGGCGTCCTGCATCAACAGAAGAAGATCGTCCTTGCTGGAAATGTACCTGTAGAGGGACATAGTCGTAAACCCCAAAGAAGCGGCGACCCGATTCATCGAAACGGCGGAAAGTCCTTCCTTGTCGGCGATTGCGATTGCCGCCTCGACGATTTTTTTGACGCTGAGCTCGCCCTTCGGGCCTCTTTTCGCTTGCTTCACCAGTCCCCAGCTGAGTTTCGCCCCGTTAGGAAAATTATTCAACGCTTCGTGATCAAAAGGATCGCTATCCTGCATGATTCCAAGTCCTCCATCATCATGATCTCCCCTGAAACATTCGTTGTCGCTTTATACAATCGGCGTCCGTCAAAATTGTTTACTTCATATACAGTATATCACAAGCAACAATCCGAACAAAAACGCGAATCGCTTTTCCCGCTTGAGCTGTGAGGGGCGCCGAGGTGTTTGGCCAGCATTGGAGTCAGCGTTTTGAGCGAGCCCTTCGATACGCTACATCCCAGCAGGTTCGGAAGCGCTATTCGAATTGCGGACGAAGAAATATGGATGATCCGGCCAACAAAGCTAAAAGAACCTCCCCGGTATTGACGGGAAACATCTCGGCAATGGTTTATCAACGCGAAAAGGAAGACCCTATTGTCGCTTCGGGGTCTTCCTTTTTCCCTTTCGTATCCATTTCGAATCGGATCAACGAAATCGATTGCAAAAGTCGACGTATTCGCGAAAGGGCGTCGAATACACGTGGAACGTACCATAACGGGTTTCGAGCGAATGAAGCTTCGTCGCGAGCTTTTGATAAAGCCGGTTCGTATAAGCGTTGTCGGCAGATGTCGGAATTCTTACTTCCCGCACATCGGGGTTCGCGTCCTGAATCTGATCGGCAAGCACCTGCAAACCACGCACGAACGTCCGGTTATTTTGATACGCTTCTTTAAAATAACAGTTGCCCAGTACGGCGATCTCTTTGTCCGTAAACCCGTTTTGTTCGAGCCCCAGCACGAAACATCCGATCCCGATCGCTTGATTGGCGTCGTCCAGCAAAATGGCGCCTCTTCCCTGCTTCATGTAATTTTTGACGTCGGTGAGCGCATAACTGACTCGGTAGCCCGGGATGATGCGAGTTCGATGCTCGAGATAGAAGTCTGTAAATCGGCCCCACTGTCCCGTATTCGAGCATATTTCGAATTGGACCACTTTGCCGTCCCCCCTTTGATTATTTAGTAAATTTTTCATTTTTTTCTTGTATTTTCTATATTATTCGATTATAGTACTTATAATTCCAGTAGAGGAGGTGTAATCATATGGGAGCACCGGCTTGCAATGCCCCGATGGCCACAACGGTCGAGCGCGATCAAGCGCAAGTGGATGTAAACTCTAAGCCATCATGGAAAGAGTAATAAGGATCCCGGCGAAAGACCAGCAGCGATGCTGGTCTTATTCGCTTATCGTCTTGCGGATAGAAGACCGGTGACATAATGCAGCAGGCTTTCGGGAACGGCGGTATAAAAATCCAATATCCCGCATGGGTGTTCCTTGGTGTTCCGGAGCGTCGCGAGCTTGCCGAATAAACGTCTATTGCCGGAAGTCGGCATGACGTAAAAACCGATTTCCCCGATCTTCTTCGGCAAGCCGAGCACCTGCAAGGAGAAGGCATGAATCATTTCGGCCAGAGCCGTCCCGCTGCGTTCGCTTTTTTCGATGAAAAGAAGATGAACTTCTATCCGGCTCCGGTCTTCATAGTCGTCTTCACCCGTACCGTACGTATAGGCCAACGCTCCCCTTACTTGCCCCGAGCCGTCTATACCGATCATGAAGCCGTCCTCGTTCAAAGAACAAGCCAGCGAAGACATCACGGTGCTCCACTTGTACGGAACGCCGAGATCCTCTCCGTGCCGGCACAGAAACCGGACTCCGCTTTCCTTTTGCTCCTCCGAGCCGGCGGACACCCACTGCATCACTTCGCATCTCTCCTCTGCATTCTCGTTTGTAACGCGGCTTCGAGTCCTTCCCGAACGGAAGGATATCGCATCATAAGCGGATGAAAATGTTCATAGGTCAAAGACATCAGCAAGCAGGGCGTTAAGGTAACGATGCTAGCCGTTCTTGGAATATGGTGCATAAGCGCTATCTCTCCAAAATGATCTCCGTCTTCCAGGACGGCTACTTTTTGGCGATTTCCCGCTGCCGTATAGACGATGACCTCTACTTTCCCTCTCGCAATCAGATAAAATTTATCCCCGTGATCGCCTTGCTCGACCACGCGAACGCCCGCTTCGAATTTCTCCGTGACAAAGAGCCGGGAAATCTGATTCAGCGCATCGGATTCGATCCACCGAAAGAAGGGCAACTTGCGGAGCCGCTCCGCTTCCACCCAGGCGCCGCCATCGCCCTTGGACAGCACGAATCCCTGCTGCTTATCCCACATTCGTCGGTATATTCCGTCCCTCTTCAACAACTCCTCATGCGATCCCGACTCGGCCACCGTTCCCTGGTCAAGGACAATAATGCGGTCGGACTTGGCTGCATAGGCCAGACGGTGCGTGACGGAAACGATCGCTCTGCTGCTCGCCAGCGACCAAATCGTCTCGTTGACCGAACGTTCGGTATCCGGATCGAGCGCGGAGGTGGCTTCGTCCAAAAATAAAAGATTTGGCTTGCGCAGCAGCGCTCTCGCCAAAGCGATTCTCTGCCGCTGTCCGCCGGATAAATTATCCCCATGATTACGGATGACGGTGTCGTACCCGTTCGTAAATCCGGCAATCGTATCATGAACGCCTGCCGCTCTCGCGGCTTCCACGATCTCCTCCTCTTCCGCGTCCGGCTTGCCGGCGAGAATATTGTCGCGGATCGTTGCATGAAACAGTATCGAATCCTGAAACACGATACCGATTTGGCCGAGCATCGAACCGTAACGGACTTCCCGAACATCCTGACCGTCGTACGCCACCGTCCCGTCGTCCGGATCCGCGAAACGCAGCAGCAGCTGGAGCACCGTGCTTTTGCCCGACCCACTGGCGCCGACTATCGACGTGTAACCGGTAACGGGGATGTCGAGGTTCAGATGCCGCAGCACCGGCTCGCCGGGTACATAAGCATAGGAGACATCGCGTAACGAAACGCCCTGCCGAACGGAAGCAAGTTCCTTTGTCCCCAGCTCCGCCACATCAGGCCGCCACTCCATCACCCGCTCCACTCGCTCAAGACTCGTTTTGGCCGAGAGGATATAGGGAAGGACGGCGGCGATGCCGAACATCGACTGACCGACCGTGATGAAGATCGAATTATAAGCGATAAAACTGCCTATCGTCAGCTGTCCGTCAAAGGTCAGATAACTGCCGTAACCGAGGATGACTGCGGTTATTATCGAGATGGCAAGCATAGGCAGACGATTCAAATTCGTGTTGACGAAGCTCCTTCGTACGCCGATCGTCAGCATCGTTCGAAGGTTTCCTTCCACTCTTGCCAGCATATTCCGGCGCAGATCGAAGGCCCGAATGACTTTGGCAGCCTTCATATTTTCGTCGATCGACCCGGTGAACTGCTCTAGCTGTGCATAATAAGCCTCTCCCAACACAAGCGATCGGGACTTGAGAAGCCGGTAAGGCACGAACAACAGAAGCGAGCCGAAGACGGCCAGGAGCGTAAGCTTCCATTCCATCGCGAATAGAATCGAGAAGCCGATTGCGACGCTTAGAACCGAAATCAAACCGCCGGAAAGCGTTTGAAGCACAGCCGTTTGTATGGAAGGAATATCGTCCGTATACTTCGCCAAAAGATCGCCGATGCCGAACCGTTCATAGAACCGGTTGGATTGGAGCTGCATGTGCCGGAACAGCTTCATCCGGTACTCGAACAGGAACTTTGCGCCCAATCTGGCCTTGGCATAATCGCCGGCAATTCCGGCAATCACATTCAGCAGCCCGACGGAAAGCAAGACAGCTACTAGAATAGCGAGTGCCGAAGCATCCCGCGGAATCAGCGCTTTATCGATTAAATATTTGTAGCTGAGCGAAGAGAAGTAATGAAACAGAAGCTCGAATACGGCTCCGATTCCGATCAATAGCACGAATACCGGAGACGAACGTATAGAGGCGGCAATGGTCTTGAATAACATACTGATCGAGTCTCCTTCGATAGCAGGATCAGCCCGCAATCCGTAGACTACCGGCAAGCTTTATCCTCTATACTACTGGAGCAAGCTGATCGCAAACTGAAAAGAAAGCGCTTCATGTTAGGTTTTGTCGAAATCCTCCCGATAATTGCCGACTTCATTCCATGCAAAAAACGGCTTCTCTCAAGAGAGAAAGCCGTTCGTTCTTTCCTATATCGTTGCTACACCCGTTCAAAACATGACCGACGGGTCGGCAGACAAACGGGCAAATTCAATTTCCGACAGATCCTCCGTCCGAACGAGCAGCTCGTGCACAAGCTCATGGTAGGCCTTCGCATCCGCTTCCCTATCCATAAGCAGCAGCAGAGCGATCATCTTGGCATGAAGCCGTCCGCTTAACGGGAGCATTTCGGCCCACTTCCGCATCGGATTCAACGCGATATCGTAGCGCTGCTGCCGTACATACGTATCCACGATCGCTTCCAAGACCTCCGTATAGCTCAGCTCCAGCTCCGCCTGCCGCGGTGCGGCCCAGCCATAGCCGCTTCCGGCCATATAGCCCGCTCCGTAGTATTGCACCGCTTTGAGCGCATGCGTCAAGGACAAGCTGCGCTTAATTAGCCTGACCTCGTTGTCGTATGCGGCGACGTCATCGAAGGATACCGACCAATTCAGGCTGTAGCTGCCTCCTGCGGTCTTCGACTGCCCGATGAGATCGGGCAAGCCGCCGGCTTCCAAATCCTTGCGCAGTTGATACACCGTCGAATGAAGATTGACCTGGGTACGCTCCACATCGCGGCCGTACCAGATTTCCTCCATTATCTGCGACTTGCTGACCGGCTTGCCTCCGTAATGATGCAGGTAGGCAAGAAGCTCCTTCCCCTTCGAATTCCGGAATCGGATCTGAGAGCCTGTCTCGGTCGTCACGGTAAAAGGGCCGAAGCTGTGCACAGCGATTCCCTGATTAATCGGTTGATCCTGTTCGACGCCGCGTCCGCTCCGTTTGTGAAACCGGTTGATCGTTCGGGACAAATCTTCCTTCGTCACCGGCTTTAACAAATAATCGAGCGCCTCCACCTCGAAAGCATCCCTGGCAAACTCCTCGTAGGCCGTAAGAAAAACGATATGGATGTCCGGGTGGCATTCGCGAAGCCTGCGCGCCAGCTCAAGGCCGTGCAGCACGGGCATGTCCATATCGAGAATTGCCAAGTCGATCGGCTCCGGATCCGTCAAGACATGCTCCAAGAAGGCCATTGCTTTGTCGAACAAACCGCATAGCCGAACTTCTTCGAATGATTCCAGCAGTTGTCCGACCCTCCGCAGGGCAGGCCGTTCATCGTCAACCGCCACAACTCGGATCATATCTGCTCCTCCTTGCTGTCCCGTTCGGCCTGAGGGATGCGAATCGTGACTTTCGTGCCTCCCGCGCTGCCCGTCTCGACCTCAAGTCCCGTGCCGAACAGCTTCATCATTCGCTGGTGAATGTTACGAAGCCCCACGCCGCCTTTGCCCTCGTCATCCTTCGAAAGCATAGTACGCACCCCCTCTGGCATACCTGCGCCATCGTCTTCGACGGAAATCGTCGTACAGCCGTAACCGGCGCGAACGGTTACCGTTACCGTTCCTCCGTCCTCCAACTTGCTTATTCCGTGCCTCACCGCATTCTCTACGAGCGGCTGCAGCGTCAGCGGCGGAAGCAGGCAAGCTGCACTTTCGTCCACCTCGAAGCGAATACGCAGCCGTTCGCCGAATCGGGCACGCTCGATCTGGAGGTAAGCATCGGCAAGCTCCAGCTCTTTGCGCAGAGACACCAGCTTTTCCTTATTCGCAAAGTCGAAGCTGCCGCGGAGATAACGGCTGAGATTCAGCAGCAGATCATGTGCGGTCTGCGGCTCCTCCAGCGATAAGGAAATAATCGTATTCAGTGCGTTATACAGAAAATGGGGCTTGATTTGCGCCTGCAGGAACGCCAGCTCCGAGCGAACCGCATCCTCGGCGGAGCGTTTCATCTCCAGAAGCGTCCGCGTCCTTGCCCGCAGCTCGTGGGCTTGAAACGGCTTGGTTAAATAATCGTTCGCGCCTACTTCGAAGCCGTACATCACGTCCGCCCGCTCACTGCGAACCGTCGTCAGCAGAACCGGCAGCTCGAAGAGCGCGTACTTTTGCCGAATCTGAAGACAAGTCTCATACCCCGTCTGTCCCGGCATCATCACATCCAAAATGACCAATCCGATTCTCCCGCCTAAGCGGCTCAGCATCTCCAAGGCTTCCTTCCCGTTCGATGCGGTAACGATTTCGTAGGGCTCGTCCGCCAACACCGCTTGAAGCACCCGCAAATTGACCGGGTCGTCATCGACCGCCAAAATTGCGCGATCCCTTGTCGAACCGCGGTTCGGAACCCGGGCTGCCGAAGCCGCAGTCTCCAGCCTGGCAGACGTTATGCTTACAGCTTCGCGTTTCTCCTCGCTTGACTGTAACCTATCTTTTTGCGCCAGGCTATCGTCAAATACGGGGATCGTAAAGGTAAAGACAGAGCCTTTCCCTACAGCCGACTTTACCGATATCCGTCCCCCGTGGAGCTCGACCAGCCTTCTTGCGATCCCGAGCCCAAGTCCGGTTCCGCCGTACTCTCTGGCAACGGACGTCCCTACTTGCTCGAACGATTGAAAGATCGTCTCCAGCATCTCGCCCTCTATGCCGATACCGGTATCGGTGATCGCCAGATGCAGCATACGGCCTTCCGCCCGCGCCGATACCGTAACTTCGCCTTCCGCCGTAAACTTAATCGCATTTCCGATGAGGTTATACGCTATCTGCAGCAGACGGCTCTCGTCGGCATACGCATAAGGCAGCATTTCCGGCCAATCGAGACGCAGCGTTACCGGCTTGTCCCCGATATAGTGGCGGAACACTTCCTGCTGCGCAGATATGACCGTGCGAACGTCGACTGGCCCGCAGTGCAGCTGAAGACCGCTATTCTTCAGGCGAGACAAATCCAGAATATCGTTAATGAGATTCGACATGCGACGGGCTACGGAAACTACAACCTCCAACTGTTCACGCTGGTATTCGTTCAGCGGCCCCGACTTTTGTTCGGTTAGAGCCACAGAAAGATTCAATATCCCGTGCAGGGGCGTCTTCAGCTCATGCGAGGTATTGGTCAAAAATTCGTCTTTCATCCGGTTCGCAGAGATCAGCTCGTCCGACATTCGGCCGATAATGCGGTATGCGTTCGTAAACCTTCTGGCAAGCTCCATCGCCTCGATAAACACAAGCGTGATGAACCCGTACGGTACGAGCTGAAGATCGATCCAAACGATCCGTCCGACGCTGTATAAAATATCATGAAGAGCCGAGGCTGCAAATAGGAGCCACCCCGTTAGCTGAAGCAGCGCGCCGCTTCGGCTTCGCCATACTGCCAACGCAAAACCGAACAGGATGTACGCCATGCTACCTAACGAAATATATTTGTACGCTTCAATGTAGCGCGTGTACCATTCGGCGGGAAGCAGCAGCACGCTTCCGATGAAGGCTAAACCCGTAATAACCAGGACCCGTATGACGGCCGGTCTGAATTCCTTCGGATAGAGCTCCCTCACGAACAGCAGCGCTGCCGTAACGCCGCCGTAATAAGTCAAATACTCCAGCATAATAAGCAGCCGGATATCCGTATCCGGAAAGAGATGAACGATATACATCCCCCCTGCCGCCCCGATTCGAACCGCGCCCAACATACAGCAAATGCCAAAAAATAGAGAGGAGCGATCCGAACGGCGCAACGCGAACAACGCAAGCTGATACAAGCCCAGCAGTGCGCAGCCTCCGAATGCCGCCATGTCCGCGATTGCCGTACGTTCCTTCAAGGCGAGCATCGAACGCTCGGTGCCGAGCGTCATGCTGTACCAAATACCGCCTTGAGGATACAATTCATTAGATATCTGGATAAAGAGATCGAACGCCTTGCCGGGAGGATCGAATACTACAGTCTGAGGCATATAGGCGGCGTGCACGTTCGTTCGGTCGAGTGCGACCTCTCCCGCCTCCGCGACGACACGCCCGTCCACTATAATCCGGTACGCAGGAGCTATCGCGGGAATTTGCAGACCGAGTTTGCCGGTATCTCCATCAGTAAGCACGGTTAAGCGGTATGTTGCATAGCCGCGTCCCGGCAGTCCGTTGCGCGTCCATACTCCGGGCACCTCCGCCAAGGCCGGTTGCGCGATCGTTGCGGCCGCTCCGGCACCGGCATCCTCGAGCAGTTGACCCCAGTGGATGTTCCAGTATCCGTTAAGACGAACCTGTCCGTCTTCCTGAAAGTTCCACTGCCGCAGATCCAAGATGCCGTCTGCTGCCCGGGGATCGCTTTTGGCAGGAAAGTAATGTACGAGAGATAGGCACAATGCTGCCGCAGCAATGACCAAGCCGGCTAACAGCGCGAGCTTGGTACGCCATTTACGCGTCATATATAAACCGGCACCGCCTTCGGGTGAGTAGATTCGGATTCATTTTAGCATACTTTTTCCGGCCTGTATTCCAATTGCGAGAGAGAATAGTCATCGCTAAGCCGGTCATATACGTGTTCGTAAAAGGTATAGAAATACGTCGATACCGAGACTTCATACAGATCGAATTCCCTTATCGACGAAGAAGGCAAACGAAAGACCGACCCTCGACGGGGTCGGTCTTTCGTTTGTTACTCCTGCAATTTGATGACGATTTTGGCAAGTATTTTAGCTAATTTGTAATAATCCTTGAAATCGGAAATATAACTACCGGCAGCTTTCTCGAACATCTTCATAATAATAGTCGCGCCGATCGCATCGCGGTATTCATCCCAAACGGCTCCCAAAGCGTCGTAAAAATTGAAGCCCGACAAAATCAGCACTTTGGCCGCGTCCTCATAGCCGATTACTTCGGTTTTCTTCAGCTGATTCGTAATGCTCACAATGCTTTTATTCGCGTTCCGCAGCGCGGAGATTGTGACGATAACCGCGATATCGTTGTTGCTTAGCAATTTGCGCTCCACCGTCTCCAGCGAATCGTAGAACGCCTGTCTTTCGCGCGTCGAAACTTCTTTGATGATCGTGTACGTTTGCTTCAGATTATTGCCATTCGCCATCTGGAGCGCGTCCACGAGCTCGACGAGGGAAATCAAATCCGAATCGAGCATCCCCTTGGCGATATCCTTCAGCGTCCATCCGCCGATCTCCTGCAAATATCCCGGAACCCATACCGGACGACAGCGCGCAGCTATAAGGGCTCCCGCAACATCGGAAACTTGCGTAAAACCGCCGTCGTACAAAACTTTGGCAATAGAGTAAAAGCTCAGCCCCGAAGTCTGGAAGAGCGCCTGCGCAAGATCGGAAGCCGACATGCCCGATTGCTTCAGGATCGCGATCGTATCGTTGGAGGTGACGTTCAAGTATTTCAAATACTCGACCAGCACGTATCCATTGCTCTGGAGCCAGCGCAGCTTATCGTCTAGCGTCCTGTCCCTCAAATAGTTCAAGGCAGCGTCGGCCGAAAGCCCCAGCTTCTTTAAAATCGCCGCGACGGCATCGCCATTCTCGCCCCGAATTCTGAGCGCGTCCATGATCGCGCTTTTCTCGTAACCCTGATCGCGCATGGCAAGCACAATGTCCGCCATGGATGCGTTCGGCAACCCGGCTTTCACGATCGCGATCATATCGATTGCCGTCGGACGGCTCCACTTCCTCACGTTCTGAAAGATGCCCGCTGGAGTGACCACACCGAGGCGAACCAGCTGCGCGCCCTGTTCTTCCGCACTGCCTGCGTTATGTCGCGATGTATTGTAATAATAGTACCGCATCGTAAGAACGGTCGCATTATCGAAGCCGAGCTTCGACAGCGTATCGACCAAATAGCCGGATTCGGCGGTTTCTAGCAGCCCGCGCCGGTCAAGCTCCGAGGCAATGGCGGCCGCATTCGACCCGCTCTCCTTCAACCCTTTCAAGTAGGCGAATAACGGATCGGATCCGAACACTTCGATTACGGCTGCGCGTACGCGTTCAGCCGGTATATCCGTTGTCGCCAAAGCTTGCGTGACACCCAGGTCGTCGAGGCTAAAGATTACCTTCAAGGCAAGCACGATATCCGTATCCTTGAATTTCCCCTTCATAAAGCCGACAACGCCGTTCGGCGACGATGCGGAGCCCGGAGGAATCAATCGGTTCAGGTAAGCTACGCTCGTGTCGCTGTAATAAAGCGCAAGAACGGTATTCCCTATATCCACGACATTGTAATAAGGCGCAAGCAGCTTCGTGGCATCGTCGGCTCCCAGTTTGTGCACATCCTTCAAGTACTGGAGGATATCTTTCATCGGGGCGCCTTGCTGGTTCAAGAACGCAACGGCTCCTTCCGCCGTCGTTATGCCATACAGGTTGAGAACCTCTTGCAAAGTGCCGGCAGACGTGTCAACCGCACTGTACAGCTGCTCGACGGTCGACTGGATGGCGGCCGCGGCGTATTTGCCGAGCGCCATCAAAATCGCCTTCGTCTCCGATCCCGACTTGCCGTAGCTCGACTTCAGAGACTGGACGATGTACGCCATCCGATAACCGCCCGCATTCATTTGCAGGGCAAAATCCTCGGCTGACGAAAAGGCCCCCGCTGTCAGTAAAGCCTTGATCATCCCTGAATCGAACGTCGATCCGTAAGACGCGTTCAAGCCGCTTAGTATCGTACTCGTTTCGAACGATCCGTCCGCTGTAAGCAGTTGAGCGGTTTCCCCCGACGATTTGCCGTAATAGGCCTTGAGCGCGCTCGCGATGTCCAGGAGCGTGAAGCCTTTGGACCACAGATAGGAAATCGCTGCAGCCGCATTCGTGATGCCGCCCTCCTCGAGCGCTTTCACCGCGCTCCGCTGCGCGGATTCTTGCCCGTTCGATTCGCCGTACATCTGGAGTACGGTCCACGTTATGATGCTGTTGTCTTCAAGCTGAAGGCTGGTTAAAGCGTCGATGGTCGTCTTCGACGAATTGCCGTAATACTCTTTGGACACCGAAACGACATCTTGCAGCGAATAGCCCATGGAACGCAGGAATGGCGCGGCGTCGATAATGGTGTCGATACCGCTCGCTCTCAGCAAGTCGGAAAGGCTTTGACCGATCGGCTTCCCGTACAGTTCGGCCACGGTACTCAGGATATTCGAGTTCAAAAATTGTTTCGATTGCAATAAGGCATAGGTCGCTTCGCCGGCCGTCAGCAGGTAATAGGATTTGGCGGCCAACACGACTTCGGACAGCGTAAATTGCCTGTTCTTCATAGCGGAGATTGCATCGGCAAAAGTCGCAATTCCGATCTCCGCTAGCGTATCCAGTGCCGTCTGCGTCATGGTCTGTCCGTAAATGGCGGACACCTCACGCTCAATGTCCGCTTGACTAAAGCCCCCCGCCGCCATTAGTGCGGCGGACGTGGCGCCGGCGGACAGGCCGTAATGCTCCTTGCCTACTCGTACGATATTTCGTAAGCCATAGCCCATCTTCTGAAGGAACGGCACCGCATCGCCAAGCGTATGGAGCTGGCTTGACGCGAGCGATTCGACGATGCTCTGGCTTTGCGAGCTTCCGTATATATCGGAGATGCCCGCAACTACGTCCGATTGGCGATATCGATTGGAGGCGAGCAGCTCATGCAGGGCTGCTCCCGCCGAGATTCCGTATCCGTTCTTCGCCAGCTTGATGCTCGTCGCCAAACTGAACTTCGCCTGGAAGACGAACGTAATGGCGCCGGCATAAGCGGCGACCCCCTGTTCGACAAGCAGCGCATGAATCGTCGACTCGACGGACTGGTCGTATGCCGCGGCAATCGACGTAATCAGCACGTTGTTGTCGCCCATATGCTTCTGCGTGAAGAGAAGAGCCGTTTGACCGGCCGACTGACCGAAACGCGATTTCGCCAGACCGGCCATTTCTTTTATGCCGAAGCCCGCATTGCGCAAATAGTCTATTCCGGCATCGACGGTGTCGATTCCTTCCGCTTCGAGCGTTTCGGCCATCGTGGTCTCGAGCGTTTGCCCGTACATGCTTGCCAGCCCCAACAGAATCCCGTTCACATCGTAAGGATAAGCGTCAGAGAGCAAATAGGCGGCTTCCCCTGCCGAAATGCCGTAATATTCCTTGAGCGTGCGTGCGATATCCGATAGCTCGTAACCGCCCTTCTTCAAAAACTCGATCCCGCCCGTAGGCGTGTCGATCGATGATGCGGTCAGAAGCTGCGCGATCGTGACCTGCTGCTGGGAATAGAGCAGCTGCAGCACGCCGATTGTTTCCTTCAAATTGTTGCGGCCGGAAGCGAGCACAAGCAGCCCCTTCATGACTTCATCCTGACTGAAGCCGCCCTTGATCAGAGCCGGCCCCGCTTGCTCGGCATCCCGGTAGGAAGGATAACGGGCTCTGAGCGTATTGATGACGGATGTCGCCGTCGCTCCTTCCGATCGCAGCAGCTGAATCCAAAGCGCGATCGGATCGCTTCCGTAAGCCCAGGCAAGCGCCATGCCGATCTCCTGCTCGTCATCGCCGGAGTTCCGGCGTATCGCCTCCATCGCTGCGTTCTGATCCAGCCCGTATTCCTCGCGCAGTACTAGCGCAATATTCTTAAGCGCATAAGGGGCCAGCTTGACAATGACCTGGTCCATCGAAAGAGACGTGTTTTTCAGATAAGCCGCTACGCTGCTTGCCGCGATTCCGTGTTTGCTGAAGGCGGATATCCACTCGGTCCAGCCTTTGCTTTCGAACACGGCGGCGACTTCCTCGAATGCATATCCCGCATTCTTCAGCGCGGAGGTCAGATAAGGCAATCCCTTCTCTCTGACACCGCCCGTCGGGTAAAAAGGGATCGTCCCTTCCACGATATCATCAAGTGTAAACCGGCTGGACAAGCTCATGGCGACCGTAATGTCCTCCATGGTCGCTCCCGAGAACAAATATTGCGAGTCCTTGACGATCGCCGGCACGGAGCACGGACAGCCGTAAGCCAGCGCGAAAGCATTCGTCCGCTCCAGCTCGACCCATTGCTGCAGGGTCAGACCGAGCTGATTGATCAGGGCTTTGGCGATCGCGTACTTTTCCCACATCCGCACGCCGTTCATGGCTTCTGCTAAGGAAATCGCGTCAAGCGCCGTGTCCGAATCCTCGGCGAACGCCGCCCGTAAAGCCGCTAGCACCTCGGCCGCCTCGTAGCGGTTCGTGTAATCCTTATAGAAGATCTGCATGGCATCGCTTAATGTAAACGGTGAACCGTCCTGCACAACGGCATCGCGAACCGTCTCCAGTGCCCGAGCCGTCGTCATGCCTGTTTGCTTAAGCTGTCTGAACACTTCATAGCGGTTGCCATACGGCACATGTTTCATGAAATAATTCGCCAAGGCTGCAGGCTCGTATCCGCCCATCAACAGATACCGGATCATGGCGTTTCTTTGTTCTGGAGTCGCTCCCGCATACAGTGCCCCGATTGCCGTAGAGATGTCGGCTCCGTAAACTTCGCGAAGCAAGCCCGCCCGCTTCGCCAGATCGTATCCGTTGCTGCCGAATTGCAGCATGACATCGCTTAAGGTCGTTCCCTCACTTCCCCATACGTCCTTCACAACGATTGCGATATCGCTGGCGGCGTAATTTCTCATCCCTAAAGCGCTGATGACGATGCCCGGGCTGTCGCCTGCCGCTCTCACGGCACCGGCGATCTCTCTGTTCGGCAAGCTCGCACCCAGCATCGCTGCCGCCGTGTCTATCTTCGAATACGCTCCGCGAGCGACCGAATAGACTTCGGGTATGGCGAAGCCCGCACCCAGGAAGGTTCCGACAAATTCGGCCGCGTCAGCAAAGCTGTAGTTTTGCGTGAGCGCCGCGCCAATCTCGCTAGCCTTATAGCCGGCTTGAGTCAGCCATCCGGCGCTCGTAACCGCATCCGCGGCATAGAGCTCTTTTATGACCGAAGCGGCATCGCTTGCCGGAAGCCCGCCTTCCATAAGCGCTTGAATCGCAGCGCCGGCCGTCAGTCCGTATGCCTGCTGAACGGCTGCGGCAATATCGTTCTTGCCGTAGCCTGCGTTCCTCAGCAGGCCGGTTGTGCTGCCGCTCGCCTCTTCATACACGGAGCGCAGCATTTTTGCGATTTCCTTGGCAGTTACGCCAGAAGACTTGAGCGCAGGTACGACATTTTTAGCCGGGTAGCCGAGCTTCCGCAAAGCGGGCGCGATTTCGCCGGCTTTATACCCTGCGGAGATCAAGTCTCGGGCCAGACTCTGATTATTGGTGAAAGAAAAGCTTAATGACGATAAGACTTCGTATATCGTTGCGGCATCGGCTTGCATCGCATAGAAAAGCTGGGCGCGCTCAGCCAAGTCACTTAAGCGGTACCCGCTAAAGACCCATTTGTAAATGGTTACGGTCGTAAATCCGCCGTCTCTCAGCAATTGAGCCGTTTCCAATGCCGTCTTGCCATACTGGTTATGAAGCACCTGCGCCGGATATTCGGCGTTGTACTTGTAGGGATAACTCGTCACGTAACCGAGCACCGTCGCGACATTCGCCACCGGCACTTCGCCGAAGGTGGCAAGATACGTTTGATTCACCGCTTTAACCCTGTTCACGTTCGGATAGGCGACTGCCGCCGTGGACGACGAACCGATCGTGCGGCCGCTGCCGCTCCAGGTCAAGACGATTTGCGTCCGATCCGCCCCAAGCACGGCATTCACGGAGCTCTGCCACTGGGAGTCGATCATGACCGAGAACGACGAATACGGGTGCACGCTCTCCAGCGGTTTGTCAAATGTCAGAAGGATCTGCGTTCCGCTCTCGCTGGACGTTGCAGCGAGCAATTGCGGAGGCGAGCTGACGTTGTTCACTGTCAAATCGGCACCGAACTCGTAGCCTGCCTTGCCGAGACTCAGCGAAAACTCCTTATTGTAAGTCAAGTTTGCGACAACTTTGTACGTTTGTCCGCCATCCGGCGTCGTGACCGAGGCAAGCGTTACCGGATTGCCGAGTTTATCGTGCAGCGCGATGTTCAATTCCGGCGCCGGCACGGTCAGCGAAAGGGTAAAGCCGTTCTCGTTCACGGTCGAGACGTTCGCGACGACATGAATAGGGACGTACAGGCTGGCTGCAGCACCGAAATCAATCCCCTTCTTGTTGAAACGAAGCGAATAAGTGCCGCCTTCCGCCAGCGCGGCCTGAATGATGTAGGTTCCTACCGTCGTGCCGGGAACAACCCCGGTTACGGCGACTGCATCGCCCGCTTCCGTTACGATCTCGACATTGCCTTGCTGCAGAACGGTTTGCGCCCGTGATAGCGATACGGTTAACCCGTTACGGTCTGCGTGTTCCACTTGACTGCGGACGACAAGCGGTAAAATCGCTTCAATCGGCCCCTCGACCGGATTTTCCGGATCCGCAACCGTTACCGTGTAGATTTCGCCAGGGGTCAACCGGACTTGAACCGTATACGCTTTGCCGGCATTGGCGTTATTCCAGTTGCTGTCGTAAAAGCTGGTAGCGTCCAGCGGGATCGCATTGCCAGAGCTATCGGCAAGCTTGACGAACGACGCCTTCAAGCGCGGGATGGCCACGCTCAGATTCAAGCTGAACCAGGATACGGTCATATCCGAAGTCGACAAGCTTCGAACGACGAATGGCAAAGGCGTACCGAAATCGTAGCCAGGCGACGTAACGGTCAACGTGTAGCTTTCACCGTCCTTCAATTCGGCTGCCGCCGCATACGTCGAACCGCCGTCCGCCGTGGTCAAAGCGTCCACCTGGACGGATGCTCCTCCATTGTCCAGCAGCGATACGTTGGCTGCGGAAAGTCCTGCTATCGATGCCGGCAAGCTCAGCGTGAATCCTTTGCGCGCAGCTGCGGCAATCGACGGCGTTACCGGAACGGGTACGAGCAGCGGCGTACCGGTGTCGAAATCGTACAGACTTTGCGCTATTGCCACGGTATAGGATTGGCCTTCCGTGAGGGAGGCTTGAACCTGATACGATTGTCCTCCATCGCTTGAGCTTGCCGCCTGAAGCCCGACCTGCCGGCCTTGAACGTCCAGCAGAGTAAACTGGCTCGCGCTTAAGCCCGGCACGGCCTTGTTCAGCTTCACGGTGAAACCGGTGCGGCGAATCGCTTCAACCGTTTTCGTTACCGTAATCGGCACGGTTGCCGTCAAAGCGGATCCGAAATCGTAATCCGAAGCCGAAAGCGATAGCATGTAGGACTCGCCCTCGTTCAGTGAGGCAACCAATGCATAGGCCATTCCGTCGTTAAACTCGGTGACGGAGTCGATCGGAATTGGCTGGCCGCCGGAATCGCGAATCGTAAAGCTGCTTGCCGGCAAACCACCCACGGCAGGAGATAGCTTTGCAATCATCTGCCGAGCATTGCTTTCGCCCAAACTGACGGTAATGATACTTGGGAAGAAGACGGAAAGTCCGCCGCCGAAATCATAGCCTTCCTTATCTAGGGTAACCGTGTAAGTCTGGCCGCCGCCGAAGGCGGAAGTCACACGATATGTCGCGCCGCCGTCTTCCGTCACGGCCGATGCTGCGGTCAACGGTTGGCCGGAGCTGTCTTCCAGCCTGAAATGTCCAGTGCTCAAGTCCGGAACCGCCGGATTTAGGCTGATGTCGACATGGGCGGCTCCCGAGCGCAATACGGCCGTGCGTACGATGACAGGCACGTCGATCACGACAGACGAGCCGAAGTCATATCCGTCCTTCACCGGAAGAACCGAATAGCTCTCCGCTCCCCAGAAGGCGGATTCGATCTTATAGGTGAATCCTCCGTCCGTAGTCGTAACCTGCTGCACGGGGAGGAAAGCGGCGTTTCCGTTTCGTCTGATCTGGAAGTCGCTTGCGCGCATGTTCGGTACGGCATGATCGAAGTGAAGCATAAACGCGTTGTTGTTTCCGCTCTCCATGCCTACGAAAGAAGGGGTAACCGCTTGAATGGACAACGGAATTGCCGCTCCGAAATCATACCCCATCTTATTGATCTGCAGCGTATACGGCACGCCGGCAGCGAGCGCCGCATACGCCACATAGGTCAAGCCCGCGTCCCGCGACACGATAGAAACGTTTTTAACCGGTTCGCCTTGATCGTTTACAAGCTTCAAGTCGGTAGAGAATAGACTGAGTGGAGACGTCAAGTTTAGCCTAAAGCCTGTCAAGGATACATGGTCGACCGATGCCTGTCTCGCGCTCAGGGTGAATGCCGGCGGCGCGAAGAAATGATAATGCTCCTTAGCGATCCTAACGGTATACGCTTTCCCTGCGGTTAACGGCACAAGGACAGTATAGGTCGCCCCGGAATCCGCCGTTGCTGCGGATTGCAGCGCGATCGGGTTTCCGCCTTCATCGGTTACCGTAATATGGGAAGCGTCCAACTCCGCTACCGCCGGGAACAGGTGCAGCTTGAAGCCCGTCTGGGTTTGCAGGTTGACGATGACATCGACATTCATCTTGAATCCGGCTTTGATCGGATCTCCGAACGAATAGCCCGGGGCACTCGCCGTGAGCGTGTACGTTTCCGCCTGATCGAAGATCCCTTCGATCTTGTAAAGGCTGCCGCCCTGATAGGTCGCCGTTATCGCGACCTTGCGGCCTTGGCTGTCAAATAAGGCAAAGTTGTCCGCGTTCAAGCCGGGCAAGTCCGGATATACGTAGATGACGATTTCATTCGTCTTCATCCCAAGCAGACGGACGGACACCGATGCCGGAATGTCAAACGCGGCCGGAGACGCCAGCTTGAATTCGTCTCTGGCCAGATCCAACGTGTATCCCACACCCGGACTGAACATGGTCAAGTAAACTTGGTAACTAAGTCCCTGGTCGCCGGACTCCAAGGAATATTGACTGCTCGGAATCAGGTTCCCGCTCGGATCGCGAAGAATAAGCTGATTAGCCGACAATCCGGCGATTGGGGAACTGAACTTGAGCTTGAAGCCTTTATCGGTCACTCCATTGATTGCAGCCGAGACGATCTTCGTAACGAAAAACGGTACAGGCGCGTTGATTTGATAAGCGGCTTCCGGTTTCAATTGCAAGGTATAATAGCTGCCGCCTGCCAGCGCACCCGCAAGCAGGTAGCTCGCTCCGCCGTCGTTCGTAACCGCCGATGTCAGGACAATCGTCTCCCCTTGAGCGCTGCGAACGATAAAGTTCTTTTTCAGAAGTCCCGGGATCGGAGTGCCGAAACTTACTCTTAATCCTGAAGTCGTCGCTTCCGAGACGTGTACAGCCGGCGGCGTCGTGAACGGCACCGGGCTCATCTCGTATCCGGGCATATCGAGCTTGAACGCGTAGATTGTCCCCGGTTGAAGCTGATTCGGAACATAAAGCCGGTAGCTGGCGCCGCCGTCAGCCGACTCGAACAAGTTCGGATAATAAATCCGGCCGCTCGCGTCCGTTAAGGATAACCCGAAATAATTCTCAATCTCAGGGAACGCGGGAGAGAACTTCAAGATCAAATGTCCGTCGCCCGTCACATCCATAACGCTTCCCGATACGAAACGATTGACATGGAACGCAATCGGGGAATCGAACGCGACATAATCTTTCTCAAGCATTACCGTATAGTCTGCATGGCTGGCCAGATTAACATATACGTGATAGCTGGCGCCATTATCGTCCGTTGCCAGCGCAATTCCGCTCAACCTATTGTTCTGCGAATCACGGATCTCGATATGGGCCGGCAGCAAGCCGGGCACGGCGTGTTCGAACGCGAGATCGAAGCCTGCCTTCGTGACCTTCGTTATCGTAGATACGCCGGCAACGATCGTCTCGGCAACCTGGAAATGGACGCCGGCGGCAGGCAAGTGTCCGGTCAGTTTCAGATTGTAGCTGCCTCCGGGCAAACCGGCCGCAAGGCGGTAAGTGCCGCCCTGGTCCGTCGTCGATGCGGATTGAATGCTCACTTGGTCGCCCGTAACGGCATTGACGAGAACAAAACTGCCGGCGTCAAGCCCGTTAACCGGATAGTTCAATTTGACGTTCAAGCCTTTATCGGTAATTTGGTCGACCGATACGGTCGCTACGACCGGAACCGCGAACCAGAATACGTTGCTGCCGATATCCGCATTTACCGTCAAACGATAGCTGCCCGGCGTTAAATCTGCCGCAATCCGATAGCTGCCGCCCCCGTCGCCTGTCACGACCGAACGGATGGCAACCGAGCTGCCGTTGTCTCTCGCGAGCGTAAATCCATACTCCGTATTGATCGCAACGGGCGGATTGAGCCCCAAGGTAAATCCGGTATATGAAGGATTCACGATCGCATTTTGGGCAAATATCCGAATCGTTCCCGGAGCACCGAAATCGTAACCTTCGGCTTTAGCAGATACGCTATAGCTCTGTCCACCTTGGCCGTTAAAGGTAACGATGTACATACGCTGCCCGTTGTCCCAAGCGACATTCGTTATCGCAACATCTTTGCCTGCCGCATCCTTGGCACTAAAATTGTCCACGGTCAAATTCGGCACGCTCGGATTCAAGCCGGCCATAAATTGCGTCGGCTGCCGTCCGGCGTTCCACAGGTTGAGAGTTGCGTTCACCAGCTTGGCCGGAGCTCCGAAATCGTAACCCGATGCCGTGATAGCGAGCACAAAAGGACCGCCCGAGCTTACTTGCGAAGTTAGAAGCGAATAGCTGGCGCCATTGTCTGCGGTCGAAACGGAAGTGAACGCGATGGGATTCCCGTTCCCGCCTGTCAACTGGAACGCAGCGGCTGTTAAGCCCGGCACCGGATTGGCAAAATGAACCGTAAGGCCGGTATAGTTTCCGAACGATCCGTCGAAGGTCGTGTACTTGCTTACGGTGATCGATGCGGGAACGTTGACGGTTCCTTCGGCGAAGCGGTCGTCGTCCGTATCCAGCCGGTAACGATAGGCGCCTCCGGCTGAAAGATTTGCCTCCACGATAGCGGATTTGCCATCGCCGCCAAGCCGGATGCTTACAGGGTGAACCGGATTTCCTGCCGAATCTCTCAAGGTGATTGGATCGGCCGACAAACCGCTGACCGGATTCGTAAAGTTTAGAAGGAAGCCTTGGTGAGAGATCCAGCCTACCGTGGCCGGCATCTCGACAGACTCCGCCTGTAAAGTGACGGGCTCGGCAAAAACGTATCCTTCCTTGCTCAGGGTCAGGGTATACGTACTATTTTTATCAAGCGTTGCCCAAACCTCGTATTTCCTGCCGACAACAACGGCGCTGAGCATGTCGATACTTACGGTCTGCCCGTTGTTGTCCTGGAGACTTAGGCTCAGCGGATCCAATCCCGGCACCGGCTTGTCCAGCGACAAAATAAATCCGCCCCTCGTCACTCGGCTCACCGACGGTACGACAACCTCGTCCGCGGCGCCCGGCACCGAGACCTCCTGTGCAGAGCCGAAATCGTATCCGGTCTTGGCTATCGCTAGGGTATAGACCCCGCCTTTGGCAAGCGCCGCGGAAATGGCATAAGAAATGCCCCCGTCATCCGTTGCCGCACCGGATATCGTGACCGCCGTTCCATCGTCCTTCGCGAGGCTGAAATGGTCGGCGGTTAAACCCGCTACCGGCTTGCTGAATCTTACCGTGAATCCCCCCTCGCCGATTCCGTAAACCGCCGCCGTTACCGTGACGACTTGCGGAGTCGTGACCGGCACAAATACCGTAACCTCGCTTCCAAAGCTATACCCCGCCTTGACGATGGTCAACGCATACCTGCTGCCCTCCGCCAGCGAAGCGGTCAATACGTACGAAGCTCCGTCATCGGTCGTCTCCGCTCTCGTAATGCCGACGGCGTCCCCCGTCCCGCTCTGCTTCAACTTAAAATCGGAAGCCGCCAGTCCCGCGACCGGCTTATCGAACGACACGCGGAAGCCGGCTGCGCTTATATGTTGCGCCGGTGCCGTGACCGCGATATCTTGCGGCGGCGTGACCGGTACGCTGAACGTAACCGCAGCGCCAAAATCATAGCCTGTTTTGGCCAGCGTTACCGTATAAGACTCTCCCTCATGCATAGCGGCCGTAACACGGTAAGTATATCCGCCGGATAACGTAGCAACGGATTCGACCGGCACGGATACGTTGGCTGCGTTCTTAAGGGTAACCGCATCTGCGGTCAAATTAGGAACGGCAGGGTTGAAGGTCAACTGGATGCCGGCTGCGCTTGGCTGGCTTACCGCAACGCTTACAGCCACGGTCGGATTGCCCGTCGGCGTTGGCGTTGGTGTTGGCGTTGCTGTCGGAGTCGCGCTCGGCGTTGCCGTCGGCGTCGTGCTCGGCGTTGGCGTTGGCGTCGCAGTCGGCGTTGCCGTCGGCGTCGCGCTCGGCGTTGACGTTGGCGTCGCAGTCGGCGTTGCCGTCGGCGTCGCGGTCGGCGTTGCCGTCGGCGTCGCGCTCGGCGTTGCCGTTGGCGTCGTGCTCGGCGTTGCCGTTGGCGTTTCGCTCGGCGTTGCCGTTGGCGTCGCGCTCGGCGTTGCCGTCGGCGTCGCAGTCGGCGTTGCCGTCGGCGTCGCGCTCGGCGTTGCCGTTGGCGTCGCGCTCGGCGTTGCCGTTGGCGTCGCACTCGGTGTTGCCGTTGGCGTCGCGCTCGGCGTTGCCGTTGGCGTTTCGCTCGGCGTTGCCGTTGGCGTCGCACTCGGCGTTGCCGTCGGCGTCGCGCTCGGCGTTGCCGTTGGCGTCGCACTCGGCGTTGCCGTCGGCGTCGATGTCGGTGCCTGTGTAGGCGCCGATGTAGGTGCCGTCGTCGGTGTCTCCCCGTTGCCGGAACCTCCCGACGGAGCGGCAGGCCCCTCGCCCCGTATCGTCGTCTCTACGCTGCCCGGCTTGGTCTCGAAATGAACATTGGGGGCGTCGACCAGCGCTTTGCCGATCTCGCCCTCCCCCTTCACGCTGGAAGCGCCGTGCAATTCCATCGCAGCTACCTGGACGCCTTGACTCAGCGTAATGGTAGAGTCGTTTACGTTCTCGTTTACCGATAGACGATCAATCTTCCCCGAGCTGACGCTTACCTTAACGTCGCTCTTGATCTCAACCCGGCCGAAAGCGCCGGACAAGACGACTTCTCCGTCCGCAGTGATAACGATGCCTTCGATGCCGCCGGACGCTGTCCCGTTCGATTCAATGCGGGCATCCGACTGGACGTCCATCTGTTCGATTACCGTCGATCCTCCGACGACAACCCGAATCCGGCCATCCGTCTTATCGATGACAACGGTCCCCAGCTGGGAGTTGTCAATATGAATGCTGTGTTCCCCTCCGCCATTTATCATCGTGCTCCCAAGCACGGTAACATGGTCGAGGAAGACGTCTCCTTCTCCGACCTTTTTGCCGATCACCAAGTTTCCCTTGATGACCGTATTCCGCAGCACGGTGCCCGGAGCGTCTATCGTAAGATCCCCCGCTACCGTATACGAGCCTGTCGCCGGTCCGTATGTACCTGCGGAATCCAGCGTTCGGGCTGCCGGAACGATTCCTCCGTCGGCTTTTACAACGGATTTCTTCCGAATCCGGTCCAGTAAGACGACGGCTTCGGCTCGCGTGAGAGGCTTCGAAGGGCGAACGGTTTGATCCGGATAGCCGTCGATATATCCCGACTCCATTGCGGCGCCGAGCGAATCGCGGCCGTAGCCCGGCACGCTGTTCTGATCCTTGAACGCATCAAGAGCGTTCTTCCCCTCCGGAATAACCACTGGAACGAGCTTCGAAAGCATCATCGCCGCTTCCACGCGGAGAAGCGCTTCGTTCGGCCGGAAGCTGCCGTCGGGGTACCCCTGAATATATCCGGCCTCTGCGGCCGCTCTTACCTGAGGGGCGAACCAGGCAGCAGCAGGCACGTCCTTGAAGGAAACGTCGGCCGTCCCCTTGTAAGCGAACAATCGATTGACGAGTGCGACGAATTCGATTCGCGTAATGATCAGATCGGGGCGGACGGTACCGTCCTGGTAGCCTTCGATAAACCCCCTATCGATCCACTCGGACAACGTTTTCTCCGCCCAATGGCCCGAAAGATCCGCTTTCGCGGATGGAGCGGTCGACGAAGCCGCGGTTTCGTTCGCCGAGCCGATACCCGGCGGCACTATCCCGCAAATCATGCTTACAATCAGAAGCCAATTGAGCACGATAACCTTCCACTTCCTAGTAAAATACCTTCCCATAATAAATCTCCTTTCCTATTAAACGAAACTTGTCATCGTATTCGGCATGTCCGTTTTCTTGAGGTGACTTCGTACGGTTCGACAGGAGCCTTCATTCCGCAGACAGATTAGCAGCTTTCCACTCTAAGTCTACTTCGGCCCAATAAAAGAATAATGAAAAACTCGGACAAAAAAAGACAAAAACCGCGCAGGATCAAGCCCTCGCGGTTTTTATTGATTGACGAAAATATTTATATTTTGTCGGTAAGCCTGCTTACCAGCCTATCATATAGCTGAATCAGTTCATCGGACGGACGAATGCCGAGCTCCCGGCTTAGAAGCCGTACATAATCGGTATACAACGCGGTCAATCCCTTTTTGTCCCCGGTCTGCTCGTGTATCGTCATAAGCAGACGCATCATCGATTCGTCCAGCGGATTGCGCTCCTTAAGCTTGAGCACCAGTTTGGACGCGGCTGTCGTATCCTTTAAGGAAATAAGCGCTTCGGCAAGCCGCACGACGAACGAAGCGTACATTTCGGCATAACGCTCCGTTTCGTGAATAGCCCACACATACGCCTTATCCCCGAACAGATCGCCGGTAAACAGCCGTTCGATTTGCAGCGCTCTCGCGACATTCCCGGTTTCGACTGCTTGCAGTTCTTTCGCTTGCTTTTCGAATTCCACGTAATCGATCACGGGATCTTTCAATTCGAGCGCGTAGCCGTCGTTCTCCGAGCGTATGGCCTCGCGCATGCCTAACGGTTCCAGAGACTTACGCAATTGATAGACGGTCGTATTCAGATAGCTCTCCGCATTGGATTGGACCATGCCTCCGAAAATATCCGCAACCAGTCTGGAACGGGGAATACGCTTGCCGCGGTATAGCAGTAAATAAGCGAACAACTCCGCGCATTTCCGTGAGATCCACTTGACGCGCCCGGCTTCATTGCTTACAGAGACGTCGCCGAGCACCGTTATGACGAGTCTCCCGTTATCTTCGGAAACAGGAGACGGAGGTGACGGCGATAGGAATACCCGCCGGTTCGCCATCGCGCGATTTACAGTCCGCTGCAGCCGTTCCTGAGAGACGGGCTTGACCAAGTAATCGAGCACGGACAGCTCGTAAGCTTTTAAGGCAAACTCCTTATGCGACGTGACGAAAACGACCTGCACCGGCGAATCCGAAACGTCCATCTTGGCGGCGAACTCCATTCCGCTCTCGCCCGGCATAGAGATGTCTACGAAAGCCAGTCCGATGTCATCGTTCTCCCTTAGAAAGGCGGCTGCGGCATTCGTATCCGTAAAAGCGCCCGCAACGTGAACCCCCGGCAGCTTGATCAGCATTTTGCGAAGAATCAAATGCATCGCCGGCTCATCGTCCACCAAAATAACGTTCATCACTCTCCGCCTCCATTCCATCCTTGTCGAACGTGTCCCGCCCGCCGGCGGCGCCGGGCAAAGTGAAGAAGAAGGTCGTTCCCAGTCCGGGCACGCTGTCAAACCAAAGGCTGCCGCCATGGATGCGAACGAATTCGCGTGTCAGCACCAGTCCGAATCTCGTATCCCCCGAATCGTCCCCGGAGATCGGCATCGTCAAGAACGGCTCCTCCAGACGCAGCATCTCCGATGTCTTCTCATCCATCCCCGCTCCGTTGTCGCGTACGGACACTACGATCCGATCGCCTTCCAGAACGGCCCCGATCTCGATCGCTCCGCCAATTCCGGTATACTTGATCGCGTTCGAGAGCAAATTTCGCAGGATGAGATCAAGCATCTCTTTATCGGCACTAACCGCAAGTTTCTCGTCGATTCGTTCCGTCATCCGAATATGCTTCATGCCGGCCTTCGTCCCGGCAAGCGACAAGGCCTGCCTGACGACCTGCTGCAAATTCCAGCTTAACGGACGAAACACGACTTTCCCTTTCTGGCTGCGGTACCAATCGAGCAAATTCTCGACGAGATGGAACGTGCTCTGCACTTGTCCCTTGAGCTCCCGGAACAATTCGGCATGCTCGATATCGGCAGCGGTCAGTTCCTCGCCCAGCAGTTCCGTCAAGCTGACGAGGAGCGCGATCGGATCGCGAATGTCATGCGCCACCACGGTGAACAGCTTGTCCTTGAACGCGTTGAGCTCGGAAAGCTGCCGTGCGTTCTCACGCAGCCGGGCTTCGTTCTCCTTAAGCTCCGTAATATCATTGAACATCAGCATTTTGCCGATCGGAATCCTGCCCGAGTCGTAGATGAACGATAAGCTGCAGCTATAATGCTTGTTCCGGTTCGCATGGAATCTGTGGAAAGGAAAACGTTCGTCTCGGCTGCCGGCGGCGAGAATGCGTTCAAGCAATTCCGGACTGGCCGACAAAACCTCCCCGACATAAGCGGGATATCGTTTCGTCAAGCCGAGTTCGGGGAGCGCCTCTTCGGCCGCGCTGTTGTAACTGACGATTTGGTCCTCATAATCGAGCAAAACAACCCCATCCCGGATCGTATCGAACACTTTGGCCTGCGCAAGCGGCATTAGGCGAAGGAGATTAAACCGAAAGATTCCCCACAAGTAGACGACACCCGACACGGCGAACCCGAACGGCGTCAAATCGACGATCATGCCGAACCAAAAGAACATATTGAACAGCATCGGCGCAGCCGCTCCCAAAATGAGGACGGCGATCTGCTTTCGCACGATCGGCAATGCCCGCAAGTACATGGGAATAAACAGCAAAAACCCGCATAATAGAACGGAATAATTGTAGAGGGTATGTACTTTATACCAAGGTCCCTTGACCGTCGTGTACAAAGGAACCGAAGCTTCCTCATTCGGGATATAGCGTTCATAGACGAGGTGATGCCAATCATTGGTCAGGTGGAGGAAAAAGACCGAAACGGGGACGAGGAAAAGCAGCAGCGCAAGACGCTTTCGATAAAGAGCCGCCGTCCCGGTAAATTGGATGACAAGATAAAACCAGAGCGTAGAGACAAAAGGAATGCCCAGGTATTCGATTTGAAGCGATAGCTTTACTTCATTCAGATCCCGGCTCAACACTTCAAACGCATAGCCGAGCGCATAGAAAAACGCTGCCAGCATCATCAAAATCATCGTTTTGGCGACAGGCAGATGGCGTTTCCGGTAGGACATAAATGAGATAAACACCATCAGCGCCGCTGCTAGAAAGAGCAGAATCGACATCCATATTCTTGTGTCCACGATTGCGGCTCCCCCGTATGAAATGCATGCGGAACCGGCCCAACGGGCCAATTCGACAATATCGCTTATAAACGTAGTATATCATCTTCTCTATCGATCATTGATAGAAATTCCTTTGATTTTTAACCGTTTCGTATCCCCCTTTTTTGTACATGAATCATTTTAAACCTGAAAGGTGTCAGGATGAAGTCGGCCGACATTCGGCTGACGCATTCCTCGATTATGATGAGCGGGAGCGATGATCCGTGTATGGCTATTCCCAACCTCGGATTGTATAATGCATCCAAAGACGATAAGCCGCTGTATCGGAGGGGATTACATGAAAACGATTATGATTGTCGAAGACGAGGACGCCATTTCCCGGGTTCTCGCAGCCTATATCCGCAAAGCCGGCTTTGCTTGCCGGATTTGCCCGGACGGTATTCAAGCCGTGGAGTCATTCGATACGGCGGAACCCTCACTTGTCATTCTTGACGTGCTGCTCCCTGGAATGAACGGGTGGGAAGTCTTGAATCACATCCGTCGCAAAGGCGCTTGTCCCGTTATCATGCTGACAGCCAGGGGCGATGTTAGCGACCGGATCGTGGGATTGAACGAGGGGGCGGACGACTACATGGCGAAGCCGTTCGAGCCGGACGAAGTCGTTGCCAGAATTCATGCCGTGCTCAGACGCCCGCCCCGGTCTCTGGTCAGTTCGGAACAAGTGACCTTCGGGAGCTTCCGAATCGACTTTAAATCCCACAGCGTCTTCCTGAACGGAGCAAGCCTGTCGATTACGCCCCGCGATTTGTCGCTTCTAATGTTCCTCGCGGAGCATCCCAATCAAATTTTCACTCGGGAGCAATTGATCGATAAGGTATGGGGCATCGATTATGAAGGCAGCGACCGGGCCGTGGACTTGGCGATCAAGCGCCTTCGAAAACTGCTGCTTCATTGGCCGCCGGAAGAAGGGGAAATCAGAACGCTACGAGGGACGGGATATCAGTTATATGTCAACAACCCCCATTAAACGCCAAACACTGCTCAGCCGTTGGACGTTCCGTTATGTGCTAACCCTTTTCGTAGGTTTGCTTACCATCGGGCTTGCCTCCATCCTCTGGATCCGGCAGGAGACCATTCATGAGCGAAAACTATCCCTTCAGGAATTTTCGCAAGTGGCGGCCCAATATGTGAACGATGGTAATGGCAGCATCGTCATTCCCGGCGACTTTTACGAGTGGATCGATCGTACGCAGCGCCGCTACCAAATTCCCGGACAATTCGCCTTAAGCGTGTTCGGCCGCGGCGAAGCACCTGTTTTTTTCAAAGAAGCGCCCCCGAGCGCCTCCGTCCTCTCCTCGCCCAATATCGGTTCGAAGCCGGGACCGGCCGACCGGCTCAACGCGGCTAGAACAGGAGATCACTACATCCTCATCGCGCCCGTGATGGCCAACAATTCCCCGATCGGCTCGGTCGTCATCGCCTATGCCTATCGCGATCTCGCCCACGTCAATCAAAACTACGTCCTGATCGTCTCCCTGCTCCTCTGCGCGGGCTTGCTAGGCTGGACGATCATCTACTTCCTTTCGTGGAATTTAAGAAAACCGATCATCCAGCTATCCGAAGCGCTCAACAAGATGGAAGCCGGCGATTACCAGGTGACCGTCCCGGACCGTGTAAAGGAGAAGGAAATTCACGATCTTCTCGTATCCTTCAAGACGATGGCTGCGCGTCTTGGCAAGCTGGAAGAGCTGCGTACGGAATTGCTCGCGGGCGTTACCCATGAGTTGAAAACGCCCGTCGCCTCCATACATGGCTTGATCCGCGCGGTTCGTGATCAGGTGGTGACGGACGGCGAAGCGGAGGAGTTTCTGGACATCTCCCTGGAGCAGACCCGCAGGCTTCAGCATATGGTTACCGACCTGCTCGACTTCAATGCCTTCGCTTCTGGCAATATCAGCGTCCGGCAGGACCCGATCGAGCTGGGCAAGCTTTTGAGCGAAATCGCTTATCAGTGGGGCCATCTTTATCAGGAAGAAGGGCTTGAGATCATTGTCGATATATCCGATCGGACTTTGATGGCCGTGGGAGACGCCAGCCGCATTCAGCAGATAGTGGTGAACCTTCTGAACAATAGCAGACAAGCGTTCGAAGGTCGGGGAAGTATTCGCATAACGCTATCGGAACATTCGGAAGAAGTCTATGAAGTCAGCGTTCGAGACAACGGACCCGGCATACCGGAAGCGGAGCAAGCCGATATTTTCGAGAGGTACTTCCGAGGCGAGCGCAAAAAACTTTCCGTCGGCGGCCTCGGACTCGGTCTGACCTATAGCCGGATGCTTGCCGTTGCAATGAAAGGACAGCTGAATCTGAAAAGCAGTTCTCCGGAAGGCACCGCGTTCCAGCTATTGCTGCCCAAGCGGAAATAGGCGTTGAAAGTTTTTTTGCCGATTAGGGTCTGAACGCATTCCTGACACATTGGTGTATTATTCTGAATCTAGTTCTTACACCATCATTCCCTATTCGAGAGGAGATCCCAACCATGAAATCAAAAAAAGTCCTCGTTGCGGCAACCGTACTTTTAGCTTTTAGCGCCGTCGCCGTCCCGCTGGCATTCGCTTGCGGCACCCAATCCGAGAACAAGACCAGCGCGGAAGCAGCAGCCGTTCAAGTTCAAGCCCGAGAGAAATCGGGTAAGAAGCCTGCCCGTGCAGATGCATCAAAGTCTCCCTCCAAGCCGGCGACCGAAACCGTCAGCAGCGCAACCGATCAGAACGGTTATTCCATCGTCATATCCGGAGGCTATGATACGGACCTTCAGGATCACGGCAGACCGATCGCGCTCATTGCCGCTGCGCTCGGCGTAAAGCCGGAAGTATTCAGACAAGCCTTCAGCGGCGTAACGCCTGCGGGAGCCGGAAGCTCCGGCCCCACTTCGGAACAAGCGCAATCGAACAAAGCCGCCTTAATGAAAGTACTCGCACCCTACGGCATCACCAACGAACGCCTGGATGAAGTATCCAACTACTATCGATACAACGGCGTCAAAGGCGAGGTATGGAAAAGAACGCCCGCTGCGCTGGCCACAACGACGAAGGACGGTGTCGTGACCGGAGTCACGATAAAGCATGCAGGCTCCGGCTATTCTTCGGCGCCAACTATAAAGATTACGGGGCCGAACGGAGAAATTACCGCAATTGCAACCATCGCCTATACGACGGATTTCAAAACTAACGGCAGCATCGCTTCGATCGAGATCAAATAAGAACCATTCCATAGCCCCCCTACACACCGTTCAAGGCGGCTGAAGCTTCCATAAAGGCGACCGAGCAAGGGCGGCTATACGCCGTTGCGGTTCTGCCGAGTTCGTCACGGCAAACTTACCGAGCGGGAAGGCGGGGAGCACTTACGCGCTGACGTTCGAGAGCGCGGGCGGAATCGGCGCGCGTTCGTACTCCCTGTTAAGCGGCGGGCTGCCGATTGGAATCTCCTTCTCGTCGGCAGGCATTTTCTCCGGTAAGCCGACGGTAGCAGGCACATACACGTTCACCCTCCGGGTGTCGGACAGCCAAGCGGCGAGCGCGAGTCAAAGCTTCACCCTTGTCGTCGCTCCCTGATCAAGTTGATTGAGCAATACCTGTTCTCCAAACAAGACGCCACCGTGACGGTGACGTCTTGTTTGGCTTAATGGAGCTTGTGGGGATGTAGAAATCCCTCCCTAAGCCATTTACCGTTTTCCAGTGCTAGGGTATTATACGCCTATAAAATATTGAATATCTCCATGTAACGAAATCATGTTTTTTGGTACTTATATAGAGGGAGGTGCATGAATGGAAAAGATTGAGCAGCTCTATGAAGCGTATGCTCAAACGGTTTATAAATATTTATTCAGCATCACGCAGAATGCCGATTTGTCCGAAGAGCTTACTCAGGAAACGTTCTACCAAGCGATGCATGCCATCCACAACTTCCGCGGCGATTGCAAAATATCGGTTTGGCTATGCCAGATCGCGAAACGAGCGTGGTATAAAGAACTCCATAAAAATAAAAAAACGCAATCCGTTTCGATGGAAGCGTTCGATGTCCCTATACGCGCCGAAAAAAATCTAGAAGCCGATGTTTTGCACAACGAGGAAAAGCTTTCTCTGTTTCGAATGCTGCACCGATTGGACGAGAAGACAAAAGAAGTCATGTATCTGCGCCTTTCCGGCGAGTTGAGTTTTGCTGAAATCGGCGACATTTTGGGTCAAAGCGAAGCTTGGGCTCGAGTGACCTTTTACCGCGGCAAACAAAAAATGATGAAAGGAAGATCGGAATGGAACAAAAATTAAGCTGCCATTTCGTGCAGGATCTCCTCCCCAACTATATTGAAGGCTTGACAAGCGACTATACGAACAAGGCCGTCCAAGAACACCTTTCTACCTGCAGCGAGTGCAGGAAGGCATTGGATAGCATGACAAAAGAAACGCAGGCGATGAAAGTGGTCCCTCCGAAACAAATAAATTTTCTAAAAAAAATCAAACGCAGACAATGGAGAATTGCCGGTATCAGCGTGGCGGCTTCCGTCATGATTTTGCTTGGCGCTTATTACTTTTTCAGTTACAGAGACTTCCCCATTCCAAGCAGCGACGTAACGATCAGCGACGTGTATCAAATGAACGACGGTTCCATTCATTATCGAATCTCGGCCAAGGTGAACGGCTACGTAGGCCGCGTAACCAATTATAGTAACGGAATTTCGGAGACTGCCCGGGTCTATGAGCGCAGGCGTTTGGGTTCCAATCCATCCAAAACGATTGTGTCCGAGCACGAGAAATGGTCGTCGCTCCATGATTCGAATTCGAGTAAAGAAAAAACGGGCATCTATTACGAGGGGAAAGATAAGAACGACAGAATTACCATTTGGGAAAAAGGCGCGGCTATTCCTAAAGCGACCGCCGAGCAAGAGGCCAACTATAAAAATAAAATCGAAAAGAAAGAAAAGTAGCATCTCGTCCTGCGGACTCCCGTACATGCTGGAGCTTCTTCGCTGCTTATTCCGTTTAATAAGCGGGAGCCGGATTTTCCTCCTCCGGCTCCCTTCCATTAGAGGCGGCATTTAGCGCCTTGCTCCTCTGCCTCCTCCGTTATTTCGTTAAAGGCAGGCGATGAATGCCGCTGCTGCCTCCCGGTGCCGTTCCTATATATAAATAGCCGTTATGGCTTACAGCCGTAGTTACGCCATACAGCGAGCCTTCCGGATCGTGCCAGCTTTCGATAACCTCCCCCTGCAGACCGAGCTTCGCAACAAGCCCATGCTTCGCCGGTGCGCTTGCGCCGCTTAGCAGCGACTCCGGCACTTTGGCCATAATACCGGCTAACCGCGGACTGCGATGCATTTGATCTACGAAGGAAATGCGAGTCGTGAAAAGTCCGACCCAGAAATGACCTTGCTCATCGCGTGAAATGTTGTCCGGAAAGCCTGCGAGATTGTCTGCAAAAAGATCGGACGTCCCCTGCTTTGACCCCTTAAGCCAGTATCTGGTCAACTGATAACGATACGATTCCGCCACAAGCACGAAATCCTCTTCGCCGGACAAAGCAATGCCGTTTGCAAAATAGAGCCCTTCCAACAGGACGCTCGTCTGCTTGGTTGCCGGATCGTACTTCAGCAAACGCCCATGCGGCTTGTTCTCGGCCATTTCTTTGAACGTTACGCGGCCATAGTTCGAAGTGTCTGTAAAATAAATGGAACCGTCCTTCGCAATATCCAGCTCGTTTGCTAAATAGATCGGCTTGCCGTTCACTTGATCGGCCAATACCTCTATGGTCCCGGATGGGTTTATGGAAAGCAGTCCCCTCTTGATATCGGCCACAATCAGATTTCCACTCGCATCAAACTTAAGTCCGTTGGGCGTTCCTTTGGTGTCTGCAAACACTTGAGCCTCTTGCGGATTGCCGCCTGCGTCGAAACCAACCTTGTAAATTTTACCGTCGGAATCTCCCGCATACAGCTTACCTTCCTTATCGAAGGTAATGAATTCCGGGGATTTAGGGGCACCCGTAACAAGCTGAGCCGAGCTGAGTTTGTTGTTCTGCTGCCATGGACCCGGTTCCTTAAAAGAGGGGGGAGTCGGCGCGATCCATTTTACCGGTTCGACAGGTGAGGGTACGAGCAAGAAAATAATAACTCCAAGAATGATCGCTGCAAGAATCGCCGCTCCCGCTCTTCGTATTCTTTTTTTTGGCGATCGTTTCGGATGATTCATGTCTTTCGCGGATAAATGAGATGTATTGGGCATTATAGCGCCTCCTGGACCATGTAAGTAAGAGATGTTAGATTTGGACGACGATTTTACCGAAATACTGCTTTCCTTCGGCCAAGAGTGCGAATGCTTCGCGTATTCGGTTCAGCGGGAATACTTGGTCGATGACGGGACGTAAACGATGATGGGCAATGGCTCGATTCATTTTTTCGAAATGTTCCCGGTTGCCGACTTGACTGCCGCGAATCGTTGCTGCTTTCTGCAAAATACCGGTGACATCGTATTCCGGAATGGTCAATCCCGATAAGAACCCGACCATACTCAATGTCCCTCCAATGCGAAGCGTATTGATGGATTTCGCCATCGTCGCCGCTCCTCCAACATCTAGAACATGATCGACGCCGCCGGTCAGCTCTAACACCGCCTTATCCCAGTCGGGAACTTCCGAATAGTTGATCGTTTGCCATGCGCCTAAAGCTTTGGCTCGTTCCAGCTTGGCGTTGCTGCTCGATGTGACGATGGCCCGCGCTCCGGTCATAACTGCGAATTGAAGGCCGAAGATGGAAACACCGCCTGTTCCTTGCAGCAGCACCGTATCGCCCGCTTGCAGCGCACCGTATTCGATTAGCATGCTCCACGCGGTTAATGCCGCGATCGGCAAGGTGGCGGCCTCCTCCCAAGTGAGGTGATCGGGAATAGGAACGACTCCGTTTTCATGCAGAACGACATACTCTGCCGCAACTCCGTTTAACGGACCTCCCAAACTGTCCCTTAATACCTCCGCTCTCGGGTTGCCGGCAAGGAATCGCTGCTGCAGATTGCCCGCTACTCGTTGTCCTGCTTGAACCCTTGTTACACCTTGGCCAACGGCTACGATTTCGCCCGCTCCGTCCGATAAAGGAATGAAGGGGAATTGGATATCGATCGGCATAAGTCCGTTCAGGATCACGAGATCCCGGTAATTAAGGGAAGCTGCCTTCATGCGGATCAGCACCTCTTGAGGGCCCGGCTCCGGTATGCCTAGCTCCGTCAAGGTCAATTCCTCAAAGCCAAAGCCGTTTGTCAGTTGTATCGCTTTCATCGTACGGTTCCCCCTGCAAGATCAGATTGACTGCCTGAATTCCTATCATTACCGGATCCTTTGCGCGGACGAAGCATGCCTCCAACAAGACGAAGACCTTGCTTGCGCGTGAGGAATCGCGATACCTGCGCTCCGAGATAATTCTGCACACCCGGAACGACGTACAGCTTCCCTTCCTTCAACGCGCGAAGCGCAACCTCGACGACTCTCTCGGGAGTGTCTTTCTTTCCGACGGATGCTTCCTCCGCTCCAACGACATTAAAGAAGCTGGTATCCGTCGAACCGGGACAAAGCGCGAAAAATTTGACGCCGCGGTTGCGGTTCTCCCACCATAACGCTTGAGTAAACGACAAGACGAAAGCTTTCGTCGCCCCATATACGGCCATATAAGGAAGCGGTTGAAAGCCGGCGGTTGAAGCAACATTGATAACTGCCCCCGAGCTTTTGCGCAACATGTCCGGCAAGAACAAGTGGGTCAAGTCTACAAGCGCTGCAACATTGAGCATGACTTCCTCGTGCTGACGAACTCCTGACACTTGATCAAATAAACCATGCGTAGCAAAGCCAGCATTGTTGACCAGCAGTTCGATATCCACGTTCAGAAATCCGCATTGCCGATATAACTCGCTGGGTGCGCCCTCTTTCGAAAGATCCTTAGGAATAACCTCGGTTTTAATGCCGTACTTGTTTCTGAGCTCCGATGCCAGACTCTCAAGCTTGCTCTCCGAGCGCGCCACAAGAACCAGATGGCTTCCTTGTTTGGCCAGTTGCCTCGCGAATTGTTCTCCTATACCGGAGGAAGCTCCCGTGACGAGCGCCCATTTTCCTTGCATGGTCATTGCGCTACTCCCCTTTCAAATACTTGTGTTTTTATTTAGAAACAATGTTACCAAATAACCAAACCTAATCCTTCCTTCCAATGAAAGCTAAGGATCATCGCGCATTTTGGTAACACTGTTACCGTTGTGACTCATTGTAACCACCCTATTCTGGAAAGTCAATATATTTTTTGAACACCTGACGTCACATTGACAACTGCTCAACAACTATATAAAATCCCTTGTATGAGAAACGGAAACTATGTTTCCTGTTGAAAACACAACAACCAAGGTGATGACTATGAGCGACCAAGATATTTCCCCTCATGCAGGCACGCGAAAGTTGAAAACCTACCAAGAAGCCCGCTTGCAAAATACTGAAAATCTCCGCAAGCTCGTTGTTGACGCTGCGGCAACGCTTTTGCAGGAAGAGGGCCCGGAAGCCGTTACGGTGCGTAAAGTAGCGCAGAAAATGGATTGCTCGACAAAAATCATTTATAGCTTGTTTGTCAATAAAGAGGGCTTGGCTCAGCAGTTGTATTTGGACGGCTGTAAGCTTCTCGCTAGCGAATTCGAGAGAACGCCGCATGCTGCCGATCCGGTGCAGCATTTTCTGAATTTAGGCGAAGCTTATTGGCAATTCGGTCAGCGATACTCCAGTTATTATAAATTGATGTTCGGAGGCGCATTCGCAGATTTCAAACCGGACGAGGAAAGCCTCAATGGTACCGTAACGGCCATGCACCAATTATTGACGCTGATCCACAATGCGCAGAAGCAAGGTCTCATTCCCGGCCAGTATGACACTGAATCCGTTACCCGCATAGTCTGGGCTTCCCTCCATGGCGTCATTCATCTTTACATGGGCGGACACTTGGGAGACGTACAAGCAGCCCATGGCGTATACAAGCAAACGTTATCTTTGATCATCAGCTCGTTGATTCCAAATCCCGGCGTCAAAAAGGGATGAGCACGTGTTGATCTGCTTGTTCGCCGAGGACCGTAAGCGATGGATGCAATAAACGTCAAATAACCTCCAACTTTTCATAAGCTGGAGGTTATTTGACGTTTTCCCGATGGGCGGGAAAGCTGACATACAGCTTTCATGGATTCACCCGTATTCCCCTTATTGAGCCTTTGCCGCATAGGAATCCGCCGCTGCCGAAAGATAATACGCCAGCCCGGTCTGCTGAGCTTCGAGCATGCGAAGATGGAAGTCGTCGCCCAGGAAGAACCGCGTTTGCAAAGCAAAATCAGCGGCGGTTATCGCAAGTCCCTGCTTATTCAGAAACGCCAGATGGCTGGCAAGCAAATGAAAGATTTTCTCGTCATCATGCTTTACCCCGCCTGTTAAAGCGCCTGCCATGCCCGCCATAAATGCTGCTGCTTCCGCCGCCATATCGTTCATGTTCCGAATGTCCATTTGAACCGAATCGAGCAAATCAAAGTCATATGTTTCTTTCAAATGCTCGTTTTGCTCCTTCATCGCCTCTTTCCAATCTTCCTCGCTTTCCAAATATAACCGGTACCCGGCTTCACTGATCTCGCATGGCAAGAGAAGACCGATCTTGTGGTAGTGGTGAAGCGTTTTGACGGTTACGTTCGATATTGAGGATACTTCCCTTACCGTATAGTGCATATCGGCTCGCTCCTTCCTAATTGAGTTATAAGGGCTCCCCTTAGAGGAGAGTCAATCCTTGACTTGAAAATAAGTGCGATTGACTCCCCCCTTACAGGAGGCTATACGCTGTATTCTTGACGAGGAATAGCAGCAGCCAAAAAAAAAATTGCCATTAATTACTATAAGTGATATCATCGTAATATCGAAATGATAGAAGCGAGGTGCTGGCAGCTTGGATACCGTGATTGCTGATTTGCTGTCGCAAAAACCGATTCACCGGTGGGCGAATCGCCCTTCCCATCAAGTAACGGTCGGTTTGCTCCATAAATCCGCACGTACGATATGGACTACGGAACAGTCCGATGGCGTTGACAGCTCGAAGTTTATTTACGAGATCGGCTCGATTACCAAAACAATGACCGGCCTACTGCTCGCAATCGGAGAGCAGAACGGAATATGGAACCGTTCCGATCCGCTATCGGCTTTCGTTCCGGAATGGTCTTCCAGCTTGTTTGCGAACCGAACCACGCTGTTGGATCTTGTTACGCACACTTCCGGTCTGCCTGTCGTACCTGGGAATTTTAAAGCCGCTATCGCCGATCGGTTGAATCCTTATGCGGAATATGATGATGTCCGCTTAATCGAAGCCGTTTTATCGGAGAGTCCCAAGAAAAAAAGCAAGCATCGCTATTCGAATTACGGCTTTGGCCTTCTTGGCTGGCTGCTTTCCAGACGATTGGGCACCAGCTTGCACGAGGCGCTGGCTGAACACATATTCAAGCCTCTCGGCATGACGAATGCCGGAATCGGCGTGAGCCGGCAACCGTCCGGACATCTACTTCCCGTTTATAACGCTAAAGGCAAACCCGTCCCGCATTGGGACTTCCTTGATACGCTGGAAGGCGCCGGGGCGGTCCGTTCGACGATGACCGATATGCTGAATTACCTGGAGGCGTATTTACATCCCTTTTATCATCCCCTCAGTCCTGCGATTTCGGAATGCTTGCAGGAGCATTATGCCATTATGCCGAGCAGAGGCATCGGAGTCGGTTACAGCTGGATGATGTTCAAAGAAAAAGACGGCTCGACTACGCATTGGCACAACGGCGGAACATATGGATCGAGTTCATTTATGTCGTTTAACCGCGAGAGAGAAACCGGATTCGTTATTTTATCGAACAACGGCTCTACGATTTGGAGTCAGCTCGCACCCATGATCGGTATTCGGATGATGTCTGTGGATCAGTTAGCCTCTATTCTGTCGAAAAAGCTGTTTGCAGCTGGCGACAAGTAATGCTTATATTTGTTCATCCATGCAAAAGTCCGGCAACAAATAGCAAACTCATCCCAATCAGAAGAGGCAAGTTCGAGAATGCGCCCATGAAGGCTAGACCTGCAATCGCTAAACATAATCCCCCGCGCAGTACAGGTCGCACGCCGAACCGCTTTGCAAGCTTACCCGCGAATGGAGAGATCAGCATCCCCAGAACGCCGATCGATCGCACATAAAGGATCTCTTGTTTCCCCAGACCGAATTCGGGACCGCTCAAATAACTGCCCAAGACGGTATACATGCTGACAAATGACATAAGCAATACCAATGCGACCGCGTAGCTTAGAACAAGATTTTTTTGCGTAAACAAGGTTCCAATTTGCTTTAGGGGAGCTAAAATGCTGGCGTGCGCATGTTGAATATCGCCCTTCGGCAAAAATCTTAGCACCAGAAGCGACGTCACAGCGTAGACCGCAGCAAGCAGATAAAATACGGCGTTCCAACCATATTGCTGGCTAATCAGACTGCTGACGACCTGGCCAACGATCCCCGCTACCAAAAATCCCGTGCTGATAAATCCGATCGTCGTCACCCGTTTTTCCGCCGGGAACATTTCGACCGCATAAGCGAGGGCAACAGGCGAGAACGTGGCCGCAGCGGCGCCTTGCAAGCCTCTAAGTACAAGAATCCATGGAAACTGATCCGCCGTTCCAAGCAGGAAAGAAACGAACGTTAGAGCTAGAAGTCCGATAAAGATGACTTTCTTGCGTCCGTATTTGTCGGATAACGCTCCATAAATCAGACAACCGATGGCAAAGCCTAGCGAAAATACGCTTCCTGCTGCCGCAGCTTGCGTCAATGTGATGTCAAAATGTTCGGCGAACAAAGAGATAAGCGGAATGGTCACGTATAGACTTGACATGACAGCCAATCCGGACCAGCATAGGATGATGGTCATGACCGAGTAGTTTCTTTGATTTTTGTTGAACATAACGATTTGCGGCATAGGACACCTCTTTAATATATAGGATATGGATTATAGTTAGATAATCTAATTATATACGCAAAAAAATTTATCTTCCCACCCCCAGTCTTTTTTCTACACGAGTATTCAGCTTGACCAGTAATTTTTCCACTACCATTCGCTCCTCGGCGTCCATGTCGCCTATAATCGAGGAACAGGTCGACCAAAAAGCGGGCAATGCCCGATTAACCAGCTCCCGGCCTTCCGGCGAAATCTTCACATGGATCATCCGGCGATCCAAGTCGCTTTGCTCCCGGACTATCCAGTGCCTTTTTTCCAGCCAATCCAATAAGGCCGTAACGGAAGCACGCCTGATGCCCAGCCTGTCTGCAAGCGAAGACGGGGTGACAAGTTCTCTGCCGTCATGAAGCGTAAGCAGCAGCAGCAAGTCCAATTTGCTCTCCGTAATGCCGAACGGCGATAAATCCAGGTCGATCGCATCCAAGACGTTATCTCCAAGCCACAGCATCAATAACCCCAGATGGGCAGCTTGGCGATCCGTCTCTTCCGAAGCCGTTTGGTCCATAAGCTCCAAATAAGGCTTAACGCCCAGCTTCGGCAATGGATCGGACGTATGCTCCTTGTTGTTTTTTCTGCTCATGATCTCGCCTCGTAAATAATTAGATTATCTAACTATGTTCAATATAACGGAATGATTTCGAGAATGCAACTCCTTTATGCTGGAGAAGCCGGCAGCCACATATCCCTATGTCCGGCGTTAAACTCCCCTTTAGAACATGGTTGCTTGACAAAGAATTGTTCTCTCATTAAAATGTTGATTATCTCATTAATCAAGATATTAGAAATATAAGATTCTCGATTAGATGATCAATGTCGCCTCATTTAACCATGGCAAATACCGTTAAAGATAGCATTCGACTAAATATAGCAGTATAAAATTATAGCTGAAAAGAGTGAGAAACCGTGGCAATACTCGTTCTATACGCTACGAAATCAGGAGCAACGGAGCAATGTGCAAAATTATTATCGGAAGAGCTTCCAGCTTGCACAGTTTGTAATATTGGTTTAGAAAAGCCGGATATCGAGAAATTCGATCGTATTATTTTAGGCGCCGGAGTTAAAGACGGAAAAATATACAAACCGATTCGCGACTTTATTAAAAAGAATCAACCCGAGTTGTTAAAAAAAGGATGGGATACTATATTTGTAACGAAAAGCCAAAGAAAACGGAGGAAATCATGGATGAAAATTTTCCTGACGATCTTAAAAAAGCAGCTATTTGTATGGAATCGTTTGGCGGCTATAAGGCTTACGCTGCACCAAAGGAAGGCTCCAACCAACTAAAAGGAATCTTCGTGGAAAGAATAAAGGCTTTTTCTGAAAAGTTTAAAGAACTCACGCAGTAAAGAAAGGAACGCAAAAAACACGCGAATGTGCGGCGTGTTTTTTGCATTTTGCATCAGCCCGTGAATTCTTGAACCCACTCGCTGTTATAATAAGCTATTCCAATTTGCGTGAAGCTGCTATTCAGGATATTGGCGCGATGCCCAGGACTGTTCATCCATTGGTTCATCACTTCCGCCGGGCTCGACTGGCCTTTGGCGATGTTTTCTCCTGCCGAGTTATAGGTAATCCCGAATGACTTCATCATATCGAACGGGGACCCGTAAGTCGGAGATTGATGATCGAAATAATTGTTGTTGTACATATCCTGCGCTTTGGCCATGGCTACTTTCGTAAGACCGCTACTCATACTAAGCGGCTTTAAGCCTGCTTTCGATCTTTCTTGATTCACCAGATCCAATACTTGCTGCGCATATTGGGACGAATTGGATGACTGTGGCGGGTTGGCCGGTTGCTGCGGTTTGGCCGTCTGTGCCGGGTTGGCCGGCTGAGTAGCCGGTTGTTGCGGATTCGCCGGTTGCGTTACCGGATGCTGCGGATTGACTGGCAGTTGCGGAAATAAAGACGGATCCACCGGATTTTTTCCTTCATTAATGCGTTTGAACCATTCCATCCAATTCGAAGCGTCAATCGGTACTTGATTCGCCGTAATTTTCCCATCGCCCGCTGTAGAAACGGATGATGCTTGCGTTAAGTTTGACGGCTGAGCAGGACTAGGGGATGGCGTTACAATCTTTGTTTGATTGGGAGTCGATTGCTTTTTTGTAATATGATTACTCGAACAACCTGCAGCGACTAAAAGTGCAGCAATAACGATAACTTTTTTAATGATAATCCCTCCTCGGTCAGTCTAAGTATGATGTTATCGAACAAAGTTTTTGCAAACCGCCATTGCTTTATTCGGACGGTCATTAACAATTAAAGTTAACAACTCGGCAAATAAAAAAGCAGCCTCATCGGCTGCCGTTTTGTTATGAAACCGAGGGCTGCTACATTTTGTTATCTGATCTAACCGTGATTACTACATTTCCCTTTTTGCGCCCCTTTTCCACATATCGGTGAGCTTCGGGAATTTGCTCCAGCGGATAGCGCCGATCGATGACCGGTATGATTTTTCCCGTCTCCATAAGCTCTTTGAGGAAAACTAAATCCTCCGAGCGTTCCTTCGCAATCCCCTGCCCTTCAACGGTCACGAATGTCCCGTTCGGCGCCAGTGCTTTCTTGCTATTGGATTTCGAGATTTTCCCTACCGCATCGAAAATGATATCGTAACGCTCCGCTTTACTCGTGAAATCCTCTTTCGTGTAATCGATGACTTTAGCGGCTCCCAGGGATTTCACCAATTCCAAATTCGCGCTGCTGCATACACCGGTAACCTCCGCACCAAAATGCTTGGCAAGCTGCACCGCGGAAGTCCCCACCGCTCCGGAAGCTCCATAAATAAGAACGTTTTGTCCGTTCCTGATGTTTCCCTTTCTAAGAAAATGCAATGCCGTAGTTCCCCCAAAAGGAATGGCTGCGGCTTCCTCATAGGTCGCATTCGCCGGTTTTAGGGCCACTACTCCGTCTTCCGGGAGGCAGGTGTACTCGGCATGGGCACCGAAACGCATTCCATTCAATGCATAAATCTGGTCGCCTTTCTTAAATCGCTTTACATCTTTGCCTATCGCTTCGATTTCCCCGGCCAGCTCCACCCCAAGAATAGGTTTTCTTGGTTTTCTGATGCCTAAGAATAGTCGCATCGGGATATAGTACAGGATAGGACTCTTGAACCCTCGAACTCTGCAGTCCCCTGATGTTACGGTCGTCGCATAAATTTTTATCAGGATTTCATTGTCTTTGGGAGCGGATTTTGCTACCTCTCTGAGCTCCAGAACATCCGGTGATCCGTATTTTGTGCATACTATCGCTTTCATGGGTTTCCTCCAAACCTCATTTTGCAAATAGTATAGCCGCAACTCCATATTGACTTATAGATACTAAAGTATGGTTTTAAACATGCTGCGATCAGGTAAGCGGGTAAACTTCACAACAGTTCTAACTGGCGGGCACGCGCTACAGCTTCGGTGCGCCGATTTACTTGCAGTTTGTCAAAGATAATCCGGTTATGCCCTTTCACCGTAGTCAACGCGATGAATAGCCGCTCGCTAATCTCCCGATTCGAGAGTCCTTGAGCTATGAGGCGCAGGACTTCCAGCTCCCGCCCGCTCAGCGGCTCGATTAGGGGCTTGGCAGGCTCGGCAAAGCGCTGATCGGATCGGCCTTCTCCATGCAGCTCCTCAGCTTCGAATTCAGCCAGCAGCTTGCCTAGATAGCTTGGCATTCTTCCCTGGGACGCCGTTTCACGCAACAACCTAAACATCGGAGTCCCTTCGTCGACAAAAGTCCGGATGAAACCGCCTGGCTCGGCCATCGTCAGAGCGTCTATAAGCAGTTGCACGGCCTTGAGCTTTTGGCCGTTCGCATGCAGAGCAACCGCTTGCAGAACCATTACCTTAAGGCGTTCATCCTCCGAACCCTTCCCCTCTGCCTGCTCTCTCAACGGCCCCAGCACCGCCAGTGCTGCGGATGCATCTCCCTGTGCCAGGAATACCCGGGCCTGGCCGACGGGAAGCTCGTGCTTCTGCGCCAGTTGAGATGCTGCCGCCAGATTGTCCTGGCGGAGCAACGTCAGGACATGCACCGCAGCGATATGGGGCAGTTGATTCACGAATTTTTGCTGGCGGGCAAACTGGTCAGCCTTAACTAAAGTAGCGGCCGCGCCGCTCGCCTCTCCCCGCGCAAGCTGCAGCTTTGCGAGAAGCACCTCGGCCGCAACGGCTCTGTCCGTGCGTTCTAACTGCTTCGCCAGTTGGACGGACTGTTGAGCGTACTGCATGGCGACATCCAAGTCGTTCCATTCATAATAGATACGGGCTAAGCCCAGGTACGCTTCGCAAGCAACCGGCAGCGGCGGGTCGCCTGCCATATTCCGAGCGCGCCGATAAGTCTCCGCCGCCTCATGAAGCTGGTTCTCCGCTTCCTGTATGTTCCCAAGGCCGAGTGTAGCCATAATGGCGATTATGATATGACCGATCATCTGGCTGATCGATAATGCTTCGGCATAGGCCTTGCCGGCCGCAGCAAGATCTCCCTGAAGCTGGTAAGCATATCCCAGCGCCCAGACAGTGGCTGTGCGGACAGGCAGATTGTCCGGGTGCAAATCGTTCAGAGCGCGACGCGACTCGGCAATGATGGTTTCCGCCTGGTGCTTGGTGACAGCTAGCGTGGCGCGTATGGAGGCAATATGACCGATAAGATCTCGGGTCTTGTCGTCTCGCTCGGCACCTTGCAGCGCCTTTTCAGCGGCTTGCAGTTTATGCTCTACGCCGGTCAGCTGGCCCGTCATCAGCAAGGTAGAAGCATACATCACCCACAACGAGGGCCTCGCATCCAGTTCAACGCTTGGCATGGAATCGAGCCAGTTCCTTACAGGGGCAACCGCCCCGAGAAAGAGCAAGGGCATCCCCCTTCCCTCCATGAGGCGAGCGGCACGCTGGATGTCCTTGGCGGCTGCGGCATGGTGAAAAGCCTCAATCGCAAAGCTGTTTTCTTCATACCATATGCTCGCGCTTACATGTAAATCAGATACCCCCTTCTCATCATCCCCCGTATTCGAAGCGATGCTCTGGTGCAGCCGTTTCCGCAGCAATTCAGCAAAGAGATGGTGGTAGCGGTACCACCGCCGTTCATGGTCAAGCGGGACGATGAACAGGTTGGCGCGTTCGAGATATTCCAAGATTTCCTGACCGGAAGCAGAGAGCGCGGGGGGGTCTTCAGCGACACCCCTGCGAAGAACGGCATCGCACAGCGGGCCGCACAACCGGTCCAGGATCGACGTACGCAGCAAAAAAGTCTGCATGCTTACGGATTGCTGCTGCAGCACTTCTTCAACCAGATAGTCCAGCACGTAACGGTGGCTGCCTGAGAAAGATTGGATAAAGCCGGCGGGGTCTTTATGTCCAATCATGGAAAGCGCGGCTAGCTGCAAGCCGGCAATCCAGCCTTCCGTGCGGGACTCGAGTAGAGCGATGTTTTCCGATGAAAGGTTCAGCCCCATCACCTCGTCCAGAAACTCGGCCGTTTCGGCGGAGGTAAAGCGCAAGTCCGTTGCGCGCACTTCAGTCAATTGATCCCGAACGCGTAACCTTGCCAAAGGTAGACGAGGATCTTCGCGAGTGGCGATGACCAGGTGCATTTGCGGCGGCATTCGCTCGAGCAGGAAGGCGAGGGCATTGTCGATTGCTCTGTCATCCATGACGTGGTAATCGTCAAGGACGAGTACGAAATGGTCCGGAATGGCGGTGATTTCATTGACCAAGGCCGTCATAATCGATTCGGTTGGCAGCGGAGGAGGAGATTGAAGCAAACCAATCGCGCCTTCACCAAGATTCGTCCCAATCGTTTGCAGAGCAGCTATAAAATATCTCAAAAAACTTGCAAGGTCGTTATCTCCCTTTTCCAGTGACAGCCAGGCGGCTGGCTGCGAGCAATCGGCAAGCCATTCGCTGACAAGCGTAGTTTTGCCGGAGCCGGCGGAAGCGGAGATGAGGGTCAGCTTGCGGTGCATCCCCTCGTTCAGACGATCGATCAGGCGGGGGCGAAGGACAACTTTAGGCCGTGGCGGGGGGATATAAAGTTTAGTGGATACTATTAGGATAGACATCATAACCACCGTTCTACGCCGCCGATTGCAGCGTTTTGATACGTAATATTAATATTATGTTCGACAGGTACATGTATTTCCCTTTGCATTCTTTTTCAACAGGACGGTGAGCTGCTGCAATCTGTGTCAAAAAACAGAAAGGGCTCTCCCAAAAGGGGTTCGTCGAGTGAGCGAGTGAGTCCCCTATAACGCGAAATAACGCCCCCAAAACCGCTAATGCAAGCGGGGATGAAGGCGTTTTTTTGGTAGAGAAATGCCATATCGTTCAGCTTCGTACAGCGTATGTTTGCACTATGTCCGGCGCATATAGGCTTGCACGGTAAGGGGGGCAAAGATCGCCACAATGACGGCGGCGCCGATGAGGGAAATGACGAGATCCCAACCTACGGTACCGGAGTTGGCCAGATCTCGGACGGCAGAGACGAGATGGGAGATCGGATTGATGTTAACAAACCACTGAAGCCAGCCGGGCATGGTCTTCACCGGTACGAATGCGTTGGAAAGAAACGTGAGCGGAAACAACACGATCATCGATATCCCCTGTACGCTTGAGGCGGTACGGGCAATTACGCCGAAGAAGGCGAAAATCCAGCTGATTGCCCAGGAGCAGAAAATCACAAGTACCGCGGCGATGGCGACGTGATCGAAGCCTCCGTCCGGCCGGTAGCCCATAATATACCCCATGGTAAACGTAAGCACTGTCGCAATGGTATACCGGATGGTGTCCGCCAATAGAGCACCGGCCAACGGTGCGATGCGTGCGATTGGCAGTGACTTGAACCGGTCGAACACGCCTTTATCCATGTCCTCGCGCAGTTGAACGCCGGTGACAATCGAGGTCGTGATAACGGTCTGCACGAGAATGCCGGGAATGATGACGGGCAAATAGCTCTGTACGTCGCCGGAAATCGCCCCGCCGAAGATGTAGGTAAACATCAAGGTAAAGATAATGGGCTGGAGCGTGACGTCGAACAACTGCTCGGGTGTACGCCGAAGCTTCAGCAGACCTCGATAGGCCATCGTCAACGAGTTGCGTACCGACTGGCCGAAGCTCGTGTAATTTTTCAACTGAAGATCGGCCCCGTGCTTAATGGAAGTATTTCTCATACTCTTGCCTCCTCCGCTTCGTTCGATTCATGGGACGTTCGAGCCGTGTCTTCCTTCACGCCATGTCCGGTAATGGTTAGAAAGACCTCGTCGAGTGTCGGTTTCTGCACACTCATCTCGGACAAGTGAATTCCCGCCGCACGAAGCGCGATAAGGAGGTCCGTGACCCGGTCGACGTTCGCCATCGGTGCCGTCATTTTACCGGCTTCCGACGACACGCTTGACTGGACCCTGAGCACCTGTTCTATGATCTGACGCGCATTCTCCATATCCTGAGGATTCTGGACTCTCAAGTGCAACGACGAGGTACCTACCGACGCCTTCAGTTCATCCACGGTCCCTTCTGCGACGACATGGCCGCGATCGATAACCGCGATCCGGTCAGCCAGCTGATCCGCCTCATCGAGATATTGCGTTGTTAGCAGCACGGTTGACCCCGTCTTCACCAACCGGCGGATCGTTTCCCACATCTGCGCTCGCGTGCGAGGGTCCAGCCCGGTAGTCGGTTCGTCCAGGAAGATGAGCGGCGGCTGTGCAATGAGGCTCGCCGCCAAATCCAGCCGGCGGCGCATACCGCCGGAGAAATTTTTTAACGGCCGCTTTGCGGCTTCCGTCAAACCAAATTCCTCAAGCAACTCCTCCGCTTTACGCCGCGCCTCTGCGCGCCCCAGCCCGAGCAGCCTGGAGAAGATGATCAAGTTCTCGGTTGCGCTAAGCGACTCGTCAGCCGATGCGTACTGGCCGGTTACCCCGATCAATTGACGGACAATCTGCGACTCCTTCACCACATCATGCCCGAAAATTCTCGCCGAACCCGCGTCAGGTCGAAGTAAGGTCGCCAGCATTCTGATTGTCGTGGTCTTGCCTGCCCCGTTCGGGCCAAGCACGCCGTAGATCGTACCGGCGCGCACATTCAAATCTACGCCATCCACCGCGTGGTTGTCGCCAAAAGCTTTGACGAGCCCGCGCGCTTCGACGGCCCATTCCCTGTATGCATATTCCATTGCGATTCCTCCTAGATAACTGATTACCTAGTGATGGTAACTTATCTTTATAAACTGAATGTAAACTAATGTAAACTAAGATGAATACGTTGTTAGCTCTCCATTCGCCCCCTCGGACTGACCCTGTATTCGTCTCTATATGGGAATCTTCAAAGCCCCCATATGACTTTTGGGAGATTCCCTTTCTGCTTTCTTGTCCCTCTCATCCAAGCCGCTGATTGGAACCGGCAATTTCGCGCGCCATAACTCCGCCTAAACGTGAGACTTCTCACTTGGCGGCCGTGGCAACAGGGTCAAAAGGATTCTCCCTGTTGTTAGGCGGAACGTCAGTGCTTTATTCCCAGCGGCAGGCCTGTTTATCGGCGGTTGTCGGAACTAGAGTTCCTTATTTGCATAAAATGGGGTGATTTTCAAAGCAAATCGTCCTAATAGCGTACTGGAGTTCCGCATCGTCTCGAAATCCAAAGAGAAACCGGTAAATAGCGCACCATAGTTCCGTCAAACGGAAAAGAAGGAGTAAACAGCCCCCTACCTCTAATTCGAGGCCGCTGAAAAAGTTTCTTGCTGCTAGAAAAGGTACTGTCCCTCAAGAAAACGGAGGAGACGGTACCTTTTCTAGAAAAAGACGACCCTCCATCCCGAAAATGGGATAGAAGGTCGTTTTTATTCGTACCTCTTAACGGGTCCGAAAACTAGAAGTTATTCCGGAATCCGGAGTTTCTTCTCTATCGGTTAAATCAATTTCGACAGCTGCAGCAGCTTCGTTACAAGCTTCACTACCTCGGCTCTCGTTATTTCGTTCTTCGGCGAGATCGTTCCGTCGCTTCTGCCCGATACGAGACCCGCTTTGACGCTTGCCGCAATGCTTTCGCGTGCCCATTCAGCGGACACTTCCGAATCTCCAAACGCTGCAAGCAGCTTGTCCGCTTCGCCCGCTTGGAGCCCCGTCTTCAAGCCCGTAATGCTCATCGCTCTTGCGATCATGACCATCGCCTGTTCGCGGGTGATGCGATCCGTCGGTCCGAAATCGCCCGTTTCATAGCCTTCTACGATACCGAATTCGGTTGCCGTCGTTACATAGCTGAAATACCAATCCGTTTCGTGAATGTCGTTGAACGAACGCTTGCCCGAGTTACCTAGCTTCAAACCGAGCGCTCTGACGATTATCGCAGCAAATTCCGCGCGAGTCATGTCTGTGTCCGGCGCAAAGCTGCGTTCTCCCGTACCGTTGACTACCGTTCTTGAGGCCAGCTCGTTAATCGCCGCTTCCGCCCAGTGGCCTTCGGTATCGCCAAACGCTTGTTTATGATTCACGAGGGCAAACTGGCCGTTATACAGGCTGCTTACAACGGCATAGTTCGTTCCGTTATCGCTTTCCATACGGGTCGGCATATGAAGCATGCTTCCGTCAGTCGCGATTGACACGCCTGTCGTTACTTGGGATGGATCGATGTCTTTCGGAAGACGAATCCATCTTTCCACATACCGGTCAAATTTGTCTGCCTTTGCAATCTTCCCGCCGTATTCGGCTGCTATCGAGAACTGTACGGGGCTTCCATACAACTTGGCGTCGCCGTTCTTCGCCAGCTCTTCCATCCGCGAGGAGGACGCTTTATCGGCGAATGCTACGGAAATCTTGTAAGTCACCTTGCTCAAATCTGCCGGTGTGCCCAGTTGTTCGAGAAGTCCGTTCACATCTAACGCAGCTGCAGGAACGATGTAGATAGCCGCTTCCGTTTCGAAACGGAACACGCCGGCTTTTTCTAGCATCTGCCTCAGAAGCTGGCCGTTCATTGCCACTTCGACGCGTTTCGCCGACGATACTTGCGGAACCGTCAACACGCTTCCCGCTTTCTCGCTGCTGAGCTTGCCGATTATGGCTTCGTTATCGACGACGATAAAGATTTCTTCCGCATCGGAAGCTTTTTTCCGATCAAGCTTAGCCGTATTTTTCTGTACGTCGTCATTGACGAGTAAGTCGATCAAGCGAAGGTCGCTCTTCGATACGAGCAGGAGCTTGAAGCGCACAATCCGGTTGTTGCCGTCCACTTCATAAATGCCGATATACTTGTTTCCTTCTGCATCTACGCTGTCGATATCGCTTCCCGATACGTAAGGATCAATCACTCCCGCTCCCGTTGGAGCGGCGTCTCCCTTATTCGGAACCGGAATCGTGCCGGACGATACGCGAATCACAATCCGGTTTCCTGCTCCGGCAGGACTTGCATTGACGCTGGTCGTTCCATACGCGCTTCCCGGTTTGAGCGAAGGCGATGGGACAAATTCAGCCGCCGATTCATTGCCGCTTTCATTCGAGCTGCCGCCGTTGCTGCCTCCGTTGCCGGCGAAGCTTACGATTTGGAACCGGCTGAACCGGTTGATCTCGATTTCGATGCCCGTCGGCCTGCCGTTCTCGTACTGGAAGACGCCCGCAAGCAGCTCTGTCGTGCCGTCGGAATGCTCGATGAATACGCGCAGCGAGTTCAGGAATTCCTGCTTATTCGATTCCGGCACCGAAACACCGGAAAGCGGAATAATGACTTTGGTAGCGAAGCCCGTGAAATTCGTTTCGATCTTCCTCGGTATGCTTAAAATGTTAATCGGTTTTCCGGCCGCTTCTTGCTGCACCGTACTGTTGCCGACCAGCTTACGTTTAGCTTCGGACTGCTCTTGGCTGTCCTTGACTGGAACAAGCCTAAAGTACAAATCCGTGCCTTTCTCCGCGGAATCCTTCAATGCTTCGGCGCTGATCAAGACGCTGCCTTCATCCGTCTTGATCTCCAGCAGCGCGTTTCTGTCCGCCATGGCGGCTACTGCGTGTGCCGGTATTTCGATGGCGATCTCGTCCGCTTTGTCCGTCGACGGCTGTTTCACATAAAGCGTAACCGTGCGCTTGCTCTCGTCCTCCGCTAAAGGATTGATGGCGTCCGTCAAGCCTTCCACTTTCGCAGTGTCGACGATGACCGTGTCGATTTTGGAGCCGTTCGTTAGCGTCGTTCTCAAGATCGTAAACTCGTCACGGCTAGCCGAACCGTCCGGATTGACCGTCGCTTCCGCCTTTTTTGCAGTCGGCTGCCTCGTTTGATTCTCTTCCTTGCTAACCGTCTTGTTTTTCACGATGATCAGGAACGTTTTGGTGATCGTAGCATTTCCCTTTTTGATCACTGCCGTCAAGAGCACATTGTCGTCGCTGCTTTCCGGACGTTTGACGGAACCGTTCGTTTTCCCGTCCTTGGAGGTAATGTCAATCGTACTGGAGTCTGACGATGTCCACGTTATGGACGTGCCGTGAAGTCCTTTGTCCAGCATCAAAAACTCGCTCGTAACGGACTCCCATTTGTCTCCCGGAGCAAACGTAAATGCTTTGTCTACGGTCAGATCTTTTGCCGCCTCGCGGACCGCATCTTCATCCGACATCCGGATTACTTTGACGGTAAAGGTTTTGACGGATTGAGCTCCCGTCGCCTCGTCCTTAATCGTCGCAGTCAAGATGACGTATGCATCCTGATCGTCCACGCCCGGACGCGTTACACGTCCGTTCGGTTTAATCAGTTCGGGATTGCTAGACATCCATGTAACGGTCGTGCGCCCCGATTGGCCTTTCGCAGCCAAGTAAAGCGTTTTGGTTACATGCTCCGCATGATCGCCTTCCTGATACGTAATGCCGAGCTTGTCAAAGTCGTTATTCAGGTCGTCCATTCCAGGGTTTATATCTTCCGGATTCAGAACGATTAGCCGGAATCTCACGACTTTATTGCTGCTATCGACTTCATAGAAGCCGACGTAACGATTGACCTTTGCGTCCACGCCCGAGATATTTCCTCCCGTATACGGGTCGATGATTCCGCTGCCTGCCGGCGCCATATCTCCGACGCTCGGCGTTTCAATCAGGCTGGAGGATACTTTCACCAGCAAACGGTTGCCCTCAGCCGGGGTTACATTCGGAATATCCGTTGTACCCGGCTTGGTCCCCGGTTTCGGCTTCGGCTTCGGCTTCGGATTGAAGCCCGGTACCGGTTCCGGATTAGGCGCTCCCGGTGTAACATCCTCAGGATTTAGAACAATCAAAGTGAATTTCACGACTTTATTCGTGCCGTCGACTTCGTAAAGACCGATGTAGCGGTTGACCTTCGCGTCCACGCCCGGGATATTTCCTCCGGAATACGGATCGAAGATGCCGCTGCCTGTCGGAGCCGTATCTCCAACGTTCGGCGTTTCAATCAGGCTGTTGGACACTTTCACCAGCAGACGATTGCCCGCTGTCGGCGATACGTTCGGAATGTCCGTTGTATCCGGGCCGGTACCCGGTTGCGGCTTCGGCTTCGGAGAGAAGCCCGGTACCGGTAACGGATCAGGCGCTCCCGGATTTACATCTTCAGGATTCAGAACGATCAATGTGAACTTCACGACTTTGTTGTTGCCGTCGACTTCGTAAAGGCCGATGTAGCGTTTGACCTTCGCGTCCACGCCCGGGATATTTCCGCCCGTATACGGATCGATGACTCCGTCGCCTGTCGGCGCCGCGTCCCCGGCTTTCGGCGTTTCAATCAGGCTGGACGACACTTTCACCAGCAGACGGTTGTTTCCTGTCGGCGATACGTTCGGAATGTCCGTTGTATCCGGGCCGGTGCCCGGCTTCGGTACCGGCTTCGGAGAGAAGCCAGGCGCCGGCGTCGGATCAGGCGTTCCCGGATTCACATCATCGGGATTCAGAACGATCAACGTGAATTTCACGACTTTATTCGTGCCGTCGACTTCATAAAGGCCGATGTAGCGGTTGACCTTCGCGTCCACGCCCGGGATATTTCCGCCCGTATACGGATCGATGACTCCGTCGCCTGTCGGAGCCGCGTCCCCGGCTTTCGGCGTTTCAATCAGGCTGGATGACACTTTCACCAACAGACGGTTGTTTCCTGTTGGCGATACGTTCGGAATGTCCGTTGTATCCGGGCCGGTACCCGGCTTCGGTACCGGCTTCGGTAGGAAGCCCGGCGCCGGTGTCGGATCAGGCGCTCCCGGATTTACATCTTCGGGATTCAGAACGATCAATGTGAACTTCACGACTTTGTTGTTGCCATCGACTTCGTAAAGGCCGATGTAGCGCTTGACCTTCGCGTCCACGCCCGGGATATTTCCGCCCGTATACGGATCGATGACTCCGTCGCCTGTCGGCGCCGCGTCCCCGGCTTTCGGCGTTTCAATCAGGCTGGATGACACTTTCACCAGCAGACGGTTGTGTCCTGTCGGCGATACGTTCGGAATGTCCGTTGTATCCGGGCCGGTGCCCGGCTTCGGTACCGGCTTCGGCAGGAAGCCCGGCGCCGGTGTCGGATCAGGCGCTCCCGGATTCACATCTTCGGGATTCAGAACGATCAATGTGAACTTCACGACTTTATTCGTGCCGTCGACTTCATAAAGGCCGATGTAGCGCTGGACCTTCGCGTCCACGCCCGGGATATTCCCGCCCGTATACGGATCTATGATGTCGTTTCCGGTTGGCGCCACGTCTCCGATGTTTGGTGTTTCAATCAGGCTGGACGATACTTTCACCAGCAGACGATTGTTTCCTGTCGGCGATACGTTCGGAATGTCCGTTGTATCCGGGCCGGTGCCCGGTTTCGGTACCGGCTTCGGATTGAAACCCGGCGCAGGTATTGGCGAAGGCACTCCCGGGTTGAAGTCGTCAGGATTCAAAATGATCAAAGTGAACTTCACGACTTTATTATCACTGGTGACTTCGTAAAAGCCGATGTAGCGGTTAACCTTCGGGTCCGCTCCCGGGATATCGCTACCCGCGATATACGGATTGATGATTCCCGCTTCGCTAGGCGCCGTATCGCCTGCATTCGGCGTAGCGATCAGGCTGGACGATACTTTCACCAGCAAATGGTTGCCGGTTCCAGGGATGATGTCCGGGATGGCCGGTGTACCCGGACTGCCGCCCGGTTTCGGTACCGGCTTCGGCGAGAAGCCCGGCGCCGGTATTGGCGAAGGCGTTCCCGGATTCACGTCCTCGGGATTCAAAACAATCAAAGTGAATTTCACGACTTTATTCGTGCCGTCGACTTCGTAAAGACCGATGAAGCGGTTGACTTTCGGGTCTGCTCCCGGGATGTCGCTTCCCTTAACATAGGGATCGATGACTCCCGCTCCGCTAGGCGCCGCATCGCCTACATTTGGCGTAGCAATCAGGCTGGATGACACTTTTACCAGCAAATGATTGAGCGCTCCATGATTTACATCCGGGATGCCGGGGGTTCCCGGACCGTCGCCCGGCCTTGGTACCGGCTTCGGATTGAAGCCCGGCGCCGGTATTGGCGAAGGAGCTCCCGGTCTGATGTCATCAGGATTCAGAATGATCAATGTGAACTTCACGACTTTATTGTCTTTGTCGACTTCGTAAAGCCCGATATAACGATTGACCCTCGGATCTGTTCCCGGGATGTCGCTTCCTGCGATATACGGATCGATAACTCCGGCTCCGCTAGGCGCCGAATCGCCAACATATGGCGTAGCGATCAAGCTGGACGACACTTTTACCAGCAAATGATTCCCAGATCCATACAGTACATCCGGGATAGCCGGTGTACCCGGAGCGTCGCCGGGACGCGGCTCCGGCTTCGGATCGAAGCCGGGCGCCGGTGTTCCTCCCGGCCTGATGTCCTCCGGATTCAGAATGATCAATGTGAATTTCACAACTTTATTGCTGCTGTCGACTTCATAAAGGCCGATATAGCGGTTGACCTTCGGGTCTGTTCCCGGGATATCGCTGCCCGAAATATACGGATCGATGACTCCCGCTCCGCTAGGTACCGCATCGCCTACATTTGGCGTAGCGATCAGGCTGGACGACACTTTTACCAGCAAATGGTTTCCCGCACCATAAGGCACGTTCGGGATGCCCGGTGTTCCCGGACGGTCGCCTGGACGCGGTTCAGGAGAAGGCTGGAAGCCAGGGGCAGGTATCGGCCCGTTGCTTATCCATTTCGCAAACAGCGTCATATCGCCCGTCACTTTATCCGCCGCAAAATTCCATGCGGTCGCGAGCGATGCTTCCTTGTACCAGCCTGCGAACGTGTACCCTGTGCGGGTTGGCGCCGTCGGCGAGCTAATTGTCGAGCCCGATGCCACGTTGGCAATCGGCGCTACCGTGCTGCCGCCCAACGAGTCGAAGCTGATCGTAAACATCGTCGATCCTGCAGCAGTCCATTTCGCATACAGCGTAACATTACCCGTCACTTTATCCGTCGCAAAATTCCACGCATTCATCAGCGATGCTTCCTTGTACCAGCCTACGAACGTATGTCCTGCACGGGCTGGCGCTGTCGGTGCAGTGATAGTCGCACCCGATGCCACGTTCGCAATAGCCGCTACCGCACTGCCGCCCTGCGAGTCGAAGCTGACCGTGTACGTCGTCGGACTCGATCCAATCCATTTCGCGTACAGAGTGAGGCTGCCCGATACGGTATCTGTCGCAAAATTCCAAACATTCGTATATTGCTTGTCCTTGTACCAGCCTCCGAACGTATAGCCTGAGCGGGTCGGCGCCGTCGGTTCCGTAATCTTCGATCCCGGGGTGACGTTACGAAGCGGAGGAGGAACCGGAGTGCCGCCTTGCGTATCGAAATTTACCCGGTACTCAATGATCTTAAAATCCCAATCGCTTGAATCTTCTTTTATGGAAGTAGAAGTAGATCCATCTGTATACTCGTTATAGGTAACATCACCAGATAGTCCGGCATAATCGATGTCCGACTCATCGCGGAAGGTCCCTACGTCAATATTGACATAATACTCATCGGCAGGGATGTCGATCATGTCGATCACGACTTTCGATCCTGTTACCGTTACTTTAGACGTGTCGCCGGCATCAATGCTAATTTCCTGACCGCCGGATACCAGTGAACCAAAAAAATTGTAAACTGGCGTTTTCAGCCTAATCTTGCCGCCTTTTATCGCTTTGACATTCTTATTGAACGTCAAGGTCAATTTCGTATCCGGCTGTTTAACAATTCTCGAATTGTCAGGCGGCGAATAGGACGTTACAACGGGCGCGTTCGGGTCCCCGCCTTTCGACCATCTGGCAACCATCGTAAACTCTTCCGTTGCCGTGTCCGAGTCGAACACCCAGCGCCGCGAATAGGTTTCGTCCGTATACCAGCCGATAAATGTGTAACCATTCCTGTACACAGAAGGTTCGGTTAGTTTGGTTCCATACTTGACGAGTTGCCCTGCTTCACTTCCCCACTCAAATTCTCCGCCATTCGCGGCAAATTCAACCCAAAGCATGGCCGTACTCGTAGCTTTCCACTTCGCATACAGCATGGTGTCGCCAGTCACTTTATCCGTCGCAAAATTCCACGCGGTCGTTAGCGACGATTCCTTGTACCAGCCTTCGAACGTAAATCCTGCGCGGGTCGGCGCCGTCGGCTCGGCGATCGCCGAGCCCGATGCTACGTTCGTTATAGCCGATACCGCGCTGCCTCCCCGAGAATCGAAGCTCACCGTATATGCGGAGGCCGTTTTGAAATACCATGACGGGCCTTTTGTAGCTAGGTCCGGTTCTACCGGCCCCCCTTCAAACAACGTCAAATGGCTTGACAAACCGTTGAAGCCGTTTCCTGCCTTATCGAGAAAGGCGTCCTTGTCAATCAGTACAAAATAGTACTGATTATTTTGGAAGTTATTTTTCGGATCGACGGTCACCGTATTGACTGATATCTTCACTCTATCCGAATCGGTTGCCGGAATCGTTTCAACCTCTTGCTCTTCTTCGACCACACTGCCCGATGGGTCCGTTTTCGCGCTTCGGGGTTTGAAAATGTGAATGTTTTTACCTGCCCCCGCCGTTACATCCTCGCTGAACGTCAACGTCAAATTCGAATCCGCTTTGACATTATCCGCTTCTCTGGCAGGGGTATACGCAGTCAATGTCGGCGCTGTGGTATCAGGCTCGGAAACGGTCGTAAAGCTCCACGCCGTCTTGTTCGCGATGCCTGCGTACACATTGCCCGCCTTATCCTTAAACGATCCGCTTTCGATCTGTACATAGTATGCTGTACTGTAGGATAATTTGTTAGACGGCGTCACCGTCACCGTTTTATCCGATATTGTCACGTTCCGGGTATCGTTGGCCGGAATCGTCTCTATAGCGGTGTCATCCGACGTTTTTTTGATCACGATATTTTTGCCCGCCGCCGCAGATACGTTCTCGTCGAACGTCAGCGTTAATGGCGAATCGAGCGCAACGTTTTTCGTGCCGTTCGCAGGAGAGAAAGCCGTTACCGCCGGAGGCGTCGTATCAGGCACGTCGCCCGTCGTAAAGCTCCATGTCGTCTTGTCGGCAAATCCCCCATATGCATTTCCTGAAACGTCCGCAATCAATCCTGCATCGATCTGAACGTAATACTTCGTGTTATACTCCAGTGATTTGCTCAGATAAAAGCCGACTGATTTTCCCGAGGCACTGATGGAAGCGGCCGTCGCGGCAATGCTGTCATCCGATTCTTTTTTGATCGTAATATTTTTGCCTGTCGCCGCCGTCTTCATGACATCTTCATTAAACTGAATGCTCATATACGAGTTGGTACTTGCATTGGTAGCCGTATTTATCGGACTGAATGCAGTCGCTTTAGGCGGAGTTATATCAGGCCCGTAAGTGATAATTTTGGTTTTCTCTCTGGAATGAGATATATACATCTTTCCCTTGTCAACGATAAGAGTAGGTTCAGTTGTGAAAAAAGGACTTCCATCGGTGGTAAAATACTCCCTTGGATCGCCTATATTCTCCCAATTGTTTTGGGCATTCAGTTTGCGAACCCCAATGTAAAGCTTTCTTTGATCATATGGATCCCAGCCAGAATAGTACACATATGGAGTGCCGTTATCGAAATCCGCGGAAATAAAATTGGCGTTTCCATCATGCACATAGCCGGGATAGTTCGTGATAGGCCCATTTCCTACCCCGACCCACGTGTCCTTCGATGAATCATATTTTTCTAACCTAGCAACCTTCGACATTCCCAAATGCATCCGACTCAGCTTATACAAGTTTCCTCCGCTTACAAATAAAGAAACATAGTCGCCTACTTTTTCGGCATAGGTCGCAGGTTGCCCTACAGCTATCCACTTATTGGTGATTTTATCATACTTAGATACAGTTACCGCTCGGTCCCATACGTCCCATCTATCAGTTGGACCGTACGCCGTATAGCCATAAAATAATGTACCATTATACATAGTCAGCGCTTTGGGTGTTGCGATCCCGACCGCATACTGATCTCTCATCACGGTTAGCGTATCGCCCAATTTGGACCATTTCATGCTAGCTTTATCATATTTCATTACTTCGCTCTTGCCTTCTCGTTTCTCATCCCAAGTAGTTGCAACATAAATGTCGCCGTTGTCCGCAAACAGAGAGAATCGTATTACCTCTTTGCCGCTCAGACCCACATCGCCTACTTTGGCCCAAGTATCGGTTCCCTTGTCGTACTTCATGACGACAACGGTTCCTTGTATCATGTCTGCGTCCAGGTTTGAAAAGGCAGCGTAAAGAATGCCTCTGTCCATATAAATTGCGGCAACCCTTGACTTAATATCCGTGAGTCCGCCGAGCCCGAGTATTTCCCATTGGCCGGTGACGGAGTCGTACTTATGTACGGCCGGAGGCTTCTCCCACTCCGTTGACAAGGTATATAAATTTCCGTTATCTTTGATCATCTGCCCGCTGCTACTTCCAATAGGAGCCTCCGTTTCTATTGTATGGAACAACTGCCACTCCATCTTAGTCGCCGCCGCAGCTTTGCCATGGAAAACACCTGACAACGCAAGAACCACTGCCAAACAAACGGAAATGAACCTTTTAAATCCGCTTCTCATTATGTACTGCCTCACTTTCCCAAAGTAATATCGTACATCTCCGGTCTGCGTTAAAGACGCTCAACAGATTCTCGTTAAACGACGCATGCCCTTTCCGGCGCGCGGCTTTTCCTTATCAGTCCCCTGCCAATCGCCCCAACAAAAACTTTCCATCCTTTTCCTTTTTTTATTTCATAAATAATGCATCCATTCTACCGAACCGTTCTCACAAAAAACTCACAAAAACTCGAAATCTGGCGATTCGGATCAGATAGATGCAAAAAAAGAGGACTTCCTGCTGTCGAAAAACCTCCTCCTACCGCCGGAAACGCCAAAAAGCCCGGGCTTCCGTAAGAGAACCCGGGCCTTTCATATTGGAACGCTTTTCAAACAATTTGCTATACTCATCCATCGTACTCTGTTCTCAGGGCAGGCAATTCTTCGACTTGAGTGGCGTATCCCCAGCAACATTCCATGCCGCTCCGGATATTTCTATTCGCGTCCGCCCGCTTCCGCGGCCCGCACGAAATCAACCCAAGCAGCAGCCAAAAGCGGATCGAACTGCCTCCCGGCCTGTGTTTCGATCTCGTGTAACGCTTCCTCCGAGGATACCTCTTGTTTATAAACTTGCTCGTGCGTCATGACATCGAAAGCTTCCACAATCGCAAGCAGCCGGGATATGAACGGGATTTGCTCCTGTGATATCCCGTATGGATAGCCTCCGCCGTCCCAGTGCTCGTGCATGCCAAGGATCGCTTCGGCAAGCGCCCATTCGCCGATGGAGGACGCCATCCGATAACCGATCTCGCTATGGCTTTTGACGAGCTCCCACTCTTCTTCGCTTAATGAACCGGACTTGAGCAAAATATCGTGCGGCAGTGCCAAATACCCGACGTCGTGCATGCGGATCAGCGATTGCAGCAAATTCATTTCGTGCGAGTTCGGCAGCAATCCGATCTGTTGCGCGAACGGCAGCGCCTGATCGCTCAGCCGCTGCTGATGTCCGTTTCGCTCGACACCTCTTGCGATCAGCGCTGTTGTGACGCTTTGCATCATTTCGGCACGAACCTTTTTGCTCTCGAGCAGCTTGTTCTTATACATTTGCTTCTCGGCGTCGATGAAAGCTGCCGACAATGACTGATCCGCATTCGTTAGCGTCGCGGCGCCGATCGCCATCGAAACTTTCACCGGATCGATAGCCGACTGCTCGCATCCCGCCTTCAGCAGGGCTACCGCCGCCTCACAAGCTTCTTTATCCGTATGCGGCAGAATCGCCACAAACTCGTCTCCGCCCCAGCGTGCCAGTGTTACGTCTTCCCCGAACATCGTCCGCAGCAGCTCCGCGCCGCGAATCAGCAGCCTATCGCCTTCACGATGACCGAACACGTCGTTTGCCAGCTTCAAGCCGTTCAGATCGATGACGAGCAAACTGACCGGGAACAGCTCAGGTGCAGGCGGCACTTGGAGCACCGGTTCAATAAAACTGCGATTGTAAAGCGCAGTCAGCGCGTCACGAAAACTCAAATAGTTGATACGCTCTTCCGAAGCCAGTCTCTCCGACACATCCGTTACGATGAGCAGCACGAGCCTTTCCTCGGTTATTTCATCGACGATCGGCCGGTATTCGAGCACGACGCTATTATTGCCGATCACGACTCTCTCAGGCAATTTCGACAATAGTACTACCGCTTCTTCCAAGGAGACGCTTGCACGGAACGCATGCCGAAGCAAATTGCAAAAACCGTCTCGATCCGCAGCCTCCGCCGCGAATAACAGCTCAACAACGTCGGCCCCTGATACACTTTTCCCAAATATACGTTCGCATTCCTTGCTAAACTGCGGATTGACACGCAAGCTTGGGCCAAACGTTAGAAAGCCTTGATTGGTATGATCGAGCAGGCTCTTGATATCGGTTTCGCGCCGTCGCAGAATCTTCGCCTGCGTATCGCTGATTGCGGCAATTTTTTTGGACCATTTCATTAATTTCTCGTATTCGTTCAGCAACGTTACGTACTCTGCTTTCAAGCTGTCGCTCGTCACATCCGGACGTCCAAGCTCCAGCCTGCTCCGTTCAAGCACGCCAAGCTCATGCCGGTAAACGGCCTGGTGATCCTTTTGTCCGTTCATTCGCTCCCCTCCGTCTTCAAGCGATCGCCGCCAAGGCGGAACGACAGCGCCGTAATGTCGTCGCGCTGCCGCTCCCCCTGCATATAAGATTCAAGCGATTCAATCATCTTCTCGCGCTGCTCCGACGGAGTCAGATAACGCATGGATTGGAGGAGCCCCTCATATCGTTTTCGCCCGTACGAGTAATCATGCTCTCCGCCGTTCTGATCGACGAATCCGTCTGTTGAAAGATAGATTCTCGCGTCCCCGGCCGGCAGAAGATGATTCGTATAACGGTAATCGGTCGGCGTGCGGCGGTATCCGATACCGTGGCGTTCGCCCTTCCACGATTGCATACCTTCACCGTCCAGCCGATAAATCAAGCAGGAAGCGCCGGCGAATACCGCATCGCCCGACGGCCCAATGGCGCACAAGCCGATCGACAAGCCGTCATCCGTCACGCCGTCCTCGTTCCCATGATGCAGCGTAGCCTTCAGCAACCGATGCAGCTCTTCCAGAATGCCTGCCGGGCTATTATCGCAATCGCCTTCGGTCTCCACGATCCGGTTGAGCGATGACAACGCCAGCATCGTCATGAACGCTCCCGGGACGCCGTGTCCGGTGCAATCGCCGACCGCAACAAGCACCCGTTCTCCATGCCGCTTCACCCAATAGAAGTCTCCGCCTACAACGTCCCTCGGCCGCCAAATGACGAATGGCTCAAGCAATGCGCCCTCCAGCTCCCCGGGCATCGGCAGCACAGACTGCTGCAACAGCCGAGCATAATTCATACTGTCGAGCATTTCCTGATTACGCTCCGACAACTCCTTCGTCCGGAGCTCGACTTCGGCCTCCAACCGCCGGTTTATTTCGAGCGCCCGCTTGTACGGGTTCGCAATCTTGCGGGAGACATAAAAGAAGAAAAAAACGATCACCAGCATCGTAATCAATGCGGCGAGCATCGTATTCCAGCGGATCGATTGCAGGAATCCGACCGTCTTCCGCCGTTCCACTTCAACGAGAAGCTGGAATCCCGTCGATCGCAGCGGCTCGCGAATCAGATCCATCCGGCCTTCGCCCGGCATATCGTATTCCAGGGTGAACGGTTCGTTTCCGTCTGCTTCGGCCAATTGTTTCCGAGCCGATGCGGGCAATATTTCGCTTATATTTTTGCCGTTGTTCCCGGCATCGTCGGATAAATATATATCGCCTGTGCCGCCTACCAGCCACAGATTGATCCCCTGTCCGTCCTTGTACGACGCGAATTCCGCAGACAGCTCGTCCAGCTTCATGCCTACGCCGACGATGCCGAGCGGCCGGCTCGGATCGTCGCCGGCTAAGACGTTCACGAATGCAAAGGTTCCGCCAAGCTCCCTATTATAATCGAAGTTGATCGAAACTTCCCTTCCGGCTGCCAGCGTCTCGAAAAACCAGGCATCCGCAGGGTCCCGTTCGTCTATTTGTGACAACAGATTACCCGCATAATCCCAATAATTGCGGGTAGCCGCACCCGCGATGAACGTTGCGCTGTAGCCAAGCTCCCCGCGTATATAGCCGGTCTTCTCACGAAGCATCCGGCCAAGCCGCTCGTCCCGCTCCCCGCTCGCCAGCCATTCCAGCAAAATGGGATCATGGGATAAAACCAACGATGTCTCGACCGCGCGTTCGATTCTCCCGTCTACCTGTGCGGAGATCGATTTGGCAAGCGTGAGTAAATCGCGCGACTTCAACTTGTGTAAAGCCGCTCGCTCCGTGAACGCATACACAAACGAACCGATCAGAACGATGGACAGGGCGATCAATGCGCTTGCGAGCACAATCACCCTTTGTAAGCCGGCATCCATCTTCGCGTCGTACATCGCGTAAGACGCAGGCTGTCGCTCCTTTTTGCCGATCACGCTTGTCTACCTCGCGGTAGGATGGCAAACGGCACATTCAGATCCTCCATAAATTCTTCGGCGCATTCCTGCTCCGCTTCATTCTCTTCATTGCAATACCAGCGAACCTCGATGGCTTTGCCGGCGCCAAACGCTTCGTCCAGCTTTTCCAGCAGCATCATAAAACATTTCGTGCTGCTCGTATTAATGTAAGGCAGGTGCAGCTCGATCGATACAACGGTATCGTGATTCAATTGGATCAAATAGTCGTCCAGCCAGCTAAGCAGCGGCTCATAAAACCTGAACGCATTCTCAGGATACGACTGTCCGGCAATCGACAGCGTTCCCGCTTCCGGATCGAACCGCACTTCCGGCGTGGTCTTGGTGGCTTCGACATGTAACAATATCATGATGACACTCCTCGTACAGTGGCCTTTAACGTGAAGAAGGATAGCTGATCATTCTGTTTCACGATCGAGTATTGCAACGGCGAGGAAGATTTTCGCGCCATATCGATGATGCCGAGGCCCGCGCCCGTCGCCCCTGGTGCAAGATCCGCCTTCAGTTTCGCTTTGTACAGCGCCTTAAGCTCTGTCTTATCCAGCGGAATAAGCGCGTCTATATAAGATTTCAGCCATTCCGCATCTTCGTTCTCGATCAAGTTACCGGAACTGACAACGTAGCCGACCTCATCGGTCTTGCCGATCGTTACAATGCTGGATTGTAGCAAAGCATCGTAGCTCGGGCTTTCGGATTTGACGGCATTGTAGTTGTTGATGTTTTGCGTTTGTTCGATAAACAAGGAAAAAATATTGAACACTTCATTCTGAGGGCGATCCTCTGTTTCCAAGTACGACTTGACCGCTTCTCCGTATTCGGCTATAAGCGACTGCGTCAATTTTCCGGAAAAGCAGATCAGGATGCCGCGAGAACGCAACGCCTGTTGTACTTCTAGCACGTCGATCATCATTTGGCCGCTCATTCCCTTGATTTCAGATTTCCTATTCGACAGTATTTGCTATTCGACATCGGCACGTATGTTTCCTTCCCGTTTCGACATGGAATCCGGTTGCCTATTGCCAAATAAGCTGTTTTAGATTGCCTGGCGCACCCTGCAGCAAGAAGCCACTGCCATCAATTGGCCCAAGCTTGTTCCGGACCATGCATCTTATTGCCGAAATTCGGATATGCTTGGGATGCCCGCGAATAAAGTGCTATAATAAAAGAATTCTAGATGTCATTCAGTCCACGAAAAGGAAGGAGAAACATTCATGAATACGAATCAATTGGATCGAATCCGTACGGGAAAAGGCTTTATAGCGGCCTTGGACCAAAGCGGCGGAAGCACGCCTAAGGCTCTCCAGCAGTATGGCATTCAGGAAAACAGCTACTCCAATGAAGAAGAGATGTATGCATTGGTTCACGAGATGAGAACGCGTATTATCAAGAGTTCTTCGTTCGATTCCCAGTACATTTTGGGTGCGATCTTATTTGAGAACACGATGGATCGTTTCATTGACGGACAATTTACCGCCGATTATCTTTGGGAAAAGAAAGGCATTGTGCCTTTTCTGAAAGTGGATAAAGGGCTAGCCGATCTGGAAGACGGGGTTCAGCTCATGAAGCCGATCTCCGGCTTAAACGACCTGCTGAAACGGGCGGTTGACCGAAACATCTTCGGGACGAAAATGCGCTCGCTAATTAAGGAGGCCAATCCAGCCGGAATCAAAAAAGTCGTTGAGCAACAGTTTGCCATCGGTAACCAAATCGTAGAGATGGGACTGGTTCCGATTATCGAACCGGAAGTCGATATCTACAGCGCGGATAAGGCAACTTCCGAAAAAATACTAAAGGATGAAATTTCCGCTCAATTGTCTACCCTAGGCAAAGACGTGAAGATCATGCTTAAACTCTCCATCCCGACGGAAAACAATTTCTACAGCGATTTAATGGAAGATCCGCACGTTGTACGGATTGTGGCTTTATCAGGCGGCTACACGCAAGCGGAAGCAAACGAAAAGCTGGCCCATAATCACGGCTTGATCGCAAGCTTCTCGCGCGCCTTATCGCAGGGACTCACCGCAGGGCAAACAAACGACGAATTCAATGCAATGCTGTCCAAATCCATTCAGGACATTTATGAAGCCTCCGTCAAATAAAGATTCCGGGACGATCATCGATCCCGAGTAAATGAAACGCAAAAAAACAAGGAAGGCTAGCGTAAAGCTAACCTTCCTTGTTTTTATGGAAAATGCACTTTTACCGAGAATATGCCTTTTCTCCCACCTTACAGGGACCTGGCAAGACGAAAGCCGAGATCCTCAATTCGAAACGTAGGGTGACTTCGGCGGCGGCACGTGGCCCCGCAGCCTCTAGCTTCTTCCGCCCAGCTTCCGCCGCGGAAAACTCTGTAGGAGCCGTATACTTTCACATCGTATAGATCCCAACACCACTCCCAAACATTACCCAACATATCGTAGAGCCCCCATGCATTCGGCTCCTTTTTCCCCACCTCATGTACCATGCCCCCGGAGTTTTCATCATACCAAGCTATTTCATCCAGCTCTCCGTATCGGTACCCGGTTGTTCCGGCTCTGCACGCATACTGCCATTCCGCTTCCGTAGGAAGACGATAGCCATCCGCTCCCCAGTTGCAGACGACGCTCTCGCCATCATCGCTTACCGTGTAGCATTCCTTCAGACCGGAGTGCCGGGATAGCAAATTACAAAATGAGATCGCATCATTCCATGACACCTCCACAACCGGTGCTTCAGGATGGTCTTCAGGTCCAAATGTTTTTTGCAAGATCGAGAAATATAACGCTTTCGTCACAGGAACCGGCGCAAGCCAAAAAGCATTCACTTCTACCGTCCATGTGGTCTTTACGCGATCGTCCCTTAATTCAATTTCACCTGCAGAAATTTTCACCATGGGATACTCCGCATGACTGCTTCCTGGTTTTGACACCTATCTTCCTCCCGTTCCCTTTTGTACTTCAATCACTTGTTTGTGAACCTTCCCACATAATCCTCACAAAGGTATCGGTTATCTTGGCCATTGATCGGCGGGATGTTCGCTACTCTAAAGAAGCTCAGACCTACTACCATTGCCAGCAGCCCATATGCAGCACTGTGGGAATCTTCTACAGACATATGCCCCGTCATGTTACCGTAATCGAAAATCTTGGCTATGCCATGAAGATCAGCCATATAGCTCTTTGATACGACTTCCTGCAAATCGCGGTCCATCACGGCTTTCGAGAAAAACTGCAGAAATAGCCTTGCTTGATCTTCATGCGGGATAAACATCGTTTCAATTCCATCTAGCGACGAAACATTAATCTTCTTCTCCGTATCATCACGGTATGGCGGTAAAATATGTTTCAACGTAACGCCCATCATTTCCCCGGCCGTCATTCCGTTTGCAATTTCCGATTCGATCTTTAGACCATAATAGGCCAGGAACGACTTGAAAGCTTCGATCGTCAGGCTATCTTTATTCTTAAAATAGTAAGTGACAACTCCTTTTGAGCAGTCCGCATACTCCGCAACCTTATCCAGAGTCATGCCATCAATCCCGTGATTGCTAATACAGGTTAATGTAGCGTTTATGACAGCCGCTCGGCGCTTCGGTTCCATTCCTAATTTGGGCATGCTCTCACCTTGTTCCCCATATTTTTTTATACTGAACAGTCGGAATAAATAAAGTGTACATAATGGTTGCCCGCATTGTCAAATGAAGATACACACGGTTTGAATTTCGAAGTGAACGGATACCCTTACTCCGCGCAGACGAACCGGGTTCCGCTTTTCCCGCACCAAAAAACCACGCCTCTACAGGCGTGGTTGACCGAAACACGATTTATCGCTATTCGCCAGACTTTTCATTATTATCGCTTGCGAGCATCTTCCCGGTTTCAAGCAACGTCTTCATGCCCGAAAGCACAATCGGCAACCCGTTTTCGAGAATTTTGGCGGTGCCGACAGATTGTTCCCATTCATCATGCACAACGGTTACAAGGGTCACGCCGTGAAGCTCGGTATGGGCAGCAATCTCCCACGTAATGCGCGACGGGGTGTCGCTCTCCGTGCCGGGAAACGAAATAAAGCGCCAGCTCATTACGAGCTTATTCGGAGGATTCCATTCGAGAATGATCCCTTCCGCTTTTTTCTCTTCCCCGTTCCATAGTTCGAATGGAGAGTCGATTTCCCAGGTAGATCGGATGGCGCAATTGAACCAAAACTTCGACGTCTTGTCCGGATCCGTAAGAGCTTGCCACACTTGTTCGGGCATGGCTTTAATCGCTATCCGGTTTATAGTCCGGGGTTTGTTTTCCATATTCGTTTCACACTCCAACTCGTTTTGAAGAGACGTTAATCCGATCACCCATGGTTCGGCGTATTTGCTCACCCATCGCTCATAAATTTGACGTATGGGCACCGCGTTCAAATAATGTAGCTTTTCACGACCTGCTTTTCTCGTGGTAATGAGCCCGGCTTCCTCCAGTATGTTCAGATGCTTCATGACGCCGAATCGGGACATGTCGAGCGGCGCGCATAGATCATTCAGCGTCCGTCCGTTCGAGGCGTGAAGCAGATCCAAAAGCGTACGGCGGCTGGGATCCGCTAGCGCTTTGAATATGTCATTTTCCAATCGTAACACCTCCTCCATGACGATCTGAAACAAATGGTTTGAATTGCTTGACATGTTACCAATCAGTAACGTATGATGAAATCATAAAAAGTGACCTTATAGTCACATATTAACACAAACAGATTTGTTTGTCAGCCGGCGACATGCAAGTCCTTCTGGCCCCAACCAACCATTTGAAATGAAAGGCGATGTTGAAGATGAAAGTAACCTTGATCGCGGGAAGCAACCGCGCAAACGCAACAAGCACGTCCCTTCTCAAGCACCTCGAAAATCTTTTGAAAGCCCAGCACATTTCGGTCGCATTCATCGATTTATCGGAGCTGCAGCTGCCGCTTTTTTCACCCGACAACTGGGATTTTCATCCGAACGTCCAGCGTGTATTGGAAGCACTCGCAGATGGAGACGGTGTGATCCTTGCTACTCCAGAGTACCATGGCTCCATATCAGGCGCGCTTAAAAATGCCCTGGACTATGTAACCGCAGGCCAGGTTGCGGGCAAGACGGTGCTTTCCGTAAGTTCCGCAGGCGGTCCGCTCGGAGTAAGCTCGCTTTTGCATCTGCAGACGATTGTGCGTAATTTGCATGGGATTAACTGTCCGGAGTGGATTTCGATCGGGTATGGATCCAATACGCTCGGTCCCGACGGCGCTCCGTTAGACGAGGGGATGAAAAACAGGGTTAGAGATGCCGTCAACCGTTTCGTTGAGCTGACCTGGAAACTAACCGCAACCGCGGCGGCTGTAAACTAACTGCGCAAGTCACTTTTTTATCGCCATTATGTTACCAAACGGTAACGTAATGTTTTCTAAATCGGTTTGCCCAAGTATAACCGGTTTAAACAACTATAAAAGGAGATATTTTGTATGCAAACGATGGAACGAAAAAATGTAGAAACGGTGACCGCCTTTATAGAGGACATTGCGAATCGGAGCCTTTTGGAGAAGACCGATCAATTTTTTATTCCGCAATTCGTGGAGGCATTTTCGGATCGGCGGTATACCGTGGATGAAATCCTCGTCCAAGAAGCGAAGGTTATCGCAAAAATTTTCATGACAGCCGTACATTCTGGCCATTTTGCAGGAAGTGCACCTACAGGCAAAACCGTGAAGGCGACTCAATTCCGCGAATTCCGCTTCATCGACGGGAAAATCGCCGAACACCGCGGCTGGTTCGATACGGCCACACTGTTACCCCAAATTCAAGCTCACTAACGGCATGAAGTATAGTAGCGACATGCGTAGACAGATCAAACCTACCACTAACTGATTAGGAGATGTTGAGAATGAAAACGATGGAACAGAGCAACATGGAAACGGTAAGTGAATTTATCGAGGCATTTTGGAATCAAAGCGAATTGGAATGCGTGGATCGACTTCTGTCAGCCGATTATCAAGAACTCTCTTACCGGTCCAAGGAAGGCTTGAAACAATTCGCAGCAACGATTTTGGAGGCATTTCCCGATAAACGCTACACCGTAGAAGAGATCATCGGACAAGAGGACAAGGTGCTTGTAAGAATGACAGTGAAAGGCACGCATCAAGGCATGTTCTTCGGAACCACGCCCACGGGTAATCGTATTGATGTCACGCTGTACCGGCAATATCGCGTTGTGGACGGCAAAATTACCGAGCATCGCGGCTGGATCGATATGGTCACGATGTGGCACCAGATTCGGGGCAACTGATTCCCTCGTATATACTCGCTTCACTCCGTTCAAGCGGAACGAGCTCATTCGTTAGGTGTTCTCTCCCCAAGCTGAGCTGCCGCATTACGTAGAAAGACCCTACTCTAGACGAATAGGGTCTTTTTGCGTTATAGAGCTAGAAGGTCCGGGCAACTTCGCGCGCTTGTTGGATCGCCCTTCCTTTAATCTCCGGTGCTTGATCGGGATCCGTGGCCATGCCTTCTACAAAAATACGTTCGAAACTAGGAACTCCAAGGAACTCCATAATGATCTGCAAATGGCGATGGCCCATTTCCATGTCTGCGTCTACTGAGCCTGGAGACAAGAAACTTCCGCTAGCTTGAATGTGAACCGCTTTTTTATCGCTCAACAAGCCGACTCGACCTTTACCCGGAATATATTTGAAGGTTTTGCCCGGTATGCAAACGGAGTCGATATACGCTTTCATAACGGGCGGATAGGAATAATTCCATGTCGGACTTACCCATATATATTTATCCGCAGCAACGAATTGATCTGCCAATTCACCGATACGACCGACCTTCGCTTTCTCTGCATCGGTCAAATCTTGAAAAGGAGAACCTGCCCCCAGTTTGCCCCAACCGCTAAAAACATCGGCATCAAGCTGCGGAATGTCCATTCGATAGAGATCTAGTTGCACAACTTCATCTTTAGGATTTACGGAGTGGTATGCTTGTATGAATTCTTTCCCTACTGCCATACTATAAGACGTTTCATGATCGCTCGGATGTGCGGTGATATATAATACTTTAGCCATAATTACATTACCTCCAATTCATTATCGGGAAAAACAAAAGCGAAGAGCGCCCTTATTCGGATAGGATCATAGCGGGCATATCATTCTGGACTTCATGGGAAACACTCCTTCATTTTGGTAATCGGTGCCGAAGATTCGACCTTTCACTACGATGACGGATCAAAACTCGCGAGTGTGACATGCAGCGGGAAAATGAACAAATATTAGGCGCCTTGTCACATCTGCTGACTTTCATTCGTCAGTATCTATAAGACCAATTTTATATTTATGAAGGAATGGGAACGATGAGCGAATATACAGGTTTGGCGGAGCGATTCGAAACGCACCGGAATCATCTGCAGGCGGTGGCGTATCGAATGCTTGGATCATTGAGCGAGGCGGAGGATGCGGTGCAGGAATCTTGGCTGCGTCTCAACCGTTCGGATACGAGCGATATCGGGAACCTAGGGGGATGGCTGACCACAGTCGTTTCGCGGGTGTGTCTCGACATGCTGCGGTCACGAAAATCAAGATGCGAAGAATCGATAGAAACGGCCTTGCCCGAGAAGCTCGCGAGTAATAAGGAGGGAAGCGATCCCGAAAAAGAAGCGCTGCTCGCTGAATCAGTCGGTCTCGCGCTGCTGGTCGTGCTCGACACTCTGAATCCTGCGGAGCGCGTCACGTTCGTGCTGCACGATATATTCGCCATGTCCTTTACCGAAATTGCTCCTATTACGGGAAAATCCGAGGTCGCTCTAAGACAACTGGCAAGCCGTGCCCGCCGCCGGGTGCAGGGAGCGGGGAAGGTAGCGGGGTCTTTGACCGATCTTGCTCGTAACCGGAAAATTATCGATGCTTTCCTCGCCGCGGCGCACGCCGGTGATTTCGATAAGCTGGTAGCAGCGCTCGATCCGGACGTTGTGCTCCGGGACGATCGCCAGACAGGAGCCTCAAGAGTGACTCGAGGCGCGATAGCTCTGGCCAAACAAGTTTCGGGACGTGCTCAAGCTGCACAATCGGCTCTCGTGAACGGATCAGTAGGGGTCATCGCGGCTCCGCGCGGAAGACTGGCCTACGTACTCCAATTTACAATCAGGAACGGAAAAATCACCGAGGTCGACTTGATATCCGACCCCTCACGTATACGCCGGCTCGACTTGGCGGTGTTAGGCGATTGATCATCCTTCAAGTGCATTAAGGTATCCTGCAGCCCCCTTCATGCGGACGAACCTGAGGGGCCCACTCCCCCTTCAGAACCCTTGCAAACAAAAAACACGCCATGCAGGCGTGTTTTTTTTTATATTTGGTGGAGCCTGGGGGGATGTATGAATCTTGATTTAACTTGCTGACGATGCTGATTCGCCGAAGCATCTATTCTTTACTTCATGGCTAGTCAAAGGGCTTATTGGAATGGACTGGTAAGCCAGAAAATATGGACTGCTTGATTATCGTATTTATGGATGTACTCATTAACTCCAATGACTGCTATACTTACGAAAATAATTCATCTGCGTTACTAATATTTCCATGGCCTGATTATAGGGGTTGTCGCTCGAGAAGCAGAAAGAAAGCAGAACGAACATGGACCATTACCCCTTTTCCAGATCAGCGTTGTGAATTTCCGCTTGATTGAATGTCGCTTTACCGGATTGACAATGATGCCTATTCTTTTAACGGACCTTGCCCTCCGTTGGAGCATAATCAGGTGATCCTCTAGGTTGGTCCGACCAAGCGTGCGTAGCAAACCCGGTTTACCCCCTTTCGGATCTCCATTTAGTAAAAAACGTAGCCATCGAAATGGTATTCTAGGCAAACCAAAACAGAAAAACCACTCCGCATGAAGTGGTTTTTCTGTTTTGGCGGGAGCCTGGGGGATGTATGAATCTCGATTTAACTTGCTGACGAAGCTGACTCGCCGAAGTAGATCGCGGCGGTAGATTCAGACGCCGTTTTCGCCCCCCACAAAGTGACGCAAAGCTTCGAAGTTTATTCCGATTACTTTGCGGGACCCCAAGAGCACGCCGTCCGCGCGGGACGAACCCGCCAGGGGGTTCTCCCCGGTCCCGATCAGCTTTCTGCTTTTCTGATTCTTTACTGATTTCTTATCGCGATTAACAACCGGAACAAGTTCTTGGACTGTTGATGCTTTCTGATGGATGGGACGGTATGTTACCCCGATATTCTGTCGACAAACTGGAAGCTGTACTCGAACACTTTTTCCGGCTTGTCGGACTTCGCATAAACAGAAGGCGTCATCCCGGTAAACTTCTTGAAATCCTTAGAGAAGTAATGAATGCTGCTGTAACCGAGATACTCCGCAATTTCTGTAAAGCTGTATTTGCCTTCCCGAATCAGCGCTTTTGCTTTCTCGATTTTATGCTTTTTCGTATACTCCATGACGCTGTATCCCGTGCTTTGCTTAAACAAAGTACTGATGCGGGATTTACTGTAGGAGAAAAATCTGCATATGTTTTCCATAGAAACATCTGACGTGTTGTTTTCAATGTATTCGATTATATTTTTAGAGATGTCCCCTTTAACAGTTTCTCTATGCCCCGAATATATCTTGTTGTCGATATCGAAAAATGTACCTCTGCGAAGAAGCCGGATCAGAAATATCTCAAAATAACTTGTTAGCAGTTGATCGCATCCAATTCCAGATTGTAAACGCTCCATGATCATATCCGTAACCATACGTCTTTCGTGTTCTCCCAGGGAGAAACATTTTGTTCGAAATGAATCTAAAGCTGTCGAGAAGCTAACAAAAGTAATTCTCAATACAGTCGTCCGCGAGCCTCCGCATACCGTCAAGGATTCTCCGGGCGATAGGAAAATCAGCTCCCCCTGCTGCAACCGTTTACCGGAAAGCGGCTCCTCGCTCTGAAGCTCCCCTTTCATCACGTAAATCATTCTCCAGCATGTTTCCCCGCTTTCCTTCAGGAACCTGTCATTCGAGACGTCCTTCGATTCGAATCTGGTAATGCTGCCGATCTCGATCACCTTCTTCATATTCGCCCCAAATGTCGTCATCCGATTTGCACCGCCTTTTCTTGATCGATTATTGGCTAATCGCATATCAAAAAAAATCAGTTCTACCCCAATACCTGCTTGTCGTTTAACAATCTTGCTCTCAGCTTGATATAATCAACATCCTGAACGGAACAATTATCTTCGATTGCTTGAACGGCCGCCGTTGCCGCCGATTGGCCAAGGATCATAAACACCGGCTCCATCCGGATCGAACCGAATGCGATATGGGATGCCGACAAGCATACGGGCACGAAAAGGTTTGAACATTCCCCGAGCTTCGGGACGATAGAGCGGTAGGAGATCGGGTACGGCGAAGCTGCCGGAATCTCTACATTGCCTTCGTTGACAACACGTCCTTCGATAACCAATCTGCGGCTGTTATGAGAATCCATTGTGTAGGCGGCGAGTCCGACCGGATCATTCACCTGCTCCAATTTTCTGCAATGATACTCCGTCATCACCACATCGGACACCATCCGTCTTGCTTCGCGAATATATAGCTGAGGCGTCCATAATCCCGTATCGGCATACTCGTCCGCCGGCAATCCCCACTGCTTCACTTCATCGCGAATGTGCGAAGGCACCCTTTCATCGTTGCTCAAAAAGTAAAGCATACCGAGATTGTACTGCAAGTGATCTTGAAAAATTTGCTCCCTCGTCTCATAGTCGCCATCCGGCCATTTATAGTTAGCGCCGATATGGTCGGTCGACACCGCCCCGTGATTGTTCAGATCGGTTTTGCCATTCGGCATTTGCACATGAAGCTTCATCGCATCCCAAACGCCTGAACGAATGTAGCGCAGCAGAAGCTCGAAGCGCTCCGGGCTGTACCCCGGCGGAGCCGGAAAGTCTATGCGATTGGCCGGCACGTTGGTCAAACAGATACGAAAGTTATAAGCCTGAACGCTTGCGTCCCCGCAGCCCTGGTAAAGCAAAGGACTTACGGCAATCCCCGGCAACAGGCCGCTATCCGGCTTGCCTTCGAAGATGTAAGGGTCGATCCAGGTCTTGAACATATGATGGGGCGAGCCGAATTGGACGCCGTTCAACGTCTCATTGTAGACCGTATTATTTTCTCGGCCTACATGATACGCCACTCCGGCACCGGCCATTAAATCGCCTTCGTAGGTGGCATCGATGAACATTTTGGCTTCGAAAATATTGCCGTTATGCATAACCAGCCGTGCGATTCGCCCGTTGTTCATTTCGACTCGAGCCAATTGCTGATGATAGTGTACGATGATTCCCGCTTCTTCAAGCCAATCCTGAAAGATCCGTTTCGCCACATGCGGTTCGAAGGTCCATTGCGTCCCATCCCCTTCCTGTTTACCGTAATGAGCTCCAACGAATTGATAAAATTCACGTGAAATACCGCCGATTGCCGCTTTATTGCCGATATCGGTTGCGCCCAAGCCGCCTGTCGTCAACCCGCCAAGATGGCCGCCGAACTCGGCGATGATAACTTTCGCCCCCATGCGATGAGCCTGGATCGCTGCGGCAATACCCGCCGACGTGCCCCCGTAGATGCATAAATCGGCCTCTAACGTCTGCTGGGGAAACGGGTTAGGAGGCTGCGGAACGTAATAATGGATCTTTTGAAAATCGATCATAGGGTTCTCTCCTTAAATGAACATGTATTTTATTCTATTATATAGTGAGGATAATTACATTTTTAGTTGTATTTTAGTTTCACATTTAATATTATTATTGTTACATGAATTGTTTCATTTAATGAGGAGGAAAGGCAAATGCCTTATAAAAAAAACGTCACTTTGCGTGATTTGGCGGCCAAACTAGGCTTAACCGTCCATACCGTATCGAAGGCATTGAGAGGAATGCCCGGCATGTCCGAAGAGACTCGTCACGCCGTAATTGAAACGGCTCGTAAGATGGGTTACCGTACTAAAGATCAGGAGCGCAGCCTTGCAATGGAACACATTCCTCTTTTTTCATCCAAGCAGCACCGTTTCAAGCTGATCTTCCCGATCCGGCTGGGCTCCGCTCTCAATCATCTTATACTAAGCGGAATTCAAGAGAAATTAAGCGAATATGGACATGTTGTGGAAACGATCATCATCCCGGATACGATTGTGAATCGGGAGCTGTTCGATAATTGGACGGAAGAAAACAACTTAATGTATGCAGACGGCATTTTCATAACTCCATTGATCGAAACGCATCAGGAGAGCATGATCCTTTCCCTACCGATTCCTCGAATCGTGATCAACTTTCCACCGCCTGCCGCACAGGCCGACAGCGTCGTTTGGGATGTCGGCACGGCCGTCCACCTTTCCGTCCAGTACCTGCTATCGATGGGGCACAGAAACATCATGTATATCGGAAATATTCAAGATTACCGGGGATTTCGCCTGCGGTGGCAGGCGTTTGTCGAAGCCATGGAGGAAGCAGGGATACAAGTTGATCCAGAGAATCACGTAACGGACAAAGTACAAAATAAACGGGATTGGATCGATAGCACGGCACGGAAACTGGAACTATATAAGCCGACCGCTATTTTGTGCGCGCTTGGCTACGATCCGGCATGGATCTATCACACATGCAGTTTGCTCGGCAAGCGGATTCCGGAGGATTACTCTTTAATTAGCTTCGCACATAATGAAAACGAATTTTTGACCGAGTTGACGCGGCCGATTTTTCTGATTAGGGAAGCAGGTATCCGGGCAGCGGAAAAGATGTTGTGGAGGCTGGCGAACCCGCACTTGCAGTATGAGCACATTTTCCTGCAGGGCGGTCTGTTCGAAGGAGGCACTGTGAAACGCATATGATATGACATGCTGACTCTGATTTTGAAATATGTATGAATGAATGAAAACAAACCTCCACCCGCTTCAAACAGGGGTGGAGGTTTGTTCGACTTTAAAAGCAAACGGCTACGTCGTCCTAATGATTCGCCAGTTTATCCCCTTCTCGTCAAGAGCCCAAGGTCGTCATTGTCTTCCATATCGCCGACGTTGCGCTCGATTCGATGCATACCCACTCCAGTACGGAACCCGGTACGGGTTTACGCAGCCGGAAAATATCATTGACCAGTCCAGGCACGGAACGACCCGCAGGCGGCTGATCTCCTACAATGACCCTTCCTCCGAGAAAGGCGTTATTCGCTAAATTGTATCGGGTCCTAAACACGTTCTTGCTTTCTTCAAATAGACAATTTTTAGTGATCAGCTTGGTCGTGGACTGATAGGAGCCAAAATCGAACAATGCTGCTCCGTTATTAACCGTTAAACCGTCGATCGTTACATCCAGGTTGAATCCGCCGTCCGTACTGTTCAGATAAAAACCGGTATCCGCATCGATTGTCGAATTTTTTACGACTAATGTGCCGCCTTTCGCCATGTAGAGACCATAATCAAACCCTTTCGCAATGTGACAGCCATCCAGTACGATCTGGTTGTTATTCTCCAGCTTGTCGGCTACGAAGTAAACGGCATATACGGTGTCCCCCTCTTGAATCGAGGAATGGAGCTTGAAATCGCAATCATAAAACTTGATCCTGCAGTCTTTCCGGAAAAACGGATGGAAATGCACGCAGGCAACCGTTCGCGGAGATCCGGCAGCGGCACGCGAAGCGTCGGCAACGAAGGTACAGTTTTCAAAGGTAACGTCAGCTGCCGCTATGATGCGGTCTGCCACATCTGTTTTGACGCCTATATGAAAGACGGAATTGGATATTTTCACCGTAGACTTGTCGGCATACAGATTAAATAACGGCCTACTTACGATGATGTTATTGCCAACGAAGGTGGAGCCGCCTTTGATCGCAACATCAAACTCGCCGTCAGGCAAAAACAGATTGTCCACCATAATATCGACTGCATACGATTGTTCGTATCCATAACCGTCAACTTCCACATCAATTCCGGTAGAGTGAACGGACCCATGCGCTTTAAAATTCGTCACTTCTACATCGGTATAGCCTCCGGTAACGACCACGCCTCCGCGAAAACAGTTTTCCGCCGTACAATTCGAGATTTTGGCAGAAACCGTGTTATAGACACTGATCGCATCGGCAACGCCGTCTTTGAAATGACAATCCTCTACCCATACGCAGAGTCTCCCTTTGCTTGTGCGGCTCCCCATTACGAAAATAAGATGTGCCTGCTCAAGCTGATAGCGGTCGTAATCCCCTTGATTTTGGCGATTCCCGTCGATCGTCAGTCCTCTGAATATGAGCGGCGGCGAATTTTCCAGCCCTATGTACGCATTAGCTGTCGGCGTTGTGAACGTTCGCGTCCATTTCCCCTGATTCGGCAACCGTTTCACGATAGCACCATATCCTTCGAACGTCAGCCCCCATTGCACGTTTAACGTCGATACCATGTAAGTGCGTCCGGGCGGAAACCAGACAACGCCCCCTCCCGCAGCCACCGCAGCATCGATGGCCTTTTGGATGGTTGCCGTATCATCGGTCGCTTCGTCACCTGCAGCGCCGAAATGAACCGGATTATAAACATCCGTATTTTCTGGAATAATCTTCCCGTTTCCTCCGAAAACCGCATAAAGCCCCGCTTCGATCGGACCTTGAATCGTAATCGTCACGCCCGCATCGGGAGAAAGCAGCGCCCCTTTATCCAGAATCAGCCTGATATGATCCGGAAAAACGAGATCCGCACCAAACCGGTATTGTCCTGCCGGAAAATACAGCGTACTCTCCCGTCCGGATATCCGATTCGTTATAAGCGCGGACAGCGCAGCAGCATCGTCAGTCACGCCATCTCCCTTTACATGATAATCCTGCACATCATACCACCGTACTTTAATCGAGGGGCTCGAGTTCGGATTCGGTCCAAGCTGGCCGCCTCCGTGCCCTCCTCCATAAACGGAATCCTGGACAGAGCCCTGCCCTCCCATCGCATTCGCTGAAATCCCTCTTAACATTCCGAGCGAGACCATTGCAGCTCCAGCACCGCCAATCGTAGCAAGCAGCTTCCGTCGACTGATTCCCGTTTCCCGCTCTTCATTGTTACGATCCTGCGCATTCAGGTTGTCCATTGGCTCTTTCATCCCCTGCCACCTCATTTATCAAAATGGATTTGTAAAACCAACCGCTATCCTTTCACGGCGCCCACAAGCTGGCCGTGAATAAAATATTTCTGCACGAAAGGATAAATCGCGATAATCGGCAATACCGTAACCATCAATGCGGCCATTTTCAAGTTGTCGGGATGAATTTGCGGTTCGGAGGATACAAGCGATCTTTTCGTCTCATGATCGATAAGCGCAGAGTTCAGCAGAATATCCCTAAGCTGGTACTGCAAAGTCCACATCGACCTGTCGCGTATATAGATCAATACGTTGAACCACTCGTTCCAAAAGGCGACTGCGCTGAAAACAACGAATGCCATCGTCATCGGGAGAACAAGCGGCAGGATGATTTTGAACAAGATCCTCAATTCGCCTGCTCCGTCCATTTCGGCGGATTCCAGCAGTTCCTGCGGAAGCTGATTGATCGTATTGCGAAAGACGATGACATAAAAAATGTTAACGATAGCCGGCAGGATGAGCGCACCGTAAGTGTTGTACAAGCCGATCTTGTTCATCAGCAAATAGGTCGGGATTAACCCGCCGCTAAAAAACATCGGAATCATCAGAAAGACGAACACCGTACTTCTGCCAAGCAAATGTTTATGTGACAGCACGTAGCCCGCCGCCAATGAATTGATGATAACAAGAACCGTCTTCACGCCGGTCAGAAACACGGTATTCAACACCGACTGCATAAACTGCTTGCTGTTCACCAGCTTCACGTAGGAGTCGAATGTAAACTTCTTCGGCCATAACCCGATGCTTCCCGATGCAATCGCATCGTAGCTGCTGAACGATATAGCGAGAGCATTGACGAAAGGTACGATGATCGAGATGCAAAATACGGTCAGGAACAAATAATTAAAAATCTCGAAGAGCCTTCGCGATGCCGTTTTATATTCCATTACGCTATGTCCCCCTGCATTTAGTAAAGCCCCATTCCGACTAGCCTTTTGGATATTCGGTTCGCCGTAATCAGCATGAGAAATCCTAAAATTCCTTGCACTAATCCGATAGCCGTCGTTAGACTATACTCGGCTTTCACTAACCCCAGCCGGTATACATAGGTGCTGATGACCTCGGAAACCTCAAGTACGGTCGGGTTTTGCAAGGTGAAAATCCGTTCAAAACCGACCTCGAATAGGGATGAAATCCGCATTAGCAGCATCAAAACAATCATCGGCACCATAGCGGGAAGCGTAATGTGCCAAATCCGGCGAAGCCTCGTCGCGCCGTCGATCATAGCCGCCTCATACAAACTGGAATCGACGCCCGCGATGACGGCAAAATACAAAATAGCGGACCAGCCGACATTTTTCCATATATCCGCAAGGACCAAAATGCCCCGGAACAGCTTCTCTTCCGCCATGAAAAAAATCGGGTCGATTCCGAGCCCATCCAGCCATGCATTTACCATTCCCGTAGTTGGAGAGAGCATTTGATAGAATACCCCGGAAACGACGATCCAGGAAAGAAAATGCGGCAAATAGGAAATCGTTTGCGCAACGCGCTTAAACCACTTGCTCCATATTTCATTTACCAAGAGAGCAAATACGATCGGAGCTGTAAAACCGAATACAAGATCATAGAAATTAAGAATCAGCGTATTTTTGAGTACCTTCCAAAACGTATCGTCCTGTGCGAAATAGATAAAATGCTTGAACCCGACCCACGGACTTTCCGTAACGCCCAGAAAAGGCGAGAAATCTTGAAACGCAATAAGAACACCATACATCGGAATGTACTGAAACACGAAGAGCGTAAGAAAGGTCGGCGTAAATAATAAATACAAGGCGAAGAGCGTTTTCTTGTAAACCCGTTTTCCCCGTTTACGCGTTTTTATGGCATGATGACTTTCAACATTCGCATTCATTGCAGGCAATCCTCCCGTTCCCCTGTTCGACAAGGCAACCGTGCCGATCGCCGGAGCCTCGCAAGGCTCCCCGGCGATCGTACGGAATGGCTAAACCCGACTACCAATTCACTTCTTTCACACCGAATTTCTCTAACTTGTCTTTGTTTTTCTTCATGTAATCTGTATACTCGTCATAGATAAAGCCGAATTTTTTCGTAAACTCTTCGACCTTTTTATCGAACTCCGCCATGCTGATTTTCCCCATGATGGCTTCTACGGAAGCCTTCGAAATGAAAGCGTCCGCTTCGGACTTTTTCTTGACCGCCTCCGGCGTAAGCGTAACGAACGTTTCGAGCGAGGCGCCTTTCTGTATCGCCTGTTCCTGCAGCATTTTCATACCGTCAAGCTTTCTGGACAGCTCTTCCTTGCTCAAAAATTGCGCCGCTGCGGCTATATTGGATTCCACCCGGCCGTTAAATCCCCATACCAGCGCGAGATTAATCGCCCAATATTGTTTGCGCAGCGCTTCCGGTATAGGAACGCGCTTTCCGTCCTTCACTTCATAGGTTACGCCTTCTTTTCCCCAAAAGATGGCTTCCGACAGCTCATTCGAAGCGAATGCTTCGATCACCCGCCACGCGCGGTCCGGATCTTTGGACTGTTTGGAGATGTAAAGCCCGGATTCGCCGATCGGACTTCCCTTATACGGAAGAGCGTATTTGGGATCTTTCAGGACCGAAGGATATTTGGTCAATGCAGGCGACCACTGCCATTCGATAAATTCTGCATTTTTAGGCTTTGCCGCGGCCGACGGCACCAATTGATCGGAGCTTGTCATTTCGAACATCGTATTCTTCGTCGACTTTTTACTCGCATATCGGGTATTGTCATTTGTAGCGAATTCTTTGTCGAGAAGTCCTTCATCGTATAATTGCTTCATCAGCTCAATCGCCGCTTTATACTCGGGAAGCTGGAACGTGCTGACCACTTTGCCGTTCTGTACCCGATATTCGAAGGGCATCGCGCCGTGCCAGAAAAAGACCGTTTTGCCGCCCCCGCCGAACGCTCTCTCTCCTTCAAGTCGATTGGACAGAGGCACGGATTCGGGCTCCGCTTTTTTGAGCTTGCGCATCATTTCTACCCATTCCTCAATCGTTTGCGGCCATTTGCCCTCATTATACTTGACCAGCAGATCGTATCTGACTACGACTCCGCGTCCTTGCGGCTGGTTGGTCATGTTCATCGGGATCCGGTAATAGTGGCCGCTATCCGACTTTGCCAGCTCCATCATCTCCGGGGTGATCACTTTCTTGATCTTGTCCGATTTGTCGTAGTATTTCTTCAGATCGAGAAACGCGCCTTCATCTCCGCGTAAATCGGTAACTTTCGTATCCGTTCCGTGTACGATATCGGGAATGTTTCCGGAGGAAAGCATCAGATTGTACTTTGTCGTGAAGTCGGCATAGCTGGGGATCTCCACATCCAAATCGACGTTTGCCAAATTTTCCACAACGTTAATAAATTCGTTGTTGCTCGGGTCCGTGCCGTTTGGCACCGGAACGCCGGAATCGCTCATAAACAGCTTTAGCTTGATTCGTTCTTCCGGCTTGTTCGTCTCCTGCTTCCCCGCCGTCGAAGCGGTTCCTCCTCCTTGATTCCCGGCACAACCCGAAACCGCAACCGTCAATCCCAACCCAGCCAGCATATAAAACGGAAGTTTTCTTTTTTGATGCATGTCTATTTGACCTCCTTTTTTTTTCACAAAACCTATATGTCAGCGCTTACAATATGTGATCGCGATTATTGATAGCGATAACCGATTCGCTCCAGTAAAACAATCAAGTTTTTTCTCGCTTTCGCTATTCGCTCGTCGATTTCCTCCGCTAGAAGCGGCAAGCGGTTAGGAACATCCACTCGTTCTACGATCAATGGGCCGTTAAAATGAACGGATTGCAACGTCGTTAGCAGCCGACTAAAATCGATTTCGCCTTCGCCCGGCAACGGAAAGCTTGCATTCCCCCGCTCGCCGCAATGATCTTTCGTGACGAAGGAAATCGTTTCACCGGCGATCAGCGGGAAATCTGCAACAGGATCGATCCCTTCATAAAACCGGACATTGCCGGGGTCATAGCTCGCTTTAATAAAGGGGGAACCGATTTCAGCAATCGTTCGCTTCAATAGTTCCGCGCTTCCCGAATTGCCGGTATGCGGCTTTATACTTACTCGGACGCCATAACGTTCCGCTTCTTCGGCTACTCTGCGAAATTTGCTTGCGAACGCCCGGTTGATGACGTTCATTTCCGCTTCAGGGATCGGAATGTCCGGGAACATTCGATAACTTGACGTTCCAAGACTCAACAACTCGCCTATTCCAAGTAACTTAGCGAACTCCATCCTTCGGCGTGTCCGTTCAATAGGCTGATCGACACTCAATTGCTCCGTACTTACCAGCAGAACCGGCTCGAGCCGGTATTTCTCCAGTTGCAACCGTATACGAGCTGCGGCGTTTTCATCGGATTCATCCGGTAAAGAATGACCCTCATGGGGCAGACCAAAAGCGACATACCGGTAACCTGCAGCTGAAATACCTTGCAAGGCCCTTTCAAAGCTAAATCGCGAATAAGGCCAAGTTAAACAAGTCAATTGAAGCATTCCTATCTTCTCCTTCTGGTTGCCAATGACGGTTAGCCGTTACGCTGTAGCTTCATCTGCGGCGTACATAGACCAAATCGCTTCAAGCGAAAGCATCGCATTGTGCCCGTCCGTTTCCGGTTGCTTCCCCGATAAAATACATTCCAGAAAGTGATTTACTTCCCAAAGCATATTTCCGCCAATTTTCGGTTCTTCCGACTCTTCATTTTGGAACAAGATACTTCGGCCTTCAGCCGTAATCGCTTCCAGCTTCCCTCCGCTTAAGGAAATCAGTGCTTCTGGCGTATGAATGTGAAAGAGCGCCGGAGGGCTGGCAAACTTCATTCCCCAGCTGCAAACCAAATGAGCAAGCGCACCGCCTTCAAATTTCATAGTGCTGTGCGACGTCCCTTCCCCTTCCATCCATTCCGTTCCGTTACGCGTTCCGAGAAATGCGGTCTTGACCGGCTTGCCGAAAAGCCAGATAAGAAGGTCGATATAATGACAACCGTGACTGAACAACGACCCTCCACCCAGCGTTTGTTTGTCAGCAAACCAGGAGCCTGGTCTCGGCTGCAGATAGCTTTCGATCCAGCACGAAGCGTTGAACGGCTTACCGAATTGTTCGCTTTTAATAACCTCCTTCAGCCTCCGGAAAAGCGGCATGTATCGAAGAGGATATGCCATCATCAACGTGACTCCTTGCCGTTCCGCAGCTTCAAGTACCTTATGACAGTCTTCTCTAGAAGTGGCAAGCGGCTTTTCCAGCAAAACGTGTTTCCCCGCCGAAATCGCTTTCAATGTTTGTTCAGCGTGTAAATGATGAGGCGTACAAATACTTATCGCATCAACCTCATCCAAAATGGCCAACCAATCCGAAGCGTAACCGCAGTCCAGTTCCGCCGCTAGCTTTCGAGCCGCTTCCTCATTCAAATCGACCACATAACGCAAATCCGCATGTTCCGCCATTCGATACGCGTGGGCATGACTTTTTCCCAAGTTTAGCCCTACCACTGCCGTACGTATTTTAGCCAACTCATCTCCCCCTTTTTATCCTTTTGTTACAAAGTTATTTTAGCACTGCCAATTGTCAAAATCTTTGTACTCATATCGCGATTATTTATACTTTCTGCTTCTCCGGTTCGTTTGAATATCACCAAACCGGCAGCGGACTGATCTCTATCGAACGTCCTCCGTCACGCATCGATTCAGCCGCCGCACAACCTACCGCTACGCTCATCCTGCCTGCTATCGGGCAAGAAAGCGGCTCTTTGCCGAATTCGATCATATCGAGAAAATCGCTGCAAATAACCGGATCGGCTCCCGAATGAGTACCTGCAGAAGCTTTAATTTCATAGGTACGGTCTGCATATTCCCTCCAACTATTGGATCGGCGAGTCTTCACACGCACCAGCTTTTCCAATTCAAAGTTTTCCATCCGCCCCTCCGTGCCGATGAACGTGTAATTTCGATGATAATCCGGTGTAAAGTGACACTGCATATAAGAAGCTTTAATCCCTCCCTCCAGTTCCATAATGACCATATTATTATCTTCAACGTCCACCTCGCTCCTGAAGGCACACCGATCCTGCCCTTCATAAAATAATGCATCCTTGCAGGTGTCCCGTTCCTCACAGGCCGAACAAACTAGATCGTTAGAGCGACTTCCGCCGTAAACGTCCAAGCTCCCGAAAGCTGCCACTTTCTTCGTGTACTTCCCGGTTATCCAATGAATGATATCGATGTCATGCGATCCTTTTTGCAGCAATAGGGAATTACCGTTTTGCCGTGTCGAATGCCAATCATGATAATAATAATCGCCGCCGTGACCAACGAAGTGCCGTACCCATACCGCCTTTATTTCACCGATAGCGCCAGAGTCTGCAATCTCCTTCATCGTCCGGAACATATTCATATAACGCATATTAAAGCCGACCATCAGCTGTTTACCAGACGCTTTCCAAGCGTTCAGCACCCGATCGCACCCTTCTGTCGTAATCGTTAGCGGCTTCTCGCAGAACACATGCTTACCCGCCTGCAAAGCGGCAATGGCGTGCTCCTCATGGCAATAATCGGGCGATGTTACGGCAATCGCATCGATATCCTCCCGCGTTAGCAGCTCCCTATAATCGTCCGTCACAAACGCCTCACCGTTTACATTTTCCTTGAAGCGCTCCAAACGAAGATGGTTCAGATCAGCGACTCCTACAATGACTGACCGTCCATTAGGCTTATGCCAATAGTTTGCCAAAACACTCCTGTTTCCGAGTCCGATCATACCGATTCTAATTGGCTTCATACGACTTGCAGCCACTTTAAATCCCTCCCAAATGTTAACTATGAAACGATTCGTAGTTTATTATAGCTTCATTGAAGGGCCGCTTCTTTGTCATTTCATCATGACTTTTTGTTATTTTTAGCCTATACCGCCTCATACACTCCCAGTAGAGGTGATCGGATGATTGCGCCTCATCCAACGAATTGACCGCACATAAATAAAGCTCCATCTCAATAAGGACAAGGCTTTGGGTCTTATACCAGCTTGCATGACCGCTGGCTAGCATACTGAAGCAGACGACCCGGTCTTCTCATCCGGTACGGGAATCCCCTGCATGACGTGCGTCGCGGAGTCGCTTCACCATGAAAAAACCGGCAAAAGCAGCATCGCTTTTACCGGTGAGTCATCCTAATTCCATTTAATAATTCTGCCGAAAGGGTTTGGCTATCAGCAGCGGCGATAGGTTCTATAATCTGTCGGCGAATATTTCCACTCCGTCGAATCAATCAGTCTGTACATAATTCCGTCCAACACCACCTCACTGTAACCGCCATTCATCGTTACGATGTTTACCTGCCACGGTTTCCGGCCTTTAATATTCAAATTCTCTTCTGGCTCCGCTGCCGAAGCAAGGGCTTGCCTGAGCAGTCGGTCCCACTTCTCGGAATCATTCATGGGGACTCAACCTCCAATATCTTTTTCATGACCCTTCGGGCCTGGTAAAGCCTGCTTTTAACTGTACCCGGCGGAATCCACAATGCCGACGCTATCTCATCGACGGACATGCGGCTCTTCGGGGAGGTAGCTCAAACAATAAAAACGTATTTCGTGCAGAGGGCAACCATATAACGGTACGTTCACTCATCAGCGAGAATCTCAACCGACATGGATTTAACCGGAGGTCGGCACCAAATAAAAACGCAACCTTTATTAGGTTGCGTGTAATGTCTTATTTGGTGGAGCCTAGGGGGATGTATGAATCTCGATTTAACCTGCTGACGAAGCTGACTCGCCCAAGTAAATCGCAGCGGTAGATTCAGACGCCGTGCCCCTCCACTTGATGCCTTATCAAAGATGCTTTTTCAATCGCTCCGTCCGCGCGGGACGAACCCTCAGGGGTTCTCCCTGCCCTAGGTACCACCAAATAAAAAAAGCAGCCCTATTGGCTGCTTGATGTTTTTATTTGGTGGAGCCTAGGGGGATCGAACCCCTGACCTCATCGCTGCCAGCGATGCGCTCTCCCAGCTGAGCTAAGGCCCCTCTTGTAGTGACAAAATCGATAATAACACGGAGACAGACTAGCTGTCAACACTAAGTTTCAATTTGATTCAAGGGTCTATCCGCCCCTACAAATCCGAGCCGTCTTGATGCTTCACCAGCATCTGCGTGAGCTCGCGCATGAACATGTTGATGTCCTTGAATTGCCGGTAAACGGAAGCGAAACGGACGTAAGCGACTTCATCGACCGGGTACAGCTGCTCCATGACGATTTCGCCGATTTCACGGCTCTCGACTTCGGAATTGGCCGTATTGCGAAGCTGGCGTTCCACCTCCGAGACGATCGATTCCAGCCTCTCCATGGAAACCGGACGCTTCTCGCAGGCACGAATCAAGCCGCGGAGCATCTTCTCCCGGCTGAATTCCTCGCGGCTGCCGCCCTTCTTGATGACGATCAGCGGCGTCTCCTCAATCGTTTCGAATGTCGTGAACCGTTTCCCGCACTGCTCGCACTCCCTGCGGCGGCGAATCGATTTGTTCTCATTGGCTGAACGCGAGTCCAGCACCTTCGTCCCGGAGTAGTCGCAGAACGGGCATTTCATCAGGATCTCTCCTCGTTGTAAGTGTGATGGTTCGCAGCATCGGAATATCGACTTTACCAATGGTTACCTGTTATGAACCTTCCGAAACCGAGCATAATAGGATTACCAACCGACAAGGAGGTGAACAGACATGGCAGGAGGACAATCCCGCAGCAGCAACTCCCTGGTCGTTCCTCAAGCAAACGCAGCTCTCGACCAGCTGAAGTACGAGGTGGCACAAGAATTGGGTATTGCGATTCCGCAAGACGGTTACTACGGTAACATGGCTACCCGCGACACTGGCGCAATCGGTGGCTACATTACTCGCCGTCTGGTGCAAATCGCAGAACAACAACTCGCAGGAAAATAATGCTCTCTAAACAGAGCAGGAAGTGTTGGACAGCTCCCTAAGAGCTTGTCCAACGCTTCTTTTTGTTTATATGGCGTTATCGTCGTCCGCATAGATATTCATGTATTTCTTATAATAATACCATACCCTGTCCACATAGCCACGCGTTTCCCAAAAAGGAATCTGTGCGCTATGCGAAAGCTCGCCGTCCCATGTGCCGTTCTGCAGCCACTTGGTTACATTGCCGGGACCTGCATTGTAGGCTGCAATAACTTGCGGCAACTTGTCCTTGAATTGGCGGCTGAGCAAATCCAGATATTTGGTCCCGACTTCGATGTTCTTATAAGGATCGTCGAGATCCGCAAGAGAGAAGGACCGGAAGCCTTCCCGCTCGAACAGCCATTCCGCCGTGTCCGGCATGATCTGCATAATGCCGACGGCGCCTTTCTTGGAGCGGGGCTCCGCTTTATAATTCGATTCGACGCGTATGATGGCGGCTACCAGCAGCGGATCGATTCCATGCTTTTTGGCGCTCGCTTCGATCCCGTCCCGGTAATGAATCGGATACATCATTTTGCCAAGCCAAGTGCTGTTGTAGAAAAGCAGCAGCAGAACGACGACCAACACGAGAGCAAACCATCGTTTTTTGCGCAAACGATTCATGAAAGCCCCTTCCCGCGCCAAAAGTCATCCACTTGACGTTCCGTGTCCTCCACGCTTCCCCTATTGTCGATGACGATATCGGCCAGCGATTTCTTTTGCTCGATCGGCATTTGAGCCGCCAGCCGCAGCTCCGCCTGCTCCAAGCTAAGTCCGTCACGCTCCATCAGACGCTGTACCTGAACGTCTCGCGGCACATAGACGACCATAATTTCGTCAAAATGTCCTTCAAGTCCGGATTCGAACATGAGCGGGACATCGACCGCAACCAGCTTGTCCGGCTGTTCCGCCTGCAGCGACGCCATTCGTCCGAACATCCGCTTCCTTATTTCGGGATGCAAAATCGCTTCGAGGTCCTTCCGCGCCGCTTTATCCTGAAAGACAATCTCGCCGAGCCGTTTCCGGTTCAGCGATCCGTCAGGGAGCAGCACGTCTTGCCCGAAGCGGGCTGCGACGGCGTCAAGCACAGGGCTTCCAGCCTCTACGACTTCGCGGGCCAACCGGTCCGCATCGATAAGAATCGCTCCGCGGCGCACGAGCATGTCGGCTACGGTGCTTTTGCCGCAGGCGATTCCACCTGTCAATCCAATATGCATCGAAGCCTTCTCTCCCCGTTCCCTACATTAACTTCATAATTCCCATCATGATTAAGATGCAACCCGGCAATATCGACAACCGCCTTACCCAATGCAGATCGGCGTATAGGAAACCGATACGCAAGCCGAGCCACAGAAAGGTTCCGCTTGCAGCTGCGATGATCGTAGCCGTAAGCCACGGCGTTAAGCCGATAAGCGCTGCTCCGATGCCCGCGCCGAAGGCGTCAAGGGAAAGCGCAACCCCGAGCAGCATCGCTTCCGAAGCCGAAATGTTTCCGGACCGGTCAACATCGGCGACGGACGGCGTTTTTAATATTTGAATGACCAGGCCAAGCCGTTTCAATTCGATCGAAACAAGTTTTTTGAACTCCCCTGCCTTCTCGGCGACCCGTTCTGGCAGTTCCTTCGGCTCTTCCGCTTCCTGATCCTTTTGCATGAACATTTGGAATAAAGCCCATATCCCGATTCCGATCAAAATGACCGCTCCGATCGCTGATGCCAGTCGGGGCGAAAACAAGTTCGCAACCACCAAACCGATATGCATCGAAACGAAAATGACCGTTCCCGACAACAGCGAGATAATCATAAGCGACAGAGCAGGCATTTTGATTTTGCGGAGCCCGTACATGGCTCCTACGCCAAAGCCGTCAAGGCTAACGGCAAACGCGAGAATCAACAGCGATACGACCGGCAGCATTGTCCGTTCCTCCCCTACGGGTGCGGCATCGCCGCAAACCCGCCCTCCTAACTTATGCGCGGAGCCGAGCTTCCATATCCGTCTGGGCGCATTCGTCTCTCTAACATATGGAGGGTGCCGTAGAAGAGTGCATGGTTACAACTTAACCTGAAACCGCACGCTTTGACTGCCTGGTTTTGGCCTTTAGAGGCTGGCATTTCGGACAAAAATGCGTCCCGCGTCCGCCTAGCACCGTTTTCTCGATCAGATGGCCGCATTGCTCGCATGGTTTGCCCTTGCGCCCGTAAGCTTTAAGCTGCTGCTGGAACATGCCCATTTCTCCCTGGCCGTTCACATACGATTTGATGGAGGAGCCTCCGGCATCGACAGCCTCCTGCAGCGTCCGTACAATCGACTCGAACAAGCGGTCGGTCTCGGCGCGGCTAAGCTTGTCCGCTTCCCGCTCCGGATGAATGCCGGCGGCATGCAGCGCTTCGTCTACATAAATATTGCCCAAGCCGACGATATACTCCTGATTGAGGAGCAGCGGCTTGATCTTGGTCGTCCGTCCCGCAATCGTCTTGCGAAACGCTTCCTTCGTGAAACCCGCATCTAGCGGTTCTATTCCAAGCTTATGCAGAGGCGGCAGAAGGAATTCCTCGCCAGTCCCAAACAGATGCATCGTGCCGAATTGTCTGACGTCCTTGTAACGCAGCTCCGTGCCGTCCGTAAAATGAAACACGACATGCGTATGCTTTTCGACCGGCTCGTCCTTCCCGTAAACGCCGTAACGGCCTTCCATCCGCAAATGCGAAACGAGCACTTGGTCGTCCAGCAAAATGCGCAAAAATTTCCCGCGCCGCTCGACGGTTTGAATCGTTTGCCCTTGCAAAAGTGCCGCGAAATGCTCCGGTTCCTCAGGACGCTGAATAATGCGCCGCAAATGAACGGAGACGCTTTCGATCGTTTTTCCGGCTACCAGCTCATTGAGCGTTCGTCTAACCGTTTCTACCTCCGGTAATTCCGGCATTGCCTTCACCTCTTGCATACCGCCCCAAGAATTTATTCATGCGGACGGCGTTATTCTTAAGCGATTCCTGCCGGATGACAGGAACGTTCATCTATGCATCTTACAGGAACTCGTCCTCAAGCGCCAGCATGACAGGCCCCTCATAAGCCGGCCAATTGTTTCCTGCCGTACGCTATTTCGCCTCGTACCAATTGATGCCGTCATTGACATCGACTTTCAACGGAACATCGAGCTTCAGCGCGCTCTCCATGACCTCGGGAACGAGCTTGCGCATCGTCTCGAGTTCTTCCTCCGGCACTTCGAATACAAGTTCGTCATGTACCTGAAGCAGCATGCGGCTGCGAAGACCGGCTTCGCGCATGCGCTCGGCCATCTGCACCATAGCCAGCTTGATAATATCCGCGGCGGTGCCTTGAATCGGCGAGTTCATCGCCGTCCGTTCCGCGAAGGAGCGGAGATTGAAGTTCGATGCCCCAATTTCGGGCAAATACCGGCGGCGCTGCAGGAGCGTCGTCACGTAGCCGTCCATGCGCGCTTTCAGCACGATATCGTCCATATATTTGCGAACGCCCTTAAACACGGCAAAATATTGCTCGATAAACCTGGCGGCTTCTCCGCGCGTAATATCCAGGTTTTGCGACAAGCCGTAATCGCTGATACCGTACACGATGCCAAAGTTGACAGCCTTTGCCTGACGCCGCATATTCGCATCCACATCGGATTGAGCGACGCCGAACACGTCCATCGCCGTTTTGGTATGGATATCCATGTCGTGCAGGAACGCCTCGATCAGCTTCTCGTCCTGCGATATATGCGCAAGCACGCGGAGCTCGATCTGCGAGTAGTCGGCCGCCAGCATAAACCAGCCGGGTTCGGACGGCACGAATACTTTACGGATTTTGCGGCCTTCTTCAAGCCGGATCGGAATGTTCTGCAGGTTCGGGTATTGGCTGCTCAGCCGCCCCGTCGCCGCAATCGTCTGCTTATAATACGTATGAATATGGCCGGTCTGCTCGCGAACTTCCTTCAGCAGTCCTTCCACGTATGTCGATTGGAGTTTGGCCAACTGCCGGTACTGCAAAATATGCGTAACGATCTCGTGCTTGGACGCCAGCCACTCCAGCACCTCGGCGTCGGTGGAATAGCCGGTTTTCGTCTTTTTGTAGACGGGAAGACCCAGCTTCTCGAACAAAATTTCACCAAGCTGCTTAGGGGAGCCGATGTTAAACTCGGTGCCCGCCAAATTGTAGATGGTCGTCATCAGCTTGTCGATTTGTACGCTGAGCTCGGCGCCGAGCTGCTTCAGCTCGTCCTTGTTAACGCGGATGCCTTTCAGCTCCATGCCGGCAAGCACGGTAGACAACGGCAGCTCCAGCTCGAAGAAGAGCGACCTCATCTCCTTCTCGTCCAGCTCCCGGCGAAGCACCTTCGCCAACCTGCTGATCGCAAGCGCTTTGCGGCACAAATGCTCGCCGGTTGTAGCCGTATCGGGCACCCGGAACTTCGCGCCCTTGCCGAACACCGCTTCGTCTTCTTTGACCGGAGGCTGGCCGTATTTAAAGGTAAGTGCGCTCAGCGTGTGGCTCGCTTCGGTCGGATCGAGCAAATAAGCCGCAAGCAGCACGTCAAAATCGCATCCCGCAAGCTTGATCCCTTTCCAGGCAAGGGCGGCTTCCGCGCGGTGCAGATCGTAGAGCGTTTTCGGCTTCCCTGCGTCGCTCAGCCAATCGGTCACAGGCTTGGCCGCATCCGATCCAAACAGACCGAAAGGCACGTAATACACCATATCCGGCGTGTGGAAAGCAGCGCCCAGCACGTCCGACATATGCGGATTGTCGCCGATCACCTCGACGTTCACCGCATCCACTTCGTTCAGCTTTCGGGAGAAAGCGGACAAGCTTTCCTCGTTCACGATCTCGAAGCCGAACGTCTCCTCCTGCTCTTTCTCGCCTTCGCTGTCGCCGCCGGAGAAATCCATTTTGTCCAGCAGCGACTTGAACTCCAGCTTGCGGAACATGGAGGCGAGCGCTTGTCCTTCATAACCGCCGTAAGCAAGCGCCGTCCACTCGGACTCCATAGGCACTTCGCGATATATAGTCGCAAGCTCCTTGCTCATCCTCGCGTCGGCGGCATGCGCCTCGACCTTCTCGCGCATTTTGCCGGCGATTTCGGACGTATGCTCGAGCACACCTTCCACCGAGCCGAACTGGTGCAGCAGCTTGAGCGCCGTTTTCTCGCCTACGCCCGGAATACCGGGGATGTTGTCGGACGCATCGCCCATCAGTCCCTTTAAATCGATGATTTGCTTCGGCTCGAGACCGTATTTTTCTTGAATCGCCGGCGGATCGTACAGGTCGACCTCGCTGATGCCTTTGCGCGTGAGCGCGATCGTTACCCGGTCCGATGCCAGCTGGAGCATATCTTTATCGCCTGAAACGACGATAACCTTCATGTCGTCGCGCTCGTCCGCCACTCGCGTCAGCGTGCCGATAATATCGTCGGCCTCATAACCGGCCAGCTCAAATTGCGAAATGCCGAAAGCCTTAATCAGATCCTTGAGCACGGGAAACTGCTCGGATAGCTCCGAAGGCGTTTTTTCGCGCCCGCCTTTATATTCCGCGTATCCTTTATGTCGAAACGTTTGTTTGCCTGCGTCGAAAGCCACTAGAAAATGGGTCGGCTTCTGTTCTTCGATCAGCTTCAGAAGCATCGTCGTAAATCCGTAAACCGCATTGGTATGCAGCCCCTGCGAATTACTCAAAAGCGGCAGCGCAAAAAAAGCGCGATATGCAATGCTGTTTCCGTCTATGACAATCAGCTTGCTCATAGTCCACCTCTTTCCAATAGGTTCTCAGGGAATTTCGTTCATTACCTTTCATCATAGCATAGGAGTGCGCCCGGTTGAAACCTGAGCCCTTCAAAAAAGCAAGATCGGTCCGGGATTCGCTTCCGTTTGCGCGAGACGTGTCCCTTCTTTACGAAAATTGCTTCCCCGTCTTATCCGAGGCAATAAAAAAGCCCCCTTGCGCATACATATGAAGAAGGCGAATTCCCCCTTTCTCCAGCACTCCAAATCGACTCCTTTCCGTAACGGGCATGCGAACGTCAACTGCCGTTCAATCGCTTCGCCGCCGCCGATATTCAGGAAATTACCCGAGGTGAGGGTTATGAAACGGTTTTTCGCTCCCGAGCAAACCAAAGTCATTTTTTTCGATATGAACCATACGTTAATCGATCCGCACCAGTCGTTCTACGACAGTTTTCTCGACGTGCTGGGCGAATATACCGGCCGCTGGTCGGGCGACGGCGAGTGGACGCAGCAGGGCATCGTCGAGCGGTATTGGGACGAATGGCGGAAGAAGATCACGCAAAAACGGATGAATGCCGTCAATCGCGATAAAATTCGGCTGGCCTGCTTGAAAATCGCGCTCGACCCGCTTCCTTTTACATTGAATGAAGCGTTCCTGCGCACCTTCCTCAACCGGATCAAGGACAAACAAACGCGTACGCCCACCCTTGTACCCGGAGCGCGGGATACGCTTGAGCAGCTGGCGGCCACCTACAAGCTAGCCATCATAAGCAACGGCAATAAAGAGAAAGTCGAATCGCAGCTGCACATTCTCGAATTGAGCAGCCTTATTCCGAACGAGCGCGTATTCGCGACCTTAAAAGGAGGCGTTCGCAAGCCGAACCCCGCTTTGTTCAAGCAGGCGCTTCAAGGGGTTGGCATCGCCCCGTCGCAAGGCGTCATGGTGGGCAATTCGTGGAAGAATGACGTGCTCGGAGCTGTCGGCGCGGGGCTTGACGCCGTCTGGCTCCATCCCGGCCACAGCAAAAAAAGCTCCCAGCGCAAGCTTAGGAACCGGAAAGTCATCATCGTACGCAAAATCGATATTTTGCTGAATGTATTTTAACGCGAACCGCCGGTTCGCGTTTTTTTTGCGGCGCCGACGCGCGGCACCTGGTGCTGGGCGCCGTGGCGCTGGCGCGGAGTGCCGTGGCACCTGGTGCTGGTGCGGAGCGCCGTCGCACCTGGTGCGGGGCGCCGTGGCACCTGGCGCGGAGTGCCGTCGCACTGGCGCGGGGCACGGAGCCACAGGCATGGCTCGCAGGGTGACGAGCGTGGAGCAAGCTAACTGGAAAACCTGTAGTTATTTTCTCCATTTTGACCAAACTAACCACCATTAACTGGATTTCCTCCAGTTGTTTTTGCCATTTTATCTCAAAAAGCATAGTAGAGCCAAAAACAGCTGTAACTTTTCCAGTTAGTTTTTCCTCCACTCGCTTCAGTCGATTTTAACTGCATGTTTTCCATTTCGCCACTCGTTCCCGTGCTGTGTGGTCGACTGCCAACACGTGTCACCACACCGCGCGCTGGGAGCTGCGTGCGGTGCAGAGCTATGTAGGTTTTCATCAGCACACTTTGAGCCGATAGTATTACGTCGCCTCTTGACCAACAGTAACCTCAGACCATCTAATTACCTCCGCCCGCTTCACAAACAGCAGCCTCGGTCCTTCCATTTAGTTTTTTATCATTTAGCTTAGCTATTTTCTCCTATTAGTTACGCCGGCGCGTCAAAGGATCATCATTCGTCCGCACACTGCGGCAAATATTCGTTAGTTCGTTTGAGAAACATGCGGATAAAAAGATGTCAACGGTATGATAAGTCTTAATCTCTAACAGCAATAGTGACGCCATCTCCAGCCTCCCCGCCGGCCGCATTTCCGCTATGCCGACAAGCAGCCGCAGCAGTGCAGCCGCAAAAAAAAGAGCAAGAACCGTCCGGCCGGACGGTTCTTGCTCCTTCTATATTAGTGTCCCATCATCATGGACACGTCAGGCTTCTCCGCCGTTTGCGGCTGCTGCTTCGGCCTGCGAAGCAGCAGTGCGACGGCCGCGCCGAAGATCGCAATGCCGGTGAGAATGAAGAACGTATCGCCGTAGGACGACGACATGACGGCCAACGGATCCGCCGGATTTTCGCCCATATAGTGCTCTACGCGGGAGGTTAGCATCGTAGCCAGACCCGCCACCGCGAACGAGCTCATAACTTGTTGAGCCGCTGCGGTCAAAGACGTTACGCGGCTAACCAGCTCGGGCGGTGCCGACTGAATGATGTGTGTGTTCAACGGCATCATCGAGAGGCCCATTCCCGCTCCGATCATGGCGAGCGGAAGCATCAGCATGGTCAGGCTCGTATCCGTCGTAATCGTCGACAAGACGTAAGCTGCGACAGTAATCAGCGACAAGCCTGTAATGACGACCGGTCTTGCGCCCAGCTTGTCGTACAAGCGTCCGCCGATCGGCATAAACACGCCCGCGGCAATCGCCTGCGGCAGCATAATTAAGCCGGTTTCGAAGGCCGTGTAGCCCTTGGCTTGCTGCAGGAATAGCGGAACCATGAAGATCGTACCGAACAACGCAATCTGCGATACCCATTGTACGACGATACCGCGCGTAAAGTTGCCGGATTTGAACACGCGAAGCTCCAAAAGCGGCTGTGTGCGGCGCAGCTCAACAATGATGAACACGATAAGCGCGATACCGCCGATAAGGAGGCCGGTTATCGTTTTGGCCGAAGTCCAGCTTGTGCCTCCTTCGCTGACGCCGTATGCCAAAGCGGCGAACGCGATCGGAGCGAATAGCATACCGAGGAAGTCCAGAGCCGGTACGGATTGCCGATCCAGCTTCGGCAGCGTGCGAAGGCCGACGATAACGGCAACAACGCCGATCGGGAGGTTAATCAAGAAAATCCAGTGCCAGGTAACGTAATCGACGAGCCAGCCTGCGACAACCGGTCCAAGCGCCGGTGCAAGCAGCATCGGAATCCCGATCATGCCCATAACCGCTCCGACTTTCCCCGGAGGGCTGAGCCGATACGTAAACGCCATTGCGATCGGAGCGACCATACCGCCGCCCAAGCCTTGAATGATCCGGTAAGCGATCAGTTCGCTGGCATTCGTAGCCAGTGCGCAGAGCCCGGATCCGAGCGTAAACAGCACGACGGAAAGCAAAAAGATTCGTTTCGCCCCGAAACGGTCGGACAGCCATCCCGCCAGCGGAATAACGGCCGATTGAGCCAGCGCGTATCCCGTTACGGTCCACTGCACGACGCCGATCGTGCTTTCGAAATCCTTAACCAGATTCGGCATCGCGACATTCATCGCCGTACCGTCCAAAATTACCATGAACATCCCGACGATAATGGCGACAAGCGGCGCGATGATTTGCTTCATCGACAATGGCTGCTGCAAGGCCGCGCCCGTTTTTGTTGCTTGTGAAGACATATGATTTCTCTCCTCCTGTCTCTCTATCCGACCAAAATCCCGTGAACACCGCAAACACGAATTGACCATCTCTCTCCGAAGCGATAAGATATAACATGTTCGAAGTCAAAAGGTAATGCCGCACATTCACCGGACAATTGTCCGCATCTCTGAATGATAGCGGACAATTGTCCGGTTGTCAATGAATGGAGTTGTGAAATTAATGTCTATTGACGATAAACGTAAAGATGCCCAGCAGCTTAGCGGGATGATTCTCAACACCGCCCGATCGTTATTCGAAGAACATGGCGTAGAAGCCGTCAGTATGCATCAGGTCGCGAAGTCCGCAGGCATCGGCCAAGGCACCCTATATCGCCGTTACGCCAATAAAGGCGATCTATGTCTCGACTTGATGAAGGACCGGTTCCGGTATTTATCCGAGGAATGGACGTCCTATCTCGAGCGGCATAAAGACGTGCCGGTCGCCGAACAGCTCCGCGCCATCATGAGCATGCTCATTCGTTTTGTCGAAAAGGATGCCGATTGGATCGCGACCATTCAATCGTCCAGCTCCTGCTCCTCGGACCGCTTGAATTTTTTCGAGTCGCCGCCCTACGTTTACATGTTTAAGACTCTGTGCTCGCTATTCGACGAAGCCGCGGAAAGCGGAGAGTCGTCTCATGTGGAGTCTCCGTTCGTCGCTCATATGTTCATCTCTTGCCTGTCTCCCGTTGTCCATCTGCATTTGCGTAAGGTTTGCGGCTATACAACCGAGCAAATCGCAGAACATTTCTGCACCTCTTTCATCGACCCTTTATTTAAGCGGACAAGCTGAACGGGTTCGGCTGTTTCCCCGCAAATACAGACGGCATGCCTCGGATCCGCTCCGGTGCATGCCGTTTGTCTTTACATAGGATCGTGAAAATAATGAAAGCTGTAAACGCTGCCTTCAAGCGCCTTCGATTTCTTCTTGAGCGTCGCGGCCATGCTTGATACATCCTCGAGCGTCACGTTGCTGCTCGAACAGTCGATGACGACCAGCGAAAGCGATAGGGTCACGCCCGAGCTTGCTACCCGGTTGCCTCCGCGATCAAGCACGCATATGATATCTCCCTCGTACATCGTCTGCACGCCTTGATCGAACCGTCTGATGATCTCCCGGCACAGTTTCTCCGGATCTGCAGACGCGGATATGGCAATAAAATCGTCTCCGCCGATATGCCCGACAAAATCCAGAGGATGCCCGCATACGCTGACCGTGTGCTGAATGACGTCGGCCGTGTATTGGATCAGCTGGTCGCCCTTCTGAAACCCGTACGTATCGTTGAACCACTTGAAGTAATCGAGATCCGCATAAATGACGCAAAACGGCTTGGCCGCCGTCAGCCTTCTGCTGAGCTCGCTATGGATCGGCGTATTTCCGGGCAGACCGGTAAGCGGATTCGAGAACCGCGCCGATTCCATGCGGACATTCGTTATGTATTCGAGTATGGAGCGTATCGAAGCCACTCCGGCCATCTTCCCGTGACGCGTTATGATGACCAGATCGTACAGCTTGTTTTTCTCCCGGGACATCGCCATTTGCGACACTTCCTCAACGGGCAGCGTCTCATCCACGATGAGCGGTATGGCGTCCATGACATAATCGATCGTTTTGCGCCAAAAGAGCGAAAAGCCGTATTGTCCCGCAAGCTGCTGGAACAGTCTGTCCCGATTGACCAATCCTACCGGCACATCTCCGTCCACCACGACCGCTCCGGCAGCCGTTTCGGTCTCGTTGAAATACCGTGCAGCTTCGGAGATCAGCACGTTTTTCTGAAATTGCTGAATCGGCGCAGCCAAATGACCGATCGTCCACATGGCGTTGTTCGGATACCTCATGCGGTGCTCGTCGATGCCTGCTATCAGCTTCTCGTCAATCGGACCCGGACCTGCGGCGGGTCTGCCGATCAAATATCCCTGAGCGTAATGAACCCCCATCCGGGTCAGCTTCAGCAGCTCTTCAAGCTCCTCGATTCCTTCGGCAATCAAATAAATGTTCATTTTTTGCGCGAACGTTACGAACGTTTCGACGATATATTCTTTAATTTTATCTCGATGGATACCCGAAATGAGAGAACGGTCGATCTTGATGAAATCGGGATGCAGCTCGGCGATCGCCTGAAGGGAAGAGTAACCGGCGCCCGCGTCGTCGATGGCGATCTTGTAGCCTTGGCTGCGGTAATGGCCAAGCACCTTTTTGGCCAGCGAAAAGTCCTCGATCGAGCTGCGCTCGGTAATCTCGAAGACGACGTTATTCGGTGTGAGTCCGTGCTGCTGAAGCAGCTCAAGCGTTTGGCCCGGCATGAAATGGGTATCGACGATGATTTCGGAGGAAACATTAAGGAACAGCATCTGCTTGTTATGCTGAAGCTTCACGCCGCGGATCGCTTTCTCGCGGGCTACCCGCTCAAGGGGATACAACTGGCCGACGGTCTTGGCATATTCGAACAGCGTAACCGGGGAACCGAAGGTGCTGTCGGCCGGCCCCCGCGTCAACGCTTCAAAGCCGAATACGTTTCCGTCGATCAAAGACAGAATCGGCTGGTAAACGGAATGGAGCCTCTGCTCTCGGATGATACTTGTAAATTCGGGCAGACGGACATCCTGGATGCCGGCTGCCCCAATCGATTCGCGGTATACACTGTTGCTCATGCTGATCCCTGCCCCAAGCGGAACCTATCCGCCGATTAGACGTTCAGATCTTTCCGTTTGCCTGCGACCATATAGATGACCCCTTCGCCGATGTTCGTCGTATGGTCGGCAACGCGCTCCAAATAATGCGCAACCATCAGCAGATGCGTCAATTGGCGGTTCGTCGCAATGTCCATGCCCATCAGTTCGGTCAAATGCTGGACGACGGTGCTGTAAATTTTATCGACCTCGTCATCCTTGTCGGCAAGCGATGCCGCCCGGTTCACGTTCCGTTCCGTATAGGCCAGCAAGCTGTCTCGCAGCATCGTTTGGGCGATGGAAGCCATGAGCGGAATGTCGATAAGCGGCTTGACGAGCTTCTCTCCGTTCAAACGAATGGCAATCTTCGCGATATCGACGGCATGGTCCGCGATCCGTTCCAGGTCGACGGCGATTTTCAGCGCCATCCCGATCGTCCGCAGATCGCTGGCCATCGGCTGCTGGAGGGCGATCAGACTGAAGCATTTTTCCTCGATACGCAGCATTTGATCGTCGATCTCATCGTCGCGCGCAACCGTTGCTCTCGCCATCGGTTCATCCAATAGCCGAAGCGCTTCGACCGCATCGCGTATTTGGATTTCGACGTCGCTTCCCATTTTTAGAAGCGCCGTTTGCAATCCTTGCAGCGCCTGATGGTAATTCGCTCTGGTGTCCATTCCTCAAGCTCCTTTGTCCATGAATAGTGGTTGAAAATGATGCTCTTCCGCTTAACCGAAACGCCCGGTAATGTAATCCTCCGTCCGTTGATCGTTCGGCGTGGTAAAAATTTTGTCCGTCTTGTCCGATTCCACGAGAAAACCGTTCAGGAAGAACGACGTGTAGTCCGAAATACGCGCCGCTTGCTGCATGTTATGCGTCACGATAATGATCGTGTAGCGGTCCTTCAACGTTTGCGTCAGTTCTTCGACCTTCAGCGTCGAGATCGGATCGAGCGCGGAGGTCGGTTCATCCATGAGCAGCACATCCGGCTCGACCGCAAGCAATCTTGCGATGCATAGCCGCTGCTGCTGGCCCCCCGACAGGCCGAGCGCCGACTTGTTAAGCCGGTCCTTTACCTCTTCCCATAGAGCCGCCTGCACCAGCGAGCGTTCGACGATTTCGTCGAGGACCGCTTTTTTCTTGATGCCGTGGATACGCGGTCCGTAAGCGATGTTGTCGTAAATCGACATCGGGAACGGATTCGGGCGCTGGAACACCATGCCTACCCGCTTGCGCAGCGAAACCACGTCCGTTTCAGGAGCGTAAATGCTTTGGCCGTCGACGACGACGTTCCCGGTAATTTTTACGTTGTCGATCAAGTCGTTCATCCGGTTCAGCGTCCGCAGGAACGTCGATTTGCCGCAGCCCGACGGTCCGATGAGCGCCGCGATCGAGTTTTCCCGAATGTTTAGTTTGATATCGTGCAGCGCCCGGTTATCGCCGTAGTACAAGTTCAAGTTGTCGACTTTGATTTTATGTTTTTCCACGGTTATTTCCCCCCGGATAATTTCTTCTGCAGAATACGGCTTGGAATCGCGATTAAGAGGTTGAAAATAAGGACGACCAGCACGAGCAGCGCTGCGCTGCCTTGCGCGATTTGCTTGGCGTCGGGTGCCAGCGAAGCGGAGCCGACATACCACAGATGAACGGCCAACGTCCCTCCCATTGACATCACGTCGAAGTCAGGGAATATGCGCGATGCGGACGTGCCCGCCGTGAAGATAAGCACGGCCGTTTCCCCTAGCGCACGGCCGGCCACCAGCGTAATGCCCGTGATCAAGCCCGGCATTGCAGCCGGCAAAAGCACGCTCCGTATCGCCTGCCAGCGGGTCGAACCGAGAGCGAGCGACGCTTCCCAGTACGATGCCGGAACGGCGCGGATCGCCTCCTCCGTTACCCGTACGAGCACCGGCAGGTTAAGCAGCGCCAAGGTTGCCGCACCGCCGAGAATCGAGAACTTCAAGCCGAGCAGCTTGACGAATAAGAGCGCCCCGAACAAACCGAATACGATGGACGGAACCGAGGACAAAGCTTCGACGGAAATGCGGACCAGATCCGTAAATTTCGTTTTGCGGGCGTAAATGGCTAAGTATATGCCTGCGCCGATCCCGATCGGCAGCGAGAAAAGCAGCGATAAGAACAGGATATAGAAGGAGTTGAACAACTGCGGCCCTACGCCGCCTCCCGCCTCGATTTCGGACGGCTTTCCGGTGAGAAAGCTCCACGATAAATGACCGAGTCCGCTGCCGAGAATTTTTACGAGAAACCAGGCCAAAATAAGAATGATGGTAATGCCTGCGGCCCAGAAGTAGACGGTCGCCGCTTTATCGGTCCATTTGCTTGTTCTCATTTCAGTTCACTCCTTCTGGCCACTACGCGGATGATCAAGATTAACAGCAGCGATACGACCAGCAGGACGAGCGCCATCATGTATAAAGCGTTGTTCCAAGTCGTGCCGTAGGCGATGTGTCCCATGTCCTTCACGATTGCGGTTGTCAGAACCGTTGTGGAATCGAGCAGGGAGCCCGGCATTTTCGGGGAGTTCCCGATTACCATGAACACCGCCATCGTTTCGCCGATCGCGCGTCCCATGCCGAGTACGACGCCGGTCAATATACCGGGGCGCGCCGCGGGAATTAGCACCCGCCAGATCGTTTGCCACCGCGTGGCGCCAAGCGCCAGCGAAGCCTCTTCAAGCCGGCCCGGCAGCGAGCGGAGCGCATCCTCGGAGATGGACATGATCGTCGGCAATATCATGACCGCCAAAATGATCGCCGCAGGTAAAATCCCGTAGCCTACGCCTCCGAAAATTTTACCGAGCGCCGGAACGATGACCGTCAAGCCGATAAGTCCGTATACGACCGACGGAATACCGACGAACAGATCGGCGGCCGGGCGTAAAATTTCACGCATCCATCTCGGCGCGATTTTGGCCATAAACACGGCTCCGGACAGCGCGAGCGGGACGGACAGCAAGACCGACAACAGCGTCAGCAGCAGCGTGCTGTACAGAAACGGAAACGTACCGAAGCTCGGCGCGCTTTCCGATGAAGGCGTCCAGTCCGTCGAGAAGAAAAATTCCATGATCGATACGTCTGCGAACGTTTTGGACCCTTGCAGGCCGACGAACGCGATTATCGAAAAAATGACGATGGCGACAAGCCCCGCGCTCCCGATAAACAGCAGCTTCATGGCGCCGTCTTTGCGGTTTTGCGCTTTCGTCCATTTGGTTACGCGTTTTTCCATTTTCTCATTCCTTGCTATCAATTCGGCCATCGATGACACCGTGACCCCTCCCTATCGAATCTGACAATAACGATTTGTAAATGCCGTTTGACTTATCTCTATCATAGGACCTATTTGTTAGAAGAATTGCGACCGATTGTAAAGGGAATGTAAAATTACTCTTCGAATTTTCGCTAGGGATCGGCAAGAGCATTCCTAACCGGTCCGTACCGGGATGTTGTACTTTATGCAGCATATTTCTCTTTCCCGTTGCAGGAACAGAGAAATGTTGCAGATTTTGCAGCACTTTGCAAATTTCCGGTCCGAAATCGCGCATTTTGAACGAAAATGTTGCAAAATGTGCAGCACTAGACTGGTTTCTCTTCTTCATGCGCCTGAAATGCTGCAAAAAATACAACATAAGACCTATTTAGAGAGTCAAACAAACAACGCAAAAAGAGCGGATACCAGCGTTCCGCTCTACTTTTACGAAACTATTATTTTTTCAGCAGGTTGGCAGGAAGGAATTTCAGCTTCTCTACTTGGCCTTCTTGGAATTCTTTGCTCAGGATGAAGTCCAGGAACGCTTTGGTAGCGGCATCCGGTTGACCTTTGGTGTACATACGCTCTACGCCGTAAAGCGGGTATTTGCCGTCTTTGATCGCATCTTTGGAGTAAGCGACGTTGTCGATTTTGAGCGCTTTAACCGCGTCCGTGATGTACGGCGTATCGACATAACCGATCGAACCGCCTGTCGTGCCTACGGCTTCCGCAACGGTTTTGCTGGAATCCTGCGTTACGCCTTCTTTGGAGAACGCCGTGCCGCCCATGATGATTTGTCCAACGAGCTTACGGGAGCCGGAGCTGTCTTGACGGTGAATCAGCTGAATTTTTTTGTCGGCGCCGCCAACTTCTTTCCAGTTCGTAATTTTGCCGCTGTAGATGTCGGCTGCTTGCTGCTTCGTCAGGTTATCCACGTTAACGTCTTTGTTGACGATCAGTGCGAATGGCGCGATCGCGACTACGAACTCGGTAAGCTTATCTTTATATTGAGCGTCGGCTTCTACGTCGGAGTTCCCGATGCTGGATACGCCGTCGGCAACGTTTTTCACGCCCGTACCGGAACCTCCGCCTGTTACTTGTACCGTCACTTTAGGGTTTTTGTTCATAAATTCGGTTGCTGCTTGCTGTACGAGCGGCTGAAGCGCAGTGGAACCGGAAGCCGTTACCGTACCTGTAATTTCGGGCGACTTGGAAGGCGCCGTCGAAGCCGATGCGCTAGGTGCTGTCGAAGCGGAAGCGGATGGCGAAGCGGCGTTATCTTTCTTCTCTTCTTTGTTGCCGCAGCCGGCTGCTACCCCAGCGATTAGAATCGATGCCAGTGCGAGACTCATTGCTTTTTTCGACATGTGCTTGAACATTGTAAAATGTCCTCCCTTTAATGTGTTTGTATGATTTCGTTTCGTCCACGTTTGTAATCGTAACAAGCAATTGTAAAGAACAAACCCGAAAAACGTAAAGGGAATGTTAAAAATAGAAACAAGTAAATAAGCCGTTCCGTTCAGCCTTAGGGACTAGAAAAATTTACATGTTATTAACAAAATGACTCTATTCCGTTAATAGTTCATCCCTATACTTGTCAGCATATAGAAAGTTTTGTCGAATTTCCGCTTATCCTTTCATCTAATAGAAGCGGCGGACTTCTGCAAACGATACTGAGGAGGAACCTTATATGGGGAAACGGAACGTATCCATGAAAATCAAGCTGATCGCAAGCTTTGCGGGCATGCTGGCCGTCTTTCTCGCGGTCGCCTATTTTAATCTGACGCAGGTGCGAGACATCAAATCCCAACATGGCGTGCAGAACGAGAAAGTATCCTACGAATTAATGGCCTTGGAATTGAAGGTGCTCGTACAAGATTTGAAGGATATCTCCTCCGGACTGATGATCTCCCGCAAGCTCGAGTTCGTCGATAAATATAACGTCAAACGGAAAGAATACAACGAGCTGCTGCAGAAAATCGGGAGCACGGCTGCAACGCCGGATCAAATCCAGCTGAGGAGCCAGCTGATCGTCGCCACATCGGAGTATATGGAAGTGTTCGACCGCGCCGTGCGCGTCATTCAGGATACGTCCTACAGCGAGACGGACATCCTTAAAAATACGGAATCCCTCTATAACCAGGCACAGCAGCAGAGAGACCTTATTTTCAACCTGGTGGACAAGTTCTACCGGATCTATATGGACGATGCGAATGCCGCGACTCAAGCCTCCAACGAAAAAATGGATGACACCGTCTCCGTCATGATCGGCGCAGCCGCCATGATCCTGCTCGTCGGAAGCGGAATCGCCTTCCTGCTCATCCGTTCGTTCGTAAGGCCGATCGGCAGGCTGCAGCGGGCGGTTGCGCTCATTTCCGAAGGCGACCTCCGTCATAAAATCAATGCCGAATCCAACGACGAGCTCGGACAACTTAGCCACAGCTTCGATAAAATGATCGATCAAGTGCGGCATATGCTCGGTTCGACGCAGCAAATCGCCTCGTCGTTGTCCGGTCATTCGCAATCGTTCCGGCACATGTCGGTGACGACCGCGTCGGCGAACGCCGATATATTGAAGGCGATCGAGGAAATTTCGGCGGGAGCCGATCAGCAAGCGCAGCGGACGGAGCAAAGCGCACACATTATCGGCGAACTGGATCAAGAGGTTCGCGCGGTTTGGGAAGCGGCTCGTCATATGCAGCAGATGAGCGCAGAGGCGGAATTGAAAACGGAGCTTGGCGAAGCTTCGGTGCAGGAGCTAAGCAGAACGTCAAGGCAGACGGAAGCGATCATCGATCAGGCCGTCGATGCGATGCATACGCTGTCGGCAGGCTCGAAGCAAATCGGCAGCATCGTTAAGGCCATCACTGAAATATCGACGCAAACGCATATTTTGGCGCTGAATGCCGCGATAGAAGCGGCCCGTGCGGGCGTCCACGGCAGAGGGTTTTCGGTCGTCGCGGAGGAAGTTCGCACGCTCGCAGCGCAAACGAACGAATCGTCGAAGAGCATCGGGGAGCTTATCGTGACACTGCAAAAACAAATTGCTGAGCTGGAAACCCGCATGCAGGAAACGCGGAGCGGACTGTCCAAGCAGAACGCCAAAGTGGGCGCGACCCTAACCTCCTTCTCTGCGATACGGTCATCGATGCAGGACATTGGCGGACAGATCGACCGGATCGGCGGCATGATCGGGAACGCGCAGGAGCAGAACAAGCGGCTCATGGACTCCGTCCATTTCGTCGCAGCCGTCGCGGAAGAAACGGCAGCAAGCGTTGAAGAGGTCAATTCGACCTCGTATCAGCAGGATGCCGCGATTCGTCTCATCGCCGGACAAGCCGACGATATGAACCGGCTCTCGCAGTTGCTGTTCGAAGAAATCAACAAGTTCCGTATCGAACCGCAGCAGCCGAACGGAAATGCGCCGGCGTCGGATCAGTATGATCCCGAAGCTTCTTCTACGGAATCGGGGCTTCCGACCGAAGGCAAGACCAAGCTAGAAGACGGAGCCCCCGCCCCCGCTCCGGTTCAGCCTGCAAACTCTCGCTCCGAAACGGGCGGCGGCATGACGGAGGAGCGGTCCGAACAGCCTGAAAATAGGGACGCAGCGGCTAAAGAGACCCCTCCGGAATCCTCCGCTACAAGCGATTCTGAACGCGAAAGCGAGAGGAAAAAGGCTGAAAACGAGAAAAAGCTCGTCACGGTATGACGAGCCGCAAGACTGTCATCGACTTTACGCATCCGCATGTACGGGATCATTCCGCCGTTACGGCAATCGCCAAGGTATTGGCCAAATACGAGCAGGCGAACAAGAACGCCGTCATGAAGAAAGCCGTCTGCTGATCGAAAAAGTAGGACTCGCAGCGGCAAGCGCGCATTAACTTACCCATGCCAAAAACCGTCAAGGAACCGTAGCGCTTCCCTTGGCGGTTTTTTGTGTGCCTTTTACCCTAAACACCTTCAATGCCGAGGATGATCTAGATAGAGCCATGACGTCTTCTTTTCAACTTTTCCGCTGTCTAGTAGAGCCACTGCACTTGAAAGTTTCGTAATTTGCATCATATCGTTCTATAATAGTAGGTGTTTATAAAGTCGACTTGTTAGTTGTCCATACAATCCCTATATTTCACCAAGGAGCTTAGCGATGCGTTCTTTACCCGCTTTAAACGACGAGCAATGGCTGAAGCTGCTTGAGCAAGTAGCCGAAACGTTTAATGAGGTTACCCTTAGCCGGGGCTTTAATTATTTTAAACAGCAGTTTGTGACGTCCCTCAGCATTTCGGAGGATCAAGCCATTCGGGGGAAGGTAACCGGCTCGGAAAACTATACCGTTACTCTTCGATTAGACAAGTTCAGATCCAGCTCCTGTACTTGCCCGGTAGGAACCTACTGCAAGCATCTGGCGGCGGTTATTATGGAGCTCGCCGACCGGCTTGGGTATCCGGCTTCGCAAATTGTGAATGCCAAGCACCACCTCAAGCGAAACGCTGCGATTTCCCCTCCGAAGTCGGTGCTGGACGAATTGCCCGGCATGGACGTTTTCAAATGGCACGCCTTCATGGAGCAAGCTACGGCCCACGTGAAACCGGCTTTTGATCAGAAAATGTATACGGATGCATTACGATACCCGCTGCAAAATATCCGGAAGGGATCCATCCCCTTTTCGGCGATTGACGAGGTATTTTTCGAGCTGCATCAAGAACTGTTTATTTTGAGAAAAATTAAAGGGCAGAGCGCTCAAGGCGGGGTTACGTATTACACGTCCTTTGCGCTTTATCGGATGTACGATGACATTCATGCCTGGCTGCGGCAAAAAGCGGGCCTCTTCAAGTTCCCTTCATCGGAAGCGCGTCTGAAACAAACGCTGGAATATAGCAGACGGCAGATGGCAGAAGAAACCGGCAATAAATTTCTGGATTTCGGCCTGTATACGGCTCTGTGGAAGTATTGGATTGCTCCCCATCCCGAAGCCGGCCTTTGGGCAGCGCAGGAGATTGAAGAGTTGGAGAGGCTGACAACCGATTCTTTGTCCGCATCGCTCTCGGCGGCGAAGGCCTTCTTGTATCTTCATCAATCCAGAAGCAGCGAGGCATGGGCGGCGTTGGAAAAAGGCGGAATGTTGCAAAATGCGCCGGGGAGCCTGATTCTCTCTCTCCTCGGACGTATTTCCGATTCTCAGGATTGGGAAACGTTAACGGATTGGCTGATAAGGACAGCCGCTTTCTTCAATGGAAAGAAGAAGAATGAACTCGAAGCCTATATGCGTTTTTGGAACGATGCCGTCTCCCATATACCCGATGCCGAGAAGCCGATGTGGAGCGTTCTGGAAGGGCTGCTGCCCCATTCCTCTGTGATCATTGAGGATATGCTGTACGAACGGCGCAAATGGAAGCCTTGGCTGGAAATGCAAATTCTTCAAGAGCTTGACCCCCTCTACCACCGTGTCGGCGTACTGCAACCGATCGAGAAGGAAGCGCCGGAGCTCCTTCTGCCTTACTACCATCAAGCAATCCAGCATTATGTCGCCCTTAAAAACCGGCATGCTTACAAATCCGCAGTCAAGCTGCTCAAAAGACTCGAAAAGGTGTACAAAAAAATGAAGCAAAGCGAGCGGTGGGATCGTTTCTTCATAGACTTTGCCGACCGGCATAGCCGCCTGCGGGCGCTGCACGAGGAATTAAAGAAAGGGAAGCTGTTGGAATGAGCACAAAAATGAACGACATGACCCTGTATGCCATTCTGACCGACAGCGGGGATGCCCTGCTTTGGGGGTTGCAGGACGGCAAGGATGTCCCCGGCGATAAATTCCGCAAACTCTTGTTCGCTTGGCACGAGCCGTCCTGCTACGGTACGACGCTGGAGCTGCAGCAAGCCGGGGAGCTAACGGTGACGGTTCTCCCTGCGGAAATGGTTCTCCCCTTCTTCGCCGAACCGAATTTCATGGACATCCTTCGGTGGGAAGGCGGGAATGAAGTCGCTAATGGATTGCTTGAGGCAGCGCCGCTCCTGCTCCGCGAAGCCTCGGCAGGCCGCTACTCGCCGAGCTACGCTTCCTTCCGGAACGGGAAGAAGCTGGAGTGGACGTGGGAGGCCGGAGCCGAAGGACTGGAAGCGCTGGACTGGGATACTTTGAAAAGGGCGGACGTCTTAGGCGAGGATATGTCCGGGTTGCGCTCGGCCTTCTCGGCCTCCGTTTCCGCGGAGCACTATGCGGACGAAGCCGCCATGTCCGATCTTCGGCGGGATTATCCGGCGCTGTTTCAGGAGTCCCGGACGGCAAACGCCCCGGCTCATGCGTTTACGGAGGAAGAGTGGCTCGCCGCGCTCGGCTGGAAGCCGGACACAGCCCCCTTCCGCCCTGCTTTGCAATTGCTGGAGCCTGACGACGAGCAATATGATTGGCGCCTTTGTTTGGTGCTGCAGGATAAAAAAGAAGGCGCCGCACTCACGCCTATTCGCCTTGCAGCAGACGGACAGGCGTCCGGGGTATGGCCGAGCGACTGGAGCCCTTATATCCGGGAGCGCTCTCCCGGATGGGCAGCTCGGCTGACGGCGGCACTTCCGGACGAGCATAACGGCGGCATGCTCTTCGCCGAGCCGCTAAGCGACGAAGCCGCTTGGCGGTTCCTGACCGCGGACAGCCGCCGATTGCTGAGCGACGGCTGGAGCGTCATGCTGCCCGGCTGGTGGGAGGCCGCCTCGAAGCGGAAGCCTCGTCTGCGCGCGCAGGTTACCTCGGAAGCTGGCGGCAGAGGGCCGTCGTTATTCGGGCTAAACGCCATAGTCGACTTCGACTGGCGGCTTGCCATCGGCGATGCGGATCTGAACGAAGCCGAATTCGCAGAGCTGCTAAGCCGCAAGGAACGGCTTATCCGCTTCCGCGGCGAATGGGTCTACTTGGATCCCGCTCTCCTGGAGCAGATTCGAAAGCTCATGGAAAGTGTGAACAAGGAAGAAGGCTTGTCCTTGCAGGATGTTCTTCAACTGCATCTGCTGAAAGAATTGGAGCAAGAGAAGCCGTCCCAGACCGGCGGTCGCGCAGCCAACGACGAAGCGGAAGACGAAGAACGGATCAAGCTGGAGGTTGAGCTGAACGCCCACCTCTTGTCGCTGCTCCGTCAGCTGGGACAGCCGTCCGAACTGAAAGAGCTTGCCGTGCCTGAAGGACTTCAGGCTACCCTGCGCGGCTATCAGCGAGAAGGCTTCACATGGCTGAGCTTTCTAAGAAAATTCGGGCTTGGCGCCTGTTTGGCCGATGACATGGGGCTCGGCAAGACCGTTCAATTCATCGCTTATTTACTGCAGCACAAGGAGGAGACCTCCTCTCCCGCCCTGCTTGTCTGTCCGACATCCGTGCTCGGCAACTGGCAGAAGGAGCTTGCCCGTTTTGCTCCCGGCTTGAAGGTTAGGCTTCATTACGGGAAGGGACGGTTAAGCGGCGAGGCGCTTTATGCGGCTTTGCAGGATACGGACGTTGTCATCACCTCTTATACGACTGCGCTGTTGGATCAAGAGACTTTGCAGGAAATCCGGTGGAATTCGCTCTGTCTGGACGAAGCTCAGAACATTAAGAATGCGCAGAACAAGCAATCCGCAGCGGTCCGTTCCTTCAAAGCGTCGCATCGCATCGCCCTGACGGGGACGCCGATTGAGAATCGATTGTCGGAGCTATGGTCCATCTACGATTTCCTCAATCCCGGCTACCTGGGGAACCAGCGCGGGTTTCAGCTTCGCTTTGCCAATCCTATCGAGAAGCATCAGGATGAGGAACGAACGGCGCAGCTGCAGAAGCTCGTCAAACCATTCATGCTGCGCCGCAAGAAGAAGGATCCTGCCATCCAGCTGGATTTGCCGGACAAGCAAGAAATGAAAGTGTATATCAACCTTACGGCCGAGCAAGGAGCGCTCTACGAGCAGGCCGTCAAGGAGCTTCTGGAGAAGATGAAAAACCTCGAGGGCATTGAGCGAAAGGGAGCCATCCTTTCCGCCTTAACCCGGCTTAAGCAGCTATGCGATCACCCCGTGCTGTTGACGAAGGAATCCGCTCTTTCGGAAGACATGCTGCTGTCCGATGAGCACCGGGAAGCATTCGTCACGCGTTCCGCGAAACTGGAGCGGATCGTCGCCATGGTGGACGAGCTCCGGGACGAGGGAGATTCCTGCCTGATTTTCACCCAGTACGTAGGCATGGGCCGCATGCTGGCCGACATCCTGGGAGCGCATCGGAGCGAACCCGTGCTGTACCTGAACGGCAGCACGCCCAAGGCGGAACGCGACAGGATGATCGACATGTTCCAGGGGGCGGAGGGAGCCGGCATCTTCGTTCTCTCGCTGAAAGCCGGCGGGGTCGGCCTCAATCTGACGGCGGCGAACCATGTATTCCATTTCGACCGCTGGTGGAATCCGGCCGTTGAGAATCAAGCCACCGACCGCGCCTACCGGATGGGGCAGAAACGCAACGTGCAGGTGCATAAGTTCATTTCTCTCGGCACCTTGGAGGAGAAGATCGACGAGATGCTGGAGAGCAAAATGAGCTTGAGCGAGAACGTCATCTCCACCTCCGAAAGCTGGATCACGGAGCTCTCGAACGATGATCTGCGCGACCTGTTTACGCTTCGCCAGGCTTGGTGATGCTCCGGTAATAGGAGGCATCAGAGCCTCGGACGTTGACTACTTGCCTCAAGTAGGCGGTCTCGGCTGATTCCCGCTGAATAAGAGTCCCCAGCGTCGTCTATTCCGGGGTTTCCGGCGGAATTTCGGAAATTAGAAGCCTCCGGAGGCTCTTATCTTCCGCCGGTGACCTCTTTCAGCCGGTTTCGATCGGAATAAGAGTCTCCAGCGTCATCTAATTCGGAGATTTCGGCGAAATTCCGGAAATTAGAAGCCTTCAGGGACTCTTATCTTCCGCCGTATTGGCTGACATGATAGTCGGTAACTACGGAATACACCTTAACCGTCACTGATCAAACTGCCCTTTACTTCAATAACCAAAAAAGTGACCCACAGCAACGGACTGTGGGCCTTAATTTTATATATTTTAAAGGGGGTCGTTTTTTATTATAGGCTTGATTCATTAAAGCCATATGTACTTTAGATTTCTTTCTTATTACATTTACACAACTAACGTTCTCCTTTGAGTAATTTCCCTCACTCATTTTGTTCTTCTAAGAATATACTTAATTACTACCACCAACCACAATGACATAACCATCTAAATCTTTAATTGCTAACTCCTTCCACTTGTTACTCCCCATATCTTCAACTTGTGGAACATAAGCAATAACGGCTCCTTAGCTACAACTTCCTCATACAATGACTGGACTCCATCAAATTCTGAATACGCGTGACAAAGCCCATTTCTTATGCTTTACAGGATTGTTTAGATAAGCTACTCTTGCTTCTATGCTCGGTTATTTTTGCAAGGGAACATGAAACACGTAAGGTTCAAGCGCTTCTCCATGGAAATAGGTCCCCCATTCATCCTGTCTTTCCATTACACTGCGCTGTGGGATTATAACGAGTGCCTCCGGCGTTTCCTTCGGCGTGCTTAAATGTTCGCTCGTAAACCGGTATTTCCTCCGATCGCCTTCAACCGCTTCACCTTCGCCGCCAACAAAGCCCGTCCCCATAATATAGCCCTTATCATCCTTCACTTGAATACTGCTGATGGCAAACGGATCGGTAAACGAGTAATTCTCGGGCACGGTCATTTCGTAGTCGATCTTCGCACTAAGCGGTGTCATCACAACTCGTGCTACGTTAATAGTAATCCCGTTTACCTCGTGAGAGATCCCCGGTACAAAAGTTCGGGTCGCCTGATCCGAAAGTTCACGGGATACCTGCAGCTCGAGGAACCAATTTCCTTGGATGTCTCCAATCCGATTTACCTTAATCGTTAACTGAAATTGCTCAGGCAGCAGGCCACCGAGCCCCTCCTCATATCCATAGTTACTTTGATAATAAATAATACCCCCGTACCGGCCATCCTGTAGATCATGAAATTCGCCTCCGGAGTGAAAGGCCAGTTTTTTCCCATCAATAAACAATTGAACGTCGTTCGTGTTCAACATTGATCTCGAAGCCGCATCTTCCGCAAACGACTGCACCATTTCGAAAATAAGTTCGCCTTGGTCCACATATAAATTTTCCACACTGAGTTTGATACCTTGCTGTAGCGACTCTTGACCCACAGGGGTGCTTAAGCCCTTTTCCACGACCTGCTGAAATCCTTCTGATCGTAACAGGTTGACTACATAAGCCAACACTTTGGATGATGAAGGGAGCATCAAGGTACTCATACAAATGAACAGAAACATGCAGCTCACGACAATCCGTTTTCGGTAACGCCTCCCTGCAGGTGCTAGGGTTCTCGGCTCTGTCTCCAACACGAGCCTGTGTCGGTTCAATCTGTTGGTACTATGTTTCAAGAGCTCATCAAGCTGATTACTCATTACTATCCTCCCCTTCCAGCATGACCCTCAGCTGTTCCCTTGCCCTGCGGAGACGCGATTTAACCGCTTCATGGCTTATTTTCAGCACAACGGAAATGTCCTGCAAAGTCATATCCTGATAGTAGTGAAGCACAATCATCTCGCGGTATTTAACAGGCAGCCGCATCACCTTGTCCAGAACTCCGGTGTCATCCAGTTTGGAATACTCATCCTTTGTTGCTGCAGATACTGATTTCATCCGATCGTGCTCCCAAAACACCATTTTTCGCCAAAAGGCAGACCTGAGCATGCTTTTGCAGCGGTTGACTGTACATACTTTGAGCCATTTGCGCAGAGAAGCCTGATCCTTATCGGGATCGACTTTATTATAGGCCGTCATAAAAATTTCCTGAACACAATCTTGCGCCAGCTGGTAATCATTTAAATAAGACATAGCCAGATGAAGCAGCTCGCTTTGATACTCCGATATTAAATGCTCGATTAAGGCTTCTCCTCCGCGCTCTGCGGATTTTATTTTTGCATCTATGGCCAGTTTGGAATGGAACATACGACTTCCCCTCACCTCCCTATCTAATACGCTTTAAGCACGGCAAAAAGGGTCATTGGGGAACAAAAATATTCGAAGTCCGTAGATACGGCAGAGTATTACAAAACACAAAGCCGGCAGGACAATGCCCCGCCGGCTTTTATTGATAATGCCTGTTATTCGAAGTAAACCGCTTTGCCCGTACGCGAGGATTCGTATACGGCTTCGAGAATTTCCGAAACGACAAGCGCTTGCTCCGGCGTAACGACCGGCTCGGTGTCGTTCAGGACCGCTTCGATCCATAAACGCGCTTCGATGTCCGCATCGCTCTCGGATTTGCCTTCGTAGAAAGCTACGCCGCCGGATTTCAGATCGACGCTGTGCGTGTACAGGCGGCTGTGCTCTTCGCCGTTGATACGCAGGCCGTCGTTCATGTCCGCGCCGCCTTCCGTACCGCTAAGCGAAACCTTCGCTTCTTTCACGTCCAGCGTGTTCAGCGCCCAGCTGGATTCGAGGATGATCGTTGCACCGTTCTTCATCGTGATCATCGCAAAAGCGGAATCTTCCACGGTGAATTTCTTAGGATCCCAAGGGCCCCAAGCGTTCGCCGCGTTTTCTTTTTGCGACAGCTTGTGGTAGGACGTGCCGAGCACGACCTTCGGCTCGTAGTTGTCCATCATCCAAAGCGCCATATCGAGCGCATGGGTGCCGATATCGATAAGCGGGCCTCCGCCTTGTTTCTCTTCGTCAAGGAACACGCCCCATGTCGGTACCGCGCGGCGGCGGATCGCATGCGCTTTGGCGAAGTAAATGTCGCCAAGCGTGCCGTCTTGGATCACCTTTTTCAAGTGCAGGCTGTCCGGACGGTAGCGGTTGTTATAGCCGATGGTCAGCTTTTTGCCTGTACGTTTGGCCGTTTCTACCATGCGGCGGGCGTCGGCTGCCGTTTTGGCGATCGGCTTCTCGCACATGACGTGCTTACCGGCTTCCAGCGCGGCAATGGCGATTTCGGCGTGCGAGTCGTTCGGCGTGCAGACGTGAACGACTTCGATAGAAGCATCCTTGAGCACTTCACGGTAATCTTCGTATGTTTTGGCTTCCGCAGTGCCGAATTTGGCAGCAGCCTTCTCTGCGCGCTCCGTCACAATATCGCAAAACGCGACGAGTTCTACCGTATCAAGCTTCGCTAGGCTTGGCAAATGCTTGCCGTTGGCAATACCTCCGCAGCCGATAATAGCCACTTTGACTTTCTTGGACATGGAAACGGTTCCTCCTTTAACGTAAAAAACCTTTGAATGTATGTCTCGGTATACTACAATGATAGTATAGATACAAGCCCGTCAAAAAGATATGACGGATATGGTTATCCTTATATGCGATTTTGTCATTCGGGAGATGCAAAAAGGTGCAGTTTTATAAAGAAGACATCCGCTTTGAGAATCCGTTTCTCAGCATGAAAATATTTGCCGCCCGTCGTGATGTCGATGCGATATCCCCTTGGCATCATCACAAGGAAGTAGAAATTCTCGTCGTATCCGAAGGCGTGCTGCACGTATTCGTGGAGGACGAGCAATACATGCTCCGCGAGGGAGAGCTCGTGATAATCGGTGCCAACCAGCTTCACCGCGACCGTTCCTATGTCACCGAAGGCACGATGAGATACTACGTGCTCCAGTTCGATATTCACGACTACTTCGAACAAAGCACGATGCCTTATTACCGGTTTCTTTCCGAAACCGATTATCCGTGGAGCAAGCTTAATTATATTTTCGAACAAAACCGTTTGGCGCAGGAAACGATAGTCGACAGCGTAAAGCAAATTTTCCAAGAAGCCCAAACCAAGCAGGAAGGGTACGAAATCGCCGTCAGCCTGCTGATCAAGAAAATCGCGCTCACCCTGCTTCGCAGCGATAAGCAGCATTTCCCCCACCACAGGGAAAATAACGATTTACTGCGCCTTCGTCCCGTTCTCGATTACATCGAGCAGAACGTATGCGGCAAAATTCAAGTCGATGAAGCGAGCCGCATCGCCAATATGAGCTACTATTACTTCGTCAAATATTTCAAAAAAGTGCTTGGTATGTCGTTCCTCGAATACGTCAATTACAAAAAAATCAAACGCGCCGAACGCATTCTGCTCACGAATGAAATCAACGTCGCCCAGGTCGGCGAAGAGGTCGGCATGCCGAACATGGCGCACTTCTACAAAATGTTCCGCAAGTACAACGACTGCTCTCCGCACGACTACCGCAAAAAAATGGCGGAATGGACGCAGTAATCCCTGCGCTTATGCTACTTGAATGCTTCGACTGGCGATGAAACGGCTAGGAACAACGGAGACCTCTTATCCATGCGTGCGACGGCCGTCTGATGCACGATGTTATCAAACAAATCCCCCGTTTGGTTTCGCGAAAAAACCAAACGGGGGATTTGTGCGTCGTAGTAGAATGCGCCTCACTATGAGGGGAAAACAGCAGGCAACGCTGCAAGGTTAAGCTCCTGGTTGTGCCGGACCGAGAATAAGCTAAGATATTAGAAACCATAAGCAAGCCGCGGCTGCGCTGCCGGCAATCGAGCACAGCGCGTTCACCGCGTCGTTGCCCATCCAGCGCAGGCCGCGGCTGTGCGCTGCCGGCTGGCCGCAGTGAACCGACCGCTCGACTTCTTTGCCGCAGACGGCGCAGCGGTTCATGCGCTGCCAGACGGCGCCGATCGCGGAATCGGCGAGCGAGCCGATCATACCGCCGGCGAACGCCGCGAGCAGCAGCGGCAGCGCGCCGGCGGCTTGCACGCCGGCGTCCGCCGCGAGGCGGCCGTCCGCAGGCGTCGCCATCAGCAGCGCGTACGCCGCCGCGCCGATAAACAGGCCGCCACAAGCCGAAGCGGCTAGGCCCAGAAGCGTTATCCCGCCCGACGTTCCGGGCGGGACGGGAGCCCCGGTGAAGATCGACCGGGGCTTGCTGCGGCTGAGGCCGCCGATTTCGGTAGCCCAAGTGTCTGCGTTGACGGCGGCAAGCGCGCCTACGAAAGCGGCCAGCCACAGCGGATCCGGCCACAGCCGGTCGGCTGCGCACAGCAGCAGCGCCAGCCCGCCGTTTGCGGCAACCTGTCCCGCATCCCGGCGGCCTCCCTTCTCATAGCCGCTTTCCGCTTCGCCGCGCGCGGCTTTTTTCCATTTGGACAGCAGCGAAGAGGAGAGGAAGAACGCGATCAGCGTACCGAACCAAGCCGGGCTTCCCCCCCCGTACAGTAATGCTCCTGTGACGACCGCCGCCGCCGCGCCGGATATCGAAAGCGAACGTTTGGCATATGCCGCTCCCGCAATCGCCAGACTGCCGGCTAACCCGATCGCCCATTGCATCCCGTCCATATTATCATCTCCCGCCCTCCGCTTTTCTTCTTTGTTACTCTACTTCATGCCACTTGTTCACTTGTCCTCCATAAACCTCGTCATGTTTTTTTCTTTCATTACTCTTCATAAAGCCGATCGGCTTTCAATCGCTTTTACGCACTCCCTGCTGCTATCTTATCCGTTTTCCCCCTACATTTTCAAATGGAGATGATCTATCCCGCTCCGCCGTCTCATACACTTCCATTAGAGGTGATCGGATGAACTACGGAACCAAAATCCGCAAGCTCCGGACAAACGAGCAGCAGCTGCCGGGAAGCGATCGTTTGCCGATATCGTTCGCTGATTGGGAGGCTCAGGCTCGTATAAAGCTGACCGTACAGGCATTCGATTACGCGGAGAGCGGAGCGGGCAGCGAAGCCACGATGCGGGCCAACCGAGATGCCTTCGAGCATTGGCGGATTGTTCAAAGGATTCTCGTGGATGTCGCCGATCGTAACCTGTCGCTTCCGCTGCTGAATCAAACTTATCCTTTTCCGGTCGGCGTAGCCCCGATCGGAAGGCAATCGTTATTTCATACCGAAGGCGAAGTGGCAACCGCCAGGGCTGCAGCCTCCATGGGAGTCCTCTATATTCACAGCATGGTCGCCTCCCGCTCGTTGGAGGATATTGCAGGGACCGGCGCGCCGAGATGGATGCAGCTTTATTTGGGACATGACCTGGAAGTCGTTGCAAGCATTATTCGCAGAGCCGAGAACGCCGGCTTCACAGGGATCGTGCTCACTTTCGACCGGCCCGAGATCGGCTGGCGGGAGAAAGATTTATTCAACGCCGTACAGCCTTTCACCTCCTCGGAAGGGGTAGGCAATCTCGTGACCGATCCCGTCGTCCTGCGCAAGTACAATCTTCCGCTGTCATCCGAATCGGTGCAGCGGATTACCGTTAACCCGGGTACGACTTGGGAAGGGGTGGCTTTCGTGCGTTCCGTCACCGATCTTCCCATGATCATCAAGGGAATTTCGCATCCCGCGGATGCCGCCAAAGCGATCGAAGCCGGCGCCGACGCAATCGTCGTCTCGAACCACGGCGGACGTCACCTTGACGGAGCGGCCGCTACGTTAGACATGCTGCCGCTCGTTGCGGCCGCCGTGAAGGGCGCCGTCCCCGTCTTATTCGACAGCGGCCTCCGGCACGGAGCCGATATGTTTAAGGCGCTTTCACTTGGCGCCGATTTCTTGCTCCTCGGACGCCCGTATGTATACGGACTGTCCCTTGCCGGCGAGAAGGGAGTGCGGCACGTACTGGAAAATATGATAGCAGATTTTGACTTGACGATGGGCATCGCCGGCCATCGGGATGTGCAATCGCTCAGCCGGGACGATCTGCTCTTTATCCCTTCCCCATAGAAAAGACGAGGTCTCTTCGACCCGGCATACCGGATCTCGAGCCCTCGTCTTCTCCTTAACGGTATCCCTTCTTTAACCGAACCGGCCTTCCCCCATTTACGAGCGGCTCTGCTTCTGATACGTCCCCTTGACGAATTGATACATCCAGTCATATAGCTCCCGAACTCTTGCATTGTCGCTGCGAGAGCTCTGCAGCAGTGCCGTATTTCCCTGGTAGTAAGCCTTGAAAGCGCCGGTCATGTAGCCGAAATCGACGCCGCCGTTCAAATAATCGATGTATCTAGCACGGAAGGCCTCGTCCGTATTCATCCGCTCATCCGTTTCCATCTCGACGCCCAGCCCATGGTGCCGCGCCAAATAGGCCGTGTCTTCGATCCGGATCGGATCCGTTCCATCGAAGAAATGATTCGGCTGAAGCGCCGCGGCATCAAAGCCCAGCTCGCTTGCAGCGAAATTCATATTGGCGGCAAAGAAGGGTATCCAGAAAAACTTTTGGCCTTCGCGGTGTACCCTATCGCGCGTCTCCTGGATCAACTTAGGCTCGCTCCGGTCGCCGTGAGAGATGCCCTCGGACAGCCAGTACATGCCATCGAGCTCCAGCCGGTCATAATTGCCTGCGGACCATCGCTTCTTCACTTCGTTCATATACCAGCGAATCGCCTTTTGGCGGTTGGCATATGCCGTTTCTTCGCCTACCTGGGCGGCGACGAAGTTTTCCGATACGCCGTCCCCGTCTACATCTCCGAAATCGGCAACCGTATCGGCGGCCAGCGGGATCATCAGCACCACCTTCACTTTATGGCGGTTATCGCCAAGCTTCGCCCCTGCTTCCTTCACCGCTTCGTTCAGCTGCCGCATATCCCCCGACTCCGCGAACGTCTTGTCCAGGTACCATTGCCAGTCGCTGAACAAAGAATTGATGCCGAAGTCCCGCGCATTATCGCTCGTTCTAAGGCCTAGGTAAAGTACGCCGTCATAAAACCAATCCTTCGGAGAGCCGTTCTTGTCCGTATAGCTGATGTACGGAATGATGTCCTCTTTCTTCCAATTGCCTGCTCCGCTCTCGTAAAAGCCGTTGTACAGCAGGACAAGATCACGTATTCCCGCTGTAGACTCACCTGGCTGCAAATAGGCAGGCATTTCCGGTTTCAGCTTTTTGGCATGCTTCGCCTTGCCGTCCGCTCCCCAAATCTCCACCTCGTCCATGAAAACCCAGATTTGCGTGGTAACCGCAATTTTCACATAGCGCGCGTAAGCCATCGTCGCATGCTGGTCTCCGTGCGGGACGCCGTCCGTTTCCCCGTTCCACGAATAGTCGTATCCGGCGGCCGTACTCGGCGTCCAAAGCGGCATAGGCGAGTTCATATGCTTTACCGGAGCCCAGTTCGTACCGTCCTCGGATACATAGAAAGAAGCAATGTTCGGCGTATAGATGCCTGCCGCATGATCGTATAGAAAATGCGCATTGATGCGGCCGATTGATTTGCTTTCGCCGAGGTCGAACGTAATTTCCCGCGTCTTTCCGCGGAGGAACGCCATCCAATTCGCATCCCAGAACGCGGAGGGATCCGCATATTTGCCGTCCGTCAGCTTAGTGCCGCTATCCGGATAATTCTCGGAGGGAGGATCGGAATACCGGTAAGACAGACCGCTTGCCAAATTTCTCATTTGAGCAGGTTCCTCCTTTGCGGCAAGCGCCGGCTGAAACGAGGACAGTATCGTTAACGCGGCAATAGCCGGTAAGAACTGCCGTTTCCATTTCTTCATCATTGCGTCTCCCTTCATAGCGTGCGATTCTTGGGGATTTCCGTTCAAACGCCGCTAGTGGCCCCATGCCGCTTGCCCCCATTATAGACGCCAGAGTGTGGTAAACGCTTTCAATATTGTTCATCGAAGTTGATCTATCATCCGAAAATGATACGAAATCAGCGAGTCGAAGATGCTGCTCCAACGGATGCCGAAAGATCATCATAAGCTCTTGAGCTTCCTCACATGACTTAAGATAAATGTCCGCAAGCCTTACTTCCAAGCAAAAAAAAAGCAGCCCGCGGGCTGCTCCTTATCTTTTGACCGTATTTGTAACAAGCTTGTAGCCGACGCCGCGAATCGAATCGATCTGAACCGACTGCTGGTTCATCTCCAGCTTCTTGCGCAAAGAGCTGACGTGCACGTCGACAGTCCGCTGCCCGCCGATGTAATCAAAGCCCCATACGATGTTCATCAAATCGTCCCGGGTGACGACGACGCCCGGACGCTGCACCAGATACAGCAGAACCTCGAATTCCTTCGGCCGCAGCGGGATCGATTCTCCGCCCAGCATGACCTCATACTTCTCCGGATAGATGCGCAAATCGCCGACCATAATCACCTTGTCGCCGTTCCCGCTCGTATCGGCGTTAAATTCTTCGGGCTGCGTTCTGCGAAGCACCGCGGATACCCGCGCCAACAGCTCGGCTACGCCAAACGGCTTCGTGATGTAATCGTCCGCTCCATAGCGAAGCCCCTGCACGACTTCCTCCTCGGCGTTGCGCGCCGTCAAAATAATGACAGGCGTCTTGACGCCCTTCTGCCGCAGCTTGGAAAGCACTTCGAATCCGTTCATCCCGGGTAGCATAATGTCCAATATAATAAGATCATATACGACCTGAAGCGCGGCCTGCAGCCCTTCGCCGCCGTGATCGATGACCTTGATTTCATAGCCTTCCTGCGCCAAATTATACGATAATAGGCGGGCAAGCGTCGGTTCGTCTTCGATAACAAGAATGTTTTGCGCCATGGGTAACCCCCAACGTTTGATCATCTTACAGTGACAAGCCTAACATAATCGGGCTTTGCCGTCTAGTGGATGACCGGCAGCTCGATCATGAACCGCGAGCCTAGGCCCACTTCGCTTTCCACCGCGATCGATCCCTTATGGAGCTCCACGAGATGCTTGACGATGGAAAGCCCGAGGCCCGTTCCGCCTGAGCTGCGCGACCTTGCCTTATCGACGCGGTAGAACCGTTCGAAAATGCGCGGCAGATCCTTCTTCGGAATGCCCATTCCCGTATCCGAGATGACGATGCGAACCCGCTCGTAGTCTCCGTCCGGCTGAGGCGCCACCGGCTCGACCATCACCTTCACCTTCCCGCCCTCCGGCGTGTACGAAATGCCGTTGGACAGCAGATTGATGACGATTTGCCGCAGCCTGTCCTCGTCCGCTTCAATATAAATGTCTTCCGCTACCTGCATGCTCAGCTCGATATGCTTTTTGTCGGCCTCCGCCTTCAGCATATGGAGCTGTTTCTCGACGAAGCTCTTCATTTCAACCGGAGAGAAGTTCATCGGAATCCGTTTGGATTCGATTTTGGACAGCTCCAGAATGTCGCCGATCAGCCGGTTGAGCCGCTCGCTCTCGTCGAAAATGATCTGCAGGAACGACTTTGCCGTCTCCTTGTCGTTCAGCGCCCCGGCGAGCAGCGTCTCCGCAAACCCTTTGACGGCCGCGATCGGCGTCTTCAGCTCATGCGAAACGTTAGCGACGAATTCACTGCGCATTCTCTCCAGACGGCGCATCGCCGTGATGTCGTGCAGCACGATCAGCACTCCCGCCCATTCCCCGTCCACATGGGACATCGGACTCAGATTCACTTCAAGAATACGTTCCTCCGGATAATAAAAAATGATCTCGTCGCGTACATGCTCATGCGAGTCGATGCACTCGCCGATCATTTGCGTAAATTCGAACTGCTGCTTCGCTTGATCGTAAGGCTTCCCGAGCAGCTCCTCGGAGGAAAACCCGAGAAACTCCTCTGCCGACCGGTTGAGCAGGACGATTCGCTCCTCGCTGTCGATCATGACGACGCCGCTCAACATATTTTCCAGCACGCTTTTCAACCGGCCCTCGTCTTCCAATATCCGATTCACTTGCAGCTGCAGACTGTCCGCCATCGTGTTGATCGCTTGGCCCAGCTGACCGATCTCGTCGCGATTGCGAATCGTCACGCGCGACTTGTAGTTCATATTCGATATTTGATGCGCGACCCGCGTAATTTTCTCCAGCGGCCTGGTCAAATTATGCGCGATTCGGTAACTGATGATCCCCGCAATGACGAATAGCACGAGCAAGCCGCCGAGCAGCAGCATCCACAGCTGCCTGACCTTCTCTTCAACGCCGGCAAGGCCCATGGCCAGCCGAATGTAAGCGAGCTGGTTGTCGCCCGGCGCTTCTACGCGGATCGCGACATACAGCATGTTCTGATTGAGCGTATCGCTATGGCGGATAAACGAGCCGACCCCTTTGTCTTTGGCCAATAGAATCTCTTGACGGTTCAGATGGTTATCCATCGCCTGCGGCTCATGGTCCGAATCCCCGAGCACCTTGCCGTCCTTGCGGACAAACGTTACGCGGGCGCCGGCGGATTCCTTCAAATACCTCGCCTGACCGCTGAAATATTGCGTCAGTTCATTATCGCTGCCGCTTTTCGACCAATCGATCGCCGCCATGATGATGCGAATTTCGCGTTCCATATTATCCTTCAGGGCGGAAATATACGTGTTCTCGAGCAGCTTGGCCGTAATCAGGCCGGCGCCCAATACGGACAAGCCGATCAATAAAATAAAGATGAAAGAAACGCGCGTCCGGAATTTTCTCATAGGCCCTCCAGTAGATGCAATCGTAAGCCGCTTGGCTTCCGGCATTCCCGTAAGGGCTGCCGTCAGCGGAATCGGTCGAAAAGAAACGGCACGCTCCGTGCCGCTCCCCTACATCGTACCTGTACGTTATGCAAAAATCCAGCGCAATACGTAAACGGAATGTAAACGTTGTGTAAAACTTGCGAGACGAGCATCCGCCGCAGGAAAGCTTTATCTTCGCGCTGTTTGCTGTACGCCCGTCTTGCGCCCGATACCGAGCCGCGCGACCAGCTTATGCATAACCGTTGCCATCGGCTGTTGAATCAGCGTCGAAATCACGACGGGAACGGCTGCTTTCGGTTCAAAATAGCCGAGTCCAAGCACGATGCCGAGCGAAATGTTGCGCATCCCGGCTGCATACAGCAGCGTCACGGTCAGCTCCGGCTTGCGGAATAGCCACGCCCCCGCAAAGCCAAGCACATAGCAAACGACCACCAGGAAGACCACTAGAGGAATCATCAGCGGCAGATCCGCTTTCAAATCCTTCATATACGGCTCGATTGCCGCCGCATTGATCGCCACTACCGCATACATCGCGAGCTTCGATGCAGGGCCTGCGACCGGAGCGGACCAGCTTTTGGCCCGGGATCGGCTGAAATGATTCACGAGCACGCCGAGTATGGTCGGAATGACGACGATAATAAGCAAATCGCCCATCACCTTGGTGTGGTCGAAGGAGATGTCCGCACCGAAAAATAAGGCGATCTCCGCCGGCACGACGAACGGGCTTAACGCTGAGTCCAGCACGACGAGCGTAAGCGCCAGAGGAATGTTGCCTTCCGCCATGCCGACCCACAGGATCGAGGAAACGCCGAGCGGAATAATCGCAAACAGGACGAAGCCGATCACATAAGGGGAATCGGGACCGTATACAGCGGCACCAAGCCCGTATGCAGCCAAAGGAGCGGCAATATGCACGAGCAGAAGTGTGACAAGCATGACCAGCGGCATACGCATCGCCTGCTTTACCTGCTGCGGGCTGCAGCCCATCGCCATGACGAACGTCATGAATGCGAACAGATAGGGCGCCCATTCCGTATAGCCGCGAAGCGGCGCGGGCAAAAGAAAGCCCACTATCAGCGATAGTGGAACGAAAACGAACATATACGATTCAAAAAAACCGTTCAGGCGCAGTCCGGCCTGCGCCCTTCTCGTAGGGGTAAGCATAAGTGCGTTATTTAAAAACCGTTTCTTTAAATGTTTCGAGCTTTTCCATCGAGTTTTTGTCCACTTCGGCGTGCAGGCTGTTGCCGTGCGAATCCATGGTCACGATGGCTGCAAAGCCTTCGCACTGCAAATGCCACATCGCTTCCGGAATGCCGAATTCCATGTAGTCGACGCCTTCCACTTTTTTGAGGCATTGCGCGTAATATTGCGCCGCTCCGCCGATTGCGTTCAAGTAAACGGCGCCGTGATCCTTAAGCGCAGCCAGCGTCTTCGCTCCCATGCCGCCTTTGCCGATAACCGCACGAATGCCGAATTTCTTGATGATATCGCCTTGGTACGGCTCCTCGCGGATGCTCGTCGTCGGTCCGGCGGCTTTCACTTCCCAGTCGTCTTCCCCATGCTTCACCATAACCGGTCCGCAGTGGTAAATGACCGAGCCGTTCAGGTCGACCGGCGTATCGTGGTCCATCAAATATTTGTGCAGGGCGTCGCGGCCCGTATGAATCAAACCGTTGATGACGACGACGTCGCCTACACGAAGCTCTCGGATCTGCTCTTCCGTAATCGGCGTATTGAGCACAACCTCGCGGCGTTCCGCAGCCGGTGCCGCAGCGGCTTGAGCCGTTTCTTCCTGCTTCATCGAAATATCGGTTCCCCGGTCATAAGCCCAGCCTGTAATTTCACCCGTTTCGGCATTCAGCACGACGCCTTGACGGCGGAATGCCCAGCAGTTATAAGCAACCGAGACGAAAAAGCTGGCCGGCAAACGATTCATGACGCCGACTTTGCAGCCGAGCAGCGTCACTTGTCCGCCGAAGCCCATCGTGCCAATGCCGAGCTTGTTGGCATTGTCCATTACGTACTCTTCCAGTTTGCGCAGCTCCGGATTCGGGTTGACGTCGTCCGCCTCGCGGAACAGCTGCTGCTTCGCGAGATCGTAGCCGCTCGTCCGGTCGCCGCCGATGCCGACGCCGATAAAGCCGGCGCTGCAGCCTTGTCCTTGCGCTTGGTAGACCGCGTGCATGACGCATTTGCGGATGCCGTCGAGATCGCGACCCGCTTTGCCGAGACCCGGAAGCTCTGCCGGCAGGCTGTATTGAATGTTTTTGTTCTCGCAGCCGCCGCCCTTAAGAATCAGCTTCACTTCGATATCGTCGCGTTCCCATTGCTCGAAGTGGATAACCGGCGTGCCGGGTCCGAGGTTGTCCCCGCTGTTGGCTCCCGTCAGCGAGTCGACGGAATTCTCGCGCAGCTTGCCGTCTTTCGTCGCTTGGCTGACTGCCGCCAATATTTGTTTTTTCATGATCAATTGGTTCGCTCCGACCGGAGTGTGTATAATGAACGTAGGCATTCCCGTATCTTGGCAGATCGGCGAAACGTTGGTTTCCGCCATTTCAATGTTATTGGCGATCGTAGACAGCGACAATGCCGCTCGCGTGCCTTGGTCCTCCAGAAGACGCGCTTCGTTGATCGCCTTGCGAACGTCTGCCGGCAGGTTCGTCGATGTTTCCACAATCAGCTTGTAAACACTTTCTTGGAATTGCTGCATGATGTAGATGCCCCTTTCAATTGTCATGGCTCAAATAAAAACTTATAATAACAAACATAGTTCAACACGGCGCCCTCAAACGAACGGGGACATCCTACTCACAATCCCGGCCGCAGGCGGATACCGGCGATCATCAGCAAAAAACAACGGCGCAAGCTTGTTGGCCGATTCTATCCTTCATTATAGTGCTACCTGCCGAAAAAGTACAGTTTCCCGATAGAGTCCGGCCCTGCCGCTAAGGCGCGTTTTTGCTTGATTTACTCTCTTTTATTCGTCTTTATATCATCAATTATTCGTAATTTTGGAAGGAAGCAGGATCGGAATGATACGTAACGGAATCAAAAGCTTGCTCATTTGCGCAGCCGTTCTGACGACGGTTATGACCTCGCTAAGCATGTTCAAGCCCAAACAAATGTACCGCGACCAGGTTGCCGTAATCATGTACCACCATGTGCATGACGAAGCGCAGAGCTCCGGCACCATCACGACCAAACTATTTCGCGACCAACTGGCTTATTTGAAAAGCCAAGGCTATAACTTCATTACGCTGAACGACCTCAAGCAGTTTATGAAGGGCTCTGCCGTCCCCGAGAACGCCGTGCTCGTCACTTTTGACGACGGGTACGAAAGCTTTTACACGAATGCCTTCCCCGTTCTGAAGGAGATGGACATTCCGGCGGTCAACTTCGTCATCACGAAAGATTTGGAGGATCCGAAAGCCAGTTACATACCGTCCATGTCCCGCGACGAAATCAAGGCGATGACGGCTCAGATGAGCACGATCGACCTGCAATGCCATACGTACGGCCTGCACGAGAAAATCGGAGGCGTTGCGGCCCTTACCGGACGGATCAAGAACAGCCAGGGCGTGACGGAAAGCGAGGAGCAATACAAGCAGCGCATATTCGACGACACGAAAATGTGCTTGAACAGCCTGAAAGGCCTGTATCCGGCGCCGATCGACTCGCTCGCCTACCCTTTCGGCATTTACAACAAAACCGCAGCATCCATCGTTCATGATGCCGGCGTGCAATATGCGTTCACGATTTTGCCCAGAATGACGACTCGCAGCACGGACCCGCTCAAAATTCCGCGCATCAATGCGGGCAGCCCGTACATTACGCCGGAGGGGCTGCATAACATGATTATGCGCCGTGTGACTTCGGTGAGCCACCCCCGCGACAGCGTCGTGCTGAGGGACACCGTGGAGCAGATCGGCGGCGAGCTGACGGTCGACAAGGACGACGGAAGCACGGTCATTCATTACAACGGCGAGCAGTGGAAGGTGCGGCCCGGTTCAAAGTCAGCGTTCAAAGGCGGCGTCGAAATCCCTCTGGCCAAACCGCTGAAGGTTATCGGCAACCGGACATTCATCGGTCTCGACGATCTGCAGATGCTGATCGGCAAGCCGATCGCGTTTAATTCGGACTCCCAGACCTATACGACGACGCTGCCCGACGAGAGCGCCAGTGACGCCGAGTCCCCGAGCAGCCAGGCGGCATCCGGCAAGTCCGGCGCCAAATAACGAAACGAATAGGATAAAGCCCCTCGTCGCAAGCGCCGATTCCGGCAACGTGGGGCTTCCCTTTATTCCGAAAGGACCTTGAGCCATGGATCATCATTTTTTTGCTTATATGTACCGTCTTCGGTATATCAAAAGGTGGAGCCTCATGCGCAACGTCGTCGAGGAGAACGTGGCCGAGCATTCGTTCCATGTGGCGCTTCTGACCCATATGCTGTGCACGATCGCGAACGAAGTGTTCGGACGGGGCGTTGCGACCGATAAAGCGGTCACGCTGGCTCTGTTTCACGATACGACCGAGGTGTTGACCGGCGATATTCCGACACCGGTCAAGCATCATAACCCGCACATTTTGAACAGCTTCCGTTCCATCGAGCAGCTGGCTGCGGAGCGTCTGGTCGGCATGGTGCCGGACCAGCTCCGTTCCGTCTATGAACCGCTAGTGAAAGGAACGCCGCACGGAGAAGGACAACCGGACGATCCGGCTGAAACCGAACGGAAGAGCTATGTAAAAGCGGCCGATTTGCTTGACGCCTATCTGAAATGCGTGACCGAGCTGTCCGCCGGCAACCGCGAATTCGCGGTTGCCAAAAAACAGATCGAGCAATCCATCGAAGCGCTGCAAATGCCCGAGGTCGCTTATTTCCTGGAGCATCTGGCGCCGAGTATGGAAAAAACGCTCGACGAGCTTTCCGAAGAGCTGTAGTCCTTTAAACAATCGCCTTACCTTCATGGATAACATGTCAAAAAAATCCCCGCAGCGCAGCGTAAGCTCTTCAGCAAACGCCGCATGCGGGGATTTTCTTTTCGTTTAAAACCGGTAGTACATGAGCACGATAAGAGCCAGGAACAGCACGCCCGCGATCGAGCTGAATACGACGAAGCGGTTCGTTACGGATGCGTCCGTCTCTCCTCCGCCCGCCGCTTGCTGCTGTAACAGCCTCATCGGCTTGGCAAGCATGCCGGTAATCGCGCCGATGGCTACAAACAGAACGATCACTTGTACCATCCAAGGCGTAGAAACGTCGGACTTGCTGATCAAATAGCCCCCCGTCAAGAACTGCACAATCAACAAAATTTGACCGATGCGGTTGGCCGAGTGCAGACTGTTGACAAAGCCTTCGCGAACCGTCGCGCTGAGCGACGAAACGCGCATGGCGAGAAAAGGAAGAAGCAAATAGAAGCCCATTCCGATGCCGCCGAGCAAATGCAAAAATAAGATAAACCTCACCATTGAACGTTGACCTCCCGATCCTCTAAATGCTAACTATGCGAAACGAACCTTCTTATGTACGAAACCGTTTCACGGATTGCTCGTCCGTCCAACTCAAGTATAGCGAATCCATGGTCGGCGGACAACTTATTTCCGCTTGCTGAGCAGCGCTTTCAGCTTTTGCCGATAGTAATACGCTCCGTACGCCAGCGCCAATGCAACCGCTCCTGCGACAACATACGGCATATCATGCTCGAACGACCGGAAGAGCTCCTCCCAGTGTGCGCCGAACAGCTTACCCAGCCCAACGAAAAAAATGACCCAGAACACGGCTCCTGAATAAGCGTATAAAGCAAATGTTCGAAAGGGCAGCCGGACGATCCCCGAGAAATAACCCGTTAGATGACGAACGCCGGGAATGAAATAGGCAACAAAGAGCAGCACGTTTCCGTATTTGCCGAAGCTTCTCCGCGTTCTTTCCACTTTCTCCGGCGAAAGCAGCACCCATTTGCCGAACCTCTTGATAAAAGGCATGCCGAGGAAATAGCCGATCATATACGTAATCGTCATGCCGATCGTCGTTCCAAGCACAGCAAACAGCATGCAGACGATCCAATTCAAGCTTCCGGCGTAAGAAAGGTATCCGGCATAGGCCATCGTCGTTTCCCCCGGGAACGGCAGCGCAATGAATTCCAGCATCAAGCCGAAGAAAAGCACAAAATAACCATAGGCATCGAAGAGCCTCTCGATATATTCCAACCGCGCTTCTCCCCCAACCAACCTGCCGGTTTAAGCAAATGTGACACCTGTATATATTACCACTATTTTACTTAAAAAACATGTCTCGGCTTCGATTTGACTCTTATTTATAATTATTATAAATTAGTATTGACTTTAATTTAGGTGCCTGTTAAGCTAGGTTATAGATTTTGATAATCATTCTCATAAACAACCACACAGGGAGGAATTTTACAATGGCAACTCGATTGGTAGGTAAACAAGCACCTGATTTTACGATGGACACGGCTCTGGGCAACGGCGAAGGATTCGGTCAAGTCTCCCTAGGCGACTATAAAGGAAAATGGCTCGTCCTGTTCTTCTATCCGCTCGATTTCACATTCGTATGTCCGACTGAAATTACGGCGCTTAGCGAAGCCGCGGAAGACTTCTCGCGTCTGGACACGGAAATCGTCGGGGTCAGCGTAGACAGCAAGCATTCGCACCGCGCTTGGATCAATACGCCTAAAGAGGCAAACGGACTCGGCAAACTGAACTTCCCGCTTGCCGCCGATTTGACCAAGCAGGTCGCCCGCGATTACGGCGTACTCATTGAAGAGGAAGGCGTAGCTCTGCGCGGACTGTTCATTATCGATCCGGAAGGCGAGCTGAAATACCAGGTTGTCAACCATAACGACGTAGGCCGCAGCGTAGACGAGACGCTCCGCGTGCTGCAAGCCCTGCAATCCGGCGGCCTGTGCCCGGCTAACTGGAAACCAGGCGACAACACGTTGTAAGAGAGAAAAGGATCAGGGAGGGATATCGATGTCAGCACCGGTTATCGTCTATACAAGCGTAGGCTGTCCGCGTTGCCACGAGGTAAAGCGGCAGCTGAAGGAATGGAATGTGGCGTTCGAGGAGCGGAATGTTACCGAGAGCGAGCAATATTTTAAGGAGCTGCAAAGCAACCGAATTTTCGGCACGCCGGCAACGTTCATCGGGTCGAAAATCGTCCTTGGCTACCAAGAGGCTCGACTGAAGCAGGAGCTGGAGGCGATCGGCGCATTCGGAGGAAACGATTCCCCGTCTCCGGAAGCGGCTGAAACCGCGGCCGCCGATAACGCTGCCGCTGCAATCGCAGAAGAGCCTGCAGCGGTCTCGGATAGCGAAAAAACCGAAGCGGACGAGCTGTTCCAGCCTGTGGACGATAACATCCTGGCACGGGTATTCGACTTCGTCGTCATCGGCGGCGGCCCTGCCGGCGCATCGGCTGCCGTATACGCAAGCCGCGGAAGGCTGGATACGCTGGTCATCGATAAAGCGCCGACTGCCGGTACCCTTGCGACCACGCACAAAATCGCCAACTATCCGGGCGTACGCGGCGAATTGACCGGTCTCGAGCTGCTGAAGGAAATGCAGTGGCAAGCCAAGGATTTCGGCACGACATTCGTCCAAACGAATGTGCTTAGCGTCGATTTCAGCGATCCTGCGGTCAAGAAGCTGCAAGTGCCGGAAGGAACCATTCAAGCGCGTACCGTCTTTATCGCGGTCGGCGCGAAAGCTCCTTCCAGCTCCATTATCGGCGAGAACGAGTTTATCGGGCGCGGCGTCAGCTACTGCTCGACCTGCGACGCCGCCTTCTTCCAGGACCGCACGGTCGTAGTCGCCGGGGATAACGACGAAGCGCTGCAGGAAGCCGAAGCGCTCGCCAAGTTTTGCCGCGAGGTTAAGGTGCTGATGCCTACGGCCATCGTAAGAGGCGAGTACGATCTGGAGCGGCTTGCCGCCAAGCCGAACGTCACGATCTACAAGAAGTACAGGGTGAAGCAGATCAAGGGCGATCACAGCGTCAATGAAGTCGTCATCCAAGATGATTCCAGACAAGAGCAAGTTTGGCCGATCGACGGGGTATTCCTCTACTTGTCCGGACTGAAGCCGGGCACCGCTTTCCTGAAGGATGCCGTTCGTTTGGACGATGAAGGCTATGTACGGGTAGACGACCAGCTGCGTACCAGCATAGCAGGCGTTTATGCAGGCGGCGATTCGCGCCGTACACTGGTAAAGCAAGCGGTCATTTCCGCCGCTGACGGATGCATCGCCGCTCTTGGTGCGGAACGCCATATTCATCACCGCGAAAATATCCGCGCGCAATACGCATAAATGCCCCGCTAAGCGAAGGGGATATGTTCCAGGAGCAAGCCTCTCGCATACAGGGAGCGCAAAACTTGTACAAGCAAAAACGGAGCCAATCGGCTCCGTTTTTGCTTGTATGCCTCTATTTTATGACATTGCTTCTCCGGCTCGCGTGTACGAAAGCTTACTTTTTCAGGCTATCCCACGTTTTCTGGAATTCGTCGAGCATTTGCTCTTTCGTTTTTTGTTTGCCGACATAGCCTTGCATCGCGTCGCCGAACTTTTTGCTGGACGATTCGCCGCCCGGGAACTTGAACCAGTTCCAGCTCAGCGTTTTTCCTTCCTTGCTGTACTTGATGATGTCGGCGGCCAAAGGTCCGAGAATGCTTTCGTCGGCCGAAATCGATTTGAACGCCGGAATGAACTTGAATTCATCCGTAATGTACTTTTTGCCGATGTCGGAGGTCACCATCCAGTTCAAAAACTTCTTGGCTTCGTCTTTGACGGCGGAATTTTTGTTGATGACCCAGTTGTTCGGTACCCCTACCGCAAGCTTATCCATGGCTGCCGCGTCATCCGAGATCGGCATCGGAAGGAAGCCGATTTTGATATTCGGGTTCGTCTTCGTAATTTGCACCTGCGTCCAGTTCCCCTGCTGCATCATCGCCGCTTTGCCGGTCGCAAAGTCGGTCACCTGCGTATTGTAGTCGGTTTGCAGAGGGTTTTTGTTGCCGTATTTGACGGTAAGGTCGAACAGCTTCACCCAGTTCTCGAACGCGGGATTGCCCGTTATTTTTGCCGCGCCGCTGTTCAGATCGCTGATGAATTTATCCGGATTCGCCTGCTGGGCGAACGGAAGGTTCACGAAATGATTGCCGAGCACCCACCATTCTCCGTAGCCGTTCTCGAACGGCGTTATGCCCTTCGCTTGCAGCTTCTTCGCGGCTTCCTCAAGCTGGCTCAGCGTCTTCGGCAGCTCGGTAATGCCGGCCTGCGCGAACAAGTCCTTGTTGTACACATAGCCGTAGCCTTCCAGGTTCAGCGGCATGCCGTACAGCTTGCCTTCCTTCGTCATCGGATCCTTGGCGCCGTTCACCATATCCTTCACCCATGGCTGATCGGTCAAATCTTCCAAATGCTCCGCCCACAGATCGAGATCCGCGTTTCCTCCGTTATTGAAAATATCCGGCTTGTCGCCCGAGTTGAATTTCGCTTTTAGTGCTGCGCCATAATCGGCGCCTCCGCCTACCGTCTCGACTTGAATTTTAACGCCGGTCTGCTTCTCGTATTCCGTAACCAGCTTCTGCAGCTGATCGGCGATTTCGACCTTGAATTGGAACATTTTAATCGTGACGTTCTGCTTATCGGCAGGTTTAGCGGACTCCCCGCCCGCTTCCGTTTTAACATCCTCTTTGTTCGCGCATCCGACCGCCAGCGAAAGCAGAAGAGCGGGTACGAGACCGAAGGCAGCTATTTTTTTCATGTAAACAACACCCCTTATCGTTATGATTTACCGCTTACAAGCTAATATTAAAAAAATGTAATGGAATTGGGCACCGACAATGTTGCGCGAAAAGGTGCAAGTTATTGATCTCGTTCGTTACCCTTTCACTGAGCCTGCCGTAATTCCTTCAATGATGTGCTTCTGCATGGCGAGAAAGAAGAGAACGATCGGCGTCACCCCCAGCACGAGCGCCGCCAGCGCCAAATCCCACTGCTTCGTGTACTGGCCGAAAAACGAATACGTGGCCAGCGGGATCGTCCGCAGCTCGGGGCTGTTCAACACAAGCAGCGGCAGTAAAAAATCGTTCCATATCCACAAGCTGTTCAAAAGCACGATCGTCACGCTCATCGGCTTCAGCAGCGGGAAAACGATCCGCCAGAACACGCCGTATGGCGTACACCCGTCGACGACTGCGGATTCTTCGATTTCCCGCGGAATCGACTTGATGAAGCCGTGGTACAAGAACAGATTAAGCGAAACCCCGAAGCCGAAATAACAGATGACCAGACCCGGGATGCTGTCCATCAGTCCGAATTGATCCGCCACCCGCACAAGCGGGATCATGATCGATTGGAACGGAATCACCATTGCAGCTACGAAGCAAGCGAACAAAATGTTGTTCAGCCTTCCGGGATGTCTGACCAGTCTGTAAGCGGCCATCGAGCTGATGACGACGAGTCCGACGTTGCTGAGCACGGTGATCATGAGGGAGTTCGCGAAAACTTTCGGAAATTTCATGATGCTCCAGACCTTCGTATAGTTGTCGAGCTGGAACGATTTCGGCAGGCTTGCCGAATTGGCTAGCAGATCGCCGAAGCTCTTGAACGAGTTCGCCAGCACGAAATAGAACGGGACAAGGAACAAAAGCGCCACCGCAATCGCGATCAGTTCTAAGCCGAACGTCCGGAAGGTATAACGGTTTCCGGCTTCCATCACGCCTCAACCTCCTTTCCTTTCGTGTATCTGACCTGGATGATCGTAATGAGCGCTACGACGATGAAGAAGATGACCGCTTTCGCCGTGCCGAGACCGTACCGGTTGTTGCGGAACGCTTCTTGGTAAATGTTCAGCGCCACCGACTCGGTGGAGTTGAACGGTCCGCCTTTCGTCAGCGACAGGTTCAAGTCGAACATTTTGAACGCCCAGGAAATCGTCAGGAACATGCAGACGGTAACCGCCGGCATAATAAGCGGGATCGTAATCGAACGAAGCATCTGCAACCGGCTCGCGCCGTCAATGCGCGCGGCTTCGAGGAGCTCCTTAGGCACGTTCGTCAAGGCGGCTATGTAGATGACCATCAAATAGCCGGCCCCCTGCCATACGCTGACGATCACGATGCCCCAGAACGCGGTCGGCGCGTCGCCCAGCCACGGAAGTTCGAAAAATCCGATGCCGGTCAGCTGACCGAGCGTCGCAAACCCTTTGACGAAAATGAATTGCCAAATGAAGCCGAGCAGCAAACCGCCGATGACATTGGGCAGGAAGAAAACCGTCCGCAAAATATTGCGGCTTTTAAGCGCTTTCGTTAGCAGAAGCGCGAGCAAAAAGCCGGTCACGTTCGTCAGCGCCACCTCGGCGACCGAGAAACGGATTGTAAACCAGAACGCCTTGCCAAAATCCGGATCGTGGAACAATAGCTGCTTGAAATTGGCGAGCCCCACCCATTTGATCTGGGAGGAAACTCCGTTCCACTCCGTAAACGAATAATAGATGCTCATGAGGAACGGAATGACGACGACTATGGCGAAAAACAAGACGGCCGGACCGACGAATACCGACTGCTGCAGCCATTTCGATGCTTGTGTTCTGCCGCTCACGGACACCAGCTCCTTTATGAAAATTCGAAAGCCGTAATAACGATTTCGGTATTCCAAGTATAAATCAGCCCGAATTCGCGAAACACCGACCCTGATGACCACAAAGGTGGAATTTATTGATCTGAGTTGCTACAATGGGATTTACCATTCGAACCTATGAAGAAGCGAGATGAGGCGCCGTATGATAAGAAGCAGCATCCGCAACAAGCTCGTATTGTTTTTGCTCGCCGCCACGATCGTCCCCATCACCACGTCCATCATCATCACGTTCTATTACACGAAGCAGACCGTCATCAATGAAACCAAGAGCACGAATTCCAGCCTCATCTATCAAGGGAAGACGAACCTCGTCAATTACTTGAACGTTATCCAGCAGGCTTCTTTGTCGATTTACAACGACAGGGATCTGTTCGAAACCGTCGAGTCCGGATTGACCGATTATTTGAGCGACAAAGAAGTGTACCGAGGCATGCAGGTGCTGTCCCATTCGGTTAAAGAGATCTATCAGGTCTATTTGCACGTGGCCAAAAGCAACCGTTCGCACCTGATGGTAAACGAGCGGCAGCGTGTCGAAACGCTCGAGCCTCGATACGTCCCGGCGCTGGAGCCCGGCCAGGTCAAGCTGGAACCGACTCATATGAGCCATGATTACGGGTTAAATCCTTTTACGCCCGAATATGCGCCGCCTACCGAAGTCATCACGCTGCACCGCTCCATCTACGACGTGCCGACGAAGCAGGTGCTAGGCAGCTTGTCCATCGACGTTTCGCTTGACGTCATTGCGTCGATCAGCGAACAGCTCTATACGAAGAGCGGCGAAGAGCTTTACATTCTCGATGAAAAAGGGACCGTTATTTACGGTCCGCGTACGGAGCAGCTCGGCCGCGTCCTGGAGGATCAGTGGGTAGGCTACATGATGGGCTTGTCCGAACCGAAAGGAAGCTTCGAATGGAACGGGGATGCGTTCAAGGGTATCCAGCTTTACGAACGGATGTCGACGCCGTATATGAACTGGACGCTCGTCAAGCGCATTTCGAACGAGGTGCTGTACCGGAACGCCCGTCAAATCACCTTGATCAACAGTCTCGTCTATTCCCTGTTTCTTATCGTCGTGATTGCCGCAACCGTCTATATTTCGATCCGGTTCACGAATCCGATCCGCAAGCTGATCGGCTACATCAATAAAATTCAGAGCGGCAATCTGAACGTTGCCATCGACTTGACCGGCGGCGACGAATTCGGCGTTCTCGCCCGCAGGTTTCGGCTCATGATGCAAACGCTCAACAATATGATTTTGCGCGAATACCGGCTGGAGCTGGCGAACAAGACGAATGAATTGAAAGCCCTGCAGGCCCAGATCAACCCCCATTTCCTGAACAATGCCCTGCAATCGATCGGAACGCTCGCCCTGCAGCAGAACCAGAGGAACATTTATTCGCTCATTTCCTCGCTCGGCAAAATGATGCGGTACAGCATGAATACGAACGATACGGTCGTGCCGCTCTCGGTCGAGGCCGATTACGTTAAGGCGTATCTGGAGCTGCAAAAGCAGCGTTTCGACGTAGGCTTGCAATACCGCTTCGAGCTGACGGAGGAAGCTGCCGCAGCGCTAGTGCCTAAAATGATTCTCCAGCCGATCGTGGAAAACTACTTCAAGCATGGCTTCGACTCGCCTGACCGGGACGGCAGTATCTTGATCGCGGCTCTATTCGCGGAGGACGGCCGGCTTCGTATCGAGGTGTCGGACAACGGTCGGGGCATGCCTCCGGACAAGCTGGCCGTCCTGCAGCAGAAGCTGAACAAAGGCTGGCAAACGCGCTTCGAAGGCGAGGAAAGCATCGGCTTGCTGAACGTGCTGGCCCGGCTTAAGCTGTATTTCAACGACTATGTGGAAATGCAGCTGGAGAACGTGATCCCTCACGGGATGAAAGTCGTATTATGGATACCGCAGACAAAAGGAGGGATTGGCGTTGAAGGTATTGATCGTTGACGACGAGAAGCACGTTCGCGACGCCATCAGGCTTCTCCTGGACTGGCAGAGCTACGGGATCGAAACGATTCTGGAAGCGGGCGACGGCGAATCCGCCGTGAGGATCGTCGAAGAGGAACAGCCTGAATTCGTCTTCACGGACATGATGATGCCGGGCAAAAACGGCGTACAGCTGCTTGAATGGCTCCAAGCCAACGCCCCGCGCACCAAATCGATCGTCATCAGCGGCCATGACGACTTCGAGTTTGTCCGGAACACCGTGAAATACGGGGGGATGGATTACATCCTGAAGCCGATCGACCCGGCCGAGCTCGAGGAAGCGATGCGAAAGGCATCAGAGGCGCGGTGCGAAGAGGACCGCGCCCTGCTGCATTCCAACCAGCGGAACATCGAAATGAACCAGATCAAGCCGGTTTACTGGGACAAAATGTTTTCCAATCTCATTGCGGAGCCGTCCTATTTGGAATCGATCTATGGAAGTCTTCAGCAGGAATTCGGGCTGACCCGGGAGCATACGGACTGCCGCATCGCCATACTCAATATCGACACGATGGACAAGGGCATCCGCGACAAGTTTGCCGCCTCCGCCGACCTGCTCTTCTTTTCTCTGGTCAACATTTGCAATGAATACTTGCGCAAGCGCAACGCGGGCTACGCCTTCCGGTACTGGAACAGCTCCAGCGACATCATGCTGCTGTTCTGGCGGGAGACGGATGCGGCGCAAAAGCTGCTCCATTCGATCAACGAAGGGATAGCCGGCGCCTTGAAGGCAAAATTCGATATCGGCCTCGGAACGGTTAAACCGTTTCCCGGCGGTTTGACGCAATCGCTTCACGAGGCGGGTGCGGCATTGCTTCAGCGAAACCTGCTTCGGAGGCAAGCATGGATCCACGAGTTCTCGACCAAGCATTCGGCCAAGCCCCCAGCTCTTCATTTCAGCGACTTTGAGGAAGCCATTCGCCTCGCCCTCCGGAGCGGTATCGAGGAGCGGATTCGGAGCGCAACGGAGGCTTGGTTCGATGCGGTGCGCAGGCTGACCTCGATCAGTCTGGAAAATCTGGAGCTGTGGCGGCACGAATACAGCGTACTGCGTGCCCGTTATTTGAAGGAGTTCCCCGAGGAAACGGCGAACGAATGGCAGGAGTCTTTGGAAACGGCAGTTCGCCTTATCCCGCTGGACGATGAGGGGAACCTTTCCGTGGAGCTCTGGCAGCAGGAATGGACGCAGGGGATGCTCGACTTGTCGCGTCATACGCTCCGCCAGCGGAAGGACGATCACGCCATTTATGAGGTGGCCAAATATATTCAGAACCACTATCAGAACGAGCTGGCCCTACAAGATATCGCCAATCGTTTTTATTTGAGCCGCGAACATATTTCGAGGAAATTCAAGCAGGCGTTCGGCGAAAATTTGTCCGACTACATTGAGCGGATCCGCCTTCAGAAGGCGAAGCTTTTGCTGCAGAGCCCTCATCTGCGAGTGGCCCAAGTGGCCGAAATGGTCGGCTATCGGGATGAAAAGTATTTCAGCAAGGTATTCAAGAAAGCCGAAGGGCTATCTCCCGGAGAGTACCGGAAACAACAGCTGTAGGGGTTGTTTCGGTGCAATTTCCGTTTGCAGCAGCATTCCGATGAAAATAGCTCTACAAACGCAAAAATGTTGCACGCCGTACAACAACCGAGAGTAACATCTGGTTAGACAGGATTGGTTACCTTACCCTGCTGCTGCTCGACGCCGAACCGCCACTGGGAGCATTCCCCTAAGCTGTTTAAAACGGAACGCCCCCGCCCTGCCTAAAACCCGATAGTCGTGCAATAAAAAAACCGTTAACCGGCTGCTCCCAGGAGCAACCGATTGACGGTTTTTTGTAAAAGAAAACGAATTAGCCGTTCACGACTTTGATTACGTTGCGTACGGAATCAGCGGACTTATCAAGTCCTGCTTTTTCCTCAGCCGTAAGCTCAAGCTCGTAAATTTTCTCGATGCCGTTGCCGCCAAGCAGCGTCGGTACGCCGAGGAACAAGTTGTCGTAGCCATACTCGCCTTCCAGCAGAGCGATCGAAGGAATGATGCGCTTTTGGTCCTTGATGATCGCTTCCGCCATTTGCACGAGCGATGCAGCCGGCGCGTAGTACGCGCTGCCGTTGCCGAGCAGGTTGACGATTTCGCCGCCGCCGACGCGAGTGCGTTGTACGATGGCTTCGATGCGGTCAGCCGGAATCAGCTTCTCGATTGGAATGCCGCCTACGTTCGAGTAACGAACGAGCGGAACCATGTCATCGCCGTGGCCGCCAAGAACGAATCCGCGAACGTCTTTAACGGATACGTTGAGCTCTTGTGCGATGAATGTGCAGTAACGAGCGGTATCCAGGACGCCGGATTGGCCGATAACGCGGTTTTTAGGAAAACCGAGCGTTTGGTAAGCCGCGTAAGTCATAGCGTCAACGGGGTTCGAAAGGATGATAACGATCGATTCCGGGCTCGTTCTTTTTACATTTTCACAAACGGATTTCACGATGCCGGCGTTCGTGCTCACGAGGTCGTCGCGGCTCATGCCCGGTTTACGTGCAATACCTGCAGTGATGATGACGATATCGGAGCTAGCCGTGTCGTCGTAGTTGGAAGTGCCGACGATGTTGCTGTCGAAGCCTTGAACCGGGCTAGCTTCGAGCATGTCGAGCGCTTTACCTTTTGTCGGGTTCTCAAGCTGCGGAATATCGAGCAGGATGACGTCACCCAGCTCTTTTTGTGCCAGCATCAATGCTGTAGTAGCACCTGTGAAGCCTGCCCCGACAACGGTAATTTTTTTGCGTTGGATTCCCATGGTAATGGTTCCTCCTTAAGTGCCTTACATATTGTTGATGATTTGGTTAGCAAACTCGGAGCATTTCACTTCGGTTGCGCCTTCCATCAGACGTGCGAAATCGTATGTTACGGTTTTGTTGTTGATCGATGTTTCCATGCCTTTGTAGATCAGGTCGGCCGCTTCTTGCCAGCCCAGGTGCTCAAGCATCATAACGCCGGACAGGATAACGGAGCCTGGGTTAACGACGTCAAGGTCAGCGTATTTAGGAGCCGTACCGTGCGTAGCTTCAAAGATCGCGTGGCCAGTCAGGTAGTTGATGTTAGCGCCCGGTGCGATACCGATTCCGCCTACTTGTGCTGCCAGTGCGTCAGACAGATAGTCGCCGTTCAGGTTCAGCGTCGCGATGACGTCGAAATCTTTCGGACGAGTCAAAACTTGCTGCAAAGCGATATCCGCAATTGCGTCTTTTACGATGATTTTGCCTTCCGCTTCGGCAGCTTTTTGAGCAGCGTTCGCAGCGTCTGTGCCTTGTTCGGCTTTGATCGCATCGTATTGGTTCCAAGTGAACACTTTATCGGAGAACTCGCGCTCAGCCAGCTCGTAGCCCCAGTTCTTGAACGCGCCCTCTGTAAATTTCATGATGTTGCCTTTGTGAACAAGCGTAACGCTCTTGCGGCCATGCACGATAGCGTACTCGATAGCGGCGCGGATCAGACGCTCGGAGCCTTCTTTGGAAACCGGCTTGATGCCGATACCGGACGTTTCCGGGAAGCGGATCTTTTTAACGCCCATTTCGTTTTGCAGGAATTGCAATACTTTTTTCACTTCTGCCGAACCTTCTTGATACTCGATACCGGCATAGATGTCTTCCGTGTTTTCGCGGAAAATAACCATGTCTACGAGCTCAGGACGTTTAACCGGCGAAGGCACGCCATTGAAGTAACGAACCGGACGCAAGCAAACGTACAGATCAAGCTCTTGGCGAAGCGCAACGTTCAAGGAACGGATCCCGCCGCCGATAGGCGTCGTCAAAGGTCCTTTGATCGATACGATATATTCGCGCATAGCCGTCAGCGTGTCGTTAGGCAGCCAGTTGTTGTAAGTATTGTATGCTTTCTCGCCGGCGAATACTTCGTACCAAGCGATTTTTTTCTCGCCTTTATAAGCTTTCTCTACAGCGGCGTCAAGTACACGTACAGAAGCTTTCCAAATGTCGCGGCCCGTTCCGTCACCTTCGATAAAAGGGATGATCGGGTTGTTAGGCACCTGAAGCTTGCCGTTTTCGATTGTGATTTTTTCGCCGGAAGCCGGCTGTGCGTAAGATTCAAACTGAGCCATCTAAGAAATCCTCCTAATGATAAATGGTTTTGGTCATACGGGGAGTCCGCTAAAGCGATACCCACACAGGGAAGCGAAGCTCTACGGCTTAGTCCGGGTATTTTGCGGCGGCCCTAGATAGAGCTCTCCGCAAAACACTCCTCGTAAGCGAAAGCTTCGCAGTACGCTGCGGACTTTCTAACGAATGGCGATTAGCGTTCGCTAATCGGCACGTAAGACGCGCTGGCAGGTCCGGTGTATTCGGCGCGCGGACGAATCAGACGGTTGTTGTCGTACTGCTCCAGAATATGCGCCGTCCATCCGGATGCACGGCTGATTGCGAAGATCGGCGTGAACAGGTCGCGCGGAATACGCAGCGATGTGTATACGGAAGCGGAATAGAAGTCGACATTCGGCTTCAGACCTTTTTGTCCCGTTACCAGCTCTTCGATTTTGACGGACATGTCATACCAGTTCATGTTGCCGGTGATTTTGCCAAGCTCTTTGGACATCACTTGAAGATGCTTCGCGCGCGGATCGCCGTTCTTGTAAACGCGGTGTCCGAAGCCCATCAGCTTCTCTTTGTTCTCGAGCTTGCGTGCAACGTAGCTTTCTACATTGTCGAGCGTTTCGACTTCTTCAAGCATAGCCATAACCGCTTCGTTCGCTCCGCCGTGCAGTGGTCCTTTGAGAGCGCCGATTGCGGACGTTACGCCGGAATAAATATCCGACAGGGTAGCCACGGTAACGCGGGCTGCGAATGTGGAAGCGTTCAGCTCGTGATCGGCGTGCAGGACAAGCGCTTTGTCCAACGCTTCTACGGCGATGCGCTCAGGCGTTTCGCCTGTCAGCATATAAAGGAAGTTTTCGGCGATCGATACGTTCGCTTTAGGAGCTATCGGCTCTTTGCCTTCGCGAATGCGGGCATAAGCGGCAATAACCGTAGGAATTTGCGCTTGCAAACGGATCGCTTTGCGCACGTTCGCTTCTTTGCTCATGTCGTTCGCTTCCACGTCATACAGAGCAAGAGCGGAAACAGCGGAACGGAGTACCGCCATCGAGTTTGCATCTTTAGGGAACAGCTTAAGCTGATCGATTACGCTGCTGTGAACCTCGGCTGCTTTGCCCAGATCCTGCTGCAATTGCGCAAGCTCGGTTGCATTCGGCAGTTTGCCGAACCAGAGCAGATATGCGACTTCTTCAAACGACGCTTTCTCGGCGAGCTCGTCGATGTTGATTCCACGGTAAGTCAATACGCCGTCGATGATCGAGCTGATTGAGGACGTAGTAGCTACGATTCCTTCCAAACCTTTCGTTGCGGTCATCAGTTTTCTCTCCTTTATAATTGAATGGGGTGACTTAATAAGGAAGTTTTATCATCAAGCAATACTTTAATAATAAAGTATTTTGAGGTTGATGTGAACAAAATGCGGCATAAAACTTCATTATCGGTACAATAAAGATTTTTGTTTATCCGCCCAATGGCGCAATACGCACAGAAGATCACTCTTGAAAGTGTTCCTTTTTGGGGCGCATTTATTCCGGCTTGTCCAAAGTTTTCGCAAGTAACCGCCCTCTCCTAAGCGGCTGCAAAGCCTTGAGCGGCGCAGTAATGTCGGTAAATCCGGACGATAAAGTAATCCGAGTATCCTTATGCACAAAATGATAATGATTCTCATAATATTATAGCGAGTATAGGAAGCGGCGTAAAGGGACTTCTTTCCTTTAATTGTGTCTAGAAGTTGTCCGTCTGCGCAAATCGCCGATAATTTCAACCTCGGAGAGGCCGTCCGCATTCTTTTTATCGCGCCGGTTTGCTCGCCCTTCATTCAATGGTAAAATAAGAGGAACCGTAAATCGACACGGCTCGACGCAGAGTGTACGTTTGTTCAGGAGGTACTTCCGTATGAAAGCAGAACGCAAATTCGGCATTATCGATATCGGATCGAACTCGATTCGTTTGGTTATTTATGAAGAAACGGACCGCAAGGCGCACCGCGTGGTCGATGAAAGCAAGGAAGCGGCACGCTTAAGCGAGAAGATAGGGAGCGACGGCGTTCTTCCGGAAAAAGAAATGCAGTCGATCGTCGATACGCTCAATCATTTCAAAAAGCTGTGCCAGTCCCACCGGACTTCCAAAATACGGGCCGTTGCCACGGCCGCCATACGCAATGCCAAAAATTCGGCCGCCATCGTCAATTATCTGGAGCGGCATACGAACCTCCATATCGAGGTGCTCTCCGGCGAAGAAGAGGCACGTCTCGGCTTTCTCGGTACGATGAACGCGCTTGACGTGCGCGAAGGCTTCCTCGTCGACATCGGAGGCGGAAGCACGGAAGTGACGCTGTTCCGCGACCGCCGCATCGTAAACAGCGTTTCCTTCCCGTTCGGTTCGGTCAATACGACCAAACGGTTCAGCGACAACGGTCATCTGCAGCAGCAAGATATCGAACGCATCCAATCGCTCGTCAAAGCGGCATTGGATTGCGAGCCTTGGATTCGCTCCGCGGAGCCGGGCTTGCCGCTAATCGGACTTGGCGGCACCATCCGCAGCGCAGCCAAGCTCGTGCTTCGGCAGTCGAAGCATTCGCTTCCGCTGGCGCATAATTACGAGCTGGACGGCGCAACCATTGAGCGGTTGACCGGCGAGCTTGCCGCGATGAGCGTCGAACAGCGCAAAAAGGTGGACGGGCTGTCCAAAGACCGCGCGGACATCATCGTGCCCGGGTTGCTCATTCTGCAAACCGTTTATGCGTATACGCGCTGCTCCCATTATGTAATCAGCGGCTCGGGACTCCGGGACGGCATTTTTTACGAGACGGCTTTCTCGAAGCAGCCGATGTTCGACAACGTGCTGGAGCATAGCGTGAACAACCTGCTTAATCTGCATCCGGCCGTTCCTCTCCCCCACGTCGTCCAGGTGAACAAACTAGCGCTCGCTCTGTTCGACGGCTTGCAGGAGCTTCATGGGCTCGAGCAGCGATGCCGCACTTACGTGCATGTCGCCTCGCTGTTGTACCGGATCGGCGTAACGGTCAATTATTACAACTATGAAAAGCATACGTTCTACCTGATGGCGCATTCCCGGATCGACGGATTGTCCCATCGTGAGATCATCCTTTGCGCTCTGATCGCGTCTTACCGGACGAGAAACCGGACGCGCCAAGCCTCCATGCAGCACCGCGATCTGCTTAGCGAGGCCGACAGTCAGCTGGCCATCCGCCTCGGAGCGCTCGTCCAGCTTGCTACGGCGCTTGACCGCAGCCAATCGCAGCCGATAAGCGCCATGCAAACGGAATTGGACAAAAGAACGCTCAAGCTCCGGCTTTCCTGCGCCCACTCCCCGTCAGTGGAGCTTCGGCAGATCGAATCGCTCGAGCGTGACTTCCGCAAAATATGGGGGATCGGTCTTACACACGAGGAGACTGTTCTTTCCACGACGTAATCTGCATCGCCTCGAATTGGCTGCGGTATGCTTTCTCTCCCGCAGCCACGCGGCTGTACAATCCGCTCGACTGAAGCTCCCTCGCTTTCACGTTGTCCCGAAGGCTCATTTGCAGCATGCGGATCACGCTTTGCTGCAGCTGTTCATCCCTAACCGGGCACATCAGCTCGATCCGCCGCGTCAGATTGCGCGTCATCCAGTCCGCGCTGGACAGCCAAACCTCCGGCTCCCCCCCATTCTCGAAATAAATAATCCGGGAGTGCTCTAGAAACCGGTCTACGATGCTTCGGACCGCAATGTTCTCGCTAAGCCCGGGAACGCCGGGACGCAAGCAGCAAACGCCGCGTATGATCAAATCGATCTTGACGCCCGCTTGCGACGCAGCGTACAGCTCGTCGACCATTTCCTTGTTCGACAGCGAGTTCAACTTCGCCACGATACGGGCAGGGCGCCCTTCCGCCGCGTGCTTCGCTTCTCTTCTTATATAGTCGAACAGCCGATCCTTCATCGTTGTCGGCGCTACGGCGAATGCCTTCAAATGAACCGGCGCCGAATACCCGGTAATTTCGTTGAACAGCGACGAGGCGTCCTCGCCAATCGCCTGGCTTGCCGTAAACAAGCCGACGTCCGTGTACAGTTTGGCCGAGTTGCCGTTGTAGTTCCCCGTACCGACATGAACGTACCGCCGCAGCATGTCTTTCTCCTGCCGGACGACCAGCGTTATTTTGGCATGCGTCTTCAGCCCTACCAGCCCGTATACGACGTGGCAGCCCGCCTGCTCCAGCTTCCTCGCCCAAGCGATGTTCCGCTCCTCGTCGAACCTCGCTTTGAGCTCGACCAGAACCGTCACCTGCTTCCCGGACTCCGCAGCCTCGGCAAGCGCCTCCACCAGCTTCGAATTGCCGCTGACGCGGTAGAGCGTCATTTTGATGGCCAATACATGCGGGTCGTTCGCAGCCTCCGTCACAAAATCGTCGACCGCCTCGAACGATTCGTACGGATGGTAAATGAGCACGTCCTTGCGCCGGAGCACCGTGAACATGTCTTCGTCGATATCGAATTCCTCCGGATATTCCGGCTCGATTTCCTGGAAGCGCAAATGGCCGTGATTCGGAAGCGATCCCGCAAGCTTCATCAGATACGTAAGATCAAGCGGACCGTCCATTTCAAAAATATGCTCGTTCTCGGTAAACTCGAATTCATCCTTCAGCATGTCGAGCGCGTACGGATGCAGCCCCTTCTGTACCTCCAGCCGCACGGGAGCCCCCCAACGGCGCCGTCTAAGCTCCTTCTCGATCTCCTCCAGCAAATCCTCCGCGCCTTCCTCGTTAAGCGTCAGATCGGCGTTCCGCGTCAGCCGGAAGCCGCCCACGGCGAACGGTTCGTAGCCGCTGAACAGTGTGCGGATATGCTGCTCGATCAAATCCTCCAGCAAAATATAGTCCTGCTTCTTGCTGTTCGTTCGCGCCGGCACCGGTATAAGCCGCGATAAATTGGCAGGCACCTGGACGATGGCAAAATACGGTTCGTCCTCCGGATCGTCCCCCTCCCGCTGCAAGACGACGGCTAGATACAGCGACTGCGTATGAACGAGCGGAAAAGGCCGGCTCTGGTCGACCGCCATCGGGGTCAGTACCGGAAACACGATGTCGTGAAAGTACGCATCCATCGCCTTCTTCTGAGTCGGCGTCAGCTCTTCGTATTCGCTGAATACGACGCCTTCCTTGGCTAGCAGACGCGATATTTCCCGGAACGTTTTGTACTGCTCCGTCACCATCCGAAGCGTTCTTTTCATCACCCGTTTAAGGAGCGCCGCCGGCGTAAATCCGGTAAAATCTTTTTTATTGTAGCCAGCCTTCAGCTGATCCTTGATCCCCGCGACCCGGACGCTCATAAATTCATCCAGATTGCTGGAGACGATAGCAAGAAACTTCATCCTCTCCAGCAAGGGAGTGGCCGTATCCTGCGCTTCCTCCAGCACGCGCCAATTGAACTCGATCCAGCTCAAGTCCCGGTTTATGTAATTCGAAGCTACGTGATTCCCCGTTTTGCTCACGTCCATTCGTTCCTCCGCATGTTGACAAATTTCGATCTCTTTTTCATTGTAAACCGCTTTGCCATCGGCATTGTCAAGGTTAAGTAAACTTATTGTAAATTTTCCGTAAACATTTGACCAGTGCCGCCTGTCGCGTTATGCCGCATTTTGGGAAAAGGCCATCGTCATGCTACAATAAAAGGAACGAATGAAGGTTCGGCCACGTGAAGGAGCCAATTACGCGTCAAACCATGGGAGGGAACGCGCCTTGGACAAAACGATTCAAAAACGGCTGCTGCGCGGCGTCTGGGTAGCCATCATCATTATAGCCATCGTAATGGCGCTCTATTGGGTGACGCCATTAGTGTACCCTTTCCTTTTCGGTTGGGTCATCGCCTATCTGCTTAATCCGCTCGTCAATATTTTGCAAAAGCGCGCCCGAATGCCCAGATGGCTTGCCGTAACGATCTCTCTTATCGTTTTTCTGAGCGCCGCTATCGGGATCATCACCGTGCTGATTACGAACATTGCGCTTGAAATCGGCCAGTTGTCCGAACTCATTCAGGGACAAATTCAATTATGGAAAGACCAGGTCCTCGAGTTCGTCAACTCGGATTGGATTCAAGGCATCATCGACAAGCTGAATACATTCTATGCGGAGAACCCGCAGTATCAAAACACCATTAATAACAATTTATCTTCAACCGCCAAAACGCTGGCCGATTTGGGATCGGCATTCGTAGGAGGCGTGCTGAATACGATTGTCGGCATTATTGCGTCGCTGCCGAATATGGCGACCCTCACCATCATCGCGCTGCTTGCCGCCTTTTTTATAAGCAAAGACTGGCACAGGCTGGTCACGCGCATTTCGGGCTGGTTTCCCGAAGTCGTCAAAAAAGCGACCCGGACGATTTGGGCCGATCTGCAAAAGGCGCTGTTCGGTTATTTGCGGGCGCAGCTCATTCTCATTTCCATTACGGCAATCGTCGTTATCGTCGGCTTATTGATTCTCAATGTGGAATACGCGATTACGATCGGCCTTTTGATCGGCTTTGTCGATCTTCTCCCGTATTTGGGGGTGGGCGCGGCTATGGTACCGTGGATCTTGTTTACCTTCATTCAAGGAGACGTGTACCTGGGTATCGGATTGAGTATTTTGTACGGGGTCATTCTAGTCGCGAGACAGCTCGTCGAGCCGAAAGTCCTTGCAACCAGCATCGGACTGGAGCCTCTTCCGCTCCTGATCTCGATGTTCGTCGGTCTCAAGCTATTCGGGGTGCTCGGTTTGATTTACGGTCCCGGCACGCTGATTATATTCGGAGCTTTTCAGCGCGCCGGTGTGTTCCGGGATATCTATCTGTACGTAAAAGAAGGAAGGGCGGAGAAATAGAGGCTCCGCTATTCGATCGCCGACGGATAGCGTCCAGCCTCATTGCCCTTCCAGCTTCAGCAGCGCTTCCTTCATCGCGAGTCCTCCCCGGTAGCCGGTCAGGCTGCCGTTCTTCCCGATCACCCGGTGGCAAGGAACGACGACCAGCACGGGATTCAAGCCTATGGCTGCGCCAACCGCACGGACGGCCTTCGGCTTGCCGATGCGCTCCGCCACATCGCTGTACGAGTTCTTCCTTCCGTATGGAATTTCGCATAGGGCTTCCCAAACCGCCATCTGAAACGGCGTGCCGCGCAGGTCTAGCTGACATTCAAACGAAGTGCGGTTGCCCTTCTCATATTCCGCAAATTGCTCGGCATAAGGACTAAGCTTACCGTCCTCACGTAGCAAGCGATGCTTAGGAAGTCGTGTCTTCGCCCACTTCTCCAGTTCCTCGAAGGGCGCGTTCCACGATCCCGCGAAGCAGAGCCCCTCCTGTGTAGCCGCCATATACATGCTTCTTCCCTCTTGTTCCACGAACGTCCAGTAAATCGTGAAGTCATCGTTCCCTGTCATGTCAATCCTCTCCATTCCCTTGATGAGTCGCGCTTGCGCTCGATTGTCTATACGCCGAAGGCGATAATCCCGTTCTGGCTTGAAACAGCGTGGCAAAATGCGCCGCATTCGGAACGCCCACAGCAGCTGCGATCTCCGTTATCGGTTGATTGCCGCCGCAAAGGTATCTTTTGGCTTTCTCAACTCTTGTACGCTGAATAAATTCGGCCGGCGTTATCCCATGAATCCGTTTGAACGTTCTCTGCAAATGATACGGGCTGCCGTGGAACAGCTCCGCAATCGTCCCAAGCGTCAATTTCTCGGCATAGTGAGCCTCTATCCATGCCGTTATTTGCGATACCCATTCTTCATCGGGCAGACGCTTCCCCTCGGGCTTGCATCGTTTGCACGGGCGAAAATTGGCGGACAACGCCTGACCCGCGTTCGGAAAGACAAGCACATGCGTTCGGATCGGGACTCTTGACTTGCAGGATGGCCTGCAAAAAATGCCGGTCGTCTGCACACCGTAATAAAAGATTCCGTCATACGACGAATCGTTGTCCACAATCGCCTGCCACATTTTATCGTTCATGATCATAGGCTCGCCTCCACCCCCAGTATACCCAAGACAGCGTCACCGCGTAAGCCTGCCGGAATGAGAAAGCAAGATTACAAAAGCGAACTCGGGCTCGATATGATACAACTGAAGTATGACAACGTCGAAAGGAGAACATGGATGAGTCCTGAATCCCGGAAAGAAGCCCAGAATGAAATGATACTGACCGTGCCCGACCCGTTCAGCTTTTCCGAAAACATCAATTACTTGGCCCGTTCCCAAAACGAATGCATGTACCATATTGAAAACGACAGCATCTATAAGGCCGTTCCGGCCGGCGGACGATGCTTGATGACGGAAATTAGCGATGCAGGAGCGGCGGGTATCCGGATACGGCTGCTGGAACAGCCAAACGGGGTAAGCAGGGAAACGCTTGAGGACATCGGCCGCTATGTGAGAGATTGGTTCGATTTGGACACCGATTTGACTCCTTACTGCGACCTCGCTCGCCGCGATCCTCTGCTCAGGCAGGTGATCGACCGCTTCTGGGGACTCCGTATCATGGGGATTCCCGATCTGTTTGAGGCTCTGTGCTGGGGCATTATCGGGCAGCAGATCAACCTGCCTTTTGCCTATACGCTGAAACGGCGGTTCGTAGAATCGTTCGGTCATAGCGTCGAGTGGAGCGGACGAAACTATTGGCTGTTTCCATCTCCTCATCGTATCGCGCAGCTAACCGTTCCCGAGCTCTACGCTCTGCAAATGACGACCAAGAAGGCCGAATATTTAATCGACACCGCCCGGCTGCTTGCGGAAGGGAAAATAACCAAAGCGATGCTGCTCGGCGACGGCGGACTGAAACATGCGGAGAAACGTCTTGTGGCGATTCGGGGAATCGGGCCTTGGACGGCCAATTACGTCCTCATGCGATGCTTACGCATCCCTTCCGCATTTCCCCTTGAAGATGTAGGCCTGCACAACGCGATCAAACATCTTCTCGGCCTCGACCGTAAGCCGACTCTCGAGGAAGTCAGGCGGCTCGCGGCAGATTGGACGGGCTGGGAAGCTTACGCCACTTTTTATTTATGGCGCTGTCTGTACTGACGGTTGCCGCACATACAAAAATAAACCTCCTTCCGCATCATTCTCGGCGGCTTTGGAGGTTTATTCGATCTATCTGGGATAGGTTCGTTACGAGATACACCAAGGAAGGAACGTCCCTTATTCGTTTTATCTGCGAAAATACATGATACGATTGCCCTTCGCCATCTGTTTGCGGATAAGAAGCAGGATCAGCGCCTTGAATGCGGGACGCGTTACCGGAAATACGAGCAGGAAACCGACTATATCGCTTATAAAACCCGGAGCCATGAGCAGTATGCCCCCGAGGAAAATGCAGATGCCGTCCAAAATCGAACCCGCCGGCATTTGCCCGAAGGAAATTTGCTGTTGGGCGTCTCGCAATACCTTGCGTCCTTCCCGCTTGGCCAAATAAGCGCCGAGAAATCCCGTCAGCAGCAGCAAACCGAACGTTTGCCAGCCTCCGATTAAACGGCCCATTTCGAACAGTCCCCAAATTTCAAGTGCCGGGACGACTATAAAAGCAGCAACAAGCCATTTCAGCATCGCCGCACCTCCCGTAAAAGTTGCTATTCGTATAACGCTGCTTGCAATCGCAAGAGGCGGTTCCATTCCTCTATCCCTGTTATACGCAAAAGCAGGTTTCGCGTTTCATTCCTTATTCTGGACGCTTTCTCAGGCGCGATCCTGCAGAAGCCGGAATAAATCGGGCGCCTCCCTGTCGATCCGCACGGGCTTCCAGTTGCGGTTCACCCATACGTGACGAGTCCCGCCGCTAACGAGCAGCTCGCCTTGCGGCACGTCGAACGGTCCTTCGCAGGAATCCTCTGCAGCTCCGCTATCCGGACCGCCTTCTCCGAAAGACAGCCGTCTGATTTCACTCTCAAAATGCAGCTTCAAGCCGCTATATTCCACAATCCGCGTAAAGATCCCGATCGACTCGTCATACCGCGCAGGCTGCTTGAAGACAAGCTCCGCATGGGTAACCGGCAGCAGGAGTCCTCTCGTTTCCATCTCGCTATACGTCATGCCCATCGCCCGGATCAGCTCCGTCCGCCCCCATTCGAACCAATTCATATAATTCGTATGATAGACGACGCCCATCTGGTCGGTTTCCTGATAGCGTACCCGAATCGTATGCTTGTACCATTTTGCTTCGCTCATCGCTTCTTTCGACCTCCGCTCGTTCACAGCTGCTTCCTCCCCATTATAGCAGGGAACCGGTAGCCCTCACAAAACCTTCTTGCCGGGGAAGGCACGGAAACTCCAAACAAAAAAGCCGTCCTGTCGGCGGAGCATTCCGCGTTCGGGACGACTTACGCTTACTGCTGTTATAGCACTTTGGCCTTGCCGGAATAGATGACGCCGACTTCCGGATAAACCGATATTTCACTGCCGTCAGGGATGAGCTCAAGCGCGTTCTCTACGCCGACGATGACCGGAATGCCGAGCGTCAACCCGACGACCGCCGCATGCGACGTAATGCCGCCCTGCTCGATAATAATCGCCGAAGCCTGCTCGATCGCCGGCATGTAGTCCTTGTCGGTCGTGATCGCGACGAGAATGCCGCCTTCCGTCATCTTGGAAACGGCTTCCTCCGGCGTACGGGCGGCTACGACTTTACCCGCGGCCGTTTGCGTGCCGATGCCCTGCCCTTTGGCGATCATTTGGCCGATTTGGTGCACCTTGATCAGATTCGTCGAGCCGGAGCGTCCGACCGGTACGCCCGCCGTAATGACAACCAGCTCGCCAAGCTTGATGAGGTCATGCTTCATCGAAGTGTCGACAGCAAGCTCGAACAGCTCGTCCGTCGTTTTGGCTTCTTCGCCGCGGATCGGAATGACGCCCCAGCTCAAGCACAAGCGGCGCATGACCTGTTCATTAGGCGTAACTGCGATAATCGGCGCCTTCGGCCGGTATTTGGACACCATGCGCGCCGTATACCCGCTCTCCGTAGGCGTGATGATCGCTTTCGCATCCAGGTCGAGAGCGGAGTTGGCGACCGACTGGCTGATCGCCTCGGTAACCGACGTTTGCTGCTCTTTGCTTTGCTTTATGAAAATTTCCCGGTATTCCAGAGCCGACTCCGCACGCTCGGCGATACGGGCCATCGTTTCGACCGACTCGACCGGGTATTTGCCCGCAGCCGTTTCGCCGGACAGCATGATTGCATCCGTGCCGTCAAAAATCGCGTTCGCGACGTCGCTCGCTTCTGCGCGAGTAGGGCGAGGATTGCGCTGCATCGAATCGAGCATCTGGGTAGCCGTAATGATCGGCTTGCCCGCATAATTGCACTTGCGGATCATTTTCTTCTGGACGAGCGGCACTTCCTCTGCCGGAATTTCCACCCCGAGATCGCCGCGGGCAACCATCAGGCCGTCGGATACCTCCAAAATTTCATCCAGGTTGTCGACGCCTTCCTGGTTCTCGATTTTGGAAATGATCTGAATATGCTTCGCGTTATGCTTCTCGAGCAGCTCGCGGATTTCGAGCACGTCGCTCGCTTTGCGGACGAAGGAGGCTGCGATAAAATCTACGCCCTGTTCGATACCGAACACGATGTCGTTTGCGTCCTTCTCGGTGATACCGGGCAGTGAAATTTTGACGCCCGGCACGTTAACGCCCTTGCGGCTTTTGATCGGTCCGCCGTTGATAATGCGGCATTCGATTTCGGTACCGCGAACCTCGATGACCGAGAGTCCGATCAAGCCGTCGTCGATCAGGATCGTCGAACCGACATGAACGTCCTTCGGCAGCTCTTTATAAGAAACCGAGATGCGGTTTTTGTCGCCCAGCAGCTCTTCCGTCGTCAATACGATATGCTCGTCCTGCACAAGCTCGATAGGCTCCTCCTTCAGTTTGCCGGTGCGGATTTCCGGGCCTTTCGTGTCGAGCAGAATCGCAACGGTTTTGCCGTGCTCGCCGGAGGCTTGACGAATATTTTGAATCCGTCTGCCGTGCTCCTCGAAATCGCCATGGGAAAAATTAAGACGGGCCACGTTCATCCCGGCATTGATCAGCTTCTTCAGCATGTCCGGCGATTCGCTGGACGGTCCGATCGTACAAACAATTTTGGCTTTACGCATGGGTATACCTTCCTTCTTCATTTGATTCCCGCCCCAATGAAACGGGCCTGCACTTCGTAATTAACCTCTGGCAAATTGAAAAATTGCCGAAAACAACCCGGCATATGCCGGGCGTCTCCAATGATTAACGGAACCATATATCCTTTGTTCAGAAAAGAAAATGAGTCCGGATTTACGAATGCGAATAAGTGGTAAATCTGCCGATCGCACGGAATTTCTGATACCGGTCTTCGCGCAGCTCATCCGGCGTCATCGCGCTCAGCTCGGTTAAATGCCGCCACAGCGCCTCGCGAATCGCATCCGCCTGCTGCTCAGGATCGCGGTGAGCGCCGCCTTTCGGTTCCGGCACGATATCGTCAATAACGCCGAACTCTTTCAAGTTTTGGGCGGTAATTTTCATCGCTTCCGCCAGCTCCGGAGCTCTGCTTGCATCCTTGTACACGATTGCCGCCGCACCTTCCGGAGACAGTACCGAATAGACCGCATGCTCGAGCATGAGCACGCGATTGCCGACGCCCAGCGCAAGGGCGCCGCCGCTGCCGCCTTCTCCCGTTACGATGCAGATAATCGGCACGCCGAACGAAGCCATTTCACGCAAATTGCGGGCGATCGCTTCCGCTTGGCCGCGCTCCTCGGCCGTAATGCCGGGATAAGCGCCCGTCACGTCGATCATCGTGATGATCGGCCGTTTGAATTTGTTCGCCTGCTGCATGAAACGAAGCGCTTTGCGGTATCCTTCGGGATGAGGCATGCCGAAATTACGGGCGATATTGTCTTTCGTATCGCGCCCTTTTTGATGACCGATAACCGTTACCGGCAAGCCGTTCAGCTTGGCCAAGCCGCCAACGATCGCCAAATCGTCGCCGAACATGCGGTCGCCGTGCAGCTCTATGAAGTCGGTAAATACCGACCCGATATATTCAAGCGTCGTCGGGCGGCTAGGCGATTTGACGATTTGAATTTTTTGATGCACCGTCAGATTCCCGTATAACTCTGCTTCCGCTTTAGCGTACCGTTCTTCAAGACGTGCGATTTCATCGGTAAAATCGAAGTTTTTATCCGTACCGAACTTGCGCAGTTCGTCGATTTTGGCACGCAGCTCGGCAAGCGGCTGTTCAAAAGGCAGCTTACCTACCATATGCGGCTTCCTCCTTGCTTACGTGCATGTCCATGATTTTGGTCAGCATCGCTTTTAGATCTTTGCGGTGTACCACTAAATCCAGATGACCGTGCTTCAGGTTGTTTTCGGCGCTCTGGAAGTTCTCCGGCACCTTCTGACGGATCGTCTGCTCGATAACGGTAGGGCCTGCAAATCCTATGCGAGTGCCCGGCTCTGCAAGTATGTAGTCACCCAGCATCGCAAAGCTTGCCGTTACGCCTCCATAAGTCGGATCGGTCAGCACGGAAATAAACAAACCGCCCTGTTCATGCAATTTGGAGAGCGCGGCGCTCGTCTTCGCCATCTGCATAAGCGAAAAAATACATTCTTGAACGCGCGCGCCGCCCGATGTCGAGAACAAGATGAGCGGATATTTTTTTTGTGCGGCCGATTCGATGGCACGGGCGATTTTCTCCCCGACGACGCTGCCAAGCGTTCCGCCGAAAAACTCAAAGCTCATCACGCCGATGACGACAGGAAAGCCTCCGATCGTGCCTTCGCCGGTCACGACTGCGTCTTTCAAGCCCGTTTTCTCAATGGTAGCTTTCGTTTTCTCGGGGTAGCCCTTGTATCCAAGCGGATCCTCTGAAATCATGTCGCTGTCGTACTCAAAAAGACGCCCTTCATCAAGCGTCATCAGTATGCGTTCCGCCGCGTTGAGCATAAAATGATAGCCGCATGCCGTACATACCTTCAAGCTTTTTTCCAGCTCCATACTGAACTGGATAGCGCCGCATTTCGGGCACTTATTCGCTAGGCCTTCGGGAATCTCGCGCTTGGCCGCTGTCGAAGGAATCGTCGCGTATTTACGTTTCTTTTGAAATAACACATTCACACCTCACTGGCGTTAATAGTCCGGGCTTCTATCCCTTGTGTTGACCGGGAAGGTTGGATGAGCCTTAGCAAACGTTAATCGCGTTACCTGTGCAAGATGCCGTTCAGCACTTCCTGAACATCTTCCAGTTCGCCTTCGGGCACCAATATTTCAAACTGGTTGTTCGTTACGTTGATCGGACGAACTTGAACCAAAAATCCTTCCTCCGTAAGCTTGGTCTTGATGCGGTCTGCAATTTTGGCAGTCGGCGCAATATAGATGACCGTCCACATTTGCGAATACCCTCCTTAACCGTAAGCTTGATCAATCCGCCGCAAAACGGCCGATTGTTGTGCGGTACGCCCGTAAGCCCGCATGATTCCTACTTCACGGAGGCTGCCCAAGGAACGCTTGTCCATTGTTCAACTGCCCGCTGTAGCAGCATAGGCCTCATTCGCAACATCCGGTAAAACAAGCATAAACGGTTTCCGCCGGAATGAAAAGACGGCTCCCGTTGTCCGTTGTCGGACGAATCGGCAGCTTGAGTTGAACAGCCGGCACCGACTTCTCGCATGTCGAGCATCAGGCCCAAGGAAAACCAGCCAGGCAATGCTTGCCGACATTCAAGCTGAACCAACCGTTTCGTGCCGATAGTCAAGGAAAAACGGCTTTCAGCGTTCTAAACGTTTTCGCAGAAAACGACTTCCGAGAAATCGAACAATACCCGGAGTTACTGCTTTCTGAGATTTTAAAGAAAAACGTCTGCCGACGTTCTTCAAAGCCGCATTTGTACCAATGCTTGCCGGCGCCGGCGCTATTCTCTTCAACCTGTCAGGTCGAGAATGTAAGCGAATGGCGGCATGATACGCCTTGGTAACGGATACAGCAGGTCCGTTGTCAGTTATTATCCCATCAAATATATCACAACTCTGCTTTTCACCGCAACAAAGCAAAACAGCCGCAGGAAGGCGCTGCGGCGCGATTGGGCGAAGGATTTCGGCTCCTGCGGCGCCGGAGAACGGAATGTTCCCGGTCTAAGGATAAACGCCATTCGGCGTCTTGGATGCCTGACGTTTACCGAGAAATGGAACAATCAGCGGAGGATACACATTTTAAAAAAAACGGCCGAACGCCGAAGGGCAGCCCGGCCATGCGTTATTTTACTTTAGCCGTCTCGGCGCCGAGCAGTTCCTCGATCTGATGGATCAGCTCCGGCGAAGGCTTCACCCGGTAGGCGTCGCTCAAGGCGATCGTTTTCTGGCCGTTCTCGTAGAAGAGAACGACCTCCAGCGGCCCGGCATGCTGCGAGAGAAGCGCCTTCAGCCGGGTCAGCGTATCCGCGTTCTCCACGCGCGCGGCAATCTTGATGAAGACGCGCTGCCGCGCTTGGCGCGGACTAGCGCCAGCCGCCGCTGCCCCGCCCGCAGGCGGCTGCGGCACGGCCGCGCGCTCGCGGGCTTGCGCGGCAGCGCCTGCGCCTGCCGCGGCTGAGCCGCCGGCTGGCCGCGCAGGGCCGGCTGCGCCGGGCGCAGGGGCGCCGGCCGCAAGCGCCGAACGAGACGCGCCATCGCGCGGCTCGTTCGGGCCTGCGGCGGCCGAGCGCGCAAATGTCGGCGGGGACGCCGACGTTTGCGCGCGGGGCGCCCCCGCGCCTTGCGGCGCCGCCGGCCGCGGCCCGCCGGCGGCGGGCGCAGCGCCGCGGGAGCGGCGGCGCAGCGCGCGCAGCTGCTGCGGCGCCAGCGCGGCGTCGAGCGGGACGACTTGCTCGGCGAGCAGCTTCGCCGCGTCGTCCTGCTGCTGCAGCTTCGCCCCTACGGCAAGCAGCTTGCCTTTGTCGGCCTGCTCCCCATACTTGCGCCATGTTTCGGGGAACATGACCACTTCGACCCGGTCGATCCGGTCCTCCAGCTCGATGAACGCCATCGCCTGGCCTTTCTTCGTGACGATCGTCTTGCACGATACGACCATTCCGGCTACGACCACATCGCTGTCGTCCGCGAGCTCCGCCAGCTCGTGAATCCCTTCCGTTTCCGCCTCCGCAAGCAGGTCTTCGAACGCATCGAGCGGATGCCCCGACAAAAACATCCCGAGCAGTTCCCGCTCCAGCTCAAGCTGCTGCATAGGAGTAAACGGGCGGATGTCCGGGTACTCGATCGTCCAGTTCACTTCCTCGTCGAAGCCGAACAAATGCAGCTGAAGCTCCTCGCGCTCCTTCTTCCACTTGAGCGCCGCTTCGACCGTCTCGTCGAGCATCGCCAGAAGCTGCGCGCGGTGTCCGGACAAACGATCCATCGCTCCGCCTTGGATGAGCGATTCGATGACTCGTTTATTGCATACGCGCAAATCGACACGGCGGCAAAAATCGAGCAAATTGTCGAACGGCCGTTCCTTCCTTTCGCGAATGATCGTATCGATCGCCTGCGTTCCTACATTCTTAATCGCGCCAAGTCCGAAACGGATCGCCGCCGAGCCTGCCGCCTGTTCGGCGCGATACGGCTCCGCGCGCTCGGCCACTAGGCCTATGCCGGCGGCATTCTCTTCCCCGGCACTCGGCATGCGTCCATCGGCCGTCATCGTTTCATTCGCCTCCGGCAAGCCCTCTCCCGCCATCTGACCGACGCTCGCCGCGCCGCCGTCTCCGTCCGTTCGTCTTCTGGCAACGGGGGTAAACGTGACTCCGCTTTCGTTGACGTCGGGCGGGAGCACCGGAATGTTCATCCGCCGGCATTCGTCCACATATTCCGCGACTTTCCTGTGATTCCCCATCACGGCCGTCAGCATGGCCGCCATAAACGGCTCCGGATAATGAGCCTTCAAGTAGGCGGTCTGAAAAGCCAGTACGCCGTATGCCGTCGCATGGGCGCGCGGGAAGCCGTAATCGGCGAAGCGGACGATCATGTCGTATACCCGGTTCGCTTCTTCTTCCGTGTAGCTCTGCTTCAAGCTGCCGCGGACAAAATGCGCCCGCTCCTCGTCAAGCACCTCGCGCTTCTTCTTGCTGACCGCACGCCGCAATAGATCCGCTTCGCCAAGGGAAAACCCCGCCATCTTCGAGGCGATCTGCATGATTTGCTCCTGATAAACGATGATGCCGTACGTATCCTTCAAGATCGGCTCGAGCGCCATGTGCGGGTATTCGACGGCGATCTGCCCGTGCTTTCCTTGTATATACTTCGGTATAAACTCCATCGGACCCGGCCGGTAAAGCGCAAGCACGGAGATGACATCCTCAAACTCCGAGGGCCTCAGTTCCTTCAGCACGCGTCTAACGCCCGCCGACTCCAACTGAAAAATGCCCGTGGTGTCCCCCCGGCACATGAGCCCGTAAGTAAGCGGATCGTTGAACGGGAGCTGCTGGAAGTCGACGGTCTTGCCGGTCTGCTCGCGTATCCAGCGCAGCGTGCGCTCGATAATGGATAGCGTGCGAAGCCCGAGGAAATCCATCTTGAGCAGGCCGATCGCTTCCAAATGTTCCATCGTGTACTGGGTAAGCGCAGACTGCTCCGCGCCTTCCTGAAGCGGCACGTACTGCGTGAGCGGTTCGCGGGATATGACGATCCCCGCGGCATGTGTCGAAGCGTGTCGCGGCATGCCCTCGACCTTTTCCGACATGGCGAGCAGCTCGGCCGTCTTCGGCTGCTTGTCGCTCAGCGCCTGCAGGTCGGGGTTCATCTTCTTCGCTTCCGCGATCGTGATGTGCAGATGATTCGGGATCATTTTGGCCGCTCGGTCCACTTCGTTGTACGGAAGATTCATCACCCGACCGACATCGCGGATCGCCGCCTTGGCCGCCATCGTCCCGAACGTAATGATCTGGGCGACATGTTCTTTGCCGTATTTGCGGACAACGTAATCGATGACCTCGTCACGGCGTTCGTCGCTGAAGTCGATGTCGATATCCGGCATCGTCACCCGCTCGGGGTTCAAGAACCGTTCGAAAAGCAAGTTGTAGCGGATCGGATCGACGTCGGTTATCCGCAGCACGTAAGCGACCAGGCTGCCCGCCGAGGATCCCCGCCCCGGCCCGGTGGCGATACCGTTCTCATGTGCGAACCGGATAAAGTCCCACACGATCAGAAAATAATCGGAAAAGCCCATACTGCCGATGACGCCCAGCTCATACTGCAGCCGGTTCTCCAGCCGTTCGCGATAGGCCGGCTCCTGCCATTCGCCATGACCTCCGTAACGCGCCTCCAGTCCTTTTCGGCATAACGCGTCCAAGTAAGCGCCCGCCGTCATGCCTTCCGGAACCGGCTGAAATTGAGGCAGCACCGATTGGCCGAACGTAATTTCGAGGCGGCAGCGATCGGCGACAAGTGCCGTATTAGCTACCGCTTCCGGCACATACGCGAACAAGCGGGACATGTCTTCCCCGCTTTTCAAGTAGAGCTGCGTCGAGCCGAACCGGAGCCTGTCCTCGTCTTCCACCGTCTTGCCTGTACCGATGCACAGCAGGATATCCTGAACCGCATGGTCCGCACTGTCCACATAATGGACGTCGTTCGTTACGACTAATGGAATCCCCGTCTCCCTGCTCAGCTTGATCATCGCCAGGTTGACCTTCTTTTGTTCGATCATGCCGTGATCCTGCAGCTCAAGAAAAAAGTCTTCGCCGAAAATTTCCTTGTTGGCTAATGCCGCCTTTTTGGCCTCGTCATTTCGGTCGTGCAGCAGATGCTGCGAAATTTCGCTTCCGAGACACGAGCTCAAGCAAACAAGCCCTTCCGCATACTGCGCCAAATGCTCGCGGTCGATCCGCGGCTTATAATGAAAGCCTTCCAAATGCGCGATCGAACACAGCTTCATTAGGTTGCGGTAGCCGGTTTCGTTCTTGGCGAGGAGGATCAAGTGATAAATCGGCTGGTCTTGGCGAGTGCCCTTGACCCGCAAGGAGCCGCTCGTAAAGTACATTTCACAGCCGATAATCGGCCGGATGCCGTTCTTCACGCAGGCTTTATAAAAAGGGATCGCTCCGTACATGACGCCGTGATCCGTAAGCGCCAACGATTTCATGCCGAGCTCCGACGCCCGCCGCACCATATCCTCTATACGTGCCGCGCCGTCGAGCAAGCTGTATTCGCTGTGTACGTGCAGATGCACAAATTCGCTCATGTTCGGTTCCCCCTCCTGCTTGCCTCTGTATGCATAGTGACGGAAACGTCTGCCGCGCACCGTCCGTTCCCATTATTGTAGCACATTACGCCTCAAAAGGCGAACTCACATTCGCATCGTTTACGACTCCGATTTCTCTTTTTTTTGACGAGCTTCCTCTTATGACCGGCGGCTTCCGGAGCGACTTTTCTTCCACCCTTTTTCGTTACTCCATTAGACGCTCCCGGGTGAGGTTTCGTTGCAAACCGTTTCCCCTTTCCCTTCATCCCTTCAATCGCCTTCTAACAAAATGGCAATACCCGCAAGCCCGGCCCTTCAAAACGGATTAACGCCTGAACCGGTTCTATTAGCCCGTAATTTCAACATGAAATCATACCGCCGCCCCCCGTATCGCTTTGCCGGAAAAATGCCAAAATAACGCCAAGCGTTCTATTTATACGAATGAGCACATGGCATTTCCGTTACGCCGGCCAACTCCCCTCAGAACGCACAAGATTAATGGAGGTTGAGAAAATGACGACGATCCGGTTTCTGAAGGCCGTTCTTTTGATAGCTGCGTTGTTCGTTTGGCCGGAGCCCGAAAAGCGTTGTGCGATGCCGAATTTCAGTTCCTTGACCGGCGCGATGTCCGAACCGTCAACGATCCGGCATGTACCGGCGTCCGAAGCGGATAAACCGGATTTGTCCTTTGCGGTCATAAGCGACATTCATATTCAAGCCTGGCACAAGCCCTCGCATCGGAAGCTGCTAGCGGCACTGAACGATCTGCATACGATTAATCCGCATGCCGACGCGCTGGTCGTGAACGGCGATTTAACGAACGGGCAGCCGGAGGACTATGCGAAGCTTACTGAGCTTATGACGGCGACTCCGCACCCCTGGCGGCCTTTTTATACGATCGGCAACCACGAATTCTATAAAGCCTGGTTCGGCAGCAGCGGCAAGTTTGACAAGGATGGGTTTCCGCATGGGGAGTCGGAAGGCGATTCGATCTCCCGCTTTTTGAAGCTGACGGGGGAAAAATTCGTCTATTACGAGAAAACGGTAAACGGGTACCCGTTTCTTTTTCTCGGTTCGGAGCAGTATCGGCAGTCGGATGCAAGCAACGGGGAGGACGCTTTTTTATCGCAGCGGCAGCTGGACTGGCTGTGGTCGTCGCTGCGAAAGCATGCTGCGGACAAGCGCATTTTCGTCTTCCTGCATCAGCCGCTGCCGCATACCGTTTCGGGTACGGACGAATGCTGCGCCAACACGCGGGCCGTCGTTCAGCACGAACAGCTGGAGCGCGCGCTGGCGGATTATGCTCAGGCCGTCCTTTTCTCCGGTCATACGCACCGGGAGCTGAAGCTGCCCAAAACGTTCGTGCAAGGCAAGTTCGCCATGATCGGTTCTTCTTCCGTTGCCGATCCGCTTTCCGCTACGGATCAAGCGCTTGAGCAAGGGGCAAGCGAAGGACTTTATGTGGAAGCGTATGGCAAACGCGTTGTCGTTCGCGGACGCGACTTCAAGAACGGCGGCTGGATTCGGGAGGCAAGTTTCGAATTGGACTAGGTATTTTACGATCGGCCCGAACTGCGTTCTCGTCAACGGATGAGAAGGGCGAAAACACCCGTTTTTCCTCCGATCCCCCGCTTTACGGCAAAGCTTATCCCTGCTTATAATGATGGAGCTTTGAACCGTAATCGAAAGGAATCGATCCGCTTTGTCCAATCGGGGCGTCTTATTGCGCTTGCTGGGCGTATCCCTTCTATGGGGATGCAACTATGTCGCAAGCGCTTATTTGTTGAGGGATTTTTCTCCTATTTTCTTATCGTATTCGCGTCTGGTGCTGACCTCCGTCTTCCTTGTCACCGTCGCGCTGATTAGCCAAAAAATACGGCGTCCCACGAAGCAAGAGTGGATCATCCTGCTCTTTGCCGGACTTTTCGGCACGCTGTTCAATCAATTTTTTTATTTCATTGGCCTGCAGCATTCCACGGCAGGAAACGCCGCGCTCATCATCGCTCTGTCGCCTGTCGCGACGACTTTCCTGGCCCGCCTGTTCCTGGGCGAAACGATTACGGCACATAAACTGGTCGGCGCAGGTCTCGCGCTCGTCGGCGTCGTGCTGATCGTGCTGTTCGGCGGAAAGTCGCTCGGTATATCGCAAGGCGATATTCTTTTGCTGATGGCCATGCTGGCTCTGTCGGTCAGTCTCCAGTTTATCCGCAAGCTGACGGTGACGATGCCTTCGTATGACATTACCATTATGGCTACGGTAATTGGAACCGTGCTGATGACGCCCGCGGCCGTATGGGAAGCCAGCCAAGGGCATATGCATATGAGCCCGCACATCGCCACGTGGCTGATTCTCGCTTGCGTTGCGGTATTCGGCCAAGGCTTGGCGGGATTTTGGTGGAATCGGGGCATTTCGGAGATCGGTGCTTCTACCAGCTCCATGTTTATGAACATCCCTCCGTTCGTCGCGATTATCGTCGCCTACTTCGTGCTGGGAGATGCCATCCAAATGTCGCAGCTGGCGGGAGGCGTGCTGATTTTGATAGGCGTCACCGTTTCGAACAGAAACCTGCAAAGACAGAACACCATCCAGCCGATCGCTAAATAACTCACAAGAACAAGGCCGACTCGAAAGCCATTAAAATGGCGGAGGGACGGCCGCTTTTTTTACGCCGCAAACAGAGCCTCACAGTAAACCTCTCATTAGCCCCTCCCTTGTGGTTGACGCCAACACGTATCGCCCCACCGCGTGCTGGGAGCTGCGCACGGTGCAGAAAGAGTGTCCTCAATAACGGCGTGTCCATTTTCAGTCTAGCTCCATGTCAGGACAAAATAATGAAGATAAGTTCACTATTACTGAACCTGACTTCACTATCCGGTTCCCAAAACATGCCTTTATACGGAATAGTGAAGGAAACTTCACTATTAGTGAACCTTACGGCCAAATAGTCCTCTTTGCTTCACTATCCGCGGTAAAAAGGAGAAATGGAGGTAAAATAGTGAACGTAGGCTCATAAATAGTGAACTTAGGTTCACTCGGGAACATAATAGAGTCCCTCTCGCAAGCGTAAATTATAGGGCTGACTCCTATTATTTGGATAATTTTTGAATATAACCCTATTTTTCGTCTTTTTAAGCAAAGAAACCTTGGTAGCCGAAACATGATCATCCGAATATAAGCTCGAACATTACTGTTGCTGCCTATTTCCTCTCGAAGCCGCCTTGTAAACTTGCAAAAAAAAGTTTGCCTCTCCCGCTTCTATCATCTCTCCCTTCCACATATAACTATAGAGAAAAGAAGGACAAACCGTTGCGAAAGGCGGGAAGCGCATGGCCGCTTTTTTGGAGAAAATGACGATGGATTTCTTCATCGCGTTCGGCATCGTGCTCGGGGGCAGCATGCTGGGCGGAATCGGTGCGGTACTTATTCTCCAGTCTCCGGATGTTTGGATGATGCGGATTGCCGGCAACATTAAAATATGGGCGATGGTCGCCGCGGTAGGCGGAACGATCGATCCGCTTCGGGTTATCGAAAGCAACATAACGGAAGGGTACCTGTCCCCGGCCGTCAAGCAAATCTTGTATTTCATCAGCGCCTTTATCGGCGCCCATGCCGGATTTTCGCTCATCGAATGGATCTGCAAGGGCGGAGCGGAATCGTGAGAATCCCCGTTTTTCAGCGGTACCGCCGGGGGCTCGCTGGGCTTGGCTTGTTTCTGTGTGGCATGGTCGTGGGCAGTGCGGTCTATATGAGCATGCATCAATACAGCTATAGCCTCGTACATGCGGAGAAAGAGAGACTGAAGGTGGAGAAGGACGATCTGCAAAAAAATTTGGAGAACATGAACAACGTCAAAAACCGGCAAGCTTACATCAGCTCGATCGATATCGTAATCGAACAGAACGAAAAGCATCCCATCGATATCAAGACCGAAGGCGAAATCATCAAAAGCGTCCGAAAGGATCTCTCTGCGCTGCGCGGCAAGCCCGTTGCAAGGGTAAAAGAGGATCTGCCGATATATCGGAAGCTGATCGACAATAAAGTGTATGTAGGTGTTTTTGAAAGGGATTACATGGTGGAGGTTAAATCCGTCCTCGTTATTCAATCCGAGCTGACCTTCTATATCGCCGTGAGGGATCCGGTCCGAAATTGATTTTCGCCGGCAAAATCGGTACAGTAGAGAAAAACAGCAAAGGATGATCGGCTTTATGGCCTGGTACCAATTCGTTATTACGATCGTTATCGTCGCTTCGCTCGGCTTTTCCGTCTTCTACAGCTTCCGCTACCGCATGCAAAAAGAGCCGCAAGCCCGAGGGCTTTATGCAGCTCGAATGAATATATGGATGGGTATTCTGCTCATTTCTCTAGCGCTTGTGCAGCTGTTTTTGTTTGAAATGAACACGGTTCGGCTGGTGATCGGCGCGGTGCTGCTTCTGATCGGGCTGTTCAACCTGTTCGCCGGCCTGCGTAACCAAAGCCATTTCCGGGCGCTAAAAAGGTAATGGCATGCCGTATGCGGCACAGTGGCCGGAATAAGGTAGCGCTCCCCGCAAAGTACTAGGAATACGCAACAAGGCTTACCTTCACTTTGCGGGGATTCGGTTTTCGGGCTCCCTCGCAAAGTACTCGGAATAAGCTGCAAGGCTTACCTTTGCGGGGATTCTTTATGACTGGTCGAAAACTTGCGCCGTCATCATCGCCTTGGCGACCAAGGCGCCGTCGTGATAGATTTCAACATCGATTTTGCCGTATTTCCGGCTGATCTCAATAATGTCGGCACGAATCTCAACTTCCCGCTCCAGCTGTACAGGACGCAGGAAATAGGTGGACATGTTGTCCATCACGAGATTCATGTCGCTTTTTTTGTACCCTTGTACGACGCTGTAGGCGGCTTGCGTCATTAGCGTCATCAGGACGCCCGGCGATACGGAGCCGAGATGGTTCGTCATTTGCGGGGTAATTTGTCCCCGAAACACCCGCTTGCCGTGCTCGTCCGTTTCTTCCTCGAAGCCCGCCCATATCAAATCCTCGAACGTTTCGCCGATTTGCGGCTGCCGCTGAATGTACTGCATGACCTTGAGCACGTCGTTTCGGCTGATGACGCCGACGATTTTTCGGTTGTTGTCGACGATCGGAAGGAGCTCGATTCCTTCCCATACCATTATATGAGCGGCCGATGCCACCGACGTATGCGCATGGACGGTAATCGGATTCCGCGTCATCAGCTTATCGATCGTCTGCTCGGGCACCGCTCCGACGACATCCTTCGATGTGATCATGCCGATAACCCGGTTCCATTCGTCGACCACGGGGAATCGGCTGATGCCGATTTCTTGAGCAAGCGTCCGCCATTCCTGGACCGTTTGCGTTCCTTTCAGCGCGTGGACGGCCGACTGCGTGGATAAAATATCTTCGACGAGCATAATTTTTTTCTTGATCAATCTGTCGTAAATGGCCCGGTTAATCATCGAAGCGACCGTAAACGTATCGTAGCTGCTCGAGATAATCGGCAGATCCAGCTCGTTCGCAAGCGATTTGACGTCGCCGCTCGCATCGAAGCCCCCGGTTATGAGGACGGCCGCCCCTTGCTCGAGCGCGCAAATATGCGCTTTCTCGCGGTTACCGACGATCAGCAGGCTGCCCGCGTCGATATACCGCAGCATCGCTTCCTGCTCCATCGCGCCGATGACGAATTTATTAAGCGTCTTGGACAGTCCGTCCGCACCTCCCAGCACATGGCCGTCCACGATGTTGACAACCTCTGCGAACGTCAGCTTGTCGATGTTGTTGCGTTGTTTTTTCTCGACGCGCACGGTCCCGATCCGTTCCTTCGTGCTGACAAGGCCCTGGTTTTCCGCTTCTTTGATCGCGCGATACGCGGTTCCTTCGCTGACCTCCATCTCCTTCGCGATTTTCCTTACGGATATTTTGCTGCCGACCTGCAGCCCTTCGATATGCTTCAATATTTGCTCGTGCTTGGTAAGCGATTCAAGATTGTGGCTCGTAAACGTATCATCCATTGGTTTGATCCTTTCTCCCACTAACGATCTGTACTACTCTGTAACATCTATTATAGTACAATCCCCTTAAAAAGAAAGAACTACCATCCCTACAGCCAAAAGCAGGTTACGGCAGCTCCGCTCATTCGGCGTCGGTGCTGTATGATAGCCCACGTAACGAGCGAGAAAACATCGCTTCCTTTTCGTCTCATGGCGGCCGCAATGCTGCACTTTATACAACAAATCCGCCTTTGTTGCCGCGTAGAACGCCCCTATGTTGCAGGAAATACAGCATTTCTAACGAAAAAGCCATCCTTCTCGCTCTTTGACGGCGATCTTGTTGCATAATGTACAACAATGCATCCTCCTTCGCCCATCCCAGTGTGAAAATGTTGCATAACGTACAACTCCCAGCAACCTCCGACTTCCCCAACACACCCAACTTGCCATACTTCACCCCTCTTGCCCCTCTCGCGCCTCACAAAAAGCAACCTCATCTTACCCAACACCCCAATTTGCCATACCTCACCATGCTTTGCCTATCTCGCTCCTCACAAAAATTAACCTCCTCTTACCCAACACCCCCAATTTGCTACCTCACCCCGCTTGCCCCTCTCGCCGCTCTCCAGCACGCGCTCCCACTGCAGTGAACTGTCCCTATAAAAAGCAAAAAACGGCCGAATAGGCCGTTTTTCATCATGCGCGCCGCGTCCGTTCCGTTTCATGTACCCGTTTGCGTCCAAGCAGCCTTTGCTGCTGCTGCCAGCGTTTCATCCGCTTTACCTTCGTAAGCTCGGCCCTCGTTTCCTCGTCGACGCCCAATATTTCATGCAGGTTCGCCGCTACGATCAGAATGGCAAAGCAGATCCACACGATGGAAAATACGGTCGGAAGCGTCAAGCCGCCGCCAACCTGCAGTTGGGGAACCGCAAATATGAGCATGCCCAAAGCGACACTCATGTAGATGACATGTTTAAGCCCCTTCATCGTCCACAACTCCTCTGCAGCGTTTGTAGTACAAGATATGCTTCGGACAGCCCGCTTATGTCTATCGAGCCAACAAACAGGCTAATATGCATTGCGCAATTCCTGTCAATCGTCTGCGTTCAATCATATTGTGGTAGTATGTCAACCAAAATAAGGAGAATGATAGATGTCTAACGCAAACCGCAAAAAGCAGCGAAGCCGGCGCACCGTCAAAAAAGGAAACCTGTTCGGTACCGACATTTCCCCTTTTTTATGGACATGGGACGACCTGCAGCCTGACAACTTGGGGAATCAGGGAAATCAAGACCATAAGAGCAATCCGGACAATCCGATTGTTCCCGGAAATTTATCCAAGCCGGTCAACGATTCGGGCGACCGGGACAATACTAGCGGCAAAGATCGCCGCAAGAAACAAAGGGGATCGCACGAACGCAGCACCGCCGCCGATAAAAGCCGGAAAAGGCAGAGGAGCGGCCAAAAGGATAAGTCCACCCATAAAAAGAAAGCCCACCACCCGCCTAAGGACGATATCAGCCGCTTTCTATGGACTTGGGATCTCTATCGGAAAAACAAACCGTAGCGGGCAGCGCACCGGTCATCCTCGCCGCTGACGGCTCCTCAAAATCAGGCATTTCGTATATGTTAAGAAACTATATCAATCTACCATTCGGGTCATACTCTGTAGTATGCCAAATCGAAAGGGGATTGATAGAATGTCTAAAGGCAGAAAGAAAACTCACCATAGTTTTTCCAGCAGCAAAAAAAGTTCCGGCTGTAAATCCGAAAAAAGTTTTGAGAAATGTCGGTGCGAAAAAAGCCATAAAGAATGCAAAGAGGAACACAAAAGCTTCCGTAAATGCAAATGCGAAAAAAGCCACAAGGAATGCAAGTGCGAGAAAAGCTTCCGCGAATGCAAATGCGAGAAAAGCCGCAAAGAATGCAAAGAGGAGCACAAAAGCTTCCGCAAGTGCAAATGCGAAAAAAGCCACCGCGAGTGCAAGTGCGAGAAAAGCTTCCGCAAATGCAAATGCGAAAAGAGCCACAAAGAGTGCAAATGCGAGAAAAGCCGCAAAGACTCTTGGTAAGCCTCTGTTCCTCATCAGGCTTTCATAACCGATAATGCCCAAAAAGCACCCCGAACCGATTCGGTTCGAGGTGCTTTTTCGTATACGGCCGAATTCGCTAACATACGATTCCCCTCATGCTGCGCGTCTTCTCCAACCCGTCGGCAAATCGTCGGTTCCCCTCGCTCCTAGGCTTGCGAAGCACCCCCGAAGGACATGCGCCGACCCGTTTTTTTCCCAGATTGGGCGCGCATTTTGCAATCACCAAGGGATATATGTCCTCATATGATGGGAGTAGTCATTGGATGACAAAGAAAAAAGCAACAGTGGAAGCAAGGAAGGAGATCCCGATGGCTGCAACAAAAATCGTCATTCATGTGCAAAACGGCAGCTTTCTCCCGGATGATCGCACCGTCGTGCTTAACGCAGCGCTCGTGAAACGGTGGAAAATTCCTACGGGCAGCGAAATCGGGTTGCATTACGGCTCACAGCGTAAAACGGTGTCCGTCGTTACCGCCGCCAAGATCACTTCCATGCGGCTTCACGAAGCGTTAGCCAGTCATCTCGGCATTCACCAGGGCGCTAGGTTGTGCATCAGCTATTCACCCGAAACGAAAACCCTTCGTGTCGGACCGATTGTCGGCGTCCTAGTCAGCCGCACCACCAGCGATCCAGAAAAGCCGTTCGGGCCCATTTCCTCCTTTTGCAGGGAATTGACGAGTGCCTGTAAAGCTTACGGCGGCCTCGTCTATTTTTTTACGCCCGAGGATATACCGGCATCGGCGCATTCGATACTCGGCTGGGTCTATACGGACAAATGGACCCGCAAATCGTTTCCGATCCCGGATATCGTGTACAACCGGCTGACCACGCGAAAGCTGGAAAACAGTCCCGGCGTGCAGCAATTCATGCGGGAAGCCAAATCCCGGTTTGCCACCATCATTTTTAACGAAAAGTATTTGAACAAGACGGAAGTGTTCCAGGCTCTGCAGAAAGACGGCGCGCTGCAGTCGTATTTACCGGAATCGCATCTGTTCAAAGATTACTTGACCCTTAAGAAGATGTGCGGCAAATACGGAACGGTCTTTCTCAAACCGGTTACCGGGAGTCTCGGCAAAGGCATCATACGCATTACCAAGCTGCCAAACAGCACTTACCAGTGCCACTACGCGGGAATGGCCGGCATCCGCAAACAATCGTTCCCCAAGCTTGCTCCGCTCTACAGCAGCATATCCGGCAAAATGAAAACGCGCAGCTACCAAATTCAGCAGGGCTTGAAGCTGCTGGAGGTGAGCGAACGGCCCGTCGATTTTCGCGCTTTGGTGCAGCGAGGCAAAACAGGCGATTGGGAGATCACTTCGACGGTAGCCCGCATTGCGGGAAGCGAAACGTTCGTTTCGAACCTGGCGAGAGGCGGCACGTTAAGCCCCGTGCAGGACGCTATCATGAAAACCAATCTGATTTCCACCCACAAGGCGGCGGTGCCGCAACGCATCAACAAAGCCGCCCTGGAAATCGCCAAAGGAATCGAGACGCAGATCGACGCTCATTTCGCCGAGCTCGGCATCGACCTGGCCGTCGATCCGTACGGCAAGGTATGGCTGCTGGAAGTGAACTCGAAGCCGTCGAAAGACGACAATTCGCCGCTCCATGCGGCTGCTGCTCCCGATAAAATCCGCCCTTCCGTCAGACAAATCGTCCGTTATTCGCAGCATTTGGCGAAGTTCAGGTAATGCTGCGGGCCCGCAAAGTACCCGGCATGCGTTTGCGCTTTTCCGACACTTTGCGGGGAAAAATACGGGGCTCCGCACAAAGCCGGGGCTTGTGAGGTGGAGCTAGAATGGAACGATCGATCGGCATTATGGTTTGCGAAATGGAAGGCGAGCCTCCTTTTGCGGACAAAAGCTTCTACGCCAAGCTGTGCTCGGCAGGTGAGGCTCTCGGCGTAGGCGTGTTCGTCTTCTCGCCCGGCCGGTTCGATCCGGCGAGCGGTACGGTTACCGGCTTTACGTTCGATCTTCCTTCGCAAACCTGGTCGCGGCGGAAGCTTGCTCTGCCGAAGCTCGTTTACGATCGTTCCTTCTATACGGACAGCAGCCAATACGTACGCCACCGAACGGCCGTCCACGAACTGCAGCGATTGTCGCCGATCAAGCTGCTCGGTCGGTCACTTTCCGGCAAATGGGAGGTACAGCGTTCACTGGCAGCGGACCCTCTTCTCAGGCCCCATTTGCCCAAGACCGAAAGGCTGCGCTCGATGAACCAGCTGGAAGGCTGGCTGAACGATCGCGGCGAAGCATTTTTGAAGCCGGATGCCGGGACGCATGGCAAAGGGGCGCTGCATGTTTCCGCATGCGATGACGGACGCTTCCTTTTGACCGGCAGGGACCGGCACAACCGGGTGGTAAGCGAAGGCTTCGGCACCTTGCCGAAGCTGCTCGAGCATATCGGCCGCCGGACAGTAGGAAGCCGATATTTAATCCAACAATACTTGACGCTTGCTTCGCAAAGCGGCGACGCTTTCGACATTCGCTCGCTTGTTCAGAAGGACGGCACCGGACGCTGGCAGCTTACCGGAATGGCGGTCAGACGCGGGCAGCCCGGCAGCGTCACGTCCAACCTTCATGGCGGGGGTCACGCGGAGGAGCTGCTTCCTTTTCTGCAATCGGAATTCGGCTCTCGAACCGCCCAGTCGCTCGCTCTCAAGCTTCACCAGCTTTCTTTACGCATTTCCGAAACACTGGAAGAACATTACGGCCGGTTAGCCGAGCTCGGTATCGATCTTGGCGTCGACCGCAGCGGCAACGTGTGGATTATCGAGGTCAATTCCAAACCAGGCAGGGCGGTGTTTGCCCAAATAGCGGATGAACGGTCGGCGGCTTCGGCTGTGCGCAATCCGATTGCCTATGCGAGGTTCCTGCTCGACTCCGCCACGCTATCCAGACCGCATTGGCCAATGCTAACGACACAGGCTTCCCGAAAGCCTTGACAATATAGGAGGGTCACCTGATGAGTTCGACAACATGCACCGTGCTCGTATCCCAGCAATTTGTCAACACGGTCACGCTCTCGCGCGAACTGGCCAAAACGCTCAAGATAAACCCGACTAAGACGATCACGGTCAGATTGGGATCCAAATCGGTAACCGTACCGCTCAAAATCATGAACCGCAAAGGGAGCGTCTGTTCGCTGCCCCAATCGGTCGCCTCGATGCTAAAGCTCCCTTGGACGGGGTCGTGTCAGATCCGTTCCGCTAACGGCGACGATATTCAGTTGGGTCCGCTCGTTGGGGTTCTCGCTATGAATACCAGCGATCCTCAGCAGCCTTTCGGTTCGTTGACGCCATTCGTCCGGGACTTTATGCGGGCAGGCACGAACAAAGCTTTCTACTATGCTTTCTCTCCGCAGCAAGTGAATTGGAACGAAGGCGTCGTAACAGGCTTAATCCCCGATGACGAAGGCGGCTGGGTGCGCAAGACGCTTCCGCTTCCCGACGTCGTCTATAACCGTCTTTCCAGCCGCAAAGCGGAAAAGACCATTAGTATGGAAAGCTTCAAAGATAAATTCGTCCGCCGCAAAATTCCGCTGTTCAACTGGAGCTTCTTCGACAAGTGGGATGTTTACCGGCTGCTTGAAGGCGAAGACGCGGCCAAATACGTGCCGGAATCCGTCATCGATCCTTCTCCTGAGGAAATCAAGAAGATGATGGAGAAGCATCGCTTCGTCTTCCTGAAGCCGACGAACGGCAGTCTCGGCATCGGCATTTATCGGCTCACCTACAATCCCGAGAAGGGCTACTTTGCCCGATTCCGTAAGAACGGCAGCAATACGCTAATCCGCTTCCCCCGTTTCGACGGGCTGATGAAGATGCTCAACCGGCATAATATCCGTCTGGAAGGTTACGTGCTTCAGCAAGGGATCCGCCTGATCGAGATGGATAGCTGTCCGATCGACTTCCGCTTCCACATGACCAAGAACGGACTGAACGAATGGGTACCGGCTGGAATCGGCGCCAAGAAGGCCGGGCGCGGCAGTGTCACCACCCATGTTCGCACAGGCGGACAGTTGATGACACCCGAGTACGTGTTGACTCAGTTGTTCGGCAAGCGCGCCGAACAAGTGCTGGAGCATACGAAGGAGGTTGCCATCCAGCTGGCGGAGGCCATCGAGCGCCGTTATCCGCATCCGCTCGGTGAACTTGGCTTCGATATCGGGATCGATTCGAACGAGGATGTCTGGATGTTTGAAGCGAACGCCAAACCGGGACGTTCGATATTCAAGCACCCGTCCTTGAAAGCGCAAGGAAAGGCATCCATTTCAAATCTGGTCGACCACTGCTTCTACCTGAGCCGGTTTCGGGTGAGGAGGGAGGGGTAAGTGAATGCAACCGGACACAATGCGAACAATCATCCCGTTTACACAGCAGCCGGAGCCTCTTACCTTGCCGTACAAGAGGCTCCGGAGCACACGCTCGCCATCCTGACCACACACGACGAGGATAGACCGTTCAAGGGCAATCATCTGAATTTCATCGATCTGATTGCCAAAGGCAAAGAGCTGGGCACTTTCGTATACGTCGTTACCGTAAAAGACATGCGAATAAGCGGCAAAAGGGTACCGGGCTATACGTACGACATGGAGACGAAAAATTGGTCGCAGCAGCTGATGCCGCTGCCCCAAGTCGTCTACAACCGGATTCCGACGCGCACCGACGAACTGCAGCCTGAGGTGCAGCAAACGATCGAAGCCTGCCTTCGAAGTTCGCAGATCCGGTTGTTCAATCCATCCTTTTTCAATAAATGGACGCTGTTCGAATGGCTCAGCAAAGCGAAGACGACGAAGAAATTCATCCCCGCAACGAGGCGCCTGTCCCAAGCGGTCGAGCTCGATTCGCTGCTGCAGCAGCATCCGATCGTTTATTTAAAACCGGTGCGCGGCAAGGCCGGCAAGGGAATCATGAAGGTCGAGCGAATCGGAGCCCGAACGAAGATGCCCTACTTGCTTACGATGCAGAATGACAAAGCGAGCATGATTACCCGTCATCCGCATCTTGGGCATCTGTGGAACAAATTGAAGACGATGATGAACAGTGAAGAATATATCGTGCAGCAAGGCATTGCGCTTGCCAGCTTCAACAAACGGCCGTTCGATCTGCGCGTGCTGGTGCAAAAAAACCATCTCGGCCAGTGGAGTCTTACCGGTATCGGCGCGCGCGTCGCCGGTAAGCAAAGCATCACGACGCATGTTCCGCGCGGCGGCCGGATCGACGAGCCGGAGAAGCTGCTGAATTCCGTGTTCGGGCCGGAGCTGACCAAAAGCATTTTCGTAAGGGTGAGGACGGCGGCTTTTGCGATCGCCCGGCAAATCGAGAAAGCCTCCGGACATCTGCTGGGCGAAATGTCGATGGATCTCGGGATCGACGGCGCCGGACAAATTTGGTTCTTCGAGGCAAACTCTCGGCCGATGAAATTCGACGAGCCGGATATCCGCAAAAAATCGCTTGAACGGATCATTCAATACAGCCAGTTTCTAATCAAATCAAGAAAGAAAAAGTAAAAGGGGGTGGAATCGATGTCCCGACCCAAGGTCGGCGTTCTGGCCGTATATTTTGATAATAACAGGCATCTGGAGGAACTGGACTTTTTCAAAAAGCTGTGCTTGCAAGGGGAAAAACGGGGAATGGAGGTAATGGTTTTTACCCCGGACGACGTGAGCTCGCAAAAAAACATGATCAACGGCCTGTTTTACGATTCGGAAAAACAGAAATGGGAACGCAGATGGAGCAGCTTTCCAAGCATTATTTACGACCGGGGCCGCTATCAGAAATCCGAACGCTTCGAGCGGCTTAAACAATTTCGCGTCCGTTACCGGAGCATCCCTTTCATGAACTATCCGATGCCGCATAAATGGGGAATGTTTCAACAGCTCGTCAAAAGCGCATCGATTCGCAAATATTTGCCCGTCACGGTCAAATACGAGCGGTCCGGCGACCTGCTTAAATTTCTGCGGAGGTTCGATCTCGTCTACATGAAACCGTCGGACGGCACGGGAGGCAGGGGAATTATCCGAATCGAGCGGGTCGGCGAGGACGAGTATTTGGTTCAAGGGCGAGACAGACAGCGGCGCATCTTGACCCCGTTTCGCGCCAAGCGGAGCGAAATCGCAGGCAGACTCTCCAACTGGAAGCTGAGCGGTCAATATCTGATTCAGCAGGGCATTCCCATTACGCTGAAGGACGGACGCGTTCACGACTACCGGCTGTTGATCCAGAAGAACGGCCAGGGCAAGTGGGAAGTCACCGGCTGCGCAGGCCGCATCGGTCCCGAACGCAGCATCACGTCCAACCTGCACGGCGGCGGCAGCGCGGTGCCGATGGAAAAGCTGCTGCAGCTGCGATCGAAGGACAAAGAGAAGACCGCCAAGGTGAAGGCGTCGATGGAGCAGCTTGCTTTCGATGTCGCGCATCATTGCGAGAAGCAGTTCCGTCCGCTCTGCGAAATCGCGCTCGATATCGCGGTCGATCCGAACGGCGGCGTCTGGCTGCTCGAAATGAATCCGAAGCCCGCGCGCGAAGTGTTCCAACGCATTAAGGAGACGGAAACCTACGAGAAGGCGATCGTCAGACCGCTTGAATACGCGGAGTGGATGCTGGATCAGAGGAAGCAAGCCAAAACGGCGAAGCTGGCGTCTCTCCGTCGGTGACCCGCACAGTCCCCCGTTCTTGTCTGGCCGTAAGCCGTCACTGTAGTCGCGGTGCGGGGCGGTGAGACTCGCGTTTCTCGTTCCGCATCAAGCGCCGCCCCTTTCGGTCCGGCGTTTTTTTGCGCGCATATGCCGTACGCAGGACGAACGGTCAAGCCGGAAGCATCGCGCTCCCGGCCATCGGCTTACTATGGATCAGCGGATCCTTTTCAAGGCGGCGCATCGCTTATCTGTATTCGATCATCTTGCGGTTAATGCCGTAACGGTTCCATAGAAAGGTCATGTCGTATTCAATCGTATCCGTACGCACCATGATGGCCACCAGCCAGCAAACGATTCCAAAAAATAGCATCATGCCGCCAATCAACAGGATGGCAAAAACCATGTCCGCCCGCCCCTTTCGAGCCGTGATACTACAGTTTATGCCCTTCTATGAAAACGATGCCAATTCAAGCGGACAGGCTGCGCCAAACTTCAGAATGAACAAGGATAATCCCTGTCATCGGGATAGTCATCCTATCGTACCGGCAGCCAGGTTTACCCAAAACGAAGACGCCTCAAATTCATGAGGCGCCCTCGTTATTTTGCCTTCGCCACCCGAAGAACGTCCAGCAGCGCAATCCGTTTATTCGTCACCTCGTGATACAAATAATGCTCCTTCACATGATCGATGAACAGCACCCCGTCCAGATGATCGATTTCATGCTGCATGCAGCGTGCGAGAAATCCTTCGCCCTTCAGCGTAACCGTCTCTCCTTGACGATTCAGCGTTTCGACGGTCACTTCGTTCGCCCGCTTTACGGAGCCGACGTAGCCGGGAAACGACAGACAAGCTTCCGGACCGAGTTGTTCCCCCGAACGGTCGACGATCTTCGGGTTAATGAGCTCGACCAGGCCTTCCCCGCAGTCCATGACGATAACTCTTCGCAGCGTGCCAACCTGCGGAGCGGCCAGCCCTGCACGTCCTTCTGCCGCATAAAGCGTCTCGGCCATATCGTCCAGCAGCTTGAAAATCTTGTCGTTCAGTTCCGTTACCGCCTTCGCCTTCGAGCGAAGAATCGGATCCCCGAACGGAACAATGGTTTTTACCGTCACATGCCTCACGCTCCCTTCACACGAGTTGGCGTATGTACCCACAAATCGCCCGGGGCGCAATCCAATGCGGTGCATAACGCATCAAGCGTCTCCGCCTTCATCTGCTTCGGCTGCTCGGTTAACAACGCGTGGACGGATGGCGCGGACAGCTTATAGCCTGCCTTCTCGAGCAGCAGCCGGGCAAGCGCCGCTCCCGTCCAAATTCCTCTTTTGGCCATCTTCTCCCGGAGCATCCATACAAGCATAACGCCATTCCTCCACCATTAGGCTATGCCTAAAATTATTAGGTAATACCTAATATATCAAAGTCAAGGCGGAAAGGAAAGCGGAGTCAGCTTCGTTCGTATCCGATTCGTAGTCCAAGCGTTCGTCAAGACAAAAAAAGAACACAGGCGAAAGACCGCCTGCGTTCCAGAAAAGCTCTCCATCCTTAGAACCGGTTCCGGCAGCGATCGCACCGATCGCAGCGGAAACAGCCGCGTCTTCCGCAGCCGCAGCCGCAACCGCAGCCGCCTCCGCTTATTAATGCAATGGCGAGCAGATCGAATAAAACAAGTGTGATAATCGGAAAGAAGAAGAAGGATGTACGCGCTTTGTAGCGGTCTCCGCCTCTTGGACGAGATCTAAGCTGCACCGTATTCCGATCGACCTTCACGATCGTCCCCCTATACTTCCCATGTCTCGTCGTGATTTCAACTTCACGATCGAGATATTCTCTGCAGCGATGGTAATAGTAGGACATCTACACAACCCCCTTTCTAGCCTCTCAACTAGTATATGTTTGAAGGTAGGTAGGATTGTGGGTGAAAGAGCAATTAAAAACGCGGCTTATTGAACATATCGAATTACCTTTCATTCATCCTTCCTGGACTTCCACATAACAGCCGTACTTACTGCAACTTCATCACCCTGGCGACGTATTCCCCCATCCTCTCCTCGATTTCGGCTTTAGCCAGGTCTCTAAGCAGTTCCATCCGCTCTCGATATCCTCTGAAGCTGTATTCGCATTTCAATTTATTTTCCTGATCGGGAAACACTTTGATCTTCTGTTCGGCCAGGTACCTTCTCGTCTTGACCAGGTCTGCGGCAATTTGCTTCATCAGCAGCTCCGTAGCTGCCGCGTACAGCTTCTTTAACGTATGCTTGGAACGCTCGATTTCTTGTACCTTGTTTTCGCAGATTGTCACCATAAGCGGCAGCAAAATCGTATTGCGAATGGCGATCCGTTCATCCTGCGTCGTTAGATTGGGGCTAATGGAAGACATGATTTTTCTCCCCTTCTACCGTTATAGCCGCCGAACGACTTTTGCGGCGCTGCGCGGCGGCTGTCAGACCGCAATCGGCGCATGGTTCTTTCCTGCTTCGCATCTTCCCCGCCCCCGATATCGAACGTATGTTTGCTATCAGTATATGCGAACGCCAGGCGAACGCGCAACTAAAAAAGACAGGAATTTTCTCCTGTCTCTTCCTCTCTAAGCCGCAGCTTCGTCCTTATTTGATATCTAAACCTAAAGACTGGGCCCGGTTAAGGGAGTCCTCGGTAAACCTGCTTTTCTTATATTTGGCTTCAAGCTCTTCCTTCGTTAACGGAATCCAGCGAAAATCCTTATTTTGATACACCCATGTTTTCTTGCCCCAATCGACATGGATGGTCCGGCTTGCTACCTTGCTGATTTTCCCGATTTCCGTAATAATGCCGGGAGAACCGAATGTCTTCACGCAAAATTTATTCAACATATCCTTATTCAAGCGAGGTCCCCTTTTCCGTAGGCTCCGTTTTTCGTAAAGCCAAGCTTCCCTAAGTTTACCTTTAAACGGGCGGATATGCCAGTCGGTGAAAGGATGCGGTTGTTGCGGGGAAATCTGCGTAAAAAGAAAAGATCGCCGGCGCTCTTCCCGTCTGAAGACTTGTCTTCTTCAGTTGCTTCGCCCTTCTGTGAGATTATAAATTGTCATTTCATTTCATCAAAAATCCTTAACCATTCTTTATATAACTGGTCATCATCCATTCCATCCTCATTGTAAAAAACATACAACAAGTAATCGTAGAACGATGATGTCTGCGGTACAATTCCGTCTTCATCATGTTGCGACCATGATACAACCTTACAATCACCATTTTTTATGGTAGATAAGTCCAAACAACTCACATATTCATCACAGCTTTCAATTACGACGAATTGTTGCGGTAACCCGTATTCCCTATGCTGAAGAGTTTCATCTACTACAGTTAAACGTCCACTCTTTGCAACTCCTTCAATGCAGCGTCCTGATATCCCGCCATAGCCATAATTCATAACGAACCATTTGTAGCTCTCTGGAAGCTTCGTGTTTAAGACTCTTTCGATTTCCATAATTTCCTCATTCGTTGTCCCTCCAGTAAAAAAACCTTGCTCTCCGTAGTTCTGTATCAATTTCTCAACATAACGATTGCTCACAAATGCCCCCCTAAACTAAATGAAATTGCTCCTCAAAGGTGATTTACCTAATGTAATCAAATTTTTTGAAATTAAGGTTTGTGTTGTGATTTCTCTTACGATGAACGGCAAGAATGTGAATTCTTTACCACGAAATGAGGAGAAGAATACTTATGGAAAGAGATTAAGACTGGAGTAGTGTTATAGTTATATTCTCGCCCTTGACATCACCAGAGATATCACAAGTAGACTCTACTCCAAATCAAACCATTTCTCACTTAAGGCCTTTTTTCCAGCATAGTGAAAAATAACTATACATAGCACAGCAATAATGATCAAATCACATTTCGTTTACTTTTCATATTCTTACCTCATTCATCTCTTTTTCAATTAGTCAGATGGATAAACGAACGGTTACTTCACTTCAATCGCAAACGCGCTGCTGGATTCGCCGCCGCCGAACCAGAAAGCGTCTACTCTATATTTATGATTGCCCTGCCCGCCAGGAGCCGAAAAGCGGTTACTCTCCAGTGGAACAGGTGTTTCGCCATCGCCGGTAATTTCATATAAACGGATCGAAGACGGCTGAGGGTCGTAGTCGAATGCAATCGTGATCGTTTCCCCGCTCCCCACTAGGGAAGGAACGTAACCCGCGAGTTTCAATAATTGTGCAGCGGGTGCATAGTCATAGCAGCCCTTCCAGCAGTAAGTTCCCTGAACGGCATTTATTTTTCCGATTTCCGATTGAATGGAAGCCGGAGGAGGCGCCTCGCCCCGAACGGGATTCAAATCGAGGAATTGGACTTTCATACGGACGGAATCGTAGGCTGGCAGTACTCTAGGTACAAATGTTTCAAGCTTGATAGACTTGCCGTAATCCCTCTGGTTAACCGTTTGCGTGATAGCGGGTATCGTATCGACGATATTGCCGTCTTTATCCATGAAGGCAAGGTCAAACACGCAGAGAAGCTCTTCATGGGTCATCGCATTCTCGCTCAGATCAATCACAATATCGCCTGTTAGGTTACTCGTTCCGTTCTTTTGTTCCAGAGCAACATTCGTGAGATAAACATTGCCGTTATCGGACGCAGCCCGAATAAGCGGTTTCTCCTTTTCATCGTAAACAACCGAAACGGTTTGGGTTGCTTCATTATAGGCAATACCGCCTTTCATCTGCTCTACCACATAACGTATCGGCACGTATACATGCCCGTTGTAATGCAGCGTCTCGTAGCCGTCAGGCAATGCTTTTTGCTCCCCATTAAAAAGAAACGTTACCGGAAAAAGCATACTTTTTACCGTCGATTCGGCAATGGCTGTCGTCCCCGCTGCGATCAGTATGCCTGCGACGATGCCTGCAACGAATTTTTTCAAGGCGATTCACTCCCGTTCCGTTTTTGCTGGAAAACGCCGTTCTTTGAGATTTCCTAAAACATTGTCCCGCTAATCCATGTTTACCCTAATAAAAACGGTTCCTCTAGTTGTCCATTTCTCGCATAATTGCTCGCCTGCTATTGTCAGGCGATCGTTATCGTATCGGAGCATAACAGGCAGATCATCCAAATAAAACTCGTTCGCCGATTTCGCTATTAGTTGTTTATCTCCTCCGCTTGGCGTCATGAACCGGTCTTGCACGATTTCCACATATTGATTCAGTCCGGCATTGAAATATCTCCCGCTTGGGAAGGCCGCTTCCGGCGAGTCGACGTAGGAGAGGTTCATAAAGTTCATCATTGTCTGCACATATTCCGTCCATTTTTCTTCGGTAATTTCTAACGGAAGCTTGGTTAACGGCGCGGAATCGAACAGATGCTTCGCATATTTGCCGTAATCCCTCAGGAACATTTTATATCCGTCAGCTCCAGGAGGACGATTTACATAATAAGGCCGCGCCTTATCCCTTCCACTCTATCTCGAGCAGATCCAATCCAAATGCACTTCCATGCTTCACGATAAGCGGATCCGTCACTGTAGCTGCGTCCGGATATCGAGAAACATAATCGGAATACTCGTCGGGCTCTAACCAAGCCTCGTTGAAAAACAAAGTGGGATGCGGTCTCACCACTTCATGAATCCATCTGGCATGGAAACCGTTTCTCTCCAGCTGTCTGAAAACAATTCCCGAATTCGTCGACTTTCCCGTTGACGGAAGACCTTCTATAAGCAGCAAACGCGTTTGTTTCATTTTGTAAACTCCGAGACATTGTTTTTGCATCACTTCCTGCTAACTCTCCGAAAGTATACCATATATTGGGATATTTAAATAAGCATCTTAGAGTAAAATTATGTCGGCCACTTTTCCTTCACCGCAGTAAAAAACCTCCCTTCACTAAAATAGCCGAAGGAAGGTTATCTACTAATACTTGGAATGATTGATATCAATCAGGTTAGCTTTTATTAACATTCTCTGAACGACGGCTGCCGTTTCGGCCCTGCTTATAAAGGATAACGGCAGCAATTGTTTCGCTTCCGTACCTTTTACCAGTTCCTGAGACACGAGGGCTGCTGCAGCTTGCTTCGCCCATTCGCTCACAGATTGACCGTCGGCAAAAGAAGTTAAGGCTTGCGCCGCATCCTCGCAGCCAATCTCTGTCCGTAACCCGACAAGCTTCATGGCTCTAGCAATCATGACCATCGTTTCTTCCCGGGTAATGGGGTTCAACGGACGGAATGTTCCATCCTCGTAGCCTTGTATGATTCCGTATTCATGTGCTTTAGCCACTGCTCCGGCGTACCAGTCGCCCGGCTTTACATCGGTGAATCCAGCGGTTTGCCCGCGATCGGACAAGCCGAGCGCCCGTACGATGACAGCAGCGAACTCTGCACGCGTAATATGCGCGTCAGGCTGGTATCGCCTTTCATCCACGCCGTTCACTACAAGACGCGATGCCATATCGTTCACGGCGTCCTTCGCCCAATGCTGCTCAACGTCAGCGAATGTCATCGGATGCCAGATTAGCGAATAGCTGCTATTGGTTAAACTGTTTACGACGGCATATGCACTTCCGTCGCGCTTCGTCACATAGGTCGGTACATGCCGAACCGTTCCGTCTTGGTCCAAGACGATGGCCGTCGTAATTTTGCTTGCATCCGCACCTTGCGGCAGCGGAATTTCCCGTTGCACATAAACTTGGAATTTGTCTACGTGCACGGTAAGTCCGCGATTACAGGAAATAATTTACTTTTCTTCAAATGATGTCAGCCCTCCTTAATTGTCGATGAACGACAACTAAAACGATTCATTCTGACACCATTCTACTGACGCGCGCTCACAAAAATCTCACAAGCCTCAAACAGAGTCGGAAGCTGACGAAAAATAGACCCCCAAAGAACAACAGAAAACCAGCCAGTTCAGAGAATTTGATCTGGCTGGCTTCCGTTAAAGTCTTATATAACGTCGCCAAAAGGTCTTGCGGTATGAAGTTCGATTAGCAAACGCTTTAACAGGCTTCATTCGGCTTCTGCTCGTTCCGAATAGCTTTTCCCTTCCTTCGCTTTTGGTTATCGTGCACTATTCTTATTGCTACGCAAGCGAGTGCGAGCACAATAAACAGAAATCCGCTCCATATGGTGCCTTTCATGCCGGAAGCAGCGATAAACCACCCGCCTGCCGCCGAACCGATGGACACGCCGAGGTTGATGAAGGAAATGTAAAGCCCGGTAGCAAACTCGGGAGCTTCCGGCGCCTCCGAGGTTAACCACACCTGGGTGACAATGAGCCCGCTGGTATGAGCCGCTCCCCACAAAACCATGATGACCAAGACAGGCACGAAGTCAGCTTCTCCTGAATATAGCAGCAAGAAAGAAACGGCCAATACGATCGGATGGAACACAGTCGTTCTCACCATGTTTATCCCGATCAATCTTCCTGCAAGCAAGTTGCCGGCTACGCCCCCGATACCGAACACGACAAGCATGACACTAACCGTTTTTCTGTTCATCCCTAACACTTGTTCCAAGTATTCGGCAGAATAGCTGTAGACCGAGAACATGGCGGCAAAAAGAAAGGTCGCAGCGCCGATATTTATCCAGAGGGGGACCTTACGCAAGATGCCTAGCTGCTCCTTGTAGGATACTTTCTTGGCTTTCGCCGTATTAGGAAGCATGATAGCGATCCCGCCGCCCGCAACGGCATTTACGAAGGTACAGAATAGAAAAGAAGCCTCGAACGAGAATTGATTTGCTAGATAAGCGGTTATAGGAATACCAAGCACCATCCCCATGCCCGTGCCGACAAAAGCTTTGGCGGAAGCTTGGGTGGCCTTCTCCTTCGGATACAGCGAGCCGGCGGCAACGAAGGCCAAGGAAAAATAGACCGGATGGAACAAAGCCGGGATCATCCGAAACGCAAGCAAAACATAGAAATTCGGAGCATAAGCTGAACATAAGCTGCTCACGGCAAAGATGAGCAGAGACATGATCATAACGTTTTTACGGTTATATTTGGAAAGCAGCAGCACCATAAAGGGACCAACCAGCGCAATGACAAGCGCAAACGTCCCAACCAGCATTCCCGCTTGAAACGTGCTGACGTCATAACGTTCCATGATGGCAGGCAGTATCCCGACAACGCCGAACTCAATGGTGTACACGCCGAATAAGCCTAGAGCTATAAAGAAAATGGGGGTTATTGGTATTCTGCTGGTAGAACCGGTTTGAACCAAATTGACCACTCCCAAAAGTATCCTGTTACACAAAGAGCCCTGCCGGTTCGAACCGCACCAAGGCTCCCATTGTGCTCATGCTTTACTCCGCGATTCCGTCGTAAACGGCTTCGCAGAGATCAACGGTAAACGGGCCCGACATCCCTTCCAGCGCCGTATTGGTAAACGCCACAACGCTGAGCTTTCGCTCGGGATCGACAAACCACGAATGGCCATACGTGCCGCCCATGCGCCAGGTACCGGGCGATTCGGGAGTGTTTGCGGCGATAGGATCCTTGAGCAGCGTAAATCCAAGACCAAAGCCGCGCCCTGGCCAGTAGGCCATCGGCAGATCCCCGATCTGGTTGGTGACCATCTCTCGCACCATACTCTCCGGCAGCAGGGGAGCTCCGCCTTCACGCAGTGCTTCCAACATCCGCAAAAAGTCTCCCGCGCTTCCCACCATTCCTGCCCCTCCCGATTGATAGGCCATATTGTCGAGTGCCCGCCCAGGGGAAAGCCGGAAGCCCGACGTTCCTTCCACGAATGCTATGTTATCCGGATCGCGCATGGGCCGCGGCTCCGGAACATCATTGGCGTATGCTGTAGCCAGTCGCTCCGGATCGACTGCGGTAAATCCCGTATCGTTCATGGCAAGCGGTTTTGTCACCAGCGTATGAACGGCTTCGCTAAGCGGAGTATCTGTTACCTTGGCAATCACTGCACCGAGCACATCGGTGGCGATCGAATATTTCCACTGGCTGCCTGGCGTGTAGAGGAGCGGAATAGAGGCAATGCGAAGCAAGTTCTCTTCCAGCGTAATCCCGGCGCTGTCCATCCCGTCCGATACCCCGGCGCGTTGATACGGACCATTCTCCTCTTGAAAAAAGCGGTAAGTCAGCCCCGCCGTGTGCGTCATTAGATGCCGAATCGTCATGGCTGCGGGTTCGCCGTTCTGCAGCCGCGGCCTAAACGCTGGAAGCCAGCGCTCGACAGGGTCCTCCAGCCGCAGGCGCCCTTGTGACACCAAGACTAGTGCCGCGGTTGAAACGATAGGTTTGGATACGGAAGCGAGCCTGAATAGGGCATTTTCTTGCATCGTGCGATTGTTTTCGCGATCGGCAAACCCGGCAGCTCGGTTATATACCAGTTTCCCGTCCATCGCCACTTTAACGACAGTTCCCACCAGCCTTTTGTCGGCAAGGGTACGATCGATGACTTGATCCATGCGTGCTTGTAAACGTCCCGGCTTCATGTTGTTTTCATCCTCTCTCAGTAGGTAAGTCTTGATCACTTTACTATCGTTAGTTTATTATATAAATAGAGTGCTTTACTTTACATAAGGCATTCAAGTTATATCCGTCCTATTACGAAGGAAAACAAGTTAGTTTTTATAAAAATCCTTACATTAAAAGGAGCTAATTCTGATGGATCATATCGATAAGCAAATCCTTTTCTATCTTCAAGACCAGGCGAGAATTTCCATGACGGAGCTAGGCAAAAACGTGGGGCTATCGCAACCCGCCGTAACGGAGAGGGTAAGGCGAATGGAGGAAAAAGGAATCATCGAACACTATCGCACCGTAATCTCCCCGGAAAAAGTCGGGAAACAAGCAGCCGCCTACATCCTGTTTCGCACAAGAGATTGTTATGCATTCCTGGATTTTTGCCGCGCTTCGCCCGATGTCGTCGAATGCTACCGTATCAGCGGCGAGCACAACTACTTATTGAAGGTAATGACCGACTCCACACGGTCTCTCGAGGAGTTCGGCAATCAATGCGATTCATACGGGACGTATACGATTCTGATCGTGATGTCATCGCCGATTGAGCAAAAGTTTTTAATCCCTTCGCTGGAAAAGGCAAATATGCTGGAAGAGTTGGGATAACGCGGCTGAATGAAAAAAAGGAATCCGGCATCAACCCGGATTCCTCGCACTGTATTAGAGATATATTTGGGGGCCGTTAGAAGCTTTCCTTATACGCAAAGGATTCGAATCCCCTCTACTCTTTCAACGAACCGAGCATCGTCCCCTGCACGAAATATTTCTGAATGAACGGGTACACAAGCAGAATCGGCACCGTTGCGAACAAAATGATGCCCGCCTTCATCATTTCCGGCGTCGCCACCATCGCGATATCGGAAGCGTTGCTTCCGTAGGCCTGCGTATCGTCGCTGACGATCAAGCTGCGCAGCACGACCTGGAGCGGGTACAGCTTCTTGTCGCGGATGAAAATAAGGGCGTTGAAATAAGAGTTCCACAGCGAGACCACATTATATAGGCTGAGCGTGGCAAGTATCGGGACGGACAGAGGAATCGAGATTTGCGAATAGATCCGGAATTCCCCTGCGCCGTCGATCTTTGCGGAATCGAACAGCTCTGACGAGATGCCTTGAAAGAACGTTTTCATAATAATGACGTAGAAAGCGCTGAGCGCGGAAGGCACCGTCAACGCCCAAAGCGTATTCTCGAAGCCGATCGATTTGATGACCATGTAATTCGGGATCAAGCCGGCCGAGAACACCAGCGTAACCAGAACGAGCCGCAGGATGATTTTTCGCCCGGGCATGATCGAACGGGACAGCGCATAGCCGAAGCTCGTCGTAAACAACAGGAAGAGAGTCGTGCCGACAACGCAAATGTACACGCTGACGCCGAGCGCCCGCCACAGCGAATCCAATTGGAGGATTTCCCGGTACACGCCGAAATGCATTTCCTTGGGCCAGAACCCGACGAGCTTGGCATCCGCATATTTGGGCGAGCTGAGCGACACCGCTAGCAGGTGAAAGAGCGGCGCCACCATGGATATACTGGTGACGGCCAGAAACAGTCCGTTCAGAAATTGAAAGAGCCGATCGGATTTATAGGTGATCATGGTTGATTTTTCCCTCCTCGTGCCATCCGCTAGTAAATGCTTTCGCCGGTCGTTCGTTTGCTCACTTGGTTGAGCAGCATAATTAGAATAAAGCCGACGAGCGCCTGGAACATGCCGATCGCCGTGGAAAAGCTGAATTGCGCGCTAAGCAGACCCACGCGGTATACATACGTATCGATAATTTCCGCAACGGTCCGGTTCAGCGGATTTTGGAAAATGAGCACTTGCTCGACGTTCGCCTCGAGTACGCTGCCGATCCGGAGCAGGAACAGCACCATGATCGTAGGCAGCAAGGAGGGAAGCGTAATATGCCACATTCTCCGCCAGCGGTTTGCGCCGTCGACCATTGCGGCTTCGTACAAGCTAGGATTGATCGCCGTAAGCGCAGCTAGGAACAGGATCGTCCCCCAGCCGATTTCCTTCCAGATCGACACCGAAATGATAATCGGACGGAAAAACTCCGGCATCGTCACAAAATCGTACGGCCCCAGGCCGAACAAGCCGAGAAACTGGTTGACGAAGCCTTTGGTAGCGAGCAGATTGATGAAAATCCCGCCTACGATAACCCAGGACAAAAAGTGCGGCATATATAACAACGTCTGCACCGGCCGCTTGAACCACATACCGCGCACCTCGTTGAGCAGAAGCGCAAGAATGAGCGGCGCCGGGAAGCCGAATATGATCGAATATAGGCTGAGCAGAATCGAGTTTTTCAAAATTTGAAAAAACTCGTCGTACGTGAACATCGTCACAAAATGCTTAAACCCGACGAACGGACTTCCAAGAAAGCCTGTGAACATGTTGTAGTCCTGGAACGCGATAATATTCCCTCCGAGAGGAATATAGCGAAAGATGATAAAGTGAAGAATGCCCGGCAGGGCGATTAGCATAAGCATCACTTTGTCGCCTAACTGGAATTTCCGCTGCATGATGGTTCCTCCTTCAAAAAACTGATTCCTGCAAAGTGACGTGATGCTTGGTTATTTACAATGAGCGCAGAGTAAAAATGGGCATGTCTATACAAGCCCCCCAAGGAACAACGGCTTCGCCGTCTTTTGACGGCGCGTTTACCGAGAAGTCGAACAATCAGCGGGGGATATACTGAGACTTTAAGAAATGCCGGCCCGCTGACCGGGCCGGCATTCCGGGCGCTTCTTGCGAAGTCGAGATATTATTATTTTTTCTTCTTATTGTTGTACCAGTTGGTTGCTTCCTTCATCGCCGCTTCGCCACCGCGCTTCTTCCACTCGGCTACGAACGTATCGAACGCTTTGTCGACATCTTCCTTGCCGGTAACGGCTTTGGCGAACATATCGAGGAACATGTTGCCCGCTTGGAAGCCGATCGACAGCTCCGGCTTTGTAGCCAGCGATTGCAGAGAAGGCATGAACAAGCCGTCGTTTTTAAGGATGTTCTCGGAAGCGATTTTGACGCCCTTCTTCAGCATTTCCGATTCCGGATTGATGTCGATCAGCTTCGAGGACATCCGGCCGTCGCCGCGAGGGTTGATGATCAGCTGGTAGAACGTCGACGAGCCTGCAGGACCGGATTCGTTGTTGACATCCGCTTTCGGATCCCATTTGATTTTACCGGCTTCTTCGGTATAGTTGGTGCCTTTGATCCCGAAGGAGAAGAAGTTCTCCGCCTCGTCCGACCATGCCCAGTTCAGGAACTTGATGACTTCCTCCGCTTGCTTCGACTTGTTCGGGATCACCCAAACGAAGTTGATTTGCGAGTTTTCCGTCTCCAGTCCGCCGCCCTTCGGACCTTGCGGGGCGCCTACGACATCGATTTTGACATTCGACTGATTGACGAAGTTGCTGGGCGTCCACGTTGTCGGATAGCTGGTGATGTCATACTTCCAAGAGCCCGCTTGCCCCTTCTTGATGCCTGCGACCCAGTCCGCGCCTTTGTTCGTAAACAGGTTCGGGTTGACGTAGCCTTTGTCGTACATCATCTTCCAGAACTTGATCGCTTCTTTCATTTCCGGCTTGATCATCCCAGGCGTCATCGTGCCGTTTACGTTATACCACATGCCCGGATGCGCGCCGAATTCGGAGAAGAACACATCGCCGTAAATCATGTTCTCGCGAACGTAGAAGCCGTACTCGTTGTTCGGATCGCCGTCGCCGTTCAAATCCTTGCCTTTGATCGCTTCGAAATATTTGACCCATTCGTCGAGCGTCTTAGGCTGCTTCATGCCGAGCTTATCGAGCCAGTCCTGGCGAATGTACATGACGCGGTTCGACATGAATTGGGCGAGCGCCGGTATTGCGTAAATTTTACCGTCCTTCGATACGCTCGGGCTATCCCATGCTTGCTGAGGGATTTTCTTCTTAATGTTCGGTCCGTATTTGTCGATCAGCGGTCCGAGTTCTTTAAATACCCCTTGCTCTACGGCACCCGGATGAGCCGAGTCGGTAATGCTGTCCGTACGGATCAGATCAGGAAGATCGCCAGAAGCGAAACGAACCGTCAACTGCTGCTTGTATTCCGGGTGGTTAAGGAAATCGAACTTCAGGTTGTAGCCCGACTGCTTCGACAATTCTTTAATGTACTTGTCGTCTTCCTTCATCTCCTGCGGGTACTTGGCACCTGCATTGGACAACAGAATATTAATATTCTTGTTGACCGGAGCCGCCGAAGGCGAAGTGCTCGCGCTGCCGCTCGGACTGCCGCTTGCACCGGTCGTTCCCGAATCCTTGCCTCCGCAAGCAGCAAGCAGCGTTCCCGCCGCAAGCGTCGTGCTAAGCGAAACCAGCATCATCTTTTTGTTGATCGATTTCATAGCTTTACCCCTCTCGTTCTCGTTTGCGATAAGGCTGATCGACTTATCTGCCCTTACTATAGTGAAAGCGTTTTTATACGCGCAATGTTCCGTTTTTAACGGCGCAATCAAACATGGATAAAGATTTGTCATACAAAGAAAAAGCAAAAACCGCACAACGGCGGCCTTTTCCCTACTTGTAACGACAATGCAGTCCTCGCCGATCGCGCGACACGGACAATTGGATGACGCCGGAACGGGCCGGCGCCAATGTTTGCTATGTTTCGGCTGAAGCTTGATGCTGCTTCCGGTACTCGCCCGGCGGCACCCCGATGATTTGCTTGAATACCCTGCTGAAGTTCTGCACCGACGAATAACGAAGCCGATCGGCGATGTCCTTGATCGGGAGCTGGCTATGCGCCAGCCATTCGGCTGCTTTGCGCATCCGGAATTGAATTAAATAATCGATAAAATTCATGCCGGTGACTTCTTTAAACATGCGGCTAAGCTGGGACGGATGAAGCTGAAACTGCTCCGCCGTCTGCTGCAGCGACAGATCGGTCTCGAAATGCTCGTGGATGTCGATCAGCACCTGCTGAATCAGCCGCTTTTGCTTGGAAACGTTGTAGGTTTCCAGCTTGCTGACGATTTCCGGAAACACCGTCCCGGCCAGCCAGTCGCGCACTTCCTGCAGCGTGTTCAGCGAGGTGAGCCGCTTATAGAGATCTTCTTGAAAGAAATCGTCCAAGCTGCAATCCAGCTCGTTCATGAAATAATCAAGCTCGCCGAGCAAATAGGAAAACAGACCGGTTGCCATCTCCGAGCTGTATGCTCCTTTGGCGACCGTTGCGATGAGCGAATCAAGCTGATCGATCGCATCGCTCGTTTTGCCGTTGAGCAGGCTGTGCGCCATGTCCTTCATTCCCTGCACCAGCGCGCGGCCCGATTGCTTCATGGACGGCGCGATCTGCCGGTCCATAATGGTTACGTTGGAGCCCAGCAGCAGCCGGTGCCCCAGCAGCCCGACCGCCTCCTGGAAGCAAGCTTGCGTTCCGCCGAAGCCAATACGCGGACGGCTAATCGCTACGCTCACCGTGAACCGGAAATATTCGCGTACGTTTTCGCGGAAACGATCCATCAACATGACCAGCTTCTGCTCGACGCCTTCGGTATCCGCCTTCAACCCGAACAGGGCGGTCACTTGCCCGGGCTGGAAGCTGAACGTCAAACACGGCAGCTCGTTCTCGCAGGTTTCCTCCAATATTTTACGAAGGGCAAAATGAATCAGCGAACGGTCCTTTTGCGGATACGTTTGAATAAAAAGGTTGTAATCGTCCACGGTAGAGACGCAAACGGCAAAATGCGAGCCCGTGAACGGAAGGTCCAGCTGCTCGGTCTTCTGCATAAACTCCTTCTCGGACATTTCGCCGCGCAGCAAATGATGAAACAAGCTTTCCCGCAAATAGGGCATATGCTCATTCAGCTTTTTTTGCAAGTCGATATTGTTCAGCGCCATCTGCTTCATCATCGAATCGATCGCCTCCAGCCCTTCCTTGCCCGTCCGGTCCAGCTTATGCTCGTCCGTAAACCGGCGGAGCATCCGTTCGATCGGGAAATACAACCGGCTTGAGCCGATAAAGGCGATCGCCGTCCAAACAAGGGCAATGCCCGCGAACAAAAGCCAGGTCAGATGCCGGATATTATCCGACTTTTCGGTAAACTCGCTGATCGGCGTCATCGCTATATACGTCCAGTTATTGAGCGAGGATGTTTGCGCCGTCAGTTTATAGTTCTCGCCCTTAAGCACGAACGATCCCTGAAAGCCCTCCGGGTCTTTCCAAAAATGATACAGGTCGTTCGTATCGGCAAGCTTCGTTCCGATTTCGTCTTTATTTTGACTGACGATAATGCGTCCGGTTTCATCGACGATAAACACCTTGCTGCGATGGCCGAACGTCAGTTTCTCAAGAAAGGTCGTAAGCTCCCGAATCGTGACGTGCAGCACAAGAATGCCGTCCGTGTAGTAAGTATGCCTAGGCACCGGCGAGAACAACAGCAGCTCGTCCTGATTGACGTACGTATTCGGCGTAACCATGAACGTCGCGTTGAATTGCGGCTGTACCTTTTCCATAATTTCATAAAAAAAACGGGGCGATTTGTTGGAGAAAGCGAAATCGTACTTTTTGTAGATTAGGGAAGCGGTGAAACGAATCGATGAGAAGCTCTGGTGCTTGATCAGCACGTCGGTCATTTCCAGCGTTTGGGATAGATTGTCCGATGGAGGAGGCAGCTGCATCGCTTTCTCGATCGTCTTGTCCGAGGCGATGGACAGAGCAGATATTTGCAGGTTTTTCACGAAATTGTTCAATTGGAATTCGATTTGCTTCAGGACGGTCTGATGGTTCGTATCGACCTCTTCCTGAATGCTCTTCTGAACGATGTACGAGGAGGACAAGCCTAAAATGAGCACGGGTAATGTGCTGATAATGACCGAAAATATGATCAATTTCTGCTTAAACGTCAGCCTCGACAGCCGCATGCGCATCGTTGGCCCCTCCTCTAGGGTGTCGGATCAGGTTTGTAGGAAAAACCCGATCCGCCTGCGGCATCGGGCACGTACATCCATATTAAACGGTCAAGCTTGCGTTGTCACGCGTCAAAAGCAGCCTCATAAGTCAGCGGAATGCGAAATGGCGAGCCTTCGGCAATATCGTAAAGAAAGCCCTTCTCCATGTCCCGGCTGTCGGCATACCGGCGAACCAGGACGGCATCGCCAATATCCAGCCGGATCGTTCTTTCCGCGTCTTCCCCGATACCGGCATAAGCCGCGCCCTTGATTTCGTAGGCTGCCTGAGGCACGCCGCCGGTCACATAAATCGTTCGCCCGGCAAGCTTCCCCGGCTCCACGCCCCGAGTATTCATGCGAACGACGATCTCGTTCTTATCGGAAAGCTCCTTCGTAAAATCGGAGACGATGCCTTCCAAACGAGAGGTCTGCTCGTTGACGACTGGAGAAGCGGCAGGGCCGAGCAAGGTTCCGTCATGAAGGTAAGCTTGCACCGGTCGGCCCTCCCGTTCGCTATAAACGCCGAAGCTGCCGCGAAAAACAAGCTTATCTCCTATTCGGTACGTACGGTCTTCATGCAGGGCGCTGACGATAATATCGATCCGTCCGTTCGCCAGCTCGACGCAAACGGCTCTGATCTCAAGCTCCTGCGGCAGCCTTCCACTCTCTTCTTCTCGAACGGGAAGCGCGTGAACCGCGCGGATCATGCGCTGCTCGCGATACGGTTCGATAATCGCCGAGAACAGGCTTTCCAGAGCCGTCTCTCCCGAATGGCGCTTCGCTAGCACATAGGTGAGGCTTTGCGGGTTGCCCGGCTTGTTGCGCGGCGGAATGCCTTCCGCCAGAGAGACGCGGTCATAGTCCCCAAGCATTGTCAACCGCAGATGAACCGGCCCAGGCCGCTCCAGCATCCCCCAAGTGTCGACCGCGGTCCAATCCACGGCGAACGTGTCGCCCGGCGCCTCGTCATGGCGAACTTGATGCAAATAGTGAAAGCCGCTGCCTTCATAACCCGGACCTTCCTTACTATCCGGCCGAACCCCATACTCCACGTCCGGACCGGCATACGTTCCGGAACGCTGCGCTTGCAACGTCAGTCCTTCCGAAGACGCTTCCCCTTCGGGACCGTGAAAGCTGTAAACATGCTCGGCTCCGCCCTTAACCCGGAACAGATCGACGATATACGAGTGCTCGCCGTTAATGCGGATCAGCGCCGCCGTTCGCCGATAAAGGCCGGTTTGCGGATATACCTCGGACGCTTCGACGTCAATCAGCTTAACGAGCGTCCCGTCGTCGAAAGAAAGGGGCTTCCCGCTCCACTGCGCCTTTTGCTTGCTGCGGTCCACCGTCACCGTGTTATGGCTGATCGTATTGTGGACCCATTCGAAGCGATGACGGTCCTTGCTGTCCGCGAATTCCGGATAGCCGAGATCCGGCGCCAAATCCAGTCCGAACGCATGCAGCCCGAGATTGAGCGTATCGCGGTGGCCGTGGCCGAAGCTTCTGCCGTAATACAGCCATAGGTCGCGCATCGTATGCGGGCTCGGCTGATTCGATCCGGGCCCGGCGGCTGCATGTGCCGTGGCGGCTTCGCCGTCACGAAGCGCGGCAAAGCCGTAACCGGTCAGATTGACGCTAGGCAAATGAAGCGTACCGTGTGAACCGATCACTTCATCGATCCGCCGGACGATGCTCTCCGGATCGGCGGCAAATACATCGCCATGGATACCGTCCAGGCTGTTTCCGTTCAGGAAATAAGCCATCTGCGCATGAATCGGATCGCCATACGCCTCGAACGCTTTGATCGCTTCGCGTATCCGGGTAGGTGCCTCCGGATTGCCGGTTTTGCCGGAATCTCCGATCTGCGCCGTATAGTTGCCGCTTAACAGGAGCGGATACGGAGCGGCGTACATTTTTTTATATTTGACGTGCCGGTACAGATCGAACTCCGGACAACGGTCGTAGCCTTGCAAAATGTCAGCCACGGTTTGAAAAGACGTCAGCCACAGCCTGTTGTAATGCGGCGCCGCCTCATCGCCGTGCCCGTCCCGGTCCACGTCGCCCACGAGAGCCGCCGCAAGATTGCCGCCTGTCACATGCCAATCAGGCTCGCTCTCCCGTCCGCCCGGCTGCAGCATGAAATCCAGCCACTCTCGCGTTTCCGGCAGCGTGTCGTATACGACGGCCGCAAGAGCCAGCGCGCTTTGATGAAAGCCCGTATTGCCGTAGATCGCGGCTGTCCGAACGGCAGGGTATATTTGCCGGACGATGCCGTCCTCGATGTTGCGGCGGATGGCTTCCGCGCTGTTCTTCGCATTCGCAAGCTTGCAGGAGGCTGCTTTATCCGCCAAAAAGCGAATCGCTTCGCCATCGTCCATCGCCGGAAAAAAAGCGTCATAAGCGCTTACAAAATCTTTCACCAAGGCCGATTCCCATATCGAACCGACCGCCTTGCCCCGTCCGGTCTCCCCGCCGTGCGAGTTGAGGTAGACGGTTTTATCGTAAACGGAAACATCGAGCTCCGGGTAAATATCCGCAACCCGGTCGAGAAGAATCGTTCCGGCTCGGGCATAGCGGGTATCGCCCGTGTAAAGATAAGCATCGCGCAGTCGGATTATTGATTCTTGTATCATACCGGTACTTTCATTGTGCCATAAAAACCAGTGCACGTAATACGCAATAAACGTGAACCGGTTACCTTGTTCGTCTACCCATCCGAAGCCGTCGTCGACGCCCCAGTGCGGACCCTTTTCGGGATAAAGTTCGTTAATGAGCAGCGTTCTGTCCGCCAGCTCGGGCCGGAATACGGCTTGCTCGTCAAGTCCGCTCTCATAATACGCGGCAAAATCATTCGTCGGGAAAGTAAATCCGCTGCTCGGATCGACGATTTTCCAAGGCGCCGAAGCCGGATCGCCGGTATACGGATAATTGCCGAATCGGTCGATCGCTTTTCCGGTAACGGGACTTCCCGCTTTCTGGTTGACCCCGTAGCTTCTCGGAAGCGTCTGCGGCGGAACCAGCCGCCATAGAAATTCATGGCCTAACGCGATATACCGCTCCGCTTTGCGTACGGCTTCGTCCTTCAGCGTTCGCGCCCAATCGTATATTTGCACGTTTCGTCTCGCAGCCGCCACCTTATCCGGCGTGTATACGGTGCTGCGCGTTTTCATTCGTAGATTCCACCCTTCCTAAGAGAGATCCGCCCTCCTAGAGAGTTTCCAATCATAGAGAGTCTCCAATCATAGAGAGTCTTAACCCTCCTAAAGAGTTTCCACCCTCCTAAATCCTCCCTGCCAGGGAGGACCCCAAGGGCCAGCCCTCTGGACACCCGGAAGCAAACACGCGGAAAGCGCTTCTGTAGATTATTGAAGATACTACGTGCCGAAAGCCGCTTTCGTCCATGGATTTGCTCAAAACAAACCCACGGACACGCTCTACTTTCCAATTGCGGCAATTATAAACCAGACGCTTGCCAATCGGCAAGCCCTTTGTGACGATATCGCTTAAACCAGGCCCAAAATCTCCGGCGTATTGCGGTGGATGATGTCTTCGATCACTTTTTCCGGAACGCGCGGCAGGTTCGTGCCCTCCACCAGGTGGTTGATGTTGCGCGTCGCGTCGATCATTTTCTGCGTCGTGAAGAACGGGAAGTCGGAGCCGAACAAAATTTTGTGCGTAACCCCGTATTCGCACGCGGACACCAGCGCATTGTAATACTGCCACGGACGGCTGCCGAGCGCCGAAACGTCCATGTACATGTTCGTGTTTTTGCGAACGACGGAGATGCACTCGTCTACCCAGGGGTGACCCATATGCGCGACCAAAATTTTCAGGTTCGGGAACGCTCTCGCGATCGGATCGAGAGCAGCCGGACGGGATGCATCGAGGAAGCCTTCCGGTACGAACGACGTGCCCTGATGAATCAGGATCGGGATGTTCAGTTCGTCAGCCTTCTTATATAAATCGAAATGCTCCTTGGCATCCGGATAAAAGTTTTGATAAATCGGCCCCAGCTTCAAGCCCTTCAAGCCAAGACCTCGGATCGCTTCCTCCAGCAATCGCGGAGCGTTCTCGCGGTTCGGGTCGACGCTCGCGAAGCCGATAAACTTGCTGCCGTGCTTCGCCACGTACTCGGCTACATATTCGTTCGGCACTTCGATGCCGGTAGCCGGCGCGTCGAAAGCGAGGACGATGGCGCCGTCCGAATCGGCAAAAGCTTCTTGATGCTGCTCGGGCGTCGCGATCATTTCATGATCGGGGCCCCAGGACCGCTTAACGGCGGCTTGCGTCGGTCCTTTGACTTGACCGTGTCCGAATAAATGAGTATGGCAATCGAAAATCATCGTTCATCTTCCTTTCTTGTGTCTGAGTAGTAGTCTTCATTCCTCGAGTCGATAAACGTTACGGATGCAGGCGATAAAAAACTTTTTTACCCCATGGAATACCTATCCTTTTGCGGTATGTTAATTTGTTTTTCGGTATATCAAATACCTAACAAATATATCATTCACACCTACCTCAGTCAACTCGAATAGAGGGGGATAAATGGCTTTAAACCGGCGAATAACCTTGATATTTACCCTTATCTGTGTTTAAATGGAATCGCATCTCCACATCCTTTTTTGTAATACCAAGAGGAGAACGAAACTTATGAAAAAAAGCAGATATACCGTTCCCGCCCTGGAGAAAGGCCTTTCCATTATCGAGCTGCTGGCTCATGCGGAGCTGCCGCTTGGCGTAACCGATCTGTACGATGTTAGCAAAATTCCGAAATCGACCATCTTCATGATTTTGACGACGCTTGAAAGCTTGAACTACGTGCAGAAGGTGGAAGACGGCAAATATAGGCTGACCCTGAAGCTTTACAATACCGGCATGGCGACGCTCACCAAGCTGGACATTCGCGGCATCGCCCGCCCGGTCATGGAGAAGCTGGCCCTCGACTTGCGTTTCACCGTACATCTGGCCATGCTCGAGAACGGCAAAGCGATTTATATCGAGAAGGTAAAAGGTCCGGGCTTCGTACAGTTTTCCACCGAAGTCGGACAAACGCTTCATCTTCATAATTCCGGCGTCGGTAAAGCGCTGGCCGCCTACCTGCCGAAGGATACGCTGGAGCTTTATTTGCAGCAAAACGGCATGTCCGCCTCGACGGCGAACACGATTACGACACCGGAAGCGTTTCACGACTTCTTGGCGAGCGTCCGCGAATCCGGTTTTGCGATCGAAGACGAGGAAGGCGAGCTCGGCATCCGCTGCGTGGCTGCGCCGGTTTTTGACAACCTCGGCCGTATCGCGGCGGCTTTAAGCGTAACCGCCCTGCGCAACGAGCTGCCCAGCATCGCTTTTCAAGCCATCGGCAGCAAGCTGCAGGAGTCCGCGCTTTTTATCTCCAGACAGCTCGGCTTCGAAGACAACGACAAGTCCGTTACGGTTACGTAGCGGGCTTGTCGCTTTTCTGAATGGAGCGCTCCTTCGCTAGCTTCACGCGCCGGTCCCCCCTACTTTATTTGAAGATGGAAACTATTCGCCGCCTCTCTTAAACGGTATTACAAAAATTCATTCGATATAGAAAAACATCATTCCGTCAATTGTTCCGTTTTTTCCATGTCAATGCTCATTTTTTGATTTCCTTCACAGAAGGTGCTTTTTCCGCCTATCGTTTTCGATTATAATAATAATGTTATACTCAAGTTTACAAAAGCCGCTTTTCCGCAATAGGTATGATGCCAAATGCTTCGTTATCTTTTTTTGCTAGCGAAAAGAGGTTTTTATAAACCTGATTTAACTCATTCTTAGCAGAGGCAGGAGATCGTCCAATGACCCAGCAAGTAGCAGCACCAGTCGAAACGCTCAACCCGTTCCAAATCGCCCAAAAGCAAATCGAGACGGCGGCGGCTCTTTTGAACCTTCCGCAGCATGTCGTCGAAATTCTTAAACGGCCGATGCGCGTCTTGTCCGTAACCTTCCCGGTTAAAATGGATGACGGCAGCGTAAAAGTTTTCGAAGGCTACCGTTCCCAGCATAACGATGCGATCGGGCCTACCAAAGGCGGCATCCGCTTTCACCCTGACGTCACCCTCGACGAAGTTAAGGCGCTCTCGATGTGGATGTCCTTCAAATGCGGCGTCGTAGGCTTGCCGTACGGGGGCGGTAAAGGCGGCGTCATCGTAGATCCGCATACGCTCAGCAAGAACGAGCTTCAACGCCTTAGCCGCGCATTTTTCGAAGCGATCGCAGCGATCGTCGGTCCCGACAAAGACATTCCGGCTCCGGACGTTTACACGACACCTGAGATTATGGGTTGGATGATGGACTCGTTCAGCCGTCTGCAAGGCGCGAACACGCCAGGCGTCATTACCGGCAAACCGATCATTATCGGAGGCTCCCTCGGACGTAAAGAAGCGACTGCCCGCGGCTGCGTATTTACGATCCTCGAAGCGCTCAAAGAAATCAACCTGCCGGTCGACCAGGCGACTGTCGCCATTCAAGGCTACGGCAACGCCGGACGCATTGCGGCTGAGCTGCTTAGCGAGCTCGGAGCCAAAATCGTCGCAGTCAGCGACTCCCGCGGCGGAATTCACAACCCGAACGGCCTCGACATCAACGAAATCGACCGCTTGAAAGATACGTCGTCGATTCTTGAATATGGCGAGCAGTATCACATCAGCAACGCTCAACTGCTTGAGCTTGACGTGGACGTCCTGATCCCGGCTGCGCTTGAGAACGTGATTACGTCCAAGAACGCCGCCAACGTCCAAGCCAAAATTATTGCCGAAGCCGCTAACGGCCCGACTACGCCGAACGCCGACAAAGTACTGAAAGACAAAGGCATTATCGTCATTCCTGATATTTTGGCCAATGCAGGCGGCGTAACCGTTTCGTACTTCGAATGGGTACAAAACCTGATGCACTACTACTGGAGCGAAGAGGAAGTCAACGAGAAACTCCAAGTCAAAATGGTAGGCTCCTACCAAGCGGTACGCAAAATTGCCGACCAGTATGGAACGGATCTTCGGACGGCTGCTTATATGATCTCGCTTTTGCGCATTAAAGAGGCAATGGAAGCAAGAGGCTGGATCTAAAGAAAACGCGGCGCGAGCTGCGATGATAGGAAGGCCCATGGAAGTGGCAATCAAGAAATGTCAGGCAATATAGGTTGGGGGTATCCCTTTCCGCTCGCTCTTGAGTTCAGGAAATTTTATTGGAAGCCGCTATTTAGCGGATATTTCCCGAACTCAAAGGCGAACGCTTACGCTGCTCCAAGGGATACCCGCCACCCCCATTGCAAGCCATTATTCATAAATGCCATAATCCAGCCCCATCCAAAAACGCAGCCGCGCGCTGCGTTTTTTTATATCCGAACGAAGAAGAGGGATGGGATAATAACAGAATCGTCGACGCATCCGCCTACGCCGATGTCACCGGAACCTCCAAGCAGCGTACGATTTCCCCGTCCTCGGCACTTACCTCGCGGAAGCCGGCTGCTTCATAAAGCTTCGCCGCCGCCGTATTGTTCTCGCAGTGGCCGATGGCGATCGCACGAGCGCCGTATGTTTCGCTCAGCAGGGAGACCAGCTCCGCGAGCGCTGCTTTTCCGTAGCCTCGTCTCTGATGACGGCGGCCGATCATGAGCCCCATGATCCAATAACGGCCTTGCTCGTCGGGTTTCGCCGAGTAAACGGCGAAGCCGATCAGCGACGCCTGAAGATAAACCGCGAGCGGCACCAAATGCTTCTCGAGCCTCGATTCCGCCAGCCAATAAACAACCGGAGCGGGAGAAACTCCCCTCTGCTCCTCCATAACCTCAAGCTTGGCGCACGCATACCAATCGCTGCAGGTAACTTCTTGTAAGCGAATCAATGATCGGTTCCTCCATTTTCCTTTTTTACCACCATACCTTCCAAGGATTGTCTGATTCAATGGAGAAATTAACTAAATGTAAAAAACTCCTGCTTGCCTTTGCGCGAATCCGCAAAAAGGTTGCATGTTTTATTTCTTTTTTAGCGAACCTTTTCGTCCGATCAAGCGAATATAGGGTGATTTCTTTGTAGGGAGGGCCCCCCATTGACTCAGGAGGATGTATCAGAACTGATTAAGCGAATGGCTGACGGCGATCCGGACGCCTTTGAAGCCGTTTACAGGATGACGTGCGAAGATATATACAGAACCGTACTGTTTCTAGTTAACGACCGGTACGATGCCGTAGACATCGTTAGCGACATCTACATGAACGTATGGAAGACGATCGGCAGCTACGATACGTCCAAGCCGTTCCGGTATTGGCTCCACGGATTGGCGCTTCGCCGCGTAGGCCACTACCGCCGCGGCCGCTGGCGAACCTTCCGTCTATTCGAGAAGCAAAAAGCCTATATGCCGATCGCGACGGGTATGAACGACGACCAGTTGCTGCGCCGGGAAGGACGCGACGAGCTCCTTGCGCATGTATTCCGGTTATCGTACAAGCTTCGCGCCGTTATCATTTTACGGTTTTTTCACGAGTACTCGCTCGAGGAAATCGCCGCTCTCCTGCAGATCCCGATCGGCACCGTAAAATCAAGACAACATCTCGCCTTACGACAACTACGTAACGTTATGGATCCCTTACACGAAAGAAAGGCGGAAAACCCTTATGTCTATTGAACGCCAGCTGCAGCAAAGCCTAAAAGCTCACGCCGGCTCCATCCCGTTCGACAACGAAATCGATCGGCTCGTGCTTGGGAATGTGCGCCAGGTCCGCCAAATAAGACGCTCTTCCTTTACACGCCTACGCAAACGCCTGCTTCTCACAGGTCTCGCCGTTGTCCTTGCATTGCCGGTTACCGCCTTTGCGTTCCCTGACCTTGCCGACAGGATCTACGGATCCTACGAGAAGATCGTGAACAAAGGGGTGAACATCACGAAGGCGCAGTATGCCAAGCTTAACTTGAAGTTCAGCGGCATTCAAAAAGAACTTGGTGACGATTATCCCTTATTCGAAGCTATAAACAAAAAGCTGACCGCTTTGAGCCTTCAATACGCCGATGCAAACGGTATGGTAGACTATTCAGCGCTTTCAAAGGAAGACTATGAGAAGTTTGTCCAGCTATTTTCCGAGCAAGAGCCATATTTTGACCGCCTTAATCGCAGCCCCTCCAAAAAGGAGTACCTGACGCCGGAAGAATACCGCCAATACATCGAAGCGCATATGCTGTGGCAGACCGTTATGGCCAAAAGCAAAACCGACACGCGCAATGGCCCTCCCGATGTGCAGAAGCTGTCCGAAGAACTGCAGACGGATCTGAATCGAGCAAGAGAAACGATGCGCGAAATGACCAAAAGAACCTATGATCGGGCACCCCGATCGGAACCGCTAACCAGCCACTCCTCGAAAAAGTAACCTACGCTAACGTCGAGCCCCTATTAGGGTTTCGGCGTTTTTGCTTCGCAGCCCGTCAGGCCCCCTCCTTACATTGGTCCCTATTTGCTGGCTCCGGCATATGTTCAACTCGAATTCTGTCGTTTATAATGCAATAGAATGGCATTTTACGCCAAATCAGTCCTTACGGGAGGAAACCATGAAACAAAAGATCAAGTATTTAGCCATAGGCGTCATAGTCGGAGCCTTGCTGTCCACTTCCATCGCCGTCTATGGAGCCGCCGGTAACCAGATCGAAGTCTATTTTAAGGAGCTTCGCTTCATGTTTGACGGGACGGAGAAAAAAATAACCGAAGGCACGTCTTTCATTTACGAAGGGACAACCTATGTGCCGATTCGCTTCATGAGCGAGTCCATCGGCAAGTTCGTGCAATATGACGACAAGCATCAAACGATATGGGTCGGCAACCGCTATAACAAAGCCCCGCAAATGAGCATCGACCAGAAAAAGACGTACCGCGCGGTTATAGAAACCACTAAAGGCGCGATAACGATCGAGTTGTTCGCAAATAAGGCCCCGGTAACGGTCAACAACTTCGTTTTCTTGGCGGGTGAAGGCTTCTACGACAACGTGACCTTTCACCGGATTTTGCAAAACTTCGTTATTCAAACGGGAGATCCGACGGGAACCGGAAGCGGCGGACCGGGATATCAATTTGCAGACGAGCTGAAAAACGGTTTCAAATACGAGCCGGGTATCGTCGCGATGGCCAATGCAGGGCCGAATACGAACGGCAGCCAGTTCTTCATCTGCACGGGTGCGGAAAGCGACTTTTTGAACGGCGTGCCGAACTACACGATATTCGGAAAAGTCGTGGAAGGCATGGATGTCGTCCAGGCCATCGCCTCCTCTTCGGTTAAAGCAAACGAGCAAACAGGCGAGAAGAGCAGTCCGACCGAGGAAATCAAAATGAAGCAAGTAACGATCCAGGTGCAATGACGGCGGAAGGACAAGAATGGATTCCGTTTTTCACCACGCAAGCGGATAAGCAGGAAGGAATTTCCCCCTTTTTGTCGAATGTTACCGTGAGACTTTAGTACTACATAAGAAACGGAAATCGGAATCCATTCGCAGGGGGAATTAGCAGTGAGACTCATTACACGTTCGGACTTTGACGGGCTCGTATGCGCTATGCTGTTCAAAAAGCTGAACATGATCGACGATATGAAATTCGTCCATCCCAAAGACATGCAGGACGGAATCATTGCCGTGACGGAGAACGATATTTTGGCCAACGTTCCCTATGTGCCCGGATGCGGGCTTTGGTTCGACCATCATTCCAGCGAGCTGACGCGGCTTGGCGAGAAAGTCTCCTTTACGGGAGAAACGCGTATCGCGCCTAGCGCCGCACGCGTCGTATACGACTATTACGGCGGACGCGACAAATTCGGCAGCGAGCTTGACGACATCATGGCCGGCGTCGATAAGGCCGATTCCGCACAGTTTTCGCGGGAGGACATTTTGGAGCCGACAGGCTGGGATCTGCTGTCGTTCATAATGGATGCGAGAACGGGACTTGGCCGCTACCGCGACTACCGGATCAGCAATTATCAGCTGATGGAAGCGCTGGTCGACTATTGCGCCAAGATGACGGTGGACGAAATTATGCAGCTGCCTGACGTCCAGGAACGGGTACGCCGCTACTTCGAGCTCGACGGGCAATACCGCGGCATGCTGAGTCAGTATACGCGGACGGACGGCAATGTCGTCATTACCGATCTGCGCGGCGTGGAGACGATCTATCCGGGGAACCGGTTCATGATTTATGCGCTTCATCCGGAGCAGAACGTTTCGATTTGGATCGTCGACGGCAAAGATAAGCAAAACTGCGTTTTCGCTTGCGGCCACAGCATCCTCAACCGCGGCTCGCAAACGGACATCGGCGCGCTTATGCTTAAGCACGGCGGCGGCGGCCACCAAGCGGCCGGCACCTGCCAAGTGGCATACGACAGCGCGGAAACAGTTCTCGCCGACCTGATCGACACGATGAAAAGGAACGGCTAACCGGCCATTTCCGGGGAAATAATGGTACTTAAAAGCTAAAAAAGCGGTCCATCATGCTGAACGGCATGGCGGATCGCTTTTTTCGTTATAGGCATATATCAGCGGTAAGGACGTTTTTTGCATCCCGACAAAGCAACTGGGGGAATCATTTTTCAGTGAGACCGGAAACGCCAACTCGCTCCTATCCTGCGCTCTTGCGCATCCATTCGTCAGCCCGCATCGAACAGAGGCTTCCCCCTCCTCGTCCCGGCCGGCTTCAACATGTCCAACTCCAGCCGTCGCTAATCCTCGAGCTTGATTTTGATGCTCAGCAAACCTACCTTCCGCATCGCTTCATACACGATGACGACGATCGGCCCAAGGAACAGTCCGACGACGCCGACGATTTGATAGCCTACGTACAAGCTGACGAGCGCCGATAGCGCGCTTATTCCGACCGCATTGCCGAGCACCTTCGGTTCGACCACCCTGCGTATGACCAGAATGACGAGAAACATGACGATCAGACCGGTACCGAGATAAGAGTTTCCTACGATATAATTGTAAACCGCCCAAGGGATGAGAACGGATCCGACGCCGAGCACGGGAAGAATGTCAACCGCCACGACCAGCAGCGACAGAGCGAGGGGGAAAGATACGCCGAGCAGTGCGAAGCCTGCAAACACCAGTACATAGGTCAACGCGCTCATGATCACCTGCGAGAAAATGAAGCCGAAAATCGCCTGCCGCAGATTGACGAGCACCTTTTCGACCTTCTCTACGGATTGCTCGTGAAAGAGCGATAGGAACGAAGCTTTAAGCCGGTTTAAATTCATCGAAAACAAATAAATGGATACGAAGAATACGGTAAAGAAAATGAACATATTCGGAATCATGACCGCTATATTGAAGAAATAGCCGGATATCGATCGTACGATGCCGTTAAGCGTATCCGTCAGCGTCTTGAGCATCGTCTCCAGCCACGTTTGCGCTTGCTCCGCAAGCTCCGGCGGCAGCGAATTGTAGAACAGCTGCGTTCGTTCCATCGTTTGCTGGACGTAATTGTTGGCTTCGTTAAAATAAGCGGGAGCGTTCTTCATAAAATCGATCGTTTCGGATATGACCTTTACCCCGAGCCAGTACGAAAGGCCAAGCAGCAGAAGCGTAAACAGCGAGCAAACGAGGGTGGAAGCCGCAAGCCGGTTCATTCGCCCTTTTCGCATGAGCAGCTTAATAGCCGGCTCCAGGAAGATGGCAATCACGATCGCCAGCAAAAAAGGCGCGCCTACGGTAAACAGAGCATACAGAAAAGCCATGCTGAGCACCATGATGAGGACGGTTTTGAGCGACATGCAAGCTTCCTCCCTTATGCCGGTTATGCTTGCTGCAAATCAATATGAAGTTGCCCGAACTAGCTGTTCGCCTGCTTATCGGCCTTGTAAATATGGATGCGCACGATCCTCAGCCTCTCCGCTTCGGCTACCTCGAACACAAACCCTCCGGAGTCGATTTTCTTCCCTTTGACTGGCGCTCCCTCCAGCTTCTTGAACAACCAGCCGCCGATCGAATCGACCTCATCGTCTTCAATCGACATATCGAGCATATCGTTCAGCTCTTCGATCAGAACGCGTCCGTCCACGGAAGTCGTGCTGCCTTTGACCTCGACCATCGGCCGTTCGTTGTCGAATTCGTCCTGGATTTCCCCGACGATCTCTTCCAAAATATCTTCCGCCGTTAGCAAGCCGGCCGTCCCGCCGTATTCGTCGATTACGATGACCAGCTGGGAGCGTTTGCGCTGCATGAGCTTCAGCACCCGGCTAATCTCCATCGATTCCGGAACCGTGAGAATGGGGCGCAGAAAATGGGCGAGCTCGTGCTCGTCGTCGGGATCCGCCGTCAACAGATCGGTTATATGTACGAAGCCGATAATCTGGTCTTTGTCCCGCTCCGCCACCGGATACCGCGTATGCTTCGTTGCATACACCAGCTTCATATTGTCGGCGAAGGACAAGTTGGCGTACAAGCATTCCATGTCGGTGCGGGGCAGCATGATTTCCCGGGCGAGCCGGTCGGAAAATTCGAAAATATTATCGAACAGCGCCATTTCATCCTTGTCGATAATCCCGCTGCGTGCGCTTTGGTTCATCAGGATGCGGATTTCTTCCTCCGTATGGGCAGCTTCGTGCTCGCTCGCCGGCTGGATGCCGATCAAGCGGAGCAGACGGTTCGCCGTGCCGTTCAATACCCAAATGGCGGGCTTGAACACCTTATAGAAATAAAGCAGCGGCTGCGACAGCCATAGCGAGGTCGAATCCGGTTTTTGAATCGCCAGCGATTTGGGCGCCAGCTCGCCTAGCACGATGTGCATGAACGTGATGATCGAGAACGCGATCAAGAAGGAAACGGGCTCGCTGAAGGCGGCATGCTCCCAGCCGAAGCTCGCAAACACCGGTTCCACGATCAGCTTGGAAATCGCCGGTTCCCCGACCCAGCCAAGACCAAGCGAAGCAAGCGTAATGCCGAGCTGGGTAGCCGATAAGTAAGCATCCAGCTGGCGCGTCACCTTGAGCGCATACTTGGCGCGGGCATTTCCGTCATTTTGCATCTCCTGCAGCCGGGTTTGCCTTACTTTTACAAGGGCAAATTCCGCCGCTACGAAAAAACCGTTACAGAACACAAGCACAACAACGAGCAGTACATTCCATATGATGGCAGCGATGTCAAAATGGGGCGCGTTCAATGGGTACTCTCCTTTACAGAAGCGCTAATGGATTCTACAACAGCGCTTTGCGTTGTTTGAAATCGACATCCTTGTAATAGGAATGGGCGACGAGCAGGTTCGGTCCGCAGCAATCGGCAGCCGGGCAATAGCAGTTGACGGTATCGTTCAGCGGATGATCCAGCCACCGGACGAATACGCCGTCGAGCCGGTCGCGGTGAATCGAACCCAGGGCCGCCAAGTCGGCAAAATCGGTTACGTACACATCGCCGCTAAACAGGTTGACGTTCAGCCGGTTGCGTCCGTCCGGGTCGTTGCGTACCGTCACATTCGGCTCGCGGCGCAGCCTTGCGATCAGCTCGCGGTCTTCCGCCGCCGGACTGCAGCTGAAAAACGGCAGGGTGCCGAACAGCATCCACATGTCTTGATTTCGTCCGTCGAGCAGCCGATGAATGGAAGCGCGCAGCTCCTCCAGCGTAACCATCGGCAAATGTGACGCGAAGGCGCTCGGGTACATCGGGTGCACTTCGTGCCGCTTACAGCCCATCTCCTCGATCAGCTTATGAATGCCGACGATTTTCTCATGCGTGCGCGTGTTGATCATCGATTCGGCGGAGACGAACATGCCTGCTTTGCTTAAGGCCAGCGCGTTGTCCATCATCCGTTCGTACAGCCGCGCGGCGGAGTCGCGTCCGACCGGACGGCCGGAATTGGCAAAGCCGACCTGATGGAAATCGTCGGCAGTCAAATAATTAAACGATATATGCATGACGTCCAAATAAGGCAGAAGCAGCTCGTATCTGGCCAAATCCAGCGTAATATTGGAATTGATCTGCGAACGGACGCCGCGCTCCCGCGCATATTTCAGCAGCGGAACGATGTACTCCTTCACCGTTTTTTCCTGGTAGGAAGGCTCGCCGCCGGTAATGCTGATCGTTTCGAGATGTTCGACCTCGTCAAGACGCTTCAGCATAAGGCTAAGCGGAAGCTTCGGTCCCTCCGTCATCACAAGGGCGTCGCCGACCGCACAGTGCTCGCACCGCATATTGCACAGATTCGTAACCGTCATTTCCACGCTGGTCAGCACGTGACGGCCGTATTTACGGAGCGAAAGCAGCGGATCCCAAGGATCGTATGCCGGATTTAATGGTATTAACGTATCCAAAGATTGCATCGCTATGCGATTCGTTGATTCATTCCTCATCATTGCTCACACCTGACTGTCTGATTTCCCCGACCTGGCGCGTTCGAGTCCGGATCGGGCCCCCACCGGGCGGAGAAGCTCGCCGCTGCATGGGGATACGTTTTATTGTAACGTATGTCCGGCCAAAAGAAAACGCACGGCTACCGTTTGAGCCAGGAAGGCGCCCACCAGTTCGCTTTGCCGAGCAGCTTCATAAGCGCCGGTACGACCAATATGCGGATGATCGTCGCATCGATCAGCACCGCGAACGATAATCCGAGTCCAAGCGCTTTAATGATTTCGATATCCGTAAAAATAAAGGCGCCGACGACGACAACCAGAATAAAAGCCGCGCTCGTGATGAGACTTCCCGTCAGCTTAAGCCCGGTGGCCGTACTGTGCTCGTTGTCGCCCGTCTCCTCGTATTCCTCAATGATCCGCGAGATCAGGAACACTTCATAATCCATAGATATGCCGAATACCACGCAAAAAATAATAACAGGCAGCGTATTCGTTACGTAGCCGGTTGACGTAATTTGTAGAATATCGGCCATAAAGCCGTGCTGGAACACGGTAACCACAATGCCCAAGCTCGCCCCTAGGCTCAGCACGTTCATCAGTACCGCTTTGAGCGGCAGCAGGACGGAACGGAACGCTGCAAGAAGCACAAAGTAAGTGACGATCATGACGAAGCCGACCACATAGGGCAAACCTTCCACGATCTTGTCCAAAATGTCTACCCTGTAGCCCGTTTCCCCTGTCTCCAGCGTATGCAGCGATCCTACGTCCAGCTTGCGGATGTCGCGCAGAAGCTTCTCCGTTTCCTCCGTACGCGGTCCCCATTCCGGAACGACGGCTATGACGGCGTATCGGTCCTTAGCCAGCCTCTGCTCTTCCAGCTGCCTGCGGACCCCATCCTGCTTGACTAACTCCGCCGTCTGGCTTGCGGAGAGATTGCCAAGAACGCTCTGAAAGCTTCTCACTTCCTTGACGCCGGGGAGCTGCTTCAGCTTCGCCGTATAAGCGTCAATCTCGGCAATCGAATCTTCTTCCCATATCTCGCCCTCCGTTTGAATTGCGATTTGAATCGGGCTCAGCTCCCGGGAATCGTATGCTTTATCGATAAGATCCGAGCCGTAGCGCGACTCGTAGCTTGGCGGGAGCACATCGGCTCCAGGAACGCCGAGCTTCATGCTTCCGATCGGCAGCATCAGCCACACAAGCGCAGCGCTTGTGATAAGCACAAGCACCGCCGGTCGTTTCATGACCGCATAAGCGATTTTTTCCCACATCCGGGAACCGCCGGTTTTCGCGAAACGGGCCGGTACGACCCGCCACTTGTTGATCGAATGCCCGAATAAGCCGAGCAGCGCCAGTAGCAGCGTATTGCCTACCGCAACCGATACCGTCACCACGATGACACCGCCAAGACAGAGCGACCGGAATAAGGACAAGTCGATGAACAGCATACCGAACAAACCGATCAGAACCGCGAGACCGGAGAAAAAGATGGACTGACCGGCCGTTTGCGAAGTCATCGCTACAGCCTCGCCTACATCGCCCCGTTTCTTCAATTCTTCGCGAAAACGGCTTACCAGAAACAGCGCATAATCGATGCCTACGGCTAGACCGAGCATCGTTACCATATTGGGCAAGAAATTGGAAAGCGAAACTTCCTTTGCGATGAAATAGGTAATCCCGAGCGTAACCGTTACGCTGGTTACCCCTACGATCAGCGGCAGCATCGCGCCGACGACCGTCCCGAAAATAATGAGCAGTACGATCAGCGCGATCGGCAATCCGATAATCTCCGACTTGGCGATATCGTTCTTGCTTGCCTGCTGCATGTCGTACATAATCGCCGTGCCGCCTGTCACATATACCTTCATGCCCTCTGGAGCGCTAATCAGCCCCTTTACCTCCGGATAACGGGCCAGCGCTTCATCCGTCGTCAAATGAAACGTAACGCCGACCGCAAGCACGTGCTCGCCGCCCTCCGCCTCTTTGCGCGGCGCAGCGATAGGCTGCACGTCTGCGACGAAAGGCAGCTTCCGCAGCTCCTCCAGAGAAGCCATAATCCGCTGCTGCTCTCCGGGATCGGTCAGCTTGGCTTGTTCGCCGACATACACCAGAGACAAATTTGTGGCGGGAAAGCCTAATTTTTCTTGAAGCTGGACCATCCCTTTATCCGAATGGCTGCCTTTCGGCGTAAAGCCGTTGTCCGTAAACAGCTCCGGAGCCTTCTGCGCAAACATGACAAGTCCAACAAACAGGACTACCCATAACGCAACGACAAGCTTGCGGAAACGGTATATTCCTTTCCCCCAGTGCCAAAACAAGCCGATATCCGCCTTTTGTCTCACGTTTGCTACCACCGCTTCCGTCTTTCTTTTATATCCTTATTGTCCCATTTTTCCAGCGGCACCGCAAATGTCGGACCGACGCAAGGATAAACGGCTACGCCGTCCTTTTAGGGACAAGCGCGTCTACCGAGATTTAGAGCGACTTCCACGATATACTTTCAGATAAATCAAAAAAAGCCAGCCCCTTACGGCTGACCCGGTTGAAGATGCAGGCAATTCGGATTATTGCTCGAACTGAACTTTGGCGTCGAATACGGAGGTAACGACCAGATTCAGCTTCTTGGACAGATCAATTTCATAAGGAACCGTCAAGTCTTCTCCCGCTTCGTTATGAAGAATCCGGACGATCGGGCGCTGCGGGGAATTTGCGTTCAGATCGACGACGACGCCGCTCTCTCCCGTATTTAAGGTGACCGTAACGCCAATCGGATAGATCGCAATTTTATCGCGGAACGTCTCCACCTTGTCATGATCGTACAGCGTATCCGAGCCGGTAAACAGCGTTTCCAGCGCTTGATGGGGCAGCATCGCCCTGCGGTAAACGCGGCTGGTCGTCATCGCGTCGTAGGAGTCGGCAATCCCGATCCAACGCGCGTATTCATGAATGTCCCTCCCTTTCAATCCGCGGGGATACCCGCTTCCGTTCACCCGTTCATGATGCTGATAGGCGCAATGCGCGGCCTGCAGCGGTATGTTCGGTTCTTCCTTCAGCAGCTTGAAGCCGATCCCCGTATGCTGCTTCATGGAATCGAATTCTTGTTCGGTCAGCTTGCCCGGCTTTTGCAGAATGTCCAGAGGAACGTGGACTTTTCCTACGTCATGAAGGATGGCCCCCAGACTGAGCACGGTCAATTCGTCGCGCGAGTAGCCGTGGAACATGCCCAGCATCGTCGAATAGATGCAAACGTTCAAAGAATGCTGATATAAATAATGATCGCGCAGCTGCATATTGGTCAGCATAATCATTGCCGCTTTGCTTGCGCTTAAATCGTCGACCAGCAAGTTGATCAGCTTGCCGAATTCTTTGCCGAGGAACGAATGAAACGTGGAGCGTCTCGTCGACTCTTCCAACACTTTGCGAAAATTGCCGCGAATCGTTTGCATCGCCTTCAGCCGCGTTTCGTCGCTGAGCAGCTCGCTAATCTCCACATCATCTGTCCGAGGATCGTCTATGTATAGAAAGTCGATGCCATAGCGCATTAATCGTTCGAGCAGCGATTGTGTTAATTCGACATGGCAGCCGAGCAGCACGATGCCTTCTTCGTTATAGATGGATTTGCCGAGTCGCATGCCCGGCTGACACATCCCGATCGGTAACAAACGCATAACATGCCCCGCAATCTGTAAGTAGAAGTAAAGTCATACCACTTTAAATGTAAAGGATAATAGATAAAAGAGCAACACTCTTCCCTTTCACATTCCGACAATTTCCAACAAAAAACTCCGAGACCCGACAATGCTTTGTGCTTGCACACAAATTGCCGGCCGGAGCCTTAGGCGGAACGCGCAGCTTCCAAACTCAGCCGCCGTTCCATTATGTTTTACATGCCCATCCAAATGAAAATCAGCATAATAGCCGCAAGAGCGAAACGGTAATACGAAAAATAAGTTAGCTTCAGCTTCCCGACAAGCTTGATGAATGTGGAGACGGCAAGCAAGGCGACGATAAACGAAACGACAAACCCGACTATGAAGAAAAGAAGGTCGTCGGAGGTGAGCAATTTATAGTTTTTGAGCATGTCGATTCCGCTGGCCCCGACCATGATCGGTATCGCCATAATAAAGGTGAAATCGGCTGCAGCTGCCCGGCTTGTCCCCGCAAGCATACCTGCGGCGATGGTCGAGCCCGAACGCGAAAACCCGGGCCATAGCGACAAGAGCTGTGCAACGCCGATAAAGAAGCTCTGCTTGTACGTAATGGCATCCATATCCTCGGCTTCCACCTTAGGCTGGATTTTTTCGGCTACCATCATGAAAATCCCGCCGACGACGAGACCGATTAGTACGGTTTCCGGCATAAAGAGCATTTTCACATAATCATGCAGAACGAATCCTAACAATCCGGCAGGTAAAATACCAAGGAAAATATGAAGCAAATTCATTTTCGGGCCCGGCTTCGCTTTCGTTGCGGCATCTTGAATGCCGAACAAACGCAGCAGACGACGCCAGTACAGCACGACGACGGATAAGATCGCTCCAAGCTGGATGACGACCTCGAACGTATCCGCCTTCTCCCCGGTGAAGCCGATCAAATGTCCCGTCAAAATCATATGCCCCGTTGACGAAACGGGTAAAAATTCAGTCAGTCCTTCTACGATTCCGATAATAATCGATTTCCATATCTCTAGCATGAATGTCCTCCCGACTACTTATTCCCCAAATTCAATCCCCGCAAAGTGAAGCGAAGCTTTTATGCAGCTTATTCCGACGGTCAAGCTTCTACCATCTTATGCGGACCGGCCTTTTTCATTCTAACCTGCAAAGCGCAAGCAGACAAGAAGCAACTATAGCGGCCGCCATCGCGGCTCGCGACAGCCGATCAGCGCCTCCTTGTCACGGAGCTGCTCTTCCAGCACATCCCGGATAAACTCGGGCAAGCAATAGCTGACGTCCTGCCCTTCGCTCAAAGACAAATACCCCACCCGGAACGTAAACATATCCAGCGTACCGACGGTGTAAACCCGTTGTTCTTCGAGAGGCTCGCCGTTCACGATTACTTCCCTGATCTTGCGGTAAGGCTCCGCATCCGGCGCATAGCTGACCGTAAGGCCGTCCAGGCAGAGCGTTCCGAGGCGTTTGCCGCGGAAGCCGAAGCCCATAAGCGCCTTATCGATAAATTCAGGCAGCAGCGACTCCTCGAGCGCCCGGACGATCTGCTCCCCTGTCAGCCGCATCCGGCAAGGATTAATCGGCGAAGGACAAATTTGAAGCAGCGTTTCTTTCGTCACATCGCCGGCGCAAAGACTTCCCAGCAGCTGGCCTGCGTTGACGAGGCCGATTTCGCTTTCCGTCCAGCGTCTGACGCCAATCGCTAGCAAATTGCCGAGGCCCGATTCCCGTTCCCATTCAATCGGCAGCGGCTGCTCAAGAGTCGCTATGACGCGGCTAAGCGCCTTTTCGCCTTGGGTACGGTGCTCGCTTATCAACCTCGCCATTTCGGGCGCAGCCTTTTCTTCTCTGACAGGATGACAGCGTCCCGATACGCTTCGCACGTTCCTATTTGCCGTATCGTACCAAATATCGACTTCGCCGACGTATTGGCCATGCTTGCCCGCCGCGCATATATACGTATCGCCGATTCGAACAGGCTCGGGCAAGAGGTGATGCGTATGGCCCCCCAAAATGACGTCGATTCCCGGCACTTCCGCCGCAAGCCGTTGATCGTTTGCATATCCGAGGTGCGAGAGCGCAACGACGATGTCCGCTTGTCTCCCTATCAGCGCAATCGTCTCGGCTGCCGCGCGGAACGGATCGATAATGTCCCATCCGAGCAAGCTGTAAAACTCCGTAAAGCGCGCGGTTAAACCAAATATGCCGATCGTCAGCTCGCCTTTACGCAAAAGCGTGTACCTGAGCATCCATGCGGGCGGAGCCCCGGTTTCCGGCTCCAGAAGATTGCTGCATACGACGGGAAACCCGGCATGCTTGCCGTACGCTTCCGCCAACGCTTGCTTTGTGAACGTCAGCCCTTCGTTGTTTCCCGGAACGGCCGCTTCATAGCCGGTTTCGTTCATGACTGCTATATTGGCGAGTCCGTTCGTCCCTTCCGTTTCGATCCGCATCCTGTCCATATGATCGCCGACGTCGAGCGTGCACACGCAGTGTTCGTCCAATCCGGCTCTTAGCCTTTGAAGCAGGGAAACGATTTTCGGCATTTCCTCGAAATGGCTGTGGATGTCATTCGTATGGAGCAGCGTTATTTTTTGCACGTTATCGGTCATATAGACGCACCTCCGGACGCTAGGTTAAGGTAAGGGCGCTGGTTCACCTTTTTATTCGGAGATCGTCCGGATTAATTTGGTTCATGAAGCCGTATGTCGCTTCCCCGCTCGTTTGATTATCATGCAGGAGCGTTATGCGAACGACGCTTTTTACATTCAAGCATTTGCTGCTGCCGTCGGGGACGTATAACCGAAGCGGAAACCCTTTGGAGAGCGGCTCACCGTTCACCTCGTACACAAACGCCGCATGACCAAGCTCTGCCCAAGGGATCGTCGCCGCAAATTCGTCGGCAGCCTCCACCTTCAGATGGGTAGGCATTTCCTCAATCCGTTCCTTGCCCGCGTCTTTCCAAGCCTTGTACCATGCCTGAAAATCGAATGCGCGCCCTTCACTTTCCGGTACGCGATCGCCGATTTCCAAATATTCGCCGGCCATTTCTGCCAGCTGCCGTACGGTGCAACGCTCCGTTCGCTTCCCTTCCGTAATGAGAATGTCCAGAATTAGCCCTCCTCCTTGCTTTCGGCTTCTGCCTTTTGGTCCGGTCTTTGTGCCGACTCATTTATCCATTATATAATGGCGGGGCCTTTTCTCGCAAAAAAACACGCCGACCGTTAGGATATATTTCCAATTCCAGAAGACGCCTTCTCATTATAGAGGCCGTTCCCTCCCAAACTCCCCGGTTCTTCAATTTATGCTGTTCAACGTCCAAAAAGGAATGCTAAGATGAACAAAGCAGACCGAATCGGCGTACGGATAGACAGACCGCATGCGGGGTCCGCTTATTGTATTTCTCGCGCGGTTTCACTATCATGAATGAAGAAAGCTTAATAGAAAAGGAGCCTGATCAACTTTGGCGATTACCATACATTTGTTTGCCGGCCTCGCAGACGCGATCGGCGCCTCGCGCATTGTGCTTAACCTTGAGCCTAAGGCGGACGGAGAGCCGTTTCGGACCAGCACGGTTAAAGAAACGATTGCCCGTCTATACCCTCAAGCAGCCGATTTGTTAGCGGTCAGCTTCGTTGCGGTTAATCAAGCGTATGCGGCTGAAGATGTCATTGTTGCCGAAACGGACGAAATTGCACTCATCCCGCCGGTATCCGGAGGACAGGACTTGGCGCAGCCGAATGCCTCCCCCGAGCTTCCTCAAGCCGAGGAGCTCTACCTCTTAACGAACGACGCGATTTCCGTTGAAGACGTAACCGCCAAAGTGCTGCATCCCCATCACGGTGCTGCTATCACCTTCACGGGAACGACGCGGGAATTTACGGAAGGGCTTCGTACCGTCCGTTTGGAATATGAAGCGTATGCCCCGATGGCTCTGGCGACCATGAAGCAAATCGGCGAAGAAATTGCCTCACGTTGGCCTGGCACCCGGTGCGCGATAACGCATCGCCTCGGCCTTGTCGAGATCAAGGAAATCAGCGTCGTGATCGCCGTCTCCGCTCCCCACAGGGCGACTTGCTATGAAGCGAGCCGTTACGCGATCGAGAGACTGAAGCAGATCGTCCCTATTTGGAAGAAAGAAGTATGGGAGGACGGCTCCGAATGGAAGGGCCATCAATTAGGACCGTGGAATCCTTTAGCCGCAAACAAAGGGACGGCGAATTCCGCGCAGGAATCGCCGCAACCGGACGATCGGACAAGCGAGAATGACGAAAGGAAGGCGAACTCCGCATCATGACAACTCTTGAACCCACTGATCGCACGCCTGACGGGAGTCTGCAAGAAAAGACGGCCGCGGACGGGCGTACCGTCGATTCCCGCTACTCCAGACAAACCTTATTTTCGCCTATCGGAACCCGTGGACAACAAAAGCTCATGCAGTCCCGCGTCGCTATCGTCGGCATGGGGGCGCTGGGAACCGTGCTGGCCAATCATATGGTGCGCGCCGGCGTCGGCTATGTCCGGTTGATCGACCGCGATTTCGTCGAAATGAGCAATCTGCAGCGGCAAATGCTCTACGATGAAGAAGACGCCCGTACGTCCGCCCCTAAAGCGGCGGCAGCCGCCAAACGTCTGCGCCAGACCAACGGACTCGTCGAGATCGAGCCGCATGTCGTCGATTTGAATCCGACGAACGCGGAGACGCTGCTGGCGGACGTCGATCTCATTCTGGACGGCTCGGACAATTTCGCCGTGCGTTTTCTCGTGAACGACGTAAGCATCAAGAAGGGCATTCCCTGGATATACGGCGGAGCCGTCAGCTCTCGCGGCGTCAGCATGACGGTCCTTCCGGGCGAAACGCCGTGCCTGCGCTGCATGTTCGGTGAAGCGCCGGCCCAGGGTACCACGGAAACCTGCGACACCTCAGGGGTCATCGGACCCATTATTCACGTGGTAGCGTCTTATCAAGCGACCGAGGCGCTTAAGCTGCTCGTCGGCGATCGCGACAGTTTGAACAAACGTATGGTGCACTTTGACCTCTGGCATAATCAGCATGCGGCGGTCGACGTCTCCAAAGGACGCAAAGCGGATTGTCCGGCCTGCGGACACCACCGGTACGAATACTTGGATGCCGAGTACGAAGGGGAAACGATCCAATCCTTATGCGGCCGAAATTCCGTACAAATCCATCCCATTGTCCCGCGCAAACTCGTGCTGACCGACTGGGCGGATAAATTCAGAGCGCTTGGGGAAACCGAGCATAATCCTTTTTTGCTCAAATTTCGTCCGGACGCGGAGCATACGCTGGTCCTCTTTCCGGACGGACGCGTAATCATACAGGGAACGGACGATGCTACCGCCGCCAAGAGCCTCTACAGCCGCTATATCGGCATGTAAGACTCTGCGGATTAAAACACGAAGGGGATCCTCACGGGGATCCCCTTTCGTGTTTTGGCGTTTCCGCTGCATAGAGCGGCTTTCAGTGATTTAGTGCTTTTCGTGCTTTCGCGTTACAGCCTAGAAGCCTTCGTCGCGCAGCCACAGCTCGCAAGATTTAAGCCACAGCCGAACTTGCTCGTCATCCTCAGCCAGCCTCATGCCATGGCGCCCGTATGGGTAAACGTGGAGAGCAAACGGCACATTGTTCGCCGACAGCGCCTGCGCGAATAGCAAGCTGTTTTCAACGGGAACGGCTTCGTCATTGGCCGTGTGCCATAGAAACGTTTTCGGCGTTTGGCCGGTGACGTTGTTTTCGTTGGACAGCGCCTTCACCAGCTGCTCGTCCGGCTGCTCGCCGAGCAAATTGCGCTTTGAGCCGCTGTGACCTTTCTCGCCGAAAGTAATGACCGGATAGCAGAGCACCAGCACATCCGGTTTGCAGCTCTCGCGCTCGATCGGATCGGCTGCATCGGCATCTCCAGCGTCGTATTGCGTCCCGAGCGTAGAGACAAGGTGGCCGCCGGCGGAGAAGCCCAGCGCCCCGACACGGTTCGTGTCAACATTCCATTCCTTCGCTTTGCTGCGTATCGTACGAATCGCTCGCTGAGCATCGAGCAGCGGACACGGATGCCTGTACGGAGCCACCCGATAATCGATGACAAACGCCGAAATTCCGATCGTATTCAGCCATTGGGCGATCGGCTCTCCTTCTCCATGTGCCCTGCCGCCGTATCCGCCACCCGGAAACACGGCAATAGCCGGAGCAGGCTCCTTCGAGTCAATTAAGTATGGCGTTATGGCGGGGCAATCTTCCGTTCCGTTCCCCTGTGCGAAAGGCGCCCCTTCCGGCCAAAGCAAGCTTTTCATGATTGCCATCCCTTCCTTTTGAAGCTAGAGATCTGACCCAACTTAGCTCTCCATCCTCACGCTGTCAATTTAGCAGTAGCTATGGCACCATTCTACCAAATCGCGCTTGACATGAATACCATAAATTCCCGGCGGATTCCGGGTAAGAGTAGCAGGTTTGCCGCAGAATCCTCGATAAGTTAAAATTGTATGAAATATCCTTTTTTTATAAACTGTTATTTATGATAAGGAGATGAAAACAATAAAACTGCTCTTGATGCTATGGCCCTTTATAAACTTAGGAATACTAATTTTGATTATTGTTTTTCTATTTTACATAGTCAGAAAATATTGGTCTAAAAAATAATCCTGAAGGAAAGTGAAAACAAAACCCCCACTAGCCTTTGATGGGGGGGGGATTTCATTATACGTCTAGTTTCCGATCGATCCGACCGTCTAACACCGTATTCAGGAGGCGTGTTCCGCAGCGGTCATCGTCTTGGTCGACGATCTTCTGCATCCAATTCCAGTCGAGTTGGTCTGCATTGTATGCCTTCCCCATTAGCAGAGACTCCGTCAGCAAGTCCGGCTGCACGGCCGCCGAGTACCCGTTCTCCCGTAGTCACGAACTCGGAGCCGATTTGCAATCATGCCTCGAAACCGGCACAAAAAAATACGTGCCCGAGAGACTGAACACGCAAGCGTGAAAGTCACAACGGACACGTATTGGTACGTCACCAAGAAAATCGAAGATGACGATTTGAAGCAATCTATTTTTCGAAGCCGGAAACCCTTGTGGCGCAAGAGTTAGCCGATAGAGCCTTCCATTTCGAACTTGATCATTTTCAGCTTTCACACTGCATCATTTTATTTGTTTCTTCATTATATAGACGGATTTTAAGCAAGTCACTTTTCATAATGTTTCCCAACCTTTTCTTCATCAGGGAGCATGCCGGAAATTTGCCAGCATTCTCCCTGTTCCATTTTAATTCCGTTCCGGGTCATAAGAAAACCCGTTGTACAAACCATATCCCTCCTATCATTACGATCAGACCAGAGATGGCATAAGCCATCATGCGGTATTGCTTCCACCGCGCGGCTAGCAGCAACACCGGCAGCAGCACGGCCAGAACGGCGATCTGTCCGATCTCGACGCCCACATTGAACGAGAATAGTGCAAGTACGAACCGCTCGACCGTAGCGTCGCGCAATATTTGGGCGAAGCCCAGCCCGTGTATAAGACCAAAACCGAGCGCAAGCGTCCATCTCCATCTCAGTTGCTTCATCCAAATATTTTCCACAGCCACGTAAACGATCGACAGTGCAATCAGCGGTTCCACGACGGCTGCCGGCACGACGACGATTCGAAGCGCCGACAGTATGATCGTAACGCTGTGGCCGACGGTGAATGCGGTCAGCGTAGCTAGGTATTCTCTCTTGCGTTGAGGCAGTATGATCAGTGCGCATAGAAACAGCAAATGATCGTAGCCCGTCCAAATGTGCTGCATGCCCACCCATAGATATTCAAGTAGCGTGGCGAGCCAGCTCGGTACCTCTACGTTTGTCATATTTGGCGCCGTCCCTTCCACCTTGTCCGCAGCCAGCCGGTTATTTTTATGGAATACCGTGTCGATCGTCCCTGCTTCCGTTCGAATTTTGGCGAAATTCTGATGCTGCGGATCAAGCCCGTCGAAAAAAAGGTCATAGCTGATCGAGTAGGCATCCACTTCGGCAGGGAACTTGTAGCTGAGCTCCATTCGCACGAATTGTCGGTCTCCCCGCTGCCGGACCGAAACGTCACTAACATCGGGCTTTGCTGCGAAATCGCCGTTCTTGACCGTCAGACCCTCGCCAACCAGACGCTCGATCTCTTCCTTCTTCCAGCCGGTCTCGCCCTCTTTCCGCTGCGATGCCTTCGGATCGATGACGAACACCCTTTGCCCGGATCGGCTGTCGATCCACTGACCGACCTCCTGCGGATCCAGAAAAAGCTCATACCGGATATCGCGGTCGCGGATCGTGATGTCGGAGTAACCGATTGTCGACAGATGGGCTTCGGCCTTATCTGCTCCGAACGGCCAAAGGAGGAGGAAGGCCAACAGAACTGCAAAACCGTGGCGCCATATGGTAGTAATCATGTTCTTGCTCCTGCCCCTATCCGTAAAGAAATGAATGAAAGCCAGCCGCTTTCACAAAAATGGGAGAGCCGTCTCCGGCCCTCCCGCAGATCTGCAAATCGTCGCCTAACGGTTTTACGGCTTCTGCTGATTGCTGCGCATGCGATAGAGCACCTGAGCGCTCTCTGCGCGAGTCGCGGATACGCCCGGTACGAACCGGTTGTCTTCGCGTCCTTCCAAAAGACCGAGTTTAGCCGCCTTGGCGATCGCATCGCGCGCCCATCCGCTGAACGACGATTCGTCCGAGAATGTCGTATCCTTCGATTGGCCGTCCGGCAGCGCTCCGAACAATTTCGTGTAGGCGCGGACAAGAATTACGGCCATTTCCTCGCGGGAAATCGTCCGATCCGGCGCAAATACGCCTTCGCCGGTTCCCTCGATGAGACCCGATGCCACAGCAGCGGCTACGTACTCCGCATACCAGCTGTCCTTGGACACATCGGTCCATCGGCCGTCCTTGCCGTCCTTGTCGCCCTTCAGCCCGAACGTGCGTACAACCAACGTCACAAACTCGGCGCGGGTAGTCGCTTGCTCCGGACTGAACCGGCCGCTCTCCGTCCCCTCTACGACGCCATCCAGCGACAGCTCCTGCACGACGTCATACGCCCAGTGGCGGTCGGACAAATCGGCATACGGCTTGTTGTACTCAAGCACCGCATACGTTCCCGGTCCGTTCGCATTCGCCGTCCATACGCCGTCCTTCAAGACGCTGTCCACGCGCGACGCTTCTCCATCCGGCTTGATCAAGTAAACGGATGCCAGCCGTGGATTACGCACAACGCCGCCAACCAGCGAAATCGTCACGGTCGATTCTAGTTTGACCGAACTGCCGAGCTTTCCTGCCGCGTCCATTACGCTGACCGCCAGCTCCATCGAACCGCCGGCCGGCTTCAGCCGCGCGTCACGAACTTGCTCGAACTTCCGCAGCGCCTCGGAAACAGCTTGACTCTTCGGCTCCATGGCCGCCACGTATAGCCGGTCGTCCGGCTTTAGCCCCGCCTGCAGCTTCGCAAGCGTCTCCTTCGTCAGCGTAATCTCGCCGCCTCTGCCGCGAATGACCGCCGCCGAACCTTCAGCCAGCTTCTTAAGCGCTTCGGCCGATAGTACGACGCTATTTGCGTCCTTCGCGAGTTCGATCTCGATGCGGCCGTCACCGTCCTCATCCTTCAGCTTGCCAGGATCGATTTCCATCGTTCCTTCCGGCGTTTGAGGCTTGGATGGCACTCCCGGCCCCGTGGTGCCGCCATTGCCATTGCCATTGCCGTTGCCGTTGCCGTTGCCGTTGCCGTTGCCGTTTCCATTTCCATTGCCGTTTCCATTGCCACCGCCGTTCGAATCCTCCGCCTTTGTGCCGAACCTCCAGACATCCGAACGGGTGACGCCGCCGAACGCGTCCTTCATGACGGCGTACCAGTAGTACGTCTGGCCGGCGAACAGCCCGTTCCACTTGACGGAAGCCGTCTCGCCGCTTGCGACGCCTTCCCGCTTGCCGATCTCCCGCTTCGTATACACATTCACCCCGATATAATCGGTGGCGACCCGCTTGCCGACCGGCTTCAGCTGAATCGGGATGTCGAACTCGTCGATGCCCGGCTCGTCAAAATAGTTGTGATCGTTCTTGTACGGCGAATACGTCTCGACATGAATCTTGCTCTCGTCAAGATTGAACTTCAGCATGCGAATATAGCCGCCGCCGCCTTCGCGGCCGGACTGATAGTCCGCCAGCATCTCGACGACCGTTCGTCCGTCCGGCGCGTGCTTCACCTGGTAAGCTACCCCGTGGTGATGGCCGCAGAGCACCATAAACACGTTTTTGTTCGGCGCGACGATATCCGTCCAAATTTTTTCTCCATCCCCGTTGTACTTGCCTGTCGGGGTAATGTACTCGTGCGTCGCGATGATCGCGTACCGGTCCGGGTACTGCTTCAGCACCTCATTGGCCCAGCGAATCGTCTCTTCCTTCACGCTCCAGCCGAGATACATGATCAGGAAGTCATGCCCTTTGGCCGACACGAGGTCGTAGTGGTCGCGGTTGTTGGCCAGATCGCCGCCGTACGTCGGCTGCTTCTCGAACCGGTCGCGTCCGAAATATTTGTAGTACTCGGCGTAGTCCGCGGCAGCATGATTTACGTCATGGTTGCCAGCAACGATACCGTAGTTCATGCCCGCATCATCGAGCAGCTTCATGCTCTCGTTCGCGACCGCCCATTCATCCGGACGATCCCAATCGTCAACGATGTCACCCGTATGAATTGAATAAATAATGTCCTGTTTGTCTTTCTCGTCGACGATATATTGCATCATCGATTTGTAGATTTGCGGGTATGAATCCGCATAATATTGCGTATCGCTGACCCACGCGAACGTGAAGTCGGTCTCCTCCGGCGACGGCACCAAATCCTGCACCAGCACGTTAACCGTCTGGTTGCGCACCATGTCGCCCGCATTCACGCTTGCCTTCAGTGTGAAGTCTTCCGCACCCATGCCGCGTGCGCCCGGCTCCCAGCGAAGCGTGTTGTGATTCCACGTATATAACGTAACTTGACGATCGGGCAGCGAATGTCCTTCCCAAACGATCTCTACCTCATCTTCGGCATTAAGCTCGCGCGTCAGTTTGAAGTCGAAGCGGTGGTAAGGGAACTGCTCGTCCGAGTTGGTAACATAGTATGCGCCGTCATCGGCTTTCATGGCATCGATCGCTTCCGGTCCGAAGCCCGTCTCGCCGTTAGGCACAAGCTCCAGCGGAGGTTCGCGGTCCGTCGTGTTCGCGAAGCCTTTTTTCTCATCCGATCCGCTAAAATCATATTGGTATGCCTGATAGAAGGTCACATCCATCGGGTCGCCGTTCGGGTCCGTCAGCTTGATGCTCAGCTCCGCGTTGCCCTTGTCGACACCGGTCGTTCCCGAAGCCGGCTTCTCCACGGAAGGCTTGCCAGGATGCTCCTCGCCTACGAGGAAGTTCACTTCGCGTACCGTTTCGTTGCCCGCTCCGTCGACCGCCCGCAGCTTGAACGTATGCGAGCCCGGTCCCAGATCGGCAGCCTTGAAGGCAGCCGGCAGAGCGACAGGTTCGCCGTCCAGCCACGCCTCGGCGGCAGCGATGCCGGAAACGGCGTCCGTTACGGCTGCAGCAGTAAATTCAACCTTACCGCGCACCGTTTGGCCTTCCGCCACCGGCAGGTCGCCGATTACAGGCGCCGTGTTGTCCACGATCACGCTCACGGACGCCTTCTCGCCGCTCGCCAGCTTGGCCTCGAACGTATGAATGCCGTCCGCGACCTTCGTCGTATCCAGCTTGTGATGAACGCTGCGGAACGCGTCCGCCGGAATATGGACGACATACTCGACCCGCTGCTTGGCGGTCGCGTCTGTCGCGTTGCCGTCTCCGAGCGCGATCGGGCCGTCCGGCACGGCGATATTCGTATACGTGCCGTTCGCGTTCAGGACGCGTGCCGACAAGACCGGCTGCTTGACGCCGTTCCACGGCATAACATAGACGTTCTGCACCGTGTAATCGTCATTGTTGCCCTCTTGCTCGGTCGGACCGACGCCGTTGCCGACAGTCAGCTCGATGATATTATCGCCCGGCTTCAGCAGGTGCGACGGAATTTCAACGACTTTCGGCTCGAAGTTCTGGCCGTCGGGCAGCAGACCGGCCAACTGGCCGTTCACGAACAGTCCGTTCTTGAACGATTTCTGCATGTCATTCGCCTCGAACATCAGAAATGCTTGGAGCGAAGGAGCCGTCGATTGCGCTGCTCCGTCCATCGTCAGCTCGATCGCCTGCCCGCCTGTCCGGCTGCTGGCCCCGATAACCGCTTCGCCCCGCAGGAATTGATTGTGCTGCAGGTCGAGCCATACCGGTCCGTTGTCGTTAGGAACGTACGTCAACCGGTAAGGCGCGCCCCCCGTCATCTCCAGCGTAGAGGTCTCGTTCGTACCGTCCGACGCCGTGATATAGTAATCTACGTAAGCGGCGTTCGGGAAATTTTGCCACACCGCCTTGTTGGAAACATAACGTCCTTCGGCGTTTCGAATCATTTGCAGCTGCATGTACGCCGCCGTTCCCTCCGGCTTATAATGCAGCATGACTTGATGCACAGACGTCTCGTCGGCTGCAGCCGTCTCTATCTGCAGATCTGCGCGCGGCTGCGGCTCCGTCGCCGGCACATGCGCGATCGTCGGCTTCGCCGTATCCGCCGCGACTTTCTCCCGTTCCGGAGGCACTTGTCCCGGAATAAGCGCGCCAGGCGTCGCCGTCTGGCCGTACGCCCGCTTCAGCATACGGGACGTGCCGTCCTTCGGATACTCGTAGACGACCGACTTGCCGTCGTCCGACGCTTCGTCCTGCTCGACGCTGAACCATGCCTGCGCGATGACGTCGCCCATATGATGCACCGGATAAGCGGCGTCCTTGGCGATATGAATACGCCCCTCGTCTGCATTGGGCATCCCCATCGAGACGAGCGACACGACCTGCGAATCCGTCAGGCTCGTACCGAAGTGCTTGTTGAATTCGCTGACCGGCTTCCCTTTGCTTGCCGCAGATTGTACCCAGATAACGCCCGTCTGACCGGGACCGAGAAGCAAGTCGTTTGTAATATCCCAGCTCGTCGTTGCCCCGTACCGGGATTCGAACACAAGCTGGTAATCTTCCAAATTGATCGTGCGATCCGTATTGTTGTACACTTCGACGAACTCATAAGCGTCCGCGCCCTTGCTGTCGGGCAGCAGCTCCGTAATCAGGATCGGCGGAATATTTTTCGGCTCCGTCGTATAGACGAGCATCTCATAGATCGCCGCCGCATCGTTCGGATTCCGAACCGTATGGAACCCGTCGCTCGCTTCGAAATAATATTGCACCTTCGCCGAGCCCATGAAAGCGGCCGCCGGAATCACCCCGGTGTAGACGCCGCCCGCGCCGGCCGTCATGTCGACGGACGTGTATGCGGACTGCTCCGCCTTCTTGTAGTAGAGCTTCGCCCCGGTCACCCGCTGATCGTCGCGAACCCGAATCTCCAGCGCAACGTCCTTAGGCTGCGTCGAAGCAAACGGCTGCGAATGCGAGATCGTCGGCGGCAGGAAGTCCTCGGGCAGCTCCATCGGCAGGCCTGCAACTTGCTCAGGCAGCAGTTGACCCGGCGTCGCCGTCACCTTCTTGGCGAATTTGACCATCGTCGGGGAACCGTCCAGAGCGGCCTTATATACGTTGCTCCGATGGTCGAGGTTATCGCTCTGGTCGGCCGCGTCATAGCCGTTGTCATTGTTATAGATCGCCGTGGAGACGATCGTGCCCGTATCCGTCGCCACCGAGATATTCCGTCCGCCCGTATTGGCGAAGTTGTAGGCCGGCATGTAGCGGATAACGTCGGATTCCTTCAAGGACGTACCGTAGTTGGCGTTAAAATTGTCCAGCGTCCCGCTCCCCAGCTCGACCCAGTTCCACACCACGGCGGTTTCGCCCGGCTGCAGCACTTTGTCGGTCACGAGATCGAGCGGCACGGGGGGCGTCGAGTTGAAATACCCGTAAAGCAGCTTGTATTCGCCCAGCGGAATCGGCCGGTTGCCGGCGTTATACAGCTCGACGAACTCGAAGCTCTCGGCCGCCGCTCCCGGGGCATTTTTGGCGTTAAACACGATCTCGGTTACCTGAAGGTACGGACCCTTTCCGCCGCCCTGAAGCACTTGATGCGTATGCGTCTGATCCGCTTGCTCCGGATGACGCGTGACGTGAGTGCCGTCCGTCGCTTCCAGGTAATACCGGATCGCGCCCGTGCCGGCCATTGCCGACTTCGGAATAACCCCCGAATAATCGCGGGTGCCGGCGACATCGGTGCCGTACGTCATTTCGACGACGGTGTATTCGGCGGCTTCCGCCGCTTTATAGTGCAGCTTAACCGACGTCGTGCCCGTATCGTCGTAGACCGCCGCCGTAACCGTTACGTCGCGCGGCTGCGTCGCGGTGCCCGCCGGCGTATGCGAGATCGTCGGCGCGAGATTGACGCTCGGCGCCGGCGGTGCGGCCGGCACCTGGTTCGGGAGGAGAACTCCCGGCGTCGGCGCCTGCTTGCTCGCCATCTTCACCATGCGCGTACCGCCTGCAGGATCGTACTGATAGACGACACCCGTATGGTCCTTGCTGTCCGAGCTGTCGTCCTTGTTATAGCCGTTCGCGTCGTTGTAACGCGCCGACGACAACACAGTCCCATTGTCGGCCGCGATCGAGATCTCGCGTCCGCCCGTGTTGATAAAACCGTAGCCCGGATTAACCGTCACAAGCGTCTCGTTCGTAAACGAGGTTCCGTAAGTCGAGTTGAAGTTCTCGAGCGTATCGCTGTTGCCGAGGACGTAGTTCCACAGCACCGCCGTCTGCTTCGGTTGCAGCACATAGCTTTGCGTGATGTCGATCGGCACGGGCGTCACGTTGTTCCAATATCCGTAGATCAGACGGTAATCCTTCAGATCGACGGGCGTATCTCCGTTGTTGTAGACTTCCACGTACTCGTAGCTTTCTGAGCCTGTGTTAACCGGAGCTTGCTTCGAATTGAAGACAATCTCCGTAATCATGAGCTGCGGATATGCCGGCGCGCTTGTGGCGCCGGGCGGCAATTCCGCTGCGCGAACCGGCGGCATGGCCGGTCCCGCCGCAGTCCATGCCACGGCAGCCACCAGACAGCCTGCCATCCATTTGCGTATGCGTTTGTTCAATCTTTCTCCATCCTTTGCGATTACGGGCTCGCCGTTTCCCCTCCCGCTTTGTAGCGAGCATATGCGGACGCATACGCCTTCATGTAAGCATCCAGCCCTTTGCCGCGCACCGTGGCAACATATTCATCCCACCGGTCGAGAGAGACGGCTCCCGTAATGAATTTGTTTTCCATGTCGTTCACATAAGTCTGAATATCGCGTCCGATACCGTCCATCACCCGTACTTCCTCCGGGGAGAACGGAAACGGGTACCAGATCTCCGGTACCGCGTAAGGCTTCGCCTTGTCCGCTGCAGCGAGCGCGCCGGGCAGCGATTCCGACCCCCGGAAGTAGCGCTCGCGCACGTATCCGGGGTAGCTCCCGCCGAGCCATGTGAAATACCGGCTAAGCGCCTGATCCAGGCTGAGTCCGTGCTGATGGCGGGTCAGCTCCTTGACGTATTCGAACTGACTCGATTCGTTCTCCATATAGGTCTCGCCTTTGCGTCCCAAGAAAAAGAATGTTGCGCCTTCCTCGCCGAAAAAATAATCCATCCAGCGCACCGTCGCTTCCGGAGCCGGGTTCGTCCGCGTTACCGCAAAAGCGCCGATATGCACCATCGGCACCTTGATGTGCGAATAGAGCCGGTCGCCGTCCGGTCCGACCAGCGCGCCGAGACCGACATACTCCTGGCGGTTCATCTGAGCCTCCGGATTCGGTACGATCGTCGCTCCCAGTACGCCGGATTCTCCCTTGGCATAGAGAGCTTTCGTGTTTATCGTAAGAGATTCCTTGTCGATCAGTTCCTCGGCGTACAGCCGACGGACGTAAGCCAGCAACGACTTATATTTCGGGTCGGTTTTGATGAACCTCAGTTCGCCCGTATCGGGGTCCGCATCCACGTATTTATGGCCCAGCCCCCGGTTGCCGAGCCCCCAAGCGCCCTTGAGCTGGTCGAGCAGCACGCCGTAGCCCGCGCCTGAATAAGGAATCTCATCGGCCAAACCGTTGCCGTTCGGATCCCCGTCCTTCACTTCGCGCAAGTAACGGTGCAACTCCTCGGTCGTGCGCGGCTCCGGGAGTCCGAGCCGATCCAGCCAGTCGCGGTTAATCCACAGCGGCGTGCCGATGAGCATCGACACGAACGCCGGGTCGTAATACGACGGGAACGAATAGATGTGACCGTCCGGCATCGTTAAAGCCCCGCGCAGCTCCGGCCGTTCGTCCAGAAGCCGTTTGAAGTTCGGCGCGTACCGGTCTAGCAGCGGATCGAGCGGCAGCAGGATGCCCGCCTTCGCGTACTGCTCAAGCTCGTCTCGGGACAGCCGGGCAGAGTAAAAGGCATCCGGATAATCGCCCTCGGCGAGCATCAGCTTCTTGCGTTCCGCGAGCAGAGCGAAAGGCACAAGGTCAAACTCGACCTCCATGCCCGTCATCCGCGCATATTCGCGCCAAACCATCGTCTGCTCGAAACGGTCGCCGTTGGAATCTGATTTCCCGGTAAAAAAACGCAGCTTGAGCGGCTCCCGGGCGATCGGCATGCTTGTCTCCGTTTCAATCGCCATCCCCGCTTCCTCATGCTTATCGCTGCATGCGGCAAGCAGCAGGATGACGGCCGTCAGCGCGATCCATCCATATAGAAGTTTTTTTCGCGTATTCCGTTTCTTTCGCAAACCGGTAGCCCCCTTGCCGGTCCTCGCCCGACGACGCAAAATGCCTATCCTCAGAACGGGCCTTGTACGATCGTAGCACGGCAATGTAAACGGAGAATTATCGCACGCGGGGGACTCCGATGAAATTCGGAACATTTTTATCGGTCCTCAGCCCTCACCTTCCTCGCTCCCAAGTCAATCCAGCCTTTCCGCCCCATCATATCGGCCAAGCCTCCGCGCATCCATTGACATTTGTTTTGTTTCTGGCCCTTGGCCCGGAATCAAAAAAAATGGCAAGAATCAAAAAAGCCGTATACTGTCTGCGGGACGGCTCCTTCATGTACAATAGAGGGGACTACATTCCAACGACAGAGGATCCGACATGAAACGAGACAACCAAACCTTTCCTTCGCTGCTCAAGCTATTCCTCATCGGCTTCACCGCCGTTATCGTAATTTTTTCGTCATTAACCTGGCTCGCTTTCTCTCTGTTCCGGACCGCTTACACGGACGAGCTCGTGCGGGGCAATCAACAGATGCTGAGCAACGCCGCTGAACGCTACCATGCGCTATTCCAACAAGTAAAAATGCTGCTTCTCAAGACGTACGAGCGGCCCGATCTCTCGTCATTCCGCGCTCAAATGGCCCAGTCGGCGACGGAGAAACGCGACTACTCGGCCGCCAAAAATCTCCTATCGGCGCTTCGTGACGAAACGTCCGATCCGCGCATGTATGTGGACAACCTTGTGGTTCAGTTAAATCTGAACCGGGACGACATGGCGCTGGACAAAGGCGGAACAAGCCCTGTCCGGTTGTTCTGGAGCGAGGTGTATCCGGTCGGTGAACGTTACGGCTACGATTATTGGCACAAATTCGCCGAGAGTGCAGCCAATTTCACGTTTTTGCCCGCCGTTTCTTTCGGCTCCGCTCCTTATCCCGATTATGGGAAAGAGCTGCTCCCCATTACGTACAAGAAGCCAGGACGAAGCGAAATGATCGCGGCTTTTCTTGACATCGGGAAAATGCACGATGCTTACTTCGGCGGCAATACGAAGCAGACGTTTATTCTGATGGACGATTCCGGGGAGGTTTTGTACCGAAGCAGCCCTGATCTCGTCATGGACACCCCCAGCGAACTGCCCGAGTTCGAAGGCGATGAACCGTACATGCGCGCCGGCGACTATTACTACTTCCGCCATCGCGACGAGAAGGGCATGATCTACATGACGGTCGCCTCCGCAGGGCATCTCTACGGTCAGGCGCGGCGGCTAACGGTCTTCATCGGCATGCTGTTCACCCTCTCACTCGGTGTCTGTGCGGCAGGACTGGCGTATTATCAGCGGCGGATACGCCGCCCCGTTCAGGATTTTCTGGATTCGCTCGCCGAGGACCGCTTGACCGGCCAAGCCGGCCGGTTTGCCGAATTCGCTTTTATTCAGAACAAAATTGCCGATCTGCTTAGCGCAAAAGGCGACGTTGAACGCAAGCTGTCCACCAAGGAATCGTTGCTGGCCCGCTACCGATACATCGATCAACTGAAAAGCATTAACCACGGACTGAACGGTTCCACGGAACGCGGCGCGGAGGACGCGACCAACTTCGTGCTAGTATTGTTCAATCTCCGCTTCCGGACGTCCTTGCGAGAGTCCGAGCAGTCCCCGTGGCAGCAGGATCATCTGACCCAACTCATCATCGAATCGATCGACCGCATGTTCGCCGACCGAGATTGGAACGCTCATACTTTCCAGATGGAGACGGTGCAGATCTGTACCGTCATCCGGGACGCGGACCGTCTTGCTCTGATGCCGCTTCTGGAGCGGCTCGGCGAATCGTTCGACGCGAACAGATCCCGCTGTATCGTGACGGTCACTGTAAGCGCTCTGTTCGAGCACTCGACCCAGATGAACTACGCTTACCGGCAAGTTCTGGAGCTCGTGCAGCAGGCGAAGCTGGAAGAGCGGACGCAAATCCTGCTGGAGAGCCGCGCATTGACGTCCACATTCACGCTCGATCCCGACCGGGACCAGCAGTTGAACGCTTATATGCAAGCAGGAGATTCCGGGGGAGCGATCGCGCTCGTCCACCGTTTTCTCGAAGAGATGCTCGCCCGTGAGGCGAGTGTCAGCCAGTTTGCCTGGTTCGCCGACTCGATCGCATGGAAGGTCTGGCAGTTCATGGAGATGTACAAAATTCCGAAAAGCGTATCCTGGACGCTCAAGCCGCTTGTCCGGCAGGTAAAGGAATGCTGTACGATCGAAGAGTATAAGGAAAGCTTCGTGGCGCTCTTGTGGCAAGTTTCGGCGATGATTTTGGAGAGAAAGGAAGAAGGCGACTCCGTGATCACCTTCGTGATGGAGACGCTCAATACGCGGTACGGAGAGGATATTTCACTCGATGCGACGGCCGAGGCGCTTAATCTAACCAGCGCCTACCTGTCGGTTTATATCAAAGAGAAGACGGGACGCAACTTCAGCGACCATCTCAACGATATCCGGATTCGCAAAGCCGTCGAACTGCTGACCGGCTCGAACCTTAACATACAGGAGATCGGTTCGACGGTCGGCTACCGGAATATCACTTCGTTCAATCGCATGTTCAAAAAAAGCACCGGATACTCCCCCGGAGAGTACCGGAAACGGCGTCTGACCGGCGAGCACGCGGCGGGTCTGCCATAAAAGCTGCCGGTAGCCGCCGGCGGATGATGCTTCACGCCCAGGAAGCTCCCTTGCTCCGACGGGCTTCGGCAAGCAGCACCCCTGCCATCAAGCAGATCGAGATGACGAGCAGCATGGACGGAATATAGAATATGGCCGGCTTAATGCCTTTGACCAGCAGCGGCAAGCAGTAGCCGCTCTATGACGCCGGTTGCGAAATGAAGATGTAAAGGCTGGCGTGACCGGCCCGAGACGTCGACAAACCAATGCCTCCTCTAATGTTATGGAGCCCGAAACAAGTTCTGTTCCTTGGCGCTCAAAATCAATGCATGGCGTAGTTTCGTTTGGGTAGGGCAGTTGAAAAATTTCTGCGTAACCCCTTCATCATCATATTCAAGAACGTTATCTAAACCAGCCTATACCTTCGAAGCTCCTTCGTTTGCTCACCTTCATGCTGCCCGTCACACCTTCCACTTAGGTTTGTAGATAATGATTGTTGGTGTGTGCGGTTGCGGCTTTGAAGCGCGAATAGTAGTTCGTAGCCTGCAATGTGACGGTGAAGTCGCATGTACCGATCCGCAAACGGGCGCGATTGATTTCGAAATGGCAATTTCCTGGTATTTGATGTCCTGCGCTATAAAGGCTTTGATTTTCGCGGCCGGGCGCTTATGAACCGAAAAGAGATCCTCTCGGCAGTAGACCTGTCAGAATCAAGAGGCAGCTGCCATGACTAGCATCCAAAATACCCCTAATACCGTCTGCTACGCGTACATTGGCAATCAAAGCCGCTATCCGGTTCATTAAGCTCCTCGTTTATTGCATAGGGAGTACGTAAGCAAGAAGCTCTCCGTAGCGGAAGTCAATGATTCCCTTAACGGTACGGCAAAGTTATACGCAGAACCGAGCAACCGGCCGTTTCTGTCCCTTTCCTCGACACTTAACCTTCACAACTGGTATTTTCTTCGAGTTGTTTTTTAGATCCGTAGGACGGCTTGCAGCTTCGGTTATGGTTCTTTCCGACACCATCAGTAAGAAAGAAGCGAGAAATAAAAAAGAACCCGTATAAAAATATACGGATTCCATGAGAGTTACTTATTTAACAGGAAAGCTTACTTGAACGATTAACCGATAGAGCCTTCCATCTCAAACTTGATCAAACGGTTCATTTCAACTGCGTATTCCATCGGCAGCTCTTTCGTGAACGGCTCGATGAAGCCCATGACGATCATTTGCGTCGCTTCCGCTTCGCTGAGACCGCGGCTCATCAAGTAGAAGAGCTGATCCTCGGATACTTTGGATACCGTCGCTTCATGCTCGAGCGTAATGTTGTCGTTCATGATTTCGTTGTACGGAATCGTATCCGACGTCGACTCGTTATCCATGATGAGCGTATCGCATTTGATGTTCGCTTTCGACCCTTCGGAGTTGCGTCCGAACGAAGCGAGACCGCGGTACGTCACTTTGCCGCCGTGCTTGGAAATCGACTTGGATACGATCGTCGAGGTCGTATCCGGAGCCAGATGAAGCATTTTCGCTCCCGCGTCTTGGTGCTGGCCTTTACCCGCAACCGCGATGGAAAGAACCATGCCTTTCGCTCCGCGGCCTTTTAGCACGACTGCCGGATATTTCATCGTCAGCTTGGAGCCGATGTTGCCGTCGACCCATTCCATCGTCGCGTTTTCTTCGGCAACCGCACGCTTCGTAACAAGGTTGTAAATGTTCGGCGCCCAGTTCTGGATCGTCGTGTAACGAACGCGGGCGTTTTTGAGGCAGATGATCTCAACGACTGCGCTGTGAAGCGAGTTCGTGCTGTATACCGGCGCGGTACAGCCTTCTACGTAGTGCACGAAGCTATCCTCGTCGGCAATGATGAGCGTACGCTCGAATTGTCCCATGTTCTCGGAGTTGATCCGGAAGTAGGCTTGCAGCGGAACTTCACATTTTACGCCTTTCGGCACGTAGATGAAGCTTCCTCCGGACCAAACGGCGCTGTTCAGCGCGGCGAACTTATTGTCGGCCGGCGGAACGATCGTGCCGAAAAACTTTTTGAAAATTTCCGGGTGATCGCGAAGCGCGCTGTCGGTATCGGTAAAAATAACGCCTTGATCCTCGAGCTCCTTCTGCATGCTGTGGTAAACAACCTCGGATTCGTACTGCGCGGATACGCCGGCCAGGAACTTTTGTTCCGCTTCCGGAATGCCGAGCTTATCGAACGTTTCCTTGATCTCCGTAGGAACTTCTTCCCACGTTTTACCTTGCTTCTCGGAAGGCTTTACATAGTATTGAATGTCGTTGAAGTCCAGATCGTCAAGATCTCCGCCCCATCTTGGCAGCGGCATTTTGAAAAACTGCTCCAGCGATTTCAAGCGGAAGTCGAGCATCCATTGAGGCTCGTTCTTCATGCGCGAGATTTCCGTAACGATTTCGGGCGTCAAGCCTTTACCGGACTGAAAAATCGCCTTATGCTCATCGCGGAAGCCATATTTGTACTCTTCCATTTCGGGCATCTTCTTAGCCATCGTAATCCCTCCTCATTCTTTTTCCCCACCTCGTGAAGTGAGGCATTGCAACAATACAGATCTCAACCGGACAGCGACACTTACTTCTATTATAGTCAATAGTGAGGCAAAGTTCATTAACAATGAACCTAACTTCACTATTTAGTTGGCTGCGACGCCATTTACAAGCGTTAGTGAAGAAATGTTCGCTATTTATTGCGGGAAGTTCACTAATAGTGAAGTTTGGTTCACTATTGCTCCCAAACGGCGCATTACTCCAAAATAATGAAGTTTGGTTCACTAATAATGAACCTAGCTTCACTATCGGCCTTCGAGCTTTGGGCTTCGAGCTTTGGCCTTCGAGCTTTCGCCTCCAGCGTCGACCTTCAGCTGCCGCTTTCGGCTATTTACCCGTGGCGACAGCTTCCGTCCTTTCGTTTTTCAGCTCCGGCTTTTCAGCTCCGGCTTTCAACCTTTAGCCCTCAAGCCTTCAACCCTCAGCTTCCCACACTCGCTTTCAGCCTGGGCTTACTGCTTCGCCTGCTCGACGCCTTTGCGCAGCGCGTTCCAGGCGAGCGTGGCACATTTGATGCGCGCCGGAAATTTATTGACGCCGGACAATGCTTCAATGTCCTCGTATTCGAATTCGACGCTTTCGCCTTTCATCAAACCGGAAAAGTTTTCCGCCATTTGGAGCGCCTCATCGAGCGTTTTGCCTTTGATCGCGTCGGTCATCATCGATGCCGACGACATGCTGATCGAACAGCCTTCTCCGACAAACCGCGCATCCTGGACGACGCCTTCTTCCACCTTCATCTGAAGGGTGATCCGGTCGCCGCAGGTCGGGTTGTTCAAGTCGATCGAAACGCCGCCGTCCTCGAATTTCCCCTTGTTGCGCGGACTTTTATAATGATCCATAATGACTCTGCGGTACAAATCATCCAATTGCATGGCCGAAATACTCCTTTGTTTTTAGTAAGGCGGCTATGAAACGGTCGACTTCATCCTCGGTATTGTACAAATAAAAGCTGGCGCGTGCCGTCGACGACGCGTTCAGCCAGCGCATAAGCGGCTGCGCGCAGTGATGACCGGCGCGGATCGCCACGCCTTCGGCATCGAGTACGGTCGCTACGTCATGCGGATGGACATCGCCCAGATTGAACGTAATGAGTCCGGCACGCTCCTGCGGCCCGTAGATCGTAACGCCTTCGATCTCCTTCATCCGCGACATTGCGTACGAAGTAATCCGCTTCTCATGCTCGTGGATGTTGTCCAGCCCGACGCTTTCGAGAAAGTCGATTGCAGCACCGAGTCCCACAGCGCCGGCGATAATCGGGGTGCCGCCCTCGAATCGATAAGGAAGGTCCTTCCAGGTCGATTCGTACAGGTCGACGAAATCGATCATTTCGCCGCCGAACTCGATCGGCTCCATGTTTTCCAAGATCGCCTTCTTCCCATACAGTACCCCGATTCCGGTCGGCGCACACATTTTGTGGCCGGAGAACGCATAAAAGTCGCAATCCAAATCCTGGACGTCAACTTTCATGTGAGGGGCGCTTTGCGCACCGTCGATAAGTATCTTGGCGCCGTTGCGATGGGCGATTTCGGCGATTTGTTTAACCGGATTCACCACGCCGAGAACGTTGGAGACGTAGGCCATCGCAACCATTTTTGTTCGGCTGGTTATCGTCGCTTCCGCGTCTTCGACACGAATCGTACCGTCCGTCTGCATCGGGATATATTTGAGCGTCGCGCCGGTCGCTTTCGCGACCTGCTGCCACGGAATCAAATTGCTGTGATGCTCCATTTGCGTGATGACGATTTCGTCGCCTTCCTTGCAAACCGAGCGCGCGTAGCTGGAAGCCACCAGATTGATCGCAGTCGTCGTGCCGCGCGTAAAAATGATTTCCTCAGCCGCAGACGAACCCACAAACCTTTTCACTTTCTCCCGCGCGCCTTCGTATGCGTCCGTCGCCCGCGAGCCGAGCGTATGCACGCCGCGGTGGACGTTCGCATTGTCATGCTCGTAGTAACGCTTGACGGCCTCGATAACCGAGGCCGGCTTTTGCGATGATGCGGCACTGTCGAAGTAAACGAGCGGATGCCCGTTTACCTCTTGATGTAGAATCGGAAACTGCTCGCGAATGACGGACACGTTCATTGTCCCAACTTCCTTTCCACCAGCTGCTGGAGCTGCCCCTGAATCTGTTCGATCGGGATTTCGGAAACGACCGGTGCAAGGAAACCGTAAATGATCAGACGCTCCGCCTCTTCGCGGGAAATACCGCGCGACATGAGGTAGTAAACCTGCTCCGGATTCACTTGTCCGACGCTGGCCGCGTGACCCGCTTTAACGTCATCCTCGTCGATGAGCAAGATCGGGTTCGCGTCGCCGCGCGCTTTCGGGCTCAGCATCAGCACTTTTTCCGTTTGCTGGCCGTTCGTGCCGGTTGCGCCCTTCTCGATCTTGGTAATGCCGTTGATGATGGCGGACGCGGAGTCGCGCATAACCGCACGGGTAATCATATCGCTGGACGAATGCTTGCCGAAGTGAACGGCGCGCGTCGTATAGTTAAGCTTTTGCTCGGCCGTGCCTACGGCGATCGCCTTCGTATCGGAGAACGAGCCGTTGCCCTTCAGGATCGAAGTCGTGTCGGACATCGCGTTTCCGTAGTTCATTTCGCCGACGATCCACTCTACGCGCCCGTCGTTCTCGATGTTCGCACGGCGGTAGGAAATGTCGGTGACCGACTCGCCGAGGTTGTGAACCGTTGCGAAACGGACGCTGGCGTTCGCTTTCACGAACACTTCGACGACACCGTTCACGACAAGCGACCCTTCGCCTGACGACACTACATTTTCCACATAGCTGACCGAACTGTTCGCTTCCGCGACAATCAGCACGTGTGGCGTAAACGATGCGCTCGCATCATCGGAAACGAAGAGCGCTTGAACCGGCACGTCGACTTGCACGTTCTTAGGCACATACAGGAAAGCTCCGCCGTTCCATACGGCCGAGTGAAGCGCCGTCAGCTTGTTCTCGTCCTGCGCGACCAGTTGCATGAAATAAGGCTTGATCAGATCTGCATGCTTCGCAAGCGCCGACTCCAAATCGGTAAAAATGACGCCCTGTGCCGCCAATTCATCGGACAGCTTCGCGTATACCGCGCCCGAATTGCGGTGGACGATCAAATTATTCGCATGCTCTTCGTTCAGCAGCGATTTCGCCGTTTCCGGCAGATCGCCTACCGAAGCGATCGGCTCCGGCTTTACATAGGAACCGTGGGCGCTCAGGTCCCAACGGTCGATTCTCGTTTTTTCCAATTTCGGCAGTTCCAACGTCTCCGCCAATTCCAGCCCTTTCAGACGCAGGCTCGTCATCCACTCCGGCTCCTGTTTGGTACGGGAAAGCTCGGCGACGGAATTGCGGTCGATTGGAAGAATCGTAGGTGTACTCATCCTTGGTTCCTCCTGACCAATCGCGAACGCGCGGTTCGCGAAATAGTTAAATTGTCGCTTGAAGTCGTGCTATCGTTCGGAAACGCAGAAGACGCTCTAAAAGTTCAATTCGATAAGCCGCCTAGTTTCACGCGATCTTCCCGGTGTCATACGGCCGGCTTATAAACTTGTAGATTAAGCGCCTTGGCCGACCGTTTCGTCGACGATGCCGAGCTCTTCCTTGATCCAGTCGTAGCCTTCCGCTTCCAGACGCTCCGCAAGCTCAGGTCCGCCCGAACGAACGATGCGGCCTTGCATCATAACGTGAACGTAATCCGGTTTGATATAGTTCAGCAAACGTTGATAGTGGGTAATGATCAGGAATCCGCGGTCTTCGCTGCGGATGGCGTTAACGCCGTTGGCAACGATACGGAGCGCATCGATGTCGAGACCGGAATCGATCTCGTCGAGAATGACAAGACGCGGCTCAAGCATCATCATTTGCAAAATTTCGTTACGTTTCTTTTCCCCGCCGGAGAAGCCTTCGTTCAAATAGCGGTGAGCGAACTCGGTATTCATTTCGAGCTCTTTCATTTTGCCTTCCATTTGACGAATGAATTTGATCAGCGAAATTTCATTGCCTTCGCCGCGGCGTGCGTTGATCGCACTGCGCAGGAAGTCCGAATTCGTAACGCCAGCGATTTCGCTAGGATATTGCATAGCCAGGAACAGGCCGGCGCGCGCGCGCTCGTCGACTGCCATTTCCAGAACGTCTTCGCCGTCGAGCGTTACGGTTCCGTCCGTCACTTCATACTTGGGATGCCCCATCAGAGCGGAAGCCAGCGTACTTTTACCCGTTCCGTTCGGTCCCATGATCGCGTGCACTTCGCCGCCGTTGATCGTCAAGCTGAGACCCTTCAAAATTTCTTTGTCCTCAATGGAAGCCCGCAAACCGTCTATGACGAATTTTGGTGAATTAGCCATCTTGTCCATACCCTCCAACGTGTTGTTATTTAGAAGCTTTTTTTATTTGTAATCATTTTAGAATGATTATCAACTGATTCTCACTATATTTTATTATAACGCACTATAGAAAAGCAAGAAAGTCCGGTTTTTGCCTCAAAAAAAGGGTACACGCAAAAAACAACCCGTTTCGTCGTCGGGTCGTCGAGTTCTCGCAGCATCCTTCCCGGATGCTTGCTTCCTCTCATCGGCAACGGTTTTCGGCCAAAAAGGGGCTAGAGAGCAGCCGTCAGCGGCCTAGAGCTTGCTTCAAGGCGGCCAGCCGGCTCTCGAACCCTTCATCATCCAACACAGGCTTGAGACCGCCAGGCTTACCGACAGCGGCGCTACCGGCAGCCAACGGCTCTTCCAGCTCGATCCAAGACGTGCAGCCCGCATAATCCGCAAGGTTGGCGATCGATTGGGGCTCGTCCAAAGCATAAACGCGAAGCGCGATCACGTGCAGCGGATTTTTGCGCTTCCACTTAAGCCGTTCCTCGGCAAAGCGGTCCGTCCAGATGTGCAGCCCGCTCAGCTTGTCCAGCTCAGCTTGATCGAATACTTCGAAATCCTCCACCGCTTCGGCGTAGCATGCGATCGGTACGGTTTGCTGCCCCGGCTCCCACGCTTGCAGCGTTTGATCCAGCGAATCGGCGTATTCGTCTTTGATCAAATGTTTTTTCTGATGCTCGTATGTCGGAAACAAATAGAACGCTTTGCTCTGAAGCTGAAAATCGCGTGTTTCCTCTGCAATTCCGCCTTTGCGCATAATGATGATCTGCTTGCCTTCCAGCAGCGCCTTGACGGCAACCGCCCATTCCTTTAACGCAACCGGCTTACTCAAGGTTCTCCCTCCCCATTCCATTATTACCCTTAGGCAAATAACGCAATACATTTCATTATACATGAAACGGAGCGGTTTTACCCGAAGCCGCAGCGAACCGTAATAAAGCCGCACCTAATGAGACTTGTGCCAGTCGTCGGCGGATACAACCCAAAAAACCGCAAAATGACGTGCGGTCCTTGAAACCAATCCGTTACATGGCGGGAAGCCCCGGTTCTCTGCTTTGTTAAAAACCGACCGCAGGAGAATAAATCTCGATGCGGCCGGCAAAAAGATACGGTCACCCAAAGCCCGTCCGCACGAGCTTATTCTTTTATTTTTTCGAATTTGGCGTCGTAGAGGCGGAACATCGTTTTGTAGCCCGATTCGTCAATCTTGATCCCTACGTCGAGCTTTCCGGTAATGCGCAGCGGACCGGACGTGTAGCGGAGTTTCTCCTTATCCGGCACGAAAACGATCATGATTTTGTTCCAATACGTTTCGTCCCCATTGTCGAAAGGACATTCGGCACCCGGCTCCGGAATGAGCAGAAACCAATGCTTCTCGAACGACAAAACCTCGCCCATGTACCCTTTTATCGTAACCGTCTTCCCCTGCAGGTCCCAAAACTTGTCGGACGGCGTATTCTGCTTCTCGTCATCGAAAAACTCCGACCACTTGATCGCCGGATCGCCGGCCGTCTGCGCAGCCGCTTGCTCCTTGCTTGCGGTACCGCCGTTTCCCTCTGAGGCCGCTGCAGCAGGCACCGCAGGCGATTGGGCTTCGGGCCCTGCTTGAGCCGCAGGTTTAGGTGTTTGCTTGGCTGGCGTTTTGCCTTCGAGGGGCTTCTCCTCCGCTGCTGACGGCACGCTTGCCGCCGGAGCCGCATCAGCCGGCGATGTAATCGCGGGTTCGGGCTTGTCGCCCGCAGCGGGACTTGCGCTCGCAGCCGCATTCGGCGTAGCCTGCTGCGGAACAGTCGGCTTTCCGTCTTCCTTTGCCCCCGAGCTTGACTGTGCCGAGTTAACGGATTCCGACGCTGCGTGCTGCGCCATGGCGAAAGTCCCCGCCCCGCTCTCTTGTCCGGCCGCCGCGCATCCGGAAAGGACGAGCAGCACCGCCGCGGCGAACCATCGATGTTTGTTCACAATACCCCCCCTATGCGCGAAACAACTGTAACGGATTGACTCTGTACACGCGGAATGACGGTCCTGCCGACGCGAGCAACCCTGCCGCCATCGTACCCGCAATGACATAAAACTCCTCGAACGCAAAGCTGCCGACCTGTATGCCTGTGGCATCGAAAAGCGCCCCGCTTGCGAGCGACGCTCCCAAATGTCCGGCCGACATCCCGATAATCAATCCGATCCCCGTTAGGATCAAGCCTTCCCCGATTAAAGCAGCCCCGATAAAAGAACGCTTTTTCCCGATCAGCCGAAGCAGTCCGACATCCTTCTGACGTTCCTTAATGGCGGCAACAAGCGACAGCAAAATCGTCACGGCGGAAAGCGCAACGCACAGCAGCGTAACGACCGTAAGCAAATCCGCGCCCCTATCCACCATATTGACGACATCCGCAACCGCCTTGCTTGTAAAAGCCGCTTGCACATTATCGAGCTTATCGTACTCTTGTTTCAGAGCTTGCGCGCCGGCCAACGATTTCGGCTTGACCAGAATCGACGTCACTTGACGATGCGAGCCGGTTTGATCCCGGTGAACCGCCCATGCATAATCCATTGTCGTGAACACCGCGCGGTCGTCCGGACTATTCAGTCTCGGAAGAATACCCGCTATCGTATAGACGAAGCCGTCATGCTCGTCATGTACTTCTTGCCCTTCCTCTTCCTCCATGGCATGGCCCGCTTCGTGCACCAATCCATGTGCGCCTTTGAACGTATCGCCGACGCGAAGCCCGAGAGCGCGGGCAACATGCCAGCCGATCGTCACTTCGCCCAGCTTCCCGTACAACTTGCCGCTAGAAAGCTTGCGGTCGCCGTAGCGGACTGCGAAATAGTTCGGATCGATGCCGACGATCGGATAACCGTTCAGGTTATCGCCGGCCGTCATGGCGAAAGCCGCATCCGCCTGAGCGTCTTTCGACAACCGTTCGAACACGTCTAGCGGAATGTTTCCGGTCGGCGCCCCCACATGATAAAACGTGCTCAGCACGAGCTGCGAGACGCTGCCGTCCGCGCCCACGACGACATCGAACGGGCCGTAGCCTTTTTCCGCTCCCTGTTCCACTCCCGTCCGGCACAGAAGCAAAAAGACAAGCAGTGCGACCGTTATCGATACGGAAACGACCGTCAGCAAGGAGAGCGCCTTACGGTACCAAATATGCCGCCATATAAGCGTAACCAGCCCCACAGTAACCGCATCCTTCCATCATCTGTTCTTCATGATAGCCGTACCTTATGACCCGCTGACGACGCTCATCTCCGAGGCGCTATACGACTTTCCAGCTGTTCTATGCAGCCTGTTGATCTCGTCCATGGACACGCAGCCGTCGAACCGTTTCGCCAAATGAAGATCATGGGTAACTGTAATCAAGGTAAGCCCATCATCCTTGCAAAGACTCAGCAGCAAAGCCATCACGTCGTTCGCGGTTTCCCAATCCAAGCTTCCCGTCGGCTCGTCAGCCAGAACAAGCGGGGGCCTGTTGATCAGCGCCCTGACGACGGCCACTCTTTGCTGCTGCCCGCGGGACAGCTGCGAAGGCAGATGGTTCATCCGTTCGGCAAGCCCGATCCTCTCGAACCACTGCTCCAGCCGCTTTTTCTTGTCGCCGGAGCTCGAACGCTCCATCACCAGCTCTACATTTTGCTTGGCCGTCAGAGCCGGCAGAAGGTGAAAGTCCTGCATCACATAGCCGATCCGGCTGGCGCGAAACGCGTCCCTCTCCGCCTCCTTCAGCTTATGGAGCGGCTGTCCGTCGACAACCGTTTCGCCCGCGTCCGCCTTGACCATGCCGCTCAGCATGTGGAGCAGGGTGCTCTTCCCGCAGCCGCTGGGACCGACAATCGCCAGCCTGCTCCCCCTCGCCGCATCCCATGCCGGAATATCCAGAACCGGTACTAAGCCTTCGGCGGTCTGGAACGTTTTCGTAAGTCCGCGTACGCGTATCAACCGAATCCCCCCTCATGGAATCGAAAATATCCGTTCTCCTTTTTCTTATAAGAAGCAACCGTATCTCCCCTATCAAGAGAAAACAGGAGAACGCAGTTCTCCTGTCAAAGCGGGCAGCCTTGCGTGCCGCCGGCATCTCTTATTTGAGGATGATCCGTTCCGAGATAGCATCCCATTTCATTGCGGCGCCCGTCAGTTTATTGAATGCGTCAAGCGGCAAATACAGCTTGTCGTTGTCGATATCCGCTTTCGCATCGATTGCCTGGCCGTTCAATTGCACGGTTTTCGCGGCGAGCTGTACGTCGAGCTTCTTGTCGCCCTTCGCAAGCGTTACGGTACCTGTCGCTTCGTTCCAAGCCGTCGTAGCGCCGAGTGCGGTTGCCAGCGCTCGTGCCGGGTACAGAACCGTTCCTTCGCGGGTTACTTTAAATTTCGGATATAAGTGGCTGGCTTGCATGTCCGCCGTGGCCGCTTCCAGATCCACGCCGATGACTTTGGCGCCGGATTTGGCGATATCCGTATTGTCTACCTGCCCTTTGACCATGTCGGCGATCGGTCCGTATGCCCATACGCCTACGTCTACGCCGGAGTGGCCGTGTCCCGACCAGCCGATCAGCAGCCGCTTCGAAACGACTGCGTTAAAGCCGCCTTCCTGAGCGTAAGAGGAACCGTCTCCCTTCATGATGAAAGCCGCTTCTTCGTCGGTCAGATCGGTAATCCAGGTATTGTCGGCGACGATTTTTTTCACGTCTTCGATCGTTTTGGCGTTTTTCAGCAGCGGCCCGAGCACCTCGGACGATTTCTTCTGCTTATTCCACAAATCCATGTTCATCTCGTAAATGTTGTCGCGCGACAAGGACAAGCCACCGGTTTCATGGTCGGCCGTTACGACGACGGACGTGTTGCCGTCCTTCTTGGCGAAATCCATCGCAACTTTAACGGCAGCATCGAAATCGAGCATTTCCTGAACGGTCGTCGGAAAATCGTTCGCATGTCCGGCATGGTCGATACGGCCGCCTTCGATCATCATCGTAAAGCCCTTCTCGTTGGCCGACAAAATATTGATCGCTTTCTCGGTCATCGCGGCAAGGTTCGGAATATCCGCCGTACGGTCAGGCACATAGGCGACATGGGATTTGCCGAACAAGCCGAGCACCTTGTCGTTCTTGGCCGTCAGCGCGTTCAATGCCGAGGAATCTTTCACTACCTTGTAGCCCTTCGCTTCGAAATCGCCGATGATGCTTTTGTCCGTGCGCTTGCCTTTCTCTTCCTTGCTGAGGAAAAAGTCCGAGCCGCCGCCGAACAGAACATCTACGCCGCTGTCCAAATATTGCGAAGCGATCGCGTTCTCGTTGTCGCGGCTGCGCACGTGGGAAGCGAATACGGCCGGCGTGGCATGCGTAATGCGCGCGGTTGTGACGAGCCCCGTTGCTTTCCCCGCTTTTTCGGATGCTTCGATCACGGATGCAAACGGCTTCGACACGTCCTCGTTCGAAACGCTGATGCCGGCATTGTAAGTTTTATGTCCCGTCGCAAAAGCGGTTCCGGCCGAAGCGGAATCCGTTACGACACCGGATACGATCACGCCGCCGTCTTCTCCGCGGTCCGCGTATGTAGTCGCTTGTCCGACATAGTAGCTGTCCAGGTTCAGATGCTCTTTGCCCAAAAAGGTTTTCGAATAAATCCGGCCGGCCGAAACTTGGGCAGGGCCCATGCCGTCGCCGATCAGTACGATCAGGTTTTTGGAAGGCGCTTTGCCGCTCTGGTCTTGCTTTCCGTCTTCCGCGTTCGAGAAGCTTGCAGGAACGAGGCTGATGGCAAGTGCCGATGCGAGTACCCCTGTAATTGTTTTTTTGTTCAACGCTTTCCCCTCCAAAAGGTTATGATAGTTTCATGCGGCATGCGAAATGCCGTCACCTCGCACCAGCGGGCTGAATTCGCTTGTATTGTTCCGCGTTCGCCTTCATCGGATTCGGATCGCGATAATGCGTGCCGGCGCTGTCCCGTTGCGGGTCGATCGGCCGGTCAGCGGCAAATGCGGCCACCGTGAGGCTTACGGCTGCAATAAGCAGCAGCTTCAATAGCTGCGTTTTCATGTGGGTTTCCCCCCGCTTGGTGCCTGTTTACATGGTTAAGCATACTAGCCGAACGTTAACGAGATATTTTCCTCATTTTAAGAATTTGTAAAAGAGTCTCGGCTCCCGCCTCTGGAAGCTGGCTCAAGCTGGCTATTCCCTGCGGGGAAAAAGTATCATATACTAAGGAAAGCATGGTTAGTGCGGCCGTAAGGACATAAACCTGACAATCCGCATCAGAATTCCGGAATATGCCGGATTCCAATCCTATTCATTGAACCGAGGAGGCCTATACATGACCTATCATCCGTTAACCGAAGAGCAAGCGATTGCTTATGCGCGCGGTCTCGAAAATGTTTTCTCCCCGAATGCCGAACTGACAAGCCGTGAAATCGGCGACGGCAACTTGAATCTCGTTTTTCACATTTCCGATGTGGCGAACGGCAAAACCATTATCATGAAACAGGCGCTCCCTTATGCGAAAGTCGTCGGCGAATCTTGGCCGCTCACGCTTGACCGCGCCCGCATCGAAAGCGAAGCGCTCATGACCCAAGAATCGCTCGCTCCGGGCCTTGTCCCGCATGTATATAAATATGACGCTGAGCTAGCGCTGACCGTCATGGAAGACCTGAGCGATCACGTCATCATGCGCCGAGGCTTAATCGAAGGCAACGAATATCCGCTGTTCGCCGGACATATTTCGGAATTTATGGCGAACACCTTGTTCTTCACTTCGGATCTCGGCATGAATCAGCAGCAAAAAAAGCTGCGCGTCGGCCAGTTCATTAACCCGGAATTGTGCAAAATAACGGAAGATCTTATTTTTGACGATCCGTACACCGACTCGCCGAACAACAACATTCATGCGCTAATCCAGGACGATGCGGCCGCGCTTCGCGAGGATACCGCGCTGCAACTGGAAGTGGCGCTGCTCCGCGAGAAGTTTTTGACGCATGGACAGGCGCTGCTGCACGGCGACCTGCATACGGGAAGCATTTTCATCACGAAGGAATCGACGAAGGTGATCGACCCGGAATTCGCGTACTACGGACCGATGGGCTTCGATATCGGCGCCGTTATCGCCAACCTGCTGCTGAACTTCGCCGGTCAAGAGGGCTGGATCGAGGACGAGGCGCGCCGGGCAGATTTCCGCGCTTACCTGCTGCGTACGGTCAAGGACGTATGGGAGCAGTTCGAGCAGAAGTTCGGAGCCCTATGGGACCGGCATCTCGTCGACCGGATCGCGCATACGCCGGGCTATAAGGAATCCTATATGCAGCGGCTGCTGCAGGATACGATCGGCTATGCCGGCTGCAAAATGGTCCGCCGCATCGTCGGGCTGGCTCACGTAGCGGACATCGATAAAATCGCCGACGGGGAAACTCGCGCAAGAGCGGAACGTATCGCCTTGGCCATCGGCACGGCGCTGATTAAGCTGAACCGGAACGCCTCGTCGATCGACGATGTGCTGGTTATCGCGAACAAACAAATCCAATAACATCAAGCGAGCCGGACGCTCCGGCTTCGCTGTCGACAACAGGAGTGGAATACAATGAGTGAACATCAAGCTGCAACACAAGCGACGGGAAGTCTCGTTTCCGTCAGTTGGAACGCCGATCACGTTGAAATGCTCGACCAGCGGCTGCTGCCGGAGGTTATCGAATTTCTGGACCTCACAACTGCCCAGCAGGTTTGGGAGTCCATTCGCAACCTGACGGTGCGCGGCGCGCCCGCGATCGGCATCTCGGCTGCGTACGGCGTCTATCTCGGCATTCGCGGGAATGGAGCGGACGACCGCAGCTCGCTTGCCGCCGAAGTCGTTAAAGTCGCCGACTACTTGGCTACCTCGCGGCCTACGGCTGTCAACCTGTTCTGGGCGCTCGACCGGATGAAGCGCCGCGCCGGGGAATTGGCTGCGGAAGCAGGCGACGTCCCAGCCATGAAAGAAGCGCTGCTTGAAGAAGCCAAGCAGATTCAAGCGGAAGACGAAGAGACTTGCCGCATGATCGGCGAGCATGCGCTGACGCTGTTTACGGACGGCATGGGCGTGCTGACGCACTGCAACGCGGGCGGGCTTGCCACGGCGAAGTACGGCACGGCGCTGGCGCCGATGTATTTGGCTCAAGAGCGCGGCATGAACCTGAAAGTATTCGCGGACGAAACGCGACCGGTTCTGCAGGGCGCTCGCTTGACCGCGTTTGAGCTGCAGCAGGCGGGCGTCGACGTAACGCTCATCTGCGACAACATGGCCGGCATGGTCATGTCCAAAGGCTGGGTGCAAGCCGTCATCGTCGGCACCGACCGCGTTGCAGCCAATGGCGACGTCGCCAACAAGATCGGGACTTACAGCGTAGCCGTGCTGGCCAAAGCCCACGGTATCCCCGTCTATGTAGCCTGCCCGCTCTCGACGATCGACTTGAACACGCCGACCGGAGCGGAAATCCCAATCGAAGAACGGCATGAAGACGAGATCACCCAAGGCTTCGGCAAACGCACCGCGCCGAAGGGCGTCAAAGTGTTCAACCCGGCGTTCGACATTACCCCGAACGAGTATGTCACGGCGATCATCACCGAAAAATGCATCGTCCGCGCACCTTACGAAGAAGGATTGCGCAAGCTGTTCGAGTAAATAACTTCACCCCCGTGCCTTGGCACGGGGGTTTGTTTTTGTCTGCTTTAGTATGCATGTTTGCTTAGTGCGCCGACCGTTTCTCTATGCAGAACCTATATGTACAGGTAACTTGCTCTTGCTGGGCAGGAGGGGACCGTTGGACATAGAAGCGGAAATACTGAACCTAGGTTCAGTATTAGTGAACCAAAGTTCACTAAATCATATGGAATGGCGGCATTTCCAATGGATAGTGAACCAGCGGTCGCTATTTTTCCACGACGTTCACTATTTGTGAAGTTTCGTTCACTATTTTCGATATATGAGAATTTTCTGGTGAAATAGTGAAGTTTGGTTCAGTAATAGTGAAGTAAGGTTCACTAATTACAGGCTTTACTCAGAACATACCTCTGGCAAACGGAAAAACTGACCATTAAAGTTACTGGTGGTTATCTTGCGGCGAATGTCTGGACGTCTTGTAGTCATGAACGGATTAAGCATCATCGGGCATCCGCTTTGTATTTAGTTGGCGGTTCATACGATTGGAGGGGGCTCGTTGGTTGGAAGTCTGCTTCTAGGTTGTACCGGTATGAGGTGTAAGATCGTCACACGCCAATAGGCCGACCCGCGACTAGTTACGTCTGGTCAGCCTTTATGGCGTGCGCTATATTTTGCCGCTAAGCAACAACGATAGAGAAAGGCACGATGCAGCGGCATTGGTCGTCTCGCAGAGAGATGACGGGATCGGCACCGTAAAGCCCATGCAGCGTCGTCCTGCCGACAGGAGGGCGAGCAAGCCGAATGACGATGTCATGATTAGCTTCTGCAATAACGCTCTCCAGCTCCACGAAGCCGGCTTCGTCCTCGACGGTAAAATCGCCGATTTGCTCGCTCGGCGTCCAGTCGCCCGAGAGATCTGCGAATCGAACCCGAATCCGGCTTCGATCTTCGCCTTCGGCCGTAACCTCCGCCGGGGCCGGATACCGGCTATCCGCCGGCAGCCGGTACACATGCTCCAGCGCCGTCGCGGCGAACCGTTCCCCGATCGCGACATTCGATGCGGAGTTGTTGTGAATGACGTCGGATAATGAACAATCGATCGTCACAATCAAGTGTAGATCCGCGATCTCGGCAGCCAGCTGTCGCTGCGTTTCCCGGATCGCGCTCCAGTTACGGTCCGCTGCGGCGTCGCAGCTCGTTTTCCGGTTCAGCTGTGCTGTCAACACAGGTAATGAATCATCGCCGCACATTTCCCTAGCTGCCGCTACGAAGGACCGGAAAGCGTCCGCGTAAGCTTCGGTTCTTTCATGCGAAGCGGCATCGGTCTCTCCTTGGTACCAAAGGATACCGGCGATGCGCCCTCCCGCTTTGGCGATCATGTCCGCCATATTGTCGAACAATTCGAGTCCCGGTCCCGTCCATCTGCGGACGGGGCTGCCGCCCAGCGCCGCGGGAATGAGACCGACCGGAATACCCGTACGCGCAACTATCGCTTTCCCGAACGCAAGCCATGGGCTGTGCCCATGAAATACGCCGTGCACCGTGATCGGATGCAGCGTATTGGTGGCATCTTCAAGCGGATGTGTAGCCAGTCGCCACCGTTCGTCGTTTCCAAAAAGATGAACGCCAAGCTGGGGTCCGTCGTTAACCGTTCCCTTCCCGGTACCAGAAGCGTTGCTCTGGCCGGCTATCACATACAAATCCCCTACGCCCAGATGATGAATGCAGTCGCCTCTCGTCGCCCTTGGATCCTTGGCAAAAGGCCGGCGGATTCTCGTTTCGATCCTGTACAATCCCCCTTGCGGGATGTTGCATATCCGGGCTAGAAATGTGCCTGCTTCCCGATCCAGTTCCGCATCGTGCCAGTCGAGCTTGGCGGTAACGGGCGCTTGCGTAGCTTCGTCAACGACCCTGACCTGCACGGAAAAATCGTTCTCCGGCGTCAGCCACGTGCCGGCTATCGTCATATCGGCTGTGCCGTCCGCCTTTCTCTGCACGATGGTCCAATCGCTCGGACCGTCCGTAATGGTAACCCCGGGTAAAGCATGAACGCGCTTTGACCAATCCGCCATCGCTGTTTCTCCTTTTCTCTCCGGCAACCGGAGCATAAACAAAGAAACCGCCGCATCCCCTGCAGCGGTTTCTTTCAAGTTACAGTTCCACGCCTACAGCCTGCAGCCAAGCTTTGGCGATCAGCGCATGACCTGCCGGTGACGGATGAACGCCGTCCGGCGCCCAAAAAGCAGGCTTCTCGTGCATCGACGCCTGTGCGAACAACCCGTCGAGCGGAACGAGAAGGGCGCCGAATTCACGGGCCAGCTCGCGAACGACGGTAATTTTCGGATCCAAATCCTCGCGCCATGTCCGGCGATCCTCCGGTACCGGAAGCACGAACGGCTCGATCAAGACGATCTTAGCGCCGAGTTCCTCTTTGGTACGCGTAAGCAATTCCCGATAGCCCGCTTCGTAAGACTCCGCCGATGTCGGATCGTTACGGTCGTAACGCCGCCACGTATCGTTAATTCCGATGTAAATGGAAACGATCGTCGGCTTCAAGTCGATGCAATCCTCCTGCCAACGCCCTTGCAGATCCTTTACGCGATTGCCGCTAATCCCGCGATTCAGAAACGCAACCCCATTCTCGGGGTGTCTCGAACCGTACAGCCCCGCCGTCATTAACGCGTACCCGCGCCCAAGATCCGCTCCGTTCTCCTTGATGCGGCCGGCATCCGTAATGCTGTCTCCTTGAAACAGTACGATATCGCCTTTCGTAAGCAGTGCTCCCATGAAAATAAGCCCCCTCGAAAAAGTATATGGTCATCGGTGCTGTCGGCCTTGCGCTCGCAATCCTTCTATGAAGTGAACCCCGGCTGTTGAAAACGGATAACGACAAAAGCGGACCTTCAGTCAACCGTTCCATCCGTTCAGCTGAAAAAAAACGTTATTCCAAACCAAGAAGCGGCCAAGTCCTACCATCTTCGACTTTCACTTAATCGCGTAAAACGATCAAAAAAGCAAGCGCTTACTGCACACAGTAAAGCGACTAACGGCCGGAAGGAGCGCTTCAAGAGCGCCTCCTCCGACAGCCTTCATCGCCCTGCAGCGCCAGCATGAATAAACGCTGTTTAAATAGCCAAACCAGCCTGCTTACCCTTCCACACCCGGATAAACGATACGCAGCGCACCGGCCGCTTGATGCGCCCGTTCGCGCGCCTGGTCGGTATCATCCGCCGAGCTCATGGCAACGGCCATCCGGCGTCCGACCTTCGTTTCCGGCTTGCCGAAAACCCTCACCTGCGTGTTCGGCACGGAAAGCGCTTCGCCTATACCTTCGATCCGGTAATCGGCATGCTCTTCCGTCGCTTTCAGCGTGTGTGTCGCGCCCGGCGTAAGCAAACGGATCGTCGGTATAGGGAACCCGAGAATAGCGCGAACATGCAGCGCAAATTCGGACAAATCCTGGCTGACGAGCGTAACAAGCCCCGTGTCGTGAGGACGAGGGGAAACTTCGCTGAAATATACTTTGTCCTGCCCGAGGAACAGCTCTACGCCATAAATGCCGTAGCCGCCAAGCGCGTCCGTCACCGTTCCGGCGATTCTCTGCGCCTCTTCAAGCTGCTTCGCGCTCATCTGATGAGGCTGCCACGATTCGATGTAATCGCCGTCCTTCTGCACGTGCCCGATCGGCTGGCAAAAGGAAGTGCCCGATACGGAGCGTACCGTCAGCAGCGTAATTTCCGATTCGAAGCGGATAAACTCTTCGACGATGACGCGCGTCTTTTTGGCGCGGCCGCCTTCCATCGCGTAATTCCAGCACGTCTCGATCTCCGCTTCCGACCGGCATACGCTCTGGCCCTTCCCGGAAGAGCTCATGATCGGCTTAATGACGCACGGAAGCCCGATTGTCGCAACCGCCTGCTTCAGCTCCTCCAGACTGTCCGCAAAAGCATAGCTCGCCGTCGGCACCTGTAGCGTCTCGGCCGCCAGTCTGCGAATGCCTTCCCGATCCATCGTCAATCGGGAAGCGTTCGCCGAAGGAATGACGCGGTAGCCTTCCTTCTCCAACTCGACAAGCTCGCTAGTGGCGATCGCTTCGATTTCCGGCACGATTACATCCGGCTTCTCGCGTTCGATCACTTCCCGCAGCTGCTGCGGGTCCAGCATGTTAATCACGTAATGGCGATGCGCAACCTGCATGGCCGGCGCGTTCGCGTAACGGTCGACGGCAATCGTTTCGACGCCGAGACGCTGCGCTTCGATAATGACTTCTTTCCCCAGCTCGCCTGAGCCGAGCAGCATCATTTTTTTCGCATGAGTGGATAACGGAGCCCCGTACATCCGATCAACCCCTTGTCTCTAAGATGTGCATAGCGTTCCATAACTCCCTAACATTCCTTAACGTTCCCTACCATTCCCTAAGGTTCACTATAGCATAATCGCTGCGGTTCTCCCTACGATTTTGCAAGGGTTCTTCAATCCGTCAGCTTATTGATGACCAATGCCGCCGCACCCGCCGCCAGCGCGTCCTCGCCGAGCTTGCCTTTGCTGAACACGACTTGGTAGGAAGGATAGTGGTAGGCGTTCTTCAAAGCGATCTCGGTCGCCACCTGAAAAAACAGCTCATGGCTGCTGACAAGCGGACCGCCGAGCACGACCTTCTGGGGATGCAGCACATTCAGCAAATTGGCGAGACCGATGCCGAAATAAGTAGCCGTCTGCGTAAAAAGCTCAATCGCGAGCAAATCGCCTTCCTGCAGCGCCTGCAGCAAATGCGGGAACCCAACTTGCTCCGGCGAGCCGGCAAGCTCCAGCACACGGGAATCGCGCCCCTGCTTCAGCCGGGATTGCGCGGCTTGCTCCAGCGCGTAGATAGACGCATACGATTCCAGGCAGCCGTAATTGCCGCCCTTTTCCCGGTGCCTCACCCCGTCCGTCTGGATGATCATTTGGCCCACGGAGCCCTCCATGTCAAAAGCCCCGTATACGAGCTGACCGCCGGTCATCATCGCCGAACGGAGACCGATCCCGGCATGCACGTATAGCAAATCATCGTAAGCTTGTCCGCCGTCAGCCCAGTATTCTCCGACGATCGCGGCATTCGCGCCGTTATCCAGCGTTGCCGGAAATCCAAGCTGCTCCTCCATGATGCGGCATATGTCCACATTGCTCCAGCCCGATGCCGGGAAGTAAAGCGGCTCCACGATGATGCCGCGATGGCGATCGACCGGTCCTACGGCGCCGATGCCGATGCCGAGCACGTTCTCCCGCGTAATGCCGTGGCGACCCATAAGATCGGCAACCGCCCGTACGATCAGCTCGACCGCAACCTGGGGCGTCATATTCGCGGTCATGCTCCAGCTTCGCGATTCGAGCTTGTTCAGGTGCATGTCGCACAGCACGATACGCGAGTAAAAACGTGAAATATCCAGACCGAACACATAGCTGTAGGAAGCATTCGTCTCGTATAGGATCGGCCTTCTGCCGCCAGTCGATTCGCCGAAGCCTACTTCGACGATCAGCTTCTGCGAAGCCAGGTCGTCCAAAATGCGCGTCAACGTGCTGACGGTCAATTCGCTCTGATTCAGCAAATCAAGCTTGGACACCGTTCCCTGCCGGCGGATCAGCGCATAAATCTGTTTGGCTTTCCGGCTTGTAATCCGCTCCGATAACGTCAATCGCTCCGCCCTCCCGGCCATCTTTCTTTCGCATCTATTATACAGGATCATGGAGAATTTGCCCAAAAGAAATAAACCGAAGCCGTCAAAGCGTTCGCTTTGGACAACCTTCGGTTGCAGGAATCTTTTATCGTTAGGAAGAGGATCCGACCGCCGCCATTCCATGAGCCGGAAAAGCTCACGTTTCCTAAGCCAGACTTGCTAGCCGAACACGGCGGCACCCGCTACGCCGGACAGCAGGATGACATAAACCGGATGCATGCGCAGCTTGGCGATCGCATAGAGTGCGAAAGCGAAAATGCCTAACGTAAAGGCGGTATGCACGTTCAAGCCGCCAAAAACCCCGTTTACGCTCGCGAAACGAATCGCCGCATAAACGATAAGTCCCGTTACGATCGGACGCAGCCCGTAGAAAGCCGATTTGACAAGCTTATGCTGATGTGCCTTATAGAAGAACGCGGCTGCAGCCACGACGATAATAAGCGAAGGCAAGACGATACCTAACGCCGCTGCCGTAGCGCCCGCCAGTCCCGACGTTTGGAACCCTACGTATATGGCGCTGTTCATGGCAATCGGTCCCGGCGACATACCGGCAAGCGTAGTCACTTCGGCAAACCGCTCGGGGGTGAGCCAGCCATGAGAGGCAACTTCGTTTTCGATAATCGGAATCATCGCATACCCGCCGCCGAACGAGACAAGCCCTACTTTGAAAAATGTCCAAAATAACTGGAACAGCATTCGCCCACCCCCTCTCTAAGATGTATGAAGCATTAAATGCCTTCCCCGATGTAATAGTCGTCGTACCGGTAGAACGGCTTCGCCGTCTCCGTTTGTCCGCCGCCTGCCTGTTTCTCGTGCTTTTCCAAACGGACGGCCATGCCCAGCTTCTCTTTCAGCTTGATCAGGCCGATGCCCAGCAGTGCGCCGAGCGCCATAACGATCACCGGATTCAGCTTGGCGAAGAGCAGAATAACGACCGCTCCGATTACCGTGGCTAGCGTCGCTTTATCGAATACCGCGCTGCGGCCGATCCGATAAGCGGCATAGACGATCATGGCCACGACCGCGGATTTGATCCCCTCGAACGCCGCCGTCATTTTCTCATTGCCTTCCAGCCATATGAAAACGAGACTGAGCCCGAGCACGATCAGAAAAGTTGGCAGCGTAATACCGATAACGGCGGCAATCGCTCCCTTGACGCCGGCCGTGCGAAATCCGATGAACGTCGCCGCATTGACGCCTACGCCGCCTGGCGCAGAGCCTGCGATCGAAAGCGCGTCTACCATTTCCTCTTCGCTGATCCACCGCCGTTTCTCCACAACCTCACGCTCAATGACCGGAATCATCGCGTAGCCGCCGCCGAACGTGACCGGAGCTATTTTGAAGAACGACCAAAAGATGTCCGCAAGCAGCCGCCAATCCGTCGTACCGGAATGCTTCCCCATCCGTCATCCCCCCAATCTTTCGATGCCTCAAGTCATAAATAGATGTCGGACATTCCTTGTATACGTTCATTATACTAGAGTTTAATTCATTTTGAAATAAACATTTTCATCAATTTTTGGACCTCCCCCGTTTCTCCGCGTAAAAATAGGCATTCATCTCGATAAATCCGAGTAATTCACCCTTTTTACCAACCGATACCGACCCTCTTTATTTCTTTTTGGTTTTTAGTTCTCGATTGTAAGACATTTCGTTGCTCTTCCGCAACAAAAAAATCCGTTCCGAGCAGCGGCTGCTCGGAACGGATTCATAAGATCCTTTATTGATTTTCAAATAGTCCTGCCGGAACCCGGCCTTCCCACTCCCGAGGAGGCGTCAAGCCCAGCGCATAGGCGATGACAGGCGCCGTATCGATAATGCGGACCGGCTCCTTCAAGGCGGCGCCCGGGGCGATCCCTTGTCCGACGCATCCCCAGAATATCGTCATGTCCCGCGGATCGTCGCTGCCGTGACCGTTCGTATGCGCTCCGCCGCCGCCATGATCGGTCGTAAAAATAATCAAACTGCCCTCGAGCAGGCCGGCTTCCTGGATCGCATCCAGCACGATTCCCACGAGCCGGTCCGTTTCGGTAATGCACTCGAGATAAGGCTTCGAGTCGGTGCCGTAAGCATGCTTGTGACCGGCATAATCGGGATTGCTGAATTCGATGAACATCGCTTTGACGTCCGGATTCTCGCGTATATAGGCGGCAGCGGCGACAGCCAGCTCGTCATCCGGCAGCGAAACCTGATGCACCTCCGCCGACGCCTCGATAATGCCGTGATTGATCGGCCACCACTCGCTGAACGCAGCCAGCTTGCTCTCGGGGTATGCCTGGCGAATCAGCTTGAGAAAGGAAGGATAAGGCGAATCCTCAGGAAACTTACGGCTGCGGTCGCTGACGATATCGTTGTCCAAGCCGTGCCTCTGCGGATCGACGCTATGATGGAGCGCCCCCCAGCATTGCGCGCTGATCGACGGAAAAGCGGTTTGCGCGTCATACGTCAGAACGCCGTTTCGGCAAATCGCATGAATGTTCGGCGTTTCCGTATCTTTAATAAAGTTTCCTGCCCCGTCCATGCCAATTACGAATACCCGGTTGTTTTTGGCCTGCATCCCATCACCCCATCATGAACTATGTAAAAAGCCGGCTTTACCCCCAGAGACCAAGCGAAATGATGCCGCCTGCAATGACGGTGGACATTACGATACGCCTGACACCCTGGTTTTCCTTCAGAATCAAAATGCCCAGCACCGTTCCGAACACCGTGCCGATCTCGCGAATCGGGGAAATGTGGGCAAGCGGCGCAATTTCCATCGCAAATAAGAACAATAAATAAGACCCGGGCGCGCATACCGCCCCTATTAGCACTTTTCGCCAATTGACCTGCCATTCGCGTTTGACAAGCCCTTTTTGCAAAGAGATTTTGGTCAGCGCTACCACAACCCCGAAATTGGATATTTCGATAAGCCCCAGCGGCGATAAATAGGAAAGCGTCTGTTTGTCCACAATAACGTAACAAGTGATGCATAAGCCGACTAGCAGCGCATAACCGAGCGCTTTGCGGAACACCGTTCCATCCATACCTTCGGGCCGCTTCATACCCAGCCCGCTAATCATAAACATGCCCCCGACGATAACGATAAGGGCAATCCAACCGATGCTTGACAGCGATTCGCCGAAAGCGGCTACGCTTACGACAGGAACTAGCAGCGCTCCCGTCCCCCGCATAAGGGGATAAACCTGCGACAAATCGCCGTACGAGTAAACTTTGGCAAGAAGCAAACCGTATGCGGCCTGCAAAACAAACGAAAACAACATAAACAAATAACCTTGCGGCGGAATATCGTTATGCAGCAAGTCGTTCATCAAGAATGGCCAGAAAATAAATAGCGAGACCCCATGAATCAACCACAAAAAAGCGCTTTTGTTTAAGCATGTCTTGGTGAATAAATTCCACACGGCATGCGTCAGGCCGGAACAAAGCACCAGCATAACAGCGGCAGTCACGTGCAGCACCGTCCCCTCTCGGATGTCATGCTTCCATCCTACGCTTAGCCGGCACACCTGTCAATACAAAAACAACATAAAAACAACAAATAGCATTTGCCATAGTTGCTTTTATGTTGCAGTTTAACAATGCGATAACAAAACTTTATTTCAGGAGACGCTTTTACAGCATGCGTAGAATCGCTTCGCTTCCTTTCATGCCGGGATAAATGCCCAGCGCCACCGCTTCGTCGGTCACGGATTCCAGAGGAGCGTCAAGCAGCTGCTCGATCGTTTTGACACCAACCGCTCTTCCCGCGATGATCCGCCGGTCCTTCAGCCGGTCGTTCAGCAGTTGAACGTCGAGCGCGCCGCACATAATGTACCCCTTGTCGGTCGTCACAGCCAGGAGCGTCGTTTTGGGCAGCAGCACTTCGATCGCAAGCGCCGTCCGGCCGTCGATTTCCACCGGTTTAAGCTGCATCAAGGCTATGCATCTCCTTTCCTTAGCATGCATATCGGCTACCTTATAGCATATGTAGGATAATGCCCGTTGGTTTCATGCTCGTACAAGCTTAGTCTGCAAAAAAAATAGCGGCGACCCGGTACTCCAGACATGCTCGTGTAGACCCATTTATCTTCGACGCAAAGTTTTCCAACAATTTCCGGAAATATTTCATTAATATATATCCCTTTAGCACTACGATTTCTTATCGATAAAGTCTACTTTTGGGCATTCATTCATGGTATAGTGAGAAAGGACTAGTTTAGTCGGAGGCATGAACAGATGAAGGAATCCAAGGAACAAGGCAAGAAGAGTTATTTGTTTAACGTCAGCATTTTGGTAGACGGCTACAATAACGGCATGGCGCTCGAATCGCTGCTGCGCCTTTTGAACGCCGACAAGATTATCGACTACAAAATCAATGAGGGGATCGAGCTCGGCAAAATCATCGATGCCTCTTTGGCAGAACGCCATAAGCAGAACGAAAGCGTTTCGAAATCGCAGCAAGCGAATAAACCCTCTTCGTCAACCGCCAAGACGCAGCAAAAGGCTGCTGAGCCGCCTTCTGGAAGTCACGAATCGAAGCCGGATGGCAAAGCCGATCTGAACAATGTGCTGAACCTGCTCCAGGAATACCAGAAGACGAATTCGCTCGTCCGCTTGTCCGCTCTCAAGGGAAAAGGGGTAAAACTCAGCATTCCTTGCCGGATTTTAAGCTTTGACTCGAGTGCCCAGCTCGTCACGGTTTATCATGTGGACGAGAAGAAAGTGTATCAATTCCACATGAGCGAAATCGAAGATTTCCATGTGACCGGATCATAGAAACCTTTTATGCAGAAACTTGCACCCAGACGAAAAAACGAGCCGATGGGCTCGTTTTTTTGTTGGGCATTCTTTAGGATATGTATGGCGAACGGCTTCACGAAACTTCGCTGGGCCGGCTGCGCAGCAGTTCTTCGATATGCGCAACGTTAACCGGCGGACTGAACCAGTAGCCTTGAATGTGATTGCAGCGGTTATGATCCAGAAACTTCAGTTGTTCCTTCGTTTCCACGCCCTCCGCAATGACCTCCAGATGAAGGTGATGGGCCATGGAAATGATGGTCGCTACTATAGCGGCGTCATTCGGATCGCTCATTATGTCGCGCACGAACGAATAGTCGATTTTCAGCTTGTCGATCGGAAACTTTTTCAAGTAGCTTAAGGAGCTGTAGCCCGTCCCGAAGTCGTCAATACTGATTTGAACGCCGAGATGCTTCAGCTCGAGGAGATTCGTTGTGGCGATTTCCACGTCCATCGTCATGCTCTCGGTAATTTCCAAATCGAGATACTCCGGATTGAGACCGGTGATCTCCAGAATATGCGAGATTTTATCCTTCAGGCTCGGCTGAAGAAACTGCCGCACGGACAAATTGACCGAAACGGGCACGTAAATAAGCTGCTCCTCTTGCCACTTTTTGTTCTGCCTGCACGCTTCAAGGATGACCCATTCGCCGATCGGCACGATCAAGCCGCTTTCCTCGGCAACCGGAATAAACTCCCGTGGCGGCACAAGCCCCTTCGTCGGATGCATCCAGCGGATCAGCGCTTCCATTCCTACGATTTTGCCGCTGCTTACTTCCATTTGCGGCTGGTAAAACAGCTCGAACTCTTCGTTAAGAAGCGCCCTTCGAAGCTCGCTTTCCATTTTGAGCCTCTGCATCGAGCCGGTTTTCATCGCCTGGTTGAACACCTGGTAATTGTTCTTCCCGCTTTCCTTCGATTGGGACAGTGCGATTTCCGCATATTTCATCAACGTTTCGGCATCTTCCTCTTCCGCACCGGAGAACAAGGAAACGCCGATGCTCGTCGACAAATGAATCGAATCCCCGCCAACGACGAAAGGCTGCTCCAGCAATTTGGCGATCGTATCGGCGCGCCGCCGGAGCTCCTCCGCCGACATGACGCCCGTGTAGCCGATCGCAAACTCGTCCCCTTCCGTACGGGCAAGAAAATCATCCGCCGAAATGCATCGGGTAAGCCGTTCCGCCACTTGCAGCATCAGCATGTTCCCGTAATCGTACCCGAAGCTGTCGTTGACCAGCTTGAATCTGTCGATATCCATATAGAAAACGGCGATTTTTTCCGGGCTTGCCGCGGCTAACGCTTCAGCGAGCTTTTCCTTGAAATACCGCCGGTTCGGCAATCCGGTCATATCATCGTAGTACGCCATGTGGCGGATCCGGTTCTCGTTGCGTTTGCGCTCCGAAATGTCCTGGCAGATGACGATGAACCCCGTCATTCTGCGGCCGTTCGAAATCGGCACCGACGTTGCGTTCACTTCGATCTGGTAGCCGTTCTTATGAAGCAGCACCGTATCGAACGTTTGGGGCATTCCGTTCCTCGCTAGCTTAAATTGGCTCATACCGTGCAATACTTGTTCCGGAGCGAGAAAAGAAGAAAACGACTTGCCGAGCAGCTCCTGTTCGCTGTAGCCGGTAAGCTCCGTGACGGTAGGATTGGAACGAACCAATATCCCGCTTGGACTAAAAACGCCAATCGCGTTCGGGTTAAACGCAAACAAGGAATGAAAGATTTGCTCGGAATCGCGCAACCTCTGCTTGATCCGTTTATGTTCGGCAGAGGCCAAAGCCGGTTTGGTCGAATTTCGACGTTTCCCGAGCGGCTTTTGGCTGTCCAAAGGCACAACTTCCTTTCACGAAAGACGGTTTGTACGCTGAGCGCTGCGACAAATTGCCCGGATGCTTCCGCCATCCGCCGAGCCGGCGGTTCAAGCGATCATGCCGCTGGGCGCAGCCGGCGCAGACTACAGCTTTTTGTATGCGGCTCGCGCAAATAAGAACCAGCCGAGGATAAAGCACACGCCCCCAAAAGGAGTAATCGCCCCAAGCCATTTCACGCCGGATATGCTAAGCACGTACAGACTTCCCGAAAACAGCACGATCCCCGTCATAAACAGCCTTCCCGGCCATTTGACGCCATCGTCGCCTAATTTGGCCGCAGCTAACGCCACTACCAGCAATGCGAGCGCATGGTACATGTGGTATTGAACGCCGGTCTTAAAGACGTCGAGCATATCGGCGGATAGCTTTTCCTTGAGACCGTGAGCGCCGAAAGCGCCTAACGCTACCGCTAGCAGCCCGTTGACGGCTCCGGCAATCATCAGCTTCTTCATCCGACCAGCCCCACGTCATGTTGGCCTACGATCAGCGTGACCGGCTCCAAATAAACGCGTACGGTCGTTCCGTCGCCGAGCAGATCGATTTCGATATCGATAATTTTGGAGCGTTTCGTCTGTCCCGCCCGTTTGTCGTATACGACCTCGAATTGCCGCAAGCCAAGCTGGTGGGTAATGACGGAAGCTCCGATCGAAGGAACCGGCGACTGCACCTCCCCGTGTTCAAAAAGAACCTCGTGAATAATTTCGTCATTCATGTCGACAATCTTTACTGTCTGACATAAGGTGAATTTCATAAATTCCCTCCTCCATTGTTCGTCCCGCGAGAAATTTGCCGAAATTTGTATGTTCCTGTAAAAATAATATCATATTTTGTCTAAAAAAGCAGGTGCCGCCCCTACTTTTTATTGGCGATTCCGTTACATAAAGCGTTATAGAAGGAATATCTCTTTCAGGCGTCGAATAATGTGGGGGAATATGGAAGAAACCAAAGGGGCGCCAATTACGTATGAACAACCTACCAAACGAATGAGGTGTGAAACAATGGAAAATAATCATCAGAATGAAAACAAGCCGCCTGCGGAAACGGGGGCTCACGACACGGAAAGGCAGCAAACGCCTTACGGTTCCAACCAGCCTTTCTTTACGCCGCCACCGCAAGCTTCGCCGTTCGAAACGCCGGTGCGCCGCAAGCATTCCGGTCCCGGCATCGCTTCGTTTATCGTGTCGCTGGCGATGTACCTCGTCTGCGTTCTCCTGCTCGTCGGCGCGGTCGTAACGGTTAAAGACATTATCGATCCCGCTACCGGATCGTTCGATCCGAGCGACGTCGAAAGCTTGATGGAAAAAACGCCTTCCTTCGCTTTGATCGGCCTAGGCTTCCTTGCCGTCGGACTCGGACAACTGGTCGCGCTCGTGCTCGGCATCATCGGGCTGGCGCAGAAGGAACGCAGCAAAGTATTCGCCATACTCGGTACCGTATTCAGCGGATTATTCGTCGGCGTTATCGGCCTCATCATGCTGATCGGCCTTGCAGCGGCGGGTGGCTAACGGCTTGACGCCGCCACGCCAACCGGCTATAGGAACGTAAAGAACCGCACGCGGAGCAGTACGACACTGCTCCGCGTGCGGTTTTGCTGTGTTCGACTTAGGTTTGATAGTTGTCTATTTTTTCCATTGGCGTATCGAATCGCGCTTGCTTCTGTCTTCCCGCAAAACTAGACTAATAAGTAAGAGTAACATTCAGGGAGGATAAATCATGCGGCCCGACGATAATTGGCTGGCGGACGATCCGGAGCTTTGGAAAGCGGACGCCTGCCTGCGCCAGCTGGAAGCCAGAATGGATACGATCCGATTATTGAGCGTAGACGTGTTCGATACGCTGCTGTTTCGGTGCTGTACGCATCCGAACGACCTCTTCGTTCTGACGGGAGTGAAGGCCAAGCAGGAGGGACTTCTCTCCCGAGGCACCACCCCACGCGAGTTCCGCGCGATACGCATGGCCGCCGAAAAGGAGGCGTGGGAAGCGAACCGGTCGGTAGTGGACGAAATCACGTTAGAGGATATTTACGCGCACATTCCTGCGCATGTTTGCACCAATGCCAAGCGGGCGCTCGAGCTGGAGCTGGAGAGCGAGCGCGAGCTCTGCTACGTGAATCCGCACATGACTTCGCTGATCCGGTTCTGCAAGAACCGCGGTATCCCGGTAGCGCTCGTCAGCGATATGTACATATCGCCCGAACAGCTGGGCTCGCTGCTGGAAGCGAACGGCTTCGAGCCGGGTTTGCTCGACGCCCTGCTCGTCTCCTCGGCGGAGCATGGCGGCAAAACCCAAGGCCATCTGTATGACGCGCTGCTTGAGTCGTTTCCGGACATACGTGCCGAAGAGATCGTCCATATCGGCGACAATCGGACGGCCGATGTCGACGGCGCCGCAAGGAAGGGCATCGCATCCTTGTATTACAGCATCGTGCCGGAAACGCTCCATAGCCCCTTGCACTGGGAGTCCGTCCGTCACGGCGACGTGCTGCCTGCCCTTCGTTCGCTGCGTAAGCTGGCAGCCGCCTCCGTACCCGAACCTTACGACGAGAAGGAGGCTTTCTTTTACCGGTTCGGCGCTGCCGTGTTCGGCCCGTTTTTGCAGGGCTTTTGCCATTGGGTACTCGATAGTTGCGCGGCGGAAGGCCGTACCGCCATTCACCCGTTCATGCGCGAAGCGCACCTGCTCGGGCCGATGCTGGAGCGCAGCGCCGCCATGCGGGGGATGAAGCTGAGAGTCGCACCGCTCTACGTGTCGCGGCAAGCGACACTGCTCGCCGCGATGAGCGATTTTACGGCGAAGGAGCTGGACAAGGTGCTCTCGCTGGACGGCATTACGCTCCAGGAGCTGTTCCAGCTGCTCGGCCTGATCCCCGGCGAAGCGAGCGATTGGATGGAGCGTCAAGAGCCGGCTCGCGGAGCCGCGACGGGGCCCGGTGGGTTGAACGAGCGCGGTGAAGGTTTCGCGAGGGCAGCCGTCTGGGACGAGCATGTTGGCGGAGCGATGGCGGAGCATGGCGAGTTGAGCGAGCGTGGTGGCCGGGCGTCGGCGGAGCAGGCGGAGTCGAACGAGCCAGTTGGCGAGACGGAGGCCGAGTTGAACGAGCGCGGTGAAGGTTTCGCGAGGGCAGCCGTCTGGGACGAGCATATTGGCGGAGCGGTGGTTGACCTTGGTGTGTTGAGCGAGCGTGGTGGCCGGGCGTTGGCGGAGCAGGCGGAGTCGAACGAGCAAGTTGGCGAGACATTGCAGGGGGAGAGCGCTTTTTCCTTGTTTGCGTCTTTTATGACTTTGCCTGTTTCCGAGTGCGGCAGCATCCCTTTTCCCGCCACTTCCTCTACTCAGGAAGCGGTATCCGGGACAAGCCTGTCCGTTCTGGAAGCTCTAAAGCACTTTTTGCTGCGTGACGATACGAGAGTGCAAATTCGCCGGACCATCTCGGTGCAAAGACGCCTGCTCATCGAGCACATTCGTCAGCAAAACGAAGGCAAATCCGGCAAACTGCTTACCGTCGATATCGGCTTTAACGGTACGATACAGGCGGCGCTGCAAGCGGCGCTCGACCTGGAGGGCATCACGCGCGACGCCATTCATCTGATGGCCGTCGGTACCGGCAAAGCGGCGGAGCATCAGCAGAGCGGGATGGATTTGCGCTGCTTTATCGGCAGCGAGGAGAACGCCGATCTCGCTAAGCGCTTCGTCCGTAGCCCCGGCTTCATGGAAGAGCTCATGATGGGCGATTTCGGCTCCACCCTCGGCTACGAGCAGTGTAAGGACGGCCGAGTGGTTCCCGTATTGGCCAAGCTCTACCATCCGCCGGAGGAATTCCGGTATAAACGCGCGTGCCAAGAAGGGGTTTTTGCGTTTCAGCGGTATTACGGTTATCTCCTGGACCGAAAGCCATCGCTAATCGAAGCCGGCTCGGCACGCGAATGGAGCCAAACGATGCATCGCCCGATCGACTTCCCGACACCAGAGGAAGCGGAGCATTTAGGCGGTCTAACCCAGCAAGACAATTTCGGCGGGGTGAACCTATACCCCATTTGCGCGCCTCTCCCCCAGGAATGGCGGGGAAAAGGAGCCGATTTCTTGCTCGACATGAGCAACTTCGGGCCCAAAATCTGGAGCGTACTGTGGCCGCAAGGAACGGCGGCACGTCACGAGCCGTACCATACGTACCGCGCTTTCGCCAGACTGGGCGACTCGTTCGGCAGCAGAATCCTGCTGTTCAACGTGATGAACCGCCTCGCAGAAAACGCCATCCGTAAGGTTCATCTGTTCGGAACCGGAGCCGTCGCCGATACGCTGACCCACGAGGCTATGCTTCATGACATTCGCGTACGCCGCGTTGTCGATCCGGTTGCCATGCCTTCGTCGGCGCCGCGCAAACCGCTCGAGCCCGTATCGCTTCAAGAAGCCGCCGCGGATAACGAAACCCATGCTTACGTCATTGCAAGCCTGACGGATGTAGCGGAATACAAGACAATAATTCTCGATTGGTATGCCCGGCACCGGCCAGACATCGTTCCGCAGTTGTTCGAGCCGTTTGCATAGTACGAGCCCGATTGCTCAGGATATGGCGATCAATCTCGCTGCACCATACTGTTTTGAGACATTCGGAAGAGGGCGGCGATGCGTCATGTTGTGCTTTTTACAACATTTCAACGCTAAAATGCGGTTCACACTCAGTAGTGTTGCAATTTTTACAACAATTCGGCCGAAAATACTGTTTTCTTCCTGAGATTCGAAGAAATTGTTGTAAACCTTACAACATTAGCCGACCAAGCCGCAAAATGAGGGCGAAATGCTGCATATTTTACAACATAACTATGTAACGCAAGCCCGGCGCAGAGAATAAGCTGTCCAATAAGTCAAAGTAGAGGGAAGAAAAAAGACGCCTTGCGGCGTCTTTTCTCTCTCCCCCCTAATCGACGAACGCCGAATAGCGCGACCGAAAAGGCTTTCCGTCCCAGAGCAGCTTCGTCTCGGCTTCCCTTCTTCTCACATCCTCCTCCTCCAGGAGAAGGAAAAAATTTTTGGTCGGCAGCTCGCCGAGCCCGTGCTTGCGCGACAGCCGATCCAAATACGGCCTCATGTCTTCAAGCTGGCCGGACAAGTTCCCGCCTCCCTGGGAGAAGGCATATAATACGCCTGCGGTTTGGACCCTTTTGACCCGAAACGCTTCCGATACCCGCAGAAAAAAGTCCCAATCCCAGTAGTGATAAACGTCGGTATCGAACAAGCCGATCGCATCATGGATCGTGCGCCTGTACAAGCAGCCGGACGGTACGAAAGTCGAAAACTTGCGCATCGCCTCCAAGTCATGCTCATAAGCGAACGTCCTCCGGCTGAGCGGCTGCCGTACGCCGCCGTCCCAGACGAAATCGACGATTTCCACATCCGAGTAAACAAGATCGAAGCCTTCGATCTCGTGCAGCATGTTCTCGATATGTACCGGCATAAGCAGATCGTCGTCGTCGCACAGCAAAATGAAGTCGCCTTCCGCTGCTTCAATCCCTCTGTTACGGGCATGTACATGCTTGCCGTTGCTCTCCAAATCGACTACACGAATGCGAAGTTCCCCGTAGCATGCACAAAGCCCGTCGACGGACACGCCGTTATCATTGACGATAACGATTTGCAGATTGCGGTATGTTTGACGGCTCAACGACTCCAATAACTCTCCTAGCTCGCCTAGTCTGTTATAAGTCGGAATGACGACCGAAACAAGAGGACGCATAGACACGTTTCCTTTCTAACCAATAGTCGGTACCTACGGAATATAGGTCAAACCCAGTAAAATCAGGGGTTTTTCCTTTTTAAATTGATAAATCGATTCCATTAATATCGGCAAATGATTCACCAATAACTTGGAATAACCAATAGGAAGAACGTCCTTTCCAACTTACGAATGCATTTTCAAAATGACCTTAGCTATCTCTTCTCTAACTACATCCTTCATGTATCGTCCCGCCTAAACCTTAGTATTTCAACAATTTATCTTCTTGGAATAAACCGTGAGCGTATAGCCGTTGTCTGACTCTAAATTACTGACTTCTTCTGCTCCATCTGACTCAATGATTGTCATTCCATCAAAATCAGCCTTATTTACGTATAGGGATAGAACTTCACTCTTATCATTTACCATGTTCAAAACACATCCGAAAGGTAGTTCTACCCCCTCGTAATAAGAAACTACAGAAACTCGGATTGCAGGAATTTGAAAATCACACCAAAAATAAAAGACAAAGGACTTCCCTTTATAGTACTTGCTCAAATATGTAGACCAAGAAGTTTCAATAAAGCCAATAACCTGCTGTAGTTCGTTCAGCGAGGTACGGTTCTTTTTAATAAGTTTGTTCAATATTTGGATGGTGTATTGGTTATAACGAGCCTCAGCAAAGTATTGTTCCTTATCGTTTGAGAACAGTAAATTTGGATGTTCTGCTATCTCCAATATTTCGTAAAAGGCCTTTATTCCCATCTTCTTGAGAAAATCTATCATTTTATAGTCACGACCTTCAACTAGATTCCAATTATATTGTACCATGTGTTGGAATATCCTTCTTTCGTATCGCAAAATTCTCTTCTAGTTGCCGAGAAGATGTGTACTTGCCTACCTAGCATAGACAAAAAGTAATTTGGATGTAAACTATCCCCCCACTATCTTGAAACATCCAGCTCCTGCTCCCACTCCGAATAAAAACAAAAATGCCCTCTCAGTGAAGAGAGGGCCATCCCACATTAACTTCTCATTCCTTTTTTTCCGTTCCAAACTAATAGTGAACAGCACTCCACATGTATGGGGTAAGACACGTTAACACTTCCATGATTTGGTCGACTTCAGGATTTGAATACACGCTCTATCGCAATGGCATGCCTTTATTTATTATCGTGATGAGGGGAGACGTGCCGCTTCAACTGCGGCAAACAAGCCGCCTTCTAAGTACGTCCTACGCTTATACCATTTCAAGATTAATTGACCTCTGCAAGAGAAAACAAGCCCTCCGACTTTTACAAACTGATGAAGGGTGAGTCTGGAATAAAAAAGCGGAGCGCCCGGCTTTGGCAGCCTGCGTTCCGCTTTTCCGATCTTAATGGGGCATGTAACTTTAAACTCTTAAATCAGACCCGATTTTTGCAATAGTCTCTGCATCATAGATGCAACTTCGGCCCGGGTCATGTAACCCTTCGGCGCAAGTGCAGCCCCGTTTCTTCCGAATACAATGCCAGCCTGCACATTGTCCGCAACACTGCTTTGCGCCCATGAGGACACTCCCGCAGCATCTTCAAACGGACGAAGCGTTGAATCTGCCGACTGTTCGAGCAGTTTGGCTTTCAGACCGGTAATCGCCATCGCTTTAGACAGAATAACCATTGCCTGTTCTCTCGTAATCTTGTCATTCGGTCGGAACGTGCCGTCATCCAAGCCGCTGATAAGCCGATGAGCATAAGTCGTATAGACCGCGCTGCTGTACCAATCTGAAGACTTCACATCCGAGAATGGCGTTGCTCCATTCTCCAACTTGAGTCCCAATCCGCGAACGATGATGGCTGCAAATTCGGCGCGGGTGATTTCTCGGTCCGGACTGAACATGCCATTCCCCGTTCCGTCGACGATCATCCGAGATCCCATGTCGTTAACGGCGTTTTTCGCCCAATGCTTCGCCGCATCGCTAAATTCAAGCGGATGCCATACGACCGCATACGTGCTGTTGGTCAAGCTGTTGATTTGGGCCTCATACTTCCCATTGATGTTTCGGACCTTAGTCGGAACATGACGTACGGTCCCATCCGGCTCAACTACAACGCCGGTAGTAATTTTGCCCGGATCCACCTCATCCGGAATCGTAATCGTTCTTTCCACATAGGCGTCAAACGTCGTTACTTCGACGGTCTTATTTCCATAAACGGCTCTCACTGTAAAGCTCAGCGGCTGGGCGACAAGCGTGAGTTGGCCTTCGGCTGCTGCATTCTCCACAACCTTCAACGAATCCGGTGTCGGGACGGCAATTTCAATCCGCACTTTAATGTCTTGCAAGGCTAGTAATTCACCGAGTTGCTCGGATATAGCGCCGATGTTGATTTGTCGCGCTGGAAGCGTGTACGTCGCAAAATCGGTTTTGAACTCCAGAACGGCTTGCTTGTCCTCCATGTTCTTCACCATTTGACCATTCAGTACGCCAACTACGACATCGAATGTTTTGTTGATCGGAATCGTAACTACGGCATGTTGCCCCTCCGCTGCGAGCTTATCATTCAGCTTTTTCTGATCCACAACTACCGTCATTTCGGTTTGATTGTTTCGCTTTGTGACCGTGGCGGTCCCTGCATTCTCGACTTTCCCGTTAATAAGGATGTCCACACCTGTGTCCGTAGCTTCCGGAGCCGTTGGAGCGGAAGGCTGAGATGGCGTAGGGTTACCATTTTCGGTGGATGATGATCTCGGGATGACCGCGTTCGATTGTGCGGAAGCCGTGCTTCTTCCCGCACCATTGATCGCTTTTACCGTGAATGTATAGCTCGTTCCATTCGTCAAGCCTGTAAGCGTAATTGGGCTGGCTCCTCCGATCATGACCACATTTCCCGGTGAAGCGGTCACTTCATATTCTGTAATCGCACTTCCACCGTTATCGATAGGAGCCGTAAACGTAACGATAGCTTGTCCGTCACCCGCGACTGCCGTCACATTGGCTGGCATTCCTGGGATGGTTGACGGAGTCGCGCTTGCTTGATTCGATGCAGCGCTCAAGCCCCCCGAGTTTTCTGATTTTACCACAAAGTAATAGGTAGTGCCGTTAACCAGGTTTGGTACGTTGTAAGTAGATGAAGTGACCGTCGCAACTTCAACGTTGTTATTTTGATTTGCATCCGTTGCCATATAAATACGGTAATACGTAGCACCCGATACAGTATTCCAGCTCAGAGTAACTTGACGGTCACCGCCAGCAGCCGCAAAATTTTGTGGATTTGCAGGAGCATTCGGCAAGTTCACTGCTTGCGTTACGATAAACGTTACAGGTGTCATGTGATCCGCAGATACCGTAACCGTTGCCGTGTAGGTGCCTGCCGGCAAATCGTCTTTTGCATGAATGTCAAAGCTTGTTGTTGCGTTGCTGGCTAAGGTAGAATCCCGCTGTGTCATTACAAAATCGTTAGCGTTTGCGCCACTAAGCGTCACCGACAGGTTCATCAAATTGCCAGTACCGATATTCATAACTGGAATGGTTCTAGTCTCTTGGGTACCTGATTCGTATCCCTGAGTAAGTGCCGATAACGTTTGATCCGTGATTGCACCGATCGTATAGGTAGGCGCTGCCGTGACTGTAATCGTCGCTGTTCCTTTTTTGCCGGTATCCGCCGTCGAGGTTGCCGTGATCGTATAATCCCCCGGCGTGGCGTCCGCCGCGACGGTTACGTTCCCCGTGCTGTTCACCGTCACCTTGTTACCGGTGTCGCTGCTCGACCATGTGACTAACGTCGACGCTCCTCCCACCGCATCTATCGAAGCCGTGAGCTGCTTGCTCCCGCCTTGTACGACGCTTGTGGTGCTTGGGATCACGGTTACGCTGTTGATGGCCGGCGCTGCCGTGACGGTAATCGTCGCTGTTCCGGTTTTGCCGGTATCCGCCGTCGAGGTTGCCGTGATCGTATAATTCCCCGGCGTGGCGTCCGCCGCGACGGTTACGTTCCCCGCGCTACTCACCGTCACCTTGTTGCCGGTGTCGCTGCTCGACCATGTGACCGTCGTCGACGCTCCTCCCACCGCATCTACCGAAGCCGTGAGCTGCTTGCTCCCGCCTTGTACGACACTTGCGGCGCTTGGGATCACGGTTACGCTGTTGATGGCCGGCGCTGCCGTGACTGTAATCGTCGCTGTTCCTTTTTTACCGGTATCCACCGTCGAGGTTGCCGTGATCGTATAATCCCCAGCCGTGGCGTCCGCCGCAACGGTTACGTTCCCCGTGCTGCTCACCGTCACCTTGTTACCGGCGTCGCTGCTCGACCACGTAACCGTCGTCGCGGATCCTCCCACCGCATCTACCGAAGCCGTGAGCTGCTTGCTCCCGCCTTGTACAACGCTTGCGGTGCTCGGATTGACGATTACACTGTTGATGGCCGGCGCCGCCGTGACGGAAATCGTCGCTGTCCCTTTTTTGCCGGTATCCGCCGTCGAGGTTGCCGTGATCGTATAATCCCCCGGCGTGGCGTCCGCCGCGACGGTTACGTTCCCCGCGCTACTCACCGTCACCTTGTTGCCGGCGTCGCTGCTCGACCACGTAACCGACGTCGACGCTCCTCCCACTGCATCTACCGAAGCCGTGAGCTGCTTGCTTCCTCCTTGCATGATGCTTGCGCTGTTCGGGATCACGCTTACGCTGTTGATGGCCGGCGCCGCGGTGACGGTAATCGTCGCTGTCCCTTTTTTACCGCTATCCGCCGTCGAGCTTGCCGTGATCGTATAATCCCCCGGCGTGGCGTCTGCCGCGACGGTTACGTTCCCCGTGCTGCTCACCGTCACCTTGTTGCCGGCGTCGCTGCTCGACCACGTGACCGTCGCCGCCGCTCCTCCCACCGCGTCCACCGAAGCCGTGAGCTGCTTGCTCCCGCCTTGTACGACGCTTGCGGTGCTTGGGATCACGGTTACGCTGTTGATGGCCGGCGCTGCCGTGACGGTAATCGTCGCTGTTCCGGCTTTGCCGGTATCCACCGTCGAGGTTGCCGTGATCGTATAATCCCCCGGCGTGGCGTCTGCCGCGATGGTTACGTTCCCCGTGCTGCTCACCGTCACCTTGTTTCCGGTGTCGCTGCTCGACCATGTGACCGTCGTCGCCGCTCCTCCTACCGCATCTACCGAAGCCGTGAGCTGCTTGCTCCCGCCTTGTACGACGCTTGCGGTGCTTGGGATCACGCTTACGCTGTTGATGGCCGGCGCTGCGGTGACGGTAATCGTCGCTGTTCCGGTTTTGCCGGTATCCACCGTCGAGGTTGCCTTGATCGTATAATCCCCCGGCGTGGCGTCCGCCGCAACGGTTACGTTCCCCGTGCTGCTCACCGCCACCTTGGCGTCGTTGCTCTTCCATGTGACCGACGTCACCGCTCCTCCCACCGCATCCACCGAAGCCGTGAGCTGCTTACTCCCGCCTTGTACGACGCTTGCGGCGTTTGGGATCACGGTTACGCTGTTGATGGCCGGCGCCGCGGTGACGGTAATCGTCGCTGTTCCGGTTTTGCCAGTATCCGCTGTCGAGGTTGCCGTGATCGTATAATCTCCCGGCGAGGCGTCCGCCGCGACGGTTACGTTCCCCGTGCTGTTCACCGTCACCTTGTTACCGGCGTCGCTGCTCGACCATGCGACTGTCGTCGCCGCTCCTCCCACCGCATCTACCGAAGCCGTGAGCTGCTTGCTCTCGCCTTGTACGACGCTTGCGGTGCTTGGGATCACGCTTACGCTGTTGATGGCCGGCGCTGCGGTGACGGTAATCGTCGCTGTTCCGGTTTTACTGTTATTTACTGTCGAGGTTGCCGTGATCGTATAATCTCCCGGCGTGGCGTCCGCCGCGATGGTTACGTTCCCCGTGCTGCTCACCGCTACCTTGGCGTCGTTGCTCTTCCATGTGACCGACGTCGCCGCTCCTCCCACCGCATCTACCGAAGCCGTGAGCTGCTTGCTCCCGCCTTGTACGACACTTGCTGCGCTTGGGATCACGGTTACGCTGTTGATGGCCGGCGCCGCCGTGACGGTAATCGTCGCTGTTCCTTTTTTACCGGTATCCGCCGTCGAGGTTGCCGTGATCGTATAATCCCCCGGCGTGGCGTCCGCCGCGACGGTTACTTTCCCCGTGCTGTTCACCTTCACCTTGTTACCGGCGTCGCTGCTCGACCACGTAACCGTCGTCGCCGCTCCTCCCACCGCATCTACGGTGGCCGTGAGCTGCTTGTTCCCGCCTTGCACAACGCTTGCGGTGCTTGGGATCACACTTACGCTGTTGATGGCCGGAGCTTCCGTGACGGTAATCGTCGCTGTTCCGGTTTTATTTGTATCCACCGTCGAGGTTGCCGTAATCGTATAAATCCCGAGCGGGGCATCCGCCGCAACAGTCACTTTCCCCGTGCTGCTCACCGTCACCTTGTTTCCGGTATCGCTGCTCGACCATGTGACCGTCGTCGCCGCTCCTCCCACCGCATCTACCGAAGCCGTGAGCTGCTTGTTCCCGCCTTGCGCAACGCTTACGCTGCTCGGAATCACGCTTACGCTGTTGATGGCCGGAGCCGTATATCTGGCCAAACGGATTTGATTCGCGCTACCGCTCTTTTCCTGCCATGCCACATACATATCGTTATTGAGTACGGTTACCGCAGGATAAAGTGCGGTGACTCCAACATTCGCGTTCAAACCGTTGGCACCGCCCCCATCGGCGCTCGTCCAGCTTGCACCATCATATTTCTTGACGTGAATTTGAAAGAAAACAGTCGATGCTTTAACTTCTTGCCATACCAGATATAATTCGTTGTTGAATACCGTTAATTTAGATTCGCCTGCTCTGAGAGCAGCATTTATGTTTAACCCGTTTGTACCGCCGCCGTCAACGCTTGTCCAAACGTCGCCGTCATACTTCTTGACTCGGATTTGATAATCAAGTGATTCGATCGGTTCTTCCCAAGCCAGATATAAGGCATTGTTGAACGCAGCCAAGGCCGGTTTGACTCCGATTTTGGCGGCGTTTATATTCAAACCAGTCGCACCGCCACCATCAACGGTCGTCCAGCTCGTGCCATCATACTTCCTAACCCGGATTTGAGTTGCAGTGCTTCCGCTCGCCGTTTCACTCCATGCCACATATAAGGAATTGTTGAATACAGCCATTGAGGGAAATACTGCACTCTGTAATGGATTTAAGTTCAAACCGTTCGAACCACCTCCATCAACGCTCGTCCAAGTGATTCCATCATACTTCTTGATTCGAATTTGTGGAATGTTACTCCCATTTTTTTCATGCCACGTCGCATACAGCGTATTGTCGAATACAGCCAAAGCAAGGCCACCTGCTTCACTTGAAGCAATGATATTTAATCCGTTTGGACTTCCATCGACGCTCGTCCAACTTGAGCCGCCGTTATACTTCTTGACTTTAATTTGATAATAAGGTGCGCCCATTTCTTGCCACGCAATATACAAATCCCCCTTGAACACGGCCATAATAGGGGTGTCCGCCGCTTTTGAGGCATCTATGTTCAATCCGTTCGGACCGCCCCCGTCGACGCTCATCCAGCCTGTGCCGTTATACTTCTTGACGCGAATTTGAAATTTCGTCCCGTTCGTTCCGTCCGTTTCCCGCCACGCCGCATAGACTTCGTTGTTGAATACAGCTAATGAAGGATCGTCTGCTGCTCTATAAGAGTTCACGTTCAACCCGCCGCCATCTATGAGCGGCCAACCGGCTGCGGCCCAAGCCGTACCTCCGCTAAATAAAAGCGGTATAAAAAGCGTAACGGCTAGCAGGAACTGTACCGTTTTTCGGATTCTCCCGTTTTTCTTTATCCTTCCTTGACTCCTTGCTGGGACCAACCTGCATCTTCCTTTCCGAATTAACATTCTGTCGCTTAGCCCGCATTTTCTAGCCCAGCATACCCGACGACACCTTAAAGAAACCTTAAAAACCGACATTTTTCCCCATATCAAAACAGGCCCCATCGTCAATCGATGAGAACCTGTTACGCCAATTGGCACAGTCTGTTTTAAGCCAGAGAAGCAGGGATGCGTATGGTCACTTTCGTACCACGTCCCGGCTCGCTTTCCAGCTCTAACGAAATCCCGTATTCGTATTTCAACCGTTTGTTAATATTCCTCAAACCGACTCCTTGCGACTCATCCGTGTCTGCTCGATCGAGAAGCGTCTTCAATCGTTCAGGCGCGATCCCGACGCCGTCGTCAGCCACGACAAACCGCCATTTCCCATCCGACTCTTCCACCGTCACCGTCACCGTGCCGCCTTCAATGCGATCGCCGATGCCGTGACGGATCGCATTCTCTACAAGCGGCTGAAGCAGAAGCGGCGGCATGCGCAAACTATAAGCGGCCTCTGCGATATCATAGTCAAAGCGAATACGATTTTTGAATCGGGCTCTCTCAATCTCCACATACGTTCGAACGAGACTGAATTCTTCAGCAAACCCGATGCGTTCCTCCGCGTTGCTGAACCGGAAGCTTCCGCGCAAGTAATCGGCGAGATCGGCAATCATTTTCCGCGCACGCTCCACATCCGTATAGCTGGATGCCACAATACTGTTCAGCACGTTATACAAAAAATGCGGCTTGATTTGCGATTGCAAAAATGCCACTTCCATATGGACCGCTCGGCCGAGCGATTCCTTCATCGCAAGCAAGCTGCCGATTCTTGCCTTAAGCTCCTCCCGATCGAACGGCTTCGGCAAGTAATCGTTTGCCCCCGCTTGAAAAGCTGCCACCTTATCTTGGGGCTGAATGGCCGCCGTCACCATCAGGACGGGCAGTTCCAGCAGCGAGTATCGTTTGCGAATCTCCTGGCACACTTCGTAGCCCGACATGCCCGGCATCATCAGATCGAGAATGACGAGATCGACCCTGCCAGATCGATCGATCTGCTCCAGTGCTTCGTACCCGTTCTTGACCGCGATCACGCAATAATCGAGGGCTTGAAGCGAATCCAATAAGACTTTCAGGTTCACATACTGGTCGTCGACGATAAGAACCGTATGCTTGCCGCCCTGGTTCGTATGATACGGCGTAGCGAAGGAATATTCGGTTTCCTTGGGCATGATCTGGGAGCTTGAATAGGACAAGGACAATGTCGCTTCTTTTCGCTGGCCGGCGATCGGAAGCGTGAATGTAAAGGTCGAACCGACTCCAGGCGTAGAAGCAACCGAAAGCGTACCCTTTTGCAGTTCGACCAGTTGCTTCGCGATCGGCAGCCCTAATCCGAAGCCGCGGTGCGGTGCTCCCTCGAGCGATTTGAACGGTTCAAAAATGAATGGAATGTCGTGGGGCTCAATGCCTTTTCCTGTGTCCTGCACCGCAATTTCGAGCCTGCCTCCCTGCTCCTTCCCGGTAATGACGATCCTTCCGTTCTCCGTATGCTTGATCGCATTGTCCAGCAAATTTCCGATCACCTGGCTCAGGCGGATTTCATCGGCAAAAGCGGAAGGCAATTGAGCAGGCACATGGTTCACCAGTTGAATATGGTTTTCCGTGCACAGATAGGAATAGAAGCGCACTTGTACCTCCGCGACCGAACGAACGTCGATCGGCGCCGGAACGATTCTCAGCTCTCCCTGCTTCAGCTTGGATAAGTCCAAAATGTCGTAAACGAGCTGCGAAAGCTTCCGCGTAATGTCGGTAATCAACTGAAGCTTTTCCCGTTGTTCGGCAGTCGGCGGTTGCGCGGCATCGTCCAGCATCGACCGGGAAATATTCATCACGCCGTGAAGCGGCGTCTTGAATTCATGCGAGGTTCGGGCCAGAAAATCATCCTTCAGCTTGTCCGCTTGCATCAATTGCCCGGACAGTTCCTCGATTTTTTGAAATGCGTTCGAGAACCGGAGCGACATCAGCAGGGCAAGCATCAACAGAACAAGAAAAGGTTCGATCGGCGCAAGCGAATAGATCGGCACGCCGAAGTAAACGTTCATGTTCTGGTTCAGTATCAGCACATTCAAAGCCATGGCCGCCACGGCCAAATACCCGCTGCCCGCTACTTTGTGCAGGGCCGTATAGACGAAGACATACGTTGCGTACAGCAACGCGAACGTCACGTATAACGACGTCAATTGACGAAACGGCCCTGTCGCAAGCTGGACGGCGAAGCCGAAATTCAGCACGGCAAGGATCGCCCCCGCGGCCAGCCCGCCTCGAGTGAGCCATTTGAAGCAGTAAGGCCGAAAAGCGGTATATACATAAAGGAAAAATCCAACGCCCACACCGACCGTCGAAACCATCTGGATGCGGAAATAAAGCCAGAACGGAACCGGGCCGACCACATCAAAGAGGACTCTCTCGCCGCTGACGCTCGTGAACGCAGCGATAAATAAGCAAACGACGCCAAATACCGCAAGCGAAAAATCGTTTCTGCGTTGGGAAAATAAACCGATAAAATATAATCCCATGATCAGGAAGGCGGTTAACGCGATCCAATCATGAGCCGTGGCTCGATCGCGAAGCCCGGCAATCTGATCGGCCTTGCCCAAGAGAAGCGATTCGCCGATCCCGCTGCCTACTCGAAATTCATAGTTGGCCGCCTCAACCAGAATTTCATTCCAGCCCGGCTGCAACGTGAAGTAGCTGACATATGGTTTGTTAAGCGCTTGGTAATGCGGCTTCTCGGCCGGATTCCCGCTTGATCCGACGACTTGGCCATTGACGATGAGCCGATTGGAAATCAGGATAGACGCCGTTTTCAATCCATACACCGCGCTTGCATCGCCGATTTGGACCTGCAATCGATAGGTCGCCAAGCCAATCGTATCCATCTTCTTTGACCAGGATCCTGGCACCTGAATCGTCGCAGGTGTTAATCCTCCTGCAGCGGCAGTAGAGAGGGAAGGCTGATGGGTGAGCAGTCGATTGGGATAAAATTCCCACTGCCCATCCAGCCGAACGGCTCCGTCCTCCTCGAATTTCCATGCGGTTAAGTCCATGGTTCCATTCACCGCTACAGGCATAGGCTTCTTATGGATAGAGAAGTAAGTCAATAGAATCCCGTAGGTTGCAACCAACAGAGAGAACGTGATAAGCGCCGCCGCGACTTTTTTTCTCATCGGCCTTGCTACTCTGTCTTGTCTTTCGTCTGTTGGAATAGCCGCAAGGTCTCTTCCTCCAGCTCGGTTCCCAATTGAAAGCGGACGGCATGTTCCAATTGCAAGCAGACACGATACGCCTCGTATCGATTGCCCATCTCCAGATGCAACTTGATCAACTCGCGTCCGTCGAACTCGGAATCGGGGGCAAGCGATAATAGGTTTTGCATGCTGCCCACCGCAAGCGGAAGATTGCCCTGACTTCGAAAATGCGCATACCCTTTACGAAGCACGCGGACATACGAGGCTTTGATCTCCAACTGCCTGGCGGTAGCCCAACCGAAATCGCAAGCTTCCATATATTCGCCTTTGTACATCCGGTTCATTTTGTCGTATAACCTTGCATCCATCTCCTCTTCGGCCAATGTGTTGCTCAGCAACTGTTCAAATTCGGTTACATCGACCGTCAACCCATCCAATGCAGCGACGAACCCTTGTTCCGCTTTGCGTATATGGATCGGAATATGATGTTCCGCCAAGCTTCTCCTTAAATAGGACAGGCACGTATACAAATAGGTTTTCGCCTTGTTCAGATCGTACTCCGGCCATATTGCCTCAATGATCGATGCGGTACTCACAGACTTTCCTGCATAATGGATCAGAAACGCGCAAAGCTCCTTTTCCTTCTTCGTTTTCCAGGTCAGCACCTTGTTCGCGTCACCCGGCAATCCAATATGGAAGCCTCCCAAACAATGTACGGTCGGAGTGATGCTTGCGCTCTGACGCGCCTGAATGACGGACTCGGATAAGGATGGTTGAATGCGCGCAACCGTGTTCTGCAATCTATCTATCGTAAATGGCTTCAGCAGGTAGTCGGTCGATTGAATTTCAAACGCTTCGACAGCGTATTCCGCATATGCCGTTGTGAATACGATCGGCATCTGAGGGATCATGCTTCTGATTTTTCTGGCAGCTTCCGTGCCCTTCATTCCCGGCATCTGGTTATCCAGAAACACTGCATCTACAGAGGAATTGCCTAAAGCTTCAATCGCTTGAATCGGATTGATATATCTCCCAACAACCTTGACATTCCCAATTTTTTCGAGCAAAATCTCCAACAAATCCAGCGCATCTTCTTCATCATCAATGAGCATTACACGAATCATCGGCTCTTGTCTCCTTAATCTTATTGCAAGTATCCCTTTCTGCACGGAGAACACAAATTCAAATATTTACTATAAATCTGATTGCTATAAAAAGAAAGCGCCTAGCGCTTAAACCCTCAAAAACCAACGATGATAAAGTAATATCTCCAAAATAATAGGGTAAACTGAATGAACAAAATTGTACCGCACAGGTGCCCATTCAGTATCGACGCGACATATTCCTACCATGCATGCCACATGCCTTGTGCCTCGATACATCTATCTTTAGCGAGCCTGCCGCATCTCAGTTTCTAACCCGTTAGTTAAAACTCATCTAACTTCAATAACAAAAACTGATGATGTATCACCTTTCGAATACTTACCATCATCGGTTCTCCAGAATGCTGAAATGCCGTAGTAATAAATACCTTTTTCTTTTGGGGCATTAAAAGAGCCATTTTTCAAAGGAATTTGTATCGTTGTATCATCCCCAAATTGCTGAATGTACAACTCATTAGGTACTGGTTTATAAGCAAACGAAACTTTAATGTCCGCTTCAGAAGTTACCGCAGAAGGAGTAACCCCTTCTAACATTGATTTTCCTCCTGCATAATCTGCACATCCTAAATTGCCCCAACAATAACTACTTTGGATAACTGGAATTTGTGTTTGCCCCGAAGTAATACTGGGTAGAGGCGGAGATTTTTTTATAATTCTAATACCAACGTTCCTGGCGTATCCTTCAAATCTTGTATTCGCTACAAGGTTTCCTGCAAAAGGAGTTAAATAAATGAATACTGCCAGTAAAGTTAAAAATCCCGTAAAAGTTAAAATGAATACTTTTTTGCGACGCATTCAATGCCCCCTTCAACCAAGAATCACTTTTTGGTGTTTGTTCCGTCAATAATACTCAATACTCAATAAACGGCATTACTCTTCATTATTTTCCAGTATTGGTTCGGAAGACGCTGAACAATTGCTCTTCATTTCCGTATTTCTCAAGAGCATCTTGTTTAGATATATTCTCTATTCGAGCTAGGACTGAAATATCCCGACTAACCCTCCTAGTGTTTGCGAGGTTATACAGCAAATTGAATGTTTCATTATCGAGCTCCCTATTGAGCATAAAATGACCAACAAATCTAGTAGTATATCCCATAGTCACTTCCCCTGACATCAATAAAGTTAAAACACGTATTTAACCATGAATTTCTATATGTGATTGTCATTATCCTGCCCTATCGTTCAACGATACACGTCGTTACGCTCGGAAGCTCTGTCGGAGTCAAGCGAGCGGCGGCACCCTCCGGACGGCTGCCAGCCAGCGGCTCCGGCAAACTTGTCGGACAGGAGTTACTTTATCTGTAAAAATGAAGGGGAGCAGCGCGCGGCTGCTCCCCTTCATTTTTAACCGTTCAACTTGATCCTTGGCTCCTTATCCGGATTTTCCGTATAGTACCAGAAAATATATATGTCAGCCTCGGTCCCGCTGAAGTTCGTATATTCGTCAATCGCCGAATTGATGCCTTCTCCGGAAAAATTGGCGGTCACCTGCTTTCCGATTTTCATGTTTGCTCCCGCGCCCATACCCATGAAACCAATCCCACAGCCAAAGTCAACGATATGTACAGGCTTAGTTATTTTCCAAACCCGCTCTACTAAAAATTCCAAATAATCATGATTCCACACGGAATAATACCGCGACAAGAACTTGTCCGATTAATAACTAAAACCCGCAAGTTATGCGGGTTTAATAGGGTTATGTTCTTGTCGTTGAGTACTCGAAGCCTAGCGTTAATCCTTGGTTGCCCTACAGCAGCACCTTCACATTGTCGAGCGACAACTTAACGCTCTCGTAGCCGTCGATCTTAATCCGATCCTGCTCGACAACAACCCATTCATACCCCGCAGACTTAGCCTTCGCTACAATGCCGGCCAGATCGAGGATGCCCGTCCCCAGCTCGGTCATTTCCTTCTCTTCTTTATTCACCATATCCTTCAGGTGAACCGTCTTGCAGCGCGCGCCGAAATCGTCCATGACACGAACCGGCTCACGTCCGGCATGAGTCGTCCAGAACATGTCGATCTCGAAATTCAATTCCCCTTCGGTTGTCGACTCTCTCAGCGTCTCCAGAATCGGCTTGTCTCCGAAGTCGTTGATAAACTCGTGGTAATGGTTGTGGTACAACAGATCCATGCCGGCTGCTTTAATCTTCGGCCCGATCTCTTTCACGATTCCGATCAACGTTTGCACATGTTCTTCCGATTTCATCTCATAATAAGGAATGACGATATAGGAAGAACCGATGACCCGGTTGTAAGCAATCACGTTATCCAGATCGCCGAGCAGCTCCTCGATCCGCGTATGGCTGCCCATTGCGGTAAGTTGCAGGCTGTCCAGCGTCGCTTTCATATCTGCGGCGGAAATATTCGCAAAGCCTGCAAACTCGACGCCGTCATAGCCGGCCTCGCGTACCTTCCCCAGCTTAACTGCGAAATCTTCTTTATCATAGTCGCGCAGCGTATACAGTTGTAAGGCTACCTTCAAATTCGTCATGTGCCATCGCCTCATTCTTTGATGTATGGTTTTGCCTGAAGTGCAGCACCTATCATAGCATAATCCAATCCCCTATAAACCTCGATAAGCGGCCCAAAACGACAACAAGTCATTTTTCTGATGGGATAAGACATTATTTTTACAGAAATGAGTTCGCCTTATTTGCTAAGATAGGTCCAGATCAATTTGAGGAGGGTCACTATACATGAAAAGAGTGTTGTCAGGCTTACTGGTTGCAGCAATGGGCGGGGCGCTGGTTGCGGGTTGCGGAAACTCGGAGAGCAAAGGAACGAACAGTCCTTCAGCTGCTGGAACTGAAACCGCTTCCGGAGACTTGAGAGAGAAAGAGCTTGTCAAGCTTGATGTCGCCATGATGAGCACAAATAAAGACGACAAAGAAGAAGTTACGAAAGCGATTAACGAAATCACGAGAAAAAAGCTGAACGTTGAAGTGAATCTGACGTTCATCGCTTACGGCAACTACGTCCAACAAACGACGATGATGCTGTCTTCCGGCAAAGGTGTCGACCTGCTGCCTATCTATATGACGCCGCTGGCTACGATGGCGAACAACGGGCAAATTCTCCCGCTTACGAAGCTGCTGGACAAGTACGGCAAAGACCTTGTGAAAGCGATCGGCCCTGAGTATATTGAAAGCGGTCGCATCGGCGACGATATTTACGGCATTACGACAGGCCGCGATCTGGCCAAAGCCTATGGCTTTGAAATGAGAAAGGACCTCGCGGACAAGTACAAGATCGACTATGCGAACATCAAAACGCTGGATCAGCTGGAAGAAGCGCTGATGACCATTCACAAAAACGAGCCGAACATCATCCCGGTCGTTCCTTCCAATGGCGAGCTTGTTCGCAACTGGGGCTGGGATACGCTGGGCGACGATATCACCAACCTCGGCGTCCTGATGGATTTCGGCAAAGAGCTGAAAGTCGTCAACCTGTACGAAACGGCCTTCTACAAGGAATTCATTACGCGCATGAACAGATGGTATAAGAACGGTCTGATCATGAAGGATGCGATCAACAACACCGAAAACGCAGGCACGCTGATGAAAGCGGGCAACGCATTCGGCGGATTCGTGAACTTGAAGCCCGGCTTTGACGTTCAGGAAACCAGAAACAATGGCATTGAAATCGTCGTTTCGGAAATCGTTCCGGCCTATAAAACGACGTCCGACGTCCAAATGGCGACCTGGGCGATCAGCAACGGCACCAAGCATCCGGAAGCGGCGATGAAGCTGCTGAACCTCATGTACACGGACCCGGAATTGGTCAACCTGATGATCTACGGCATCAAGGACAAGCACTACGTGGAAACAGGCGACGCAGCGAACGGACAGAAGATCATAGACTATCCGCAAGGACTGAATGGCAACAACACCGGTTACAGACCTAGCAGCGGCTGGTTGTGGCCGAACCAAACGATCGGTCACGTGTGGAAAGGCAACCCGGCTAACTACTGGGAAGTTCAAACCGAGTTCAACAAAACGGCTGTTCCTTCGGCGGCATACGGCTTCACGTTCGATTCGAGCCGCGTTCGCAACCAAATGACGGCAACGTCGAATGTCGTAGCGAAATACCATAAAGCGCTGATGAACGGCATGCTTGATCCGGAAACGACGCTGCCGGTGTTCCAGAAGGAACTGAAGGCTGCGGGCATCGACGACATTATCGCCGCCAAGCAGTCAGAACTTGACAAGTGGGCTGCGAAGCATAAGAAGTAATCGGATACGGCCTTGCAATCATGAGGAAGGTGAACATCTAATGAGCGTTGCGTTAAAGGCGCACAGACTTAAGCACAAACATAACTATAAGCGGTTTATCCCTTTGTACCTGATGATGCTTCCGGGTCTGCTCTATTTGCTGATCAACAACTACGTGCCTATGGGCGGGATTATCATCGCCTTCAAGCACGTAAACTGGAACAAAGGCATTATTGACAGTCCATTCGCAGGCTTCAGCAATTTCGAGTACCTGTTTAAGACGAAGGAAGCATGGGTGATCACCCGCAATACCATTGCGTATAACGTGGTCTTTATCATTTTGGGGACGGTCATTGCAGTCGCAGTGGCCATCCTCCTGAATGAAATTCGCTCGAAGTTTTGGAAGAAGCTCTACCAGACGATTATCCTGCTGCCGTATTTGATCTCTATGGTCATTGTGAGCTATTTGGTGTTCGCCATGTTCAGCTCCGAATACGGATTTGTCAATCACAGCATTCTCGAACCGCTGGGACTGGGCGATGTGACCTGGTATACCGAGCCGAAATACTGGCCGTATATTTTGACCGCGGTACATATTTGGAAAACGTTCGGATACAGCTGTATCATCTACTATGCGACGCTAGTCGGCATTGACCGCGGTTATTACGAAGCGGCCGTCATCGACGGCGCGAACCGCTGGCAGCAGATCATTCACATTACGCTGCCGGGGCTCAAGGCCACGATGATTACGCTCGTCTTGCTTGCCATCGGAACGATCTTCTATTCCGACTTCGGCTTGTTCTACCAGGTTCCGATGGATTCCGGTCCGCTGTACGATGTAACCAACACGATCGACACCTATGTATATCGCGGCCTGATCAAGCTGAACGATGTAGGCATGTCCTCTGCGGCAGGCGTGTACCAATCTTTAGTCGGCTTTATCCTGGTGTTTATCGCCAACCGGATTGTCATCAAGTTCAGTAAAGAGAACGCCCTATTCTAAGGAAAGGAGAGTCGGCAATGGTCGAGAATGGCAAAGCTTTTCCGATTATGGCAAACGCCATCATGTTCGCTTTGATGATCTTCTGCTTGTTCCCGTTTGCGCTGCTTGTCGTTTCCTCCTTTACGGACGAGGGCACGCTCATTCGCAATGGCTACTCGCTGTTCCCGGAGAAGTTCGGCACGGACAGCTATGCTTACATGTTCAAAAAAATGGAAACGATCGCGCGAGCCTACTCCGTTACGGTTTTCGTATCGGTGGTCGGTACGCTGAGCAGCATGATCCTGACGCTCCTGCTCGCTTATCCCTTGTCCAGAAGAGATTTGCCGCATCGGGGAACATTCGCCTTTTTCGTTTTCTTCACGATGCTGTTCAACGGCGGTCTGGTTCCCACTTACATTATGTGGACCCGGTATCTGAACATCGACAATACGATTTGGGCGCTCATCGTTCCGGCATTGCTGCTGAATGCTTTCTATGTCATAATGATGCGTACGTATTTTATGACCAGCATTCCGGATGAAGTGATCGAGGCGGGAAGGATAGACGGCGCGGGAGAGTTCCGCATTCTGTTCAGCGTCGTTCTCCCGATGTCGCTGCCGATGGTCGCCACCCTGTCCCTGCTGATCGGCTTGAACTACTGGAATGACTGGAGGAACGGTCTGTATTACTTGACGGACCCCAGCTTGTTCAGCGTTCAGAATATGCTCAACACGATGCTTCAGGACGTCCGCTTCCTGGCCAGCGGCGCAGCCGGCAGCAATGCCAGTGAAATCGCAGCCACTATGCCAAGCGTGGGCATCAAAATGGCGATCGCGGTTGTCGGCGCTTTGCCGATTATGATCGTATATCCGTTTTTCCAGAAATATTTCGTTAAAGGAATAACCGTTGGAGCAGTCAAAGGTTAAGCATAGACGCCAGCATGGAGAAGTTCTCCGTGGTGGCCTTTTGCTATAGTGCGAGCTAATCATTCCCGGACCAGGTGATCGACAAGATGAAAAGAAAAATCAGCGTCTCCTTCAAAATGAACGTATTCCGCAACCTGCTTTTGATCACGCTGCCGCTGATCGGCTTGCTGTCTGCCTACAACATCTTTTCTTACTATACGTTTAACGCCAAGTTCGTTGAATCCAACCAGCAGTCCCTCGCGTTATACGCACGGAATATGCAGATCGACTTGAATGCGCTGGATACGTTTCTGACGCATATCGCCGCGAATGACGACAACTTCCGCCTGCTAAACAACCCAGTTGACGCTTTGCAGGCCCATGTGGCGTCTCACGAAATTATGATCCAGTTGAATGCGGCGCTGAGCTCCTATAAGGTTGCCGACGCCTTTTTTATATACAGTTCAAACAACAATACGTATCGCGATATTTTTGCGGACGGTTATTCCTATGAATTAAAGGAAGCCATTCGGAGTCAAATGCATCGTTTGGCGGACACGCGCGACAATTTTTATTACAGCGGTTGGTTAGCCTATGAGGTGCGAGACAAATACTATTTGTTTCGGCTGATGGGCAAAAATGGCACTTACGCGGCCGTGATGGTGGACTTTGCACATATGTATTCGCTCGATCTGGTTCATGACGGCATTGAGGTCATCTATGCCACACAAGATAGAACTCCGCTGACGAACAGGCAATTTGTCGAGGAAAACCGCCTGTGGACCAACGATCACTATACGGTCGTCGGCGCGCCGATCGCCAACAGCGAAATTCAATTGATGTTTGCCGTGCCTAAGCCCGGTGTATTCAAAGGCGGATTCGCCATTTTGTTCACCCTCTCCTTGCTGACCGTCCTGCTTGTTCTGATCCGTCTCGTCCTGTTGAACCGTTCCGTGCTGTCGCCGTGGCAGCGCCTGGTTCTCCGAATCGGCAGAGGCTCCGAGCCGCAGCAGCTCGAAGATTATCGGATCGAAGAGTTTAAGCAGGTGGATGCGGCCTTTACTCAAATGTCGAATGAAATCAATCAGTTGAAAATCGTCGCTTACGAGCAAGAGATCAGGCGGCAGAAGGCGGAGCTGCAGCATTTGCAGCTGCAAATTCGCCCGCACTTCTTTCTCAACTGCTTGAAGAGCTTGTATGGTATGGCGCAGCAACAAAGCTTCGAGCGCATTCAGCAAATGATTCTCGCCATCTCCAATCATCTTCGCTACAATTTCAAGGATAATTTGCAGCTTGTCTCGTTTCGCCAGGAAATGGACCACGTCCAGAACTATATGCGCATTCAGCATATCGCCCATCATATCCCGCCGCTATGCGAATGGCATGTCGACCCGGCGCTGATGGACTTTGCTCTGCCGCCGCTGTCGATCCAAACCTTCGTGGAAAACAGCGTCAAATATGCGACGAAGCCGCAAGAGCAGCTGCTTATCCGGATCAAAGCCGTTTTGCTGGAAAGCGATGACGGGAACTATGCGGATATTACGATTCAGGATAACGGCAGCGGGTTCGACCCTTCGATCTTGCAGGAGCTGAACTGCGGCGATTCCACGATCTACACGGATATTCACGTCGGTTTGAGCAATGTGCGTCACCGGTTGTCTATGCTGTATGGAGAAAAGGCTTGGCTTGCCTTTTTTAATAATGAAGAAGGGGCGGTCGCCGAAATCATTTTGCCGATCAGTTCCCGGCTGAAGGGGGAGGAAACCGAATGAACGTTCTGGTCGTAGACGATCAATATGATGTGGTGCAGGGCGTGAAAGCCGGCGTAGACTGGCAGGCGCTGCGGATCGAGAGCGTCTATCACGCCTACAGCGCGGACGAAGCGAGAATGCTGCTTGGGGAGAAAGACATTCATATTCTGCTGTGCGACATCGAGATGCCGATGGAGACCGGGCTGGAATTGTTCAAATGGGTGCGGGACGCTTACCCGGCCTTGCAATGCATCTTCCTGTCCGCCCACTCCGAATTTGAGTACGCCCAAGAAGCGCTGCAGCTCGGCTGCTTCGATTACATTTTGCAACCGGCCAGCTACATGGCGATCCAGGCGTCGATTGAGCGCGCCATACACAAAATCCTTGCTAACGCCCAGATGCGACAGCTCTCTGAATACGGAGCGTATTGGCGGGAAAACAAAGAGTATCTGCTGGATAACTGCATCCGCAGCTTCCTCGCCGATTCCGGGCAGCATCATGAGCAATTGCTGAGGGACTTGAACAATCTGGACATCCGCGTAACGCCGCAAACCTCGTTTCGCTCCGTGCTCATTCAGCTTACGAAGCCAAGCGATCAGGCAGGCAAAGAGGAATTGAAGCAGGAATTGGCGCATTTTACAGAGCCGTACCGATTGCAATCGCTGTTGGTCCAGCTTGACGGCGTCAATTATTTGGCGCTTTTGTACACGGAGGGCGCGTTCGGCGCTCCAGTAGAGAATATCGTGAATCAGCTGATGGCTGCCGTTCAGAATAAGCTTGCCTGTTTTATCGCTTGCTACGTATCGGACATCGGACAAGCCCCTATACTGAAGCAGCATTATCAAGCGCTCTGCCGGATGCGCCAGCACAATGTGGCTTTATACAGCAAAGTGTTCACGATGCAGCACATGAACCAGCTCAAGGAAAGCGCATACTCGATTCCGGATATGCAAAATTGGGCCATGCTCATCGCCCATGGCAGCAGCAAAACCGTGCGCAACGAAATTCACCGTTACCTGCAGCAGCAGAAGCAGCTCGGCGTGATTACCGCCGAATTTCTTGCCCGGTTTCACCAGGACTTCATCCAGGTGTTCTTGACGGCGACCAAACAGATGGAGCAGGACGCCAGCGAAATTTTCTTCGAACGATACGGCTACGCCGACTATATTCAGTCTTATACTTCGCTTGACAAGATGCTCGATCTGGTCGATTTCGTACTGAATTACGTGGAAGAGAACGCCGTAGGCGCGCATCATGTCCAGGATTCCGTCGGACGTGCCATCGCCTACATCAATCAGAACATTGAGAAAAACTGCAGCCGGGCTGAAATCGCCGAAGCCATCTATATCAATCCGGAATATTTGTCTCGGCTGTTCAAGAAAGTCAAAGGCATCTCACTTAACGACTATATCGCGATGCAGAAGATGGAAATCGCCAAGTCGCTGCTGACGAACACGAGCATTCCCGTCCATCTTATCGCTTCAAAGGTCGGCTACTCCAACTTCTCGTACTTCTCGCAGGTATTCAAAAAATATTGCGGTCTCGCTCCGATAGAGTATCGCCAGCAGAAAAGTTGACTTCTTGGCGATAGTACGAGTTTCCACCGCGACGCCATGCTAGGCGGCAGCTGCTATTTTGCGGGCCATTACGGCTGGGTCGGCCTCACTAATAAGACTTTTACTCAACTCCGCCGTTTCCGTCCGGCCAGCGCCGGCACGAAGACGGCAGTCGGGTATTTTCTTGTTCTCCATACCTAAATCCTGCAGCGTCCAGGTGACCGTGTGCTTCTCCCCTCCGCTGGCCCAACACCCTCTCCTAAATATGATTTCTGTTGGTGGCACGTAGGAACAGCCGTTAATTTCACCACCTCCCTAAAGTTTGCGGCTCTTCGGACGCAACGCCCACGAGGCGATATTTAGTGCAGCATATGAAAGCGGAAGGATGATAGCAAACCCGTAATCACCATAATCGTTGGCAAACACGTGGGATAAAGACGCACCAGTCATTAAAAAGAAGATACCAGCGTGAACCCATTCTTTAAGCCGAGGTAAACCTGGCACGACGAGAGCGATGGCTCCAAGCACTTTCCAAATCCCGAGAATGGTCAAGACGTATAATGGGTAACCAAGATTCGTCACTAACTCGATGTTTCCCCCAAATTGCATCAGTTGCCCGATACCACTTAACATAACAGCTGCTGCGAGTAGTAATGTGACTGTCCAATAAGCAATCGTTTTTCCTCGGAGCTGGGTTTCTAGTTTCGCGGTTGTTTCCGCACCGATCATCGTACTCATTTTGTTTCCTCCTCATCATAGTTTCAGTGATCATTTTTTAAGTTCCAATTTCCCAAATGACTCGTTCCCAATCGGACACCATTTGGTGACACTTTGATTATAGGACACCATTCGGTGTCGTGTCAACAACAAAACAAAAACCCGCAAGTTATGCGGGTTTGAAGCGGGCTATTATGTTCTTGTCGTACGACAGGACCTGTGTTTTTAAGCTATCGTGTTGACGAAGCCGCTTGGATGTCGCCGAACGCCCAATGGGATTGCGGTACGTCCAGATAGCCGGCTTTCCCTTTTTTATCCGGTGCGATGTTCAGCATCTTATTGATGATTACAACAGCTTCGGCACGGCTGAGCCTCTTCTCCGGTCTGAACGTTCCGTCCTCGTAACCGTTCAGGTAGCCGGCGACGGTGGCCGCAAGGATTGCGTTCTCTGCCCAGTGGCCCGTTATGTCCGGGAAAGAAATTTGTCTGGCAGACTCTTTGCCTACCGTGAGTTTGGCCGCGATAACCGCCATTTCCGCCCGCGTTACCGGTGCGTCCGGTCGGAAACCGCCGTCCGGATAGCCGGTCATCAGCCCCATACTTGCCACTCGCCCGATTGCCGCAAACGCCCAATGAGAATCCGGCAGATCGTCGAACTTGCCGGTCGTCTGGGTCCCATCCCTATGAACGGCCTTGGCCAACAGCGCCGCAAGTTCCGCGCGCGTCATGTTGTCATCCGGCTTAAAGTTGCCGTCGGGATAGCCCGATACATAACCTCGGGCAGGCTGTTCGATCTGCGATGCGTCGCGGAACTTCTTCCAACCGTCAATCTGTACTACGGTTACAAGGCTGAATCCCGTCGCGTCGAATTGGATACCCGGCAAGCCCCATGCGCTTAAACCCGGTAAGAATGTTCCCCGAATTAATTGCTGCGTACCGTCGGCATGCTCTACGTAAATTCCCGTGTCCTCCAACTGTTCGCCGGCAATCCTATTGTTCGCCAAAGGCAAAAACAAGGAAACCGGCAGCTGCCGCATATTCGTTTCAATTGTCACCGGCAAGCCGATGATCCGCAAATCGCCATTCCCTGCCGCCTGTCTGACGATCGCATTGTCTTGGGCTCGCTTCTGAACACTATCGATATCCGACTGCCCTTTATTCGGTTCGATTTTAGTTTTGACCTGATGTCCGCCTTGGAGCAATTCGGCAGAAATGTCCATGCCTACACCGTTCACCATCAAACGGGCGGACAGACCGGAACCGGACCATAAATCCGCCGCTTCTGGCGAAATCGTCAAGATAAACGCATCCGATGCATTGCTGCCTTCCGTAACGGTAAGGCTGAACACGTTGCTTCCAATGGACTTCAGGCGGCCAATCAAGCCTGCGACAAGCTCTTTGCCCATCTCGATCGCTGAGATGCTGCGTCCTGCGACGTCTTTGGACCGCTTGAGGGCAACCGTCCCCACAACAGTTTCCTTGCTCACGATATCAATGTTGATTGCATCTTGTTGCGGCAACGAAACGCTGCCGCCGCTACTTCCGTTGCCGTTGCCGTTGCCGCCGCCTTCGTTCGAAATTTTCCAGTCTTCGAACTTTATAACGGCCAGCTTCAAAGCATTGATCGCCTCATCCACTTTCATTTGTGTAGCTAGATGTTCGCCTTCAATCGCTTTCGCTGTGTCGATCGCCACCTGCAGCGCTGCTTTCGAGCCCGGCGCATACTGGCCGGCCGCCGCGCCTTCCGTCGCTGCGTCATACTTCGCCTGCGCCGCCATGATGGCTCCCGTCAGCTGCGTCTTGTTGACGCTAACTTTGCTCGCTTCGAATGCCGCCACCGCTGCATTCAACACTGACAATGCCCCGTCCACCTGTGACTGCGTCGCTGATACATTGGCGTTCACGCCTGCCGCCGTGTTGATCGCCGACTGCAGCGCCGCCTTTGAGCCCGGCGCATACTGGCCGGTCGCCGCGCCTTCCACTGCGGCGTCATGCTTCGCCTGCGCGGCTCCAATGGCTGCTGCCAGTTGCGCCTTGTTGACGCCAACTTTGCTTGCTTCGAATGCCGCTACCGCAGCATTCAATGCTGACAATGCCGCGTCCACCTGTGACTGCGTCGCTGATACATTGGCGTTCACGCCTGCCGCCGTGTTGATCGCCGACTGCAGCGCCGCCTTTGAGCCCGGCGCATACTGGCCGGTCGCCGCGCCTTCCACTGCGGCGTCATGCTTCGCCTGCGCGGCTCCAATGGCTGCTGCCAGTTGCGCCTTGTTGACGCCAACTTTGCTTGCTTCGAATGCCGCCACCGCAGCATTCAATGCTGCCAATCCCGCGTCCACCTGCAACTGTGTCGCCCGTTCATCGGCGCGTACGCTTGCCGCTGTATTGATCGCCGACTGCAGCGCCGCCTTTGAGCCCAGCGTATACTGGCCGTCCGCCGCGCCTTCCGTCGCGGCGTCATGCTTCGCCTGCGCCACCGTGATAGCTGCCGCCAGCTGCGCCTTGTTGACGCTAACCCTCGCGCCGTCGAACGTCGCCGACGCCGCATTCAGCGCGGCCAATGCCGCGTCCACCTGCGTCTGCGTCGCTGATAGATTGGCGTTCACCCCTGCCGCTGCGTTGATCGCCGACTGCAGCGCCGCCTTTGAGCCCGGCGCATACTGGCCGGTCGCCGCGCCTTCCACTGCGGCGTCATGCTTCGCCTGCGCGGCTCCAATGGCTGCTGCCAGTTGCGCCTTGTTGACGCCAACTTTGCTCGCTTCGAATGCCGCCACCGCTGCATTCAACGCTGCCAATCCCGCGTCCACCTGCAACTGTGTCGCCCGTTCATCGGCGCGTACGCTTGCCGCTGCATTGATCGCCACCTGCAGCGCCGCCTTCGAGCCCGGCGCATACTGGCCGTCCGCCGCGCCTTCCGTCGCGGCGTCATGCTTCGCCTGTGCCGCCGTGATAGCTGCCGTCAGCTGCGCCTTGTTGACGCCAACTTTACTTGCTTCGAATGCCGCCACCGCAGCATTCAACGCTGCCAATCCCGCGTCCACCTGCAACTGTGTCGCCCGTTCATCGACGCGTACGCTTGCCGCTGTATTGATCGCCACCTGCAGCGCCGCCTTTGAGCCCGGCGCATACTGGCCGTCCGCCGCGCCTTCCGTCGCGGCGTCATGCTTCGCCTGCGCCGCCGTGATAGCTGCCGTCAGCTGCGCCTTGTTGACGCCAACTTTGCTCGCTTCGAATGCCGCCACCGCTGCATTCAACGCTGCCAATCCCGCGTCCACCTGCAACTGTGTCGCCCGTTCATCGGCGCGCACGCCTGCCGCTGTATCGATCGCCGACTGCAGCGCCGCCTTTGAGCCCGGCGCATACTGGCCGTCCGCCGCGCCTTCCGTCGCGGCGTCATGCTTCGCCTGCGCCGCCGTGATAGCTGCCGTCAGCTGCGCCTTGTTGACGCTAACCCTCGCGCCGTCGAACGTCGCCGACGCCGCATTCAGCGCGGCCAATGCCGCGTCCACCTGTGTCTGCGTCGCTAATACATTGGCGTTCACGCCTGCCGCTGCATTGATCGCCACCTGCAGCGCCGCCTTTGAGCCCGGCGCATATTGGCCGTCCGCCGCACCTTCCGTCGCGGTGTCATGCTTCGCCTGCGCCGCCATGATGGCTGCCGCCAGCTGCGCCTTGTTGACGCTAACCCTCGCGCCGTCGAACGTCGCCGACGCCGCATTCAGCGCGGCCAATGCCGCGTCCACCTGCGTCTGCGTCGCTGATAGATTGGCGTTCACCCCTGCCGCTGCGTTGATCACCGACTGCAGCGCCGCCTTTGAGCCCGGCGCATATTGGCCGTCCGCCGCGCCTTCCGTCGCAGCGTCATGCTTCGCCTGCGCGGATCCGATGGCTGCTACCAGCTGCGCCTTGTTGACGCCAACTTTGCTCGCTTCGAATGCCGCCACCGCAACATTCAAAGCTGCCAATCCCGCGTCCACCTGCAACTGTGTCGCCCGTTCATCGGCGCGTATGCTTGCCGCTGCATTGATCGCCACCTGCAGCGCCGCCTTCGAGCCCGGCGCATACTGGCCGTCCGCCGCACCTTCCGTCGCTGCGTCATGCTTCGCCTGCGCCGCCATGATGGCTGCCGCCAACTGCGCCTTGTTAACGCTAACCCTCGCGCCATCGAATGCCGCCACCGCTGCATTCAGCGCTGCCAATCCCGCGTCCACCTGCGTCTGCGTCGCTGATACATTGGCGTTTACCCCTGCCGCTGCGTTGATCGCCACCTGCAGCGCCGCCCTTGAGCCGGGCGCATACTGGCCGTCCGCCGCACCTTCCGTCGCAGCGTCATGCTTCGCCTGTGCCGCCGTGATAGCCATCGCCAGCTGCGTCTTGTCGACGCCAACTTTGCTCGCTTCGAATGCCGCCACCGCTGCATTCAACGCTGCCAATGCCGTGTCCACCTGTGACTGTGTCACCAATGCGGTGTCCAAGACTGCAAATGCTTGATATATGACGCCCTGCAAAACCGCCTTTGAACCGGGCGCATATTGGCCCGATCCCAAGCCTTCGACCGCACCGTTATGCAGGTCTCTCGCAGCATAGACCGCATCTTCGAGGGCGCTGCGATCCACACGAACCATCGCGGCGTCAAAAACGGCCACCGCTTCATTGAGCGCGATTAAAGCCGCGTCAACGCTCGCTTGGTTCACCGTAGAACTGCTGATCACGGCGTTCGCGGCATCAATTGCCGACTGCATCGCCGCTTTCGAGCCAACCGCGTACTGGCCATTCGCATCTCCTTCAGTCGCAAGGTCATACCTCCGCTGTGCCTGACCAACGGCATAAGAGAGCGATTGTTTATCCACGACCGGAGCGACGGTTACTTCCGCTTTTTCGCTTTCCGTTTTGTTGAGTTCGGTTAACGTCACATACACTTTGTTATCGGAAATCCCGCCAATTACAGGCACCGTCATGCTTCCGTTCATGCCTTGCGTATTTAAAGCGATAACATGGCCGGACGCATCATACACCTTGACGGTCGATCCTGACTGCACGGAGCTTATGATTACATAATCGTTGCCGTTCTCGTTATTGATGATCGAAATGCCGCTCGGGGACAGGGTATCCGTCTTTTGCGCGATCACTTCAACCGTAATATCGATCGTCGCGTCGTCGAAATCGTCGCTGACGTCAACGGAAACTTGAGCCGTACCTGCATGGACCGGCTTTATCAGCAATTTCCCCTTGTCAAGCGTAGCCAAAACGATGTTCGTATTAGAAGAACGGGGATTGGACAACGTCAAGTTGTCTTCATTGGCATCGGTCGCCAATTGATCAGCACGATACGTTACCTCCGGATCTCCTAGACTCAGTACCGCGGATAGGTTTTGCTTCGGCGACGGCGGCATGTTTCCGCTAGCTACAAGTTGTACGTTGCGGAAGGCATAGTCGTCGATTATAGAAAATCCGGATTGATCATCCAAAAAAAGCGTGATCATGGCTTGGGCCGAGCTTGTCGGATTTAACGGTAGCCTGACTTCATTTCCACCCGCCGTATCCGACATGGCAAGCGTATAAGACTTGCCTTCCTCCATATAATCGCCTGGCTTTAAAATCAAGTCCACCATCACCATACCGGGGTTATTGAATAAAATATGGGGGCGGAGGACAGTGGAATCAGTATTATTAATAATGACATAATCGCTTTTTGTATGAATGATTGAGTTTCCTTCGGTCCAGGCATCGTTCCCCGCCTCACTCGGAAACGTAAATTGAATCCGGTTGGCTTGGCCGGTTGGACTGAACGACACAATTGGGGCGTTTGCCCTGAATTTATACTTCACCTTCCCCGGCATGCTTAGCGAAGGCGGGGCCCCAAACTTTCCCGGCGTCATGTTATTAACAGGCACGACTCCCTGACTTAGCGCGTTGCCAAACTCATCTTTTAGCGGATTGTTCGTGTTGATATAGGCGACCGTCACCGTCTCTTCCTTCACCAGGGAGCGCTCCAGGAATAAAAACATAAAAGAGATAAAACCGTCGCTGTCAATAAAAGGACTTGTAGACACGACATTCACGGCTTGTCCGTTCACCTTCACGGCAAAGTCTTCCGGTTGGTAGCTGCCGTCGTCCTTCACAGACGGAGTGATAAAAATGGAAATAACAGCATTGTTTACAGAAGGCGTGCTAATTTCCGGCGGAGCGGCATCGGCGCCGGCCCTATTCCGCATAGGCCCAAACAGCGTCGCGACAAGCGCAATCGCCAGCATCAGGGCTATGCGCTTCCTCCAAATTGTATGATACATGATATTTCTCCCTTCATTCAGAAAATACTGTAGAAAAACACTGCCATTGTGTTCTCTCAAAATTTCATAACCGTCAAAATTATAGATGAGATTGTTTAAGATTGGTTTAAGATCGTAAGGACAGAACATCCGAAAAAAGAAAAAACCGTCCTTATATCGGACGGTCCTCTGTCGCACAGTTTTCATTTTATGGAATTAAGGGGCTGTGATCCCGACCACACCGGCACCTTCGGATTCCTTCGGCTCGGCTCGATGCCTAAGCGATTACCCTTTGATGGCCCCAATCATCATCCCTTTAACGAAATACCGTTGCAGAAAGGGATAAACCATAATGATCGGCAAGCTGGACACAATGATGATGCCAAACTTCATCAAATCCGCGATCTGCTGCTTTTCGGCCGCTAAATAAACGTCGTCCAGACCCATGATCTCACCGGAAATCTGATTTTGAATCAAAATCTGACGCAATACCAATTGCAACGGATAGGCGGAATGTTCGCTCAAATAAATCAAGGCGCTAAAATAAGAATTCCAATGATCCACGCCGTAAAAGATCGCCAGCACGGCAATAATAGGCATCGATAGCGGCACGACGATCCGGAGCAAATATTTGATATCGCTGCATCCGTCGATCATCGCCGATTCCCGAAGTTCGTCCGGGATGCTCGTTTCAAAAAACGTGCGCGTAATGATGATTTGAAACATGCTAACCGCATTGGGGATGACCAGCGCCCAGATGGAGTCGAGCATGCCCAGGCTTTTCACAAGCAAATAAGTCGGAATAAGCCCGCCGCCAAAAAACATCGTAAACACGAAAAGAACGGAAACGACTCTTCGCAGCATAAAATGCTTTCGAGATAACGCATAGGCCGCAGTGATCGTCATAACCAAATTGATCGTAACCCCGACAGCCGTGTACAAAATCGTATTGCCATAGCCGCGCCATATGGTCGCACTGGCAAAGATCCGTTCGTAGCCTTTCAGCGTAAAAGCTTTTGGCCATAACCATACGAGGCCCTGGTTGACCGCTTCCGGACTGCTGAACGATGCACTGACGATGAATACTAACGGATACATCACAACGATGGCAATGCCGATGAGACCGGCGTAATTGAACACATCGAACCATTTATCGTGGAGCGATTGTCGTTTGAACATGATAGCAGCCCCCCGTCCGTTTTCCTACCATAAGCTGGACCCGCTCGTGCGCTTGGCGATCGTATTCACAGAAATCAGAAGGATGAAATTAATGACCGCATTGAACACGCCGATAGCCGCTCCGTAGCTGTAATTGTTTTGCAGCAAGCCGATCTTGTAAACATAAGTGGAAATCACTTCAGACGCGCTTAAATTAAGCGGATTTTGCATAAGAAACACTTTCTCGAATCCAACGGACATGATGCTCCCGACGTTCAGGATGAGCAGGATGACGGCCGTCGGCACGATGGCGGGCAAATCGATGTGAATGATTTTTTTCAGTTTCGAGGCACCGTCCATATAAGCTGCTTCATATAAATGCGGATCGACGGCAGACAGAGCGGCCAAATAAATAATCGAACCCCAGCCCATACCCTGCCATACGCCTGAAAAAACGTATACGGTCTTAAACAGCCCGGCGCTCCCCATGAAATAGACTGGACTTCCGCCTAACGCAACGATAATCTTGTTAAAAATCCCTGTCGATGGCGAAAACAGAATAAACATCATGCCGACCATAACCACCATCGAAATGAAATGCGGCGCATACGTCAAGGTTTGGACGAAAGCTTTAAACTTCTTATGGCGCACCTCGTTGAGCATCAAGGCCAATACGATCGGGATCGGAAACGAGACGACCAGCCCGTACAGACTAATCCCCAGCGTATTCTGGATCACGTTCCAAAATTGATAGGAACGGAAAAATTGCCTCATGTGCTCGAGCCCTACCCACTTGCTTCCCCAGATCCCCAGCGAGGGCACGAAATCCTTAAACGCAATTTGTATGCCATACATAGGGACGTAATGGAAAATTACATAATAGATCAGAGCCGGCGCTATTAATAAATAGAGTTGGTAATGCTCTCGCATGTTGCGCCATAATTTGTGCGTCCACAATAATGGAGGAGCGGTAAATTCCGTCTTAGCGATTTTCAACTGAATCCCCTCCTGCTCCGCGGTTATGATTCATTCCTGATCGTTCTCCTTAGTGTTCTGTAGTTGCTGGGAGAGGTGCCGTATAGTTTCTTGAATTTTTTATTAAAGCTGGCAATGTCAAAATAACCCGCATCATGAATGACATCTTTAATCAACTTGTCGCTGTTCGCCAACTGATCGCACACTTCCTTCATCCGCAGCTCCGTCAAATAATCCATCATCGTTAGTCCGGTTTTATCCCGGAAAGACCGGCTCAAATAGGGCGAGGACATCCCGATCGCTTCCGCCATGTCGCTAAAATTGAAATTTTGGTCTCGGAAATTGGACGCGATATGTTCTTTGATCTCTTCCACCAAATCCCTGTCCGCACTTCCGATCCTCTTGCTTGTGTAGTGGCAAATGTTAATGCCGATTTCATACACATTCGTTTTCAACTGCTCCACGGTCTCGAATTGGGCGAGCTTGGTTAAATCCGGCATTCCCCCGGGCAAATGCTCCCACCTGATATTCAAATCGCGCACGACTTTCATCAAGGTATTGATAATCTCAAAGCAATAATAACGCGCCATATAGAGCGGGATATTTTGCTGGCTCAGTTGTTCGGTAACTTCGGTAAGCATGTATTCCATCTGTTGAACATTCCCGGATTCGATGCTGATGCTCATCATGTGGAGCTTTTCGTAAGGCTGCCAGTTCGACGGTGTCGAGTCGGCGATCTTTGCATAGTGGATAATTTGCCCGCCTCCCCGCAGTAACCGGTAGTCCAATGCCGAGGAAGCTTCCACCATTGATTTGGAAATATCGTTCCAGCTGTCGTATACATTCCCAACGCCGGCACTCAGTTTTAGCCCCGATTGCGCTTCCATATACGCTTTGATTTCCGCTATGCCCGATTCAATGAACGGAATGTGGCCCGTATCCGAAACGATATTCAAAATATAGACCACTTTGCGGTCATCGAATCCCTCGACACGGTAGATGTCCATTTTCCCGGGCCGGGTCCATTTCATCTCGGAATCGGGTACGTCCATTAACGCTTTTTTGGAGGTATCGGCGGCTATGATAACGACAAGAAAATAAGGAAGCGTGAAGTGCAAATCGCTTTCTTTTAGAAGGAATCTCCATTCGTTTTCATCCACGATGTGTCCCCGCAGCAGCATGAGGAGCAAATGGCTCCGAACGTACTGCTTATGCTGCCCGATCCGGTCCACGAGCTCTTGATTGGATTGGGCGACATTTTGAATCGCGTGGCGAATAAACGAAACGTCGTCTTTGTAACCGTATGAGGGCGAAGCCTGGTTGCCTTCCAAAATATTTCTTAACTTGCGAATCGGCACATAGTTCAATAGCAGAAACGAGAAGGCAGCCAAAATTCCGGCCACCACGACGATCGCAATGCCCTCATAGACCGAGCGTTTGATACTAAGCACTTCTTGCAGGTACTTTTCCTTCGGCACGAGGGTAAGATACGACCAATCATTGAAACCGGAATGGACAATATTGGCGATATACGCCTTGTTGTCATATATCAGGTTGGCCGTATTGCCCGTATGCTCCGGCTGCATAACGGACAAATTTCGGATGGAAGCCAAATCGTCTTCGTCGATTTCCCTGGAGGATGCGATCAATTCGCCTTGTTGATTCAGAATAACGGTCGTTCCGCCGTAATCCGCCAGTATATCGAAGATCATCGCCTTTATTTCCGACTCAGCGACAAAAAACAGCGCAGTTCCGTAGACATAATTTTTATCCGGAGGAAGCGGATAGGCGAACAGGATAAAATTTTTGCTGGCATGCAATCCGTTAATCATCACGTTCGGCGCGGGGGTCACCCAGCGGCTTCCGGGAGATTGAAGCGTCTGTGCAAGTTGATCCTGGACAGGACGCGCAAAAGTGAATGACTGGGTTAGAAAACCATCCATAGAATAGTTGCCTGTTGACGAATAGATGACAGGGTCTTTGTTCATGCAAAGAAATAATTGATAAATAAACCCGTCGCTATTGGCGTATTTCTTCAGCTCCAGGTAAGTCTGATATTGGCTGTAGCTGGATTGGGATACCTGGTAGGGCGTCAATTGCGGGTTTAACGAAATTTCCACTGCAATTTTGTCCAAACTTGCCAGCTTCTTATCCAGTGTATTGCGGACCTGAGCAAGCATCTGCATATTGGCCGTTACAATTTGCCGTTCCATTTCCACCACGATATTTTTAAAAATCAAATAAGACATGACCGCCAGCGGCAAAATGAGCAGGAGCAAGTAAGATAAAAGATATTTGAAGAAGGTTTTATTTCTAATCAACAGCTCCTTCAATCCGCTTACCCCCCCGATTCTTCCGTCTGATCGATGCTTACATTCCGCGCTACAGCGCAGAAAAACACTGTAGCGCGGACCAAGCGGCAGCCATTAATTGCTTTTTTGGTAGCGATCGTACACTTTTTGGTACACGTTCACCATTTCATCCATTTGCATTTTCTTCAGCGTATCCGTAAATTTATCCCACTGATCGAAGGAAGTGTCCCCCATAATAAATTTGACCTCCATCTGCGTCACATAATTGGCGATATCGGTCTGAATGGAAGCCACCTTCTTCTGCTCGTCTTCCGTCATGTACGTATTGGGAAACGCCATCTTCGCGTAAGGCATGTTATATTTGTTGGCCGACGCGACAACCTTCTTGTCGTAATCGTTCAGCTTTGTTGCATCCAGCAGGCTGCTGGAATAATAATATGGCATCGATCCTCCGGCGGACGGCGTCATGGATAGACGGAATTGCACGGAAGTCATCCCTTGCGGTACGGGCGCTTGCTCCCAAGTGCCATCCGCATTGTCGACATATCCGGTTCCTTTGGGACCGAATTCCGCCATTTTCGTGCCTTCCGACGAGAAGAAATAATCGGCCCACCGAATCAGCGCTTCCGGCGATTTGGCCGCTTTCGTTATCGCGAAATGCCCGCGGCCAAGCGGAGAACTCAAATAGGTCGCTCGTTTGCCGTTATACTCCATCGGGGCGAAAGCGACGTATTGGTTTTCCAATTTCGCCCCGGCCGTTATGATGCTCCAGTGGAAATACGCGCCCAATTGCTCGTTGGCCCCTTTGGCATTTTGCTGCGACGAGGTCATACTGAACATTTCCGGATCGATCAGTTTTTCCGCGTATAGCTTGTTCAGATATTGCAGAGCTTCCTTGTACCGGGGATCCATCGCCGTCGGTATCATTTTGCCGTCAACCCCGACTGCAATATTTTTATAGTTCAGCAGTCCGAATACGTTGGCGATAAACAGATTCAAGTCCTCTTTCATGAATGAGAAAGGAATCTCGTCGGGCTTGCCGTTTCCGTTCGGGTCGCCTTCTTTAAACGCTTTCAACACCTTGTACAACTCATCTTTGTTTTGCGGAGCTTGCAGATGAAGTTTATCCAGCCACGATTGATTGATCCACATCAGCACCGTTTCCGCGCTTGAAAATTCATTGATGTTAGGCAAGGTGTAAATATGTCCTTCCGGAGTCATCAGCTGCTTGCGGTATTCGGGATGCGCTTCAAACAGTTTCTTCAGATTGGGCGCGTATTTGTCGATCAAGCCTTCCAGGGGGATCAAGGTCCCGCTGCTTCCGTTTGCCAGTACCTCCTGATCGGTCAGACCCACTGTGAGCGCATCCGGAAGATTGTTGGACGCAAAAAGGAGCGATTTCTTCTCTGCGGCGTTCTCCGAAGGGATAGACGTCCAATCGATATGAATGTTGGTCATCTTCTCGTATTCTTTATAGACCGGCATCTGATCCAGCGGAGGATTTCCCGCGCCTTGCAGTCCTGCCATCTTGACGGTGATTTTGTTGTTCACGATTGGAAAACCGGATGGATTCAGATTGGAATCGTTTACATTTGGACTCGTTGAAGCAGGCTTTGTTGACCCCGTATTTGGAGAAGGGGCGTCTTTCCCCTCGTTTTTGGGGTTGGAGACACAACCCGTTATTGCTGCCAACCCTACTGCCGTTGCGACCAGCCCCGTATACCATCTGGCTTTGCTGCTCATCTTGCACATTCCTCCCCTAATTTGATTGGTTCAAGTTTGACTTCTTCATGATAAGGAGTGCAGTCGGTATCCGTAAACGCATTCATTTTTGCGCACTTTGTTTTTTTTGACATGCGCCGGATGTTCAAATAAGCGGCTTCAGCAGATAGCTATACAATATACGGGTAAAGAAAAAGCGTCAAGAAAAGCAAATTGCCATAAATAATGACCATTTACTTCCCGGGGGCCCTTCAGTACGATGGGGACGTTAGCAAGTTTCCCTATGCAGAAAGGAAGCGAAAACATGGACGGTACGCACACGGACTACGAGTTTGACCCGATTGTCCCCTTCTTGTTTATCGAGGAGGACAAGGAGAACATGCTGGCGGCGCTGCGCAAATTGCGGCATGAAACCGGAATCAGAAGAGTATTGCTTGTTTTCCCGGTATGGAATGGAGAGGCCAAAGGACCGTCGGCTTATCTGGCATACGAAAAATTTGGCGACTTGCTGCACGAAGTCAAACAGCATCTGGCAAACGACGGCATGGAGATTGGCTGGTGGTGCGCGCCTACGCTAACGCTGGGACCGGACGCAGACCGAATGGAAGCGGATTCCCTCCGCCTCCAACCTATCGTCGGGCTGGACGGAACCGTTTCCCAGTCGGGGTGCTGCCCGATCGATCCGGACTACCAGCGCTTATTCAGCTCTTATGTAAGGACGATCGCAGAGAGAGCTCGTCCTGCCATCATCTTGTTTGAAGACGATTACCGGCTGAGCTCCAATTACGGGGTCGGATACGGGTGCTTCTGCCCGCGGCATCTGGAGCGGTTCTCATCCAGGATCGGGAGACAAGCCTCAAGGGAGGAACTCGCAGCGCTTTTCTGCGCCGGGGGCGAACAGGCCGTGGAATACCGCAGGCTATGGGCCGAGCTGATGCGGGATTCCCTGGTCGAGCTGGCGGCCCGCTTGCGTTCGACGGTTAACGAAGTCGCGCCCGATACGCGCATGGCGCTCTGTCAGCCCGGCATGTCCGATTTCGACGGCGACATGACCGGACCTGTCGCCCGCGCTTTCGCCGGAACGACCAAACCGCTCGTACGCCTCTGGGGAACTTCGTACCGATTCGACCATGCGGACACCTTCCCGGATATTACATTTCACATGCTTTACTCGAAGCTTGCCTTGCCCGAGGATTTCGAAATCATCCACGAGTCCGATCCTTACCCCCATTCGCGCTTCTTCTTCTCCGCGACTAAGCTGCGGGCATTGATTGCACTGTCGATGTTTTACGGATTTGACGGCTCTTTGTCGTATATTACCCAATATACGGACGGTCCGCTTGAGGAGAAAGGGTACACGGCCATGATCAAGGACAGCCGCAATTTCTTTACTTCCTTGCGGCGTTCCGTCGAGGGGTTCCGCCTGGCCGGCCCGCGGCTGCTTTATCGGCCGCTTGCGCATGTGCATGGGCACATCCAGCATGGACGGGGCAGTTATCGCACAACGCCCGCTTGGGCGCAGGTGCTGGGGAAATTCGGCATTCCTTGCGCGCCGTATACTTCTTCCGACACTGCGGGTTCCCTTCCCCTGCTCGTAAGCGGCGAGAACGTGCTGGAGCTTTCGCCGAACGAAATTATGTCTATGTTGAGCGGGAGCGTGTTCCTGGACGGACTTGCGGCTTCCTATTTATGCCGGATGGGGTACGGGGAGCTGATCGGCACCGAAGTGACCGAGCTGGGACCCGATGAACTGCGGAATATCGGCCACGAGCGGGTTACGCCGGCGAACATATGGCGCGAAAATACGGAAGGCACGCGCATGTATTTTTCGGATCAGGCGGGCACCCGGGAAGAGTCGGGCGCCTATCGGCTGAAACCGCTGGCCGATGCGGTGGTCCTGTCGCAGTTTGTGAGTGAAAACCGGGAAGTTGTCTCACCTTCGGTTGTGTCGTACACCAATCGGTTGCAGGGGCGCATCGCCGTCTTGGCCTTTAATTTGCAAGCCAATCGCAACGAATCCGTTCTGAACTACAAACGCAAAGAGCAGTTCAGAGGCATCCTGGAGTGGCTGGGACGCCAATCTCTGCCGATCTATGCAGTACAACCAAGCCTGTTCGTCGCGGCGCTGGAGCATCCCGACAACGGAATGCGAATGGCTGCCCTATTTAACTTGAGTCTCGACGAAGCCTCCAGCATCCAGCTTGTGACCGATCGAGCCTGGTATTCGCAGAACATCGAGTTCCTTGACGATCACGGCGTATGGCAAGCGGTTGGCAACGCTTTCTGGAAGGAAGACGATAAGGGGCACTATCGCTTGACGATCCCTAAGTCATGCTCCACGTTAAGGCCGTTGGTGATCCGGTTCTCCAAAGGTTGACGAGTCCTAAGGGCAGCAGCAATCTTTGCGGCTCATGCCCGTACGGACACGTTTTGAAAAACACGTCTCACGTCACAAAAGGCCGTCAAAGTAATCGACGCCCTAATTGACACCGCTTTAAAGTATGGTTACGAATCACCCGAGGCATTTTCCAGAGCGTTCAAAAAAATGCATGGTGTAATGTCAATGTCTGCGCGCGAAATAGGCATTGCACTTAAGGCCTATCCTCGGTTATCCTTTCATATTTCGATTCGAGGAGATGTGGAGATGAACTACAAAACCGAGGAAAAACAAGGGTTTGAAATGTTCGGCGTTTCGATTGTAGTCAAGCCGATGAAGATTTCTTAGAGCAACCATTTGTTGAGATCCCTAAATTTTGGGCCAAGTGTGTATCCGAGTTTGGGGGAATGGTTCCCGAGCTCTAATTACGAATTCGCAAACGGCCCCGAATTTGAAATGACTTACGATCGAGGCAACAACATGTGCGAAATTGAAGTTTGGGTCCCTGTCGTTAAGAAGCCTGGTGCTTAAGTCAACTAACTCTGCTCAACAGCTAAATAAAACAAGGAGCGGTTTGCCCACGGCAAACTGCTCCCTGGTTCTTATTCGCAGGACTGACCAGTTGCACGGAGAATCGGGAGACATTACGCAAAAGGGATTATCGAGACATTCCGGGTAACCGATTTTATGGCCCGGTGCATGCTTAAATGAGGTCGCGTAAAAAGAAATCGTCTCTCCAGGGATACTTTCGACGTCTAATTCATTAGCGGAAGGGATCGGTTCGGAGACGCTCATGCCATTTGCGGCCAAATACCGAATCCATTCCAATTCGGCTGCCAAACCTGCTGGGGAACGCAACGTGCTCGGCGTAAAACGAAAAATGTATTTGCACCCTTCACGCGTATAGGAAAAAATGAAATTTTGAAATCCGCCAATAAAGGACAGTTCCTCCGTGTGCAGCCCAAAACGTGCTGCGCCTTCTGCTGTGCTCTTGTCTCCGAAAAGCTTTTTAATTTGCGGGTCCATAATTCTCCTTTATAGTGCGATTGGGTATAGTTCGTTCAAAGAAATCATAAACAGTCAGGGCTTTTGAGGTCAACGGAAAAAACTATCATAATTCATGTTTTACCATTTGCGTTAAATTCCCCTTTAGGTGAGAAAAAGGCCGCCGATCATGCCGGCCGCCTCGTGGTGATTTATTGAACTCTCGTATCCGTTTAGCTCAAAAACCGCTATCTATTCTTGAGTTAAAACAATCTCTTTGGTAGCGTCAAGAAGTTTGTGTAAGGTTGTAGGGGGATCCATCGGAACGATGGATAATCACTTGCTTTTTAAATGTTTGAATGTTCTGACGATTTTTTTGGCGGAGGAGGACAGAGCCCAAGCGAAGGCGCGGGAGCTGGTTTTTTATTCCTCTTTAGCTGTTGAAGCCGGATAGCGTTCCTCAAAGATCTCAGTCAGTTTTTTCTTAACCGCCGGATCTCCAAACCCACGAATGACGCGGTTCTCGAAGCGCTCATTATACTCTATGGTATCTAGATAAATGATCTTCTCGGCAGCGTCAATGTTTGTTAAGCTGTTCATTGGTTTTAGCCGCTTCCGGAATTCTTTGTTCATGCGTTCGATGGGATTCGAGGTATAAATGGCTTCTTTGATCAGCGCTGGGTACTTGTAGAAGGTGAGCAGTGTGGGAAGCTGATCCTCCCAGGACTTCATTTCCCTCGGGTACTTCTTGCCCCATTTTGCCTTTACGGTATCGAAAGCAGCCATAGCCAGATCGTGATCGAGTGCGTGGTAGATTGTTTTCAGATCGTCGATAAATTCTACCTTATCCTGCACGCGAATCTTTGGAAACGTAGACCGAACCTTGTGAACTATACAGTGCTGTACGTCAGCCTTCGGATACGTTTCACGGAAAGCGTCATCGAGCCCAGGAAGGCCGTCAAACACGCCTAACAAGACTTCCTGAGCACCGCGCTTGTACAGGTCCTTCAAGACGTCGCGCCAACCGTTCGCACTCTCTTGACCGCCTACGTAAAAGCCGAGAATCTGCCGATGTCCGTCTTCATCGATGCCCATGGCAAAGTAGATCGCTTCACCGCTAACCGTGCTGCGCTTGAGTTTGACGTACAGGCCGTCTAGGTAAATGACGGAGTAGCGTCTTTTGAGCGGCCTGGACTGCCACGCATGGATATCCTCCAGTACGGTTGCCGTAATGTTACTAACGGTGGTAGGCGAGTAATGGCTGCCAAACATGCTTTCAATGAAACGAGCAACATCGCGGGTACCCATACCGCTTTTGTACATCTGGATGACCGCCTCCTCCAGCCAACCGTCACGCCGCTGGTAAGGTTGAAACACTTGAGTCTGGAAGTCGCCGTTACGGTCCCGCGGAACCTGTAAATCCTGGATATGCCCAAACTTGGTATGGAGAGAACGTTTGTAATACCCGTTGCGGCTATTGTGCTGAGCTCGTTCGTCATCGTCCATGAAGCTATTCATTTCCGCTTTCATGATACGCTCGAGATTTTCTTGAACAAACTGAGTGACAAGATTTTCAAATAGATCGGATAGGGTTGTTTCGTGTATAGTTGCCATGAGTAGGGTTCCTTTCTTGGTGACGTCGCAATCCCGAGAATACCCTACTTTTTTGTTGCTTGACTAGGCTCCAATTCTTGGTACACAAACAATTGTACACCGTCATCTCTTTTGGGTTTGCTTTAAACCTTCTTCTCTTTTCGTTATCAATAACATGCCAAGTATGGTCATCCGTCGGATCAGCAACAAATGACTTTATAGAAAATTCATCAAATTGTATTGTCAAATCATTTGTTATTACTTCAATAATTAAGTTTTTAATTTTTTTCCCTAACAGCTGTTTTAATGGTTCAAAAACTTCTTGTAATTCTTCGTCAGTCTCTACTTGTGCTTGTCTTGATCCCAACAATACTTCAGTTTGATTAGCAAAATGCCAAGTTGGTTCAATCCAAATTATGAAGCCTTTATCCTCACCAGGTTGACAATTAAGGTATAGTATCAAGGAATTTCCTGCCAACCTGCAAAAAGAAATCTCTAAATTAACAAGATAAGCTCTTAAAATAATTGAATTATCCAAAAAATCCCCCCAACTCTTTACTGGAAATTCGCGAAGTAATTGAGCTATCCTACCTTTTAGTTTAATAAAACAAGCAGGTTGCCGCGGCACCTGCTCTTTATTTTGTTATTCAACTATCGTGCCCGTTAACATTCCTGTAGGTGTTAGCAGATTGAATTTGCAGAAAAAAGTACGCCTCGCTACGATGAGTATGTACTGGGTTGCAGCCCTCAGAACTCACCTTAGGAGGCGTTATCATGAAGTCTAATCCAATTAAGTCTCAAAATCAACGTGTAGAACGAATCTGCACTACCACTCTGGTTATAGGCATCGACATTGCCAAGGAATTTTCGAGGTATTGTCCTCATCAAGCGCCCTATTCTATTTTCGAATGACCTTGCTGGATTTGAGCATTTAGAACATAGCATTCGGAAATTACAGAAGATGCACGGCATGAATGACGTCGTTGTGGGAATGGAGAGCACCGGTCACTACTGGTTCAATATTGCCAACTGGTTGGTGGGTCAAGGAATTGATGTGGCTCTTGTCAATCCAATGACAACCAAACGCAATAAGGAAAACAGAGATAACTCACCTTCCAAGAATGACCCAAAGGATGCTCTGGTCATCGCCGATGAGTCGCGGGTTCTACACACCCTTCGCTCCAAAGGATGAAGCATTCCGCCGCATACGGGTTATAGTTACAAATAGAGAGCACTGGGTTGTTAAATCAGGACGGATTAAGAACAGAATCCACCGCTGGCTCGATATCCGGTTTCCAGAATACAGACAAGCATTTGATGACATTTTTAGCGATCGTTCTTTGGCCACTTTGCGTCGGTTCCCAGCCCCTTCTGACCTATTGCTGCTAACTCCGGAGCAAATGGTACAGATCTGGGGTGAGTACATGGCCAGACCTGGCGGGGTGCGAGGTAAGAACAAGGCAATGGAGCTTCAATCACTCGCTAGACATAGCGTGGGAGACACTACTGCCCTTGAAGAAGACAAATGGGAGCTAAGGCACCTCATCGAAGAGTATGAAAGAATCTGCCGAATCATTGATGAAGCGGACGAGATGATTGAAAAAATACTGCCTGAAATTCCTTGTTCAGATCTCGTTCGATCTGTCGGTGCTTCCGTTCCTGCAACGGCTGCCATATTAGCATTTGGCGGGGACTTACGTAAGCTGTCTCACGGAAATCAGTTATTGCGAAAGGCAGGATTGAACTTAGCAGAACGAAGTTCCGGCAAGTATAAGGGGCAAATCAAGCTCACCAAACGAGGCAACTCACTACTGCGTAAGCATCTGTACTTCACTGTGTTTCACCTGTTATCTTTCAATGGAGCGTTCCAAGCCATGCATGCGCACAATACCGAAGTGAAACGAATGACGAAAATGCAGTCCATGATGAAGCTGATTGGGAAACTGGCCCGGATGCTTGTAGCCATGGCGAGAGAAGGACAAACATTCTCCATGGATAAGGCCCAGCCACCGTTTGCAGCATAAAGTAAATCGTAACCCAGACACGTAGATTGGCTCATTCGCAGGATCTGACAAAGAAAGCACGGAGTACCGAGATTTTTACGCTTTAGGGCATAGACCCGTTCCGTTAACGTTGATCGGACTCCACACCTTGGATAGATAGGACGAAGGAATGTGAGGGCAAAGACCCGTCGAGATTTGGGAGAGTGAATCCCCAAGGACCTTGTGGAGAGAAGCGTGCAGCATACCATTTTTATGGAAGATGTTGTAAAAATGTTCAGCACCTTCTGTTCCCGCATACGCTCTAACGGAACTGCCTGCCCCACACTACCCAAACACCTGAACTCCTATTTAACATGCATATTGAAATCCTGCGAATGAGCGAGCATTCGTAAGAAAATCCTTATTCTCTGAGGGAGCTTAACGGTCTGGTTGCCGTATACAATTCAAAAAATCCAGGTTTGTTTGCATCGTTCACTTCGAAATGTCCATAGACCATTTCTGGAACTCGCATAGAAGTTTCAAAAAAACGATCCATGGCTTGATAGCCCTGACGTTCATCAGCAATTGGGATGTCAGAGACAAGTCCATATTCGCTTGGTGGGATGTTGATTTTAGTAAACCATTCAGGCACCATTTCATCATTCTCAATCTCTATCGCTACGATAACGGAAAACGTGTCTGGTAATTGTTTTTCACCCGATGGGAGAACTGCATAAACAATGTCCCTATTAATCCAACCAGGAAAGTGCTCGGCTGCCGTTAGAAGGCTATGTTTGGCTACATTGAAAAGACTAACTCCCTTATCAGCATAAGGCCTTCCTCCAACAAATGGGATACCAACTAACTTAATTTCATTTCTTTTTACACGTACTGCCTCAAAATTACTCACGTCATTCATTATTAGAATCACTCCCTCTGAAATTTTTAGCTTTCGTTTAAATTCGACACCGACATTCCAAGCCCTCCATTTAATTCCACTAAACTGCCCTTTAGTTTAACAAAAAGTGGAGCAGTTGCCGCGACATACTGCTCCACTATCGTGCAGTATGCTAAAAGTACCGACGGTAAAGTTCTCGCCGGCGTTCCCCGCGCAGCTGGGCATATATTTGAGTGGTTGATGCTTTTTCATGCCCCAACATGCCTTGAATGAAATCTAATGGTGCTCCGTTATCAAGGAGCTGGCACGCATAGGTATGACGAAAACGATGTGGATATACATTTGTTTTGAGCTCTCCCCGATTAGCAAGCCGTTTTAAAGCCCACCTAATCGTCGGAATAGCCATTCGTCTTGTAGGATGTGTATCGGTTACAAATAAGGCCTTGCAAGAGTCCTCACGGCTCGTGAGATACTTCTTCAACCACACTTTACACTCGGTTGTAAAGTAAACCTCTCTCTGTTTTGAACCCTTTCCATTTACAATTGCGGAGCAATTCTCAAAGTTCAGGTCTTCTACGTTTAACTTTTCCACTTCTCCAATTCGACAACCGGTACTGTAAAGGAACTCTAAAAGAGCCCTTTCCTTCAGGGACTGACAAGAGATTTTTAAGTGAATGACATCTTCCTCGATCAAAAACTTAGGAATGCGTTTATCCATTTTGGGCTCGCATAACTTCAAAGAAGGATTCGAGGTTAAGTATGTTTCTTCATAGGCAAAGCGGAATAGTGAACGAACGAAACGAATGCGATGTCCTAGGCCGCTGGGTTTCAACCGATCGGACTGCTTTGCCAAGTATTCCTTCAACAAGTTCAAAGTAACCTCAGAAATATCCAGGTCACCTAGTTCTCGTGTCAGCATCTTGAACTGCAGGACATAGGCTTTCAATGTACTCGGACTAAACCCTTGGATACGTTTATCAGCTTCATACAGTCGCCATAACTCACTTAAAATCATAAATAAAAACCTCCCATAAAAAGCGCTAATAATTCTAGTTTGCTTCTTTTGGAAGGTTTTAATCTGATTATGTTAGCGTTACCCGTTAGCGTAATATACAAGGTTTCATGATTGGACACCAAATCGGTTCTCAGATCTCACTGTTGTTGCCTGATAATAAAGTCGTTTAAAACTGAAGCTAAAAACGCAGTAAATCTGGCACTACTTACGACGCGGTTGAAAATACCAACAAAGACTGGTAACCAATTTCCATTAATTGATGTGAAATTATAAACCATTTTCCTTTAAAAAATAATCTCTTTGTAATCCTGTTAATTCACTCCAACCGTCAATAAAGTGAAAAACAAAATTTTCACCTGACGCCTTGGAGATAAGGATCGGAGTACCGTTAGTATCTTTCAATTCTTTGATTACCTGAGAGACCTTCTCCCCTTCTTTTGGTTTTCTATAAGAAACGCCACTCTCGGTCATTATTTTTGATGGCTTATCGTAGAAATAATTCACATTGACACCCTTGCTGTAATCACCTATAAGAGGAATATTTGCTCTAACCACTCTTTGAATATCGATTAGATCATATGACCATTGGAACCAATCGAACAAATTCAATGGATGTATCATGTTTTCCCCTGGAGGATACACATGCACTACCGCTTCTTTTGACAGCAAATAGTTATCTTTAACATACTGTTCTACAAGTGGTTTGGTTGAGAATCTTACTCCTAAATATAGCAAACAAAAAATTAGCGGAATTATTACAAATCGGCTATTAATTTTACGGGACCAGTAAAGAATTGCTCCTATAACAAGAGGAATTGGAATCCATGGATCGCCGAGTAATATCATGTCTAACGAATAATTCCCATTAATTATTGGGTAAAACAACGGTACTTCATGTCCTAGTAAATCAAAAAGTAAATGTCCTATTAGTAGGGATAGTGTTAGGGCAAGAAGTAAAAATAAAAAGGGGATGCACTTTTGAAGTAGTTTTGCAATGATAGCTAATGGAATGACCATTAAGGGAGCAAAAATAATCGAATGACTCCACGGGGACACATCTCTTCCTCCATATATATCTGGGAGCATCCCAGCTAAAGCGCCCAAAAAAACAAGCAACAAGTTGCCAGTTCCTTTAATGTTATATTTTCGCACTAAAAAAATGGTAGGTAAAACACCTCCAACTAGATGGGTTAATACATGGAAAAATAAGAAGATCACTTATTTACACCTACTCTTGATTGATAAAAGAATTATATTTCATAATACCATAATCCCAAAAATCATTTCCAGTTTGTTCCACTTATTTATTTTACGAATCTCCCGTTTGTAGAGTTACCATGGCATAGTTTTAAACTACTTTATTCTCAAATTAACAACTTTATTATAAATGCAACAACTGTGCAAAATTGCCCGTTAGTTCAACGACCGCCTCATTCGTCCCGAGTAATATTCAAGTATCTTTGTGTCGCGTGCCCTTTAATTAAGCACACTTGTGTCGCTTTAATGCGACATAAGTGTGCTTAATTAAATTCGATTAACATACTCTTTTTAAGTGATTTTATTTGATTAGTTTTGTGTCGCTGCACAACAAGAATCCCATTCCCGCGTACAGCCACTGCTTTCAATTTTTATTTGCGCGGTAACTGCAAAAAAGCCCGCGGTTTCCGCGGACTTCGTTTGTTACGCATATTGCAACCGATATAGCTGTGCGTACCGGCCGGAACGCGCCAACAAACGCTCATGGTTTCCTTCTTCCACCGCTTCTCCATTCTCCATGACGATAATACGGTCTGCATTGCGGATCGTGGATAAACGATGCGCGATCACGATCGCGGTCCGTCCCTCCAATAGCCGTTCCAATGCTTGTTGAACGAGTTCCTCCGATTCGCCGTCTAGCGCGGATGTAGCTTCATCAAGCAGCAACAGCGGTGCATCCTTCACCATTGCGCGCGCAATGGCGATACGCTGGCGTTGTCCGCCAGATAATTGTGTGCCATGTTCGCCGACACGCGTATCCAAACCGTCGGGTAACCGATGGACCAATTCCTCCAAACCCGCTTCGCGCACGGCTTGCCAAATCCTTTCATCGGTTGCCTTGATATTGCCCCATGCGATATTTTCTCGAATCGTGCCGTCAAATAGATAACAGTTTTGAGGTACATACGCGATAAGCCCTCGTACCGCTTCCTGTGAATACCGCTCACGCGGCTGCCCAAATATTTGAGTGTCCCCACTGTCCGCTTCCGCGAGCTCCATCAAATAGCGAATCAGCGTCGTCTTGCCTCCGCCGCTGCCGCCAACAATCGCCAGCTTTTCGCCGTTTTTGACTTGTAAGGACATTTTGTTAATAACGGGCAAATCGGTATCGTACGACACCGTGACGCATCGCATATCGATCGCATGCTCCGCATTTGCATCCGGATTTGCTGTATTTTCTCGCACTCGCTCTTCGGGACGGTCAAAGATTTCCTTAACTCGCACCGCGGCAATCGTTGCGTATTGCAGCTGATGGTACGAGTTGGTCATCATCAACACGTCATTATTGATTTGCGACTGCATGAGCACGATGAACACCACGGTACCTAAATCGGTCATTCCCATGTGAACGAACACACTGCCCGTGATAAGCGTAAAAACAATCGCGCTCCATTGTATGGCAGAACTTGACGATGAACGCATCGCGTTATAGTTAGCGCCTTTCATCGCATAGGAATAAGCGGTTCCGGAATCGGTCTCATATTGTTCCCGCATATGCGAAGCAAGCCCGAACATACGCACGACGATGCTGCCTGCAATCATGTCGATCATTCGCTGGGTCAGGGCCGACATGATGCCCATTCGTTTCGTATGCCACGTGTATTCTCTGCGAATGCAAGCCAGGCTTGCATAGATGCTGATGAATACAAATATGAGATTCATCATGCCGATGGCAGGCTGCTTCACGATACAAATGATCGTGGATATCAGGATGCTGACAGGGATGGCGAATAAACTGCGATCACCGGTCATCATGGATCCGAAAAACGCGGCGGTACGTTCCGCATCCAAGCTCATGCGAACGGCCAAATCGCCGGACAATTGCCGATCCGCCTCCGCCGCAGGCATCGCGGTCAACTTTGCGAACAGATCCTTGCGTATCTGTGCAAGCCCAAGGACGTATATTCGTGAGGTATGGTAATTAACGGCCGATATGACAATGATGCCTACAAGTACAATGACGGCAACAATGCCGATCGTATCCAGCATCGCTGCAAAGTTGCCCGTTGCGGCATGCGCCGTCGTCTGTCCGATTAAATAGGCGGAGGTGATCGACATCCATGCGTTCTGCAGGATGCTGATCACGGAGCATAGAAGATAGCGCGTTCGCCATGACCGAATGAACCGCCAAGACCATGCCATCATTCGAAACGTGTGCCGGATGCTGTCAATCGCTGATTTCATGTGTCCGCCTCCTGCGATTTATAGAGTCGATAATATACGCCCTGTAACTTCATCAGTTGTTCATGCGTACCGCTTTCCGCAATTTGGCCGTCTTGAAGGCATAATACGCGGTCGATATTACGAAGGGCAGACAACCGGTGCGCTATAACGATCGTGGTGCGTCCCTGCATGAGTCGTCGAAGCGCTTCGGACACCAATGCTTCCCTTTGCGTATCAAGCGCGGAGGTAGGTTCGTCAAGCAAGAGAAGCGGAGCGTCCTTCACCATCGCGCGTGCGATCGCGACCCGTTGCCGCTGTCCGCCGGAAAGACGAAGCCCGAGTTCGCCGATTTCACGCTTCGCGTCGATATTGTTCAGCAGCGCGGCGTCGATCGCGGCTTGAATGTGCTCGTTCGTTGCGACTCGATTTCCCATTGCCACATTGTCCCATATGCTTCCGGCAAACAGATACGTCTCCTGCCCCACATAGGAGATGTGTTCGCGAAGCGCGTCCGTCGACCACCCCTCTATGGCATGGCCGAATAGCGAGATATCGCCTCCATGCTTACGGTATAACGCCATGAGCAATTTGATCGCGGTTGACTTGCCCGAACCGCTTGCGCCGACGAGCGCAATATGCTCGCCTCGCTTGACGGAGAAGGATAACCCGTTTAATACGGGCGGCTTATCCGGATAGGAGAACACTACGTTATCGAACAGGATGGCGTCTCCTTCCGGATTCCTTTCCGTTCCGCCCGTCGGTTCAGACGACAGATCCCACAGTTCGAATACGCGAGAGGCGCAACCGCGCGCTGTTTTGAATGCGGAGAGGACGGATGAAAAATCTCCGATCGGGTTTCTGATGAAAACGCTCAATATAATGACTGACATGACGCCGCCGGAAGTGATGTGATGGATGCTTGCCAAATAGACGCCGAATCCGCAGATGATGATTTGCGGAAGGAAGAACAATACCTGCCCTAACGGGGTGAGCAATATTGTCGCGCGGTTGGCATTGATTCCGCTATCGGCCGCTCGATCCACTGCCGCGTCGTAACGGTGGCGCAATCGTTCACCCATATTGTACGCCTTTGCGACTTCGTAGCCGCCCATCATATTATTCGCAATGGAAAGCGATTCGCCGGCCGCTTGCTGCCACTGTAGTACGAAGCGGGTTAATGGAGCCGAGATTTTCACTTGCAGTATCGCGATAAGCGGCACAATGGCAAGCGAGAATAGCGTTAATTGCCAGCTTATAAGGAGGGATACGATAAGTGCCACGAGGCCGATGATTTGTTGCGGCAGCCGCACCGAGAAATAATTTTGCAAAGCCCCGTTGATTTGGCCTAAATCGCTATTGGCGCGAGATAGGATGTCACCCAACCGTTGGGCATCAAGGGTCTGTTTGTCGATCCGGGACACGATCGCAAACGTTTTGTCGCGCATCGTGCGGTCGCACAGTTCGCTGTATTTGATTCCGAGAAATTGTTGCAAATATTGCGATGGAATAAATACCGCGAGCGATATCAAGAGAAGTGCCGTCTGCTTGTTAACGATCGAGCCCGTTGTACCATAATTATCAATGATTGCATGTAGACACTGCGTCATGACGCTTAATATGGCAGACGTTAACAATGAGAATAAGATCGTTGATGCGAGAAACGAGGCGTGATTCGCATTGACTGACAAATAACGTTGCATGACTTGTATTGTGCTTGGGGTTGCTTCATGCGTAACCGGCATAATGCCTGTGTTCATTTGCCCATCTCCTTATGAATGAATAATTCATTCAATATTATTCATGAATTATAGCACGCCAAGGCGTGCCGAGTTTGAGGCCATAATACCGGTAGTGTTGTCGATTTGGACCGCTCCATGTCTCCTGTTTAATTCCAACGTTATTTTCATACTTAAAATCGGACGTTTATCCCCCTTATTCAGCGAATGAACAATTCACTCAATTTTATTCATTTATTTTAGACACGCCTAAGCGTGCCTGCATTATTATAGTTTATGTCACTTGCGGTCGATTGAGTAAGCCCTCGCCACGAGATCGACGGCGATTTCACGGGCTGCATCGCGGGGTACTGAGATGTCGGGCATTAAGATGTTCGCGTTCATTGCCCACCACGTCAAAATATCGTTGATGCATTGCACGTGCACACGCGGGTAATCGAGTTTCCGAATTTCGCCGGAATCCATATAGATCGTCAAGTTATGCTCGAAAACTTGGAAGAACTTATCCTTCGCCGGGAAAAAGGCGTTTGCCAATTCACGAAGGATACTCGCGTTCGTTTCGATATTTCCGGTTGCAAGAAGGATGTCCGCGCTCATATCGAAAATATCAGATACCATCTGTTCGAAGCGCTTGATGATCGATCCGTTTGCGTCCGCAATGCGCAGAATATCATTGAAGATCCGGTCATGGAGCTTCACGTTAAGCTCATTCAAATGGTTCATGTCGGCTTCTTCGACCGGCAGCACAATATCGGAGTCAAGATAGTCTTTCTCCAATGACGCGCGGATGACAAAGGTCAGGATGGCTTTCTTGCTTGTAAACAGATTGTAGATCGTGCCGGTGGCGACACCAGCCGCGGCAGCAATTTCAGATACTTTTGTATTCGCGTAATGTTTAGTATTGAAAAGCCTGCCCGCATGAAAATAGATGCTTTGAAGTCTTGCGTCAGCCATGTCACACCTCGAAATGAATGATTCATTCATATTTTATACACGTAGATGTCGGTTGTCAATCCTATCCAATCAAAACAAGTTATTTTTCTTATGAATTGCTTTCTTATCTTTATTTTTTATAGGGGGAACAATTTTAACGTAACCTCGTTAATTTAGAAAAACGGCAATCCCTATATAAGCTGTCGTCACTTCTCCTCTATTGAGCAATCGTATCCCGTTAGGTTAATGATAAGCAGGCTGTAACCTTGCAGTATTGAAGCCTAGAACGATCAAATGTAAGTGGTTTCTATTCGTCCAACAAAGCAGCTTTTCGCTTGAAATGATCTTCAATCACCATGCACGCCATCGCTTCTATCACGGGTACGACGCGAGGGCAGATGCACGGGTCGTGCCTGCCAATCGTTGCGATCTCCCGTTCATTGCCGTCCGAGTCGACGGTCCGCTGCGGAACGGAAATGGATGAAGTCGGCTTGACGACGACTCGGAACACGATGTCCGACCCGGTACTGATGCCCCCAATAATCCCGCCTGCATGGTTGGTCCGAAATCCCCTCGCGTCCATTTGGTCGTTATGTTCGCTTCCCCGCATCGAAGCCGCTTGGAAACCTGCCCCGAATTCGATACCTTTGATCGCGCCGACGGACAGCATCGCCTTCGCCAGCTCCGCATCTAGCTTATCGAAAACTGGCTCCCCCAGCCCCGCCGCAACTCCACCGATCCGGCATTCCACGATGCCCCCGCAGCTGTCGCCCTCTGCGGCTAAACGTTCGATCCGTTCGATCATGCGCCCTGCGGCCGCGAGATCGCAGGCCCTCACCGAGTTGAGTTCGATGGAATCAGCATCAAAGGTCTCGCATTGGATGCCGCCGATCTCGGTTGTATAAGCCAGGATTGAGACACCCCGCCGTTCCAGCAACTTGCGCGCCACCGCTCCTGCAGCCACTCGCGCGGCCGTCTCCCTGCCTGAAGCTCTGCCGCTGCCGCGGTAGTCGCGGATCCCGTATTTCTTCTCGTAAGTGAGATCCGCATGCCCTGGCCGGTACATAAATTTGATGTCGTCGTAAGCAGATGGATGCATGTCGGTGTTGTTCAGCATTATGCACAGCGGCGTCCCCGTCGTACGGCCCTCGAAGAGGCCGGATAAGATGCGAATCTTATCGTATTCCTTCCTCGGAGTCGTAACTGAGGATTGCCCCGGCCTTCTGCGGTCCATCTGAATCTGGACGTATGCTTCGTCTAGCTCGACGCCCGGCGTGATGCCCTCCACGATGACGCCTACCGCCTCTCCGTGGGATTCCCCAAACGTGGTCATTTTCAACCGCTCTCCGAATGTGTTTCCAGCCATGTCCATGCACCCCCGATTCATCAGAATTCCTTCTACTTCAGTTTAGGGGTATACTTGAAATAAATGAAATCGTAATATTCAATAACTGTCATAGAATGGATCGATAGCAAATAATCATGAACACAGAATGGTACCGCGTTTTCCTGCATATCGCTGAGACTTCCAATCTGACCAAAACCGCGCAAAGCCTCCATATGACGCAGCCTTCCGTGAGCTACGCGTTCAAGCAACTCGCTGAATTGACAATTTTCCGTCGTAAACCTTAAAAACTGGCCATAATGTTCAAAGGACTACCGATAATTTACCGGTAGTCCTTAAAATATAAGCTGCCGATCGTTTCCTCGGTAGTCTCGTTGTCTTGGATATTGAGCTCTAGTACCCGTTAGTGCAGTTCTTGTTTACAGTCTTCTTGAATCCACTCATATAGTTCTGGCGAACTTGCGCGAATCGTTTTCAAACCGGTCCTTATCACGATATCGCCTTTTATAGGAGTAGCGTGTGAAATACCGCTCCCATCTGGCATTGTTCCATGAACCCATTTATACGCTTGTGAAACTGTAATCAATCTTCCGTCATTCATTTGTATTTTTATTAGCATTGAGTACTTTCCAAACTCAGCCATTCCACCAACAATTTTTGAACTGTTGATCCACCCGACCACTTTTGTTATTCTGTCTTTTCCTGATCCATCAGTATTTTTATACATTTGCTCGTACTCTCCAGGCATGTTTCTAACAACCTGCATGGATGTAACATCATCGCCCTTAAGCAATGGAATTATTGATGAGCTAGTAACGGTCAAGATCATTATGGATAAGAGAAACATGTTCATTCCTTAACCTCAATTCAATTTTTGGTTTATTTTGCTCAGAATCTGAAGAACAATTCTCAGAACGCATAATTAAACTAATCTGCCCGTTCCATTTCCAGTTTAAGCCCCCCCCCTCCCTCAACCGTTTTTTGTTCAGTCGCGGCTAAGGATGTTCTTGTCCCAATTCGGGTAACGATGTAAGTTCTTGTCCAGCGAAAAGGACAAGAACTTACACATAAAAAAATAAAAAGCCGCAACTTTCATTGAATGTATGTTCTTGTCCTCCCAGAATGTCAACCATGGCCTGACGGCCACAACGTAAGAATCAAAATCAATCTGTGGAGTATGTTGTCATGTTCTTGTCACCTGTGGGGCATGTTGTCGAGTTCTTGTCATTGACCCAAGACAAGAACATGACAACATAAATGAAAAGAGCCGCGATATACGCGACTCTTAATGTTATATTTTTCTTGTCAGCCGACAAACTTCTTTTTCTTACTTCTCATTCGTCATGCACACTTCGTCATTCAACCGATTATGTTACATGTTCCCCTTTCCGTCTCTGTCGGACGACAAGAACTTGACCCGCTTGTCATCATAAAAAAACGATCAGGATTCATCCCTGATCGTTTTTTTATGTTTCTTATACAAAATTTCTTAAGGGCGAATACCGTTTTCCTGTACACCCGGCGTTTGGTCCGCATAGCGGGCCGCTTGCCGTTTGCTCTTGTCTGTGCGGTTACGGGTCGTCGGCCACTCTCACTCCTTTGGCATAGGCGGCGCCCGCATGCGATGTCAGCAGATGCAGCGTCGCTTTTGGCCCGGCGGTAGCAGCTCCTTTCTCCGAAACTTCGCGCCGAAAGCCGCAGTCATCATAAGCGCCAGTCCCCCGAGCGCCGCTTTTCGTTTGAATGTAGACATGCTGTTTCCCCTTTCTCTCTCCTCGATTTAGATGGTTTCCCGGAAGGACGACAGGCAGCCTTCGAGAATGATGACTTCTCCATGAGTCACCAAATAGACGGAATCGTCCTGGACGAAGCAATGGTACGCATCCGCCTCTTCATGCAGAAGCTGCAAACGCCGATGCAGATTCATATCCCACAATTCGAAAGCGTCGCCATTCCACATCACGAACAAACCCGGTATGCCTGCTGCGACGATATTGCGCGTATGCCCGGAAACTATATCCATCTCGTCCAGCCCGGGAACGTTCATCCGTTCCGCGTCGAGCACGAACATCCGGGTACGGGCGTCTCCGGAAAAATCGCCGGATACGGTGCACAAGTAACGCCCCCGTCCCATTGGACCGCATACCGTCGCGATCCGGGTTCCCGCGGGCGCTGGGCTTTTCCGCACGGCGGAAAGGTCGCGCTCGTCAAGACGGACGAAATAGCAAGCCGGCGAGGCGGGCGGGCAGCTTTGGCAATCGGCATCCATCGTCGTACCTGCGATCAGACCGCGCGTTTCGCCGTCATGCCAAAGGCTGCGTATCATTTGTCCAGGGACGGGGTCGTCCTTGTAAGCGGCGATACCGGAAACCGTATCGTATCGGGTCAGCACGCACCCCAAAATGCCGTATTTATGACTGCAGGAGTAATAAACAAGATGGCCGTCGACGGCGCCCGCAACCGGACGCATGCCCCCCGGCGGATCGGCGACCACGCGGGGGTTTTCCGGAAAACGGGGATGCCGCCCGGGATCGTATTCGACGAGTTCTCCTCCCGCGTAGGCGGCCATATACACCTTTCCCCGGACGTTCCACGTAAGCAATATTTCTCCGACTCCCGGGGCCGCTCTGCCGCAGTCGGTCCCTTTATCCGTCCTCAAATCGATTTCCCAAAACCGTTGGGTGATGAAGGGGGTGCCGAGCAGCCGATCCCGATTGATCCGGCATAAACAATCGACGTGCGCAACCGACTCTGCCGGAAGCCGCTTCGATACGAGAAGCGCGCCGGTCTCTCCGTCGAACCGGTAAAATTCCCCGTACAGATTGACGGCTACAATATCCCCGGAAACGGTAAGGTTTACGCTGAGGGCGCTCGCGTCGGGAATACGGCAAATTTCGGTTACGCGGCCGGTCGTCATATTCCAAACCGCTATGGAAGCATTCTGAAAATCGGTATGCACGCCCATCACCCGGCTCCCTCTTCTGGCGAACCAGTCCATTTCCCGCTCGGGGAGCGGAGCGCCGTTTACGATTTGTCTCGTTAGCGGGTCGTACCAGCCGCAGTAAGGGAAATACGTCCATCCTTCCTCGCTGCGGATCAAACGTTTGACATGCTCTCTTCTTTGCGACGGGCTCGGGATATGTCCGGCTATTTCGCCCAGCACGACTGACTCAACCGTTTCCTTCCGCGGATCCCACTGCAGCAGCGCGACGTCCGGGTTATCGATCACGATGCTGAACGTGCCGTCGCCGTTCGCAAATGCCGCCCGCATATAGTGCTCCCGACATACTTCCGAATACTGTTTAACCGGCCTTCGATTCCGATAATCGAAGGAGAACGCCGCTGTCGACGGCGGCGGAAACGCGGCCGCGAACAGCTTCCCTGTCGCCTGATCGAGCGCCATTCCTTGAAAAACAAGGGCGGACGGCGCGCCGGTTTCGCAGCATTCGATCTCGCCCGTGCTTAGCGTCAGCCGAACGACGCGAGAGAGGTCCCCGCACAGCCATAGCGTGTCGCCGTCCTCCTGGGCGGCGCTGTAAAATCCGGAATGGATGGACGGAAAACGGTAAATCCGTTCTTTGCCGGACTCGGTGACGACTATGCCCATGGTGCCGCTGACGCTGTTCCAGGAGCTGATCCAAAACCGTTCTTCTCCGTCGCTTCCTTTCCCTATCGGAAGCATTGGGGTGTTGATAAACGGATCCCTTCCGTACGGAATAGCTGCCCGTTTTATTTCTCCTCGCCATCTCTCCGCTTCAATTGCCTTCATGTATTTGCATCGACTCCATCCTGATCGTTTTTTTGTGATTCTTATACAAAATTTATTAATTCTTTCTCTTCGGAAATATTTATTTCAAATTATCCAGTCGATGAATTATTTCCCCAAACCTCCCAGCACTCTTCCAGAGACGCCGCTCCCCCCAATCCGATGACGCCTATTGTTGCTGATCGCCTTGTTTCGTCCATCCTGTTTCCCCTTTCCGAAAGCAGCCTGTCGTCGCATTAGCCCTTCACTGCGCCAACGAGCTGGCCGTGGATGAAATATTTTTGCACAAAAGGGTAAATCACAATGATCGGCAAAATAGTCAGCATGAGCGCAGCCATCTTCAAATTGTTCGGATGGATCGTGTGCTCATCGTTGACGAGCGATTTCTGCGTCTCCGAATCGATCAGTGTCGAATTGATCAGGATGTCTCTGAGTTGATATTGCAGCGTCCACATCGTCTTCTCGCGAACGAAGAGCAGAACGCCGAACCATTCATTCCAGTACGCTACCGCGCTGAATACAATGAAAGCCATCGCCATCGGCAGCACAAGCGGTAAAATGATGCGGAACAAAATCCGCATTTCGCTCGCCCCGTCGATTTCCGCCGACTCGATCAGTTCCTGGGGCAGTTGGTTAATCTGATTGCGGAATACGATAATGTAAAAGACGTTGATGACGCTCGGCAAAATTAGCGCCGCATACGTATTGTTCAAGCCAATTTGGTTGACGAGTAAATAAAACGGAATAAGCCCGCCGCTAAAATACATCGGAATAATCAGCACGATAAACAGGAAGCCGCGCCCGATCAAATGCTTATGCGCCATCGCATAGCCTGCCGAAAGCGACAGGACGATGACGAGCACCGTATTGACCGCAGTCAGAAACACGGTGTTCAGGAACGTCCGCAAAAACTGCTTGCTGTAGGCAAGCTTATAGTACGCTTCGAGATTGAAGCCTTTCGGCCAAAGTCCAATATTGCCTAGCGACGCCGCCTTATAGCTGCTTAGTGAAATCGCGATCGCATTGATGAACGGAACGAGTATGGAAATACAGAACACGATGAACAATAATACGTTGAAAATGTCGAAAATCCGTCCGGTCGTACTCCGGTGCAGCATGCGTATTCTCTCCCTCCGTCAATAAAGTCCCATGCCCGACAGCTTCTTCGACAGCTTGTTCGCGGTGATCAGCATCAGGAAGCCGAGCACACTTTGCACGAAGCCGATGGCGGTCGTGAGGCTGTATTGCGACTTCTCCAGACCGATGCGGTATACGTAGGTGCTAATCACGTCGGAGACGTCGAGCACAAGCGGGTTCTGCATGACGAACAGGCGCTCAAAACCGATTTCGAACATATGCGACAAGCGCAGCAGCAAGAGCAGGATGATCATCGGTACCATGCCGGGAAGCGTAATATGCCAAATTTGCCGGAGCCTGCTGGCGCCGTCGACCTTCGCCGCTTCGTACAGACTTGAATCGATGCCAGCGATCACCGCAAAATACAAAATCGCGGACCAGCCGACGTCCTTCCATATTCCCGCTGATACGACGATGCCGCGGAACAGTTCTTTCTCTGTCGTAAAATAAATCGGTTCCCTACCGAACCAGCCGAGCATCTCGTTCACAAGCCCGTCTGTAGGCGATAAAACTTGATAAAACACCCCTGCCACAACAACCCACGAAAGAAAGTGCGGCAAATAGGAAATCGTTTGCGTTACCCGTTTGAACATACCGTTCGTCAGCTCGTTGGCCAGAATCGCAAACACAATCGGGGCGGAAAATCCGAACAGCAGATCGTAAAAGTTAATAATCAGCGTATTTCGCATCACCTGCCAGAACGTTTCATCCTGAATGAATTTCGCGAAATGCTTCATCCCGACCCAGGGGCTTCCGGTGACGCCGCGAAACGGCGAGAAGTCCTGGAAGGCGATTGAAATCCCGTACAACGGAATATATTTAAACACGAGCAGCAGCAGCAAGGTCGGCGCCAAAATCAAATACAGGGCGAATACCGTTTTCCTGTACACCCGGCGTTTGGTCCGCATAGCGGGCCGCTTGCCGTTTGCTCTTGTCTGTGCGGTTACGCTCACGGTCTATCCCTCCCTTTTTTTCGATAAACGACTTGCGGTGTCCTCGGACACCGCAAGTCAGCTTTCCTCCTACCACTCTACCTCTTTGACGCCAAGCTTCCGCAATTGATCTTTATTGGCATTCATATATTTCGTATATTCGTCGTAGATGAAGCCATACTTCTTCTTGTATTCCTCGACCTTCTGATCGAACTGCTCCATCGTAATTTTGCCCATGATCGCTTCAACCGTGGCCTGTGAAATGAATTGGTTCGACTCCGTCTTCTTGGCGGAAGTTTCCGGAGAAAGCTTCACGAACGGCTCCAGCGGCATGCCGTTTTTCCTCGCCACGTCCTCGACCTGCTTCATGCCGTCGATCCGTCTCGTAAATTCGTCCTTCTTCATCGCTTTCTCGGCGGCCGCAATGCTGGACTCCTTCCTGTCGTTGAAGCCGAAAATCACAGCGAGTTGCAGCTTGTAATATTTCTCTTTTTTGTTTGCAAGACCCTGTCCGTCAATCGGTGACTTCTTGCCGTTCTCTACCTTGTAGTCTTCGCCTTCCTTGCCCCAGAAGATCGCTTCATGCAGCTTCGGCGAAGCGAAGCCTTCGATAACTTTCCACGCCCGGTCCTTGTCCTTCGTTTTGGCCGAAATGTAGAGACCGTGATCGGTAATCGGGAACGCCATCTTCGGCTGCGCATATTTGACGTCCTTCAGCACGGAAGGATATTGCTTGAGCTGGGGTACAAACTGTTCTTCTTGATGCTCGTACCCTGCCTCCTTTGGTGCTCCAGTCGGGATCATCTGATCCGCCGCGTTGACGTTCAACACAACGTTGCGGTTTTTCAGCTTGTCCACATATTTGGGTGTATCTGTCGTCGCGAATTCCTTGTCCAGGATGCCCTCGTCATAAAGCTGCTTCATCACTTGAACGGCTGCTTTATATTCCGGCAGCGTGAAGGTGCTCACTGCCTTGCCGCCCTCAACCCTGTACGTAAAAGGCTTGGCTCCGTACCAGTAGAAGAACGGCAAGCCCGTGTACGTAATCGCCATCTCGTTAACGACACGGTTCGATAACGGAATCGAATCCGGCTCCGCCTTCTTGATTTTGCGCAACAGCTCGATCCATTCCTCGACGGTTTCCGGTATTTTGCCGTTATTGTATTTACTGACAAGATCGTAACGCATAATAACGCCGTCGCCTTGCGGCACGGAAGCCCAGGACATCGGGATGCGGTAATAGTGGCCGCTTGTGGACTTGGCTATCTCCATCATTTCCGGGGTGATGTATTTCTGGACGACAGGCGACTTGTCATAATAGGATTTCAAATCGATGAATGCGCCTTCATCCGCGCGTTGATAAGCTTCAGTCGGATAAAACGTATGCACGATGTCAGGCAAATTGCCGGAAGAGAGCATCAAATTGAACTTGGTCTTGAAATCCGTGCTATTCGGCACTTCAAGCTCCAGATCAACGTTCGCGTATTCCTTGACAATATTGATGTACGGATTGTTACTCGGGTCAACGCCCTCTGGGTGGGGAATACCGGAGTTGCCCATGAACATCTTCATGTTCAACTTCTTTTCTTCCGCCTTCGGGGATGCAGAGGCTGAAGCGGAACCCGAACTCGTTGACGACGACGGTGCGGGGGTTTGGTTCCCGGAACAGCCGGCTACAACGACGCTCGACATGAAGACAGCCGAAACCATTGTTGAAATCGCTTTCTTTCTACTCATTAAGCGACACGCTCCTTTTTGATCTTTTTGTAAACAGTGACCCACTCTCCGGAGTCTATTACCAGCATAGAACAAAAAGGGCGATTTGAGAGGTCACGATCATCCTGAATGAAGAGCACGATCGCATCATTTCGTATGACCTCTTAGAGCACTTTCGGACGAAATGATTCCTTCTGCCGGACGATTATACACCCTACCTCACCAATATATTCACCCCTCCGCTCTCTCGACAGGAATACGTAGCACGATCGACGTGCCTTCGCCCGGCTTGCTGTGAATATCGAGAGTTGCGTCGTCCCCGTACCGCGCCGCGATCATCCGGCGGACATATCCGATGCCGATTCCCATTCCCCGTTTGTTGCGATTCCCCGCCTCGGCTTCGAACAACTGACGGATCTCCTCCTCGCTCATTCCTGCTCCGTTATCGTTCACCTCGATGCGGATAAGCTTGTCTTCGTCGAAAGCAGCTTTTACCTCGATCTTGCCTTCGTCGCCAAGTCCATGGTAAAGCGCGTTTTCTACCAACGGCTGGAGAATAAAGCGCGGAATCGGCACGTCCATCAGTCCGTCCCCCGCCTTGATGTCGATTTCGAAATGAAAATCGTAACGGATTTGCTGCAGCGTCACATAATCGTTCAAAAGGGCAATTTCCTGGCCAATCGTCGCAGTCCCGCCTTTGCCCATATTGTAATAAAGCACCTTGTTGATCGTTGCGACAAGCCGTTCGATTTCATCCTGTGCGTTCAGCCGCGCAAGCCAGCGCACCGTATCCAGCGTATTGTGAATAAAATGCGGATTGATCTGGAACATCAGCTTCTCCACCTCAAGCTCCGCCTTCCGCTTCTCGTTCCGTCTGACATCCTCGAGCAGTTGCCAGATGCGCTGCCGCATCTCCTCGAAGCGATCCAGCACATAATCGAATTCGGCGATGCGCGGATACTTCAGAGCGGAATGAAAGCCGATGTTTTGCAGCAAGCGGATTTCCTTATTGAAGCCGTCCAGCGGCTTATACACCGTCCTCCACAGCATCGAGGCGAAGCCGAGCGCCACCGCCAGCGATATGGTCCCGAAAATCGCGAATTGGCGGAGCCAACTATATTTTTCCCTGTCGAAATCCTTCTTCGAAATGATAGCCGCCCACGTCCAGTCACCCGCTTTCTCGGTAAACAAGTAGCTGCTTCGCGTTTCGTTCGTTTGCTTGTCCGACAGTACCGGCGCGAATTCCTGGCCTGCAGGGAACTCATCTTCCTTCTGGCTGTATGCGATGCGGTTATGCTCGTCGGCCATCAAAAAGGAGTTTTCCATACCGAGTTGACCCGCACCTAGAATATGGGATACGAGCTGTGGATTCGTTTCGACGTACACATGGAGAGTTCCGTACTCCGGTATAAAGATGCGCCGGTCAATGGACAAAACGAGCGAATCAACGCCGAGTTTAAGTGATTTGTGAATGGCATGGTACGTTATTCCGCTGAACGTGTACAGCTTCGGAATGTCCGCCGGCCGAAAATCAGAAGTTATCCCGTAATTCCGGAATGCTTGTTTGCCCGTATCGGAGAAATAATAGTGAACAAGACCGACATTCGGATTCGTATAGGTAATCAGGTTGATATAGTTTTGAATCGACTGCTCCAACATATATTTTTCATAGATGTCCGCAGACGATAAATACGATTTCATTTCCTGGCCGACGCCGCCCTCGAACGATAGCTGCATGGCGACATGGTTCAAGCTCTGCATCTCCTTGTTCAGCGAAAAAGCGGCTTGCTCCAGTTGGCTACGTACGCCATTCATGACCTTGTTACCAAGCATCGAAGCGATCGTGTAGTAGGAAACGCTACCGATCAGAATGAGCGGCACGAGCGAGCTAAGCAGAAGCAACGCGATCACCCTGCTTCTGAGCGTGTAGAATAAATACGGCCTCGGGCGGGAAGTGGCTGCTTCGAGTCCCTTCATCATGTACGTCCGCACCTCACTTCGGGCTGAGCCGCTGCCGCTGGCGGTACTCGCTGGGCAGTATGCCGATTCGCTCGCAAAATACCCGGCTGAAATATTTTTCGTTCTCGTAGCCGCATTGCTCCGCCACCCAATAGATCGGATTCGCCGTTTGTTGGAGCAACACCTCGGCATGGGCGATACGTAAACTCCGCACATAATCGTTAAATGATTGTCCGACGATATCCTTGAAGCACTGGCTGAAATAGCTTCTGCTCATATTCGCTTCCCGCGACGCATCGGCCAGCCGCAGCTCCTGATTGAAATGCTCGCGAATATATGACACCGCTTTCACGACACTTTGCAGAACCTCGTCCGAATACGTTTTGCGCAGCTTGCCGCGCAGCTCGAGCCTGACTACACGCAGCCATTCCACCGCATTCGCCCAGTAGGCGAAAGGCCGTTGCGAGCCGATCGACGGAATCGCTGAATCCGGCAGAATGCGCTTCCATTCCGCCGCCGCCGAATAAAAGATACTTTCCAGCCACGACACGGAAGGACGAAGCCGCTTCGTCTCCTCCAGAAGCTGCTCGTAAACCGCATCATCTGTTACCCAGAACAGCGCCGACCAGCTTTCCCGCAGCTGCTGCATATCGGCGTCGACGGGCATTAGCGATCCGTCGTTGCTCGGCTTATCGGTTGCAATCTCGTACTCACTTCGTCCCGGCTCGTAGTCGTAGAACAAACTTTGCCGTTCGCCCTGCATTCGTTCATCGCGAATCCGGCACACAATGCGACCGAGCACCTCCTCCATCCGCTCCTGCTCAAGCTGCACCTTCGCAATATAGTCAATGGCGCCCATTCGCAGCGCCTGCTGGATGCTCTCGAAATCTTGATGGAACGTTAGAACGACCATCCATATATGCGGATACATACCCTTTACTTGCTTCATCAGCTCCATGCCGCTCATCGCCGGCATTTCCAAATCGGTCACAAGCAAGTCGACTTCATAGCTGCTTAGAAACTCGAGCGCCTTGACGCCGTTATTCGCCTCCCCAACCACTTCCATCCCGAACTCAGCCCAGGGCATCGTCAGCATCAAGCCCTTGCGCACCAATTTATCGTCATCGACAATAAGCACCTTCAACATTGCGTTTCCACCCCATGTCTTGCGAATTCGCCTTCGTTACCGACTTTAGTGTAACCCCATTTGTTTGTCAACAGATGATGTCGCCAAGAACTTGGGGCAGTCTACTAGGATTCGCGATCGTTAACGGCGTTAAAGACCCGCCCCATGTTCGGAACGAGTCTCAGTTTTTTCCTTACTTTGATGTGTCCGCATCAATAACAGAGAACTTGACGGTATAGTAGTTCAGCGTCGCTGTCCCGCCTGTGTTGTCAACTGTGATTGTCATGCCGGTGTAGGCTGAACCTTCATATATCTTCCATGTACCGTTATGGACAGATGCCTTTACCGTTCCGTCTGTGCCGGTCATTCTTGCTGTTATCGTTTCGTCTGTACTCAGCTTCAGCGTGAAGCTCTTCCCATGACCGCTCCAACCTGCATCATCCTTTTGGATATTCAGTTTGGCAGTGGCAGTGATGGTGGAGTTATGCTTAACGCCTGTCACTGTGATGATCTGGTGCTCCGTAATATTGCTGATGGTATACACGCCGTTGCCATCAGGTGTAAGGGTCTTGTTGTTTGCTTTTACAGTAATAACGGAAAGGTTGTATTCCGGAGCCAGCTCCACCTTGAAGCTGTAGCTGCCGTCCCGGTCCACCGGACTGCTGCTGCCGCTCTGTACAGCGGCCGTATATCCCGTACCGGCAGGCAGGGTTACGTTGAAGCTTGTTTCTACAGGTTTTGCTACAGTCATGATCATTTCGACAGGTTCACTGGCGTAGTCCGTTTTCTTATCGCCGTTATACTCCTCATTGAACAACTTGATGGTGTAACTGCCGTCCGCAAGGGCGGGTACGGTAAACGTGGCTGTGCCGCTTGCCTGGTCGGACAACTTACCGTAATGCGTAACCCTGCCGTTGCTGTCCATAATCACACAAGAAACATATTTGTTTGCGCCGGTTTTTGCATCGCTGTAAGCAATTTCCACTGTACTGCCGGGGGCATAGGTATTCCTCTCGATTCCATTGTAGACCTCCTGTGTCACGGTAAGGCTCAGATTGTCCGTATTACGATCCACCACCGTCAAATTAGCCTTACCCACCGATGCTGCCGCAACCGACAGCTCCTGCCCTGCGGCTGCTGGTTTACCGCCTTCAGCGGCAGATGTGAAGAGGACGGACGCCAGATTCAAATGGAAAGCAGGGCGAACCGCAAAAGCAGTAGTAACATAGGTCGAGATCATTTGATTCACTTTGTTGACAACCATCGCACTGTAATTGTTGGCGCCTGCCGACCGGAGCCCCCAGCCGGTGCTATCTATTCGTAAATCCGTGTTCAAAGAGTTGGCTTCATCCGTGCTCAACGCCCATAATGGATCAGTGGGCTGTGTGCCTGCCACCCCATCCAGCAAACGACTAACCATCACCGACCTCTCCCGTTCATCAATTGCGGTGAATCGAGTCCCTGTTGTCAACTCCGTCCTCAAATTGCTGGTCATGTATTGGTTCTGCACACCGACGGTCGAATTATTATATTTAGCGTTTGCTCCAAATCCATTGACGGAAAAAAGCGTGATTGCATCGGGAGCAGTCGCAACACCGCTGCCGTTATATCCAACCACATACCACTCGCTGCCCGCAAAATAGATCACAGTGGTGTTGTTTTTGGTACCGTTCACAGTCATCCAGGACCAATCGTTCTTCGTTGCAGAGCCAGAGGCCGTCGCCAGAGGCTCGCCCGCCAGCGGTTCAACCGTATTTGCCGCCGCTGAAATCGGCAGCATGCCCAACATCAAAAATATGGATAGCGCCAGTGCCCATGTTCGCCATGTTAGTTTTCGTTTCATATACTCATTACCTCCATTGTGGGCGGAGCAGCTCCCCGCCCTACTTTTACCGAAAGATCTATCGGAAGTTAAATCTTTAGCATCAATTAGTCATGATGGTATAAAGAATCTGCACAAACTGTGCCCTGCTTGCCGAATCGTCCGGCAGGATGTTGTCGTTGCTCCCCTGGATGATTCCGGTCTTTACAAATAATTCAACGGCTTCATTGGCATAATCGGCAACATTTCCTGCATCCTTGAAGTCCGCCAAGCCTTTGGCTGTGGCAGCGGTTGGCAATTCATTCATGTTCTTGAGCGCATTGTATACCAATACGAACAATTCCTGTCTTGTCACCTCTTTGTCGGGTGCAAACCTGTTATCGCCAACCCCTGCAGCTATTCCCTGCCTCTTTGCCGCCGCAAGGTATCCAGTGTAATAGGTATTCCCTGCATCACTGAAATTGTTATCGTCGTTTGTGTCAGGATTGATGCCAAATGCCCTCATGATCATGACTAATGCTTGTGCTCTGGTTACGTTGTCGTTCGAACCAAAGCTTCCGTTGCCTGTTCCGAGGGTAATTCCTCTTGCAGCAGCAAACGTAACGGCATCGTAGTAGTACGCATTCTGAGTTACATCCGTAAAGTCAAGCTTGTTGTATCCTACTGCAAACATTGAGGTATCCTCTGTCTTGAATGTCAGTGTTCCGGCTGTCGAATCATATTTGCAATCGGTTACAACCTCTGGTTTTCCTGCCGCATTGATATGGTATGCTACAATTGCGTTTGGATTTTCACCCGCTTTGCGTACATACGGAATCGTGATTTCCGCTTTACCGCCAAGCTGTGATATTTCCTTTTCCTCGTCGGTAACCTCAAAGCTCACAACAGGTCTGTCCCCGACCTTATCCCTGATTTCATCCGTCAATTCGGATGCTTCGACCTTTGCCGCTGTGATGGTAATAATACCTGCTGCCTGTGCGAAAATGCCTTTTACGGCTTTTTTGTCAAAGGTCATGATTCCGAAGGATGTGGAGACGATTAATGTATCTGCTTTACTTTCTACGAATGTTTTCAAAGCTTCCGCCGGTAAACGAATACCTACTGCCTTGCTGTCTGCAGTCGCACTTACTTCAATTCTGATGGCTGTTGCTGTATGATCACCCTGCTTTGCCGCTTCTGCTATTGCCTTTGCGATGGCATCAGCCAGCTGGGTTTCGGTTATAGCTGCAACAGCCCTTCCGTTTGTGTTTGTTGTGACTTTTACGGGTATCTTTGTAGTCACCTGACCTTCCTCAACCTTCGTTTCAGACACCGGGGTTGGGGTTGGGGTTGGCGTTGGTGTTGGTGTTGGTGTTGGTGTTGGCGTTGGTGTTGGTGTTGGCGTTGGTGTTGGCGTTGGCGTTGGCGTTGGCGTTGGCGTTGGTGTTGGTGTTGGCGTTGGTGTTGGCGTTGGTGTTGGCGTTGGTGTTGGCGTTGGTGTTGGCGTTGGTGTTGGCGTTGGTGTTGGCGTTGGTGTTGGCGTTGGTGTTGGCGTTGGTGTTGGCGTTGGTTCAAGTTTCAAACCAGATACAATAACGGTTGCATCAACCTTGCGGTCAAGGGGATTGATTGTGATTGAATCCGTAGTTTGTCCGCTTGTACCTGCACCGCTCCATGCGTAGGTATAGGAGTCGGAGCCTTTACCCACAACGGTGATGACCAGCTCTTTGCCGGCGAGAACCACGGTACCGCTGGCGATATTGCTTCCATCATACATTGCACTGATGGTGGAGCCGCCGGGAGCCTCTCCTTCCATCCACTTTGCATGCAACGTTATATCAGAAGTCACCATGTCCGTTTCAAAATTCCATTTATTTTCTAGCCCGACTTCCTTATACCAACCTTCAAAGATATACCCTTCTTTTGTTGGTGCTGCCGGAGCTGTGATTGTGCTGCCGCTCGAAGGAACATCGATATCATCCACCTCACTGCCTCCGTTACTGTTGAAGATAGCCGTGTAGGTGTCCGTCTCCAACAAAGCGGTTATAGAAATGATAGACTCCGCAACCTCTTTTCGCCACTTCCCCGTTTCCTCAACAATGTTTTGTTTCCCTACATAATCGGTTAACGGAACTGGGAACTCCAGAAGGTTTTTTGCCTTTACAACTTCCTTTTTCTTTACTTTTCCCGGCATTTCTTTCTCTACCCTCTGCAGCAATTCCCAAAGTAGAAAACAATAATCATAGTCTTCTATACCATCCCTCATCACTTCCCAGCGAATCGAATTTACCGGACCGTTAGGACTGGGGTAAATCTGGGATTCGAGCCCATTTCTATAAAAGAAGGGACCGGTTACTTTCCAGGGATCTTCCTTGCCAGCCCATGTAGACCACGCATAAAGAAACCCTGTATAGCCTTTATTTAAAAATCCTTGCCAACTTTGCCAAAATGCCACTCTCGCATCTACTGCAGGCATATCGATTAAAAAATTAGCCTGCGGATGCAGAGGGTCTGTATGATACCACCACAGCTCTTCGCCTCGTTCCAAAGCCTTTTTGGCCTCTTCAGGGTCATCATTCATGCCAGGTACAGTCCATAAGTCTACCGAACCTACCAACTTTTCCTTTGGATAAGTGGTAATCATGATTTTCAATTCCGGCACAACAGCTTTCCATTTTGCTGCCAGCTCTTTCACTGCGGGAAATGTCTCTTCCGTAGGTTCATCCGTCAAATAAACATAAGCCATATCCAGCCAGCCCTTTGCCTTTAGGTGTTCAACAAACTTTTTGGCTAATTCCGGATCGGTGTATAGATCTCTACCAACACTAAGAGTATTCAAGCCTTTTTTTAATAAGCTCTCCATTTTAGCATCGAACTGAACAAAATCAGTATCCTGTTTTAAGCTTGCAACTGAAGGGTAACGCAATGCTATTCTGGGAGTAATCCTATGTTCGAGGAAATTGTCTATATATAAATCAATCTGCTCAACAGGTATATTTCTAATATCCAAAGCTGTTTTAAGCTTAGGCGTTTCAGGCAGCGAAAAAGACCACACATTGATGCTCATGGGCAAGGTAATGATTGTCTCTGCGTCAGTCTTTATTGTCAAATTGCCTTCGTAAATACCTTCTTCAACGTCGGGGGCAGCATAAACCGTAATCCAAATTGGCGTATTCTGTCCGCCTTTTACATCAAAATTGTTGGTCTCCAATAAGGGATCAGGCCAATAACCTGTACGTATTTTCGGGTCAAAACGGGAACCTAATTCTGTGCGAACATAACCTACAGGATTATATGTTAGACTTCCTTCAGGTAAAAGATCCCCCTTTTCATTCTTAAATTCACCAAAAGTAACATAGCTACCGTTAAAATCTTTACCTTTCTCAGGAGAAAGCACTACCTGAACGGCTTCTCGTTCTCTCTTGGCCAAATCAACAGTTAACTGTTCTTTGACCGGGCTATTTTCCAAATCCACGATATCGTCCATAAATATTTTCTCTAAACTGGGTACGCTCCAAACAACCATATCTGTTTCTTTCGATAAGATAGCACCGGAAATTTTCCTTTGTTCGAACTCCCCGCCTCCACTACTATTTCGAGGCCATGCAGGGAATAAAATCGTATCCTCAGCGTATGTACCTGCGACCAATGGAATTTCAATATCGGGGGATGGATTTTGTAGTGATTGACCTAACTGTTGTTTTATTCCGCCTTTATATAGACCGGCTTTTAGTAGATAAACCCCTTCTTGAGGAGGCGTCCAAGTCCAATTAATCTTAGCCGGGGTTTCATTACTGAGGTTCACGTTAAATTTATCAGGAGTTGTAAATGTATAACCGTCAGGACCTGTTATTTCGATCTCCATTTCCGCATTGCCCATAGCCTCAACTGAACTTAATACAATTTCAAGGGTGTTTTCTTTTCCCGCCTCTAATTCCTTCCATTTCTTTATGCCAACGGTAACTTCCGGTGATGCATAGGCAAGGTCATTTTCTTTTTGCAAAGGCACTATATTTGTATAAAAGGTGGTATCCCAACTTTCACCGGGTGCCAAGTCAATTGTCGTATACAGCCATTCTTGCGTCGTATAGCCGGCAGAACGACCCAACCACGTGTAATTCATGGCAAGTTTATTGTAATCCGCAATAAAAGAGATACTTATGCCATTTTTTTCATCTATTGCTCCAAGCCAATTACGAGTGGGCGGCTTAGATAAACTCGGAGCATTTTTATATAAGCCTTCCTTATTAGTTGGAAAATAATAATTTGCTGCGTCTGTTTTACCTGGGATCACGTTATTCCAAAGCCAAGGCGTGATGGAGAAATTTTTACTCCCATTATTCGTAATTTCCCACTTCGTCTCTATGGAAGTGCTCCCTTTGCGCAGCGTGATGTATTTCTTTGTCTCTACCCCTTTACTTTTATCGGAGGGTATCGATTTAACCAAAGCGGTAACCCTATCCTCAGTATTTACAACGATTTCCGCTTCGTACGTCAACTCAGCCCATAAATCTGAAATCGGCGGTATCCGTTCCCTTAACAACCCTCCTCGGTCCGCATTTACCATACCGGTTAAGTCGAGCCCTGTAGGCTTATAGATAAGACTTGAAATAACTCCGCCCTTGTTTACTCCACCCTCTTTGCCGTGGGAAACAATCTTAAGTTTTAGATATTCATTCTCCAGAAATATTGCACTTTCTTCTTCAATCGCTGTTGCAGCGAATGCCATTTGCGGTAAACAAGCCACAAATATCGCTAAGCACAGAAATAGTGACAATCCTTTAACACGTACCTTTTTCATTACATTTCCTCCCCTGTACTAATCAGCATTATGCTCCGATCGTTGTTTTCACCTTCCACGTAGCAGCCAAATGATGAGAGTCCGTACAAATCCATTCAAACGGCTGTCCGGGAACCGGACTTTTCAGACGAAACACGTCGTTCAAGAGCCCTGGAACCGATCGTCCTATCGGCGTACTGTTCCCCAGTATCGTTCGTCCTCCGACATAAACATTGTTTTTCAGTCCGTAGGTCGTCTTCAGCAGATTGAACGATTCATCTATCATTACATTTGACGTGGTCAATTTGCTGGTGGGCAGGCTGCTCGCTATTTGGAGTAAAGTCACAGGATTTACCGCCTCAACCCCGTCCAGCACAACATTGAAGTCGTAGCCATAACTGGAAAGACCGAGATTAAAGCTCGTATTGGCTGCCAGCCTTGAGTTCTTGACGGTAATATTGCCGCCCTGCTTCATATGCACTCCATAATCGAATGCATCTGACACCGAGCAGCCGTCCAAAATAATCCGGTTGTTAGATTGAAGCAGATCGGCTTCCAAGTAAACAGCGTATAACGTGTCGGTTGCTTCCACGCTGGCGGCCGCTTTAAAGTCGCAGTTGAGCAATTTTAACGTTTGGTTCGTACGGCCGTATGGATAAACATGCATGCAGGCGATTTCATGGTCTCCTGCCACCCACGTCCCGCTAGGGTCCGAAGAGACATCGTCCGCATAGAACGTGCAATTTTCAAACGTCACATCATGCGGAGCAAACAACCGGTTGGCCGTACCGGTTCTGACGCCGACATGAAAGACGGAATCGGATATTTTCACCATGGAATCGACTGCGTACAAATTAAACGGCGGGCTCTTGCATATGATTTTCGAGCCAAGAAACATCGAGCCTTCCTTAATCGCGACATCGAAATCGCCTTCCAAATAAATGTTGTCCATCGTGATCTCGGTCCGCATTGATGATCCGTAGCCGGCGCTGTCAACCTCGATGTCGATACCGGTTGGGTGCACATCGCCATATGCTTTCAAATTTGTCACCTGGACATCCGAATACCCGCCTGTAACGACCACAGAGCCGCGAAAGCAGTTTTCCGACGTACAGTTGGATATTTTCACCGACGTATTTTTCCAGACGCTGACCGCATCCGCCACGCATTCTTTGAAGAGACAATCTTCGATAATGACGCGAAGCTTCCCCTTTTCCGCAGGATGTCCGCTCAGAAACACCAGATGCGCTTGCTCCAATTCGTAATTGGTGTAGCTTCCCTGATTTGCCCGGTTCCCGTCGAGCGTGAGTCCCCTGATGATTAGAGGAGCCGAATCCTCCGGACCTTTGTAACCTTGATATGTGCCGTGGTAAGTCGTAAACGTCCGTGTCCATTTGGTTTGATTGAGAAGCCGTTTGACGGTTGCCCCATATCCGTCGATGATTAAGCCGTGCTGGATATTCAACATCGAGACCATATAAGTCATTCCCGGCGGGAAATAGACGATACCGCCCCCGGCGGCGATAGCCGAATTGATCGCATTCTGAATAGTAGCCGTGTCGTCCGTTACTCCGTCGCCAACTGCTCCATATTGCATCACATCAAAGATCATCTTATTCTCATCCCTTTCTAATGTTTGCCTTATCGATATTTTTGCAAAACGGTGCCTTGCCCCGCGAAAATGTGATAAGAGCCTGCCGTGATCGAACCATGAAAGGTGAGCGTAATTCCGGCATCCGGAACCCACTTCGCTCCTCTGTCCATTACGAAGTGAACATTCGCCGGTACAGCAAGATCGCTTGCGATCCGATACATGCCTTTCGGTACGTAAAGAGTCGCCTCTTCTAGGGAAACAAGCTGCAAAACCCCTCGCAGCGCCGGCGCATCGTCGGCCGCCCCGTCTCCCTTCAACCCTTGTGTCTTAACATTGTACCAATCCGGCTCGGCAAACGGCCGGGATTTCAGTTTGTCCTCTTCTTTGTACACGCGATTCGTGACCGTTTCTTCCATACCTAAAGCAGGGGCGGCAGTTAGCATCCCTTTAACTGCAACGGCCGTGCCAGCGATTCCAATTGCGGCCAGAAGCTTTCTTCTGCTGATACGCGTTTGGTTTTCCATGTAACCTCTCCTCCTTATTTGGATTTTTGAGACAAAAATTGCTGGTAAGCTTGATTAGCTGCTTCCTCCGCCTCTCGCAGCGCGCTGATCGCGGGAAACATAATGCCCCATTTTCCGCAGAGCAACCCGCCGACTCTTGATTGGCTTCTCTCCTTCAAAAACGATGTCCCTCCTGTCGGATCTGTCGCTCCGAACGACGCCATTTCGTTCACAAGTGCTCTTCTTCCTGCTTTCATCGAAATCCCCCTCGTATTTGCCCTTACAGAATAATGGAATGCGCTTACAACATCAAAGTAACATCAAACCGGAATGGTTGCTTCTTGTATATTGCCGTGTTTGCCTGTCATTTGTTATTCCAGATTGGCTTGCTCGAACGAATAGGAATGTGAGATACTCCGGAACATGCGAAAAGCGGCTGCCGTGCTCTCCACCTTAGTGGGGCTCACGACATCCGCTATCCGAGTTTTGGCTTTCCTAGTATTTGCGAAACTGTTCCGGTGTTACGCCAACCAGCCGTTTGAACGCCGTTGAAAAATTGGGAGGATGGTTAAACCCGACTTTGTAGCAAACTTCCGTAACCGTTGGATTTCTGTCCGACATGAACAGCAGCTTGGCTTCCTTGATCCTCTGCTTATTGATATACTCGAAAACGGTCAAGCCCGTCAGTTCCTTAAAAATTCTGGTCAAATAAAATTTGCTCAGATGCACCCCTTCCGCCAGCTCATCCAGCGTCAAGTCATTCATATAATGCTCTTCAATATACGTAACCGTCTTCCTGACGTGTATTTCTTTATGAACAGGAACGCTTCCCTTCTCCTCCATCGGTGTCAGACTGCAATCGTAAACAAACAACAAGAGCTCCAGGAATACGGCTCGCAAACGGTTATAGGAGGTTAAATCGGGAGAACCAACGTAATAGAAGCGTCTAATATTCAACAGAAGCTGTTCGATCTCCTGTCGTTGGCTCTGTTCAAGATGCCATCGATAATATTGGAAATCCCTGAACGGTTTCAATACATCGACGGAATCCGGAAGTGTTGTAAGAGGCTTCACATCCGCTTCGCTAAAGCGTATGTCGGTTCGGAGACAGCTATCCTTCATCATCGGCCCATGCAGGCTTAACCCGTTCATGATGATTAGATCGCCTTCCGTCAACGTAAAGCTGTGAACTCCGACAAAATAGTTGCACCAGCCGCTGTGAATGTAGATCAACTCGTACTCAGGATGCGAGTGCAAAAATCGCACGATGCGGTCCGCCATTCGATAAGCGAAAAATTCGATAATAGATTGGGGCGTATGCACGAAACTCCCTCCTACTACTATTTAGCATCCTATACATCTATTGGTAGTTTGATCTTATTCGCGGTGATTGTTCTTTGTCAACCCGGAATCGTTCTGCAATCAAGTATAAGTTCTCACGCTAAATCGAAAACGTCGCGGGCTTGTCGGCTATCGGACAATATTTCAGCAGCGGATTCCCGGTTTTTATGACGATTTATCCGACAGTTACCGCCGGAACGCTCTTCCAATCGTCCTCCAGCCCGAGTCCGCGAAGATCGGCAATCGTTCCGTTCCGCTCCGCTTCGTACAGCCTCCATATAATGCGCAAGCCTTGCAGGCTGGACGGCCCGTCGGTCATCGGCTTCGCGCCGGAACGGATGCAATCGAGGAAATGCCCGATTTCATGATGGGTGTTTTTGCCGTTCTGCGGCGCTTCGAAAAGCAGCTTCGTGCGCGATTCGGTATCCAAATTCGCCTTCTCCCGGCTCATTCCGGTATGCGCGTACAGCTTCCAGCTGCGGAAATCCGCTTCCAGCATCCCTTCCGTACAATGCGCGTGAATGCTGTAGCCGAGCCGCGAGCCGCGCGCTCCCCACGTCCCGAAATGGTAGCCGAGCACGCCGTTCTCGAATTCGATCGTCACGTTGCTTGTGCCTTCCTGCTCCATCCACGGCGTGCCCGTGTTCGTGCCGATATGCGTGCCGCGCACCGGCTTGCCGAGCATCCAGAGCATCAGGTCGACATAATGGCAGCCGTGACTGAAAAACTGCCCGCCACCGAGCCTTTCTGCGCTATGCGCCCAGTGGCCGTCCTCGTATTTCGTAAACTGCTCCGTCCAAATGGAGAGCTGAAAAACGTCGCCGTAAGCTTTGGAATCGATCAGCTCCTTGAGCTTGACGATGAGCGGCCAAAACCGTACTGGATAAGCCGTCATCAGCACTTTGCCTTCCCGCTCCGAAGCCTCGATCAGGTCGATGACCTGTTCTTCCGTATTGGCAAGCGGCTTCTCCATCAGTACATGCTTGCCGGCTTTCAGGCAAGTCATCCCGACCTCGTAATGCAGATCGTGAGGCAATACGACGAGCACCGCATCGACGACGTCAAGCATGTCGCGGTAATCGGTCACGGCAAGCCCGCAGCCGAGCAGCTTTGCCGCCGCCTCCGCCCGCTCCGGAATAATGTCGCAAACCGCCGTAACCTCCATCCGATCCGCCAATTCCTCATATCCGCGAAAATGCGTGCCCGCCATGCCCCCGCAGCCGATGATGCCCATTCTGATTTTCGTCATCCCGTTCAGCTCTCCTTCTCTTTTCTTCATTGCTTCCTTGCCTCTATAATAGAGGGGATAACCGGCTATGGCTTTATCCGAAAAGTCGAACTTTTTGCACGAACGGACGGTGGCAGAGGCCGCATGACTTACGACCGATTTCAGCTGCAGCGGGAGCTCGTCATTGACGAGCTGTTCACCTTCTTTTTTTACGAGCTGCGCAAAAACTACTACTTCGAAGGCGAAAAACACGACTTCTGGGAGTTTCTGTACGTCGATAAAGGCGAGATCGAAATCGTCACCGACAGCCATTCGTTCGCGATGAAGCAGGGCGACATGGTATTCTACAGCCCGAACGAATTTCATAGCTGCCGCGCGAGCTCGCGGCATGCGCCCAATGTCATTATTATTTCGTTCGAGTGCAAGGCGCCGGCTATGTCCTTTTTCGCAGGCAAGCAATTCCTCCTGGAGGACGGCGAACGCGCCATTTTGACCAGACTCGTCAAAGAGGCGTACGACGCCTTCGATCCGCCGATCGACGCGTGGAAACGCTCACAAATACTCGGACGGAAAGAAGGAGCGCCTTTCGGAAGCGAGCAGTTGATCAAAAACTATTTGGAAATACTGCTTATCGAAATGTTCCGCCGCGGGCAGTCCATCGAGCGGGTCCGTCATAAGCTTTCCTCGCTTGCGCAGGAAACGAACCGCCATGACTTGACCCGGCATGTCATCGCCTACATGAACGAGCATATAGGCGGCAGCTTGACGCTGGACGGGCTTTGCGCCGTCTTTCAAACCGGCAAAACGCAGCTGAAAACCGGCTTCAAGGCCGCCACCGGACTCGGGATCATCGAATATTTTCAGCGTTTGAAAATCGACAAAGCCAAAACGATGATTCGCGAAGGGACGCGCAATTTTACGGAAATCGCCGATACGCTCGGGTACAGCAGCATCCACTATTTCTCCCGTCATTTCAAGAAAGCCACGGGAACGACGCCGTCCGAATACGCCCGAACCGTTGGCGCGCGCATCGAGTAAGGACTGCGGCAGGGGAAACCGAAAAAAAACTACGACTGACCAATTAACTAACAAGGATTTCCAATGCCTCTGTCGAAGTAATCTACAGGACTTTGACGGAGGTATTTTTTATGTCCTTACCTAAAAATCGAATCGTACCTGAAAAGAAAATATACTTTCGCACTGAAATGCAAAACTGCCCTCATTGCGGGACTACTTTAAAGCGAAGCCATACCGCCTGGAAGAAGAATATCTCGACCCTAAACGGGGTCATTCAAGCTTGGAATATAGCTTATAAATGCACAAATCCCCAATGCGGCTATCCGAAAACGACTACAAATCCGCCGAAGCATCCATAGTATCCTTCACCTTGTAATTTATAATGTTCCTCTCTTCCAAGGTAAAAACCTAATCTTTCAAATAATAATTCCATTTCAGAATAAGCTATAAATCTCTGTAATGTTATCGTAGACCACAACCCACCGAGGCGCCACGATGTTTCTTTTAAATTTTTAATTATTTTCTCAAAATTTCTCTAATCACGTAGTTGCAAGTTAGTAAAAATTAACTCCCCCCCGGACTGTACAATCGATACAAACGTATTTAAACCACCATCAAAAACTATATTCCTACTAACATTGAAATATACATCAGCATAGAACTTTACTTCATTTCCTTCATTATCGGCTCTTAAAATAGATAGTAAGTCATGAAATTTTGACGGATCGATATTGTCATGCAGACCGTATGTCATTTAACTAGAGCTCTCCAATCTAACAAAATTTGTTTAAGAAACGAGCTCCTCCTAGATCCTCTCAGATCACAGGCAGAGAACGGTCCCTATAATTCTTTCATTTCTCACATGCAACTCCGTCGCCATTCCTTTATAGGATCTTTTCCTGCCAACCGCTGCCCCGCCAACGGCTATTAATGCGCCTTCTCCACCGCTCGATCCCCCGCAAGTTTTTTCTAAGTCCCATGATGTAGTAAACATGATTGACATAGAGAGACGGCATAATTGTAAATGCCGCTTTTTGGCCTGACGGCCACCACGTAAGAATTCAGAAACAAAATCAATCTGTGGAGTATGTTGTCATGTTCTTGTCACCTGCGGGGCAAGTTGTCGAGTTCTTGTCATTGACCCAAGACAAGAACATGACAACATAAATGAAAAGAGCCGCGATATACGCGACTCTTAATGTTATAATTTTCTTGTCAGCCGACAGTTGTCGTGTCGGTCCAATAAAAAAAACTATTTGTTTCCGCAAGCTCAAATAATCCGGCCTGATCAAACAATCCGCTGGATATGTCGTATTATATGAACTGACGCCCCCGGTCCGACCGCGGTGATTTATACAAAAAACGCCGTCATCGCGACGGCGTTTTTGTATGCAATCTATTGAACGGTCACTGCTACCTGATCGAACCAAACGGTTCCGCCCGCCACTACCGGATTGGCATGAGTCAATATAAGCTTTAGATTGTTTTCATAAAAGTTTTGACTCGGTGCAACAAAAGTAGTCTGGTATTGGGCCCAAGCCGTACTGTTGATCGTAATCGGCGCAAACAATGCGGTGCCGCTGTTCGTGACCGACACTTTCCCTTGCGCGGCTGAACCGTTGGTCTTGGCGTAGAACGTAAGACGATACGTTTCGCCCGCCTGCAACCCGTTCAGATCATAGCTCAAGGATTGCTCCCCGCTGACCGGATTCGTTGCTAGTTTGACGGATTGGGCGCCTTTCACCTGCTCGCTCGAATCGAGCGATACCGTGAAGGCGCTGGCATTCCCGCTGCGATTCCAGTACAACGGAAGCGTCGGATCAGCATAATCGGGCGTTTCGAATCCGCTGTTCGCCGTTTCCGAATCGGATAAATCCGGAACGATTCTTACCTCGTCAAAGAAAATCCGTTTATCCGGAATCGTCCAGTCGGTTCCCGATAAGCGGACATAAACTTCATGCCCCGCGACAGATGGGGTAGAAAAGTTCAAGGTATACGCTGTCCAGGCCGTATCCGTAAAATAGGTACTTGCAACGACGGTATTGGCCGTTTTGTCGAAAATATCCACGTAGCCGTTCACCTTTCCGGCTCCCGAATCTTCCGCCTTTCCGTAGAAGGACAAGACATAGTCGGAATTAGGCACATAGGTAAACTGCTGTTGGGCATAAATAGGCGTGGCCCCGTCGGTTTTCAGGGTTAGTCCTGCATCGCCGGCATACGCTTGGGACAAATCTCTGTAGACACTGCCGGCTACCGTTCCAGGCTCGGTCTCCCAGCCAACCGGCAGGCTCGTGTCGTCCGGATTAACGGTTTCCATCCCGTTGTTCATCAAATTTTGTTTCCCCCAGGCGACAAGCGGACCTAACGTGTAATAACGAACGTACGGATTCGTTTTCCAAATTTCTTCCCCGACCCGGTAAATATCGTAACTGCTGTCGAACTGGACCAAATTTCCCCAACCGAACAGCACCGGCGTATACTGCGACCAATTTGTGGACGGATTCGTTATATTTTCGCCCCACATCGAATAACTGAGCAGCGGGACGCTATGCGATCCGTTCCATATTTTATCTTTGAAGTTATTGACCAGCTTGCGCGGGTAGCTGTCGTCAAAAACGAGACCTCGATTGTAAAATTGCAGGATGGCATCGACGGTAACGTTAGCATGGCTTGTATCCTCGGCATACGGGACCGCTGTGGCATAGGGGCGCTTCGCATCGTCCGCCGTCAGGCTGTCCCAATATTTCCAATACAAATATTTTTGATCGCCAGGATTGCCGTCCCTAATTCCGAGATGATTTTTCACCGTGGTCATGATCTTGACGGCCTGATCGAGATAGGCTTGCTTTTTGACGGGATCGCTCTCCGTATCCGCGAGGCTTAGGATGACGACAGCCATATTCTCATACTGGTTTTTCGGCAGGCTCATATCTTGCAAGAGCGCGGTGCCCGCATTGGCCGGTGACTTATACGCAGCTTCCGTCGGCGATAGCTCCACATAGTAAGGCTGCCATTTCTCGTAGACGTTTGCCACGACGTAAGCCCGGTAAGTATTCGCTTTTGCCGCATAAGCTGCAAGTCTTGGATCCTTGTTTACCGTTTTTACAAAGCCCATCGCCGCATTACCCAACATGGTGTCATGGATTTGATATTCAGCATTTCTGGCAAACTGAACGCTGTCAAAATATGCTTTCCAAGTCGCGTCCGAATAGCTTTTTAACCCGAGCTTTACAGTAATCACGTCTGTCCCGTTGGCTGGAGTGCCGAACGAAAGATTATGATAAAGTGTCAACGGATTATCCGGATCGAATCCCGACCAACTCGTATTATTGAATTCGGCGCTTGCTATTTCCTGCTGCGCAGTCTCGTTGTATACGATGACTTTCCCGAAAGCATCCGCCTTGTTCGTTTTCCCCAAAAACTTCAATAGATATGGAGCACCGGGATCATACCCTTCCACCCGATATTCCACGTATCCTTGCGTCGTCCCGTTGCTGTTTATGACCAAATACGGAGAGGCATCGAACGTAATGTCCGGGTTAAGGTCCGCGTAAGCCATATCCGGTGTAAGCGACTGGAGCTGCCACCCGCCCATATTTCTTGTAAAATGAGGCGTAATCGCCAGATCGTCAACATACGCTTCCCAGCTACTGTCGTTATAACTTGGCAGCTTTAGGCGCACATATATTTTGTCGCCTGCGGCCGAAGGCGCTGTAAAGCTTAAGCGATAGTTTTTCCAAACATTGCCCGAAATCGTCGATTGGCCGACTACGGCCGATGTCGTTTCGTCATAGATCTCGACGACACCGTTAGCCTTGGTAGAATTCATCCGCCCCTGGAACGTCAACATATATTTGGCGCCCGGTACAAGGTATATTCGTTGCTGCAACATCTGCTCATGTTGCGTATTGCCGTCCGATCCGATTACAAATCCGTACGACCCTGAAGTAGACAGCGTATTCGCATTTGATCGGTAAGCTTTGCCTGACGTGGTCGTATTGCCCCTTGTCCACAAATATGGCAGCGTCGCGTCACCGGCAGCGGCCAATTCCGCTGTGCCATTGACGATGGCGTCCAAATAACTGCCGCCTAATTTCAGCTCCACATTGTCAAATGAAGCTTGAGAAGGCCCGCCTGCTAACGATTGGTAGTACAGTCTAACCCTCACGTTATGGCCCGCAATTGCCGGCATCGCGAACGGGTCCGTCGAAATCGTCGTCCAAGCCGTGCTCGTCGTCGTTTGGGATTTAAGCACTTTGGAATCGGTATAATCATAGATTTCGATTTTAGCTCCGTTGGCCGCGACATTCGTTTTCGCTCGCGCCGACAAGATATACACGTTGCCGGGAATATAGTCGACTTGTTGTTCGAGCACCTTCCATTTGCCGGGATCGTCATTTTTTACGACAACGCCATAAGCCCCCGTGCTGTAGTCGCCTGAAGTGCCCGAACGATAGATGGAAAGCTCCGTCGCACCGTTCCATCTTGACCAACCGTAAGGCAGCAGTCCGTTGGCAGGTGAATCGGCTTGTTCAAAGCTGGAATTGACAAGGAAGTTTTGCTCCCCGCGCGTAACCGGCGACGGCTGAATACGAATGTTATCGTAATAAATTTTGCCGCCGTGAAGCGTATACGATTGCTGCATTAGCCGCAGCTTGACCGTTCTGCCCGGTATATCGGGAGCGACGAAATCAAACGAATAGTTGTTCCAATCTGTAGAGGAAAACGTAAAGGCGGCAGCCCCGTTTGGATTCAAAAACTTCAAATCTGTAAAATTGTACACTTCCACCCTACCCACAGCATTCGTACCGCTGACGTTATTCGTTCTGGCATTGAAGGAAACCGTATACCTCATTCCGGGAATGTAACTGATTTGCTGTTCAAGCACTTGCCAGGAATTATTCCGGTCTGTGATGACCAGACTCGACGTACCGTCGTATACATCCGGCGCATAGGTCGACCGATAAACAGTCGAATTGTTTACTGTATTCCATCGGGCCCATCCGTCGGGCAGCGTCGCATCCGCAGCGTCAGCCGTTTCGAATCCTCCGTTCACCGATTTGTCGCTTCCATAAAGCGGCGCTTCATATCGTAGTTGCTTCACACTCACATCGTCAAGAAAGGCGGTTATGGACGAACTTAGCGGATCGTTGAAGTAATAGCGCAATTTATACTGATGGGTGATATCCGTAATGCCGAAAGCTACGTTGTACCGCTTCCATTTAGAATCAAAAACAGGCGGGCTCGTTACGATCGTTTTGTTCGCCGTCGCATCGTACACTTCAACAAAGGCGGAATCTTTTATATCGGAGGTTTTACCGTAGAAGGAAAGATAATAGTTTTTTTTGAGCTCCAATGCCGGCAATGTCTGTGTCGCCATCATATTGATGCCGTTATAGGATTCCAGCTTCAAGGCAGCGCTTCCAGCATGGAATGAATCAGGTTCGGTCGTGCGGGTCACTTTGCTGCTTGTCGAAACGTCGCACGCCGCTTCGCTTCCGTCGTTATTTTTCACCCCGCAAAACCAGTTGTCTGGGGTATTGCCCGTTCCTGTCGTTTCCATCGAGCCATTCGTCACGAGCTCGCTTGCATTGTAGTCTGGACCTAGCGTAAAATAGCTGTCATTCCCCATCAGGTTGAGACTCGTCAATGAGGAATACCAGCCCAATTTCCCGTCCCCGTCCAGATCCTGCGCCTTTCCCTGAACCGCATCTAAATGGGATGTGTACTTGTCCAGCCAATAAGTATCCCCCGACTTGTTATAGGCAAGAAGATAGTTATTGAGTTGATAGCCTTCCGTATAGGCAAGGTTTTCTCCCTCGGAATACACCGTACCGACTTGGCCATTATTAAATTTTTGATCGAAACGCCGCAAAAGGTCCAAATTTTCATTGGCAGCATAAATCGATTGGGGAACGAGCAAAATAAAAATGAATACGCTTACAATTGAAATTTTGAACAATCGGTTCATGACTTCTCCTCCCTTGAATTTATTAATCATGTATGGTCAATCGTTCACTTCCGGAATCACGCAAGGCGGTTATGAAGTCGTCGGAATCGTAAACAAAACCATATAGCAGCGCTACTTGCCATAGCGCGATTTCTTTGGCGCGTTCCTCTCTGGCTGTTTCTTTGTTTTCTATGGCCGCTACCGCCTGCCGAATGGCCGAACACATGATGCCGTGCCGCATCATGTCGTACATCCCCCCAGGGGAAGTCCAAAGGCAGCCGTTGATCGCAAAGCCGGTGTAAATGAGGTGATTGATGCCGAAGTGCTGGCACAAGCGGAAGAGCTCATGGGACGTTTCCGTGATCAGCTCGTTGCCGACCGGCTCGGCTTCCCGCGCAAACTTCATCATCGTTCTCCCTTTGGTAATATCGGGTTGATTATTAGAGCCTGGGAATACGTTGGCCGCACGGAAAGCACTCAGTTCCTTGAGTACTTCGTCCGCTTCTACACGCTCAATACCAGGCGCGGCACCAGCCAGCTCTTTGACAAGCCGATACCCCGGGTAATGAGAGCTGTAATCTCCGCTCGACACGACGTGGATGAGCTTGAGCGGACTGCTGCGGACTGCCGTCAGCAGCTCCGGAAATACCTTCTCGCAAATGTCGTAAGAACGCAGCAAATATTCGACCGCTCGGTGCCAGCCCGGAAACTGCTCCTGTGTCCCGCAGTCCCATGCATGCATAACGACGACGGCCGTGCGTTCGAGGTTGAGGGTTAAGTTCGCTTTCTTCCAGCCGCCGAAGCCTTCGCCAGGCACGTCCCGATCGAAGTCGGCATCGAACTGCTGATAATAGTTGGTTGGCAAACAAATCTTACTCATACGATCGAAGCTCCCTTCACTTTCACATGGCTACGCTTGTTTCCGATAATCCCCTGGAGTTGATCCGAACGTTTTTTTGAAAGTCCGGATAAAAGCAATGGAAGTGGTATACCCTACCTTGTTGGCAATTTCCTGAATGGAATCATTACTTTCATGCAAAAGCTTTCTGGCATTCTCCATTCTGATCCGAACCAGAAAATCTATAAAGCTTTCTCCAAACTCCTCTTTAAACAACTGGCTCAAATACTTTCCGCTTATCCCGAATTTATCATTTAAATAAATGAGTGAGAGATCCGGATTTCCATAATGAAGTTCGATAAACCGCCTGACTTCTATCAAAAAGCTATAGTTGTTTTTCCGCGTACGGTCCAATTCCATCTGATTCCACAGATCGCTAAGCAGATGCATGAAACCGGACGCAACCTCTTCAAGCGTTTCGGCCGAATCCATCATATCGAGTACGTTCGGCATGACTTCCTGCTCCCATTTCTTTAACCATTCTGCGGATAGGTCCATCATGACGCGACGAATGTAGAATACGGTGTAGTTGATCAAGTTGTTCAAATCATCCTTCGTAAACACGCTGTTGCCAATTTCGTCAAAGAGTGTCCGGCATTTGTCGGCCCACTCCGCTTCCCCCCTCTTAAACGATTGCACAAACGACTGGACAACCAGCACATGGTTAAAATTGAACATTTCCCCTTGTGAGCTGCGATCCATATCCTGTGATGCAATGACCCGGTCTTTGCCCAAGGAAGCTTTGAATTTGAGGCAATAAAGTGCGGATTCATAAGAAAGAGAGGCCTGATTAATATTTTCTACATCGGCGCCCATGCCGAAAGTAGCCGTAAACGGCAGCCTAGTTTTCATCCACTTTCCAGCCAGCTCGCACAGTCGGGCAAACCGGCTGCTCCCTGACTCGGGGGCTTGTAAAATCATTGCCAGGCGATGATCGTCAATCCACTCCATCCAGATGGAGACCGCAACATCCTCGGCAAGCTCGCCCAGACTTTTCTCCACAACGAATTTGAACAGATTTTGGTCCTCGACAGAAAAACGCGAACGAAATGCCGTGTAGCCGTCGATCTCCGCTACCGCTACCGCCGTTGTTTTCCGTCCAAAATCCGGTACGGTACCTTCGCGAAACTCTCCCAATTGTTCCGTCAATATCGGTTGCTTACCGGCCAGAAGATCAAGGAAGATCGCATGCCGCGTATAAAGCAAACTTTCTTCCACCTGCTTTTCAAATCTGTTCGTTTCCTCTGTCATCGTGACAATGGCCGATTCGATCGTTTTGAATTCGTCAAGGTTTGTTTGATAGCCTTCCCGGGGCTTTTTGATGGCATGCAGCCGGTCCAATATTCTTTCCATTGGCTTGTAGTTCCTGCGACTGATGAAAACGATCCAGACAATTCCGAAAACAACGGAAATCAGCCCGATCATTATAGCCCCATAGGTGAAGGCCGATATGGAGCCAAGCAGCCCGATATACTTAAACCCGCCGCGAATTTCAAAGGAAGTGTATCGCGAAGTCAGGCGGGTTAAGTCATCCCGTGAAGAATCATCCTTCGGGTCCAGACCGGCCGCCATTATTTTTTTGCCTTGAGCGTCGAATAAGCTCACATAATTAAGGGGCGAGCCGGACATCTCCTCGATCAGCGACTGCAGCCGCTCCACATTTACATTCACAACCATAAAACCGGGCGGCGATAAATTGATCTTTCTTGCCAAAGAAACGACCTTGACCGAATGATCGGACATCTCGGCAAACTCTCTTAAGCCCGACCAGTTATAGGGACGGTTGTCCTGCAGTAGTCCTTCCAGGAAAGACCGGTCGCTGAAAAGGTTCATTTTCAAAACGGAGTTTTCGAGCACCACATCGCCCATATGCTCCGGATCGCGTACGACATAGACGGATTCGATTAGCGGGTATTCTTCTCTGATCTGCCTTAGTTTTAGTGCTACATCGTAAGAGGAAAAGCCTGTATTCCTTCCCGCAACAATAAAATGATGAATATCGCGGTTTGCAAGAATTTCTCGCGTCAGGGCTTGGTCGATTTCCCGCAATGGCTTGTCGACGGTCTGTAGCACATCCCTGATAAATGCTTCGTTAGCTTTGGAAGCCGCTCTCTTGGAAAGATCGCTCACGACCATAAAGGAGATCAGCAGCAACCCTGCAACGATGATGATAAACACGGGCAAGTAGGATAGCAGCAGCCGGTAAAACCAATTTCTGTACAACCGGATTCCCCCTTATACGATGAAAGACTTTCCAAGAGCAGCGGCGGCTCAAGGAACTGTAAGGTGTCCCTAGGCTATTTAATGACGCCGGCCGCTCTTGCTTGTTCCGTATACGAATCGAGAAGAGCTTTGCCGCCCAATTCATTCATGATCTTATCGAGCGTCGTTTTCCATTGTTCCGGCGGCAATTCGCCCAAGGCAATTTTGGCCATCGTTTCATTCTCAAGCTTAGACTGCGCCGGGAGATCCACACCTTGGGGCGGTGCTACATTCGTTCCAATACTCGTCGAGATCGGGTAGCTTCTGAGCTTCTTGATGATCTCTCTGTCTTTATCCGTTTCTCTTGGATCGATGACTTCCAAACCAATCGTTCGCGCTTCATCCTGATTGAACACTTGATAGATTCCAAGCCAGTTTCCTTTGTCCTCGATATCCCTCTTTACATTCTCGGGCATGATCGTGATTACATTTCCTTTGCGGGTGTAATGAACGCCTTCTTTGCCGTAATGCGACAGCAAGTAGCCTTCTTCGCTCGACAAATAATCGATGATTTGGAAAGCCTTCTGTACCTTAGCCGGATTTTGGGCTGCTGTTTTCGTAACCAGGAATCCGGGACCAGGAAGATTTTCTTGCCAGAACGGAATCCCTTCATTCGGGTTAAATGCCGTCCAGGCCGCTTTCGGATTAATTTCCTTGCTGCGGCTTGCTCCTGAAGTCGGAACGCTCTCCAATCCGAACTTTCCGCTTGCATCACGGATGATGCCAACTTTCCCCTGCACGGCTTTATCGATGTGCGCAGTCCCTTTTTGCAGGAACCAGTCCGGATCTACAGAGCCGTCTTTGACCATCTTGTTGATATCACGCAGCACGGCTTCCGTCCGCGGATCCATCTGATAATGAACAACTTTGTTGTCCTTCGTATAGAGCACGCCTTCGAGCCCATTTGCCGCAAATTGCGGCCAATCGACCCCCGTCCCGTTTCCGCCGGCCGATACGGAAAATCCGTACGTATCGTTCTTGCCGTTGCCATCCGGATCGTTGAATGTAAACGCATGCGCTACTTTCATGAACTCATCCAGATTGGTCGGAACCTTCAAGCCGAGTTTATCCAGCCAATCCTGACGGATGTAATAGGATACAAGCGATCTTTTCACGACAGGAATCGGAATCCGCTGAATTTCCGGCTTCGATTTGTCCATTGAATATCGTTTAAATACGACTTCCGGTGTCGTCCATTTGAAATAATTCGGCATTTTCTCCGGACTGACAAATTCGTTTATATCCGCCAGTACCCCGTTCTTTTTGTAATCGAGCGCTGGTGTGCCCCCGCTGACAATAATGTCAGGCGAATCGTTCGATGCGAGGCGAACATTAAGCTTGTTGTACCGGTCTGTGCCCTCTACCATATTGTAAGTCAATTTCAGCGTTACGTTAAACTTCTTTTCGATCGCCTGCTTAACGAAATCTTCGCTCTCAGGCGGGAGTGCGCTGTTCGCGTTTGGGTTGCTGCTGAAAATTTCAATGGTTTCCCGTTTTCCGCTGTCGGTTGCTGCAGGGGTTGCCGTAGCGGCACCATTGCCCTGCGGCTGCGGCGTATCGGTATCTTTCTTCGTGCTGCAAGCGGAAACTGCGCCCGTGGCAAGAACCAGCGTCATAATCAGCGCAGATTTAACCTTTTTTTTCATTCGGAATGCCCCCTATTGTTCGTCGATTAGCCTTTAACGGCACCTAAAAGCATGCCCTGTGTCAAATATTTTTGCAGAAACGGATAGACCAGCATAATCGGGATGGTGGAGACGATCACGAGCGCCATCTTGAACGTCTCGCCCGGGACTTCGGCCATCAGCTGCGGACTCATCAACTGCAGATCGCTGGCCATTGTCGAACCAACCAGCATATTGCGAAGAACGACTTGCAGCGGCATCAGATCCGGATTGTTGATATACATAATAGCGGAGAAAAAGTCGTTCCAGTGAGTTACCCCATAAAACAGTCCCAACGTTGCAATAACCGGCTTAGACAGCGGCAAAATGATCGAGAACAGCAATCGAATTTCGCCGACTCCGTCGATTCTCGCCGAATCGATCAATTCTTCCGGGAAATTCTCGAAGAAGGTTTTCATGATGAATAAATAAAACGTCGAGATCAGCCCGGGAACGATCAAAGCCCCAAGTGTGTCAATAAGACCGGTAGCATGTACCACCAGATAGGTTGGGATCAACCCGCCGCCAAATAAAAGGGTGAACACCAGAAACATAAGTATCGTGCTGCGAAACGGCAGGCTCTTCGTCGCTAACGGATAAGCCATCAGCATCGTAAATAGCAAATTAGCCAATGTGCCGAGGACGGTGACCGTAATGGTGACTTGAAGCGCCTTTGGGACAAGCGGACTAGAAAATACGGCTTTATAGGCCTGAAAGTTTACCTCGTGGGGAAATACGTTGAATCCGCCGTTCCTCGCTACCTCCGACATGGGTGTAATGGATACGACGAATACATACACAAGCGGAAACAAGGCGGAAAAGGCGACAAGCCCCAGCAGTAAGTAAATCCCCATATTCCCCATTCTCGTACGTAAAGATTTGTCAGTTGTCATTTGATGTCTCTCACCTCCTCACGTTACCAGATACCCGCTTGTCCGAATTTTTTGGCTATCTTATTGGTTACAAAAATCAAGATCAACCCGACAACGGATTTAAACAACCCTACGGCTGTCGCATAGCTATACTGCATCTGCTCCAATCCTCTTCTAAATACCCAGGTGTCGATAATATCCGCTGTCTTGTAAACGAGCGAATTGTACAACACATAGATTTGACTAAAGCCCGCATCAAGAATATGCCCCACTTTCAAAATCATGAGCAGGACGAACACATTCATGATGCTAGGCACCGTGATATGCCACATTCGCCGCCATCTGCCCGCACCGTCCATCGTCGCCGCTTCGTATAAATGCGGATCGATACCGGCAATTGCGGCCAAATAGATGATGGAGCCAAATCCGACGTCCTTCCATATTTCGGAAGAAACCAGAATACTTCTGAACCAATCGTTCGATGTTAAGAAACTAATCGGTTTTAATCCCCACTCTTTTAAGAGATCATTGATGAGCCCTGTGCTTGGAGACAAAAACATCAGCAAGATCCCATAAATGATGACCCACGATAAAAAATAGGGGAAATAGACAATCGTTTGTACCGTCTTCTTATACCAGCGAACACGCACCTCATTTAGCAGCAGGGCAAGAAAGAGTTCCGGTAAGGTGCCGAAAACCATCTTGTAGCCGCTGATCACAAGCGTATTGCGCAGCAGACTAACAAAGTCGCGATTGCCGAACACTTCTTTGAAATGGGCCAGCCCTACCCACGAGCTATGCCACAAGCCATCCATAATTCTATAATCCTTAAAGGCAATAACCAGCCCAAACATGGGAATATACTTGTATACAATGTAGTAAACCAAGCTGGGCAGCATCATGACATACAACCACCTATGACGGTACAACCTTCTGCCGAGTACAGTATTCATGCTTTAGTCCCTTTCCCGAACCCTCTTTTGTACGATCCAAGGATCTGGGTTCTCTCTCCCTTGTTTTCAATACGCGCTGCCAGCTAGCGCTTGTTTGCCAAGATGATTCCTCCTCGCTGCATTTTACCTTTACGATTCCAGCTTCATCATTTCAGCATCCGGCACGATGAGCGATCGAGTGGCCATCCCTTTCGCATCGCCGATTGACTGTAGGCTTACTTTAATCCGAACCGCAAAAATACGTCAATAAACTGTTTCCCAGTCACAAACCGAATGGCGAAAATGCCTCGATGCATCGTATAAATGCGGAAATAACAAGAAAAACGGCGTGTTTTGGAGAAGGATATACGTTAACGCGGAGAGGTGCGGAGTATTTTTGATCTTGGATGAGATGCCGCCTGCGGCCTTCACATGATTTCAAAGGCGATCACATTCTCGCGAAGGAGACTCCGTTAGCCGTTCCTTGCTCCTCCAAATTACAAGCATGCCAAAGAACCCGCGGAAAAACGCAGGCTTACATAGGCTACTCAGCGCTTAAAACAAAAAACAAGCCCCTACCAGCATAAAGATGTCACAACCTCACGCAGACCTACAAGAAAGGCATTCGGAACGCCACCGAATATTGCCTTTTTTCCGCATTGGCTTTAAACATAAAACGTATGATAAGAGCGGTATAAGGGGGAAGTTAGCCATCGAAAATCATAATAATTCAAGAGGAAATACGCCAAAAGCTAAAGCACGGCTAGGGAATTTAATCCCTAACCGTGCTTTGTCGACAGTCCCAGTTATGCGGGTTTGAATCGGGCTATGTTCTTGTCGTCCGACAAATGAGAAAATTGGTGCTGCCTTCACTGACAATCCAATCACTGATTTGGAAATCAATATATTTATTTTAGTTCCCGCGGCGACGTTCCGGTTGCTTTTCTTTCTTTTATAAAAATGGATCAATAAAAATAAAACGATCAGAAAAGATTCCTGATCGTCGTTATTAATGTAGTTCTTAAGATCAAAAATAACAAATGCTAGCATGCCGTTTAAAGCTATATGATTTCCAAATTTTCAAATAAACGTTCTAATTAAAGCATACATAAGAACATGTAGAGTTTCTTAGAATTTCCGAAATCAACAATGCATGCTGCCACTAATTTTGTGACAGCATGCATTGTTGTTAAACTATCGTTACCCGTTACTTCAAAAGATTTTGGTAATTGGGGAGGAAATCATCCTTATCGGGTCCTCTAAGATGTTCAAAATTTTTAAGCTCAACACCTGCCGACGAGATCCGATATGTAAGTACATCTTCGCCGACAGGGATATGAGGACCGACTATGGGCTGAGCATCTAATGTGATTAAAAAATCAAAACCACGAAAAGCAGCTACCCTTTCAATGCTCTTCACATTTACATAATCCGGATGAATAACTGGTGGTACTGTAATTACATCTGCGTATACCCCAGTAATTTTCTCCTGCATATGTGGAAGTAGAATTAAAACAAGCATATCTTGTAGCTGCAGTTCCCTTGAGTCTTCAAGCGGCTTATTACCATCTGCATTTGAAGTTTGCTCTGAAAGAGCCTCTTCAGCAATATAGTGAACATCTATTTTATGTTTGTTATCCGTCTCAGGAGAGGCTTGTGTGTATTCTACTAGAGCACCACTGCCCTCAGCGAATAAACGAAGAGGTACATATGCCTTGTTATTATAGTTAAGCACCTCCTCACTTTCCTGTAGTTGTACTTCTTTGGAGAGCCCGTTAGCTAGAAAAAAAGTAACTTTACTTGGAAAGATTGTTGCATCAATTACACTTGAAGCAAATACAGAAGTTGTTGCCATTAAGAAGGCACCACACAACACACCAGCAATAAAATGTTTCTTCAATTCGTCCTCTCCTCTTCAAATGTAAAATTATTCTATCTAATAGACGAAGCAAATGTACTGTTTGTTCCAAACACGTATAAACTAAATACCGCTAACATACATGCGACTCAAGGGAATGGATAGTTGCGTTATTCTGCCCGTTACTTCAACAGAAACAGGGAGCAGTCGCCGCAGTGATCTGCACCCTGATATTTGCACTATCGTACCCTTTAGCTTAATTCCGAGATCCCTCGGGCAGACCGAGGGGCGATCGCCCCAATGCTTTAATATGGTGTTGTGTGATGTCACAGTCCTCTTCGATAAACCTTATAAAATCTAATCATTCCACATTCTTGTTACTTCTTCTAATTCTAAGTCCTCGAATTGCATTTTATAGATATCTGGTTTCTTTAATTGATTCAAAAACTCCAAGCCAAAAGCTGAATCAAAATGATTCATCATCAAAGTCATTACAAGACCATGAGTCCCGATTGCTATTTTCTTCCCTCTGTGCTCTTTTAATATGGGTTTTAGAACTGAGATTGCTCTTTTCTGACAATCAGCATTAGACTCTCCACCCGGAAAGGTATAATTAGGGTCATTAAAACTCTCTCTGATACTAGACATTAACTCTGCATTTTCAATAATATAAGATGCAAAATGACGTTCTCTAAGATCTTCAAATACTTTAATATCTAACTTTAAGTGCTCGGCCAATCCCTCAACACTAAGAATTGCTCGAGTATAAGGACTTGATATAATCATATCTATTCCTTCACCTATAAGTAACTTCGTTACTTTTTCAATATCGATCTTTCCTTTTGGGGTAAGCCCTCTTGTTCTTTCATTTCCTTCATTGTATGGTGATTCTCCATGCCTAACCATATAGATAATTGTCTTCATACAGGCCTCCTTTAGATGCTTTCATTAAATATCACACAGTGATTACACATAACGTTATATTCACTTATAAAATTATCCAACTCAGAAAATATTCGAGAAACAATTGAACAATCCTGCCCGTTCGGAGCGAGGTGCTGTTCATCTCTGCGGCAGCCTCGTGATGTAGCTTTTTATCTTTATGCTCGTCATTCTCTTCATTCTTCAAAGCAAAGATCGCATAGTCTATTTATTTGTCTAAATGGTAATGCACGAGTTCTTTGGATTTATTTAAGTACTACTACCTGGCAGACGCATGAATTTATTCGCATACCGGTACCCAAAAAAACGGCTATAGGGTATACTACTTCTGCCGAAACCAAAACGACGGGTGAGAAAAGATGAATAAATGGCACCGATTCTTTCAATATTCCAAAGGAAACTTTTACAGAAAAAGTCTCGTTCTCATTCTGCTCAGCGCGAGCATTCCCGGGCTTGTCATTGGTGGAAGCGTTTACTGGATCGTATCCGCTAAAATCGAGTCCGCATTGATTGAATCGCATCAGAAACAAATTTTGGAGCAGTCCCGAAATATGGACGAGCAATTAAACTATTTGGAATTGACCTTGAGTCACTGGGCCTTCGAGCCGCGTTTTGGCGAAAGCTTGCAAACGCTTGATTTTGTCTATCATTTTGCGGAAACAAGGGACATCTACAAGACGCTGCTCGTGATGCAGGGCTCTCATCCGCTCATCAAAGGGGTTGAGCTGTTTATTGACAGGCCGTCGCCTGTGCGGTTCAACCCGGAATACAATCCACCCAACGACCAGAGCCAGATTACGTATTTCAAGCAATTGCTGAGCAAAGGGGGCACGGCCTACTGGACGAATGCGTCTCAAGTCGCCGAACCATCCGCTTCGAATGAAGCCTTGTTGGTCCACAAGATCATGGATATGAACCAAAACCCGTTCGGTGTCCTGGTCGCCACGCTGAACCGCGAGAAAGTCGAGAACATGTTGAAGGTGCTGAATCCCTACGATAAAGGCGCAACCTTTCTGATGAATCGGCAACATGACATTTTCGCAGCCGTCCAGAGTGGAGCTTCTTCACCGAACGAGTTTGAAGCGGCCATTAAGGAAGCCGTCATGCAAGCGGGAGACGTCGAGAGGGCTTTCTCGTTCAAATGGAACGGTGACGATTATTCGGTTTCAGTCGGCAAGCTGCCGCGAATCGATACCGAGTGGACTTATGTCTCTGCCACTCCCATCTCGGCCATCACCTCGCCGATTATTTTCGTATCCCAATTGATACTCCTCTTCAGTATTTCCGGCTTTGCTTTGGCATTGGCGCTGTCGTGGTTCGCCTCCAATCGCATCTATTCGCCGGTAATGCGGCTGATGAATGTGCTTGCCGGAGGAAAGGCCGGGGGATTGAGCCGAAACCTCGACGAATTCCAGCTTCTTGAAAAACAATGGGGGCATTTATCGCGGGAAAGCAGCCTCCTACAGAGCAAGCTTCAGGAACAACTGCCTCATATTAGAGAGGGTTTTCTGCTGCAGCTGTTCCATCAATACTTGAATCGTTATTCCGAACAGGAGCTCAAGAATCGCATGAAGCAGTACGGTTGGGAAACCGACGGCCGGCAATTTATCGTAACCAATGTGCAATTAACCGGATTTTCGCAATCGGATGGGCGATTTACTCATGATGACAGAGGACTTGCCACGTTCGCGGCGGCCAATATCATCCAGGAGCTGGCGGCATCGCGCTTGAAGGAATTCAGTGTCATTAACTTTCACGATTCGTCGATCGGCCTGCTCGTATTCGCCTCCGATGCGGCTTCAGCGAGAATGGAACTGCTTGCGATGAGCAAAGAGCTGACGCAAACGATCAATCAGATCCTTTACGTCCGCGTGACGATTACGATTGGCAAGCCGACGGATGTGGTGCGGAATATCCCGGCTATATTCGGAGAGGCCAGCCAGGTTTCGTGGGCTCGCATAATGAAAGACGCCAATCAGATCATCGACATGGAGCAGCCTGATGCTGCACTTGAACCCGGCGCCTTCCAATACCCGTTCGCGCTGGAACGGGACATCGTACAATCGATGCGAATGGGGCAGCAGAGGGATGTCGAGCGTCTGCTCGAGCAGTTTCTGAACGAAGTGGCGGACGGAGGGAACAAAGAAGCGGTTGTGAAGCAAAGTATGCTTCTTCTGGTCGGCAGTATGCAGCATATGATTATGCTATCGGGGATTCGTGTGAAAACGCCGTTAGAGGGTGCTAATGTATTCGAAAGCCTGCTGCAAACCCGGGAGCGGGAGCAGATCATTCAGCTTATCTGCACGAAAGTGGCCAATCCGTTTATCGAGGCGATGGCAGAGCGATCGAATACCCAGGTGCAGAAGATTATCGAACAAGCGATCCGCTATATGGAAACGAACTATGCGAAGGATATTTCGCTGGATAGCTGCGCGGATCAATTAGGGACGAATCCATTTACCTTGAGCAAATCGTTCAAGCAAGTAACAGGAATCAATTTTATTGATTATGTGACGGACTTGCGATTGAACAAGGCGAAGGAATTGTTGCGGGAAACGGATATGAAAATGAATGACATCGCGGAAGCGGTCGGGTACCAGCAGACGTATTTCAACCGTATTTTTAAGAAGCAGGAAGGCATTACGCCAGGCCAGTATCGGGATAAAAGCCGTGATGCAACCGTATGATCAGTACGCCGTACGATTCATTGTTGCCCTCAACGTCTGTTATTTAGGCGTTTGAGGGCTTTTCTGGCATACGGCGAGATAGTCTAATGTGGATAAAAAGTGCAAAACCAGCTCTGTCGCGGCCGTTGCTCCTCCATCCAAAATGTATAATTGCCTGCAAAATGATCCTGCCCTATGATTCAGTTGCGAATACACCTCATGCAGAAAGGAGGAACATCCGAAAGGAGATACCGATGGATAAAATGTTGTCGAGCGCGAAACCGGCAGGCCGAACGGAGACGAATTGGCTTCGTCATGTAAAGAAAGACAAGTGGTTGTATGTGCTGCTGTTACCGGGGGTTCTGTATTTCCTTGTTTTCAAGTACATCCCGATGTGGGGAGTGCTCATTGCGTTTCAGAATTACCAGCCGTTTTTAGGGTTTTGGCAGAGCAAGTGGGTCGGAGTGGAACACTTCACCATCTTTTTTCAAAATCCCGATTTCATCAAACTGCTTCGCAATACGCTATTGCTGTCATTGTACAATATTATCTTTTATTTCCCTGCCCCTATCTTTATCGCGCTTATGCTCAACGAGGTTAGAATTGCGATCGTCAAGCGGACGATTCAGACGCTGATTTACGTCCCGCACTTCATCTCGATGGTCATCGTGGTCAGCATTACCTACGTGTTCTTAACGACCGATGGCGGGATCGTCAACGAGCTGTTGCAGCAGTATACGGGCACGAAGATCGCTTTCTTGTCCGACCCCGATTGGTTCCGGCCATTGATCATTTTACAAACGATATGGAAAGAGGCCGGGTGGGGGACGATTATTATTTTGGCTGCGCTGGCGGGCGTCAGTGTAGAGCAGTACGAAGCCGCGATCGTCGACGGTGCGGGAAGATGGCGTCAGATGTGGCATATTACGCTGCCGGCCATCCGAAGCACAATCGTCATTCTGCTCATTCTCAGGATGGGGTATGTTCTCGATAACGGGTTCGAGCACATTTATTTGATGATGAATGCGCTCAATCGCGATGTGGCCGATGTATTCGACACGTATGTGTATGACACCGGGATCAGAGGGGGAGCTTTCAGCTACAGTACGGCAGTCGGTTTGTTTAAATCGATCGTAGGCGTCATTCTCGTATTGTCCAGCAACTACCTGGCGAAGAAATTCGGGCAATCGGGCATTTATTGAGTTGATTTATGGTTGGAGGAAAATCATATGGGAAAACGGTACACCGTATCCGCAAGGATATTCGATGGGTTCAACTACTTCTTGCTGGCGTTGTTCGCCCTTTGCTCCATCATCCCTTTTCTTTATATTATTGGCGGTTCTTTTGCTACGGAGGCGGAATTGACTGCCAGAGGTTTTTTTCTGATTCCGACGGAGTATTCCCTGAATGCGTATACGTATATTTTCTCATCGGATACGCTGATCCGCAGCATTATGGTCTCGATTTATGTGACTGTAGTAGGTACCATAGTCAATCTGTTTTTTACCGTTACGATGGCTTACCCGCTGGCACGCAGAACGCTGCATGGCAGGAATACCATTCTTAACCTGGTTGTGTTTTCCATGCTGTTTAGCGGCGGACTCATCCCTACCTTCCTGATCGTAAAAAGCCTGGGTCTGCTCGACACCTATTGGGCTTTGATGTTGCCGGGCGCGATAAGCGCATTCAATCTGATCATCGTGAAAAATTTTTTCCAGGAGCTTCCTCCAGGGCTGGAAGAAGCGGCCCGAATAGACGGCTGTACGGAAATCGGCGTATTATGGAAAATTGTGCTGCCGTTATCCAAGCCGGTTTTGGCTACATTCGGCATGTTTTACGCGGTCGGTCACTGGAATAATTTCTTCACCGCGCTGCTTTATGTGGACCAGCCCGAGAAATGGCCATTGCAGGTATTACTTCGGCAAATCGTCTTGCTGTCGCAGGGGAGCTTGGGGGATTCGGCGCAAATGGACCAGTTGTTCGTACAGCCTCCCGAGCAAGCCGTGAAAATGGCGGCTATCGTAGTTGGCACCGTTCCGATTCTGATCGTGTATCCGTTCCTGCAAAAGCATTTTGCCAAAGGGGTACTGCTTGGTTCCGTTAAAGGATAATCGTCTGGATTCTAACAAAACAGAGAGAGGAATGACGCAATAATGGCAACGAACAAGAAATCGCTACAACGAGGGATTGCCCTGGCGCTTGTTTCAGCAGTAGGTCTCACCGGGATGATCGGATGCTCAAACGGGGGGACTAGCAAGGAGCCGGCCGGGAACAGTACGTCACCTGCCGCGAATAGCGCATCGCCAACTACGCAACCGCCACTCAATCTCGATATTATGCTTCCTTCCTTTGGAACCGAGAGCCCGAAGGAGGACAGTCCGGTCATTCAAGCGCTCGAAAAGGCGACAAACACCAAACTCCATTTTGAATGGGCGCCCAATTCGTCCTACTCGGACAAGTACAATATTAAGTTGGCGTCCGGCAAAATGCCTGCGATCATGGTCGTGCAGAGCAAGACGGCCAGCTTCGTGAATGCAGCCAGATCGGGCGCTTTTTGGGAGCTTGGACCCTACTTGAAGGACTATCCGAACTTAAGCAAAGCGAACCCGATCACGTTGAAAAACTCTTCCGTCGACGGTAAGATATATGGTCTTTATCGTACTCGTCCGCTCGGCAGAAACGGGATGATGATTCGCAAAGACTGGCTCGAAAATGTCGGCTTGCAGCCCCCAAAAACGATCGATGATTTTTACAATATGCTGAAAACATTTGCCACGCAAGACCCGGATAAGAATGGGAAGGCGGATACGTACGGCATGGTCATTACGAAATACAATCTTCCGTGGGAGATGATGCAAACGTGGTTTGGGGCTCCGAATAAATGGGGAGTGGATGCCAATGGCAAACTGACGCCCGTTCATTTTACATCGGAATATATGGATGCGCTTCGCTTTTTCAAAAAGCTGTATGACGAGAAGCTGATCAATCAGGACTTTGCCGTCATGGATTCGGCGAAATGGGTAGAACCGCTTGCCAACAATCAGGCCGGTGTTGTGCTTGGCGAGGCGGACGCTGTCGTGAATTTTAATAACTCGGTTGTGGAAGCGATGAAAAAATTGAACAAGGAAGATCGGCAATACCTCGATATTTTCGGCGATGTTGCCGGGCCTAAGGGAATCCGAAACTTGCCGACAACGGGCTATGCAGGTATGGTCCACATTTCCAAATCCACGGTAAAAACAGAAGCGGAACTGAAACGCGTATTGGCGTTCCTGGACAAGCTGAGCGATGCCGATATACAAAACTTGATGTACAACGGAATTGAAGGCAGACACTTTACAAAAACGGCGAATGGGATTGAAGTGACGACGGACAAAGCACTGCTTGTGGAAAAGGCTGATTTGTCCCAAGTAGCAACAAACATTCCAGAAAATAAGGCGCTTCAGGCTGTGGTGACTCCGCTTAAGGAGAAAGTACTCAAGGTTCAGAAAGAGAATGAAGCATTCGTCGTTCCGGACCCGACTTCTGGTTTCGTATCGACCGTTTATACGCAAAAGGGCGCGCAATTGGATAATATTGCGAATGACGCCAGAACCAAATTCATTGTCGGTCAAATTGACGAAGCAGGCTTGAAGGCGGCCAACGAGCTGTGGCTGAAGAGCGGCGGCGAAGACTTGATCAAAGAAATGAATGAGCTGTATGCTGCGAATGGGAAATAACGATAAGAGTAATTTCACCATAGCGGTCATGAGCCGCATGTGCTGACCCCACAGATTCTAACGGTGCTATTTGTATCTATTTCGGCGAAAATAGCTCCGTTAGATTTCTCTACCCTCCATCGTGCTCGAAGCGAAAGGAATGTCTATAAACATGAAAAAGATTTTTTTAATTGGCGACAGCATAAGCGTACACTACAGTGATTATTTATCAGCGTTAATTAAGGAACGCTATGAGCTCGTTCCACGCGAGGGTATAAAAGAAGCCTTGCAGAATATCAATATGCCGATTGGCGGTAACGGCGGGGATAGCGCCAGGGTGCTGGGTTTTCTTAAAGCTCAGGAGGATGAAGAAAGGCTCAATTATGATGTTTTGTTGTTTAACAGCGGACTACATGACATTAAGCGCATATATGAAACCATGGAGATACAAGTTGAGCTTTCTGCCTATGAAGCTAATTTGAGAGAAATACTCAAACTGGCGCGTGCTCATCGGGTGATGCCGATTTTTATAAACACCACGCCGGTAGACGATGAAATCCATTTCTCCTTCCTTAAAGAAAACGGTGGAATAACCCGTTATCATGCAGATGTTATTGCCTATAACCATGCAGCAGAGAAAATAATGAGGGAAAATGATGTAGCGATTATTGATTTGAACGGCTATACTGCGTCGTTAGGGGGCAACTTGTATTGCGACCATGTGCATTTCAATGATTCGATAAGGAAATTGCAGGCTGATTTTATCGCTGTAAAGCTTGCTGAAATACTCTGAAATGACAGTTCTGCGAATGGGAAATAACGATAAGAGTAATTTTGGAGAAACAAGCGGCTGAGGAGTTACAGACTTATATTTTGAAGATGTCGGGGTTAGAGCTTAGCGTTACTGACGAAGTATATGGAGTAGATGGCAAGAAGCTGTTCATAGGATCGGCAGCTCCCAATCCCGAGCTTGATCGGATCAGCGCAGGCGGAGAGCAGCCGGAGTCGTTCCGTCTGCATGTCACGGAAGAATCCGCCCAATTCGTCGGATTGACGGATCAAGGAACGCTTTACGCCGTCTACGAGCTGCTTGAACAACTTGGCGTGAGATGGTTCATGCCCGGAGAGCTCGGTACGGTCGTACCGGCGTTAAATAGCGTAAAGCTCCGGCTTCAAGACACTATCCAACATCCCGGTTATGTAACACGTATTCTCGCCGTTACGGACAACTATCCGCGTCATGCCACAATTCCGTTAGTCTATAATCCGACGGAAGGCGCAGATTGGTATCGGTATACGCGGCAAGGGGGAGATAACTTCGGTAAGCATGGATTACCATGCACATATAAAAATACGGATAGACCGGATTTGTACATGAAAGAAAAAGGAGTCACTACCATTCAATTCGATGTAACCAATCCCGAGGTTCTGGCTTGCGTGGTGGAAGGTTCACTGAAGCAGCTAAGAGAAAATCCGACGTTGAATTATATTAGTATGGGGCCTAATGACGGTCACGGATTCGGAGAAACCGAGTGGGATGCAGACGATTTTGACCCGATGAACGGGAAAATATCGGTTACTGACCGTTATGTCAAGTTTTATAATATGGTGCTTGCCGAGGTGAATAAGGAATTTCCGGATGTAGGCATCGCGTTCTATGCTTACAGCTTGGATTATCGGCCGCCGGTACGAGAGATACCTGATCCTAAGCTCATGCCTATTCTTGCCCCGATCGCATTTGATCGCATTCATAGTATCGATAATCCGCTGACTTGGGAAAGACAGTACTTAAAAGATATTATCGAAGGCTGGGAAGCATTAGGCGTAAATGAAATCATGTATCGGGGATATTTGTATAATCTGGCCGAGCCGGGTCTCCCCTTCTCCATTACATCCCAGATTAAATCGGAATTTGCCTACTTCAAACAAAAAGGCATCGAGCGGATTCGGGTTGAAACCGCGCCTGCCTGGGGTTACCACGGACCTGGGTTATATCTGGCCGCAAAAATGATGTGGGATCCGACGCTCGACGCCGAGGCGGTTCTGGCTGATTATTTTGAGAAGTTTTACGGCCCTGCGGCCGAGGATATGCGCAAGCATTTTACCTTGTTGGAGAAAGCTTATGATGAAGCCGACTATTTTGCAGGCAGCGCAATAGACACTCCGCATATATTAACCGATAAGGTTATGCGCGAACTGGAGAAATCCCTAAAGAAAGCGGAGACTCGTACAAAAGGACCCCTAGTGGATTCAGCTTTCGATTTTGGCGATCATTTCCTTAATATGCTCGAGGCGAACAACAAACACGACTTCGTCAAAGCGAAGGAGCATTTGGACCGGGTCAATGAATTGTCATTAGAAGCGATCTCCCATTCCCCGGTAATCTTAAACCCTTTTGCTCAATACTACATCAAACGTTTCTGGGGCACTAGAATCGTGGAAGGATATAACCGTGTAACGGATGGCAACCAAATTGTCGCCAAAATGCCTGACGAATGGAGCGTCATGCTCTTTCCCAACTCGTCGGGAGCCGAAATGGGACTTTGGAAGCCGGAGCTTGGAACCGAATCTTGGATGAAGCTGAAAACTTATTCCGAATCGTGGTCTGATCAGGGGTTGCGTTATTACATGGGCCATGCATGGTATCGAACGACAGTCGATGTCAGCAAGAAATTTAACAGAGGGAACCCGATTCGGCTTTGGTTCAGCAGTATTGACGAGTCGGCCAGAGTTTGGATGAACGGCAAAGAGCTTCCATTATTAAAGAAGGGTTCATTTGCTATCCCTTGGGAATTTGACGCTACCCAAGCGGTTAAATTTGACCAGCCTAATGTGATCGTTGTCGATGTAGGCAATAAGGTTCTTGATGAACTGGGCTCAGGCGGTATCGTTGGTCCTGTCATGCTTTGGGAAGTTATCACAGAGCCGGATACGGTTGCACCGACAGTTCCATTGAATTTGAGCGGTGTTGCCGTTTCGGGCAGCGAAATTAGTTTGAGCTGGTCTGCATCGACAGATAACGTGGGTGTTGCTGGATACGAGATATATCGCAACTCCATTCTGATCGGAAGGGTTGACACAAACTCATTCACGGATATCAATCTGAACATGGGAACAACCTACAAGTATACAGTAAGAGCGTTTGACAAAAATATGAATTTATCGGCAAATAGCGTTACGGTAAGTGTCCTGACAAAGATTGAAAACTGAAACGATTTGACGGAAATTGTCGGCGAGTAAGGAAGTACAAGGCGGGGAGACGATAATCGGCTCTCCGCTTTGTTAAAATTGAATAGGGAAGGATGATTAGGTATCGAGCAAGGAAACGGTTTGCTATACTTCGATCCACATCCACCTTTGGGTTTTCCTTAGCCGCAAGACAGAGGGTGCCTTGATATCCCGTGAACGAAGTGGGGTATTGCCTTTCGGCGCCCTCTTGTTATTGAGGATTACAGCGTGCTAGTTGAACAAAGGCAGCCGGTCATTCTGGCCGGCTGCCGTCGTGGTGTCTTATTCAACTCTTGTTACCCGTTAGCGTAATGACATGACCTTTCATGTAAGATACGGTTCTCCGAAAGAACTCGATTTACGATACAAATCCGCTTACTATAAAACTCTCTACAGATAATCCAAACTATTAAAAACCAATATCAACCCCACGATACACATGACCCACGAAACAGCCGATCCTGAATGCTTCGAAAGCTTGATTTGAAGCCTTTCTAATGGTCTCTGCATCACTCCCCCTAATAATAAATGCAATGTAAACAGGATTAATGGCGGTAGAACCATTATGAAATTATAACCAACTATAATTGGGAACCACTGAAAAACTGCTAAATTTGAGGTAGTCATAAGACCAATCGCAGCAAAATACGGAAATGCTGCACCTACTTCAATCAAAGATGTCGTGACACCGAGTGCAATCATGGATGTCTTACTTTTTGACTTTGGCCGTGGCAAATCCGATTTTTTACTCTTTGGGTAGTAAAAGCTAGCTATAAACAGAATTCCCCCAATGATCAGCATAACCCAACTCACAATCCGATTTTGAAAGATGGAAGAGAACGTAGCCAGTAACGCATCCAGGCCTAACATGAAAGCAACGCCTACTGAAAAATAAAATGCTGCGACTGTCACTAAATAAATCATTAAGCGTGAACTTAATCGCTCCTTCTCCGTTAACAGCAAATATACCGTCACCCCCAATGTTGCAGGACTAAGCGTATCTAATAAGGCTAGTCCCCCTACCATAAAAAGGAGTTCAAGGGTCACGATTCTCCTCCTTGCTCCATGGAAGAGTTCTGTATTGAAGAAATGTGAATGTCATAGGCTCGCTCCATAAAATCAAGAACTTCCTTGTCTATAGGATATAGTCCGAGACTCTCAGATTGCTTTGGGGATTTCCTCAGATCCCATAATTTATTCACAAACTCGTCTTCTCCTTTGAATTCTTCCAATTGCTTTACTATCATACGCCGTATTATGTTTTGCACTCGTGATGAAGCAGGATCATCTTTCGTATATCGTTTTATCTGACCTAGCAAAGCAATCCACTCCATAGAATCAGGGTCTTCTCCACTCATTTTTGGGAGCTTTGTCCAAAGCTTCATTTCCTTATCGTTAAACACGTTCTCCTTGATGGTCGGCAATCTTTTTTTATGTTGATTCGATAACTGAATAAGTTTCTGTATTGCAACCCGTTCATCCCCGCCTTCGACTGCAATCCCATTTATCAATTCCCGCAGAGACGACTCTATACTCCTTAATCTTTCTTGCTCTACAAGGATATAAGCTAACTGGCTTTTCAAACTGTTCAACCAATTCCAATTAGAGTCGGATAGCATATCTTTAATATCTTGCAAGTTGTAACCCATTCCTTTTAAAAATTGGATATATTGAAGCTTCTTCAGTTCCTCTTCTGAATATAGACGATGTCCCCCTTCTGTTTTGGATGAAGCCGTCAATAATCCAATCTGATCATAGTACCGAAGTGTTCTGACCGTGATTTTAGTTTGTTTCGCAACTTCTTTGATATGAATCAATTACAGACACCTCCGACGATGGATGCTAATTTTCATTATCTTTATATACAGAATATTTGATTAGATACCCCAATCCTAGTCCGACTAATACTCCAGGAAATGCTTGATCCAGCATAAGTCCAACCCCTGCTCCTATAATGACACATGCATAAATAAAGATATCACCTTGTTTCATATCTTCTATCCCCTTTTATATAGCCTTGACGGGTGGCTCCATGCTCCCACGCTGTAACACCATTGGCTTGATTATACAAAATGACGCAACGTCACTTTCAAGTGTTTTTATGATTCTCAAAAAAAATAACAGAAAGACACAGGGACAAACGGGGGATGGCTCATTTTATGTACATCTCCAAACAACTTCTGGAGATATAAAGATTAAATAAAAAAATTTTGAAAGGCTATATATCTAAACACAAAGTACATTTTGACCACAATATTTACATCATTACATAAGAAAAAACCACTCCTGACAATGGAGTGGTTCTTTGGATAGAACTTCTCTTTTATGGAAAGTCTACACCAGTTTTAATTTATATTTAGTCTGTGTAATAATATCGTTTAATTTTTCACTTATGATTTTTGGTTGATTCATGATCACTGAAGAAGCCACCTCTGGTCTATGGGAGTCACTCCTCGCTCGAACTATCCGCTGTTTGTCTCCGGTATTCGCTTGGAGTAATGCCAAAATATTTTTTGAACGTATTCGTGAACGTGGAATAGTTCAAGTAACCGATCTTCTCCGATATTTCTACGACGGTTAATGCCGTTTCCTTCAGGAGCTTTTTGGAGTGGGACAATCTGACCATGTTCAGATGCTCGATAAAATTAACGCCGAATGTCTTCTTGAAATAATGGGAGAAATATTTTGGCGAAATTCCCATGGTCTCGGCGAGCTGATCGAGGTTCAAGTCCTGCGAATGGTGCTGTTCAATATACCGCAATATATAGGCCGGGTCCGGCTTGCCGGACCGTACCGACTGCTTGGCCGACTGTTTGGCAATGGCCTCCAGCGCATCGAATAAAGCCTGTTCCATAACACGATCGTTATACGCGTTCTCGATTTGCCGCATCACGTCGATCTCCAGCTCTTGCAGCTCTTTGCTTTTGCCGGATACCCTTACCGCTTGCCTCAGTATCGCATAGAAAATTGTACGCGCGATATGGGCCAGCTCATGGAGGCTCGTTTGGCTGGCGCCGCTCCGCTGCATCATTTCCGCGATGGCCGTTTTCGCCTGATCCCACTTTCCATCCGCAACGTAATGGGAAAGTCTCTCCGCGCTCTCCCATTGAAACGGCGCCATACCGCCGCCACCCAATTCCAGCGCGTCATGGACCTTTTGCGCGCGATCGTTGGAGCGGTACTTCATGCCGTTCACGGCGTCCTGATAGGCGCGCGGCAGGAAGACCGCTTCCGCATCGTAGCATTCGCTGACGCTCGCCCGCAGCAGGTGGGCTTGCAGCTCTTCTTTCTCCAGCGACGCGATCATCGGCTTCAATCGCTTCAAGAGCGATTCCCGCTCCCGCGGCTCATTCATCCCGACCCATACGATCCACATGGCGTTCTTGTCGTAAAACACGGCCGCATCACGCACAGCCGCGTCAAACCGGGCTTGCAGGGCTTCGGTGATCTGCTGCGAGGTTCGCCGGGACAGCTCTTCCGAAGCATGCTCGTAAAGCTGCAGCCTCACAAGCGCGAACAGCTTGTATCTGTAGAACTCGTCGAAATAAAGATGCAGGGCGCGATCATGCTTCTCCGCAGGCACGCCGTTGTCCACGGCCTGAAGGAAGGCGCTCCTCCGCGCCACCTTGTCGACGGCCCCTAATTTCTCCTGATAGGCGCCGTTCTCCTGTTGCAAGCGGACGATGCCATCGAGAATATGGCGGAAATCGTTGCCAAGCGCATGACTGACGCCCAACTGCCGGAGAATGCGTTTCACGGGCCTTTGCAAATAAAAGCTGAGCGCCGCGGCAAGCAAAACGGCGCAAATTATCGTCGATAGCATGATCATGCGATTAGCTGCCGAGACCGAATCGATATTTTGAAACTGATAAGGCACTTTGTCGATATAAATAAAGTCGTTGTATGACGACCGATAAAAACGATATTTGTAATTTTCCCGCGTCACGGAGGCTTCGTTGTCGGCATTGAAATACACATCGCTCAAAATTCCCATCAGATTCATCTGCGGCTCCGTGCTATAGACCACATTCTGCTCCTGATCCAGAACGATCAAGGAGGAGCCGGGGATCGTCGGCTGCTGATTCACATGCTTCAACAACGTGCTCATGTCGATGATAACCATAATCCGTTTGCTGGATATTTCCACCTTGTTTCCCGAGAAGGCGATCAGCAGCTCCGCCGACTTCGACTGTTGGTTCGCATCCGAGAAAATTTGGAACCGGTCTGCCGGAAACAGCTTGAACGGATGCTTCGTCAGCGCGAAGGAGCGCCAGTAATTGGCGTTATAGCTGTCATGCCGATATTTGTGATCGAAGAGAAACGGAAGGCTGCTTGTCCCCTTCGATGTAATTGCCAGATCGGAAAAATCGTAGAACACGACGACATCTTCAATATATTCCACCGACGAAACAAGCGCCGCCAAATTTTCGACGACGGTCTGCACTTTCACCATATCCAAACTGCGATTGTCGACCGCAACCAGATTGTCGTAGGGCGCCAATGTCTGAATGGAATGGATGATAGAATCAATCGTGCGGAAGCTGTTGTCATAGGCTTGAACAATGGATTGAACCGCCAGATGGTTATTTTGCGTAACCTTCTCGTAGATGCCGGATATCGATTTCCGGTAGATCGCATAAGTAGATGCGGACATCGTCAAAATCACTATCAGCAAGGAGCAGAATATTTGGATTAAGCCCAAATTGGTGATCCAACGTTTCATATATTTGTACCCCCTGCTGATCGACGTCGACATCCGCTTCATTCAAGCTTTTTTTTGCGCGACAGGTCTTTCCTGCGTTCCCTGCCTCTTATCCTTTCTCCGCTCCCAGCATAACGCCTTTGGCAAAATATTTCTGAGCAAACGGGTACACCATCAAAACGGGAATCATGGACACGACGATCGTGGCGCTCTTCAACGCTTGCGGCGCCAATGCGGCGGCATCGACCAGGTTCGGTCCGTTTCCTTCGCTAAAGATCAGCATGCCTCGCAAGACCACTTGCAGCGGATACAGCGTTTGGTCATTCAAATAGATCATCGGGATGAAATAACTGTTCCAGTGTCCAATGAAATAAAACAGTCCGATGGAAGCAAGCGCGGGCTTGGAAAGCGGGATGACGATATTAAATAAGATTCTATACTCTGACGCCCCGTCTAGCAAGGCAGCCTCGCGAAGTTGATGGGAGATGTTCTCGTAAAAGCTTTTCAGAATCAGCAATTCGAAAGTCCAGATCGCATTTGGCAGCACGACGGCCCACACGGAATCGATCAATCCGAGCTTCTGCACGATGAGATAATTGGGAATGATGCCGGGCTGCAGAAACATCGTCGTCAGGATGGCGAACATCCAGTATTTGCGGCCGATGAAGTCGGGTCTGGACAACGGATAGGCAGCGATTGCCGTAAACGTAAGATTGATGCTGACACCGAGGCACGTATAAAAAATGGTATTCAAGTACGCCCGCGGAATTTTAGCGTCAGTCAGCAGCTGCTTGTAGACGTCGATATTAAATCCTTTCGGCCACAAGAATACGTCGCCTTGCACGACGCTGGACGTATCGCTGACCGAAACGACCAGGACATAAACAATCGGGAATACCGAAACAGCCGCCACGGCCAGTAGCAGAAGGGTATTGCAAATGGCGAACAGCGACAGCTTGCGTTGTCCTACTCCTACCACAGTCCGTTCCCCCCTAACCGTTTGCTGATCAGATTGGCCACCAGCAGCATAATCATCGCTACGACCGCTTCGAACATACCGACCGCCGCGCCATAGCTGTAATTGGATTCAAGCAGTCCTTTGCGGTATACATAGGTCGAAAAAACGTCGGCAACCCCGTACGTCATCGGGTTATAGAGAAGCAGCACCTTCTCGTATCCGATGCGGATCATCGCGCCCGTCTTGAGAACGAACATGACCAGAATCGTGGGCAGCAGCGAAGGGAGCGTAATGTGCCACATCATGCGGAACCGGCCGGCGCCGTCGACTCTTGCCGCTTCGTATAACGACGGGTTGATGCCGGCAATTGCCGCCAAATAGATGATCGATTCATAGCCGGTATGCGTCCAAATCTCCGACGTTACATAGATGGGGCGAAACCAATTCGGATCAACGAGAAAATAGGTGTTTTTCAAGCCGAACATACCGAGCAGTTGGTTGATAATGCCGTTGTTCGGCGACAGAAAGTCGATGATCATACTGCTGATAATGACGATGGACAAAAATGTCGGCAAATAGCTCGCCGTCTGAACGATTTTCTTCAATCGGACGATTCTGACCTCATTCAGCAGGACGGCAAGCAGAATCGGGAACGGGAAGCTGAATACCAGCGTATAGAAGCCTAGCAGCAGCGTATTGCGGAACAGCATGATAAAGTCGGGCCCCTCGAAAAATTTCCGGAAATATTTCAGTCCGACCCATTCGCTTCCCATAATTCCGGTGAATACATTGTAATCTTTAAAAGCGATAATCAGTCCGTACAAGGGGCCGTATCGGAATATCGCATAGAACAGAATACATGGAATAAATAAAAGCAGCAGTTGTTTGTTCAGTGCGATTCGCTTGGCAAGCGTCGGGGCGCGCATCGGGTTCCTCCAGTCCCGGCGCCACCGCTTCCCGCCGATGTCGGCCGGAGCGATGGCGCCGTAAGTTCGCTTATGCTTAGTTTGTGCGATTCAGGCGTGATTGGGCGGCGTTATAGATCGCTTCCAGCGCGGACGCCCCGTTTTTCTCCATGCCGGCCTTCCAGTTTTCCCAGTCCTTCTCGCCGGCAGCTTTGTCAATGACGTATTTGGAATCGAACTCCTCGGCAGCTTTTTGCAGAGAAGCTTGCAATTCCGCCAGCTTGGCCGTCTCCTCATCCGTGAAATTCAGAACCGGGTCAGCCGGCTCGAGCAGATTTTTGGATACGATCAAGTCCTGCGATTCCTTCTCTTTCTCGGTAAAGTTGAAGTACACGCTTCGGTTATCCGGGCGCAGCGTCGCACCTTCAAGCCATAGTCCATACTTGTCGTTAAGAACCGTAATGTCGACCAGCGGGACATCCTTCAGCTCTGGATAAACCGCCTTGTTGTTTTTGTCGAGGGTAAAGGTCTGGCCTTCAACGCCGAGCGACATCAGCTGGGAGCCGGAAGGGCTGGTCATGTAATCCAACAATTTTAGTGCTATTTCTTTGTTTTCGTTGTTGGCTACCGCGATATTCAGACTCGTGTCGATTTTAGCCAGCGTCCGGACATGCCCTGTCGGCCCTACCGGATACGCGTAACGCAGGTTGTAATCCGGATTGCTGGCGCGAACCTGATTGTAGAACAGGTCCAGTCGGCCGATCCAGTCGAATGTGACGAACGATTTGCCTGTCGTCATTTTCGAGGTCCAGGAGTCGGCGGTGGAGGTAATGAATTCCGGGTCGAGCAAGCCTTCATTGTACAGCTTCTTCATAAAGTCCAGCATCGCTTTGTTCTCCGGCTGGGTTGGCGCAAACTTCCATTGCTTCTTCGATTCGTCAAAATACATCGGATAGCTAGCCCCGCCGATGCCCCAGCCGTATGCGTAGTCTCTGAAGATGCCGACATTCGTTTTGGAGGAGAGCGGATAGCTTTGCGGATAAACTTCTTTCAGCTTCTTGAGCGCCTGGTAAAATCCTTCCGTGTCCGTCCACGCAGGAATGTTGTTCTTGTCAAAAATATCTTTACGGTACAGGAACCCGTGATTGACGTCGCGGTTCATGTTGTAGATCGGCCATGTATACAAATTTCCGTTCTCGTCCCCGTAAGATTTGAGAACCCATGCGTTCTCTTGCATGTACAGCTTCTTGAAGTTAGGCAGTTGGTTGCCAAATTCGTTAATGGCTACGACGACTTTCTGTTTACCCATCTTTTTGAGATCAACCGCATTGAGGCCGTGGAAAATATCCGGGATTTTGCCGGACGCGAGGATGACTCGCAACTTGTCTTGATACGTGGACTTGGGATAGGCTTGAAAATCGACCGTGATTCCCGTCCGTTTTTTAATCTCCTGCGCAATCAATTTCTCATTCACCGGGGTTTCGCTGACAACCATCCACGAAATTTTCGTCGGCTTATCGACTAGCGGAAGTTTCAGGCCGCCAGTGTCGCCATATGCCGAAGCCGCTTGTTCTGTTGGCGCTTTCACATCGCCGGATGGCGAGGGCGCCTTGCTCGGGCTGCTGCTTGAAGCGCCGCTCTCCGTGCTCCCTCCGCAAGCCGCCAGCATTGGCAGCATCATGGCGATGGCCAGTGTGGCGCCTAGTGTTGATTTTCTCATCTCTTTATTCCTCCCTATATGCTGTATGCTTGACCCGTCGCGCAGCATGTTATGAGACCGTAGACCGAATATACGCTGCACAAATTTTATGTTAGGCAAACCCTGCGTACCCGTATAGAAATCAAATTCCAGCCAAGTTTCAATCGCTGTCCTCCGGCCCCTGAAATTCCGATAAAACGAGGCGCAGCAAGCGTTTGCAGGCAACGGAAATTCGTCACTTGCACGAAAATGCTCATATACGCCCCGGTTTGCCGGAGGAGGAGCCAGCGCTTAGTTCGCTTCGGTTGCCGCCTGATCGGCCGTATCGAAGTACGCATATCTCCATACTCCTTTGGAATCGGAATAATAGATATTGCCTAAGTCGTCTTTCTCGATGAAGATCGATGAGCTGCTTCTTAAAATTTCCTTCTGCTTGGTCACCGGGTGGATACGGAAAAACTTTCCGGTCGTGTTCCCGTACATATAACCGTCGTCGCCGGCGATCAACTGGCCTCCGTATAGTACGGGGTTTATTTTCTCGGCGTAGTTGATCTCGGGGAACAGGTTCTCATTATAAACAATGGTCCCTGTCACAGGATCGTAGACGAAAATATATCCTTCGCACATCCCCCATAATTTACCGTCCGATCCGACCGTGACCGAGGTGATGACGCGTTTCCCGGCCGCAATTACTATCTCGAACAATTTGGTATGGCTGGCCACATCGTAAGCGAAAAACTTGGCCGATTCCTCCTCAGGGTCTACGCCCAACCCGCCCCAGACCGAAGTGCCTCCGTAGAGGATTCCGTCCTTATAAGCCAGCGTGACGACGCTCTGCTTATAGACCACATCCGTCACGACAGTCGGCTTATTGCCGGAATGCGGGTCATAAATCGCGATCACGCCGCCGAGAAGCCCGTAATCGGGTGCGGTTCCTACGAAGAGAAGTCCGTCGCCGGCAGCCATTCCGAACGGTCGATCCTGCCTGTATTCGCTGTTCAGCTCAAAGACCTCCTGCGGATTGCTGCCACCCTGATGAAGATTCCACGGTTGTGAAGGGTCGTAAACCATGATCCTGGCATGCGTATACGTGCCGAAGTACATTTTCCCATCCAGCGCGACGCCGTTCTCCGCTTGCCCGAGCCCGTATTCCATGCCGGTTGCGCCGCCGAGCGGATGATAGATACCGGTTCCTCCGCCCAGATGGTTGGACGAATAAATATCTCCGTTCGGTCCCAGCATCAAGCTTCGCGGTCCGTAATGGGCAGCGGGCAGGTCGACGGCTAAGCTTTTCATTGCGTTCGTTTGAATATTATAGACGAAAGTTCCTGTTTTCCCTTTGTAAACGGAGCCGAAGCCAACGACAGAATAACCGGGATACGCCGTTTGATTGCTCATGCTGATTACAGACAACGTCATCGGAGCAACGCCGGCAACGGCCGGCAGGCCGCCGGATAGGACAACGCTGGAGCTGCGTAAGGCAATGTCGTACACATGAAGCACCTGATCGGCAGTCACATAATAGACTTTACCGTCTACGGCATCCGACACGGCGAACGTATTCTCAAGCACGGCATCGACAGAAGCGGTTACCGATCCGTACACAGCTTTCTCGACGGATAGGACGAGCACCTGGTTGTTCGGCGTAACCGTCGCAAACAACTTGCCGCCTGTCTGCTTCAGATGATAGACGAAGGTGCTGTCCGCATACGCTTCGGGCAGGATGGATTGCGCGGCGCCAGTATCCAGCTCATAGCGGATCAGCTTGGCGTGGCTGCCTATGCCGACGTACAACACGTTTTCTTCCGTGTCGATGGTCATTCCCCGCACGTAGGCTTCATTCTCGTCAAAACGGTTTCCCGCTCCATTCGGTCCGAGAGCGGTGAACCCTGTGCCTGGCGTGTATTTGAATACATAAGCCTGATCGAAGGTTCCGCCATAGAAAACACCGTTGCCGCCATCGGTCAATCCGAACAGAGTGTTTTGCCCGGGAACCGCGATACCCAGATCGATCATCCCGGATGCGCCAGGCACATACTTGTAAACCCTACCGTCTATGTAGCTGCCCACATAAATATTGTTGTCTGATCCGGCGAGCGTCGTAAACGCTCCGCTCGATGCAGCGATCGGCAATTGAACGACAAGCTCCGATGTATCGAGATCGACCCCGACAAATTGGCTCCCTCTGTCTTCGTTCGCGACGACGGAGTATGCGAGATCGCGGCCGTCCGGACTTTTGCCGTAAGCCGAGCTTTGAATGTATTCCAGCTTGATCGGTACGCCTAAATACGTAAACTCCTTCGTCAGATAGGCTTCGTCAAACGAGGCTTGACTGTTCGCCTCAACCGTGAGCGTAAACGAAACGGATTTCGCGCCGGCAGGAGCGGCCGCTTTCACGCCCAGATCCGTCCATTCCGGCTGCGGTGTGTCAATCGTTCTCGAATGACTGGCCAGAACTTGCCCCGCATCGTCATAAAACGCAATAGTAATAACAGGCTTGCCGCTTTCCACGAGCACTTTGGAGAAGGCGGCGAACGATTCTCCGGCTGCAGCGAATCTCGATACGCTTGTCACGAGCGGAGCAGCCCCGGTCGTGGAGGTGAGCTTCAGCGAATGGTTCCCTTTGAAAACGTTGCTCGTATCCAGCTCGATCGCTCCGTTCCCCGGCAGCGCCGACCATTCGAGCATTCCGGACTCGAATCCGCGATTGTTCTGAACGAAGTCTCCGCCGCTGACCTCGATCTCGTCCAGCAGGAAGTCGGCAGCACCGCCTGCTTCCGCCACGATGACCACACGCAAGTAGCGAGTGTGCTCCGGAGCTTCGCCCCGGATACCGACAGACTTCCAGGCGCTCGACGTTTCGCCCTGTACGAGCGGCTTCGCCAGCAGGAAGTTGTCCTGTTCATCATAGAAGCGTAATTCTACCCTTGCCGCGCCGGAGTTGACTTTGATGCGAGCGGTCGTCGTATACTCCATCGTCCGCTCTGCCTTAACGGCAGAGCTTTGTACCACGACACCCAGGACGCCGTTATTGCTGATCCGGATTGCCTTGCCTTCGTATCCGTCCCCGTCCGCTCCGACGGCTTCTGAAGAGCCAAGAACTTGCTTCCAGCCGGTCAAGCCACCCTGGAAGTCCGAATTGAGCAGTTGATCGCCGATAGTCGTGATCTCAGGCAGACGGCTTACTACGCGGACGGTAAATGTTATCGTCGTCCGCTGTTCGCCGCGTATCAGTTCGGCGGTCAGATGAACCGTTTCATCGCTCCGCGCCCGGATCACCGTTCCGTCTCTCCCTACAAGATCCGGCCGGTCCGCGCTCCATAAAATAACCGTCTGATGAGGCCCTGTCGCGGGCAAGTTCAAATTGCCGGTAACCGATAAAGCGTGATCGCCGCCGATGTATCCGATAGACAGGGAAGCCGCGTCGGCCGTTACAGCTTGTACGTCTGTCGGGAGCTCGGCAGCCGCCTTTGTTCGCACGATCAGTTTGATGTCGTCAACCCATAGCATCCCCTTGTATGTGGAAGTCGTGCTGATCCCTACGCTTACATACTTCGCGCCAACAGGCGATTGGGCCTCGATGGACAAGTCCGACCATGCGGAACCGTTGTTATTCGTAGACGGGCCGATTGCGGATTGCGTTTGGATGACGCGGCGGCCTTCATCATAAAAGTATAGGTAGAAGTAAGCGCGGCTGTTCTCCCTGTTCTTCTGATAAACTTTGGCTGTCGCCGTATAGGTGACCGATTCCGCCGCAAGCTCAGCCGTGCCAACGACCGCAAAGGAATCTGCTGCGTTGGCGTCATTAATCAGCAGGCTTCTCGTCCCGGAGTAAGCGCGGGTCGAATCGACGCTTACGCTGGACATCGAGCCGGACTCTATCGTCCATCCGGTCATATCCGCTTCAAAGCCCGGATTCGTCAGAGGAAGTTCGACATTCGTTACGGTTGGTCCCGTTCTTTGCAGGACGACGCTGTCGTAATAGCTGACGCCGATATTCGCGGAGCTGGAGAACAGCACGACGGAAACATATTCGGCGCCGGAAGGCGCAAGGGCCGATACCGTTACCGGCGTCCACTTGTTTCGCGTCGTCGATCCTGCGGAGAATTGGCTGATGAGTCCTCCGGCTGCGGAATAAAAGCGGAGGTAGATGCTTGCGTTTCCACTCTCGATATAGACCTGCGCAGCTGCCGAATAGCTTATGCCTTCCACAGCGTCAAGCTTTTCGCTTTCCACTCCGACTGCGGAAGTATCGCTGGAATCGTTGAATTTCAGGCTATAGGCGCCGCTGTGCGTCCGCGACTGATCGAACGCCAGATTGGCAGGCGTCCCGGATAATTGAGACCAGCCGCTCAAATTGCCGGTTTCAAAGCCTGGATTGGACAGCGTCTCCCAACAGCTTTTGACGGTAACGATGAACGTTCTGGTATCCGATTCCATGCCGTAGATCATATTGGCTGTTAGGGTAACCGTCTGATCGCCTTCCGGCTGCGACGGCCTGGACACCGCTCCCGAAGGACTGATGATCGACGGATCGCTGGATTGCCACGAGATGACGGAGCCGTTTAGTCCGGTTGCAGGCAGAGTTAACGCATGTTTGACAGCAGATGCATCTTCACCCGGAGCAAAGCCGATGGCGAGCGCTTGCTTGTCTTGATTTAGCATGTCGCGGTCTGAAGCGGAAAGTGTAAGGTCGTCGTAATAAGCTGCCGTACTCATATAAGAGGAGGTGGTTCCGATTCGTACGCTGACGAACACGGTTCCGCTTGGCGCGACCCCCGACACGCTTACATCCTGCCATGCGTTATTGCCGGTTGTTGCGCTCGTTTCCTTCACGGGTTCGATGAGCGTTTGATTCGCCCCATAGAAGGCGATCGATAGCTTGGCATATCCGGCCGTTCGGCCAACCTGGTAAAACTTCGCAGATGCGGTATAGGTGACGCCTTCCAGGGCGTTTAGCTTCCCGCTCTCCAGCATAGCGCCTGATGTCGAGACATTATCGACGATCTTCAGGCTTTTCGTCCCCTCATACACGACCGATGTTACGGACGACACCATAGAAGAACTGCCTGAAATTTGCGTCCAGCCCGTCAACCCCGATTCAAATCCCGGATTGTCCAGTTGCAGAAGCGCAGCTTCTCCCTTACGGACAGAGATGACTCCGGACAGCATCGTCCCGATCATCGTCAGGCACAGAATAGCGGCCAATCGTTTGCGAAACCATTTTTTCCATTCACGCTCCGACATTCGTAGCAAGCCCCTTTCTTGGCAAATTAGAAAGACGCCCTCACTATAGAACATAGCGGCCCGTCAATTAAAGATAACGTTTTCATTTCGTGTGATCTTTTTCCGTTCGATTAAAAGCTCAAACAGTCGCTTTCTTGTTATTTCGCCACTTGCAACCACCCGGAAAAAGCTCATCCGCAGGAAAAAGCTCATATGTGATCTGAAGCAGGATCATGATGCAAGCGAGGCCCGCCGAAAAAACAAACACCCCGCTCCGGCGCATGCCAAAGCGGGGGCTATATGATATTTCGCCGAAGTGTTCTCTATTAGATTTCTATACTAACACATATTGGAAGTATTCTGCCCGTTACTTCAATCGATTTTGTTCCGTTATACTGCCCGTTCAATCATCTGGCCATAAGACGCAATTGATTATAGCCCATCCTATTGGCGCAGTCATAGAAATATCCCCGTCGCCAAACCGCGCCCGGGGATTTGAACACCAATTCCTATTTTTGCTCCAACGAAATCATACGATTCTGCAGATTGAAGGAACGAAACTCGCGCGGAATTCTGCGCGCCATGCCCGTTTGGATAGCTGCATGGATGACGGCTTCGCGGATGCGCCGCACGACCTCCTGATTGAACACGCTCGGAATGATATATAGCTTATTCAATTCGTTCGGCGCAATGACGGAAGCGATGGCGGCCGAGGCCGCCAGCTTCATCTCCTCGTTGATCTCGGATGCTTGACAATCCAAGGCGGCACGGAAAATGCCCGGAAAGCAAAGCACATTGTTGATCTGATTCGGGAAATCCGATCTTCCTGTAGCGATAACGCCTGCGATATCTTCAATCTCGCCTGGATTGATTTCCGGAGTCGGATTCGCCATGACGAAGACGATCGGACTTTCCGCCATCCGCTCAACATCGGAACGCTTCAGGACGCCCCCAGCGGACAAACCAATGAATACGTCCGCCCCCTCGATCACATCATGCAAGGAACCTTGTCTCCGGTTCGGATTGGTCTGCCGCGCAAACCGGCTCCACGCGGGGTTGCTATAATCGGTACCGCTCACGATCGCACCTTCCCGGTCGACCCCGATCAGCTCTTTGACGCCGGCCGCAAGCAAAATATCCGAGCAGGAGATGCCTGCGGCACCGATTCCGCAAACGACGACCTTGACGTCTTCGATACGTTTGCCGACGACTTTCAAAGCGTTGATCAATCCCGCGTACAGGACAACGGCCGTTCCATGCTGATCGTCGTGAAACACCGGGATGTCCAGCTCGTTTCGCAATCTTTGTTCGATCTCAAAGCATCTCGGCGACGAAATATCCTCCAGGTTGATACCGCCGAAAGCAGGCGCCAAATGTTTGACCGCCGCTACGATCTCATCGGTATTTTGCGTATCCAGACAAATCGGGAATGCATCGACGTCGGCGAACTGCTTGAACAGCATCGCTTTGCCTTCCATGACAGGCATTGCCGCATACGGCCCTATGTTGCCTAGTCCGAGCACGGCGCTCCCGTCGGATACTACGGCTACCGTATTGCGCTTGATCGTCAGCTTGAAGGCACTGTCCGGCTTTTCATGTATGGCCATGCAAACTCTGGCTACGTCAGGCGTATACACGCGGGACAGATCGTCCCGATTCTGGATCGGCGCCTTCGGTTTCATCTCGATCTTCCCGCCGAGATGCAGGAGGAACGTCCGGTCGGACACGTGCAGGAGCCTAACGCCGCTCAATTCTTTTATTTTAGCTAAGACAGCTTCCAACTGCCCTTGCTCGGACGCCGTCACCGTTATATCGCGAACGGTCCGTTCCGCTCCGGTTTGGATGACGTCTATGGCGACGACATCGCCGCCGCTTTCTGTAATGACCGTGATCAATTGGCCAAAATGCAACTGTTCGGTCTGAAGCTCCAACCGCAAAATGATGCTTTTGCCGCCTAACGTATGGTTCATGTCAACCTCCCTCAAATGATAGACCAGCCCGAATCGATCATCATCGCAGTTCCTGTTACGAATGAGGATTCATCCCCCGCAAGGTATACGGCTGCGGCAGCTATATCATCGGGTGTCCCGTAACGCCCGGAGAGCGTCTTGCTCATCCGCACTTTACGCAGCTCCTCCGTATCGTTTGCACGAGTAGCAGGCGTATCGATAATGCCGGGACATATGGCGTTGCAGCGTATATGGTACTCCGCAAAATCGACTGCGATCGATTTGCATAAATGAATCAGCCCGGCCTTCGCTACGGTATAAGCGACATGATTGCGGAACGCCACGACTCCCCCTACCGAAGCCGTATGAATGATCGACCCGCCGCCGTTTTTCATGAGCGGAATGGCATATTTGCTGCATAAAAAAGGAGCGGTGAGCGTGACGTCCATGCATTTGTTCCATTCCGCGAGCGTCGTTTCCTCGGCATTTTTGGCTTCCGCCCAAAACGTATTCGTCTGCAGCACATCGACTTTGCGGTACTGCCGGCCGACATGCTCGAATAGCGCGATCATTTGCCGCTCATCGGCTGCATTGACAGCATGCCATTCTCCCTGACCTCCTGCCGATCGAATCTCCTCCGTTACCCGCTCGCCGCCTTCGGCTTGGATATCGGCAATGACGACGAATGCGCCTTCCTTGGCGAAACGTTTGGCAACGCCGGCGCCAATACCGGAAGCGCCGCCGACTACAACGCATATTTTATCCCGTAAACGTGACATCGCTTAGCACCTTTCCTTTGGTATCGCCGTTTTTATGCTTTCACAAAAACCGTTTTAACGGATGTGAAAAACTCGATTGCCGCTTGGCCCTGCTCTCTGGAGTGCGAACTCGAATTTTTCATGCCGCCGAAGGGGGCTTGCAGCTCCACGCCCGCCGTTTCGGCATTGATACGTACTAGCCCCGCATCCATCTCGTTCATGAAGGTCAATATGTTTCCGATATCCTTTGTAAAAATCGAAGCGCTTAAACCGAATTCCGTGTCATTGGCTGCCTTGATCGCTTCTTCCATCGTACCGACACAGATCAAGGCAAGCACGGGACCGAATATTTCTTCCTTCGCGATCGTCATATCTCCGGTGACTTGTCCGAATATAGTCGGCTCGATATAAAAACCGTTTTCGAAACCGGCGCCTTGCGGCGGCTTGCCTCCGAGCAACAATTCGGCACCTTCGTCCAGCGCTGTCTGAATATAGCGTTTGACGGTGCGAAGCTGATTTTCGCTGGCACATGGCCCCATCCATATTCCCTGCTCCAGGCCGTTTCCTACCGTTATCGTCTGGGCTTTCTCCAGAAGCTTTTGCTTGAAAACCTCGTACACGTTTTTCATGACAATAACTCTGCTTGTAGCCGTACATTTTTGACCCGTAGAGCGAAAACCGCCGGAGATGGTGGCATCAACAGCCAAATCCAAATCTGCATCGTCTGCAATGATGATCGGATTCTTCCCGCCCATTTCCAATTGATACTTGATTCCTCTGGCCAGTGCCAACTGACCGATCTGTTTCCCGACTTGATTGGAGCCGGTAAACGTAATGCCGTTCAGATCCGGATGCTCGATCAGCGCTTGTCCGACAATCGAACCGCGGCCGGTTACCATGTTTACCACACCGTCCGGAAAACCCGCCTCGGCTATGCATTCCATGACTAGCGCCGCCGTTACCGCCGTTTCTTGAGCCGGCTTGAATACGACCGTATTGCCGTAAACAAGCGCCGGCGCCATTTTCCAAATCGGGATGGCAACGGGAAAGTTCCACGGGGCTATCACTCCTACTACGCCTAATGGCGCACGCGTCGTAAACATGAAGCTTCCCGCTTCCGTGGAAGGAATCACATCGCCGACTTTACGCATGCCTTCTCCTGCATAGTAGCGCAAAATCGCGACTCCCCTCATCGTTTCGCCTTTCGCTTCCGGAAACGTTTTTCCCATTTCGCGGGTCATCGTTCGGGCAATTTCGTCGCAGCGTCTCTCCATGATGTCGGCGGTTTTGTAGAGGTACCCTCCTCTTTCGGCACCGCTCAGCTTTCGCCACGCATCTTTAGCACTTTTGGCCGACAAGACTGCCGAATCCACATCTTCGGCACCCGAATCCGGAATGTAACCGACAAGGGACCGATCCGCGGGATTTATGCTTTGGGCTACGCTAGTGTTTCCGGCTTGCTCCCATTTTCCGTTTATATAATTGAGATAAGTTGCAACTTCCGCTTGCATGGTCATATCGCTGTCCTCCGTCCGATTAGTTAGGGACTCCGAGATCGGCCGCTTTTCCGACCGTTTGTCTCGCATCTACGCTGTATCTGTTTAACATTTCCACGCCGATATAGGCGCGCCGAACCTTTTCTCTACATTGGGAGACGGCGGCATTCTCCACATGCATACCGGACGGATAAACGCCGGCGGCATTGCGCAGCCCGAATTTCAAATAGACGGGGGCTGCGATTTTAACGATTTCGGGAATTTCATAGTGACGGACGAAACCTCCCATGTCATCGGCCGATTCGATATACATGTCCAGCGGGCAGTCAACTACCTGCCGAATGGATGAAATTCGCGGCAAAGACAAATCCCCCGGGATGTTGACGGTCGTTCCTCCCATAGTTTCATAAACGCGCACGCTCACAGGATTGGCAGGGCTGATCGATGCCGACACTTTCAATACCAAATCAGGCGGCAGCTCGCCTCTTTTTTTCGCTTGATCGATTAACCAGAGCAAGCCTTCGTCGGCGATCAGCAGGCTGCGAATCCCCAAATGGACGGCACGGTAAACATCCTCCATCGCATATAGGACTTGATCCATCCCCCCATGCCTCCAGCCAAGCGTCTTTCCCCCATTCGCTTGGACCAGAGCGCTGGTATCGAAGCTCATTCTGGGCCCGATAAACAAGCAAACTTCGATGTGGCTGTCTCTTCCCATTTCAGCCATGCTTCGAATTTCGTCATCCGTTTGCAGCATGATGCCGCTGCCTTGGGAAACTCTGTTGACCGTGATGCCGAAACGGTTTGCTTCCTTGATCACGGCCTCCATAACGCCCGGTCCTTCGACGGACGGGATTTCGATCCGGTATTGCGCGCCGTCCGCAAACGTTTTGCCCGAAGGCAGCAGCTCATAACCGTCCCGAACGGGCAAACCCATGCTTTCAAAAAAAGTCGCCGATTTCATCATCGCTACTCTTCACTCCCATACCGAGATTATTGAAACGAAATAAATATTTTTAGTACCATTAAGTTATACCGATCGGAGAAATAACTGCGTTATCAGAAATCGATGCCGAGTCTCACCATATCCACGCATTGAATGCCGTTCTCATATATTTCCTCGTCGTAATGTCTGACGAAGAAGTCCTTATCGATTCCGGTAAGCCGAAACCCGCACTTCTGATACAAGCCGAGCTGCGAAAGACTGGAGTTGCCGGTGCCGATTTCAAGCGTTTTGACGCCGGTCGACTTGGCCGATTCGATCGCATGCAGCACGAGTTTCTTCCCGATGCCCATTCCGTGAAACTTTTCGTCTACGGCGATATTGACGAGCTCCATCGTTTCCGGCCTCGTATCGATCAATACGTATACGCCGACGGTCTCCTCCTCCAGTTGCGCCAAGTAGGTGACGCCACGCTTCATATAGCTCTTAACCAGATAAAGATTCGGGTCCGCCAAAGTCAACAAATCGTAAGGAACCATATCGTTTTCTTCCATTTTGCGTATGACTAGCTTGTCATGTACGTGGTTCATCATGTTTTCTCTCCCTTTTCTTAGCTACTCTTTCAAAGAAACAACCATTTCGACTTCGACGGATCCGCCGAACGGCAGCGTATGAATGCCGAGTGCCGCCCTTGCATGTTTTCCGGCCTCTCCGAAAACTTCTATTAGCACCTCGCTGCCGGCATTCAGGATGACCGGGTGTTCCCCGATCTCCTCCGAACAGCTGAGGTATCCGGTCAGCTTCAGGACAGCTTCGACCTTCTCCAGACCGATACTCTGATCGATCAAATCCAGACAATTGATGACGGACAGCGCGGCCGATTTTTTCGCATCGTCAACGGATACCGTCTCCCCGATTCTTCCCCGATACAACAGTTCTCCCCCGGAATAAGCCAAACTGCCCGAAACAAAGGCGAAGTTGCCGTGCACCCGTACCCCCGTATACGGTTTCGTCGTGAAATCGACAGGCGTTGTTTTCCATCCGAGTGATTGCTGAATTGCCGCATATTTTTCCCGATTCATGTAATCCTCCCACTTTCATTGTTTAGGTGTTTTTGCCGCGGGCCAAAACCGGCAGCGTCTTGACCAGCTCGCCTTCACGAAAGCCATAAAGCCGGTCCGCAAGGTTGATGACGGGACAAATATGGTTCGGAATGATTTCGATCACGCTGCCCACCTGCAGATCGTGTTCGCCATTTACCTCGATAACGCCATGCTCTTCGGAAAGCGCTTTGATCGTCAGCTGCGGATAGCCTTTAATATAGCCGTGGCCACCGAGTCTGCACGCGTCCTGCGACAACGTTTTGCTTCCTGCGTCCATAATCAACCTGCTTTTATCTGGACGCGACACGATCGTCGCAAACACCGTTGCGGCACATTCCGCTTCGGTCACCCCTCCCGCCGCCATCACGTTCCGGTCGTTAAATACGTACATGCCCGGTCTCATTTCCGTAACATGCGGCGTGTCCAAAATAAACCTGGCGGTAGCCGTCGCCCCTACGCTTATTTCCGGCACCTCGATTCCAAGCTTGGCGAGGCTTGTTTTCGTTTGGTACATTAGCGCCGCGTCGTCGATCGCAACCTGTTTTCTTTCTTCGTCCGTCGCTTTCATATACGCATGCCCCGCATGACTCATGAGACCTCTTACATCGATAAACGGCAATTTGGCGATTTCCGCGATATAGTCGACGCTCTCCGCCGCCTCTCTTCCCATCCGATGAAGGCCCGTATCAACGTCGATATAAATGGGAATTTTTCTTTTTAGCACATTCCCTACATCGGAAATCCCTCTTGCTACGGCAATGTCGTCGAGTCCTACCGTCAGCTCGGCCTTCTGCAGAAGCTCATAAAACCGCTGCAGCTTCTTTCTCCCGATGAGCGGGTAAGCGATGAGAATGTCGCTCACTCCATGCTCAACCATCACTTCGGCCTCTCCAAGCTTGGCCGTCGTAATTCCCCTTGCGCCATAATCTAGCTGAAGCTTCGCCAGATCGGGGCTCTTGTGGGTTTTCGTATGCGGCCTCAGCTTTACGTTCGCTTTTCTGGCCAGATTGGCCATGCCGCTCATGTTGCGTTCCATAATGTCCAAATCGATAGCCACAAATGGCGTATCCGTCAGAAGCTCGTCATCCTTGATCATCATGCCCGCTTCCCTCCGTTCCCTTATATTTCACTTGCATTGGCAAGATGTCCGCCGTCCACAGTAATCGTCGTCCCCGTTACGTAAGACGATTCGTCGGATGCCAGGAACAGGAACACGTTGGCCACTTCCTCAATCGTCCCCATCCGCTTCATCGGCGTTCTCGGCGATATGAAGGACGGATCGATGCCTTCCTTGATCTTCAGCTCGCGATCCATCGGGGTTTCGATGAAGCCCGGCGCAACCGCATTGACTCTAATCCCGTATGAAGCGAGTTCGACCGCAGTGGACTGCGTAAGGAGGATAACGCCGCCCTTCGAAACGTTATAATGGCATAGCTGGGAGCTGGCCATGACACCGTTCTTCGAGCTCATGTTGACAATGCTTCCGCCGCTGCCTTGTTTGATCATTTGTTTGGCCGCCATTTGGCTGAGAACGAACATCGACCTCAGGTTAATGTTCATCATGGTATCCCAGTGCTCGTAGGAGATATCGACAAAGGACTCCCTGATCGCGATGCCGGCATTATTGACCAAGACGTCAACGCCGCTCCAGCGGTTCATTGCTTTCGTCATGCAGGATTCCATCTGTTCGAGATCGCTAACATCGCAACAAATACCGTCAATAAATCCGGGATAAGCCTGGGAAAGCTCCGCGCAAGTATCGGCAAGCTCCCTCTCGCTCTTATCCAGAAGGTAAACATATGCGCCCTCTTCCGCAAAACGCCGGGCAATTCCTTTACCTATTCCTCTCGCCCCTCCGGAAATCAGGACTCTTTTGCCGTGTAATCGCATATCGTTCCCTCCGCTTCTAGTCCAGTTCCAATAATTCAACGGTATTGCGGTGAATAATGTCTTCAATCGCCCTTTCCGGTATCCGTGAGAGACTGGTGCCTTCCGCAAGAACATTTACATTTCGTAGCGAGTCGATCGTCTGCTGTACCGTAAACAGAGGAAAATCGGTGCCGAACAAGATTTTGTCAAGCACGCCGTATTCCATCGCTAGCACCATAGCATTGTAAAATTGCCAAGGCCTTGCCATGAGCGTGGACAAATCCATGTACATGTTTTTGTTTTTGCGCACGATGCAAATGCATTCCTCCATCCACGGATGTCCCATATGAGCAATGATCATTTTCAGCTCCGGAAACGCTCTTGAAATCGGGTCCAGATCGGCTGGACGGGAAGCGTCCAAATAGCCTTCCGGCACATAGGAGGTGCCTTGATGCCACAAAATCGGAATATTCAGCTCGTTCGCCTTTGCATAGAGGGAAAAATGCTTCTTATCTCCCGGGTAAAAATTTTGATAAATCGGTCCAAGCTTCAGGCCGGACAGTCGATATTCCCTTATCGCATGTTCCAAAAGACGGTCGGCATGCGGTTTATTAGGGTCCACGCTGGCAAACCCGAACAGCTTCCCAGGGTGCTTGGAGACATATTCCGCTACGTATTCGTTCGGCACGACAATGCCGGTTGCCGGAGCGTCAACCGCCAAGACGATGGCTCCGTCCGCGTTCTCATACTGCTTCCAATGGTCTTCCGGCGTAGCGATCAACTGTTTGCCGTTTCCCCAAATCCGGTTTAGCGCTTCGAAGGTCGGTCCGCCGACCTGTCCGGGACCGAATAAATGCGTGTGACAATCAAAAATCATGGATGATCCCCTCCCGTTACTGCCCTATCCTTTGATGGCTCCGGCAACCAGTCCTTTGACGAAAAAGCGCTGGAAGCTAATAAACAGGATGAGTGTCGGCAGCAAAGTCAATGTGATTCCGCCAAATAATAAGCTGAGATCGGCCATCCCTCTCGAGCCGAAAAATTTATACAAGTTGATGCTGACCGTCGGATTGTCCGCGCTGTTAAGCAGAACCAGCGGCAGTAACAAATCGTTCCACATGCCGATAAACAGCATAATGATCAACGTTGCCGTTACCGGCTTCAGAAGTGGAAAAATAATGTGAAAAAACGTGCGGGCCGGACCGCTCCCCTCCATATAAGCCGATTCTTCCAACTCAAACGGAAGCCCTCTCATGAAACCCGAATACAAAAATACGGAAAACGGCGTAAAAATCGCGATATAGATGAACGAGATTCCGATGAGCGTATTTTGCAGGTGAAAATCTTTTAACAGGAATACGACAGGAATCATCGCAGACTCGATCGGCAGCAAAATCGCGGAGACGAAAAACCAATACATCCATTTCATGAATTTGTGATGGATACGCGAAACCGAATAGGCCGCCAAGGAAGAGACGAATACGACCGTAATCAGCGTTATGGCGGCAATGGTCATATTGACGCTGTAAGAACGAACAATATCCATTCTTTCGAATGCGTTTGCAATATTGGCGAACCCGATTGTGAATTCCGGCAAACCAAGCGGCTTCGTAACGATTTCCTTATGCGTCTTGAACGTGTTGATAGCAGCCAAATATAAAGGAACGGAGACGATCAGCGCCATGATGATTACTGCAAATTCGAATAGGAACATGCCCAGCTTATTGTGTTTTGTCATCTGCTGCTCCTTTCATACCTGCTGCTCAAGCTCAAGAAAAACAGCGTGATGACGAGAATGACGAGCGTGAGCGTAAAGGACGCTGCCATTCCGTACGAAATTTGTCCGGAATTGAACGCATACCTGTATATTTTGATCGATAACGTTTCGCTGGCATTGGCCGGGCCACCTCCGGTTAGCGCGTAAGGGAGGTCGAACAGCTTCAGGCCGTTTGCGAGTCCGAGCAGCAAATTGATCGTGATGCCGGGGGCGATCATCGGCAGCGTTATTTTAAAGAAGCCCTGAATTTTTTTCGCTCCGTCTATTTTGGCGGCTTCGATCAAGTCATGGGGAATGCCCTGCAAAGCGGCAAGATAGACGATAATGATCGGCCCCATCATCTGCCATACGGTAATCAAGATAATGGCATAAACGACGTATGCGGGCGAATCGATCCAAGGCACCGTCACGGATGTGTGAAGGACGCCTGATAGAAACTTGTTCAAAAGTCCGCTATTGGCATCCAGAATATAGCGCCAAACGAAGGCGGCTACTACAATCGGGATGATGTTGGGAATGTAAAACAGCGCTCTGAGCCATTTTTTGGTTTTCAGCTTTTGATCGAGAATGATCGCAAGACCGAGACCGATCACGTTGGCTAGGACTGCTGCCGAAATGCCGATGCCCAGCGTTCTTTTTAACGACTCGGTAAACAGCTTGTCGCGGCTGATATCGATATAATTTTGCAAGCCGATAAACCGGTACTCGCCTATTCCCTTCCAATCCGTCAAACTATAGTAGAACGACTGGACGATAGGCAGCAGCAAGAAAACAAAAACAAAGGCGCAAGCGGGAAGTAAGAATACGATACCCGTAACCAGCAATCGCTTATGCAAATTGTATCCTCTCTTCCTGTCTATCAATTTTTGGTCTTGTTATATTCTTTGATAAAAATGTCCGTGGCCGCGTTCAAATCATTGTCGAACGTAAACTTCTGCGCCGCATTGCCGAGTTCGACGAAAGCGGTGCTCGAAACCGGCCCCGTATTGGCGAAAGGCATCATGCGATCGGTCTGTTCCACCCATTTCGGAACGTCCGCATAAGCCGGATCGAGCGCGCCTACGCCTTCCATCCCGGACATATTGCCCAAAATCTTATTTAGCTTCGCATAGACCTCCTTGCTGTACATCCATTCCATGAACGTTTTGGCTTCTTCCAGATGCTTGGATTTGGCGTTCAAGGCAAGGCCGTCCTCCGGAATGACGATATAGCTGCTGTTCTGCTCGCTCGAGCTGTACGGAATATTCATAAAACCAAGCTCGAATTTCGGGTTCAGTTGGCGAATGCTCGCAGCATCCCAGGTCCCCCCGACAAGCATCGCGCTTTCCCCGTTTGCGAAAGATTGCTGGGCAATGGCGTACTCGTTCGTAAAGCTGCCCTGACGGACAAAGGAATTCAGCTCTTTAAACTTGACAAAGCCTTCCTCCAGCATCTTTTTATATTCGGGATTGTTGAAGTCCACCGTTCGAGCCAAATACTTCTGTTTGAAATCGTCATGCTTGAATGCATAATCGCCGAACACCCAATGAAACAAATAGGCCGCAGCCGTTTCCCATTTCGAAGCGTATACAAGAAGACTTTTTCCTTTCGCCTTGATCTTCTGCCCCGCATCGATCAGTTCGTTCCAGGTTGCCGGGGGCTTCGTATAACCGGCTTCGCGAAACAGGTCTTTGTTGTATAACAAACCCAGAACGGCTACTCCGTTCGAGAACGATGCAAATTTACCGTCGAGCGTAGATGCCCCCGTCATCGATTTGGTATAGTTTTTGCTTGCTTGAAGCTGTCCCAGATCATAAATATACCCGGCTTTGCTGGCCAGTTTCGCGCTATCGATCCCTACATTCAATTGATAAATATCCGGCAGGTCTCCCGTTGAAATTCTCGTTTGCAAAGTACCGGGATAGCCCGCATCGGGTATGACTTCCATTTTCACTTTGATTTGGGGGTGCGCCGCTTCAAACTCTTTAATGAATTGCTCATGCGCATCTCCGAATTGCGTTTGCTGAAACATCATGGAGATGGTGACATTTTTTTTGTCCGTTTTCGCGTCGTCGCTCTTTGAACACGCTGACAATAATAGAACGCTTGCCGACAATAAGGGGATAGCTCTAAGCATCGATTTCCTTGCCGCTTGCAGCATGAGTTGCTTCCTCCTCGTTTTTTTGATATTTTTTATATTAAACAGTTGTTTTGTATAATAAAAAATATGGATAGATCATTGGAGGTATTGGCTTGAGCGAAACGACGAAAAAATACAATGTTCCGGCGCTCGATAAGGCATTTGCCATTATTGAAACGCTTGCCGGACAAGATCAGCCGCTCGGTATAACGGAGTTGTGCAAAATACTCGGACTTCCGAAAACGACCGTTTTTTTTATTGTGAATAAGCTCGATCAAATGGATTACATCGTTAAAAACCAGGAAGGCAAATACCATTTGAGCACGAAATTCATGTCCATCGGCATCAACATGTTAAACAAATTCGACATTCGCGCGGTTGCCAAACCTTTTATGCAAAAGCTGCTCGAAGAATCCGGCTTGACGGTTCATCTGGCCATTGTCGAGAAAGGCGAGGCCGTGTACATCGACAAGGTGGACAAGCAAGGCTTTATTAAGGTTTCGACCTACATCGGCCAGCGTAATCCGATCCACGCTTCGGCAATCGGCAAAGCGATCGCCGCCTTTTTGCCGGAGTCCAAGCTCGATGAGATTATGGAAGAACGGGGATTGCCCCGCTTTACTGAGAAAACAATCACCTCCGTCGCCGACTTTAAGGCGGCTATTGAAAAAATTCGCCAGACGGGCTACGCCATAGACGATGAAGATGCGGAATACGGTATCCGATGTGTCGGCGCTCCCATTTTCAATCATGAAAGCAAGGTCGTTGCTTCCGTCGGCGTCACTTCTCTACGAGCGGACCTGCCGGATGCCGCCCTTGACGAGTTGGGGGCGAAAGTGAAAGCGGCAGCCCTAAGCATTTCGCAGCAGCTCGGATATTCCGGAAAAAGAAATGGTTTCATTTAATTTGCCCCTTGATTAGAGCCCCGAACGATCCGACCGGATCGAGTGCACGAGGGCTCTTTTCGCGTTCGCGCAACGCTGTGTGTCTTCTCGCCGAATTACAAAATTCGTCCGTAAAGTCCTTGTGCGATTTCCCCATCATTTACGACGATTTGCCCGTTGACGATTACCTTTTCGATACCCGTCGGGTTCAGGCGCGGTTCGGCAAATGTGGCGGGACCGTCCACCTCGTCCGGATCGAAAATGACGATATCCGCAAAATGGCTTCTGGCAATGATCCCGCGGTCTTTGATCCGGAACGTTCGGGCGGGAAAGCCGCTCATTTTGTAAATGGCTTGCTCCAGACTTACCCACTTGTTCTCCCGGACGAATTGTCCCAACACCTTTGGATAGGTACCGAATCCCCGCGGATGAGGTTTGAGACCGACATAGAGGCCGTCCGTACCGATCATGTGAGACGGATGCTTGAACGTGCTTTCCAGGCACGAATGGCGTTCCTTCGGCCAATGGTAGACCATAAGCGCTTGAAGATCCGTTCTTAGCAAAATTTCGCAAATCGCATCGGGCAGATCCATCTGCATTTCCTGTTGAACCTGGCCTAACGTTTTGCCTTCCCATCCCGTCGGTTCCGAAGTTCCGACAGCGGCGAATACGACCCGATCAAGAGGAAATGCGTTTGCCAGCTGGTCGGCATATTGGCGGCGAACGCTCTTTTGACCGATTCTTGCTTTCACTTGTTCGGGGGAGCCCAGCTGCAGCGCTTCTGGTAAGCCCATTAACAGATGGGTACAGCCGGCCGGATACGGATACATGTCAAAAGTGACGTCAATTCCCCTGGAACAGGCCCATTCCAGCTGCTCGGCCGCAGCATCGTCCACGGCAAGATGCGAAATGTGTACGGGAATGTTCGCTTGCCCAGCTATCGCAAACGTTTCGCGGCAGCCGATCTTCACTTTATCCGCATATCCTCGCTGATGAGCAACATAAATCCCCCCGTATTCCGCTGCAATTTTGGAGAGGCGTACAAGCTCGTCCAATCCGGCATGCCGCATCGGTTCGTATTCCAGCCCCGTACAAAAGGATACGGCCCCGGCTTCCATCCACGCTCGTGTCATCTTCTCCATTCGTACGAGTTCGTCCTCCGAAGCCGGCCTCCCCGCCCATCCCATCGCCTCGACGCGTATGGCGCCGTGCGGAACTTGAAGCGCCAGATTGGACGGCAATCTGCCGCGAAACATGCCCAAATAGCTGTCGATCGTCATGTCGCCGCTCGCATCGATAAGAGGATCGTCGTAAAACACATGAAGGTAGTCCTTCTGTTCTTGCAATCTCGCTTTGGACATGGGGGCCCATGAAAAGCCGTCAGGACCGGCAAGCTGCGTCGTCACGCCCATTCGAAGCGGAGCATAGCGATCGGGTCCGCCGAGCAAAGCCAGCTCCGAATGAACATGCACATCGATAAAGCCCGGGCATACGACCTTGTTTGCCGCTTCAAGCACCTGCTTGGCTACAGCCCCGCCGAGATCGCCGACCGCTTCGATCCTGTCTCCGACGATGCCGACGTCGCATCGTTTTCCCGGGGATCCCGTTCCGTCAACTACAAAACCGTCTTTAATCAAAATATCCAGCATCATCGCAGGCATCTCCTCCGTAAGGTAAAAGTCGATCTAACCGCTGCAAGAAGTCGTTTATTTTGCTTTTGACTTGTTATACTCGGCGATAAATTTATCGATCGCGTTGTCGATATTGCCCTTGAAGGTGTATTCCTGCGCCGCATTCCCGAGAGCGATCCAGGCGGAGCTGGGAATCGGGCCCGTGTTGGCGAATGGAACCATCCGGTTCGTTTCGAGCCATCGCGGCACATCTTTATACGAATCGTCTAGTTTGCCTACGCCCGGCTGCGCCGAGAATGAACCTTTCGCATCCACAATGCCTGCGTACGTTTCTTTGCTGAAAAGCCAGTTTAAAAACGTTTTGGCTTCTTCGATGTGTTTTCCTTTGGCATTGATGGCAATACCGTCCTCCGGAACAAAAACATATGCATTTTTGTCGTCCTGCTCGTACGGCATATTCATGAATCCGAGTTCGAGCTTCGGGTTCAGCTTGCGAAGCGTGCCCGCCTCCCAAGTCCCTCCGAGCGTCGCGGCGCTGTCTCCGTTCACGAACGACTGCTGGGCGATCGCGTATTCATTCGTAAAGCTCCCTACGCGTACTAAGTCGTTCATCTCTTTGAAGCGTTTGAACCCTTCCTTCAACATTTCACGATATTCCGGCTTGCTCCAGTCTACGGAGTTGGATAAATAGGCTTTTTTGAACGCTTCGTCTTTCAGAGCATGCGTTCCGAATGTCCAGTGAAAGACGTTGCCGATACCGGTTTCCCATTTCGAGGAATAGACGAGCAGTTCTTTTCCCTTTGCCTTCAGCTTTTTGCCTGCATCGATAAATTGTTCCCATGTTTTCGGCGGTTCGTTATAGCCGGCCTCGGCAAACATCGCTTTATCGTAGGGTAAACCGAGCATGGCGATGCCCAGCGTGAACAGGGCCTGTTTGCCGTTGATCGAAGTCGCCTTCCTGATCGAATCCGAATAATTTTTGCTCGCCTCAAGCGTACTCAAGTCATAGATCAATCCTTGTTGATCGGCCAATCCGGTCGTTACATGTCCGATGTTAAGCTGGTACAAATCGGGCACTTCTCCCGCGGAAATCCGCGTCCGCAAAGCTTCAAAAATGCTGCTTGGCGGCAATGTTTCGACCTTCAGCTTAATATTCGGATATTTGCTTTCAAACTCTTTGAACCATTTGTCGGGATTGTCGCCGAATAACGATTCGGCATACAGGAGAGACAGTTCGATTTTACCGTTGCTTTTTTCCGCATCCTGATTCGAGCATGCTGCCGCAAGACCGGAAAGCAAAATCAAGTTTAGACAACAAATCGCGGTTTTAGATGTTTTCATTTCGCGTATAGCCTCCGATGTGTTTGAATGTTCTGTTGCGGTTCGAGGGAAGCGCTTCCTATAAGCGCTTTCAATTGAGCAATTGAATACTCACACGGGATACTTTTCCTTTAGTCTAGCAGCCGGTGAAGAGCAAGGCCGGCAAACATGGCCGAGCCGATCGGAAGACACGCTTCGTTCAGGTTGAATTTCGAGCTCCCGAAAGCTGAGCTCCGGGTATCGATGCAGATCTCTACGAATCTCGATAAGCTCTTCCGTGATATTTTTTGCTTCCTCATGGACACATGCCCATAGACCGGACATAAAAACCCCCTATTTGTGTTTTGTATATTAAACACTAGTTTTGTATAAGTAAATATTAGTACACGAGACCGGTTGTTGTCAATATACTCACTGTTCAATTGCTTCCCTATAGGGAGAACGACAGTCGGATTGCATTCATTTAACTCATTTATTTACAGATAGTGGTGTCTAAGGATACTAGAGGTCCGCCGCTTTCATCGACAACCTCTGCTTTTTTGAGTTTGAAGAGATTTCTTCTTTTCGTCGCCTCAAAAGGACAACGGGCCGTGCTGAACAGAATACATCTCCTGACGCTTGCCGAAAACGGGAATGGGATAAAGTACTTTTCATTCAAATTTGACAAGAACTTTATCCCATAACACAAAAAAACCGCGATTTACGCGGTTCGTAATGAGATAATGTTCTTGTCACCCGACACATGCTCCTGTTGTTTTTCTGTCGGTTGACAAGAACTTGACGTTATAAATGACAAGAACTCTATCCCATTCCTGATCACTCGCCATTGATCCAGCTCATTAACGCAATGAGGCTGCCGATTCCTATCGGCAGCCTCGTTCTGGTTGAATATTGAGCTATCGTGCCCGTCGTATTAGTTCAATGATTCAACTGTTATTCCTTGTTGCGCTCCAGTTGAATACGAATTCCTTCGCGGTCAATCTGTATCCAATATTCTACGATTTTCTCATTTTCTACACGATAGACTGCACTTGCGATCTCTACGACGGGTTTGTTAGTCGGTGTATATCCGTCTACTTCTCCAATATGGATTCCAGATTGTTTCCAACGTACATAAACTCGATCATCTTGCACTAAAAATTCTTTTATAGTTAAACTGAATGTTCCGTAAATTTCTATCATTTCGCGAACATGATCCGCGTAATTGGCTGGTGACCTTTCGACGGTCACCTCATTTTCCGAAGTAATCTGATGCGCCAAAACTCGTTCCGCCATTAACTGGTGTGCCTCATCCGGTTCTTGGCCAGAACGAACCTTCTCAAAAAATTTTCGCACTACTTCTTCTGCTGACATAATGAATTCTCCTTGTTAAAAAAATAATATCTTATTTGTAACACAGTCAGTTAGTCAGGCGTTACCCGCACATAACTGCCCGTTAATGCTCTTGTAGAAGTCATATTAATCAATAATCGCCGCGCCCCTCGAAAGAAGGAGCGCGGCGTTTAAAGTTTGCAAACCAGTTACCAACTTTATTGTATAGTTACCAACGTTTATCTATTTCAAAAGAATACCGGTCCGGCTGTACCCTTCCTTCGTCTTCCGGACTTCCAGCACGGCGGGGAACGCCTGCTTCAGCTCCTGCACGTGCGAGATGACGCCGATCATCCGGCCGGAACGCTGCAGGTCGACGAGCGCGCCGATCGCCTTGCCAAGCGCATCTTCGTCCAAAGAGCCGAACCCTTCGTCGATGAACATCATCTCGATGGAAACGCCGCCCTGATGCGCTTGAATGACATCGGTCATGCCCAGCGCGAGACAGAGCGAAGCATTGAACTTCTCGCCGCCGGACAGCGTCTTGACGTCGCGGTTCTGCCCCGTATACGCATCATATACGTCGAGTCCGAGACCGCTCTGCTTGCCGCGCGTCTCAAGTCCCTCTCTCCGCTGCAAAACGAACTGTCCGTTCGACAGATCGCGAAGCCGCTCGTTCGCCGCTTGCAGAATCTGATCCAAAAATTCGATCAAAATGTAGCGTTCGAACGATATTTTCAGCGGATTGTCGCCTTTCAGCATATGATACACGTCCAACATTTGCTCAAGAACGGCCTCCTGCTCCTTAACCCGTCCGTTCGCTGCAGCGATAGCCGCCTGCAGCCGTTCGGCTTCATCCGCATAGCGGACAGCCCGGCGCTGCTCCTCGGCCGCGTCCTCCAGCTGCTGCCGGAGCTGAGCCAATTCTCCGTTCAGCGCTTCCAGATCGGCCGCCGTCTTCCCGGCCAGCTCCAGCTCAAGCTCGGCTATTTGCCCGGCTAGGGCGGCAAATGCCGTCTTGAACGCTTCGATCTCCGATTTGGCCGCTTGGCGCACCGCATCGTCCAGCTTGGCTTCCCGGTAATCGGACACCGCCGCAAAGCCTGCCTTCGCCATCTCCTCGCCGAAGCGCCCATTCGCCTGGCATAACAGCTCCTCCGCCTCTTCCAGCTGCCGCCCGGTTTGCACGGCGTGCGCCTTCTCTTCGGCAAGACGCGTCTGCGTAAGCTGCAGCTGATCCTGCGCCGCCTTCCAGGCCGCGTTCAACCGCTCGGCAAGCGCGCGCTGCTCGTTCAAGCGCCGCGCCAGCCGCTCCGGCGAGCGCAACTCCTCCGCGATCCGCTCGATGTCTTTGGCAAGCAGCTCTTGCTTCGTATGGCGCTGCACCGTAACGTCCTGAAGCTTCCGCGTCAGCTGCTCCTTCTCCTGCAGAATCCGCTCCGCAAGCTGCTCCGCCTCTTCCGCTTCCTGCTTCAGCTTCTGCAGGACGCCGCGGTCTTTATCCAGCTGCTCCGTCCGCTCCTTCAGCCGTTTCCACTCCGCACGCAGCTGCGTCTGCCTTTCCGTCAGCCTTTCGGATGGAATACCCTGGTCGGCGAGATCAGCCGCTTTTCCTTCCCGTCCCGAGCGCGCCGCAGCCGCTTGGAGCTTCGCCTCGTTCAGCTCCCGCTCGAAATGCCGCAGCTCCTCCTTGGCCTGTTGCAGCTTTTCCCTGGACGGTAGCGACTCCGCAGCAGCCGCTTTATGCGGGTGATCCGTGCCGCCGCATACGGGGCATGGCTTGCCATCGTGCAGATGCGCCGCGAGCAGACCCGCCTGCCCTTCAATCCAGAGCGTTTCCAGCCTCTCATGCTCGGCCTGGGCCCGCAGCAGCGCCTTTTCCTTCTCCGCCTCCAGCTGCGACAAGCCGCCCAGCTGCGTCTCGAGCTCGAGCAGCTCCTTGATGAGCTTGCCTTGGCGCTCGACCTGGAGCAGCGCTTCTCTCTGCTCCGGCAGAGCGGCCGTATCGTTTTCCAGCGCCTTGATGCGCTCGCCGCGCGACAGCTTCGCCGCACGTTCCTCGGCCAGCTTCGCCTCGGCGGCCTTCAGCTGCGCCGCTCCTGCCGCTTCCTCGGCTTGCAGCCGCTCCACCTCCTGCCGCTGCGCGCCCATCGTACGCACGGCGGGCTCGAGCTCCGCCAGCCGCTGCAGCTCCCGCTCCGCCTCTCGCCGCTCCGTTTCGCGCGCGGCTTCCTCGCCGTGACGCCGCTGCGCCTGCGCGAACGCCAGCTCTGCCGCCTCCGCGTCGCGCCGCTTCGCATCGTGCTGCTGCCGCTTCAGCGCTTCGCTCTGCGCCGCCCGGCCCGCCTGCTCCTCGTACGGCGCAAGCTGAGCCGCCCGCTCCGCCAGCCCGAGCCGCAGCTCCCGCTCGGTTACCTCCGCTTGCCGGCGCTCCATCTCGCTGCGCTGCCCGCGCCGCTGGCCGAGCTCCGCAAAGCGCGCGTTCAGCGCGGCGGCGGCGCGCAGCTGCGCCTCTTTCTCGTCGCGCCGTGCGGTCAAATCCGCCTTCCGCGTATCCGCCTCGCCGGCAAGCTGCCGGTAATGGACGGCCTCCTGCGCCAGCCCTTCCGCGACCTGCAGCGCATTATAGGCGTCCTGCCGCAGCGTACGGTGCAGCGCGCTTTCCTCGCGCTCCGGCAAAGCCGATTGTGGCTGCTTCATGTACACATCCAGCTCAAATTGCGCGGCCTTGAGCGAATCTTTGAGCTCCCGGCTTTTTTGCTGGAACTTGTCCTCCAGCCTGCGATAGAGCCCCGTCCGGAAAATACGCCGCAAAATTTCCTCTTTATTGTCCGTATCCGACGTCAGCAGCTTCCGGAATTCCCCCTGCGGGAGCATGACGATCTGGCTGAATTGCTCTTTGGTCAGTCCGATGATCCCCTCGAGCTTCGTATTGACGTCCGACACGGTAAACCGATCCACGCACGGCACATCCTGCCCGTCCGTCGTCTCGTAGAGCTCCGCTTTTCCCCCGGTTTCGCTTTTGTTATCCCCTTTGCGGTGCGGCATTTGGCGAAACACGCGATACGTTCGCCGTCCCGCGGCGAATGTGAACTCCACCGAAGTATGCGTCCCTTCCTCCGCAAAATGGCTGCGCAGCATCCGCGGCTCGGAGCGGTCTTCTCCGCTTGCGAAGCCGTACAGAGCGAAGCAGATCGCATCGAAAATCGATGTTTTGCCCGCTCCCGTATTGCCCGAAATCACGAACAGCCGCCGGTCTTCGAGCAGGCTGAAATCGATCGTCTCCTCGTCCCGGTATGGACCGAAAGCGGTCATCGTCAGCTTAAGCGGCCTCATACGGCACTTCCTTCCTCACGCAGCACCTCGGCGTATGTATCTTCAAACAACCGTTTCTTCGCTTCGTCAAGCGGGGCGTTTTTCATCTCCTGATAAAATGCCGCGAACAACGCCGCCGGCTCCGTGCGGCTCCGGCCGGAGGAGCTCTTCTCCTCGCCGTCCTTACCGGACGAACCGCCGGATATTGCCGCTCTCCGATCGACGTGCAGTGCGTTCGGGTATACTGCCCTTATCTTTTCCATCGGGAAAAGCACCGGGTTCTCATTGAGCAGCGTGACAAATACATAATCGTCGCAGACGGCGTGCGTCTCCAGTTCCTCGATCGTTCCTTCCAAACGGCGCATGTCGCGAAGCGGCCGCAGGCCGCGTTTTTGTATGCTTGCCGCGCCTACCGCGTCGATTTCAACGATATAAAAGCCTTTATCGTGGCTTGCTTCGGAAACCGAGTATTTAAGGGGCGATCCGGAATAGCGAATGTTATCCTGCGCAACGTAGTGCGCCTGATGCAGATGCCCGAGCGCCGTATAGTGGAATTTCTTGAAATACTCGGCGCGGACGTACTCCGCACCGCCAATCGACAGCGGTCTCTCGGCATCGCTCGTATTCGCCTCAGGCTCGCCTGCCGGCGTTACGAACGCATGCCCGACGAAGACGTGCCGCGCATCAGGGTCCATCGAAGCCTCGATCCTCTCCACGATGGCACGCATCGCCTCGTCGTGCGAACGAATCGTTTCGTCGCCGAACGCATAACGCACCTGCGCCGGATCCGCATAAGGAACAAGGTGAAAATGCACCTCGCCCCCGGCGTCCCGCAAGATGACCGGCTTCAGCTCGGCGCGCAGCTGCCCCGCGAGATGCAGCCCTCGCCCTTCCATGATTTTTGTGGCGAAGTCCAGCCGGTCCGGGCTGTCGTGGTTGCCCGATATCGCCAATACCGGCGTATTCAGATCGATGACGATTCTCTCGAACAGCTCGTCCAACAGGTCGACCGCCTCGGTCGGCGGCACCGCCCGATCGTACAAATCCCCTGCGATGACGACGGCGTCCGGCCGTTCCTCGGCAACCGTCTCGACCAGCTGCTGCAGTACATGCCGCTGATCCTCGGTCATATAGACGCCCTGGACCAGCTTCCCCAAATGCCAATCGGCCGTATGGATAAACTTCATAGCGACTTTTTCCCCTCTCCGTTACCGCGATTCCTCTAAATGCTCTGTCCTATTAGTTCGATTTCTAACGCCGCAAGTCCTGCCAAAACGAACCGTTCCGGGGTACTATAATTCTTCCAATTTTGCGTTGCGCAGGTGCCGTCTGCCTTCCGCCTCCGCAATAACAAACCTGTTGTAACGGCATCCGGAAACAAAATAGGCGCCCCTTACATTCACATATCCCCGTCCGCGGTGAATATATTTGATAACAAGCACTTTTTTTTCGCTGTCCCGACCGTTCCTTTCCGATGACCATCCTTTCATTTTCATAACGCAGAAACGCTGCATTTGCTTTAGGCAAAACGAAGAGGTTTCGCTTTCGCAAACGTTCCTGCAAGTCTCCGACTTGCCGCTTACGAAGCTGCGTTTCCCCTAGAAACGCCAGCTTATGCTTGCGAAGCCGTTTTGCTTACGCAAACCGAAGTAGCAAGTCTTCGACTTGCCGCTTACGAAGCTGCGTTTCCCCTAGAAACGCTTCAGGAGGTGTCTCGCATGACAGATCCATTGTTTATCGTTTCCCGTGAAGATTGGTCGCTTCATCGCAAAGGCTATCAGGACCAAACGCGCCACCAGCAAAAAGTGCGCGAGGCCATCAAGCAAAACTTGCCCGATCTGGTTTCTGACGAAAGCATCGTCATGTCGGACGGCAAGCAAATCGTTAAGGTGCCAATCAAAAGCTTGGACGAATACCGGTTTCGCTACAACTATAACAAGGCGAAACACGTAGGCCAGGGGGACGGCGAAAGCCAAGTCGGGGATGTGCTCGGTGTCGATCCGCAGCCTGCACCCGGTGCGGGCAAAGGAGAGGGCGCGGGCGATCAGCCCGGTGACGACTACTACGAAACCGAAATCAGCATGGAAGATTTGCAAACGATGCTGTTCGAGGAACTGGAGCTGCCTCGCTTGCAGCAAAAGCAAAAGGAAAAGATGCAAACCTCCGACATCGTTTTCAACGATATCCGCAAGAAGGGGATCATGTCCAACATCGATAAAAAGCGCACGATCATCGAAAATTTGCGCCGAAACGCTTTTTCCGGCCAGCCGGGCATCCACCATATTACCCCCGAGGATTTGCGCTTCAAAACGTGGGAGGAAGTGCAGAAGCCCCATTCCAACGCCGTCATTCTCGCCATGATGGATACGTCGGGTTCGATGGGCAGCTTCGAGAAATATATCGCGCGCAGCTTCTTTTTCTGGATGACCCGCTTCCTGCGCACCAAATACGAGCATGTCGACATCGTCTTCATCGCGCATCATACCGAGGCGAAGGAAGTGACGGAGGACGAATTTTTCACAAGAGGCGAAAGCGGGGGCACCATTTGCTCATCCGCCTACCAGAAAGCGCTTGATATTATAGAAGCCCGCTATAACCCGCTTAATTATAACGTGTACCCGTTTCATTTTTCGGACGGCGACAATTTGACCTCCGACAACGAGCGCTGCGTCAAGCTGATCGACCGCCTGCTCGAAGCGAGCAATATGTTCGGCTACGGCGAAGTGAACCAATACAACCGCAGCAGCACGCTTATGTCGGCCTACCGCGGCATTCATAATCCGAAGTTCCAATACTGCATCATCCGCGAGAAGGGCGAGGTGTATAAAGCCCTCCGAACATTTTTCGTCAAAACGGAAGCGAATTGAGGTGGACGCATGTATCCGCACGAAATTAAGGAATTGGAGAAATCCATCGCCGAAATAACGGAAATCGCCACAGGCTTCGGCCTCGACTTTTACCCGATGCGCTATGAAATTTGCCCGTCGGATATCATCTATACTTTCGGCGCATACGGCATGCCAACCCGTTTCAGCCACTGGAGCTTCGGCAAAACGTTCAACAAAATGAAGACGCAGTACGACTTCGGCCTAAGTAAAATATACGAACTGGTCATTAACTCCGACCCCTGCTACGCCTTTTTGCTGGACGGCAACTCGCTGATCCAGAACAAGCTGATCGTCGCCCACGTGCTGGCGCACTGCGATTTTTTCAAAAACAATGCCCGTTTCTCCCGCACGAACCGCAACATGGTGGAAAGCATGTCCGCGACGGCCGAACGCATACGCCAATACGAAATCAAATATGGCGCCGAGCAGGTCGAATCGTTCCTGGACGCCGTACTCGCGATTCAGGAGCATGTGGATCCGAGCATGTTTAAGCCTTACCGCTATGCGGAGCGCAAAAGCCGGCCTGAGGACGTTCATGATACGAACCGGAACGGCTTGCCGTTAACCGGTTATGAGGACCTATGGGACCTTGACGCGTCCGAGGACAGCGGCGAGGAGGAAGTCAAACGTTTCCCGCCGAAGCCCGAAAAAGACCTGCTCTGGTTCATCGAGGAATATTCGCCTCACCTCGAGGAATGGCAGCGCGACATCCTGACGATGCTGCGGGATGAGATGCTGTACTTCTGGCCGCAGATGGAAACGAAAATCATGAACGAAGGCTGGGCTTCGTACTGGCACATCCGCATCATGCGCGAGCTCGATTTGACGCCAGAGGAAACGATCGAGTTCTCCAAGCTCAACTCCGGCGTCGTGCAGCCGTCCCGCCACAGCTTGAATCCGTATTACCTCGGCCTCAAAATATTCGAAGACATCGAGAAGCGCTGGAACGAGCCGACGAAGGAAGAGCAGGGCCGGTTCGGCCGGGTAAGCGGAGACGGACGCAAAAAGATGTTCGAGGTGCGCGAATTCGACTCGGATACCTCGTTCGTCCGCAGCTATTTGACGAAGCAGCTGGTCGAGGATCTCGACTTGTACGTGTTCGAGAAAAAGGGCGCGGAGTGGAAAATTACCGACAAGACCTGGGAATCGATCCGCGATCAGCTCGTGTACTCGCGCATCAACGGCGGCTTTCCTTACATCGTCGTCGAGGACGGCGATTACGACAACAACGGGGAGCTCTACTTGAAGCATCATTACGAGGGGATTGAGCTTGATTTGAAATACGTTGAAAAAACGCTTCCGTTCGTGCAAAAGCTGTGGCGCAAAACCGTCTACCTGCAATCCGTAGTCGAAGATAAGCCCGTGCTGTTCAGCTACGACGGGAAAAAGCATAACCGGAAGTTTTTGTAGATCAAAAAGGAGGCTATCCGGAGCATTTCTGCTCTTGGATAGCCTTTATTATTGAACATTTAGGCGTTGCAGCCTTTGCAGATTTCCGCATTATGAACGTATCCGCTAATCGTTCTTGCTCAATGCTTTCACTTCTTCCTCAGTCATCCCGGTCGCTTCCGCGATTTTGTTAAGCTCGACGCCGAGTTCAAGCAATTTTAGCGCAACAGTTGTTTTAGCCTCTGCTATTCCTTCTTTGATTCCTTCTTTGATTCCCTCTTTGATTCCCTCTTTGATTCCTTCTTTACGCCCTTCCGCCAGACCTTCCTCGCGGCCGGTCTCTTTTGCAGAGGAAATAATGCTGTTTCGCTCGTACTTGGAAAATTCCCGGGCTTCATACAAACGAAGGGTATCCTCGTCGGCGCTCAGCCATTCCAGCCGTTCTTCCGCTTTTTTGATTACCGGATCCATATCGATCAACTCCTCTAATTGGTCGTCCGACAGCTTTTCTTCCAAAAACATCAGCCATCGATGAAGCGGATTTTGTAAATCCTTCGTCATTTTGCGAAATTTCGGATATTCGATAAAGTGAATCTCAATTATATCCGTCAGCATCACCGCTTTGTCATAATCCTCGTACAGATGAAACGAGCTATGATAACGGTCAGTCTGCAAAAAGGAAAAGTTAACGATATTTATGGTGATAGTCTTTTTCAAGTTGTCGTATTGTTCTCCGGCTTTGATCGATTCGACGAACATTTTCCCCAGGTAAAATAATGACCGCTTCTCCATATGCTTCTGTTCGGCAACTTGGACTTCGACGTTGATTTGTTCCTTCTCGGCCGTCTCGGCGCGGATATCGAGCCTACCTGTTTTATCGTCTATGAGCTCCTTGCTCAGCTCTTTATTATCAATAATGTTGAGATCGACGATCGGTTTACCGCCAGACTCCTTAAAAATCGCATTGAGCAAATGAATAAGAAATTCCTTCGTTTCCGTTTCCCCGAACAGCCGCTTGAATATAAAATCGTTCTGGGGTTTCAGCCGCTTTCGATTCATCAGAGATTCTCCCTTTCATTATATCATTTTTCAGAACCCTCATACATACATGCCGCCGCTGAAAGTCATTTTTCCATAGGGATATTGTACCAAACATATGTTCCTTTATCATTACACTTTCGCGTAAACTTGGCGGCAAAATCGAAACCTTCTCTCTAGCAGAAAAAAAGCGCCCCCCATTAAGCGGAATGTCCTGCTTAATGGGGGGCGCTTTTCAAATTCGCATTTGCCGCGTGTACACATACGCTCGAACTTCGCCTTCGAACCAACCGCCCAAGCCGTCTTTGTCCCGGCTTATCCCTTAAACCTCCGGTTTGGCTTCCGCTTTGGCCGCGAGCAGCAGCTTCGCTCCGGCTTTCGCCGCTTCCGGCTTCGCCTCCGGTTTTGCAGCTGCCGGAACAGCCGCTGCGAGCACCAAGCATGTGCCCAAAATCATGGATACGACAAAACGTTTTTTCATAACGAATTCCTCCTTGAAATTTACAATTGATTTGTGTTTCCTTACCACAATTCAAAGTATACGTTCAATTGGAAAAAAGCGGGAGGTTGAACTTTTTTCACCCCGCCCGGTCCTAGCCTCTCCATAAAACGTGCAACGCCCCGGTACGCGGCAAGCGTGGTCCGGGGCGTTGCTTGGAATCGTATCTTACCACGGCGGGCTGTCGTCCGAACCGCCTCCGCCTCCGTCGTCGCCGTCCGCATAGCGATTGACGGCGGCTTTGTCGTCTCTCTCGCGTATATGCTTGACGACGTCCTCCAGATCGTCGGGATGCAGCAGCTCGATCGGCGATACGCCTCTGTCGAATTGCAGCGAGTCACCGACGACGATCGCCGCGTAACGGCCGTTCAGCCGCGCAATGAACACATTTTCGCCGAATTGCGCCATCTGCCCTTTTATGGCGACGCCGTCCAGCTTGAACGCCATCTCGATATCCGGCTTATGCTCGATGATGCGCTGGGTCGCTTCGACGACCGTATCGTGCGTCCATTTCTCCTGCAGCTCCCGCTTCTCGCTGGCCGCCCAAAATTCGAGCCCCTGCTCCTCTTGCTGGCGCTCCTCGCTATGCGTACCCTGCCATTTGTCCTCCATATATTCCTGCACCATCGTCATGACGTGCTCGTTTACAATGACGGGGATCGGCTTTTCGTAATCGATAAATTTGAGAAAATCCTCGAAATATTTGGCATGGGACGCCTGATGAATTTTCAGCTCCCACTCCTCCAGCGTGCCTTCCTCCGGCATATGCGGGTATTGGATCGATTTAATATTGCGGGCGTTGATCGCCATTTGTACATTGGAAATCAAACTGCGCTCGTCCGAGATCGAAGCGATCTTCGGCTCAAAGTCACATTTCATCACGAAGACGAACGGCTCGTCGAAATACTTGTTCAGCTTGGCGGACGCCACGACGAACGCCCCGCCGCGAACCGAGCTCGTTTCCATGTATGCGCGGACCAGATCGTCGCTGCACGTATGGAACTGCTCTTTCGAATCGGCCACCCGAAGCCGCTGGAGCAGATTATAGTTCGGATTGCTCGTCAGTTCGTGCCCAGGCTCGACGATGAAACGACCGATCTTCGTCGGCGCGTTCTCAGTATTCGGGTTTTTCTCCACCTTACGTTTGCAAATGCGCGCGAATTCGCCGTCTAGAAACTGCTTGATTTCGCTCTCGTAATAAGACTCGCGATCCAGCGTCTGATAATGCTTATAGTTCTTGGTTTGGGCGTCTTGGCCCTCCGTTTGAATGACGATAAAGGAAAGAAACTGCACCGAAAAATCCATATTGACGCTCCCTATCCCAATTTCCGCCACACGCGATGCAGTCTGTTCTGCGGTTCGCGGCGCCGCCTTCCAGTATATCAGATTTGCCGCTGAGGCGAAGCCGTCTAACGATAAAAATAATAAGGAACCGCGGCGCCGAAGGGAATAAAAAAAGCCGCCTTCCGTCCGTTAGGCGGACGAATGGCGGCGCAGCAAGCGCTAGGCATGCTCGACATGCTCGGCTTCCGGCAACAGATGGTAGACGGCTTGCTCAAGCCGCTCCTTGATCAGCGGTTTGACGATGAAGTCCTTGGCTCCGGAAGCAATGGCGTGCATGACCATTTCCTTTCTGCCAAGCGCCGAGCACATGATAATATTGGCGCTCCCGTTAAGGGCAACCATTTTTTTCGCAGCGGTGAAGCCGTCCATTTCCGGCATGGAAATATCCAGCGTCACAAGATCGGGGCGCAGCAGGCTGTAATGCTTTACCGCTTCCTCGCCGTTCTTTGCCTCCGCCACGACTTGGAAGCCCATCGTTTCGAAAAAACCGCGCAATATTTGCCTCATAAAGGCAGCATCGTCCACAATCATGACCGTATACATATCGATCCCTCTTTTAACGGCAGCTTCGTTTGCTTGAAAATCCGAACATGTTCTCTCGGGAAAATTGTACCAGACGCTACTGAACAATTTCTGAACATGCTCGCCATCCCCTCAAACAAGCGCATTCCCTTCCCCAGAACGATTCGTTCTCAGGGAGAAAGGCCGCCGCGGCAAAGCCCCAATCGCTACTGATGCATTAAAAAAATCGGTGCGTGAAGCCGAGTTCTGCCGACCTCTAAATTCATCATCAGCTACCCGCGATCTTACAAGGGTTACGGCATGGATGATAGCAATACATAATCAAGATTTAGCGCACCGCTGAAGTTGGTCATTCGGATCGTATGCCGTCCCTGCTGCAGCTGAAACACCAGATCGTTACCGTCGGCATCCTGGAGCAGCGCATTGCGGCGGTCGTTCCAGCCCGGCGTCTGCGCAAAATGGAACATCGACGCGGGCCCCCCGTCTACACTCAGCGTGCGGAAGGAATTGTCGGCCATCGTCGCATAGCGCAGCACGATCCGGTACTCGCCGGACTCCGGCACGTCGAACGCCCATTCGAGCGAATGCCCGCGGTTGTCCCAGCCGAAGAAGGCGTCTCCCTGCGGATTGCCCGACGTATGCGATCCGCCCTTGAACGCGATGGTTACCTTGCCGCCGTCCTCATACGAGAAATCCTCGGCCTCCACGATTGGCCCGATATAGGTTTCGCTCGTAACCGTCGCCTTGCCCGGGATCGACGGCTCAATCGGGATGCCGATCGGAACCGATGCCGGAGCGGGCAGGGCTGCAGCGCCGGACACGCTCGCCAAAACATACGTCTTGCCCGGCTCGGCGGTAAAGCGGATGTTCCCGTTCAAATATACGGAAGCAGCCGGTGTCAGCTCATTAACGTCCTTCAGCGCGAACTCATATACCGCGTAATCCGGCAGTCCGCCAACCGCAACCTCGGAAGAAACGCGGCCGTCATAATCGAACCGATACGCCTCCTCAGCCGCTTTGGTCAGCTGCGCAGTGGCTGCCGCCGTCATGGTAAGCGATAGCGTGCCGCCGGCAGCATATGCTCCGTACACGACAGCCAGCACCGTTTCTTCGCCGTTTACGGTACGCAGAAATGCCGTCGTGCCGTCGCTTTGCAGCGCATCGGTCTGCTTCAGCGCCCGGCCGCCGCCGGTCATGAACGTATCGGTCGAACTTGCCGCCTGCGACTCTACGCGCACCGCATATGCATCGCCGGTCAATCCGGTGCCCTGCACCGGCCGCTCCGCAATCGTCCTCGGAGAGTTGCCGTCACGAACAGGCTCCATGACGGTGACGAAGCTCGTTGCCGATGTCCCGTCCCGTCTCGCAATGAGCATACGGTTGCCGTACGTACCGTTTTTGGAAAGTCCCGAGCCTTGATACACTTCGGTAATGTCCGTGCCGAGCATCGTCGTCCGGAATTGCCGCCCGTCGCCGATCTGCCACACGGTGCTCCAGGCCGATCCTCCCGCGTCCCCCTTGGCAAGCTGCTTGACATATTTGTAACCGATGCCGGAACCTAGCGGCGTTTGCGGATCGAGCGGCGACAGCGGGACGCTCGTCTCAACAAGCTCGCCGTCAATCGTTAGCGGATAGTCGTACCGGTGCGCCGACTCGCTGTCCGCACGGAATACGTCGATGACGTAATCCCCGATTTCCGCTACCGTACGTCCGAGCTTCACGCCCCGGTCGGCATATACATTGTCGTTTCCGGCTTCGATCAGCTTGAATACCGGCCCGATCGTCAGCGCGGACAAATAACCTGCAGAAGACCGGTTCGAATTGTCCGCCTTCCATTCCTCGTTGCTGTTTCCTTGCGGATACTGCGACGTTTCGTCCACGACGAGCGTGTTATGCGCGATCGTATGCTTCGCAAATTCCTTATGGCCGGCCGTTCCGTACCCGTATCGTCCCGGATCGGCGAGAATGGTTTTGCCGAGTCCGTACAGAACGATGCCGAGCTTATCGGCATGATAGTGGGCGAACGTCCCGAACGGGCTCCAGGGCATCGCGACGTTCGTCGACGTCATATAATCCCCTTCGGAACGAAGGAATGCGGCGCCGCTGTCCGCGAAGACCGAGCTGCCCAGCTTGTTGTAGCCCTTATCGGCGAAATATCCGCTGCCGATCCGGAATTCGCCTGCCGAAGCCGGCAAGGGCGACGTCTGAAAAAGGCCGTAGTCCGCGCCGGTGCCGGTCGTAAAGCGGCCGTCCCCGTAAGCGTAGCCGAGCAGCCAAGCGTATTTCGAATCGCCGTACCGTTTGTACGCCATCTCATAGGAATAGCCTCCGGTCAACTGCGTCGGATCCGCATCCCCGAACACCGGACGGCTCATGTCCGGGAACAGAAAATAGAACGGGGCGTCGTACAGTTCGCGGATCGACTTGTCTTCCACGGTCACGCTTCGTCCTTCCACTGGCGGAGGCACGTCGGATCCGCGATACGCCGTATCCCGCTCCCCGTCCAGCAAATAGCCGTAATAGTCGTATCCGCTATGATAAGCGGCTTCCGCCAGCAGCGTAATATACCTCAGTCGCTCCTCGTGGTAAGCCATCGTCTGCTCCCACCAATAGCCGTCGTCGTTGATGCCGTTGATCATGTTGTATTTCATGCCGTAGCCGTCGCGATCAAATGCGTAATTCAAGTAATCTTGATCCTGCAGCAAAAATCCGGCGACGCCGATCGCGGCATTCGTTACGCCCTGGTTGTTGAGTCTCCCTCTCGGCAATGCTTGCAGCCTCCGGACGGCTTCGCGAAAATAGCCGTTCTCGATGCGCAGCCGATCTTGCCCGGTCATGCCCAAGCTTCCGTAAACCAGATCGTAAGCCCATGCGAGCGGAACGACCATGTACCCGTCATCCTTGCTCTGATTGAACACATAATCGTACTGCTCGTAGTACGACGCGTATAGCAGCAGCAATCTCCGCGACATGTCCGCATACCGTTCGTCTCCGGTCAGTGCGTAGGCCACGGCAAGCGTGCGGGCGGCTTCTGCGGCGGGAAGATGGCGCGCGTCGTTTTTGGGAAAAGGAGAAAGTACCGCGGCATAACCCGTGAGCGCGGCATCAGCGGATACAACGACTCTGTCGCGGGCGGCCTTCAACCACGGGTAGACGTCCATGTTCGTCAGTGCGGCGTCGATCTCCTGGCGTTCGGCGAACAAGTAAGGATGCTGCATAACGGCAAATGGTTTCAGCCGGGGCAGGAACGAATACGGTTCGGCTCCGGTCACGGCCGATTCGCTGCCGTCCCCGTCCGTGACGGCGGCTGCATAATAACGCCGGTTCCATTCGGGATGCAAGGCCGCGTCGATCCGGTAAACGGCTTCCGTTACCGAAGCGGCAGCCGCGATTACCGCCGCCTCCCCTTTATTCGATTCGGTAATCGGTTCGTCCGAAGCGTAGAGACGAATCGATGCCGCCCGCTGCTCATCGCCCAGCGTCCAATAGAGAGCGATTTTGCCGTCCACGGCCGCCATCGCCTTCAAGGAACGAACCGGCTCGACCGGCGGCAGTTGAACCGGGATCGAAGCCTGACGCTCCTCGGTCGGCACCGATAGGCTTCCGTCCGCATATTTGGCGACGATCCGGTAATGGTAATCGGCGCCGGAAGCAACCGCTCGATCATAAAACCTTTCGACCTCCGACGTGCCGGCAAGCGATTGTTCATTAAGCGGGAAACCGCTGTCCCCGGCCCGGTAGACCGCATAACTGACCGGCTTGGCGTTTCCCGGGAACGCAATCCACTCCAAACGGACCGTTCCCGTATCGAGAGCTGCCGCTTCGAAATCGAACAAAGCCGGCGTTTCGGCCGCATCGAATGCGAAGAGCGCCGCATCGTCGAACCATATCGTCCCCGAGCCCCGATACAGCATCGGCTCGAGCTTGATCGACGACGTGCCGGGCGGCAGCGTCAGCTTTTGCACAACCTTAGCCCATTCCCCGCCGTTCGGCGCTACCGCGCCGGCATAGATCGTGGCACCGGACGATTGGCCCGCAGCGTTCCGAAACTGCACGCGAACGGTCGCCGCGCCTCCTGCTGAGAAGCGCACGTCGCTAGCTTTCGCCCAGTACCGCAGCACATACGTTTTCCCCGTTTGGACCGGAACCGTTCGCGTCAGCATGCCGACGCTGTCCGTCGTCGTAGCGGAAATGCGCGCCGAACGGAGTCCGCTCCTCGCTTCCCCGTATACGTGGGCTACGACCGCGTCGCCTGACGGCGTCCACGTTTCCCAACCCGGAATCGTTCCCGCGGCAGCGCCTTCTTCAAACCCGGAGTTGCTAAGCACGTTATTCCCTCCTGACGACAGCCAGACCGGGGCGCTTGGCGCCGCGGCCTCCTGCATAAGCGGTTGTACCGCCGCATAGCTCACATCTCCCATTGGAACCGCCGTAAAGACCAGCATCGCGGCGATCCAACCGGCCAGCCTACCTCGTATTCGTTTCATCCCTTACACCTTCCCCCGCAAGAATCGAGCTTCAGGTAGGCGGCAGCCGGTACGGCTATTCTTTGATCGCACCGATCATGACGCCTTTGACGAAATACTTTTGCAAGAACGGGTACAGAAACAAAATCGGCAGCGTCGCAACCATAATGGTCGCATATTTGATCGTTTCGCTGATAAAATACTTGTCGATTCCGCTTACCGACGAGGTCATACTCTCGACGCTGTTCGTCAGCAAAATCTCCCGCAGGACGAGTTGCAGCGGAAACAGCTCCCGGTCGCGCAAATAAATCATCGCCCCGAAGTAACCGTTCCAGTGAGCCACCGCGTAGAACAGCACCATGACGGCAAGCACGGGCAGCGACAGCGGCAGCACGATGCGGAACAGGATCGTCCAGTCGTTCGCCCCGTCAATCCGCGCCGATTCCTCCAGGCTGACGGGCACCCCTTGGAACGATGTGCGCATAATGATCAAGTTCCATGTGCTGATTGCGCCGGGAATGACAAGCGCCCACCTGGTATCGAGCAGATGCAAATCGTGCATGAGCAGATAAGACGGAATAAGTCCCCCGCTGAAAAACATCGTGAAAGTCACCAGCAGCATGACCGGCGTCGCAAGCATGACGTTCCGGCGGGAAAGCGTATAGGCCCCGAGACTCGTCATGACGATGTTGAGGAACGTGCCGGCAATCACATAGAACAGCGTATTAAAATATCCGACTTTGATCATTTCGTTATCGAACACCAGCTTATACGACTCCCAGGAAAAGCCGGCCGGCCAAAGCAAAATGCCGCGGTGGGCCATCAAGCGTCCGGGCTCGCTGAAGGAAGCCATCAGCACGTAGACGAACGGATACAGCGTGGCGATAACGAGCGCGATCATGAACAGCCCGTTCAGCGCGTCGAAAAGCCGCTCGCCGGGCGATTTTTTCATTCGCATGTAAGCTGCCCCCCTTACCACAAACTCGTCTGCGTCACGCGCCGGCTAATCCGGTTGGCGATAACGAGCAGGGCGAAATTGATGAGCGAGTTGAACAGCCCGACGGCGGCGCTGTAGCTGTAATCCGCCTCCAAAATCCCTTTGCGGTACACGTAAGTGGAGATGACGTCCCCCGTCTCGTACGTGACCGGGCTGTACATGAGCAATATTTTTTCGTGGCCGACGCTCATCATCGAACCGATTTGCAGAATAAACAGGATGATCGTAATCGGCATGATGCCGGGAAGCGTAATGTGCAGCGCCTGCCGCAGCCTGCCCGCGCCGTCCATCGTCGCCGCCTCGTACAACGTCGGATCGATGTTCGCAATCGCCGCCAGGTAAATGATCGATCCCCAGCCGATGCCCTGCCATATGCCGGAAGCGATATACACGGTACGGAACCATTCCGCCTTCTGCATGAAAGAAACCGGGGCCATCCCTAACCATTCGGTCAGCTGATTGATCAAGCCGTCTCTCGCCAGAAAGTCCGCCAGCATCCCGACCACGACGACGACCGAGATGAAATGCGGCAGATAGGACACCGTCTGCACGAACCGTTTCATCCACATCCGCCTAAGCTCATTCAGCAGAAGCGCGAGTAGGATCGGCGCCGGAAAAGCGAAAACAAGCTCATACACGTTAATCAGAAACGTATTGCGGATCAGTCTCCAGAAATAAAAGCCGTCCGCGAACGCGGCAAAATGCTTGAGGCCAGCCCACGGGCTGGACCAAATCCCTTTCGTCGCGCTGAAATCCTTGAACGCGATTTGCAAGCCGTATAAGGGCACGTAATGAAAAATGACATAATACACGACGACCGGAAGCAGCATCGCATAAAGAAGCCGATTTCGCAGCAGATCTTTGCCCAGCCTGTGCAGGAAGCCCGCTTCCTTGCCGAGGCCGGGAACCGCCGGACGTCCGCCCGGGAAAACCGCGGCGGCAGCCGCCGCGGTTGGTTTCGCATTCGTTCGCATCTTTGGCCTTCCTTTCCGCAGCCTTTACCGTTTGTTGTAACGGTCAAGCGCAGCCTGCTGGATTTGGATTGCCTTATCGATTCCCATGCTCTTGATCGTAGAGACGAATTTGTCGTAGCCGGTCATCGGCTCGACGCCCATGACGAACTTGTCGAGCATTTCGCCCTTGTACGTATTGATGTCATTCATAATAGAAGCGTACTGCGAGCTTTCTTCCGGCGTCGGCGTGATCGGCGGTAGCTGTTTTTTGTTCTCCGCTTTCATCCAAACGTCCAGTGATTCCCGTCCGCCCGGCGCCGCAGCCGCATTTTGCTCGATCCACCGCTTATCCTGAAGAAACGGCCCGCTCGAATTGGAGAGCGCGTACTTCGCCAGCGCGTGGGCGACCGGCAGCCCGTCAGGGTTTTTGAGCACCATGTCGGTAAACTTCGGATAGCCGTTGTCCAGCTTGTAGCTGTCGCCCTCGACGCCGAAGTTGAACAGCATATGCCCTTGCTGGCCGTATTTGTAATCGAGCCATTTGACCGTTTCTTCGATGTTTTTGTTCGAAGTCGTAATGGCCGCGCCGATGCCGCTGAACGCCGTATCCTTCTGCCCCAGCACCGGCTTGTCGCCCTTCTTCAAGACCGGATAAGGAGCCGCTGCGAGAGCGAACGTCGGATGTTTACCCTCCATCATTTGGGCGTGGCGGCCAAGCGTGTAAGTGACGAAGCTGCCGAGCCGGTCACCCGTTATTTTCGCGTCGCGCAGTTTGGCGTCGGTCGTCGCGTAATCGGCGTCGATCAGCCCTTCCTTATACCATTTTTGCAGCGTGGCGATAAATTCCTTAAAGCCCGGCTCGAGCAAGCCGTATTTGATTTTGCCGTCCTCCTGATAAAAAGCCGAGCTGACGCCCCACGCCCCCATAAAGGCGTTGCTCGTCGACCATTCCCCCCAATTGAGCAGCAGCGGAATTTCGTCCGGCTTGCCGTTCTTGTTCGGATCCTTCTCCTTAAACGCTTTCAAAACGGCGTACCATTCGTCAATCGTCGTCGGCATGTCGAGCTTCAATTGCTCGAGCCAGTCTTTGCGCAGCGCGGTCCCCATGTACGTTAGCAGGAAATCGTCGCCCCGCAGGAACGGAAACACATAGATGGCGCCGCTGTCGGTGCTGATCATTTTTTTGAGATCCGGCCGATCCTTCAACAGCTTGGAAAAGTTCGGCGCATATTTGTCGATGTATTCGTTCAGCTTGACGATCTTGCCGTCTTTGATGTACTTTTCCGGTCCGCCCGGCACGTTCAGCCAGTTGTATTCGATGACGTCCGTCATATCGTTCGAGGTCATCATCAGGTTGAACTGGTCTCCGGCTTGCCCGCCCGCCGGATGCTTGAAATCGACCTTCACCCCGGTCGCTTCCTCCAGCTTCTTGTATGCGGCCAAATCGCTGTAGCTTTTCATCGTCGCCGCCGAATTGGCATTCATGCTTACCCAGTACGATAGCTTCTCCAGCTTCTTGGCCGGCTTCGCGCTCTCCGCAGCCGGGCTAGGCGCAGCCGATCCTTTTGCGTCCGCAGGCGCATTCCCTCCCGATTTGCCGCAGCCGCTCGCCGCGACCGCAGCGGACAACAGCACGGCCATGCCGGCTGCTGCGGTTCGTTTCCGGTTATTTCTCATCTTTGTTTCCTCCCCATGATCAAGTCGATTCGACGTCTTCCCGTCGGTTCCCATGCTCGCATACCGGCGGAAATATGACCATGCTCCAGCTTTACGAACGATGCGCATTTGTTACGATTCGCGGTTTCCCGTTCTCCCGTCAACGGTTCGTTGTTGCGATTGTTCCGTTCGCCTCGCCGATATGCCGGTTCACGGCTTGTAAGAAGGCTCCGCTTGCTCGGCCTGCTGCCGGACCGCTTGCGATTCGCGGTATTTGCCCGGCGTAACGCCCTCGTATTTTTTGAACAGGCGAATGAGGCCCGCATCGTTCGCATACCCGACCTGAGCCGCGATCTGATTGATCGTCAGGCTTTCGCTCTCAAGCAGCCGTTTCGCTTCCCGTACGCGGGTACGCGCCATCATGTCGGCCAAATTCACCCCCGAATGCTTCTTATAGAAGGCGGACAAGTAATGCGGCGTCAGCTGAAACCGGTCTGCGATCGATTGGAGGCTGAGCATCGGATCCGGATAATGGGCTTCGATGTAGCCGGTGATTTCCTCGGCAAGCCGTTTCCCGCTGTCGGAGCGGCTCTCCCGGATATACCGGCAGATGGCGGCGGAAATATGATGCATTTCGTCCCGCATCTCGTGCGTCGTCCGGCAATCCGCAAGCCGCTTGACAGGATCGAACTTCTCGCCGAACACCGCATCGTACCGGTCTGAGACTTCATTCAACACTTTGACGAGCGTGCCCATCATATTGAAAAACAAACATTTGCCCAGTTCAAGCGGAATGGTCCGCGATTCGAAATTAAGGTGGAAAATGCGGTCGATCAGCGCGGCCGCCTTGTCGCCGTCCGCCGCTTTGATCAGGTTGATGAGCTGCAGCTCCATATCGATCGGATAATAAAAATGATCGGTGGCATGGCTCATTTCCCGGTAAAGGGTAATGGAGCTTTTGCCCTTCATCATGTTGTACTCGGCGGCCTGTACGGCTTCCCCGTAGCACACCCCGATGCGGCCCGCCCCTTCGTGTATATCGCTGATGCCGATGCTGAGCGGCAGCCGGAACCGCGACTCGATCCATCCTTTCATCTCCCGGACGGCCGTCTCCATGTCTGCCGCCGCTTCCGCCATTCGCTCCGGCGCCGCATTGATCAGAAAAGCGAGCCTGCTCTTGTCGAGCTCGATCGCATAGGCCGTATGCCTCGCGCCCAAACATTCCTGCCCGATGTTCGCAATGACGAAGCGAACCATGGCGGCATGACGTTCGGACGAATCGCCCGCTGCTTCTTCGCCGAACGTCAAGCGGTCGTCGGCATCGGCGATCACGACGGCAAACCGATCGGAGCCGAACGCGACTCCCATAAAGTCCAGCGCTTGCGGCGTAACGGCGGACGATTCGACGAATCCTTTGACGAGCCGGTTCAAAAAATGCGCGCGAACGTCGGGCGTCTGCGCGGCGACGATGTCGTTCGACCGTTTTTCGGCGTCCCATGTCCGTTTAAGCGCTTTCTCGATGAACCGGTATTCGTTGCCCTCCTCGCGAATGCCCTGCCATCCGCCGTTTTCTTCCCCGTCGTTCCGGGTAATCGCCCGCACGATTTCCCTCACCGGCCCGTACTGGCGGCGAGCGAGCGCATATGCGCCCGAAAGCCCGATGATCAGCACGACGGCAAGCAGCGTGAGCGCCCATTTCTGAACGGTGTGCACTTTGTCCAAGTAAACCGCCTTGGGCACGACCGATACGTATGTCCATCCGGACCGGCCGGACTCCGACGAGGAAACCATCATCGAACGGTCGTCCGCTTTAAACCCGATCCTGCCGCCGGCTGTCCGCTCGGTGAACAGCGAAGCAAAGTCGGTGCCGGCCGCCTGGCCGGCAGCCGTCGTCATGAGCAGCCGCTTTTGCTTGTCGAAGATGTAGATGTCGCCTCGGTTGCTCCAATCCAGGCCATCGATCAGTCCGCTTATCAAGGACGTTTGAATGGGGATGACGACCGCACCCTGCACGTTTTCCGTTTCCCCGTACGGCAAAGAGCGGATAAAGGTCAAATAGGGTTCTGCTTTGCCCGCACTTTGCTGCGGAACGTCCATCGAGGGCAAATACCTTTCGCCGCCCTGCAACAGAAGCTTGCGCCATTCCTCAAAGCTTACGCCCTCATAGCGAAAATATTGGGATGCGAAGGTCGGGGAATCGACCTTCACCTCCGGCGTCAATACGAGCCCGGAGCCGTCCAAATAAACGAAAAACGGGTAGCTCGTCCCGTTTCCTTTGCCGAATTGTTTGAGAACGCGCGTAAATTCGAGATAATCGTACGCGGGGAGCGGATGCTCTGCGGCGTGACCGCTAAGCAGCCACTGCAGCTTCGGGTGGAACGAAACGGTTCTGGCCAACTGCTCGACATCGTTCAACCGGCTGTCGACCGCCTGGCTCATCTGATTGAGCATCGCGCGATTGGAACGGTCGACGTTGTCCCCGATGACCGCCTCCATTTTTTTATAGAGCACGCTCTGCGCCAATACCGGAAAAAGCAGCAGCAGCAGCAAAGACAGAAATGTCGTAACGAAAATACTGCGCCGCCTAAACAGCCGTTTTGCCTCCGTCATAGCCCTATCGCTCCCCCCGCGTTGTCTGTTCGTAACCAAAATGCGTATATTTACCATACATCCGACCGTTTCGGCCCGTCAATACAAGCCTGCTCCGCCTGTCACCCTCCGATGACGCTGCGGCAGACCGTTCAACCCGCATGAAAACGGAACAGATTGTCGAACAGCACCAGGTGGTGGTCCAGCATTTCATCATACGAATAAACGGTGTCGCCGTAATCCAGCGCCATATTCGATTCGTATACCGCGCTTACCCCTCCGCATGCGTGGTGGATCGCGGAAGCAAGATTAAACGACGGCGGCGGATAGCCGTTGCTTACATCGGACATAAGGGTACGGACGTAGCGCATGCCGCGCCGCCCGCAATCTGCGGCCAGCCGCTCGTCAAACGCTTGCAGCCGCTCCCGGATAAAAGCGGGGACATAAGCGGTGTTCAAGATCTGGTTGACGCAGTTCGTCCCACCGTGCAACTGCACCGTGAAATCGGGCGCCTCCTCGGCGGCAAGCCGCAGCAGCAGCTTCGTCTCTTCGGCCATCGGCGTGAAAAAGTCGTCGTGCATCATATTGACGCCGTCGTCGTTGAAGTAGCCCCCGAGCCGGTCGACATGACCGAGCATCGGATGAACGGCTTTGCAGTCGGGCCAACCGCACAAGGTGCCGTCCTTCCACGTTCCTTGCACGTAATAGCGCAGCTCCTCGAAGCTCATGCCGGCCATCGTATCGTGCGGAATCCGCGCCCTGCCATCCGGGTTGGCGCAAGGCACGAGCAGCAGGCGGAAGCGGCCGAGGTTGCGGTGAAGATGCTCCCAGGCGACGCCGCGGCAATCGCGCCCCGTCTCCAGCACCCGAATCAAGTTGAGAATACCCGCGATCCCTTCGAGCTCGCCGCCGTGAATCCCCCCGACGATGAGCAGCACCGGCTTCGTCCGTTTGCTTTTGTCCGCGTAATAATCCGGATTCCCCGCCCCGCACGCGGAGCTGTAGTTCGCCCGTCCTTGCAGAGGCTCACGTTCGCCGTATTCGACGATGGGTATCGGCCTTCCTCCAGCGGAATGTCCAAGTATCCGCGACGAACCGTTCGAGAGACTGCCGAGCGCCTCCCCGATTTCATCCAAAGACGTCAGCCAAAAAGGCGGACGCTGCCGCTGCGGCATCGTTTTGTTTTCCATTATTCGCGTGTCTCCTTTGCCGTTACTATCATCAAGCTAATGGTGCCAGACGAACGGTTGCGCAGACATGGCTCATTTTTACGATCGGTGGCTTATTTTTACGTCCCACCCGATTCGGCGCTCCTTTTGCCGGTCAGATCGAACGTATCGTTCGCGCATACGGGACAGCCTTCGTTTTTCAGCTGTTCGATGGTAACGACCTCATGCCGATAACCGACTTCGACGGATTCGCCGCATCGTTTGCAGCGGTATGTGCGTTCGGTTCGTTTGATCTCGCCGGTATACAGCGCATCTTCGAACTCGCCGGCAATATCGGGAGCCGTCCGCTCCGTCGTTCTAAGGATGATCATCTGGCTCCGATTGCCGATCATCTCCGCCCCTTCGTACGCGTTGAATTGCGGGATGACCTCCTTGGCCACGAGGCCCATCCGGACGAACTCGCGCTGCATGGCGAGCGAGAAATCGGGCGATTTGTGAGCGAACGACAAGAAGACCGGCAACCCCTTCTCATACTTCAAGCCGCTTATGCCCCGGGAAATAAACAGGCTCATCCCCTGCAGCGTATAAGGCGGATCGGAAAAAAAGCAGTCGAACCGCCCTTGAAGCTCATCGGGCAAAGGCTGCCGCAAGTCGGCATGACGGCATTCGATCGGCAGCCCTTCCCGGTCCGCGATCTCGCGAATGCAGCGGATAAACCGTTCGTCGACATCGACGACGCAGATCGACGCTTTCGGTTCGCGCGCATCCGGAAACAGCCGCTTGAGCAGAAAGCCGAGCGAAACGCTGACCAAATCGTCGTCCCCTACGCATAACGCTTGCTTTCCGATCAGCGCATGCTCCCGCAAGCATAGAACCGCCCTTGCGAGACTGGTTTCCGCCGTGCATTTCGATTGATCGATTTGCACATTCGCTTGCGGCCGCGAATCGAATACGCGTTCGAGCATCGGCAAAAGATCGGCCAGCTCGGTACGCCAAGCCGTTTCCTCGGCCATCAGGCTCGCATACAGCCGCTTGTCGATCCCGCCGTATCCCCTCTCTTTTTCGATATACGCTTTTCCTTCTGCCGTACAGCGGACGCCGCTATCCTGCGCAAGCGCGCCCGCGCCGATCAGCTCCTTCTTGATTGCCGCCGCAACGGGAACCGGCAAAAGCGTTTTTCGCGCCAGCTCTTTCGTCGAGATGCCCGGTTTGACATAACATTCCAACAATAGCTGCTCGATTGCCCGCTTCCCCTCTTGAAGGTGCACGCGTCCGCTTGTTTCTTCGATATAGTTTCTCATTCCGATCCCTCCGCACCTGTTTTTGGGAAAAACAAAAAAGGCAGAACATGAACGTATCGTCCATCTTCTGCCCTTTTGGGGTGTTCACTGCGACGGCTTCGCATTCGGATTCAAATAAGCGCAGCATGTATGCGCAGATCCCGAAGGAAGTTACAAATAAACAAAGCCGTGCATAAGAGCACGGCTAGTTCGCAGTCAACCAGAGATATGGTAGATGCCCGTTGTTCTTAACTAATTGGCCGTCCCATCCGCACATGCCCAAAGAAACCACCCGAAAATGGATTTCGCGCACCGCTGCAAATGAACCGAACCGTATAAAGTTAATTAGTTAAGAACGCACGCAGACATCAAGACATCCCCTATTTGGTAAAGTAGGTTGTATTATACAGCAATCAGACATGAAATTCAAATGCGTTTTCCTCTCGATATCCTAAAGAAGTGATAACTTTTCGTATAGAAATGCCATGTTCACCCGGCCGGCCCGTTCGCTAGAATGAATACAGAATACGGAAGGGAGAATCTGACGATGAAACGACTGAAAATCGGGTTAATCGGGCTTGGCGAAGTTGCGCAAATCATTCACCTGCCTGTCCTGGAGATGCTCGGCCACAAGTACGAGATTGCCGCGATATGCGATATTTCGGACAGCCTGATCGCCCTCATGGGAGACAAATACCGCGTTCCCGAGGCTTGCAGATACAGCGATTACCGCTTGCTGGTCAAGCAGCCCGACCTCGATGCGGTGTTCGTTCTGAACAGCAGCGAGCTGCACAAGGACTGTACGGTCGCCGCCCTGCGCGAAGGCAAGCATGTGCTGGTGGAGAAGCCGATGTGCCTCACGATGCAGGATGCCGAAGCCATCATTCGGGAGAAACATGCAGCGGGCCGGCAAGTCATGGTCGGGTACATGCGCCGTTTTGCGCCCGCATACCGCCTTGCCCTGGAAGAAGTGAACAAGCTGGAAACCATCAACTACGTGCACATCCGCGATATTATCGGCGGCAACCAGCTGTTTATCGAGCAAAGCAGCAACGTTTACCGTCCCGGCGACATTCCCGATCATCTTTGGAAGGAACGCGCAGCTGCGAACGACGCCCAGCTTCTGGAGGCGTTAGGACCGGAGGCGCCGCCGGAGGCCAAGCAATTGTACGGCATGCTGCACGGCCTGTGCTGTCATGACTTGTCCGCCATGCGGGGGCTGCTTGGCATGCCGAGAGGCGTCGTGTCGAGCGCGGTCGGCGGAAACTTTCTCCATGTCGTGTTCGATTACGGGAGCTTTCTGGCCAGTTACGAGGTCGGCGGCGACAAGCAGCGGCGATTCGATGCGTTTATCGAGGTTTTCGGACCCGAGAAGACGGTTAAAGTACAGTACAATACCCCTTACATCCGCCAGCTGCCGACCACCCTGCATATCCAGGAAACCGTCGGAGAGAGCTACAACGAGACCGCGATTCGCCCGACCTTCAAGGATGCGTATGTAGAGGAGCTTGAGCATTGGTACGACGTCGTCACGCAAGGCGCGGATCCGGTTGCGACGGCGGAAGATTACGTGCAGGATCTGGAGCTGTACCGGATGATCATCAGCCGTCTGGTTGCCGTGAAGCCATGAGCGCGAATCGGGCGAACGGGAAATCCGTCCGCATCGGGCTTGTCGGCTACAAGTTCATGGGAAAAGTGCACAGCCATGCCTATCGCAGCATGCCCTATTTCTTCGATACAGGCGCAGAGCCGGTGCTTCAGGCGATCTCCGGCAGAGACGCGCAAAGCTTGACCGCCGCCGCTGCAGGAATGGGGTGGCATGATGCCGAGACGGACTGGCGCCGTTTGATCGAGCGCGACGACATCGATGCCATCGATATTTGTACGCCGAACGGCTCGCATTACGACATCGCACTGGCTGCCGCCCAGGCGGGCAAGCATATTTTGTGCGAGAAGCCGCTGGCCTTGAGCGTGGAGCAGGCGCAGAGCATGCTGCGCGCCGCCAAAGCCGCGAACGTCATCCATATGGTCTGCTTCAACTATCGCTTCGCGCCCGCCGTTCAGTTTGCCAAACGGCTGATCGCGCAAGGAACGCTCGGCGACATCTATCACTTCCGGGCCGTGTACCTGCAGGACTGGCTAGCGAATGAGAAGGAGGCCTCATCTTGGCGGGTCGATAAAAAAGTGAGCGGCACCGGCGCGCTCGGCGATCTGATGGCGCATTCGATCGATCTGGCGCGCTTCCTTGTGGGCGAAATCCGGGACGTGACCGCCCAGATGGCGTCGTTCCGTCCGCATGCCGATGTGGACGATACGGCGTCCTGCCTGGCGCGGTTTGACGGCGGCGCCGTCGGCGTGTTCGAGGCATCCCGTTTCGCCAAAGGTAACCGGAACGGCAACCGGATCGAGATCAACGGCTCCAAGGGCTCCTTGCGCTGGGATCTCGAGAACATGAACAATCTGCATGTTTATCTGGAGGACGACCCTCCCGGCTGCCAAGGGTTCCGCGTCATTACCTGCACGGAGGAAGCGCATCCGTTCGCTCAAGCGTACTGGCCGCCGGGCCACATTCTCGGCTATGAGCATACGTTCGTGAACCTCGTCTCCGAGTTCATCAGGGGGATCGCGACCGGCATTCAGCCGTCGCCCAGCTTCGAGGACGGGCTGCGCAACCAACTCGTGCTGCATGCGATTGAAACTTCCGCCCGGCTGGGACGGCGGGTCACGGTTTAACGGAACCGGATGCAATTGCGGATTCCCGCCCCCGAACCGCTTGTACTATACATCGAACGTCGGAATTCCCCCCATGAACAGCCTAGGCCGAAAAAAGGCGGCAACTGAACAAAAAGCCAGCATGCGGTGGAACCGCACATGCTGGCTTTCGTTCATACATACCCGCGTTTTATTCCGCTACCGCTGAAATTCCGTGCGGCTCATGACGCTTCGTCTGCTCGCCTTCCCCCGTGCGGAACGGCCACCAGTTGGCCGAACCGAACGTGCGCACCATTACCGGGATGAACAGCGGCAGGAAAACGACCGCGTACAGGAAAAGACCCGAAATGACGATGGTGGCGATTTGAAGCAGCGACATAACGCCTGAGGGCAGCATCGCCGCGAACGTCCCGCCGAGAATAACCGCGGCGGAAAGAATGACGGTGCCCATATTTTTCATGGAAAGGACGATCGCCTCTCCGACGGACAAATGTTTGTATTCATTAAAGCGGTCCATCAAGAAAATACTATAGTCGACGCCCAGCGCCACGAGAATGACGAAGGCGAAGAACGGAACCGCCCAGCTGATGCCCGAGTACCCGAGCAGGTTGACGAAAATAAGCTCGGCAATCGCCATCGACGTATAATAGGTCAAGATGAGCGACAAAATCAGGTAAGCCGGCATGATGATCGACCGAAGCATCACGATTAAGATGATTGCGATGCCGATCAGCATGAGAACGACGGTACGGGAATAGTCCGAATTCGAAATTTTGCCCAAATCGGCATACATGCCGGTTACCCCGTTGATGCCGAAGGTAGCCTTCTCAAGAGCCGTTCCTTTCGTACCCCGTTCGACTGCCGCCTGGATATCGTCGATTTTGGCGAGCGATTCGGTCGAATACGGATTGCCGGCAAAGACGACGTCGAACGTGATGATTTTCCGGTCTTTGGACATATACGTATCGAATACTTGCTGGAAGTCGGCGTTCCGGAGCGCTTCTTCCGGAATGAACCAGCCCGCCATCTTGTCGTCCGGCGAAGCCGCCAGACCGCCCAAATAATCCTGCGCCGACTTTAGGCCGCCGGACACCTGCGATAACCCGCCGACGCTGTCGTTCAGACCCTTGGTAAGCTCCGCCAATTGGCCGTCCAGCTTGGAGAAGCCCTGTTGAATTTCCTGCTGGCCGCCCGCGAGCTGCTGCAAGCCGTCGATGACGGACGGAATCCGGGCCACGATCTGCCCTTGACCGTCTGCCGCTTGGCTGATGCCTGCCTGCAGCTTTTCGAGACCTTCGACGATTTGGCCGAGTCCCGCGGCAAGCTGCGTTTGCCCTTCGGCCGCCTGCTCCAGTCCTCCGTTCGCCTGCTGCAGGGAAGGACCGAGCTTGGCAAGCTCCGCGTTAAGCTGCAGCAAGCCGCCGGACAGCTGCGAGACGCCCTGCTGCACTTGGCTAACCGTATCCCGGGCTGCGAGGAAGTCCGCATCCTTGGCGAGCTCCGGATATTTGGCCGCGAGATTATCCATATTACGGGAAGCTCCGCCAAGCGCCTGAGGCAGGTCGGCGAGCCCCTTCTCGATTTCGGCATATTTCTCCGTAAACGTGCCGAGGCCCGTTTCGATCTGCCGATAACCGCCGAGCAGCTCTTTACTTGCCGCAGCCAGCTGCTCGGCGGACGCCTTCGCCTGCTCGAGCCCTTGCTTCAAATCGCCGGCGCCTGCCGTACCGTCGCGCAAGCCTCTTTCGATTTGCTGCAGGCCGCCGGACAGCTCCGCCATGCCCGATTTCAGCGCATTCGTGCCCTTCACGAGCTCGCCTGCGCCGTCTGCAGCCTTGGACAGCTCCGGCCCTGAAGCGCTCAGTCCTTTGCTCGCCTCGGCAAGCCCGTCGCGGATCTGATTCAGGCCGTCGGTGCCTTTGCCCAGCCCGTCGTCCACCTGCTTCACCTGCTCGGTTACGAGCAGATCCTTCAGCTCCTCGCCTACCGGCCGCGTAGCGCTGCGCACCGCTTCGACGCCTTCGACCTTGCTGACCTCGCGGCTGATCTTCTCGATCAGCGCCAGCGAATCGGCGTTGTCCATCGCTTTATCGCTTTTCAGCACGATTTTGGCGGGAAGCGATTGCCCCGGCCCGAAGCTGTCGGAAATGATGTTGAACGCTTTAACCGAGTTATAGCTGTCGCCGATCTCATCCAGCGAGTTGTACGAAAGCTTGCCGTCGTATGTGAATAAGAGCGGAGCGACAATCACCGCCACGATTCCCAGCGAAAGGAGCGGTCTTTTCCACGAAAAGCGTCCCGCCCAGCCCCAGATTTTGCTTTGGCTGTGCTCCATCGAGCCCTTGGACGGCCAAAACAGCTTGCTGCCAAGCACCGCCATAAAGAACGGCACCAGCGTCACGAGCGCAATCAGCAGCACCCCGACGCCGACGGCAACGGCCGCGGCCGATTGGTACAAAATAAACGTGGAAAACCCGATGGAAGCAAAACCGACCATAACGGCAAGCCCGGAGAAAAACACCGTTCTGCCCGCAGTCCGGTACGTAGCGCCGATCGATTCCCACACGTCCCCGCGGTGCGCCAATTCTTCCTTAAAGCGGCTGATCAGCAAAATACAATAATCGGTTCCGATCCCGAACATGATCGCGACCATGAAAATTTGCGTAAAATTGGATAGAGGAAAGTCGAACCGGTCGACGAGAAACGCAACGATCGACTGCGCGGAAATATAACTGATGCCCACGGCAAGAAGCGGAACCAGCGGCGCGACAGCCGAACGGAAAACGACGAACAGAATCGTCAGAATGAAGGCTACCGTAATCAGCTCGGTCTTCTTCAAGCCTTCCTGCGAGCTCGTCATGACATCCTCGTCAATGAGCTTGCTGCCCGTAAAATAGTGCTCGACTTTGATGTCCGCCACCGAATCGTACAGCTGCTTGCTGACTTCGGCCGGCATCTTGCCGGACCAGTCGACGCCTACGAGGACAAGCACCGTTTTGCCGTCCTTCGACACCAGCTGCTTCTCAAGCTCCGTCTGGTTAAAATGCGAAGTAATCGCCGTAATGCCGTACTTCCCCTTCTCTTTGTCCAGCTTCTCGAGGCCCTGCTTCACTTCCGCCAGCTTGGAAGCGCCGAGCCCGTTCGGATCATGGAACACGAGCACCGTGTCGCTCGAGCTCTTTTCTTCGCCTTGTTGCTCCGCTTCATTCAGAATGCTGGACGCAAGCGAAGACGAATATCCGTCCGGGATGCTGATTTGCCCTTTATCCCGAACCAAATCGGCCATATTCGGCGCAGTCAACACTAGCCCGGCCACTATGGCAATCCAAGCGATCAATAAGTACCAGCGAGATTTCAACACCCATTTCATCGGTTATGCCTTCCCTCCGTCCTTCACCATTAGTGCCGCCAGCTTCTCGAAGCTGGTAATGAACGTCTCGATTTCATGCTCGGTAAAATGAATCAAATAGGGCGAGAGCACCTTTTGGATGCCGTCCTCGCCGACCTTGTGCATCGATCTTCCCGCTTCGGTCGGACGCAGGTAAACGATTCTTCGGTCCTTGCTATCCCTCAAGCGCTCAAGCAAGCCTTTGTTCTCCAAGCGAGTAATGATTGCGGTAATCGCGCTTTTGCCAACGCAGAACGTATCGGCGAGCTCGGTTGACGTACAGGTGTCTCGAGCGTCGATATAATGTAAAATGGATAGCTGCTCCAGCGTCAAATCTCCGCCAATTTTTTCTCGAATGGTTGCATTAAGCCGTTTATTGACGGTAAACGATGATTCGGTGTATCGCTCTATCCATTGCTGCAGCTTCTCGGCTTTCAATCCCGTGTCTCCTCCTTCTCCTTCAAAAGTGTATGCGTATCGTTCATCCTAAGAACCGTTCGAGACGTGGACAGTTCGATTCAAGAACCATTCAACGATTGAATTGTTCTACTGATGAACTATTTCATATTTGAACTATATCTTAATCGGCCGGATGAAGTCAATCCGTTGCTATGGATAATTTTCCATGCTCTTTGCGATCCTAACCATAGAAGGCATATCCTTTATTGAAGTAATCACAAAAATGATTGAAAAAATCAAATAAATGATTTAAACTTTCATTATGTGCTTGAATTGACAGTTACCCGCAACTATTCGAATATGAGGAGGCCACATTTTCATGAGCTTAACCTATAGCGAGATCAAACAACAATATGATGCTTTGCAGCAAACCTATGACTACATGCTTTCCAAAAGATCGGCAATCGCCGATTTTGCAAGCGCACAATCCGCTACATCCATCGCCTTCGTCGGCTGCGGCTCGAGCTACACGCTTAGTGAATCGGCCGCTTTCTCCGTAAGGCTGCGCGCAGGTCTTCCCGCCATCGCCCTTGCCGGCGGCGATCTGATGCTCAACCCGAAGCGTTACCGCCCGCTGCTCGAAAATACGCTGCTCGTCGCCCCGTCGCGTTCCGGCAGCACCAGCGAGGTCGTTGAAGCCGTTCGTCTGATTCAAGCGGAGAAGCACGTACCGGTGCTGGCGCTTTCCTGCGTGACGGACTCCCCGCTGTCGCAAAAAGCCGATTTCGCGCTTGAGCTTCCATGGGCGTTCGACCATAGCGTTTGCCAAACGCGTACGGTCACCAACCTGTATGTCGCCAATCTGCTGATCGCGGCTTTCCTCGGCAACGACGAAGCCTTGATCGCCGATATCGGCAAAGCGATCTCCCAAGGCGAAGCCTACATGGCGCGCGTGGAGCAATCGATCCGCGACGCGGCTGCCTTCGATTGGACGCACTCCGTCATTCTCGCGGACGGCGAGCTGCAAGGTCTGGCTGCGGAAGGCGCGATCGCGCTTACCGAAATCGCCAGAGCGGAATCGCACGCTCACCATCTGCTGGACGTTCGCCACGGCCCAATGGTCACCGTCGGACCGAACTCGCTGGTGATCGCCGTTCTGACGGAGGATCCTGCCGGACATCAGCGCAAGCTGATGCAAGACATCCGCGCGCGCGGCGCGAAAGTAATCGCCTTCGGCGACCGTGCAGCCGGCGTACCGGCAGCCGACGTCGATCTCGCGGTCGTTACGGAAAGCGAGCTGGATATCGCGGCGCAAGGCATTCCGTTCATTTTCATCCCGCAGATCGTCGCACTCGTCAGCGCGGAACGCAAAGGCTTCAATCCGGATCAGCCGGACGGCCTTACCGCTTGGGTGAAGCTGTAGGAGCACGAGCTGCGAGAAGCGCTTCCCTGACACCGTGAAGCCTTTTCCGACATGAGGCGATTTGTGAGAGAATAGACCAATTAGAAAAGGAACCTTAGCCTCGGCTGAGGCCACTGAAAAACTTCTAGCTTTTCGGATCAGTGAAGAGGAACGAATAAAAAAACGACCTTCTGTCCCGTTTTTTGGGGTTGAGGGTCGTCTTTTCGTCTATTCAAGAGGATGTAGCGGAACTATAGTGCGCTATTTGCCGACTTCTGACGTTCCGCATGAACTATCTCTACTGGGCGGCGACCGGCTTCAAGCTCTCTTGGTTTGCCAAATCAGCTTGAAGGCAACCGCGATTACTAAGACGCCGCCCAGCAGCAGGAGCATACCGCCGTGCATATGCATATGAATTCTGCTCCATGCGGCATGCATATAGCGGCCAAGAAATAAGAATGCCGTCACCCAAATCGCAGCGGCGCAAGTATTATGAAACGCGAACATGTTAAACGGCAGCCGATTGATCCCCGCAAGATAAGGTACAAAAACTCTTAACCCGGCAATAAATCTCGACAAAAAAATGACCGGCAGCCGGTATTTGAGCAGCTTCCGCTCCGCTTTATCCAGCCTTTGCTCGGTGATCCCGAACGCCTTGCCGTATTTCAGAAGAGCGGCATGGCCGAACCTTCGTCCGAGCCAATAAGCGATCGTAGATCCTGCTATGTTTCCGAGAAGGGCGGCGGCAAAGAGCGGGAAGAACGAAAAGGTACCGTCGGATAAGCCGATTCCGGCAATCGCTAATGCGGTTTCCGCGGGAAAAGGAATACCGATCATTTCCGCCATCAAAAGGAAAAACACGCCCCAGTATCCGTAATGCGCCAGCAGCTCATGAACGTGGATATGCATCAATATCCCCCTTTCTGCCGATTATTATTTCCAAAAAACCGACAAAACGGCGGGATCATTTCGAATTTTCAAACCCTTCCTTTCATATTTACCAGAAACCATAGACCGCCCGCCAGCAGGAGCGCCGACCCGGTCTCGGCCATAATGATGCTTTCGACCGTATCGAAACGGATGCTGATCACGAAGCCGTACAATGTAATGCCCAGCACAATAAATCCGATATTCTTGAACGTTTGCTTTCGCTTCATCCGAATCCCCCTCCATAAGATAACGATCATATATGAGACTAGATAAGCAATAAGAACCTCTCAGCTCTCGCGTTTTTGCAGTCGTTCGGCGCGCAGCGCGTACAGCCTGTAGCAATAAGTTGCGATCACCTTGGCGACGGCAAACGTCGGTACCGCCAGAAACATGCCGAGCAGCCCGCCGAAGCTTCCGGCCACAAGCAAGAGCAGGATAATCGTGAGAGGATGGATGTTCAGCTTTTTCCCCATGATTTGAGGAGATAGGAAGTTGCTTTCGATCTGCTGCGCGATCAGCACCACCGCGAGCATCTTCACGATCATCGACGGCGAGTCGATGAAAGCCACGATAATGGAAGGAATGATGCCGATGAACAACCCGACATAAGGGATTAAATTCAGAACCATGGCGCATATCGCGAGAATCAACGTATATTGGAGGCCGATTATCGAATAGCCGATTGCCAGGAGGACGCCGAGGCAAATGCTTACCAGCACCTTACCCTGCAAATAAGCGCTGAGGGCATTGTCCATCTCCCGCAATAAACCGATGCCGTCTTCGTCGCGCTCGTCGGGGAGCAGTCGAAGGATAAATTTAGGCACTTTGTCCCCTTCGCTTAGCATGTAGTAGAGAATGAACGGTACCGTCGTCAGGATGATAAAAATGTTTGTCAGAAAGCCCAGTATGCTCTGGACCGAACTCAGCGCCGCCGTGGATGCCCGGTTCAAATACTCGCCGATCGTCGATCTCCAATCGATATGGTTCTGCTGCAAATATTGCGCGATCCATTCGTTCTGCTCCAGCGTTTGCAATTGATCTTGAACGGCCGAAATCAACGTCGGTGCGTTGACGATCAGCGACCGGAACTGGCTTGCGATCGTCGGGCCTGCCAGTACGACGACCAGCGCGATAAGGCCGAAGCCCGCAACGTACACAAGCAGGATGGATAACGGCTTGGGGATCTTCAAATGCATGAGCCCCTTCACCACCGGACGCAGAAGGTAGTAAAGGATGCCCGCTACGAATAGGGGAAAGAACAGCGTTCGAAAGACCACCCCGATCGGATGAAACAGAAAATCAACCTTTGCTGCCAGAAAAACGATAAGCAATAGGAGCGCAATGCCGTACCCTATGCGAAAATATTTTCCCTGCGGCATACCCTCACCTTCCTTGCACTTGACATGCATAAAGAATTCGCCGTCCCCGGCAATAATTCCTTTTCGTGACGTGACGAATGAGCAGGCCGGAACGGGCGGCAAAATAAAAGAGCGGACTGCCGCAGCAGTCCGCTCTTCATGCTTCATCGTCGTTAAGTTAGTAGCCGTGGATGCGTTAGCGGGCGGTTTGACGCAAGGGGAAACGGGCGGCATCGCTATCGCCTGCGGCAGCCTCCGACGCACCCGCGCGCGCCTGCTTGCGAAGCAGCAGCTGCTGCTTCTCGCTAAGGGACGCTTTAATCGCAGCCGCCTTCGCTAGCTTGGTTTGGGCGCTTTCCGGTTTGTCGAAAAACCGGTCGTCCCGGTAAAGCTCAAGCAAGGCGCATCGAGCTGCACGGACTGCCGCATCTTCTATATTGAGCAAATAATAGGCAACCCGGTAACAGGTTATCTCCGCTCTCTCCAGCGCCGCTCTTTCTATATCCGCCATACGGCGGTTTTTCTCCCACTCCTCGCCCACGCTCAGCCACCCCCGTTTCCCTTCGTAACTATAAACGAACGATTGCCGCATTTCCTTACGCATTTCATAAAATCTTTTTTATTTATTTTTCATGGAGTTGACCAGCTTGACGGACGCCTCTTCGCCGATCGACGTCGTGATGTCGTAATAGGCCGCTCCGGTGCTCCATTCGAGATGTACGGTCCTTTTCGTCACGACCATAACGGCTTTGTCTCCTAGAATGTTGATTTCCTTAACAGCCGGCTTTTCTCCGCTGAAGGAACCGAAAGTCGATGCCCGCTCTCCGGCAAGCTTGGTTGCCCGAATGGCAATAAAACCTTCGGGATTGCTGTCCCGATTCTTGTAGGTCATCATAGCCGAATCGGCCTTCTTGCCCGGCAGCCTATTCAGCTCGACGGATTCGAGGACGAAGCCCTCCGGAACCTCGGTAGGTACGAGCAGCGGAAATTCAAGTTCCTTGCGCGCCTGCTCGACCGTCGTCTTGACCTTCTCCACCTCGATTGTCTCCCCCTCCCTGCCGCCGCTCGGATCGGAAGGCGGCGGAGTAAGCGGCGGAGGTTGACTGCCCGGCGGCGATCCCGTCTGCACGGAGCCGAATTGGTCCTCGTCCGGCGGCGGGGCCGTTAGCGCTCCTTTTTCCCGTCCCTCGTTGGATCGGAACGTAATGCTGATAGCCGCGCCATCCTTCGATTTATGCACGACCATCGAATAGAGGCTAGTAAAGGCAAAAACAGGATTAAACGTACCGGCAGCCAGGCAAATGGCCAAGATCATCGACGCTGCAGCCGTTCCCGACATTTTAGCCAGCCTTAGCCAGGCCCGGCGGCGGCGATCTGCGGCCAGTCGTTTCTGCATGCTGGACCAGACGTCTTTGTTTTCGGGAATAGGGATGCTGTCGAACGCGCTGCGCAGCGCTTCGGTCAATGCCGCATCCAGCTTATGCGGATCTTGCGGATCTTGCGGCTGTTGCGTCATCGGGCATCACCCCATTTCTCGCTAAAGTAGCCCGCCAGCTTCTTGCGCGCTCTAGCCAATCGCTGCGTAAGAACCTGCTCCGAAACGCCTAACTCCTTTACGATCTCGGCATAGCTAAGCTCCATTATATAATGCAAATATAAGACGACCCGGTATTCGTATTTCAGCTCCCTAAGCGCCTCATGCAGCGTTTCGTTGCGAATGTGACGCTCGACCAGTTGATCGACACGTTCCGACTGCGGGTCCGCCAGGTTATCCTCTTCATCATGATTAACGAGTCCAACACCGCAAATCTGACGGTATTTTTTATTTTTTCTTAATAAGTCATACGCGGTGTTGCGGCAAAGCAGCCTGAGCCAAGCCTTCATGTTGGAGCCGTCGCGCGTTTTGGGTCCGCTGCGGATCGCTTTCATAAACGACTCCTGGATCACATCCTCCGTCAAGGCGTGGTCGTTCAATAGGATCAGCAGGTCCCGGTAAACGAGCTCGCGGAAGGAAAGAAACAGCCGGCGCTGCAGCTCCGTATCAAGCCCGTGAATATTCGACCTGAACAGCTGAAAATCAATATCGTGCACCGTCTCCCCCCCAATCAACCGTTTCCCGACGACGTCACGGAAAGCGGCATGCCGCAAGGCGTGCCGCTTCGTTACGTTACGTATCTTACGTTCATTCCGTGCGGATCCACGACTCGCCAAGCCATGTTCGAACGCAAAGCCAACCGCGCCACGCAGCGATCATGTCGACTTTTTGCGGGGCAAGCTCCCCCAGAGGCGCCGAATCCGCCGACGGCCACGCGTAGAAAGGAGTCGTCCCGGTAAGTTCGTATTGCCCATCCTTACGTATGACCTCACCGGATAGCGCCCGTTCGGTCGGCACCCACCTGTCGCCGAGCCATGTCCGGATATGCGCCCAGCGGCCCAGCTTCTCGAAGACGCGCACTTGCTGGGGAGAAAGGAGGACGCCCGTTTTGACGTAGCGAACGCCTTCCTTGCCGTACAGCTCCGTTTGCGCGAGCAGTGTCATCGTTTCATCGGCGGCTTCGGGCTGCAATGCCCTCCCCTTGGCCGCCAAATACGCGACGACGCCCTCCACCATACCGTCTGCAAGCTTCTCCTGGTATGCGGGCTCCGACATCCGCTTGTCTTCGTCCGGATTGGACATGAAGCCCATCTCTACGAGCACGGTCGGTACCTTCGACCAGTTGAAGCCCGACAAATCGTCGCGGGGGACGGCTCCGCGAGAACGCGCCCCCGTCTCTTTGACCAGCGCAGCCAGCATCTCTTCGGCAGCCCGCTTGCTGTCTTCATAGATGGCAGCCGTATACGGGTTGGAAGCCGAAGGGTACAGCACGGAAATGCCTTTAGTCGCGGCAGAGGTATCGCCGTCCGCGTGAATGCGCACGAAAAGTTCGGCGTTCGCTTCGTTGGCGAGCTCCGCTCGTTTCTTATTGCTGATATCGACTTCATTGGCTTCACGGGTCATGAGGACCCGGTAGCCGAGGTCGGTCAGCTTCTTTTGGACAAGCTGCGATACTTCGAGCGTCAGTATATACTCCGGCTTTTTGGTAGCGACGCCTGTCGCCCCTCCTGCAACTTTCATTTTTTTCTCGTTTGCTCCCGGACCGACGGGCTCAAGCTCCATATTGGCCTTCCGTTGATGACCGGCATCGATCGCGACAACCGGCGCGGTTTCGCTCTGCGCCATCGTTGGACCGGCCGCAGGCATAAGCAAGCCGACCGCTGTGACAGCCGCAGCAATTCGGCGAAAAATGGAACGGTGTAGTTTCACTAGCTGCACCTCTGCTTTGGGTTGATACCATTCACTTATTTTCCCATTTTACCCTATCGGTGGACAATTGAAAATGCGTGTCGGTATCCAGCTGTCTCGAATGTGCCCACCCCATCATCCTCCAGCTGGATAGAGCATACCACAAAATTTCCGGACGGCATAAGCTGCGTCTACTCCTTCCGTCATTTCATGATTAAGTTATACGCTTCATCGCCTTAAACGGTTCGCGAAGGGATCCAACGGCCAAAAAAGCCCCACGTTATCCGGGCTCAGCTTCCTCTTTTCCCTCTTACGAGGCCTTTTTGACGACGCGGCAGGATTCACTTGATGTTACGGCCTGGCATGTCGCTCGCCCTGACTCTGTCAGGTACTTTCGTCGATGCGCTTCTATGTACAGATTTCGCTGTACATAGGCATCCTAGCTACACGGGGGCTTGGCCCCTCCCGCGACCGGACTCTCACCGGCTAGAAGATGCGTGCCTCTGGGCACGCCATTTTCGTAAAAAACGCCTACCGGCGGCTCTTTGACTCTGGCGTTTACCGGAAGTTTAGAGCTGTTTCCAGGATATGCTTTGCTGATAAACACGAAAAAACCGTGGACGCATCGTCCACGGCCCAGCTCGTCATCCCGTTCTCAAAACTTCCGTTCTTCAGCACATTCTCCGCTTCCGTCAATTTAATCTCGTCCGCATAAAAATATACGCCTTGATTGAGGGTTACTTTGGTGCTCGCATATACCCGGATTTTGGCCGTGTTGGTTGGCACCGTGAACGTGAGACTCTTGGCCGCATCTCGGCAACATAAGCATAGACCGTTCCGGTTATAGGGTCCTCTCCCCATTCGCTGGCAAACAACGCATAACACCAGCCTGGACGCTGCGTATTTCGGCAGGAAACATGCCAGTTCCAACCGTCCCTTCCCGTCGTGATTCCGAGCAAATCGGTGCCTGCTCCGTTATCCAGCCTCACCATATAAGGCCGCGGCATGTTGGAGCCGCACTCCTTATTACGCTTCCGATCGCATCACGAAGCGGAGCATTGTTTTCATCGGAAACGCTTTACCCTTTCAGACCGGTAGAAGCGATCCCCTCTACGAACTGCTTTTGCGCGATGATGAAAATAATAATGACCGGGATCGTTACAATCACCGCGCCGGCCATTAGCAGCTGAGGCTGAACACCGACATCGTTGCTCAGGGTGAGCAAGCCAAGCGGCAGCGTAAACATCTTCTTGTCATGCAGGTACAAGAGCGGCCCCATCGTATTGCTCCAAACACCCATAAACGTAAATACCCCGAGCGCCGACAAGGCCGAACGCGACAATGGAAAATAGATACGCCACAGCACCCGCCAAGGTCCGCAGCCGTCGATCGTCGCCGCTTCGAACAGCTCTCTCGGCACGCTTTTGTAAAACTGATGCAGCAGGAAAATGCCGAACGCGCCGGCCAGGAAGCTCGGAACGATAAGCGGCATATACGTGTCAAGCCCGCCAAGCGATTTCCAAATGAAATAGCCCGGAATGATCGTCACCTGCGCTGGCAGCATGAGCGTCGAAAGCATCGCGAGATAGAGCGGTTTTTTCAGCATAAAGTTGAACATCGCCAAACCGAAAGCAACCATCGCGCAAGACAGCAGGGTGCCGATAATATCAAGCGTGACGATGAGGAAGCTGTTGAGCGTATAGCGCGCAAAGTCCACCTTAATCCATACCGTTGAATAGAAGCTCCAATCGATCGGATTCGGAATCCACTGCGGCGGCAGCTTCGTCACGTTGCCACCTGACTTGAGCGAGGTGGCGACCATCCAATAAAACGGCATCAGCATCACGAGCCCGCCCATGATCAACAGAATATGAATGATTCCGTTCTTCAAGGAAATCCGTTTACTCATAATGAACCCACCTCTTCTCAAACCATTTCTGCACGAGCGTAACCGAGATGATCAGCGCGAACAACGCCCAGGACATGGCGGAAGCATAGCCCATTTTCGATGTCAGGAAGGCGTCCTTGTAAATCAGAATATTCGGCATCAGCTTCTGATCCGAGACGATATCGGGCGAATCGAACATGACGAGGAATACGTCAAACGCCTGGAACGAGGAAATCGTCGACAGGACGAGCACGAGAAAAATCATCGGCGATACGATCGGGAAAACGATTCTCCAGAACAGGGTCCACCGGGTCGCGCCGTCCAGCGAAGCGGCCTCATAAAGCTCCTTCGACACGCTCTGGATACCGGCGAGCAAAATAATCATAGAGGAACCGACGCCTTTCCACACGTTAACCAGCGCCACGCTCGTGACCGGAATCCACCAATGCTTACTGTCGAGCCAATTAACAGGCGGTATGTCGAACAGGTGGAGTGCATAATTCGCCAAACCGTACGTTTTGTTCATCATCCACTTCCACATCGTGCCTCCTGCGAGCCACGGGGTGACGACCGGAAGGAAGTAAATAACCCGGTAAAACGCCTTCGCCCGGATCGCCTGATTCAGAAAAAAGGCAAGGATCAACGCGAAGATCGTTTGCAGCGGAACGAATACGGCTGCGAATAGCGCAGCATTCCGCATGGCGTACCAAAAAGGCTTATCCGTCATCAGTCTGGTCCAGTTTTTCATCCCGATCCAGTCCGGCGCATTGAACATATCCCACTTCGTAAATGTCAGGTAGAAGGAGAAAATGAACGGAAATGCGAAAAATACGAGAAAGTGAATCGTGAACGGGAGCGTAAGAATATAGCCCCAACGATTTTGTTTATGCAAAGGATTCCCTCCCTCTCGGGCCAAACCCGAGGATCACCATGTTTTGTCGGAAGAAGGCAGGGTTCCTTTGTATCACAAAGGAACCCTGCGCCGATCGCATAGTGTTGTTATTTATTGTCGTCGAGCACCTTCTGCACTTTCTCTTGCAGTTGCTTCACGCCCTCTTCCGGAGTCAGCTTTCCTGAGAAAATATCGGTGTAAATCGGCTGTGCCGCCAAACGCCATTCGCTCCAGCTCGGGTTTTCGTCGAGCGTGACGCCCCCTTCGGCAATGCCGTCGCTGAACGCCTTTTTGTTCTTAGGATTGACGGACGTGTCAAGCTGAGCCGCCGCCTTTTTGTTGACAGGAAGCGACGCGCCGCTCTTCGCCAGGATCGTTTGCGCTTCCTCGCTCAAATAATACTTCAAAAATTCCCAGGCCGCTTCTTTCGCATCAGGTTTCGCTTTCGAGAACATGACCCAGCTGTTTGTCACCATCGGAACGAGACGCTTGCCGTCAAATCCTTTCGGAATTTCAATCGTGTCGTAATCGAGGTTCGGCGCTTCCTTGTTGATCAGCGTAGCATTGCTATATTGCATGAAGAACATGGCGAGCTTGCCGTTCGCGAACGCTTTCCACTCGCCGCCGCTGGTCTTGATGAAATCGCCGTCCGGGCTAATGCCGTCTTTGACCAGGCCTACCCATGTTTTGATCCCGTCGAGCGATTTCGGATCAGTGAACATCGCCTTCGTCTTCGTCGCGTCGAGCACCTGGCCGCCTTTGGAGCGCGTCCACGGATACCAGCCCGTCGTGATCGCACTGGAAGCGCTGTATCCGTATTGGTCCGGGGCTTTCGTCAGCTTCTTCGCAGCGTCGATCATGTCCTGGTATGTCCAGTCTTTGGTCGGAAGCGGCACGTTGGCGTCCGCAAACATTTTCTTGTTGTACGCAAGCCCGATCGGGTTGATGCCGTGCGGCACACCGTACACTTTGCCGTCGCTCGATTTCGCCGCATACAGCCCCGAGATGTAATCATCGTCTTTCAAATCCCGCTTGATGTAAGCGCTTAAGTCTTCCGCAACACCGCTCTTGCCGTAGCCTAGAATGACAGCGTTCTCCTGGAACCAGACATCGGGAGCCGTTCCGCCCGCGATTTCGGTTTGAATCTTTTTCGTGAAATCGCCCCACGGCGCTTCGACAATCTCGGTTTTGATGTTCGGGAACTTGGCGATAAAGCCGTCGATAATTTCTTTCTTCGTGACGTCGTACGCTCCAGGAAGACCGATCTTGAGCGTCATTTGTTTAGGAGCCTTCGAAGCTTCCGGCGCTTTGGACGCATCACTCGGCTTTGCGCTCGGACTTGAACCTGCCGGTGTTTTATCGCCGCCTCCGCAGGCAGCCAAAGACAGCGCTAACATGGATACGGATACTGAAAGTAAACCTTTTTTCATTCGTAAACCCTCCCTTTTGGATTAACCGCACTTGATCATGCTTTAAGTTCCAAAACTGACCCCTGTTGCAAGCCTTTGTTGGCTGTGGCTGACGAGGACTTTATCCTTGCCAATCCGGTTAAAAACAAGCTTGCTTCCCCCTTATAGTAATCGATTTCTACAAATAAGTTCTACGTCTTCATTCTAGATGGTAATTTACAACCCAATAATAACACGTGTTAATTTAAATGTAAATAACTTAACGTATGATAATTTATTAAAAAAACGAGCCTCCGTTTCCGTCAAGGATTCGTTGCCCGTATTTTCCCCGTTATTCGGCCCTCCTATCCTCGTTACATATCGCTACGCTGCCCCCCTGGAATAAACTAAACTTCGACAACAGGATCCGCTGCGGCTCGCCGTCTTTGTGTCTGATGATGTCGATGAGACGTTTCATAACCAGCAACAGCTCATCCGGGTCCTGGTAAAAAACCGTAAGCTGCGGAACGCTGACTTTCACAAATTCGGTAAACTCCACCCCGATCAGACTAACCTCGCTCGGCACGCCAACCCTTCGTTCCTTTAAGCGATGCAGCACGCTAAACTGGATGACCGAATTTACGCAGAAGGCGGCCGTGTAGTCGATTTCAAGCGTTTCCATCCGATCGCAGAGCTCGTAGCCGTTTTCTTCTTTACTTACCTGAATCAAGCTTTTATCGAGCGCGACTCCCGCTTCCTCCAAAGCCAGCTTATACCCCTGCAAATTAATTTTATGCGTGGCAAGCTCAAGGGAGCCGCTTAAGAAAGCGATTCTTCTATGACCCAATGAAAGCAAATACCGTGTCGCTTCGTAAGCCACTTTCGCATGATCGGGCATGATAATATTGAGATCGGTTCGATTCGTCCCCCAAAAAAAGACGGAAGGGATTGAGGTCTGAACGATCATATCGACGAACAACTCATCCACGGCCCCGGTCACAATCAGGCCGGCCACCTTATGCTCCTTCAGAAACAACTCCAGCTGCTGGTAACTCTCCGGATTCGCCTTCACACTCCTGAACAAAAGCTGGTATTGATACTTTCCCGCCGCATCTGCGGCGCTTTTCAAAAGCGAAATATAACGAGGATCGTCATCGTCCCGGTCGTACAGAACGAAGCAGATCTTCGGGCTGACTTCGTTATCGTTATCCCAATACCCCAGCTCGCGAGCCGCTTGCATAACCTGGGCCCTTGTTTTTTCCGATACTTTCACATTAGGCGTATTGTTCAATACAAACGAAACCGCCGATCGCGAAATCCCGAGATATTCGGCGATTTCTTTTTTTGTAACAGCCATTCCTGCTCACCTTCCATTAACTACAATTAACGTTGCGTTAGTTCTAATTTCAAGATTACATGACTTTTCTAACATTCGTCAATCTGCATTTTGAAACGAAACGATTCCTGGACGGATATTTGTTACACAAATGAAACATTCCATTCATCTTCTTTTAATGATGCCCGCCTATAATAAAAGACGACCCCCTTTTGATTATATATAAATTTGACTCGCAGGCCCGTTGCTTGCGGGTTCTTTTTTTGTATCCGTTAGTTTGTGCCAGCCTCCCTTTCCTCCGCCGCTCCACATAACTCGCGTTTTTTTCTCTAACGGCTGCCACAAGCCACTATTTCGGCGAAAAAAGCAGTTTTGAAATTGTAACGGAGCTGCTATTTTCGCGAAAAAGCCGTTTTTCGGGACAAAAGAGCAAAATAAGCGCGAATAGCGCCGTTAGAATCACCTGCGACCGGGCCCGGCCATGGCCAGGCATAAAAAGAGCCGCCCGGCGTACTGCCGGGCGGCAATTATGGTTACAATTCCGCAATTACTGCAACCCTGTTTTCCATCCGGGAACGTTCGGCGGCAAAGCCGATCTGGTGGCCATAGATGGATTTCTCCAGCGAGGTGGAGGACAAAGAAGGCGTTTCGCCGCGAAGCGTTCTTACGAAATCTGCGGCAAGGCGCAGGTCGCCCCCGCCGTGCATATCCGCCGATACGTTTAGCTCGACCTTTTCGTCGGTATAAGTTTGCCCCGGCGCGTCGCTTGGGCGACGGATTACGAAGTATCCCTCCTCCATCGTCCCGACAATTTCGCCTTTCGTACCGGTAAGGTGGATCGTGCGGCTTGGTCTCGCGGTCGCGCCGATCAAGTTATGCGACGCCGTGCTGCCGTCTTCGAATTCGACGATGACAGCCTGATGGTCGACGACATCGTTGTCGGAGCGCCAGACGCAGCGGCCGTATGGATTGGTCGTGCGAAGGGACTCGAGCTTCCCGGTGATGTCGTCTTCGGCAAGGCCGGTGCGGTCCCAGACGTAAGCACCCCATAAATTTTGCTGCATATACATCCGTTTGGCCGAGTATGTGCAGCTTTCCTCCAGCGGACAGTCCGCCAAACAACGGGTTCCCGCCCCCTCCGGCGCTTTCTCCTTGCGGAATTGAGACAGGCTGCCGAAGCTGCTTACTTTCACCGGGCGAACGCCGTTCTTCAGCCAAGTGATCAAATCGAGGTCGTGACAGCATTTGGCCATCAGCATCGGCGAGCCGCAATTTTCGATACTATTCCATTTGCCACGTACGAAGGCGGTCGCCATATGATGGTAGCTGACGTTTTCCTCCGTCTGGATGGCGATGATGTCCCCGATTACCCCTTGCTCCAGCTTCTCGCGAATCGTCGCATAGAATGGAGCATAGCGCAAGACGTGACAAATCATCACGGTTCTCCCGTGCGACTTGGCTGCATGATGAAGCTCCAGCACTTCCTCTTCGCTGACGCCGATCGGCTTCTCCAGAAGAACGTCGTATCCCGCCTTCAGCAGCGGAAGCGTCGTTTGGACGTGAAGCTGATCCATCGTACCGTTGATCGCAGCATCCGCGAGCTTTGGAACGGCGGTTAGCTGCTCAACTGAGGCGAAGCAATGCTCGGGCGGAAACCCGAAGCGCTCCGAAGTGGATTGCCGCCGCTCGGGATCGGGATCGACGACGCCGACGATGCGGAACTGCTCCGGATTCATTTCGGCGTACGAGGCGTAGAGCAGACTGCGGTGACCCGCCCCGACAATAACGGCCGTAATCGGCTGCGAAGATGTGTGACCGGAGACGTTTGACGTTGTTGAGTTGGACATGGTGCCCCTCTTTTCTGTGATAAGTATGACTTTCGACTTTCGCAATGGAATAACAAAGTAATCGATTTCTGAAACTAAGCGTACAGGAAAACCACCCGTAGATCAATAGAAATTACTCGCTTGGTGCGCTATAGTTGATGGAGGAGTATCTGCAAAAGGAACGGAAACCATGCGGGGACCGACCGCCGTCATGCAGCTAGACATCGTGCGCCGTTAATTGTGCGCGATGCGAAAAATAGCGATAAGGAGAGCATGCTCATGCTGTTTATAGACAACCTCCTGGCAACCGTTAGAAATCAGAAAACCCAATTATCGCCTAAATAAGGGCGCGTAGCTCCGTTAGAATCCCCCACGCCGCAGTACTAGAAAAAGTTAGTACTTATTTCCATCCGCAAAATCCTCGAACCATCTTCGCTGCACGTCGCGCGGTGAAAAGTCGCGGTTATAGTCCAGGCCACACTCTCCGATGGCCACAACCTGCGGGAGCGCCGCAAGCTCGCGAAGCTTCGGGATCGTCCCCGCGTCGCAGCTTTTTGCATCATGGGGGTGAATGCCCGCAGTCGTATACAGCTTGCCGGGAAACTTGCGTCATTTGTCCTGTCCGCTCACAGGGGGTTTAACCATGGTAAGAGAGGTGAAGATTGAATGCGTACGTTGCGGCGGAGCTCAATCTGTTCTTCTTTCTTCTGACCAGCTTGCATCAACATACTCGATAGTTTACAGCTCGAGTATGAAACGTTCGATCGAAATGAAGCACGATCCCTGGCAACTGAATTTTAGACCCTAGGGATACGGATATTCCCGCTTCGCTTTTTCTTTTAAAAATGGCTGTTTCTTTCGGAGAGCACCGCAGCCGACGATTTTATTCGTCTTATCGCATAAAAGGGTACGAATCTCTGTAATCGGGATTCGTACCTTTTTATGTCTAGGAGGGCACTACGAACAGCGGCGTGGTTGATTCGATCCCCTTGCTCGAACCACCGTTCAAATCCCTGTTTCGCAACAGTGAAGGTAGGGGAGCTGTCGTACCAAGTCGTGAATGCTTCTTTCCATTCCCATACGCTGCGCAGAAGCGGAGAGTAACTCAGCAGCGTTTTCAAACGTTTTTTGCTGTCTTCGTTAAATGATTCCGCTGGCGGATTCAGCAATCGATGGTTCGCTTTTAGATACGCCTTAGCTCGCGGCGACAGCGTGTTCTGAATGGTTCTCCGAACCTCCTGCACGCTTTCGATCACATAACCGTGAACATGAAAACGATCCGCGATGCGAATCGCGTTCGGAAAACACTCCCGGATCCAGGTGTGATACGCCTGGGCTAAATCCATGACCACTGCCTTCGGGTTTAGTAGAAGGAAGTCCGGATGCGCCCCCGAATACGCCCGCAGTTCCGTAAGCTTCCGACCTGGCAACACATCGATAGCTCTGGTAAGTTTGAGCATTTCATTGATATACTGAGTCTGTATCTGTCAATTCCTTAAGCTATTACAGCTCAATGATCTCTGGTTTCTTATTATCGAACCATGCTGATGTTGATGCTTCGAATTCCGGATTCATGAATTAGGAGTCATCGGCTGTCTGCTTTTTTCAACACCACATCATCAAAATATGCCGTACCCGGGCCAAATACACGTAAGTAAATAACGGCTATATTTGCATTCTCAGGTACTTTAAACTGCATCTTCGCTTCTTGCCACTCTGCAACATTATAATACGGCTGACTATTGAATTCGCTGACGTAACCAGCTGCCCCAAGAACATCTCGGTAAAGCTCCACTTTCATTTGAGTTTTGCCTGCTGAAGCAACTTCACTCATTAACCATGCTGAAAGATCATAGGTTTCCCCGCCGATCACAGTAAGCTGCTGTTTAACCAAAGTACCACCGATAGCTGCTGCTTTTATTAACTTTAATGCGTTGTTATCGGAATGGGATTTTTCTGAAGTAACGGATGTTTCTCCAGTCGTCCATGTTCCTTGCCAACCCGTAGCGATCGAATTCGTCACTTGCTCGAACCCGGGATTCGTCAACAAGTTAACGATTTGGGGTCTCTCTACTTTTTCCAACACCACATCATCAAAATATGCCGTACCCGGGCCAAATACACGCAAGTAAATAACGGCTAAATTTGCATTCTCAGGTACCTTAACCTGCATCTTCGCTTCTTGCCACTCCGCAACATTATAATACGGCTGACTATTGAATTCGCTGACGTAACCACTTGCTCCCGTAACATCTTTGTAAAGCTCCACTTTTATTTGAGTTTTGCCTGCTGAAGCAACTTCACTCATTAACCATGCTGAAAGATCATAGGTTTCTCCGCCGATCACATTAACCAGCTGTTTAACCAAAGTGCCTCCACTATCTGCTGCTTTTATTACTTTTAACGCATTGCTACCTGAATGGGATTTTTCTGAAGTAACGGATGTTTCCCCAGTCGTCCATGCCCCTTGCCAACCCGTAGCGATCGAATTGGTCACTTGCTCGAACCCGGGATTGAGCAGTAAGTTTTTACTGTAAAGGATCTCAATGGGTGTGCTTAATACATCCTGTCCAGCTATTTGCAACTTCACATCGATAACATAATGATCTTCCGCTAATGGATTGGGAATCGTCAATGTTCCTTCTACGCTAACCGATTGGTTAGCAGGCACGGTTACAGGATTCTCAAAGACAAGCGTCAATCCATTCGTTGCAGCACTTGTTAAATCGACAGATAAGGCATACGGTTTATTGTTTGTGATGGTAACAGGAACTTTTAAAGTACCGGGATGCGTTGCTCGGATTACCTTGTCGAATGAACCGAATGAAAGGTAGCGATTAATTAAGGCATACGCCTCCGTCTCCAACTTGTCATAATCAACTTTCGTCATCACGCCATCAAGGAGAAGCCTTTTTGCTTCGGCAATAAATTGAGCCAACGAGCTTAGATAGGACTCGATTTTATTTTCATTAAAATCATTCTCGGCTTCTTCCAGCGCCTGCAGCATGGCTCCAGCTTGGGTGGATGTTAATTTTCCTCCACTAATGTAGTTATAAACCACATTTTTCAAGTCGCCCGCACCATACTCCACTTGATAGACGCCAATATCGTCCAAATAAACGGTTGCATCTGTTGCATTTTTAATTTGCGTATTGATTAAAATGTTCTGGATGTCGTATCCATCAATCTGGGCAGGCAGTTCTTCGAAAAAGGTAACCTCTGTCCATTTCCCTGCATAATCCGCTAACGTCATTGCTTTGGAGAAATACGTGCTTTTCCCTTTTCCTGTATGGAGCTCAATCACAATTTGCACAGTACCTTGACTCGTTGTACCGGCAGGGGTGAAAAATTTAACAGAGCTTGCTAACAATCCTGGTTTGACATCAATGTTTTTCCAAACACCCGCTTGTTTGGCATTCGTGAAAACTAAACTCTTGGACCCGCTGTTTGCGTTTTGATCCGTGACTGCGATAGTTGCTGTACCATCAGGTTTCCACAAATTCCATGTGGCTGTACCATCTTCGAAAGAGGCATTATCGGCTAAGGAATTTTTAAGATCGATGCGATTCAACAAATTTGCAAACTCACGAAGATTCGGACGAGCAATATCTTGGCGAAATTGCTGCAGCTTTTTCATGATTTCACTATTTTCATTACATGTTACACAGGCGTCCAGAAAGCTCTTCGTATACCAGAATTCGTTGGAATTCCAACCCGTCCATACCTCGTTATAGGTTACAGGATTAACTGGATATTTGAGCGTTGGATTTTTGCTGAATTCTTGAATAAACTCCGCTCTGCGTTTGGAAGCAGACAAGCGACTTTCCAATGTGTTATCTAACTCATTCAATATCGCTAAAGCTTCGACTTCGTTGTCAGGTCTATTGATTTGACGCTGACTTTGATAGGAATAAGCAGATGCTTCATAATATTCGAACTGAAGTAACAGTTGTTCAGCCCTTAGCTTTTGCTCGGGTGTTTCCGCTTTTGCTAACACGGATTCAAGCAGAGTCCGGCCCTGTAAAAATTCATCTGCAGCGAGCAATAAATAAGAACTATTCCTCATCGTTAAATAGACATCATTTTTGGAGGATTGGAACCAGGAGGATGCTTTTGCATCGGTGCGCCAAAATGTCTCCCACAGCTCGAAGTACGCTTTTAAATCCGCAGCCGCCTTCGAACCAACCGCTGCTTGATACCAATGATCGAGCAATACGTCTACGTCTTGATTCTCGTTCCAGCCTAGCTTGGCAATAATCCATGGCTGAGGCCCATCCCCCAATACAGGATGCATGTCCCAATGATGCAATTTCACATCATGATCGACAGCGTAATCATATAAGTCTTTCACCAGATGCGGATAAACGCGTGGAGCGTGGTAGGCAAAGCTCTCCATATAATCATACCAGCCTAGCGTTGTCGCCTTCTCTTTCCAAGCATCAAAATGTGCCTTTCCCTGTTGTTCGACTTCCTCATCTACCCAGGCTAGCCGATCTTTCGTAACAACCGGAATGACCTGCGGATGTAAAGCAAACGAAGGCGGGTCCATGACTGCTTCATAGGCATATACCGCAAACCATTTATTAGCGTACTGAGGGTCCGCTACTACGCCGCTAACGACATCATTGACCCATTTGTAATAAATCTCGGACATATGTGGCAGACCAACTGAATTTTTTGTAGGGTTTGCAGGATAACCGGGATGGGCGGGATTCATCTCACAAAAGCCATTAGAATCATTCACAACAAGAGAAAAGGAAACTTCATTGGGATTGTTACGGAAATATTCCTTAATATTTTCGATCGCTACTTGGACCGTTGCAGGGTTGCTAAAGCACGGCTGCCAACCTGTGTACGCGCCGGGAGCAGGCGGTCGATTATTCGGATAGAAGTTCGGATAAGCTGTCGTATCTCCATATTTGGCAACCGGGAAAAGGGTAAACATATTATGACCAAGCTTGATTTCTGACGCAGATAGTGTACGATTTTCACGCTGCCACTTATAACGGACATCGCCATAATTGCCATCGCTCATATTCATGGATCGCCGCAACGAAAAGGCAGTTGGTTCATCCTTCCAGCGTTCCGCCGGCATCACAAGTTCATCCAAATGCGGTACATCTGTCCACTCATCACTTGGAAATAACCATGTAACGCCTACATACTTCTCCAAAAAGGCATATACGCCGTTACGTGTCCCGACCGATGTGGGGCTCGTAATGATTAGTTGCGTCCCGGATGGAGAGACGATGAAGCCATCCGCATGCAGGGCTGCCACTTCTGAAGCAAACGCTTGATCCTCGGGATAAGAGCCTTCCCCGATCCGCAGCATGATTGTCGACGGCTCCAGATTTAGATTCCCAAGCTGACCAACGGTATAGATCGGGAGTTTAACTCCTGTAGAACGCTCCATGTAATCCGACATCGCGTTCGCTGCTTCATTGATTTCTGCGCCGCTCTGTTCAGGTTTTACAATAACCGCATTCGCTTGACCGTTACGGACAATGTATTGCGGCGGATTCGAAGTGGGTTCCTCTCCTTCCAGCACCGCTGTAACCGCTTTCCCCAGCTGGGTTTTTGCGGCTTCGGATATATTTTTCTGCATACCCTCGTTGGTAAGATGCTTCAGGAAATCTTCCATCTTCTTGCGTGCCTGCTCAATCGAGCCTTTCTCTAACTGATGTTTGGCTTGTTGCAATGCGTTATCGAGCTGCTTGGACAGCGGGTGCTGAACATCCCCTGATCCGATCAACGAATCCAGCAACGTTTGTACCTGATTGATCTGGCTCAGCGTCAGACTGTCCGGTGCTTGCGCAGCGGCATTCTTAGTCAAACCTGTCATTGAAGTGAAGACTAAGGCTAAAACCAACGTCCACAACATCCACTTTTGCTTCAACATATTTCTCCTCCTCGTAGAAAGAAATCGATTTCTTCGAACATAGTAAGTTCTCCATCCACTTGTCTGATGCGAATCCTCTGCTCGAACTTACCTATAAAGTTACCATTGAGGGTTAAAGGAAATCTACGAGGCATCTTGCTGTCTTTTTGTATATTATTGCTGTTCATCATCGGCTTTACAAAAAATAGAGTATAATGAATAGTATCCGAGGAAGCGCTTGCAAGGGGGAGGGGCCATCAAATGGAAACCCAACGGCAGACTATAGATTATAACCAACGATTCCCATTCAAAATAACGCGAGTAAAGCAGATGAATAACAATTATCTCGTCCTGCCGCACTGGCACGAACAACTGGAAATCATTCAAGTTGTTTCAGGCTCCGTTCAAGTTAAAGTCGACGAGCTAACTTACATCGGTGAAGAAGGCGATATTTTCTTTTTTAACAGCCGCCAAGTTCATTCTGTGATGAATAAAGACGAAGAGGTCGATCCGATGATCCACGGCATGCTCTTCGATCGAGTTTTGCTGTACCGCGCCATTGCAAACCAGGAAACAGACCTATGGATTTCATCTTTGCTGGGACATCGCAAAATCCGCAACCACTATACGCCTGCCCATAAGCTTTGGCCTAAATTAAATGAAGGGTTCAAAACGGTACAGGAAGAACATACATCCAATCTTATTGGCTATGAATTGTTAATTATTTCGGAGATCTATTCATTTATCGTATCCATTTTACGCATGTACGCTATTGAAATTAGTTTAGATGTAAGTCCTATCCGCTATATTGAACAATACGCGAAGTTGAAGCCAGCAGTGGATTACATAGAAAAACAGTATGCGAATAAAATAAATTTAGAGGAAATTAGCAGTCAGTCCAACATGAGTTCCTTTCATTTTTTACGCGAGTTTAAGAAGCTGTTCGGGATGACTCCTATGCAAATGGTTACCGATGTTCGCTTACACCGTGCCAAACAACTGCTATTGGATTCAAATATTAGCATTACAGAAGTTGCCGGTTTAATAGGATTTTACGATGTAGGGCATTTCAGTAAAGTTTTTAAACAAAAAAATGGATACACACCATTGCAATTTCGTAAGGGATTTGATCTATAATCCTTCAACAAATATTAAACGCCCGTACTGCACTTTCACCCGAAGAATCGAGTAAACAACTTATACTTCTTATGTGGTAAGAAAGACCGTTACAAAAAGCTAGTGAAAACTGACTTTTTGTAACGGTCTCTTGTACATTACGCAACCAAGAATCAGCTGTTTTTTCTTAACCAATCAAATCCGATCTTATTCAAAAATGCGCGCGCCAATACCATATGTCCGGCATAGGAAGGATGCATACGATCCCAGGCCAGAGTTGCGGCATACTTCTTCTTACTATATCGAAGAAAATCGCAATGATAAAATGCGTCAAAAAATGGATCAATACGGAGCGATTGTGAAAATAGCGGAAGAAAACGGGGCAATTTTTGTTGATACGCAAGCGGCTTTTGACGAAGTGCTCAAAGATCAGTAAGAGAAAGCATATTTGTCGATTCCCAAGATCTTTCCTTTATTCATAATCCAGATGAATAGCCATTTACCAATGTAGGAATCGGTAAACAGCGGTTTCCGCTGCGTATTTCCGATGAAGGGGGACCGTTTTGTCGGTTCCTTTTGTCTGTCAAAATAATACTTCCTCAGGAGGAATTCAATTGTGATCGTGATCATATGTGCGTCTCTGATGGGTACTTCTGCGATTGGCCGATCCGTTACAGTGACGGTGGCATTGCGTATGGCAATCCGGAGCAGGTCCTAAATTATGTAAAGAAAGCTGTTCGGCATGCATTCGAGAATCCCTTAAAAGTCCAATACTCCTAAGAGGTGATCTTCTGTGATCGATTTGATAATCGCTCAATATTACGCAAAGGTTAGCACTATGTACGATGCCATTACGAATATCCAAGAAAATCATGGAACGGATAGATATTAAGGATTAAGAAACAAGGGAGCCAAGTGCTGGCCGTTATCCGGGAAGCTTTCCGCCGAGCCATTATTATTATCGAGTCGTTAGGATTACGCGCCGTTAAGCGAAAACGGATCGCCGATTCGTTCCAGCCACTGCTGAAGCTCCTTTTCGAGCTCCTCAGCCATTTCATCTTCTTTCGGATCCGCGATCCGTTTCGGCGACAACTGGAAAGGATCCGTGATGTTGTCGAACAGCAGCCTTTCGGGCACATTCGAGCCGAAGGCTTTCTGGGCCACGTACGTATGGCTTGCGGTCCTGACCCCCCGCCAGCCATATGCATTTATGTCCTGCCCGGTCCTTGCCGCTTCCGCATGCTCCGGGAGCGCTCCCGGGTAATGGCAAATAAAAGCGGACTTCGGCCGGGCGGATGGCGCCTCTCCCTCCAGCATAACCGTAGAAAGATCGGTCCCCTGCACGCGGGAAGGTACCTCCAAACCGATCAAGCCAAGCAGCGTAGGGACCAAGTCGACGCTGTTGAACAGCACGTCGCTTCCGCCGTTCTTGATCGCCCCGGGCCAGCGGAACATGCACGGTACGACGATGGCTTCCTCGTACCAAATGTTTTTGTGCTCCGCCCAGTTGTGAGCGCCCATCAGCTCTCCATGATCTGACGTCAGCACGACGATCGTCTCGTCTTCTATGCCTTCCTCCCGCAGCAATTCGAGCAGCCGGCCGAACTGTTCGTCCATACCCGTTACCGCAGCGTAATAATCGCGCAAATGATCGACCGCTTGCTGCTTGGCCTCCCCCTCGAGCATGTTCGGACGGAAGTCAATTTCCATGTCCGCATACATCGCTTTATACTTGTCCGGAACTTCATCGAACGGTTGATGAGGCGGGTTCCAAGAAAGGAACAACGCGAACGGCTTTTCCTTGTCGCGGCCCCGGATGAAATCGGCGGCTACATCCGTTTCGTGCTGCAGCGACCATTCGTCGACCTCGATCATCTCCGGGCTGTCCTTCCAATAGTGGGGAGAGAGATGCCGGTCATACGCATTGTAGGCATACCAAAAATCGAAGCCGAACCGTCTGTCTCCCGGGGGAATATAAGCGTCCCAGTGCGCGGCGCCCGATAAGGGCTTTTGCTCGCGATTTTGCTCCGGCTCATCGAGATGCCATTTGCCGATATATCCTGTGGCGTACCCGGCATCCTTCAGCATATTTCCGATCGTCTTTTCGTTCGCCTTCATGGCGACATTCAGGCCGAGCTTGCAGTTCGTCGTCACGCCGGTCGATAACGGATAGCGGCCGGTCAGCATCGAGGAACGGTTCGGCGAGCATAAGGGAAAGCAACTGATCGCGTTGTCCAGAAACATGCTTTCCCGGGCAAACCGATCGACGTTCGGCGTCATCACCGGATCCTCGCCAAGAAATCCGATCGCTTGCTTGCGCCATTGATCGGGAAACACGAACAACACATTAGGCTTACGTTTTGTCATGATGTCTATTCCTTTCAGCTGAGTATTTATGAGAAAGAATCGAGTTGAGGCTGACTTCTTCACCGTCTTTTGAAACCCCTTACTATCCTGCTAAGCATACTGAACCTATTCCCTCACGTAAATAAGCCACTTTTGCTCGAATATGCGAGATTTATCCCTCCATTAAACTATAATTCGTTTGCAGAGTCCTCCAACTATGCCCCAACTAGCTTCCTCTTACTAGCCTCCTTCAATTGAGCCCCCGACTAACTTCCTCTTACTAGCCTCCTCCAACTGTGCCCCCAACTAGCTTCCTCTTACTAGCCTCCTCCAACTGTGCCCCCGACTAACTTCCTCTTACTGGCCTCCTTCAATTGAGCCCCCGACTAACTTCCTCTTACTGGCCTCCTTCAATTGAGCCCCCGATTAACTTCCTCTTGCTAGCCTCCTCCAACTGTGCCCCCAACTAGCTTCCTCTTACTGGCCTCCTCCAACTGAGCCCCAAACTAACCTCCTCTTCTAGCCTCCTCCAACTGAGCCCCAAACTAACTACCTCTTGCTAGCCTCCTCCAACTGAGCCCCAAACTAACTACCTCTTGCTAGCCTCCTCCAACTGAGCCCCAAACTAGCTTCCTCTTACTGGCCTCAACAAAACGAGCAGGTCTAACAGAAGACCGGCAGGATAGTGAATCTGGATTCACTATTACTGAACCTAGATTCACTATCCGAGCTCAAAAATGCCCCTTCACGCGAAATAGTGAAGAAAACCTCACTAATAGTGAACCTCCCGGCCAAATAGTCCCGTTTGCTTCACTATCCGCCGGAAAAAGGGCAAATGGAGTAAAAATAGTGAACATTGATTCATACATAGTGAACTTTAGTTCACTATGAACAGATTCTCGTCCCCCTCTTACAAAAAAGGTACCTCTCCACAAAATAGCGGGCAAACCGCCGCCATGCTAAGCCGCACAGCACACAAGGAGCTGCGCGCCGTGCTAAAAAAAAGGGCTGGGCAGGCATCCTATGCCGCTCAACCCTTTTTGCGATAAAAACCATACTTCCAAGCAGTTTTCCTTTTCAGGAAAGCCCCTTCTAGGACTAACCCCGCAGCCCACAGGTTGCAGGCTGCAGCCTGACCGGCAAGCAGCCGTTACCGGTGAAGATTACTCGTAAATCTTGTTCAGGATGCGGTTCATCATAACGGCCGTTTCCGCCCTTGTGGCGAAGCCCTCCGGATTTAGCGCGTTTCCTGAGCCTTCGACCAGTCCGGCGGCAATCAGCCCGGACACGCTGTCAATCGCGTATGCGGCCACTTTCGAACCGTCCGAATAGCCCGCCAGCACGCTTGCGCTTCCGCTCAAGGAAAGCTTGCTCGTCTTCGAGAGTGCTCTGCTCACGATCGTGAACAGATCCTGCCGGGAGATTTTCCCCTTCGGATTGAAGCTATTGCCGTCTTGCCCTTCAATAAGGCCTAATTTCTTAGCGATGCCGACCGTTTCATAATAATAATCGCTGCTAGTTACGTCCTTAAAGTTATCGCCGATAGCTGCCTGCAAGCCGAGCGCACGGACCAGGATCGTCACGAAATCCGCCCTTGTCATGTCCAGCGCCGGCCCATAGGCATCGGCCTCCATTCCTTGAATCACGTCCCTGGCGGCAAGCGCATCAATCGAAGCCTTCGCCCAGGCGTGAGCGGCAAGATCGGCGAACGTTTTATCGACGAACGCAACGGCATACCGGCTAAAATGATTCACGGTAAAGCGTACGGATTTCGCTGCCGGATCGAATTTGCCGCTCGGTACAGCCTCAGCCTTGCCGCCGGCACCCAGATACCAGATGACGATTCCGTTCGGATTTTTCATTTCCGCCGCAGAAGGCGTATATGGAATCGACACTTGCACAGGCGCTTCCGGATTGCTCCAAGCGCGCACCTGCCCGTTCTGCTTCACGTCCAGATTGATGACGGGGCTACTCCCTATTTGCTGCTGCTGAGCAGGGGACAACTGCGAATGGTCGACCTTGCTTACAACCAGACTGACCGCTTCCCCGGCTTTTCCTTGCCCGTTCTTCAGGAAATTGGAAGGCAAGGTCACGACCGCATGCTCCGTTACGATTTCGATACGAAGGTTCATCTCCATTTGCGCAAAAGCCTCCGGCGGCAGGGATAGCTCGACGTTCGCCGCTCCTTGGCTGCCCTTGACTTCAATGCGGATCTTCTTCACGCCATCCTCGCCCGTTTCGGTGCCCTTCAGCGCCTTTGCAAACTCTTCCGCGTTAATTGCCGCTTTGGCGGTTGAGTTTGCCTGCTCCAGCTTCCCTTCCACGACAACATGGCCGTTTGAAATTTCGGGAGCTTTGTCAGCGGGTTTGGTCGTCGGCGCCGGTAGAGGTACCGGATCCGTTGTGCCGGGCTGTTCCGGCCCCGGGGTAGCCGCCGCTTTCACTTGAAGCGTCATCTCCGCATATTTGGACGCATTTCCGCCGCTTGCAGCGCGAATGACGGCAGTACCCGGCGACAGCGCCGTTACCAAGCCGCCGTTCGTCACTGCGGCCGCATTTGCCGGCGTAGAGCCGTATACGGACCAGACTACCGTCCGGTTCAAGGCATCACCCGGCACAACCTCTGCCTTCAGCTGCAGCTTCTCCCCAACGGTCAGCGTCGCCGCCGTCCGATCCAACTTCACTTCCTCGACTTGCACTTCGCTGGCATGATCTACCGTAATGGTGCTGTCCGCGTAGACGCTCTCTACGACGCTTTTCGCCCGGACGACGGCCGTCCCGAAGCCATGAGCCGACACTTCGCCCTCCGGCGTTACCTTAACCACCTCATCGCCGGTCGCGCTGTATACCGACCAAGTTACGGTTTTATCGTACGCATAACTTGGTTGTACCGTCGCATGCAATTTGACGGATTTACCCAGCGGAAGATTTACCGTCGGCTGATCGATCGCAATCGATTTCGGCGATGAATCATGCGCTTGCGACTTGAAGAGCTTCAGGGCTGCAAGCAGCTCCGATTCCGCGGCAGCAAGCTCTTCGCTCGTTGCGTTCTCCCGGTCTGCCGTGTTTTTCGCTTTGTTGATCGCCGCTTGCAGGCTCGCCTTCGCACCGGCAGGATATTGTCCCGCATCATCGCCTTCGACTGCCGTATCGCGTGAAATTTGCGCCTCCTCGATCAGAGCGCGCAGCGGCGCATAGGGATCTTTCACCTCAATGGCGACAGGCTGCGTGTACATGTCGTAAACAGGAGAATCGGCTGCTGCTTGAGTATAGCGCAAAGCCACATAGGCGGTTCCGCCCCTTTTGGCTTTCACCGTGCCGCCGTTTACTTCGATCAGGTCATGTCCGCTCAGCACCGCGACTTCCGGCGTTATAACGGTCGTTGCGCCCTTATACGTGCGCACGCTTGCTTTCAAATCCGCTTGACCGCCAATCTTCAGTTCCACCTTGTCTTGGGCAGGACGAATCCGGTCGGCCCAGTCGGAGGACCAATGGCTGTAATCGTTCGTCAGACCGTAGACGCCCATGGCGAAAGCCTTTTTATATTCGTTGATATCCCGGTACGTCCAAGGCCATACCGTAATGCCCCGGTGCTTGGAGGCTTCCAAGAACGGTTTGCCGAAGCCGGGATAGCTCGTATTGAACGTCGTATTAAGCGGCTGAACGGTATCCAACACCCGATAAAGAGATCGGCTTATATCCGTATCGTTGGCTTGTCCGCCGGTAAGCAAGCCGTTGGACATGCCCGGCAGCTTGTCGTTGATGCGCTTGATCTGATCCGGAATAAACGAGATCATCACGACCTGGTCTTCCACATCGTACTGCTTGATCAATGCGAGCATCGGATCGATGACTCTCGGATTGTAGGTTTTGATCTCGATGAAGTGCAGCAAGTCTTTTCCTTTGAACTCTTGAAAAAACTCTTCCAGCGTAGGAATGCGGGCAGCCGGATACTGATCCGGGAACTGCTTGTTCGCAAGCAGCTTCTTCAGCTCCGCAAGCGTATAATCCTCGACCTTCCCGGTTCCCGTCGTCGTGCGGTCCAGCGTATCGTCATGAATGATGACGACCTTATCGTCTTTCGTAATATATACGTCGTTCTCGACGATATCCGCGCCCTTCTCATAGGCCAGAATCGCGCTCTCCAGCGTATTCTCCGGAGCCAGCCCGGGAATTCCCCGGTGACCGATGATCCACGGTTTACGAATGAGCGTCGTGTTATGGTTGTAAAAGGCGAGCGCATCGACTAGCGTTTCCGGGGAACGCGTGACGATGCCGTTGACTCCGGCCGTAATCAGCCTGTGATGAGAGACTGCATCCGGCACGAATGCTTGCTCCGCCTGCTTCGCCCATACCGTAATAAGCCGCTCCTGCAAATACTCCACTTGATCGGGGGAAGCGGCGCGCTCGGGCAAAAGCGCAATTTTCGCCAGACTGGCGTTGGTCGTTCTGCGGATGTCCATCAGCTGTTCATGCGTCAATTCCGCCGCTGCTTGCGGGAAATCGACAATGCCGCGAACGATCGGATAAGCGACGCGCGCCTGCTTGACCAGCTCCGGCCGATCGGAGACGACGAAGGCGTCGGCAATCCCTTCCGTTCTCAAGTAGTCTACGAGTTTCACGACCGTTTGTTGATCATGCACGTAGAAGGCAGGAATCGCCTTACCGCCCAAAAGCGAGAGCGCATCCTTAAGCGGAGTCAAAATCTGCTCCTTATTCATAGCGGTCACTTGCAGCGCCTCGTTCACATGCAGCATCACCGTGGCCGGCAGCTTGGCCGGGTTCAAGACCAGAGCTTGATCCGCGCTTTCGATCGCGCCCACTACCGTCGGTGCCAAAGCTATTTTCGTCGCCGGCTCCATGACGTTGACGAAGCTGCTGTCCGGCAGCTTGGGAAGCGCCTCCTGCTGCAAGGTTACTTTCACGCGGGCCACTTTCATCAGACTTCCGTTCGCCTGCAGGCCGATGCCGCCCTTCAGGTAGCTTTGCGCGGCGCCCGTATTTACCACCAGCTCATCGTTAACGAACTGCTGTACCCTGTCTCCATACGCCTTCACCGTATAATGGTACAGCTTATCCGGTTGAATCGCTTCCTTGTAGGATTTGGCTTCCATGACGTTCCAGCCGTTAGCCGGCGTCCGTTCGGCAAATTCCACTCCGTTCGAAGCCGTCGCGTTTTGTCTGACCGCCATCTGATAGTACGGATAATTATCATTTTGCACGCGGTACATGATCGAATGCCAGCGTGCCGCATCGTTCGCTTTTACATGAGTGGCGTCGGCTTCGATCTTGTAGTTGCCGAACAGCTTCAGCTCCGCCGGCAGCAATACGCGAACAGCCGACCCGGCTGCAGTCGCGTTGATTTCGAATGCACCGTTCTTTACGCCTGCAGTCGTACCGGCCGGTTGCTCGACGATTTTCCAGCCGTCCGGCAAGGCGCCGTCCGCCAGGTTCGTAAAATCCTGCTCATACAGCACATATTCACTCTCGGCAGCCGGTTTGGCCACAACGATCATATCGATTGCGCCGCTTCCGGACGAAACACGTACCTTATGCATACCCTTCTGCTTGGGGGTCAGCTTTCCGCCGCTAATGACAGCAATGCCGCTGTCGGCGTTCCAAGTCAGCTCCCCGCCCTTTACCGTTCCTGTCGAGAAATCGTTATACTCCGCCTGAAACTCCACACCGTTCAAATCCATAGCCTCGTCAACGTTAGCCAGCAAATAACCTGCGTGATGGCGAAGAGACGCGACTTGCTTACCTTGGAGCGACGGCGTTACTTGGATCTGACGGGTGACCACGGCATTGTCGTAAACCGCCGTTAACGTTGCGGTTCCCGCTTGGAGCGGAACCAACTGGTTATCGACAACCCGGACGACGTTGGCGTTCGACGTAGACCATTTAATCCGATCCGCAGGGACCGCCTCTTTGATGCCGTCGGAGAAAGTCACCTCGTTCTGCACGCCAATCGGCCCCGTCAACGCTTCCGCTTGGGCCGGCAGCGCAATATCCAAGTTTTCGACTCGAATGCGCGTCACCTTCAAGCTTTTGACCGATACTTTGCTTTGATCCGCTTGAAAGCCTACTTTGCCCCGCTCCAGCAAAAAACTGTTCATCCATTTGTCGGTCAGCAAATCATAGGTAGCGCTATCCGCCGCTTTCAAATACTCCTTCACATTATTATCGAACACTCTAACCTTGAACGAATAATCCTTGTTTAGGTCAAGCGCTTTTCCCCAATTGCCTTTTACCGGCACGTCCCAGCCGTTCGAAGCGTTGCGCAGCGCAATCTCAAAAGCTCCGCTTTGCCTTACGGCCATCTGGTTGTAAGGGTGCACACCGGCCGACGGTGCACGGAACATCAAGGATGCCCAGCGCCCCGAGTCGATTACACCCTGGAACTGCAGATCGGCTTCCACCACGTAGTTGTCCCACTGCACGGGAGCAAAAATCCGGGCCTGCTTGCCTGACGCGTTGTCGTCAAAAACAAGCCGTCCGTCGCCATACACGTCATTTATAACGCCAAAAGGCTTACTGCTGCCGCTCACATTGGAAATCCATCCGAACGGAATTTGTCCGTTCGCATAGCCGTCGAAATTCTCGTTTAGCAATATATCGTTAACCTGACCCGATACCGGACTCGATTCCTCCAGCTTAACGGTTCCGTAACCGCGCGTATCGTTCCAGAATGATTGCGATTCAAAAGCGCTCCATGCAAGCGAAGGCTTGACCGTTTTCCCGCCCTCTTTAATAAAGCTGGTTCCGACCGTCATTTCCATGCCAAGCTGCTTCATCAGCTGCGGATCGAAATCAAGGAATTTCCAGGGTATGGCCGCTTCGAGGTTCCAGCCTTTGTCGGTCTTCTTGATCGCGCGCAAAATTTGCTTTTCATCCCGATTCTTGTTGGTGTCGGCCGCTCCGAAGCTGAAATACGGCGTCGTCGTATTCGGCTTGTACACGAAACCCAGTTGCACGTCTTTGCCTTGATAAGGCTCAGACTGATGCAGCGTCGGATCGAGGAAAATCGTTACGTTCGGATGATCCCAGTAATAGTCGCCCGCCACATTAGCCGGGTCCTTGTCGACATTCGGGCTATTCGCCAAATTGCTATCTTCCGTCGCCACGCCGATGTACAGATACTTGCTGTCCCATGTCATGCCGAATTTGGAGCGAAGCGCATCGGCTCCTTCCCCGTTCAAGACCTTCTGAACGTCCTGATTGACGGACCATACGGACTCGTCCAAACTGCCGTCGATGATCGGCTCCGTTAACGTTTTCTGAATCGGCAGCGACTTACGCGCTTCCGCAGCCTCGGCTTTTTGCGCATGCACCGGCAGTAAGCCGATGATTAGAGCTGAAGCAAGCAGAGAAGACACCATTTTTTTACCGCGTTTCATGCTTGGCATTCCTCTTTTCCGGAAATGGAGTTGAAAGAGCACAGCTATACGTTACCTTAGTTTTGTAAGCTGAAAATCAGCTTGGCGTAAAGATTTTATGGAGCGAAACCATCTCAAAGCAGCTTCCAAACCACCCATCCAGATCCTATTTCCTAGCAATCGATCCATTCGCGTGCAAGAGCCTGGTGATTTATACCCATGCGAAGTATCCGGCCTCTGCGGAATGTAAAAAAACGCCACTCAAGACGCAGGACGATCAGCATCTTAAGCAGCGCTTTTTGACAAAACGATTTCTTTAGTCCGTTTCTGATACAGGAGTAAAGCCGTTACCAGGTCGACATAAAAAAAGAGAGCCGCACCGTCGGGGTGGGCTCTGCAAGATATATATCATTAAAAGGGGGTCTTGCTTATTATATTAACTGGGCGATGTTATGGGAACATCACAGAAATATTTCATTTGTGTTACAAAATGCAATCCTTCGCGTATTCCTATAATCGCTTCTTTACTTTCGAATCATCTCTGTACTTGTTCCGTCTTCGATCTGAAGACATGCAAACATACGGAAAAAGCCGAATGTCGAGGCTTCCGGCTTCTTTCCGCTCTATGGACAAAATCTTTGTTTTACCTTCCGATCGCTTTAACCGGAGGACGTGGCTCAAGGATTGGCAAAATACCCGATTCTGCGCGACAATTGCGATGCGAGATTTTTTACGGTGATGCCCAGCTCGTTGATCTTCTCCTCGGCTACGCCGTAGCCGCTAATGCTGATGGCGGCGATGACGTCGCCGTCCTTGCCGAGCACCGGCGCCGCAAAGCAGCGCACGCCATAGCTCGATTCTTCGTTATCGACGGCAAAGCCGACTTGGCGCACCCGCTCCAGCTCCTTCAGGAACGAATCCAGCGAAGTGATCGTGTAGTCGGTCATTTTCTCGAATGCGCAGCCCTCCATCACTTTGACGACGTGCTCCTCGGGCAGCCATGCGGTCAGGCATTTGCCGAGCGCCGTATTGTAGACGGGCCGACGTTGCCCTACGGCGCCGAACAAATATTTCAAATGATCGGGCTCCACATTGACCAGATAGAGCACGGAGTCCTTCTCCAGTATCGCAAGATGAGCCGTAAAGCTGGTCCGATCGACCAATTCGATCAAAACTTTCTTGCCTTCGTCGACCAGATTGGTCGAATTCGTAAATACCGAGCCGAGCTCGAACGCCTTCGGACCGACCATATATTTGTCCGTATTTTTGAGCTGCTGCAAATACCCGTGAGTCAGCAGCGTCAGCATGAGCCGATGCACGACGCTTTTGTTCAGCCCCAGCTTGCGGGCCACTTCGCTGACGCCGAGAGGGCGTCTCTCTTCAATAAAGCATTGCTGGATCGACAGCGTCCGGTCTACGGACTGAATCATGAAATAAGGCGCTTCTTTTGCCGTTTTTTTGGTTTCCATCCGATCACGGTCTCCTCGGGAAAGTTGATTGCTAGATGAATCGAGCCGCGGCTGCTTATCGTCAACATCCGACTCCGCCGTCTCGTATTGCGGTACGATCTATTATATCAAATTATGGCCCAACAAAATAGACAAGGAAAAACGGCTTCTCCGTCTGTCAGGGACGAGTCGAGTCGAGTCTACCGAGAAATCGAACAATCAGTGGTGGATTGCATTCAGAAATTTCAAGAAAACCGGCGTCCATTCCTCCTCCCCTACAAACGGACATGATTCGTTTTCCTACTCGGGCAAGCCGAACATCGGTAAACGGAAAAGGGCTGCCCCGGTCTCGGACAACCCATGTTGACGGCTTCCTTCATGCGTTTCTTCTTTTATTCCAGTTTATGGGGACGGCAGGAAGAACATGAATCCGTTCGTAAAAAAGTCCCCCGGTCGAAACGAACGGAGGACTGCCTTGTTATTTGTTGTATTTCTTGATAACCTCGTTGAACTTCTTGTTGAGCGCGTCGAGCGTTTGCTTAGGCGTAGCGTCCTTGATGAACATCCGCTGCATTTCCGGGAACATCGCCGCGCGCATTTCGGGATATCCCTTGATGCCCCAGCCCGGGTCTACCACCGGCCATTCCTTCGCTTTGGTCGTCAGCTTGTACAGGAACTGCAGCTCCGGATCGTCCTTCGTCCAAGCCGGCGCTTCGCCGAACGGGTTGAACGCTTTGGAAGCGGTCGCATACGTCTGGTTGCCGGTTTGGGACCAGTAGAGGAATTTCTTCGCCCATTTTTCTTTCAATTGATCTTTGCTTTTAAACACGACGCCGAATCCGAACTCCATCTTCAGAGCGGCTTTTCCAGGTGTCGGGGACGGGTAATTGACGTACATGTACTCATGCGGTCCCGTAACCGAGCCGTCCTTCAGCCCGTTCTTCACAAGATCCGAATGCGAGGTGCCGGCAACGACCATGCCGTTCTTCCGCTGTTTCCAGTAGTCGAGCGCGTTGACCGCCGATAGCGTCTCCGGATGCGGATGTACGAGTCCCTCGTCCACGAGCGACTTGAAAAATTGAAGCGCTTGCTCGGAAGCCGGATTGTCTGCCGCAATATATTTCGAGTAATCATCGTTGAACAGCTTCGCTCCGAATCCGACCATCGTATTGTTGTACAATTGGTCGCCTTGCTCGTTGAGCGCGAACAACGACATGCCGTATACGCCTTTGTCTTTATTGGCAACCGCTTTCAAAGCAGCCTTGAATTGTTCCGGCGTCCACGTGCGGTATTCGTCCTGCGGCAGCAGGTTTTCGGCTCCCGCTTCCTTCCACAGCGATTTGTTCAAAATAAGCGCGGAAATCGTAGCCGAATACGGCATCGTTACGATATTGTTGTTGACCGATACCATCTTCATTACGTCGGGATTTTTCTTGATCTGCTCCAAATCCTTGGCAGGAATGACGTCGTCGAGCGGAGCCAAGGCTCCCATCTGTGCATAAGCAAGCGTACGCACCGGCGTATCCAGCAGCACGTTCGGAGCCGTGTTCGATGCGATGGCGGTCGTAATTTTCTCGTTAATGCCGTCGAACGGAATCATTTCCACGTTCACTTTGACGTTCGGGTACAACTTGTTCCACTCCGGCACCAGATCTTCCTTCACCCAATCGCCGGGCTTCTGACCCGACCGAAGCGAGCCTACCTGCGTCATCCAGACGGTGAGCTCCACCTTCTCGTCCTGCTCATTGACTGCTGCGGACGGCTTGGCGGATTCCTTTGCGCCCTTCTGATCTCCCCCGCCGGTACCGGAACTGCATCCGAACATGAAGACGGCTAATGCCATAACGAGCGGCAAAGCCAACCCGCGCCTCGCGTTTCGCTTGCCTGCCGTAACGAAACTTTTCATCTTTATACCCCTCCCTTTCATACGGTGCTCTGAATTCAGCCCGGGCTATGCTGCATCCCGTCATTGGCCTGACGTCAGAGTAGCATAGTACGGCCGAAGCCTATAGGTGAAATTCGTCAGGAAAGGTTTGTTTTGTTCAGTATAACGCATTTTCTGTCCATTTGACCCGTAATCTGTCGATTTCGACGGTGGTAAGGCAAGGATTAGGCCGCTCCGCCCTTTTGGTTAGGCGTACTTCGACTGCAAATTCTGGCGCTCGGATAAGCTCGACCGATAAGCGCTGCGAATATTCACCCTGTCGCGCCGAAACACGGCTGAAGCGGCATATAAGAGACGCTAGCGTCTTCTAATTTCGTTAAATCGCGGAAAATCTCCGATTTAGACGACGCTAGAGACTCTTATTCCATGCAAAACATCGCCGAAAGGCAGCAGGCACGGTATATAAGAGACGTTAGCGTCTTCTAATTTCGATAATTTCGCGGATATTGGAGATTTAGACGACGCTGGAGACTCTTATTCCATGCAAAACGCGGCTGAAGCGGAACCCGCGATCCAACGCCGAATGTTTATACACGAATATCTCGACAATGCATTACCGAATAGGTCGACGGCACGCTGCCGAGATGACCTTCAACAAAAAAAAGGGCCGCCCTTGCCGCTTCCGACATGGTGACCAGCCCTTTTTTCGCACGCTTACTCGACCAACCGCCCTCGCAGCAGTACCTTCCGTTCACCTACTCCAACTGCCGCCCCTGCAGCAGTACCTTTCGCACGCTTACTCGACCACCCGCCCCCGCAGCAGCACCTTCCGCACCTCAACGTCCTCGGTCACTACGATCAGATCGGCCAGCTTGCCCGGCTCCAAGCTTCCGAGGAGATGATCGAGCTTCAGCACTTTAGCCGGATTCAACGAAGCCATGACGAACGCATCCGACAGGCTTGCGCCCGTATGGCGCATCATGTTTCGCACGGCACGGTCCATCGTCAGCTTGCTGCCGGACAGCCCGACGCCTTCGATAAACCGTACGTCCTCATACGGCCCGCCCGGTTCGCCTTCTACGCCCGCTTCATCGATCGCATCCGTAATAATGATGACCCGGTCCGTTCCCTTGGTCTTATGAATGAGCTTGCACATGAGCGGCCTGACGTGAAGCCCCTGCGCATCGGGAATGACCTCGGCATATATGTCGTCGTGAACGAGCACGGCTTCGTCGACGCCAACCTCCCTCGTGCCGCCGAATCTGGAGGGAGAAGGCGTCGTTCCCGACGCGTTCATGCAGTGACAGCCGAGCTTCAATCCCTTGTCGACGAATGCAAAAATCGTTTCCGCTTCCGCCTCCGAATGGCCGACGGATAAGGCGATCCCGTACTTCGACGCCGCCTCGGCAAACGCCGCTTGCCCCTCCAGCTCAGGAGCGAACGTCCATACTTTGATCCGGTCGCCGGCCAGCTCCAGAAGCGCGTTATACTCCTCCGGATCAACGGGCCGGATCGGAGACGTAATCGCCCCGTATTTTTTATTGATGAAGGGTCCTTCCATATGGATACCCAATAAGGCGGAGCTGTAGGCCCGATCCCCGACATTCAAAATCGCGCTCACGCCCTGAACCATTTCTTCCCTGCTCTGGTTGTAAACCAGTGTCGGCAGGATGCCGGTCGTTCCGTGCTTGAGATGGGCGAGCGCAAACAGATACGGCTCCTCCCAGGACCAGTGCCCGCCGCCGCCATGGCAGTGAATGTCGATAAACCCCGGGCCTACATACTGCCGCTCCGCATCGATCCGAACAGCCCCTTCGGGAATATCGACGCTTCCGGCTGTGCCGCACGCCGCAATACGGTCGCCCTCGATGATGACAACGCCTTCCTCGATAAGGCCGCTTGGGGTGATGAGCCTGCCGTTCACAATCGCCTTCGTTTGATCGTTCACCGTATCTCCTCCGTTAATCGTCGCAGCGGCAGAGCTACCCTTTTACGGCGCCTGCCGTAACTCCTTCGGTGAAATAGCGCTGGAAGTAGAGGAATACGAGCAGCACGGGTAAGGTAGCGCACAACGCGCCGGCCATCGCGACTCCGTAATTGATGTCGACCTCTTGCACCTGTCTGGCGATTTTCACGCCTACGGGCAGCGTATACATCATATTGTCTTTTAACATGATCATCTGCCAGACGTAATCGTTCCACGAATTGACGAACGTGAAGATGCCCAGCACCGCAATTCCCGGCTTCGCCAGCGGCAGCATGACTTTCGTAAACGTCTGCCATTCGTTGCAGCCGTCAATCTTCGCAGCTTCGATCAGCGCGCTCGGCAGCGTTTGCATGAATTGCTTCAGCAGGAAAACGCCGAACGGCCAGCCGACGATAGGCAGCAGCACGCCCCAAAGCGTATTGGTGAGCTCCAGCTTGTTCATCATCTGAAAAAGCGGAATGAGGAGCACCGTATGCGGAATCGCCATGGAGGCGATCATGGCTCCGAACACCCATTTGGAGCCTCTAAACGGTACTTTCGCGAACGCGTAGGCCGATAGCGAGCTGACCGTAATGACGAGCAGCGTCGCCACGACGGAGATGAACATGCTATTATACAGCCAGCGAAACAACGGGAAATCCGTCACAAGAATCCGGAAATTTTCCAGAGTCGGCTGCAGCGGAATCCACTGGGGAGGAATTTGCAAAGCAACCTTCAACTGCTTGAACGAGCCGATCAGCATCCAATAGAACGGCCACAGAAACAACAGCGTACATACCCAAATGACAACATTTCCCGTAACGACGGGCCATTTTTTTAACATTCGCATCCGCTCCTCTCTTAATATTCGATGTCCGATTTCAGCAGCTTGAACTGGAGGAACGCGATCAGACAGATGAGGAGACAGAGCAGAATGCCCATGGCGTTGGCGATGCCGAAGTTCATGTTAATGAAAGCCTCGCGGTAAATCAGCATCAGAATCGTCGTCGTCTTATAGGCCGGTCCCCCTCCCGTCATGAGTAAAATAATCGCGAACACCTGGAATGCGCCGATCGTCGAGGTGACGACCACATACAGGACGGACGGCTTCAGCATGGGCAGCGTGATCCGGAAAAAAGCGCTCACTCCCGTCGCTCCGTCAAGCGATGCCGACTCGTACAAATCGCGCGGAATGCCGTTTAGCGCCGCGCTGAACACGACGATCGCGCTTCCGATCGTGATCGTGATCAGAATGACCGTAAGCGAGCCGTACGCATAGCCGGACCCGAGAAAGTTGACGGGAGGCAGCCCCACCAGTTTAAGAAGGTAATTCGCGAGACCGAACTGGTTGTTGTACATATACTCCCAAACCATCGCCAGACTGACGACGGACGTGACGCCCGGAATGTAGAAGGCCGCCTTGAAAAACGTCTGCATTTTTTTCGGATAAGCATGAATGACCGCCGCCAGCACCAGCGCGAGGATCGTAACGGACGGAACGAGATACAGAACGAAGACGAGCGTGTTCCATCCCGCTTTCCAGAACAGCGAATCGCCGAACAATTGCTTGTAATTGTCCAGACCCGCGAACGTATACTCGGCATAGTTAAACGCATACAAACTGCTCCGAAAGGAAGAAAAGATCGGATACACGACAAACGCAATAAAAAAAAGCAGCATCGGCAATACGAACAGCCAGCCGCTCAGTTCGCGCCGGAACTTCAGACTCCACGCTTTTTCCATTTGTGCCCCTCCTGCTCTGTGCGGTAATTTGCAAAGCGCGGCGATCGTTCGCCACGCCCTCAAAGTACCACAGACGGCGGAAGGGAAAATAGGTGAAATTCCTCAGGAATCGGGGAATTTTATTAGCTGTCCCCGATTATTGCGCTTTGTTCACCGTTTGGGGGCCGCCGGCCTCCGGCAAGCCGGGTAATTCCTGCTGCTGATTGCTGCCGCGCCGGAATTGGGACGGAGACAGTCCGGTGTTGTCCTTGAACCAGACGCCAAAATAATGCGGATCGGCAAAGCCGGTCTTTTCGGCTACCTCCTTGATTTTGAGACCGGTCTCCTGCAGCAGCCGCCGCGCATGCTCCAGCCTTAAACCGCTTACATATTCGGCAAAGCCGACTCCCGCTTCCTTCTTGAACAATTGGCTGAAATAGTTGGTGTTGAGTCCGAGCGTTCGCGCCGCAAAATCGACGGTCAAATCGGGATCGCTACTTTTCTCGCCGATCAGTTGGAACGCCTTGACGATATTCGGGCTGTACCGGACTTGCTTCTGAATAAGCGGACCGAGCCGGTCGCGAAGCAGCGCGATAAAATCGCGGCCGTTCTTCTCGAACGGTTCGAGCGAGAGGCTCAAGTTCAGCTTGGCGAGCCAGTCCGCATCCGGAAGACTGCCGGGATTGCCGAACTTGATCAGCTGTTTGTTCAGATGATTGTGCAGCGCCGCCAGCACGGCGTTCATGACGGGAGGGGCGATCTGCTTCGTCCGGGTATGGGCGATCAGCTCCTCCATGACGTTCGCGCACATGTCGAAATCGCCTTCTCCGATGTAATGCAGCAGCCGGTTTTCGTACGATTCGGGATATTGGTGATCAAACGCGCCGCCCGGAAAGAAAATGGCCGGCTCCGCGTCCATCTGCTCGCTGATCCGGTATTTGAGCTGCGTTTTCGCTTCCTCGAAGGAGGTCTTGACCAGGTTCGGGTCGTCGTAGGCATGCCCGATGAACGCATAGGGCTGCAGATTCAGGCTCCCGCGCAAATGACCGATAAGCTGCTCGAGATAGGGGACCGTCTCGTCCTCCGGGCAATTGAATATAAGGCAAAACTGGTTGGCCGCCAGCGTATCCGAAATCATCCGGCAGCGCAGCTCCATATCCCGAATCGCCGCCTCCGCCCCTCTTAATGCGCTTTCATCGGACGGATCGCGAACGTATACCAGCACGACCTGATACCAAGAGCCCTCGAAACGAAAATCCAGCCTACGCTCGAACTCCCGCAGCTCCTCCTCCGTCATGCTTCGCTCCAGCAAGGAACGGATAAATTTCTCGCGGATGAGCGGAATGCCGTCCTGCAGCTTGTCGAGCATGTGGTTGAACGCATGGCCCAGCTTGCCGAGCTCGTCTTTGTGCAGGACATTGAAGCGTCCGCTCAAGCTGCCCCGTTCGACCTCGCGAACGAGTCTGACCATTTTGCGCAGCGGCATCGTGATCGTTCGCAGGAGGAAGGCGGAGGCGACCGTCATCAGCAAAATCGAGACGATGAGAAACAACAGCCACAGCCCGTTGACATCCTTCAAGTCCTTCAGCACGATTCGCTGCGGGACGGAATGGACGAACGTCCAGCCCGTGAGCCGGTTTTTCGCGTAAGCGAGCATGTAAGGCTCGTCATGCTGCCTGGTGGATGCGTAGCCCTTTTCGCCCGAGAGCGTGGAAACGTCGACCGGCGCTTCTCCCCCGATCCCGCTTCCGGACGTATAGGCGATTCCCGCGGAATCGATGATGCTGTTCGTACCCGCCCCGAGGTTCGAAGCCGACAGGAAGCCGTCGAACACCTGCGGCGATACGGAAATGACGAGATGGCCGATCAGCGACAAATCGGATTTGTCGTACACCGCATTAAACATCATGATGGAAGCCTTCGACTCGTTCCAGCGGACGAAAGACCAATACGAGGAGCCGTCCGATTTGCCCAGTCTGTCGTACCAGCCTTGCTTGGCGAATTCCGCTCCCGTCAGGAACGTCGGCATATTGGCGTCTTCCACGCTGATCTTGAACACGTTCTGATAACGGTCGATCAAGTACACCGCATCGATGCCGTACAAATTGTCCCACATCCGGTGCAGGTGATCGTAGATCTCGTTATATGCGCGTATTCGCTCGCTGCCGGTCAGCTGCGACATATTGCTGCTGAAGCGCTCCTGAATGGTCGGACTGTATAGAAGCACCTGCGCCGATTTCTGGATGTTCTGGAAGTAGTGATTGATGCTGCTCGTATAATACTCGATCTGCTGCACCATCACCTTCCCTTCGCGGTCCGTAATCAGCTGCTTGATCTGAGTGGACGACAAGGCGGCAAACGTAGCCAGCGTGAGCAGCGATATGAAAGCGACGGACAGCCACATTTTTTTCGCCAATGTCATGTCATGAAACCGGCTTATCGCTCGGCGGAAACGCATATGGACCCTCCTCTTTCCTTTTATCGGCCGAAACGCTGGCCAGCCTGCAGCCGAATAAAGCCTATTTCCACCGGTTAGGCGTAATGATTTTCTCCGGAACGCTGCGGAAGCGCGTCATAATGTCCGCCCTAAGCCGATCCGGCAGCGGCGGTCCGCCGATCAAGGCGATATTTTCGCGTACCTGCTCCTTCGTTTCGGCACCGATAACCAAGCTGTGCACGCCCTCCATATCGCGGATAAACGAGACGGCCATTTGCGCCAGCGGAAACGCATAGGCTTCGGACAATTCCCGCAAAGCGGCAATCGGTTCGCGCGCATCCTGAAGACCGGCGGGAAGCTCTTCCTCTTTCATATAGAAAAGCCCCTGCAAGAAGACGCTGCGCACATATACCGTCTTCCCGGCTTCGCTCAGCATCCCGAGACAGCCGTTAAGCACAGGGCGGTGATCCAGCAGGTTCATCGGAATCTGGACCGTTTCATACGTTTCGTCCTTTAAATATTTCCACAAGGCCCCGTACTCTTCCTGCGTGTTGTGCGAAACGGAAATACCTGCCTGCCCGATGATGCCCTCCCGGAGCATCGTTCGGAAAGCCGCGGTAATCTGCTCCCCCCAGTCTTTCATAACGTCCGTATTATGCAGCATCAATACCGGTATGGCGGATAACCGCAGACGCAGCAGGGAGCTTTCGATGCTCTCGCGCATCGTCCGTTCGATCTGCTCGCGGCTGGAGCCGGGCTCGGGATGAAGATGGATTTTCGTTACGATCAAGGGATCTTTATTTGCGAAAAAGTCTCCCAGCAGCGATTCCGACTTCCCGTAGGCCGATGCCGTATCATAGGATACTACGCCGCCCTCCCAAGCCTCGCGGAGCAGCTCGAAGCTGCTCTCCTCCGACGGCATGCCGTTACGGTTGCGAATGCCGTATTGCAAACCGAGCTGTACCGTGCCAAGCGTAAGCTTGGTCGGATTCGAACCGGCGTTCCTTTTCATAGGCTTCTTCGTCCTCCTTTACCAAGCCGTCCAACCGCCGTCGACGACGATATTCGATCCGGTCATGTAGCTGGAAGCGCCGGAAGCGAGCAGCAGCACCGCCCCGATCATTTCCTCGGCCTTTCCCGGGCGGCCCAGCATCGTCTTCTTGCCGAGCAGCTCCAGGAACGGTTTGTTCTGCTGCGCCTGCGGATTCGGAAAAGGACCCGGCGTCACGCTGTTGACGCGTATGCCTTTGGAAGCCAGGTGAGCCGCGCAGTAGCGGGTAAATTGCAGGACCGCGGCTTTGCCGGCTCCGTAATTGGCCGGGTTGTTCGCCCCGCTGTCGCCGTAAATCGACGGATCGGGCGAAACCATCCCGTACATCGACGCGAAGTTGACGATGCTGCCGCCGCCGTTCTTTTCCATATAGGGAATCACTTCCCTCGTGCATCGGAAAACCGTACCGGCTGCACCGTCCAGTCCCTTCTGCCAATCCTCGTCGCTCATCCGCTCCACCTTGCCGTCCGGTCCGTAGCCCGCACCGTACGTCGCTCCGTTAATCAGCACGTGGATGCCGCCAAACCGTTCCTCGGTCGTGCGGAACAGACGGCGGATCGATTCCGTGTCCGACACGTCGCAAGCGATCGATGCCAGCCGCGCGTCCTCGGACTCTTTTACCGCTACGTCCGCCACGACCACCTTCGCCCCAAAGTCGGCGAGCGCCAGCGCCAGCGCGCTTCCCAAATATCCGTTCCCTCCGGTTATGACAACCGTCTTGCCCTCCATCGAAAACAACGATTCGTACATGCTCACGTTCCCCCTTGTCGCTATTGCGAACTATTTCGCCGTATAGCCGCCGTCTACCGGCACATTCGCTCCGGTCACATAAGCGGAAGCGTCGGACGCCAAAAAGACGATGCCGCCCATCAAATCGCTGTCGCCCGCCATTCTGCCCAGCAGCGTGCGTTCGCTGTAGCGCTCGACAAACGTCTCCGGCGTGCGGTGCGAGGCGAGTCCCCCTGGGCTCAGGCAGTTGCAGCGCACGTTGCGCGGGCCGTAGTAGCTCGCCACGAAACGGGTGAAATTGACCATCCCGCCCTTATGGAAGAAATAGTCGGGCACGAAGCCATGGAAGCCCATATCCTTGTAAAGCGAGCCGTCAGCGCCGACGACGCCTTGAATCGAGCCGATATTGATGATCGAGCCCGAGCCTTGCTCCGCCATCGGATCGCCGAAGGCGCGCGTGACCGCAAACAATCCGGAGGCATTGATCCGCATGCTCCGGTCGAACGCTTCCAGCGGATCGTCCCACGAGCCCATCGTGCGGGCCACCGCGTTGTTGACGAGAATGTCGATACGGCCGTGCTCCGCCAGTATCCGGTCCCGCAGCTCCAGGATCGAGGCCTCCTGCTCCTGGTCGAGGCAGTGGGCGTGAACTTTGACGCCTTCTGTGGCAAAGCCCTCCTCGAGCTCCGACAGCCGTCCGCTGTCGCGAGTCGTCATGTTCGTCACCGCTCCGGCTTGCGCGAGCGCGAGGGCGATCTGCCGCCCGTACATACCCGCTCCGCCGGTTACGAGCGCCACTTTGCCTTCGAGAGAAAACGATTTCAACACGTTCATGGCGAAACCTCCGTCGCTTTGTCCGAGTATACGCTTGTAATCCGTCCGACATCCTGCTTGCGCAGCTCTCCGACGATATTCCGGTAATATTGCGTCAGGGAAATGACGTCCGCTCCGACGCTGATGAACCGGTAGCCCATCTCGACAAGCGCCTCGGCGTTGCCCGTCGAGCCGACCGTGCCGGCGAATTTCCCGTGCTTGACGGCGAGCTCGGCGATCCGTTTGCGCGTCTCGAGCAGCAGCGGGTGATCCATCTGCCCGGGAGCGCCGATCGACTGGCTGAAATCGCCGGGGCCGAAGAAGATCATGTCGAGACCCGGAAGCGAAATGATTTCTTCCAGTTCCTCCACCGGCTCTACGTCCTCGATCTGCAAAATATTGAAGCGCTGCTCGTTCGCCTGCTGCAAATAATCCGCGAATTCTACGTTGCAGTAAGCGCCGTCGGCGTTTCCGCCGTCCACGGGCCTAAGGCCCAGCGGGTGAAACTTCGTGCTGCGGATCACGGCTTTGGCATCGGCCGCGCTCATGATATGGGGCACCATGATCCCCGACGCGTCCAGCTCAAGCGGACGTATATAGTCGCTATAACTTCCGCGCGCCACCCTAACGATCGTATCCACGCCATGCGCCTTGGCCGCAAGAATCTGCTTCTCGATGACCGACCAATCGTTCGCCACATGCTCCATATCCGTCCAAATGCAATCGAACCCGCTCATCGCAGCGATTTCCGCTGCGCGCGCGTCCGCTAAATTCAGTTTCGTGCAGTAGGCGACTTCCCCTGCTCTAAGCTTTTGCAGCACCCGGCTCGGGCGCATCGCATATGTCATTCCCGTCATCGCTCATCCTCCTCCATCTCTCTCCCGCATACGGGCACTCCCACCATTTTCCGGCCTGTCGATTGTTTTCGTCCGGACTCCGACTCCCGTCAATTCGGGGCGATCTCCGACAAAAGCACTTCACGGCCATCCTCTTCCCGGCTGCGTATGCCGGCAATGACCAATTTCATCAGCTCAACGATTTCCTCAAAGGGAAACGGCCGCTCCCCCGTCCGCAAGTAATCGATAAACGCTTGCAGCTGCGCTTTGAACGAATAGAAGGTGTCTTGGAAAGGAACGAAGGCGTGCCCCGCCGTACCGACCAGCTGCAGCAGGCCGAAGCCTCCGTACATGCTGTCATGGGCAGCCGCCACGATATCCGCTCCGCAAGCATGCTTCATATGCACGACGTTCCGCTCCGAGGTTCCGGTATTGCGGACGGAAACGAAGCCGGGACCGAAAATCGGATACATCCCCTCTAGCGCATGAATGCCGTAGCGCTCCCATGTCTTCGGCGTCGTGATCGTGGCGAACCGGATGTCCCCCAGATTGTTCGTGGACAGGCGAAACGGTGCGAACTCCTTGCTGTAGCGCATGCAGCTGGAAGACAAAATCGCTTTCCCCTGCCGTACCCACTCGGCGAACATGAGCAGATCCGGTTCGTTGTCGACAAGCGGCTTATCGACGAAAACGGGGATGCCCGCTTCCACGAAGGGACGGCAGCGCTCGACGTGCTCGTGGCCTTTATCCGTCGCGACGATGACCGCATCCACTTGCCCGATCGCATCCTCTGGCCGATGCAAGATGTTGGGAATGAGCGCTGCCCGTGATACCCGGATCGCATCGGCCGGATCGTCCGTCCAAATATGCGTGACGGCGGCGCCCGGAATACGCAGCGTCTCCTTCGGCTCTTTGTCCAAGTAAGCAGGGATGCCCGCATACGGACAATGCTTCATTTCTTCCGGATCGTACCCGTTGAACATGGCGCTCCAGGAATACGGATGCCCGTTCCCGTCCACCATGCCCAGCATGGCCAGCCGGATCGTGTCGCGCTCGATCGGCAAACCGTACGAGTCGCCGAATGTTTTGACTCCTGTCACGAGTTCGATCACTCCGTTCTTCGATTATTTTTACATTATCGTCTCTCATTGTGATACAACGTATCTATATTTACATGTTTATTATAGTCCAGCTTGCAAGGGGCTGTAAATATGAAATCTGCAGAGCCTGATTCCTGGCTGCGGCAATGGGCTCATCTTCGGAAGATGATCGCCAGGCTTCAGCTTCGTTCTGGCAGCGCTGGCAGAAGCAGCCTCGTTTTCGCTAGAAACGGGAATAGTAGCGAATAGTGAAGCGTGAAGCAAACTTTTCTAACATTTTCGGGCAAAATGGGGGCAGGTCGACGAATAGTGAATCCAGGTTCACTAACAGTGAAGCAAACTTCACTATTTTCAGGCAAAATGGAGGTATTCCTTCGAATAGTGAATCAGACGTCGCTATTTTACCGTCACATTCACTATTAGAGGTTGTTTAAAAAGCCCCCTTTTGATAACGAAGCAGAACTGTAGGTTATTCGACATCGAATCTTGAATTCATCCGGTAACTGCGGTACTCACGTAGGTTTTGCCTACGCTCCGTGTCCTCGTTCCTCGGATTCATCCAACCTTCTCGGTTCTGAAAAGTGGTCTTTTTAAACACGAACTATTAGTGACGTTTGCTTCACTATTTCACCTTTGGACTCCATTTCCGGATGAAATAGTGAATTTAGGTTCAGTAATAGCATTCCTGTAGATGCTAAGAAATCGGCTTTGTAAAGCACGAGCACCCTCTGTATAGTAGATCATGTCACGGGCAGTGACTAACAGATCCACATGGGAGGGTGCTCTACTATGAAGTTTAAACAAAGAGACGTACAAAATCAACGGATTGAACGAATTTCTACGAATCATCTCATTATCGGTATCGACATTGCCAAGGAGCGGCATGTGGCTCGTGCCGTTACTTACCGTGGATTAGAGATAGGCCGACCTGTCACGTTCGAGAATCAAGGAGAGGGCTTTGGGAAACTTTTACGATGGATCGGACAACTCCAACAACAGAAAGGCCTCTCCTCACTCATCATCGGCCTTGAACCGACCGGACATTATTGGTTCAGCTTGGCCGATTGGTTGATGGACCTTGGCCATGAGGTCGTTCTCGTTAACCCCCTGACCACAAAACGTAACAAGGAAAACCGAGATAACAGCCAATCCAAGAACGACATCAAAGACGCGCTGGTCATTGCCGATGCCGTAAGCCGTGGATATTACACCACTTACAATCGGCACGCAGCCATCTATCGGCGGTTGCGCATGGTAATGAACGACCGCGAATACTGGGTCAAGCAACTGACAAGCTTGAAGGGCCGACTTCACCGCTGGCTGGATATTCACTTTCCTGAGTACAGACTGGTATTTTCCGACTGGGAGATTGCGCGGTCAGTCGCCACGCTGAAGGCTTTCCCGCTGCCCGAAGATATCGCACCGATGACAGCTGAGCAGATGATTACCGGCTGGAAGGAAGAAGGCGGCATGAAGCGTGCAGGCGGGAAGACAGGACTAGAAACGGCCGCCAGGCTCCTCGCTGTAGCCCGTAGTTCTGTTGGGAGTAAGGTTGGATGTGAAGAAGCGCGTAAAGAAATTGCGCGGCTTGTAGAGGACTATGAACGGTTAACCGAAAGGCTAAAGGAGATGGAGCATGAGCTCGACATCCTACTTGCCCAGGTACCGGATGTGGTGAACCTACTTCGCACCATAAAGGGGCTGAGCACGCTGTTCATAGCCGCTTTATTGGCCGGATGCGGAGAGATAAGCAAGTATGCACATGGACAACAGATCCTTTCCCAAGCGGGTCTCAACTTAACGGATAACAGCTCGGGGAAATACGAAGGCAAAGTAGGAATCTCAAAACGAGGCAGGCGACAGCTGCGCAAATATCTGTATTTGGGAACCTTGTCCTTGATTACAAATAACCCGCAGTTTAAACGGTGGCACGAGCAAAACGTAAAAGAAAAGAAGATGAAAAAGCATCGCTCCGTCTTTAAACTGATCGGTAAACTAACACGGATCATGATAGGTATGGTAAAACGAGGGGAAGCCTTTCGGGCGAACGATGTACAAGAGGCTGCAGCCTAGGAGGCTCCCACTTGGGCAACATGTTTCACAAGAGGAAAGTAGCATGGGAACACAAAGGTTAGCGTACGTATTTTGGCTCATTCGCAGGATGGAAAACACATAAGCACGGAGTACCGAATGTGGGTTCACAAAGGGCACTGACCCGTTACACTAGCATTTCGGCCTCCACCTCTTGGATAGGTATAACGAAGGAATGTAAGGGCGAAGACCCGTTGAGAATTGGGAGGGTAAACCACCAAGACGATTGTGGAGTATACGTGCATCATAACGGAAATGATTGGGGATTGAGGCCTTTCCTCTATTCCCGCATACCCAAAATGATGCTCCCAACGGGTCAGGTCCTTGCCTCTACGGAAAGCCTGCTTCAAAGAATGGTGAAATCCTGCGAATGAGCGAGTATTCGTGAGATAATCACTACGAACAGAGGGAGTGAATTTACATTCATTATTTTCGGAATGGTTCGGAGGACAGTGACAATAAAAGAAATGACTAGGTAGTGGAAGCCAATATGTCGGAGTAAGGGTAGCTAAATGGGGTTGGAGTGGGAACTCGCTGAGTAGGCTAGAAGCACATTAGGTAATCGGAACTCGCTAAGTCGCCAATCGAGCAGTTAGTTTCGGCAGTGGGGACTCGCTTCGTCGGCTAGTAGAGCAGTTAAGTTAAGTCGGGGAATGCCCGTTGGAAGGTGAGCGCGCTCGGTCCTGCCACATACTTATGTATATAGCCGTGTATGTACTTTTTGAACATGCCTGGACCTATTTATCCTGATGTTGTACTTGGGCGGCCAATTCGAGGAGCGCCAAGAAAAAAACGGCTCGGCTGCAAAATTGCAACCGAAGCCGTAGCGCCATAATCCATTCATTTAAACCAGCCTTTGCGGTAAAACCAGATAAACATGCCCGCGCCGATCAGCAGCATCACGAACAGCACAAGCGGATACCCGCCCGGCCATTCCAGCTCCGGCATATGCGCGAAGTTCATCCCGTAGATGCCGGCGATGAACGTCAGCGGCATGAAGATCGTCGTAATGACGGTCAGCGTCTTCATGATCGCATTCATCCGGTTGGCGTTGATCGACATATAGCTGTCGCGCAAATCCGACGACATCTCGCGGTTCGACTCGATCATGTCGGCAAGCTTCAGCAGGTGGTCGTGAATATCGGTAAAATATTCGATATGCCCTTTCAACCCCTGAATCTTCTCCGTATAGATAACCCTATACAACAAATCGCGCATCGGGAATACCGTGCGCCTCAGCTTGCCGAGCTTGGCCCGCAATTCATATACCTCATTCATCCGCTCCCCGATTAGTTGCCCGTCGGGATTCGTCTCCAGCTGCAGCAGATCGTCCTCGATCCGCATCAAGCTCGGAAAATAATAATCGACCAGCTTATCCATAATCAAGTAGACGATGAAAATATGATCTTTTTGGGCGATCGACTTTTGAGCGCTTATTTTCTTCCATACTTCTTCCATCTCCTGCAGAGGCCTCAAATGAAACGACACGACAAAATTCGGCCCGACGAATAAATCGACCTCATCGGCAAGCAGCGTCTCCTGATTGAGCGTATGCAGCACGAAAAAATGCGCGTCGTCATAATGATCGAGTTTCGGGCGTTGCAGGAAATGCATGCAATCCTCTATCGCCAGCGGGTGGAAATGAAAAAAGCTGTCCAGTAAAGACGTCTCCTGCTCGTCGGGACTGTCGAAATCGACCCAGTACCATTTCACATCCGCATCATGGAGCCGCTCAAGCGGAATATCGCGGACGATCAGACCGTCTGCGGTAACAGCTAGCGTTCGAATCATCCGGCATCTCCCGCCCTTTCTCAAGTTAACGCCAGACGGCGTCATTCCAAGCAAACCGCTTGCTGCTTCAAGGCACAAACCTGCACCCTGCAACAAACGTTTCCAGTATATCAGAAAATATAGGCAAACGCATTTACAGGCGGGCGCATATTGGCGTATAATGCAATCAAGAAGCTTATTTAGAATTATTCTAATCTAGAGAAGGCGGTGAGCTACCATGTACGATTATCATCATCTACGCCACGTCAAAGAACAATCCACCTCCAAAAAAACGCTGTGGATCACGCTCGTGCTGACGCTGTTTTTTACGATTGTCGAAATTATCGGCGGTCTCGCATCCAATTCGCTTGCGCTCTTGTCGGACTCCGCGCACATGATTTCCGACGTGCTTGCGCTGGGTCTAAGCATGGTGGCTATTTATATGGCGACCAGGCAGCCTAACGCCCGCTTTACGTTCGGCTACTTGCGCTTCGAAATCATCGCCTCCCTGTTGAACGGACTCGCGCTTGCCATCATTGCGATCGGCATTTTCATCGAGGGCATCAAACGGATGATTACGCCGGAGGACATTCACTTTCAAACGATGATCGTCATCGCCTCGATCGGTCTCGTCGTCAATATCGTACTCACGATCGTCCTCAGCAGAAGCATGAAGGAAGAAGACAACCTGAACGTGCAGAGCGCCCTCTGGCATTTTATCGGTGACCTCTTGAGCTCGATCGGCGTCATTATTTCGGCCGTACTCATCTACTTCACCGGATTCCGCATCTTCGATCCGCTCATCAGTATGGTGATCGGCGCCATCATCTTTACGGGCGGAGCCAAAATCGTCCGCGCCTCGTACCTGATCATGATGGAGTCCGTCCCGGAAAAATTCGATCTCGACCAAATCCGCGGCGACATCGCGAAGGTCGAAGGCGTCGAGGACGTGCACGAAATGCATCTGTGGGCCGTATCGACCGACCACTACTCGCTGACGGCTCACGTATTCGTCAACGAGAACATTCAGCCGTTCTGCGTTATCCTCGCGATTAACGAAACGCTCAAAGCCAAATACGGCATCGAGCATTCGACGATTCAAATCGAGCATGCCGGCATCAACCCGCACGGAGAATACGGCAAACAGTTTCTCCGGCACCGGAACATGGCAAGGCTTCATTAAGTAAGAATCCAAAATCCCCCCGGCACAGGGGCTTCCTCGAATAGAAGGGAGCGCCTATCCCCCGTTCAGTACTTTCACCCTAAAGATGACGCTCATACCGGGCGCACTTCGACAAAAAAAAGCAGCCGCGAAGGCTGCTTCTTTGTATTCCTTACGAGTTCCTGGCGCCCGTTTATTTGCTCGCCACGGACTTGAACCACTCATTGACTTCCTTCGTGACCTGGTCGCCGCCGTTCGACTTCCAGCTCGTGACGAAATCGTCAAACGCGCTGATCGGCAATTTGCCGTAGATGATTTTATTGAAGGTTTCCATTTCGGATTGGCGCAAAAGATTCCATTTCGCAATCATCGTCGTCGTCGCCGCACCCGTAAAATAATTTTGCTTACGGACGTTCATTTGCGACATGACGACCTTCGCGGCATACCAGTTTTCCGGCTTCCGGAACTCGGCGAGCTGCTTCTCGTAAGGGGTTTCCGGCTTTTTGCCGTCCGCCAGCTTAACCAGCGTTTTCATGTAGAGATCCGGAATCCTTGCGGGGCCTGTCAGGAACGGAAAGTCGTTGTTGAAATCTTTGATTTTGTCTTTGTTGCTTGTCGGCTGTCCGTCCACGACATCCCAGTCGTACCCTTTGGCGAAGCCGAATTCGTATTTGCTTCCTGTGGACGGGTTAGCCAAGTTATCCAGCAAGAAGTTGTAGTACAGGAAAATCGCTTCCGGATGCTTGGCATCCTTGTTGATCATGATACTGCTGTTGACGCCGGAATTTTGCCATTTGGTGCCCATCTTTCCGTCAGGTCCCGCTGGTACCGGATACGCTTTGAACTTCGATCCTTTGACGTTCTTGAGCAAATCCGGAGCCGGCCAGTCGGGAACCCAGTTTGCTCCCGGCAGGACGCCCGCGTTGCCCTTGGTCCAAATTTCGGCGGATTTCCCTTCGTCCCACAGAGCCGCGTCCGGGTGGATATACCCTTTGTTCATCCACTCCTGAAGCTTCTCCAGCGCTTTTTTGGAGCCCGGATTGATCGAGCCGTATTCGAGATTGCCGTTCGCGTCTTTGTTCCACTGCTCCTGGATCGTGCCGTATGCGCCGAACAGCCAGTCGAGCGATCCCATCCAGGTGTTCGTGTTGTTTTTCATGGAAACCGCGAGCGGATAAACATCCTTCGGTGCGAGTCCGTCCGGATTTTGATTCTTGAATTTGTCCATCACGTTCTCTAATTCCGCAATCGTCTGAGGAGCTTTGAGCTGCAGCTTCTCCATCCAATCTTCCCGAAGCCACAGCATCGTATCGTCATTGTCCGTGTACTCCAGGATAGGCAGATTGTACTTCTTGCCGTTGCGCGTGAACGGGTACCACAATTCCGGATGCTGCGCCGCATGGTCTTTCCAAACTTTGTTGGCGTACTTGTCGAACAGCGCGTCGATCGCCACAAACTGTCCGGAATCGATCAATTGGTTGGTCAGCACGGGATCGGTCGGAACCGCTACGAAGTCCGGCAGCTTCTCCCCGGACGCAATCGTAAGCTGCAGCTTCTGTTTATATTGATCGCTGCCGGCCGGGTACCACGTATCTTTATGCTTGATGCCGAACTGCTCCAGCATCCAGCGGTCGTGGACGTTATTTTCCTTCGTATCGCCGTTCGTATACTTCTTTGGCATAAGTACCGTGCTGATCTCGATGGGCGGGTCGTATTTCCCTTTGTCGAATCCGGGCGCGGGTGCCGGTATGGATGCGGATGCGCTGTTGGAGCCGCCGTCCGCCGCATTCCCGTCGCCGGCATTCTTTGCATTGCAGCCCGTTACGGCGATAAGCGCGCTGCTTGCGAGCAGCAGCCAAGATTTGCGGGATCTAATCATTGTTTTTTCCCCCTACGGTGTAAGATCACTACATGTGTAACTCTACCAACTTGCCGGGGAATGTATCTATAGGATTATGTTAGTTTCCGTAGGACTCTGTTAGGCGGTTGTATGGCCGTCTCTGTATTCCTGAGGCGTGACGCCGAATTGGCGCTTAAACACTTTGATAAAATAAGCCGGGTCCAAATAGCCGACCTCCATGCTGATTTCATACACCTTTTTGTCGGTCGCCCGCAGCAGACGGCAAGCGCGCTCCATACGGAGCAAGGAAATGTAGTCGCTTATGCCTTCGCCGGTTTCGATCTTGTATATTTTGGACAGATGCGTCGGGTGCAGGTTCACATGATCGGCCAGCGCGCGCAGCGAAACGTCGAGATGCAGATTTTTCTCCGCAAAATCCTTCACCTTCTTCACGTACTGGGAACGGATATCCTTGACCTCGTTCGACGTCCCCTCCTTCAGCTTGCCGAGCACGTTCATCGACCATTTGCGGAGCTTGCCGATGGAGGAGAAGGCCTCTCCGCTCTGCAGATCGTCCATGTCCGACCCGAGCAATTTGGCCAGCGTATAGCCGTTCCGATGCGCCAGATGCGTAAACGAAGAAGCGATGACGAAGCCCGCCTCCATACAGTGCTCCCAAGACTCCGACCATCGTTCGTCGAGCTCCGCGCAAACGGCCGCCAGCTTTTCCTCCGCCGCATCCCAGCGTCCGGCCTCCAGCAGATTCATGAATACGGGAGGCATATGGATCGCATCGAGCGTTCCTTGGGAAGCCTGCTGCTCGACATCGCCGACCCGCATGACGAATTCCCGCTCTTCCCCTACGATTTGCCGGAAGTAAGCGTAAGCCTGGCGGTACCGGTCCGGCAGTTGCTCCGGGAACCGGAACCATTCGGTAATGACAATGGACAGCGATCCTTTCAAAAACTGCTTCACCTTGGACTGAAGCTGCATGGCAAGCTTCTCCAGGATCGTTTCTTTCCCTATGCCGGAGCGTTCTTCCTTAAGCTGGAGCAGAAATGCCAGATACCCATGCTCCTCTTTGACGCCCCAGACTTCCGTAAATTCCCCGATGATCTCCTCCGCCATATTGATGATCGCGTATTCCATGAGCTGCTGCCCGTTGTTTTTGTATTGGCCGAATTCCTCCTCCATGCGAACGAGCAGCAGCGCGCAGCTTCCGAACCGGAACGGCAATCCGTAATTGTCGAGTTTCCGGCTCCATTCGTCGGCCGTCAGCCGGTTTCCCCGCAAAGCCTCCAGCAGCAGCTGGCCCCGCAGAAGCGGCAGATTCTCCCGCAGGGTGAATTGGGTGCGCTCATAGGAGCTGACGCTTTCCCATTCCTGCTTCAATTGATCGATGGCGGCCTTGACCGCGCCGAACAATTCGGCATCCGTCGGCGGTTTGAGCAGGTAGTCCACCGCTTGGTGCCGGACGGCTTCTTTCGTATATTCGAAATCGGAATGACCGGACAATATAATGCATTTGATCCTTTTATCGCGCTCGCGAATTCGCTCGATCAGCTCGATCCCCGTCATCTCGGGCATAAGAACATCCGATAGGACGATATCGATCGGATGCGTTTCAAGAATCTGAAGCGCCTCGTGCGCGGAATAAGCTCTATGCACCTGCTCGATGCCGAGCGTATGCCACGGTTTGTGCATGGATAGGTTATCAACCCAATGCGCTTCGTCGTCAACGATGATCATCTGCATGTTTCATCTCTCCTTGTCCGGTTACATAGTGGGGGCGTTCAGAGGCGCCGTCGGGCTCCCAAACGATCTCCGTGCGGAATCCGCCCAGAAGCGATCTCGTGAAATGAAGTGAAGAGCTGCCGCCAAAAAGATGGACGATCCGCTGGTTCGTATTCCAGAGGCCGCAGCCCATTTCCGCTTGCAAGGGCTCCCGCATTTTGCGGTTTAACGAATCCTGCTGCTCCGGCTCCATTCCGGGACCGTCGTCATCGATAAACACCCTGCAGCAGCCTTCGGACATGGCGCCGCTGATCCGGATTTCGCCCGCTGCGTACGATTTACCGATTCCGTGCATGACCGCATTCTCGACGATCGGCTGCAGCATCAAGCGCGGGACATGCTGCCCCAGCATCTCTTCGGGAATATCGATATGGTAATGAATTCTGCCGTTCCTCAGCTTCTGAATATCCAGATAGTTGACGATCAGCTGAATTTCTTCGTCCAAAGTAGCCGTTTGCCGCTCGATTCGGGTGGTGTACCGGTAGTAGGCGCTTAGGTTGTAGGCCATCGAAACGACGGCCTCCTCATCCTTCATCTGGGCCATGTTAATAATATAACCAAGGCAATTGTATAGAAAATGCGGATTGATCTGGGCCTGCAGCTGCTTCAACGTCGCCTCCCGGGCTCGGAGTTTCTCATTGAGAACGTTTTCAATTAAATCCTGAATTTGCCTGGACATATGGTTAAACCGATGGAACAGAAAAGCAAACTCATTGTGGACATTCGGGTTGATCCGCACCGAGAAGTCCCCTCGCTGTACGCTTTGCAAACCCCGGATCAGCTTTCGGATCGGACGCTGCACGTTCCTGTAGAGCAGAACGGATGCGGAAATCCCGACTGCGAAAAGCAAGATCATCGACAAATAAAATAAATTGCGGCTCGACGAGATCGGTCCCCATATTTGATCGAGTGGTACGAGGTCGACCAGATACCATTCCAATTGGGGAGATTTCACGGCACTGACCAGATAGCTTTTCTTTTCCAAGCGGACGACCTTCTGCATCGTATCTCCCAGGGTTTGAGCGTCCAAAAAACGGACCAATTCGTCCGCCAACGGCTTGGAAGCGCTGCGGTTCAGGATCGGCGTCTCTCCCTTGTGGTAAAACAGCGGGTTTCCTTGTCCGCCCGCCTTGAACGTGTCCAGCATATTTTGGATATTTTCATGTCTAAAACTGGCTTCAACCACCAGATTGCTTCCCGTAAGCGTGCCTTGCTGACCGAAAGAATCGGTATAAAACCAATAAAACGCCTTCGGCTGGCCTGGCGGGACCGTTTGGCCGTCGCCGTAGGTCCATTTTCCCGTCATGTTCCGTTCGAGATAGTCTTCGTCATATTCGACCGCGTTGTTGGAATTGGAAATGGCTTCTTTGTTCTGCTGGGAATACACCGTAAATTGGACCGGCCATACATTCGTAATCCCGGACTGCAGCACCATCTTTTCTTGCACCACGTACCTGGTCTGCATCCGGTCGTAGCGGTCGTCCCAGATGTTCAATCCGTTGAACTTCCGGACGTTCGGATCCCGCGAAAACGTAATGACGAAATCCATCATTTGGTTGATTCTCGAATCGATCTGACTGGACAGAAAGGACAGCTGTTTGATGTTGGATACTTGCAGCTCTTTGCTTATGACGTCGGATGCCGTCCCGTTGGAATACGTAAACACGATGACGATCGGGATGAACAAGATGACGAGCAAGCCGTTCATTTTGGCGAACAAACTAAACCTCGAGCCCACCCTTCTTTTCATAAACGCAAAGCCCCTTCTCAGCTCCATGACCGATCCCCCCTGATGATGTCCCTAACAAAACCCTATCGATCCTAACAATGTCTTATAGTTCAATGCCGGATCTCGCTGATACTATATATAACAGGGATTCTTAAAATACACAAATACGTGATTAGGAGGCGGGAGAGAGCGATGGAAGCGAATACCAGACAGCAAATATCTCTCAAAGCCACCCGGAGCGGGAAAAGCAAAAACAGCCGAAAGCAGCCATGGATGCTGCATCTTATGGTTCTGCCGGCCGCTCTGTTGGTTTTCGTTTTTTCTTATCTTCCCATGTCGGGAATTGTGATGGCCTTTCAAGATTATAAAGCTGCGCTCGGCATAACCGGCTCCCCGTGGGTCGGCTTGAAGCATTTCCGCTATATGCTGGAGAATGAGTATTTTTTGAAAATTACGTGGAACACCTTGTTCTTCGCCTGCTCCAAAATCGTGATGAACCTGATCGTTCCGTTCGGCTTCGCTTTGTTATTGAACGAGGTTCGGAACATGGGGCTCAAAAGGTCGATCCAAACGTTCGTCTACCTTCCCCACTTTCTATCCTGGGTCACCCTTGCGGGAATATTGATCGACCTGCTAGCCCAAACCGGCCTCGTCAACCAGTTCCTTAGCCACGTGTTCGGCATCAAGCCGATTTTCTTTCTCGGCGACGGCAGCTGGTTCCGGTTTACGATCATCTTCAGCGATGTGTGGAAGGAATTCGGATTCAACACGATTATATTCCTCGCGGCGCTGGCGGGCATTAACCCCGCGTTGTACGAAGCGGCCGAAGTCGACGGGGCGAGCCGCTGGAAACAAACGATGCATATTACCATGCCCTCCCTCGTCCCGATTGCAATCGTCGTCGCAACTTTGGCGCTGGGCAACGTGCTGAACGCGAACTTCGACCAAGTGTTCAACTTGTACAGTCCTCTGATCTACCAGCAGGGAGACATTATCGACACCTTTGTTTACCGGGAAGGTCTGTTAAGCGGTCAATTCAGCTTCGCTACGGCGGTAGGCTTGTTCAAATCGGTGATCAGCCTGATCTTAATCGCCATATCGTACCGTCTCGCTTATCGGTTCGCCGGGTATCGCATCTTCTAGCAGGAGGTCAAAGACATGTACCACAAAACGCTGTCTTATCGCATGTTCACCCTACTTAACAACACGGTGCTGATTACGCTTTCGATTCTTTGCCTGCTGCCGATGTACCATTTGCTGATGGTATCCCTAAGCGCATCCGCTCCCGCCAATGCCGGATTGGTTACGTTTTGGCCGATCGGCTTTACGTTCGAGGCTTATGCCAAAACGTTTACCAACTCCAATTTTCTTTCATCGCTGGGCGTCTCCATACAACGGACGGTGATCGGCACGGCGCTGGCCATGCTGGTCAACGCAGTCGCCGCTTACGCGCTTTCTAAAGAAACGCGCGTTTTTCGCGCCCGCAACGTGTATCTTTGGTACTTTGTCGTCACCATGCTGTTCAGCGGCGGCCTGATTCCAACCTATATTCTTATCCTTAAGCTCGGCTTGATGAATTCCTTGCTTGCGCTTATTTTGCCGGGAATGGTAACGGTCTATAACATCATCTTGCTGCTAAACTTCTTCCGCACCGTCCCGAAGGATCTCGAGGAAGCCGCTTTTATCGACGGGGCCGGCCATTTTCGGACGTTCGTCATGATTTATCTGCCGATCTCGCTGCCGGCCATCGCGACGATTTCGCTCTTCACCATGGTCGGACATTGGAACGCTTACTTTGACGGCTTGATCTACATGAAGGATGCTTCGCGCCTTCCGCTTGCAAGTTTTATGCAAACCATCATCGTTCAACGGGATATGACGAAGTTCGATCAGTCGATGGTCGCCAATCTCTCGGAACGAACAATCCGGGCCTCGCAAATTTTTATCGGCGCCCTTCCCATCCTGCTCGTGTATCCTTTCCTGCAGCGGTACTTCGTCAAAGGGATCGCGATCGGAGCCGTCAAGGAGTGACGGAATGGGGTTGGCTTTAGCGGTAAGGAAAGGTCGAGCGGTCGGCGTGGGCGTTAGAGGGATAGGCGAGATATTGAGCGAGGCGTGGACGTCACGAGATATTGAGCGAGGCGTTACAATCGGAAGCACCGGCATACAGAGTAATTGCAAGTGTGCGATTGCGGGGGTGCGATTGCGGGGGTGTGATTGCGGGGTGCGTTTGCGGGGGTGCGATTGCGGGGTGCGATGGAGGGGTGCGATTGCGGGGGTGCGATTGCAGGGGTGCGATTGCAGGGGTGCGATTGCAGGAGCACTTACCCGCCGTCGCCCGTCGTCGCCCGCTACCGCTATTCCGCTGTCACCATACCGCTCGACAGCTTCGCCACACTGCTTTGCCTATGAGCATTTAGACGACGCCAGAGACTCTTAAATGTGCGATTATCCGAAAAATCCGCGAATTAGACGACGCCAAAGGCTCTTATATTGCAAAAAATCGGCGGGAAAGGCCTATTTGAGGCAATTAGACGACGTTAGAGGCGCTTATATTCGGTAGCGTCAAGAAGTTTGTGTAAGGTTGTAGGGGGATCCATCGGAACGATGGATAATCACTTGCTTTTTAAATGTTTGAATGTTCTGACGATTTTTTTGGCGGAGGAGGACAGAGCCCAAGCGAAGGCGCGGGAGCTGGTTTTTTATTCCTCTTTAGCTGTTGAAGCCGGATAGCGTTCCTCAAAGATCTCAGTCAGTTTTTTCTTAACCGCCGGATCTCCAAACCCACGAATGACGCGGTTCTCGAAGCGCTCATTATACTCTATGGTATCTAGATAAATGATCTTCTCGGCAGCGTCAATGTTTGTTAAGCTGTTCATTGGTTTTAGCCGCTTCCGGAATTCTTTGTTCATGCGTTCGATGGGATTCGAGGTATAAATGGCTTCTTTGATCAGCGCTGGGTACTTGTAGAAGGTGAGCAGTGTGGGAAGCTGATCCTCCCAGGACTTCATTTCCCTCGGGTACTTCTTGCCCCATTTTGCCTTTACGGTATCGAAAGCAGCCATAGCCAGATCGTGATCGAGTGCGTGGTAGATTGTTTTCAGATCGTCGATAAATTCTACCTTATCCTGCACGCGAATCTTTGGAAACGTAGACCGAACCTTGTGAACTATACAGTGCTGTACGTCAGCCTTCGGATACGTTTCACGGAAAGCGTCATCGAGCCCAGGAAGGCCGTCAAACACGCCTAACAAGACTTCCTGAGCACCGCGCTTGTACAGGTCCTTCAAGACGTCGCGCCAACCGTTCGCACTCTCTTGACCGCCTACGTAAAAGCCGAGAATCTGCCGATGTCCGTCTTCATCGATGCCCATGGCAAAGTAGATCGCTTCACCGCTAACCGTGCTGCGCTTGAGTTTGACGTACAGGCCGTCTAGGTAAATGACGGAGTAGCGTCTTTTGAGCGGCCTGGACTGCCACGCATGGATATCCTCCAGTACGGTTGCCGTAATGTTACTAACGGTGGTAGGCGAGTAATGGCTGCCAAACATGCTTTCAATGAAACGAGCAACATCGCGGGTACCCATACCGCTTTTGTACATCTGGATGACCGCCTCCTCCAGCCAACCGTCACGCCGCTGGTAAGGTTGAAACACTTGAGTCTGGAAGTCGCCGTTACGGTCCCGCGGAACCTGTAAATCCTGGATATGCCCAAACTTGGTATGGAGAGAACGTTTGTAATACCCGTTGCGGCTATTGTGCTGAGCTCGTTCGTCATCGTCCATGAAGCTATTCATTTCCGCTTTCATGATACGCTCGAGATTTTCTTGAACAAACTGAGTGACAAGATTTTCAAATAGATCGGATAGGGTTGTTTCGTGTATAGTTGCCATGAGTAGGGTTCCTTTCTTGGTGACGTCGCAATCCCGAGAATACCCTACTTTTTTGTTGCTTGACTAGGCTCCAATTCTTGGTACACAAACAATTGTACACCGTCTTATATTCGCGATTCTCCAGAAAACGACGGAATAGACGACGTCAAAGGCTCTAATTTTGCGGGGATCAGCGGGAAACCGCCGAATGGACGGAGAATCAGAGGAATTGACGGGAATCCGCTGAACAGGCAGGATGAGCATACTCTTCTCGCCGAAACTGAAAACCAAAAAGCCGATTAGAACATCGAAAAGTTCTAATCGGCTTCTGTTTTTTCCCCTAGACGAAAATCACTCCGAAACATCGGCCGCGCCGACTTACAGGTTCCAGTCCAGCTTCACTTCGCCGCCGGTGCGCGACGATTCATAGATGGCGTCCAGAATCAAGTTGTTGGCGAGGCCCGTCATAACCGACGTAAGCGGCTCTTGGCCGGTCCGAATGCACTCGAGGAAGTGCTTGCACATCCGGCGGCGGGAGCCTTCGTCGTTAGCAGGCGTGGCGAGCTCGACTTCCATCGCTTTATCGAACTTCTCGGTCAAATATTTGCCGTTATCGCCCGCCAAATAAGCGCCGCCCTCAGAGCCCATCAAGTGAATGAACGGCGTGCTGTCCGTGTTCATATGCACGGCCCAGCTTACTTCCAGCGTCAGCGTGCTGCCGTCTTCCATACGGATCAGCGCCGTCGCCAAGTCTTCAACGTCATAGACGCCGTCCCAGTTCGGCGTTCCCCAGTTTCCGATGCCCTTGCGCTGCGGTCCGAATTCCGCGTATGTGGCGCCATAGACGGCAACCGGCTTCGGATTGCCCATTAAATGAAGCGCGAGATCCAGCATATGCACGCCGATGTCGATCAGCGGACCGCCGCCGGATACTGCCATTTGGGTGAACCAGGTCCCCCAGCCGGGAATGCCTTTCCGCCGGTACCAGCCGGTTTTGGCCGTATAGATGCGGCCCAATTCGCCCCGTACGACCTGCTCCTTAATCTGCATGGCCAAATACTCGAAACGGCGCTGATGGCCGACCATCACGATACGTCCCGTTTTTTGCTGCACGCGCACAATCTGCTTCGCATCCGCCGCATTAAGACCCATCGGCTTCTCCAGCAAAACATGCTTGCCCGCCTCCATAGCTGCGACCGCGAGCGGTGCATGGAATTTGTTCGGTACCGCGACGATCACCGCATCGACCTCGTCGCTTCCAATCAATTCCTCCGCCGTCCGGTATACGTTCGGAATGCCGTATTCCTTGGCTCTCTGCTCGGCAAGCGGCAGCGCTACGTCCGTAATCGCCGTAATTTCACATTCGTCCTGAAGCTTCAAATAGTCGTTAATGTGTACATTGGCGATATTTCCGGCCCCAATTATCCCGATCCGGATTTTACTTATCGTCGTCATCCGTTATCCCCCTCGTTCGTGACCACACGTATATGAGCTGCTTGTGTAATCATAGCATAAGGGAAAACAAATAGGGATACGGGATATTGGCCTGGCTGTATGCGATTGTGGCCTATCTGATTAAGGACAGGCGCCCGGAGCGCCTTAGCATTTCGATCATATAGGCTGCACGGGTATCCCACGAATGCGATTTGGCGTACTCCCGCAGCTTGGCGCTATACCGGGAATCCGCGGTCAAGCGCAGCGCTTCATCCAGTTGGACGGCAAACTGTCCCGGTTGCTTGGCGGCATGCACGTAGGGGTGCTGTGCGCATTTGGGCAGATCCGTCGTTACGACGGGACGTCCCGCGGCCATATATTCATACATTTTGAGCGGAAAAGCGGTAATCGTCGACTCGTTGATTCGAAAAGGAATCGTCCCGACGTCGAAGAAGGGCAGGTAGTTCGTTAATTCCTCGTAAGGCTTCGCTCCCAAATAAGTAACGTTCGGCCTCTTGATCAGCTCCGTCTCTTGAAGCTTTCCGTCCATATCCGGTCCGATTAATACGAATTGATACTTCGGACGCGCATCTGCCGCATGCTGGAGCATTTCATAATCACACCAGGAGGCGAATCCCCCAAAATAACCGATGACCGGCCTGCCTGAGAACACGATTGCCGATATGTCGTCCGGAACGAGACCTTGCCGGTAAGTAACGCGGCTAAAAAAAGGATAGTCGATGCCGTCCGGGCAATAAACGGTATCCGGTCTTTTTTGCCTCGCTTTCCATAGCAGCTGATCGTCGGAAGCGAGGACGAGCGATGCCCCTCCTAGCAGGAAGCGATGTGCATGCTCCGTATACGCGTCGATATTTCCTCCCGACAAGACTTCACCCGGATAGTCGCGAAAATCGTAGATCACATCCGGATTATTCAGTTTCATGATGCCGTGTCCGATTGTCGGATGATTGAAAAACATGATAGGTTTATTCAACCTGCGAAACGCGCGCATCGGTATATTGGAGACATACAAATGACTGCCGATCCGGTGAAAGCCTTCCGCATACCGGTCGTAGCGGTCATTCGGCGTCATGAAGAAAGTCAAATAGTCCGCTCTTGCAAACGCCTGCGCCAAATGATGGACTCTTTGCAGCTGCGGAGCTCGCCAATCCGTCGTTGGCGGAATGAGCACGATCCCCTTATGAGGAACCTGCGTCATGATCTGCTCGAGATGCTCCTGCCAAGCGTCGTTCGCTCCGCCGGAAGGCTTGCGCGTACCCGACGAACGCGATCCGGCAGATACTCCCCCCTGTTGCTTGCGGCTCGAAACGGTCGCCGTCCCTTCGGCCTTCGGATTGCGGCCTGACGACCATGCGAGCGGAACGCTTTGCGTTGCCCGGTCGTTCGGCCATTCGAGCGGCTCAAGCCGGCCTTTGCCGCTCGCAGGCGATTCTATTCGCCGCCTACGCTCAACCGCCGGTTTACTCGGCGCTTTGCGTCCCGCGGCGGATGCCAGCGCTTCGCTCGGCGCCTTGCGTCCCGCGGCGGATGCCGGCGCTTCGCTCGGCGCCTTGCGTCCCGCAGCGGATGACAGCGCTTCGCTTGACGCCTTGCGTCCCGCGGCGGATGCCGGCATTTCGCTTGACGCCTTGCGTCCCGCGGCGGATGCCGGCGCTTCGCTTGGCGCTTTGCGTCCCGCGGCGGATGCCGGCGATTCGCTCGGCGCCTTGCGTCCCGCAGCGGATGACGGCGCTTCGCTTGACGCCTTGCGTCCCGCGGCGGATGCCGGCATTTCGCTTGGTGCCTTGCGTCCCGCGGCGGATGCCAGCGCTTCGCTTGGCGCTTTGCGTCCCGCAGCGGATGCCGGCGCTTCGCTCGCAGCGCCCGGCTCCGCTTCCTTCTTCGCTTCCGGCCCGGCCGTATTCGCCGGTTTCCGCCGCAGCGTTGCCGCCATCCTGTTGCGCGGCGTAACGGAGCGCCGGCTTGACGCTGCCGGCTTCGCCTTTTTTTCGTCATCCGGTGGCAGCAGGACAACTGGCACGGATACGCGCGGAACGTACAATAGCACGCGATTCATCTTGCGGCTTAAACGGAGGCTCGTGGAAGGCCGGTTCGTATTCATCGTATCAGTCACCTCTTCTCGATTCATGGCTCACACGAATAACTTGTCAACGGCAGCCGATTTTTGTAAAATGCGTTGTACTTGCACTTTCGCATTCGTCATAATCCTTTAACGGGAGTTGGATTCGTTGTGGTTTATCGTTGCCGTCCTAAGCGCCGTTCTGTTCGGCACGGCCGGCCTGCTGATGAAGATTTCGCAAATGCAGAACGGCTCGATTTCGCACTTGCTCGTCGGCCTGTATGCTTCCGGTTCTGCCGGATTTCTCATAAACCTTTTATTTCACAGTCCGACAGGCTGGGATCATGCCGCCCTTTGGATCGGAGGGCTTGCCGTAGGCTTAGGATCCGCCTGGGGCAATCTCGTCTTCATGAAGGCGCTGAATTACGGGCCTGCCAGCCTGACATCTCCGCTCACCAATATGAATATCGTTCTCGTCATCGGCCTGTCGGCCTTCTGGTATGGCGAAACGTTCGGAATAGCCGAACTGACGGGTATCGCCTTGCTGCTTGCAGCTGTCGTGCTGCTGTCTATCCGTGGGAAAGAGCCTCTATCGATTGCGGAGAAAAGATGGTTTCTGCTCGTCGCACTGGCGACCTTGCTGTTTACGTTCCGAAACGGCGGGCTTAAGGTGACGGAAGAGCTCGGCCTCGCCAATACGCAAGTGCTCCTCATCGGTTATGTGCTTTCACTCGTCTGGTTTATTGCCACGAGCATAGACCGGCGGCCAAGAGGCACCCGTCCGGCGCTCGATCCAAAGGCTGCGCTCAGCGAAGCCCGGCACGCGGCGCGTGTAGGACTTCGCTGGGGTCTGGCCGCAGGCGCTTTCTCCTACGGCGGGCTGCAGCTGTACGCCTTTGCGCTGGAGCTCGGCAAAGCCGGCATTGTGGCGCCGATATTCGCCACGAACGGCCTGGTAACGGCGCTCGGCTCCATCGTACTGTTCCGAGAGCGCCTAACGCGATTACAAGCTTTCGCGCTTGCCTGCCTATTCGCCGGACTCGTCTGCGTTAGGCTGTAGCGCAAGTTTTGTGGCTAGTGCGGCCGCGTATTCACTTCCAGCAGCCAAGGCTGCCCGCTCTGATCGAGCGCGAAGTCGAAGCCAAGCTCGCCGACGCCCGGAAAGGCGTGCTCCATCAGCTTGACGCAAGTGTAGCTGAGGGTCTTCAGCTCGCGCTTTTTGTCCGCCACCGGTTGCTCCGGCAGGGAACCGCTTAGCGCCTTCGCGAATTTCAGCAGCTCGCCTCCCTTGCACAGGTTCGTCACGAACAGTCCTCTTCTCGCCAGCCGCCCGACGATCGCCCGAATTTGCCACTTGCCGGACGGCAGCTTCACCAGCTTCACCCGATAGTCGATCGGCCTGCCGTTGATCGAGGCTAAATGAATGCCCTGCTGAATCAAATACCTTCTTCTTCTGCGCCGCCGATTCACGAATCCTACGACCGCTCCGAAGCTTTTCAGAGTAACGTTGCGCGAGCCTTGCGAGCATAAATATCCGTTTTCGTTTTTCTCCACGCGCAGGAGCCCGCCTCCGCCTGTGCCGATAACAGGCTTCAAGACAACCATACCGTGCTTGTCAAGCATGAGCTGAAGCTGGTCATGACGGTAAAAGCATGTCTCCGGAATGTGTTTGGCAACCGCTTCGTTCTTTTGCAGCACCGACTGTTTCACCCATTTGCTTGCAATTGCCCTGCTCAATTGTCCACACCTCCAGCACTTGTCACGATAACGTTCTTTACCAAAATATCCATAAGGGCTTGCACCCGCCTGTACAGATACCCCCATTTGTCAGAAAAAGGCGAATGCGTACTACCCCCCGCGATAATTGCCGCCCTTCAAAAAACAAAACCGCCTGAAGGCTGCATCGGCAGCATCAGACGGTTCCGGTTTTCCGGGGGATGTTACAAGCATCGATCGGTGAAACGCACGATCAAAGGCTGTAAGGGTAAGCATGACCGATTGATCAGTAGGGTAAGCTTATCTTCCTTCCGGTTCATTTCCTCCGTATCCAGCGTCACCCACGTTCCATCCTCCTGTAAGCAATGAGCAAATTTTTTATTCCAGCTTGCATCGATCGTGAGCGTTATCTTTTCCAGCGGATCCAAACTCATATTAAAAACGGCAACCCGCTTATCTCCCGATTCCGAGTGCTCTTGTGCGCTCACGAATACATTCGGATCCTTCGCCGCATAAACCGGCAGGTTGTTCCGGCTCAGCCACTCCACAATGCCTCTTATCTGTTCCTTGCGCTTATAGTTGTACACGGAAGCCGAGACATTTTGCTTCAGGTCATAAGCAATGACCGCTACGCGACCGCCGAGACGGTTTTCATAAAGAATGGTGGCAGGAGCGACGGCTTGTCCGTCTTCATCCCTGAAATCGGACAAAACCTGGACGGCTTCATCCTTCGCATGAATGCGAAACACGCTGGAGTGCTGCTGCACGGCGAGGGAAAGATTGTGGAAATACATTCTTGAGCCCGACGTATACTCCCTCCACCCGGTAAGCTCCGTCAGTTGCTCGCTGACAATCGTATCGCCGATCGTACTCTCGAGCTCCGTAATCTCCACACCCAGCAGGTCCCCATAGCCTCTCCGGCAAGCATACATGGCCGCCAGCCCGTCAAGAAATACTCCGCTGCCAAGAATCTCGCTCATTTCCGCATCCGATAAATCAAGGATATCTTCCCCGCAGATCATTACCGGCCCTTTCTCCGAATGAATCGAATAAGGAATTCCCGACTTGCCCAGAACGGATGCCCAAGGCGTAGCCACATGCAAAGGAACCTCGTTCCCGACAAGAGGACGGTAAACATGCGCGAGCGGACGATACATAATCCGCGGTCCTGCCATTCGGAAACCCGCAGCGGAACGCCTCAATTCGGTAAAAAAGGCGCTGTTCTTAGCGATCATCCTGTAGTAGCCCTCTTCCTCGGTAGGTCCGTCCGTATACTGGGTCACGTATGACAATGAACCGTCCAGACCATAGAACAAGGCCAAAGTAATCAAGGCGCGCAGCTTAGCGGCCGAGAAAAAAATCGGGAATGAGGAAAAGGATCCGATTCATGAATGAGCTCGATTTCCTTGCTAAGCGTCTCCTTGGAGTGCAGCATATGGAAGGTTAAAGAAGCGAAGTTATCCGCAGTATCTCTATTATAGTCGCTGCCGAACAAGCGAACGAATGGCTTCGTGCGTCCGGCGAGAGCCTTGGCCACCGCTTCCGTGATGTCTCCTTCCAAATCGCTGACCCCTGGCTGACAAAGCGCCATACGGGTGTCCGGCGATACCTCGTCTACGGCGCTCCGCATGCTTTGGGCCAGCTCCACGAGGGAGTCCTTCATCAGTCCCGCCCATGCTTTGCGATATTTCGCGGATCGCTCGCCTCCGGAACGAAATACGGCTTCCAGCTCCTCCCTGGAAACCTCTTTGCCGATTATTGCGGCAAAACGCTTCAGGTGCAGCGGACAGAAGCAGCCGAACTTCACCACATCTTGGTTGCTCAATCGATAATCGTCTTCGAAAAAAATATTAGGAGGTGCGCCCCTTCTCACGACCGTTTGAAGGTAGGTGCCCATCGACGCCGCAAATTGCTTATCCAGCGGGCAGTGAGCCGACTTGGAGACGGCGCCGTCAATGCCGACTATTTTTTGCACAGGCAAGGCCCCGTTAGGCAGCTGCGGCACTACGGATAAGCTTGGCGCACACCACCATCCAACCTCGATCCCGTCTGCAGCCAAACTCCTCCTTATCTCGCCAAGGAGGTCGCCGAATTTCTCGAATGCCTGGATGACGGTTTGCCCTTTGGCTTCTCCGTCCCACACCGGAAAAACAAGGATAAACCTCCTTAAGCCCGCTTCGCGATTCAGTTTTCTTATGGCATTCAGCATATCTTCTTTCTTTTCCTTGACGAATAAGAAAGGAACGATCGGATCGAATACATAGTCTTTTTCCGTCACCACACATACGCCCCTTCAAACAAAAATAGTAGGAAATGGTGTTCAGCTTGCCCGTCCACTAGAAATGGAATGAAGCTACATCGCCATCATATGTCAGCGCTTTTTCGTTGTCAACAATTATTTAGTCATTTGTGGATTGTCAACAATAAAAAACGCATTCCTGCTATATGCAGAAAATACGTTTCACAGCCGCACTTGCGGGAACCCGGGCAGTAAAACATGCAGCAGCCGCCCGGTTCACGGCCTGAGATACCTGTTATCCCCAGGGTAGCTTTTATCCGTTGAGCGATGGCTCTTCCATTCGGTACCACCGGATCACTAAGCCCGACTTTCGTCCCTGCTCGACTTGTCTGTGGCGCCCCGCTTACCTCCCAGGTACAACTACATGTGTTCCCGCCATAATCGCATTCGGCTCATGCTCGTTAAACAACCAGCGCGAAGGCGTGTCGGTCACGTTAGCGAAGACTAATTCGAATGACGTTCGGGGAAGCTGCTCGGCGTATACGACTATGCGGTTTCCGTCGATCTTTGCCCCGGCTTCCGGAAACAGAGGACGCACATGCCCGCCGGTATCCAGCAGCACATGTCCGGGCATCAAAACGGACGCCCCGTCGATTCTTTTATTGAACGATAGGACCAGCTCCCTTGCACCTATCCTTTGCACTTTGAGCGGTACCGGCTTTTCGTCATACATATACTTTCCCAAATGATATTCATAAGCCGTCCAGGCCGCATAGCCGTATCGCTTGACAGCGCGGGAAAATCCGTTCAGCCATTCCCGACTTTTCAGCATATGCTTAGCCGACCCGATATCCGCCTGAACGGCGATCGGCATGCCCGGGTGCGCCGCTCGGATCGCATCGGCGAAAGGGCGGTACGCTTTGATATAGTCCGGAGGGAGCTCGGATTCGCTCTTGGTCCAGTCCGGCCAATGGGTCTGCAGCACATGAATGTCCGGCTTTACCTTGGCAATCATGGCAGGCGCATCCAATCCCTGAATTTCTCTAAGGCGTTCAACGGAACGAGGACCGTCGTCGATCGCCAGCGACCAAGTGGCTACGGCAATATCCGGACGAACGTCCCTTGCACCGCCCGCCCCGTTCAACAGCTCGTCAAGGAAATCATTGACGGCCTCCACCCGGAATTCAACCCAATTGCGATACCGCTTCGTATCCGACAAATAGTACCTAGGCGAGCCGGGATTGCGGAAATCCGGGATTTCCTCCTGGTACCTTTGCTCAAAAGCGGCTTGCGCCAGCGGTCCGACATCCCCGTAAGTGCCCGTGCGGATCCCGTCCCACTCCGGAAAAAATGGCTCGGCGAACTCGATGCCGTCGAAGGGATAGTCTGTGAGAAGTGCAGCCACGGCTGCCTTTTTCCATGTCCTGTAGCTGCCGCTGAATGGAGAAAGCCTTATGAATCCGTCGTTCGCAGGCTTCAGAAGCTCCATTTGCCAACCGGGCCATTCCGCCGGATAACCGTCGGTGCTGAACGTTCCGTTCCCGATGACGAGCGCCCATACCGCAATTCCCTTTGCATGAAAGGCATCGATTAGTTCTCGATTGACCTTGTTTTCGCTGACGACAAAATAATGCACCGTACGATAGCCTGCCAGCTCGATTTCCTCCGCAATGCTATCCGCCGACCTGTCGGTGTAATAGGCAAACAAAGGGTCGATTTGAATGGACGGCCCTGACCATACAGCTTTATGCTTCATTTCCAACCCTCCGCTTGCAACGGCTTCCTTATAAAATATAGATGTAATCGGCTTTTCATGACCCGTTCGGCAATTACACCCGCCTAAGGTATCCATCTTAACCTTATTTTAGTATAATAAATCTAATCTTTTTTCTGAAAGGAGCGACCGCTTTGACAAAAAGGGCATCGCTGTTGACAGCCATCCTGCTGCTAAGCCTTTCTGCGGCAATGGCATGGAAATACCCTGATGACGTGACGCTGGGGGAGCTTGCCTTTCGAACCGCCGGATTCTCTCCGTGGTCAAAAGGCACCTCCGGATTCTACTTTCCCGGGATTATATTTACATTATTGTTCCTCTCCGGTTTGGTACTGCTATACAAAACCATGCGTCAACACCGCTTTCTTGTAACGATATCGCTGCTCATTCTCATCCCCATGCTTCCGCAAACCGTAGCGGCCGGTTATCAATCCGTTTTTGCGGAAGGCATCTACGCGCTCGAATTGCGTAATAACAGCAGCTGCCACTATAAAGTTCAACAAGGTGCAATCGAAGGCGCCTGCACGTTTACCTTCAAAAATTACGGGCAAACGGAAGTAAGCTTCAACGTCTCGCTCAGGGATTCCTCTTCGTCCCCCTCGTCGTTAGTTGGGGACTTGGATGTCATCGGCCATCAGCGTTTGACAATCGCCCCGCGCGAGCAAAAAACGTTCAGCATCCCGTTCCAATTAAAGCTGCCGGACGGCTATGATGTCGTATCCTCCTCAGGGAGTATAAATGGACTGAATATTACGGTCAGGGACGGGGAGCATTTCAGAAGCTTGAAAAATTGACTGAACGAGTTGCCCTCTGATCCCGGTTTCTTCCGTAAATAAGGCATGTAAATTCAATATTACTGAACCTAAATTCACTATTTCACCCGGGAATGGAGTCCATTGGCGAGATAGTGAAGCAAACGTCACTAATAGTGAACGTAACGGTAAAATAGCGACGTCTGGTTCACTATTCGATGAAATGACTTGCTTTTGACTGAAAATAGTGAAGTTTGCTTCACTGTTAGTGAACCTGGGTTCACTATTCGACGAAATGACCACATGTTGCCTGAAAATAATGAAGTTTGTGGATTTAGACTATATTAGTTGAACTAATGAATGGGGAGTCCATTTCATTCTGTCTCCCTTGTCTTAGTTCAACTTATATAGTTGAAATAACCTCATTCTGCTTGTAAACAGTGAAGTTTGCTCAACTCTCGATCAGCGACTCCATTCCCCCGCCACCCCTTACTAAACGCAAAAAAACTGACCCCCGAAAAGGTCAGTTTTTTGCGTTTCCTTCTTACATGCCAAGCCAATTTTTAAACAATTGCTTCGTCGTGTCGGCGTTCATCGCTGCGATCGAGGTCGTGAGCGGAATGCCTTTCGGACACGAGCGCACGCAGTTCTGCGAGTTGCCGCAGCCTTCGATGCCGCCGTCTTCCATGAGCGCTTCGAGACGCTCGTGCTTGTTCATTTCACCCGTCGGATGCGTATTGAACAAACGCACTTGAGAGATGGCCGCCGGTCCGATGAACGACGTTTTGTCGTTCACGTTAGGGCACGATTCGAGGCAGACGCCGCAAGTCATGCACTTGGAAAGCTCATACGCCCATTGACGCTTCGATTCGGCGAGGCGAGGCCCCGGTCCGAGATCGTACGTGCCGTCGATCGGAATCCATGCTTTGACCTTCTTCAGCGCCGAGAACATGCGTCCGCGGTCGATGACGAGGTCGCGCATAACCGGGAACGTCTTCATCGGAGCGACGCGAAGCGGCTGCTCCAGCTTGTCGACAAGCGCGGAGCAAGCTTGGCGCGGCTTGCCGTTGATGACCATCGAGCAAGCGCCGCAAACTTCCTCCAGGCAGTTCGATTCCCAGCATACCGGCGTCGTTCCTTGGCCGTTAGCGGTTTTCGGATTGCGCTGAATTTCCATCAACGCGCTGATTACGTTCATGTTCGGGCGGTAAGGCACTTCGAATTCTTCGGTGTACGATTTGCCGTCCGGGCTGTCTTGGCGGGTTACGATCAAGCGAATCGTTTTGTTCTGCACGTTCGTCTCTGCCATGCTTAAGCCCCTCCCTTTTTCTTATCGGTGGAGTAGTCGCGTTTACGCGGCGCAACGAGCGATACGTCGATATCTTCGTACTCGATGATCGGACGCTCCGGCGTATATTTCGCTTTCGTCGTCTTCATGAAATTGTCGTCGTCGCGCTCAGGGAACTCCGGCTTGTAGTGCGCGCCGCGGCTTTCGTTACGCATAAGCGCGCCGATCGTCATCGCACGGGAAAGCTCGAGCATGTTCCACAATTGGCGGGTAAAAGCGACGCCTTGGTTGTTCCAGCGCGCAGTATCCGTCATGTTGATTTTTTTGTAACGCTCGCGCAGCTCCTGGAGCTTGTCGTCGGTTTCCTGCAGCGTTTTGTTGTAGCGGACTACCGTCATGTTGTTCGTCATGATTTCGCCAAGCTCTTTGTGAATGACGTACGCATTTTCGGTGCCGTCCATTTTGAGCAGGCTCTCGTACTGATCGTTCCGTTTTTTCTTCTCGGCTTCGAATACCGAAGAGGAAACGTCGGCCGCATGCTTCTTGAGGCCTTTGATGTACTCGATCGCTTTCGGTCCGGCAACCATCCCGCCGTAAATCGCCGAAAGCAGCGAGTTTGCGCCCAGACGGTTCGCGCCGTGAATCGAATAATCGCATTCGCCCGCAGCGAACAAGCCCGGAACGTTCGTCATTTGGTTGTAGTCTACCCACAGGCCGCCCATCGAATAGTGAACCGCAGGGAAAATCTTCATCGGAATTTTACGTGGGTCGTCGCCCATGAACTTCTCGTAAATTTCGATGATGCCGCCCAGCTTGACGTCGAGCTCCTTCGGATCTTTGTGGGACAGGTCGAGATAAACCATGTTCTCGCCGTTGATGCCGAGCTTATCGTCGACGCAAACGGAGAAAATTTCACGCGTCGCGATATCCCGCGGTACCAAGTTTCCGTATGCCGGATATTTTTCCTCGAGGAAGTACCAAGGCTTACCGTCTTTGTACGTCCAAATCCGTCCGCCTTCGCCGCGTGCCGACTCGGACATCAAGCGCAGCTTGTCGTCGCCCGGGATCGCCGTAGGGTGAATTTGAATGAATTCCCCGTTGCCGTAGTAAACGCCTTGCTGGTAAACCGCGCTTGCCGCCGTTCCCGTGTTGATGACGGAGTTCGTCGTTTTGCCGAAAATGATCCCCGGCCCGCCGCTCGCCATGATCGTCGCATCCGCTACGAACGTGGTCACTTCCATGCTGCGCAGATCCTGCGCACAAATGCCGCGGCAAATGCCTTCGTCGTCAATGACGGCGGACATGAATTCCCAGTGCTCGTATTTGGTTACGAGACCGGCCGCCTCCCAGCGGCGAACTTGCTCGTCCAAAGCGTACAGCAGCTGTTGGCCTGTCGTTGCGCCCGCAAATGCCGTACGGTGGTACTGCGTACCCCCGAAGCGGCGGAAGTCAAGAAGACCTTCCGGCGTACGGCTGAACATAACGCCCATCCGGTCCATCAAGTGAATGATTCCAGGCGCGGCTTCGCACATCGCCTTTACCGGAGGCTGATTCGCGAGGAAGTCCCCGCCGTATACCGTATCGTCAAAGTGCTCCCAAGGAGAGTCGCCTTCGCCTTTTGTATTAACTGCGCCGTTAATTCCACCCTGTGCGCACACGGAGTGAGAACGTTTAACCGGCACCAATGAAAATAAGTCGACATGTACGCCCGCTTCAGCGGCCTTGATGGTCGCCATCAATCCGGCCAAACCTCCGCCGACTACAATTACCTTTGCATTAGCCATTCGTTGTCACCCCTTACGCTTTTTTCAACACAGAAGTATCTTGGAATTCCGCACCGCCGAATGCCGTCAGAGAAAGAATGAACATCACGGCCATCACGACGAAAACGCCCATCCAGATGATGGAGGAAATGCGCTGCGCGCGAGGTCCGATCGTGATTCCCCAGCTGACGAGGAACGACCACATGCCGTTGGCAAAGTGGAAAGATGCGCAAATGACGCCGATCACATAGAATGCAAATGCCCATGGCGTCATCACGATGCCGTGCATGACTACGCCGAGCTCGTCGTGAGTGGTGTTGCCGATCGCCACTTGAAAGCGTGTTTCGAAGAAGTGCCACGCCACGAAAATAAGCGTGATAACCCCGGTTACCCGCTGCAGTAAAAACATGACGTTGCGGAAGTAGCCATAGTTGCTTACATTGTTGCGTGCCGTGTAAGCTACATAAAGGCCGTAAACGCCGTGGTACAGAAGCGGCAGCCAGATCCCAACGATCTCCAGCAGAAGAACGAGCGGTAGGTTGTTGAGCCAGCGCACGCTGTCGATAAAGCCTGCATGCCCTTCATTAAATGCCGCGTAGTTAGTCAGCAAATGCTCCACTAAAAAGAAGCCGACTGGAATGACGCCGAGCAAAGAATGAATCTTGCGGAAGTAATACGAATTTCCGGTCATCTTTGGCAGTTCCTCCCTCATAAAATATGAACCTTTTTTGAACAAACCACTACTCATTGTACCCTTGGCACACCGCATCGTCAACAAATTCCGACACGAAAACCGAACGAATTTCAAAGAAATCCGGTACCCTATTCGGAATAATACCGATGATGGGAGAAATAGGTTTTCCTCTCTATCGGCTTCCTTGCGTCAGCCGCGCCGACTCGTCCTCCGATCCTCTGCGGAATACGGCCGGCAACCCTCTACCGCCTATTTTTCCATGAAACGGCATGCTTTTATACCCGGTACAACGGAAATGTGAACGTTCCTTGACTGCTTTTATGTTACTACCGTTTCGCTTATAATGGAATTGCTTATCTTTTATATATCGTTATAACTTTTTTGCATATAACAATTTTTTTGTTTCCTTATAAAAATCTATCGATAGCGGCCAACCGCGAATCGTCTCATGAGGAGTGACTTCCCATGTCGGATCTGGATATTTTCGCTACGGTCGTGGAGCAGCAGAGCCTTAACCGCGCCTCCGCCTTTCTCAATCTGTCGCAGCCGGCGCTGTCGCGCAAAATGATCGTTCTCGAAAACGCGCTCGGCGTACAGCTGTTCCACCGCAAAGGAAAAAGGCTCGAGCTGACGCGCGCGGGCCAAATTTGCTATGAATACGCCGTTAAAATGCGCGGGCTCAACCGCGAGCTGATGCAGGCGCTTAGCCCGTTCGCCTCCGGTCAAATCCCGCCGTCGGTGACGATCGGCGCCAGCCTGACGACGCTGCAATCGACGCTGCCCGAATTGATCACGCTCTTTACGAAGGACTATCCGCAGACGGAAATACTCGCCTTAACCGGCAAGACGCACGAAATCGTCCTGATGGTGAAGGAAAAAAAAGTGGACCTCGGCCTGGTCGCTTCCGTGATCGACCATCCCGGCATCCACTGCGTTCCGCTGTTCGACGATCATCTCTGCCTTGTGCTGCCGCCGAGCCACTCGTTTCTCGAACGAACCCACGTGCGCATGAGCGACATGAACGAGCTGCCGATGATTTTATTTTCCAAAGGCACGTGGTATCGCATTATGACCGACGACCTGTTCCACCGTTATGCGGTATTCCCGAACGTTCGCATGGAAATCGACTCGTTCGAGGCGATTATCCGGCTCGTCCCGACCTGCAACGTCGCCACCCTGCTGCCGATGTCGTATTTGCGCAGCAGCCTGCTGGAAACCGGCGACCTGCATATCCGCAACATTCCGGAGCTGATGCAGACGAAACGGACGACTTCTCTCATTTATACGGACGATGCATCCGGACAAGCTTCGATCAATCCTTTTATATGGAAAGCAAAAGATTATTTCATGAGGGAAGGGGAGTAAACGGCCCCTCACTCTCCGCGATTCATCGCGGTTTCGCCGGTCCGGGTCAGCTCCAAGATGCCGTAAGGCCGAAGCAGCTGGAGCAGCGCATCGTTCTTGTCCGTATCGCCGGCTACCTGGATAACGACCGTTCGCAGGCCGACATCGACGGCGGAGCAGCGGAACGCCTCGATCATGCCGAAAATTTCGGGACGCGCCGCAGGCTCGGCGCGCAGCTTGACGAGCATCAGCTCCCTTGCGACCATACGCTGCCGCTGAAGCGGCTCGACGCGTATGACATCGATCAGCTTGTCAAGCTGCTTGCACATCTGCTCCAGCATGCGCTCCTCATCGTTCAGGACGATGACCATGCGGGCCATCCCCTCCTGCTCGGAAGCGCCGACCGTCAAGCTCTCCATATTGCAGCCCCTTCTCGCGAACAGACCGGCGATCCGCTGCAGAACGCCCGGACGGTCGCTTACGAGAACGGATATCGTATGCTTCGCCATCGTTTACGCCTCCCCCATCATCATGTCGGCCAGCGCCTTCCCTTGCGGCACCATCGGATAAACCATCTCGCTCTGCGATACCACGAAATCGATCAACACCGGGCCTGGCGTTCGCAAAGCCTCCTGCCATGCCGTCTCGGCTTCCCGCTTCGTTTGGGCCCGAAGCGCTTTGACGCCGTACGCTTCCGCAAGCTTCACGAAATCCGGGCTGCCGGACAGGTCGATATGGCTGAAACGGCCGTCGTATATAAGCTCCTGCCATTGCTTGATCATGCCGAGCGTCCGGTTGTTGATGACCGCGATCTTCACCGGTATCCGGCGAATCGCGCAAATCGCCAGCTCCTGGGCGCACATCTGCATGCCGCCGTCGCCGTTGATCGAAATAACGAGGCTGTCCGGATTGCCGATCTGCGCGCCGATTGCCGCCGGAAAGCCGAAGCCCATCGTGCCGAGCCCTCCGGAGGTGATCAGCGAACGCGGTTTACGGAACCGGAAAAATTGGGCCGTCCACATCTGATGCTGCCCGACGTCCGTCGTAACGAACGCTTCCCCGTTCGTCGTCCGGGACATCATCTCGATGACGTATTGCGGCTTCAGCTCGTCTTCGGCATCCCGGTACCGGAGCGGGAACGCCGCTTCCGCTTGCTTCAGCCGGCCGAGCCATTCCGCCCGCCTCCCCGCAGGCGCAACAAGGGCGATCAGCCTCTCCAGCACCTGCTTGGCGTCACCCGTAACCGGTAGGGCGGTCGGCACCAGTTTGCCGATTTCAGCCGCGTCGATATCGATATGGGCGATAGTCGCCTGACGGGCGAAGCCCTCCAGCTTCATCGTCACCCGGTCGTCGAACCGGGCCCCGATCGACAGCAGCAGATCGCACTGCAGAAGCGCTTGATTGGCCGCATAGGATCCGTGCATGCCGGGCATTCCAAGCCACAGCTCATGGCCGCTCGGAAAACCGCCGAGTCCGAGAAGCGTCGTGACGACCGGAATGTCCAGCTTGCCGGCAAACTGCTCGAGCTCCTTCGCGGCATCCGCCTGAATTACGCCGCCGCCGGCCAGGATAAGCGGTCTTTCCGCCGCAGCCAGTGCGCCGGCGAGCGCGTGAAGCTCCTTCGCATCGACCGGCTGATACGGGGCGTAACCGCTCACCGCTATTTCCTCCGGATAGACGAATTCGGCGACGTCCGCGGATACGTCCTTCGGAATATCGACGAGCACCGGTCCTTTTCGTCCCGTGCCGGCAATATAGAACGCCTCCCTGACGATCCGCGGCAAATCCTCCGCCCGCCTGACGACGTAGCTGTGTTTCGTGATCGGCTGCGTAATGCCCGCAATGTCCGCCTCCTGGAACGAATCGGTTCCGATCAGCGTCGTCGCGACGTTCCCGGTAATGACGACGATCGGAACCGAGTCCATATGCGCCGTGGCGATCCCGGTGACCAAATTCGTCGCTCCCGGTCCCGAGGTGGCGATGCACACGCCCGTTCTGCCGGTCGAGCGGGCATAACCGTCAGCCGCATGGATCGCTCCCTGCTCATGTCTGGTCAGCACATGCCGGAACTTCTCGTTTCCGTGCATCGCATCATAGATGTAGAGAACGGCGCCTCCCGGATAGCCGAACACGCACTCGACCCCTTCCAGCAGCAGCGTTCGCAGCAGCATTTCCGAGCCGGTAATCCGGTCTTGTTTTTTCAAGCGCTCCCTTTCCGCTTCCTCCAGCACAAATGCGCGCTTGTCTGTCATAGCCATTCTTGCTTCCCCCATTCGTTAACGATTAATCGTTAACGTACCATGATGCAGGAACGGGGACACTACCCAACCGATTACTTTGGTAGTATACTTTTGGATAAAAATTCAAGGTGGGTGAACGATGGTTCCGCATGATCCGCTTGATCCGGAATACGGAGAAACGCCTGAAACGATAGAACGGCTCATCGAGCGGCTATCGGAAACGGGCTTTGTCGGACGCTCGTTCGAGCTTCATTATTTCGATGCTTTTATGTCTCGTCCGTCCGATCGGCCGGAGCGCATTCTCAACCTATACGGAACGGGCGGCATGGGCAAAACGCTTTTGCTGGAGCAGCTGCGCCGCCGCTCCGCCCATTACGGCGCCCTGTTTGTGCAGATCGACGTCCGCGATTACGGACATACGCCGGAAACGCTCGTGACGCCTCTCGCGGATCGATTCGGCATTCGCGGAGAAGGAGGGGAACCTCCTATTTACGTCCGCTGCCTGGAGGCCGTTAACCGAATCGCCGCCGTACAGCGCGTCGTCTTGGCGTTCGATCATTTCGAGGAAATCGGGAGCATGGACCAATGGCTGCGGGAAAGCTTTTTTCCGAAGCTTCGCGCGGATGTGCTTCTCGTCATAGCGGGGCGCTTTCCGCTTGAAGGGCCTTGGCGCTTCTCTACCTCTTGGCGAAAGCTTATCGTCCCGCTCCCCCTGTCCGAATTAAGCTATGAGGAAACGCGAGCCTTCCTGCAGCGCGAGGGCATTGCCGACGAGGCCGCTATCGACGCCATTTGGGTCAAAACGCTCGGGCACCCGCTGTCGCTGTCATTATGCTCCCTTCCCCGCGCTTTCGATCGATCGTGGCCGCGGCCGCTACTGGCGGCAGAAGCCTCCAGAGACGAACCGGAATTCGAAGCTTTGCTGGAAGAGTGGCTGCGGGAAGCGCCCGACGACGAGCTGCGCGAGCTGCTATTGGCCGCTTCCGTTCCCCGCTCGTTCAATCAGGAGCTGCTGGCGTCGATAGCCGAACTGGAGATCGCTCCCTCCTTGTTCGAGCGTTTGACCCGCCTCTCGTTTGTCGGCCGAAGCGCGAGAGGCTGGCATCTTCACGAACGCATTCGCGAATCGCTTCGCGCTGCTTTCCGCCGGCGCAAACCGGAAGCCTTCGAGCGAATGTGCAGCAAATCCGCCGACGTGATGCATGCCAAAATCGGCACCGCTCTATTAAGGAAAGAAGACGTCTCCTGGGAAGTAGCGGAGCTGCTGCGCCAATCGGGAAATCCGATTCTGCGCGCCCACTTTCGGCATTCCAGACATTCCAGCAACTATTTGGAGTCGGTTACGCCGGTCAATGCTCATGAGGCGGAAGCCTATATCCAGCGCAGGAAAAGCCAGCCGAAGGCTTCGAAAATACGCTGCTCCGACGCGGAGAGCGGCTCGCTGTTCCGTTATTCGCTGTCGGCCGAGGAAGGCTTGCTCCGGCTTGCGGGCTTGCCGATTCGGGAGCTGCTCGCTCTGGATATCGATGCCGTAAAGCTGCTTCGCAGCCGCGAGGGGCTCGTGGTCGGGCTGTCGGCCGTCGTACCGATTCACGAAGGAACGCTCGATTTTTTGACTCGCTCGCCCATATCCCGGGCTTATTTCCGCAGCCTAACGCCCCAGCAGCTGCAAGCGTTGCGGGTGCCGAACGGGCAGCAGACGGCTCTCTATATTATGGGAATCGACGTCGAAGACTTGGAGAAGGAAGAATTGCGGTCGGACATCGTGCATGTTATGCTCGGCTTCATTTTATCGGGACGCCTGCTGATCGCCTCCCCTCCGCCGCTGGCCTATTACAGGGATGCCCACTTGGGCTACGGCTTCGATCCCCTTCCCGGGGCCTCCCACCAGGACTACGACGGCAGGACGCCGACCGCCACCTATGTGCTGGATACGCGGAAGGAGAAGCTTCCGGCTTTCGTCGCCAAAATGGCCGGAGCGCCCGCAGCCGCAGCTCCTGCACGGCAGCCCGAGGAGCCCGTTTGGCTGCCCGAACTCACTCCTCGGGAGAAGGAGGCCGCCCGTCTGCTCGTCCGCGGCCACACGAACAGAGAAATAGCGGCTGCGCTTTATATAAGCGAAGCCGCCGTTAAAAAGCATGTCAATGCGATTTTGCAAAAATTCGGTTTGAAAAACCGTACGCAGCTCGCCGGCGCCATCATCGGCCAAACCCCCGTGCCGGACTAACCTTCGGCGCGGGCTTTCGTCCGCTAAAAAACGGATAGAAATACAAAGCCAAGCACGGCAAAGACCGCGAACGGAACCGTAACGTACCAGCGTTTGACGCCGAGCGCATACAGCGCAAGCAGCCCGACGGCCGGTCCGAATAGAAACAGCGGCCACATCCGCTCGTACGATACTCCCATCAGCGAGTTGGCCAAAAACATTACGCTGTAAAGAAGCAGCGCCCCGCCCGGGATCAGCAGCAGTCTGCCCCAGCGCGAATTCGTTAAACCGCCCATATGCATGCTTAGCGCAAGCAGCATAGGGAACACCGGCCACCATTCGGATGCCGGAAGGACGGCGGAGCCGGCGTTCATTCCGGTTGCAAACAAGCCGGTGCCGGTGACGAGAACGGCCGGAACAAGCACGAAACGCGACCACCCGCCGAATACGTACCACTGAATAAGTCCAAGCGCTGGACCCAGCAGAAAAAGGGGCCACAGTCTTTCGATCTGCTCCCAGCCGTTCACGTCGAGCCAGCGGATCAGAAACGCATATACGAGCAAAACCCCCGCCGGAAACAGCGTCCAAGCGCCGCCCGTATTTCGTTTCAGTAAATACCTGCCATACAAATAAATAGCGAACCCGAGCATCGCCATCCGCCAAAACGCCTCGATTTTGTCCGTGAGGGGATAATCTCCGAAAATGACGTCCAAATCGAACACCCCCAGCAAACCGTCAAGTCCGCTCTTCACCCAAGCAACCATCGTCGTTCTCTCCTTATATGGCCGGTACATCCATACGATTTTCCGATTAGACGGCAAAAAAGAGGCGCTCCCCTTCAATCCGGAATAAAAAAAGCCAAAACGGGCCAAAGATGAAATAAACGCAGGGGAATCGCAAAGATTGCTTCGAACGGCAAAGTCGGGAAACCGAAGCGCCGCAACGGTTTACGCATAGCAAAAAACGCCCGTCCCGGTTAACGAAACGAAGCGTTCTCTATAAACATCTCACCTATAACGATTAACGGCCCCTGCAGCGTTCCTACTCTACCTTCGCCCCGAACGAGCGCATGAAAGCCACAGCCTGCGCCGCGTCCATTCTGGCGCCCTTCACCTCAAGCGCCTTGAAATCGACACCGTCCATGACCGCGCCGCGCAAGTCTGCGCCTTGCAGCTTCGCTTTCCCGAGCTGGGCCCGCGTCAAATCCGCATCGCGCAAATCGGCTTTCTCGAAGCTGCACGCATACAAGTCCGCCTCAACCAGCCGAATATGGCGCAAATTTTGCCTGGACAAGTTGGCGAACCGCATATTGGTATAGGACCAGTCGCCGCCGATGATCGTGATGCCGTCCAGCTGCGCTTCCGTAAAATCGGAGCCGACCATTTTGCACTGCTCGAACTTGGCTGCGAACAGATTGGACCCGGCGAACCGGCAATTCGTAAACGCCCCGCCCGTATGTACCGATGCATTCAACTGCGCTCCCGAAAAATCGCATTCGATAAAGCGGCAGCCTATCGTATACGTTTCCTCCAGATGTGCACCGCGAAACCGGCAGCGCGTGAACGTGCAATTTTTCATTTCCGCATCTCTCAGCTCGGCACCGCCGAAATCCGTCTCCTCGTAATGCCGGTCGGTCGTTTCATGCATTCGTTTTCTCTCCCCCCGATGGCCCGACTTGCGTCAAGCCCGCTACTAACAGGATAGGAGACTCCCGGGGCAAAAGCAATCCATCTTCGCTTTAGGTCGCCGACTAACCGAACCGTTTCATTTAAGCCAGTATTTGACCGTCCAGCAAAAGCCGCTTGCGCAGCTTCTCATAATCGACCTCCTGCACACGGCATCCCTGCTCAAGCGCATGAACGGCTGCAGTAGCCGCCGACTGCCCCAGAATCATGAACACCGGCTCCATCCGGATCGAGCCGTAGGCGATATGCGAAGACGACAGACAGACCGGAACGAGAAGATTCCCGCACTCCGATTCCTTCGGCACGATCGCGCGGTACGATATCGGGTAAGGCCCCGTCGGGCTGATCTCGACGTTGCCTTCATTCACGCAGCGCCCGTCCAGCACGATCCTCCGGCAATTATGGGAGTCCATCGTGTAGGCGGCCAGCCCGACCGGATCCTTGACGGTCTCGTAACGGCGGCAATGATGCTCCGTCATGATGACGTCCGCAATCATTCTCCGCCCTTCCCGCACGTACAGCTGATGCGGCCAGCCGTTCGTCGACTCGAATTCGTCGGCCGGAAGCCCCCATTGACGCGCCTCGCCGCGCACCCGCTCCGGCATGCTTTCGTCGTTGGCCAGGAAGTACAGCAAGCCGAGATTATAACGAAAATGATCCTGAAACAGCCTTTCGCGCGTCGCGTAATCGCCATCCGGCCAGTCGTAGTTCGCCCCGATGTGATCCGTGCTGAAGGCTCCGTGATTATTCAAATCCGTCTTGCCTGCAGGCATCATCTTGTTCAGCTTCAGCGCATCCCAGACGCCGGCGCGGATATACCGGGCGAGCAGAGCATAACGCCCGGGGTCGTAATCCGGCGGCTGCGGGAACGCGATCCGGTTATCCGGCACATTCGTCAGACAGATGCGGAAATTATACGCCTGCACGGATTTGTCCCCTTCGCCTTGGAAACCCGGCGCCGCATCCGAGATGCCCGGCAGCAGCCCGCTGTCCGGCTTGCCTTCGCGCACATAGGGGTCCACCCATGCATAGAACTGATGCTTCGGATGACCGAAATGAACGCCGTTCAGCGTTTCCCGGTAAACGGCATTCCCTTCCCGTCCGACATGGTAAGAAACGCCCGCTAGCGCCAGCAGATCGCCTTCATATGTCGCGTCGATGAACATCGGCGCCTCGAACGTATTCCCGTTCTCCATCGTCAACGTGACGATTTGGCCGTTCTTCATGTCCGCCGCCGCAAGCTGCTGCCGGAAATAAACGGGCACATCCGCCTTCTCCAGCCAGCCGGCAAACACTTCTTCCGCCGCATGCGGCTCGAACGCCCATGCGGAGCCGTCAGGCTCGTCGCTGCCATAGCGGCTCCCTAGCGTTCTGTAAAACTCGCGGGAAATGCCGCCAATCGCCTCTTTGCTGCCGATATCGGTACGGCCCAGTCCGCTTGCCGTCATGCCGCCGATCCGGCCGCCGAATTCGGCGATGACGGCCTTGACGCCCATCCGGCTCGCCTGCACGGCGGCCGCGATTCCGGCCGGCGTAGCGCCGTAAATGCACAAATCCGCGCGGATATGTACCGGACTTCCGTTCGGCCGATGAGGCTTATAGTAGTAAAGCTTGCTGAAATCCGCCATGCTGTTCCCACTCTCCCAACGTTCCGTTTCTCTCTCTGCAGGACCCTCTTTCTAAGCCTCAACCGAAGCCGTTCCATTCCTCACCGTTCCGTCGGCCAGCTCGATGCGGAACGAATAAGGGCGCTCCGCCGTAACCCGGAACAAGCCCTCGTCCAAATCGTAAACGAGACGGGCGAAGCAATCGATATGCTCCATATGCACGGCGAAATGCTTCGTATACAAATACCCGCCGATCATGAAAACGCCTTGGCGGGGAATTTCCAAGGAACGCGCATTCGCGGACCGGTGCCTCTCTTTATCCTGCTCGAACGCCTGCAGGCTTGCATCGGGCAGACGCTCCGTATGCTCGAAGCCCCCGACGCCCGGCCATTCGACGTATCGGATCAACGGCTCCTTGCCCGCCCTTTCCCCCGCCGACACGTATCTCCGGCTTTGGCCGACCGGTACCCGCTCGTCATACGAACCGTGGGCCATCAGCAGCGACGTCAATTGATTGGCCGCCAAATACGCGCCGCTCCTCGCCGCATACCGCTCCGCATCGTTCCACGGAGGACTGCCGATCCAGACGTCCATCTCGTCGCGGAATTCGCCTACGCGGTCCCCCGCATACCATTCCGCATAATCGGAGATGCCGTACAGCGCCGTCGCTGACGCGAACAGGTCCGGAAATTTGTTGATCATGGCAAGTGCGTTTCCTCCGCCTCCGCTGCCGCCCTCGAGATGAACGATGCCAGGATCGGACAAGTAATCCGGGTACTGTTCCCGCACGAACCGCACGGCGTCATAAATGTCTATTAGCTCATGTCCGTTGCAATCGGGCGAGCCTTCCGAGAAGGCCCGCCCCCGCATATCGACCTGCACGACCAAGTACCGGCAGCCGGCCACGGGCGACTCCCGCTTGCAAGGCTCCGGCATGCTCATATGCCAGCCGTGCAGTTGGACCAGCATCGGCGAAGGCTGCTCCGGCTTGATCACGTTCATCGCAAGTGCCGTACCGGGCGTAACCGAAGACCCGTAATACCGGAAATCCTGATAGCGGGAAACAAAAGCCGTACTGCGGCCGCAGGCTTCCAAGCGGATCTTGTCTTCGTAGATATCGAACATCGGCGTCACCTTTTTCGCTTATGGATGTGTTAGCGATGCTTCCGCCGCTTATTCGCCCGCCGCGGCTTCGGACCAGCTGCCGACGGCCGATGCGATTTGCCATCTGCCGTCCGCCCGGCCGAGCAGCGCAATCGAATCGCCGGGATTGGCCGATTTCACCGCGTTCCCGCCGCCGGCCGGCCTCAGGATCGCGCCGCCGGACTGCGGTACGAGCGTGACGGCATGCGCGGCCTCGATGCCGAACGTAAACGTCCGGCCCGCCTTCGCCTCGGGCAGCGTAAGCGTAATATCGCCGGCCGCTCCCGCGTTATGGATACGGTGACCGATCCAGCCTAAGCTGACCGGTCCCGAGGCCGCGACCGCCCTAACGGGCTGAACGGCGTTGCGGACATGCACGTCTTCCGCAACCGGGTCGACATGGTAAACGCTTTGGCTGCCGCCTCGCGCGCTGCAGTCGATCAGCTGCACGTTGCGGATCGCCTCGTCTTTGTTCTTCTTGACCGCGAATCCGCGCACGACCAGCCCGGATGCCCGTTCGTCGATCGACTCGCAGCCGATATACGATACGTTGCCGATTGCGGAGCGCGGCTGCTGCGGAACGGTCGTCACGATGAACGAGGCCCCGAAGCCGTACGGATCGTCCGGCATGTTGACCGTATTGCAGTTGATCGCCTTGCAGCGGACATAGGTCGTTTTAACGCTTTCCGGGGAGTTCGATAAGACCGAAAACCCGGCATACTGCTCGTTTTCGGCCGTGCAGCCGATAAAGGCGACTTCCCCTTTGACCGCCTTCGCGCCTTCTCCGCCGTAATTGACCGAATACCCGAACGAATTGCCTTTCGTCCGGCAGTTTTCGAACGTGATGTCGACCCGTTCGCTCGCCGCGGTCAGCTTCAGCAGCGTGACCAGGAAGCCGCGCCCGACATTGCCTTCCGCCGTGCAGCCGACGAATCGAATGTTTTTCAACCGTTCCAACCCGTTCGTGTTGTTCGGCTCGATATCGACGCCGCTCTTCGGCGCCGTCCCGTCCGTCCGTTCGAAGCGGCAATTCTCGACGAGCAGCCCGTCTACGGTGATGACCGAAAGGCCTTGCCGCCGGTTATTGTAGGCTCTGCACTCGCGCAGGACGATGTTTCTGGAGTAAGGCTGCGAAGCCTCGAATGCGCCCACGTAGAAGCCGTCACCGCCGCTGTCGTTGGCATTGATCCGCTCGATCAGGACGTTGGACGAACCGCTAATATCGAATATATGGGCCTGTTCTCCGGAATTGTACGCGGCTTTATTCATTTGCAGGGTCGCCCCGTTGCCGCATATGTGCACGTTATCCGCGTTAAGGATGCGGATCAGCCGCTCGTAAGGCGCCTTGCGGCTTAACGTATCGATCGCCTGAACGACGGTTCCGGGCTCGAATTCGATTACCGTGCCGCTGCGTACGAACAGCTGCCCGGTCAAGTAATAGCCGGAGCGCTGTTTCGGAATGAACAGCTTTCCGCCGGAAGCCGCATTCAGCGCATTTTGCAGCGCTTGCGTATCCACCGTTATGCCGTCCCCCTTGGCGCCGAACCAGAGAACGCTCAGCCTGCCGTCATGCACCCGCTTCAGCCGTTTGCCCCCGGGGGCTACAAGCACGGTACCCGTATTGTCCGCGGTAACCGTATCGTTTTCGTCGACCAGAAAGAAACCTTCCATTCCCGCATCGGTTACGTAATAGGCGGCCTCCGGCCAAATGTCGGACTCGCTCCGCAGCTCGCCGATCGTCGTCGCTACGCACAGACCGATCCCGTGCAGATCCTTCCATTTGCGTTTCTTATCCTGCTTGCTTTTATCGTCAAATTTGTCTATCTCTATGCGGTCGCCGTAAACGCTGTCGGTAACGCCCGTTTCCTTCCCGTACGCTACGCCGGCCGCACGTCCGGACAGAAGCCCTTCCGCCGCCAAAAAGGCACCCGCCGCGCCTAGCGAGGCAAGCAGCTTTCTTCTCGTCATCATGCTTGCCGATGCTTCACGGGCTTCTTTTTGCTCCGTATGAACCGGTTCGTCCCGGCGCTCATTGTGGATATGGTTGTCGGTCATTTTGGTTATCCCTCCGTACCATAAGTTTAGGTAAACGTCGTTCATACAAGGGTTCTGCTGCTCGGAGCCTTAGGAACCGATCGTTGAGAATGACTCCCACGTGCCGGGCGTCCCGTCGGCAACACATATCCACCCGGCCGGAGCCGAAACGGAAGGCAGGACGTTCCACAAGACGGAGCCGCGCTTCCAGCTCCCTGCGGTCGGCGCCGCTGAGGCCCAACCGGCGAAGGCATCCTTGGCTTGCATTTCGGGGGAAGCCCACTTGAGCAAATACGAAGCTCCGGCAATTGGCGTCCCGCTGCCCGCAAATACGTTGTCCGCCGTAATGCGAATGTCCGAGCCGTTCGCCGCCGCGTCGAGCTGGATGCATTTGCTCTGGCAGTCCGTCACGTTGCCGTCGAATAGAACGCCGCTGACGACGGCCCCGAACCAGTAGCCGACATTGCCGATATTGATCAGCTGGTTGGACGCGATTTGGTGCCTGCTTGTCGGAAGCGTCCCGGTAAAACGGACGGCGCCGTAGGAGGAATTGACCGCTTTGATCTGATTGCCGACGAAGCGCACAGCCTCGCAATCCGTGAAGGCGACGGCGATCGCCCGCCCGGAATCGATGCAGTTATCTCTTATTACCGGTGCCGCCGAATTGCTGATCAACCAGCCGGAAGCGCCCGTCGCATAATCCCGGTTGCCGCTGATCTCCAGTCCTTTGGTTACTTTGGAGCATAGGATCATTCTGGCGTCGGATACCGAACCGTAAAACTCGTTGCCCCGGATCGCCACGTGTTCCGTATCGCCGCTCGCCGCAATGCAGCGGAAAAAGTACCGCGATTTGCCCTTGTTGCCCGCGATCGTAATACGCTGATTTTTGAAGGCTGCGTTCGGATTGTAGGAATTGACGAAATAGATTTCACTGTAAAACCCGTTGTCCTCGATCCACACGTCCTCCACGATATCGGTGCCCGCGGACGATGTATTCGGCTCTAGATCGATCGCCGCAACATAAGGAAACGGATCGCTGATCGCATTGCCGCAAATCCATATGCCCCGTCCGGAAACGACGGCGACGGCGCATCGTCGCGGGTTGCTGAGAACATTTTCGCGGATGTGGACATTCTCGCTCGGCGCGATGTAATCCGACCCGACATACACGCAATCGCCGTACGGGGCATCGAGCGTGTTGTTATGGACGTATACGTTTCGCGAATTGACGATGCGGAGCAGGTGGGACTGCTCGTTCACGGAGCCGCCCGCATAGCTGCCGTTCAGATGCAGTCCGGTTACGGTCAATCCGCTTCCCGCATACCCTTCGATCCGGAACATCCGCTTGGCGACCGAGCCGTCCGGACTGTCCATGCGGATTTCCGGCATGCCGATGCCGACGATCGAACCCGTCAAGACAACGGATCCCGTCAGCTTATAGAAAGCAGCCGGCTTGGGGACGATTACCGTCTTGCCGGCAGCAGCCGCCGCTTGAAACGCCGCCGTATCGTCCGTTGTCCCGTCTCCGGCGGCTCCGTGATCGAGCACGCTCACCCAGCCGGGATCGGCTGCCGCCAGCAAGCCGGGGACGCCGTAGACGGCGTCCGTGACGGAGGCGGCTGACACAGCGGCGCCATGCGCGAGCAGCGGCAGCAAGCCGCCGCCGGCTATCGCCATGCCCGCCGTACCGATCGCCGCCAGCACATGCCTGCGGGTCATCGGCCGGCTTGGGCTTGGCGACGGCACCGTGCCATGCCATGCCGTCATTCCATTGTCCGGCTTCAGCGCCTCGTCCTGCGCCGTTGCCGTTCCGTTTTCCAATTTCCGCTCCTCATCACGCGCTTTTGCCGTGCCATTGTCCGACTTCAGCGCCTCGTCCTGCGCTTTTGCCGTTCCGTTGTCCCTTTGATTCCCTTGCCGATTTCTGCCCTGCTCATGAAGCGGAGAATCCGTCATCGTAACCCCTCCCACTAGTCATATTAGGAACAGGATGCATATGCGGGTTTCTCTAAGCTGTCCTTCGCTTGCAGGCTTGCTTACTTTCTTGCTTACTTTCTTGCTTACTTTCTTGCTTACTTTCTTGCTTTCTTGCTTTCTTGCTTTCTTGCTTTCTCTCTTCGTCTCGCCGCCAGTGCCGTTGCGTCCTGCTTTAGCCGCAGCCTTACCCGGCTCCAGCCGCCACCGGCGCCGGATCCATCAGCAGACAGGCGGTCAAAGCCGCCGACCAGTGGAAATCGCGGATCGTCTCCAGCTTGCGGCGGATGTCGTACGTCTCGCGCGGCGGTCCTTTGCGATAGCAAGAGGGCGGCGCAACGCGATCCTCCGCGTCGAAATATTCGAAGACAACGCCATATCGTTCGTAGTTCTTTGCCACCGCCGCCACGGTCATCCGGCTCAATCGCTCCGCTTCCTCCTTCCTGCCGTGCTTGCGAAGTCCTTCGGCAATCATGTAGTTCATGCATATCCACACCGGCCCGCGCCACATATCCGTACCGAACGAAGAATCGGAGCGGGCGACGGTCGGCACCGGGAACGCCGTGCCGAAATGGCGGGGATCGCGAAGCATCGCGACCAGCCGATCGATCCGGACTTGCGGCAGATCGTCAAGCAGCAGCGGCAAAAAACCGCTGACCGCTTTGACCGCAGACATGCGTCCGTCCATATGACGGTCGAAATAGAAGCCCTCCGTCTCGTCCCACAGCTCCCTGTGAACGGCCGCAGATACCGCTTCGGACCGGCTCCGCCATTCGGCTGCCCGCTCCCGCTCGCCCAGTTCCTCGGCGATGGCCGACATCGCCCTCATATCCGCGGCCGCATAGACCGAGAAATCGACGGCGTCGAGCGCAGCCGCTTCGTCGAAGCGCGGGGAATTGTCCATCCCCGATTCCCCCGAACGGCACAGCGGATTCCCCTCGATCATCCATTCGAGCAGACCGTTGCCGTTCCGGTCGCGATTCGCGAGCAGCCATCCCATGTATCGTTCCAGCCGCGGGAGCGCATACGCCAAATCCGACCGGCGCTTCGTGTAGCGGTAATTTTCCCGCACGCCCCACGCCAATACCGGCGGCTGCGTAATGGCCGAAGCGGTGCCGTCCGTCCGGCACATATGCGGAATCATCCCGTCCTCTCGCTGCGCGTCGAGCACCGCCTTGAGCAGATCGGCGGAAACGTCCGCATCGATCCGGTTCATCGCGAACGAATGAAAGACCGAATCCCACAGCCACATCGCCCGGTGCGGCACGCGGTCCGGGGTCGACCATGTTCGGCGGATCGCACCCTCCGCAGACAGGGTATTGACCTTCATGACGCTAACGCATTTGTTGAACAGGCGTTCGCGGCCGGGCGCGCTTAAAGGCGTTCGCTTGCCGTAGATGCGCAGCCGCGCGGCAGCCGTCTCGAACGGGTCCGCCGTTTGCGCCTCCCTCACTCTTGCACGAGCGTCTTCGGCCGTCTTTCCGTAGGCGAGCACCCAGCCGGCTCGGTTCCGCCAAAGCGCAATAACATCCCCGTTCGCAGCGTCCTCGGTTAGGCAAAGCGTCCCGCAGCCGGCATCGCCGCCGTTCGTCCTCTCAGCCCCGGCAGACTCTTCTTCCCCAAGCTGCATCCCGTCCCCGGGCAGCTCTGTCACGCGAAGCGAAGCGGATTCTCCGGTTTCCGTATCCTCGAACGTCAGCTCGGCCGAGCCGTTCGCCGGGAGCCGGCCGACGAGCGTATGCCAGCTCCGGTAAACCGCGAGCAGCGGACCGTCCGCCGTTTCGGCCAGCAGCACGTCGCCCGTTGCGATCCGCACCCGTTCTTCCTTCGCAGCCCGCAGCCGCAGCACCCTGCGCGACGGCGTGTGAAACAGCAAGCCGAACCGCTCCTTAGCGGCCGTCGCTACGAACTGCGATTCCGTAACCGTTTGCCCGTCAAGTCCCGAAAAAGCGAATAACAGCCCTTCGCCCCACACATCCGGCATATTCGGAAAGACGGACAGCAGACTGGTCGTATCCATTACCTCTCCTCCTAAGAAACCTCATTTACAGGCTCCATGCCGGAGACCTGCTCCCGAACGCTACGGATATATTCGCCGAACGCCACGGTTTGACCGCTCGCTCGGGACTGCTCCGCCGCAAAAACGAGCATATGGCTGAGCGCCGAAACGATGCCGTGAGTGCGTCCAAACGTTTCTTCCCCCTGCCGGATCCGCTTCACGACGTCGCGCACCATGCCGTAATCCCCTCCGCTGTGTCCGCCTTCCAGCTTGGGCGGTACGATGAGCTCCCGCTGCCCCGTGAATAACGCAAGCTCGATCTCGTTTTTCTCCAAATGCCCTCGTATTTCGCCTTCGGTGCCCATCAGTTTAAACGTCCGCGAGCTGTCCTTCGTGAAGCCCGTCATCGTGAAGGCCGCCGTTGCGCCGCTGCGGAACCGCATGTTCACAATCTGATGATCGACGACGTCATTATCGCAGCGGAACACGCATCTCCCGTAAGGGCCCTCCGTAATGGCCTTCCACCGCTGCTCCAGCTTCGGCTCGAGGCTCGGCACGTTGTGCGGCCACTCGTCCTTCTCGTTGTAATACCATTTCAGCGCGGAGTAAGAGCATTCCGCCTCCACGGCGCAACCGTCCGTACAGCGGGCGGTCGAACCGGCCGGCGCCCGTTCCTCCTTGAAATAGGACAGATCGCCGAAGGAGGAAACATGCGTGCACTCCTCCTCCAGCAGCCATCCGATCAGATCGAGATCGTGGCAGCTTTTGGCCAGCAGCATCGGGCTGGAAAGACCGGCATTCCGCCAATTCCCACGTACATAGCTGTGCGCCTGATGCCAGTAGCCGACGTTCTCGTTCCACTGGACCGACATCAGCCGTCCGATCCGGTTGTCGTCCACAAGCTGCTTAAGCGTCTGAAAATACGGCGTATAGCGCAGCACATGACAGACGAACAGCTCTTTGCCGAGCCGTCTCGCCTCCTCCGCCAGCGCCATCGTCTGGACCGGATCGGGCGACATCGGCTTCTCCAGCATGACGTGGTACCCTTGGCGGAGCGCCCGCATGGCAGGCTCGAAATGTTCGTTATCCTGCGTGCATATGAGCGCAAGGTCGCCCAGCTTAGGTCCGCTCAGCAGCGTCTCCCAGGAGGCGAAACGCCCGCTGTCGGCAATGCCGTGCCGTTCCGCAAAATGAAGCCGCTTCCGTTCGTCCGGCTCGGCGACGGCGGCGAACCCCAGCTCATGCGGATGCGTCAAGGCATAAGGCGCGTACGCCCGCGCCCCTCTTATCCCCGCGCCGATCAGTACGGCTCGAATCATCGTTCTCACCCTTTCAGTCCCGTCGAGGCGATGCCTTGGACGAAATATTTTTGCGCGAACAGAAAGACGACCAACACAGGCAAAATCGTAATAACCGCCCCCGCCATAACGAGCGTCATCCGGTTCTCGACTTCGTTCTTCAGAAACAGCAGTCCGAGCGGCAGCGTATACAAATCTTTATTCTGCAAATAAATGAGCGGCTCCAGCGTGTTGTTCCATGCGCTGATGAACGTGAAGACGGCAAGCGCCGACAAAGCAGGCTTGGACAGCGGCAAATAAATCATCCGAAAAATTTTCCACGGATTCGCCCCGTCCACCCAAGCGGCATCGTACAGCTCGCGCGGAAGCGTTTTGAAAAACTGATGCAGCAGGAAGATACCGAACGCTCCGCCCAGAAAGCTGCGCAAAATAAGCGGGTAATACGTATCGAGAGCGCCGACCGATTTCCAAATGAAATAAGTCGGGATCATCGTAATTTGCGAAGGCAGCATCATCGTGCCCAGCATGGCAAGAAAAATCAGGTTGCGACTCCGGAATTCGAAAAACGCCAGCCCGTATGCGACGAGCGCGCACGACGCAACCATGCCGAGCAGCTCCAACACGGTTACGAACACGCTGTTCAGCGTATACCGCAGGAAGTTGACCTCCACCCACACCTTCTTGTAGTTGCCCCATTCGAAAGGATCGGGCAGCAGCTTCGGCGGCAGCGACAGCTCGGTTCCGGATGCCATCAGCGAGGTGGATACCATCCAAAAGAACGGCACGAGCATCAATAAGGCTCCCGCGCCCAGAATGGCGTAAGCGGCCCACTGCAGCGACGATGACGTTTTATTCATAGTGGACCCACCTCTTCTCCAGCTTCTTCTGCATGAGCGTAATCGCGAGAATGATCAGGAACAAGCCCCATGCCATCGCGGACGCGCTGCCCATTTTGAAGTTCATGAACGCATCCCGGTAGATCAGAATGTTCGGCACCATATTGCGGTCGGCCACCGCCGTAATGTCCCCGAGCATGACCAGGAACACGTCGAACGCGTGAAAAGACGAGATCGTCGACAAAATCATGACCATGTACACCATCGGCGATACGATCGGAACGGTAATTTTGGCAAACAGCGTCCATCCCGAAGCCCCGTCCATCCGCGCCGCCTCAATCATCTCTTTGGAAATGTTTTGCATCCCCGCCAAAATGAGCACCATCGAGTAGCCTGCGCCCTTCCATACGTTCACCAGCGCGATTGAGCCGATGACGAGCCACCATTTGCCGCTGCGCACCCAGTCGATCCGGCTGACGTCGAAGCTTTCCAAAATCCAGTTGAGAATGCCGTATTCATAGTGGTAAATCCACAGCCAGATCATGCCTCCGGCAACCCAAGGCGTTATGACGGGAAGGAAATAGACCATCCGGAACAGCGATTTCCCCTTGATCTGCAAGTTCAGCAAATAAGCGAGAACGAGCGCGACGCCCGTTTGCAGCGGCACGAACAGCAGCGAAAAATAGCCGACGTTGCGCAGAGACATCCAGAACGCCTTGTTCTTGGCGATTAGCGTCCAGTTGCGGAAGCCGACCCAGTCCGGGGCATTGAACAAATCCCATTTCGTGAACGTCAAATAGAACGAGAACACGAACGGGAATAAGAAAAACACGAGCAACTGCAGAACAAACGGCAGCGTGAAGCAAAAACCCCACCAGCCTTGCTTGCGCATCGAAACCCCTCGTTTCGTTCACCGGTACGGAACCGGCCGGCAATGTCGGTTCCGCCGGACTTCCGGACATCGTCGATGCCCGGAGGTCCGGCGTTGTTGTACGGCGTGCTTGTATGCCGGATCGTTATTTGTTTTCGTCCAAAATCGCTTGCACCTTCTGCTGAATTTCTTTGGCGCCGTCCTCCGGCGTCCGCTTGCCGTCCATAATATCGTCGAGGATCGGATTGGCCGCAGCCCGCCATTCGTTCCAGGACGGATTCTCGTCAAGCGTCGAGCCCGCTTCCTCGATTCCTTTCGTATACGCCTTCTTGTTGAGCGGCTTGGTCGTCATTTTGTCCAGCGCCTCAAGCGCGGTTTTCTTGACCGGCATACTGGCGCCGCTTTCCGATAGGAACGTCTGGGCTTCGTCGCTCAAGTAATATTTGAGGAACGTCCAGGCGGCTTCCTTCACTTCCGGCTTCGCCTTGGAATAGACGACCCACTGGTTGACGACCATCGGCACGAAGCGTTTGCCGTTCATGCCGATCGGCATTTTGACCGTGTCCCAGTCAAGATCCGGCTTGTTCTTATTAAGCGCCACCTGGCTCGAGTATTGGAAGAACAGCATCGCCGCTTTGCCGTTCTCGAACAGCTTGCCGGTCGCCGCCATTTCGCGGGTCGGGCTAATCTTGAGCTTATTGATCGTGTCGGCCCAGCCGGTCAAGCCTTGAACCGATTTGGGATCGGTAAACATGGCCTTCGCCAGCGAGGAATCGAGCGCTGAGCCGCCGTAAGCCTTCATCCACGGCAGCCAGCCCAGCGTAATGTTATTGCCGGCTTGGAAGCCGTAAATATCCGTTTTCCCGTCGCCGTCCGTATCTTTAGTCAGCTTCTTGGCGGTGTCGATCAGATCCTGAAACGTCCAGCTGTCGGTCGGGAACGGGATGTTGTTGTTCTGGAATATCTTCTTGTTGAAGGCGAGCGCCCCTGCGTTAATGCCGTGCGGAATACCGTATATTTTGCCTTCGGGCGTCTTGGCCGACAGGAGCGCGCTCACGTAGTCGTCGGTTTTCAGATCGCGCTTGATGTACGGTTCCAGGTTCTCGGCTACGCCGCGCTGGCCGTAGCCGAGAATGACGGCGTTCTCCTGCAGCCATATGTCCGGCGGGTTGTTCCCCGCGATCCGGGTTACGATCTTCTTCGTGAAATCGCCCCATGGCGCTTCGTCGATTTCCAGCTTGATATGCGGGAATTTAGCCTGAAAGCCGTCGATGATTTTCTTGCTCGTAATATCGTAGCTTCCGGGCAGTCCGATTTTGAGTGTCACTTCCTTCGGCGGCGCTTGCGTCGCTTGGGAACTCGGCGAGCCTTGCGGACTCGCGCTTCCGCTTGCAGCCGGCGATTTGTCTGTATTGCCCGATGCGCAAGCGGCAACCGAAAGCGCTATCAAGATTGGCATGCCCGCAGTCTTCAACGTTTTCATGGTTATGGCCTCCCTTTTCATCTTCAGCAGCAAATGAATTACACGTGTTCGTAAACGGATCAATCGACCACTACTGTTTGAATAAATCCATTTCAAAATGAATTACCGCTACACCTTATTACATGCGTTCGTAACGAACGACGGCTTTTATACCGTTTCGATCCTCCTGGTCGATCTTCGAACGTTCAGCTCGCAGCCGACTTCCAAGTCCGCCAATAGGCTGCCGCTCCATCCTCCCGTTCCCGAGACGATCGCGAGCGCCTCCGCCGCAAGCTGCCTGACCGAAGGCCCTACCGTCGTAAGCGGGATATCCATCCCTTCCATTTCCGGTATATCGTCGTACACGATAAGCGAATAGTCGTCCGGTATTCGAATGTTGCGTTCCTTGAACAGCTTGATTAGCGCAAAAGCGTACGTCTGGCTGTCGACGATAAACGCCGTAGGCCGGTCCTTTTTGGCCAGCAGCTCCGCCACCCTCGTCTCCGGAAACGGCTCTCCCTCTTTCGTTTCTATCCGGTAATCGCTATGGTACTCCAGCTTCTGCTCCAGCACGCCTTGAGTGAAGCCGGCCAGCTTCTCGGAGGAGTCGCCGATGAAGGTGATTTTACGGTGCCCGTAATCCGCCAAGTGGCGAACCGCCTCGTAAATCGCACCTTTCCGGTCGATGCCGATTCGGTGCGTCCCTTCCAATCGTCCTCCGCCCATCAGCAGCATTTGTCCGTGAAACAGCTCCTTCTGCCTCATAAATTCGAGGGAAGGCGTCCAGTTCGGAGCACACCAGAACACGATCTGATCGACAAAATGCTTATGGAACGCCCGCAGCGCGCGCGGCGGATCGTCCAGCGACAGAATGACGTCCAGCCCCAGCCCGGCGGCTTCCTTCTGGAGGCGCAGCCCTAGATGGTAAAAGAAAAGTCCTTCCAGCCTCGGCCAGATGAGGCCGATCGAATTCGTCCTGCGGTCGGCCAGCCGTTTGGCGGCCAAGTTCGGCACGTAATTCATTTGCTTGGCGATCTTCTCGATTTTTTTGCGGATTTCCTCACTTACCCCAGGCGCGCCGTTAAGCGCCTTCGATACGGTGGGATGGCTGACGCCGGCGGCCTTCGCGATATCTTTAATGGTTACTTTCATGGAATCGATGTCCTTCCCGTTTCACGAATGTAGCAATAGCCCGATTATATTACACGTGTTCGCATTCGTGAATATCGATCCCTGAATCTTTTCTGCGGAAGGGTATCCGGCTACAGCTTAACCAGCTCATCGATCCTTACGGGTCTGCCGGCACGAAGCGAAACGTTTCCGGCAATTCCGGTCAAGATCGATACGGCGCCGTCGACATGCGATGCCGCGCGATTGAACCGGTCCGGCTCCGGTACGCCGAACAGATCGTTCAGCAAAATCGGGTCTCCTCCCCCGTGACCGCCAGCACGCTCCTCAATCGGCACGTCGTAGGCGCGCCCGAACATCGGATACACGGTCAGCTGTTTGGATGAGGTCGCTCCTTCGTCTTCCTTCTTGCCGCCGGAGTTGACATACGCCCGCTCCACCACCTTCAGCTCGATTCTCCCCTTGGTGCCGTTGAAGACGACGTTAAAGCCTTCCCAAGGCATGTAGGCGTTGAGCGAGTAAGTCAGAACCGCTTTGCTCTCATAACGCACCATGACCCCAAGCGTATCCTCGATGCTGATGCCGTCGCCGAACACGCTTTGATCGCGCTGGTAGCCATCATCCTTCTCCGCGTCCAAGTACAGCGCCTTCAGATGCGCGTTCGACTCCATATGAAGCGCGAACGGATCGTCCTGCGCCGCCTCGCTTCCGTGGGCACGCTGATAAAAGCTCGTCACGCCCCGGCGCTCCGCATTTTCCCTGCCATAGAACATGAGACCGCCCATCCCGAACACCGTTTCCGGCTTCGTTCCCAGCCAAAAGTTGACGAGATCGAAATGATGGGTCGACTTGTGGACGAGCAACCCTCCGCTGTTGCGCTTGTCGCGGTGCCACCGGCGGAAGTAATCGGCTCCGTGCAGCGTATCCAGCAGCCACTCGAAATGCACCGAGTTCACGTCCCCGATGACGCCGTCCATAATCAGCTCGCGCACTTTCGTATTATGAGGGGCGTAACGGTAATTGAACGTGACCCGCAGCTTGCGTCCGGTACGATTGACGGCATCGACGATCCGATTGCATTTCTCCTCGTCGACGGTCATCGGCTTCTCGCTGATGACGTCGCAGCCAAGCTCCATCGCCCTGATAATGTACGTATGATGCGTACGGTCGATGGAGGTGACGATAACCGTATCCGGCTTTTCCCGCTCGATCATCGCATCGAATTGATCCGCCTTATAGACGGGTACGGGCGGATGATCGTATTTCTCCTGCAGCAGCCGATTCGCATAGTCCAGCCGGGTTGCATTGATGTCGCAGAACGCGACCAGCTCGCTGTGCTCCCGAAATCCGCTTGCCAGCGCGCCGTAAAAGAACTCGGCACGGCCGCCCGTTCCAACGAGCGCATACCTTTTTCGCTTCATGTGCTTATGCTCCTTTTTGACTATCGTGGATGAAAGGGCGGAACGCCCGGCGGGGTTCGGTCTGTGCCGGCATTCCGTTATTGATGCGCTTTCATTTTACCGCAATATATCGTAGGAATCTGCCGTTTTATTGCCTGGATGGGTAATTTCTGCACATTTCTTGCTCATCTTGGATCGGATTCGTGGTACAGTGAAAGCAGCGGAAACGAGAAGCGGGGAGGGAGCGCGGTGAAGGAGCCTTTTTTCATTCACCATTTCAAACGGACGGCCCATTACACGATGGCGACCAATCATTTTCACGACCAATATGAAATTTACTATTTACTGGAGGGCGAGCGGTTCTATTTCATTAAAGATTGCTCCTACCGCATCGGCAAGGGCGACATCGTCTTCATCGACAAATACGAGCTGCACAAAACGGGCGACGCGGGTCTCCCCGGCCATGAACGAATCTTGATCAATTTCGACGACCGATTTCTCGATTGCTCGGCTCATGCTATGCTGTCCGGGCCGTTTCAAGCCAAGCTGCGCCGTCTCTCGCTCCCCCCTGAAGAACGGGCTTGGGTGGAAACGGTGTTGTACGATATGCTGCTTGAGGCTAAAGCCGGCCAGCAGGGCAGCGGCATCGCGCTTCAAGCCCAGCTTTCGCGGCTCCTCGTCCGGTGCGCGCGGCTCATGCAACGCGACGATAGCGGCTCCGGCGGGTTCGAGCACGAAAGCCCGGCGCACCGCAAAATAACCGAGATCGTGGCTTACCTCAATACGGCGTTCGGCGAGCCGCTGTCTCTGGAAAGCGTCGCCAAGGCGCATTTCGTCAGCCCTTCGTATTTGAGCCGGACATTCAAGCGGGTAACCGGCTTTTCGTTCGTCGAGTACGTGAACAGTATACGGATCAAGGAAGCGCAGCGGCTGCTTAGGGAGACGAGCTGGAAGGTGACGCGCATAGCCGAGCAGGTCGGTTACGAAAACATAGGGCATTTCGGGCGCGTCTTCAAAACAATCAGCAGAACGCATCCGCTCGATTACCGCCGGGCGCATGCCGAGCTGGGAAAATCCGCTACCTGATCCTGAATGGCACCCTATTTAGACGTATATACAGGAATGAGTTGTCGGAGCGCTTGCTTCTGCTCATGATTGTTTTTCCTCTTTGTGCTGCCTAGATTGTAACGCTTCGAACGTACGTATAAGAGATTCAACTTCGTCGTCGGACAAGGGATCGGCAAAATACTGCTTGATCCCCCTAGCATAAACGGGCCACGCTTTACGCAATTGCATTTCCCCTTCATGCGTAAGAACAGCGTATGCTCCCCGCCGGTCCTCTTCGCTTTTTTCCCTTTGAATCAGTCCATCTCGTTCCAGCCGGTCGATCAGACGTGTTAAGCCGCTTTTGCTCAAGACTACCTTCCGATTCAATTCCCCGAAGCGAAGCCTATGGTCCGGCGCCTCAAACAAAGCGATCAGAACATCGTAAGTGGTTAGCGGAACTTTCTTCTGTTCGGCCAAATCCAGCTCGATGCTTTCTATTATTTTGGCATGGGTCTTAATAAACAAGCGCCAAGCGGCAAGCTGCTTTTCCGTCACCCTTATCATCGTCCATCCTCCATTCGGTTAAAATCAATATAGAACATTTTTGTTGCATAATCAACAAAATAATTGTTGACTGCGCAACTTAATCGTGCTAATTTTAGTTGTGTAGTCAACTGTTGATTTCGAAACAAATTAGGAAAAGGAGTATGATGGTTGCCATGTGCCAAACGAGCTTTTACACCAACACCGTTCTGCGCTTATTGGTTGGAGTCATTTTTATCATGCACGGGAAATTCAAATTGGTATGGGGGTACTCCCATTTATCGGAATGGCTGCACGGTCAGGGATTTCCGCTTGCAACCTTATTCGCTCATGTCCTTCCGTGGATTGAACTTCTTGGAGGCATCATCATGATTATTGGAGTCGGTACTCGTTATTTGGCCGCCGTATTTAGTCTTATTCTTCTAATCGCCCTCGTTAAGGTGAAGCTCGCTATCGGTTTCATCTCGAATACGGCAACCGGCTACGAGTTCGACCTGCTGCTGCTGATCGTCAGTTTGCACGTAATGGCGACTAGCCCTAATTCACTCAAGCAAGTCTGGGGGATATCCCGTAAAGGAGGTGACTTAAATCATGACTAAAGTAAAAATCACAAAATACGATGAAGGCCCTTATGTGATTCAAGGTGATTTCGATCTGGTAGACGGTAACGGAGCCGCTTTTCAAACGGGCCAGACGATAGCGGTTTGCCGCTGCGGCCAATCCAAGACACAGCCTTTTTGCGATGCTACTCATAAAACGTGCGGATTCAGAGAGGCTTCCGCGGCAAGATAAGCGCGCTAGCGATCCAGGGATGAGAGGATGGCTGACGTCCCTCACTATATAAGTTGAACCAATGAGTTGGGAGTCCATTGCATTCCGAAAGGGATTGCCTTGCCGCTTCAAACATCTTGTTTTGCGTTAACTTATATAGAAATCCAGCCCTTTGTCATTACCGATGAGGTACAGCATCAAACACAATCATTCGCTAACCTATTAGCCTGTTGAGAACTCAACAGGCTTTCTGTTGTTTCATTGACAAATTTACGCAAGCTGTTTCTTCTTTTGAAGCAATCTTTGCCAGATTTGGATCGTTGCTTGACGTCAGACAGCTTGACGATAGGTTGAAATCATTCCTTCCCCTCCGTTCTGGATGTCACGAAATTTGAACAAGCCGCGCAAAGTTCGTCCATCCATGAGATAAAACAGGCCGTTTCCTTATACGGCGGTCCATTATTGCCCAGCTGCTACGAGGATTGGATCGAGCCGGAGCGGGATAGACTTGCTCAAATGTATCAATCCGCCTTGGAACGTCTCGTATCCAAATTGGAGCTGACCCGTCAATATGACGAAGCACTCCGATACGCCAAGCTATTGCTGGGACAAGATCAGCTCCGGGAAGAAAATTATCAATTGCTGATGCGTCTTCAAGGAAGCGTTTCTTAAACGTTGCAAAATAGAAGCAATTCCAAAGTAATCCGAGTATCGGCCGGAAAAAGATGGCTCCATGAATGGACTTCATAGAAAGTTCAGTTAAAACAAAACAAGCTGACGTCAGTAGAAACCGACGTCAGCCTGGGGTAGTTTTTTTCGTCTGTTAGAGGCGACTTGTTCGCTGAAGAGGAGAGAATCGGACGAGAAGGAACGGATTGGGTCGTTAATCCGTCCCATCCGTGTACCGAAGGCAGAGCAATTATCTATACCGGCGATCGTGAAAGGCAGGTTATACCTCGCCCCAGAACACCTGGGTCACATAATCGAAAGAAACTTGGCCGTTCTGTTGATTACGGTCGAACAGCTTCCGCAACTCCGCCATCATCGGTTCATAGCTCGGGTGGCCCGGCGCGGGCGTGTAGGAAGACGAACGCAGCCTTCCGCTCAGCCCGTCAAAGTCGAACAGCTGTCCGTAGTTGAAACGTACTTCCTGCAGCCTGCCTTCCTTAAAAAACGAGACGAGCATCTCCTGCGTAATGTTCGTATGATTCACTTTAGCGTAGTCGGTGCCGAACGTATGGAGAAGCTGCTCGTATTCTTCCAGAAACGGTGTGCCTTGCGTAAGCCGGGAATTCCAGATGAGCGCCGTCTGCCCGCCCTCCTTCAAAATCCGGCGGAACTCCGATTGCGCCGCATCGCGGTCAAACCAGTGGAATGCCTGGGCGCAGACGATCCCGTCTACAGAACGATCCGGCAGTCCCGTCGCCTCCGCGGACCCGGAAACCGAGCGGTAATTCGGCTCTCCACCCAAAGCCTGCACGCCCGCTTCCCGCATCGCCTCATTCGGCTCGACCGCCGTCACGCGGCTCCCCCGTTCCAGCAGCAGCTTCGAAAAAATCCCCGTTCCTGCGCCGATATCCGCTATCTCGCTATTCGAGCTAAACCCGACCGCACCGTACAAATGATCGATCGCTTCTTTCGGATAGCTCGGGCGGTACTTCACATACGTATCGACCCGGTTTGAAAATCGTTCCTTGCTGTCCATGCGCGAATCACGCTCCCAGTCGGTTATAGTTTCGCCTTACGAAATCCATTCCAGAAACTCCAAACGATTGCCGAACGGATCATTCAGGTAAAAGCGTTTCACGCCTTCATCCGCCCGCGCATCGTCGTCGCTCACCTTGAGCATCTTCGAAGTCAAATACGCCTGTAGAACGTCGATATGGCGAACATGAAAAGCAGGATGGGCTTTCACCGCCGGACGGAAATCCGGCTGTACGCCGATATGCACCTGATGAATGCCGCATTGAAACCAGACGCCCCCGCGATTTCTCAGGCTCTCCGGCTTCGGGATTTCCCTCCAGCCCAGCAAGTCCGCATAAAACGCTCTCGCTGCTTGCTCGCAGCCTTCCGGAGCAGCCAGCTGCACATGGTCAATCCCCGCAAACTCGAATGTCATGGCCATCGCCCCCTCAAGTTTCATTAGATGAAATTAAGTTTCATAATTATACAACCAGCATATCACTATACCGGCAAATATTCAATCGGCAAGCTGCCGTTTCTAGTCATTTTATTAGAGCGGCCGCCATTGGACCGGCCTTCTTCCCCCGTTAAACGCACGAACGATTGAAGGCCGCCAAGCTAGTAGCCGGCAGCCTTTTTTCGATAACCATTTTTATAGGAAGAGATCAATCGCTTCTATCTTCCTTCCGTTCCGTTGGATGTGAGCGCTGAAGCATCGTTGCGGACTTCCAGTCCCAGCTTGCGGGCGACGAAAGCCGTCGTGCTCGCCTGGACAAGTATAGTCAGCAAGACCGCCATGAACGTGACGGACGAGATAACGTCGGCATGCGCAATTCCCGTTCCCGCAATCATGCCCGATAACGCGGCTGGAATGACGCCGGTTTCCCGCACCCAGAACATGAAGACGATTTCCTTCCACGTCCATTTCGCTCTTCGGTCAGGCAGCGTACAAACCAGAACGGCAAGCGGCCTGGCAACAAACATAAACACCGCGATAATGCCGAGACTCGGCCACAAATACTGCCCTATGACCGTAAAATTGACTTGGCTGCCCAGCAGAATGAAAATGAGCATTCGCATGATGACCGTCACATTTTCGGAAAAATGCTCCATTTCGTGCTGCTTGTCCGCCATACTAAGCTTGAACATGCCCGCATTGCCCCAGATCAGTCCTGCGGCAAACGTCGCCATAAAGCCGCTCACATGCAGGATGTCGCCGAGCAGGTAAGCCCCTAGCGCCGTTACAACCATCCCGATCGTCGTATAATCGCGCAGCACCCCCAGATTGGCATGAGCCACCAGATACGATGCGGCGAAGCCGAGCAAGCAGCCGACCGCGATACCGCCAACCGCCGACTTGACGAAATCAAGGATGCCGGAAACAAGCGTAATTTCCTTCGTGCCGAGTACGATGGCGAGCACCGAAGCGGTTAATATCGCACCCGTCGCGTCGTTGAAGGCCGATTCGCTTTCGACGGTCTCCCGCACCTTCTCGCGTATTTTCACCTGCTTGAACACGGGAATGAGCGTAGCCGGATCGGTGGATGAAATAATTGCGCCGAGAAGGAAAGCATACGTCCACGGAAGCCCGAGCAGCAGATGGGAAACCGCAGCAACCGCCGCGCAAGTAACGAGCACGCCCGGAACGCTGAGCAGCGAAACCGTCAGCCACACCTTGCGCAGACCGCTCAGCTTGATATTGCGCCCGCCGTCGAACAGGATAAGCGCCGAGCCTGCCGTCAAAATAAGCTGATTCGTTAAGGACGTGCTCGTTTCGTTAATAAGATGCAGCCCTTGGCCTACAAGCATCCCCGCGAATAAAAAAAGAGCGACATCCGGCAATCGGAGCCGGCTCGCTATTTTTCCGGCAATCATGCCGAGCACGCATACGAATATGAGCAGGTACAGGACATGGTGAATCAGAACGGTGCTATCGCTATCCACAGCGCTTCATCCCCTTCGTCAGCTCGATACCGACTGCTGAAAATCCTCGATCTGCTCATTCGTGCCGATGACGACCATAATATCGCGCTCGTCTACGACTTCTTCCGCCGTCGGCGCGATCACGATGCCGCCCCGCTTGTTGATCGCCACGACGCTGCAGCCGTATTTCTTGCGCGTGTCGAGCTGCCTCAGCGTCATCCCGGAAATGCGCCGCGTCACCGAAAGCTCGGCTATCGTGTATTCCTTGGAAAGCTCGATATAGTCCAGCAAATTCGGCGAAACGAGCTGATGCGCCACCCGAATGCCCATATCGCGCTCGGGATAGATGATACGGTCGACGCCAATCTTGTTCAGGACTTTGCCGTGCAGCTCCGAGAGCGCCTTCGCCACAACTTTTTTGACCCCGAGATCCTTGAGCAAAATGGCTGCCATGATGCTCGCCTGTATGTCGTCGCCGATCGCCACGACCGCGCAATCGAAGTTGCGGATGCCGAGCGATTTCAGCACTTCCTCGTCCGTCGCATCGGCCACGACCGTATGCGTCAGAACATTGCTCATCTCGTCGACGATTTCCTCGTCCTGATCGATTCCGAGCACCTCAAAGCCCAATTCGATTAATTCTTTGGCCAAGCTGGAGCCGAACCGGCCTAAACCGATGACAGCGTATTGACTTCCTTTCATTTCCCCTGCTCCTTATCCGATCGTTATTTTGCCTTCCGGGTACCGGTACAACTCTTTTTCTGGTTTCGGCCCCAAGGCGTAAGCTAGCGTCAACGGCCCCAATCGGCCGATAAACATCATGAGGGCGATCATGATTTTGCCGACAATAGTCAGCTGCGTAGTCAGTCCCATCGTCAATCCGACCGTTCCGAAAGCCGAGGTGACCTCGAACAAAATCATCAAGAAATGGTGATCCTCCGTCGTCGACAGCACCATCGCCACGAAGATGACGAGGAAGAGCGCGATAAGCGTCAGCGTAATCGCCTTGAAGATACGATCCTTCGCCAAGCGGTTGCGGAACAGGACGATATCTTCCTTGCCGCGAATCATGGCGATCATCGCTCCGATCAGAATCGTGAACGTCGTCGTCTTGATCCCGCCGCCCGTCGACCCCGGCGAAGCGCCGATAAACATCAGGATGATCATGAAAAATTGCGACGCCTGGCGCATGGCTCCAATGTCGATCGTGTTCGCCCCCGCCGTTCGAGGCGTAACCGACTGGAACATCGAGCCCCAGAACTTACCCCAGCCGCTCAGAGGCTGAAGCGTAAGCGGATTGGAGTTCTCAAACAGGAAGATGACGATTGCGCCAATGACGATTAGCAGGCTCGTTGTCGTCAATACCACCTTCGAATGCAGCGTAAGCTTCCGCGTACGCTTCAAATCGAGTACGTCGGAGATGACGATAAAGCCGAGGCCGCCGAGAATGATCAGCAGCATGGACACGATATTCACGATCGGGTCGTCTACGTAGGTCGTCAAGCTAGTAAACTTCGTCCCCGTATGGCCCCCGAACAAGTCGAAGCCGGCGTTGTTGAAGAACGAGATCGCATGCCAGACCCCGAAATACAAGGCTTTTCCGGGCGGCATGTCGCCGGACCAACGAATCGCGAAAAACACGGCTGCAATGCCCTCTATGGTAAGCGCGTACCGGATAACCTTGCGGATCAGCCGGACGATCCCCTCCATACTCCCTTGATTAAGCGCCTCCTGCAAAATGAGCCGTTCTTTCAGCGAAATCCGCTTTTTCAGCATGAAGGCGAACAGCGTGGCCATCGTCATGAAGCCGAGACCGCCTATTTGAATCAGAGTAATGATGACGATCTGCCCGAAAATGGTGTAATCGCTCCCGGTATCCACGACGACCAGACCGGTTACGCATGTTGCGGAGGTTGCCGTGAACAAAGCGTCGATAAACGGCAGCGAAACGCCGCTTGTCGATGCAAAGGGCAGCGTCAAGAGAAACGCGCCGATCAGTATAATTGCGGCGAAACCGAGCACCAATATTTGCGGGGGCGTTAGCTGAAGCGGGCGAAACGTTTTTTTCATGCCCTACCGTCCTTTCTTTCTCCTCCGCAATAATCTTGTTCTGCTTCGGACAATCCGCCATATGATTTTTAAACAACAAAAAAAGGCATCGGAAAACCAATGCCCTTTGACGGTTAATGGTATCCTGTTGCGAAGCCTACGAGGTTAGCTGTCGGATTCGGGTGCAGCAGTCACCCTATTCGCCATGAAGGCGAAATTCACCCCAAGCCCGATACGCGGCAATAATTCGCATCCGGCTCCTTCTTACATGGTTCCCCCGTTTTCGTTCAGAAATTCGGCTTGTTACGCTATTCAATTCAACGACTCCGATTATATCCTGCTTTCCGTATATGTACAAAGGCGGATTTGGAGGAAAACGGAGGATTTCTTTGAAAATTGATCGTCTTTTTTCATGAAGGAGTAGTGCGCGCTTGCGTTTTCATCCATTTTCCGTCGTTTGCTCTATTTATGTCCATCTCTACGCACCGGAAGCCGTATCGCAGCAGGACGCTTACGCTGGAAATGACTTACACGATATGGTACCTTGGATACAACCCAACTTGAAGCATCGCGTTCGAAGCCGTCTTGCTTAAGCAGGACGACCCTTCTTTCCCGTTTTTTCCATATCCACCGACAGCAAGCCTTACGCATTTAGCCGTCTTTAAGGAGCGTGAACCATGGTACCTCATAAATTGAACCGCCGCCTTCTTCTGCTCGCCGCGATCGGCATCGTGCTCTACGTATCGATCATGGCCTACAACATGCTTGCCAGCCCTTCATCCGTCGAGGAGGATTATTCGCTCCATGCCGTTACGAAAACCGCTGCGGCCGATGCCGCGTCGCAGTTCGTCCGGACGAAGTTTCCCGGGATAACGCCGAACGGGACGACCGTCGTCTACCAGTCCGATCAGGAGCTCAGCGGCTATTTGCAAAAATCGGGGCTCTATGACGAGTACGAGAGTAAATACGATCAGCGCTTTCCGCTCGACTTTTGGCAGGTTCAGGTGAAAACGCGAACGTCCGGCACGACTTACACGGTGTTTGTCGGAATGGACACGCCTGAGATCGCCGGCTGGCAGAAGACGACGTCGGGGCGCAAAGCTCCGCCTGCGACAGACGGTGCCAAGATCGCAGCGGCGGCCGTTATCGAAATGGGCTACAAAGCCGAGGAATTCGTTTATAATCCGGATAATAAAACAGGACGAGGCGAAGAGCCGGATTCGACGTTTTATACGTTCGAAAGCACCGGGAAGACTATCGGCGAATCGAAGCTTCTGCTGCAAGTCAAGGTTCAAAACGGCGAAACGGTCTCATTCAAGCCGGCCTTTTCGGTTCCGTCGGACTATATGAGCTGGCTGGATAAGCAGAAAAAAAGCGCCAGCTGGATGACCCTGGCGCATGTCGCTTTTACGATTATTATGGGCATTGTCGCCCTTGTTTACATGATCATGTACGCCCGGCATATTTCGTTCACCCGCGGCATCGTCATGACGCTCGTGTATACGGCCTGCTATGTCGTTCAAACGTTTAATATGATTCCCGCCCTGCAGACCGAGTCTGCCGAACAGGATTCCATGATGCTGGTTATCCTGCTTGTCGTATCGCTGCTCTTCGTGCTGCTGTCGGCCGCTTCCCTGTACATGTCGCTGCTGGCGGGAGACGCCCTCTGGCGGCACCGCGACCGTCATCTTTGGCCGCGCTGGCGCGAACCGGATTTCGGTCAGCATATTTTGTACGCGATGGGCCGCGGTTACTTGATCTGCTTGTTCATTATGGGCGTTCAGCAGGTGGTTTTCTTCGCAGCCGAGAAAGGCTTTCACGCATTCGGCGTGAACGATCCGATGCAATCTCCGCTCAATATGCTGTGGCCGGGATTGTTTCCGACACTGGCCTGGCTTGCCGGCATTTCCGAGGAAATCTTGTTCCGCTTGTTCGGCATTATCATTTTCAAAAAGCTGCTGCGCAACACGTTCCTGGCCGTTCTCATTCCGAACGTATTTTGGGCGCTGGGGCATACCGGCTATACGATCTACCCGAGCTACACAAGATTGATCGAAGTGACCTTGCTTGGCTTTATTTTCGGCTATGTTTTCTTGAAATACGGACTTTATACGGCTATTTATGCGCATGTGGCGATGGACAGCATCCTGATGGCCTTCTCGTACATCGCGAGCGAAAATACGGCGGCCTCCGTGTTTGTCGGCTTATTCTACGCCGCGCTGCCGGCCATTGTCGGATACGCGATTATGCTTCTTCATGCCCGTCTGAAGCCGAAACGGCCTCGGCCTGAGATTCTTCCCCCCGCAGCGACGTAAGGATCGTTTGCGCCAGCTTTTCCCCTATACCGAGAGGCTTGAAATCTCCGATTTCGGCCTCTTTTATTTTTTTGAGCGAGCCGAAATGCTTCATCAGCTGCTTGCGGCGCTTCTCGCCGATGCCCGGAATATCGTCCAGCTTGGATTGGACCATGCTTTTGGCCCGCGTTTCCCGGTGGAAGGTGATCGCAAAGCGGTGAACCTCCTCCTGGATGCGCTGCAGCAAGTAAAACTCCTGGCTGTCGCGAGGCAGGTGAACCGGCTCCGGCGGGTCTCCGATCATGAGCTGGGCCGTCTTGTGCTTAGCGTCTTTGACCAGTCCGCCTACGGGAATATAAAGTCCAAGCTCGTTCTCGAGCACGTCGATCGCCGCCGACATTTGGCCGCGGCCGCCGTCGACGATGACCAGATCGGGCATCGGCAGGTTTTCTTTCAGTACGCGCTCATAGCGGCGCCGCACGACTTCCCGCATCGTTTCGTAATCGTCCGGACCCTCTACGGTACGGATTTTGTATTTGCGGTATTCCTTGCGGTCCGGCTTGCCGTCGACAAAGACGACCATGGCGGAAACCGGATTCGTCCCCTGAATGTTCGAGTTATCGAACGCTTCGATTCGCCGAATCGTTCCGAGCCCGATCGATTCGCCCAAATTTTCGACTGCCTTGACCGTTCGGGACTCGTCGCGTTCGATCAGACGGAACTTCTCTTCCAGCGCCACTCGCGCGTTATCGGTGGCCATGCCCACCATCTGCTTCTTCAGCCCGCGCTGCGGCGTCAGCACCTTGACGTGAAGCCAAGAAGCGAGAGCGGCGCGCACGTCGTCGGCATTCCTCTCGGCCTCGTCCGACAGCGGGGTCGTCTCCTCCGATGCCGGGGAGGCGGATTCAGCCGATAGCAGAGTCGTTTCCTCCGATGCTGGTGAGGCGGATTCAGCCGACAGCGAAGCCGGTTCCTCCGATGCCGCCTTCTCTTCCGGAACCGGCGAAGGGATGACAAGCTCCTTCGGCAAAGCCGGATTTTCGCTGTAGTACTGCGTAACGAACGAAATGAAATCCTCGTAAGCCTCGCCATAGTAGGGGAACAGCGTCGCGCGCCTCTCGATCATTTTGCCTTGGCGCATGTACAGGATTTGCACGCACATCCAGCCCTTGTCGACGGCGTAGCCAAAAACGTCGCGGTCGACGACGTCCGAGGTCGTAATGTTCTGCTTCTGCATTACGGCGTCGATGTGGACGATCTGATCGCGCAGCTCTTTCGCCCGCTCAAAGTTGAGTTCCTCCGCGGCGTCAAGCATTTTACGCTCCAGCTCCTGCTTGATCTGATCATGCCCTCCGTTTAGGAAGCGGCTTATTTCCTGCACCATCTGCTCGTAAGACTCGGCAGCCACCTCGAATTCGCAGGGCGCCACGCACTGGCCGAGGTGATAGTACAGACAGACGCGGTCCGGGAGCGTCTTGCATTTGCGAAGCGGGTACAGCCGGTCAAGCAGCTTCTTGGTCTGCTGCGCCGAGAAGGCATTCGGATACGGACCGAAATATTTGCCCTTATCCTTGTATACCTTGCGCGTCACCTCCAGCCGCGGATGCCGCTCGTTCGTAATTTTGATATATGGAAACGATTTGTCATCCTTAAGCAGTACGTTGTACCGGGGATGATACTGCTTGATTAAGTTGCACTCTAGGATGAGCGCCTCAACGTTATTAGCGGTTACGATATATTCGAAATCGCGGATTTCCCCAACCAATCGCTGCGTCTTCGCACCGTGGCTCCCGGTGAAATACGAGCGGACGCGATTTTTGAGCACCTTCGCTTTGCCGACGTAAATGATCGTCCCTTCGGCGTTTTTCATCAAATAACAGCCCGGCTTCTCCGGGAGCAGAGCCAGCTTCTGGCGAATTATATCCTGAACATGTTGCTCTCCCACGAGCGATCACGCTTCCTTTGCCATGAACTAATAATGAGCGGAAAACAAAGAAAAAGCCCTTTCCTGCCGTCACCCGCGAGGGGCGCTGCAACTTGCTTCCTAGCAAGTTACAGTATAGCAGAAAAAGAGCTTTTCGCACATGTGTTCGCTTTGCTGCAAATTATTGGTGGCGCGCTACGAAGTTTTTCAGATCGTCCTTCGATTTAAAGCCGACCACTTTGTCGACGGGTTGTCCGTCTTTAAACAGAATCAGCGTCGGAATGCTCATAACGCCGAAACGTCCGGCCGACTCTTGGTTGTCGTCGACGTTCACCTTCGCGATTTTGATTTCTACTTCTTTATCCAGCTCTTCCAGTACCGGTGCCAGCATTTTGCACGGACCGCACCATGGAGCCCAAAAATCAACCAACACCGTACCGGTGCTTTCGACTTCGCCTTTAAAGGATTGATCGGTTACGCTAACTATAGCCATGGTTCTTCCTCCATTCGTATCAATCAGTCATCTTCCTTATGATACAATAGCAGCTATCAACATGTAAAGTATACCCCGCCAATGTATATTTCATGAGCTCGAATTCATTCCAGCCCAGCCGTCTTCCGGTCTTGTTTCAGAATTGTCACAACTCCCCTGCCCGAATGCTTTACAATTTGGCGGAAAGTTGGGTATACTACTCCTTAGAACATTAAGGAAACGGCGGTTTGACGGCTCGCCGCCTATAAAGCTGCGTATTTGTAAGCAGCGTCGGCCGGTGCACTTTGCCAGCGGCCCTGTCGAAACGATCAAAAGCGGCAAGCTTTACGGCGTGCCTAGAAGCAATCTTTATCCGATCAGGAGTTAGGAGGTCATCCCATGAGCGATCCAAAACATCCGGAACTGCACGTAAACGAAGAACCGCGCAATGACTTTTTAGACGTAGGCATTGGCTTTGGCGTTATGTTCGGCGTTTGCCTGATTATTGCGGTGGTAGCCACAATCATTACGCTTTACTAAAAGGAAAGCTCCTCGAGAGCTTAAGAAACCGTCGGATTCATTCCGGCGGTTTTTGCTATGAACGGGAGCCAGCTGAACGGGCAGGTTTACGTTTATGCTTGCCGTACACGCGGGAGCTTGAGTCCGGAGGGTGAGTGTGGAGCTTGAGTGCGGAGCTTGAGTGCGGAGGCGTGAAATCGGAGGGTGAGAGCGGGTAAGCATTTTTGCGCACACAGATGCTGTGAAGGGGTTGTTGAGCATTTCCGTTCCATAGTGAACTTTGCTTCACTATTAGTGAAGCAAAGTTCACTATCCCGGGGCAGAAATAAGCTTTACCTGCGAATAGTGAACCAGACGTCGCTATTTTGCCGTTAGGTTCACTAATAGTGAAGCTGGGTTCATTATCGGGTTTATTAAACCCCAATTCAGCTCAAATAATGAACTTTAGTTCATTATTAGTGAAGCTAGATTCACTAACTCTCATCTACAGCAGTTCTCTGTGCTGCATCGCACTCACCAGCTTGTCAAAGTCGGTTCCTCGCCAGAAGGAGCCTCGAATCTGGTGCACAGCTCCCAGCGCGCGGTGGGGCGACACGTGTTGGCAGTCGACCATTCAATGCTTAATGCTCCGCAGTACCCTAGTTTCATTGCTCACCACTCAGGTTCTTTGCACACTACTCAGCTCTTAGCACCCTGCTCAACTCTTAGCACACTTTCAGGTCTTAGCACACTACTTAGGTTTTTTATACACTACTCAGGCTCTTTGCACACTACTCAGCTCTTTGCACACTAAACAGCTCTTAGCACACTACTCAGGCTCTTTGCACTCTACTCAGGTCTTAGCACACTACTTAGCTCTTTGCACACTATTCAGCTCTTTGCACACTACTCAAGTTCTTTGCACACTGCTCAGGTTCTTAGCACACTACTTCAGGTCTTAGCACACTACTCCATTCTTAGCACACTACTCAGGTCATAGCGCACTACTCAGGTCTTAGCACACTACTTCAGCTCTTAGCACACCACTCAGCTGCTCTTAGCACACTGCTCAGGTTCTTAGCACACTACACAGGCTCTTAGCACACTACTCAGGCTCTTAGCACACTACTTCAGGTCCTAGCACACTACTCAGGTTCTTTGCACACTACTTCAGGTCTTAGCACACTGCTTAGCTCTTTGCACACTACTCAGCTCTTAGCACACTGCTCAGCTCTTAGCACTCTGCTCAGGTTCTTTGCACACTACTTCAGGTCTTAGCACACTGCTTAGCTCTTTGCACACTACTCAGCTCTTTGCACACTACTTCAGGTCTTAGCACACTACTCAGCCCTTATCCCCCTCCTGCTTATCTGACCCTCGACTCAGCTTTATCATATCTTTACTATGCGTCTAAGCACTTAACAAGCGCACCAGGCATGCCTGCACATTTGTTCTCCCGTTCCGCCTTTCTTCCCGCCTAAACCCCTTATTTGTATGCCCTATACCCCACCGAACTGCTCTCCCTCACTTACCAGCAAAATTTTCTGTGCTTTCGCCATCCTCATACTTGGCAATGCTTTCATTACTCTCTCTGAATTTGCTGGGAGGCAGGCCGTAGTACCGGCTGAACGCGCGCGTAAAAGCAAATAAATCGGGGTAACCGAGCGACAGCGCGATTTCCGTTACGGGCAGCGCCGATTCTTGCAGCATACCCGCCGCCTTCTCCATCCGCAGCTTCTGCAGGAAGCGCATAGGCGAGTCGCCCGTCTGCCGCGTAAAGACGACGGAAAAGTGCGAGCGGGAAACACCTGCATGCTTTGCCGCATCATCTACCGATATCCCTTCCATAAAATGCGTGCGCATGAAGGCTTCGCTTCGTTCCACCCATTCATTCTGCTTGGGTGCCGTATTCGGATGCTGCCGTTGTGCCTCGATCCGGTCGAACAAGCGATACAGCAGCGACACCAGCTTCAAATAGCTCCCGGTTCCCCCGGATTCGCGCTGCAAGGAACAACGGAATTGTCCGAGGAGCTCCTCGAACGCTTCTCGGGCCTCCCCTTTATATGCCGAACGTGCATAAGGACACTGCGGCTTCAACCCGCCAAGCTCGAGCAGCCATCTTGACTGCCCTCCGTTAAACGCCGCCCAGCCTAGCAAAAGCGGCGCACAGGAAGGCACGATTTTGTAATCGTAAGTCACGCCCGGGAACAAGCAGAACATATCGCCCTTTTCCAGCTCAACCGTCTCCGTACCGAAGGACAAGCTTACTTTTCCGGAACGGACGGCATGCAGACTGTACCACTCGATAATTTTAGGCCCTACCCGGTAATTGGTCTTGGCCACATTCGTTCCGGCCCGAACCGGCCAAATACCGCTATCCTTCTCCCACCCGGAGGGGGCATAAAGCAGATGCTCCGCAAACTCGTGACCGTACTCCGTCATCCCGGCCGTTTCCGCCGAAAATTTCTCCTTAGTCCTCATTCCGCTACCTCCCGCACGTCTTCCCGGTCATCCGAGCCGATGTTTTCTCCTTCATCCTCATTCCGTTACCTCCCGCAACGTCCGGCATCAGCACTAACCGTTCTATACCAATCACCGAACAAAATGACAATCGAACCAAACCGAATGCCATTCTGTCTCAGCGACAGTTCCATTATGATAAATACATAAATGCGCACGAATAGTATAACAAAACGGAGGCCACCCGATGACGACTAAACCAAAAAAAACGAACATTTTGCTAATCACAAGCGATCAGCAGCATTGGAATACGATCGGGGCGTTTAACCCCGAGCTATCTACGCCGAACCTGGACCGGCTTGTCCGCGAAGGGACGACATACACCCGGGCCTACTGCCCCAACCCGACCTGCATGCCGACGCGCGCCTCGATCATAACCGGACAATATCCGAGCCAGCATGGCGCATGGACGCTAGGCACGAAGCTGCTTGAGGACCGGCATACGGTCGGCGAGGATTTTATGAAAGCCGGCTACCGGACGGCGCTTGTCGGCAAAGCGCATTTCCAGCCGCTGCGCGGAACCGACGAATATCCGTCGCTGGAGTCGTACCCGCTTTTGCAGGATTTGGAATACTGGCGGGACTTCGAAGGGCCGTTCTACGGCTTCGAGCGTGCGGAACTGGCGCGCAATCATACGAATGAGGCTCATGTCGGCCAGCATTACGCGCTGTGGATGGAGGAGAAGGGCTGTACGAACTGGCGGGATTATTTCTTGGCGCCAACCGGAACGATGGATCGCTCGATCAAGCATTCCTGGCCGATTCCGGAGGACTACCACTACAATACGTGGATTGCCGAACGATCCAATTCGCTGCTGGAAGGATACAAGGAGCAGGATGAGCCGTTTTTCTTGTGGGCGAGCTTTTTCGATCCGCACCCGGACTACCTGGCGCCAGCGCCATGGGATACGATGTACGACCCCGACAAGCTGACGATACCGTCGGTAACGCCGGGCGAGCACGTAAACAACCCGCCTCATTTCGGCATGACCCAAGAGAGGAAGCCGGACTTCTCCCACTTGCGCGAAACCGGAATCGGCATTCACGGCTATCATTCGCATCTGATCGACGACGAAAATGAGCGTAAGCGGCTGGTAGCCACGTATTACGGCATGATCAGCCTGATGGACAAATATATCGGCCGCATTCTCGACAAGCTCGACGAGCTCGGCCTTTCGGAAAATACCGTTGTCGTATTTACGACCGACCACGGCCATTTCTTCGGTCAGCACGGCTTGCAGGCCAAAGGCGGCTTCCACTACGAGGACCTAATCAAGCTTCCGTTCATCGTCCGCTATCCGGGCCAGGTCCCCGCCGGGCGGGTCAGCCCGTCCATACAGTCGCTTGTCGACCTGGCGCCAACCTTCCTGAGCCTGTGCGGCATTGCCGTTCCGCATGCGATGACCGGACTCGATCAAAGCAAAGTATGGCTCGGCGAACAGGAGCAAGCGCGCGATCACGCGATCTGCGAATTCCGTCATGAGCCGACGACCATCCACCAAAAAACGTACGTAAACGACCGCTATAAGCTGACGGTCTACTACAACCAAACGTACGGCGAGCTGTTCGACCTTCAGGAGGATCCCGGAGAGCTGAACAATCGATGGGACGATGCGGATTACAGCCGGATAAAGAGCGAACTGATGCTCAAGTTCCTCTGGGCTGAGCTAGGCAAAGAGTCTATGCCGATGCCTCGGATCTGGGGGGCGTAAAGCCTCGACAACAATCCAAGCCCCCGCTAAACGGACTGCTTCCTTGACGGAAGCAGTCTTTTTTCATGAAGAAGCATGGCGCAGTTGGTTCTGTTTGTTCTCTGCTTCGTCATGTATTTTGCATTCATACCGGTTTCACAGCTGGATTCGAACAGCTGTTGTCCATACGCCGGAATCAGCAGCCGCAGAATACCGCGTTCGACCGGCAATCATAAAAAGAAGGCTGTACGAAAGCAAACCGTTTGCTTCCGTACAGCCTTGCTTTGCCCTAACGGCTACATGATCTTCTCGCCCATAAGCGACGCGATCAGCTCGACCGCCGCCTTCGCCGTTTGATTCTGGATGTCGAGCGTCGGGTTCACCTCGACGAATTCGGCGCTAGTCACCACCCCTGCGTCCGCGAGCAGTTCCATGGCGAGCAGGCTTTCCCGCAAACTGATGCCCGACGGTACAGGCGTTCCCACTCCCGGCGCGTCCCTCGGATCCACTCCATCCAGATCGAGGCTAAGGTGAACGCCGTCCGTACCGTCGGACACGATTTCGATCGCCCGCTCCATCACCTTGGTTATGCCCAACCGGTCGACTTCATGCATCGTGAACACCGTTACGCCGAGCTTCTTCAGAAATACCCGTTCCCCCGGGTCAAGCGAACGGGCGCCGATGATGACGACGTGTTCCGGCTTCACCTTCGGACGATCTCCTCCGATAGCGGTCAGCAGCGGGTGCCCGTAGCCCATCGCGACGGCAAGCGCCATGCCGTGAATATTGCCAGAGGGCGACGTTTCCGCCGTATTGACGTCGCCGTGGGAATCGTACCAGATGACGCCGACATCCGCTTTTTGCCTTCGCAGACCGGCCAGCGTGCCGATAGCAATGCTGTGATCGCCGCCCAGAACCAGCGGAAACCGGCCCCTGGCGACAGCGCCTTCCACCGTTTCGCAAAGCTCCTCGTTCACCCTAACGATCTCGTATAAGTATTTCAAATTGGATTCCGGCACGTCGGAATGATGCTTCGCTCTTCTGACGACCAGATCGCCTTCGTCGGCGACGTTGAAGCCAAGCTCCTCCAGCCTCTGCTCCACGCCTGCGCACCGGATGCTGCTCGGCCCCATATCGACGCCTCGCCGATCGGCTCCGAGATCCATCGGCACCCCGATGATCGACAATTCCTTCCCTACCCGTCCATTCATAGCGGCAGCCTCCCCATCGGTCGTATCGTCTGTCGGCAAAGCATCGCTATCCGGCCAGCACGCCCGCTATCCTTTCCAACGCCCAATCGAGCTGTTCCTTCGTCACCGTCAGCGGCGGGGCCAGGCGAATCGTGTGGTCATGCGTTTCTTTGCACAAGAGGCCTTCCGCCATCAAACGCTCGCAATACGGGCGCGCTTTCTCGTACAGCTCGATGCCGATAAACAGCCCTTTGCCGCGAATTTCGCGAACGAGCGGGCTTTCCAGCCTCTCGAGTCCTTCCTTCAAGTACGCGCCCAGCATCAGCGAGCGTTCCGCCAGTCCTTCCTCTTCCAGCACCCGGATCGCGGAAACCGCCACCGCGCAGGCGAGCGGATTGCCGCCGAACGTCGAGCCGTGCGAGCCGGGCTCGAACACGCCGAGCACTTCGGTACTCGCAGCTACGGCGGATACCGGGTAAACGCCGCCGCCCAGCGCCTTCCCCAAAATATAGACGTCAGGCACGACGTCCTCCCAATCGCAGCAAAACGTTTTGCCCGTCCGGCCTAAACCGGTCTGGATTTCGTCGGCCATCAGCAGCACGTCGTTCCGCTTGCATATCGCCGCCGCTTCCCGCAAATATCCGTCAGGCGGCAGGACGATCCCCGCTTCGCCTTGAATCGGTTCTACCAGAAACGCCGCCGTCTCCGGCGTGATCGCTTCCTCCAGCGCACGCGCATCGCCGTACGGTATTGTTCGAAACCCAGGCGTGAACGGACCGAAGCCCCGTTTGTACGCCTCTTCGGAAGAGAACGAAGTGATCGTGACCGTCCTGCCGTGAAAATTGCCTTCGCAAACGATGATTTCAGCCTGGTGAGCAGGCACCTTTTTGACGTCGTACGCCCAGCGTCTCGCCGCTTTGATCGCCGTCTCCACCGCTTCCGCGCCGGTATTCATCGGAAGGAACATCTCCTTCGACGTCAACTTGGCCAACCGTTCGTACAGCTCGGCAAGCGTTTCGTTATGAAAGGCCCTGGACGTCAGCGTCACCTTATCCGCCTGTTCCTTGAGCGCCGACACGACCGCCAGATGCCGGTGGCCAAAATTGAGCGCGGAATAACTGCTCAGCATATCCATATACCGGTTGCCTTCCGGATCCTCGACCCATACCCCTTCAGCACGGGAAATGACAATCGGCAGCGGGTTGTAATTTTTTGCGCCGAGCGCTGAGGTTCGAGCGATAATGTTCTGCGATTTCGTCATGCGATAATCCTCCTCTCACAGGTAACAACAAAATACCTTACCGAGAAATCGAACGATCCGCGAAGACTGACGAGGAATCTTATACAAACACAACCCGCAGACTGTAAACGCTTACTATTCGATGTACTTTCATTATACGCACGGTCGTCTGCGAACGATACGGGAACATTTTTACAATAACCGGAAAGCCGAATAACCCCCGCTTCTCTAAACGGGGGCCTCGCCGGTACAATCTCAAAACATAAGCTCCAGCCACTGTTCCTTCGTGATCGGACCGAAATACAGGGTCAAATCGCTGCTATCCAGCAGCTCGCGCACAGCCGTCTCGTCGTACTTCAAGCCGACCAGTCTTTCTGCGAATGCCTCGGAATCCAAAGCGCCGAAAAAGTCGCCGTATATGGCCGCTTCCGCAATTTGGCCGTTCTTGACGTCCAACCGGACGTCGAACGTGCCGACGCCCTCGATCCGCTTCGTATGCCTGATGTTGAAGGCCGGCGATTTGCCGTAATTCCAATCCCAGTTTCGGTATCGTTCGTCGGCCAGCTTGCGCACCGCCTCCCAATCCGCTTCCGATAGCTTGTACTCGGGGACGTCCGTTCCGCCGAATATCGAGTCCAGCAGCTTGTGTCTGAATTCGCTGACGGTGAGGGGCTCGCGCAAAAACTCGGAAATGTTCGCCACCCGGCTGCGGATCGATTTGACGCCCTTGGATTTGATTTTCTCGGGATTGACATTCAGCGCCGAAACCACATTCTCGATCTCGGAATCGAACATCAGCGTGCCGTGGCTGAACATGCGGCCTTTCGTGGAATATTGCGCGTTGCCCGAAATTTTCCGTTCTCCGACCTGAATGTCGTTCCGTCCGGTCAGCTCCGCCTCGACGCCGAGCCCGTGAAGCGCCTTTACGACCGGTTCCGTGAATTTGCGGTAGTTATGAAAAGACTTGCCGTCGTCGTTCGTGATGAAGCTGAAATTCAGGTTGCCGAGATCGTGGTAAACCGCCCCGCCGCCTGACAAGCGGCGCACGACATGAATGCCGTTATCCTTAACGTAGGCAGCATTAATTTCTTCTACCGTATTCTGGTTTTTGCCGATGATGATAGATGGCTCATTGATATAGAAAAGCAAATAGTCTTCGCCGGCAGGGAAATGTTTAAGCGCATACTCCTCCAGTGCCAAATTCAGCGCCGGATCGGTCATGCCCCGATTGTCGATAAACAACATAAGCAGGTTCTCCTTGTTCCTATTCGTGTTGAGTTGCCGTCAGCAGACGGACTCTCTTCACTATACCGCATTGGAACGGAAGGTTTCCACTTGTGCCAGGCACCGTGCTCGACTCCCAGCGCATCGGCGTCGATTGCTTATCCTACCGCAAGCTACGCAGTATCCTTTTCCAATAACGTTGACGCCTCCGGCAATTCGGGCCTGGTTACCGTCAGAAGTCAATCCGCCTCGAACGTACGTATCGTACCTACAAGATCTTAAACGGCGGGGCGGTCACGCAGATCGATTTCCAAACGGTAACGGTAATCGCGAAATTATTCTATGCTTTCATCAATTCCCAATTTAGCGCTTGCTTTAAGGCTCAACATTGCCCGGCAAAGATTGAAAAGCAAGCGACCGCTTTAAGTAATCGCAGAAGGTTTCCAGCTCGTATTCCTGCACCAGCTGATTGACCGTGAGCGACTCCGATTCGCTCGATATTTGGACCGCTCCGACATAACCCGGCTCGACAATGCGCACCTGTTCCCCGTACTTTTCTTTCATGGCGGTGAGTTTTTCCCAGTGACCGTTGAGGTGGCAGAGCACGTAATCCAAATTAACCTTTTCCGTGAAGCTGTCGAAATAGTTCGTATTCGTCCGGAGTACTTGACCGAGCGGAGAAATGAGCTGACTCGGGTAGGACTGGCTGATCGCGCTGACGAAAAACGATCCGCATGAATACGCCCAGTACTGCTGCATCAGCCCGCCATGATACATGGAGACGAAGACGAGCAAATCCGGCTTTACCTTCACGTACATTTCCCTCAAGCGGTCGAAATTCAGATCGAAGCAAATGACGAATGCCACCGTTCCGAAATCGCACTGCAAAACCGGCGCGTCTTTGCCGCCTAATACCCCATCGACCGAGATTTCGATATCGACCGGATGGTTCTTGTTATAGATCCCGACGATCTCCCCGTCTCTGCCGATCAATTCCACGGAATTCCGCCAGGTTCCGTCTTTCACCTGCCGCAGGCGAGGATACGCGATGTAGCAGCTCTGCTGCTTGGCCGTTTCGCGCATCATCGTCAAAATGGAATCCCCACGGCATCCGTAAAACTCCTTGAGCCGCTCCCCCATGAAGCTGCGCGGCATATCGCACACCTCGGGAAGCACGATCAGATCGGGGCGGTCGGGCAAAACCCGGCTCAGCTTGCCGCGCAAATGCTCCTTCATCGCTTCAACGGCTTCGCGCATATTCAAACTCGGGTCGATTTCCTTGTAGTCGCAGCCGATCGAGCTGATTTTCGCAAATCTCGACATGAATATTCCTCCTTCGAAACAAACCAGGTTCTTTTCAAGAAACGCGAAGGTTGGATGAGTCCGAATAAAAGGGACTTTTTAAATTCCTCTAATACTGATAAATCTCCACATCGTCAATATAAATCTTGCTTTCCGCAGGCAGCCCTTCAATCAGCACGACAAGCTGCGCGTAATCAATTTCGAAGCCGTTTACGGTCTCGGGGATTTCGCCAAAAAGGTCAATGGATTCCCAGCCTTTACCCGCATAGTCCGCCAATCGTTTGGATTCGGAACGTAAGGCGAAGAAAACGGTCGTTTCGTTTTTCAGGCGGTAGTGGAAAATCAATTGGAGCGTGCCGTTCGCCGTCACTGTATTTTCCGGCACTTTAAAGTAAAGCCTTCCAGCGAGCGGTCCGGGTTTGGTCGTCAAATTTTGCAAGACGCCCCCCATGCTGCCGCCGCCTGCAAGCTGAATGCCTACACCGGCTTGACCGGAGTACACATGCTCCGTAACGGTGCTCTGCTTCGCGACGGTGAGCCATTCCGCCCAACCATTCGGCATCTGATTCGTTGCCGTTTCAAATGAACCGTTCACGGTAAGGGAAGGCGGCCCGGCAAGGATCTTCTCCAACGTTTGGGCGATTTGCTTCGTTCTTGGATCCGCGCTTTCCGTATAGCCATGAAGCCTGTCGCTAATCGGCCCTCCTGAAGGCTCATTCCGTTTAACGTAATCGACTATTTTCCAGAATTGACCGGCAAGATTCGGGGTCCCGCTCCACGTAAGCCCGAAAATGCGCGGGTCGAGGGGATGCAGCAGAACAGGATCGTTTTTAAAGGATTCAAGCAGCTGTATGCGTTTCTCGGTCCACTCGCTTCCGGCATCTTCTTCGCTGAATAGCTGCTCGATCGCTAGGTTTATATCCCCGCCCGAGCCGGAATTTGCTTTGGAATACATATAACTGACGGCCGAGGCCTCGTAGTATTCGAATGCCCGCAGTAACAGCGCGGCACGCGCTTTTTGCTTATCCGTCACGGCTTTGGCCAGCGCCGACTCCAGCAGCTGCCTGCTGACCGCAATATCCTCCATGGTGACTAAGTCGAGATAGATCGGGTCGGAGAACATTAAATAGATGCTATTTTTATACTTCTGGAACCATGCCGAGTTCGGGATACGCTGTGTCCAAAATTCCTCCCAATGCGCATAATATGCGGCCAAATCGGGCGCAGCTTCCGGACCTACCGCTCTTTCGTACCATTCCTGCAGGAGCGTATCGACATCCTGATCCGGATTCCATTGCAGCTTGGCGGACAGCCATGCTTTCGGACCTTCTCCCCAGTTCGGGTAAATTTCCGCGTACTGTACCGATACGCCCATTTGCTTCGCTTTCGCGTAGTTGTCCGCCATCAGATGAGAATAAATCCGCGGTACGGCATATGGGGTGCCATAAATGTAATCGTACCATCCCGTGCTCGTTGCAACCTCGCTCCACTGCTCCATCAACTGATCGTCAGCCGCTTCCACCTGCGGATCGAGCCAAGCCATCCGGTCTTTCGTCAGAACGGGTACGACGCGTGGATTCAGCGCGAATGACGGAGGATCGATGACGTTTTCATAGGCCAGCACGCCGAACCATTTGTTAGGGAACACCTTTAATACTTCTTCGGCCACCTGGTTAACCCAATTGTAGTAAATGTCCGACATGTCGTGAAACCCTTTGGAATTGACTTTCCCCGTATACATCGGATGATTCGGGTTCTCTTCGCAGAAGCCGCCCGAATCGTTCACGCCGAGCGAATAGCTGACTTGATCCGGGTTGTCCGTGAAAAACTTGACGATCGTCTTCACGGCTTCCGTCACCGTAGCGGGCTCGGAGTAGCAAGGCTGCCATCCGGAAATATCCTGAGCTGACGGAATGAACCTTTGTCCGTTGATGATCGGATAAAACTCCGGATGGCTCGTTCCGTATTTCGCTCCCGGAAACATCAAATACATATTGTGATAGGCGTTAAAACGCCAAGGCAGACGATTTTCCCGCGCCCATTCAAACTGAACGGGACCTGTTTGATTGGTAGGCATCGTCATCGGACTTAAGATCCTGGACATAAAAGCCGGCTCCTGTTTTACTGTCCCGCCGGGCACTAGAATGGAGGACTTTTGCGGAACATCCGCTCCATCCGGTCCCGGCAGCAGCCAACGAACCCCGACGTAACGCTCGATAAACTCATATACGCCGTGTTCTGTCCCTGCAGATGTTTTCCCGGCAATCGCCATTCCGCCGTTACCAGCTTCGATAATAAAGCCTTCATCGTCCATTGACGGCAAAGCGCTTCGCGAGCTCGCACTTAACTGAGCGGTGCTGCCTACATAGATAGGCAATTTATCGCTTATGTTACTGCTCATCCATGCGAACTCATCCATGATCGGCAGCCTCGCTCCGGTTGATTGCTCCACATAGCCGGCAATTTTGGCGGCGGCTTGTATAACACGCTGATCGGCATTAGCGGCGTGCACGATGACCGCTTGGCCGGTGCCTTCATTTACAACCGCATAGGTTGTCGGCTCAGGTGTCGGTGTCGCTGTAGGTGTTGATGTCGGCGTTGGCGTCGATGTCGGTGTCGGTGTCGGTGTCGGTGTCGGTGTCGGCGTCGACGACGTTGATTCCGACGCCGGCGATGCTGTCGACCCGGGCAGCTGTACGGTACCCGACTGCTCCAGCTTAGCCGGCGGCTTCTCGAACGAAGATTGCTTCGCCTTCGTACCCAAGATGGCAAGTAAAATTGAGCCTGCTCCCGCAGTCTTAATTGCTGCTTCCAATTCAAGCCGGGTGATGACGGCTCCTTCTCCGATATTGGCGCTTACGCCTAACGCACTTTCGTATACACGAAGCTGTTTAATGGCCCCCTTCGCAAAATCGACGGTAACTCCGCCAGAGTAAACGCTTACAGTTTGGAAAGAGCCGAGCAGCTTCACGATCGATCCGTCAGGCAGCTCCTCGCCGATCACAACCTCGGCAAAACCGCTTCCTTCCAATATTGCCGGAGTCAGAAGCGTAACGGAGGACAGCGTGCTCGAACCCGACGCATGGATGCGCACCGTATTGTTTTTGTTGTTCACAACCACGGTAAGAAGAATGGAGTCGGCTGCATGAATGCTGTTGGCTCCTCCGCCCTCTACGATCGTTTTTCCCTTTACAGTAACGTTGCTCAACGTCACGTTCCCTTCGCCGATCCCTTCGCCCAGCAGCAAATCGCCGTTAATATGCATGTTCTGCAAAGTAACGCCAGGTACGGCAACAACGATATTTTTGCCAACCGACTGAATGCCTGCGGCAGGACCATATGTACCGGGCTTGTCGTAAACATCCTGTCCCCTGGCAGCTTTAGCGCGGCTCGCGATAACAACGGCTTCCGCGAGGCTGATCGGGTTTTTCGGCCTGAAGGAACGGTCTTCGTACCCGCTCATCACGTTCGCAGCGACGATCGCGTCGACCCCGTCCATGCTCCACGAAGCGATATCGCCGGCATCCTTGAAGCTTCTCGCGCCGCCTCCGCCGGAAGGTGCCGCCAGTTGAACGATCCGGTTCAGCATAACGGCCGCTTCTTCGCGGCTGACCTGCTTGTCGATGCCGATTGTGAGGTCTTCATAGCCCCGGATATAGGCAGCCTTGACAGCTCGGGCCGCTTCCGTATACGCCAAGTCGCCCGCTTGCAAATCCTTGAAATCGATGGACGCTTCTTCCGTGAAGCCGAAGGAGCGGTTGACGATAGCCATAAATTCGCCTCTCGTAATCGTACGGTCAGGCAGAATCGAGCCGGAAACATCTCCTTGAATGACCCCATTGTCAATCGCTTGAAGCAGCTCCTCGCTCGCCCAATGCCCGGCAATTCCCTCGTAGCTTCCGTTCGTTTTCGCCGGATTTGCAGCGGCGACATTCCCCGCTGCCGTACTGAACAGCATGCAGATCAGCAGCAGCAGCGGTATGACTCTTTGACGTTTGAAACCTGCCATTCTTTCACCTCCATGTTTTTGGAACCGCATTCCGGACGGCTGTCGCCGAATAAGCGGCCTGGGTTCATCATAGAAACCGGAGACGCCGAACGCCATATGCCATTTTGCATAACGTGTTCCATTTTGCATGACATGAAAAATGGAATACGAGGATGCGAGTACGGCTACCTTTCCCCGCCTGTAGTCCGAAAACGCTTACTTGCAGCGAGTATTTTGCTCGGCAAAATGGTGAATCCGTTCTCCAAGCCGGCAAAATCGGACTCCAGTGTAAGGCGAACCTCCATTCCTTGCTCCAAGTGGGCTAATTCGGACTACAGCATCCTTAATGGCGGCATCGTAGGGATGATGAACGGCTTTGCCGTCCTTTAAAGGACTGGCGCTTTTACCATTAAAATATAAGCGCTTGAAAAATAGCTTATAAACCAAGCATAAACTGCACCGTCTTGTCCCCGAAGCCCGGCAAAATCTCATGCCCGTAGTCCGGGTAAAGCTCCAGCGTTTTAGGCGCCGTAATCTTATTGAACGGAGCGAATTGCGTGGACGGCGGGCAGACGGTATCCATCAGTCCTACGCCCATCATCGTTTCGCCTCGTATTCGCCCGGCCAGATGCTGGACGTCGATATAGCCGAGCTTCGTGAAAATTTCTTTTTCTCTTGCATGCTCAGGATCATGATTCCGGAAAAATAGCTTAAGCTCCTCGTAGGCATCCTTTGCCAAATCCATTTCATACACTCTTTGATAGTCGCTAAGGAACGGCACCATGAGCGCTAGCCGTTTAATCCTCGGCTCCAGGGCTGCACAGGCCAGCGTCAGCCCGCCGCCTTGCGACACGCCCATTGCCCCGACCCGATCCGGGTCCACCTCCGGCAAATTCATCACGATACCGGCCAATTGAGCCGTGTCCAGAAAAATATGCCGAAGCAACAGGTTATCCGGGTGATCGTCCAAGCCCCGTATAATATGCCCCTTCTGAGTTGTCCCCTTTACGCCCCCGGTATCCTCGGATAATCCGCCCTGCCCCCTGCAGTCCATCGCCACAACCGAGAACCCCAACAGCGCATAAATCAATTTATCCGACCAATCTCCGGCATTTACGGAATAACCGTGAAACTGCACGATGGCCGGATGAGGCTCCGCCACACGCTTAGGCCGGATATATTTGGCGTGGATGCGCGCTCCGCGAACGCCTGTAAAATATAAATCGAAGCATTCGGCAAAAGGAACCTGAAATTCGCTTTTCACGAGCTCAAGCTGCCCGTCCGTCGCCTTCATTTCCGCTAAAGCACGTTCCCAATAGGAATCAAAGTCTTCCGGACGCGGATTCGTTCCTTCATACTTCTTCAAGCTTTCCAAAGGCATATCGATCAATGGCATTTCATCTCTTCCTCTCAACTAATCTGATTATTGCACCACCCGAAGCTCTTAGAGGCGGCGCTTCACATCATGACGGCGGCCGGCCGCTAATAGATTTCCAACCGGCCCAGCTTAACGGATTGTCCCGGCGCATAATTGCCCGTTTTCACGACGACCTGCATTTGCGTCACGCTCGCCAAGTCTGCGGACTGGGATGCGTCCTCAAGAATGTCAAGCGAAGACCACCCTCCTGCGGCAGCCGCTAAGGACAAAACTGCGGAGCGCAATTCAACCACAGCTTCGCCTTGCGAATTCAATCCGCGCAAAATGAGCTCAACCGTTCCCTTCGTCGTACCCTCAGGCGCATAACATTTTGCTCGTCCCGCAATTAGCCCTCTGCTGAGAGTCAATGCATCGCTAGCCAACAGCGTACCTGCATCCGCAGCGCCGTTTTCCGCCGCGCTTGCCTCCACTTGACGTCCCGCATCGAAAGCAAACAGCGGAGAGGAGCCGCTCGTCGCATTTTGGAGCAGCTGCGCATATTCCTTCATGTTGCCGGATGCTTCGTCTTCAGCCAGCTCCTTGACCCGTTCGCGAACCGGTCCGCCGGCTTGCTCCCGCTCTCTCATATATTCCGCCAGACTCCAAAACTGCGAGGAATTCCACCCGCTCCAAATACGAAGTCCGTAAGCCAGACAGCCGTAAATATCGATGGGATGCTTCAAAATCGGATCGATTTGCAGCTTCTCGGCAATTTTCACCCGCTCTTGCGCCTGCTCGACTCTTCTGGCAATACTGCCGTCTTGCAGCATCGAAAGCGCAGTCCGGGCATCCGTCACGGGCTGTGCGTTACGCGGATAACTGAGCACGCTCGCTTCATAATAGTCGAATGCGTTTAGCAGCAATTGCGCCCGGCTTTTTTGCTTGTCCGTAGCCGCATGCATGACGGTAAGCTCCAGCAGGTTTCTGCAAGCCGACATCTCTTCGTCGCATATGAGATCCAGATACTGCGGATCGTTGAACAAAAGGTAGATCAGATCCTTACCTTTGCGGAACCATGCCGAATCCCGGATACGTGTGGTCCAAAACTTCTCCCAATGCTCGTAATAGGCCGCCAAATAAGGCGCCGCTTCAAGTCCGACTGCACGCTCGTACCATTCTCCAAGCAGCGCGTCAACATCGGCATGCGGATCCCAGAGCAGCTTGGCGGTAACTCAAGGCTTCGGCCCCTCTCCCCAATTCGGATATAACTCTGCGTACTGCACCGCGACACCGTGTTCAAGTGCATAGCGATAGTTGTCCGCCGCTTGGTGCAAATACATACGGGGCACCATATAAGGATTTCCGTAAATGTAATCGTACCAGCCGGTTAAAGTAGCGGCCCGCTCCCAATCATGAAGCAGCTTCCGGTCGGCGGCGGCCACCTCCAGATCGATCCAGGACCATAGCCCCCCGTCCTCCAAGGAAGATACACTTACGAACGCCCTGCTGCGGCCATGCTCGACAAGTGTCAAATGCTTCATTTCCGATTGTCTCCCCCAATCTTATATCGATGTATCCGCAAACCTATTCCAATTTATGATTCATCCGGCGAAATGCGCCCGGCGGGATACCCGTGAACTTTTTGAACAAACGAATGAACGAATTCGCGCTTTGGAAGCCGACCTGTTCGCCTATGTCATGCACTTTCATATTCGTCTCGAGCAGCAGCTCCTTCGCTTTGTTGATCCTCAGCTCGTTCAAATAATAGAGAAAATTCGTTTGCGTCTTTTCCTTAAAGAAGAGGGACAGGTAGCCGCTGGACAAATTGAATTTGTCCGCTACCGTTTCCAGCGATATATCCTTATGGTAATTGCGGTGGATATAGTTTAGAATCGAATCCTTCAATGGCTCCTGCACAGCCTTCTTCTCGCGGATCAAATACAGTGACGCTTCCAAAAACTCATGGAAAAAGACGAAATAGTCCTCGGCGACAGCGCATGTTTTCAGCTTCTCGTAAGGCGATTCTTTCCCCGGTATGGCGTCCGCATCGATATTGGCGGCAGTCAAAGCCTTCATAACGGCGGCAATGATTTCTCTGGAAAGATGCGTAAATTGATACAGATTCGCCTCATTGCCCGCTAATTTGCGAAGCAAGCGATCAACGGTCTGGATCGCCGCCTCGTTCCCCGCCTGCAAATGAGCGGCGAATTCCTGATCGAGCGAAGGAACGCGCAATACATGGGCGCTTTCCGGCACCGGCTCGACGATAAGCTGGGTGCCCGGCACCATTTTACGCAGCTGCAGCATCTCCAAAGTTTCCTCATAGGCCGTCGTAAATTCGGTGGAATCGCGCAAGACAAGATCGGACGCAATCGTGACGAGACAATAATCCTTGTCCCGGTCGAAAATCGTTTTCAAGCCTTGCAGGTTTGCCAGAAGTTCGTCTTTTTGATCTTGCCCTTTCACGAAAACCAACGATAAAATCTGATCCTTCTCGATCTGAATCGTTACGGCGTCCGAAAAATCGTCCATCAGGCTTCTTTGTATATATTGATCCATGTAGTAAATGCCTCTTGTCTGATCCTCGGGTGAAAACTTATGGAGCTTATTCGTGAAAGTCATGGAGTAGAGCACCAAATAGAACGGATTGCCCGACTCGAGCAAATCTTCCTCTACCTTATCGTAGCTCGAATAGATTCGTTTCATCTTGTTAATATAGTTGTATTTTTTGATGATCGAGTTTTGCCTGCTCAAATCGTTGCTGATTTCCTCGTTGATCACCATCATGTCGCCGATTTTGCCGCTGATGATATTAAATTCGTTAATGCTGCTCCCCGTTGGAAGCGCCTCGTTCGGCTTCTGGATCAGCTTGATGATTTGCTGTACCGGATGATGGAATCTCCAGCTCAGGAACACGGAGATCGCAATGCTGACGACAACGGCCGCTCCGAGTATGACCAGCAGCACGATATTCATTTGCTGGAGCTGGGCAGTGATCGTACTGTTGGGCACAACGCTGACATAGATCAGACCCGAATGCTTTCCTTTCGTGTAGAAATGCAAATTGCTTCCTTGACTCCAGTTCCCCTCATCCGCGCCTGCAAAAGCTTGCAAATCCTCCTTTTCGGGCAAATGCGACGGATCCGTATAGAATAGAACATCGCCTTCTTCATTGACAATATAGAAATCGTCCTCGATTCCGCGATAAAATGCCTTAAAAGTTTGACGGGCGTCCAGCAAGACGAGGAAATACATTTGCGGATTAAGACTGTTTTTGTAAATAATCGGAAACTGCTCACCTCTGGAAACGATCTGCTTGTCCAAGGTTCTCCGTTTAAATTCGGCGGCGGGAAACCATTTGTAGCGATACGCGTTTGAGACCTGCTCCTCCCAAAATGCGGCGGGGTAAGCGTCGCTAATTAATTCGATGCTTGTCAAATCCCCGATACTGCGTATCCCCTCTTTGCTGATTGCGGTTCCCGTGTCGCCGAAATAAACGACAATATCATCCGCGTAAAGCTGGCCGCCGCTTACATGCCGCTGGAGCTGGGACGCGAAAAGATTTAAAATTTTAAAATTGCCGGCCGACCGGTCGTTTATAATAAGGCTCATTTTCTCGTCGAAATAGAGAGTTGCAATGGTGGTGTCGATGAGCTCCAAATTTTTCTCATAGCTTTCCGCGGCATACTTCAAATTGAGACTGCTGAACTTCACAATCTCTTGCTGAACCTTCTTTTTGAAAAAGGAGAAAGACAAAAACTGAAACGCCGCCAGACATACGATGACGAGCAGGAAGCTCATGATCAGCCGATTCAGCAAGGACTGTTTCCTAAAGGTTGAGAGAAAAATATTCCACATTGGCGATCGGGCCCTCCGAGCGGTTATGGTGTTTGTCCGAACAATATAGCAGGATTTCAACGGCTTTAACATCACTTATAATTCATATTGTATTCCATTTTTCATGCCCGGCCGTTATTTATTACGATATGAAAAATTGCATCTACTATCAGCCTGCATACTGGGCTAGATTAAGAATCAGCACCGAGCCGCCGCAAGCTTCACCCGGCGTGAACGTGCAACATCCAATCAAAGAGGGGGCCCATTGAGAATGAAACAAAGACGTATTCGATTGACCCGCAAACCGGTCAAGGGGCTGGCGCTACTGCTCGCTTTGTCAACCGTACTGGCAGCGTGCAGCTCCGACAAAAAACCGGAAGCAGCCGAAAGCAGCCCGCCGCCGAAGACCGATCCGGGAAGCTCGTCCAAGTACGATCCGCCGATCGAAGTGACGACCGTATCCAACTATACCTCGCTGGTCAAGTTCGCGAATGGGGACGACATCAACAACAATATGTGGACTAGATACATCCAAGATAAGCTAGGCATCAAAGTGACAAGAAAGTGGGCGACGACCTCGGGAGAGGAGCTCCAGCAAAAAACGAACCTGATGATCGCATCGGGCGATATCCCGGATTTTTTTGCAGCGGAGCCCTTGCAGTTCAAACAGCTTAGCCAGGCTGGATTAATCGAGGATTTGACCGCAGTATACGAGAAGTACGCGCCGGAGCGCGTCAAGCAGCTGATGCAGGAAGCCGGGCCGGAGGTGCTGAAATCGGCGACGATCGACGGCAAGCTGATGGCCATCCCTTGGACGGGACTGCAGCGGGAAAGCGTGCCGGTGGTATGGATTCGGAGCGATTGGATGAAAAAGCTGAACTTGTCGGAGCCGAAAACGATGAACGATCTACTGAAAATATCCGCGGCATTCGTCGAGCAGGACCCGGACGGCAACAATAAGAAAGATACGTTCGGAATCATGCTGGACAAAGACCTTTATTATTTGACCGGCTTGTTGAACGGTTTTCATGCTTACAACAATATTTGGACAAAAGATGCCTCCGGAAAGCTGGCGTTCAGCAGCATTCAGCCCGAGATGAAAACCGCGCTCGGCAAGCTGCAAGAAATCTTCAAAGCCGGACATATTGACCCTGAATTTGCCGTGAAAAACGGCGAAAAAGCGATCGAAACGATCGGCGCGAATAAAGTCGGCATTTTCTTCTCCGACAGAGGCGGAGCCGCCTATCCCGCATCGACGAGCTTGCCGAACGTGGAATGGAATTCTTATCCCGTACCTTCCATCGACGATAAACCTGTCAAGCTGCAGCATGATTTGAATGTTTATGGTTTTTACTGGGTTGTCAAAAAAGGAAGCAAAAACCCGGAGGCACTTTTAAAAATATTGGATGTGTTTTTGGACAAGTTCTATTTTACGACTTCGGACGAAGATTATAAAACGTTTATCGCGCCGCCGGGAGATCCGAATCCGGTTTGGTTCCTGGCGCCGGCCAAAATGTATCGGCCGTTAAACAATCTCGACTCCTACCAGCAGGTCAATGCCGTTCTGAGCGGCAAAAAGAAGCTGGCGGAAATTACTCCGCAGCAGCGCGCCATATACGATAGGATTATGAAGTATAAAGCCGGCGACCAGTCCTTGTGGTGGGAAAGCGCCCAAAATAGTTCCGAAGGGTCGGGAAGAATACTCGAGCAGTACCTGAAAAACGATCAGTTCATGCCGAATCAATTTACGACTACGCCTACCACTGCCATGGTCAGCAAGCAAGCGAATCTGACGGCGATGATGCTGGAAACGTTCACCAAAATCATTATGGGCACCGCTCCGGTAAGCGAGTTCGACAACTTCGTCGCGTCATGGAAAAAACTCGGCGGCGATGAAATAACCAAAGAAGTGAACGACTGGTTCGCCACGCAAAAATAATCTTCACCGGATTGGAGAGGGCGCATCCATTCCTCTCCTCTCCGCTTCAATCGGAGGGACGGCTTCATGAAGAAAGGTTTATCCTATAACGGCTATCTTCACTTGATGCTTTTACCGGCATTTCTTTTCGTTTTCGTGTATCAGTATATTCCCATGTTCGGTTTGGTCATGGCTTTTCAGCAGTATGTGCCGACTAAAGGCTTTTTCGGTTCGGAATGGGTAGGCTTGCAAAATTTTTATTATACGTTCAGCTTGCCCGGAACGGGCCGCGTATTCTGGAACACCGTATTCATCGCATCGATGAAAATCGTCATGGGCCTGGTCGCACCGATTTGCACCTCCCTGCTATTAAACGAAATATCCAAGCAAGTTTTCAAACGGGGAGTCCAAACGATCGTCTACCTTCCGCATTTTCTTTCCTGGACGCTGCTTGGCGGCATCCTGATCGATATTTTATCCCCGTCGGACGGTATCGTGAACCAGCTTATCCAATGGGTAGGCTTCGAACCGATTTTCTTTCTCGGCAACAAGGATATTTTCCCTTATTTGCTGGTCGTCACGAACGAGTGGAAAGAATTCGGCTTCAGCACCATTATTTATTTGGCGGCGCTCACTTCGATCAATCCCGCGCTTTACGAGGCGGCGGTTATGGACGGTGCGAGCCGGCTGAGACAAACATGGCATATTACGCTTCCGGGCATGAGGCCGATTATCGTCTTGCTGGCAACCTTGAGCATGAGCGGCATTCTGAACGCGGGCTTCGAGCAAGTATTTAATTTGTACAATCCGCTCGTCTACGAGACCGGAGACATTATCGACACCTACGTATACCGTATGGGCATTTTGAACGCCCAGTACAGCAATGCGACGACGGTCGGGCTTTTGAAATCGATCATTTCCTTCGTATTTATTTCGGTCTCTTATTACTTGGCTTACCGGTTCGCAAGATATCGCATTTTTTAGCGGGAGGACGACACATTGATTCAGAGCATGTCAATAGGGCGCAAAACATTCCTTGTCGCTAATTATATTTTTTTATCTTTCTTGGCTTTTCTTTGCCTGTTCCCGCTTATTCATGTTTTGGCCGTTTCTTTCAGTTCCAGCGCAGCTACGGCTGCGGGAAAGGTGACGTTGTGGCCGGTCGAGTGGACGACGTCGGCTTATCGGTTCGTGTTCGGCAAAGCGGCTTTCCTTGAATCGTTCGGCATATCCGTCAAGCGCGTAATCCTCGGAACCGCTCTTAATATGATAATGGTCGTCATCACCGCATACCCGCTTTCGAAGGAAGCTTCCGTCTTTAAGTGGCGCACCTATTACGCCTGGTATTTCCTGATCACGATATTGTTCTCGGGCGGTCTGATCCCGACGTACATGACCGTCAAAACGACCGGGCTGATCGATACGATCTGGGCGCTCATTTTGCCCGGTATCGTGCCCGTCACGAGCGTCATTCTGATGCTGAATTTTTTCCGCGGGCTGCCGAAGGAGCTGGAGGAATCCGCGCAAATGGATGGAGCGACGCCTTTCCGTACGTTATGGAGCATTTACATTCCTTTATCCGCTCCGTCGATCGCGACGCTGACTTTATTCTCCATGGTCGGACATTGGAATTCCTGGTTTGACGGCATCATTTATATGAATCTTCCGGACAATTACCCGCTGCAGAGCTATTTGAAAACCGTCATCATCGACAAATCGTTCTCGGCGGCAAGCCCTGAGGAAGCCGAACTGATGAAGACACTTTCCAACCGCACCATCAACGCGGCGCAAATCTTTCTTGGCGCTCTGCCTATTCTTCTTGTCTATCCGTTTCTGCAGAGGTTTTTTATTAAAGGTATTGTCGTCGGCAGCGTGAAAGAGTAGGATCGAGATACGACGGTCACACCGTTTATATAGCGGCATCTTCGTCGCTTATTGCATATTGTACAGCTTTTTCATGATTTTTTTTGCCCAAGAAGCAAAGTGTTGTATGAACTGCAGCATTCTGAACAAAAGTTTGCCCTTATCGGCCCTTTTTCTGCGAAATGTTGTAAAATCTACAGCATTCCTTTCATCCCCACTCCTCCTGATGCTAATATGTTGTATACCGTGCAAGATGATGATGAGACAATCTCTGAATATGCTGAGCTTTCTTTATTCTTTCCTATCCAAAAAAAGTCCGGGGACCCGATAAGGTACCCGGACTTCGCTTTGACCCGGACGCCGTCCGGGCGAACTAAAGCAAACGGTTCCCCGGTCTCATAAGGCCGGGGAACCGTATACACGACCAGCAACCGCAATGGAGCTACCGCTCCACAACCACAATCAGATACCCTTCTACCCTCGGCAGAGGGATGCGGATATACCCGTTATCCGACGTATACGGCAGTGGCTCCCGGGACGGAGCGGCGTATACCGCCTTGACCGCTATCCCGTCCTCCCGTACGCTGACGACGCCTTCCGTCAGTACCGGAAAATCCTCGATGATATTATAAGTGCCGCGCGGCTCCGGATGCGTCAGTTTGACGTGGATCATCTGCATGTTTTCCTTTTCCGTCACCGTAACGCGCGCCGAGGCCGGAATCCGTTCGCAGATGACGAGCGGCTCGGGAAGCAGCTGCTTCAAGCAATGCGCGACCATATATTTGTGCATGGGCGCTGCCTTCCGAATGTAATCGGTGAAGATCCGGTGGCAAAATTGATAAATGCGCCCGGATTTTGCAAGCGCCGGCCGGCCGGCGTATTTCTCTGGCGGCGTGTAGAAGTAGCCGTGAAATCCGTCCCATTTCCGGTTGAAATACGGCTGGTAGTAGTCGGCGACGGCGCTTGCTCCCTCCCGCACCTGCAAGAGGATGCCTTGCTCGTACATCGCGTGCAGCATAGCCGGTACTTGGCCTCCGGTATCCTCGAGCATTTTGAAATAGGAGGCGTTCCATGGATCGGGGCCTTCATAGGTCATGTTCCATTCGTCCAGCGCAAACGCCGTTTTGTCCGGATTCAAGCCCGATTCCCCGGAACTGACGATCCCTCCGCCTTTAGCCAGATGGGCCTTCAGTTTCTCCTTAAGCAGCGGCGATACCGTTACCTCGTCCGGCAGGATCAGCACCTTGTACTTGGATAAGTCGAGCCGCTCGTTCACGATATCGTACGTGTACTTCAGCTCCCCCAGCAAGCGGACAGCGCCGGAGTGGCAGTCTCCGAGCCTTCCGCTTTCCGGCGTCAGAACGGCGATATCCGCGGCGGCTTTGGCATAGTCCGTCCAGGGCTCGAGCCGCTCCAGCTCGGTATACACCTCGCCGATCAGCCGGTACACGACCGGGTCGAGCCCATCCCTCGGATGCATATGATCGCCGATGGACGTTGCGGACGCATTGCTTATCGCATCCCAGCAATCGTTCAGGAGCGAAGCCTTGCTCTGAATGCCGCCGAAATCGCCCCAATTCGTCTGAAAGCGGCCCGTCATGTAGAACGTCTGCGGCCTCACGTTGCGTGTATAGGCTACTTGGGCCGGGAAGAAATCGTACCCCCATCCGCTCGGCAAGCATTCGATCTCCCCGTGCGTGTTGAGCCCTTCCGTATCCGGCGTTTCGATCCCGTTCAAATACAGAAACCGCTCATCCCCGACAATGTCCTTCACTTCCCGGCAAAACTCCATCAGCGTCTCTTTGGCATACGCCCGCACGTCGTCGTCGTCGAGCGGGTTCCTGCCGCGTTCCTTCATCCCCTCGCAGCATTCGTCGCCGTAACACGGATTGACCAGGATGCAGTCGAGGAAGACACCGTCTACCGGGTAACGCTCGACCACTTCGCGGATCATGCCGAGCATATAGTCGCGATAGCCCGAGTTCAAGCACATGTTGCGAAAAAAGTTGGCCGTTCTGTCGCCGTATATGACCTGGCCTTCCTTGTTGACGATCGACCAGTCCCGGTGCTTGCGGGCCATCTCATGATCGAGTCCGACATTGAAATAGGCCGTCACGCCGATTCCGAGCTTATGGCACTCCTCGACCATTTGCCCCAGCATATCGAATTTCAGATGCGGATGCGGAATCCCGATTCCGCTCGGATAATACGCAAAGCCGATGTTGCATTTGGCGAATGCATTAATAAAGTCGACGCGCGCGTCCTTGAGCGTTCGGGCGAACGCTTTGGCATCGAACCCGGCCCCCAGATCGGGAATATCCGGCATCGTATGAAAATCGATATGAACGGCCCTTTTAATCAGTCTCATCGTCTGTTCTCCTGTCGTCATTTGATGAATATGCCGAACTGATCCCCAGCCGCATTCTTCTTGACCGTATAGCAGTAGGCATCAGTTACCGTATTGCCCGCTTGCCCTTAATCGGGCTATTGACAGTCGATGACAACCATCTGATGGCAATCGATAACCGGTACCTTATAACGGATCGTTGCGCCTTCTTGTTCGTAAGGAAGCTCCTCCAGCTGCGGCGCCAAGTAGACCCGGTTCACGCGTCCTGCTATATTCAGCGTAACGTCGATATCGTAAATCGGCGTGATATCCTCGATGATTTCCATTTCTTTGCCTCGCTTTACCGGGAACGCATACAGAAGATGGTTCACGTACCGCGATTCGTGCGGCTGATGCTGCAGCGAAACGATGCCTTGCGCAGGCAAGCTCGTCTCGAGCGTTTTGCCGGCCCCAAGCAGCAGATCCAGCGCATGAAGGATCGTCTCTTTCACGAACAGGCTGGCGTTCTCGCCGTAGTCCAGAAACGCGTTCCAGGCAAGATAAATGCCGTTCGCGCTTTCGACCATGCCCGGTCCCGCATCGTTGCGGCAATTCGGCGTGTGGGTGAAATAATAGGCGTTCGCGCCTCGGTTGAAATACGGGTCTTCCCGGACGCCGAGCTCGGTACCGCCCGCGCCGAGCGCCACCTTTTGCCCCTGCGCATAGAAAACGAACGAGCCTTCTCCCAAGCTGCGCGTCGCAAAATGAGGCCGGAAAAAATCCGGCTGGAACGGATTCGCGCCGATCCAGCTGGCACCGAGGTCGATCGCGAACGCATCGCCGGCCTCGTTCAGCCCCGATTCGCCGGTAGCCAGCACCTTGCCGCCGTTCTCGAAAAACCGCTCTAATTTAACGGCGAGCTTCGGCGTAATCCGCACCTTATCCGGCAAGATGACGACCTTGTAGGCGGCGAAGTCCGAATCCGTGTCGATAAAGTCGAACAGCACGTTCCCTTCCTGCAAAATGCGGTACGCGCCGATATCGGATCGCCCCATCCGTTCTTCCGCAGGACCGAGCGACTCGACCGCCAGAACGGCGACATCGGCCACGTTTTCGACTCCCGCACACCACGGCTCCTTCGCTTCCACTTCCCGATAGGCGCCTCCCACCGACTTGTAGACGATCGGATCCATAACACCGTCCGGATGAAGATGATCGCCGACCGAGCAGCGAGTCCCGTGCGCCAGGCTTAACGCCGCTTCGAAGCGGAACGCGTTCGGATGCTTGTAGCCGCCGAATTCGCCCCAGTTTTTGTTGAAGCGCCCTGTCATCCCTACGATATGTTTCTCGATCTGCTGCAAGTACCTTGCCGATATCGGAAAGTAATCGTAGCCCCATCCGCCCGAAGGGAGCGATTCCACCTCCAGATGACTGTTCATCGCAGCGATATCTCGGCGTCCGCAGCGAATCCCGCTATTGTGGAAAACCGCCATATCGGGCTTGATCGCCCGCACCCGCTCGTTAACCTGCGCCGTATAGTTCGCATAAACCCGCTCCGCCAGCTCCATGACCGCCTTCTCGTCGTGCGGATCTTTCCCTTCGGCAAGCAGCGTCGCCCGGCAATTGTGGCAGTAGCAAGCCTTCGGATATACGATATCGAGGAAGATGCCGTCCGCATCGTAGCCATGAACGACCTCTTCAATTTGCTGCACAATATGCTCCAAGTAAGGCGAATGGAAGCAAAACACATGAAAGCCGGGCTCTTTAAAGCCCGCATCCCAAGTCGTCCGATCCAATTCGTCGCGCATCAGCCATTCGGGGTGGCGTCTTGCCAGCTGCTCGTCAAGCCCGACGTTGATGTACACCGGCGTCTTCACGCCGATTTCGTGGGCCGCCTCGATCATTTCGGCGAGCAGGTCGAACTGCAGGCCCGGATGCTTATCGAACTTCTTCGTATCGTAATAGGCCCACCCGTGAAAGCATTTGGCGAAGACGGTGATCGAGTCGACGTTGCCCAGCTGCAGCATTTCTTGAAACTGCCGCTTCGAGAAGCGGGTGCCGATCGGCACATTTGCATGGTTATGAAAGTCAAGATGAATTTGTCTGAATCTCATCGTTATCTCCCTCCGAACGTTGACCGGAAGCTTACTCCTTCACGCTTCCGAGCACGATGCCTTTCATGAAATACTTTTGCAGGAACGGGTATACCACGAGCACGGGCAGCGCGCCCATAAAAATTTGCGCCGCTTTCACCGTTCTGTCCGATACTTGCCGCAGCGCCTCCGAATTCAAATCCGTCAGCGTCGAAAAATCCTTCTGGATCACGATCGTCTGCAAATAGCTTTGCAGAGGGTAATGCTCAGGGGAATTCATAAAAATTAAACCGTCGAACCAGCTGTTCCAATGACCGACCATCGTCAGCAGCAGAAGCGTCGCCAAGGCCGGCAGCGACAGCGGCAGAAAAATCCGGAACAACGTAGTCAGATGCCCGGCTCCGTCGATAAAAGCAGCCTCCTCCAGCTCCTTCGGCAGTCCGCGGAAGAAATTGAGCAGCAAAATGATGCTGAATACAGGCACTGCGCCAGGCACGACGAGCGCCCAGATCGTATCGAGCAGGCCTGTCGCTTTAATGATCATGTAGTAAGGAATAAGCCCCCCGCTAAACAAGATCGTGACAACGAAAATCCATACGTACCACGTACGCGATTTGAACTTCGCGGATTCCTTCGATAACGGGTACGCAAGCAGCACGGTCATCAGCAGATTGATCGTCGTACCGAGAACCACCCGCTTCAAAGACACGAGCAGCGAACGGACAAATTCTTCCTTGCCGAGCACGTAGGCATACGACGTCGTATTGAAGCCGACCGGCCATAGCTTGACGATTCCCGCCGATGCCGCATGGCTCGCGCTAAGCGATACGGCGAGAACGTGAACGATCGGCAGCAAGCACAGCACGGCCAGCAGGCACAGGAACGTATAATTGAATAGATTGAAGCCGAATCTCCAGCCGGATGCCCGCATCGCACCTCCTCCTTTCTATATCCCCACAAAGTGACGCGGATCTAAAAAATCCGGTACTTGGCAAACCGGTACGCCAGTATATAGGCGACGGAAATCAGCACGAAGGAAACGAGCGAATTGAGCAGTCCGATTGCCGTAGCCGGGCTGTATTGGGCGCTGATCAGCCCCATCCGGTATACGTACGTATCGATAATGTCGCCGCTCTCATACACTTGCGGATTGTACAGGTTGAATACCTGATCGAATCCGGCGTTCAATACGCTCCCCAGGCTTAATGTTGCCAGCAGCACGATAATCGGCCGCATCCCCGGAAGCGTAATGTGCCACGTTTGGCGCAGCCTTCCGGCGCCGTCGACGATCGCCGCTTCATAGAGCGACGGGTTGATGCTCGTAAGCGCCGCCAAATAAATGATCGTGCTGAAGCCGAACTCCTTCCACTCGTTCGTGACGACCAGCACGTAAGGGAACCAATCGTTGCTGCCGAGAAAATAGATCGGCTTGAACCCGAAGAAACCGATGATCGAATTGACAATGCCGACGGAAGGGGACAGCAGATCGATCAGCACGCCTCCGAGAATGGTCCATGACAGGAAATGCGGCAAATAAATGAGCGTTTGAATGGCGCGCTTGACGAATTTGGCCATGATCTCATTGAGCAGCAGAGCGATCGTAATCGGAACGACCAGTCCGACCGCAATTTTCATCAGCGCGATAAAGACCGTATTTTTCAGCACCTCGAGCGTATCGGGCAAGCTCATCACGTAACGGAAATTTTTAAGCCCTACCCATTCGGAGCCGAAAAAGCCTTTGGCCGGTATATACTTCTGGAAGGCGATCACGATCCCGAACATCGGACCGTAATTATAAACGAGCACCAGGAGAAGTCCCGGCAAGATCATCAGGTGCAGCGGCCAGTTCGCCAGCTTCTTGCGAAGGCGCGTCCTCCCGTGGAGTGGAGAAGGAGGGAGAGGGAGCGATTGTTCTCCCCCGCCCGTCAACCGGCTTACTTGGTCGTTTTGTACCATTCGTTAATTTCCTTGACGATTTCGTCTCCGCCCTGCTTCTTCCATTGCTCCACGTATTTGTCGAACTCGTCGATGGACGATTGGCCCAAAATGATTTTCGTCAGCGCCTCGGACTCCAATTTGGTTAGCGCCGTTCCTTTCTCGATCATGGACGTCAGCGGCGTCGTAATGAATTCGTTGCTGAGATACAGATTGTTTTTCCGGTATTGGTCGGCAACCGACATCGAGCCGCCCTTGTTGAAAATGAGATTCCAGCCCCAGTTGCTGCGGTCGCCGGCCTGAAACTTTTGAATTTTCTCGTATACGCCTTTATCCTCGGGCGTCAGCTTCGACATATCCTTCGTATCGAGCGCCTCGATAATGCGCAAGCTTTCGTCGACGTTCTTGAACGATTTGTAAGCGGATACGGCATTGAGCAGCCATACCTGGTTGTTGTCCGTCGGAGAAGTATTAAACTCCTTGTAAATATCGTCCGACTTGTTTTCGTAGAACGTTTTCAGCCAAAAGTCGAGCATTTTGAGCACGGCCTCGGGATTTTTGACGCCTTTCTTGACGACCCAATAGCCCGCTACGCCTAACTCAACCTGCGATTTGGCCGGCTTCCCGTCCACCGAAGCGAGCGGAAACGCTTTCCATTCCATCGACGGGTCTTTGTCCTTCGCCGCTTGCAGCGGATATAAGCCGGCGTACGGCCCGTTATAAAACATGCCGATTTTGCCGTTCGCGATCATCTCGTACGTTTTGGTTGCGTTTTTGGCGCCGAATTCGGGATCGATTTGCCCCGCCTTGAACATCTCCTGCAGCTTCTTGAGCGCGGTTTTCATCTCCGGCTGAATGGTGCTGTACGCCAGGTTTCCGTTCGCGTCCTTGATGTTGATGCCGTAGTAGGCATGGAAGCTGTTGAAGAAGCCGAGCAGGATCGAAAAATCTTTGTCCACGGCGAGTCCGTACGTATCGTTCTTGCCGTTGCCGTCGGGATCCTTCGTCGTGAACGCTTCGCTGATTTTAAGCAAATCGTCCATCGTCTTCGGCTCGGGCAGGTTCAGCTTCTGCAGCCAGTCCGTCCGAACGTAAACCATCTGGGAGCCTTCCTGGGTAGGGGAGGTAAACGGGATGGCCATCAGCTTGCCGCCGATCGTGGCCGATTGGAGCACCTTTTCCCCGCCCTCGGTCATCAGCTTCTTGACGCCCTCCGACGCGTGCTTGTTGTAGGCTTCCGTCATATCGGCGATCAGACCGGCTTCGGCAAGCTGCTTGAATTGGGTCGCATTAACCTGAAAGAAGTCGGGGATATCGCCGGATGCGATCGTCAAATTCATTTTTTGCTCGAGCTGATTCGGATCGACCGCCCAGAGCGTCTTCAATTTAATGCCGTATTCTTTTTCATATGCTCGGGTCCATACGTTATTCTCAATGGAATCGCCTTGCGCAAATTTGACTGTCGTCTGCTGCGCGCGAACGGTCGTCAGCGTGATCGGCGGGTCGTATTTGCCGTCCTTCATGCCGTTTGCGGCCGTTCCGCTGGCCTGCGGCTTTACGCTGTCTTGCGGCTTCGCGGAGTCTTTCGGCTGCCCCTTGTCCACGCTGCCGCTGCAGCCGGAAATGGCTAGCGACAATGCGGATAAAAGCGTTACAGATAGAAGATGAGCTCGTTTCATTTCTGCTTTCCCCCTTCAAATGTTTGGTTTGCGAATCGGCAAGCCGCCGTATGACGCCGCCTGCATTTGAAGCGTAACCGCAGTTGCCGTCCGCTGAAAAGCTTCCGTTTTCGCTGCTTTATTCCGTTTCGAGCCTTTCCGCCGGCAAATGTCCGGGAATGAATAAATGATCCGAAATTGGATGTTCCCGATGAACTCCAAAATCGTCTATGATGGAAGAAACAAAATGATGAAGCAAGGAGTGCTGGCGATGATCGACGGATTGCGGGTTAAACGGAACTCGTTATTTACGAAGCTGCTTCTCGGTTTTATCGTCATCATTGTAATCTCGTTCATTTTCAATGCGCTCTCTTTCAACTTTTTTACGGGAAGCATTCGTGAAGAAGTGATTACGTATAACAAATTGAATATGAGCAACACGGTATCCAAATACGAGGAGCATTTTCAAGTGATGGAGGAAGTGGCCGCGAATTTTTATAACAATGCAAATGTAATCGTTCTCAATCGGGATAACACCAACTTTTTTGCGATGAACGACTTGGCCAAGGAATTTACGTCGCTCGTCACGAATTACAAAAATCTCGGCTTGGATAATATGTTTCTCTACAACGGCCGCCATTCCTTCCTCGTCGACAAAAGCGGCTTGATGAAGGAAAACGACATGTTCGCCAATCAGTACATCAGTCCTGCGTATGACGCCACATTCTGGGCGAAGCAGGTCGATGAGGACTATTACATGCGTATTTTCCCCGCTGCGGATTTCACGAGAAGAAATTTCAACGGCTCCATAGAGCCTGCCGGCAGTCTGTTCCCCGTGATCGTCAAGAGCAAGCTGCAAAAGCAGTACTACATCGCCGCCTTGCTTGATGCGTCCGCGATCTATCGCAAGTATCATTTATCCGTTTCCGACCTTTTCTATATGACGGACGGCGGCGGAACGGTCTTCTACAGCTCGGGCGAACAGGAACAAGCGTTATCCCCGCTCGCGTTCGACCCGTCCAAGCCTTATTTTACGAAAGACAACAATTACTACTTCTATGCCAAGGGCGAGAAATCCGGCTTGACTTACGTCAACGTCATCCCGAATCAGAACATCGCTTCCAAAATATACAGCCTGAGCGTCGTCCTGATCGTGCTGCTGGCGCTTTCGTTGATTTTGAGCTTGATCATTTCCGTGCTGCTGAGCATCCGGTTCAAGAGCCCGATCCAGAAAATCATCGATTCGATGTACAAAATGAATCCGAACATCCAGCTCGGCAGCAAAATCAACGAATTCAACATGATCGTCGAAAACTTGCGGACCATTATCGCCTCCAACCGAAGCATTCATAAGGATTTGCAGAACAAAAACACGCTGCTCAAAAAATACGGCTATTGGAACAAGGTGAAAAGCATCCCGATCGGCAGCCGCGACGTGCAAAATTTGATCGATACGTCCCGACCGTATTTTTTCGTCATGTTCCATATCCATTTCACTCGCCGCTTCCACGAGCTGATCACCGAGGAGCAGAAAAAATCCCATATTCTCGAATTTATCCAATTGAACGTCCAGCAGGCTTTCCCGCAATCGGAGACGGTGCAGTCGGAGAAGGATTTGATCTTCTCGATCGTGTTTGCCGAGCCCGACGCCTCGGGCGCTTTGCGGAATGCGCTGGGTGCCATGAAGCATGTATTCGACACGGACAGCGAATATTATTACGTCACCATCGCCTTCAATCCTGTTCAATACAGCCCGAGCGGCTTTACGGCGGCTTATGACGAGGCGCGCGAGATGGTTCGACGCCGCAAGCTGAACGGCGAGACCCAGATCGTCACGGACTGCGCCAGTCCGCAACCGGACTTTCATTTGACGCCGTCGGAGGAGAAGGAGTTTACCGCGCACCTCGCGGCAGGCAACGAAGCGGACATCATGCTGATGATCGGACGGATGATGAACCGCCTTCGTTCGAACGGTACGGCCGAGCAATACAGGCAGCTAGCCGGCGAGGTCGTTTCCAAAACGCTGCTGGCGCTCATGCTGCAAAATATTAATGCGGGGGATTTGCAGGAGGAGCTGTCACCCTACGAACAGATCAAAGAGTTTGTTACGGAGGAGCAATACGACGACTTCTTCCGAAGCTTGATCGGTTATGCGTCCGCTCTTATGAACGAGAAACGAATGGAAAAGGATCCGATTATCGAATACGTCCTGGCTTATATGGAGCAGCATTACGGAGAGGACATCGGTCCGGACGCCGTTGCGGAGAAGCTGAATCTGTCGACCGGCTACATGTGCAAGTACGTCAAAAACAAAACCGGCAAAACGTTCGGCGATTGTCTGGACGACGTCCGGATCATGAAGGCCAAAGAAATACTGGAAGCGACGGACTGCAAAATACATGAAGTCGCCCTCCAGGTCGGCTATCAGAACGCCAATTCGTTCACGAGAATGTTCCGGAGACTGACCGGCGTAACGCCGGGCGAATATAGGCGGGAGAGACGCGTCGTGGTCGCGGAAATGCAATAAACGGGGTTCGAAGACACCCCGTACAATTTGTGAGAAAGCTAAAGAAGAACGCTATAGGGATGGCGAGTGTCACCTGAAGGAGCGTAAGCGGTCGCCTTTGTGTTCGGGAATGTCCGCAATCATGCGGATTCCAATCCAAATTTCCTGAACACAAGAGTGACCGAAAGGAGATACCGCCAAACCGCATAGCCCTTCTTCAGGCAGTATAGGAATAGTGAACCTTTCTTCACTATTACTGAACCTTTCTTCACTATCGGGATCAAAAACGCGCCTCCATACGAAATAGTGAAGAGAACTTCACTAATAGTGAACCTTACGGCCAAATAGTCTCGTTTGCTTCACTATCCGCTCCAATAAGGGAGATCGAGTGAAAATAGTGAATTTAGGTTCATAAATAGTGAACCCCTGTTCACTATAGACAGGCGGATGATCGAAAAAAAAGGATTGAGCCGGAATCATCCGGTGCTCAACCCTTTTAACGAAATAACCATCCTTCTTGCTTACTAGAGCAGCTTGCCCCACTCCCTACTTGCTATCCTAATTCGCCTTGCCTGACTGCCTAAGCTTAAGGCTGTACTTCCCGCAATTCCAGATCGTCCAGCCATGCCGGACCGTTCGCGGCCTGATCCACTTTGAAGAATACCGATACCCGCTTAGTAAGCGGCTGTTCGGTGAAAGCGACGGTGAGCTTCGTCCAATCGCTGTTTTTCGCCGATTCCGTCCACGTATAGGTGACGCTTGCTCCGTTCGCGTCGATCTGTCTGATACCCAGAGCCGCCGATCCGGCAGTTGCGCTGTTTTTAACCCAGCCGGTAAGCACGTATTTGCTGCCGGGCACGACTGCAATTTCTTTGTTCGGCTCCGTATTCAGAACGTTCCACGTATTGTTCGCGTCCGGATTCAGCTTGACGGAAGACTGTCCGCTGCGGGCGACCGACCGATCCCATTCCCCCGCTCGCAGCCCCCAGCCGTCCGGTCTGACGGCAGCATTTACGGAGTTGTTTACGTAAGAAATCGATTTCTATAAAAAAGTGTAACATATCCCTTTCTAAAATAATAGGCACTTCCGGAATAAAAAAAAGTAATCGGTTTTTTTGTACTTTACTGTTGATTTGCACCCCGCCTCCTTGTAATCTGATTATAGAAATCGATTACATTTCATCCTTGTTTATACCGGCTATCCTCCAAATATGTTTCGGAAAAGGGGTTTCTCCATGTCGACGAACTCAGATTCGCAAAACGCTCAATCAAGCCGCTCCGTTTCACAGCCGATTACTGCGGTAATCGTCGGGGCCGGCCATCGCAGCCTGCTGTACGCCACTTATGCCGAGACGCATCCGCAGAACTTCCGAATCGTCGGCGTCGTCGACCCGGATCCGGAACGGCGCAACTCCACCGCGGAGCGCTTTGGTTTCTCAGAAGATCACTGCTTCGCATCGGTGGAGCAGCTGATTGACCGCCCGAAAATAGCGGATGCCGCGATCAACGGAACGATGGATCAGCTGCACGTTCAAACTACTCTGCCGCTGCTGAAAGCGGGCTATGACGTCCTTCTGGAGAAGCCGATCGGCGTTAGCGAAGAAGAAGTGCTGGAGCTCCATAACGCCGCCGCATCACACGGGAGAACCGTCATGATTTGCCACGTCCTGCGATATGCGCCGTTCTACGCGGATATCCGCGAGCGGCTGGCATCCGGCGTGATCGGTGACATCGTCGCCATTCAAACCGAAGAAAACGTCAGCTATCACCATATGGCAACCGCCTTCGTCCGCGGTAAATGGAACAGCGTCGAAAACTGCGGCTCCCCCATGCTGATGGCCAAATGCTGCCACGATCTCGACCTGATCGCTTGGCTGAAGGGCGGCATTCGTCCGGTAAAGGTAAGCAGCTTCGGCGGCCTGTCTCAATTCCGCAAGGAAAAAGCGCCCGAAGGCGCCGGAACGCGATGTTTGGCCGACTGTCCGATCGAAGAAAACTGCTCCTACTCGGCCAAGCGCTTATATGTGAAGCAAAATTTATGGGGCGCCTATGTGTGGGACCGTACGAACCTCGACAAGGACGACATTGCCGGCAAACTCGAATCGCTGCGCACAATCAATCCTTACGGCCGCTGCGTATGGCGCTGCGACAACGATGTCGTCGATCATCAGTCGGTCATCGTCGAATTCGAGGACGGCAGCACCGCATCGCACAGCCTCACGGGAGCCACCGCCAAACCGAGCCGCACGATCCACATCACCGGAACGAAGGGCGAAATTTCGGGCACGATGGAGGATGGCCGCTATGTTATCCGGCATCCTGACGACAGCCCGGGACAAACCTATTCCGAGGAGACGATCGAGCTGAGCGTATCCGCGGATATGCACGGCGGCGGCGACCTGCGGCTGGTAGCGGATTTCGTGAGCGCATTGCGCGGCGGGACTCCTTCCCTGTCCTCCACATCCTTGGAGAAATCCATATACGGCCATCAAATCGGCTTCGCCGCGGAGCGTTCGCGGGCTGAGAACCGGATCGCGGAAATCGCCGCACTGCAATCGTAAGGCTGAAGCCTGGCTTCCGGGGGCCGAGTGAAAAAGCTCTGCTGCCGGCGCTTGCCAGAGGCAAGAATCCCCGTTAGAGGAACGCGCTGCAAGGCTTCGGCGATGCGGCGATCGAGCCGCGACCAAGCGCCTCGAAGCCTCAAAAAGCCTGCAAGCCCTATGTCCTATAGGTGCCTGCAGGCTTTTTAACATCCAATGCGTTACGCCGCGTGTCCGACGCCTTCCTGCTTCTTCGTCATGTCGAGACGGCCCGGCCCGACGAACATAGCGGTCACGATGCCGACTCCCGCTACGCAGATGCACAGGATAAAGCCGTGATTGATCGCCGTTCCGAGCGCGTCGCGCAGGAAGTCGTGCATTTGCGGCGGGATGCTGTCGCCGGCGCGCATCAACAGCTCCGGATTGGCCATCTTGTCGATTTGCTCGGCCGGAATTTGCTGCTTCGCCGCTTCGTCCGTTATCCGTTGCTTCAGATCGTTGTTGACGATCGTCGCCATGATCGATGCGCCGAGCACGCCGCCGATGCTTCGCCAGAAGCCGACGACCGACGAGCTGATGCCCATATATTTCGCCTCGACGTTCGCCGCGACGGCATTTTGCGCTACGCTCATCATCGGACCTACCGCGCCAAAGCCAAGGATGATCATAAGCAGAATCATGTAGCCCTTGCCCGCATCCACCCCGACCGTCGCCAGCAGGATCGAGACGAGAACGCCCATCGCCATCGAAAACAGCATCAAGGTGCGGAACGCAAATTTGGTTTGCAGGAAGCCGAAGCCCATCGCACCGGCGATGACGGAAGCCATCATCGGCGTCAGTACGCTGTTCGAGTTCGCCTGCTGCAGCACCGCCACGGAGAAAATCGGCAAATACGTCACCGCGGAGAACATAATCGCACCCTGACAGAAGCAGACGATGCTGGTGCCGGCAACCATCCGGTTTTTGAACAAATGCAGCGGCAGCACAGGCTCTTTGGCTCTCCGCTCGACCGGTATGAACAGGACGCCGGACACGCCCGCCACGGTAAACAGCGTCAAAATTTGCCACGACGACCAGGCATACTCCTTGCCTCCCCATTCGAGCGCGAGCATGAGCGAGACCGTAGAGGCGATCAGCAGCACCGTACCCAAGTAGTCGATTTTCGGCTTCGCTTCGGAACGCGATTCCTTCAGCGCGAACAGCAAAATGAGAAACGAAGCGATGCCGATCGGAACGTTGACGTAAAAGCACCAGCGCCAGCTCCAATGCTCGGCGATGAATGTCCCAAGCTGAGGACCCGCCACGGAGGATAAGCCGAAAATAGCTCCGAAAACGCCGGATAACTTCGCCGCCTGCTTCGGATCGCCGAACACCGTGTAAATAATCGTGAAGCTGATCGGAAACAGCGCCCCCGAGCCGATTCCCTGTATCACGCGGAACCAGATCAGCTGATCGACCGTTTGCGCCATCCCGCATAAAGCCGAACCGAGCAAAAACAAGCCGATGCCGATCAAATAAAACAGCTTTCTGCCGAACAGGTCGGACATTTTGCCGAAAATGAGCATCGTACTCGTCGCCGCGAGCATATATGCCGTGAAAATCCACGTCATTTTATCGAAGCCCCCGATGTCCTTAATGACATCGCTGATACAAGCCGAAACGATCGTATTGTCCAGCGACGACATCAGAAGCCCCAGCGCCATCGACAGGACGATCAGTCCGGTGTTTTGTTTACTTGCTTGCATGTTGCGTGATCTCTCCCTTCGGCCTCGGCCTTTAACCTTGTTCTATCATAATGGAAAAAATATACGGTTACTTCCGCCCCACGCGGTAAATGCATTTCGGTCTCCAGACCGATGCGCGATTATTCCTATACCCATTATCCGCAAATCTCACATAGATCCGGAACAAGAGCACTCTCCCATACAACTGATCCAAAAACGACTAAATAAGTGTTGTACGCAGTTGCGCCGTGACATATAATGGTTGTGAATTAGTTTGTTAAATAACTTAATTAACTAAATGCGGGAGGCATGGCAACCATGCGTTTGAAAGGCAAAATAGCGATCGTCACCGGCGCGGGACGGGGAATCGGCGAATCCATCGCGCGCAAATTTTTGCTGGAGGGGGCGACCGTCGTCATTTGCGACGCGCTGAAGGCGCGCATTGAGGAAACCGCCGGCAAGCTGGCGGCCCTCGGAACCGTTACGCCTTTTGCGGTGGACGTTACGAAGCGCGAGGATGTGCAGGCCATGATCGACGAAACGGTCCGGCAATACGGACGGATCGACATCCTCGCGAACAACGCGGGAATCGCCCGTTTCGAGCCGTTCCTTGAGATTGAAGACAAGAACTGGAACGATACGCTGGCCGTCAATTTGACCGGCACGTTCATCGTCTCGCAGATCGCAGCGCGCGTCATGGCGAAGCAAAAATCCGGCGTCATCGTCAACATGGCGTCGACGAACGGCATCCTCGGCGAGGAAGCGCTTGCTCATTATAACGCCTCCAAGGCCGGTATCGTACTGCTCGGCAAGACGATGGCGATCGAGCTAGCCCCGTACGGCATCCGTGTCAACTCGATATGCCCGGGCGCGATTCAAACGGACTTGGCGCTGGAAGGCGGACAGCCCGCAGAAGAGCTGCAGCAATATTTGGCCAAAATCCCGCTCAAACGCCGCGGCTCGACCGAGGAAGTGGCGAACGCGTTCGCTTTCCTCGCTTCCGACGAAGCGTCATTTATTACCGGTACGGAGCTTGTTGTCGACGGCGGCCAAATATGCCAGGAATAATACGTCCATAGGGAGAGAAAAACGATGACGGCTAACGTAAACATGGAGATCGAGGACCGGATCGACCGCTGGGTCGACGGGAAAGCGGAGCATATTTTGCAGTTGAACCGCTCGCTCGTTTCGGTTCCAAGCGAAAACCGCGTGCCTTACGGGGATGAAACGCGCGTGCAGGAGGTCGTATACGGCCTTTTGGAGAGGTTCGGCTGCGAGATGGATCGTTTTACGCCGGACGAGGTTGCCGGGATCAAGGAGCATCCGGCTTATTTGGCAGGGCGCCACTACGAGAACCGATTCAATGTAGTCGGCCGGAAGAAAGGCGCCGGAGCTGGAAGGTCGCTGCTGTTTTCCGGACATATGGATACGGTTCCGCGCGGGGACGAGCCGTGGTCCGTCGATCCTTTTGCAGGCGAGGTTCGGGACGGCAAGCAGTACGGACTCGGCATCTTCGATATGAAGGGCGGCATGGTTGCGGCGATCGCTGCGCTTCAAGCGCTTGACGAGCTCGGCATCCGGCTGGCCGGCGACGTTCTGATCGAGACGGTCGTCGACGAAGAATACGGGGGAGCGAACGGTACGCTTGCGGCGAGACTTCGCGGATATAAGGCGGATGTTGCGATCGTGCCGGAGCCGACGAATTTGACCGTTAGTCCGGAAAATCAGGGCGGCGGTATGTACCGCATCACGTTTCACGGCAAAGCGGGACGGTCGTTCAGCGGCGAGGAGCCGGTCAACCCCGTTTTCGCGGCGGCGCGCTTCCTGCTGCTGTTCCGCGAGTATCAAGCCGCACACGCTCTGAAAAAGCCCGCCTCCGCATGGTTTTCGAACGATCCCGGGCTGACCTCGTATATTCAGGGCGTTCGCGCCGGCGCCGTCCACGTGCCGCTTCAAGACCGGACGCCGGGCACATGCTCCATCGACGTCTGGATCCAGTGCTATCCCGAAACCGGCGAAGACGAGCTGTTTGACGACTTCGTGAGCTTCATGACGCGGCTGAGCGAAGCCGACGAGCTTCTATCCGGTACGGATATCCGCTACGAAAAGCTGATCCGTTTCCTGCCGGGAAGCGGTATCCCGGACGGTCACGATATTTTGCCGTTGACCAGCGCGATCGGAAAACGCTATTATGAGCAGGGACTTCCGGTTCGCGGCGCGGCCTTCGCCTGCGACTCGTTCATGTTCAACCTGCATAGCGACACCCCGGCTATCGTCTGGGGGCCGAAAGGCGGCAACGCCCATGCGCCCGATGAATTTATCGATATCGAGGATTTTCTGAATCTGGTCAAAATGTTCGCGCAAACGATGGTCGCCTGGTGCGGCGTTGCTGAGGTTACGGCCTGAACTAAATAAATTTCCAAGATACAAACCATAGACTGGAGTACGTTGCGGCATGCTGCTCAAAAGAAACGACTCGAAACGGACAAACAAACTGAATATTTTGCAGCTGGCGAGGCACGCGGAAGAAACGACGAAGCCCGAACTTGCGAAGACGCTCGGCATCAGCATGCCGACGTCCTCCAGTCTCGTCGACGAGTTGATCGGCGAAGGTTTTCTGAAAATAAGCGGCGTCGGCGCATCAACCGAGCAGGGCGGCAAGAAGCCCAAGCTCATTACGGTTAACCCCGTAGGCCGGTTCGCCGCCGCTCTCCACATCGGCGCGCGCCAAGTGGAGGGGGCCGTCGTCGACCTGCTCGGCGGCCTGCATCACCGGATCGCAGAGCCTTTGCCGCCACATCCGTCGCAGCAAACGGTAGGCTCGACGCTAGCGGCAGTCGCCGGCCGCGTGCTGAAGCTGGCACATGGCTCCGGCATGCCGGTCGTCGGCATTGGAGTCGGCTTACCCGGGCTTGTAGTCCGGCATTTAGGCTCGACGACCGCAGTCAATTTCGCGGAGGTGAACGGACTGCGCATCGACCGCGAACTGGAGTCGTTCGGACTCCCGGTTTGGATCGACAACGAGTGCCGAAACTCGGCGCTGGCGGAGCAGTGGTTCGGGCTCGGCAAGCGGAAGCGAAATTTCATCAGTTTGTTCACTGACGGAGGAATCGGCGCAGGCCTGCTGATCGACGGCCATATGGTACGCGGTATGGACGAAAGCTTCGGCGAGGTCGGCCATACGGTTGTGCAAATGGGCGGCCGTCCTTGCCGCTGCGGAAATCGGGGCTGCTGGGAGACGTACGCGTCCTCCGACGCCTTGCTCGCGAATGTACGGGAGTGTCTGCCCGGTTCCAATTGGCTGAACGCCCGCGTGCAGGACGGCGAACCGCTGACGGTTCGGCTTGTCGCCCAGGCTGTAGAGCATGGCGATGCCGGAGCTCTGCTGGCGGCGATTGACGAGCTTGGCGATTATTTGGCGGTCGGCCTCGGCAACATCGTCAATCTGTTTAACCCGGAGCTCATCGTCATCCATGGCGAAATGACGATGCTCGGGGAGCGGCTGCTGGGCCGCGTTCGCCAAAGCATGCAGGGGAAGGCGCTTCCCGCAGCGGCCAGCCGCGCGGAAATCCGCTTCACCGGCTTTGGCGAACACGCCAACCTGATCGGCGCCGGATCGCTTGCCTGGAAAGAGGCGTTCGACCAGCCGGAGCTGCTGTTTCCGTAGCAAGCAGCGGCACCGGCACCGGCCGTTGCTATAAGTGGCTCCGTCTAGCCGGAGCCTCATAGTGGAGTGTCAATCTGCGGGGAGGGCGCTTGCCGGCGGGAAACATAAATTCCGGCGTTGTAAAGCGGTGAAGAAAACGAAAGTCGCCTGAGCAGGCGTCCGATCTACCCCGTATGGAAAATAGAACTTAGGTTCATTATTTATGAACCAATGTTCACTATTTGCCATGCCGGGAAGGGGAATTCCACCGTTTAGTGAATCAGACGTCCCTAAACTACGCTAAGGTTCACTATTAGTGAACCTCTATTCACTATCGACTCTGCAATTGGCATTGAGGGCATAAATAGTGAATTTAGGTTCATTATTAGTGAATCCGGGTTCACTAAGGCTGGAGCCAGCAGACTGGAAGCTCCCTAGCCCTTACTGTTACTCTCCCCAGCGCCAACGTTTCAGCAGCCGCACGACCGCTTAACTCGCACAACTTCCGCTTCTCACATTAACTAACCTAAACTCACTGCCTCACCCCAGCCAGCTCCTTACTGTTACTCTCCCTGCACCAACGTTTCAACACCGCACCACCGCTTAACTCGCACGACTTCCGCGCTTCTCACATTAACTAACCTAAACTTGCTGCCTCACCCCAGGCAGCCCTTACTGTTACTCTCTATACGTCAACGTCTACCTACCGCACTGCCGTTAACTCACGCGTGCCTCGCTTCAGCCCCTGCCGATCCTCTTCCCTAACACTAACGAATCTACGCTGCCAGAAAAAAGTACGTGCTTCGCAGCGACCTCACGATCGACAATCTGTATACGTTCCACTATTTCGAGTTATCCCGTAACTTTTACTCGACGGGCGAGAAGCACGATTTCTGGGAGTTCATCTATGTAGATAAAGGCGAAATGCATATTTATACGGATTTCGGGGAGTACCGGCTGACGCAGGGCGAGGTGTTTTTCTATAAGCCGAATTTGTTCCACAGGGGGGGAGCGAACTCGCGGGAAGCCACGAATTTGATCATCCTGTCCTTCGATAGCCGCTCTCCGTGCATGACGCTTTTCGAAAATAAGCGGTTTCGGCTCGATGAAAGCGACAGGCTCATTCTGGCGGAGATGGTGCGGGAGGGGATGGAGGCGTTCGATCCGCCCATCAAATGGTTTATCCCGTACTTGACCGGACGCGAGGACGGCCCCTTCGGGGGCGAACAGCTGATCAAAAACTACCTCGAAATCTTCTTGATCCGCTTGATCTGCAAAAACGCCGTAAGCAGCGATAGCCAAGGGGACGCCAAGCCTTCTTCCGCCATGCGCGAAAATACCGAAGCCGATCTTGCCCAAAGCATCATCAGCTTCATGGAGGAGAATATAGCGGCAAACCATACGCTGGACGAGCTATGCAAAATGTTCTCGATCGGCAAAACGCAGCTCAAAACGCTTTTCAAAAAGAAAACCGGCCGCAGCTGTCTGGAATTTTGGAAGCATCTCAAAATCGAACGGGCAAAAGCGTTCATCCGCGAGGAGTCGCACAACATAACGGAAATCGCCGAACGGCTCGGCTACAGCACCGTCCATTATTTCTCCACCGATTTCAAAAAAGCGACGGACATGACGCCGACCGACTACGCCCGTACCGTACAAGCGCGGCTGACGTCGAGCCGCAAATCGTTCTGAACGGATGACTCGGTCACCCTGCAAGCTGCGATTGAATCAGGATTCCGTTCCTTTGCGGGGCTTCGAAACAACGGCAAAAAACCACCAACCGAAAGGTTGGTGGCGCATACTTCTCCGTTCGTCATTCACATGCCTTGCCAAGCCATGCATTTCCCCCGCAACCGGGCGTGTTCTTCCTGCAGCGCCTGTTACTATCTGTTCAGCAAGCTTCCCACATACTTCAGCAATTCGTTGGCGCATACCGGGCAATAGCCGTTATGGTCGATCAGCCTTGCGGTTACTTCGTTGATCCGCTTCAGCTGCATTTCGTCCGGCGTTTTCGTCGAGGTCGTAATTTTGACGATATCCTTCAGGTCCGTAAACAGCTTCTTCTCGATCGCTTCGCGCAGCCGCTCATGCGTGTTGTAGTCGAACTTCTTCCCTTTGCGCGAATACGTCGACATCCGGATCAAAATTTCTTCGCGGAACGCCTTCTTCGCGTTCTCGGAAATGCCGATCTGCTCCTCGATCGACCGCATCAGCCTTTCGTCCGGGTCCATCGTCTCTCCGGTCAGCGGATCCTTCAGCTTACCCCAGTTGCAGTACGCTTCGATGTTGTCGAGGTAGTTTTCGAACAGCGTCTTCGCCGACTCCTCGAAGGAATAAACGAACGCCTTCTGGATTTCCTTCTTCGCCAGCTCGTCGTACTCCTTGCGCGCCGTCGAAATGAAGTTCAAGTAGCGCTCCCGCTCATCCTTCGTGATCGAAGGATGCTGGTCGAGTCCGTCCTTGATCGCACGAAGCACATCCAGAGCGTTGATGCAGCTGACGTCGTGACGGATGAGCGCGCTCGAAATCCGGTTGATGACGTAGCGGGGATCGATGCCCGTCATCCCTTCCTCCATATATTCGTTCTGCATTTCCTTCAGATCCGCTTCCTTGTAACCCTCAATCGCTTCGCCGTCGTACATGCGCATTTTTTTGACCAGATCCATGCCTTGTTTCTTCGTTTCCTTCAAGCGGGTAAGTATGGAGAAAATAGCCGCCGCGCGCAGGCTGTGCGGGGCGATATGAATATGGCTCATGTCGCTCTGGCCGATGAGCTTGTGGTATATTTTTTCCTCCTTCGACACCTTCAGGTTGTAAGGAACCGGCATGACGATCATCCTCGACTGCAGCGCTTCGTTCTTCTTGTTGGCAATGAACGCTTTGTACTCGGATTCGTTCGTATGCGCCACGATCAACTCGTCAGCGGAAATAAGCGCGAACCGTCCCGCCTTGAAATTGCCCTCCTGCGTAAGCGACAGCAGGTTCCACAAAAACTTCTCGTCGCATTTGAGCATTTCCTGGAATTCCATGATGCCGCGATTGGCTTTGTTCAGTTCCCCGTCGAACCGGTAGGCGCGCGGATCGGATTCCGAGCCGAACTCCGTAATGGTCGAAAAGTCGATGCTTCCCGTCAAATCGGCGATATCCTGCGATTTCGGGTCGGACGGACTGAACGTTCCGATACCGGTACGGGTTTCCTCGGACAGAACGACACGCTCGACCATTACGTTCTCGATCTGGCCTTCATACTCGGTTTTCAGCCGCATCTGGCAGGACGGACAGAGCGAGCCTTCGATTTTGACGCCAAGTTCTTGCTCCACGTCGGCGCGCAGCTCCTGGGGAATAAGGTGCAGCGGCTCTTCGTGCATCGGACAGCCTTTGATGGCAAACACCGCGCCTTCCTCCATACGCGAAAAGCGCTCCAGTCCCCGTTTGAGCAGCGTGACGATCGTCGACTTGCCTCCGCTCACCGGTCCCATCAGCAGCAGGATCCGTTTGCGGACGTCCAATCTTCTAGCGGCGGAATGGAAATATTCCTCTACCAGCTTCTCCAGCGTACGGTCGAGTCCGAATATATCGTTCTCGAAAAACGAATAGGTCACATGTCCGTTCTCCTCCGTGACACCGTTCGACGCGATCATCCGGTAGACACGCGCATGCGCGGTCATGGCGAGCTCTGGCTGCTGCCGAACCTTTTCGATATACTGCCTGAACGTTCCGCTCCATGCCAACCGTTCGTTTTCCGCCCTATGCTCGGAAATGCGTTTGAATATGTCCATGGTTGCCTCCTCCCATCTGCTCGTGTCCCCTTTGCGTGTCATGAAGCATCCTCCGGATGTCCTTCCAAGGTGAACGAAATAAGAAGCGTATTAAATACCTATGCAGGCTCGAAGGATAAGTTTACGGATTTTTACGGCAGACCAAAAAAAGTATTCCTATCGGGTATAACATAAATGTTCTCTTAGTGGTAATTAATGAATTGTGACATGTGTCCGTAAGATCCGGCATAAAAATGACATGGACGGCATTTTACTGTTGCTTGGCTCGATTTTTTGATACAAATTGTTTCATTTTCCGCGCAATATGCTATAATGAAGTCATTCAAACGGTAGCTTTTGATAGAAGATGACAAAGGAGCGCCGACCGTGCCGATTCAACATGAAACCGATCTGTATATGCCGGTCAAAACGTTTCTCGAGCAGCAGGGCTACACCGTCCGCGGGGAAGTGAAGAACTGCGATCTCGTGGCCGTCCGCGGCGAGGAGCCTCCTGTTATCGTCGAGCTGAAAAAGACGTTCAACCTGCCGCTGCTCATTCAAGCGATCGACAGGCTGGCCCATACCCCGAATGTCTACATGGCGGTGGAAATGCCGGATCACGGCCGTGCGCCGCATGGGCTTGGCTGGAACGATCTCGTGCGGCTGACCCGCATGCTCGGGCTTGGCCTGATGACCGTCCGGTTCTACAAATCGCGGAAGCCGAGAGTCGACATGATGTGCGACCCGACGCCTTATACGCCGCGCAAAAGCGCTCTCAAAACAGCCATGCTGCTGCGCGAGTTCAAGGAAAGAAGCGGCGATTATAACGTAGGCGGCAGCACCAGGCGAAAGCTCGTAACCGCTTACCGGGAAAAATCGCTTCAGCTCGCTTACCTGCTGAAGACGCATGGACCGCTCAGCACGCGCCAGCTGAGAGAGCAGACCGCCAATCCGAAGGCGACGACCATGCTGCAGGATAATTATTACGGTTGGTTCGAGCGCGTGGAACGCGGCACGTATAAGCTGACCGCACGCGGCGCCGCCGAGCTGGGCGATTTCGCGCACGTTATCGGCGATTCGCCGTCAGGTACATAATGCCCGTTGATCCGGGCAATCGCTTGCAGCGGCTCCGCTAGCCATTCCGAATAGCGAGAACGAACGGCATTTCACAATGGACATCATCGATCAAACACATCCCGAACGCTTTCCTGTGGGCAAGCTAATTGTAAGCATACGCTAACGATAAGGGTGATGGTGATGAAGGAAAGGTTCGTATTCGGCTCCATGCTTGCGGCGCTGCTGCTGGGCATGCTTGCCGTTTCGCACGCTGCATTCGAGAAAGCGCCCGCTGCCGGAGAAGGCATTGCCTTAAGTTCCGTTCCCGTGGAATTCGGGACCGGCGTTTATTTCACGGCGCGCCGGAGCCCGGCTGACGATGCCGTACCGCGCCTTCCGGATGCGCAATCCGGCGCCGACGCTGCTTCGGGCGGCGATTCGGCAGACGGCGGCGGCGCAAGCGGCCCCGCCGAAGACGCGGCCGCGGTTACGGACGCGAGTGCCATAGCCGCGGCCGCACCGGCGGAGCTCGAAGCGCCGCCTGCAGAGCAGCCGAGCGCAGCGGAGGCTGCCGCCAAGGTTGCGCCGCTGGCAGCGGCCGTCAAAAAGCCGGTCACCGTCACGGCGGCCACATACAAAGGACGCACCGTATCCATTCCGGTGCTCAACTATCACAGCGTGGACTATGATCCCGGCAACATCGTCGCCATCACGCCGGAGAAGCTCGATGAGCAGATGGCTTTCCTCGCGGAGAACGGCTTCGAGCCGCTTACGCTGGACGACTTCTTCTTGATTCTCGAGGGCGGCTTGGAGCCCCCGGACAAACCGGTGCTCCTGACTTTCGACGACGGTTATGCCGACAATTATAAGAACGCAATGCCGATTATGAAAAAATACGGCTTTCCCGCCACGATGTTCATGTCGCCCGGCATGATCGGGCAGGATTGGTACGTCAACTGGGAGCAAGCCAAGGAAATGAAGGAAGCGGGCTGGGACATTCAGCCCCACGGCATGACCCACCCGCATTTGCCGAGATTGACGGCGGAGGAACAGGCGAGCGAGATCACCGAGGCGCGCAAGCAAATCGAGGAGCAGCTGGGAGGAACGGCAGTCGTCTTCTGCTATCCGTATGGGGAGTTCAATCGCGATACGTTACGTATCCTTGAGGACAATCGCTTCCGTTACGCCTTCACGATCCAACAAGGCCGCACGGATGCGTCGCAGCCCAAATTTCAATTGAAGCGCATCTTCGTCAACGGCGAAGAATCCCTAAAAACATGGAAGCAGAGATTGACCGGCAAATAATGCCGGCAATCTCTGCTTTTTTTGGCAAGCTGTTTATATCGAAACCGACTGTCCCTGCTTGACCGACTGATAGCCGGCAAGCGCAACTTCGGCCGAACGCAAGCCGTCCGTTCCCGAGATCGGTACCGGTTCTCCCGAGAGCAGCGCCGTAACGAACGCTTTCACCATGTACTCGTCCATCCCGTCGCCCCAGAAGCTCCATACGCCTTTCCCTGTCGCGTCGCTGTAGAGCTCGTTGCTCTGCGCGAAGGCGTCGACCGACATCTGGCCCTTCGTGCCGATAATCTCCATCGTCACGTCGCCCCATGTCGGGAACGACTTCGGTCTCGACCAGCTCGTATCGAGCACCCCGAACGCGCCGTTCGCGAATTTGACATGAATCATGCCGGCATCGTCCACTTTAAGCCCCTCATGGAACAACGTCGCGGCGTAGGCGTATACGTCGGTCACCTTCGAGCCGGTGAACCAGTTCATCAAATCCATTACGTGAACGGTATGATCCAGCAGCGCTCCCCCTCCGGACAGGCTCGGCTCCGTAAACCAGCCGCCCGGCATCGAACCGCGGTTCGTCCCCTTGATCGCAACGATATCGCCGATTTCACCGCTTTCGACCGCTTTCTTCGCATTCACTACCGAGGCCAGGTAGCGGCACGGAAACGCCGTCATCAGCTGTACGCCGTTCGAATCGCAAGCTTCGATCATCCGCTCCATCTCGGCCACCGAGACGCCGAGCGGCTTTTCGCACATCACGTGCTTGCCCGCTTGAGCGGAAGCGATAACGTGCTCGGCGTGCTTGACGTTCTCCGAGCAAATGACCACGGCGTCGGCATCCGTCTTCAGCAATTCGCGGTAGTCCTCGTAATAGCGGATTCCGTGCTTGTTTACTACAGCCTCCACCCGGCTTTTCTCCTCATCGGCGATACCGACGATTTCCACTTCAGGCAGTGCCAGAAGCGAGTGAACGTACGAATGAGCGTGACCGTGAGCGAAGCTGATCATGGCAACCTTCAATGTTTTCATAATGGCGATACCTCCCGCGTGTCTTGCCCGATCAGGACCGCTTTCCCGGTCCGGGCGGATTCGACTGCCGCCAAGGCGATTTCCAGCGCTTTATACGCATCCTCGGCCGTTACGACGGGCTCCCGGTTGTCGCGAATGCAGTCGATGAAATGACGGAGCTCCAGCAAATACGGATTTTCGTAGCCGGGGCTTTGCGGCACCTCCACGAATTGGCCGCCGCTTGTCGACGTCTGCTGCTTGCGGATTTGCAGCGATTTGGCTTTCGAGCTGTCGCAGCGGACGACGCCGCCCGTTCCGGCAAATTCCGCTGCCGTCATGAACGGTCCGGGATATCCCCAATGCGCTTCCAGATTAGCGACAGCTCCGCTTTCGAATACGAGCGTCGCCGTTGCGTAGTCCATTTGACCGTTCTGCGTGCGGAGCCCGAACACAGATCGGACTTCGCCTCCCGCCCAGCGCATGAAATCGATATCGTGAATCATCAGATCGAGTACGACGCCGCCGCTCTTGTCCTCTTCCAGGTACCAGGAGCGAACATCGCCAGGATGGCCGCCCACCCGCTTCGCGTGCGCCACGCCGAGCTTGCCGATCGAGCCGCCGTCGATCTGCCTTTTGATCTGCGCATATTCAGGGAAGAAACGGACGACATGTCCGACGAACAAGCGGACGCCGTTGCGCCGGCACGCCTCGATCATGTCTTCGGCATCCTGCAGATTGAGTGCGATCGGCTTTTCGCTGATGACATGCTTGCCCGCCTCCGCCGCTTCGATCGCGAACGTTTTGTGCATATAGCTTGGAAGCGTGACGCTCACCACTTCGCAGCCGCTCTGCTCCAGCATTTCGCGGAAGGACACGTACGCCTTGGCGCCCACCTTGGCGGCCGTCCTCTGCGCTTGCTCCTCAATAATGTCGCATACCCCGACTACCGTAACGCCGGGAATATTGGCGTAGCAGTCCGCGTGAACGTTGCCCAGTCCGCCGCAGCCGACAATCGCTACTTTCATCTCTATCCCTCTTCTCGGATTGTTGTATAATGGTGCTAGCTTCAACATACCGTCCGGAGCAGCGTTATTGTATGACAGGTTTTGCTGAATTACTATCCAAATTTGCCGGCTAGGGCCGTGCAGGAGCGAACCGCGATGAATATTTTCGAAGAGCCCATCCATTATCAGAACCCGCTTCTTTATATCAAAGTGAAGGAGTTTACGGCTACCCACAGCGTAACCTCCTGTTTTCCTTCCAACCCGACATGGCACTATCATAAAGAAGTCGAATTTCTCTATATACGATCCGGCGTACACGGCATCAACACGCTCAATCGGCGATACGTGCTGCATCCGGGCGACGTCATGGTGCTCGGCTCCAACCAGCTCCACTACGGCGGCAAGCTAAGCGACGAAGACCTGGTCTACATCGTGCTGCATGTCGACCTGCAGCCGTATTTCGATCCTCCGATGATGATGTACTATCCGCATTTTTCGGAGGTGCGCCACCCGCTGGAAATGCTGAACGACATGTTCCGGGAGGACGATCGTCTCCGGGAAGAAGTAGCCGGCTATATTACGCGCGTTCATGACGAGATCGAGGAAAAGAACAAAGGGTACGAGATCGCGGCCGGCATTTATATCCGGCATATTTTGCTGGCGCTGCTGCGGGGGGATAAGAAGGAGCTTCTCCAAGCGAACGATGCGGAAGGCGCGATTATCCTGCGGCCCATTCTGGAGCATGTCGAGCGGCATTTGAGCGAAAAGATCGACATGGAGCAGGTCAGCAAGCTCGCTAATATGAGCTATTTTTATTTCTCCAAATTTTTCAAAAAAACGATGGGGCTTACGTTTACCGAATACATCAACCGGAAGCGGATATTCCGCGCGGAGCAGCTGCTGCTTACCAGCAGCTTGACGATCACGGAGATTGCCGAAACGATCGGCATCGAGAACATGGCCCATTTCTACGAAATGTTCAAACGCTTTAACGGCTGCACGCCGAAACGCTTTATCCAAAAAATGAACGCGGGCGGGTGATGAACCCCGGATGCGCTGGATGATGGGACGGTGGAGAAATGCCTGGCCGGATGCCGGATTAGCTGCGTGCATGCGCAGATGGCGGGACCAAGAAACGGGCGTAGGCCGGGATGCGTGCATGCGCAGATGACGGGGCAAAGGAATGGGCGTAGGCCGGGATGCTTGCATGCGCAGATGGCGGGACGAAGGAGTGGGCGTAGGCCGGGATGCTTGCATGCGTAAATGGCGGGGCGAAGGAATGAGCGTAGCCGGGATGCTTGCATACGCAGATGACAGGGCGAAGGAATGGGCGTAAGTCGGGATGCGTAAATGGCGGGACGAAGGAATGGGCGTAGGCCGGGATGCTTGCATGCGCAGATGACGGGGCGAAGGAATGGGCGTAGGCCGGGATGCGTGCATGCGTAAATGGCGGGGCGAAGGAATGACGTAGGCCGGGATGCTTGCATGCGTAAATGGCGGGACGAAGGAATGGGCGTAGGCCGGGATGCTTGCATGCGCAGATGACGGGGCGAAGGAATGGGCCTAGGCCGGGATGCTTGCATGCCAGATGACGGGGCGAAGGAATGGGCCTAGGCCGGGATGCTTGCATGCGTAAATGGCGGGACGAAGGAATGGGCGTAGGCCGGGATGCTTGCATACGCAGATCGCGGGACGAAGGAATGACGTAGGCCAGGATGCTTGCATGCGTAAATGGTGGGGCGAAGGAATGAGCGTAGGCCGGGATGCGTGCATGCGCAGATGACAATCGTTTGGGCGCCTTGGGACGAGCAATAGACTATGCGCTCAATTGGGAAGAACAACTATCGTAGTGATCGTTTGAGATGAGCAACAATCGTATTAGCATAGGGGTTTGAGTGCTAGCTTCAAGCACGGGGCCGTTCCTCCACGTCGCTTGTTCGCTCGAATTCAGGAATCTCGTTAACTAACTGGAAAACCTGCATGTATTTCCAACAAACACATCAAAATTGCACTTTCTAACTGTAAAAACTCCATCTCCTTCGCCGTTTTCTCGAATCCTATAACATATTCGGCTCAATATACTGGAGGTTTTCCAGTTAGAGAAGTGAAGCAGTTTGCAAACAAAATAATAACTGTATGTTTTACAGTTAACGAGCCGGTTTAGCGGATCGTACAGGACATCGACCGCTTACACGAGACGGATCCGTCTCGAACGCCGCTCCTCGGCATTCCCCTCTCACTCCTCATCCCTCAATCCTCAATCCTCACTTCTCATCCCTCACTCCTCACTCCTCAATCCTCACTTCTCATCCCTCACTCCTCACTCATCACTCATCACTCCACCCTTCTCACCCTCCCTTCTCACCCTCTCACCCTCCTCACTCGCCCTACCTCCTAAGCTTTCGTATCGATTCCTAAAAATCCTCATTCGTCAAATCCGAATTGACGCCGATCGCCGCTCTACTTCCTTCGCCTGCCGCGATAATCACTTGCGAAGGAGCGACGACCGATGCATCGCCCGCCGCGTAAACGCCCTCGATATTCGTTCGGCCAAATTCGTCCGTAACAATCCCGCCGAGCGCGTTGGTCATGCAGCCAAGCGATTGTCCGAAGGAAGAGACCAGCACCGATCTTGGCGTTACGAAGCCTCCTTTGCAGGCAAATTCGACTCCGTCCTCGAATACGACCTTCTCCAGAGCTCCATTCGAGCCGGACAATTCGTCGATTTTCCGTTCGAAGACCGCAATGCCTTTCATCTCCAAAAGCACCTTCTGCTCTCTTGTCACAGCCGCTTGCCCGTTTGTGCATACCGCCAAGCGTTTGCTCCAGTTGAACAGCGTTTTGGCCATATGAAAAGCTTGCGGGCCTTCGGAAATCACGATCAGCGGCATATCTCTAAGCTCCCATCCGTCGCAGTACGGACAATTGAACAGGCTCTTGCCGTAATAGTCGCGAAGCCCGCTCACGGCGGGAAGCTCCTCCTTCAGACCGGTCGCCAAAATAACTTTGCGCGCTTGAAACAGTTCGCCCTGCTGCGACACCAGTTGGAACGACGCCGGAAAAGCGCGGCTGATCGAAACGATCGTCGCTCGCCGGGCTTGAACCGAGCTATACTTGCTTATGTCCCGATGGGCGATTCTCCTGAATTCGCCCGGCTCGATGCCGTCTCTCGTAATGAAGCCGTGCGACTCCCGGGTAACGGCATTCCGCGGATTGCCGTCGTCGAATAGAACGACATTCCGTCTCGCTCTGCCGAGCACAAGCGCCGCATTCAAGCCTGCAGGTCCTCCGCCGACGATCGCGCAGTCGAACGTCATATCCCTCACTCCTCTATCCATGCCGATTCCGGCCTACGAAAACCAAAGCCGGCGCTTCCGTTTATCCGGCCTTTGGACGATGCCGTCATTCGTTGCGGCTCTACTCAAATACTCCATTGTATGCACGGCCTTGGGCAATGGGAGAACGTATAATCAAAAATATGCCGGAGAGCTAGTACGGCTACGCTAAAGTGTAGACGTCATACTTGAAATATTTGTTATTGGTTTGGATAGCGTTCTCTGTCTTGTATAGCCCCGAGTTAGGCAAAGCGCTTTTATATGAACGCAAGATTTCTTGTGTCAAGCCGACAACTTGCGAATCCATGAGCACATCATCGATCGGTCTATATTGAACTTCCGATATCTCCGAACCATCGGCGGTTGCCTCGCCGGAAATCAAATCCATCTCAAAAAAGAAATGGATGCCGAGCTCGAATTCGTTGCCGTGTTCTTTTGTTCCTGTTCTTACTCCGATAAGCCTTTTAGGCCTTGCGCTAATACCCGTTTCTTCCTCAACTTCCCGTACTGCCGCTTCCTCGATCGTTTCTCCTTCCTCGACCAATCCGCCAGGTATCATCCAGTAATCTTTATTTGCCCCGTACGTAATCTTTACAAGCAGTACACGGTCGTCTTTGACAATGAGTCCGCCAGCCGAACAAATCACTTTCATGCTATCCCCCCAATACCATTTAATAGGATCCTATCACAAGCGAGTTATTGGATCAAAATATCAATGATCTATCGTTTAATAGAATACACCTATAATAAATCTGATAAACTAGTCTTATGCCGCTAAGCTACCCTTATTCAGAAAACAAAAAGAGAAACCGCCGTGCAGCTCCTCCTCCCCAAAGTTTCCCAACGTAACCGTCATTTGCGTATTTATTTTCGGTCCTTGTTGATACCGACGACTCCCATTTGGAAGCAAATCCGGAGAGCTGCTTAAACGATTTTTGTACATCCTCAAATTCACTCAAAAACGTATCGGGTTTCAAAGCGTGCAGCGTAAAAGAGGTATCCTCCGCGATCATTAATTGTTTTTTGCATATCTCCATAATCGCTGGACTGATGCGAATCGATTTATTCATGATGTGCCTATTCCTTTCCTGAGTCGATCCTGTTTAACCTTGCTTTTGACCTCGCGCCGTACTCATACTGCCGACCACAGCACGACAAAAAAACGCCGGCAACCGTCGCTGCCAGCGTCATTTTATAAAGACGTAATAAAATAGTGATAAATACGCTCGTCCACAAGCTTTACGTTCTCTTCGCCGATGAACTCGGCCAGCTTCGCATACGGCACGGAATCGTTTACGATCTCCCGCTGTACGGTAAAATCGCTTTGACCGTAGTTGTATACCGCGTCCGCAATCAAAAACATCATGTCCGGCTTGACGAACACCTCTCGAAACGTATGCTCTGCGGGATTGAGCGGCACGACCGTCAAATACGAGCATTTCGTATGCAATTTCGGATCGGTCGACTTACGATTGATGGCAGCCCCTTGCAAGAGCGGATAAGCAAACGGGGTACGCTGCACTGCCCGCCTCAAGGTTTTTTCGTCCATGATCTCTCCCCTTTTGCTGTTCAACTTGTTGTGCTTCTCTATTATGCGCTAGACGAATGCTCCGAACGAATCGGTTAACCGGTGAGTCGGAGCCGCAACGATCACACGTACAATCTCCTTTTTGCTCTATTGATAAATACCATCTGCCCACACCATTGTCAATGAAAAATGTCAATAATCATCGAGTATCCCGATTTGAACACCCTTCAATGGGGCTTTGGTATATGATCCGGACGATTTGTGTTACGATAACGAAGGCATCCCCCTACTAAAGCATTCGGAGGACTACGCAGTGAGATCGTTCGCCCTTACTTCCTATATGCAATACTTTCTGTCCGGCCTGGTCATTACGACCATCGGTTCCGTCATGCCCCAGCTGCTTGCGCATTACGAGTTGTCGTACACCGAAGGCGGACGATTGGTTTTTCTCGGTTCCGTAGGCTTCCTGCTCGGCGTGCCGCTCTCTTCCTATCTGATGAGCCGGATGAATGAAAAAAGCATTTTGTCGATTGCGGCCCTGCTCATCGCTATCGCTCAGCTCGGCATGTATACGCTGCCGCCTTTCGGATGGGTTTCGGCGTTCAACTTCATGAACAGCGTCGGCGTAGCCGCACTCGAAACGATCGTCGCCACGCTCATGATGGAAGTGTTCATCGGACGCCGCGCCGTCGTCATGAGCTATCTGGAGGTGTCCTTCGGGCTCGGCGCCTTGCTGATGCCGATCGTCGCCAGCTTGCTTATCGCTAACGGGGCTTGGCGCTTTTCGTTTCTCGTCACCGGAGCGCTTGCGATTGTCATGACGCTCATCTGGCGAATGATCGCGATCGCCAAAGACAAGGTTGACGTCAGCAAACGGCTTGACGCCAGCGAACCTCCGCCACAGACGATGACGCCGCGTAAAAAATGGCAGCTGCTTTCCCTCTTCGGGCTTATGATCGTTCTCTATGCCGGCATGGAGGGGAGCTTGAACAATTTCCTCTCCTCCGTCTTCATTGCCTACTTGGATCAGGTTCCTTATTACGCATCGCTCAGCATCGGCATTTTTTGGACGACGATGGTAATCGGACGGGCGGCGACGGGATGGATTATCCGCAAAATGTCCTATGGCCGCTTTCTGCTATGGAGCATGATTGGGACGCTCGCCGGCTTTATCCTCTTCATTCTGCTGCATCATGCCGCTGCCGGCTATGCGCTCGTTATGCTGCTCGGCTTTACGATGGCGGGCGTCTATTCGATCACGATGGTTTTCGCCAACCATACGTTTCCCGGATCGGAGCGTTTTGTGACAAGCTACATAACCGGTCTTGCCGGCTTCGGCGGCGCCGTCCTACCCGCCCTCGTCGGTTACTCGATGGACCATACCGGCACGGCTTCCGCGCTTTGGTTGGTTGCGGGCTTCGCCGCATTGTTCATTGCCGCTTTGCTGGCAACCTTCGCCCTGTACGGCAAAAAAGAAACGGCGTCAACCGCCGCAGAGCAAACCTAGCACTTAAGGCGAAGTATCGCTGACCGCAGCGCTCGCTTACATGCTCAGAGGCCGAGCGAAAGCTCAGCCTCCATCGCCCGCCGTTTGCTCCTCCGCGCTAAGCGTCTTATGGATCCAGATAGCGGCCATCGCGCCTTCTCCCATTGCGATCGTCACCTGCTCGGCGTGAACACCGGCGTCGCCGGCCGCCCATACGTTAGGGACGTTCGTCATTTTCGTGCGGGGGTCGGTGACGATATGCTTGTTCTCCAATCGCTCCACGCCAAGCTGGAGGGCAAGCCCCGTGCGCACCTCGTTGCCGCCGAAGGCGATGAATCCCCTCTCGCCGTCGATCGCCGTTCCGCTTGCAAGCACAACCCCGGTTATTTGCCCGTCGCCTTCTGTCCGAACGGCCGCTATCGCTTCTCCGACGGCTTCGATGCCGCGCTCCTTCAGCTTATCCGCAATCGCGGGTGAGATCGGACGAGTATCGGATTCGTGATTGATGTAAACGACGTCCCGGGTACGGGACGAAATCGCAAGCGCCATATTGGCCCCGACGTCGCCCGCCCCCATTACGATCGTTCGTCTTCCCTGCACCTCATACCCGTCGCAATCCGGGCAAACGTACACCGTCAAGCCGAGACAAGGCGATAGTCCCGGCAAATCCGGCATCCGGTCGAGCAGTCCCGTTGCCAGCAGCAGCGTACGTCCCCGAAAGGCTGCGCCGCTTTGTTTCGCTCCGCGAACCTCGAATGCGTCTTCGGACCTGCTAGCCGACACGGCCATGTCATCCTCGAAGCGAACGCCGTATCCGGCTGCCTGCTCTCTTCCGAGCTTACGCAGCTCGGGTCCGGAAATGCCGTCCGGCCAACCGAGCACATTGCGGTATCTCCTGCACATCGTGGAACGGCCGTGTCCCGCATCGACGACCAGCACGCTGCGGCCCGATCGGCCCAATTGAATGGCGGCCTGCAATCCGGCAATGCCGCCTCCGACTATGATGCAATCGTATAGCATCCTAAGTCCCCCTTCTAACCTGGAAGCGTTTCGTCAGCGGTTAGTGTAACCAATTTTTGCATATTCATGTTTCGCTTATGATGTCGGTGATCCGACTAAAGCGTTGGTACGAGTATATGTAAAAACCCACCTCAAATTGAAGTGGGTTTTTATTTCCTCTTATTATGAAATCGGCAACTGCCGCTTACTCTTCCGTAAGCTCCAGCTCGATAACCGTGTCCGCCTCGTCGGGCAGACTGATCGGCAGGCTGATGAAAGCGCCTGTAGCCGTATCGCCGTAATGATCGGCCATCCACGGCACCTCCACCTTCAGCTCCGCGCCGTCCGCCAGCAGCCGCGCCTTACGCACTTTGCCCTTCAAGCCCTGGAAGTAAACGGGCCCGATGCCGCGGTCCAAAATATGCGCATACAGCTTGTTGCCGTTCTGCGTATAGCGCCCCCACTCCGGCTTCGGCTTGTCGGCCAATCCGCAGCCGTATATGCTGTCGCCGTTGCGCCGCATCCACTTGCCGACTTCGGCAAGAATGTCCAGCGACTCCCGCGGGATTTCGCCCTTGGCGTCAGGGCCTACGTTAAGCAGCAAATTGCCGTTCTTGCTGACGCATTCCACGAGCGCGCGCACGACCTGCTTCGGCGACTTGTATTCCTTGTCCGTCGCGTGATAGCCCCAGTGCGCGTTCAGCGTAATGCACGCCTCCCACGGAATTTGCTCGCCGGCTTCGTTCACGATGCCGCCGGGCGGAATGATTTGCTCCGGCGAATAGAAGTCGCCGGCGTATACTTCCGGCTCCCGCTTCTTAATATTTCCGCCGAGCCGGTTGTCGATGACGATATGCGGCTGTATGCTGCGCATCATGTTGATGAGCTCGGTCGCCCGCCATTTTTCGCCCGTCATATCCTCGAACGAGTAGTCGAACCACATGATGTCGATTTTCCCGTAGTTCGTCAGCAGCTCCCGCACTTGGCCGTGCATATAGTCCAGATAGTTGTCAAAATGGACCGGCTTCGCTTTATACGCATCATTGTCCCTCATCGGATGGTTGCCGACAGCCGGATAATCCGGGTGGTACCAGTCGATGATCGAATAGTAGAAGCCGACAGCAAGTCCTTCCTCGCGGAACGCATCGACGTATTCGCGAACCAAATCGCGGCCCGCCGGCGTATTCGTCGCTTTATATTCAGTCAGCTTGCTGTCGAACAAACAGAAACCGTCATGATGCTTTGTCGTAAGAACCGCATATTTCATGCCCGCTTCCTTGGCGGCTTTCGCCCACTCGCGCGGATTGTAACGGGTCGGATTGAATTCGTCGAAATACGGCTGATACGCTTCCGTCGTGATCCGTTCGTTGCTTTTGACCCATTCGCCTCTTGCCGGAATCGCATACAAGCCCCAGTGAATAAACATGCCGAACCGGTCCTGCAAAAACCACCGCGTCCGCTCTTCCCTGCTCATCATCCGCCTACACCCCGTATCCCAAATTTAATAGCAGCCTACACGTCCATCATACGCTACGATCCTGTATAATAGGGATACACGGAATTCACTTACATTTGCACAATACTAACTTCCTACAGGTGATTCGCCATGGATAAAACGAAGCTGCTTAAAAGCTACTTGTCCAATATGCAAGTGGACGTCTCGGATGCGCACTATACGAAGGTCAACATCAACTGGAAAGCTCCCGAGTTTATCCCGTCCATTAATCGGTTTTATTATATCGTGGAGGGAGAGGGACGGCTGACGATCGACGGCGAAGTCTTTCATCCGAAGCCGGGCCAGCTTTTCCTGATGCCTGCGGGGGTCAAGCAGTCTTACTCAACGATTAGCGACGACACGTTCGCGAAGCATTGGTGCCATTTTACGGCCATGATCGGCGAGATGCATTTGTTCCAAATCCTCAAAATCCCGTTTTTCATCGAGGTTCGCGACCCGGAGCACGTGACGGCGCTGTTCCAGAGGCTCTCGCAGCAGTTCGGCAGCCCCGGCGTGACGGGCATGCTGCGCACGAAAGCTACGATGCTCGAGCTGCTTTCGTATTTCCTTGAGCATACGGTGATCGAGAACATCCGTCTTGCCGCAACCGATTCCGTCGAAAAGCTGACCGCCGTGCTCCGGCATATCGACTCGCACTTGACCGAAACCGTTTCCGTGGAGGAACTTGCCAAGCTGGCCCACCTGCATCCGAATTATTTCATTAAATTTTTCAAAGCGCACCTCGGCGACTCCCCTATTCAATACATCAACAAACGCAAGCTCGATCACGCCAAAACGCTGCTCCGTACGACAAACCTGAGCATCAAAGAAATCGCCGAAGCTACGGGGATGGATTTGCATTATTTCTCGCGGCTTTTCAAGCAGGCGGCCGGCATGTCCCCTACCGTTTATCGGACGTTGAGAGAGTGATAGACCGAAATCCCCCCCCTAGCAACTTCCCATGTGGATATAAGCTCGACAATGCCTCCGGTATCGGGGGTTTTATTTCTTTCCTAGTAAATAACCATCATGTATAATTAATACTATTGGAAAAACATAGATTCGTTTTTGCAAAGACGATCAGTCAATTATTCCAGAAATGGGGATGGGAGCCGTCAAAATAGAGGCAGACAAAAAATAGAATAGAGAGGACAAGGTCTAATCAGAATGTCTAATGGGAAACTCCGGAATACCCGGCTAATGCAAAAAATCATATCCCAAATCATGATTGTTGTACTTCTGCTGGTCTTTTCAACCAGTGCCGCTCTCGCCGATGCTGCGGCCGCGAGCATTTCCACGGCGGGTCAGTCCGTCACCGGAACCGTCCAAGTTCATGACGAGGCGATTCCTGCAGACGGGACAAGCCAAACCGTCGTAACTGTGCATCTGAAAGATCCAAACGGCAACGATTTATCCATTTCCCCCGAAAAAGTAAAGTTAACTACTTCTTTGGGCACCTTAGACCCGCAGGTTTCCGCCTCCGTTTACGGACAGTATACGTCTATACTGACAGCTCCACTTGCTGCAGGCGTCGCTTTTATTAGCGCCGAAGTCGATGGTATCTGGATTCCTGATATGGCCAGGGTAAATTTTATACCAGGCGCGGTTTCGCCTACCCACACGGTTATCGCCGCAAACCATCAATCGCTGCCGGCGAACGGCTTCAGCCGGACCGTAATTTCGGTTTTTCTGAAGGACAGCCATGGCAATGCCATAGCCGCTAAGGCGGATTCGCTTCAATTGTCCACCACATTGGGGCAGCTAAGCGACGTGACGCATGAAACCTACGGACATTACGAAATGAAGCTAGTTTCGCCTGTCTATGGGAGCCTGGCGCGCCTGACGGAAAATCCAGGTTCAACTAACCCTTTGGAGATCGACTTCGAGCAGGAAACCCTCCTGACAAGTACCCCCAATAACAGCCGAATCCCGGCAACTCTTTCCGTTACTTATGAAACCTATGGCGTATATAAAGCGATTTTGACAGCTCCCTTATCCGCAGGAATTGCCGAAATTAAAGGAAGCATAAACGGTACGCCTATTGGCTCAAGCGCTTATGTGGCCTTTACGGAAGCAAGCTCGCAAGATGCCTTAACGGGACTGAATTTCACCCAGCCGTCTTATTCCATGAAAAACGGACAGCAGCTTTCCACGGTTTTAGAGGCTACATACTCAAATGGCGACGTCAGGAATGTTTCCGTATTCGCTGCCTATACCATGACGAACCCTTCTGTCGCTTCCGTGGACAGCAGCGGGAAGGTCCAAGGCCATACTGCCGGACAAACGGTATTGACCGCGACATACGGCGGGTTTGCAGCCGAGACCAGAATTATTGTAGAAACAGACAACCATGGAAACATCGACAACCCTCCGCCGAATCCGGGAGATTCGACGCCTCCTTCCACGCCACCCCCTGGACTCGTTATCGAGGTCATTCCTAAAGGCGGTCAGAGCGGACAGAAAGGAATATCCTTGGAAGACGTCAAAAAGGGCGTCATCGTGCTGAGCACGGCGCCTTCAGGCGGACAAGTCAATATTACGGCAGCGAACTTAAAACAATTGAAAGCGATCAACGAACAGGCTGTATTGGAAATCCAGGCTGGTCGATCATCGATGATACTTCCCGTTTCGGAGCTGGATTTGCAAGCGTTTAGCCGAAAATTCGGATTTCCGGAAGACTCTATCCGCCTGGAAATCATGATTCGCGAGCCCGAACCGATTGTTGCCGAGGCCATTCAGCAGTCGGGACAGGACATAAAGGCTCGTTTATTAACCCCTCCCCTGGAGTTCGAAGTCCTGGTGACCGGCGCGAGCAACCAAAAGGTTTTCATTAGCTCCTTTAACCGATTCGTTTCGCGTACCCTGCCTATGGGGAGCGGTCCGATCCCGGCAACGGCAACCGGTGTTCGTTGGGTGCCGGAGACCCGTCAATTCAAGTTTGTCCCCACTTTCTTCGAATGGAAGGACGGACAATGGTCGGCGGTCATGAAACGACAAGGCGCCAGCATTTATACCGTTATCGACCGGCCCGTATCTTTCCAGGATAGTAAGGGTCATTGGTCCGCAGCGGATATTGAGCTGCTTGCATCCAAGTTGATTGTAGAAGGACGCACCAAGGAAGCGTTTGATCCGGACGCTGCCATCACGCGGGCGGAAATTGCGGCGCTCGCCGTCAGATCGCTCGGGTTGAATGATTCGGAAGAAAAAAGCCCGTTCCCGGACACGGTAGGCGGCTGGTATGAGAAGGCGGTCAGCACAGCCTATCAGGCCGGTTTGATTTCCGGATATGAAGACGGCACTTTCCGGCCTATGCAGCGGATCACTAGAGAAGAGCTGGTCGGTGTGCTTGTACGGGCTATGCAGTATACCGCCGTTCAGTCAGCCGGAAGCGGTTCTTCGCATAAATCGTTCACCGATGAACCGGCCATTTCCCGTTGGGCTCTGGACGATGTTCGGTTTGCTATGCAAAGCGGAATTATTGAAGGGGATGAGAACGGGGCGTTTCGGGCAGGAAGCTACACTTCCCGCGCCGAAGCCGTTACCATGCTCAAGCGGATGCTAAAGCTTATTCAATTTATATAAGTTTAGGATACTCATTTCGATTAGAGGAGATTGGCAATGAAAACTATCGGCAAACTAGCGTTGGCTGCAGTAATGGCGTCCGTCGCTTTCACCTTTCACGGGAATACGGCGCAGGCCGCAACAACCTTGCTGGATTCCATTAATGTTTGTGTAAGCTCCAGCGGTCAAATGAAGCTTTTGGCTCCGGGAGGCAGTTGCGGAATTAACGAGCGAATGTATACGCTGATGCTTAAAGGCGATCAAGGACCGGCTGGTCCGCAGGGTCAACAAGGGGCGGCAGGCCCCATAGGCCCAATAGGTCCGATAGGCCCGATGGGGCCTACGGGGCCGCAGGGCCAACAAGGTCCGCAAGGTCCGCAAGGTGCGAAAGGCGACACGGGCGATACAGGAGCGGCTGGCCCCGCTGGCGCAACGGGTCCGCAGGGCGCGAAGGGCGACCAAGGCGTTACGGGAGCCGCAGGGCCGATCGGTCCGATGGGACCGGCGGGTCCGGCAGGACCTCAGGGTCAACAAGGTCCGCAAGGCGCGAAAGGCGACACGGGCGATGCAGGAGCGACCGGAGCGACCGGTCCGGCCGGCGCAACGGGCCCGCAAGGCGCGAAGGGAGATAAAGGCGACACGGGCGATACAGGAGCGACTGGCCCCGCTGGCGCAACCGGTCCGCAGGGCGCGAAGGGCGACCAAGGCGTTACGGGAGCCGCAGGGCCGATCGGTCCGATGGGTCCGGCGGGTCCGGCAGGACCTCAGGGTCAACAAGGTCCGCAAGGCGCGAAAGGCGACACGGGCGATGCAGGAGCGACCGGGCCGGCCGGCGCAACGGGACCGCAGGGCGCGAAGGGCGATGCAGGAGCGGCCGGACCTGCCGGCGCAACGGGGCCGCAGGGCGCGAAGGGCGATACCGGAGCGGCCGGGCCGGCCGGCGCAACGGGGCCGCAGGGCGCGAAGGGCGATACAGGAGCGACCGGGCCCGCCGGTGTTGCAGGTCCAGCGGGTCCACAAGGTCCGGCAGGGCCGCAAGGCCTCATAGGTCCGGCAGGTCTCATAGGTCCGGTAGGTCCGCAAGGTCCGCAAGGTGAAGGTGCCAGCATGTATGGCGACGGTTCAGCGGGTTCACTAAACGTAAGTGCCGGTAACACATTGGATTTGACCACGACAACCGGTGTAAATTCATTACCCAATAAAGCCAACTTTCAATTTTCCAGCATTACGATTACAGGAAATCTCATTCTCCCGAGCGGTACCATGTTGCGATCTTCGGGGGATATCACCATCACCGGAACGATCACGGTCAGTCCAGGCGCGCAGGATAGCGGCGGCGGCAATCCGCATCCCGGCATTTCCTTGGCTGAAGCCGGTCCAACGAACGGCGGGATAGGACTTTCTTATCTGCAAGCGGCTCAAATCACTTTGCCGGGAGCGGCAGCCGGAGGCGCGGGAAATCGTATTCCCGCAGCCTCAGGCGGCGAGGGCGGAGGATCGCTTGTATTGATCGGGAAAGGAAATGTTAGACTAGGCACAGGGGCGTCGATTAACGCAAACGGCGTACATGGCGTAAATCCGCAAACGGCAGGCCAAGGTATCGCAGGAACCGGCGGCGGCGGCGGCGGGGTCGTGGTCATTGGAGCCAAAGGGTCGCTGACTATTGCAGGCACGATCAGAGCGAATGGAGGAAACGGCTCTATCGGATTTGACGACAATGGCGGAAACGGAGAAGCCGGCGGCGGCGGTGGCGGCGGCGGTATTATTCATCTTATCTCTTCCAGTTCTCCGAGCATTACAGGAACTTTGCAGGCAAACGGCGGGGCTGGCGGAGCCAATGTGGCTGGCACCGGCACGATAAATGCCGGCGGCGGCGGCGGCGCAAGCGGCGGCAGCGGGGGCGACGGCGGCGGCGGTACCACGGCGAGTCCTATTGCGAGTCAGCCAGGACAGCCAGGACACACGATCGAAACCGTGACCCCTTCCCCTGAGCAAATGTTTGTAAAATAGCCGTATCAAAAAAAGAACCTCCGGATCCGCGTTTACCGTGGATTTGGAGGTTCTTTTGGCAACTATCGGGGACAGCAGCTTCGCCTGTCATATCAGCTTCAAGCCGCTGATCAGGATCAGCGTCGCCATGACCGTGCGCAGAGGGCGCGACGGCAAAATGACGGCGAGCTTGCTGCCGATCAGAACGCCCGGTATGGAGCCGAGCATCAGGTTAAGCGCTAAACTATAATCGATATTGCCCATACCGGCATGCAGGACGCCGGCTACCGTGACGAGCAGGAACGCATGGGCGATATCCGTTCCGACCACCTTGGAAGCGTTCATCCGGTACAAATAAATCATCGCAAGCGCGTAGAGCGAGCCGGAGCCGATCGACGTCATGCCGACGATAAACCCGAGCAGCGCGCCGATGGCGATCGTCATGCCGCGCTTCTGCTCAAGCGGCAGCAGCTGAATCCGGTTTTCTTTGATCTTATGCTGAAACAGCTGGCGGTACAGCGTCGCGATCGCCGTGATGATCAGCACCACGCCTAGCGCATGCTTGATCAACTGCTCTTGATTATGGAAGAAGGAGTTCAGAAAATGCAGCGACAATACCGCTACAACCGCTCCGGGGATACTGCCGTAAGCGAAATATTTCACCATTTGCATATCGATCGTTTTCTGCTTAAAGTGCTGGGCAGCACCGAACAGCTTCGTTACCGAGTTATAGAGCAGATCCGTCCCGACCGCTATGGAGGGGTTAATACCGAACATAATCAACAACGGTGTCAACAGCGACGCCCCGCCTACTCCGGTCGCGCCAACCAACAACCCGACGAAAAGCCCAAGCAAGCCGATTCCCAGTTCCATCCCGAACACCCACCCCAATAACCTACATATTCAACATAAGGCCCATGCGTTCTTAGCAAGAGCGACAAACATGATTTCATTTTGAATTTTATTTCCGATTATTTATATAGGAATTATAAGTGAGGGAAAGCCGAGTTGTAAAGTGGGTTTTAACTTGTTTCCAAAATGAAATAAACGTCCTCCCATAAGCGGGCGGACGTTTATTATTAATCGAATCGATGATTACAAACCGAGCATGAATTGAACAGTTTTATCCGTGAAGCCAGGCAAGCCTTCATGACCGAAATCCGGATAAATCTCATACGATTTCGGCGCCGTCATTTTGTTGAAGGCCGCGAATTGCGTGGATGGCGGGCATACCGCATCCATCAGCCCTACGCCCATCATCACTTCGCCGCGAATCCGGTTTGCCAAAAATTGCAGATCGATATAACCGAGCCGCGTAAAAATGTCGTCTTCGCGCTTATGCTGCGGATCGAAGTTGCGGAAGAACGTTTTGAGCTCCGCATAAGCGTTCGCCGCCTGATCCATCTCCCAAACGCGTTTGTAGTCGCACAAGAATGGATAAACCGGGGCAAGCCGCTTCACGCGCGGTTCAAGCGCCGCGCAGGCAATCGTCAGCGCTCCGCCCTGCGAGCCTCCGATGACGCCGACACGGTCGGGATCGACTTCCGGCAAATTCATGACGATTCCCGCCAGCTGCGCCGTATCGAGGTAAATATGCCTGAACAGCAAGTTGTCCTCGTGGTCGTTAAGTCCCCTGATAATATGTCCGTTAAGCGTCGTTCCCTTTACACCGCCCGTATCTTCCGAATATCCGCCTTGTCCGCGAACGTCCATCGATACCATCGAATAGCCGAGCGAGGCGTAAACGAGCTTGTCCGCCCATTCGCCGCAGCTGCCGGAATAACCGTGAAATTGAACGATGGCGGGATGTTTGCCCTCCGCGTTCTTAGGCCGGACATACTTCGCGTGAATACGCGCGCCGCGCACTCCCGTAAAATACAGATCGAAGCAATCCGCTCCCGGTACCTGGAATGCGCTTGGCACCAGCTCGACGGCGGGGTCTACCGCACGCATCTCGTCAAGCGCGCGTTCCCAATATTCGTCGAAATCGGCCGGACGCGGGTTGCGTCCCTCATACGCCAATAATTTCTCTAGCGGCATGTCTAACAAAGGCATGATTCATTCTCCCTCTTTTCGTTTGGTTGCGATTCCGAACTTGCGGCGCCGCGCCAATGTGGAGAAGCGCCGCGTCACCCCCATATTTTAACATGGAATTTTGGCGATGTAGCCAACTTTTTTACGAATGCCGAAGACTTTTTCAATTCGCCGCCTTCAATTGCTCCAGCAGCGCCTTTTCGTTCGCATCGACTGCCACCAGACGGTCGTACAGCTTCTGGTCGTTCTGGTTCAGCTTCTGCAGCGAAGCTAGATAGAACCGTACAATATAGCGGTCTGCGGGTTTGCTCAGATCTTCCTTAACTGCCGGTCCCAGCAAGTCGGCCGCTTCCTTGTACTTCCCGTTTCTGTAGTGCGTCTGCCCGATCGTAAGCCGCATTTGCGGGGTAACGCCGAACGCTCTGCCCTGCATTTGCCCCTTAGGCAGCGCTGCCAGCTGCTCCGTTTTGGTCATGACGGTTTGCAGCAGGTTCAGCGCATCGCTCTCGTACCGGTTTTTGAGCTCGGCATTGTTTTCTTTCCCCGCCTTGTCGGCGAGAAATACGTAAAGATCGATTCCCCGTTCGTAAAAGCTTGGAATACGCGGGTTTTTCTCTTCGTCCGGCGTGTCCCACGGAAATAACGCCAGCATGTGCTTGATCTGGCCGAGAGCCGCGTCGTAATTCTGCTTCACGATGTACTGGCTGTACCGCTTCTCCAGAACGGAGCGGTTATAGGGCTCTTTCGCTTCCAGTCCGTCGATGAGCGAGAACGATGCCTCGTAATAGCTCTCGTCTTTCAACTGCTGATACGCTTGATCCATCAAATTCGCTTTCGTCAGGACGTAGGCCGGATTGTTCGGCTGCAGCGAGAGCGCAGCGTCCAGCGGCGCCAGCATCTGTTCGAACGTCTTTTGCTCATTTATCGCAGTCAAAGCATTCCGGTAATGCTGATCCGCACGCAGCTTCACCGCCCCGACGATGAACACCGCCACGGCGATCGCGCAAACGGCTGCAGGAACCGCCATCCGCCAGCGGCTATCGCCGATCCTGCGCGTCCAGCCGTACCTGTGCGGCGCCGTCCCCGCCGTCACCCCTCCGAGACATAGAAACAGCAGCGCGGCGATATACACATAGCTCATCTCGAAATCGATCATGCTGTGAATAAGAAGCGCTATCGAAACGATATAGAAAATCAGGTGACTGGTGCGATCCGATTCGCCTTTTTTTATGCAGCTTCGGACATAGCGGTAATAAATCGTGCCCAGCAGCAGCAGGAACAGCGCGGCTCCAATAAGTCCCACATCGATGGCGTATTGGAAAATGAAGCTATGCGCTTGCCGGCTTATATAAGGGTTATTCTGGTATTTCTCCCATAACGCCATCCAGCCTCCGCCACCGCTGCCAAGCAGCGGATAATCGCGGATAACCTTCCATGCATCCTCGTAGAACGTTCCTCGTTCCAGTACGCTGTGCTGTTGAAAATTGATGTTTTCGATTCGGGTTCTCAGCATGTCCGGCAAAAGCGACGTCACCCAAGTCGTACCGAGCAAAACGTATACGCCTGCCGCGCCAAGCACGATAAGCCCCAGCGGAAACAGGACGCCGCTGTACTTGAATCCGCTGACCTTTTGCAGCTTCTTCTCAAGCAGCGGATACACGAACGCTTGAATCAGCGCTGCCGCGGCAGCGAACGCAAGCGAGTACAGCAGCAGTCTGCTCCAGCCGCTCCATGAAGCCGCGTCGAACACCGACAGCAGATCGGAGGGCTTCTTGCCCGTTTGCTCGTAAAACGCGACGAATTTCTCCCGGAGCGGCTTCGCAATGTCGACGAACCGTTCCGTCAGCGTGATCGAAAGCAGTGCCGCCCCGCCCAAGTAAACGCACATCATGATTTGTCTGACTACCGAAAGAAAAGGGAGCACGAGCACCAGGATGAGCGGCAGCAGCACATAACCGCCTCTTGACTGCGTCAGCCAGAACGAAGCCATGATCGGAATCAGCATCGATGCGTGCAAAGCGATCCAATACCATTTGCGCGCGCTGACCGTCAGGAACAGACAGGCGACAAGCAGGGCCATTAAATACGCCACATAAGCATTGGCATATTGGAAGACCGATGTAAGCCGTAATCCGTTATACTCGATCATGACCGCATGATGGAAATAGTCGTTTCCGAACATGTTGACGAAGCCGTATACCACGACGATATATCCGGTAACGACTATGGCCTGCTGGATAAAGGCTGCCCCCGGCTTTTCTCTTGCCAGCACGTTGCCCGCCACGAAGAAAGCGGCGTAAAGCGTACTGATCAGCGCCATCTGGCCGGCAAAATGAGAGGAAGCCGCTTGCGTCAGCGAAATCAGGTAAAAGAGCGGAATGACCCAAACCGCTGCGGTCATCAAATCCCGCGAATCGGTAAACCGCCATGCCGGAAACACGCGTATCGAAACGATCAAGAGCAGTAAAGCCGCCCATATAACGGCCGTATTGATCGGCGCTTCGTAGGTCCAGGCCCCCCCGTTAAATAACGCCGTGCGAAAGGATTGCGTGGCCACGAAAGCCGCGAGGCCCGCTATCGCCAGCCAAAAAAGCAAGGATTGCCCGTCCGCCGTTTTCGATTTGGCTTGTGTGTGCGGCCGGTATCCCTTTTGCGTTTTACTCTCCATCTCCTCTATTTCTCCTTTTTTCTACAATATCTTCCATACTATCAAAAATAATAAGAGGCTTCATCTTTTTTTCAGTCGCCGAGCCATTCTTTACATCTATTTCATACTCTATTTACATACATATGGTATCGTGAAACAAGAACCAACGAGAAAAAACGCCTTTCGGCGTCCTAAAAAAGGTGGGAAAAGGCATGCTGCGAATCGCGCTGGCAGGAGATTTGCATTATTTCCGGGTGGAAGAAGGACAACCCGGGGCCGAAGAGCTGGAGGAAGGCCGGAACCTGTTTTTCCATACGTATTTGCGGGCTTTCTTGGACTGCGAAGCGGATTGGCACATTTCGATCGGGGATTGGACAAATAGAGGACATGAGGAAGAATTCAAGGCTCTACAGTTGCTTCTGCAGGAAAAAGGCGTTCGTTTCCGTTTGGCGCCGGGCAACCACGATACGGATTCTCTTCCCAAAGAGCGAATCGCCGCACTGACCGGCGCGCCCGCCTACGACGTCGTGCATACGAATGAAGCGACGCTTGCGTTTCTCGATACGGCCAAAGAAATGTCGCCGGCCAACTGGGAAGGCGAAGTCGGCGAGGAGCAGCTCGCTTGGCTTGAGACCGTCGTACGCGACACCGGCTCGAAGCCTCTGCTCGTTTTTGCCCATCATCCGGTATACGGCACAACGGCGGATTCGACGGAGAAATGGCTCAGCATTCATCCGGAGAACAGACTGCGCTATGTTCTGGCAGGCAAAGACGGTCCTGGGGTTTATTTTAACGGGCATAATCACGTCAACTCCATCGTGCAGTCGGGACAATGGCATTTCGTGCAGTCGGCGGCCGTTCTATGCCATCCGTCCTATAAGCTGATCGAAGTGGACGACGGGTACGTTAGCGTGAAGGAGATTCCCGTCCTGCATGAGGACTTGCTCAAGGGCTGGGAGACGCTCAAGTCGCGATTTACCGGGTTTTATTTCGTAGACGGCGCCAAAGCGCAAGGAAGCGAAGCCGACCGGAATCGGCTCATCGAGCTGTAAACGCCAAGAGACCGCTTCGCAGCCGAAGGGGTCTCTTCTTACAACTAGCATCCGTTAGACGCCGCCCTTTTTCAACAGGAAGACGATCGCAAATTGCGCAAGCGCGCAGACGAGCAGCACGCCGGGCAGCCAATACCCCGTCATGTCCGGCACGAGCCAGATGAAGGCGAAGATCGAAATAACCCTTCCGGCATTCACGAACGATTCCCGGGCGACGACCGACTCGACGCGGAAATGCCCCTTGAGCGGCAGCTTGCCGATCATCGTGTAATAATACGACGTGATCGAATTCCCTTGCAGCGGGTTGCATAGCGAGTACATCACCATGAACAGCACGACGGTAAACAGCGATATTTGCCAAAACAGCAGCAAGGCGCCTATCACGAAGCCGCATGCCGCGATGAAGGAGTACAGCCGGCCGAGATGCGATTTGGCGAAACGGGAAATCAGATAACCCGCGACGATCGTCACGAACGAGAACAGCACGCCGAAATAGCCGACCCAATCCTCGCGCGGAATCGTTTGGAACAGCATGATGTTCGGCAGGAACAGCATGATCCCCTGAAACAGCCCCAGCACGAAAAACGCAAAGAGCGAATGCAGCCACGCCTTATTGCGCTTCATCATAATGCCCGCCAGCTTTAAATAATACGCCTTGTGCCGGGATGCGATCGCTTTGATCCGGAAGCTGCCGAGCGTCGTCAGCACGAACATAACGAACGCCAGCGTAAACACGATAATATAGCCCTGCAGCCCGTCGTTCTTGCTGATGACGAACCCGGCAAGAGCCGGTCCGACGAGCCCTGCGGCGGTAAACGAAATCATATTGAAAGCCAAATAACGGATCCGGTTCTGCTCGGTCGATACGTCGTACATCAGCGTCAAGTAGGCGCTCCAATAAAAGGCGCTGGCGATGCCGTTGCATATGGCGAATAAATAGTAGAATTCCGCGACGTTTTCCTGGGCGATGACGACGGCCAAATAGAAAAGCGCGATGAGCATGACCCCGATCCGGTAGGTGTACATACGGTCTTTTTTCTTGACGATCCAGCCGCCCAAGGCGAATGCAAAGGGAGAAATCGCATACACGATAATGTTGTAAAGGCCGTTCACCCACAAGCTTTCCGTAAGCCGCCACAAATAAAGATTAAGAAACAGCCCGGACATCGATGCGCCGAACTGGAACGAGCCATGCAGCAGCAGCGACATTTTCGCATCCGCCGACAGCCGCATTTCTTGAGGTATTTGAGGCCTGTTTTGCCAATACGTTCGCATATGACTGATGAGCGCCACGACCGAATCCTCCGATTGCAGGCTGAGCCCGCTTTTTGTCAAAGTCTCAGGAAGGATATCCTCCGCTGATCGTTCGACTTCTCGGTAAACTCGCCGCAAAAAGACGGCGAAAGCGTTTATCCTTTGGTTTCATTGTAGCACAACAGGTTTTGTCCCATCAGCCTGTGAAGGCAGCCAAGAAAGGAAGGATCCTGCAGAGTGGCATCGGAGAACCCTGATTTGTTACAATAGATGCTGACAGGCAGGCCTTTGGCTTGTTGAAAAAAGATGTCGAAACGGGTATCATTATGTAATCTCTGAATTGGAAGTGAGTTTCATGAGCAAAACGATAGAAGTGATAGCCGATCAGCAGCAGGCGGCGCGTTCCGCCAAATCGGCCAAAGCTGCCGGAACGAAAGGCAAGCACACATACAAGCTGTTATTCGGCGCTTGGGTGCTGTTAATTGCCGGCGGGGCGTATGGGGCGTATTTGTATACCGACCATATCAAGCAGGACATGAGCGCGGACATCGCCAAACAGACGCAGGATCAGCTTAACGCCATCCAGTTGGACTACCAGAAACAGATCGGCGACCTCCAGACGAAAATTACGGCCGATATGACCGACCTTCAAGGCAAAGTCGATTCGCTCAATCAGTTGCTTGCCTTCACGAAGGACAGCGCTAGCAATAAAACCGACAACAGCAACCAGTTATATACGCAATTGAACGACGTCAAGAAGAAACTGGAAGAGCTGCAGAAAAATTTGGATGTGCTGAAATGAACCCGAAGCAGCAGGTCAACCGATTCTTTTTACTCGCGACGGCTCCCTTTCTCGGCGTGCTGATGTGGTTATTGTACACCCAACTGGCGGTCGTCATACCGAAGCTGGAAACCATCGCCGCGGCCGCAGCTGCCGATTTCTCCATACATAACGATGCCGTCTCCATCGGCGAGAAGCTGACGTCGGCGAATACGGAAACCGTAGCGCTCAAGGGCACGATCGAGAAATTTTATGAATTATACGATAAAAGCAGCTCGGAAGCGAACGCCATGGTCAAGCTTGCGGCCGACCAGGTAAGCCGACCGACGCAAATATTCGACAGCCGGCTGAGCGGCGTGTTCGGCAAGCCGACCAAGCAGGTGAATACGGGCAACATCGATCTGAAGCTGTACGTTTTCTCGGACAAGAACTACAAAGGCTATGCGCTGAAAGCCGATCTGAAGTCGGATAAAGCGATGCAAATGATACTCGGCAAGGACAAGATCGGAGGCAGCGAAACGACGCTGTCCGCGGCGAACCGTTACGGTGCGGTAGCCGGCGTCAACGCCGGAGGCTTCGCGGACGACAAATCCGGTCGGTATCCTACAGGAACGACCGTATACAACGGCAAGTACGTTTACGGCTTCTTCCCTTCCGAGGACAACTACTCGTTCTTCGGCTTGAACGCCGACCGCAAATTAATCGGCGGGAAGTTTTACCGTCAGGCGGAATTGGACAAGCTAAAACCGACGTTCGGCGCCACGTTCGTTCCCCAGCTGCTCAAAAGCGGGAGCAAGCTGGATATTCCGAGCCAGTGGGCATCGTCGCCGTTCCGGGCGCCGCGCACGGTTATCGGCAACTTTAAGAACGATCAGGTTCTCGTTATCGTCACCGACGGCTACGACGAACGAGGCGGCTCCGGCTCGACCCTAGCGGAGCTGCAGGACAAGATGCAGCAGGTCGGCATCCAAGACGCATACAACCTGGATGGGGGCGGCTCTTCGACGCTCGTATTCGACGGGAAAGTGGTCAACAGTCCTTCAGACGGACGCATGCGCACGCTGCCGACGCACTTTTTGTTTTTCAAGTAACGCTTTGTGAACGTCCGTTTGCGAAATGTTCACAATTTCGCATTTTCTTTTGACGGCTGCTTGGTTATAGTATAGATAAGGGGAGGTGCGCTCATGTCCATGACATTTTGGATTACCATCACTGTATTCGCGCTTTTCATCGGTGCGATTTTGACGGCATCTTATAACGACGATAAAACAAAAGGCCTATAAGAGTCCCCACAAAAGGAAGCGATTCTTCGAAGGTTATTCCTAGTATTTTGCGGGGAGCTTCGAAAAACGTTGAGGGATTGCATATTAAAAGCCTTTCGAGACCGTCTGTTCCAACGCTTCGGCGCTGAAATAGACGGTCTTTTGCTATTTGGTCACATCGATTTGAATGGCGGTTCTCAGCTTTTTTTCGCCGGTCTTCTCGCCGGTTTCTCCGTATACGCTGAAATCGCTCGACAGCTTAACCGTATAGTGGCCGGCGGGAAGCAGCCAGGTCGCCTCTTTCATCTCCTCCGGCAGTTCTTCCGTCCAATCCTCGTTATACGAAGGTGCCGATTGAACAACATCGAACGGAAGGGTTCCGGCGAACTCGTTGCCGGGCTTCATGGTATCCTTGATTAAAGGCTGCATCTGGAGCCCGCCCATAATTCGTCCTTTCCCGTCCATAATCGAGAAATACAAGACGGGGAGACCATGGCCGATCGTCACATCGGAATCTCCGGCATTACGCAGCGAGCCCCAGATGCGCAGCGGCTCTCCTTCCCGGTATTCCGCTTTCTCCGAATGAAGGGACAGCGCAAAGGAATCCTCCCGCTTGACGGAGCTGAGCGCCGCTTTAGCGGATTCTTGAACGGACGTGTCGATCGAGATCGTCTTGTTCGCACCGTCATAGCGAACCCTCCCTCCCATTTGCTCGGCTAAATAACGCAGCGGGACGTAAGTCGCTCCTTCGTAATTCAGAATCTCCAGCCCCTCCCTTAGCGGTGCCGACTGTCCATTAATCGTGATCGTATGAGGAAACAAAACCGCCTTCACCGTCTCGGCAGCCGCGGACAAGCTCGATTCGGATGCTGCGACAGCCGTGTACGCCAGCACCGCAGCCGCCGAAGCGATCCACCATGATCGTTTTTGCATGCATATCCTCCTAAGCGTAGTCCCAGGCTCTGGTATTGGAATACCACTCCTATATACCACAAAAACAAGGAAAAGTTTCCAAATAGTAACCAAGGATAAACACCGTTCGGCGTCTTTGAAGCCAGACGTTTGCCGGTAATGGAACACCTTACCGCAACCTCAAATCCCGGGTGAACCAAAGCTGGTAGCTCATCATGCTGAGAAGAATGCCCGTAATGGCCGCAGAGGAGGTAAGCGAGAACACGATCAAAATTTGATAGCGCACCGCCTCTATCGGGCTCGCTCCAGCCACGATCATGCCTGTCATCATCCCCGGAAGCTGGACGAGTCCGATCGTTTTCATGCTGTCGATTGTCGGAATCATGCTGGACTTCAGCGATCGCTTAACCGATCCCTGAATCGCTTGCTTGGCCGTCGCACCGAGGGACAGCAGCGTCTCGATTTCTCCGCGCGCGGTGTGCAGCTCCCTCTGCATATGGTTGAGAAACAATCCCGAAACCAGCATGCCGTTGCCGATAATAATGCCGCTTATGGGGATGATAAATTGAGCCCTCGTTTCGATGATGCCGAGTCCGATCAGCAAGCCCATGGAGAGCAGCTCCGTCGTAACGATTGCGAGGCCGATTCTCCGGCGTATGCCGGCAAGCCCTTTTGCCCGTTTACCGGCATTCAAAGCAGCAACCATGATCATCGTCAATAAGATAAGAACGATAAACGCGGTCCGTTCCGTATCGAACACGAACTGAAGCACGTACCCGACCAGAAGCAGTTGCACGGCCGAGCGCACGGATCCGATCAAAATATCCTTTTCTAGCCCGAGCTTTTGCCGGATGGATACAAAGACGGTTATGAGAACGAAAAGCAGCGTAAAACCGAGCGCTACGGTTGTCATGACGTTTCCCCTCCAGCGGGCAATTGCAGGAACCTTCGTCCCGCTTCGGTATTCGGCTGGCGAAAGAAAAGCTCCGCCACGTTGTCTTCAAGGAGCGTTCCCTCGCTCATGAACCAGATGCGGCCGCTTAGCTCCGCAGCCTGTGCCAAATCGTGCGTAATCATGACGGCAGTCGTTCCTTCCGTCCGATGCCAGTCTGCGAGAAGGCTTTCCACCGCTTGCTTGCTATGCATATCGAGCGAAGCCGTCACTTCGTCCAGCAGCAAAATTTCAGGACGCAGCAGCAGGGAACGAATAAGCGCTACACGCTGCTTTTCCCCGCCCGACAGATCGCCGGCTTGCTTGCGCCAAGCTCCCTCCAGTCCCAGGCGCGACATCAGCCGCTCGGCTAGCGGGCGGTCGAAAGCCGTACGGTGCAGGACGCTGACGATTCGCAAATTATCCTCAACGGTACCCGGGAGCATGACGGCATGCTGGGCTACATAGCACACCTTCATTCTCCATTCCTCCGGCTTCCACTCTTTCTGCGCCATTCCGTGCAAGAAGATATCGCCTTCGTCGGCCACATCCAGCGAAGCGACGATTCGCAGCAGCGTGCTTTTGCCTTGGCCCGATGCGCCCAGAACGGCCACGATGGCCGGCTCGCCGATTTGTGCGGTAATGTCCGAAAATAAACGCGTCTGCGTTTCATCCGGCAATGTTTTGCCTAAACGATCGATGCTTAAAATCGGTTTCATGTCGTTCATCCCCATTTCCAGTAAGGCAAAAAAATAAACAGGGGCGCTATCCCCTGTTCATTCGATGATTACGAATTGCTTTGGCTCGCTTGAGGCTTTAATTCCTTCAAGCATTCGGCGCACAAGTGCTTTTCCCGAAAGTCCGTTACCTGCTCCATCGATCCGCAAAATACACATCTAGGCCGATACCGTTCCAGGATAATGTGATCTCCTTGCACCAATATTTCCACTGGATCGCCTTCGTTCATTTGGTATCTTTTACGAAGGGATTTAGGCAGCACAATTCTGCCCAATTGATCCACTTTGCGAACAACCCCCGCCGGTTTCATCCTATTTCACCCTCTCACCTAATAAAATTTCACATGAAGCAACCGTCTACGTCGAGCTATCTCTATAATAATTCGATATTTCGAGTAAATTTCCTGCTTTTCTTGTCGAAATATCCGCAGCCCTGCTTCAACTCTCTCGACGATACAAACCAGAACCGTCAGCTTAAGTCTAAAAATCCGTTCTGACGCAGCGCTTCGTAAAGAACGACGGCCGCGGAGTTGGATAAATTGAGCGAACGGACGTCGCCGGTCATCGGCATCCGAATAAGCGAGTCAGGATGATCGTCCAGAATCAAATCCGGCAGCCCTTTCGTTTCTTTCCCGAATACCAGAAAGTCGCCGTCCTGAAACCGGAAGTCCGTATACAGCTTTTGCGCTTTGGTCGTTGCGAAAAAAAACCGGCCCTGCGGGTACTTGTCCTTCACTTCCTGGAACGAGTCATGGTATTCCAGCTTGACCGCGTGCCAGTAATCCAGCCCTGCGCGCTTCAGCGTTTTGTCATCCGTCAGAAAACCGAGCGGCCGCACCAAGTGCAGATGCGTTCCGGTCGCCGCGCATGTGCGCGATATATTGCCCGTATTTGCCGGAATTTCCGGTTCGACAAGCACGATATGAAAGGCCATGATGTTAGATCTCCTCTTCTTCGGTACACTCGTCTGGCTAAGAACAGCTTTTATTATACAACAAGAGGCGGCGAGATGAAATTTAACACTCGTTTTACCTTTCATTAATATTCGGTTGATAGACTTCTGCGACAATGAATCTATGAAATGAAAAGAAAGCCGCCATGTCCCTAGGCCGACACTAATCATAAATGGATTTCATAAAGGAGAGGATACAACCATGAGAAAAAAGATTTTGGTCGTTGACGACGAGCCTTCCATCTCCATGCTGCTCGAGTTTAATTTGAAACTGGTCGGCTTCGAGGTCCAATGCGTATATGACGGGGAAGCCGTATTCGAAACGCTGTCCTCGTTTCGTCCCGATCTGATCGTGCTTGATCTGATGCTGCCCAAAATGGACGGTATCCAGGTGACCCGCAAGCTGCGCAGTCAGAACAATATGGTTCCGATCGTCATGCTGACGGCGATGCAGGATCTGACGGACAAAATAGCCGGGCTTGATAATGGCGCCGACGATTACATGACGAAGCCGTTCAGTCCGCAGGAGCTCGTTTCGCGCATTCAAGCGATTCTGCGAAGAACGCAAATTTTGCCGGGAGAAGCGGAAACGGTCGCGATTGAAATCGGTCATATGCATATCCAGCCGGCGCAGCGCGAGGTTAAAGTTCAGGGCAGACCGGTCGAGCTGACGCCCAAGGAATTCGAACTGCTGCTGTTTCTGTGCCGCCACCGCGGCAAAGTGCTCAGCCGTCAGCAGTTGCTCCACGGCGTATGGGACTATCATTTCCTAGGCGATACCCGCATCGTCGACGTGCATATCAGCCACCTCCGCGACAAAATCGAAGGGAACGCGCGCAATCCGGAATATATCATGACGATACGCAACGTCGGCTATAAGCTGACCGAGCCCGCAATGAAAGAATCGTTCGCTTAAGCGAAACCGATACGAAAAGCACCTATCCGTCCGACGACGAATAGGTGCTTTTGGCTGCAACCGGTAAGAAAAACCGTCAGGCTTTTTGTGCGAAGCCTTACGTCGACGCGTGGGAGAGGGGACGGGTATGGGATTCCAGCCGCTCTTCCCCCCATACCCGTCCCCTCTCCTCACCTTCCCTGCTTTCTGTTACGCTTTTGGTTCCCTGCCGGTCTTCCAGCCGGTATTCATTGCCATGAACACCTCTATCCTTGTCCATACGGAACGTATACTTTTTGAGACTTTATGAAATACGGGACTGACGTTCCGCTCATTCCTCATTGAAGCCCATTCTGCTGACGTTCTACGGAACAATGGCGCCGAACCGTTCCAATTCCCGGCGCAGACGCGCGATCGGAACGTCTCGTACCGAACTATGCTCTTCGTCCGCAATCGCCGCCGCCATTCCCGCCACCTGACCGGTAGCCATGCAGCTGGCCTGAACGCGAAATGCCGAATTGGCCAGCCTGTCGCCGGCAACGCAGCGTCCGGCAACGAGCAGGTCGTCGCTTCCTTTCGGAATTAATGCCCGGTAAGGCAGCGTAGGCACGACTCCCGGCGCAATCATTTTTTGCTCGATATGAAACCCGCTATGATGGTGCAGATCGATCGGATAGAAGCTGTTGCACACCGCATCCGGCCATACATATCCGGACACGTAAGACGCTTCGTCCACTTCCGCTTCGCCTTCGATGCGCCAAGTTTCGCGAATGCCGCATTCGTTCGCAAAATATCGGACCTCCAGCTTTTCGCAACCCGGTACCCGGCGCAGCATCGTTACGGTTTCAAGCAAATATTGTCTCGCCCGGATTTCCGCGAGCGTCTTCGACTCCGAATCCGATCCGTCGATCCCCTGCACGTGCATGTGAATGCGTCCCGACTTAAGGTCATGGTACAAACTGTTACGGCTGCGGCCGACTTCCCCGTTAGCATAAGCTTCCTCGTATTGCCGATTCAGCTCCTCCTCGTTCACCTTCGAGAGATCGTAACCGTCAATATCATGGATCAACGTACCCGGCTGAAGCTGCTCCCCTTTCTTGCGTGAATATCCCATCATTCCCGTTACATTGGCATCGCCTGTCGCATCGATCAGCTTGCCGGCCTTGAACCACTTCAAGCCCGACTTTCCGGCCAGCGCTACGTAGTTCCCGTCTTCTCCTTTCACGACGGCCGCCGGCATTTCATGCAATCTCAGAAACACCCCTGCTTCAAGACACATCCGATCCAGCACCGAACAATAAATAAACCGGTTAACCCCTATCTGATGCATCCAATGCCTCGGAGGGATAACGGAAAAATCCGGAAGCTCGGCTCCTCCGAGCGCTGCAGTGCGTTCGATGATTTCCCAGCCGATTCCGCGAATCACCTGCTTGCCCCAAGCGTGAAACAGACCCGGGAAATTTACCGAGGCTACGACCGCCGTTCCGCCGAGTACGCCGTTCTTTTCAACCAGCGCCGTTCGTTTTCCAGCCCGCGCCGCTTGAATCGCCGCCACGCATCCGGCCGATCCGCCGCCGAAAACCATGATGTCATATTCTTCTTGAACCGTAATGCCTGCCAGCGGTCCGGCGATTAGCTCCAGTCCAGCAGTAAACTCGGTCTTCCCCATAGAAATAATCCCCTTTGTTATGTTTCGGGATATGCAGGCCTGCTTCCCTCTTTTATTGTAGGCGGAAGCGATTTACATTCTCCATGCACTTTTGTAAGCTGAGGAATATACAAATGATCGCTAGGGCGCCGGCATTCGGCAGAGAACAGGCCGTTAGCGGTAGACAATACGGAAGGGGGCGCCCCCATTGCCTGTTCCTTTACTCGGGCATATCCCGCGGTTAAAATATTTTCGGCACGTGGTTCGACGGGAACGTTTTTTTGAATATGAGAGCATTCAGAAGGAATGGCTCTTGTTTGCCGTAGAGGACGGCTCGTTTTATTTTGAAATCGAAAACCGCCGCGCAACCGCTTCTTTCGGCGATCTCGTCTTCTGTCCGCCGGGCGTCGCGTTTCGTAGGGTCGTTATTTCTCCCGTTACGCTATTTGTACTCCGGATGGAGTGGAGGGACGATCAAGGCAATGAAGTCGATCCGCTGCAATCCGACGTTCTTCCGATCGGTAAAGTCAGCTTGCGCAATACGGAAAAGCTTCTCGCGGATTACGCCGCTTTCAAGCAGCCCCATTTTCTTGACGAGCAGTGGAGCATGGTCATCCGAAACCATTATTTGCACCATATTTGGCTGCTGTATTGCGAAGAAGCGGAAGCGTTGCCGACCGTAGAGGCTTCCCCCACGTCGGATCCGCTTGTGCAGATGGCGACCAAGCTCATTCAGGCGCAAGCGTTCGAGCGGTTTAGCTTGACCTCCATCGCCTCTTCCCTCGGCATAAGCAGAGTGCAGCTATGCCAGAAGTTCCAAGACGAGTTCGGAACGACTCCGATCAAATATCTCACCGCCCTTCGTATCGAGAAGGCCAAGAAGCTGCTCGTCGAAACGAATTTGACGCTGGATCAAATATCGGAATGCTGCGGCTACCAGAACGGGTTTTACTTAAGCCGCGTATTTAAACGCAGTTGCTCGGTGACCCCGAAGCAGTATCGGAAGGAACATCGTTTGTAGGGTCATTCCTGATCAAACAGGCGCTCTCTGCAGATCTAAAGAGCATATTTGAGCTAGCATGATACCATCTGCTCCGATAAATTCGGGAGAACACGGAAAACCGCGCAGAAGCAAGCTTCTGCGCGGTTTCGATTATAGCGTCTAGTTCCCTATATCAACCAGCTTCAATAAAATATCGGCGGCTTCTTCGGGAATCTTTTTGCCTTTCTGCGCTCGTACTTCGTTCGCGAAGGCGTGGAATTGCTCATGCCGAAGCTTCGTCTCTAGCGAATTGACGATACCTTGGCTGCCGTTGCCGGTAATCCAGGACTTGATAAGCCGGATCAAGCCTTCCAAAGTGACTTTAACGGTAACGGTCGTTTCCGCCGTCCCCGAGTTGCCGGCCGCATCAGTTGCGCCGGCCGAAACGGGATTGTCGCCGATGTTCAAGCGATAGGCCGGACTGTTCACCAAAGGAGCCGAACAGGAGCTATAGACGACGCCGGATACGGTGTCCGCGGCGGTGCAGGTGACCGTAACATGCTGATCGATGTCATACGTTCCTCCTCCGCTGATAAGAACGGTCGGTGCCGTACGATCGATCCGGAAAGCGGCCGTTTGCGGCTGCTCCGCATTTCCCATGCCATCGGTCGAGCGGAACGTTAGTGTGCGGACGCCGTCTTCTTTGAAAGCAATCGCTCCCCGGTACGCCGCCCATGTCGCTCCCCCATCAAGACTATAGACGGTTTCCGTCACCCCGGACTTGTCATCCGTTGCGTTCAGTTTAACCGTGACGTCGGAAACATACCAGCCGTTCCGCTGCGCCCCCTCGATGGCGGCGACGGTCGTCGGAGGGATGTCGTCGGTGACGATCCACTGGAACGTTCGGAATTTGGAGGACAGCTTGCCGTCGCCGATTCCTCCGCCCCATTCGATCCAACCTTTCCTGCCGGTCCCGTCATTGTCGTTGACAACGATCGAGAAGCTCATAACCTCGTTCTTTGCCGCTTTGGCCGGCGCTACTTCCGACCAAGGGAGCGCAAGCTCGTAAATCGTATAGTCCTGCGCTTCCTCTCTCGTTACGGAGAGCCGGCCGTTTGTCACCGCTCCTTTCGCTACGCCCGGAGGCGTTATCCAGCGGTAAATTTGCGGACCTTCCGGCGTTTGCGAGATGCCGTATTCGTACCAATACGGACTTTCGCCCGGAAGACCGCTCGCAATGGCGAATTGAATGGCGTCGTTTTTCCAAATGTCCGCACCCGAGGAAGTCGCCGAAAACGTATCGTCCTTGATTTTTGCCGTAAGATACAGATGGCTCGAATCGTAGTTCAGCCAGACGCTGCCGCTTAAATCGCCCGCTCCTTGATAGCCGGTCATTTTTACCGTTCCCTTGGACAGGTCGATCGATGGCGAGACTGCTGCCGTTTCCGGATCAAGCGCTCCGTCGACCGTAACGGTCCTTGGGAGAACGGGATTGAACTCAGCGGTTCCCTCATAGGTATACGGTTCAAAGCCGTCAAAGTATACCGTCACCTTGATCGTACTGCTTGCGCCAAGGCCGAAACCGGTAAGCGGAATATCCGCTAAAACGGACGAGCCGGCGGGAACGGCAGCGTTAAGCTCCTTCGTACCGGATTGCGTCCCGAACCTCCACTCCACCCTTTTTACTTGCAGCGGCTTCGTTTGAGACTCGTTCTTGATTCCGGCCAGAAGCGATTTGCTTAACGTGTCCGGATCGGTAATAACGGGACGAACTTGGACTTCGTAAGGCGGAAGCGCCTTGGCCGAGCTCCGGAGTAAACCGATTTTGTCGCTGCCTTTCATCAGAAAGCCCGTCATTTGGCGGGTGCCCGGCTGGTTTGCGTTCGACACGTCGATCGTTTGCACGGTTTGCTGCCCGCTTGCCGTCACGACCGGATAAAGCTCGCCCTCCACATCCAGGCTATAAGTAAAGGCCGAGGAGGACGCATTGTCCGTTTTCAAAGCAAAAGTCATGGAATCGCCGACCCGCGCGGACTGGCCGGTCAAAACGAATGTGGCATCCTTTTCGATTGCGGTAAGCTCGCCTTCCACGAAATACGGTTCGCCGCTTAACGTGACATAGACGCTGCCGTTATCGGGCACGTACGTATGCGTATTGCCCATCATGTCCGAAATCCGGATCGGACTCGAGGTTCGAATGACGGCCGGAACGGACGGGCTGGTCGTCCATAAGACGCGTACGTCTTCGCCGTTCTTGTCGAAAAGGTAGCTTCGGATATCGCTATCGGTGGCATCCCGACGGACGAAACTCGCATTGTTCAGCTTCCTTGTCATCGCGGCATAGGTCGAATAAGCGGGCTTCGGCGTCAGGCTGCCCAGCTTGTCGTTCGGATTCCGGAGGAGACCGAAATTGTCTTCGTTCACATTGGTAAGCCCGTCGTTGATCAGGTCGTACCAAACGATTTTCTCCACGCCGTTCGCAAGAGCGACGACATAAGCGCGAATCAAGTAGTCCGCTTGCGTCTTCTCATCCACGCCGCGGGCGTCCAGCTGCGTCGGCCAGCCGGTTTCGTTGATCCAGATCGGCTTCAAATTGCCGTTGTTGTACGTCCGGATCAAGGTTTTCACGTTGTCGATCAGGCTGTCGTATCCTTCCGGCGCATTCGGGTACAAATAAGGATGAATCGAGAAGCCGTCCATGTAGGACATGCCGCCGAGCTTGAGCACGTCTTCGATCCATTTCAGATCCCCCACGGTCGATGTGCCGAGTACCGGCAGGTCGGGGTAGGCGGCCTTGATCGTCTCGTACGATTTCTTCAGCAGCGGATAGTAGTATTCGGGCTTCGAATCGGCCGGGCCGTTGCCGCGGTCCCCGAAGCTGCCGTAAAATTCGTTGTACACCTCTAAGGCATCCATCTGGCCCTCGTAATGATCCACATAGGCTTTCATATAATTGGCGAAGGCTTCCCGGCCGGCATCGGTATACGGCGTGCTGTTATTGTCGTAGTTGGGATTCGTGTATCCCGATACGTACAGAAAATCAAAATACTCGCTATCCAGCATGTTCATATAATAGTCGGGCTGCGGACCGAACGTATAGGTGCCCGGCTGTTTCTCGATGCCCGGCCATTCGAAGCCTCCCCGCACCAAACGCATGCCGGCTTCCTTCATTAAGTTCACGATATCGGCGGTCATCGTTGTCGGAAAACGATGCAGATGCGTGGACATGCCGAACGGCGAGCCTTCGTTTCCGGACGGGTCAAGCGGAGGCATCACGGCGAACGGCGACTTGATCGAAACGGGCTCGCTTCCCGTAAGCTCGGCTTTTACTTGCAGCATGAAGTATCCGTATTTCGTGAAAGGTACCGTCCATGCGGCTTCGTTCTGAACCGATGGCGCCGCTCCCTCCGATACGAGGGCCCCCTGGTAATCATAGACGGCCCAGGTAACGGCCGGCCTCGCCGTGCGCACCTTGAATCCGATCGGTTCGCCATCCGTAAATACGTTACCCGGACGAACCTGGATCAGCTTCGTCGTCGGCGTCTCCGCCGTCGCGAACGGACCGTCGTTGCTCCACTGGTTCAAGGCGTTCCCGGCTTCCACTTTAAACGTATAGCGCTGGCCGACCTGCAGTCCCGTCACCGCAAGGGAGGTTGCCGCCGGGCCGACCGCCGCGATGACGTTTCCGTTCTGATAAACGGTGTAACCGGTCACGCCTGCAGGATCGGCCGCGGAGGACCAATTCAGCTGCAAGCCCGTCTCCGTTATATCGGAAACGCTAATCGCGCTTCCTCCCGGCCATGACGGTGCGCCGCCGTTCGCCCGGTTGACCGAGAGTTCCAAATACGGACGGTTCACCCCATTTTCCCGGCTGTTGACCGAAACCGCGTGTCCGGCCGCCGCCTGCTCGACTAATGCAAAGCTGGCCGTTCCGTCCAATGCCGCTTGCCGCTTCACAAAGGCGGTCACGTCGTATTCGTACCAAGCCGCGGTTTTGCCCACATTGACGCTGCCCATGTAATGGTCGATTGCCGGCTTATCGTTCCAAGTCACCGTTAGCTCCTTCCAGGTGTCGTTCTCCATGCCGTACGCCTGGACGCCGATGGTCGAATTTTCGCCGTCGACGGCATACATCTTCAATTTGGCCGAACCGATCTCGCCCGGGAACAAACTAAGGTCGTACTTCATATACGCCTGCCGGTTCAGGTTTTGGTCCGCATTGAAATTTTTGATCAAGAGCGTGGGTTGCGCCCCGAAGTTTTTGCTCTGATTCCCTCCGCCTTGCACGTACGTGTCTTCGGCCGGCGGTAAAACGGTACGGTTCGGATTCGGCATCGTCAGCGTAAGATACGGCCCGTCACTGCTCCACCCGTCGGGCGCGTTCCCCGCTTCCACCTTGAACGTATAGCTGCTGTCGGCCTGCAGTCCCGTCACCGTATAAGAGGTCGCCGTTCCGGCCACCGTTCCGACGGCGCTGCCGTTCCGGTAAACGGTATAGCCGGTCACGCCCGCCGGATCCGTTGCCGCAGTCCAGTTCAGCTGCAGGCTCGTTGCGCTTGCATTTGATGCGCTAAACGTGCTTCCGGCCGGCCAGCTTGGTGCGCTTCCGTTTGCGCGTTCTGCCGAAAGCTCCAAATACGGACGGTTTGCGGTATTCTCTCTGCTGTTGATCGTTACCGCATGGCCTTTGGCCGCCTGCTGGATAAAGGCGAAGCTTGCCTTTCCGTCCAGCGCTTTTTGCTTTTTCACGAAGGCCGTCACGTCGATCTCGTACCAGCTTGCGGTTTTGCCTACGTTAAGCTCCGCCAAATAGTGCTCGTAAGCCGGCTTGTTGTTCCACGTCGCCGCAGTTTCTTGCCAGGAATCGTCCTCCATGCCGTACGCCTGAACGCCGATCGTCGAATTCTCGCCGTCGACGGCATAAATTTTCAATTTGGCCGAGCCGATCTCGCCCGTGAATGAGCTCAGATCGTATTTCATAAACGCCTGCCGGCGCAGGTTGACGTCTATATCGTAATTCTTGACGGCAAGCACGTTCGAGGAGCCGAAATTTTTGCTTGCGTTGCCCCCGGCGTTCACGTACGTATCTTCAATCGGGTTCAATTGGGTAACGGCCGGGGTGGAGGCTAGATTTACGGTTGAACCGGGAGCGGGATTCACCGCCGGTTCTGCGATTGGATTCGTGCCGTTCGATTCGGAAACAGGTTCAGCCGCCTGGTCAATCCCGGCATCCGCTGCAGCTGCCGCCGTGCCCGCGCTCCAGCGCGGGACGGCGGGTATGATAAGGCTGTTCAGCAGCACTGCCGATAAGGACAATCCCAAGATACGGATGGCTGTTTTCGATCGCAAGATTTTGAACATCCTTTTCACCTCGTACGGTTTAGTTTGGGAGAACGACCTTCACAATCATCGTTTGGCTCGATGTGATTCCGGCTTCGTTAACCAGCTCGCATCGGTATTCGTACGTGCCTGCCGCTTTGCCATGAATGGCCGTTACGGCCGATTGCGATTGAGGCGAGCTGCTTGCGAGCGTTTGTTCATCGATGAGAACGCCGTTTTCGTACAGCCGGTACGTCTTTCCGTTGGTGCCCCACCATAAATTCATGCTGACGTTGAAATTCCCGTCCCGATCCCAGTTGTCGTTCGAGAGCACCGGTTTACCCGGGGACGCATCGGTCACGCGTACGGTGAGCACGTCGCTTCGCGTCGTGCCGAATGCATTCGTCAGCTCCGCGACATACCGGTATGTACCGTTGGCCTTATGCGAAATGGACGTGACGGCCGATTGGGCATTCGGCGAGCGATCGGCTAACATTTGCGTATCGACCAGAACGTCGTTCTCGTACAGCTTGTAAATCATGCCGTTGTTCCCCCACCACAGGTTCATCTTCACCTGGTAGCTGCCGTCCAAAAGGCCCGTATCGTGACCGTTGTCATCGGAAAGCGAAGGCTTGCCCGGCGCCCCGCTTGCACTTGAAACGATATTGTTCACGACCGCTGTAGCAGAACCCGGATTGCCCGCTTCATCGGCGAATTCGAAAGTAAAGCTTCCGTTCGCCAGGAACATAAAGGCGTTTGCTCCCCCATTGTTCGTAATCGTTACCGGCTCGCTAGGCGTAATCGTCGCGACGACGGCTTGATTCGTTTGTGCGGTTGTGCTGTAAGAAATCGAGGCAGTCGGTGCCGTCCGGTCGATGCGGAACGCGGCCGTCTGCACAATTTCCGTATTGCCTGCCTGATCGGTCGAGCGATAAGCGATGCTGTAGCTCCCGTCCTGCTCGAACGTCAGAGGCGCCTCGTACGGCAGCCAAGTCGTCCCGCCGTCCAAGCTATACGAAGTCGATGCGACGCCGGATTCTTCATCCGTCGCGCTCAAGCTTGCCTGAACGCCGGTCACGTACCAGCCGTTCCGTTCCGTGCCTTCCAGTACCGCGACAGTCGCCGGCGGCGTATGATCGGCGCTGCCGCCGGCATCCATCAGCAGAATGGTCCGGTATTTCGTCGGATCCTTCGCGCTGCCGATTCCGCTTCCCCACTCGATGTAGCCGTCGCGGCTTCCGGCATCGTTCTCGTTGACCAGCATCGAGAAGCTGATCGCATTCCCTGCAGCCGGCAAGATCGGCTCGAACTCTCGCCATGGCATTTTCAACCGATACTTCGTTACCTTATGGTCTTCGTCCCGGGTCACCTTGAGATCGATGTCGCCGTTGTCGTGAATGCCGAGCGGGATGCCCTGCGGCGCGTTGTAGAAGTAAATCTGCGGCCCCTGCGCCGTAAGCGAGACTCCGATCTCATAATTGTAGGTGACGCTGCCGGGGATCCCTCCCGCCATGCCGAACTGGATGCCGTCATTCTTGTAACTCTCCTGGCCGACAAAAGGATACTGGAATACGTCGTCTACAATATCCGCGTCCATATAGAAGTTCGTCTCGTCCCAGGTCAGCTCGAAGCTTCCGCTTAAATCATCCGGCCCCGTGTAAGCGTCGGCCTTGATCCGGTTCGTACCGGAGCCTAGATCGATCGCAACGGGTTCGGCGGTTCCCCCTCTGTAAGCCACGCGATTAAAGTCGATGGAACTGACGATGTGAACGGGATCGTAGCCTTCCAACGCGACCGTGATATCCAGAGGATAAGACTTTCCTTCCGCAAAGCCCGGCAGCGCGATGGACTCCGTTAAGACGGTGGATGGCGCAATCGTTCGGGACGCGACCGTGCCGCTTAATTCGCCTACGGACCAATCGATCCCGCTCAAGACCAGTGGCGTTTCGACCGCGTGATTTTCGACGATGATTTGCACGGACGGCGCTTCGCCCGGCGTGGACGAAATAGACGGCTTTACGTCTACGGTAAAAGGCTTGCGGAACGGAACGTCCGCATACACCATGCCGAGCGGATTGCCGGCTGCGGAAGCAAGCTTGCCGCGAACCGATACGACGCCTTCCCGGTCCAATCCGGGAACGCGGATCGCAAGGCTCTGTTCCGAACCGGCTGCCGCTTCGAACGGATAGAGCATTCCGCCCAATTCGAGCGTACCCGACAAAGGAACGTCCGCCGCGTTAGCGACCGTCAGCTTCAGCTTGCCGTCCTCATGGACAAGAGAAGCCTCGCCGGTCAGCACGAACGTTTGATCCTTATCGATCCCTTCGATCTGTCCGTGCATGTAGACCGCTTCGCCGTTCAACGTCATATAAATCTTGCCTTGGACAGGAGTATAGACGGTTTCGTTGCCCATAAAATCAACGATACGGACCGGCGCTTGCGTACGAATGACGACAGGCGTCGGCTCTACCGCCCAGGCGACGCGAACATCCTCGCTGCCTTTCTTGAACAAATAGTGATAATAAGAACCTGTCACAGAAAGGTCGGCGTCGAAATCGGCTTCCGACAATTGGCGGATCATCACGGCGTAAGCCGTGAAAGCCGGCTTTGGCGTATAAGCGCCGAGCTGATCGGCTTTATTGCGAATAAGGCCGAAGTTATCCTCGTTATGCGCTTTGTTCGTTCCATCGTTCATGAGATCGTACCAGTATATTTTCTCAACGCCGTTCGCCAAGGAAAGGACGTAGCCGCGCACCAAATTGTCGGCCGATTTCTTCTCGCTTACTCCGGAGAGCGTGTTATGGGTCGGCCAGCCGACCTCCGTTATCCAGAGCGGCTTCGTTTGCCCGCCGTTGTATTTTTTAACCAAATCGTTTACGTCCTTGAACGATTTCACCATCATCTCGGGGTCCTTCGGGTACACATACGGATGAATGGCGATCGTATCCATATAGTTCAGGCCGCCCAGCTTCATGACGGATTCCAGCCAGGACAAAGGAACGCCTGCCGTCGACATGCCGGTAACGACCGTATCCGGATGCGAGGCTTTGACGGTTTCGTACGTTTTCTTCAAGAGCGGATAGTAATAATCCGGCTTCGAATCGGCCGGTCCCGTTCCGCGGTCGCCGAAGCCGATATTGAATTCGTTGTACACCTCCATAAATTTCAAAAATGGGGTATATGCCGGCGATGTGTAGTCCGATCCGTTGTAGCCGTCCAGGACGGCCTTCGCATGATTGGCAAAGCCTTCTCTGCCTTCATCCGTATAGGGCGTGCTGTTCGAATCATAGAACGGATTGGTGTAAGCGGCCACCCAAAGCTGATCCAGCGATTGCTTCCGCATATCGTTCATGTACTCCGCCGCGACAGGAGATGCGGGAACGGTATAGACGCCCTTTTGTTTCTCCACGGAGTTCCATTCAGACGCTTCTCTCACATTCTTGATCCCGGCTTTGGCGATGAGCCCAGTCAAGTCCGGTATCCACCCTTTGGGGGCCCAAGTCAGATGCGTATTGACGCCGAAGGGCGAATCGGCGATTTGGCTAACGTCATAAGGCGTCAAGACGGTGAACGCCGTCTGGAGTGTGATCGGGTCGCGGTTAGCCGCTACGGCTGAGGCCTCCAGCGAAAAGTAGCCGCGCAGCGATGCCGGAAACGCGATCAGCGCTTCTCCGTTATGGGGTACTGCGACGCCCGACGCCACCTGCGAGCCCCACACATCCTTGATCGTCCAAGAGACGGAGGTTCTGCCCGTCAGGAGCTTCATGCTCAGCTCCTCGCTGCTTAAGTAGACGTTGCCGAGCTGGGACGGAGCGAACTTCGTCTCCCGGGTGCCGGCAGTGGCGAACGGACCGTCCGTACTCCACTTGCCGGCTTTTCCGGCCTCCAGCTTAATCGTATACGGCTTGCCTATCGCCAGACCGGTTAACGTATAGGCGTACGTGCTGCCGTTTACCGTACCCGCCAGTACGCCATTGGCATACACGTTATACGCATCCGCCCCGGTAGCGGGCGTCCAGCTTACGCCGATTTCGTCCTCTCCCTCATGCGTAACCGTAACTTGTGAAGAAGCGGCCCACACGGGAGCTTCAGGATTTATCCTAGACTTGGCAATTTGCAGATACGGCTTGTTGGCGGCGTTTTCTTTGCTGTTTATGATCACGTTAATGCCGTTCTGTACGTTCTGGCTAATCAGGAAGCTTGCAGCTTTCCCGGCTTCGGCCTGCCCCTTGACATAGGCGGTCGCGTCGAGCGCAAACCATTTTGGCGTCCGGTCCGCCGTAAACGATTGCAAAAAATCGCGGGCCTCCGGTTTCGTATTCCAGGTTGCAGCGGCTTCGGTCCATTGTTCGGGCGACGCGCTAAACAGCTCATTCGTCACCGTCGTCCCGCCTCCGTCATTCGTTACCGCATAGACGTACAATACAGCCGACCCAATATCTTCGATCGCGGAGCCAAGATCGAATTTCAGCAAGCTCTCCCGCGTCAGATCGACGGAGTTTTTCTTGACCAGCAGCGACGCATCGCTGCCGTAATTTACATCCGCTTTGGCGCCCGCGTTGACATAGGTATCGTCCGTCGGAAACAGCTTTTGCTCCGTTATGGGAACGGTTACCCGGACGTTCGGGCCGTTAGTCGACCACCGTAAAGCGGTATCTGCCGCTTCAACCTGAAACTCATACACCTCGCCCGGAATCAAGGAAACCGCTTCATAGCTGTTGACCGTTCCCGGGACACTGCCCAGCAGCACGCCATTCGCGTAGATCCGGTACGAGAATATGCCCGAAGCATCTTGGGCAGGGGACCAATTCAGCCGCACGGAAGTCGGGCTTGTCAGAACGCCCGTCAATGATGTCCCCTCCGGCCAGACGGGAGGTTCCGAATCCGCCGGGGTTGCAGGCATATACGTGACCGATAGGTAGGGCTTGTTGGCTGCCTCGAGGCTGTGCAGACTCACGAAACAATTGGCCAGGCTGGCGTCGACAAGTGCAACGCTTGCCGTCAGATCGGCCAATTGCTCGGAGGCGACGTATGCCGTTACGTCGGCGGCATACCAGTTCGCCGGTTTGTTGTTTAGCATGGCGATGGGAGCGGCAACCGCATTTCCCTTAGCGGGACTTGCATTCCACGTGATTTCCGTTCCGGTCCAATTGTCGTTAGGCACGCCGTAAACAGCGAGGCTTACCGGCTTGCCTCCCGGCTGTGCGCCGTCGGTTACGGCTCCGTACAGATTGAGGCTTGCGCCCGTAATGACTCCCGGAATACCGCTTAGGTCGAACTTGATAAACGCTTCCCGCTTATCGACCGCATTGGTACCGGAATAGTTTTTGACCTGAAGCGCGGTTGGCGTTGTGGCCCCGAATTTCGTGTTGGCATGGGAACCTCCTCTGACGAACGCATCGTCGGACGCATAGATGCGAACCGTTACCGGCGACTGCGTTTCTGCGGACGGTACCGCGAACTCTGCGGCAGACGCTGCGGCGGCGCGATGCGCAACGCCGCCGAACAAGCTTGTGAAAGCCAAGACCAAACAAAGCAGACCTGCGATTCTCGTTCTGGCATACCGATGAAAAATGGCATGTGGACTCAATCTGGAACCTCCTTCGTTATTTTATTGGTTAACGACTTTGTTGTAAGCGTTTACATTCGAATTCAAAGCGGCTCTGTTCGAAAACAGGTAGGCTGCTTCCAACAAAATCGTAACGCTCGTCTCGGCGGAGCGTGCTGCCGCGCTCCATAGCGGGTCAATCTGCAGCAAACCGCGAATGTTTGGAGTGCGCTTCTCCGCGCAAAAATGGGACGCACAAAATCCATTAACGGACTTTCAAGGCGTTATTGCTCCCGCCTTTGGATATCCGGAGGATTAGCGGATTTTGAAGGCTTTATTCGTGAAAAGTCCTCCTGCCGGAACTTGAACTTGGAGATATAACGCCTCCAAAATCCGCTAGCTCCCGCCGTTTGACGATTCCCCGATGAATAGCGCCTCCAAAATCCATTATGTAACGGAGTCACGCGTTGCCCTAGCCGGCAGCCCCGCCCCTAGCCGTGAAGTAGAACGGCGCGATCGGCCGGTTTTTTCGCGAGCGTCAGCGTGAGCGGCCCTTCCGGCGTCATCAGCGACGCCTCTATCGCATCCTCCCGCAAGATGACCGGCGGCGCTTCAGACAGCTCGTCGTCCTGCTCCGCGAGCGTCAGGGCGAACACGAACAGCGCCTCCTCCATCGCATGGAAGTCGATTTCCGACGATTCTCCCTCGTACAGCACATAATCTAGATAGGCGCTTGCGCCGTCAGCGCTCGTTTCCCAGCGGAACGGTCCGCAGCCGTCCATCGCGCCGTACAAGCCGCGAACCGACAACGTCGTTTGACCGAGCGCCGTTTGGAACGCATCCTCGCCGAGCCGCTTCCAGGCGGGCGCTTGCCCATTGAAGCCGACTTCGAGCCGAATCCGCAAATCGGAAGCCTTTATGCGTCCGCGGATCGGGTCCAAATTCACATGCGTGTCCCCGCCGTCCAGCGCAAACTGGATGCCGTACAGAACAGAGGCTTTCTTCTGCTCGCCCTTAAACACCGCGGAACAGAAATCGTAGCCGTCGTGCAGGACCCGAAGCCGCATATAGCCGCTCTGCCCTTCCCCCTCCCGGAAGAAAGCCAGCAAGTTCCGGCACTGATTCCACATGACGTTATGATTGAACGTCCCGAGCGAATATTCGGGCGTCATGTACGTATAAGCCGTTCGTGTCCGGAATTCGCGATACGGCGGCAAGTCCTGCCTCAGCTCCCGCTCGCCGATGCCGGTAAACAATCCGTACAGCCGCTGCGGGCATGCCACGCCTTGACCGTACCATTCGGGATCGTATACGAACTCGGTCTCGCTCATGAACGGCACTTTGCCCCCGCAAGCCATATGCAAGAACGAAAGATGCATCGGCGCCAGGAACGTATGGTACGAGCGGGCATGCGGACCCGACCACTGCTTCAGCAGGGGATGGAAATGCTCGGCTACCATTTGCCAGGTCGCGTCCAGCAGCTCGTTCGTCAAGCGCCTCGCCTCTTCCGACCTCGTATAGGTAGCCAGAGAGGACAATTCCAGAATGGCCACCGTACTGTAGGTAGGGCTGTTATATTCCAGAAACGCCCCCGTTTGCATCGAATACTTATATAACCGTTTCAATCGTTCCAAGCCGTAAATGGAATAGACGGGCTCCTCCATGAACTCCCCTGCAATCAGCGTCACGAAAGCGCCCATGATCGCGATATTCGTATAATCCGGCCCGACATTGCGTTTGATGATCGCCTCGCAGCTGTTCCGAACGGCTTGCTCGGTCAACCGGACCAGGTCATCCGGGAGCCAGCTTCCGTGCCTGATCAAGAGCAGCAGCAGGCGCTTGCCGATGAAGTCGGCCCAATTCCAATCCGGCGGAGACATCTTGGCGAGCGGTTCCTCCCAGAACCACGACCAGATGCCGAATGTCGGGGAAGCCGGATCCCGATCCTGAAGCGCCAGGATGTTCCGAAGGACAGCAAACGCCCTTCCCCGATACTCCTCTTCGCCGCAGTCCAGAATGGCCAGCGCGTAGTCGAGCGCTTCCCGGATCGGGTGAACGAAGTCCGCTTCCTTGATCGTCGTATGGTACCCGGGACTCGAAAACGGCTTGCGAACCATTCCGATTTCCTCGTTGTAATTCGGATGCTTTCCCTCGAGCGTTTGCTTGAAGCGGGGAAGCCATCGGGAATCCGCCTCCAGAACGCTTCCGTACGTCATGCTGGTAGTCATCATCGCACCTCGTTTGTGAAACCGGCGGGGGCTTACTCCGGGCCCGGTCGGACACCGGAACAAGCCCCCCTTAAACGGTTTTGGATTTTTGCTCGGTTATTTCAAATTGCTTTTATTTTTGTCATACCATTCCTGCGCCAGCTTCTCCACGTTGTCCCCGCCAAGCCGTTTCCATTCCTTCCGCAATTCGGCCAGCCCTTCCTGCGGCGACATCGACTTGCCTCCCGTAATCACCTTCGCTTCGATCTGCTGAGCGATCGGGTTGAAGGTTGCGATCAATTGAGTCAGCTCAGGGAAATCCGGGCTGAACGGAATATCTCTCCGGTATTTGTTTTTGAGCGCCAGCTCCAAGGATGTCCCTTTCAGTTTAGCGTAGCTTTGGGAAAACTCGTCCTTGGCCGCCATCGCAGGGAACTGCTCCGGCTTGATAACCGAATCCATGACGATCGGATATTCCAACGCGTAGGCGAGCTCTTTTTTGATCTTCTCCGGGTCGGTTTTTTGTCTGACGCCGTCCACCATCTTAAAGTGAACATTCTCCTCGCCGTATTTGAGCGTCGTCCAGCCGTCCTTCAGCATCCAATCGATAAACTGAATCGCAGACTTGATCTGCTCTTCCTTCATCTTGCTGTTGAAGGCGGTAAAGATGCTTGGCGGCGCCTCTTGGTACAAACCGTTTTTGCCGTACTTGGTGCTGACCGATTCAAGCGGCGCCATTTGCGCCTTCGGATCGTTCTTGATCAGCTCGCGATACTGCGTCTCCATGTCCCAGTTGCCGAAATAAATGCCCGCCTTGCCGGTCGTCAGCAGCTGCGTGGACCGCTGAAAATTCGTATCCGTAATATATTCCTTGTCGATGAGTCCTTCGTCAAAGAGCTGCTTCTGGAAAGCCAGCGAATCCGCGAACCGATCGAGCGTTCTGCCGAATTTCAGCTTGCCGTCCTCCACATACCACTGGTTTTCGCTGGTGAAAAACAATGAACGGTAAATGGTGCTGGCGCTGGTGCTCAGGGCGATCGGCACGGTATCCGCCTTGCCGTTGCCGTCCGGATCCCCATCCTTGAACTTGCGGGCAACCTCTATCAATTCCTCTACCGTAGTCGGCGCTTTAAGGCCCAGCTTATCCAGCCAATCCTTGCGAATCCACATGCCGTGATTGGCGACCGTTTCGCGTGCGAACGAGATCGCATACACTTGCCCGTTAAAGTTCAAGTACGGCTTCAGTTCGGGATGCTTCTCCAGATACGATTTGTACGTCGTGCTGTATTTGTTGATGTAGTCGCCGATCGGCTGAATCGCGCCCTGATTGGCCAGCTGGCTGATGTAGTTCCGGTCGTATTCCCAGATCAGATCGGGCGCTTCGCCGGATGCGATGAGGGCGTTCAGCTTCGGCTGCGCCTGGTTGCGGGCAACGGGAACCCATTTGACGTTGACCGGCGCCTTCTCGTTGATCCATTTCGTCCACCGGTTGCTCTCGTAGGTGCCTTCCTCCGTCGCCACCGTGCCGCGGTCGAACATCGAAATGCTGATCTCCTTCTTCGGCCCCGTACTGGCGCTTGGGCTTGCCGCTCCTGCGGAAGCGCTCGGCGAGCCGCTCGGCTGCTCCTTGGAAGAATTGCCGTCGCCGCATGCGGCAAGCATCGACATAGCCATCGTTGCGGCCAGCGCCGCTTTTCCTGCGTGTTTCATCTTCTTCATCGTTTCATCCCCTTAAATGTTTGATCGTTTATTCCGGCGAAGAAGTGCCGCTGTGCCGTCGGATCCGTCTCCGATCGCTCCGCTTCTTATTCGCCGGACATCTCTATATCAAGAGCCGAAGCTCTGTGATATCCGGCTTTCAGCCCTTGACGGAGCCAATCAGTACGCCTTTGACGAAATATTTCTGAAGGAACGGATAAACGCACAGGATCGGCGTGACGGCAATAACGACGGCTGCCGCTTTAATGCCCTCCGGAGTCAAAAGAATATGCTCCTCCGCATTGTTAAGCAGATTGTCGTCCACCTTGCTGACCATCTGATACAGTTTGACCATGAGGGTCAGCTTGCTCGATTTGGTAATGTACAGCATGACGTTGAAATAGCTGTTCCACCAGCCGACGGCATAAAACAGCGAAAGCGCGGCCAAAATCGGCTTGCATAGCGGCATGAAGATTTGCAGCAAAATCCGCCAATCGCCCGCCCCGTCGATCGACGCAGACTCTTCGATCTCCTCGGGCAGCCCTTCCATGAAGGTTTTCATAACAAACATGTTATAAGTGCTGATCAAGCCAGGCAGCCAAACGGCCCAGTAAGAATTCATCAGTCCGAGCGATTTCATCAAAATAAAGTTCGGAATCATGCCTGCAACGAACAGCATCGTAATCGTGATGAACACGAGCAGTCCGCTTCGGCCGAACAATCTGCGTCTGGACAGCGGATAAGCCGCCAAAATCGTCATGACCATGTTAAGCAGAGTCCCGACAACCGTAACAAGGACGGTGTTGCGCATCGCCTTGAGCAGCTGTCCGTCGTCCAACAGCCGTTCGTATGCGACGGTATTGAACTCGATCGGCCATAAGAAAACTTCGCCCGACGTGATCGCCCTGCTGCTGCTGAACGATGCCGTAATTTCATACCAGAAAGGAAACAAAGTCAGCAGCGATAAGAAGCCCAGTATGATGTAAGCGCTTGCCGAAACGATCCGGTGCGAAGCCTTTTCCCGCGAAAGTCCGGCCTTCCTGCCGGCTTTCGGCATTTCCGTTTGGGGATTTCGATTCGTCTTATTCATCGTTACCACAGCCCCCGTTCCCCGGATACTCGGATGAGCCGGTTGACGCCAAGGACGAGTATCAAGCCGATGACCGATTGGAATAAGCCGATCGCCGTCGTATAGCTGTAGCTCATGTTTTGCAGACCTACCCGGTACACGTAAGTACTGATGACGTCCGCTACGTCCAGCACGGAATTGTTCTGGAGAACGAGCGTTTGCTCAAGTCCCACGTCCATCATCTGTCCCATTCTTAGGATAAGAAGAATGGCGATCGTCCCCCGTATGCCGGGCAGCGTAATGTGCCAAATTTGCCGCAGCTTGGCGGCGCCGTCCATTTTGGCCGCCTCGTAGAGCTGCGGATCGATCGAAGCCATAGCTGCCAAATACAGAATGGTGCCCCAGCCCGCTTCCCGCCAAATGCCCGACAACGTATAGGCAACCGGCCACCAGAACGAATCGGCCATGAAATAAACGGTTTCTCCGCCCGTTATTTTCTTCAGCACCAGATTGACGATTCCCGTGCTCGGCGACAGCGCCGCCACGACGATGCTGCCGAGTACCGCCCACGACATGAAGTGGGGGATGTACAGCATATTTTGCACGATGCGCTTGTACCAGTTTCTGCGTACTTCGTTTAAGAGAAGCGCAAGTACGATCGGTACGGGAAATCCGAACACAAGGCTGTATACGTTCAGAACAAGCGTATTTCGTAAGATTCTCCAAAAATCCGGGCTGGCGAAAATCATCCGGAAATGCTTGAGGCCGACCCCCTGGCTGCCGAATACACCATCCGCGAACCTGTAATTTTTGAAAGCAATAATCTCTCCGGCGACCGGAACGTATTTGAATAGAAAATAAAAGCAGACAACGGGCAAAAGCATCAAGTATAAATGTTTATCCCGCGTTATTCTTCTCCAAGCCGCTTGCCTGGCCGTTCTCTGTCTTGCCCCTTGCGTCCCGGTCTGCCATTCCGCCGTCTTCGCTGCCGGGATACTCCCCTTCATAACGCCTCACCCTTTCGTATCGTGCCGTGCCAATCTTGTCGTGTGGTACGATTTTGATTGTAGGGAAGCCGGCTCCGTGTGGAAAGAGACGCGTTATGCGCTAGGTGTCTTTTCTTGCAAAACGGCGGGTTACATTTCTTGCGATAGGTGTACTTATATGTTATAGAAAATCCGGAACGCCTACTCCGGCGCGGCTTTCGAGCCGAGCACCCAGTCCCGGTATTCCGTCGGCGTCATTCCCGTATATTTCTTGAACGCCCTCAGAAAGCTCCGCGTATTCGTATAACCGACCCCTTCGGCGATATCGTTGATCTTGCGGTTCTTGTCGGCCAGCAGCTCCTTCGAGGCGTTAATCCGGATTTCGATCAGGTAGTCGATGAAGTTTTTCTCCGTATGCTCCTTAAACAGCTTGCTTATATAGGTCGGACTTAACTCGAATTCGTCGGCCAGCCGGTCGAGGGAAAATGCGCTTTCCCTGTAATGCTCCTCGATGAAGGCGAGCATTTTCTCGATCGCTTTGTTGCTGCCCCGCTGCGAGCGCTTGTCCTCGACCTTCCTCGCCATCTCCCCTAGCGCGGTTTGCACGATCCGTTCGGCCTCCTGCCAGTCGTTGCAGCGGTTGATCCGTTCATGGAGATTGCCCATGCCGGCAAGCGTTTCCTCCGTATCGATGCCCGTGGCCGCGACCGCCTGCAGCGATTTCATAACCAGCTCGTAGGATAGCTGCCGGATCAATTCCGGCGACAAGCCGCCGCCGACCGCTTCTTGGAACATCAGCGACACATAGTCATTCAGCTTGCCGTGTTCCGTCTGCCGCAAAGCTTCGAGTATCCGGTCCGTCATCTTGATGATGCGGTAGTAGTCCTGATTGTCCGAGCCGATCAGATCCAGGGCGGAAATGACGGAATGGCTGCCGACTACCATGCGGTATTGAAGCGCCCGCTGCGATTCGTCGTACGATTTGGGGATATCCTTCAGGTCCCTGTAGCATCTGCCTACGCCCGCCGTCACGAGAAGCCCGAATTGGCGCTTCATAATGTCCAGAATATGCTCGAGTATGGCCAGTGCCCGAAGATGGTTCTGCTCCTCGTCGCCCTCCGCAAAGCTGAAAATGATCGCGGCGGAGCCCGATCCCAAATCGACCGCGACGCCTGCGTGTTCCATGTCGATCACTTCCTCCGCCACATTGCACAGCGCATAGGCGTAAAGCGTTTCGTCCTTGGGGCTGATGCCCTCTTCCTTGCCGAACTCGGCCGTACAGACGACGAACATTTCCGGCAGGAAGCGGATCCCCGTAAATTCCAGCTGCCTGCTTACGGAGGCGTAATCCGTCCGGTAGCCCGTCAGCATGTCCATCACGATCCGCCATTTCAGTACCGGCTTCGAATCGCGGACCCGCTTCTCCAGCTGCTCGCGGTCCGTAAACATCTGATCGAACACCGTCTCCAAATACCCGAGACCCGATGCTTGTCCCGGCTGAGCCGGCCGGAACGTTCCCGACATTTTGCCTGCCAGCCGGTCAAGCGGCTTGAAGGTACGCCGGTTCACGTAGAACAGAACGGACAGCGCCAGCACGATCATAAAGCCCGCAATCGCGAGCATCAGGTTGCGGACCGATTCCAGCGGCTGATACAGCTGGTTTTGCGGGATGACGCTGACGATTCGCCAGCCCGTGTAATCGGATGCCGTATAGAAGACGGACAGCTTGTCCCCGCTCGACTTGGCCGTAAATTGCCCGCTTCCTTTCTCGTCCAATATCCGCTTGATGTAAGGAACGTCGTTCATGTTTTTATATAATTGGGATTTATCGTCATGCGTGACAATGCCGCCCTTGTCGTCGATGATAAAGGTATGCCCGCTCTGCTGGTCGCCATCGTACACGTCGCTAATCATGCGGTACAGAACGTCTTCCGTAATGTTGACGGCGACGAGTCCCTTCCTGTATCCAGGACTGCTGATCAGCGGGTACGGGCGAATGAGCGTAACGACATCCTGCTCTTTGGACCCGTCCCAAACCTTGTGGGTCGTAATCCACTTGGAATATCCGTCCATGTCGATATAATCCGCCAGCCAATTGTCCTCGGATTCGTTCCGCTGGAGAAACGTTTTATCGGTCATGACGTCTCCGTTCACATTCGAATAGACGAAGACCGACGAAAATTGCTCGTTCGCATGCACCATCGTCTTCAATTTGTTCGATAACCCGAAGAAATTGGCGTATTTTTGAGAAGCGTCCTCATAGCTGTCATACATGAAATAAACGTATTCGAGCTCCTGCGACAGGTTGAGCAAGTCCTTCTCCGTCGTGCGGAACACGATTTCGATCTTATCGTCGATTTGCTTGAGCAGCGCGATGTGCGTATTTTTCAAATCCTGCTCCAGACGGCCTACCGTTCCGTAATAAGACAAGCCGAAGGTTAAGAATATGATAGCGATGAAGATGGAGCCGTAAATAATCATGACCTTACCCGAAATACTGAACCGCATGGAATCCCCTCCGCAGCAATCTATGGCAAGCTTTCCTTGAACATAAGAAGTCTTTTCGCGCCGTGTATTTCACTATATCATTCTATGAAGGCAATAAAATAGGGGAAAAAAGAGAAAAATTCCCTCCCCATCTGCAAATCCCGTCGCTTCGGACGGCATTTACGGATAAGAAGAGAATTGGTTTCCTTGATCGGCAAGGGTTCCGGGATAAGGCCAAATTTATTTCTGATAGGCGCTTTCGGCTGCGGCGCCGCCTTGCCAATATTGCTTGAGAGGTACCATCTCGGCTTCGGGAACGTAATATTTGAAGCAGTTGGCGCTAATATCGCCCAGCAGCTGGCGCCGGATCGGGTCGGCTCCCTCCAGCAATGCGGGAGAAGCCCGGTGATAATCGATCGGCCGAATCCAGATCGGGCTGTAGCCGATAAATAGCTGGCGTCTCTCAAAATCCGCCGAACGGTTCGGGGAGCCGGCATGCCATAAGTTTTGAGCGAAAATGAACACGTCCCCGGGTTTGCCGCACACCTGCATTTCGCCTTCCAGCGGCACGTTAACGTCAGTTTGGACCGGGTGGAAATCGGGCCAGCGGTGACTGCCGGGGATGATTTTCGTATTGCCGCGGTTCGGCTCGGACATATCGCTCAGGATAAAACAGATTTTAATGTAATACGTCGCGGTAAGACCGCCGATCTTCGGAAACTGCGGATGCGGGCCGTCCTGATGCCAATTGATGAAGCTGCTCGTCGCCGTCTTTACGTCGTCCGGATTCGGCTTTCGCACGGTCAAATGGGAAATGTGCAGTTGAATGTTGTAGCCCATCAGATTGACCATAAGCGGCAGGAGCTGCGGGTGATCGATCAGCGACAGGATGGACGGGTCTCTTTCGACGCTGTTGTACACGTTGTAGGCAAGCGCTTCGGGTTCCTCCGCGACGATCCGGTCGATCGCGGTATTCAGCTCCTTTACTTTCACATCGGACAGCATATTTTGCAATAGCAAATACCCGTCCTGCTCAAACTGTCTTGCCAGCGAGGGAATATCAAGCTTAGCATCCGTCATTCGATTTCCTCCTTAAATTTACACGTGTAGATTTTGATTTAAAAATAGGACGAGGTTTTGTTTCCTCTGCTCGTTGATTTAATTTTACACGTGTAGATTATTAATTTCAACAACTATTTTCCATCTACCCTGCAGGCTGCCGTTACGACGGCAGCCTGTTTGATTTGGTGCGAGTGCCTTCTATCAGACTCTCGCGACCCCTGTCGAATCCCGGACGATCAGTTCGAAGCCGACCGTGCAATCGACCGGCTTATTGCCGCCGTTAACCTGCTGCATGATCATGTCGATCGCCATGAAGCCGATTTCCCTTCGCGGATAATGAAGAGTCGTTAGAGCCGGCGTCGTATGGGACGCCATCAAAATATTTTCGCAAGCGGCCACCGATATGGCCTTCGGGACCGACAAGCCGCTGTCCTTGCAGGCCGACAGCACGCCGATTCCCATCAGATCGTTGGCGCAAACGATCGCGGTAAAGGGCAGGTCCGGCGTTTCCTTGATCCGGTTGGACATGTGAAGATAAGCCGATTCCAGCCTGCCTTCCGCCTGCAGCAGCCACTCCTCTTGAAACTCGAGTCCCAGCGCCTCCGCCGCCTTCCGGAAATGAAGGTAACGCACATGATGGTGCAGCTCCCGCACCGAATGCGCCATGAAACCGATCCGGGCATGCCCTTGCTCCTTCAGATGGAGGAGGAGCTTTAGCATCGCCTCGTACCAGTTGATATCGATGCAGCGCACGGAGGAATGGAACTTGACCGGCGCCGTAACCGAATAAATCGGAACGCCCATTTTGGTAAAGTGGTCGATCGTTTCATTCTTCAGACTCTGGCCCATCAAAAGGAGTCCGTCCGTCCGCCCCATGAAGATCGTTCTTAACTTATCCTCTTCGGATCGCACATACGTTTGAAAAATAAGCGATTGGCCGAACTGCCGCGCCCTCTCCTCCAGACCGAGGGATATGCCCGTCTCGAACGGATTGCCCAGGTTGTTGAACAGCACGCCGAACTGGCTCGTCCTTTTGGTCTTGAGGCTTCGCGCCGCCGAATTCGGGTTATACCCGAGCTCCTCGATCGCCCGCAGCACCTTCTGCCGCGTCGCTTCCTTCACGTTGTCTTTGTTGTTCATCACGTACGATACGACCGCAACGGATACCCCCGCATGCTTCGCCACATCGTTTCTCGTTACCATCGGCATTCTCCTTGCCTGTCCTATGTAAGGTCAACGATAGCCTCATAGGCAAACGATGTCAAGATTTGTCCAGCCGCTCTTGACATCGTGTGATCTGGAAGCGGCATGTCAAAAAGTCCCTAGCGCGGTTAGCTAGGGACTGGCGTAATTCCTCTCTTTTCCTACAACACTTGGCTCACTCTTTCGCAGGCGATTGCGTGCGCTTGACGAACAGCGACAGAACCAAAGCAACGATCGCAAGACCGAAGCCGATTACGAAGGCGTTATGGACGCCCGCAACCATTCCCTGCGCCATTTGGGCAGGCGCAGCCGGATCCGAAGACTGCTCCAGAAACTTGCGCTGTCCCGAGGACATGACGCTGATGAACAAGGCCACTCCGATTGCGCCCGCAACCTGCTGCAGCGTGTTCAAAATCGCCGTACCGTGCGGGTAATAACGGGGAGGCAGCTGATTCAAGCCGTTTGTTTGCGCAGGCATCATAATCATCGAAATGGAAACCATCATGCAAATGTGCAGGATGACGAACGTCGTTTTGGTCGTTTCCACGGACACTTGCGTGAAGAACCACATGATGACGACCAGGAAAACCATTCCGGGAACGACAAGCGCCCGCGGCCCGAACTTGTCGAACAGCTTGCCCGTGAGCGGGGAAATGAGTCCGTTCAGCAAGCTGCCCGGCAGCAGCAGAAGCCCGGAAGCGAACACCGTCAGGCCAAGCGCGCCTTGAAACAGGAACGGCAGCAGAGACATGGCCGAGAACAGCGTCATCATCAAGATGATCAATAGGACGGTCGTCAACGAAAACATCGGGTACTTGAACGCCCGGAGATCCATCAGAGGCTCCTTCAAGCGCAATTGACGCAAGGCGAACAGCAGCAGGCCGACCGCTCCGACCAGAACGGTTCCGTATACCTGCGGACTCGTCCAGCCCCCGTGTCCTTCACCCGAGCTGCTGAATCCGTACACGATACCGCCGAAACCGATCGTAGACAAAACGATCGATAGGACATCCACCTTCGGCTTCGTCGGCTGCGACACGTTCTTCAAGTAAAGGAACGCGAAAATGACGGAAAATACGGCAAACGGCAGTACGAGGTAAAACAGCCAACGCCATTCCAGCGATTCCAGAATAAGTCCGGAAAGCGTCGGACCGATCGCCGGGGCGAACATGATGACGAGGCCGATGCTCCCCATTGCGGCTCCCCGCTTTTCCGGCGGATACAGCACAAGAATCGTATTCATCAAGACCGGCAGCATTAAACCGGTTCCGGCGGCTTGCAGCAAGCGCCCGGCCAGCAAGAAAGAAAATTGCGGCGCGATCCCGCAGACAAGCGTACCGACCGTGAATAAGAGCATAGCTCCTAGAAACATTTGACGCGTCGTAAACCATTGCACCAGCAGAGCCGAGGCGGGCACCAGCACGCCGACGACAAGCATATAGCCCGTTGCGAGCCATTGCAGCGTCGAAGCGGATACGCTCAGCTCGATCATCAGTTGCGGGAAAGCAATATTTAACAGCGTTTCATTTAGTATCGAGAAAAAAGCCCCGATCATTAGCGAGATCAGTATCGGAAGTTTCTTCACGTTACTGAAATCTTGTGAAGCTTGAGCGGTAGACGCTGCAGCCGTATTCACTTTCGGTTCCTCTCCTTTTATCTATAAGAGATTATCGTTTTTTACTAGCTTTTATGTTTCCCGCTTCCCGCAAAATTATGAAAATCCTGCAAGAAGTCCTCACCCTGAACCAGTCAGGGAGCCATTTTGGCCCTTGTTCGCGCGGCTCCGAACTGAAACCGGTAAACGCCGGCGATCACAACGGTTAACAGGCATAGGACGACGAAAATATTACTGTAAGTATTGGCGCCTTCCTTCCATGCGAACGCGTTGAGCTGCAAGGAAGAAGAAGGATTGTCGAGCGCCTTGCCGATGACACTCATGGATACCGCCCCGGAAATAAAATTCAACATGGAGAAAAGGCCCATGCCTACCCCAACCTGTTCCTTCGCCAGCGTCCGCGAAATCGTGCCGGACATCGCAATCTGCATGAAGGTTTGGCCTACGTTGCCCGCTATCAGCAGGACAGCGATCCAATACGGCGACGCCCCGACATAAGTGGAAAGAAGCGCATAGCATAGAAGCATCATGATGGACGCCACAGCTACGAGAAACGGATTGCCGCGTTCGTCGGCCAGCCTCCCTCCTCTGCGTCCCATTACTGCGGCGGCGATAGCTGCCGGAAACAGAACGAGGCCTATGCTCCCGGGTGAAAGGCCGTTCAGCTTCGCTAAATATTGCGGCGTCATGAACGTTAAGCCGAAGTTCATCGCCGTCGCAAGAAAGGCCATAAGGAGCCCGACCGTGAAGTTTGTATTGCGGAATATAGCCGGTTGAATAAACGGATCTGCAGCGGTACGGATCCTGGCGATAAACAAGCCCATCAGGACAAGCCCGGCGGCCGAAAGCATCCAGCTGCTCTGCGTTATCGCCAGCAGGAAGAGCGCTACTGACGCAGCCAGCAGTCCGCCGCCGACATAATCGATAAATCCCGCGTTCCCCCTCTCGTCGTCCAAATATTTGCGAAAATAGGGCAGCGTAGCCAAAGAAAGCAAGGAAAACAGAAATAATAGCCTCCAGCTGCCGACACTTGCAATCAATCCTGCGACCGCCGGTCCCAAGGCGCTGCCGAGAGCAAGGCCGATCGCAGACGTCCCGAGCGCCCTCCCCCTTAATTCCGGCGCGAAATAACGGATCGGAATGATCATTGCCGTTGCGGGAAGAACCGAGGCGCCGGCCGCCTGAAGGACCCGCCCCAGGATAATCATACCATAATCGGAAGCAGCCATGCCGACGATCGAACCTGCCGCAAAGAGAAGAAGTCCGAACGTCAGCAAATCCTTAAGCCGGTATTTGTCCGCGAGCTTCCCGAACACGATCGAGCCGATCGCGTAAATAACCATATACCCGGTCATGATCCAGCTCAACTGAGATGGCGCAAGCTGGAATTCCTTGCCGATTACCGGCAGCGCGACGTTAAACATCGTACCGTTCATCACGGAAAATATCAATGCGAAAACAAGCACGCGCAGCAGCTTGTCGCTATTGGGGATCGCCGTTTCGTTCATGTTTGCTTCATCCTTTCTACACAAGACGTTCGAAATTAAGTGAGTTTACCACTTAGTGAGTTTACTCTGTATATATTACTGAGGATACACAGCATTTAACGGAACGTCAAGCACAATCCTGACAAGCAGCGATTCTCGCGGGTAAGCAGCGGCAGCGTTCGAAGACGGCCGATGGCTTAAGCAGACTCGTCAGGCTATAATGGAAGTAACGAAAGCGCCGGCATGCATTTGCAACGCCATCTTCAAGCTATTTCATATCAAGGAGCCACAACGATGATTGATCTTACCGATAATCCTTTAGCGATAGACGTGATCCATGTATTGGTTCGATCCACCCATGCTCTCCAAAGAGAATTCAAGGAGCAAATTACCGCGCTCGACATGCCTTTTCAAATATCGGGTCCGCGCTTGCGCCTGCTGTCCGTCGTATCGGAATCGGGTAAAATCCGCATGAACGAATTGGCAGCCAAGTTGGGGATTAAAGCCCGCACCGTAACCGATTTTGTGGATGCGCTCGAAAAAGAAAACCTGCTTGTCCGAACTCCCGACCCGACCGACCGCCGCGCCACCCTGATCCAGCTTACGGAATTGGCGCAAGCCAACATTAGCCGGATCCTTGCCGTTCAGACCGAAATCGCGGAGACACTATTGGGGCATCTTTCGCCGGAACAGCGCAAGCAGCTGCTTCAGCTGCTTGTTGTTTTGAATGAAGACAAGGATCTTTCCCATCCTTGCGAGGACGGTTTGAGTTAACGACGCGGAGGATAAAGCGAAGGCGCATCAGGTAAACCGCGGGATTGACGCCAGCTAACGCAAAAAAACGGCTGCCGAGCGGCAGCCGTTCAAGAAGCCGCGGGGGCTTCCTCGAGTATCAAGACCTTTACATCAAACGATCTCCTAAAAGAGCTACCGCCCTTTCGTTAAGCATTTGTTCTTCGATTCGTTTGACCGAAACTTCCGGGTCCTCCATCTTCATCCACATCAGAACGAGTTCCTTCTGTATTTGGTCCAAGTCCTGCTGGCCGATGCCGAGATTCTGGATGGCATGCGAATAAGGCAGCATATCGACGAATGCATGATAATTTTTGGGATGGATCGCCGGATTGAATATCGCTTGATCCTCGGCAACCTTTCGCAGAATGGGAATCGTGCAGCCGTTCATTTTAAACGTTTTCTGAGAGTCGTAACGTGTAAGAAACTGTGCGAACAGCTTGGCCGCCGTCAGGTTCGGACTGCCCGCATTAATGGCAAGCGCGCCTCCCAGAAGAAGCGTCGCTTTCGTACGGTTCCCCGGCACGACCGGGACAACGTCCCAATCCATAAAATGAGCGCCGAATTCATTCATATAATGATAGGTGCCGATAATCATCGCAACCTTTTGTTTCATAAACAGGTCTTCCACGATTCTTGTTCCCCCGTAGATCGACGCGGGAGAAGCCTCGCGATTAAACATGAGATCCAAGCAAAAACGGAAAGCTTCCACGGTTTCGCTGCTGCCGAAGAGCGACCGCTTCTCGGCATCGAGTATGCCGCCGCCATTTTGCAGGAGGAACATCGGCCAGCGGTTGTTGGATATGGTGAACCCGAAGCCGTATTGTTTAATCGTGTCGTGCTCGTCTCTAATCGTATGGGCGACTGCGAATTCGGACAATTGCGTCCAATCGTTAATCGATAAGCGATCCGCATCCGGCACAAGGCTCTTATTGACGACATACACGACAGGGGAAAAAACGAAAGGGACAGCCTTCAAATGCTCGCCGTCCATAAACAAGCTCACCGCTTCCGGGTACATGTCGTTTTGGCGCGCCCACTCGGAAGGATCGCTTGAGAGCAGCTTGTCCAGCAGATTGGCATCCGCGAATTTTCGATAATGCAAGTCGGATATGATCATCATATCCTGGGCTTCGTCTTCCCTTAATTTATCGGCAAGGTATTCGCCGTATCCGTTTTCGTTCACGGTTGAGAATTCCACGCGAATTCTCGGGTTTTCCTTCTCGAATAACGGGATCAGCTGCAGGAGCGTCGATCTCTCGTACGAATCGTCGAAGCAAACGAGCTTTAATACCGTTTCTTCCTTCCACTGCTCCGTTTCGGTTACGATATTTCCTTTGCCGGGTATTTTCTCGATGAGTCCGCTCAGTTCCAGCTCGGCCAGCACTTTGCGTACGGAATCCCGGCTCAAATTGTACATCTTGCTGAGATTTACCTCCGAGAGGAGAAAATCTCCGGGCTTCAGCGCGGAGCTGATAATTTGATTGCGGATTTCGCTGCGGAATTTCTGGTAACGATCATCGAATTCTGTGCGTTTTTTTAACACAAAAACCGCTCCTAGTGACACATAATTGTATAGTATACCATATCTGCCAACTCGTTAGGAGGGCTTTGTCAATAAATGCCGGTCCAGGAATTCGTATGCCATTTGGCGTACCTTCGCGGGAAAATCGTGACCTGCCGGCCCCATCCAAAATTCGAAGCGCTCATCCTGGCCTAAGAAGCGGTACAAGCCGGCCAAGTCGGCCATCCCCGCCGCTATCGCCGACCAATTCGGAAAGATGCGGTCGCCGATACCGCTCCACATGAACAGCGGCACGGGTGCGGCAAGCGCGGCGATCTCATGCCATTCGAACGGAATGCGGCCCTCGCCCAGCATCCCCGTTACAACCGGAAAATGCGAAAACCAATCGCGCTGCCCCCAGCGGTTCGGATCGGGATCGCCGGCAAACATGCTGAAGCCGCAGCTCGATACGACAGCCCGAACCCGCGGATCCACGCCGGCAAGAAACCAGCCGTTGTAGCCGCCGAGCGAATGGCCGATGGCGCCGATTCGGCTGCCATCCGCCTCCGGAAGCGACGCCAAAATGTCGACCGCCCGGATGTGATCGGCCAGCATTTTGCCTACGGCGGTCCATTCCGGATACTGCGCGTAGAACGGCGCCGTCTGATAGGCCTCGGCCCCGGGATAAATCCGTTCGCCGGCCGTGATGGAATCAGGGGCCAGCACGACATAGCCTCTCGACACAAGCTCCAGTCCGTACGTCCGGTTTTCCCTGCCTGAAGCCAGCGAGACGTCGTCCTTCCCGTTCGGCGACGTTGGATGAAGAGCAAGAACGGCGGGACGCTTGCCCGTTTCCACGCCGGAGCGGTTCGGCAGGAGCAGATAGGCCGTGATCCGGTCGCCGTCCAGGCTGTCGTAAGCGATCTTCAGCCGGCGGTGGTTCTCCTCTTGCGTTTCGGCAAGCCGTTCGAAGCCGCCGCCGCTGCCCCTTTTATCGTGCAGACCCTCGACAGGAGGATTACCGAGCAACCGTTTCCATTCGCTCATGATTCGACTGCGTTCGGCTTCCCAGGCTTCCCTCGTATCCACTCCGTCCAGCAGCCCCGGAACGTTGTCCGCATGCAAGCTCGAGAGTACGTATTTCATTGTTCCTCCCCCTCTTCCCATGTAAATTTCCATAATTCGGAACCGCAGCCGAAATAAACGCTGTTTTCGCGGACCGCTATTCCGCTGCTCGCTTCCTTCGGCAGCTCGGCAAGCAGTTCGGCCTCCAGAGTCGCAGGATCGATCGTGAACAATGCGCGACTAAGCAAGCCGAGCACTGCCGTTTTCCCTCTTAAACTAGTCAGGATCAGGCCGTTCCTGACAATCGATCCCCAAGCGGACAAGTCCTGCCGGCGGAGAACGGTCCCCGCATGCGGATCGAATACGAAGAGCGTCGCAGCCGAGGTGATCCCGTAGACTTGATCGTTCGCATCCGCCGTCAGCAGCGAAATTTCCCTGGCTCCCGGAATCGGCGTCCACCGCTCCGTTACGCGGTTATCCGTCCACGAAAAGCGGTACAGCCTCGCCTCCCCCGCGATCGGGTCGGCACCGCCGGGCGTTTCGACGCTTGTTCCGCCTATGACGTCGCCGTTTCGCAGGGCAGCTAGGCCGAGCGAGCTCTGATAGGGGACGACATCCAAGTGCTCGTAAAGCTTCGCGGTCTGCGAAGGGATATGCCATATGCCGAGCCCCCCTCCTACGGAGCCGTAGCCGGGAAACCCGCCATATAGGACGTGTTCGCCGTCCGGATGCGCAAGAGCGCAACGCGGCCTGTGAATGCGGTCGTCCGCATGCACCAGCCTCGGATTGCGCGTCGGGCCCGGCTCGCCGCACATCGGCAGCCTCGTGTCCAGCACATGAAGAATGCCTCCCGCATAAGCCGCGCCAATCAAAAGAGGCCCTTGCGAAGCATAAGCGCAAATGTTGCCTCCGCCGCCGCGCTCGACGATTTTCCCGCCGAAGTTTTGCAGCTTGTCCTCCGCCGGATCGTAACGATATAGATGAAGCGGGTGGTTCGACGTGCCGTACAGATTGCCGTCCGGTCCCATCGCCATCGGCGACAGCGTGGCGCCTCCCCCTAGATAGTTCAGCTTGAGTGCCGTACGGGTGCCGTCCGGCTCCTCGATGACGAGCTCTCCGTCCGCGAGCTCGTAGCTCGCGATCCGTCTGCCCTCGCTCAGCTCCTTGTGAAGCTTCCGGTAGCCCGAGCCTTGGTACGCGGAAGGGGAAACGGCCGATTCCTCCACAGGCTCCGCCTTGCCCCCGCGGAGCCGGAACCATCGGGCGCCCGGAAGCCCTGAAGCGTCGTCGCCGATATCCGCATCGTCTGCGGGTAGCCTGCCGTACACGTCCCCGTCTGCGCCGACGTGTACGTGCCCGCTTCCTCGCACCTCGCGATCTTCCTTGCACAAAGCCAGAACGGCGCCGTCCGACACGCGGCAGGCGGCGATGCCCGCCGATGCCGTCCCGATTCCCGCGTACACCCAGCCGTCATCGCCGGCTGCAAGTGACATCGCGTATTTTTGCGCCGGGTCCAGCTGGGCGAGCGTTTCCCATTGTCCCGATGCCGGATCCTGGTGTAGCAATTGCACACTCGGATACGTCGTAGCATAAACGGTCCTGTCCTTGTCCTCGGCGAAGGCAAACCCGCATACGACTTCCCCGGGAACCGGCTCCTGCCGGGATACGAACGTTTCGCGAAAAGGATCCAATACGGCAAGCAGCGGCCCGGCGCCGGTATAAAACAAACCGGTCCGGCCGCTCATTGCGGCGTACGGATATTCGCTTTTCCCTTCCTCAAACTCCAGCTGCCGGCAAGCGCCGGACACGGGATCGACGATCAGCGCATATCCGCGCGCGACGATCACGATTCGCTCCCTTCCGGACTTGTCCCTGCAAACCGCGGCCGATCTCGTCTCGTCCGCACGCACGGGTACCCCCACGCGATGAAACCGGGACGACGTCCCGCCATTGCCGTTGTTCATCATATTCCACCCTTTCCGAAAGAGAAGAAGTTCGGGCTGCTTACCGCCAGCCCGAACCGATTCCGATACGACTTCTCTCTTATTTCCAAAGCAAGTCTTTATAGCCCCGCTCTTTAATGCCGTCGTTCATTTCTTTGATGATTTGCGCTCCGCCGCGCTTCAGGTATTCCTGCACCAGGGCGTCCCAATCGGATATCGGACGCTGCCCGACGATCATCTTCGTTTGCTCGTTCATCATGAAGGTGGTCAGCTCGGCGCCTTTCGTCGTTTCCGTCTCGGAGATGATGCCGAAATTCGGCGGGTAGAAATGCTTCATATCCTTATTAAGCGCCATTAAATCTTTGGTTGCCTGGATAAGCTTCGGCTCCGTATACGCCTTATCGAATTCCGGATCCGTCCCGGCCGGCACCCAGTTCGTATTATCCTGGAAGTATACGGAAGGATCCAGGCCTTCTTGCGGCTTCAACATGACGCGCTTGCCGTTCTCCATCTTGTAGCCGGCTCCCTCGCCGCCGTAGAAGAAGTCGAAATTTTTGTTGGCCGCGTTCTGCTGCGCAGACGGATAGAAGGTCCGGGAGAAATCGTGCAATTCCAGCACCTTGTTCAATTTCTCCGGATCTTTGGCCAGCTTGGCGTTCAGGGCGTTAAAGCGCGCATAGCCGGTGCCGGCGGTAAAGCCTTGATGGCCGTCCGGCTGCTTGAACGGCGCCAATACGGCGAATTCCGCGCCAGGATTCAGCTTCAACAGCCCTTCCATGTACGCTTGCGACATGCCGCGCGGCGCGACGAGGAATACGCCGGCTTTGCCGGAGTAGAACTGCGCGTTCGTATCGGCCCAGTTCAGTACCGCGAAATCGGGTGTAACCGCTTTCTCTTTGTTCAGGTCGGCGAAAAATTGGACGAGCTGCTTGCGTCCCTCGGACATGATGCCGGGAATGAAATTGCCGTCTTTATCTTTATGATACCACGTGCCGGCCTGCCAGTAAGGGCCCATCGCAAAATCCGGATTGATATTTTGCCCCATGGCAAGACCGTATGTATCGTCTTTGCCGTTTTTGTCCGGGTCGTTCTTCGTAAAGGCTATGGCGACCTGCTTCAGCTCTTCGTAGCTGGTCGGCACCTTCAGCCCCAATTTATCGAGCCAATCCTTGCGGATCATGAAGGAATTGCCTTCGATCGGCGCCCAGGACGGGATCGCGTATATTTTGCCGTTCACTTTGAATTGATCCCATACTTCCTTCGGCACCGCTTTAAGCGTCGGATATTTGGCGATCGTCGCATCGTCGATCGGAAGGAAGGCGCCTTGCTTCGCCCATTTCTGGAACAAAGTCAGATCGTTCGGACGGAAGCCGATCATATCCGGCGTCTGCCCCCCGGCCACAACGGCCGTAAGCTTCTCAACGAAATTTTCCTGCGGCACTTTCTCCACTTTGTAATCGACGTTGAATTTCTCGTTCAGCGCCTTCTGCCCGGGTCCGCCCACCGGCGCAGGATTGCCGAACACGTAAGTAATACCCGATATTTCATGCTTTTTATTGCTGCTGGCCGCAGGGCTCTGAGAAGGCGCTGCGCTGCTTCCGCCCCCCGGCGAAGATTTGGGCTCGTCTTTGCCTCCCGAGCTGCAAGCTGCAAGCGCCATGGAAGCGGCCATAAGCATAATCCCTAGTTTTTTCCTATTCATTGCGACACCCCTCCGTAAATGTTCGTCCATCAAGCAATAACGTTCGTCATTAGGCTCTTCATGCTGCGCATTCCGCTATCGGCGATCTTTACCCTTTCACCGAGCCCAGCATCACCCCCTTGGCAAAATGCTTTTGCAGAAACGGGTAAACGATCAGAATCGGGACCGTCGCCAGCAAAATCGCGGCCATCTGAATCGTAATCGGCGGCGGCGGCTCCTCCATCATCATCATGACTTCCTGGCCGAGCGCGGCCGTCGGCTCGTTCACGATGACGATCTGCCTTAAGATGACCTGAATCGGCCATTTGGCGGGATCGCTCAAATAGAGAATGCCGGCAAAGTACGTGTTCCAGTGGCCTACCGCGTAGAACAGGCTGAATGCGGCGAGCGAAGGCTTGGATAGAGGCAAAATGATCGAGAAAAACGTTCTCAATTCGTTGGCGCCGTCGATAAGCGCGGCTTCGTTCAGCTCGTTCGGAATGCTTAGGAAAAACTGCCGGATGACGATAAGGTTAAAGGAACTGATCGCCCCCGGAATGATCAATGCCCATAGCGAATTGATGAGTCCCGTCTCTTTGACGATTAAATACGTCGGGATCATGCCTGCGGAAAATAAGATCGTGAACACGATCAGCATCAACATGGTGCGTTGTCCGAGCGCATTGCGGGTAAGCGCGTAAGCCATCGTCGATGTGAAAAATAAGTTGACCAGCGTTCCGACGATCGTAACGTAGGCCGTGACGCCAAGGGAACGGATAAAATTTTTGGATGACAGTATGGTCGCGTACGCGTCCGTCACCCATTCCCGCGGCCACATGATCAGGTCCCGCTCCAGCACATCCTTAAGCGAAGAGAAAGATACGGCAAAAATATGAATGAAAGGAAACAGCATCGAAGCGGCGATAACGAGCAGCAGCGCGACGTTGATGCCGTCGGTTATTTTTTCGGATACGGATCGATTGTTCATCCTCTGTGTGTCACACCTTTTCGTCCTAGTATAAGCCGTCCTCGCCGAACCGTTTGGCAGCTCGGTTGGCCAGCACCACAAGCACCAGTCCGACCAGTCCCTTGAACATGCCGACTGCGGTTGCGAAGCTGACGTCGCCTTGCTGAATGCCCTTATAGTACACGTAAGTATCCAGGACGTTCCCGGACTCCATATTGAAAGGATTCAGCATGAGGAAAATTTGCTCGAAGCCTGTATCCAGCACATTCCCCAGACGGAGGATGAACAGGATAATGATGACGCTGCGGATCGCCGGAAGCGTAACATGCCACAGCTGCCGCCAGCGGTTCGCCCCGTCGATGACCGCCGCTTCGTAAAGCGAAGGATTGACGCCCGCCAGCGCCGCCAGAAAAATGATGGTGCTCCAGCCGGACTCCTTCCAAATGATCTGCAAAATGATGACCGGCTTGAACAAAGCCGGGTCGGTCAGGAATGGAATGGGATCCCATTTCAGCTCCTGAACCAGAAACGTGTTGATCAAGCCCTCGCCGCGCAGAAAAACGACGAAAATACCGGCGACTACGACCCACGACAGAAAATGCGGCAAATACACCATCGATTGGACGATCCGCTTATACGTGCCGTTCTTTACTTCGTTAAGCATGAGCGCAAGTACGATCGATATCGGAAACGCCATGAAAATTTGCAGAAAAGCGATCTGCAGCGTATTCCAAATGACTTTGACGACTTCCGCGTCCTCGAAAATTCTAGCGAAATAATGAAGACCTACCCATTCGTTCGCCCAAATGCTTTCGTTGAACGGGTTGAAATCCTGAAAGGCGATGATAAGACCGGCCATCGGAACATATTTGTAGACGAGATAGTACAGCGCTCCGGGAAGCAGCAGCAAATACACGAATCGTTCGCGCCACATTCTCCGTTTCAGCTTCTCCCATCGTCCGGGAACCGTTCGTGTTTCTTGCCCCATAACGAGCAAATCCTTCATATTCGACATATGCCTCCCCTGTTGATGATCTTGCGATACTCGTTTCATAGCCGTTCTCGTGCTATAGAGCCCCCTGCTTTCGTCGATCACTTGTTACATACCGGTTGCCTACCAGTTTAGAAACAACTATACCTCCCTCGAATGAATGTGTCAACACTAAAATTATGCGCTTACAAACTGGTAGGCTACTTGACTGTATCTATGCCGGATGCTAGGATTAGCTGGAAATCGCCTCAGACTTTACAAGCTGCTTGTGGCGAGAAATACGGCCGAGTGCGTTTCGAAACCGGACACTTCTCGACTTTTGCCGTATTGGAGTACGAGAAGCCGTTTACGGACGTCATCGGTCATTGGGCCGAAACTTCTATTAAAAAGCTGGCGGCCAAGCATATCGTGCAAGGCGTCGATCACGACGTATAATGCGCGATTTGAAACGAAAACAAGTTTAGTATCAGACTGAATCCCATTGCGAATACGATTGAAATAGCCGTTCTACGCTGCCACCTGCGATTGACCATGAACACACCGTCCCTTTTTGAAAATCTCGGAAAGCATACCCTCCGCTGATAGTTCGACTTCTCGGTAAACGCACCGCCAAAAAGTCGGCAAAGCCGTTTATTCTCGACATTTTGTAACCGTTTACAATTACTATCTCCCCTCCTTCCATCGTCATCATAAGGCAGCAGTCGATACCGGTAAATCAACAGATCCGATACACCTGCAACTACTCTACGGTTTTCGAAGAATACTTTCAGTTTCCGAGAAAACGCCTACTGATTCGCAGCAATTGAAGCGATGAAAAGAAAAAAATAATCGTGAAAATAAAAATACCCCGATCAGGAAATTGCTTTTCTGATTGGGGTTATCCGGCTTTCAGCGCCTAAAGGTGTTTATATTCACTTATCAAAATTCAACATAAAAAGGATGCCGTTCTTCATTCAAACAAAGCTCTATTCTCTGCCTGAAATTTTTCCAGGTTACCATTTCTAAGGCTACTTCTAATGGAAAAAATCCTACTTCTAAAGACTCTGGGGTCGTTGTTAATTCTCCTCCGACTGCTCTGCCTAAAAATAAAGTGTTACAAATACACTCACCTACATTTTGAAAAACGCCACAAAATTTTGTCACCTCTATATCCAAACCGCTCTCTTCCTTTGTTTCCCGAATCGCCGCATCTTTCAGCGACTCGCCTTCTTCAACCTGCCCCCCCGGCATTTCCCACCCTCTCCTAGGGCCTTTTATTAATAGAATTTCGTTACGTTCATTTATTACAATCGTTGCCGCAGAAATAATATGCTTAGGAACCACCTTTTTGCCCCCATTCTTCCATCAAGGCTCTCGTTCTTCATTATCATTATTCATTGTGTAATCTGGACAATAAGTTATACTGTGGACTTACTTCCCAAGTTTCATATGGAACAAAACACTTTGCTTTCATAGCATCAAGTGTACGAGACTTTTGTTGCGGGCGAGTTATGTATTGGTCAATGTTCGATTCGTTTAGTTGGATATACCTCGCTTCTAGAATTTCCTCTGGTTGAATTTTGATATCGCCGCTGATGTACTCCGCATTAAACACTACTGATAAAACATGCCTCGTCGCATTATAATACACCCCTGTTATGCCAAGGGGACGGATTAAAATCCCCGTCTCCTCAAGAAACTCCCTTCGAACAGCCTCGTCTAACGGTTCCCCTGTCTCGACATTCCCTCCCGGCATTTCCCATGTATCCGATCGCCAATGAGTTCTAAGTAATAAGACTTCGTCTTTTTCGTTTTTCACCAAAGCTGAAACCGCAATGAAATGTTTAGGTTGTTCATGCTCCATACACTATCACCGCCTAAGTATGTTAATCCAAATATACCATTTTATCTCTTTTTAATAGCTGATTTAATCCTAATAAATTCATGATAATTGCCCCATAGCATAACGAGGCTGCCGATCGTTTTCTCGGCAGCCTCGTTCTCTTGGATGTTGAACTCTAGTTCCCATTAGTGTACTGTTTCTTTCGCCCTTGATGAAAGATTTGTCCTTTCACTTCGATATCGGAGTTGACTGTGAACCGCCGTGCGATGGCCACGCACAGTACGACAGCGATATTCACTGTAAATATAGGCCAACCGATTGGCTCGTGTAGAACGAGAGATGCAAGCAGCAAGCCAAGGAAAGGCTGGAGAAGTTGTAACTGTCCGACCGCCGCTATGCCGCCCTGGGCAAGACCACGATACCAGAACACAAAGCCGATGAGCATGCTGAACAGGGAGACATAAGCAAGGCTAAAGAGAGCGGAACGACCGATACCCGCCCACGAGACCGGCATGTAATAGAACGAGAGCAGTGACATAACGGGAAGCGACAGAACGAGCGCCCAGGAGATCACCTGCCAACCCCCTAGCCTCCGTGAGAGCCGCGCCCCTTCAGCGTAACCGAGACCGCACACGATGATAGCAGCCAGCATGAACGCATCGCCGACCGGCGAAGATGTAAACCCCTGGGTTAGAGCGAATCCTGCCACAAGGAAGCTGCCTAAAGCTGAGAAGATCCAAAAGATTGATCGAGGGCGTTCACCGCCGCGTAGTACCCCGAAAACTGCCGTCGCAAGCGGCAGAAGTCCAATGAACATAATGGCATGCGCGGATGTGACATACTGTAGCGCCAAGGCTGACAGTAGCGGAAAACCCACTACCACGCCGAGTGCTACCACCAATAGCGGAACGATGTCGCTTCGAACAGGTCTTTGTTGCCGGAAGACGAGGAGAAGCGCTCCTGCAAGCACCCCAGCGATGGCGGCGCGGCATACGGTGAGGAACAAAGGATCAAAATCCACTACAGCCACGCGTGTTGCGGGCAGCGAGCCGCTGAAGATGAGTACACCCAGGAAACCATTGATCCAGCCGCTTGTCGTTTTGTTGTTCATTACAATCTCCCCAAAATAGTTAATACGAAAATGCATTCGACACTTTAAGTAACGTTCCGACGATATGCCTCCCCAACTGACGCCGACTTTCATGTTCGCACCTCGTTATCTCATGTGTTGTTTGACCGTCCGTCCGATAATTTCAAGCCCTTTGCCGATATCATCATCCGGCACTCTCGAGAATCCGAGCCGCATCGTATGCCTTCCTCCCCCGTCTGTGTAAAACATATCCCCTGGCGTAAAAATAACCCCTTGGCCGGAACACTCGTTAAGCAGTGCCGTCGTATCGAAACACTCGTCGAATTCGACAAACAGATGCAGGCCTCCGTCTCCCGACAGTCTTTTATAAGGGAGGTGCATTTTGCAGCAATGCTTCGTCCACTCGTATTTTCGTTTATAATGAGCACGGGCTTTTTTCAAATATTTCTCCAGATTGCCATTATAGAGATATTGAAAGAGCACCGATTGATCAAGCGTCGAGGTGTGAATGCTGCGGGCCCGTTTGATGCTTTCCAGGCAATCGATCAGCCGGCGGTCCGCCAGTACCCAGCCAACTCGGAGACCAGGGAAGAGCACTTTGGAGAAGCTGCCGATATAAATAACCCCATTGCCTTGTCCGGCCGTTGCGATTAAAGGGGATACATGCGAACCCGAATAACGCAGTTCCTCGTTGAAGCCGTCTTCGATGACTGGGATGCGGTGACGGGCCATAAGCTGCATGATCGCCAGTCTTTTCTCAGGGGACGTTACGATGCCAGTAGGATTATGGTAGGACGGGATCAAATATGCACAATCGTAAGCCCGTTCCGTCAATGCACGTTCTAGCTCGGCCAGATTGATGCCGTCACGCTCCATCGGAATGCCCGTAATGTCGAAGCCGTTCAGTCTCAAGTTTTTGATGGCGGTGTAATGGGTCGGGTTTTCGCAAATGACCGATCCGCCGTCTTTCCTGCGAAAAGCGGACATCACGATATCGAACGCTTCCGTGAAGCCGTTCGTTATCAGCAAATCTTTCCCGCTCAGATCGACGCCCTTTTGCTCCATATATTTCAGTAAATAATCGATAAGCGGTTTATACCCTTTCGCGTATCCGTAATTCAGCAGTACGCCCCCCTCCTCCGCTATTCGGTCTAGAAAAGCGCGCTTTACATTGTCCAGATCGAACAACTTCTCGTCGGGTGCAATGCTGGTAAACGAGATGACGCTTTTATCTGCTCGAATGCCGCGTTTCATCCGGTCCAGCTCTACTGCTTGCCGCGCATATTCGTTTATACGCGATTGCCAATCGATTTCGCAGGATGGGGCGGCTGCGCCGGGCGGAGCGGAAACTGCAGCAACATAGCTGCCTTTCCCCTGAACCGCATAGACGAAGCCGTCTCCCTCCAGCTCGGCGTAGGCGGAAATAACGGTGTTGCGGCTGACGGCGAGCAGCAAGCCGAGCTCGCGGGTGGAAGGAAGCTTCTGATCGGCTTGCAGGGATCCTTTTATAATCAGACGTTTCAAGTAATCTTTCACCTGGATATAGAGCGGTCGGTCATCCGTGAGCTTAAAGTCATTAAACATGTTCATCGCCCCCAAATTCATGATGGCACAGATAGCGAGGGAAAAGAAAGAACCACGCCTCGGGAATTTTTGCCGGGGTGTGGTTCCGAAGTAATTGGGAAGGTAACCATTTATACATTTCTCAAATCGTACTGGGAGAGACAGGGAATACATATATAGTGCAACTTCAGATATCTTTTCTGCATAACGTCTTATTGCAACTGATGATTAATTATTCATTTTCCTGTCTTGATCTAACTACTCTCGGGATCTTTTTCTCATAAATGGATAATACATTTGAAATCAATTGTTCGCTCGAAATCTCGTTTTCTTTCAAAATTGCATATATTAGGTTCAAGAAAGTCTTCGCATCTTTTTCTGATAAGCTTTTGATTGATTCCACAGTGCTATCAATTGAATGATTATCCTTCGTCTCCATAACGATTCCTCCATCTCTAAAGATCATTTATTCTTCCTACACGACGTTCTAAATGTATTGTTTCCAAGCTACAGCCCTTAATTTTAACGCTTCCAGTGGTTGGAAAGTTGCGTTATATCCCCCTATAGCGTAACGAGGCTGCCCGATCCTTGCCGGCAGCCTCATCCTTATTGTTTATTAAGCTCTCGTTATCCGTCAGCGGAGAACTTCTAGTGTAATCCGATTTCGTTCACCAAACTATTTCCTTCATCGAATCCAAGCATGAGATTCATATTTTGTATTGCAGCACCTGATGCACCTTTACCTAAATTATCGTATCTTGAAATAATAGTTATCTTGTCGTTTTGTCCAAAAACAAAAATCTCCAGTCGGTTCGTATGATTGCATTCAGAAATCATGAAATGTCCTTCATCAAGGTATGCTTCTGAATCGTACGGCATCACATGAACAAAACGCTCTGATTCAAAATACGTTGATAATACTTCATGCACATCTTTTGCAGAAGAGTTTTTGGGCAAAATCCTACTAATTAACGGCACTGACATTGCTAGTCCTTGTGCGTAATTAGCTTTAATAGGCGTGAATAACGGTTCATATGAAAGCCCTGAATACATTAACATCTCAGGTATATGTTTATGATTGTGGTGCAACGCATAATGTCTTGGAACATTGAGTTTTCTTGAAGCATGTAATGATGAATGCTCATATTCTTCTATCCCGCTTCTTCCAGCTCCGGAATAGCCAGTCACGGAAAAACACGTAATGGGATAATCTTTTTGAAGAATGCCGGCTTCAATCAGTGGTCTGATAGTAAGAATAAAACCGGTTGCATGACAACCTGGAACGGAGACTCTCGATGCGGACCGTATGAATTCCCTTTGGTTTTTTAACTCAGGCAGACCATAAATCCAATTTTTATCCGTTCTAAAGGTTGTGCTGGTATTAATGATTCTTGTTTTTCCATTTTTCACAAGCCCAATTGACTCTTTTGCAGCCGAATCGGGAAGACAAAGAAAAACGATATCTGCCTCACTAAGGAATTTACTTCGTTCTTCCGTATTTTTTCTTTTGTCGGAGTCAATCCGGAGAACTTCTATGTCCGATAGTTTTGACAGATCCTCAAAGATCTTCAAACCTGTCGTCCCTTCTTGTCCGTCGATAAATACTTTGTATTTCATTAAACCTCCCCCTCATGAACGCATATAATTTCAATATTATGAATAATTATACATAACTCTTTCATTTTAATCAAATTTCATTCGCAATTTTATAACGATAACCGATCAACTTTCTTGCCCGAGGGAGGTGAGCGAAGGCGATCTGTAACTTTTCACCACGATCCTGCGTTTAAATCAACGGAGGAGGGATGACGCAACGATGAGAAAAAAATGGGCCGGATATACGGTCGTTTTTTCGTTATGCATGAGCTTATTGGCGCCTGCGGGGTACAGTCGAGCCGCGGATATGAGCGTGAGGGTTACGCTGCCGGATTTTGCTGTGAACCTGAACGGTCATACGGTGGAAAATCAATACCGCGAATACCCGCTTCTGGTTTATCACGATATCACCTATTTTCCGATGACGTGGTACGATACCAGACTGCTCGGTTTGGAGGCGAATTGGTCGCCGGACGACGGCTTGAACATCATGCAAAGCCGTGTGACCTCCTCGTATGTGCCATACAAGTCCGAGCGTCGCAACGCGGCCTCCTTAGCGGCTGAGGTTCCCGCATCGGCCGTCACGATCAACGGCAAGACGATCGACAATTCCAAAGAAGAATATCCGTTGTTAAGCTTCCGGGATGTGACGTATTTTCCATTGACATGGCGTTTCGCACACGACGAATTCGGATGGGATTACCGGTGGGACGATACCGACGGCCTTAGCATCGCGTCTCATAACCCGCAGCTGCAAACGGTCGGCCTTCCCGAATATGCCGGGGAGAACGATATCGCCCTGTTCAAGGAGTATTATTATTTCGTCGAGACGACAGACACGACGAACCATGTATATCGAGCTCCCGTGCAACAACCGTCCAACAAGGAAGAGATTTATTCCTATACCATCAAAACCTCCGAAGGGCTGCAAAAGCATGTATCCTTTCAAATCCGTGACAACACGCTGTGGTTTACCTATCACCTCGGGGGAGGTATCATGGGTCACGATGAGTTCGTAAAAATAGGCGACGACGGGAAAGCGCAGCTGTTACATCAAGGGTATCTCGATTTCCGTGATACGCCGTACGGAACATTAATCATCAATCTGGGTGCTTCAGCGTTCGAAGGCGGCAACTTGTATTTGTCGCCATCGGGCCAGGCAGGGGCGAACCGCAAGGGTATTGGCGACCCGGATCTGATGTACGCTGTTACGTCGGGCGGTAGCTCGTTAGGAGTCCGACGTGACGCTGCTCCTTTCATAGCCGTCATCGGAGACGATGTGTACGTGCTTGCTTCACGCAGCAACTCTGACGCAAATAACATTTACAGAATCAACCTGAAAACGAATAAGAGTGATAAGATCGTGGGCTCGAGCGTCAACTGGTTCCGGGTTATCGACAGCAAGGTATACTATGTAAAAGACGAGGACAACGCGTTATATTCGTCCGCGCTAGACGGGACGGGCGAGATGAAACTGTCCGACCATGCTGTATCATGGTTTGACAGCATCGATGGCAACGTCTTTTACACAACAAAGAAGGAAGCGAACCGATTCGAGCTATTGTGATATTCCAGAAATAATTAGAAAACGGAGCACGCAAACCCGCGTGGCTCCGTTTTAGTTGTTTCAGAATTTGTTAGAATCTGCACAAAGCCGCAGCGAAAATGGCTGTTTGTTACAGAATTCGTTAGAAAAATTTTATTACCGTTAACTCGTTCCTTCGGGATGACATCCATCACTAACTATCCTCGAATCCCCCAGCGTAAGAAGTTTTACGCAGCGCTTTAATATCTTGCAGAGGAGGAAGACCAAAAAGCCTCCGGTATTCCCGATTGAATTGCGAAGGACTTTCATAGCCTACTGTCATAGCTGCCATCGTTGCCCCCATGGGACCGCTCATCATCAGGCGCCTGGCTTCCTGAAGGCGGAGCTGCTTTTGATACTGCAAAGGCCCGATTGTTGTGATCGCTTTGAATTTATGATGCAGTCCGGAGGTACTCATGTTGCAGGATTTTGCGAGTTCCTCAATGGTAAAAGAACGTGCGTAATTTTCTTTGATCCAATGGATCGCCTTTCCGACTCCATCCGCTCTTTGATCAAAGAGCACCTTTTGGAAAAATAAGTGCCCAAAATCACCTGACAGTAAGTTAAAAATCATTTCCCTTTTGATCAGTTCGGACAGAAATCGAACTTCTTTAGGCTTATCGATTAGCTTCAGTAACCGGAAAAATATATCTAGCAGCTCGGCATCCGCTTTTCCGATAAAGGCTCCGGCACTCAGATCATTCTCTTTTGGCTCCGTGACGATTTGTGCCTCCATGGCCACAGAAGCTATTTCTTGCGTCGTAAAATCGATGCGCAACCCCATGTAAGGCGATTCTTTCGTAGCGCCGATGACTTGGGCTGAAGCCGGCATATCGATCAGCGACGCCAAATAATCACCCGCTGAGTAATGAATAATCTCTTGACCAAGGTAAAGTCTCTTAGTCCCTTGAAGGATCAGGCAAAAAGAAGGAGTCAATACACCTATACTTCGCTGTGTCTCGCGACTGCTTCTGACTATGGAAAGAAACGGAACAATGGTTGGTGTCCGTCCGTCTGCGGGGGTAATCCGATCCGTCATGGCAATGAGTTGATCCAGCGCTTTCTTATGAATAGAAACACTCTTTCCAATGATAGCGTGATTATCCAATCTTTGTTCCGGCATGAATTCCATTCCTCCCATCCTTATATAAATTATAAAGCCATTGGAAAAGATTGCAATGCAATTGAACGAAATAAAAAACAGCGACTTGCAGTTTTAGGCAAGTTTTAAGCAGGAACGGTCTACTTCTTTCCGCCGATTCCATCCATAATATTCTTCAGAACACTATCTTTAAAAAAGGAAAGGAGCATGATTATGCATCAGTCAAAATGGATCATTTTAACCATTATCATCGCATGTCAACTTATCGTTGTGCTTGACGCCTCCATTATGGTAACGGCAATACCTCAAATCGGTCGATCGCTGCATATGACGGCAACCAGCTTGACTTGGGTCCAAAATGCCTACATTTTGCCGTTCGGCGGTTTCTTGTTGCTCGGTGCCCGGGCAGGGGATCTTTTAGGGCGCAGAAGAATGCTTAGTGTAGGCATTGGATTATTTTCGCTTGCTTCTATGCTGGCAGGTTTGGCGCCGACAGCCGAATTTTTGCTTGTCTCCCGTGCATTCCAAGGCTTTGCGGCTGCTTTGGCAACACCTGCTGCACTAGCATTGCTTTCAGCGAGCTTTGTAGAGGCCAAGGAACGTGCTAGGGCAATCGCGATGTACAGCGCAGTTTCGGCCGGAGGCGGCAGTGTCGGTCTCCTTCTTGGCGGATTTTTCACTGATTTTATTTCCTGGCGCGTCGGGATGTTTATCAATGTACCCATTGGGATTGCTTTGCTGTATTTGGTAAAGAGGTTTATACAGAAAACTGATACGAGAACCGGGCGTTTTGATCTTTGGGGTGCGATGACATCCGTAATCGGCATGACCGCGTTGGTATACGGCTTTGTTCAAGCTGCGGATCACGGTTGGGGGAAACCCGAAACATGGATTTCACTTGCAGCCGGGATTGTTTTATTAGCGGCATTCGTTCTTATTGAATCTCGAGCGGCTGAGCCGATCATCCCTCTCCGATTGTTTGCGAACCGCCAGCGGTCCGGGGCTTATCTTGGAAGGTTCCTAATGGTATGCGGGAATTTTTCACTCTTTTTCTTTATCCCTCAATATTTGCAAAACGTCCTTGGTTTCAGCTCGCTTGAAGCAGGTTTAGCCTTCCTGCCGTTTACAGTCGCCCAGTTCGGGATGATGTATCTAATACCTGGGTTAGTGCAACGTTATGGAAATAGGAAAGTCCTGATGGCCGGTTTGCTACTTGCCATCATTGGTACACTCTGGATGAGCCGAATCGTCTCCGGGCAAGCTCAGTTCTTTCCGCAAATGTTCATCCTCTTGACCATCATGGGCATTGGGGCTGGAATGGTTTTCCAACCACTTACCGTTCTGGGGCTCTCAGGTGTGGATCCTCAAGATAACGGTGCAGCTTCGGGTCTGATTAATGTCGCGCATCAAAGCGGTTCCTCGTTAGGTTTGGCTGTTCTCATTACCGTATTTAATGTAACGGTTCATACGGATCAACCTTCAATGATGCAATTTGCTCAAGCTATATCGAACTCCATATTGGGATCAGTGGTATTTATTACAGCAGCCCTTGTTACGACGCTTTTCTGTTTTCTTCCGGCACGCCAACCTGCTCGAAAACAAGTATTAACTGATTCTTGATACAGGGCCGGTATAATGTACGTAATACTCCTCAATCGGCAAACGATATATGTTCTTGTCATTGGTTTTTGACAAGAACATATATCGTTAAAACAAAAAAAAGCCGCAACTACGCGACTTTTAAGCATTGCTATTGTATCCCTTCGTTACTTACGTTTCGACTCTAAGCGAATTTTAACTTCTTTATAGGAAGCATAAGGCAGAATGCTAGGGACTTGAATGAGAATGATCCGTGAATCCGCCTGTTCCTTGGACTTTATTTGCAAGGTTTGCGTGTTTTCCGCTTCGCAGACTGTGAACTCATTGGCGCTTACTTGATGCGAATCGATCCCAAATTGCCAAGTGGACTCACCCTCTACGGCAAGCCCCGCAATAGAATATCCTTCGGGAATCACATGCTCAAACGACTGCCCGGCAGGAAGTATAAGATCCCACATTTGGGCGTCAGCTACCATTCGAACCGGGGAGCCTGCACCTAGAATCGTTTTGATTCTTGCCTTGTTTCGGATTTGAACAGGAAAATCCCGATCTTCATAATCCGCATAAGTTGGCGTTGTATTGTTTGCCTCACCCATAAAGGGCTCGAACCAGATTTGAAACCCGGAGGTTTCTTTCCCGTACTTTTCGGCATGCTGAACCCCGGTGCCCGTTTGCATAAGTTGCAAACCACCCGCTTGAATCGATCGCTCATTCCCAAGCGTATCCCGATGATGAACGGAGCCCGCTAGCAAATAGGACAAGATCTCAAATCCACGATGGGGGTGCATAGGGAGATTTGCCTCTTCCTTTGCGCGAAACCACGCCCAGTAAAACAACGTTCCAACGCGATCAACGGCTGACCCTTCCCCGGGAAACCCGATCGGTTTTTGCTCCACAATCTTACCTTCATCGAATTGTCCAGAAGCTTGTTCATCAACTGAATAAATCCGAATTGTCACCACAATCATCCTCCCTCAAGAATCCTCTAGATCCTTCCAAAAAGTTGCCTGTGTCTCTTGTCGCATGATAACATGATCATAGAACAACGATACACATTCCCTCAATCTATGGACACATTATCAAATTATGATTAACCTTACAATGCAATCGGTTTAAGTATGCACCGATAATGACGCTTGTATAATCAATTGTCGAACTTCGGGGATACGTGGTTGGATGCAAAAAAACTGAACGAAGGAGATACGGACTATGTTGGAGATCAAAAAAGACGAGAACTCTTTTTATGTCGGTGAAGCAAGTGACAAAACAGCCGAAATTCACTTTGTACCGAACGGAAATAACCTAATTATCGTGGATCATACGTTCGTTTCCGAGAGCCTACGAGGCCAGAAAGTCGGGAATGCGCTTGTGAAACGCATCGTTGATTACGCCCGAGAGGAACAGCTTAAGATCGTACCTCTTTGCCCGTTTGCAAAAAGTCAGTTTGATCGTCACTCGGAATACCATGACGTTTTAGCGTAAGAACCGAACGTCTCACCCTTATCACGATGCTTAGCGGAAGGCAATCGCCTTCCGCCATTTTGGATTACATCATTGTTTGCGTCCATTGCGGATATGAATATCACCGGACTCCAGCCCGCGCACCAAAAAGAGCTGGTCCGATTCCTTTTTCATCACGGAGCCGATCTGGTTCTTGGCGCACATCCGCATGTGCTTCAGCCGGCGGTATGCCTGCCGCACTGTGAAGGATATTGAGGGCCGTAGGAGAAAACGGTTCGCGCTCTATTCGCTGGGCAATTTTATTTCCACTCGGCTGCACAACATGGATGACGCCTTAATCGGTGTTATCGTTCGTCTCAACATTCAAAAATCATCCCGCGGTTCCGTTCTGCTCAAAGGCGTCGAATACATACCGACATGGGTATGTATCGCGAAGGAAGGAATGTTTTGCCGATCGAGCAAGCGCTTCGTATGCCCGAGAGCTTTTATGCCGGGCAACGACAAAAGCCTAATCGTTTGCATCAAAAAGGGCCGCAGCTTCGCGGATTGTTGAACCCTCCTGATTTTGTGAGCGATCGGCAATCGAACTTGTATTCTTGCCAAATAAGGTGGCTACAATTAAGATAACAGCCTGACCAAGCCTTGAATATAGGAACTCGGATCGGGACCTTCAAATAAGACTGAATTTACGGAAAAGCCGTCGTTATAGGCAAGTATTTGCTTGGCGATACGATGATTGTCTTTATCCGGCGATACCCACCCTTGTTCCTTCAACGTATCAACAAAGCGTTCGATACCGGCAACCCACTCTAGGTACTTGTTTTTCATAACGTTGCGCATTTCCGGATCGTGTTTCGTCTGTAAATAAAAATCGACCAGAACGAGGATCCAGTTTTTGAAGTTTTCACTTCCCTTCAACATTTCTTGCAGCTTCAGGACGCTCATTGTGACGACTTCTTCAAGCGTTGTGGTTTCGGGACGATATTGTTTCGGAGTTTCGGTCCAGCCGCCGCTTAGCTGCTGACGATAGTCCAGAATATGGAGGAATATCTCTTCTTTGCTCTTGAAGTGAGTGTAAAAAGCGCCTCTCGTATGCCCGGTAAGCGCCACAATATCCCCCAGCGTCGTCGCTGCGAATCCCTTTTCCAAAAAACAGGTATCCGCCGCTTCAATGAGCTTTTGAAAAGTCTCTTCTCTTTTTTGCTGAAATTTATTTTTTTTCAAAGCTTTCACCACCGTAAACAAATTGATAACTGCAGGTCCTCAAGACGGAATTCCCAGCTTCAATTGTATCAGCTTTCAATTGACTACTCATAGCTATAAGTATTCCTGCCCCCAGTCGAACTGAGGGGGCTTATACAAAAAAACTTGGCTCCACACACGGAGCCAAGGGTTGACCTCATCGGCAATTAGAGCATGTATGGAATGCGGAATGATGCCGTTAGTCTCATTAATCGAGAAACTGCACATGCTGCAGCAACCGCTTCAGCATGACGGACGCCTGAGCCCGGGTGGCATATTCCGACGGCGCAAAAGTATCGTCAGTCATGCCCTTGATGATACCAGCAGCCACAGCTTGGTCTACGGATGCCAGCGCCCATACGGATATCGATGCCCGATCCGCAAACTTGGCAAGCCGCCCGCTCTCTAGATCTGCCGCGCTCGCTTGTTTGCCTGTAACCGTCAACGCTCTGGCAAGCATGACCGCCATCTGTTCGCGTGTAATCCGCTCGCCCGGCGCAAAGCGGTCCGGCGCTGTTCCGCCCACCAGTCCGGCTTTCACCGCCGCTTCCACCGCAGGCGCGTACCAAGCACTCGTCGCCACATCCGCAAAGCTCGAGCTTGCCGCTTGCGGGTTCATCGACAGGCCTAGAGCACGAACGAGCAGTGCGGCGAATTCGGCCCGAGTGACGTCGGCATTCGGATCGAAGCGGCTGTCTGTGACACCCTGCACGATCAGCTTCGACGCCAGCAGCTCCACGTCCGCTTTCGCCCAGTGGCCGATCAGATCGGCGAACGTTTTGCCGTCGGCTTCCACGATGGCGTAGATGCTGTTATGCGGCACGCTCATGGAAATTTCCCGTGTGTCATCGACTCGGACAGCGTGAACAGACGGGACGAAAGAGATCGTTCGGGTGGCGGGATCGTACAGGACGGCCATAATAACCTTACCCGCATCATCCGCGTCCAGCACAATCGCTCGGGACATGTACGTCCCGCCGAAATCGCGAACCTCTCCGGATCGCCCGTTTGCCTCGACCGTTACCTTGTAATCGACGGCGCTACCGATCACCTTTCCCCCTCGGGAAGCTGCGGTTTGTTCGAGTTCCTTCCTGACTTGTCCGCTCACCTGCTCTATGGTTACATTCACCTTCAAGTCTTTGAGCTCGACGCCGAGCTGTGCAGCCAACCCTTCCAGATCAAGAACACTGATGACGAGCTGGAAGCTTGAACCGCTCAGCTCTACTTCAATGATTGCATTCGGAACGGAATTGACAACAGAGGAGATCCAAAAAGCGGGAATCGGTACCTTCACGGCCTGTTCAGTATCGTTCACTTCAATGGTCAAGATCGGCCTGCCGGCTTTTTTCAACAATTCCGACGATTGAGTCAGCATCCTATCATCGAGTTTGACTATTTCGATGACGGAGCCATCCGGCTGAGTGATTTTATCGATCATTGATGGGTCTACGATCAGCTTCACTGCGCCTGATGAGTCCAGAATAAACTCGGGATCAATGGAATCGGGGGCAAGGTTTGTACCCGATTGCGGACTGTCAGACTGGCGATCTGCACGGTTCACGGTAACGGTATACGAATTCTGTGCCCCGTTCAGAGCAGTGACAGCAACCGTAATCGTGTTCGCCCCTTCGTGTAGCGCGAGAGTCCCGCTCTTCGTACCGCTCGTCACCGTCTGCGGTAAGCCGCCGTTTACACTCACTGTTACCGCATCTGATGTGTCTGCGGTAATAGGCGTAACCATTATTCCGGATATGCCGTTAGACACATGAGCCGAGTAACTAATCGTATTTCCCGAAAATGCAGGACTCATCGTACCCGCCGAGAGCGACAATCCGCTCAACTCCGCTGCCGATGCGTCCAGTCGAAAGCGGTTCGACACCGCATTCACTTGGTTACCTGCCGCATCCGACGCCCGAATGTGCAAGTACAAGTCCCCGTCGGCTCCGCTTTTCGTCACTGTATCACCGCTCATGAACGACATCCAGCCTGCTGCCGGAGTCGACGTATCGACCGACCACGCATATTGCAGCGTGGAGGCGTTCACCCCGTTGCCACTGTCCGTTACCATCACCGTTGATTGAGCCGAATTCGTCCATGTCTCGCTGCCGTTCGTTCCGAAGGTGACCGATGGCGACGTTTTATCGATGTTCACCGCCAACGATGCGGAGAGTGTATTGCCGGCCATATCGGTCACTTGAAAAGTTATCGCATGTGCTCCTGCCTGATCGAACGTAATCGGCGTTCCGGACGCATATGCCTGTGCCGCGCCTCCGTTCAGTACATAGGTAAGTGAAGCAATCCCGCTCGCGCCCGCCTCGGCGTAGACGCTCAACGTGACGTTCTGATTCGTCCATGAGCCGCTCGTGTAGGCGTTTCCGTCCGCTTTAACCAGCGTAGGCGTCAGCTTTAACCCGCTTTTGTTGATCTTCACCGTACATTGTTCGACCGTTTCATTGCCTGCCTGATCGCTGGCTTTGAATGAGAGCGAATACACGCTGTCGCTTTGCAGTTCTATAGTCGAAGCATAATGGTTCCATGTCGCTCCGCCGTCGAGCGAGTACGTGAGCGACGGGGTTACGCTGCTCGAATCCGATGTGCTTACGCTCACGGCGACGTTCTGATTCGTCCATGTATTGTCCGAGTATACGTTCCCGTCGCCTGTTGTCATCGCGATGTTGACCGTCGGCGCGGTATTGTCCAGCCGGAAGCGGTTCGATCGCGCGTTTGCGGTGTTGCCGGTCTTGTCTTGAGCTCGAATGTGCAAGTACCAATCCCCGTCAGTTCCGCTTTTCGTCAGCGTATCCCCGTTCGCGAACGAAGTCCAGCCCGAAGCCGGCGTCGCGGTATCCGCGTTCCACGCATACTCCTTCTGAGTTGTTGCATCCACCCCGCTACCGTTGTCCGTAACCGACACCGCCGTCGATGCCAACTGCCCCCACGTCTCGCTGCCGTTCGTTCCGAAGCTGACCGTCGGCGCGGTATTATCCAACCGAAAACGGTTCGACTGCGCGTTCACGGTATTGCCGGCCGTGTCTTGAGCCCGAATGTGCAAGTACAAGTCCCTGTCGGCTCCGCTTTTCGTCACTGTATCACCGCTCATGAACGACATCCAGCCTGCTGCCGGAATCGACGTATCGACCGACCACGCATATTGCAGCGTGGAGGCGTTCACCCCGTTGCCACTGTCCGTTACCATCACCGTTGATTGAGCCGAATTCGTCCATGTCTCGCTGCCGTTCGTTCCGAAGGTGACCGATGGCGACGTTTTATCGATGTTCACCGCCAACGATGCGGAGAGTGTATTGCCGGCCATATCGGTCACTTGAAAAGTTATCGCATGTGCTCCTGCCTGATCGAACGTAATCGGCGTTCCGGACGCATATGCCTGTGCCGCGCCTCCGTTCAGTACATAGGTAAGTGAAGCAATCCCGCTCGCGCCCGCCTCGGCGTAGACGCTCAACGTGACGTTCTGATTCGTCCATGAGCCGCTCGTGTAGGCGTTTCCGTCCGCTTTAACCAGCGTAGGCGTCAGCTTTAACCCGCTTTTGTTGATCTTCACCGTACATTGTTCGACCGTTTCATTGCCTGCCTGATCGCTGGCTTTGAATGAGAGCGAATACACGCTGTCGCTTTGCAGTTCTATAGTCGAAGCATAATGGTTCCATGTCGCTCCGCCGTCGAGCGAGTACGTGAGCGACGGGGTTACGCTGCTCGAATCCGATGTGCTTACGCTCACGGCGACGTTCTGATTCGTCCATGTATTGTCCGAGTATACGTTCCCGTCGCCTGTTGTCATCGCGATGTTGACCGTCGGCGCGGTATTGTCCAGCTGGAAGCGGTTCGATCGCGCGTTTGCGGTGTTGCCGGTCTTGTCTTGAGCTCGAATGTGCAAGTACCAATCCCCGTCAGTTCCGCTTTTCGTCAGCGTATCCCCGTTCGCGAACGAAGTCCAGCCCGAAGCCGGCGTCGCGGTATCCGCGTTCCACGCATACTCCTTCTGAGTTGTTGCATCCACCCCGCTACCGTTGTCCGTAACCGACACCGCCGTCGATGCCAACTGCCCCCACGTCTCGCTGCCGTTCGTTCCGAAGCTGACCGTCGGCGCGGTATTATCCAACCGAAAACGGTTCGACTGCGCGTTCACGGTATTGCCGGCCGTGTCTTGAGCCCGAATGTGCAAGTACCAGTCTCCGTTGGCTCCGCTTTTCGTCAGCGTATCTCCGCTCATGAACGACAACCAGCCTGCTCCCGGCGTCACGGTGTCGGTCGTCCAGGCATACTGCAGTGCAGATGCGTTCACGCCTGATCCGCTACTGTTATCCGAGACTGTCACCGTTGTCGATGCCGACTGCGCAAACATCTCGCTGCCGCTCGTTCCGAAGCTGATTGCCGGGTTCGTATTGTCCAGACGGAATCGGCCCGATACCACATTCGCCGTATTGCCGCCGGCATCCTTCGCCCGAATGTGCAGATACCAATCTCCCTCGGCTCCGCTTTTCGTCAGCGTATCCCCGCTCGCGAACGCAGTCCAGCCCGCAATCGGGGTTGACAGTTCAGCCGACCACGCATATTGCAGCGTAGAGTCGTTCACGCCTCCTCCGCTGTCGCTCACGGTCACCGCCGTCGATGCCGACTGCGACCAGTTCTCGTTGCCATTCGTCCCTAAGCTGACCGATGGAGGAGGCAGAATCGCAGTATCTACCTTAAAAGCAAGCATCGCGCCGACTACCATGTTATGGGCGTCCGAAGCAGTAACGATTAATGTATAGTTTCCGTTATTCAATCCGGCCAGCGGCAATCTGCGGTTGATCGCTTGAGCGCTGCCGCCGTCGGAAGTTTCGTTATATGTTGCACTAATAACGGTGACATTCGAGCCGTCCCGAATGTCATATTTGACGGCGACTTGTTCCCCGTTTGTTTCATGATAAACGTTTCCCGTCACCGACAACGCATCCTGACCGGGATGGAGGCTATACGTCGCCCCGGCAAGCGGATTGACACCGATTCCGAGCTTAGACGCAAGCAGATACGGATACGTTTCCCTGTCGCGAAAGCCCCAAATCGAGGTATTCCAACCTGCGAAGGTGTTCGTATCTTTCATGCCCTCCGTGGTGACCCCGGTTCCACCGTAACTGGTTAATTGGCCGGAATTTTCCATATTCCAGTACGAGTCCGGGAAAGTGTTGCCGGTATCATTCCGGCCCACCAGGCCACCAACCCCAGAGATCCCGGTTACATTGCCCGCCGCATATGAATTTTCGATAGAACCTGAATTGTGGTAGCCTACCAAGCCGCCTACTTCTTGGTCCCCGAATACGTTGCCCGCTGCATAGGAGTTCCGGATCGTGCCGGCATTCGTGCCCACCAAGCCGCCATGCCTCATTGCCGCCCCGCTTACATGAACGACCGCATGCGAATTCTCGATCGTACCGCCTGCGTTGATGCCCACCAGACCGCCGGCGGCAGCATCAGCCCCGCTCATGCTTATCCTGCCGGTTGCAATCGAGTTTCGAATCGTACTGCCGGATAAGAGGTTGCCCGCCAAGGCGCCGCCAGGCGCACTGATACTAGGCGCACCACTGCCGGTCACATTGATATCGAGCAAACGAACATTCATCAATTGAGCATTAGTGCCTATGGCCCCGAAAAGCCCGACCCGTATAAATGGACGGTTGATCGTTATGTTACGGATCGCATATCCGTTCCCGTCCAACGTGCCTTTAAAAGGGGTGCTACTCGTGCTACCGATCGGCATCCATCCTCCGGTATCCGGACCGGATCCGTCGAAGTCGTAGCCCGCCAAATCGATATTCGCCCCCAGCCTGTAGTGTGCGGACAAATTGCTGCGAACATCGGACAAATCCTGAGGCGTTAGTATGATGTAAGGATCGGCCGACGTCCCGCTTCCCCCGCCGCTCGGTGCCGCATAAGCTTCCCTCGTCCAGACGGAAATCGACACCGTCTGAAGAACAAACATAACCATCAAGACGCATACTATCGTTCTTCTCATTATTCAGTTTTCCTCCCCATGTAAAACACCTTAACTATCTAAACTTTCCGAAAAGCGGAATCGGCATGAGCCTCCATCGTTTGGAAAGAGATTTCTTGGATTTACCTTTTGCCGAATCCCCAATACGCAATGTTGCAGGACTTGAAGATTTGGCAAATAGGATCATGGCATGTTCGCTACTCCAAGAGTGGAGTTAATTTAAACGGTGTTACCTTACAGCCAATCGATTGAGAAAATACAACGATCTCATTATCCGTCGCAGCATAAAAAACATCATCCCCCCATCCCAGGTTGGGCTGCTATTGCACATCGCGTCGTCAAGACATAAGCTTGGCCATTCCTAGAATTAAGCGCCTTCTCGTCTGTACCTTCGAATAAAACCGTAAAAATCGCAATCTGAAGGGTATCTCGGTCACGGGCAATCCATCCTTGCTCCTTGCTCCTGCAGCACGACGATTAACTCTTCAATCCCCGCAATCCATTCCCTGTACTTCTCCTTAAGCTTGTTCTGAATTTCCGAATCCCGTTTCGTTTGTTGATAGAATTCGGCCAGCACCACGGTCCATTTAAACTTGTTTTTTTCTCAATTGAATCGCTCTATGAAAATAGTAAACTCCATTAGAGTGATGGAATCCTGCTAAAGAGTAATTTGATATATTAAATTCAAATTTTAAATACATTCACAACAGTATGTATTGTAATGGATAAAATTGCCACCCGTCAAGAGAACGATTCGTATCGATTTAAGACAACAGAAAAAAGAACCGGAAACAGCTAATTACCGGTTCATGTATGGATTGCTCCGGCATTATTTCATTATTGACAACTACCCTGCGGATAAGCAAAAGCAGCCGTTCCATCCGGTCGGCTGCCTTCCGTCCTATTCATCTAATTTTTATAAGCTTGAGACAATTGACGCAAAAACCAGACAATCAAAGCCGTGAATACGGCAAAGGCAATAGATTTCAGGTCCTCGACCATTTTTGGAGTTTCATCTGGATTGAAACCGGCATTTTCCCACTTGGATAAATCTTCAGGGAATCTACGAACAAGAATTCGGAAGCAGAGTAACAATGGCTTTAACTAAGCTACTTTTACCTGAGCCTGATGGCCCACTAATTGAAACAACGGTAACACCCATCTTTCAAACCTTCTTCCGGTTAACATTATTCCTTCAATAATACTAGCATCAATACCATTTTTCTTGGAGGTCGGCAGGAACATCTGGGAACGAGCCTGCGACGTTTAATATCCAAACCCAACGATAAAATAAATTAAAACTCACACTTCATTTAAAAACAAATCAATCGAATCTTTACTCACTTTTATTGCCTATCCTAGAATTGAATAACATATCAATGTGTATTTGATCCTTTCTAAGGAATAAATGCCCTTTGCAATTATCTACTCTGGGGCCAGTTACCGGATGGATATTATTATTCAGTAACGCATTCAGTGCATGATTAGGGTTAAGCAAACCGTATGTTTTTAGAATTTCGTTCAATGATATGTAAGTTTTTTAAATTCTTCAACTCCCTCTTTTGTCAACAAATTGTCTAATGATTTATGAAACAATTCTAATTAATTATGGAATTTCACACTATACCAGGCCGACCCGAAGGGGGAAGACCCGCTTGTATGGACAAAGCCGGTCGCCGGTGTGCAAGTGTTGAACGACCGGCTCGTATGCCGGCTTGGCGAAAACGATGACTACGGCGTCGTACTGCTGGACGGTTCAGGCCGCCTGCTGCTGGAAGTGGCGGATCCGATCTCGCTCGTATTCACGTCAGACGATGGGATTTTACTCGAATCCGCCCGAGACTCCTCAGTCGAATTTATTCGTTGAACGAAAAGTGAAGTTAGAGGGCTACCGAATGGCAGCCCTCTGTTTTTGTCGGGAAGACGTGAGCAGATTCCCCCTTTCAAACGCAACGCAAGGGCTAATCAACAACACCATTGAATGTCTGCGTTACCCTTACGAAAAACTGTCTGTCGGTCACTCTTCATTTTTATAAGCTTTCTTTAAGTTACTACCCGTTATCACAACGAGGCTGCCGATAAGTGCCGGCAGCCTCGTCTTAGTTGATTATTGAGCTCTCATTCTCCGTTCAATAGATCTGTGCGCCAGGATATCGCTTACCACTGCTAGTAATCCCCACCGTAATAACTTCAACCCCAAAGGAAAATGTTGTGGTGGCTCGGGACAGAATCGAACCGCCGACACTAGGATTTTCAGTCCTATGCTCTACCAACTGAGCTACCGAGCCTTACTGTTGTGGTCGAGACGGAATGGAAACTGCGACACAAAATACTGCTTGAAAATACAAATAGCCCCTCATCCGAAAGGGACGAGGAGCCGCGGTACACCCTAAATTAGAACCTTCCTGTGAAAAAACAGAAATGCTCTCACTTTAATAAATAACGGTTAAACCGGTACACCTCTACTTACCAAAAATGGTTTCAAGGGACTGCTCCGGAGCGAACTTCATTCATCCCTTTTCCTCAGAAACGCTCTCAATCTTCGGCGTTTCCTCATTGTAAGGAGGTATTGAATTACTTTTCTCCATCAAAGCATTTATAGTGTTATGCAATTTTCCCTATTTTACGTTAAGAACCATAAGAAGTCAATAACTGGAGATAAAATGGTTATCGACTAAACAAGTTTCACAACGAGGCTTCCGATACATGATGTTCTAAAATCTTCCTTATAGGTGTACTGGGTTGATGCTGCTTCGGTGAACAGCAATACATAAATGAATGGCGGATTCTGTCATTTTCGTCTGTAATACGGGCGGCTTTTCAATTAGAATAAGATGTATCGTATACGTTTGAGGTGTTCAAAAATGAAAGCAAACCATCCTATCGAGAGTCAAACCGGCCGTTTAGGGCTTGACATACATGACTCTGATTTGACGCCGGAGCATCAAGTTGGCATCACGCTTAGGGAATTTATGAATGGACAAACAAGTATGAGGCCGGATGTATTTCTCACACTTGCCAGAGCGATAGCAACCTGTGTCGGGAAACTTCATCAGCAGCAGACCGTCCATCTCGATTTGCGGCCTGAGCGGATAGGTGTTCTTTCAAATGGAAATGAGGCTTACTTGCACGATTCAGGCTGCGCCGTACCTCGCTCGGATGATGGGTATGTCCGTCCGGCTGGCTATGGCATCTTCGAAGCAGGCTTGCCCTACTGCTCACCCGAGCATACCGGCAGGATGCTAAGAACTGTAGATGAGCGCAGCGATCTATATTCTTTAGGCGTTATTTTTTACGAAATGCTGGCTGACCGCCTTCCTTTTCTAACCGACAATCCGCTCGAATGGGTGTATATGCATCTAGCGCAAAGCCCCCCGCCACTGACGAATCAAGGAACGCATTTACCCGACGATCTAACAGCGGTCGTCATGAAGCTATTGGAAAAAAATCCGGATAATCGCTACCAGAATGCCGGTTTTTTGATAGCTGACTTAGATAAAATAGGACGTTCTCACGATACGTTCTTCATGGAACCGAGGTTTCACGGCAGAGAGCATGAAATGTCAATGCTAACGCAGGCCTTTTATTCCGCTTGCTTCGGGTCAACAGAAATGGTTTACGTTTCGGGCGAAGCCGGCATCGGTAAAACAAGCTTAATCGATGAGATGTTTCGTAAAAAACAGCATTCACGGGATTTTTTCTATATCACGGGAAAGTTCGAACAACTATCAAAAGAAAGCCCTTATCTTCCGATTATTCAGGCATTTCGCGGTTTAATGCGTCATTTGCTAGGGGAACGAAAGGATCAGTCGGAGCTATGGAAACGAAAGCTGCAAGAAGCTTTGGGCTCGAACGCCAACGTCATTACAGCGATTATTCCTGAAGCCGAACTGCTATTGGGCGTTACACCGACAGTGGAAGAGCTTCCAGCCAATGAATCGAAGAAACGGTTCATTTATGTTTTTCGCAAATTTGTGCAAGCGCTGGCTTCTAAAGAACATCCTCTCGTCCTATTTATCGATGATTTGCAATGGGCTAATTCTTCTTCTCTTCAATTAATTCATGCTTTGCTATGCGATCCGGAATGTCAATATTTGATGGTTGTCTGCGCCTATCGCCATACGGAAACAGACCTGAGCAAGCTGCCGGGATACGAAACGGACGGAAGCATTACCGATCAAGCCGTTGTCCGTCATATCCGTCTTTCACCGCTGGGCTTGGAGCAAATGAACCGTATCGTTATGGAGACTTTAAATAGCCATGCCGACCTTACTCTTTCCTTGACGGAATTGCTGCTTCATAAATCACAGGGGAATCTGTTTCATTTCAAGCAAATATTGCTCCGCCTGCAGGACGATGGCATTCTCCTGTACAACCATGAGAAGCGATACTGGCAATGGAATCTGGGACAGATTATCGAGCAGGAACCGAGCTATGCTATCAATGATTTGATCGTGCACAGGCTGCACCGTCTTTCTGGTGATGCGCAAGAGCTGCTTAATATTGCCGCCTGTGTAGGAAGCATATTCCACCCGCATTTGATAGCTCTCGTTTCGAATCGGGAAATAGAAGATCTGATTCCAGAATGGTCAATGATAGAGTCCGAAGGGCTCATTTTGGCGGTTGAAGCCGATAAGTTTCGTTTTGCTCACGATAACATACAGAAGCTGATATACAGCCGAATCGATGATACAACGAAACAGACTATTCATCTCCGAGTAGGCAGATGCATGAACGGCAAGGCCGCTGGATATGGAGAGAACTCCTTTGATGTTGTCAACCATCTCAATCAGGGCTCTGCAAGAATAGCGGACGTACAGGAGATCCTACAGCTCGTAAAGTTGAATCTGGATGCGGGAAACCTTGCCAAGGCCTCCTCCGCCTACGATATTGCGTTGGGGTATTTTAGAAAAGGGGTAGAGCTGCTGTCGGCGGATGATTGGGACAAGAAGTTCGAGCTCTGCTTCGAATTGCATGCTCAAAAAGCGGAATGCGAATATTTATGCGGCAATTATAAGCACTCGGAGCAAGACATGGATTTCTTGCTCCGTCATGCTCGCAGTTCGGTTGAGCGTAGCAGGGTGCAAATGATTAGAATTATGCAGTACATCAATCAAGGAAAATATTTGGAAGGAACTGCTCTCGGCCTGGAATGCCTGAAGGAGCATCAAATTATCATTTCGCCCAATCCAGGAAACTTTGTGCTCCTGCTTGAAGGGATGCGAATTGAAGTTTTGCTTCGTAATCGATACCACAGACTCGCTCATTTGGAGGAAATGTCGGATCGAGATGGAATTGCCGCGATGAATCTGATTTTTGCGATTACACCTTCCACCTTCTTCACCAATAAGAAGGTCTATTTTCTGTTGATGTGCAGAGCCATTCAGCTATCGCTTAAATATGGAAACACGCCTGTTTCCGCCGCCGTTTATTCCTCATATGGCATGCTTTTGGGGAATGCCTTAGGCAAAGTCGATAAGGGCTACACAATGAGCAAGGTAGGTCTGGAGCTTTCCGAGCATTACAACATTAGTTCAATTAAAAGTAAAACCTATACGATGTTCGGTGGAGTACTTTGCCAATTTGCCGGAAATGCCCGCGAAGGGGACGCTTATTTAGTAAAAGCTCTACATTTCGGCATGGATTCTGGGGACTATGTGTTTGCCAGTTATGCCATTGGCGCGCATATCAATTCCTTGTACACGAGAGCATCGCTAAGTGAATTAGCCAAAACGATTGCCGACTATATGGTGGTGCTAGATACAACAAATGATGAATTCGTGAAACAAAATTTTTACCTGTATCAGCAATTTATTCTCGCCCTTCAAGGTCGAACGGCTGCGCCAGATTCATTCAGCGGCTCCGGCTTTGAAGAAGAGGAGTTTTTGAACCGGATTCGCAAAGAGGAGACTTCTGCCACCACTTTATTTCAATTTAGCACGTATAAGACTCAGCTTTGCTATTTGTTGGGTAAGTATGAGGAAGCTATCCACTGGGCTTGGCAAGCGGAGTCCTATCAGGCGTATGCCACTCATTTACCTCATTTGCCCGAATGCCTTTTTTATGAATCACTTGCCGTATTGGCTGCTCATAAACCATCTCATAAATGGTCAACTACGAAAAAAAAATTGAATCGCAATCTTCATCGTTTTAGAAAATGGGCGGCATGGAGCCCGGCTAATTATCAGTCTAGGTACGATCTCCTTCAAGCCGAATTTGCGCGTGCCTCCGGCGAATTCATTAAGGCCGAGGCACTCTATGACAAAGCCATCCGCGAGGCGAGGGAGCAAAATGATATACAGGTGACAAGCCTTGCAGGCGAACTCGCTGCCAGCTACTATTGGGGAAGCGACAAGAAAAAAACGGCTTTCTTTTATATGCAATTGGCTGTTGAGGGATACAAACAATGGGAAGTATCTGTGAAGGTCATTCAATTGGAGAAGCTGATAGGGCATTGGCGGCAGCAAGAGGATGCTGATCAAACAATTGAATGCGAAGAACAAACTTCGGTTGGCCGGAACGATGCGGAGCAAGCGGCAGGAGCATCTGCATTTAGGAGCGAGTCCAATCCCGTTGACAGCGTTGATCTCGCGGCGATCCTAAAAACAACTCAGGCGATAACGAATCAGATGGACACGGATGCTGTTCTTGCAGAAATATTGAATACCATCATGAAGTATGCAGGTGCAAGTAAGGGCGCACTGCTGACGGGCGACAATGAAGCACTTTATATTCAGGTATATGCGGATTCAGATGCGCAGACTGTCCCGTTTCCTTTAGAAATGATTGACAGTTCCCTCTTGCCTGAAGGGATTATCCGATATGTCTTTCGTACACAAGAGGAGATCGATTATACCGGAGGAGCGGAGACTTGGCTGATTCATAACCCGTATGTGGCGAAGCAGCGGCCTCAATCGGTCCTATGCATACCCTTAACTATTCATGGCACTATGCTTGGCGTTCTTTACCTTGAAAACAAGCTTGCAGGCGGCGTGTTCTCCGATGATCGCAAGGCTGTTGTTCTGGCTATGGCCTCTCAAGGAGTTTTGATGTGCGTGCTGCAAAGCTCTACGGAACAAGCTTATACAGAACCAGGTGCAGATGAAAAATCGCAACCATTGCCTATTCGAATGGAGGAACCGCTCACGGATCGTGAGTTAGAGGTGCTTGCATTATTAGCGGCGGGTTTGTCCAATAAGGAAATAGCCGATCAACTGATCATCGCCATCGGTACCGTGAAGGTTCATGTGAAAAATATTTTTGCCAAATTAAAGGTTAATCGACGCACCAAAGCGATAGCACAGGCCAAGGAACTTAGACTGATCGGTCAGAGCACGTGACATCTGCGTTACTTCTAGTAAATCCCAATCAATATAAGGATGTGGTAACCTTGCATCACATCCCTATATCGCTTGGGTATACTAGATCATTTCAATCCCCTCGTCTTTCAAACCGCTTTACATATTGAAGCAGCTCTTCAAAATTCGCTTGAAAAACATTTTCTATCCCATAGTAGCCTTCTCTTTGTCCAATAATACGGGAAAACTTCCTATACAATCGGTTTAAGTACTCGTTGTCGATTTGCGCGCAAAATTGTAAGTAGTTGACGCAACTATTCTCTGCGGCAATTTGTTGTACCAGATGGCGGAACCCCTCCGCAAAGATAAGGCTGCTGTGATAGGAAGGGTGGACGATGACAGAGTTGACAAAAACGATTTCACCAGCAGGATCAAATTCATTCTCGGCATTGATATAGCGATAATGCCCCCACCCTATCATGACCCCCATCTTGTCCGTAATCAATACAATGCGAGAGTTGGGAATCGATTCCAATACATGTACAAGTGCGTCCGCCAATGAAAACTGATGATTAAAATTCTTGCGATTGCAAATAAAATAGAGCGTAAACTGTGCATAATCATCATCACTTTGGCAATTCCGGTATTGGGCAAGCATCGGCTGCCCCACCCCCTATCCTTTTGTTGAGCTTGATGATCATCGGATCCAAAAAACAAACACTATGGAGTGAAATACGCATCATGACGGAATTTCATTGCAAACGTTAGCCAATCCTTGAATTGTGCACGATATTCTTCAATCCCGCCTTGTGCTGTATCCCAAATAGCGAATCTCACTGCAAGCTTGGATAGAAGTTTATGCAAGTGGAGACAGCTTGGAACCCAAAAGCGGAGCTCGGTAATCGAATCTGGCAGTTGCGCAATATATTGCACCAAATATTGCAAGCTTTTTAGAAAAAGCCGACCTTGCCGATAAGACTCCACGAAGAAAACAATCTGGATTTGTGCAACATGCGAATCCTCATATTGATTTTCCGCCGTTCCACAAATATAACTAAACGTCCCGACAATTTCATCCATTTCGTTAAAACACAGGAATGCTTCCTTCTGAAGCAGTACGGGGCTTGCCAAAAAGCTTAACGAGACCGGGAAAGAATAGGGTAGATTCAATTCCTTGTAATGCTTTAGCAAAAATATTAGATATTGATCCTGATAGCTCTCTGAGCTGCAGACTTGAAAATAAAAGCTCATCTGATCGATTCCCTTTCTTTGCGCGGCAAATCTGCTCTACCTCTTACTCGTCACAAGAATGTGATCATTTACAAGAAAAGCTGCCCCTAAAGTCCAAAGACTTAGGTGCAGCTTTTGCCCATACCGAAAGCTTATTTAGCAGGTGCCGTTCTCGATTGCTCGCTGCTCACAAGCAAGTTTAGAACAAATTGCAGAGGGTTTCTACCGCCTCTATTGTTAAGACCGCTTCTTGGTGGAAACATATGGATGTCACCCCTTTCCTTTGTACTAGGTTTCCCTGCTTCGACATGATAGTACAATTCTGTCTGCACATACATACCTAAAAAGAGGTATCTTTCTCTTCTTTTCCATCCATATGTCCGAACTTACATCCGGTTCGTATTTTTTCTGATTATCCCGGTCACAAAAACCGCCGGGCATCCCTGAAGATGCCCGGCGGCGGCCCGAATTAGTTCACATGCTTGAATTGCGGCAAATAGTCGCGATTGGCGGCAAACATCTCGTCGACCATCTGTTTGATCTCGTTCAAGCTCAGCACCGCGGCAGTGAGCGGATCGTTCACGATGGCGTGGAACACTTTGCGCGGATCGCCGGTCATCGAACCTTCGACTGCAAGCTGCTCGTTGATCGCGTTCACCGTGTTGAGCGCAGCCAACTGGCCCGGCAGCGCGCCGACGTGAATAGGCTCGAAACTGTATTTGGAAGCGAGCACCGGCACCTCCACGCAAACGTCCTGCGGCAAATTCGTAATATAGCCCCGGTTGCGGATATTGCCGTAAAACTTGAACATCGCGCCGTCGCCGAACACTGCATTGAAAATGCTTGCTGCGTATTCATGACCGCGATTCAGATCGATCGGCGCTTCGTTCAGCCATTTGACGATTTCGTCCTTCCATGTCGTTTGCCGGCTCTTGTATGCGTTGAGAATGTACGCATGCACGCCTGGATTCCAATTCGTGCCGTGCGTGCAGTACGTTTCGATCAAATCCGGCCGTTTTCGAAACCAGGCGTTATACTCCGAATTGTGCCCGCTCGACTCGGTAACGTAATAGTCGAGATGCAGGAACATCTCGTTGCGGACCAGCTCCGCGTTGTAAATTTCCGGCCGGTTCGTAATCGCTTCGCGAATGAGCGGAATGGCGTCCTTGCCGTTCCACTTGTACTCGAGAAACCAAGCCTGGTGATTGATGCCGCCGCACAAATAGCTGATGTCTTTTGTCTCCGCGCCGATCCAGTCCGCCAGCATATCCGCGGTCCCCTGTACGCTGTGGCACAGGCCGAAGACGTTCACCTTCGTATAATTTTGCATCGCATTGCACAGCATCGTCATCGGATTCGTGTAGTTGAGGAACACCGCGTCCGGGCAAATCCTCTCGATATCGCGGCAAATGTCCAGCATTACCGGAATCGTACGCAGCGCACGGAACACGCCGGCCGGCCCGCGCGTGTCGCCGACGTTGATGTCGACGCCGTACTTTTTCGGAATTTCAATGTCATGCCGCCAGACATCGATGCTGTTCGCGAGAATCGTGCATACGACCCCGTCTGCTCCTTGCAGCGCCTCGGCCCGGTTGGTCGTCGCCATCACCTTCGCCGGGTAGTTGCCGGCGGCGACAATTTTGTCCACGGCCTGCTTGATGAAGCCGAGACGTTCCTCATCGACGTCCATCAATGCGATCGTACAGTCCGCAAACGCCGGAAACGACAAAATGTCCCGCACCAAACTTCGTGTAAACCCGAAGCTGCCCGCTCCGATAAACGCAAATTTTTTCATTTGAAAATCCCTCCCGCAACGATTTGGAAATAGGTTCGATCTACTATCTTCATCATAGCTGTACGGTGCGGAAAAAGAATGTCCCAGGGTGAGATAAATATGTCATAATGTGAGGTGATCGATTCGGAATTACGATTGGAGGCGGCGGCAGATGGCCCAAAAGCTCGAGCTACCTTATCAACATCAAGTTAAGGCCGACTTGGTTTATTACCATTCCGGCTCGGAGCGGTGCGCGCCCGGACACTCATACGGCCCGGCGGTTCGCGATTATTATTTGATTCACTATGTGAGGAGCGGCCAAGGCAAATTCCGCGCATCCGGCACGGAGCATACGCTGCGGGCGGGGCAAATCTTTCTCATCACCCCGGGCGAGGTAACCTATTACCAGGCGGATCTCGCCGATCCGTGGCATTACAGTTGGGTCGGTTTCAACGGCCTGGAGGCGGCTTCCTGTTTGCGTCAGGCGAACCTGACTACGGATTCGCCGGTGATGGCGCTCACAAGGCACGTAAATATTTTGCCTTGCTTCGAAATGCTGGAAGATGCCAAAAAGCTGTCCGGTGGCCGGGAGCTGCGGCTGACCGGGGGCGTGTATTTCTTTTTGTCATGTCTGTTGGAAGCTGCGGCAGGCGAGCATGCACAGCCGCAGACGAAGCCGCGGGAGCTATACGTGAAAGCGGCGATCGCGTTTATGGAGAAAAACTTCTCCCGCCGCATGTCCATTGAAGAGCTTGCCGCTTATATCGGTCTCAACCGCAGTTATTTATGCGCCATTTTCAAGGAGGAGACGCAACAGTCGCCTCAGCAGTATTTGATTCGCTACCGGATGGAGCGGGCCTGCGAACTGCTCGAGAACGTGTCGCTCTCCGTCGGCGACATATCGCGTTCGGTCGGGTACGACGACCCGCTCGTCTTTTCCAAAATGTTCGCCAGGCTGAAAGGCATGTCCCCTCGCGACTACCGCAAGCAAGCGGAACGCGCCGATCTTGGACTGACTCGCTACAAGTAAGAGCGGCAGCCTTGGACGAAAAAAATAGTCCTAGACTGCCGCTGTTTTATTGAACTCTTGTGTCCCGTTACTTCAATGAAATGGTCCTCCGTCAGCCAGCAAACGGCTTCCCAATCGAGCTTCTACATGCCGCATGTATTTATTTCTAGCGATTAGTGACCCATCATCATCGCCGGGTCCGGATTGTCCCCGCCGGCGGTTCCGTCTTCCCCCTGCAGCTTCGGTTTACGCAGAAGAAGCGTCAATGCGACACCTGCAGTCACGATGCACGCGGACAGGAAGAACGTGTCGCCGTAACCCGCGACGACGGCGCTCAGCGGATTCGCGTTTGCTCCCGCGCTTGCGGCGTGGGAAGTGATTTGCGACGTCAGATAACCCGTCAAGCCCGCGACCGCGAACGAGACGACGACTTGCTGAGCTGCCGCCGTCAGCGGCGTGACGCGGCTCACCAGACGGCGAGGCGCAGAGTTCAGGACATGCGTGTTGAGCGGCATCATGGAGAAGCCCATGCCGAGCCCCATGATGCAGATGCACGGGATGATCACCCACAGCGAAGTGTCAACCGATATGCCGGACAAGATGAATAGGGAAACGGATATGACGGTTAGACCGGCGAAGGCGAGCGGACGCGCGCCGATCTTGTCGAACAGCCGGCCGCTGATCGGCATGCCGATTCCCGCGCATAGCGCCTGCGGCATCAGGATCCAGCCCGTTTCAAGCGCAGTGTAGTGCATAACGCCTTGCAGGTACAGCGGCACGATCAGCATGGCGCCGAACAGCGCGAGCTGTACGATCCACGTCAAGATGATACTGCGTGTAAAGTCGGACGACTTGAACACTTTCAGCTCCAGCAGCGGCTGCTTCTGTCCCAGTTCCACGAAGATGAAAAGGATGAGCGCAATGCCGCCGACGCTCAAGCCCGTGATCGTCGAAGCGGAGGACCAGCTGGTGCCGCCTTCGCTTACGCCGTACGCCAGCATGGAGAAAGCGACCGGCGCGAGGCACATGCCGATAACGTCCAGATGCGGCGCCGCATGGCGGTCGGATTTCGGCAAATATTTATACCCGAGAATGAAAGCGAGAATGCCGATCGGCAGATTGATGATAAAAATCCAATGCCAGCTGACAGAATCGACCAGCCAGCCGGATAGCACCGGACCGAACGCCGGCGCCACCAGCATCGGGATGCCGAGTACGCCCATGATGGATCCGCGGCGCTCCGGAGGCGCGAGTTTGAACACCATAGCCATCCCGATCGGAGCCACCATGCCGCCGCCCAAGCCTTGAATGATGCGGTAAATGATAAGCTGTTCCGGCGTTTGCGCGATGCCGCACAGCACGGAGCCGATCGTGAACAGGGCGATCGTAATCATGAAAATTTGCTTGGAGCCGAATTTATCGGTCATCCAGCCTGCAAGCGGGATAACGGCGGATAAGGCCAGCGTATAACCGGTGACGGTCCATTGGATCGTCTTCAGATCGGTGTCGAAGTATTCAACGAGCTTCGGAATGGCATTATTAACGACGGTGCTGTCCAGAATAACCATGATCATGCCGACAATAATCGCCATAAGCGGCGGGAGAATGGCTTTCAACGAGAAGTCGTCCCCGCCGGCTGTTTTCGGTTTTGTTTGCGTAGGAGCTGACATTGGTCCCTGCTTTCTGCTCATCGAGCGGTGTATGGATGAAATGTTGCTTTGTCATACAAATTTGCAGGCAATGCCTGCACGAACGGCGACCAATCGCCCATCGTGTAAAGATGAAGTCGGTGCATGGCCCGCGTACAGGCCGTATAAAGAAGCTTGCGTTCGTTGTTCCGGCCGTAAGCTTCGGGCGAAGCATCATAGACCAAGACCGCATCGAACTCGACACCCTTGGCGAGATACACGGGAATGACCATCACTCCTTTTTCAAAGCCCTGCGTCTCCTTCGTAATGAGCTGCAGTGCTTCGCCTCCATGAATCCGTAACGATTCATGGGCCTCCCGGCTTTCGGCTGCGGTCTTCGTAATGACGGCGATGGAATCGAAGCCCTCGGCCCTGAGCGCCGCGATGTCTGCCAGAATTTGCGCATCACGCTTCTCCCCGCCGTCCAGTCTCGTCAAAAGGGGCTTTTGGCCTCCCCTCTCGAACGGTGCAATTTCCTCCCCGCCTGGAAGCATCGATTTCGTAAATTCAACAATTTCTTTGGTTGAACGATAACTGCGTACCAGGCGGATAAGGCTTGTTTCGGCTTCCCCGAAAAGGCGGACCAGCGGCGAATCGGATGCGTCCAAACTTGTAGCCTGCATGAAGATCGCTTGCCCGAAATCGCCGAGCACCGTCATCCGGGCACGGGGAAACAGCTTTTTTAGATATTCATATTGAAACAGCGAATAATCCTGACCCTCATCAACGAACACATACCGGATTTCCGTGTTCGTCCGGACGCCTTCGATCAGTTCTTTTACATACAAATACGGAGTCGCATCCTCGTACAATAACTCGTTCCGGAGCAGCGCTTCCTTGGTTTGCCTGCATATTTCAGGCCACAGCGGAGGGACGACGGCTCCATTCGTTTTCTCCCGATAAGCGGCTTCGTCGACAAACAATTGGCCATATATGCCTTGGATATCTATAAACGAGAGTTTATTCACACTTTTCCGTAGCGGTTTAAAGCTTTCTTTCACGATCCTTCGGCGGATCAGATCTTCCTCCCTCCGGGCGAAGTCAAAGTCGCCTTCATCTTCCCGGCGCTTGTTGTTCACTTTCTCGCGAACTGCGGCGTATTGTTCCGCAATGTCGAATACTTCCCTCTCTTTATGCAGCATTCCGAAAACTTCCGCGTACTGCTCGGTGTCGAGATAATTCAACTCTTCCTGTACCCAAGGCGCTTCCCGTTCCAAGCGTTCCAGCGAAGCCAGTTCATTCAGCAGCCATTCCTGCACGAGAACGACACGATTGAGCAATGGCAGGGAACGGTCATAACCGTAAAATTTCGCTCTCATTCGCTCCGCGGTAATCAAATCGCGGTCCCGAATCCGAATACCGTTGAATCGCATACCTTCCAGTCCCAACCACATTCCATAGTTCTGCAGGGCTTGCAGGAAAGCCTCGGAAGCTTTATATTCGATCCCCTGAAGACGAGCCTCATACCCCGGCGTTCCTTGTGCGGTCAGTACATATTCGATCTGATCAAAGGGAGCCTCCGGCCGTAACGAGGAACCTAGCCAATAGTCGAGATATTCTTGAAAAGTCGTCTGCTGCATATTCTCTTCACCAAGCTCTGGAAGGACGGTGGAGATATAACTGTTAAACATCGGATTCGGTGAGAAAAGAACGATCTGATCGGCCCTGATCGTCTGGCGGTGTTTATACAGCAAGTATGCCACCCGCTGTAGTGCCGCGGAGGTCTTACCGCTGCCGGCCGCCCCCTGTACGATAAGCATCCGGCTTTTGTCATTGCGGATGATGGCGTTTTGTTCCTTCTGGATGGTTGCCACGATACTCTTCATTTGCGAGTCCGCACCTTTGCCAAGCACTTGCTGCAGCAATTCGTCTCCGATCGTTTCGCTCGCGTCAAACATGTTGCGGATTTGCCCGTTTTGAATCTGAAACTGCCGTTTGAGCTCCATCGTCCCTTCGATTCGTCCGGCCGGCGTGACATAAGACGCCAGGCCGGGGGAGTAGTCGTAGTACAGGCTCGCGATTGGCGTACGCCAGTCATAGATCAGAAAGCTCAATCCGTCTTCGTCGACGAAGGAAGATACGCCGATATAGATTTGCTCGTTGAGGTCCAGGCCATCCTCTTGAAAGTCGATTCGTCCGAAATAAGGAGACGGGAGCAGACGGTTCATGCTTTTCCATTGCTGTGTCAACAGCTTGTGGCCGCGCTCCCGTTCGGCCAATACCGCGGACTGCTGGTTAATCGTGTAGAAGGTCTCTTCGAAATCTTCGTGCGTGCTTGTGTTGATCGTAACTTCTTCCCAAAACCGCTTGCGGATGTCCGTAGCCTGATCGCGCAGTCCGGCAACCTCCGGCTCCAGTTCGGCGATTCTCGCCTGCAGCTTGTTCCTGACCCATTCCAGCCGCTCCTGTTCCTGCCGCCAATCCTTCGCTTCCATCTCTCCCTGAACACACTCCTTTTTCCTTTTATTTGGGATAAAAAAGAGCATTGACAAATCAAAGTTCCAGATGTACAATTAAAGTGGGAATAAAAATGATGTACTCCTTATTGAAATTTGTCAATTACGCTATCGATTATATCATAGCGTTAATTCGTGTTCAATTTATTTTTTTTGTTGTCACCCATTGTGGATGGTTTAAACACACCACCGCGGAGCTAAGCTGCCAAGAGATGACCCTTGCATTTATCAGGGTCATCTTTTTTATGTCCACTGGCTCTGAATTGTAATGGGATATTTTGTAAGATGAGACGCGTGCTCGAACTTCTTCAGGGGTACCCTAACTTCGGCTGATTAAAGAACTATATTTTCTCTCAGCAGCAGTCGGCTGAAAGACAGTCTTTCCGGGCCCATATGAAAATCGGGAAAATAAAAATAACCCGATCAGGAAATTGCTTTTCTGATCGGGTTTTGGAGAGAATACGACGTCAAGCGTGTAACGAACTGCACTTTGATACGAGGTCTTGTCGTCCTTTTTATCGGAGCATGTTCTTGCCTTCCGTCGCAACAACCATTCAATATCAAATCTTCCGCACTTGCACCGACGGATTCACGCAAGCAGGCATCGGCTTGCCGGCCAGTCCCGCCAACAGGTTGTCCGCCGTCAAATTGGACATCCGATTGCGCGTTTCGTCCGTTGCACTCCCTACATGCGGCGTAATCAAAACATTCGGAAGCGACAGCAACGGATGATCTGCCGGGAGAGGCTCCGGGTCGGTCACGTCAAGCGCGGCGTAAGCGATGCGCCCTGTCCGGAGGGCATCGTATAACGCGTCCGTGTTCACGATCAAGCCTCGTGACGCATTGACGAAATAAGCGGTCGATTTCATCCGGGCGAATTGCTCGCGGTCGAACATGCCTCTGCTGGATGGGGACAGCGGAACAAGCATAACGATAAAATCGGCTTCCGCAAGGAGCTCCTCGAACGGCACGTATCTGGCTTTCAGCGCCTCCTCGTCCTTCCGTCGCGTACGGTTATAGTAGATGACGTTCATCCCGCTTGCCTGCGCCCTGCGCGCCACGGCGCCGCCGATATCGCCCATGCCGACGATGCCGACCGTTTTGCCGTACAAGTCGACGCCGAACGGCACGGCCGCCCCTTTGACCCAGGCCCCGCGTTTCACCATTTCCCATCCTTCATGAATGCGGCGGGCGGCGGAAAGCAGCAAGCCGAATGTCAAATCCGCCACGGTTTCCACAAGCACGCCCGGCGTATTGCCGAACGGCACGCCGCGCTCCGTGCAAGCCGCCGCATCCACATTGTCGTACCCAACGGAAGATTGCGCTATGACGCGAAGCTTCGGAGCGGCATCCAGCAGCTCCCCGTCGACCTTCACGTCCCCCGAGCTGACTAGCCCGTCCGCTTCCTTCAGCCACTCGAGCAGCTGTCCGCGCGGAATCGGTCCCGGACCGTCCCATCGTTTGATTTCGCATTGCGCCTCGATCGCGGCAAGCCCCTCCGGATACAGTTTTCCCGTCATGACAATGTTGTATGGTTTCATTTCGCGAACTCCTTCATCATGGATTAAAACGTGTACGTTTCTTTTGAAAAGCTCGATCCGATGTCACCTTGCGCTTCTTTCCAATTGGCCGTAATGACAATCCCTTCGAGCTTGTACGCTCCGTTGCCATTCGGATCGTCCACGAGTCTCCCGTTATGCACCTTGAGACTGCAATCGTCCAATAACTGCTGCAATTCGTTCGGATAGCTTGTTTTCAAGCGGGGAACACGGTCTTCTATCCAGGCTTGCGACATTTGCTTGAGCGTGCCTCCGCCCTTCTTCGCTCCGCGCGTTGCGAACCGATCCACCTTGAGCTTGGCTCCCGGTCCTTTGGCTTCAACCACATAGTACGTTTTTTTAGAATGGCTCACCCACAGCTGATCGATTCCCGGTCCGGAAGCGTATCCGATTAGCATTTTGCAATCGCCGCCCGCATAGTTTTCCATCCGAATCGAAGTTACGGCTTCTCCAAGAAGCTCCGTACGCGTCTGCGCCGTCTGTCTCTTCTGCGACGATTTCTTCTCGATCGAGGCGTAATGCTTGTCCAACCGGGCACCGGCCTTGATGCGACGGTTAACGCGAAGCAACAGAACGAGATCGGCCGTGCCCGCATCGTTCTGCAGGTTTTGGTGGAATATAGCCGCGTATTTGCGGTACCCTCTTTGCTTGTATTTGGCCTTGATGCGTCTCCAACGCGTCACGGGTACAAGCCGTGGTTTTCTGGAATTGTTCTTTTCCAGCCTGCCCGCAAGCGCCAGATTAGGATTCTTCTCGGAAGAAATGGACGATACCAGTTTGACCATCTGTATGGTTGCCCCGCTCGGGTCCGGCTTTGCTTGAACGGCCGCCTCACCATCCAGCTTCTGCTCGTCCTCCAGTTCCGACTCAAGGCCCTTCTCCAGCTCCTCGTCGGAAAGCTCGTTCATGACCGATTCGAACATGTCCGCTTCTTCCGGACTCAACGAGACCGTTTCTTCCTCCGCTTCCCCGCCTTCCCGCTCCTCTTCGGATTCCGCTCTTTGAACAGGCAGATCCTCATGGCTCGCGATGCCCTTGCGCTGCACAGCTCCTCCCTCATCCCCATCCGGCGGCGCGGAAGGTTGCCGGGATCTGACCAGCTGTGCGGCGGCGGCGTTCCCGACGCTTCGCTGAAGCTGTAAGATATGGGCGGAAGTAAGCGCCTGGCCGTATGCGAGCGCCCGCTGCAGCGGCGGTTCGTTTCCTTGCTGCTGCACGTGTTTGTCCGGTTGCATCCGCGAGCTTGTCCCGTACGATTTGCTCAAACGTTTGGAAGGATGATCATGCAAGGCAGCCACCTCCGTACATTGCAAAATTTATTTTTGATGCTGGAACGCCCGTTAAAAGCTACTACTTACTCTACTATAAAATAGCCGGCGTGTCCTTACCTAGTAGTAAACGATCTGCCTGCCGTTCCTTCACGCCACGAAAAAGCCCGACACGCTTGTCGTGTCGGGCATGAGCAGTCTTATGCGATTACAGATCCAGATCGTCCAAGCCGTCGAGATCGAGGTCGGAGCCGCCTTTGGCGTAATTGATAACCTTTTCCTCGAAAAAGTCGGTTTTCGTCTGGTTGAAGTTCGTGAATTGCTTGATGAACGGAAGCGGATCCTCCGTAATTTCCGGGTAGAGCGGATCGAGTCCGATCGCATCGAGGCGGAAGTTCGACAGGTAACGGATATACTGATCGATCAGGCTTGCGCTCAGCCCTTGGATCCGGTCGCCTACCGCATATGCGCCCCACTCCACTTCATGCTCAACGGCCTGACGCATCATTTCGCGCAGTTCTTCCTCCAACGCCTTGGTGAAAATATGCGGACGCTCTTTTTTCAGCTCGCGGAACATGTTTTGGAACAGAGCCAAATGCGTCAGTTCATCGCGGTTGATGTACTTGATTTCGGTTCCTACGCCGGTCATTTTGCCGAAACGAGCTAGGTTGTAGAAGAAGCTAAAGCCTGCATAGAAGTAGATGCCTTCGAGAATGTAATTCGCCATCATGACCTTGGCAAAGCCTTCCTCGGTTTGGTGATCGATGAACTCTTGGTAGCAGTCTGCGATATATTTATTCCGTTTCAGCAGAAACGGATCTTTGATGGCAATATCATAAATTTCTTGCTGCTTCTCCGCGCCGACGATGCTCTCCAAAATGTAGCCGTAGCTTTGCGAGTGGAGCGCTTCTTGGTACGTTTGAATGTTGAGCAGCAGATTCACTTCCGGCAATGTCACGTAATCGTTGATGTTCGGCAAGTTGACCGTTTGCAGGGAATCCAGAAAGACCAGGAACGAAATGACTTTGTTGAACGTTTCGCGCTCGTCGTGCTCAAGACGCTCATAATGCATTTTGTCTTGACCCAGCGAAATTTCTTCCGGAATCCAGAAGTTTTGCATCATCGTTTTGTAAAGCGGGTACGACCATTTGTATTTGTTGTTGCTCAGCATCATCAGATTCGTCGTTTCGCCGCCGATCAGCATCCGTTTTTCGTAGCTCGTATCGGCAGTCGGATTAAATAACGGTTTTTGCGTTAGAGAAGACACGTGAATTCCTTCTTTCAATAAAATGGTTATTCTCCAAGAGAGCTTCGATCCCCCTAAAAGAGTTCCGACCCCTCCTAAATCCTCCCCTTCCCAAGGGGAGGACCCCGAAGGGCTCGCCGCCCTCCGGCCACCCGCAAGCAACCACGCAGTATGTCGATAGGCAGCTCCTCGATGAGACTCCGTGCGGCGGGCCGCTTTTCGTCTATCCCTTTGGGATAGACACGCTCCTGGTTGGTGCTTGGGTTACTCCGCCGCGTCCTCGACGCGGCAAAAAAGCAGGTTTCCCTGCTTTTCTACTTCTTTATTTCTCTTGCTCCGGCGTTCGAGCGCGCTTGTTGTGCGGGCAGGCGTTAAACCGGCAGAGCTGCGAGGGATGCATTTCGATCAGCTTGCAGGCGGAGCGGAGAGTGTAAAGGTGGTCCCCGGCGAGTTTTGGCTTTGGATTCCTACCGTGCCCCGCAGGGCTTCTAATAGAAAGGAATCCAAAACAAGATGTTTGAGCGGGAGGGGACTACCTTTACACTTGCAGCGCAGACTGCTTATTGCTGATCTACTACTTTGCATCGCCTTGTCCGCTCTACCGTAACGCCACCGCCAACAACGCAATCGTTACGCCGAGCAAGCTGCGCACTCTTCCACTTCAGCGCTGCGGCTTCTCGTATAATACAGCGTTTTGACGCCCAGCGTCCATGCCAAAATATACATTTGGGCGATTTCGGTCGCTTTCGTTTCCGGCGTAATGTACAGGTTGAAGCTTTGCGACTGGTCGATATGGCGCTGGCGCGCAGCGCAAGCCTTGATGCTCCACGTTTGGTCGATTTTGTGCGCTTCCTTGTACAACCAGAACGTCGTCGGGTTCAAATCCGGCGCGATGATCGGGATGACCTGATTTTTCTTCTCGTCCATGTAGAACTTCGAGTAGATCGGGTCGATGCTCTGCGTCGAACCGCCGTACTGGGAGCTCGAGCCGTTCGGCGCGACCGCCATCAGATAGCCGTTGCGCAGACCGTTCGCAGAAACCTCTGCGGCGAGCTCCTGCCATTTGTCGCTTGTATAGTCGCGGCGCTTGAAGTACTCGCCCGTCTGCCATTCCGAGCCTTCGAACAAGGCGTAGGAGCCTTTTTCCTTTGCGAGCTCGCAGCTGGCTTTAATCGCATGGTAGTTGACGAGCTCATAAATCCGGTCGGCCATTTCCAGATGCTCGTCCGATTCCCATTTGATGCCGTTGATCGCCAGCATGTGATGATAGCCGAAGCTGCCGAGACCGATTGCCCGGTATTTGGCGTTCGTGATTTCCGCTTCCTTGACCGGCAGGTTGTTGATCGTAATAACGTTGTCAAGCATCCGTACGACGACCGGCACGACCTCCGCGATCGTTTCTTCCGTATTCGTGCGGCCCAGGTTCAACGACCCGAGGTTACAAACGACGAAGTCACCGGATTGGCGCGTCTCGACGACGTATTCGTTTCCGTCCTTGTCCTTCAGCGTTTTGCGCGTAACTTCGCTGTTGACGGACATGTTCTGGTTGATCTCCATGCACAGGTTGCTGGAGTAGATGCGTCCCGCGTGCTTGTTCGGGTTCATCCGGTTGACCGTGTCACGGAAAAACTGGAACGGCGTGCCGGTTTCCGTATCCGACTTGATGATCGCCTTAAGCAGATCGATCGCATTGACTTCTTCCTTCGGAATGTCGGGATGATCGACGCAAGCCCAGTAGCGCTTCGAAAATTCGCCTTCTTCGCCTTCCGCCTCGTCGAACGAATCTTCCAGGCTCCAGCCCATTACGCGGCGAACCTCATGCGGACACATCAGGTAGAACTTGCCGTCGCGAACGCGCGTTTCTTTCTTGAGTTGACGCATGAACACGTCTGGGATCGAGACGGCCGGGAAAATGTCGTGCGCTTTCCGGCGCTCGTCGCCGTTGTTCGTCTTCAGGTTCAGGAACTCCCAAATGTCGCGGTGCCAAATATCCAGAGTTACGCTGACCGCTCCGTTGCGAACGCCGAGCTGGTTGCACGCGATTGCCGTATCGTTGATGATCCGGATCCACGGAATGACGCCGCCGCTTGTCCCTTTGAAGCCGCGGATGTCGGAGTTGGTCGCCCGTACCTTGCCGATGTAAATCCCCATGCCGCCGCCGTATTTGCTCACTTGGCTGAACAGATCGACGATATGGAAGATCGATTCCAACGAGTCGTCCATCGTCCCGATAAAGCAGCTCGACAGCTGGTTGAACGGCTTGCGCGCGTTCGACATCGTCGGCGTCGCTTCCGTCATTTGAAGCAGCGACATCACGTCGTAGAACTGCTTCGCCCAGTGCACGCGATCCTCCGGCTTCTCGGCCAGCGCAATCGCCATCGCCACGCCCATGAACGCCTCCTGAGGCAGCTCGTACACTTCTTTATTAAAGCCTTTCACGCAATAGCGTTCGGCTAACGTTTTAACGCCGACATACGTCAGCAGGTAATCCCGTTCCGGTTTGATGTACTCGCCCAGCTCGTCGACTTCCTTCTTCTTGTAGCCCTTCAAAATATAGTCGCCGTACAAGCCTTCGTCGGTCAACAGCTTGAGAAGCTTGTAGAAGCTGCCGTATCCGAAGCTTTTTTTGCTATAGTCGCGGTTAATGCCAGCTTCTTTATACAGATCGTATATGTAAAGTTTCGCTGCGACCTTGTCCCAATTCGGCTCCTGAATCGTGACCTTTTCGACTGCCGTCTGTATCAAAATACGCTGGATTTCCTTCGTCCGCATCCCGTCCTTCAGCTGCGGCAAAAGCGCCTGCTCCAGCTCAAGCGAGTTAAGTCCGATACCTTCTATTGCAAAATCGATGACTTTTTTGAACTTGCTGAATTCCATCTCGGCTGCTTGTCCGTTACGTTTAATTACTTGCACAACGTATCTCCCCTTAACCGGCTTTTCCATTCCCATGAATCGGTAATTCACTACATCTTGATGCCGTTATTAAAATTTATATCAACATATAGTACAAGTCAAGGCTTGACTTCTAGTTTTTTTTGGAGATTGTTTGTCGGATTCCCGCATCGCAATCGTTGAATATCGATGGAAAAGCAGCGCATAAAGCGCCGCCGGGAATCGGAAATCTTCAAGCCGAAGCCCGAATAAGTCAGCAATGAAAGGAACCCCGCAAAGATTCAGGAATGGGCCATGAAGGATTCCTTAGCTTTACGGGGCGCACTTGATTCATACATGCTTAACAAAAAATAATATTTATCGCCTGCACTTTATTTTGTCAATTATTATTGTTGCAATTCCAGTCTTGCTTCGCTCGCCGCCGCTACCATGTTGCGCAGAGCCGCGACCGTTTCCGCTTGACCGCGCGTCTTCAAGCCGCAGTCGGGATTGATCCAGAACAGCCGTCCCGGCAGCACGCGCAGGGCGCGCTCGATCATCGAGAGCATCTCGGCCTTATCGGGTACGCGCGGGCTGTGAATGTCATATACGCCAAGACCGATTCCTTTGTCGTACGTTTCCGTTTCGAATGCGGAAATAAGCTCGCCGTGGCTGCGCGACGTTTCGATCGAGATCACGTCGGCGTCGAGCGCCGAAATCGCGTCGATCATGTCGTGGAACTCGCAATAGCACATATGCGTATGAATTTGCGTCGTATCCTGCACGGTCGACGTAGCCAGCCGGAAGGATTCCACGCCCCAATCCAGGTAGAATTTGCGGTCGGCGTTCTTGAGCGGCAAGCCTTCGCGCAGCGCCGGCTCGTCGACCTGAATCATGCCGATGCCGGCGCTCTCCAGCGCCTCAACCTCCTCGCGGAGCGCAAGCGCGATCTGGTACGTGACATCCTTGCGCGAAATATCGTCGCGAACGAACGACCAGTTCAGGATCGTAACCGGGCCGGTCAGCATGCCTTTCACCGGCTTGGCTGTCAGTGACTGCGCATATACCGTTTCCTTGACCGTCATCGGTCCGCTGAATCGGACGTCGCCAAAAATGACCGGAGGCTTGACGCAGCGCGAGCCGTACGACTGTACCCAGCCGTTCTGGGTAAACGCAAAGCCGACCAGCTTCTCGCCGAAAAATTCGACCATGTCCGTACGCTCGAATTCGCCGTGCACAAGCACGTCGAGCCCGATGTCCTCCTGCAGGCTGATCCAGACGCGGATTTGCTCCTGCACGAACGCGTCGTACTGCGCCTCCGTCCATTCGCCTTTGCGCCACAGCTGCCGGGCTTTACGCACCTCGGCGGTCTGCGGGAAGCTGCCGATCGTCGTCGTCGGCAGCAAAGGCAGCTGCCAGCGCGCCTGCTGCAGCTGCTGGCGCTCCGCGAACGGCACCGCCCGGCTCGTCCGGGCAGCCGCCGCGTCAACCGCTCCGCCGCCGCTTCGCGCCGGAGACGCGTTCAGCGCCGCGACCGCGCGCGTGCTTGCCTCAATCGCTTGAGCGGTGGCATCGCCGCCGTCTCCGCGTGCCGCTTGCGCCAGCAGCGCGAGCTCGCCGAGCTTCTCGCCGGCGAAGGCGAGCGCGCCGAGCAGCGTCGATTCCAGCTTCCCCTCGCGGGCAAGGCTGACCGGCACGTGCAGTAGGCTGCACGAAGGCTGCACGATCAGACGGTCGCCCGGCACGACGGCAGCAAGCTCTTCAAGAAGCTGCCGCTTCTCGGCAAGATCGGCGCGCCAGATGTTGCGTCCGTCGATAACGCCGGCCGCAAGCGTTTTGCCCGCAGGGAAGCCGTGCTCGCGGAGCGCGCGCAGATTGCCCTCGCGGCCGTGGACGAAATCGAGCCCGATCGCTTGGACCGGCAGGCCGATCACTCTATCATAGCCCGAAACCGCTTCGAAATACGTCTGCAAGAGAATGCTCAGTCCCGGAGCCGCAGCAGCGAGCTGCTTATAGGCGCTCTCCAGCACGTCAAGCTCCGCTGCCGTCAAGTCGGTTACGAGCGAAGGCTCGTCGATCTGCACCCAGCCCGCTCCGGCTTGTTCCAGCTCGCGCAGCACCTGCGCGTACAGCGGAACGAGCTGACCGACCAGCTCGCCGAACCGCTCTTGCTTATAGCCCTTGGCCAGCTTAACGAATGTAAACGGTCCGACAAGTACCGGCTTGCCGTCGATGCCGAGCTCCCGCTTCGCTTCCAGATAGGCGGCCAGAGGCTTGTTCTCGACCAGCCTCGGCGCCGCTTCGCCCAGCTCCGGTACGATATAGTGATAGTTCGTGTTGAACCATTTCGTCATCTCGCATGCGGGCGCTTCCTTGCTGCCGCGGGCCATCGCGAAATACGCCGCAAGCGATACCGGGCCGCTGGCATAGCCGTAGCGGGACGGAACGAGGCCGAACATCGCCGACGTATCCAGGACGTGATCGTAAAGCGTGAAATCGCCGACCGGGATAAGCTCGACGCCTAACTCCCGCTGCTTTAGCAGGCGCTGCAGACGGATTTTTTTCATTTCGGCTTCGAAGTCCGCTTCCTCCGTTTTGCCCGCCCAGAACGATTCGAGCAGCTTTTTCCATTCGCGGTTCTCGCCGATGCGCGGATATCCCAAATTACTGATGACATAGTGATTATTCATATGAAAACCTTCTTCCGATTTATTATTTCGTTTCCTGGTTGAACCCTGTCATGCCGGCGGCCTATAGCTAATGCTAAGAACCGATTGCCGTCAGGGGGCACAGGACCACGAAATAAAAGCTTCTCCGCCCCAATCCGAATAAAGGAAATGGGGAAAAGAAGCCTCGGATCTACACGTTACCGGACTCGTCTCCAACACCACCTATCTCCCGTAGGTATTCTTGTGTCGTCAGAACAGGCAGGTCTCCTGGCTCCAGAATCGACGCACGCAGCCTGCCTTCCCGGTCTCTTCGACCAGTGGCTGTCGCTTGGGCTGCGAACTCCTCTGTTACAGTGGCGGGACCGCTCCGGTATCGCACCGGATTCCCTTTTAAGCCGGCGAAGTATTGCAACGCATCGCGGCACCTTATTCCCACAGAACTTATGAAATTGACCCCTTCATCATACAGCGAAATTCCCGATTAAGCAACTTGGTTTTTAGGCTCCGAAATCCGGAATCGTTAAACCGACACCTCGGCTCCCGCGCCCGGTTCGTAACAGAAACAGCTCTCCACGTGGTCGTTGACCATCCCCGTCGCTTGCATGAAGGCGTAGCAGATCGTACTGCCGACGAACTTGAAGCCCCGTTTCTGCAGATCCTTGCTCATCGCGTCGGAAATATCGGTGCGCGCCGGCACCTCCTTCAGCTCGCGGAAGCGGTTAAGGATCGGCTTGCCGCCTACGAAACCCCAAATATAGCGGTCGAAGCTGCCGAATTCCTCGCGGACACGAATGAACGCCTTGGCGTTGCCGATCGCCGAGGCGACTTTCAGCTTGTTGCGGATAATACCCTCGTTCTGCAGCAGTTCAGCCGCCTTGGCTTCGTCATAGGAGGCCACCTTCTCGAAATCGAAGCCGTCGAACGCCTGCCGGTACGTTTCCCGCTTCTTCAGCACCGTATACCAGCTCAGCCCCGCCTGCGCCCCCTCCAAGGTGATCATCTCGAACAGCTTCCGGTCGTCGTGAACGGGTACCCCCCACTCCTTATCGTGGTACTCGATATAAAGCGGATCATCATTGACCCAGCCGCATCTTTCCGTCATTGCATAGCCCCCCAAAATAATGCGAACATTTGTTCCATTCTAGCATATCCGGTACGGCATAAGCAAGCCGCCATAAGGCCGGCCGGGCCCGGTAGTGCGCCCTGTATCCTCAGAACGTCAAGCCGCCTTCCCGGTTAACGGACTTCACCCGGTCCCGGTTCGCGTGCATGACGACCGTCAGCCACGTTTCCGCGCTTTGGCCCGCTTCCAGAACCGGCGCTTGCCCCTTCGACACGGCCTTAGACAGGGTCGGCGCGTTGGATGCCTGAGGCTCCAGCGCCATGGCATACAGTTGACCGCCGAACGGCTCCTCCTGCTCGGAGTGATGCTCCTGCCACAGCCAGAGGTAAGGAAATACGACGCCGTCCCATGCGAGCGCGAAGCCGAGTCCCGCCTGCTCGTTAAATACGTTGTACCAATGCTCCTGCAATTCGTCGATAAACAACATTTCATTGAAGGGCTCCGCCGCAAAATACGTGTTATCCACCTTCTCTCCCCGTTTGCCGGGCATACGGTCCAACGTCCCGGAAGCTCCGGACAGCAGCCTGCTGTTATTCGGATGGTAATCCGGCTGATCGAATACGCGGCAGCCCGGAAGATCGATGCGGCTGTAGGGACTCACGAACGGGGCTCCGAACGTCACATGATGTCCCCACAAGTACGGCTCCGCCTCGCCGCTGAGGTTGGTAATCTTCTCCGCGATATGGAGACTCGCTTGCCCCTTTTTGAGCGCAACGGTCTTCTCCAAAGCAAAGGGCCGCACCTTACTCTCCGTCCGCAGATGCACGCGGATTTCTTCTTCGCTCTCCTGCTCGATCATGAATGTCCATGGCAAATGCTGCACATCGCCGTGTCCGGGGACGTCGCTCCCCTTGTAGCTGCAGCCGGTACCCGCATTCGGAAACAGCTCGTACCAGCCGCCGACGTCGTAAGATAATCCCTTAGGGTCTTTGTACATCACGTCGATGTTCGTGCGCTTATCCGTCATTTCGAATAGATGAGCGCCATGATCCACATCGATACTGACGCGAATCGCGTCGTTTTCCAGCGTCAGCACGCAATGCCCGTCCATCGTATGCTGTGTAAGCTTGCAGCCTGGCACCTGTTTTTGTTCTCCCATGAGTCTCTCCTTCTCCCGTCCCTTTGTATGATTCTGGCATTGATCTTGCTACGCTCTATCATGTCACATAGCTGATGGCGGCGACAAGTACATAAATAGCGCCGGTTGACGGTTTAATTGTAATTCCAAAAACGCCTGCTGCTCTCCTATTAAAAGAGCGGCAAGCCGGCACAAATAATCGTAGAAGCTGATGCCCGTCAAAATAGCCAATCTCCGGATCTCCCCTTCATTTTCGCATTTTTCGTAATAGGTGAGACATATAAAGTCTTATATTTCAAGAAAAACGAACGTCCAAACGAAGGGGCTGTCCCAAAAGGGCAGAGTCGAATGGGCCAGTCCCAAAATGTACACAAAAAAGCTTCCAAAACCACTGGTAAACTGGGTATGGAAGCTTTTCTTGTGCTATAATAGCGCTTTTAGTTGGCGTGAGAATGGAAAAACAACTTTTGGGACAGCCTCGGAGAAGTTGCGACTATAGAGCTTCTTTCTCCGGAAAAATAACGAAACCGTCATCATCCAAATTCATCAATCTCTGATCGATGGAAGCGCTATCAGAAAAAGCCCCGATATAGCCGACATAAATCAATATGTCATCGCCATCGCTCTCCTTGACCCCTCCGCCGAGAACAATATTTCCTTCTACCGTTACATTTCGAAGCGTCACCCCCGGAACGGTAACGATGATGTTCCATTTGAGCGCATGCTGAATATCCGAGAAATCGTATACCCCCGGTTTGTCAATCGTATAGTCCTGTTCAAGCTGCGCAAGCATACGGTCCATCGACACGATTGCCTCTGCGCGGGTCATCGTTTGCAGCGGATGAAAACCGCCATCCGGATAGCCCTTCATAATGCCGAGCTTTTCCAGCTTTGCGATCGCCGCCCTGCTCCAGCCCGCAATCAACCCTGCGTCTGAATACTCCGGCACTTCCGTTTCCTCTTGTCCGGAAATACTTTGATTCATCCAGCGTTCCACCGTATGTTCAGCCCAATGCCCTAATAACCGCTTATTGCCCTAACTGCGCATACTCGTCAGGTTTGATGCCTTCATAGCGGACGAAAGCCCGTTTGAACGAGTACACATTTTCGTAACCGACGCGGCGCGCGACATCGTCGACGCTGTTTTTGTCCCGGAGCAGCTCCTTCGCGGTTTCCATGCGCAGCCTGCATAAATAGTCATAGAAGTTGATGCCCGTCACTTCTTTGAACAGCTTCGACACGCCCGAAACCGACATGTGAAACAGTTCCGCAAGCCTTTTTAGCGACACGTCCGCGCTTGTATAGTTCTCGTTCACATATTGCAGCAGCTTGCCGCCGGCCTCCATCGTCGAAGGCGTGTTCGAATAACGAACCCTTTCGCAGATCAGCGTTCCCACTTCAGCCATGTAATCCCACATCGCATCGACGTTTCCGGCTTTGAGCCTGCTCTCGAACTGCCGGGCATAAATGCCCGCGTCGATATTCAGCTCGTGCAGCACACGCAGCATCGTTTCCATCAGCAAGGTCGTCAGCTTCACCATACTCGCGTCGGGAAGCTGCCGCCTCCGGTTTTCCGCGCCGATTTCGTCCAAAATATGCGTCAGCGTGTCCAGATTGCCGATCTTCAGGTTATTGATCATCTGCACTTCCCAATCCGTCGGGTAGTAGTAATCCACATCCGGAATATACGCTTCTTCCTCCCTTGCATGGAGATGCCCGCGCGAGAAGAGCGCTACCTGCAAGCTTTCATTGGCCGAATAATACGATTTGCTGATGCCGACCAGCCCCGTTTCGACCGCTCCGGGGAAAATGTCGGGCCGGAAGCCGCATGCCTCCGTTATTTGCCCGGCAATCTCGGAAACGATACGCTCTATGACGCCGTCGCCAAGAGGCTGAACGGACGAGACAATCAGCGCTTTGTCCGCGTTCGTCACCTCAAACAGCTCATGCCGGAGCCGATGGCGCTTCATCGCCTTATCCGCGGCCATGATCGTGACGATCTCGATCTTGCGGATCGCCTCCAAATCGTTCATGTCGCGATGCGCATGGAAGCTGATCAGCATCGAGCAATAGTACATGTCCTCCGTATAGCCCAGATCGAATTTATCCAATCCGTTCCCATGCTGCACATCCGTAAAATACCCCTTCAACAAGCGCATCAGCAGATTCGATCTGGCAGCGCTTTCGTAATCCTCGACGGCTTGCTGGAGCAGGTGATTCTCCGTCATCAAGCGGTCGAACGATTTCTCGATCAGCTTGTATTCCGATCCCGCATCGTCGCTGCGCACGGCGACGGACAAACTGCGCAGCAAAGCCGCCAGCGGCCGGTAACTGATTTTGGCCAGCCAGAACGCCATAACCGCTCCTAGCGGGACGGAAATCAGAATGGCGAGCAGAGAGCCGAGCAAATTTTGCATGCCGAGCACTTTATTATCTGGGTAAGTAACCGTATACTGCCAATTGCTGGCCTGAGACGGGACGGAGATTGCGAGCGTCTTGTCGGAATCATTCACTTCGCCTGCCGCCGGATGCTTCAACTGGTAAACGGGCGCATCGCGATCCGAAATGACGATCTCGCGGTAATCGCCGCCGCTGAAGCGCTGCAAATAATCCGCAAAATACGCGACGTCGATAAACAACAGGAGAACCGCGCGCGGGTTGTTGACGACCTCGAGGCTTTGGAAGACGGGGATAACCCGTATCGGGTTATCCCATAACCTCATGTCGACCGGCCGCATGACCGAATAGTAGGCGTATTGCGGCAAAGACTCGGCGAAATGCCGCCGCGTCGCTTCGTCGAACGAAGCGACGGACGTAAAAAATACGTCCTCCGCGTATTCACCCCACGGCGTAAAGACAAGCTTTTTCTCCGGATACATAACCGCTCCGAATGAAAGAATGCTCAGGCCGCCAATCGCGTTTTGAAAGCTTTTGCGAATTTCGAGCATACGGGTGAAGTCGAATTCCCGTTCGTACACATTCGCATTCGACATCTGCTTGCTGACCCACGCTTCTTCGCCGAGCGCTTTGCCCAAGTTTTTCAGTTCATTTAATTTGTTGTCCACGATGTCCGCAATCCGTTTCGCATCCGCATGAACCTTCTCAACCATCTTCCGTTTCTGTTCCGTCACATTCCGCTGCACGTTCAGAACGCTGAACACGATGATCGGGATCAGCAGGATGGCGGTGTAGGAAAGAAACGTTTTTCGAAACGTTCTGCTTCTGAAGCTTATGTTTCGCAAATGCGCACCTTCCTTCACTTGGGGATTCCGGGATTCGGGTTACTTGATGCTATTATAGCGGTCAAGCAGCTGCTGATCGATTTCGATAAGCTGATCGAGACCAAGCTTTTTCAGCTCCGAAATATATTGATCCCAGTCGTCGAGCGATTTTTGGCCTAACACCAGCTTGGTAGCCAACTCGGTTGAATACGTGTTCAGGTTCGTCGAAATTTTCGTCTTCGCTTCGAGCTCCTTCTCGTCCGGAATAGCCAAATAGATAAAATTCATATTGACGAAATACGGCTTGTATGTCAACATGCTCAGTTCGTGGTCCGTCTTATGCTTCGGCGCGGAAGCCAGTTCTGTCTCCAGATTGGCGAATTGCACGCGCGGATAAACCGTATCCCCGAGCAGCTTGTTCCCCCCGAAATATCCCGATTTTGCCAATTCCTCGTCCGACCCTTTATTGATCCCCACTTTTACGCCGTTTGCTTCTTTTTTATATGCCTGGCCTTCTATACCCCAAGTCATCAGATCCGAGTATTGCCGCGAATAGACGACATCGAAAAATTTGATCGCCGCTTCGACATTTTTGGCGTCTTTCGTAATCGCGTACTTCGACCATACGAGGAAAGGCGGCTCCAGTTGGGCGGCAGGAGTAATGCCATTTACGGCCTGAAGCGGCATCAGCGGGAGGAATTCGCCGCCTCCTTTGATCGTCGGCTCCAGCCAGCTTTCCATATTATAGCTACTTACGGAGGCTACTTTGTTATCCGACATTTTTTGCTGGATCTGCTCACCATTCACGGCGATCAAGCTGGTATCAAGAAGACCTTCCTTCACGAGCCGCTGCAAATAGAGGAAGTAGTCTTTAACCCCTTTCTGATACCACGGGGAGACGATCTTCTTGTTTTCCACATCGACAGCCGTAATATCCGTGCCAAGTCCGAACCACTGGGCGATCGGGCCGGTGAAGTCGCCTGGGTTGTATACGAGCACTTCGTCCTTCTGGCCATTGCCGTTCGCATCGGAGTCCCGCATCGTCTTCAGCGCTTGCAAATATTCCTCGGCCGTCGTCGGCGCCGGCAGCTTCAGCTTGTCGAGCCAGTCTTTGCGCAGCATCATCGTCAAAGCGACGGGAGCCGGATCTTTTTCCTGATACGTTTTTTTGTGGAGATTGCTGAACCAGTACATTTTGCCGTCTGGAGTCGTCGTCGCTTGCTTGGCGAAGGCAAACTCCTTGTTGTACATCGCTTTAATATTGCCGTTGCTGTACTTCTCGATCAGCGGGTTCAAGTCGAGCAGAACGCCCTGTTTGGCCAGATTAAGCACCGTTGTGTTATCAAGAGCGGAAATATTCACGATGTCGGGCAGACTGCTGCCCGACGCCATCCGCGTCTTGATCACCGTGTTGTACTGCTCCGGCGGAACCAGTTCGTAGTCAAGCTGCAAGCCCGCACCGCCAAGCAGCTTGTCAATCTCTTTCCACACCGGGTATTTGTCGCGGTCTTCGAATTTGATAAATTTATTCGCGTTCGCCGGACCGAGAAGCTTCAGCTTGCTTGCCTGTTTGGCGGGCGACGGCGCACTTGAGCTTGAGCCTGCCGCGCTTGCGCTTGGCTCTGTTTTTTTGCCCGTATTGTCGTTGCTGCATGCCGTAACGGCGGCAAGCGGTACTACAGTCGCGAGCGAGAGCAAAATCGATTTTTTCCACTGTTTCATAGAGACTTCCTCCTCAAGTTAGGGCGTTATTCCTTTAATGAACCGAGAAGCGCGCCCTTTATGAAATATTTCTGGAAGAACGGGTACGTAAAAATAACCGGTAGCGTCGTAAACACGATAATCGCATACTTCAACTGAATGTTAGAAAGCATGGCGTAAGCCGCGTTCTTGGCGTCTTCCATCGTCAACGTTTTCAAATCTACCGTCTGCTGCACGACAACGCGGTACAAGTACATTTGCAGCGGATGCAGCTTCTCGTTCGGCAAATAAACAAGCGCGTCAAACCAGCTGTTCCAAATGCCTACGACCGTATAGATCGCGATAACCGCAATAATCGGCTTCGAGATCGGCACGATAATCCGGAAAAGCAGCTGCCAATGCGAGGCGCCATCCACGCTGGCCGATTCCCGGATCGCTTCCGGTATCGTTGTAAAATAGGTTCTGACCAGAATGATGTTCCAGATGCTGACCGCACCGGGAATAATAATCGCGAACATCGTATTATATAGTCCCAGCTTATTGACAAGCAGGTAGCTCGGGATTAACCCGCCTCCGAAATACATGGGGATCAAGAGAAAAGCGATCACCCATTTGCGCCCCTTCAAATTGCGAACAGTAAGCGGATAGGCGCCCAATATGGCCATCAGGCAATTCAGCAGCGTCCCGACGACCACGTAAATTAACGTATTGGAATATGCCCACCACATTTTGGCATCTTGCGCAATCAGCTCGTATGACCCGAGAAAAAAGCCCTTCGGATACCAGAAAACGTTCATAGCCGCTACTTCCATCGGCGAGCTGACAGACAGGATAATAACCAGATAGAACGGATACAGCGTGATAATGCAAATCACGAGCGCAAGCGCGTACAGAATGACGTCGACTGCGGTCGAGCCTTGGCTGATGCGGTTTTTGACCACGGCGGCCATCGTTTCCCTCCTTACCACAGTGCGTAATCGGCGTATTTGCGGCTTAGCGTGTTCGCGATATACAGCAGTGTAAAATTGATTACCGCGATCAGCAAGCCAACCGCCGTGCCGAGGCTGAAATTGCCGTCGAGCAAGCCGCCACGGTACAAGTACGTGCCGATGACGTCCGCGGTCTCGTAGAGTGCGGGATTGTAAATCAGCAATATAAATTCGCTATTCGCCGAAAGCAGGCTGCCGACAGCAAAAATCAGCAGAATAAAGATCGTCGGCCGAATCGACGGCAGCGTTACATGGAGCATCTGCTTGAAACGGTTGGCGCCGTCCATTTTGGCGGCCTCGTACAAGCTCGGGTCGATCGCTGACATCGCCGATAAATACAGGATGCTGCTCCAGCCAAACGACTTCCATATGCTCGTAATCGTATAAATCGCCGGAAAATAGCCGGGCTCTGTCGTGAACGAAATCGGCGCGCCGCCGAACATCTTGATGATCGCATTGACGACCCCGTCCATATTGATGAAGGACAGCAGCATACCCGCCACGACGACGTTTGATATAAAATGGGGCAAATAACTTGCCGTTTGCACAAACTTTTTAAACACGCCGTTCTTCAGCTCGTTCATGAGCAGGGCAAACAGGATCGGCACCCAGAAGCCGAAGACAAAAAAGTAGAAGCTCAGGATAAACGTGTTGCGCATCAGTCTCATGAAATACGGACCGTTGAAAAAATCGACGAAATGCTTGAAGCCAACCCAATGGACACTTCCATCGAACGCGAGAAACGGTTTTCCCGGGTAATAATCCTGGAAAGCGATTACAACTCCGTACATCGGGATGTAGCTAAAAATAAAGATGTGCAGCAAAACAGGAAGCATGATCAAGTAAAGCTGTACATTCTCGCGAAAACGAAAAAGCGAAGGCTTATTCGGCTGACTGCTTGCGATGTCGATCTCCCCCTTTCACTTGGCGATTGCGGTTATCCGGGCCCGGTCCGCATGCTAATCATATAGGAGCCTTGCAAAGCGGAGCAAGCAACATAATTTGCTCGGCTTCGCAATATTTTCGAGCCGGTATTTACGGCGATTTTACGCTTGATTTGGCGCCGTTCGCGGCGCTTTGGCGCATGCGGGTGCGGGCTCGGGCTCGGGTACAGGGGCGGGCGTGGCTCAAACTTCCGCCCAAAACCGCCGTGCGTTGTCGAGCGCCATTTTCGTCGCCTGTACGCAAGGCTCCAGCCCCTCAAATTCGATGGACAAGTCGCCGTCATACCCGGAATGCTTTACGCTCGCCAGAGCGGCGCGAATATCGAGATCCCCGTGGCCGACGATTGCGCCGCGTAAATAAGTGCCATTCGCGGAGCGGAACCAGCCTGCGCCGGGGTCGAGGTCAGCCGGCCTGCGGTAAAAGTCTTTGACATGCACCATTGATGCGAGAGCGATGTTGTTCCGCACGCCTTGAACCGGCTCTTCGTCGACGCAGACGAAATTGCCGATGTCGATCGTCGTCCGGAAATTGTCCCGGCCGACCTCCTGAACGAGCTCGCGCACACGAGCGCTGGCCTGTATATAGTAGCCGTGGTTTTCCACGCTCGTCGTAATGCCGAGCGGCGCCGCATAATCGGCGATTTCCCGGCAGGCTTTCACAAGACGCGGCAGATCGGAGGCGAACTGCCGGTCCGAAAGATCCGCCGAGGAGGCGACGTCGTGCCTCATCCGTTTGACGCCGAGCTCGGCGGCGATGTCCACCTCCCGCTTGACGCGGGCGATTTCCCGCTCGAACGCTTCATCGTCCAGACCGGCGAACTGTGCGCCGATCGCATAGTTGGACAGCGGGAGGCCGCGACCGGACGCCCGCTTCTTGATCGCGGCAATCAACTCCGGCGTCTTCGCTAGCTCGATGACGCCAGACACAATTTCGACATGCTCGCCGCCGATGTCGGCGATGCAGTCGATCGCATCGAGAATGCTCATCGCGCCGGTCTGCATGTTCTGCGCGAAACAATAGGTGCTTACCCCGAGCTTCATAGCCGAACCTCCTCGCCTTTTGCTGCGGATTCGTAAATGCCGCATAGTATTTTCATCATTTCCACACCGTCCGACGCCGGACTGAGCGGCTGCTCGCCCGTGATAAAGCAGGAAACGAAGTGGTCGATCTCCCCCTGGAACGCCGCTTCGCCCTGGAAACCAGGGTGATCCGTTTGCGGGAACACGTTCAAAATCGTGTCATGCTTCTCGGTGACGATCACGACGCTAGGCTCGACCTCGAATCCCCCCTTGTCTCCGTACAGCTTCAAGACGGTCTCGTCCTGCTTGGCATGGAGCGAGAAGCTGACGTCGACCATGAGCGATGCGCCGTTCTCGAAGCGGATGAGCGCATTCGCCATATCTTCCACCGTGTTCTGCGAAGCCTCGTAGTCCGCAGCCTTATAGAATGAAAGATTACGGATATGCGCGCGATTGCCCAGCTTCCGGTATGTATTGGCACTGACGGATACCGCTTTGGGCTTGCCCATCAAATACCAACTCAAATCAATAATGTGAACGCCGATATCGATCAGCGGACCGCCACCGGACCGCTCGACGTCCGCGAACCATCCGCCGGGATTGCCCAGACGGCGGACGCTGGTCGCTTTGGCGTAATAGAGATCGCCGAATTCGCCCTTCCTGGCAAATTCCTCAAGCATGCGCGCATTCGGATCGAACCGCCGCACGTACCCAATCTGCAGCAGCTTGCCGGACTTGCGCACCGCTTCTTCCATGCGCAGCGCCTCCTCTACCGTCCGGCACATCGGCTTTTCCACAAGCACATGCTTGCCGGCTTGCAGCGCGGCGATCGCGATTTCCGCATGCGTGTCGTTCCAGGTACAGATACTGACGGCATCGATCTCGGGATTGGCCAGCAGCTCGCGGTAGTCGGTATACACCTGCTCCACGTCGTATTGATCTGCGGCTTTCCGGGCGCGCTCTTCGTTCAAATCGCAAACCGCCGCAATGATTGTGCGGCTGTTTTTCCGGTAAGCGCTCAGATGACAGGCCGAAATGGAACCCGTACCGATCACGCCGACTCGAACCAGCTTCAAACTCCCCACTCTCCTTATGTTTGATGGCTGCCTGCTTCTCCATGAAGCCGGACAGCTACTGCCTATCATAAGGGAGCGTCCGAAGCGGAGGCCACAAACATAATTTGCCCGGTTGCGCAATATTTTCTCCGCGCCGGACAAGGCTTTAGTAGATCTGGTACACTATCGTAGACTAGCTACTCGTTACGATAAGCTCACCTGTACTTTTGCGGCCTTTTTATCGCTGGCCTCTATTTTGTTATGGTTAAATTAGGTTTGAAGACACGCTCTAGTCGGCACCTGTACAAAATTGTTGACGCAGCGATTATATTCCGCCGGATAATATGGCAATGCCGGCGGATCGCCGTCATGCAGCGTCACAGTGCGCACCGATAGCTGCGCGTAATGTAACGTTGCATCCGCTCATCGTCGCCTGGGAGGGCTTAAGATCAAGCCCTGTCCTCAGTCGAAGACAGCGTCACGCTAAAGCGGCTCCTTCGCCCGGCTTGCTCTGCACGCGAATCGCGCCGTGATTGCTTAAGGAAAGGGATTCCGTATTACTGATGGGAAATGGCCCAACTAGCAGAGGATCAATAGCGCCCGAATTGCACAAGGATAAGAGGAGTTAACCAATAAAAGTGAGAAGTGGAACGTTTAACGTGGTTTGGTGGCTTCGTGTACCGTGTTCAGCAGGTCTTTTGGATATTTGGGCGACTGTGCAGTAACATATTTGGCAAACGCGACGGCTTCCTCATGATCTTGTTCTCTACCGAGGAAGCGCTGCAGATATAGGCCGTACTGATACCCGATAATCCCGACAACGTTGAGTTCCTCGCGGCGGGCGCCGACGAAGATGTGGTATTCACCATTGTCGGTAATTGAATGCCATATTCATGTAAGCCTTCGTCTCAAGTCCAGCAGCTGATTGTAGGGAAGAATATGCCGCTCCCAATTGCGCCATACCACCGTTTGCTGAACGGTTGGAAAATGGGGGAGACTCAGCGGTTCGACATCTTTGTTTTCTGCATAGCCGGGATACAACATAGTTACCTCCGCGTATGTTTAATATCGATAACAATACAGGCCCGTTTAGGTAATAAATTTTATATTATATATAATATTTATTGTAGCAAAAGGCTTATTGTTTGAACAATAGGTGACAAAGAAAAGACGGTACGACTGCGGGCTGTACCGTCTTTCCATTAAACAATCGCAATTGAGGCTTAAAGCCACTTCGTCAGGAAGTCGTTTACCACGGTAAACGAAAAGCTGACGTCCCAAGACAGGACGTCAGCTTTTGATTTTGCTGTCGAATTCAGATTAACGCTATCTTCCCATCTGATGATGCCGCTTATACTCTCCGGGCGTCGTTCCCGTCACCTTCTTGAACATCCGAATGAAGGAATTGACATTGACGTAGCCGACTTGTTCGGCGATATGCTGAATTTTATGGTCGGACTCCACCAGCAAAACTTTGGCTTTGCGGATGCGCAGTTCGGTCAAATAGTCGGAGAAGTTCATCCCGGTTTTCTCCTTGAAATATTTCGAGAAATAGTTCGCGGACATGTTGATTTTATCGGCCGTCATCTCCAGCGAAATGTCTTCGCCGCAATGGTTTTCCATGTAGTCCGTCACAAACCGGATCGCCGGATCGCTGCCTTCCTTCTTGTCCTGGATCATCCGCAACGCTTCCGTCAGAAACCACTCGCAAAAATCCGCAAACTCCTCCGGCGTAAAACATTCCTTGATTCGCTGATATGGAACATGGCGCTCAAGCATTTCGCTGATGTCCAGGTTCATGGCGATCAGCGCTTTCACCGTCTTGGCGACGATCTCCTTCGCGAAGTTGACATATTGGCCGGCCGACGCTTCCCGGCGGTCCATCCGCTTCATGATGCGGGAGACGGTGTCGAGCACATTCGCGCGATTGCCCGCTTGCAGCTGCACGAGAAACTCCTGCTCCTCGGCCGGGGTAAAGCCCGCATCCGCAGGCTCGACAAGCGGCTCGGCGATAATTTGCGTCTCGCGCTTCGGCCTCCGCTTGTCGACCATCGCCGATGTTTCCTCATACGCCTGCGAAAACTCCGCAAGCGTGCATAATGTCGGACGCATGGCGATCGTCAAGTAGCAATATTCCTTGTCCTGATCGAATACCCGCTTCAGCTCGCGCAGCGTCTCGACCATACGCTCGGCATCGCCGTCCTCGTCAAAGACGAGCGAGAGGATTTGATCCTGCTCGACCTGCATCGTGACGGTATCCGCGTATTTTTCGTCCAGTGCGATGCTGACAAATTCTTTGACGAAATAGGTGGCACGGTCCTGCTCGAAGGCGACAAGCTGATAAAATCGCGGCGTCATGGTCAGATGAAAGACGATCAAATAAAACGATTTTTGCATCTCTTCGCCGGAGTCGAGCGTATGGTAAATATTTTTCAGCTTGTACAAATACCGCAAATGCTTCAGTTGGTAGTTCTTCTGGTCGAGGTCGGTATGGATTTCCCGGTTGACGTGGATGATCCGTTTAATATTGTCGTACAGGTAATTGTATTCGCGAATATTGCTGCTTAACGGACCGACCGGATGGATGCGCTGAAGGGCGTGCATCATTTTCTGGATCGGGCTGTTGAATTTGATGCTGAGAATAACCGAAATGACGACGCTGAGCGCGACGGCCAGAACAAGCAAGGCGATCAGGATATAATTGATCCGTGATACTTGCTGCGCGATGTTGCCGTTCGGAATGACGGCCAAATAAGTAAGCCCCGTTAAGCTTCCTTTTTTATAGAAATAATAATGATCGTCTTGCTGAACGTACGATTTATCCGCCGGCAGCGGCGGGAGCGGGGTCAAATGGTCCGCAGCGGAAGCGTACAGCGTCGTCCCGGCGTCGTTAAGCAGGTAAAACCGGCTTTGATTGGAGTTGCGGAAAGCCTGGTGCATCTTGGCCGGATCGAGCATAACGGCAATAAACAACTGCTCGTAAAGCTCGTTCTTGAAAATAATCGGCAAGAGCAGACCGTTGCTGCGGCCGTTGAACTTGTCGAAAAACTCGGAAGTTTTGCCGATTTTCATCGGGAATTTCAATTCCAGTTGTTCCTTCCAGTAATCGACGCTATAATCTTTGCTGGCATTGTTTTTGACGTAATAGATGCCGGCGGTGCCGGTGCCGTTCTTGTCTATCACAAACTCGTTCTTGCGAAATTGCAGGATGATATTATCGAGAAAGAGCAGATCGTTGTTCATGATGTTTTTGATTTCGGCGATAATTTGGTTGACCGGATCGAATTTGCTGCCGTTGCCAAGCTCGTTCAGCAGAATGACGCTGTCGGTGAAAAACAGCCGGGTCACGACGCCTTGAATAATCCGGATATGATTTTCGTAACGTTCTACCGTGTTGGCGAGGTTTTGCTCGTTGTTGCCGATGATTTCGTGCTGAACGTTGCGGCTGAAAAAAGAGAACGAATAGAAATTGAATGAAACGAGCAGGACGATAATCGTAATAAAGCCGGTCAACAGCTTGGTGAACAAGGAATTTTTGTGCAGCGGCATAGGAAGTGATTTCAGACAAGCCATCTCCTTCATAACGAATGCGGCATACGCGCCCAAAACTGTAGTGTCATTGTAGCACAGGGCGCGAAAGCCGTCAGCAAGCGGGCAATATGCAATTAATCCGAAAATATTCGATTATAGCCATTCACAAGCGGTGGGCAAGAAGTGAGAAAGTGTGAATTTCGCTGCGGCGGATGATCGGTTATTGTAAGCGTATCGCGGTGCCGGACGCAAGCGGCTGCCAGCGGTCAACTATAAAGAGGAGCGTGCAGGGGCATGAAACAATGCATCAGTACAATCAGCAAAGCGGCAATGATAGCTTCATTAGCCTTGACGGCTGTCATTTCCGGCTGCAGTACGGACAAAGGGGGAACAACTGGGGAGACGTCGAAACCGACGACCCGCCCGTCGGCAGGGCAAAGCGTTCAACCGAAAGCATCCGAAGAAGCAGGAAAAGGAGGCAAGTACGATCCGCCGATCGAGCTGACGACAGTCAATTTCACGTACAACGCTTCCGCCAAATACGCGAGCGGCGACGATTTGAACAACAATGCGTGGTCGCGTTATTTGAAGGATCAATTGGGCGTCACGGTCAAAACGTTATGGGAAGTGCCGCTTGCGGAGCTGGAGCAAAAAACGAATTTGATGATCGCTTCGCGCGACATTCCTGACTTTTTCCTGGCGACGCCAACCCAGCTCGTGCAGCTTGAGAAAGCCGGCCTAATCGAAGATTTGACCAATGTGTACAAAAATAACGCACCGGAAAACGTCAAGAAGCTGGTCGAAGAAGCTGGCAAAGAAGTCGTAGAATCGGCGACGATCAAAGGAAAGCTGATGGGACTTCCATTTACGGGCGTATCGAAAGAATCGGTGCCGGTTCTGTGGGTGCGCGAGGACTGGATGAAGAAGCTCAACCTGCCCGCGCCGAAAACGCTGCAGGATGTGTTCGCTATCGCGGAAGCATTCGCTACCAAAGACCCGGACGGTAACGGCAAGAACGATACGTTCGGCTATGCGCTCGATAAAGATTTGGGGCAAACGGTTGGGCTAATGAACGGTTTCCACGCCTACAAAAGCATGTGGATCAAAGATGCGGGCGGCCAGTTGGCGTACAGCAGCATCCAGCCGGAAATGAAAACTGCGCTTGCCAAGCTGCAGGAGATGTACAAAGCGAACTTGATCGACAAAGAATTCGGCGTCAAAAATATGGGGAAAGTGAACGAAAACATCGGCGCCAGCCAGATCGGCATGTTCTACGGCACGATGAACAACGGGATTTCGCCACTTGCCAATAACTTGTCGAAGGACGCCAAATGGATTCCATATCCGGTTCCATCCATTGATGCGAAGCCTGCGCTGCTCCAGCATCCGCTGAATATCAATTACGGATACTGGGTCGTGAAGAAAGGCACGAAAAATCCGGAAGCGGTATTGAAGATGGCGGAGGAATGGATCAAGCTGTTCTACCTGAATTCGTCCGACGACCTGTTCAAGAAGTATAACTATGACAAAGACACGAAAATTTCGTACTGGATGAACGCACCGGTCAAAATGTTCAAATCGTTCAAAAATGCGGAAATTTCCGTGCATCTGGAATCGCTGTTGAAGAGCGGAGCTGCCGCGACCGCCGATCAACTGGCCAAGCTTACTCCGGAAGAGCGCGAGGAATACGACAGCATCCAGAAGTTTAAAAAGGGCGATATGAGCTTATGGGGCTGGGCTTCCCGCAGCGATTTGGGCGGCTCCGGAAGCATTATTACCGGCTATGGCAAAAACAATCAATTCCTGGCCGACCAATTCTTCGGCACGCCGACGCAAGCAATGGTGCAAAAACAGGCGAACCTCAACAAGCTGGAGCTGGAGACGTTCACGAAAATCATTTTGGGCGATTCGCTCGATACGTTCGATTCGTTCGTCACACAATGGAAGAAGCAGGGCGGCGACGAAATTACGCAAGAAGTCAACGACTGGTTTAAGAACAAATGACGGAAGGGAGCTTGTCTCCCTTCTTCCCGCCTGAACGGAGGATCGAACTATGATTAGACATTTCAAAAAAGAGCTGCCCCTGCATCTGATGATCCTGCCGGGACTGTTAATTCTCGTCATTTATCATTACGGTCCGATGGCTGGCATCGCGATGGCGTTTCAGGATTACGTTCCTACTCTCGGCCTGCGCGGCTCGGAATGGGTCGGATGGGACAATTTTTCCTATGTGTTCAGCCTGCCGGATACGTTTAAGGTGTTTCGGAATACGCTTGTGATCGCGGTCATGAAAATCATTGCCGGTCAGATCGTTCCTATTACAACGGCGCTGCTGCTGAACGAAGTAAGAAAAGCGGCGTTCAAGCGCGGGGTGCAGACGCTCATTTATTTGCCGCATTTTTTGTCCTGGGTCATTGCGGGAGGTATTTTAATCGATGTTTTGTCGCCGTCGCAAGGGATCGTCAATCAAGTGCTGTCGTGGTTCGGCGTAGAACCGATTTATTTTCTCGGCAACAAAAACTGGTTTCCTTTCGTCATGGCGATCTCGCACGAATGGAAGGAGTTCGGCTTCAGTACGATTGTTTACCTGGCAGCGCTGACCAGCATCAATCCGTCCTTATACGAAGCGGCTGTGATGGATGGAGCGGGACGGCTGCGGCAAACTTGGCATATTACGCTGCCCGGCATGCGGCCTATCATTGTTCTGCTTCTGACGCTCAGTCTCGGAAGTGTGCTGAATGCCGGGTTCGATCAAATATTTATCCTGTACAGTCCGCAAGTATATGAAACAGGCGATATTATCGACACGATGGTATACCGGATGGGCTTGCAGCAATCGCAGTACAGTCTGGCGGCGACAATAGGCTTGTTTAAATCGGTCATTTCGCTGCTTTTGATCAGCTTGTCGTATTGGCTGGCTTACCGCTTTGCCAATTACCGGATTTTTTAAAATATAAGATTTTAAATGTTTCACCTATCAAGTGCTTATATTTCAACGGTAAACGCGCGCGTCCCAAAGGACGGCGAAGCCGTTTATCCTTGGGGAAGGGGAGACGAATGTATGGTAGAGAGACCGTCGTTCTCCAGAAAAATGTTTCTGACCTGCAACTATATCTTTCTAGCGGGGCTGGCGCTTCTATGTCTCCTGCCTCTCGTGCAAATGCTCGCGATATCGTTCAGCTCAAGCTCAGCCGCCGGATCGGGGCTTGTCAGGCTGTGGCCGGTGGAGTTCAATACGAGCGCTTACGAATACGTGCTGAACAAGCAGCAGTTTCTTCGTTCCATGCTCATCTCGGTCGAAAGAGTGCTGCTCGGCGTTTTCGTCAATATGCTGATGATCGTGCTGGCCGCCTATCCGTTATCCAAAGAAACGGGAGCGTTCCGGATGCGAACCGTATACGTATGGCTGTTCTTCCTTACCGTCCTGTTCGGCGGCGGCTTGATCCCGACCTACATGGTCGTTCAGAGCACCGGACTGATGAACTCGCTCTGGGCGCTGATCATTCCTAACGCGGTGCCGGTGTTCAGTGTCATTCTGATGCTCAACTTTTTCCGCGGGCTGCCGAAGGAGTTGGAGGAGTCGGCCTTTATCGACGGGGCGAGCCATTTGACGGTGCTCTGGAAAATTTATTTGCCGCTTTCGATGCCGGCAATGGCGACGCTTGTGCTTTTTGCGATTGTCGGTCATTGGAATTCGTGGTTCGACGGCATTATTTATATGCACTCGCCCGAAAAGTATCCGCTGCAAAGCTACTTGCAAACTGTGGTCGTTCAAGAGGATTTGGCTTCTATGGCAGTCGGCGACCAAAAGCTGCTCAAGGAAATATCCAACAAAACGTTCGGCGCGGCGCAGCTCGTGCTTGGCGCGTTGCCTGTTCTGATCGTATATCCGTTCCTCCAGCGCTTCTTTATTAGCGGGATCGTGCTGGGCAGCGTGAAAGGGTAAGGGATTGCATTTGCCGACGAAAGGGGGTGATTTCAAGGAGCATCAAAAGCGTGCGGGCTGTCCGGTATTTAGGCTGGTTGCATCAAGAACAACATTTTGTGCGACGGATTCGAGCCATGTCTATGCTTTCATCAGGCAGCTTCGGCATGATTTACATACAGTCCCCGTGTATTATTCGATTTTCCATTTCTTCGAGCATTTTCTCCTCTAACAAAAATAGGGAGCACATGGCCAATGTCATTAAGTTAAGGCAAAGGGCCAAAAATCAAGAGTAAGAGCAGGTTATCGAAAAGATAGCCCGCTCTTTTTTTTGCACGAAAAAGAAAAACAGGACTTGACAAGCGGATGGAAATGTATGGCGAAGCCCCTTGGAAAAACGAGGAGGTTACGCCAATGAATGAGTACGCGAATTCGCTAAAAGAAACGCTGACATCCCTCATACGAGAAATGTCAGCCGCACTAGCACCTTATGTCAAAAACCCTGAAAAAGATTTTACCCGAAAGAAAAAGCTGCCCTTTGAAACGGTTATGCAACTCCTGATCTCCATGGGCGGCAACAGCATATAGAAGGAACTCTTGGAATCGCAGGGCTATGACGTAAACACCGCAACCACGTCTGCTTTTGTCCAACAGAGGAATAAAATCCTGCCGTCTGCTGTGGAATTCTTGTTTCACGAATTTACGCAATCGTATACGGATATCAAGTACTACCGAGGGTATCGATTACTTGCCGTTGACGGTTCGGATTTGCATATCGCAACGGACTCTGCGGACACGGACACCTATTTTCAAAGTCAACCGAACACGAAAGGCTATAACCTTCTGCATTTGAACGCAGCCTATGACTTGTGCAACAGACTTTACGTGGATGCCATTGTTCAGCCACGAAGGTTGTGCAACGAGGGAAGGGCACTGGCAGATATGGTTGACCGTTCCCCCATCAAAGGGAAACCATTGTTACCGCAGATAGAGGTTATGAAAGTTACAACAATTTCGCGCATATTGAACGCAAAGGGTGGAACTACGTCATACGGGTAAAGGATTTGGATTCCAATGGTATTCTTTCGGGCTTGCATTTGCCCTCTAGCGGAGAGTTTGATATTGTCGTTCATCTGACACTCACCAAAAAACAAACCAAAGAGGTCAAGGCTCATCCCCGATGTTGAAGCGCTGATTTGGTATCGTACTCGACGGCTATTTCGTGCATCTTGCGGATCAGCTCGACATCCATCCGTACGCGCTTCAGATCGAGGAGCGGGGCGAGGATGGGGCGAAAGCTTTCCTTGCAGAAAATGGCATACGGATCGGCTCAATCAGCTTGTCCGTCGAATGGCGGCAGTCCGAGGAGCGTTTTCTCGCGGACATCGCCGGATTTGCCCGCGACGCGGAGGTGACGGCAAAATTAGGCTGTACGGCTTGCTGCACGTACATTTTGCCTGCGACCGACTACAAGGCGGCGCATTTCATGGCCATCGCCACACGGCGGCTGCGGACCTGCGCGCAAATTCTCGGCGCCTTCGGCATCCGTCTCGGCCTTGAATTCGTCGGCCCGTATCAATTGCGCGGCCTGGAAAAACCCGTTCATCTGGACGATGGGCGAAACACTCGACTGGATCGCCGCGATCGGCGAGCCGAACGTCGGGCTGCTCTTGGACGCGTACCATTGGTACACGACGGACGGCACAGTCGAGGACCTGCTCGCGCTTAAGCCGGAGCAGATCGTGCATGTGCATATTAACGACGCCAAGCCGATCCCGGTCGAAGACGTGCTCGACAACGACCGGCTGTATCCGGGCGAAGGCGCGATTGATCTCGCCTCCTTCCTGAAGGCGATCAGCCAGATCGGCTACAAAGGCGTGGTCGCGCAAGAATTTTTGACGCGGCAAGCGCCGGCCCAAACCAGCGAAGAGCTGCTCCGGCGCTCCGCCGACGCTTACCGCAACGTATACGCGGCCGCCGGGCTGGCGTAAGGAACACCGTTTCCGCGTAGCCATCGAATCGGCAAGGAAACCGCCCCGGCGATGACCGTGTCGGTTTTTTTGCACATATATTCGGGGCCCCCGCAAAGTAATTGGAATCAGTTTCGAAGAAAGGGCTTCACTTTGTGGGTTTCATTACATTTTTAATTCGCCGGGAGTTACCCCCCAATATTTGCGAAACACCCGAATGAAATGACTCGTATCTTTATAGCCGAGCCGCAATGCCGCTTCCGAGACGCTGCTGCCTGCGACGAGCAGCGATTTGGCACGCTCCATTTTCCGGATCATCACGTAATCGGTGAACGATTGCCCGACGGCTTTCTTGAACATCCGGCTCAAGTGGGAGGAGTTGACGTGCAGCCGATCGGCCATCGTGTGAAGCGTCATATTGCCGTCGATCTCTTTTTCCACGATATCGGTTATTTGTTTGATCAGCGGGTGGATATCGGACATTTTGGCGGAACGCCGGTAATCGATAACCTGTTGGACCGCTCGCCGCATGAGGTCATAACCATGTTCTTTCTTGAAAACGGTTTGTATATTTACGAAAGCGTCGTATACGCCGTCGAGTACGGTCTGTACGTTCCATCCTTGGCGATTGCAGACGCGAACGAACAATCCGCAAATAATAAGCATGTTTACGCGTGCTTCGTCCAGGTTCGGAATCCGCTCGATCCGTTCGACCCACCATTCCTCGAGCGCCGCAAACGCCTTGGCGCGATCCCCCGTCTCCAGACCGATTTCCAGTTCCGTCTCCCAATGCATGTTCGTTCCGGTCGAATCGGGTGTATCGTGACGTAAATGCCTCGCCTGGCTCTCTCGGTGAAAAGTGGCGTCGTAGCATACTTCGATCGTCACGTCCTCCAGTTTATCCGCATGCTCTTGTGCGCCAAGTCGGAGGCGAACGATCCGGGATGACCGGTCAAAATACCAGCCGTTGCGCGCCGAACCGGTTTCCGGCGGATGGACCGTTTCCTCGGCCAAGCTTCCGTCTACCGTAACTTGCAGCGGCTTGGCCGGAACATGAATGTATACATCGTAGCCGCGTCTGCACGGCATTCCCTCATAGTGACCCTTCCGGGTACCGATCTGAACCGTGGTTCGTTTATCCGTCGTCCGGCAACTTATTTTCGTTTCGGCGATCCGATGCTCCAAATACCCGTAAGTCACCCCATCGTCTTCCATAAGAACATATTCGCTTTCACCGTACGGGTACAGGTGGAGACCGATGATCTCCGGCTGCTTCAGCCCGATATGGCTCTGCTCTGGCCAAACGGGGATGATGGCGCCGGCTTTGACGAACAGAGGTCCACCGGCCGGCGCAACTGCCGCATATTCCAACTGTTTCGGCCCCCTATGCCGTGCGCCGGTCCAATAGTCGATCCAGACGCCTTCCGGCAAATAAACGGCACGGGTATATGCGGCTACGAGAAGCGAATCCCCGAACATATACTGATGCAGCAGCTCGTCCGAATGCGGATCATCGGGAAATGCCAATGGCATGGCGCGAAGGATCGGCATACCGGTGCGGGCAGCGTTGTGAGCGGCCGAATAAATGTAGGGCAGCAGACTGTAGCGCAATTTGGCATACGTTCGGAAAGTTTGCAGCAGGTCATGTTCCAACAAGCAAGGATGGCGCCAGTAAGCCCAACTGTTCACCTGCGACCACGGCTGCAAAAAACCGAAGTGGATGCCCTCCGGAGTAGAGACGTCCATGTCGTCGGTAGTATGGACATGACCGGACATTCCGTGATTGAGCATGGAGACGAGAGCCGGCTGCTGTTCGGACGTTCCGGCCCATGTGGCGGCGTATCTTTGCATACCGGTGTACCCGTTGGCCATATAGATCATCGACCGCAGACCCGTCTGCTCTTTATACCCCAGGTGCAGCTGCTTGGCGAACAAAATCGGATACAGATTGTGCATCTCATCGTCGCTCATCCCGTTGCCCCACCTTCGTCCGGACGTTTCCAGCCCGAAGGGCGCACCGCTCAGCTTGAATGCGCTCACGCCTTGATCGACAAACTTCCGCAAATGATCGTACCAGGGCGCTTCGGTAAGCGTCGGGTTTGCGCTCGAAGCCGACTCCGACAACGCCAAACGTTCTTCCTCTATGCTCAAGTCATGCCTGCAGGTCAGCCATAAGCTAAGCTTAAAGCTGAGCTTTTCCAGCGCGCCGATAAACGTATCGGATTTTTTGGAGTAAGGGGGGAGGGTAAATCGTTCCGGATGCCAGTTCTTATCCACCGAATAATGGTTATTTTTTTCCATCCAGCCCGGTTCGAGCCCGATCATATCGCAGGGAATACCCGCCCGGCGGAAATTGAGCGCATCGTCCACCATCTCGCGCGCATTGACTTGTTGGTGGCATACGTAAGTCAGGCCATAAGCCCAAACGGGCAGCAATACCGGCTTTCCGACCACGTCGGTATAGCGATTCAGCAACTCTGCATAGGAGTCGCCGACAAACAGGAAGAAGTCCAGCATCCCGCCGGTCCCTTGGAATGTCAACAAGTCGCGCTCCGCATGACCGATATCGATCTCGTGATACCAAGTCGTGTTTATGAAAAGCCCCCATCGGCGGCTGCTCATCATAAATGGAACGGGGGCGTAGCGGTGCACATTCTCGATCCGCATCTCGGCGCGATGTCCCCGGTGCTGAATACGATCTCTCTTCACATCGCCGAGCCCATATATCCGCTCCCCGTCCACCAGCATGAAATGAGCTCCGAATCCTTGGGCGGCATCGGACCAGGGGCGTTCGGCTTGGCACGTCAGCATTTCGCCGCGTTCATTGCACAAAGAAAGACAGCCGTTTCGCGTATCGACAGTAAGCGCCGCTTTGTCCGTTCGGATTGTGCAAGTAAGACCGTCGTATTCGAGCGCGTAGTCGCACGAGCTGCGATGTAAGACGATTCCGTAGCGTTCGAGGGCGGTTTCCGGAAAGTCGTCCGTTTCATGAAGGCGAATCCGCAGCGTACCGGGGGATACCGAATCTACGCGCAAATATCCGCCACTGGCAATTTCAAATACGATACCGTTCGATTTTGCGTACAACTCGCTATGCCTCCTTCTCCAAAACAGTCATCGATAGACTATTGGTTGCAATCGATCGTCCTACGAAGTGTATGCGATCCCATATATAATGATTGTAATTCCACGAAAGCAGGGAAAGCAATAAGGCAAAGCCGAAACAGGCACATAACCCGGAGAAGAGGTGTAAGCGTGGATAATAAATTTCTGAACATTACATTGCAAGGCGGCGGGCATATGCGCATTCAAGTTGTTGCGCCGGATACGTTCCGCATCCGCTTAAGTGCGGCCGACGATTTCCGCGAACCCGCGCTGATCCGTTACGGCATATTGGATAGCGGGCAAAGGGATGCCGTTTGTACGGTTAACGACCGGGAGGATGTGCTGGACATCCGTACGGAACGAGCGCAGCTTCGAGTGGAGAAAAGCAGCGGCCGCATCGAACTTATGAATGCACGAGGCGAAATGCTGACACGCCATGCGATACCGGCGTGGTCCGATCCGCAGCGGGGGTTCGGCGCGGAATTTCTGCTGGCCGAACAGGAGCGGGTGTACGGTTTGGGCGACGAAACGCGTGAACGAATTCAAAAACGCGGTCATCGGGCGAACATGTGGGTGGCGAATGTGAAAGCTTATGCTCCGATTCCGTTTCTTATGAGCAGCAAAGGATGGGGGCTCCTTATTAACACGACATGGCGACACGCCGTAGATGTCGGCAGCGCGGTGAATGATCGGCTGCGATTTTGGGGCGGCCGCGGCGAACTGGACTATTTCTTGTTCGCGGGGGAAACGCTTGCCGATCTGCTTCAAAGCTACACGTCCGTCGCCGGCAAGCCGCAGGTTCTCCCGATCTGGGCATACGGCCTTACTTTCGTGTGCAATGAACAGGCCAATGCGAGAGAGATGATCGACGATGCGCTGAACTTTCGCCGTGAAGGCATCCCTTGCGACTTGATCGGACTGGAACCGGGCTGGATGGAAAAACATTACGATTATTCGGTGAATAAGAACTGGCATCCGGAGAGGTTTGCGATTCCGCAGTGGATGCCGGACGGCGGACCTGCCACTTTCTTCGGCGCATTGGAACGACTCGGCTTTAAAATGAGTTTGTGGCTATGCGCCGACTACGACATGAGTTTGCATGAAGAGCAGCTAATCCGGGAGAAAGAAAATGTCGATGGCGGCTTGAGCGGGGAGGGAGACGGCTTCCAAGGAGCGCATCCGGACGATTATGAACAAGATACGAAGCTACAGCACCCCATCTATATGGATAGGGTCACGAAGCGCGACGAGGCGTGGTACACGCATTTAAGCAAGTTTGTGAGGCAGGGCGTTTCCGCGTTCAAGCTGGACGGCGCCCAGCAAGTTCTCGACCACCCCGACCGGCTTTGGGGCAATGGAATGATCGACGAAGAAATGCACAATCTGTATCCGATTTTGCTCGCTAAGCAGATGCATCACGGCTTTAAGGAGCAGACGGGACGCAGACCGATGATTTATACGGCAGGCGGATTTGCAGGCATCCAGCAATATGCGGCCACTTGGGCAGGGGACACCGGCGGAGGGCCGAAGCCGCTCGTATCGCTGCTGAATCACGGGTTGTCCGGACATGCCAATACAAGCTGCGATATGGAGGTGTTTACTCCGGCCGGTCTCCACTTCGGGTTTTTGCAGCCATGGTCGCAGGTGAATAGCTGGGCCTACTGGCGCCATCCGTGGTTGCTGGATAAGAAGATGCTGGCTATGTTCAAGATGTACGCGAAGTTGCGGTATCGCCTTCTGCCGTACATTTATTCCGCAGCGCATGTTGCCGCTCGTACGGGAATGCCGATTGTCCGTGCTATGCCGCTCGCGTATCCGAACGATCCGAAGTCTGACGACCTGCTCGAACAGTATATGTTCGGCGATTCCTTCCTCGTCGCCGCTTTTACGGACCAAGTCTATTTGCCGGAAGGCGAGTGGATCGATTATTGGACGAAGGAGCGGTACACGGGCCCGCAAACCGTCGCCTGCAACATTCCCGCTTATGCGGGAGGTGCTTTGTTCGTTCGCGCCGGAGCGATCATCCCCGAATGGCCCGAAATGGACTACGTTGGAGAGAAGTCCGTTGAACGTATAGGGGTGCATGTTTACCCGCATGGCGACAGCAACTTTACGCTGTATGAGGACGACGGGACGACTTTTCTGTATGAGGAGGGGAACGTTGCCGAGACGCGTATCGAATGCCGACAACAACAGAATGCCGTCGTCCTGCGAATAAGTCCGCGAACCGGAATGTACGAGGGAATGCCGGCGAAACGCAGCTACGACATCCTGATCCATTCGGATAGGAAGCCCGTCAGCGTGGAAATCAACGGGGCGAAGCTGCCGGAACGAGCGGAGAAGAGTAATCAGGACGATGCCTCTTGCGGCGTCGAGGGAGAAGGCTGGGGTTACGATCAAAACATGCGTACAGTTCGGCTGATTGCCGAGGAAGATGAACGGAAGAAAGACGTTGTAGAAATCGTAGTTCTTTCTTGAAGTAATAAGCAGCGGCAGCAGACCGATGCGGCGATGACCGTATCGGTTTTGTCCATAATCAAAGAAAGCCAACCCGAGTATCGAGGTTGGCTTTTACTTTGTCTTCTAAATCTTCTTAGCTTCCTGCGTTCCAAAGCTGCTGCAAGGCGATAGCGCTGGCCAGAGAGCATCGAGGTAGTTTTGGCGAAACCCGCCATCATCACGGCCGGACCGGTATAAAGACTCGCTGGCATTCCAGAGGCAGTTGTTCGACTACGTTATTGCGACGTCTGGAATACAACCGTTGCATCCGAGCCCGTGTTCTGTACGATTTCCTTATAGGTTCCGAGATAAGACGTGCTAAACGTGTAGTTGCCCGGCAGCAGTTCCTTGTTTGCCGTTCCTCCAGCCGTCGTCCCGAAGTCTTTCCATCCGGCGGCATAATACTTCACGATTCCGCCGTCGAGCGGATTCCCCAAGCTGTCCTTCAACTGGACTGCCGTGTTGACGGTCTGGAACACTACCGTCGCATCCGAGCCCGTGTTCTGCACGATTTCCTTGTAGGTCCCGAGATAAGACGTGCTAAACGTGTAGTTGCCTGGCAGCAACTCCTTGCTTGCCGTTCCTTCAGCCGTCGTCCCGAATTCTTTCCATCCGGAGGCATAATACTTCACGATTCCGCCGTCGAGTGGATTCTCCAAGCTGTCCTTCAACTGGACTGTCGTGTTGACGGTCTGGAACACTACTGTCGCATCCGAGCTCGTGTTCTGCACGATTTCCTTATAGGTTCCGAGATAAGACGTGCTAAACGTATAGTTGCCCGGCAACAGTTCCTTGCTTGCCGTTCCTTCGGCCGTCGTCCCGAATTCTTTCCATCCGGCGGCATAATACTTCACGATTCCGCCGTCGAGCGGATTCCCTAAGCTGTCCTTAAGCTGGACTGTCGTGTTGACGGTCTGGAACACCACCGTCGCATTAACACCTGTATTCTGTGTGATTTCCTTATAAGTTCCTAAGTAAGATACGCTGAACGTGTACGTTTTATCGGGCAAACTCATACTTATGAAGCCGGCAGCATCGGTTACCCCGACATTTTTCCATCCGCCATCATAATACTTGACCGTTCCTCCGCTCAACGGATTGCCATTACTGTCAACCAATTTAACCATGACGGCATCCGGGTCCTGCACTTGCACCGTGCTGACAGCCGTTTTCAATCCCTCCAGCGTCGTTGCCGTGATGGTTGCCGTCCCGATGCCGTTCGCCTTAATCGTCACAGTAGTCGTACCGTCTACGGCATGATACACCGTATTGGTTACCGATACGATCGAGCTGTCGCTTGAGGCAAATGTCACTGTCTTGTTTATGGCATTGTTAGGACTCACGGTAGCTGTAATCGTAGTAGAATCACCGATATTCAACACTTCGGACGTTTTATCGAGCGTTACTCCCGTTACAGGAATAATCCCATCATCAAAATCAGGATCGTCTTGAGGTATTTCCACTCCGTTCTCTTCAATGAATCGGAACGCATCAAAATAGAAGCCGTTATTTACAAACTCTATTTTGGCTGTATGCTTACCTGCAGTAAGGTTAACCTTTCCTAACGTATAACGTGTAAGCGCAAACCAATCTTGTGCATACGGAATCGGCGCCGCAAGCACCTCAACATCGTCAATATACACCTTCACGCCCGGTTGAGGAGAACCAGCCGGCCATGCGTGCGATGCCTTAATGTCCAAATCATACAGACCATCCTGAGCGATTTCTAGCTCGTATTTCAGCCACTCGCCCGCGAAATCTTCGTGTACGACATATCCGTTGCCCAGAGGAAGACTTGCAATAAGCGGAACGCCGTCAGGTCTGTAGGTGTTATTAAAAGGCTTCTCGACGATCTTATAGTAGCCGACATTTTGGCCGCCTTCCATAAAATCCTCTGCTTCCATCCACGTATTTCCACTGTATTTGCTTTTGAAGGCTTGCTTGGGGACGGTTTTCGTTACGCTTCTCATCCAGGAAGGATACTCCGCTTTAGCAAGCAGGTTTTGGTATGGCGCTTCCACGCCGGCATTTTGCATGATGGCTACCGCTTCCCCAGGCCATTCGCCATTGCTGATTACGTGGGTGTTCGTGAGCTTATTTGTAGGCGATCGAAGCACGATATTCTTTGCTACTTCTACATAGTTGTTATCCGCAACTAAATCATGTGTATTATTCAGACCTACAAACCACATCGTTGGCGTATCTTGAAACACATTGCTTTGTATGTTGAAATATCCGCTGCCCGAGTCAGTATACACACCGCCGAATGGCATGGCGCCCGGCCCACTTTTCTTGAAGTAGTTATTGGAAATCACGCTTCCCGGATTGGACCCCAATGTGTACAGATGCGCGCCATCTTTCAAGGAATGCACGGCATCCTCAAAATAGTTATACGACACATTGATGTTCCCGGCTGTCCTCGAATCATAAGCGCCCCAGCCCCAACCAACGCTTACGCCGGTGTATGGCATTTCCATAATACTGTTGTGCGTAATACTAATGCCATATTCATAATAGTCACTGATCCCTACCGTGCCGCGATATTCGTTTGCTGCGCGCCGGATGACATTATTTTTAATCGTCACGTTTTTAACCGTTTCCATTCCCGGCTTCACATTTTGATGTTCCCATGTTCCAATGATGATGCCGCTTCCGCTGACATCTCTGATGACATTGCCTTCAATTTTAGAGTTATTTACCGCATCTACCATACTGATTGCCGCAGAGCCGAGGTTGGAAAAGCTGCTGTTCAAAATTTTTATATTCGTTGCCTTATTCACAGCAAACTGCGCAGGCATCATCAAGTTTGATAACAAGGACGATTTGTCGTTAATATTCTGAATAGCATCAGCCTGAACTTGAATTAGCCCTGTGGTACTTACTTCATTCCAGGCACCATAGCGAATATCAAGATTATCAAAGACAAGATTGGAAACTTTATTGGCGGCACTGCTGCCTTCAATTCGGAACATGAACTCCAAGTCGCCTACAAAAATGTCACTGCCATTCAAATTCTGCTCCGTGTAAGGATAGTAATAAATATACTTTTCATCCTTGGAGTAGTAAAACTCACCCGGCTCATCTAAAAGTTCCTTTGCATTTTCAATGTAGAAATGTTTTCCGCGAGAAACGGTAGTAACATGCGTACCAGGTGTATTTTTGCCCGACCAATAAGGCTGCTTCATGATAAAATGGACCTGATCGCCTTCCACTGCCATATCCTCGACAAGCGTTCGCTGCGATGCCCATTCCAGATCCCAAACCAGCTCAATATCGTTCGCATGGGTTACATTTTTGGGAAAGTTGATGGCAGATGTCGTAAATCCATCGTTTTCATTTGCGCTGCCTGCCACTTTATAATCCTCGTTGTACGTATAGGTGTATTTACTTCTTGCACGCACCGCCGGAAACCCGTCTATATATAAATTTCTTACCGTTTCCTCTTGATCGAGGCTAGCTCTCCAGATGGAACCATCTACCTGCTCCCAATCCGTTACCTTCTTACCTCCGCTAATGAGCGGCGGTGAATCTTTAGTTACACCGCGATACACGATGTTAAAACCGTTTTTGCCGCTATGCGTCTCGTCGAACCGTTCCGTTTCACTAAGCTGATAATAACCAGGCATGATGTTAACGACAATATCGCCTGTCATCGCATTGCTTAATGCAGCTGCTTCCTGCTTGGCGCGTGATAAGGTTTTAAAAGGACTGCTCTGCTCGCCCGCATTTGTATCATTCCCGTTATCACTGACATACAAGTTCATGTATACAGGGTTCTCAGCAGGCTCAAAGCTTACCGATTCGAAGGAATAGCCGCCAATCACGTTGGTTATGCGAATGGTATTTTTACCCTTCCTCAGCAGCGTCGTTGCGGCAAGTCTCGGCGCTGTAGTCAGATAATCCCCTGTTGGCTCAAGAAATCCGCTATAACTATTGGTACCGTTTACAAGTACAGTGACTTCTTTCGTTCCTTCGGCATTTGGCATACCTACTGTCATGAACAATTTGTAATTTCCATCCGTTGGCACCATCACGTCGTACTCCACCCACTGGCCGGTCTGGAAGCTAAGATATTGGGCTTCTTGTGCGATTCCGCCGCTGGAATCCGAGTACTGATTTGCCGGGGCGGTAGTTGTCACTTCATTGGAAAGATTGATGAGTTCAACAGGCTCAAAACTTACCGTTTCAAAGTAATAGCCGCCAATCACGTTGGTTATGCGAATGGTGTTTCTTCCTGCTTTGAGTTGCATGGTTGCCGCAAGTCTTGTCATTGTAGAAAAGTAATCCCCCGTTGGCTCAAGCGTACCCTCATAATGATCGGCATCATTCACCAGTACGGTTACTTTTCTTGCGGAACCTGGCATCCCTGCTTTCATGAGCAGATTGTACGTTCCGTCCGCCGGCGCTATGACGTCATACTCCACCCACTGGCCGCCCTGAAAGCTAAGATATTGGGCTTCTTGGACGATTCCGCCGCTGGAATCGGAGTAATGATTTGCCGGAGCGGTGGTTATGGCTTCATTGGAAAGGGGAATCGTCTTGTCTGCAACAAAGCTGACCGATTCGAGATAATAGCCGCCAACCACGTTGGTAATCCGAATGGTATTGATCCCCGCATTCAGTTCCATCGTTACCGCAAATCTCGTCATTGTAGAAAAGTAATCTCCGGTTGACTGAAGGTGCCCGCTATATGAAGTGGTACCGTTTACAAGTACAGCAACCTCTTTGTCACCTGGCATCCCTACTTTCATGAGCAAATTGTACTTCCCGGCTGTCGGAGCTACGACATCATATTCCACCCACTGATTGGTCCGAAAGCTAAGATATTGGGCTTCTTGTACGATTCCTCCGCTGGAACGCGCGTACTTATATCCTGCAACGGTGGTTTTGGCATTGGTGGAAAGGTTGATTAGCTCAACAGGCTCAAAGCTTACGGATTCAAAATAATAGCCGCCAATCACATTCGTCATGCGAATGGTATTGATTCCTTTCTTCAGCAACGTCGTTGCGACAAGTCTCGACGCTGTAGTCTGATACCCCCCTGTTGGCTCAAGAAATCCGCTATAACTATTGGTACCGTTTACAAGTACAGTGACTTCTTTGGTTCCTTCGGCATTTGGCACACCTGCTGTCATGAACAATTTGTAAGCTCCATCTGCTGGCGCCATCACGTCGTACTCCACCCATTGGCCGGTCTGGAAGTTAAGATATTGGGCTTCTTGTGAGATTCCACCACTGGAACGCGTGTACTTATATCCCGCAACAGTCGTTTTGGTAACATTCGAAAGGGTGATGCTATCAACAGGCTCAAAGCCTACCGATTCGAAGTAAAAGGCGCTGCCCATGTTGGCAATACGGACGGTATTCCGCCCCGCTTTGAGTTGCAAGGTTGCCACCACTCGATCCGCTGCAGGCACGTAAGTTCCATTTGGCTCAAGCATAATATTCTCGAAACGATCGGTATCGTTCACCTGTACCGTTACTTTTCTTGCAGGACCTGACGGGAACCCTGCTTTCATCCTCAAATTGTACGTGCCGGCTGCTGGCGCTATGACGTCATACTCGACCCATTGGCCGCCCTGAAAGCTAAGATATTGGGCTTCTTGTACGATGGTGCCGCTGGCATCCGAGTAGCGGTAGGCCGGGGCGGTAGTTGTGGCTTCATTGGAAAGGGTGATCGGCTTGTCGGCGGCAAAGCTGACCGATTCGAGATAATAGCCGCCAACCACGTTGGTAATACGAACGGTATTGTTCCCCGCATTCAGTGCCATCGTCACCGCAAATCTTGTTTGGGTAGGCGTATAATTTCCGGTTGCCTGAAGGTATACGTTACTCGAAACGGTACCGTTTACAAGCACAGTAACCTCCTTGTCGCTCGGCATCCCTACGGTCATGAACAAATTGTAATTCCCGGCTGTCGGCGCTACGACGTCATATTCCACCCACTGATTGGTCCGAAAGCTAAGATATTGAGCTTCTTGTACAATTCCGCCGCTGGAACGCGCATAATTATATCCCGCAACGGTTGTTTTGGTTTTGTTTGAAAGGCTTACAGGCTCTCCTGCGGCAAAAGCAAGGCCTGGACTTATACAGGAAAGCAGCAAGGCAATCATCAAAAAAGCGGCAACCATTTTTTTCATTTCTACTATGCCTCCGCCCATTTCGTATTGTACTCGGGTTAAGAAAATCAACAGGAAAGATCAATACGATCTTTCCTGAGAACCATTATCCACTACTTGGCAGCACGCTTCTCTAGCAAAGGCAAGGCAACTTTCGTCTGCTCCTCCAGCATTTTATCGATATCTACGACTTTCCGTGCATTGTCTAGCGCCGCATCCCATTTCTTATTGAACTCTTCTTCATTTTTGGCTGTCAGCGTAACCTTGAACGGATCATCCCAGGATGCGCGCGACGACCAAAACTTCTTCACTTCCGGAATGTTGGCATATTCAGCCGACCATATCTGGATATTAGGAACGGAGACGAAGCCTTTGGTCCACTCGCTGCTTGAAGAAATTCTCATCGCTCTTGACAATGTTTGATAACTGATTTTGTTATTCAGGTACGCCGGAGAATAATCGCTTGCCGAGTTCCCCCAATGCACAATGCCTGTCCAGAAACCTGTCGTGCCGCCGGAGTAAGGCTTATTGTTGAAATTCAGGCCTTTCGCGTCCCGCCAATCCATCGCCTTCAAATCCCCATCGACCAAAAGCTTTTGCATGTTCTCATCTTTGAACGTCCGTGTGCCATCGGCGTTCTTCGTATATAACGCCGCTTCCTTGGTCCCCCAGAACCTGATCTCTTCCCATTCCTTGGTGAACTGCGTGTTGATCCAATTCAGCACCTGCGGGACTTCATCTTCCTTCAACGTTTTCAATAACGATAACGTTTCATTGAACGTAGGCGGTCCTTCCTTAAACGCCGGAAATTCCGGAAGCTGTGGAACCTGCGTAAAGAAAGGAACATAATGATAGGTTTTCCCGGATTTCTCCAACTCTTGGTTCACCTTATCAATCCCGCCTACCCAGGCCGGGACAATAATCGCATATTGACCGGTCATGACCTTCTCTTTAAACTTTTCCGAGTTATGCACCAGTGACTCCGGATCAATGACCTTATCGTTAATCATCTGGTTATTGATGCTCCCTGCTTGCTTGATGACAGGGTTCTCATAACCGAATTCCATCTTCTTCTTCGGGATATTCATAAACCCCGAATAGTAATACTCGCCTTTATACCCTAACATTTCCGCTCCGAGCACAGACAGAGCCAACCAGTTATCGCCGCCGTCGTATCCGAAGGAATAGACCGGCTTGTTCCCTTCTTTAAGCCCCATATCCCGGATGTCATACATCAGCTTCTTGTACTCTGCCGTTGATTTGATCGGCAAGATCATCTTGTCTCCGATCGGCGCATTATTCGCTTTGATCAGACTCATAATTTCCGAATAATCCTTTGCCGTTGGTACAAGCTTTTTCAGAATATCATCTCTGATGGCCATGCCACTGCTTCCGTTGCCCGACCAAGTCAAGCGCTCTTTCGGCGACGAGAATGAATCCACAAATTTATCGCTTAATGTCGCATCTATCTCTTTATCCACTGTCAGATTGAAAGGAACACCATATATTTTGCCGTCTATCTTGATCGAATCCCAAATATATTTCGGAACCGACTTCCATACGTCGGGAGCGTATTTCTGGAGCATCTCCGGCGTCAGCTCCCAGTTCAAATTGCCTTCATGCAGCTTGGCATGATGAGCCGGTCCTTGTTTGGACTGGGTGAGCACGAGGTTCGGCAAATTGCCGCCGGCCACAAGCGCCGTCAGCTTCGGTTCCCACTGCTGCCCGCCATTTCCGTAAAACTCTTTGATTTTCACCTTTGTTTTTGCGGCAAGCCAGTCGCCGGGAATATCCTCCTTCGGTTTCTCGACCGCCTGCACATCCGTCCCTTGCGTATTCCAGATGGTAAGCTGAAGCTCCTTCGTAGGCGTATACCCCGCAGGCGCAGATGCTTGTGGGCTTGTTGATGAACCTGATGGTGACGGCGACCCCTCCTTTTTGCTTCCATCTGACGTACAGCCTGCAAACAGACTGCCCATCATGGCGACAGCAAGAAACAGACCAACCGGTTTGGCAAAGCTTCGTTTCATAGAACCCATTGAACCCCTTCCCCTTTCCATTTCCTTTATTGAGGGCGTGTCTGAACACTCACTCGGGGTCATCTTTCACCGCCTTTTCGCCCCCTGCTTCGTTCCGTTTGCTCGACGTACCCCCGGTACGCCTTCACAAACGCGCCTTGCATGGAACGAAAATTCGGCAAAATCTGTTCCCCTCGGAGCATTCAGACACGCCCTGAAATATGATAAACACCTTGAGGTGTTATATCCAGCGCAACCTACTCTTTAACGGCGCCAATCATGATACCTTGGATAAAATATTTCTGCAGAAAGGGATAGAGCAAGACGATAGGAAGCGTTGCCACAATAAGGGTGGCAGCCTTCACGGATTCTGCGGTAACCTTAAAGGACTGCGCGCCGCCTCCGGACATTGCACTTGCCTTTGCCATTTCATTCACAAGCTCCGCTTCCTTGACCACCTTGTACATAATAAATTGCAGCGTGTAGAGATTTTTTTTCGTTATAAAATAAAGCGAGGTCGTCCAGTCATTCCAGTGCGCCACAGCCAGCCATAACGTCACCGTCGCCATAACCGGCATTGAAAGCGGAATCATAATTTTAAACATAATCTGCATTTCATTGGCGCCATCGATTAACGCTGACTCTTCCAGGCTTTTCGGTATCGACTGAAAATAGGTGCGAACGATGATCATATAGTAAAAAACAAAAGCCATCGGAATCACATAAACAAGAAAATTATTCATCAAATACAAATACCGGTACAACATATACGTTGGGATCAACCCTCCAGAAATGAAGGTCGGGATAATCAGAAAGTTAATCAGGAAATTCCTGCCAGGAAGATCTTTTTTCGTCAAGGCATAAGCCGCGCCTGTTATTAACAGAATCCCTAAAGCTGTTCCCGAGACGACTCGGAGAAAAGAAATCATCAAGGAATCAAGAAAACCCGCATTCGTAAAAACCGTACGATAATTTTCCCAGGTGAATACTCTTGGAAATAACGTAATACCGCCGAATATCGTGTCCTCCCCATCATTCAAAGAAACGGCAAGCTGGTTCAAATAGGGATAGATCGTAATCACACTTAAGAAGATCATGAACATGATATTATAAACATTGAACATTCGAACGCCTACGCTCTGTCTCACGATCCTGCTCCTTTACCAAATACTAACACTGCTTACTTTCCTGGATACCCGGTTCACGATATAGACAATAAGGAAAGAGACGATGCCTTGCGCCAAGCCAAAAGCTGTAGCCAACGAATAATTCCCTTGCTGCACACCCAGTTTGTAAACCAACGTATTGACAACCTGCGTTTGCTCTACGGTGTAAAGATTTTGGAATCCGAAAACCTGTTCAAAATTCGCCGTAACGAGGCCGCCGGAATTGAGAATAAAAATAATCATCGCCGTTGGCATTATTCCAGGTAACGTGATATGAACAATCTGCTTCCATCTGCTGGCTCCATCCACTACGGCCGCCTCGTAAAGCTGAGAATCGATTCCGGCAATAGCTGCAAGGAAGATGACAGACGACCAGCCAACATTTTTCCAGAGATGCGATCCGAAGAGAATACCTGCAAAGTTGTCGGGGTCCATGAGAATATTCGTCCGTTCCGTTCCCTCTCCGAAGAGGTAAACCTTCAAATCATTAAAGGGACCGCTCATTTCGAAAAAGCTGTAGAACAGGGCAACTACCGAAATCCAGGACAAAAAATAAGGCAAATAACTGATCGTTTGCACGACCCTTTTGAAATATTTCCCTCTCAGCTCGTTAAACATTAACGCGAGTATAATCGGCAGGGGAAAACCGAGAACGAGAATAAGCGAGCTGTACCAAAGCGTATTGCCAATCGCTTTCAAAAACATCGGATCCGTGAAAATCGTCACAAAATGCTCCAACCCGACGAATGGACTTCCCCAAAAACCCTTGAAAATGTTAAAATCCTGGAACGACATGATAATCCCGATCATGGGCAGGTAGCAAAAAATAACTGTCCAGATAAATGCCCCCGAAATGAGCAGGTATAAAAACCTGTACCGAATAATTTTGTCGATAACGATAAGTAGGTCTCCCTTCTCTTTGTTGTACTTGCTTGTGTACTTGTATCTTGCGGCACACTCTGATTGTATGGAATTGCCGGAACCGTTTCCAGACAACAATCTCATGAAAACTATCACTATTTGCTTGAAAACTGAAAAAACCACTGCAACGTAGTTGCAGTGGCGCATCATGGCAGGTTAGGTTCGTCACAACGAAGCCGTCCCGCTCTTCTTGCGATCCGTCAATTCTTGTTCATTCAGAGCCGCTATTGGAACCAAAACCTTCGTCCCTTCGCCAATTCCGCTCTGAATCTGGATGATATAACTATTGCCATAATAAGCTTGCAGCCGTCTCCTTACATTCCTCATTCCGTACCCGCCAAAGCTTGCCGATGCCGAATACGTATCGTTCATCAAATTCACAATCGTTTCCTGCTCCATTCCTCGCCCATTATCGCTAACCTCGAATACAATATCCGTTTGCTTCCAATATCCCTTAATCGTAATTCTTGCGTCCTCTTCCTTCCCGTTGAGTCCATGCAGGATGGCATTTTCTACAATCGGTTGAAGCAAATGCTTAAACGTATAATACTCGGCTATTCCTTCCTCAAGCTCAACCTCCAGACGATAATCGCAAGAATGCGAATGAACGTTAATCTTCACATATTCCTTGATCATTTCCAGCTCGGCGCTTATTTGAATGATTTGATTCCCTTTATTTAAAGCCGTCCTGTAATATTTGGTTAAGGCATTGACGATATCAATCGTTTTCTGATCTTTGTTCCAGGATGCCGTCCATTTAATGACAGACAAAGAATTATAGAGAAGATGCGGGTTGATTCGCGATTGCAGCAGCTCGATTTCCAGTGCATTGTTATGCTGGTAGATCTCATTCATTCTGCTTATGAGGGTTTTAAATTTCTGTTTGATGATCGCAACCTCGTCATCCCCTTCGATCTCGATCAAATCTTCATTCAGCAGGAGGTTGTCCTTCTGCTTGATCTGGGTAATAAAGCTTTGCAAACTTTGCGTAATTTTCCGGGAGGTGAAATGGGAAGCAAGCAGCATAAGCGCTACATACACGAAAAAAAACACCGATAATAGCAACAGGGTCGTCAAGGTTAGCTTATATATTTCTTTTCTGGGGAGAGCTACGGTTAAGGTATGCCCGTTTTTTAATGTTTCGCTTTGCATCACAAAATGTTCAGGTGTAATGTCATGGACGTTGTTTACCATTACCTTGGAATAGTTGGTAAATTGCAAGACATCCCCTTGATCGTTCACTAAAAATATCAATGCTTTCTCCTGAAACCCGCTATTGTTTATGATGGCTTCCAATACCGTATAGGGGATATTCACTTCCAGAATACCAACAGAAATATTAAAGTCTACTATGTTACGATAAAAGGTGACATACCTTTGCGAGTTTTTCAGCGTCAGCTGTTGCTCCCACAAAATTTCTGTGGCTGGTGCGCTCGCGGCTTTGACGAGCCATTCATTCGTGCTTGTTCCTTCCGTAACATGGACAAACTTGCCTTCATATAACGACTGGTTGGAAGTATGAATGATGTACGGACTCTTGATATGACTGCTAAAGGGCTCACTGATCATCGCGTTTATATTGTCCATGAAATAGATCATCTGCTCCAGATCATCGCCGTAATCTTTTTGAAGATGAGTAATCAGATACTGATTGGTAATAATCGAGCTGCTTTTATCAATATACTTGCCCAGTGTTTCATTGATGAAGTTGCTGCTTTCATTGATACGCTCTCTCACATGATCTGTATATTTTTTCGTAATATCTTGATACGTATTTATACAAATGATGACGGCAATCAGCACAAAGGGAAGCATGGTGAATACAATCAGATTTTTGAAAATTCTGCTTTTCAGCGTGGAAGTCGGTAAAAACGATCGAATCAGCTTTGTTATCATAAGTGCCGATCCCTGAACTGCTTAGGTGATAATCCGGTATATTCTTTAAATACAGATGCAAAATAAGAGTTCGTTTTATACCCCGACTTCTCGGCAATCTCATAAATTTTCATCTCGGGATTCAACAGCATCCCTTTAGCAGCTTCCATTCTTCGCATAATCAAATAATCGAAGATCGTTTGCCCGGTTTGACTTTTGAAGATGAAGTTGGCATGGCTTGCGCTAATATAGAGTGAGCTGACGATTTGACTCACATTGTCGATCTCCGTGTATCCTTTATCGATAATCGCTTTAATTTCCTCCACTACCTTCTGGTAGCGTCCATTTGCCGCTTTGTTGAGAAATGTTCTGACGGTGTTAATCATGCTAAACAACCAACCTTTGATATCCATCATGGTTTCAAACCGTTGCAGCTTATTCCAGACATCCAGATCATACCCGAAAACGCTCTCATAGCTTTCATTTCGCTCGATCAAAATCGTTTGTACCACATTGATAATCGAAAATGCCAGGCTTTTTACATACGTCTCGGGATATAACACCGCTGTGTTATAATAATCATCCAGAAACGCAGCAACTCCCTCTTCCTCTCCACTTTCAACAAGCCGTTCCATACTCCGTTTGATTTCCAGTATATTGTATTGAAACCCGGTATCGGGCTCCTTTACTTCTGATGCCATAATAATGCGGTTGCCACTGCCAAAAAACTTTGATTTTACCGCATATTCTGCCGTTTGGAATAAGTCAGGCAGCATCTTCAGGCTGCTGGAAAACTCTGTGATGCCGATCGTGATATGCAAGCCTTTTTGATTAACCGCTTCTTTGCATCTGTTGGCTGAATCGATTATGGTAGTAAGCATTTCCTCACGGTTTGCATCCTGCATCATAAGAATGATCGCCAGACTGTTATGCTGTTGATTGGTCACGTAGCCCTGAATGTCCTGTAGAACCGTTTCTTCCACACACTTCTGTATACTGTAAATCATCATTTGTCTGTCTTCTATGGAAAGTTCCGTATATAAAACATCAAAATTATCAAGTTGCAAAAAGAGCACCGCAACATATTTATTCGCAAAATCCATACCCAGATATTTCATACGATCCCTTATATCCTGTTCATCCTCTAATTTGCCATATAACAGATCCCGGATTAATTGATCCTGAAGAAGGGGCATGCTTTCTTGAAGCTGTTGTCTCAGCCTTTGTTCGTTTTGCTCCTTCTCGGCTTCCATCAGCTTTATATGTTTTACCTTTTCAATGGTTTGGGTTAACTCCTGCAAATCGATCGGCTTTAAAATATAGCCATAAACCTCCAGATCAATCGCGCCTTTTAAATATTCATAGTCGTCGAAACAGCTCATAAAAATAAACTTTGTTTCCGGCAGCTCAGCTTTAATCTTCTGCGTCATCTTAATTCCATCCAGAACAGGCATCGAGACATCCGTCAGGACAAAATCAGGCTTTCTCTCAACAGCTTGTCTGTAGCCATCCAACCCGTTAACAGCAAGCCCAACCACTTCGATTTGGAGAGAAGACCAGTCAATCAAACCAAGTATACCCATTCGATCTGATGGATTATCATCAACAATAAGAATGGTAATCATATGCGTATCCCCCTCATATAATGATAGCGCTTTCATTTATAGAACAGTATTCCGTGCCTTGCTCAAGCGCCATCGCAATCCAGGTTCGCTGCTATTGTACTATAGCACATCCGGAGCAAGGAAATGAATGTCTTTGCACGAAAAAGCGCCTCCGCAATCAGCCGACCGCTGACTGTGAAGGCGCTATTCGGCGTCGCCGCCTAAATTGCCGCCGCTTCTGCAAGCGCGCTGCGGCGCTGGCGTCTTTTCTTCCAGACGACGCCTTGGGTCGGCGAGAACAAGAAGGCTAGCACGAACAGCGCGCCGGCTACCGAAATCATGCAGCCTGCGATCGAAGCGTCCAGCAGCACGGCGGCATAATAGCCGGCCGTCGAGCAAATAACGCCGATGACCATGCTGTACGCGATCATCTGCCGAGCTTATCCGTAAGCAGGTAAGCCGTCGCAGCAGGGACGACCAGCACGCCGACGCTTTCGAACGATGCGACGGTCGTTATCGAAACGAGCCCCATCAGCAGGTAATGGAACAGGAGGACCGGTATGCCGAGAGCCGCAGCGAGCGCCGGGTCGAACGCACACAGCTTGAACTGCTTATAAAACAACCCGACGATGCACACGACCAGCAGAAGGGTAAGGCCCAGCGCCCATACGGCCTTCGGCCCTACATTGACGCCGCCGATCTCCATCGTATCCCAGCCGACATAGGCGATTTCCCCGTACAGCACGCAGTCGAGGTCAAGATCAACCTGCCTGGCAAACAAGCTGATCAGCAAAATGCCGACGGCAAACAACGACGGCACGTAGTCATTTCCCAAATGGATAAACGGCACCAATACCAAGTCAACTTCACGGTCGCCGTTCACGTTTGTAGACATTTCCTGCGCTCAAGGGACGATGAACCCCGCCCAATGTTGAAGCGCTGATTCGCAAAAACATTTTGCCGATTCGACCCATCCCGGGGCAGAAGAATACGCGCAAAATCCGCTGGAAATCAGCTGTTAACTTCGTCTACAGAGTAGCATAATTCGGTTCACATGAACATTTTTTTAAGCGGATATTCCATCCGCTTTGTTTGCTGTACGCTTTTTCCTTGCTTGCACCAAAAAAACAAACGGCACAGGGCTTTTTTCCCATGCCGTTTCGGATTCCATTTTTATTCCCGGTCTTGTCCTTGAGCTTAACTTAATGACATTGAGCCGGATTCGGCTGCTCTTTTTGTCATTCTTCTACCAATCTCATTACCCATTCCGCTTTTGGAAATCGGCCATGAAATCGGCGAGCGCCTTGCAGCTATCGTAAGGTACGGCATTGTAGGTCGATGCGCGCAAATGGCCTACGCTGCGGTGGCCCTTCAAGCCGACGAAGCCGTTCGCTTCGGATTCTTTAATGAACGCCTTCTCCAGCTCTTCGCTTTGCAGCTTGAAGGTGATGTTCATGATCGAGCGGCTGTCCTTCGCAGCCAGTCCCTCGTAGAAGCCGCCGCTGCCGTCGATCGTGTCGTACACGAGCGCCGTTTTTTCCAGGTTGCGCTGCTCCATCACGGAAAGGCCGCCGTTCTCCTTAATCCATTTCAGCACCAGATTGACGATATATACGGAATACGCCGGCGGCGTATTGTAAAGCGAATCATTCTTCAGATGCGTGCTGTAGCGCATCATCGTCGGCACGTGCTTAGGCGAATCCTTCAGGTAGTCTTCACGCGCGATGACGACCGTTACGCCGGAAGGCCCGAGGTTTTTTTGCGCGCCCGCATAAATCATCGAGAATTTGGAGGCATCGAACGAACGCGACAAAATATCGCTCGACATGTCGCCGATCAGCGGTACGCCGCCTGTATTCGGGAACTCGTGGTATTGCGTGCCCGCGATCGTCTCGTTTGACGTCACATGCAGGTACGCCGCGTTATCCGGCACGCGGATGTCGCTTAGCGCCGGGATGTTCAGCAAACCGCTTTCGTTCGAGCTGGCGGCGATAACGACTTCCCCGAACAGCTGAGCTTCTTGATAAGCCTTCTCCGCCCAGCTGCCGGTCATCACATAGGCGCCGACCTTGTCCGCCGTAAGCAGATTCATCGGGATCATCGCGAACTGCGTGCTCGCTCCGCCTTGCAGGAAGAGCACTTTATAACCGGCCGGCAAGCCGAGCAGCTCAAGCAGCAGCTGCTGCGTTTCGCCGTTCACTTGCTCGTATTCTTTGCTGCGGTGGGAAATTTCCATGATCGACATGCCGATTCCTTTGAAATCGACGAATTCCTGCTGCGCCTTCTGTAACACTTCAAGCGGCAGCGCTGCCGGCCCCGCGTTGAAATTGTATGCCCGTTTCGTCATTCGTAAACCACCTTCGCTTGTACGTAATATCGCTATGATAGCAAGTTTCCTGCGGCGCTTCAAGCGATTAAAGCGTTATTTTGTCTCTTTTGTCCAAAAATCGGCCAACCTGTGACACAAGCATGTACAGCTGCTCCCAAAACGTTTCGATCCGGACAAGCTGCGCTCCCGTTACATCTTGGCTTTGACCGTTCTTGCGTACTCGGTGGGCGACATGTCGACAACGGATTTGAATTGCCTGGAAAAACTGTGGACGCTGCTGTATTGCAGAAGCTCCGCTATTTCCGTGATATTGTGCCGCTCCTCCCGGATCAAACGTTTCGCCCGATCGATCTTCAGCGTACGAAAATACTGCATCACGCTTTGGCCGGTCTTCTCCTTGAAGATCGCAAAAGCGTAGCTTCTGCTAATAGTAAACGCCTGGCAGAGCCGCTCGATGCTCAAATTTTGATAGACGTGTTGTTCCATGAAAGCGCACATCTGTTTCACGCAGTCGTTGTCGCTTTGTTCCTTGGCGGCACCCGATAGCCGATGGCTGCTGACGGAACTGCCGGCGTATCCAAGCAAGCGGATGAGCAGCAGCTCCAGATGGATGCGCAGCAGCTGCTCCGCCGCCGCGGGAGCGTCGGGCCGTCTCCGCAGCGTATGGTTGCGCGGGTCGTCGAACGGAGGGAAGAAAGCGGCAAAGCCGTTCTTGAGCATCTGCACGAGCAGCTGCTGATTGTCGGCGTTGAGCGAAAAAATTTTGTTCTCGAAGAAGCGGATGCCTGGCGAACGGCAAACGAAGGAGATGATGATCACGTTCGGCGCGATCTTCTTGTTGGCCCATACGTTGTGGTACTCGTTCGGTTTATGAAAAATAATGTCCCCTTGCTTCAGCAAATAAATCTCCTTGTCCGCGATCACTTGCACTTCGCCCTTGTCCACGTAAACGAACTCCCAGAAGTTATGCTTCTCTCCGTCAAAAATAAAATCCTTGGAAAATTCAAAATAATGCAAAGAGACGATTTGTTTCACCGTGAGATATTCGGCAAGCTTCGTTTTGGGAAAACGGATCATGGCCATCGCGTCGACCGGGCCTCCTATCGAATCAATCATGGACGTTATGATAAAGGATATGGATTCTATGATAAAGAAAAACGGGGCGGTTTGAAATACAATCTTCACAAGACAGGAAATAAAATTTGATTCGTGCCGGGCGGCGAATTCCGGTACAAGATTGGGAGGGGATCAAGATGAATGTACTGGCTGTCGGCTGCCATCCCGACGATCTGGAGATCGGCTGCGGCGGGACGCTGGCGAAGCTTGCTTCCCAGGGCCATCATGTGACCATGGTTCATGTGGCGAACGGCAATAAAGGCCATGCGGTCATACCGCCGGATCAATTGAGAGCGATTCGGAAACAAGAAGCGGCGGAAGCAGGGAAGCTGATCGGGGCGTCGGTTATCAGTCTCGATATCCCCGATCTGACGGTCAAATGCGACCATGACGAGCTCGTCCGCAAGCTTGCCGGCGTTATCCGCGACACGAAGCCCGACTATATCATTACGCATCCGCCGGAAGATTACATGAAGGATCATATGGAAGTGTCGAAGGCCGTATTCGACGCCAGCTTTGCGGCTTCGGTGCCTCATTATGAAGCGGAAGGAAGCTCTCCTTCTTACGGCAAGGTTCCGCCGATTTTTTATATGGACACGCTGGCCGGCGTCGGCTTCCTGCCGACCGAATACGTCGACATTTCAGCCTTCATGGACCTGAAAATTCGCATGAACGATTGTCACCAAAGCCAGATCAAATGGCTTCGCGAGCATGACGGCATCGATTTTCTCGACTTCGTGCGCACCGTCTCCAAGTTCCGCGGCCTGCAATGCGGCAAGCCTTATGCCGAAGGATTCAAACAGTGCCAAGCATGGCCGAGATTGACGACAGAACGGCTGCTGCCTTAGCAGGCAGTCGAAAGCCTATATAGAAGGAGTGACTGGTCGATGAATTTTATGCAAACGGTCGGCGGTTCGATGCTGGAAGGATTTTATCCCCGAGGCTGGGACTTGGGCAAAATCGATGCCTGCTGCGCAAACGATCCCCAGACGATAAGCGAGCGGCAGTCTTTCTGGCACCCCCGATTCGAGACCGTCGCCTGCGAGCTGGTGCCGGAGTTCGATATGAAGATGGGGCACGAAATCGCTTTGCAAATCCGCGGCGCGAAGGAAGCGGGACGTAAGCTCGCGATCATTTTGCCTGCCGGGCCGATGGGCATGTACAAATGGGCGGTTTATTTTCTGCAGCAATGGCAAGTCGATTGTTCCCATGTGCACGGCTTCAATATGGACGAATGGAGCGACAGCGAAGGAAGAACGCTGCCGTCCGACAATCCCGGCTCGTTCCAGTATGCCATGGAACAAGCGTTTTACGGTCCGCTCGGACCGCTTACCGTCCCCGCTAATCAGCGCAATTTTGCCACCAAAGACAATCTCCCGACCTATTCGGAGAAAATCGCTGCGCTCCAAGCGGAGGGAGCGGAGCTGATCACCGTGTTCGGCATCGGCCGAATGCTGCATATCGCCTTCTGGGAGCCGCATTTCGCCGAGGAATACGAGAATGAAGCGCAGTGGCGCGAGCAGGCTTGCCGCATCGGCGCGAAGCTGCATCCGCTGACGGTCGAGCAGAACGCGATTACGAGCTTCAAGAGCCGGACGACGCTGGTACCTTGTTACGCGAATACGATCGGGCCGGGTTTGTTTCTCCGATCCGACCGCATCATCGGCGGCTGCGACGGCGTGCTGGGCCGCGGCATGCAGTGGCAGGGACTTTCATTGTGGACGACGCTTCGGCACGGGCCGGATATGTGGCTGCCTTCCACCTTCATGCCGACTCTCCCCGGCAAACTGTTCTATTTAAACGAGCTGGCCGGACCTTTGTCTGCGGAAATCAATTGAATTTCATCCGAGACGTCACTTGCAACGAAGGGGCGGCATGTTTCCGCGTCATCCTGCAATAAAAGCAACTACTTAACGAGCATCGATTCATAGCCGCCTAGGAATCCGCAAGGACTCGATAGGCGGCTTTTTCGCATTCCGCCGAATATTCGCGATTCGCAAGGGCAACACTATCTCATTGTTGTTCCTATCAATCTCATGAACGATTAGCTTGGCTAGGCACTTCGCTTTGCGGAGCAAACTACTTAAGGAGGCTTTCCTATGCCGGACATGTTACGTTTATTCGTCGCGCTGCCGCTACCGGATACGACGAAACGCGCTTTGCAGGAGAAATGCGAGGCGCTTCGCTCACGGCTGTCATTTCAGAAATGGGTTCACCGCGACGACTATCACATTACGCTAAAATTTCTGGGCGACACTCCGCCGCAGCAAGCCGCCAAGCTTACGGACGCGCTGCGCGAGGCGGCTCGAGCCGTCCGTCCCTTCCCGCTTTCGCTCGAAGGCCTCGGCGCATTCGGGCCTCCGGCCGCTCCGAAAATTTTATGGGCGGGCGTGCAGGGAGACAAGTCCGCGCTGCATAAGCTTCAGCAAGCCGTCGATATCTCCCTGGCCAAAGCCGGATATGCCGCCGAGGAGAAGGCCTACAAGCCTCATATCAGTCTCGCCCGCCGGTATGCCGGAACGGATCCGCTCGAACGGGACGAATTGGCACGGCAAGAGGACGCGATCGCGCTTTCGCGGACGGTCGAACGGCGTGACATTGAACCGTCGATAGAAACGCCAAAAAGCCCGCTCGCTTGGCAGGCTTCCGATGTTGTGCTGTATGTAAGCCATCTCGGCAAAACACCGATGTACGAGATCGTCGAAACCTTCCCTCTTAATCAAACCGCCCCCGTACCGGCCGCATCATTCAAAGCATACTCCGTTGAAGACGCTTCCTGTCCGGGCGGCTTCGTTTTCCCGTAGTTCCGGACTATGGAAATCGTATAAGAAACCATGGCGATCGCAAGCATAACAAGCATAACGACGATAAAAACTTTACTTTTCATTTTGGCGCAATTTCCTTTCCCATACCCCTAGGAGTCGTTTCACTCAAACAAAAAACTGCCGAGTCGATCGACAGTTTTTCGAAAGCCACCTATGATTATACCTGTTTCGGGCACGTTAAACAAAAGAAAACTTTGCGAAGATTCACTCTTCGCCGAACCGGATCTTCCGGTGCCGAGACAAACTGCGCCGCGATGCCGCAACAAGGCGGCATTTTACCGGTTAAACAGCTCGTCACGGATCGCATCCAGCGAATAGCGGCTTACGGGAGCCTCTTCCCGGCTGATCCATTTGCCTTTGGTGAAATCCGGTATGCTGACCGGCGCGCTTCCGAGCGCGACCGATTCCTCCGACAATACCGTAATCGCCATCCATACGGCCGTATCGTATACGTCTATCGGCGTTTGCGTCCCGTTCATCACGCTTTCCGCAAAGGAGCGGAGCACCAAATAATCCATCCCGCCATGCCCGCCGCGAACCCCCATATTCAAGTACTCTTTCCAGATCGGATGCTCGTACTCCTCGCGGTACGGATCGAAAGACTCCCACGTATGCGCGGGACTTCTGCCTTCGATATGAACCGAGTTGTTGTCTTCCATCCAGAGCCCTTTGGTCCCCTGCACTCTTCCCGCTCTCGAATATGGCCGAGGCAGGGTCGTGTCGTGAATAATATGTATCGTTTCGCCGCCTGCGCACTTGATCATCGTCGTTACGATATCGCCTTGGGCGAATTCCGTCTTCGCGAGCGGATCGTTCTCTCCGAATTGCTCCGCCGCCCACTGCTTGAGCCCGCGGGCTTTCGAAGCCATCGAAGTCAAGGACACGAGTCTATTGCCCCTGTTGATATTCAATGTCTTCGAGACTGGACCCAGTCCGTGTATCGGATAAAGCTCGCCATTGCGGTGCAAATAATTGCGGTAGCGGTTATGCTTATTTTGTTCGCCAAGCGCCACTTCGTCGCGCAAATCATGCTCGTAGCCGCACTGGCAGTGGATCAGCTCGCCCAGCAGCCCTTGCTTCACCATATTCATCACCGCGAGCTCTTCGCGGCCGTAACAGCAGTTCTCGAGCAGCATGCAAGGCACTCCGGTCTGCTCCGAAGTGCGGACCAGATCCCAGCATTCCTCCAAGGATGCCGCCCCGCCCACTTCGATACCGGCGTATTTGCCCGCTTTCATAGCCGCAATAGCGATCTCGGCATGCGTAATCCACGTCGTCGCGATAATGACGCCTTGCAGATCCTCGCGGGCGAGAAGCTTTTTATAATCTCCATACGCTTCCGCTGCGGGCCGGCCCGATTGAGCGACCAGCTCCATTCCCAACTGCAGCCGCTCCTCATATAGATCGCAGACAGCCGTTATTTCCACATCCTCCATCTCCAGAAGAAGCGAAAGAAGCCCTCTACCGCGCCCTCCGAGCCCGATCACACCCAATTTTACAATCTTCTGCCTTGGTTCCATCGATTTCCTTCCTTTCTGATTTCCGCGGATGTTAGCTTGTTTCTTCCTTATAAGACACTATTCCATCATAGCTTAAACCTTCCGAACGAGAAATAAACATTTCTTGATATCCTTAAAAACGCCACTTTGCCGGTCGAGCTGAAACGGGAACAGACATATGAGATTGGACGCAAAAAAGAGCGGACAACGCTAAGCGTCGTCCGCCCTGCATGGGTTACATGGCAGCAGCCGAATGGTCATCCGTTACAAGATCCAGCCTTAAGCCCATCGCCCTCGCCACCGTTTGGAGCGTATCGATCCGCGGGATGACACCGCTTCTTTCCAGCCTTGCGATCGCGGCTTGCTTCAAGCCTGCGCGTTCGGCAAGCTGCGCTTGCGTCAACCCAAGCTCGTGACGGCGGGCTACGATTTTGGCTGCCAGCTGCGGGGTAATCTCCGCATTCTCGCTTGCTTCATTCGGCAATGCACCTGCTTCACTCCAATTAATCAACTGCTTCTCCTCCCAACCGGAACCGGCTTCGCCGTCCTTTGATGACAGAATCCGTTTCGCGTCGAAATATCCGTGCGGACAAGTGACAGACAACCTATCTGATCGGTATTCAACAAGGATAAACGCCTTACGGCAACTCCAAAGGCCGCACGTTTACCGGTAAATGGAACAATCAGCGAAGCCATATCCTCTGAGATTTTCAAAAAAAACCTCCAGGAGGCCTGGAGGTTCGCATACAACGTTGGATGCGAGGCGCAATTAACAGTCAAAGTAAAGCGAATACTCGTGCGGATGAATACGGATCGATACCGCTTTAGCTTCGGAACGCTTAATATCGATATAATTGCTGATGAAGTCAGGTGTGAACACGCCGCCTTCAGTCAAGAACTCGCTATCCGCTTGCAGGGCGTCAAGCGCTTCGTCAAGGCTTGCCGGCACGCTGCGGATTTCGGAAAGCTCGGCTGGGGACAGCTCATAGATGTTCTTGTCGAACGGCCCGTAGCCCAAATTGCGCGGATCGATTTTTTTCTTGATACCGTCAAGTCCTGCCATCAGCATGGCAGCGAACGCGAGGTACGGGTTAGCCGTGGAGTCCGGCGTACGGAACTCGATGCGGCAGCCTTTAGGCGTTACGGCTGCAACCGGAATACGAACGGCTGCGGAACGGTTGCCTTTGGAGAACACGAGGTTGACCGGCGCTTCATAGCCTGGAACCAGACGTTTGAAGGAGTTCGTGCTCGGGTTCGTGATCGCGATCAGGGCCGGAGCGTGGTACAAAATACCGCCGATGTAGTGCAAAGCCAATTCGCTCAGGTTCGCGTAACCGCCTTTTTCGTAGAACAATGGCTCGTCGCCGTTGAAGATCGAGGAGTGAACGTGCATTCCGCTACCGTTGTCGCCGAACAGCGGCTTCGGCATGAAGGTTGCCACTTTGCCCCACTGGCGAGCTACGTTGTGAATGATGTATTTGTATTTCATCAGGTTGTCGGCTGTTTTCGTCAGCGTGTCGAAACGGAAGTTGATTTCGCCTTGGCCGGCAGTCGCCACTTCGTGGTGATGACGCTCGATGCGCAGGCCCGCTTCCATCATCAAGCGGCACATTTCGCTGCGAATGTCTTGCTGCGTGTCGGTCGGAGCAACCGGAACATAGCCGCCTTTGTGGCCGACTTTGAAACCGAGGTTGCCGCCTTCTTCTTTACGTCCCGAGTTCCAGAACGCTTCTTCGGAATCGACTTCGAAGTACGATTTGTTGATGCCCGTTTCGTAACGAACTTCGTCGAAGATGAAAAATTCGGATTCAGGAGCGAAGTAAGCTGCCGTACCTACGCCTGCTTGTTGCATATATTCTTCCGCTTTTTGAGCGATGCCCCGCGGATCGCGGTCGTAGCGTTCGCCGTCCGGCGTATAGATGTTACACATAACGATCAATGTCGGATGTTGCGTGAAGGCGTCTACGTATACGGATTCGGTGTCCGGCATCATAACCATGTCGGATTCTTCAATACCTTTGAAGCCTGTAATCGAGGATCCGTCGAATGCTACCCCGTTAACGAACGTGCTCTCGTCGACTTCTACAGCCGGTACGGAAATATGATGCGCTTTGCCCAGCAAATCGACAAAACGGAAATCTACCCACTCGATGCTTTTTTCCTTGATTAAGTTCAATACGTGTTGTGCAGACATGATAATTCCTCCTAATTCCGAACATTCACCGTGCTTTCGACGATCATTGTTCAAGTTTTGTTTATCTTGAGCTTATTATAATCCGTCCGTTATAGAGGCGTCAATACTTATGTCAGCTATTTTTTACTCTCATGTGAGGTATGTTGACATTTTATGACCAATTTATGGCATTATAACCTTTTTGTTGTATTTGACAACCTTAACCCCAAAAATAGAGATTAGTTTTGTGCAAATCATAGTTAGTTTCCTTCATTTCACTTTCCTCCGCTCTCCCTATAATTAGAAGTAAGTTCAGCAATGAGCAGCTTCATCCAACCAAAACATGTTTGGAGGAATTAAGATGGAAAACACGCTTCGTTTATTGACCGACGAGCAAATGAGACGTTTCATCACCGAAGGATTTCTTATTCTAAATACCGACTTCTCGAAAGCGTTCCACGATGAGCTGCTGGAAAAATTGAATCACGTCTATCAGAAAGAGGGCAATCCCGGCAACAACCTGCTGCCGCGTGTCCGCGAGCTGCAAAAAGTGTTCGATCACCCGGTTGTGAAAGGCGCATTGACAAGCGTTCTCGGTCCGGACTACATGCTCCATGCGCATCGTCACGGGCACTATAACAATTCGCCGAAACCGGGCGGCTGGCATAAAGACAGCTACTGGGGCTACAACCGCACACGCAACATCCGGCCGTGGTGGGCGATGATCATGTACTTCCCACAGGACACGCCGCAAGAACTCGGACCGACAGGCGTCATGCCGGGCACGCAATACTACGAATCGCGCACGTTCAAATCCGACGAAGCCGAAGGCGAAGCGACCGCCAAAGGAGCGGCAGGCACATTCGCCCTCATCCATTACGACATTTGGCACCGTTCCACCGCCAACACCGCCGGCCTCGACCGTTATATGCTGAAGTTCGAATTCATGCGCACGCAAACGCCGGCAGCCCCGACATGGGACAACCGGGAGTCCGAATGGGTCACGCCTGCCGCCTTCAGTACGCCGATTGTGCCGCATGAGGCGCTTTGGCGGGATTCATGGAACTGGCTGTCCGGCCGCGAGGCATCCGAGCATGCCGTATACACGGCGGAAACGGGCGACACGGCGGCGCTTCTTGAACAGCTTCGCAGCGGAGATGAGCAAGCCAAAGCAAAAGCGGCCGACCAATTGGCCTTGCTTGGCGGTAAAGCCGCAGCCGCCGGAGCGGTACCGGCGCTTGCCGCCGTGCTGGAGGAGCCGTTCGAGCCTGCAGCGCTCAACGCCGCCTACGGATTGGCCCGCATGGGCGAAGCCGGCGTATCGGCGCTGCTCCAAGCGTTGCGCCACGACTCCAAGCACGTTGCGCGCACGGCGGCTTACGGCCTGTCCGTCGCAGGCGAGCAAGCAGTCGCAGGCTTGACCGAAGCGCTGCAAAGTGAAAACGAGCAAACCGTTGCGCTCGCCGTGTTCGCGCTTGGTGAATTGCAAAGCAAAGCGTCGTCCGCCTTGCCTGCCCTTATTCGTCTGCTGGACGGTCCGTCCGAGGCGATTCGCCGCGTCGCCGTGGAAGCGCTAGGAACAATCGGCGACCCGGGTATCGATTCGGTCGTCGCGCTAGGCAAATGCTTAAAGGACGAAGACGCGCAAGTACGGTTCATGACCGGCCTGTCGCTTTGCAAGCTGGGCTCCAGAGCGGAAGCCGCAATTCCGCAGCTGATCGAAGCGCTGGAGGACGACAACCGTTACGTTCGCGCGCATGCCGCCGAAGCACTCTACTACATCGGCACGCCGAAATCGTCGGAAGCGCTGTTGGACTTCCTGCGCTCCGCCCGCTGGTGCCCGACGACGACGCCGGCAAGCACGTTTTATCCGTAATGCCGCCGTTCTCTAACGCCAAACATCCATCCGCAGCAGATGCCGCCGGATGGATGTTTTTTTCTTTTAACTAAGAGACCGCTATCCCGGCCGCATCCCCGCCTTTTTTTTGGCCAAAGCCGACGAAATCAGGACAATCAGCGGAACAATCAAGCCCACTGTGAAAATAGCGGGAGGCCACGTGTTTTCATCCCACTTCGCCTGATAGACGGTATCGGGATAAATGATCAATGACCATACGACCATAAGAACGCCGAGGGGATAAATCAGAATGCTGTCATCGCGCAGCCTAAGCAGTTGCCCGAGCCCTTTCAGAGACGCATAAAAATACAGATTGAGCTTGATAAACAGGGAAATCATCCAGATCGTAGCCATGAACACCTCGATGCGGGTTATGAAGCTGCCGATATTGATTTTTTGCGCGAGCACATAGTTCGGATAAGACAGTTGCCCCGTCATCTCCGCGCCCAGCACCGAGATGCAAACCACGGTCAACGTGAATAAAAACATGCCGCCGAGCAGGTTCCCCTGCCAAAATGCTTTCCAGACTCGCTTAGGCTCCATCGCCGTCGACGGGATAACCATCAGCATCACAATGACCGGAAACGAGGAATAGCTCATATAAGACAATACTCCCTTTACGATCGGCAAGAAGCCCGACACCATAACGGGCCGGAGCTTCGCACCCTTCATCTCGGGGATAACGAACAAGACCATCAATACGAACAAAACGGCAAAAAAGATAAACAGAACCTCCGTCGAGCGGGCCAGCGTACCAAGACCGAGGCGCAAGCCTGCCACCACCGCAACCGCAAAAAGGCAGTTCAAGGCGACGATCGGCGTTTCCGGCATGATTTGCGTCGCAACGAAGCTGCCAACATAAAAAAGATTCGAACACGCGCCGCCGGCAAACGAAACGAAGATGAACAGAAGCGAAACGGCCGTACCCAGCCACGGGCCAAGACGCTTGCGGGCCATCTCGACAAACGTCAGGCGCGGTTCGGCACGAGCCAAAGCCGCATACAGCCAAATGACGGCCAAGCTTCCTCCCATTCCCGCCAAAATCGAGATCCATGCATCTTGCTTGGCGGATTGGATTGCGCCAAGCGGCACGAACAAGATGGAGCTGCCGATGGTGAATAACGCAACAAGCAACGTGAACTGGCGCACGGTTACGGAGGGCTTGCTCATGGCAGCCACCCGAATACGTATTCGCCGACCGGTTCGAATACGTACCTGATCCATTCAAGCGGATTCGGAACGGGCATCCGCAAGCTCTTGGCGATTCCGAATGCCGCTGCAACCGCCATGAATACGGCAAACACGGCCGCGTCCTTCTTTCTTTTTTGCCGCACCAGCGACGGGAATTCGAATAGGGTCAGCAGGGCGATCGCCGCCAACACACCAATTACGGCCAACATGACGCGTCACTCCTTTTTGTCCATCTCCGTCTGATAGGAATTTGTCTGCGTTCCGGTCCGTCGAATTTTAAAATCGACCTTCACGTGGACCGGCAGTGCCGCAAACGCCTCCTCCCAATCGGATTCATGCTCTTTCCAGACGTTTGGATGAGAGCGGTTGATCGTTTCTCCGAAGCCGAATATATCCGCTTTGTACTCCTTTTGCACCCTGTGTACCGTTTTATCGATCATCGCTTTCAGTTTTTGATTGCTGAGCCGCTCAAGCTGTGCAATCGTTTCGAGCTTGGTCAGGTCGATGTCGCACTGCACTTCCGCCACGTTTCCTTCGGAACGGATCGCGATTTCGATCTCCGGCTTTCCGTTCTTCATTACCGCTTTAATCGTCGTTTTCGACCGAATGAGTTCCAAGGCCAGTTTCCCGCCTCCCGGGCAAGCGATTTCACCGACACTCCGCTTTACTTTGTTCTGGATAAAGTTAAATGCTCTGCTCTCCTCTTCGTTTAACCATCCGATCAGCTTGTCTTTGCGAAAAACGCCGATCGAAGAATATTTGAGAAAAGCGTTTCCGAGAGTTTTGTCCAGATTGGAGAGGCTATCACTCTCCTTGATGTCGCCTTCCACCTCGACTCCGGATAACACCGGCGATCTGCCCGGCGTAATCATATCGGAAATCAGCTGGTCCAAAAAAACGCCGGAAGTTGGAGACCAAAACTTTTCCGAGTTTTCCAATATTTTATACAAATTGGTAGCCGGAATTTTTTCCAACAATCTCAAAACGGCCAGTACACGATCTACACGATTGTTTTTGGCCACGACGACGTAAAAATCGGTGCGCAATTCATGGTCTCTGGAAAAAAAATCGAGAATCGGCTTGATTCCTTCTCTAGCCAATTGTTCGCTGATGACCATGATGCGCAAATGGGCCAAATAAATTTTGCGAGGCGAATGGGTCGTCATGCGCCGGAAGGTTCCCATGATCGTTTGTCCCGTTTCCTGATACATCGTAACCGGTGCGAACTGCGTCCCTCTCTTGGCGGCGATTTCCTGGGGGTTGACGACTTGCACGGAAACCTCGTACTGCCCGTCCCGCTTGTCGACCCCTACGCCTACCGCAATCGAAATATCGTTCAATTCCCTCCGGCTCCAGCAACCGGCCAACAGCATCGTCCCAAGTGCCATGACGACGGCCAATACCGCAAGCTTGCGCATGTTGTTCATCGCCCCTTTGTCGATCTGACGCTGTGTTAAATTCCCGCGGCCGTAAGCGATTATGCTTGCGGATCTTCCCGCGGACCTGCCGAAGCCCCGGATTGCCGGGTCTCGTTGTTCTCCTGAACGATCTTCGGACGCGTATACATATACCGCCAAGGAAGGCGGACAATCGTATCCTTCTGATCGGAAAGACGCATCGGCGCAATCGGAGCCAAGAACGGAGTACCGAATGATTCCAGGTGGCACATATGAAGCACGAGCAAGATCATCCCCACGATAATGCCAAAAAAGCCGAATGACGCGGCGATCACCATAAAGGCGAAGCGAAGCATCCTGATCGAAATCCCAAGCTCGAAGCTTGGAAATATAAATCCGGCTATCGCGGTAATCGAAACGACGATAACCATGGCCGGAGAAACAAGTCCCGCCTCCACGGACGCTTGCCCGAGCACGAGTGCTCCTACGATGGAAATCGCAGGCCCGATCGCTTTCGGCATGCGTATGCCGGCTTCGCGCAGCAACTCGAAGGTCACTTCCATAATCAAGGCTTCGATAAAAGCCGGAAACGGGATTCCTTCGCGTTGAGCGGCCAAGCTGATCAATAGCGTCGTAGGCAGCATTTCTTGATGATAGGTTGTGAGTGCGATATACAGCGACGGGGCAAGCAAGGAAATCAGCAAAGCTACATACCGAAGCAGCCGGAGCAGCCCGAAATCGGAACGATGATAATAGTCCTCGGGAGCTTGCAGGAATTGGGTAAACAAGGCGGGAACGAGCAGCACAAAAGGCGTTCCGTCCACAAAGATGGCCACCCTACCCTCCAGCAGAGCGGCGGCCGCCACATCGGGACGCTCCGTGTTGTTAACGGTCGGAAAGACGCTGAAGGTCGAATCTTGGATCAATTCCTCGATATAGTTGCTTTCCAGAATGCCGTCGATATCGATCCGATCCAGTCTGGCCCGCAATTCGTTCAGAAGGTCCGCTTTTGCGATCCCTTCGATATGCATGATCGTCACAGCCGTTTTCGTAACCCGGCCGATCGTTCTCGTCTCCATCCACAGCTTCGAATCCTTGATTTTTCTTCTGACCATGGCGACATTCGTCTGAATGTCTTCGGTGAACCCTTCTTGCGGACCCCGAACGACAGATTGCGCGGTCGGTTCGGAGACGCTTCGACGTTCCCCTCCCCGCGTGCCGATTGCCGCCGCCTCGAGCGAGCCGTCAAGCAAAAAAACGGTATTCCCCGATAAAAGGGCGTCGAGAATCGCATTGATGTCGGTTCGGTACGATACGCTGGTTATCGGTAGCTGCCCCAAAATGGCTTCTATGTCGTTCTCTCCGCCTAGCTGCGGTTCCAAACCGCCGGCGACTCGCATAAGAAGCGACTCCAGCAGGACTAGAATCGTATCTTTATCGGCCAGCCCCTCCATATAAATCAGCGCGGCCCGGACCTCCCGCACCGGGCTCGCTTGGAATTCCCTGACGGTCAGATCGCCGCTGCGGCCAAGATTCTCCCGAATATATGCGATATTTTCCGCGAGCGTCCGGCTTAACGGCCTGCTCGCGGCTGCATGGGGCCGATTGGGCGAGGTTGACGGATTGGCGGATGCCGCAGGCTTGCCCAGCAATTTGTGGAGAAACGAACGCATACGGATCCTTCAGCTCCGATCGAAATGTCTTCCTCTCAGTTTTTCCCCGATCATCCAAATTATGCGAACGGAATAACTGAGCCGGTTTTGGAAAAAAATTGAGAGGTGGGAATATCGAGCCATGAATGGATACGGACCCATAAGAATGAGAGGGAGGAGCTTCAGCTGCAAAACGGTACGATTTCAACTCGGCAGTTTATTATGCTTGCCGCACTCTTCGTCATCGGCGATACCATTCTTTATGTACCGGCCAATGTAGCCTTCGAAAGCAGACAAGACGCTTGGCTGTCGGCGTTATTGGCCATGGCTGTCGGACTTTGTGCGGTATCCCTCTACAGTGCGCTCGGCAAACGGTTCCCCGGCATGACGCCTGTGGACATATGCCGCCGGCTCTTCGGTTCCTGGCTCGGTACGTTTGCGGGGATCGTTCTCGTACTTTTTTACTATGTGGATTCCGGGATCGTGCTATGGCAGGTAGGGGACTTTATGGCCACCCACATTATGCTCGAAACGCCGATCCAATCGTTTCTGATCCTCTTTCTCCTGGCCGTCGTGATCGGCGTCCGTTTCGGCATCGTTACGGTCGCGCGAGCCGCCGAAACGATATTCCCTTGGGTCATCTTCCTGTTTGTTTTGCTGGTGCTCTTCCTTGCTCCGCAAATCGATTTCCGCCGCATGCAGCCCGTGTTAAAAAACGGATGGAATCCCGTTATACGGGGATCCTTGGAGCTGATGGGGTATTACTTCGAATCTTTCATCTTGATGATGCTGTTCCCCCACGTCCGCGGCAGCAAAGGAAACGGCGGCGCGTACCGAACGGGCATGCTGATTGGCAGCACGGTTCTGGCGATAACGATTTCTCTCTGCATTCTGGTGCTCGGACCGGGTTTGACGGTACTCAACATCTTTACCTCTTACGTTTTGGCGAAGAAAATCAGCATCGGCCATTTCCTCGAGCGCATCGAAGTGTTCATGGCTTCCATCTGGTTTTTTACGCTCTTTTTCAAGCTTCTCGTATGCTTCTATGCAGCCGTATTCGGGACATCGCAGCTGCTCGGCATGAAAGACGTCAAGCCGCTTACCTTGCCGATTGCCGTTATGGTCGTGGTCGGTTCGCTCGTTTTCATTCCGAATGTCGCCTATTTTAACCTTATCATCTGGAAAACGTGGTGGAGCTACACGATATGCTTGGGCTTAGCGCTGCCGGCATTTCTGCTTGTAGCGGCCATTATGAAATATCGGGGAAACAACAAAAACCCGCTCTCCTGAAGGAGAACGGGATTGTTATGCGGAGCGGCGCGCTTACTTCTTACTTTTTCCAAGAGCCCGGCTCAATCGTTTCTTTCGGCGTGTCGAAACGTTTGCCGCATAGCGGCGCCAGCTTCTCGAGATCCGACAGCAGGTTGGCAAATTGATCCGGGAAGAGCGACTGGACGCCGTCGCCCGTCATCGAATTGTCCGGATCGGTATGCATCTCGACGATCAGGCCGTTAGCCCCGGCGGCGACGGACGCTTTGCACATCGATTCCACCAGCTCGCGGCGGCCGGTGCCGTGGCTCGGATCCGAAATAACCGGCAGATGGCTGAGTCCCTGAAGAACCGGAATCGCCGCCAAGTCCAGCGTATTACGCGTGTACGTTTCGAATGTGCGGATACCGCGTTCGCAAAGCATCACGTTCGGATTGCCGCCCGCAAGAATGTATTCCGCCGCGTTCAGGAATTCGTCGTAAGTGGAGCTGAACCCTCTCTTCAGCAGAACCGGCGTCTGAATCGTGCCCAGCTTGCGCAATAGATCGAAGTTCTGCATATTCCGCGTGCCGACCTGCAAAATGTCGGCGTACTCCGCACACACATCGACGTATTCCGGCGTCATGACCTCGGTAATCGTCAGAAGACCGTGCTTCTTGCCCGCTTCGGCCATCATCGCAAGCCCTTCCACGCCGATGCCCTGGAAGCTGTACGGCCCGGTTCTCGGTTTGAACGCCCCGCCCCGCAGAACTTGGCCGCCGGCCTTCTTGACCAAGCGAGCGATCTCGTCGATCTGCTCAGGCGACTCCACCGCGCAAGGTCCTCCCATGATAACCAGTTGGTCGCCGCCGATCTCCACGTCCTTGATTTTGATCACCGTATTGTCCGGATGGAAGTCGCGGCTTGCTAGCTTGTAAGACTTCGAGATTTTCAGCACCTGTTCCACGCCGTTCATTTGGCGCAAATGTTCCGATAAAGTCGGTTCGAACTTGCCGATGATGCCGATGACCGTCCGGTCCACCCCTTTCGAAATATGCGCTTGCACGCCGTGCTTCTCGATATATTGTACAATCTCCGCTACACGCTCTTCGGATACTTTATTGGATGTCACTACGATCATGATAATCTCTCCCCTGATTTATTATTCGCGCTTCGACGCTTGTTCGCTTCAACGCTTATACGCTTTTAATCGTTAAAGCAACTATACAGGAAAAGGCACATACCGTCAAGAGGCCTGTAAACGGAAAAAAACGCCACCTGATTTCGCTCAGCCGGCGCCTCCCCATTACTCTATGTGTTGCTTTCGTTCGTCACTAACTGCGCTTTCCGCCGTTTGCGTCTTTCTTTGCGTCTTGCGGTAAAGGCTTCAAGCAGCCATTTCAACGGGAAATATGCCACAACGCCGAGAACCGCGCCGACGACCATCCCTCCGACAATAAGCTGAAACGCCCCTTTGACGATTTTTTCGACTTTATCGGGCAGAAAATACAGGTAGTCTCCGAAATGTTTAGGGACAAGCCATTTTCCAACCTTCATGTTGAGGAACGACATGGGAATGTAGATGATTTTACCGAACAAGAAACCGATCAAAGCGCCGGGAAGACTTGCCCGCATTAAATAAACCACAGGTAAAATCAGCAGCGCGGCAAGGCCGGCAGTCGGCAAAGTGAACATTTCCGCCCACAGCCCGATGCTAAAGCCTTTCGCCACCTTAGCCGGACCGCCTTTAGCCCGCAGCAGCATCAAATATTTGAATTTAAACCAGCGGCGCGTGCCCGCTATGCGGACGTGAAGCGTCCTGCGTTTTGATTTGTCCGCTTTGGCAAGCGCCCCGCCGCTGCCCATTGCCCGTGCTTCCGTGCGTTCATTCGGCTGCTTTTCCATATCGCTTACCCCATCCTCTGGCATATAGCAAAATCGTTCTTGTAGTGTCGACGGGAATACCCTCGTCACGTTACCTGCCTTCGGGCATTTTGCGGCGAGGGTAGGGCGAAAACGGGCCGATTCGGGTCAACTCTTTTGTTTGGCGGAAGGGATCAGCTTCTTCATATTGATGGTTCGCTTAATCTCCCAAGTGTTTTCGTCGGCAGGGTCGTACTGCTCCAGGAACGTAATCAGTTCCTTCGTGATCGGCGTCGGCGTCGATGCTCCCGAGGTGACGGCTACTTTGCGGATTCCTTTAAGCCATTCCAGCTGAAGCTCGCCGATGTCGGCGATCCGGTAAGCTCTCACGCCGGCAATCTGCTCCGACACTTGCGCCAGGCGGTTGGAGTTGTTGCTGCGCGGATCGCCGACCACAAGCACCAAATCCGCTTGTCTTCCTTGCTCGGCGACCGCTTCCTGGCGCACCTGCGTAGCCAGGCAAATCTCGTTATGGATTTCCGCCGTAGGAAATTTGGCGATCAGGGCGTTCATAATATGGCGGATGTCCCATTGGCTCATCGTCGTCTGGTTCGTAATAATAATACGCTCTGTGTCCAGCTCCAGGCTCTCGATCTCCTCGAGCCTCTCGATCAGCCGCACATGATCCGGCGCAATGCCGATAGCGCCTTCGGGTTCGGGATGCCCCTTCTTCCCGATATAAATAATATAATAACCTTCCGCCACCTTCTCGCGAATGAGATCGTGCGTCCGAGTCACATCGGGGCATGTAGCGTCGACAACGGTCAGGCCTTTGTCCCTTGCGCGTTTGCGCACTTCCGGCGACACGCCGTGAGCGGTAAAAATAACGGTGCCTTTATCCACTTGATCTATAATGTCGAGGCGGTTTTCCCCGTCGAGCGTAATGATGCCTTCTTCCTCAAAAAACTGCGTCACATGCGCATTATGAACGATCATGCCTAATATATATACCGGCCGGGGCAGGTTAATATTTTTAGCCGTCTGCATCGCCAGCGCCATCGCATCGACAACCCCATAGCAGTAGCCTCGCGGTGATATTTTGATGACTTCCATGTCTGTCCTCCCCGTTACGAATTAATCGTACTTTCATCATTATACCTTATTCCATAATCGCGGGAAAGCGACTCGTCGGAAGCCAGACGACGAACGTCGTTCCTTCGTCTTTGCGCGTGGCGACCTCGATCGAGCCCCCGTGCTCGTCGATGATCCATTTGGCGATGGAAAGGCCGAGCCCCGTACCTGACGTTTGTCCCCGGGATTTGTCGGCGCGGTAGAAGCGTTCGAATATATGCGGCACTTCCTCTTTATCCATTCCGATCCCGGTATCGCTGATCCGGATGCCGATCTGGTCGGCTCCTTTCAGCGCATCGATGCGGACATAACCTTCCTTCGTGTACTTGAATGCATTCTCTATGAAAATAAAGAGAAGCTGCTGCAAATAGTCACGGCTGCCGTTCACCGCAGCGCCTTCGAGAGACGATAAATCACCGACGATAAAATCGACGGACTTCGGCAGCATGCCTGCTTTGCGTACGACCGTTTCGACGATCGGCAGCATCGGCAGCGTTTCTTTGGCGAACTGCAAACCGGCGTCGGCCCGGGCAAGCGAAAGCAAGTCGTTGACAAGCCGGCTCATACGCGACGCTTCTCCGGCAATATCCTGCATCGCTTCAAGCGACATGTCCAGCTTGTCCTGGTCGCTGAGCTGGGCGGCGGCGTTCTCTTGCTGTCTCCACATTTTTTCGAGCAGGTCGACATTGCCTCGAATCGTCGTAAGCGGCGTGCGGAGCTCATGCGAAGCGTCGGATACGAACCTCCGCTGCGTCCGGTTCGACTCCTCCAGCTCGTTGTACATCAGCTGGATACGGTCCAGCATGCTGTTGATCGTAGAAGTGAGCTTGCCGATTTCATCCGGCGGGCCGTGGTAGTCGACGCGCTTGCCGAGATCGGCGCCGTTCTCGATTTGGGCGGTGGCCGATATAATCGTATCGATCGGCCTAAGAGCCTGCCTTGCGAGAAACAGCCCGAAAGTGACGGCGATCAGAAGCGTGATCAAGAAGAGCACGGCAAGCACGTACATGAGAATTCTCATCTGATTGTCAATATTATTGACGATAGTGGCTACCTGCAGAACGACCGTTATTTCCTTGTTGTTCTGTTTATCGGAGAACGGATAAGGCATATTGTACATGTAGATGGATTCGTTCTCGACCTTCATTCTTTCTGCAAGCGCTTGGCCTTTTTGGGCTGCTTTTACGGCGCCTTCGGTCGAGAATTCATATTCGATCATCTTTTTAACGATAGAGCCGTTTTGATCCGAAACCTGAACGAAATAGCCGGAATACCGGAATTGGTCGAGACGGTTCAGCCCGTTGACAATGTATTGGGTCTGACCGTTTACCGTAATCCCGCTAACCGTAATTTTTTGCCGAATTTCATCGCTGATTTTCTTCATTTGATCTCTCTGGTTGCTGTACAGCATGACGTTCAGGGCTCCGTACAGAACGATGCCGAATACGAGCAGCGTTACCGCAAGAAGGCCCGAATACCATAAAGTCAGCCGTAACCGGATGGACATGCTATGAATCACCCCTCAGCACATATCCCGCGCCGCGCACCGTTTGAATGATGCGTTTGCCGCCGTATTCCTCCGTCTTTTGGCGGATGAGAGCGATGTACACCTCAAGCACGTTCGATTCGCCGCTGTAATCGTAACCCCATATTTTTTCCATAATCAGGTCGCGCGAAAGCACCCGCTTCGGGTTTTGCAGAAACAAATGCAGCAAGTCGAATTCCTTCGTCGTCAGCTCCACCCGCTTCTCGCTCCGGAACACCTCCCGCGTATCGAGATCCATGACGATGTCCTCGTAAGAAACCCGATTGCTCGCCGCCTGCTCGGAGCGCTGCGCTTTGCGCCGCAGGAGGACGCGCACGCGCGCCAGCAGTTCCTCAAGCGCGAACGGCTTGACCAAATAATCGTCCGCACCAAGATCGAGCCCCTTCACCCGGTCCCCGACTTCGTCTTTGGCCGTCAGCATCAGGACCGGCGTATCCGCTCCGCCTTCGCGCAGCCGCCGCACGACTTCCCAGCCGTCGACCTTCGGCATCATAACGTCAAGCACGATCAAATCGGGCTCCTGCTCCAGCACCTGTTTAAGCCCTTCCTGACCATTGTCCGCCGTAAATACCGTATATCCTTCAAAAGCGAGGCTGCGGCGCAGCATCGAAATGATTTTATCGTCATCGTCTACCACCAATATTTTTTCCCGCAATGCCGTTCACATCCTTCATGGTTTATAGGGCCTGTCCTTCTATTTTAGCAAAAAATGTCTCGCAATACCGATAAAATACCTTCCGGTGAAGCTCCACTCGTTTTGTTTGCCGATTCTCCTTCAACTAGACGAGCCTATTGAGCCCCATACCATAAAGAAAGAAGCAGCCGAGTTGACTGCTTCTTCCCATGACGGCTGGTTGCAGCCGAACGATCACTGCGTTTTTTGCTGCTGCTGCTGCACATCGTTGCGGTTGCCGATCGTCACCTCGAGGTCCAGCTTCTTGCCGTCGCGGACGACGCCGAGCGTGATTTTATCGCCCACTTTGAACGATTGCACCTTCGTTTTCAGCTCCGTCGGATTTTTCACCGCGGTGCCGTTGATCGATTGGATGACGTCGTAGCTGCGGAGACCCGCTTTGTAGGCCGGACCGCCGAGGTCCACATTCGCGACGAGAACGCCGTCCGTCGAATCGATCTTCAGGTCTTTCAAGTACGATTGGTCGATTTCGCCCATCGTAATGCCGATGTACGGATCCGGTGTCTTCGGAATTTCTACGTTTTTGATCAGCTTGTCGAGCACTTCTTCCACCGTTTTGGTCGGGATGGCGAATCCGATACCCTGCGCCTGCGAGCTGACGGCGGTATTGATGCCGATCACTTCGCCGTTCAGATTAAGCAGCGGACCGCCGGAGTTGCCCGGATTGATCGATGCGTCGGTTTGCAGCAAGTGCTGATAATCGCGCGTTCCTTTGCTGTCCGGAATGCTGATCGGACGTTCCTTGGCGCTTAGTACGCCGACCGTAACCGTATGATCGAAGCCGTACGGGTTGCCGATCGCAACGACCCAGTCGCCGACGTTAACGTCGCTTTCCTGCTTGCTCATCGGCAAGATCGGAAATTCTTTGTTGCCTTCGATTTTGAGAACCGCAAGGTCAAGGTCATAGCTGTTGCCGAGCAGCTTCGCTTTGAACGGGGTATCGTAGCCTTGTACGGTCACTTGAATTTCATCGGCGCCGTCCACCACGTGCTGATTCGTCAGGATATAGCCTTCTTTCTGAAAGATGAAGCCCGAGCCCATGCCGGCTTCCTGCAGTTTGTTGTCCGTCCCGCCGCTATTCGACTTAGGCTGCGTCTGCTTGCCGCCGTCGCCGAAGAAATATTGGAAGAACGGGTCGTCCGTGATCGAGCTTCCGCTACGCGAGCGGGATTGGGTTTTGACGAACGTCTCGATTTTGACGACTGCCGGACTCGCATTTTGAACGATCGATGAAATATTGTCGGGACGCCCCATATCGAGCGCAACGTTCTTGGTACCGCCTGCATTCGACGAAGCCGGAGCGGAGCCCGATCCGCTTCCGTTCGACGTCATGACGCCGCTTGCTCCTCCACCGCTGAACAAGTTCATTTTGTCCGAGGCGAACATTAGCGATCCTACTACGACTGCGCCTGCCAGAAAAGCGGCAAATCCGGATTTGAACATGCTGCCTTTACGCGGCGGAGTGCTGATTGTCCACGACGCCGTAGGCTGCTGCACCGAGGACGGATCCTGCGGAAGTCCGAAAGGACGAATCGGCCGGGGAGGCGTCATCTCCACTTGGCTTCCGGCATCGGAAGCGGCCGGGTAGGAAGCTCTCGGTTCGGGCTGCTTTTCCTCGTGCATCGACGATTTATAGGGGCCGTAGGAATAGTAGTAGGACGGCTTCTCCTGCTTTGGTTCGATATCCGTGTCACGCTCTTGCTCATTATGTCGATCCTGCGGATCGTTCGTATTTTTGAAAAAGTCGCTATAATCTTTTTTGTTTTGATCCATGATGATTCCTCCTCCATTTTAAGACCCGGTCATTGTCAGGCCCGTTTGCATGGCGCCGGCAGTAGGGTCAGCCGATCGTTTGCAAGCGGCTATCGTTCATGTCCCTATCATGCACGCCTAACCTTAAATGAACCTTAAAAAACGTTAAAATGGAGCTAAAATCGCGACTTTTTTGCAAAAATGTTATTGCAGCATCCCCTTTTCGACTTCCCGAAGCACATCTTCGGCTTGGCGGACCCATCCCGGTTCGACTTCCGCGTCCGAATCTACCGGTTTCTGAAATTGATCGACTAGCGCTCCGAGCACCTTCGCTTCGGCCCTATTGTCCAAGCCTTCATTATAGACATGCTTCAGTACGAACGGCTGGCCGAACTTAATGACCGCGTCGGACTGATCGCTCTCCCCTTCCATCGTGCCGTGCGTCACTTGAAAAGGCAGCCGTAGCCATACTTTCTGCTCTTCGTCCAGGTTCCGGTCAAAAAAACCGTGATCATAATCCCAGTTGCCGCCTAGCGAAAATTGTTCGTCCCCCAAATAGGCATAAACGTTAACGAATGCATCCTCTACATTTTCCAGCTTTGAAGATAACGGAATCATGGAATCTCTCCTTGCTTTGCCATTTTCCCCTAGGATGAACCAAGCGGGATGTTTTTATGTGGCAATGCTAACGATTCAAACGAAGGGAAAGCTAAAAGCATCCCCACAATGGGAAGATGACCGTCACCGCTACCGCGCACTTTGCGGGAACCCGATTCGGCGCTGCACAAGGAACAGTTCAAAACCAAACCGAAGGAGGTGTCCTTTTGGGACATCGAAGAGATAACCGCCATCGTCGTATCGTTTATTCTTTACTGCTTCTCTTCCTCGCCGCAACCGTTCTGGGAAGCTTCCCGGCACACGCTCAAGCGAAAGGACCGAACGATGTCGAATTTTTCGACGTCAAGCAGGGCAAAGTCGTGAAGCAAGTTCCTCTGGAGAAAAAGGCATACAAAGAAGCCGAGAAGTGGCTCAAATCGATCGACGGTCTGGTTTCGAACGCAGTCATCAATCCTGCGCAAGGCATCGTATGGAAGGTGCCGCTTAATCCGCCGATCCAGGTCGACAACCAATGGTTCAAAGGCCCGGCGAACGTCGTTTTCGTCTTTTTGGAAAAGCCGGACGCCAAGCCGTACTTGCTCATTTTTGCTCCGGACGGCAAGCCGCTGCTGTTTACGTTCAAGCATAAGCTGAAGCCTTTCGTGAAAAAATACGATGTAAAGGCACTGTTCGATTAAAAAGGCAAGAAGGGAACGGCTCGTTTACTCAGAGCCTTTCCCTTCTTGTTTATTTTGCAGCGGCTCACTTCGCCGCCCACCCTTTGCGATGGGCATATATGGCCAGCTGCGTACGGTCCTCCATCTCGCATTTCATCAGCAGGTTGCTGACGTGCGTTTTGACGGTCTTAATACTAATGTGCAGCTCGTCTGCGATTTCCTTATTGGATTTGCCCTCCGCGATAAGAAGCAGCACTTCTTTCTCCCGAAGCGTAAAACCTTCGTCCTCGTCCTGCTGAACGGAGCGCTGCCTGAGTCCGCGCGTTAACGCCTGGGACACCTCCGAATTCATCACCGGCATCCCCTGATGGGCACCGCGAATCACATGCACAAGCTGCTCGGAGGAGATGGTCTTCAATACATAGCTGACCGCTCCCGCTTCAATCGCTTTAACCACCTTCTCCTCTTCCAAAAAGCTGGTCAGCATAACGATTTTCACTTGCGGCCGTTTGGCGACGATGCGCTCGGTCGCTTCTACGCCGTTCATGATAGGCATCATCAGATCCATCAAAATAACGTCAGGCTGCTCAAAATCGCTTCGCTCGAGCAAGTCGACGGCTTCTTTTCCGTTCGCGGCCTCTCCCACGACCCGGATATCCGATTCCAGTAGCAAATACGTTTTTAAGCCTAGACGAACCATGTCGTGATCGTCGACGATCATGACTTTCATTTCCGCTCCCATACTGGCTGCTTCCCCTTTCAAGCTGCGTCTATGAAACAAATTTCGGGATCGATATTTTAACGGTCGTGCCTTTGCCGATCAGGCTGCGGATTTCCGCATCGCCTCCGAGTCGCTGAGCACGCTCCTTCATCGTGGATAAACCGTAAGAAGAACGTTCGGCGCCTCCCGGCTCGAAGCCGATGCCGTCATCGTCGATCTGAAGAACGATCTGCCGTCCTGCGTCGTGAAGCAGCAGCAAGACGCGACGTGCGCGCGCATGCTTGACGACATTGGCCATCGCTTCCTGAATAACGAGGAAAAGCTGGTGTTCGATCGCATCGGAAAGCTTGCCTTTGATCCGCAAATCAAGCTCCCCTTGCAGCTCGTTCTGCGAGCAGTATACGGGGAACCATTGATCCAGCGCCGTATGGAGCGTTTTCCCTTCGAGCTCGAGCGGACGCAGCTGGGCGATTAGGCTGCGCATCTGCTTCTGCGCATGCTGGGACATCGTCACGAGCTGATCCACGACCGTCTTGACGGCTTCCGGTCTTACGTCAAGAAGCTTGACAAGCGAAGAGGCCGACATATGGATGGCAAACAACTGCTGGCTTACCGTATCGTGCAGATCCCGTGCCAGCCGTTTCCGCTCTTCCAGCACAGCGGCTTCATTCGACTGCGCCTGAATCATGACATGCTCCTCGCCAAGCTTCCGGAGAAGCTTAATTCGTCCCTCAAGCGATTCGCTCATCTCGTTGAAGTCGCGAAAAATCGGCTCGAATCCGCCGCTTCCGGATGACGGTATACGCTCCGACAAATTCCCTTTTCCCGCTTGCTTAATCGCCAAATGGAGTCTGTCGACATCGCGCTGAACGCCCCTAGCCGCCCAAAACCCGATCGAAGGACCGATCAGGAGAAGAGCAAACAAGAGGGCCAGCAGCAGCAGCGGTTTGTCCTCCGCCATCGCCTGCAGAGGCAAATACATCCAGCCGAGCAATCCGAGCGCCAGCGTCAGGCAAGCGCCGGCAAAATGATAAATGGGCGTCCGCCACTTGGCGTTTTTAATCCGATCCATCATAAATGCAGCCTCATCCGATCTTCTTCACGCTAACGTCGCCGATGAACGAGCTGACGTTAATGAATATTTTTTTGTCCGCATCGGCGTAAAACGGCGTTTCCAGCTGCACCGATTTGAACAAGCCCCCTTCGTACCGGTCCAGCACGTTCAGATCGCCGATGAACGCGGACGTCGATACGCGTACCTCCACTTGCGCGTCGTTCGGCACGAACACCTTCACGTCGCCTATGAACGCCGAAATGACAATGTTCGTTTCGCCGTAAGGAATGCTCGCTTTCGTCAAGTCGATAATCGTGTCCCCGATAAAATGCGATACCTGGGTCGGCTTCAGCTCCCAGTAATCGACTCCCAGATGCACGTCGCCGATAAAGCTGGAGCGCTGGATCGAATCCTGGGGCATATTCCAGTTCCAATGCTGCTTGTAATGCTTATGTTTTCCGTGGTTATGAGAGCCCCACGACTGGCTTTTCGGATTGCCGTTGTGCTTGGTTTCGCCGTTCGCGGCGCCCGGATTCTCCGCGGTTGCGTTCGCCGCTTGCTGTTTATCGAAACTGGAGCCGTACGTAAACGTCGGATCGTAGTTCGGCGGTATTGCGTCTTGATTCGGTTTATAGCCGCTATCCCCGTTTTCCTTTGGCGGCTGCTCCTTCCAATTCCGTCTGCCGCCCGATCTTCCGAACAGGAAGCTGAGTCCCGCGAAAATAATCGCGACCGGCCATATCATCTGAAACGTAAAATCGAAGATATCCAAATTATCCAAAAGAAACATAACGCCGAGCAGTACGATAAACGCATTCCATACCCCGCCGCCGCCCCAGCCTTCCGTGTAACGCCGGCTTGAGAACGCGCCGTGCAAGCCTACGAAAATGACCATGACCGGCCAATAAGTCGAGAAGAGAGACCCGAAATCAAACTCGAACAGGTTCATTTGATCCAGCATAAACAAAACGCCGATTGCAATGAGCATAAGTCCGATCATCGCGCGGCTCATAAACGAAGATTTCATCAGCAATTCCTCCATCGGTGAAGTTCTGATTACAGTGTAATCAATAAAAGCCGTCTATGAAAGAGGCGGCGGGATGAACATGCTATCGGTCTCGAGACGGAGGCGATGGAGATAAATGGATAGGATAGCAAGAAAGTTATCATCATCCATAACATTAATGTTATTTTTCCTCACATTAATCGTTGACATAGTTCTCATACGATCCTTATAATAGCTCGTAGATTACCACAAATATGTACTAAACCACCCTTTTTGGGCTGTTTATCACCTTATGTAGAGAGGACGTACCGAAATGGATATCACTCAGCTATCGGCCGGTTTGGATACCGTATGGGTTGTCTTGACCGCCGCGATGATTCTGCTGATGGAAGGCGGCTTCGCCTTGCTGGAGGCCGGCTTTGTCAGGCAAAAAAATGCGGTGAGCATTATTATGAAGGTATTTGTCGACATCTCGTTCGGAGCGCTTGTCTTTTACTTTTTCGGCTTCGCCCTTATGTACGGCGCGGATGCCGGCGGTTTCATCGGCACCTCCGGCTTCGCGCTGTCAGGAGATCTGGCGCATATCGCGCTCTCTATTTCACACGATACTTATTGGCTGTTCCAATGCGCGTTCGTCATTGCCGTTATTTCGATCGTATCGGGCGCAGTCGCCGAACGCATCAGCTTTAAAGCTTACATCTTGTATACCATTGCAATGACAGGTCTCATTTATCCGGTTGCCGGACATTGGGTTTGGGCAGCCGGCGGGTGGCTCGGTAAACTCGGGATGATCGACTTTGCCGGCTCTGCCGTCATCCATGGCCTTGGTGGCTTTGCGGCATTGTCTGCAGCTCTGTTCATCGGCCCGAGAATCGGCAAATTCGGTGCCGACGGCCAATCGAATATCGTACCGCCGTCCAACCTGCCGCTCGCTTCCGTCGGCGCCTTTATTTTATGGTTCGGCTGGTTCGGCTTCAACTCAGGAAGCACGCTCAGCGCCACGAACACCTCCATCGGCCACATCGCGGTGACGACGATGCTTTCCGCGGCCGCAGGCGGCGCGGCGTGCATTCTGTTTACGATGTTTCGCTACCGGAAGGCCGATCCGCCGATGGTCATCAACGGAGCGCTGGCCGGACTTGTCGGCATCACCGCCGGATGTGCGTTCGTGACGGACGGAATCGCGATTTTGATCGGAGCGGTGTGCGGGATCGCGATGGTTTTTGCCACCGAACTCCTGGAGGCCAAACGGATCGACGATCCTGTCGGGGCGTTTGCCGTACACGGCGTAAGCGGAAGCATCGGCACGCTTGCCCTGGGGCTTTTTGCCGTACCGGAGCTGTCGGAAGGTGTAGGCCGAGGATATGCCGGATTGTTTTACGGCGGCGGCTGGAAGCTGCTTGGCGTTCAAGCTCTAGGGCTGTCCGTCATCATCGTGTGGGGATTCGCGCTAACATGGGGGTTCCTTAAGCTGATTAACGCCGTGACCAAAGTCCGCGTCAGCCGCGACGAGGAGCTGATCGGGCTTGATGTAGGCAGTCATGGCGTACCCGCATACAGTCAAGAGCATGATTTCATCATTCCGACTAAGTGATATTCGGAGCTGCCGCACCCTTTACAGGTCATAATCGCAAGCTTAATAGGCCTCTGCTAAAAATACAGCTCGCAACATAGATCTCAAGCCGCTCGAAGCTTGCATTATGGTCCGCGATATTGTTTTCATGACGCAACGAAGAGCCCTCGACGTTGACTTTAAGCCGAGAATGCATACAAAAAAAAAGACCAGTTCTCCTGAACCGGTCTATCATGTAAGCTCTCGTTCCATCTCTGCAGTCAACTCGACGGGCTCGCCGGCTTGCGATTTACGCAGCATGGCGCGCACCTCGTCAATTTCGCCGCGCAGCTTCTTCACCTGCTCCAGCGGCTTTTTGACATAATGAATGTACTCTACTGCGACATGGTGATCCGGCTTCTTCCCGGAAAAAATGCGGCGAAGCGGCGACATCGACTGGTAGGACCGTTCCTCCACCATCCTTTTTTTCTCGTAACGCTCGACCACCTGCATGATTTCGGCGATTTGCTGCTCCCGTTTGGCGATATAGGCTTCAAGAAACGTATAAATGTCGGCAAACTTCTTCTTCCTTGCGGGAACCGGCTTTTCATTCGATAGCGCTTCTTCCATGACAGATCACCTATCTTTACATGTTATGATTTATAACACATAGATAGTGTACTACAGAATTGACGGATTGAGAATAGAATTTTTTGCGATTAGCCTCGGATGAAGACCGCGATAAACATGTACCTTCCGATTGGAAAATCCTCTCCCCTACCTTCTGCCTTTGCTTGATGTTCGCAAAAAGGACGGTCAGGTCCCGAGTGAATGTAGTTCCACTTGTACTTGCCTTTTTCGGGCGGATAGTGAAGCAAACGGGACTATTTGGCCGAGAAGTTCACTATTAGTGAGTTTTTCTTCACTATTTCGCATGGAAGCACGTTTTTGAGCCCGATAGTGAAGATAGGTTCAGTAATAGTGAACTTGGGTTCACTATCCTTACCGTAAATCCTCAGTTTGGTTCTACCGCCATTTAAAAAGCACGAAGAGGCCGTCTCTCCGCCAACTTCATGGCTTTCGAGACAACCTCTTCGTTTCCTATGTGTGAAGATTACCTCTTAGAGGTTTTGCTTGCGCCTTCGCTCGGCGAGTTTTGCGCAGCCTGCTTGTTGTTTGCCGCAACGACTTCCTCCGCAAACTCGGCGTTATATTTGTTGTTATTATTCTTTTTGTTCTTCGCCATTGGTTATCACCTCCACGTCTTTATTTTTTGTAGAGGCGGCGAATTTATTCCCTCCATAATTTGAATACCGCCTTCCCTATAGGGAGAACGAAGTCTGCGTCGCAGTGCCGCTCGTAAAGGATAGGCCGCGTCGCTGGGACCGACGCGTGCTAGCCGCAAACCGTGCCAGTCGCCCTGAACGCTCATACGCAACAAAATAAAACCCCTTACCTGTTGATAAGGTAAAGGGCTGCTTACCGCTACTTCGTAGAGACGGAAGCGGGCTGCTCGACGGCTACCGTTTTGAGCGAGTTCAGACGGTCCATCATCGCTTCCGTCACTTTGCCTTCGCCCTGGATCAAGACGTAAACACGCACTGTCTTTTTGCCCCATTGCTGGTACACTTGATCCTTCGTTTTGAAATACAAGTCGATTTTATTGCCTTTTATTTTGCTTCCGGTGTCGGCGACAACGCCATAGCCGTAGCCCGGAATGTAGAGTACGGTGCCCAGCGGGAACACTTTCGGATCGGCTGCAATGGTCGAGAACGTATCCTTGCGCACTTTTACGCCCGAGTACGTGATCCCGTATTCCGGATGGCTCGGCGTTTTCCCGGTCGATTCCTTGCCTGCGGAATAACCCGTAGCAACGACCTCAACGGAATCGAAGCGATCCAGCAGCTTATCCAAATTGGCAAAAATCGCGCTTTCCTCCATACTCTTTATATCCGGCCCAGCAGGAGGCCCGGCTTCAGGCTCCGCCGCCGCTAGCCGTTTGCTTGACGAACCACCCGTTTTCATGCTGCCGGAAGCAACCAGGCCCAGCTTTACATTTTGCGCTTCATTTTTTTTCGCAATAGGCGTAATGATTGAGGGCTGCGCGGATCCTGCAGCATGCTCCGCTGTTTGAAAGACGGGCTCAAGCACCTGTCCGCCCCCTTGTTCCACAGGTCCGACAAAAATCATGGCGATCCACATCGTTAGGACGCCAATCCATTTTGACTGACTAAAAGCCATTTCCATCATCTTTTTGACTACCTCCCCCTACAATGAGGGTGTCCTGTTTGACATGCGATTATACGCCAAAAACGGCATATTAACAGGTAAGGTACCCAAAAGGACGGAACGTTATGCACCGATATCTTTATCTACTCGTTCGATTTGCTCCGGATTTCTTGCAAAATCATTTCGATCGTCTCTTCGATACCTTGTACGCCGATGTCGCCTTGTCCGCGTTTCCTTACCGAACAGGCGCGGGCATCTCTTTCGTTGTCGCCGACAACGAGCATATAAGGCACTTTTTGCAGCTGCGCTTCACGAATTTTGTAGCCGAGCTTCTCGCCTCGAACATCCGCTTCCGCGCGGATGCCGGCCCTTTGCAGCTGCTTTCGCACCGCGAGCGCGTAATCCGCCTGCGCATCGGATACCGGTACGACCACGGCCTGCACCGGCGAGAGCCATAACGGGAAAGCACCCGAATAATGCTCCGTCAGAATGCCGATAAACCGGTCGACAGACCCGTAAACAGCCCGGTGAATGACGACGGGACGATGTTTTTGGCTATCTTCCCCTACATAGGACAGATCGAATTTTTCCGGCATTTGAAAATCCAGCTGAATCGTCCCGCACTGCCAGCTTCTCTTGAGCGCGTCATAAATGTGGAAGTCGATCTTCGGTCCATAGAAGGCGCCATCTCCCTCGTTCAGTCTGTAGGCGATTCCTTGGGACTCCAGCACGTTCCGCAGAGATGTCTCCGCTTGCTCCCACAGCTCATCCGATCCCATCGAATCCTCCGGACGCGTAGACAGCTCGATTCGATATTCAAAGCCAAAGACGTTATACATCCGGTCAATCAAGGAGATTACCTTGGCAATCTCTTCCTCGATTTGACTGGGGAGGACAAACAAATGGGCGTCGTCCTGGCAAAACGTTCTGACCCGCATCATCCCGTTCAGCGCTCCGGAAAACTCATGCCGATGCACCTGACCGAACTCGGAGAGGCGAATCGGAAGCTCGCGGTACGAATGAAGGTCATTCTTATAGATCAGCATATGGCCCGGGCAGTTCATCGGCTTGAGCGCAAAGGCCGCTTCATCCACATTCGTGAAATACATATTATCTTTATAATGATCCCAGTGTCCCGACTGCTCCCATAGCCGCCTGTTCATCATGAGCGGCGTGCGCACTTCCTCATAATCGGCCTCGCTCTGCAGCTCCCGGGAGAAAGCCTCCAGCTCGTTACGGACGATCATGCCCTTAGGCAAATAGAAAGGCATGCCGGGCGCCTCCTCGGAGAACATGAACAAACCGAGCTCTTTGCCAAGCTTCCGGTGATCGCGCTTCTTCGCTTCCTCCAGCCGGTGCAGATGTTCCTCCAGCTGCGATTTTTTCGGGAACGCCGTTCCATAAATGCGCTGAAGCATCCGGTTGTTCGAATCTCCCCGCCAATAGGCGCCGGCCACGCTTAACAGTTTGAACGCTTTGATTCGCCCCGTCGACGGCAAGTGAGGCCCGCGGCACAGGTCCAAAAACTCACCCTGATCGTATAAGCTGAGAACCGCCTCCTCCGGCAAATCGCGGATAAGCTCCAGCTTAAGCGGATCCTCCAGCTCGCTGAAAATACGCACCGCCTCGGGCCGGCTGACCTCGCGCCGAAGGATAGGCAGATCCTCTTGCGCGATCCGCTCCATCTCCTTCTCGATACGGTTCAAATCGTCTGATGATATAGGGGATACCAGATCGACGTCGTAGTAAAAACCGTCCTCGATTACCGGCCCGATGCCGAGTTTGACCGCTTTCTGCCCATATATCCGTTTGAGCGCCTGCGCCAAAAGATGAGCCGTGCTGTGGCGGTATACCGCAAGACCGTCTTCGCTGTCGAGCGTGACGATCTCCGTCTTCGCGCCTTCATACAGCGGGGCGTTCAAATCGACAAGCTTTCCGTCCGTTTTGCCGGCCACCGCGTTCTTGCGCAGCCCCGGGCTGATCGCTTCCGCAAGCTGTGCCAGCGTCGTTCCCGCCGCCACCTTCTTAACGCTGTTGTCCGGCAGTATAACGCTAATCTCATTTTGGTTCTCCATAGTAATTCCTCCTAATCATTTTAAATGTAAAAAACAAAAAAACGCAGCCCGTCCCGTAAGGGACGAGTGCGTTTAAACCCGTGGTTCCACCCTGATTCGACCCGCCGTTATGCACGGCGAATCCTCAGCCATCCGGTAACGGAGATGAGCCGTCGATCGATACTGGACGCTGGCGGACCGCCGGCTGCCTTCGCCGACCGCCCTCATGCGCCGTTCCCCATCAAAGCTACAAAGCGGTAAATCGGCCGGGCTGACGGAAGGGGCTTTCAGCTTGAACCCCTCTCTCTGTACCGCGCTTAGGCTGACTCATGTCTCTGATTATAGCTATCGCTTATGCTTCTTGCTGATCCTGCGATTTGTTGCGGATGTCGTCCGCGATCATCGCGATGGTCGCTTCCACGCTGTGGGCGCCGATATCGCCTTGGCCGCGTTTGCGGACGGAGAACGTGCCGTTCGTCACTTCGTTCTCGCCGATGACGAGCATGTACGGGATTTTCTCAAGCTGCGCCTCGCGGATTTTGTAGCCGAGCTTCTCGTTGCGCACGTCCGCTTCTACGCGGATACCCGCAAGCTGCAACTGCTCTCTAAGCTCGTTCGCCTTGGCTTCGAAAGCCGGCGAAACCGGGATGATGCGCGCCTGCTCGGGCGACAGCCAGGTCGGCAGCGCCCCCGCAAAGTTCTCCAGCAAATAAGCGGTCATCCGCTCCATCGTGCTGATGATGCCGCGGTGAATGACGACCGGACGGTGTTTCTGGCCGTCGTCGCCGGTGTACTCGAGCTGGAACCGCTCAGGAAGCAGGAAGTCGATCTGTGCGGTGGACAGCGTTTCTTCTTTTTTCAAGGCAGTCTTGATCTGGACGTCAAGCTTAGGACCGTAGAACGCCGCTTCTCCTTCCGCCTCGTAGAACGGCAAGTCGAGCTCCTCTACGACCTCGCGCAGCATGCGCTGTGCGGTTTCCCACATTTCGTCGTTCTGGAAATATTTTTCCGTATCCTTCGGATCGCGGTACGATAGACGGAAGCGGTATTCCTTGATGCCAAAATCCTCGTATACTTGACGAATCAGCTTGACGACGCGGCCGAATTCTTCCTTGATCTGATCCAGACGGCAGAAAATATGAGCGTCGTTCAGCGTCATTGCCCGTACGCGGTGAAGGCCCGTCAAAGCGCCGGACATTTCGTAGCGATGCATCGTGCCGAGCTCCGCGATCCGTACAGGCAGGTCGCGATAGCTGCGCATTTCGCTCTTGTACACCATCATATGGTGAGGACAGTTCATCGGACGAAGTACGAGTTCTTCGTTATCCAGCGTCATTTTCGGGAACATATCCTCTTGGTAGTGCTCCCAGTGACCCGAAATTTTGTACAGCTCGACGTTCGCCAGCACCGGCGTGTACACGTGCTGGTAGCCGAGTCTTTCCTCCAGGTCCACGATATAGCGTTCCATCGTACGGCGGATTTTCGCGCCGGCCGGCAGCCATAGCGGAAGTCCTTGCCCGACCTCGCGGGAGAACGTGAACGTCTTCAGCTCTTTGCCGAGCTTGCGGTGATCGCGCTTTTTGGCTTCTTCAAGCAAGTGAAGGTGCTCGTCAAGCTGCGCTTTTTTCGGGAAAGCCGTACCGTAAATACGCTGCAGCATTTTGTTCTTGGAGTCGCCGCGCCAGTAAGCGCCCGCTACGCTAAGCAGCTTGAAGGCTTTGATCCGTCCGGTCGACGGCAAGTGCGGCCCCCGGCACAGGTCGAAAAACTCGCCCTGATCGTAAATCGTAATAACCGAATCCGCAGGCAAATCGCGAATGAGCTCCAGCTTAAGCGGATCCTCGAGCTCGCTGAAAATGCGTACCGCTTCTTCACGGCTAACCTCTCGGCGGGAAATCGCGACATTTTCCTGCGTAATTTTTTCCATTTCTTTCTCAATGCGGCTCAAGTCGTCGGAAGAAAGCGGCGTCTCCAGATCGATGTCGTAGTAAAAGCCGTCCTCGATGACCGGCCCGATGCCGAGCTTTACCGTTTTCTCGCCGAAAATACGTTTAATGGCCTGCGCCATCAAGTGCGCGGTGCTGTGACGGTATACTTCAAGCCCGTCCTCGCTGTCGAGCGTGATGATTTCGACTTTCGCGTCTTCCTGCAGCGCCGTGTTCAGGTCGACCACCTTGCCGTTTACTTTGCCCGCGATCGCGTTTTTCTTCAGCCCGGAGCTGATCGATCCCGCTATATCCTCGATTGTGGTTCCTTGCGCATACTCGCGTACCGCGCCATCCGGTAATGTTACGTTTACTGCCATTTGTGATCAGCCTTCCCTTGACGTATTGTTATTTTTGAACGCAAAAAAAACGCATCTCTCCCACTAGGGACGAGTGCGTTCAGCTCGTGGTTCCACCCTACTTCGACCGCTCTCCGCCGGCATGAAGCCGAAACGAGACAAGCAAATCCTCAGGCATCCGATATCGGGAATGACCCGTCGGCATGTACTGATCGGTCGGCAAATGGTCGTTCAACAAAATGTATGAACGTTCATTTAGAGCGACGACGTTCCAAGCCAAGGCTACAAAGGGGTAAATTCGTCCGGTTTACGTAAGAAGCTTGCAGCCATGGCTTCCTTCTCTGGGCCGGTTCCGTACGAACTCATGTCTTCGATAATCGCCTAACTTGTTAATTTACGTCTATTATAAACAGGCCGGCAGCGCCGGTCAAGGGGACAGCTGATCCTGTTTGCTGCGTTCGCCAAGCAGCGGCTTGCAAACCCGGCAATAATTGCATAATTTGGCGCGGTCCTCGAATATTTGCACGATCGTCCGGATTACCGGTACGTCCGGCTCGCGCGTATGGATATAGATGTGCTGCGGCGCAACCGTAATAAGCGTGCTAACGATTAAATCCTCGAAATTAAAGTCGGAATCCAGCCATTCCACGGACAGCGTTTCATCGATGTCGTCGGCCGTAATCGGCACCATTTGTTCATTCAGAATAACGAATTCGTTGCCGCCCTTGTGCATCAAGTGGGCTTCCGGAATTTTGGTATCCTGGATAAAAACGAAATATTTAAGCAAAGAAATGAATTCCTGATATTGCTTATCCATCAAATATTCGTCAACCGCATATTCAACGATCTCGCGCAGCTCCTCCAAATAGCTTTGCAGCCGGAATTGAAGAAGGCCATGTACGTTAATCTTGCCGCTTTCCTTCAGGAAACCGCTGATTTCGTGGGCGATAAGCTGCTCTCTCCGCTGACGGCTGTGGTCGGTCGTGAGCTCGGGATCGTCTTCGGCGCCGATCATGCCCCCGCAGTATTGCATGATTTTGGCAATTTCCTCTTCGTCCTCATAAGCAAAATCCGCCATAATGATGCTGCGGAGCAGCTCTTGTTCCTCTTCCTGCACAATATAAGCGGCAATTGCCGAGCCGATTTTGTCCCGGATGATCGTTCGAAACGTCTGGTTCCATGCGGTTTTCGCCGGACGCTCGCAGCGGATTTGCGCAAATTCACCGAAGTGCTCCGCTTCTAGGCGGATTTTGCCGGCGTACGCCTTCAGCAGGCGCTCAACATGGGCTTGAAGCGCACTTGCCGAATGCTCCTTTGAAGCCATTACCGTTATCGTAATCCCGTCCATATGCTCACTCCCCTCGCTAAAGCCATTTGTCGTGCGAGTCGTTTCCTTACAAGTATATGGTTTAACAAAAGCAGATATACAAGGAACCGCTTCGGAAAAAGGAGCCATCTGCACGTCCTCTAAATGTCGCTTCTCCCCCCTGTCCGGCAAATTAAAGGTTGACATGAAAAGCATTTCATAGCTTAGGATGAGGAAAGGGAAAAGAAAAAAAGGGGGTACTGCGAATGGACAAGAAGATCGTTTTTTTCGATATTGACGGCACGCTGCTGAACGACAGGAACGAAATTCCGGAATCGACGAAGAAAGCCGTTCGGGCCCTTCAGGATAAAGGGATCGCAACCGCCATAGCAACGGGCCGGACGCCTGCCATGTTCGAGTGGGTCAGGGAAGAGCTCGGCATTCATTCCTTCGTATCCATCAATGGGCAATATGTCGTTCATGACGGGAAGCCGGTCTATGCCAATCCGATCGATCCAGGCACGCTTGAGGAGCTCGTGAGCCTTACTTCCGCAAGCGGCCATGCACTGGCTACTTGTAACGAAAGCAAGGTCAGAGCGCTCGCCGCCGAACACCCGCACATCCGCAACAGCTTCGCAGCGATCAATCTGCCGCATCCGCCGGTCGATCCTTCGTTTCATCGGAACGAACCGGTTTATCAAGGGTATCTGTTTATCAACCGCGAGGAGCAGGCCTTATATGATCAAACGTTCCCGCAGCTTCGCTTCGTCCGCTGGCATGAGTTTGCGGTAGACGTTCTTCCCGCAGATAGCTCGAAAGCGGTCGGCATCGAGCAGATGCTTCGCATACTGGGCATTCGGAACGAGAATTGCTTTGCGTTCGGGGACGGCTTGAACGACGTGGAAATGCTGGCATCCGCCGGCGTCGGCATCGCGATGGGCAATGCGGTTCATGAGGCTAAAAACGCCGCCAATCTGGTTACCGCATCCAGCTCGGAGGACGGGATTTGGAAAGGGCTGCACCTGGTAGGATTGCTGGGGTCGTAGGTCTGTGAAAAGCAAAAAAACTGCGCAGCAAGGGTTTCCTTGCCGCGTAGTTTTTTCGTATGCGTCCGTTGCAGTCGCCGACGTTTCCTACTTTCTCGAACGATGTCCGCTTAGACGTCTGCCCATGATTGTTACCCTTCGGGTAAGCTGCTTGCATGCCGTCGTTACTTCACGCCTTTATCTAATTCTTTCACCATTTCCGCTACGGAAAGGAGTCCGCCGCCGGACAGGTACCAGTAGTTCGGATCAAGGTACACGATATGTCCGTCCTTGAAGGCGTTCGTTTTCTTCACGAGCTCGTTCTCGACGGTTTTCTTCGCGCTCGATTCGCCGCCTACGGCCGCCGTACGGTCGACGACAAACAGGTAATCCGGGTTTTTCTCCAAAATGTATTCCGGAGAAATCGGATCTCCGTGCGTGGACACCTTGATGTTCGCATCGGCCGGCTTAAAGCCGATCACGTCGTGGATGATGCCGAAACGGGAACCTGCGCCGTATGCGCTCAGGCTGCCTTCGTTGGCGAGGACGATCAGCGCGTTTTTATTCATCGCTTTTACTTTGTCCGAGAGCGACTTGACCGATGCCGACACCTTCGCCAGCTCCTCTTCGACCGCTTTCTCCTTGCCGAAAATCGTGCCCAAAATCTTCGTGTTTTCCGTGTAAGAATCCATGTACTTGGTGGTATCGACGCCCAGGAAGACGGTTGGCGCGATCTTCTTCAGCTCGTCGTAAGCGGTTTGCTGCCTGCCCGAAATGATGATCAGCTCCGGCTTCAGCGCGTTGATTTTCTCGAAATCCGGCTCCGTTAGGCTGCCTGTATTTTTATATTTCGACTCTTTGTATTTGCTCAAGTATGGCGGAATGTTCGCCTGCGGTACGCCCGTGACTTCTACGCCCAGCTTGTCGAGCGAGTCGAGAATGCCGAAGTCGAATACGACGACGTTCTTCGGATTGGTTTTGACCTTCGTTTCGCCAAGCTTATGCTTGATCGTCACTTCGGCAGGCGCTTGAGAAGGGGCGGTCGATGCCGCAGCCGACGGACTCGGGCTTCCTGCCGCGTTGCTCGCCGGCGTCTCGCTTTTACCTGCGCCGCACGCGGACGTCGCAAGGGCTACAATCAGAGTCAATACGGGTAACATCAGCTTCTTCTTCATTTCCATTCACCTCATAAGAAAATTTTGATATAGGCTGAAACGTTGCTTCATCAAGTGAAATAAATGCAAATCTTATGGTCGTCGACCGTTTCGATGTGGATATCCATATCGTAGATGTCCAGCAGGACGTCGGGATCGATGATTTCCTCCGTTGGCCCGTCCTTGACGACACGCCCGTCTTTGAGCGCCACGATATGGTCGGAGTAGCAGGAAGCAAAATTGATGTCGTGCAGCACGAGTACGATCGTTTTGCCCAGCTCGTCGACAAGACGGCGCAGCACCTTCATGATTTGCACCGAATGCTTCATGTCGAGATTGTTTAACGGCTCGTCGAGCAAAATATATTCGGTATCCTGCGCAAGCACCATGGCTATGTAAGCCCTTTGCCTCTGGCCGCCGCTCAGCTGATCGAGGAACTTGTGCTGCATCGATTCCAGATCCATGTAAGCGATCGCCTCGTCGACCCGTCTCCAGTCCTCGTCATTGAGCCGTCCCTGCGAATACGGGAAGCGGCCGAAGCTGACCAGCTCCCTTACGGACAGCCGGATATTGATATGATTCGTTTGCTTCAGAATCGAGATCGTTTTGGCAAGCTCCTGGCTTTTGGTTTCGAAAACGTTCTTGCCGTCAATAAAGATGTCGCCGCTGTCCTTCGGAATAAGACGGCTGATCATCGAGAGCAGCGTGCTTTTGCCCGCTCCGTTCGGCCCGATGAAGGAGGTGATTTTGCCCTTTCCGACCTTCAAGCTCACATGATCGACTACGTTTTTGCCGCCGTATGTTTTGGAAACGTTCTTGACCTCTACCACGCTTTTCTCTCCTTCAGCAGAAGATACAGAAAGTACACGCCGCCGACAAAATTGATGATGACGCTGATCGTTGTCGAGAAAGTAAAGATCCTTTCGACGATGAGCTGTCCGCCGACAAGCGCAATGATGCCAATCAGGATGGAGCCGATGATGAGAATGCCGTGCCGGTATGTCTGGAACATTTGATAGGCGACGTTCACGACCAGCAAGCCGAGGAACGTAATCGGCCCGACAAGCGCGGTAGCGATCGAGATGAAGACGGCAACGGCGATCAGCAGCCTTTTTACTACATAATCATAAGGAACGCCCAGATTGGTCGCCTGATCTCTTCCTAACGAAATGACATTCAAATATTTGATAAACCTCAAGCAGTACAAAGTCGTTAGCAGCAGCCCGGCAATCGATATCTTCAGCAGGCCCGTCTGGATGTTATTGAAGCTGGCGAACATTTTGGACTGTACGACCTGGAATTCGACCGGATCGATCAGCACCTCCATGAACGTCGACAAGCTGCCGAACAACGAGCCGAAAATGATGCCGACGAGCAGCAGGTAATAAATGTTTTGCCCTTCCCTGCGAAACAGCCATTTGAAAAGCAGAAGCGCAAACACGATCATCAGCCCGACGGAAAAGACGAAATTCAAGTTCTTGTTCACGACCGCAATGTTCATCGATCCGTAGAAAAAAATGATGAATGTCTGCAGCAGCATATACAGCGAGTCCAAGCCGATGATGCTGGGCGTCAAAATACGGTTGTTCGTAATCGTCTGAAATACGACGGTCGAGAAGGCGATGGCGGCGCCCGTTACGGCTATTGCGAGAATTTTCACGCCTCTTTTCGGCAGAACGTAGCTCCAGTTTCCTCCGGCGTTAATGAACATGAACAGGGCGATCAGGGCTAGTGCGAGAACGGCCAGAAGACTTAGCTTGACTTTATGATTCATGTGCCTTTCTCCTCATCAACAAATAAAGAAAGATCGCGCTGCCGAATACGCCTACGGTTAGTCCGATCGGAACCTCGTAAGGAAAAATGATCACGCGGCCAAAAATGTCGCAAGCCAGCACGAAGATCGCCCCGAGCAGCGCCGTATGCGCCAAGCTCTTCTTCAGATGGTCGCCCTGATAAATCGTCACGATATTCGGGATGATCAGCCCGAGGAACGGAATCATGCCTACGGTCAGCAGCACGACGGCGGTTACCATCGCCACGATGACGAGGCCGATATTGACGACCTGCCGGTACTTCAGCCCCAGGTTGACGGAGAAATCCTCCCCCATTCCGGCAATCGTGAACCGGTTCGCGTACAGGTAAGCGACGATCATGAGCGGAATGCTGATGTACAGCAGCTCGTAGCGTCCTTTGAGAATCATCGAGAAATCGCCCTGCAGCCAAGATGAAATGTTCTGGATCAAGTCCTTCCGGTAAGCGAAGAAGGTCGTGATCGAACCGACGACGTTGCCGAACATCAGTCCGACCAACGGAATGAAAATCGTATCCTTGAACTTGATTTTGTCCAATATTTTCATGAACAGCCAGGTGCCGGCGAGCGCGAATACGAACGCGACGATCATCTTCTGCATCGGGCTGGCCGACGTGAATAGGAGCATGGCGACGAGCACGCCGAACCGGGCCGAATCCATCGTTCCGGCCGTCGACGGGGATACGAATTTGTTGCGCGTCAGCTGTTGCATGATGAGACCCGCAATGCTCATGCTCACCCCGGCGATGAGGATGCTGATCAAACGCGGGATGCGGCTGATCGTCAAAATATCCATCTGCTCTTCGCTCAAGTGAAACATATCGCGGGGCGAAATGTTTTTCACGCCGATAAACAAGGATGCGACGGACAGGAGAATAAGCGCCGCGATCAAATATCTTTTTTTCATAGGCCTTCCTTATCCGTTCGGCTATATATAGTAAAGATAATCATTCTCACTAATTGGTCAAAAAAAATTACGCCTCGATAACCGTAAGCAGCTGTTCCGCCGGAATTCTCGGCTGCGCCGAAGGCACTTTGGCCGGGTATCCCACATGCAGGCTGCCGACGATTTTTTCCCCTTGCTGTATGCCAAGCGCTTCGCGGAAGGACGGCTCATGCAGCATCGGATACGTTTCCCAGACGAGACCGAGTCCTTGCTCCCAAGCAAGCAGGCTGAAATTATGAATGAGGCAGCTGGCGGATGCGTAATCCTCTTCCCGTACGACCGGATGAGAGTTCTCCTTCACGACTACAAGCAAGAACATCGGCACCGCCATCAGCTTATCGTAAAACTTTTGGCCGATTTCCTTGGCCTTCTCCGGATCCCGCTCCCGTCTCTCGTTGAGCGCGCGGCTGACCTCGGCGATCTTTTTCCGGCCGTCGCCATGTACGAGCACGAAGCGCCATGGCTGCGTCATTTTATGATTCGGTACCCAGACAGCGGTATTCAGCAAGCCTTTGACAAGCTCGACGGATACCGGACGATTTTCGAACATATGCACGGAACGGCGTTCCATCATGAGCTGAGAAAGTTCCATTTCAGTTCCTCCTATTCAGACCCTTCGCAATTGATAATCATTATCACTTTTATCTATTTTACACATATTCGCGCGGGCTGGAATGGACATTCTTTTTTTGGACATGGACTTTTCTAGCTAGGCTCGCCGCCGTGCATCAGCAGATTCACGAGTTGATCGATCATGTTTTCGTGTATGGAGGGGTTATAGAGGAGGGGTTCCTCGAATCGGATGAACCAAATTCTCGCAAGCGGGTTCCTCTTGAGCTCTCTCCATTGTTCGGTCAGCTCGCCGCATTCCTCCTCCGTCATGGCGTACGGCACCAGGAAAATCGCGTGGTCGCAAGCCAATCTGGCGATTTCGTCCAGCGCGGGGGAGTCCAGAAAGACGAGCTGCTTGACGTCGGCGGGGGGCGCGATTTGCAGCTCGTCGTAGAACAGATCGCTCATTTTCTTAACCTGCATGCCGAAGACGCGGTATATGCCCGTATGTTTTCCGATCACAAGGTAAGGTTCGTCCCGCAAATGCTTCCGGATATGGTAACGCGCATTCTCCGCTTTGATATCATAATAGGCAAGCCACCGTTCGGCGACCGTCGGAATGCCGATTTTGTCGCTGATGAGCGCGAGCCGCTCCTTCCAGTCTCTCCCCTTCCATTTGAATACGTAAACGGGAGCGATTCGGGATAGAGCACGATGCACGTCTTCCGACACGGGCGGGGTCATAATCAATTCCGGCTGACTGAGCTCGATCTGCTTGATATACGGCTCCGGATCGTCCATCCAGCCTCGCTTTAGCGAGAGGACCGGCGTAATGCCGAGCACGGCCAAATCCCCCTGAAAAACGGGAGACAAATTGGCGATCCGGATTTTGGCGTAATTGATATATTCGGTGGGCGAGATGCCCATATGCTTCTTGAACAGTCTGCTGAAATAAAGCTCGTCGGGGTAGCCCACGGCATGCGCAACCTCCATGATCGTATCCGGCGCGCTCGCGAGCAGGCGAAGCGACTCGTTCAGCCTTACGGTCGTAATGAATTTATGCGGGGTCAGCCCCGTATGCGTGCGGAACGCTTGGTAAAAACGGCTGACGCTAACGCCGGACATGCGCGCAAGCTCTTCCATATCCATAGCCGTAGTATAACGGGTGAGCATCGTTTGCTTCATTTGTTCCACATATTCGGTCAGGCCATCTTCGACCGCGTTTCTCGGCTTGCCGGCGGCAGACACCCATGCGTGCGCCATCGCGTAGAGATGGGCCTGTAGCAGAAAATAATAAGCAGGCTCCCGATTCCCGTCGTCGGCTAGAAAGTCCTGTATCCAGTTGCGGATATGGGGAATTTTGAAGGTGCGAAGACCGTAACCGAGCGGTCTGCCGGCCGGCGCTTGCTCCGAGGCTCCCTCCCACTGAAAACGGATCAGCACGACGTGGGAAGCATGTCCCTCCCGGTTCTGAATCGAACATCGGCAGCCTGCCGGAACGAAAAACAATTCGCCTGCCGCCGCGTTTCCCGCCCGCTGCGCTTGATCGTCTTTCAGCGTCACCTTCACGCTTTCTTTGCGGACGAAACCGAATACGGCGTACTCGCTCGATTCTATGTGCACGCTTTGGCGATTATCGATTTTATGTTCATGGGTATCCGTATAGCGCAGTGTCAACCAATCGAAACGTCGAGGCGAATCCATTTGATTTACTCCCTCCTATTGGGAAGACCCCTACAATTATACATGATAATGATAATCCGTCTCAATAATCGTTTCCCCCCTTTCTCCTCGAACTTGTTGCAAAACGTACAACATATCGTTCATCCAACCCCCTTTTGACGCTAAAATGTTGTAAAATCTGCAACGCTGCGTACGACAATCTCTATAGAGAGCCTGGCGAAAAGGATTTGCTCGATGGATTTACTTCGATAAAGGGCAATTTATGAATGGAAAAAACCGCCGAAATCCGGCGGTTCTTTTCAAGAGATATTTGAATGAAATGGATTATTTCTCAATGACAATGCCGTTCAGCGTAAGGTTGACCGGGTTGGCGATCGTATCGCCCACCGGGCATGTCCGCTCCAGGAATTGGATGAATTCTTCGACTTGCTCTTTAGGCGAATCGGTTTTGATATGGAACGTGTAGCGAATATCGGAGTACCCGCGACGCACGTCGGATTTGTTCAAGAAGCCGTCCGTATCCAGATCGCCTTCCACTTCCACGCGGAAATCCTCAAGATTGATATTGAACTTCTTCGCATAAGCCCGAGCCACGATCGACTGACAAGATCCCAGTGCGCAGAGTACCGCTTCAACGGGATTCATCGCCGTATCCGTTCCTCCCAAGCTTTTCGGCTCATCGATCATCATTTCAAAATTTCTGGAAGTCGCCTTGACCACGAGCCCCTTCTGTAAATGGGCGGACGCTTTAAATGTTTCAACAGGCATGGTACACACTCCTCTAGTTTAATAACGGACTAGTGTTAGGATACCATATTCTTCCGCGGTTCGACATCCTTTGACAAGGAAAATCGGAGGTAAAGTGAAACGGAACATCCCAGTCCTCAATCCAAAATCCACTTCTCGCTACTAGAAGGCTCGGGTGACTGAATAAACGCTCGATCCCCCCGAAACCAACCGACATGCTCTTTCCCGTTGCGGCTGTATTGGATTTTGTAATGTTTACCAAACCGCCTATGAATGGGCAGGAAAGGCGTGCTCTCCGAATCGACTTCTTCTATATGGATAATGCGTCCGCCAATCGATTCTATGTACTTCTTCATTTCCAAATCGTCCTTCTGATTTCCTGCCGTAACGATCATGATCGCCTTTTCCGAACAAGAGCAGCATGTGCGAATACTCCATTCCTGCTTGTTTAACCGACTCAAACCAAAAACAACGCTTATCCATATTAATCCCGACCGGATTAATCATAGACAAGCGTTGTCATCCAAAAGGCTAATTCCTTCTAGTTCTGCATCACAAAATCTTTCTCGATCGACGACTCCTCGTCGAACACCCGCAAAATTTCGTAGCGCGTGTTGCGCTGCGCCGGGATTTTGCCCGCTTCGCGGATGAGGCGCAGGATGCTCTCGATGTTGACCTTATGCGTCGTGCCCGCCGCCGATACGACGTTCTCTTCGATCATTGTGCTGCCGAAGTCGTTGCAGCCGTAAGACAGCGTCTGCTTGCCGACCTCCGGCCCCATCGTCACCCAGGAGGCTTGGAAGTTCGGTACGTTATCCAGCATGATGCGGCTGATCGCCAGCGTCTTCAAATATTCCTCCGGCGAAACCGGATCGGCCTTCATGTTCGTGTTCTCCGACTGGAACGTCCATGGGATGAAGGCAAGGAAGCCCGGCGTATTGTAGCCGTGAATCTTCACGTCGTCCTGGGCGTCGCGGACGCGGAGCATGTGCAGCGCGCGCTCCTCGAACGACTCGCCGAAGCCGATGACCATCGTGGCGGTCGTGCTCATGCCGATTTTGTGGGCGGTCTGCATGACATCCATCCAATCGCGCCACGAGCCCTTGAGCCGGCTGATTTTGCGGCGCGTACGGTCGTCGAGAATTTCCCCGCCGCCGCCCGGCAGCGAGTCCAGTCCCGCTTCATGGATTTGACGGACGACTTCCTCCAGCGACAAACCGTTCGAAACTTCTTTCATCTTCATAATCTCCGCAGGGGAGAACGAATGCATTTGAATCGTAAAGCGCTTCTTGATTTCTTTGAGCAGATCGGTATAGTACGTAAACGGCAAATCCGGATTCGTGCCGCCCTGCATCAAAATTTCCGTGCCGCCAACGTCGATCGTTTCCTGGATTTTGCGGAAAATCGTTTCGTTGTCGAGCACATAGCCCTCTTTATTGCCCGGCGCCCGGTAGAAAGCACAGAACCGGCAATAGACGTCGCAAATGTTCGTATAGTTAATGTTCCGTCCGACGACGAAGGTCGCAATCGGATCCGGATGCCATTTGAGCATAATCTGGTTGGCGGTGTCGCCTATTTTCTCGATCTGGTCGGACTCGAACAGCGTGACGCATTCCTCCACATCGATGCGGCGGCCGGACAACGCTTTATTTAAAATGCGGTCGATCGGTTTCATTCTTTCCCCACTCCCTTACTTCGTTTCAGAACGCAGCGATTAACACTATACCGCTATCGTACCACAAACGGCCGGGAGTTTCATTACCGGAATAGGCTTCCAACAAGGCGGTAGCCCGAGTCCATAATCGTTAACCTATTCTCGTCAGCGGATATAAGAGATTTATTTCCCTTGCTCGAGAAAGGCGTCCAACCTCTCCTTTTGCAGAAGGTGATGGCGAAAATGCATGCCGACTAGTGCGAACCACTCCTTGGCGTTCAATGCTCCGAGACGGGGATGCGGAACCTTATGCTCCTCGGGTACAGCGTCAAGCGCCGGCTCCAGCTCTACCATGCGGCGAATGACTTGCCTGATGCCGTCAATAAGCTGCTCTTTGCTTTCAGGCTGAGGAGGGGTGTACGCTGCGGAAGCCGGCACTTGAATCTTGATCGGGGGAAAGCCGCCCAGGGCGAAGACCGCGGCTCCTTCTGCGGTTTTCTCGGCCGCATGCCGAGCGCCAGGCTCGAACTGGTTTTGACATGTTTCCACATGGCGAAGCTGCATGAACAGCGCCGAGTTGATCAAATGGACGTACATTTGTCCGAGCGACCATTCCTGCTCGTTCGGCTGGCGGGTAAGCTGCTCCAAGTCATAGCGGTCTAGCTCCCGAATATAGTGTTCGGCAATTTCCTCTAGGCGTTGCAGCGATTGTTTCGTATCGGTCATAGTAAGTCTCCTTTCGGTTTATGATCCCTACTATACAAAAAAGCTACTGACAACAGGATGTCAGTAGCGTTCCAGCATGCTTTCGATTTCTTGACGAACCCGCTGCTTCAGCGCCTCGGGCTCCAGCACAACCGCCCCGGCCCCCCAGCCGAGCAGCCAGGCCAGCACTTCCTCGTGTCTGCGGACCCGAAGCGTAACGATCAAGCCTTCGGCCGACGGCTCCACCGCTTCCTTATAAAAAAAGCTGTCTTCCTTCAGCTTACCGGACAGCTCGGGACGCATCAAAACCCGTACAATCATGCTGCGGTCGTCAACCGGCTTGTACGTACTTAAATGAAAGTCCGCCGGGCGCGTAAATCTTGCATCCAAGAGCGTCAACTCGCTAATGCGATTCACCCGAAAATGGCGGAGCTCCTGCCGCAGCTGACAAAACGCGAGCATCGCCCATGAGCCGTTTGCATAGACCAGTCCGTACGGGTTCACCGTGCGGACGCTTTCCCGCTTGCCGTCAGCGCGGGGGACGATATACCGAAAGCGTACCTGCCGTTCTTCCAGTACCGCGCGGCGCAGCAGAGCCAGCTCCTCTGCTTGGCTTGGCACGCTTTCGGGCAATCCGGCGGCAAGCAGCTTCATACCGGCTCTATTCCGTTCCGTCTCCCGGCGTACGGGCTCCGGCAAGACCGCTTCGAGCTTTCTTTTGGACGACTCGCCTTTGCCGGGATGGCCTGCGTTCAAATACCGCTTCACGAAATCGAGACCGAGCAGCAGCTCCGTCGCTTCATCCGTCGTAAAGCTAACCGGCGGCAAAAAATAGCCTTCGATCAAGGAATAGCCCTGACCCGGGGCGCCCACGACGGGGACTCCCGCTTCGCTCAAAGCTTGAACATCGCGATAGATCGTTCTAACGCTGGTCTCGAAAGCAGCGGCCAAATCCTCCGCACGCCGCATGCCTTTACGCTGCAATTCCAGCACGATCGCGAGCATCCTGTCGGTTTTGTTCATGGGCGACCGTCCGCTTATGCGCTGCTGGCCTGCAAATGACGGATGACCTTTTCCTTGGCGCCTGCGTAATGGCGTTCCCTGCTGTCCCCGCTCGGCATCGGCTCCGGTCTGGCGAAATAGTAGCCTTGGCCCATATGCACGTCATTCCGAAACAGCACATTCGCTTCTTCCTCGCGCTCGACGCCCTCCGCAATAATTCTGCAGTTGACCGCCTTGGCAAAAAACACGAGCGCCTGCAGCAGCGTTTGCTTCACGGAGGCGCTGTCGATATTTTGGATGACGGATCGGTCGATCTTGATCATATCGGGCGTCAGCTCCGTTATCGATTGAAGGCTGGAATAGCCCGCCCCGGCGTCATCCACGGCAAAACGAAAGCCATGCGCGCGGTATGCCGCGACAATCGCCGCCATCTGCGTAAAGTCGTTCACCGCCTGCCGTTCCGTTATCTCAAAAATAATCTGCTGCGGCGAGATTTGCGGATAGGCCTGCATCCATTCGAGAATACGCTCCAGCAGCCGAGGGTCGCCAAGCGTAACCGGCGTAATGTTGATAAACACCTGCTCCTGAATGTGCCGTTCCGCGATTTCGTTCAGCGCCTTCTTGATGACGAGCGCTTCGATCTCGGTCAGCTGATTGGCTTCATGAGCGAGCGCAAACAGATCGGTCGGGGCATGCAGCGGCGAATGTCTCGGACCGCGGGACAGCAGCTCCCAGCCGAACACCTCGCCGGTTCGCAAGCACATGATCGGCTGCGTCACGACGGATATCGACTCGTTCCGGATAATGTCCATAAGAAGCTCGCGGTGCAGGGCAAAATGGGTCGACACTCGCTTGGTCGCGATTGCCGTCGCATGGTCGAATGCCGACAGCATCGCCTCCTGCATGTCTACCGTCTCGTTGTCGATCAGGACGGCGCCCGTACCAAAAGCGAGAAGAGAATGGCTGCCGGACTGTTTTATCATCGTCTCTTCCAGCCTGCGGGTCATCGCGGACAATTCGAAATGAATGTGATCATAGTCCGCATCTTGGCGAAAACGGACGAACACCGCAATATCGCCGGCGCGCAGAGACTTCATCCCGAGGATGTCTTCTTCACGCAAGAAACGGCGTACGGTATGCTCGAACAGAGCCTGAAGCTTCAAATAAAAGACGCGTTCGTCTTCTGCCGAGGCGGCGTTTAGGAATGGCGCCTGCTCCAAGTGGAACAAGAAGAGCGCGCATCTGTTCCCGTTCAAGCGGTTCCGATGCACGAGCGATAAAATGGGATCCCGGAGCGTGAAGGCAGGAGGGAAATATTTCAACGAACGGCTCGGCAGCGCGAGCTTCGTAATCGTCTTCAAGCGTTTCTTCCATTTAAGCAGAGACTTTACATCCAGCAAGCCGATTTGCCTCCCCGAGTCGCAAGATTAACCGAATCGTGATGCCCATCCCTATTCCGTACAGCGTACCGCCGTCTTCTGATGATGGAAAGTTACACGAAAGCCGCGAAATAGTCGGAAATGCCCAGCATTTCTCCCTTATGCGCGGCCTGTCACCGTTTTTCTACTAGTTTAGCACAGGGAAGGAATAAAACAAGCGACTTCGGGCCCATCCTTCTCATTTTTTAAACGTCGTTCAAATAATAAAAAGAAGTACGGCACCCTTCCCAGCGCATACGTCACCGCCGCGCTTCGAAAACTGCCGCACCAAGAGAAATCCCTTATTCAAGCTCCGCTTTTGCCGCGTCGAACGCTTGCGTCAAATCCGCAATCAGATCGTCCACGTGCTCGATGCCGACGGAAAAACGGAGCAATCTGTCGTCTACTCCTACCGCACGGCGAATGTCTTCCGGAATGTCCGCATGCGTCTGCACCGCCGGATAGGTCATGAGCGACTCCACGCCGCCCAGGCTCTCCGCGAAGGCGATTAACCGGATATGGCGCAAGATCGGCTCGATCGTACGGGCGTCCTTCATCTTGAAGGAGAAGATGCCCGTATTGCCAGAGGATTGCCGGTTCTGCACGCCGTAGCCCGGATGATCCGGCAGCGCGGGGTAGAACACCTCGGCGACCATAGGATGACCAAGCAAAAACTCCGCGATTTGCGTGGCATTGAACTGGTGACGCTCCATGCGAAGAGCCAGCGTTTTCATGCCCCGCATAAGCAGCCACGAATCCTGCGGACCGAGCACCGCACCGATCGAATTGTGCAGGAAAGCCATCTGCTCGGAAAGCTCTTTGCCTTTCGTGACGATCAGACCGGCGAGCACATCGTTGTGGCCGCCCAAATATTTCGTCGCGCTGTGAATGATCACATCGGCGCCAAGCTCGATCGGACGCTGCAGGAAAGGCGTCAGCAACGTGTTGTCGACGATCGTCAGCAGACCGTGCGTTTTGGCCCATGCGGTAACTTTCTCGATATCCGTAATCATCATCAGCGGATTGGTCGGCGTCTCGATCAGCACCGCTTTCGTCGACGGACGGCGGTTAGCCTCCAGCGCATCCAGATCGTCCGTATCCACGTATGTCGCCGTCACGCCGAAACGGGACATGATCTTTTCCAGCAGCCGGTAAGTTCCGCCATAGAGATCGAGCGATACGAGCAAATGGTCGCCTTGGCTGAACAATGCGAATATCGTTTGCAGGGCGGCCATCCCGGAGCTGCAGGCAAACCCGGCATCCCCGCTCTCGAGGTCGGCGATCGCCTGCTCCAGAATCGTGCGGGTCGGGCTTTTGGTCCGCGCGTAATCGAAGCCTGTGCTTTGTCCAAGCTGGGGATGACGGAAAGCGGTTGCTTGATAAACGGGAAAACTGACGGCTCCGGTTACCGGCTCGGAAACGGAGCCGATCTGCGCCAAACGGCTTTCAATTTTCATTTAGAAGTAATCCTCCCAGATCGTTTCGGCTGAAACGCAAGATGAACGCTTTAATCCTATCGGGAAAGCAGAATTTATGTCTACAAGTGATCCGCTTGCGGAAGCAAGCGGATCTGGAGCGGACGTCCGTAACGTTGCCGCTTCTTGCGATTCTCGGTTTCTTACAGGTTCCAGGACCAGTCGTAAGGCGTTTCCTGATATACATAATAATTCAACCAGTTGGAAAACAGCAAGTTCGCGTGCGCTCTCCATTGCGATTTTGGCAGCCTCGAAGGATCATCCTTAGGGAAGTAGTTTCTCGGCAGCGCGATCTCCATCCCTTTGTTGACGTCGCGATCATACTCCCATTTCAAGGTAAGCGGATCGTATTCCGAATGACCGGTCACGAAAATATGTTTGCCGTCCTTCGTGGCGACCAGATAAACGCCGGACTCGTCGGACTCGGACAAGATGTCCACGCCCTCGAGCTTCTCGATATCCTCGCGGCGAACCTCCGTATGACGGGATTGCGGTACGAAGAACATTTCGTCGAAGCCGCGGAGCAGCTTCACATTGCTTTGATTGACCGTATGCGGGAAAACGCCGAAAACCTTTTCGTCCAGCGTATATTTCGGTACGCCGAAGTGGTGGAACAAGCCTGCCTGCGCCGCCCAACAGATGTGCAGGGTCGACGTCACGTTCGTTTTGCTCCATTCCATAATTTGCTTCAGTTCTTCCCAGTAGTTGACCTCTTCAAACTCAAGCGTCTCCACCGGCGCTCCGGTAATGATCATTCCGTCAAAGCGTTCGTTCTTGACGTCGTCGAACGTCTTGTAGAACGTCTCCAAGTGCTCGGCCGACGTGTTTTTGGATGTGTGCGTTTTGGGATGCAGCAGAACGAATTCGACCTGGAGAGGCGTATTGCCCAGCAAACGCAAAATTTGCGTTTCCGTCGTTTCCTTCGTCGGCATCAAATTCAGAATCGCAATGCGAAGCGGGCGAATGTCCTGATGAAAAGCGACGCTTTCATCCATGACGAAGATGTTCTCGCTCGCCAGCACTTCCTTGGCGGGCAAATTGTCGGGAATTTTGATCGGCATGAAGCTTCACTCCTTTGGTAAAAATAGTCTTGGATAAACATCGCGCCTGTAAGCCGCGCGTTTACCGCGAAACCGAACGACAACAAAGCCTCCGAGGGCTAAAAAGCGGGAGAAAGAACATAAAAAGACCTTTCTCCACGCATGAGAAAGGCCATAGCAAACGCAACATGTCCTCTCTCATCTGTCAGGAAGCGTAAAACGCTCCTGCAAGAATTAGCACCGTGCATCCTGCCGCAAAGCAAGGATGTCGGTTGCCGGGTATCATCGGGCTAGTCCCTCAACCTACTCTTGATAAGAGTAACTGCATTATTCAATTAAAAGGTATGCTTTTAATGTAAAGGAAATCGCGGTCATCGTCAAGTGGCTGATCTAAGCAATTGGTCCAGGGAAACGATCGGACCGGAACCCTTCGATATGCCGTGCCATACTCTATGTTAAGAATGCAAGGCCTATCTTGATGGAAACATGCCGGAGATGTATACTATTCGAGTGATTCATCACAAGAAAGAAAGGAAGTGTCGATCGGATGGACGGAGACCGACCCCGTGGGTGCGTCAATAACCGCATACGGGCAATTCGTGAGAGCAGTCGGATACCCGGCATCTGTCGACATGCGTTGACATAGGAAGTGCCGGCTGTTCTCGCCAACTTTTGCAAGGGGTGCTGGTTCCTTGTACCTTTTTGCGCCAATAAGGAGAGTGAGAACATGAAGGCACGATTGGTTCAGAACGGCCAGTTCACGATTATCGATGAGGTGGCTGAAACGCTTGTACCGCCGGAAACCGGCTTTTATTGGATCGATGCGGCTACCGAGGATTTGGAACTGCTGCAATCGCTGTTTCACCTGCATGACCTGGCTGTCGAAGACTGCCTGAGCGAGGAAGAGCAGCGGCCCAAAATCGAACTGTACGATTCGCACTATTTTATCGTTATCAATAGCATCCGGTTTGACGACGAGGAAATTTTTCTGCGCGGACTGAACATTTTTCTAGGGAAGCATTTCATCATTACCGTTACGCGTCAGAGAATCAATGAAATCCGTACGCTCAAGCCGATTCTGTGGGACGAGGAAGTCAATTCCCCGGACCGCTTCCTTTACCATCTGGTCGACCTTGTCGTCGATAATTATTTGAGCGTCGGCGACCGGATCGAGAACAAGATCGAGAAGCTTGAGGAAGACATCCTCATGCATACGAAGAAATCGCATCTGAACGAAATTATCGGACTGCGAAGCGAAATTTTATGGCTGAAGAAGGTGCTGGGCCCGCAAAAGGACCTTGTCGCCACGCTGCACAAGAAAGAACTCCGGCTGATCAACAATCAGCTGCAAAAATATTTCGGCGACATCTACGAGAACGCCGTAAAAATCGCCGAGACCTTCGATACGTACCGGGATCTGATGGGCAACTTGCGAGAGGCTTACCAGTCTAGCCTGTCCAATCGGGCGAACGAAATCATGCGCGTGTTTACCGCGCTGACGACGATATTCATGCCGCTGACGTTCATCACTGGCATCTACGGAATGAACTTCGACTACTTGCCCGGCAAGGAATTTCCGGGCGGAGAATTTATCGTAATCGGCGGCATGATCGTCGTCGGCCTTTCGATGTTTTACTTGTTTCGCAAAAAGGATTGGTTATAATAGCTTCGGCATAAGCGCAGCGTCTCGGACCGTTAAGGTTCGAGGCGTTTTTTGGTATTTGCGGCATGATGCAGCCCGCCTTGACGATCTAAAAGGTATTTCGATCGGTAAGGAGCTCAGGGCTTGTCTTAAGGAAATACAGCGTCAAGCGCGAACGGCCGCCTTCTCTTTGCGGAGCTTCAGACGAATGAAGCGCAGGCGCTCGTACAAGACGCCGGTTCCGGCCTCGTTCAAGCGCTCGGGCGAGTAGAGCCGCTGCAGCACCGGCTTCAGAAAGCGGTCGCCCAGCTCGGCGAACAACAGTTCGGCTTCCATCTTTTCGTTCTCCGGCATCATCTTCAGCTCCCGGTCCACGAGCAGCTCGACATCGTAGCCGTCCTTATCCAACTGCTCTATGGCGGCCACCAAGTCCATCCTGCTCAGAGAGGTTTTTTCGACCAGTACGTCGAGAGTGGCGCCCTGATCGATCCCCTCAAGCAGCTTGCGGCGGGTCTGGCGCTTCTGCTCGTCCTGCTGATCCTTCAGCTCCTGCTGCCGGTCCAGCCACTCGTCCAACTGCTTCTGCTCCACCGCTCCTTCCACCCAGTCGAGCGGAAAACCGGTATTCCTGTCGAACGTGCCGGTGATCGCCAGAATCGCTTCGCCATACAGCTTCAAGCGGTTTCCTCCGAAGCCGGGGAGCTGAAGCAGCTCTTCTTCCGTATGCGGAAAGAAAGACGCGATCATATAGAGGAGCCGGTTTCCTGCTATGATGAACGGCGCTTTCGCCTCCTTCGCAGCCTGCTCCCGACGCCAGTCGCGCAATTTGGCGAACAGCTCCGCATTGGCGTGACGTTCGCTGTAGCAATGCAGGATCGCTGTCGCTCTGGCGGAAGCGGATTGGCGCCGGTTGACGCGGCCGTCATCGATTAAGGGCACGAAGCCCTGGTCGATCTGGTCGCGGAGCCTTGTCCGGAATTGCGACAGCATGTCGTTCCATGCGTTTCCCTCGTACCAAACCTGCTGCTTCCCCCTGCCGTCTTCCTTCGGCTCGTGCCAGACGACCATCCAGCTGCCCTGATGCTCGCTGATTGACACCTGCGCCTTGCTGACGACGGATTCGTCCGTTTTCTTTTCCAGGCTGTTCATGAAAATAAGGTTCATCATTGCTCCTCCTCATGCGTTTCCGGGAAACGCCCTTTTTTATGGCAAGCGCAGGCTGCTATTCCCGACGCTCGTTTCAGGCAACCAAGAGAAGGCTCCGATTCCTGTTACACTAGAGCCGTATCTCATGATGATCCAGAAAGCCGAATACGGACATCCCCCTTCTGAATCACAAAAAAAAGCACCCCTCCTGCTGCAGCAAGAGAGGTGCTTCCCCGTTCCCTGATATTACCTGAATTGTAGCACAGGATACATAGACTGGCAAGCATCATTCCATTTTTTTAATGCTGCCCTTCGGCAAAACGGTTTCCAAACCGCCCCGCTTTTGTGTTAAACTGAACGGTATCATGGAAGGAATGGATGTGAGCAAGGCGATGGACGTCAATGAATTTGATTTTTTATACGATACGAGCGAGGAAACCAAGACGCGTTTCGTCTCCTTCGTCGGCGATAGCATGAAGCGGTTTGATTTGGCTATTACGTCTTCGAACCGGTTTTACGGCAAACAACTGGTAACGGATATCCAAATGGGCAAAACGGCTATCATCGGTCCTGACGATTTGGCTGCAGAAGGCTACCTGGAGTACGTGTTCAAGCTCACGGAAGAAGAAGCGGCTGAATTGACCTCTTTTCTCGAACAAGTTGTCGGTACGGTCAACTTTACCGATATTTAAGTCCAATCCTTAAAAAAGCCTTCATTCGTACCGCTCATAATGCCGGTGCGAACGGAGGCTTTCCCTTTGTTTTTTTGGAACCCCCTGCGGTACATAAAAGGAATCCCAGCCGGGTAAAATGGAGGTAACCCCTCGTCCGGACTGGCTTTCTCTTTAGCTGCGGCAGTCCCTCCGGCGAGCATCCATGGAAGCGATCATGAATTTTATTCCGCCTAAAGGAGGGAGTTCGGTGTCCGATTTCCTTAAAGAAGACAAGCAGCCCACCGCGGACCTTGCCACCGTGGAATCACAGCGCAACGATCTGGTTCCGGAGGAATTTCCGGAAGGACCCTACGGCTCCGAACTCGTGAGTGAATCGCTTGGCAAAAGCACGCCATGGCGCGATACCCAGCGCCCGCTAAGCGCATTTACGTACGAAAACCGCGATTTTCACGCCGGCCTGCCCCGCGTGCATCCGGGCGATCACGACCTGCATGACGAAGCAGGCGAATAAGAGCCTTTGGCGTCATCTATTTTCGCGTTTTCCCGAGTTACGCGGAAATAGCGGTCTCTAGCGTCGTCTATTCGCCTCAGGTAGGCACCTGAGGCCAGTTTCCAGCCGAATAAGAGCCTTTGGCGTCGCTTATTTTCGCGTTTTTCCGGATTTTCGCGGAAATAGCGGTCTCTAGCGTCGTCTAAACGCCTCAGGCAGGCACACCGCTACCGGTTTCCTAGCCCTGAAACGCGATCCGCCTCTCCCATTCAAAAAAGACCTCTCAACCCGGCTTTACAGCCGAATCGGGAGGTCTCTTTTGCGTTTAGCGGACATGGCTCAGCTTATCGGGATTGACGACGATATAAACCGCCATTATGCGCTCTCGCTCGGTCCCGAAAGAGAGAACGCCCGCCGGTTGACCGCCCGCATACGTTACGATGCCCAGGAGGCCGTTGACCTCGGTTAGTCTAAACGAGAAATCGTCGGGCGCTTTAGCCAAAATGCCGGCCATAAAGCGGATAACCCGTTCGGCGCCGAGTATCGGATGAACGGCAGCCGTCACCTTGCCGCCTCCGTCGGAATACAGCGTCGCATCGGCTGCCAGCACCTGCATCATCATGCCGACGTCGCCTGCGGCCAGCGCGCTTACGAACTTCTCGACCAGTCCGGCAGCCTGCTCCCGAATCCGCGGACTATCCGCCTCGTCCGTTCTCGCCAGTCCGCGTTTGGCCCGGTGAAAGATTTGCCGGCAGTTCGTCGAGCTCTTGCCGACGATTTCCGCGATCTCATCGTACTCATACTGCATCACCTCCCGCAGCAGGAAGACGGCACGCTCCACGGAGGTCAGCTGCTGCAGCAGAAGCAAATAAGCGGTAGATACGGATTCCTTCCGCAGGTAGCGGCGCACCGGATCGCCGTCAGGCTCCTCTCCGCCCACTACGGGCTCCGGCAGCCATGGCCCGATATAAACCTCGCGCTGCTTGCTCGCCGAACGCAGCCGGTCCAGGCAGCGGTTTGTGACGATTTTGCACAAATACGACTTCTGGCTCCGAACGTGCTCCGGAGCCGCGCCATTCAACGCGATGAACGCCTCCTGCACGATATCCTCCGCGTCCATTACGCTCCCGAGCATCCGATAAGCAAGCGAAAACAGCAGCGTCTTGTATTTTACATAGAGCTCTTCCGCCTTCATGATCTCTTCCATACGCACACCTCGTTTGGTCTTATGCAAACAGAGTAGAACCTCTATACGAGCGCTGCCCCCTGCACGCTTAAGCTCCTTGCCGCGTCCAGTTCCTTCACGATACTGGCAGCCGCTCTTCGGCCGCTCGCCGCCGCAGCGTCCGCCAGCAGTTCGCCGTGGCTGGCCCAGTCACCTGCGACATACAGCCCTCGTATTTCCGGCACGGCCGGTCCCGGCAGAGAACCGTTCCGCCCGATGTGCGGATAGTCGTGCACGACCGTCATGTTCGGCAAATACTGCCTCGCGACGACCTCCCGCTGCCACCCGGGATGGAGCAGATGCATGGTCTGCTCGAGCAGACGCTCGTCGGCTTTGGGATCTTGTTCGCCCGTTCCGTTATATTTGATCAGATGCACCACCATTGTACCATCGTCGGAAAGCTTTGCCACCCGTGAGTGATTCGTGAAAAATACCGGCTGATCGATCCCGATCGCAAAATGGCAATTCGGCGAAGGAAGCCGCTTCAAGCTAAGATCCAAGCACGCCGCGAGCGCCGGACGCGCTTCTTCCTTCCAGCGCCGCAGGGCCGTATGCTCGACTCCCCGGACAAGCCTATACGCCTCTGCCGGGGACATGGCCGTCAGGACATGCCCTGCCTCCAGCGTTTCCCCATTCGCCAGCGTAAGCCCGCGAACGGCTCCGCCGTCATGCCTGATTTCCGCGACGCCGCTTCCGCAGAGGACGTCTGCGCCCAAGCGGACAGCCCGCTCCCGCAGCCCGTCGGCAATCGTCTGCCAGCCTCCGTTCGCATAATGCACTCCGCCTTTCAGCGACCGCTGCATTTGCTTGAGCGCAGGCCCGGCCAGCTGATGGTCGGGATCGTACGTATACGTCCCCGTCCTGCATAAGGCATAGAAAAGATGGCGAACCATCGGATCGCGGACTTCCTTCTCCGCCCATTCCCTCAAGCTGCAGGCCGGCAGGGACCCGGCGTCGATTTTGCCCAGCGCCAGCATAAGGCGGCCAAGCTCCATTTTGCCGGACCAGGACATCAGCTTTGACAAAATCAGCTTGAACGGATCGCCGGGCAGCGGTACCGCCTGGTTCCGCCATATCGCAAAGCCGCTTGCCGGCGGGCTTCCTCCCTCCGGGCGAATGCCGTATTCGTTCAATATCGCGTTTAGCTCCCCTTCTTTGTATAACGCATGCCCCCCAAGGTTGAACCGCGCGCCGTTCCTCTCGTTCGTGACGGCCCTGCCGCCCACTCTGCCCGCTTTCTCCAGCAGGACGACCCGCTTCCCCGCTTCCGCCAAATCGTTCGCTGCAATCAGTCCCGCAAGCCCTCCGCCGATTATAGCCGCATCTACCTTTTTCATATCCGTTCCGCCTCCGTTCCGTTTGTCGCTAATAAGACGATCAGGGTGCGCAGGCTGTGACAGCGAGGCTAAATATTTTCTTAACATGCCGTTCATTTCCCGATAACACTCCGCTGGTATCGTAAATCGGAATAGACAAGTCAAGGGAGGATTTCAGGTGAAATCATGGAACAAGGCTGCAGCCGTCCTGGTCGTTTCCACGGCAGCCATGCTGGCGCCTCAGACGGTTCGTGCAGCAGACGCTCAGCCGGCTTACCCGGGAACGCAGGAGCTATCGGTGAAAAAAACCGGTCATTATGCCACAGGAGCCCCAAAAGAAGGAACGGGTGCGGAAATCGTCAGCTATGACGCCGCCAGCAAAAAAGCGTTCCTGGTAAACGGCTATGACAAAGCGATTGAAATACTCGACCTGACCGCGGGAACGATCAAGCCCGTCAAAAAGACGGTTATTTCCAGCGTCTATGCCGGCTTCGACGACGTGACCAGCGTGACGGCGCATCCGACGCAGGACTTCATCGCAGCAGCGGTGCCCGCCGCCAAGCCGAATCGCGGCTTTGTCGCCTTCTTCACCAAGAACGGGGACTATATCGGCCGCGTTCCAGCCGGCTATCATCCGGATATGATCACCGTTACGCCTGACGGCAAACAGCTCCTCGTCGCTAACGAGGGCGAGCCGAACCCTTCCTATTCCGACGATCCGCCCGGTTCGGTAACCATAATCGACGTTGCGGAAGGCGTACAAAGCGTGCTCGCCGATCCTTCCAAGGTGACGGATATCGATTTTTCGGCGCTTAAAGCGGAGGACATCGATAGCAGCGTGCGCATTTTCCCTAAAGGAAAAGCGATGGAACAAGGCTGGAAAATCGATTTCGAGCCCGAGTATATAGCCGTTTCGCCGGACAGCCTCACGGCCTACATAACGCTTCAGGAGAACAACGCCATAGCGAAACTCGATCTGGTCAGCAAAACGTTTACCCGCGTTTCCGGGCTTGGCTACAAGGACCATTCGCAGACGGGCAGCGGCTTTGACGCTTCGGATAAAGACGGCAAAATCAATATCCAGCCATGGCCGGTGCTCGGCGCCTATATGCCGGACGGCATGTCCCTTTACCAAAGCGGCGGCAAAACCTATCTCGTGACCGCCAACGAAGGCGATGCGCGTGCGGATTGGAACGATGGCGGGAAAGGCTACAGCGAGGAAGTGCGTGTAAAGGATATCGCCTCCAAAATCAAGCTGGATGCCGCCAAACTTAAAGGCTTTACGCAAGAGCAGCTCGATCTGATGAAAACGGACGGCACCTTTACGGACGACAAAAAGCTGGGAAGGCTCAAGGTTTCGAACGCCGTCTATAACGTGACTGGCGCTGTCTATTACGACGCTTTATACAGCTTCGGAGGCCGCTCGTTCTCGATTTGGGACGCGGACAACATCAAAGCGGGTCCGGTTTTTGACAGCGGGGATGCCTTCGAGCAGATTACGGCCCAGCTGCTGCCCGCCTATTTCAACTCGGATCATGAAAGCGTCAAGTTCGACAACCGGAGCTCCGGCAAAGGCCCTGAACCAGAAGACGTCAAAATCGGACGGATCGGCAGCGAAACGTACGCATTCGTCGGCTTGGAGCGCATGAGCGGCATCGTCGTCTACAACGTGACGAATCCGGCTGCTCCGCGTTTGGTGACCTACATCAACCACCGGGACTTCCAAGAATCCGATTACACCAAGAACGAGCTGGGACCGGAAGGCCTGCAATTCATCTCCGCGGACAAAAGCCCGACCGGCAAGCCGATGCTGCTCGCGGCCAATGAAGTGTCGGGGACGCTTGCGGCCTATGAGATTACCGTTGCCGGAAGCTATGCCGCAACCCCGGAGGAAGACGCTGCAACGTACACGATCGGCGCCAAAGAGAACGGCATTCCGACCATGACGGTCAAGCCGGGCGTTACGGGCTTGCGTACGTTTACCGCCCGCATAGCGTCCTCCGAAGCGCACTATGGGAAAGAAACGGCCGTCTTCAAGCAGCTTCGAGGCGGCGTACAGATCGGACTGACCGCCGTGCGCGCCGATTTCGATCAGGCTGCCATAGAGGCGCAAGCGTCGTTTAACGTAGCCGCCGGCGACGTGGTTGAAGTGTATGTCGTAGACGAGCTTACTAACGACCCGGCGAAGCTGCCGAACCTTTTACAGAAATGACGGGGTGCCTAACCAATGCGTAAACCGATTATCATGCTATATCTTCTCTCGATCTTAGCGGTTTTTCTAGTTCCCGCTACGTCGTCCGCCGCTCCGCTGTCCATTCAAGCGGACCGTCAAGAGGCGGCTTACGGAGAAACCGTGAAAGTGACGGGTACCGCCCCCGCTTCTTCATGGATTGTCCTTCGCGTCTTGGACGAGCGGCAATCGATCGTCGTGTTCGATAGCGCGAAATCCGATGCCGACGGCCGTTACCGGTTCGCTTTTATCGTGCCCGCATCCGCATCACCAGGAAAGCTGAACGTACAGACCGGGTCCGGCACAGATGTGTCCGCCCTCACGATCGCCATCAAAACCGCCGGTGCCGGTTCCGGGCCGGAGATCCAGCCGTCTCCGGCGCCGTCCCAGACGCCCGCGCCATCGCCTGCAGCGACGGTTAACGGCGGCACGATTACGATCAAGCCGGCGCTCAGCCAAACGCCGGACGGCCGAACCGTTGCCGGCATGGCCTTGCAATCGGAAGATCTGCTTGCAGCGCTGAAGCATAGCGGCAGCATTACCGTCACAGCCGATACGGGATCAGCCGATATTGCGGTTGCAAGCGTGTCCGCTCAGGCGCTTAAGCAGGCAATGAGCAGCGTGAAGGAAGCGAAGCTGAACTTAGCCGTCTCCTTTGCCTCCTACGAGCTGCCGCTGCAAACGCTCGATCTCGACAGTCTGGCAAAGCAGCTTCAAACGACGACGGATAAGCTCGAAATTCGGATCAAGCTGGCTAAGGCGGACACTAAGCAAAATGCCGACACGGCCGGCGCTATCGCCGGCCTAGGCGCCAAGCAAGCAGCGGAAGCGGTCGATTTCGCCGTAGAAGCCGTATATAACGGTCAAACCGTGCCGGTCGTGCAATTCGGCGGCGCATATATCAACCGGACGCTTCCTATGCCGAACGTCGTCGATCCGAACGCCGCAACCGGCGTCATGATCGGCCCTAAGGGCAGCCTGCTCTTCGTCCCTTCCGTCTTCAAGCAGGAGAACGGCAAATGGACGGCTCAGCTGAAGCGAACCGGCAACAGCCTGTACACGGTCATCGAGAACCGCAAATCGTTTCGCGACACGGACTCCCACTGGGCCAAGGCCGACGTCGAGCTGCTGGCGTCGAAGCTGATCGTGCAGGGCGCAACCGCCGATACGTTCCAGCCCGATACCGGCATTACACGGGCGCAGTTCACCGCCATTATCGTCCGTGCTCTCGGCCTGTCCGAGCAAAGCGGCAGCTCCTTCCGCGATATTGCGGCGGCCGATTGGTATAGCGGTGCGGTAACCGCAGCGGCCGAGGCGGAACTCGTCTCCGGCTATGAGGACGGCTCCTTCCGGCCGAACGCCCCCATCACCCGCGAAGAGCTGGCCGTCCTGATGAGCGGTGCGCTGCGCTACGCCGGCAAGCAAGGCGACGCCAGCCGGACGGAGCAGCTGCTGACGGCTTTCCAAGACCGCGGCGAGCTATCCGCCTGGTCGCGCGATGCAGTCGCCGCCATCGTCGATGCAGGCGTCACGGAGGGCAAATCCGAAGGGCGCTACGAAGGAAAGGCACAGGCGACGCGCGCGGAAACCGCCGCAATGGTCAGAAGGTTTTTGATTAAAGCCGAATTTATAAACCGTTAAGCTTGCGATAAGAATCGCTGGAGATCCAGTCTCCGGCGGTTCTTTTCCGTTCATTCCGCTCCTTGCGGCATCGCCAAGCAACTTCTCAACATGAGACATGCCTGCTTCTTCATATATATGCATGGGGATACCTTGGGAAAAGGGGCGTGTTACACATGTACAATCCATCGATGTCTGCCGCGGGCTCATTCGAGCCTTATCTTTATCAGACGCTGCAAAGCGCCGTCGGAGGCGGAATCGTCGTGCAAACCGCCGCCGGCAGCGTACGCGGGCTGTTGAAGAGCGCAGCACCCGATCATATCGTCGTCGAGGTTAGCGGCGTGCCGTTCTTTATCCGGACCGCTCAAATCGTCTGGGTTACGCCATGCTGACGTCTACCGGCAGGAAGCCGTTAACGGACTGGAGGAGAGGCGATGTTTAAACGAATCAATAAGCTGGCGATCGATTTGCCCGTCCCCGCCCACGGGGACGCCAACGCTGCCGCAGCGGTTCAAGAGCTGCTCGGGGGACGCTTCGGCGAAATGTCCACGCTCAACAACTATATGTATCAGTCGTTCAATTTCCGCAACAAAAGCAAATTCAAACCGTTTTACGACCTTGTCGCCAGCATAACCGCCGAAGAGTTCGGCCATGTCGAGCTTGTCTCGAATACGATCAACCTGCTGACCACACAAACGACGTTTCCCGGAACGCCCGACGTCACTCCGCTGCAGAACGGGCTGAACAAAAGGAATACGTACCATTTCATCGCTACGGCCCAAACCTCGATGCCCGGCGATTCGATGGGCAAGTCATGGAACGGAGATTACGTATTCAACAGCGGAAATCTTACGCTTGATTTGCTGCATAATTTCTTTCTGGAGATAGGCGCGCGCACGCATAAAATGCGCGTTTACGAAATGACCGATCACCCGACGGCGCGGGAGATGATCGGCTATTTGCTCGTTCGCGGCGGGGTACATATACTCGCCTATGCCAAAGCGCTGGAGATTGTCACCGACGTCGATCTGGCCAAGATGCTGCCGATTCCGAACCTCGACAACTCCTGCTTCGATTGTTCGCGCAAGTATATCGCACAGGGTCTGGACAATATTTTATACACGTGGAGCGAAACCGAATACCGGGATATCGATCGGATCTGGAAGGGAACGAACCCGGACACCGGCCAGCCGCTGCAAGTGGTATACGGCGCGCCGCAAGGGCATCCGATTCCGGATTTGAGCGACCTGCCGGAGGAATTCGCGCCGGGGATCACGAAGGATCACTATGCCGAAATCGCCAAGCGGCTTGGTTATAGTCAGTAGAGCCGCATACAAACGGAATGCTGTATTTTTTACAACAATTCGGCTGTAAATGAGCAGAAACGAAGCATTTTGATTATTATTGTATGCTGTAAAACACTTAGCCGCATTCAGTCCGATTAGAGGCTCGCATGTTGCAAAATGTGCAGCATTTTGAATGCTATGCTCGCTCGCTTAGGTATTGCCTATTGAAAAAAACTCCCAGCCGCTTGATTGCGTCTGGGAGTTTTCGTATATCATATGACTATACTTTCATAACGCCGCCCGTGCTGGCGGATGTGACAAGCTTCGAATAACGGGCCAGATAGCCGGTTTTTACCTTCGGCTCAAAGCCTTTCCAGTTGGCTTTGCGGCGTTCCATCTCTTCGTCGCTGATTTGCAGCTCGATCTTGCGGTTGGCCAGATCGAGGTCGATGATATCGCCGTCCTCGACGAATGCGATCGGTCCGCCTTCAGCCGCTTCCGGCGAAATGTGGCCGATGCTGATGCCGCGGGATGCGCCGGAGAAACGGCCGTCCGTGATCAGACCGACTTTGGCTCCGAGGCCCATGCCGACGATTTGGGACGTTGGCGCAAGCATTTCCGGCATGCCCGGTCCGCCCTTCGGTCCTTCGTAGCGGATAACGACGACGTGGCCTTCTTTTACTTTGCCGTTCGCGATACCTTCCAACGCTTCCTCTTGCGAGTCGAAGCAGATAGCCGGACCGACGTGACGGCCGCCGACGGATTTGTCGACCGCGCCGACTTTAATGATCGAGCCGTTAGGCGCCAAGTTGCCGAACAGGACCGAAAGACCGCCTTCCGCACTGTGCGGATTGTCGATCGAACGGATAACGTCGGAATTCAGGATATCGCAGCCCGCTACGTTTTCGCGAAGCGTTTTGCCGGTTACGGTGATGCAGTCGCCGTTCATCGCGCCCGGCTTCTTGAGCACTTCGTTGATGATTGCACTGACGCCGCCCGCCATATGCACGTCTTCGATATGGTAATCGGAGGCCGGTGCGATTTTGGCCAGATGCGGTACGCGTTTGGCCACTTCGTTGATGCGTTCGATCGGGTATTCGAAGCCCGCTTCATGCGCCAAAGCCAGTGTATGCAGAACGGTGTTCGTCGACCCGCCCATCGCCATGTCCAGCGCGAATGCGTTGTCGATCGCGTCGATCGTCACGATATCGCGGGGCTTGATGTCGGTTTTGATCAGTTCCATCAGCTGCTTGGCGGAGCGCTTAACGAATTCTTTGCGCTCTTCCCAGATCGCGAGAATCGTACCGTTGCCCGGGAGCGCAAGGCCCAGTCCTTCGGCCAGACAGTTCATCGAGTTGGCGGTGAACATCCCGGAACAAGAGCCGCATGTCGGACAACCATATTGTTCAAGCTCGAGAAGCCCTTTGTCGTCGATTTTACCGGCTTGGTATGCGCCTACTCCCTCGAACACGGACGATAGCGAGATCGATTTGCCGTTCGAGTCTTTACCGGCCTTCATCGGTCCGCCGCTGACGAATACGGTCGGAATGTTGACGCGAAGCGCGCCCATCATCATGCCCGGCGTAATTTTGTCGCAGTTCGGGATACAAACCATGCCGTCGAACCAGTGAGCCGCAACGACGGTTTCGAGCGAATCGGCGATAATTTCGCGGCTCGGAAGCGAGTAACGCATACCGATATGACCCATTGCAATGCCGTCGTCGACACCAATCGTGTTGAATTCGAACGGCACGCCGCCCGCTTCGCGGATCGCTTCTTTGACGATTTTGCCGAATTCCTGAAGATGAACGTGACCCGGTACGATATCGATGTACGAGTTGCAGACCGCGATAAACGGTTTGCCGAAATCTTCTTCTTTAACGCCGGCTGCACGCAGCAAACTGCGGTGAGGCGCGCGGTCGAAGCCTTTTTTGATCATGTCGCTGCGCATTTTGCCTTTAGCTGTAGTCATGATACCCCTCCTGAGCGGAAAAATGTTATCGTTCACATTTAATATGAGAGCGAAGTTTACTTTACTGCTTTAAATTGTAGTGCACATCCCTCTCTTTGGCAAGCCAGTCCCTGTATTTGCCGGGATTCGGCCGAATTAAAGATCGCCTTCAGAAAAGCGATTGACAATCCGTTCTCCGGTGCGTTTTAATTTCGGTAGAAGACCGTCAACATGAACGGAGAAGAGAGACGGATGAATAGAAGGAAAAATGTTTTCGACGGGCATTTCGACAGCCTGGAAACGCTTGCGGATGCGATCAGCGAAGTGCTGCAATGTCCGATCACGATCGAGGACGCCGGTCACCGTCTGTTGGCCTACAGCTCGCACGACCGCCAGATCGACCCGGCACGGACGGCTACCATCGTGGGAAGACGCGTTCCCGAGCACGTCATTCAATCGCTTTGGCAGGGCGGCATCATGCATCGTTTGCTCCAAAGCCCGGAGCCGGTCAAGATCGAGCCGATCGACAATGTCGGTCTCGGCCGCCGGGTGGCGGTTGCGGTGCGCAAAAACGAGGATGTGCTCGGCTATATTTGGGTCATGGAGAACGAACGTGAGCTCGATGCGGAAGCACTCGGCCATCTGTCCAAAGCGGCTCTCGCGGTGCGGACGAAGCTGCTCCACCACCGGATGCTGGCTCGGCAGGAAGAGGAAGGCCGCCAAGAGTTTTTCTGGCAAATGCTGACCGGCCATCTGAATAATCACGAAACGATTCGCGATAAAGCCAAACAGCTCGGGTTAGCGCTACCGGGAGCTTACACCGTCATCGTCATGCAGTTCAGCAAGGATGTAGGAGACATCCAGCAGCAGCTTTACGATATGATGGCGGTTCGCCCTAATGCGCGGGTCGTGCTGCGGGCGGTCGACCGGAACCGGCTAATCCTGTTGTTTGGCGTGGAGAAGGAGCCGAACCCCGAACAGACCGTCGGCGGATTTATCGTAGCGCTAACCGCGCAATTCAGCGAACGTCTGGCGGGACAACCGGAGGTGACGGGCGGCGCCGGTTCTTTCTACAGCAGCTATGCGCTCGTGGAGGCCGGATACCGGGAAGCGTTGACGGTGCTTGACATGAAGCCCGCCTTTTTCGATAAGCTGCGAAGCGTTCACGTCTATCACGAGCTTGGTCTTTACCGGTATTTGCCCGGCATCTGGCAGCACAAGGAAAAGCATCCTTTCGAGCATCGAGGGCTCGCGAAGCTTCGCGAGTACGACCGGTACAACAACGGCTGTCTGACGGAAACGCTGGAGCGGTTTTTGGCTTGCGACAGCAATGCCAAGGAAGCAGCCGTCTCCCTGCACGTACACACCAATACGCTGACCTACCGGCTCAAGCGCATATCGGAGATCGGCGGCATCGATTTGGACGACGCGGATCAGAAAATAGCCGTTTATCTGGAGCTGCAAGCGGAGAAATACGGAAAGCTTCGGTCATAAGCCGGCGTAAGGTGCAAACTTAGTCATTCGACGGACCTTCATTCCGCATGAAGGTCTTTTTCGTGAGCTCGAAAAGGAAACCGGCCTAAACAATCTTTGGTTAGCGCTCGCTTGCTCTCTTGTCATCTGAACGTAAACGTGATATTCTAATAATTGATAATGATAATCATTATTACTAATTATGCTGGCGATCGTATCCGCTTGCGGCAGCGCCGCCGTAGATCAGAAAGGCACTTCCCCCAGCGCCGCTCCATCCGATTCCGGAGGAACGGTTGCCTATAAGGCGGCTAACGGCGAAGTGCAGATGCCCAAAAATCCGAAGCGCATCGTCGTTCTGGCAGACAGCTATGTAGGCGATTTTTTGGCGCTTGGAATCAAACCGGTAGGCGTTTCCTCTACAGCTTTGGAAAACCCGTATTTCAAAGGAAAAACCGACGGCATCGAAAGCATAGGGGACACCAAGTCGGTTGAGAAAATTTTGGAGCTGAAGCCCGATCTGATTATTACGTTCAACGGCATCGACTACCTTGATCAGCTTGCCAAAGTCGCGCCGACCGTGGCGATCGACTACGGCAAAAAAACATTCAAAGAACAGCTGCTCGAGTTCGGTAAAATAACCAATCGCGTCGATCAAGCAAATGCCTGGATTGCAAGTTGGGACAAAAAGATCGCAGAAGCGAAGCCGAAGGTTGAGGCGGCTGTAGGAAGCAAGACGGTGTCCATTCTCAATCCGTATGCCAAAGGCATTTATGCGTTCGGCCATAACTACGGCAGAGGCGGCGAAATCATTTATGGCGAATTCCAATTGAAGGCGCCTCAAATGGTTCAGAAGGAAGCGATCGACAGCGGAAAAGGATGGGCGAATCTTTCGCTTGAAAGCTTGCCTGATTTTGCGGGCGATATTATTTTCACATGTCCGTGGTCGGGGGATACGTCGGATCCGGAGGTCGTATATGGGAACTCTATTTGGAAAGGACTTCCGGCCGTAGCGAACAAGCGCGTGTACCAGCTGGAGCCCAAAGGCGCTTACTACAACGATCCGGTCTCACTGGAAGCCCAGCTTGCATTCATCGTGGAGAAGCTGACGCAAGGTTGACGGCTGCTCTTCATTTGTAGAAAAACACAAACCGTTCCCGGACAATTCATGGAAACGCACGAGGAAGCCGTCCCCCTTCATGCTCTATACTTTTCTTAGAAAGCTATTAGCGTCGCCGCAAGCGAAGCGGGCTAAAACATGGAGGGGTTTCACATGATCATCGGCGTACCGAAGGAAATTAAAAATAATGAAAACCGCGTCGCTTTGACGCCGGCCGGTGCAAGCGCATTCGTCAAAGCCGGACACCGGGTACTTATAGAACGAAATGCCGGAACGGGCAGCGGCTTTGCCGACGAAGCCTATGAGAAGGCGGGCGCAGAGCTGCTGGAGCAAGCTGCTGACGTTTGGAACGCTGCCGATATGGTGATGAAGGTGAAGGAGCCTATGGCTTCGGAATACGGCTACTTCCGCGAAGGGCTCGTCTTGTTTACGTATTTGCATTTGGCGGCCGAGCCAGCGCTCGCTAAAGCGCTGACCGAGAAGAAGGTTACGGCGATCGCTTACGAAACCGTAGCCGTCGGCAAAACGCTTCCGCTTCTCGTGCCGATGAGCGAAATCGCCGGACGAATGGCCGCGCAGATCGGCGCCCAGTTTCTTGAAAAGCCGCATGGCGGCAAAGGCTTGCTTCTGGCTGGAGTTCCCGGGGTCAAGCGCGGACGGGTTACCGTAATCGGCGGAGGCGTCGTAGGCGTGAACGCTGCCCAAATTGCCGTCGGGCTTGGCGCGGACGTCACCGTCATCGACCTCGATCCCGAAAGGCTGCGCGTTCTGGACGACCGGTTCGGCAGAGACATTCAAACGCTCGTATCCAATCCGCATAATATCGCGCAAGCGGTAGCCGAGTCGGATCTGGTTATAGGAGCCGTCTTGATTCCGGGTGCGAAGGCGCCGAAGCTTGTAAGCGAAGCGATGGTGCAAACGATGAAGCCCGGCTCGGTCATCGTGGACGTAGCCATCGATCAAGGCGGCATCGTGGAGACGGCCGATCATGTAACGACGCATGACAACCCGACTTACGTCAAGCACGGAATCGTCCACTATGCGGTCGCCAACATGCCGGGGGCCGTGCCCGTTACGTCGACCTATGCGCTCACGAACGTCACGATGCCTTATGCGCTGCAAATCGCCAATAAAGGCGTTCTGCAGGCGATTGAGGACAATGCGGCGCTCAAGCTGGGCGTAAACACCGCAAACGGCTTTATTACTTACGAGCCGGTGGCGCGCGATCTGAAAGCGGACTATGTGCCGGTAGACCATGTGTGGCAAAAGAAACTCGCCGTTTCCTGAACCGATAAGCTAATGATGAGGCTTCCCTTTGCGGGAGGCCTTTTTGCTGCTGCTCGCACGGTCCTAAACCAATCGGGTGGGGTATGCGGCTCGCCCGAAGCGCTGGTGGAAGGCGTAATTTTTTCATGTTGACGGCATCGCCTAACAGTCGTATTATTTATTTAAACCATTTAACTATTATACTATTTAAATTTTTCACCATTTAACTATATGCCATAGGAAAGCGGCATGATGAAAGCAGGTGTACGAATGGCTTCGGATGAAGAAATCTATGCGTATATGCGCCGCATTCTTACGGCCACCGAAACGTCCAAACGTCTTCTCGGCAACGTGTTTCAAAGCCTTCTTGCCAAGCAGCAGCTCGAGTTGACCATGCCGCAGTTCTACATGCTTTACTTGATCAACGAGCAGGAGCCTTGCAAATTAACAAGACTGGCGGAGCAAATGGAAGTAAAGCCTAGCGCGATTACGGTCATGCTCGACAGGCTCGTCCAATCGGGTCAAGTTATGCGCAGCTCCGACGATAAAGACCGCCGCGTCGTTTTGGTGCAGCTCACCGATAAAGGCCGCGAAGCGTTCGAGCAAGCCCGGCGAATCCGCCGGGAGATGATGCAGCGTCTCTTGGCTCATTTTGATCTGCCCGAGCTGGAGGCGTTCACCAATAGCTTGGAGAAGATAGCCCGCTTGGCCGCCGAAGAAAATCGATAAAATACGCTTGGCGTTTATATAAACACAGAAAATAAGGAGTGGTTGGTTTGGAAATGATACAGGAAAAGGCGGCGGTCGACGTACAGTCTGTCGTTAAGCACAAAGGCATGCTGCTGACCGGTCTCGTTATCGCGATGCTGTTCGGCGCCCTCGACGGTACGATCGTCGGTACGGCGATGCCGAGGATCGTCGGCGAGCTGGGCGGACTCGGCCTTATGGCATGGCTTACGACAGCTTATATGCTGACCTCTACGGTCGTCGTGCCGATTGCGGGGAAACTGGCGGATTTAATCGGACGCCGCGTTATTTATGTGACGGGCCTTACTATTTTTATCGTCTCGTCGGCGCTGTGCGGCATGGCTCAGAATATGACCGAGCTCATTTTGTTCCGCGGTCTGCAAGGGCTTGGCGGAGGCGTCATGATGCCTATGGCGATGATCATTATCGGGGATTTGTTTACGGGCAAGCAGCGTGCCAAATGGCAGGGCGTGTTCGGGGCTTTGTTCGGGCTTTCGTCCGTAATCGGACCTCAGGTCGGCGGATGGATCGTCGACGCGGCCAATTGGCGCTGGGTGTTCTACATTAACCTGCCTGTCGGCATTATCGCCACTTTCCTGATCGCCATGGGACTTCCAAAGCATAAAGCTTCCGGAAAAGTGAAGTTTGACATTCCCGGCATCGTTACGATGATCGTCGGGGTGGTCAGCCTCCTGCTCGCACTGACTTTCGGGGGGAAAGATTTCGCCTGGGGCTCCTGGCAAATCATCGGCCTGTTCGTTATCGCCGTCGTCTCGCTGACCGGCTTCGTCATCATCGAAACGAAAGCGGAAGAGCCGATACTGCCGGTACGCTTCTTCAAAAATAAAACCTTTACTTTAATGAACGGCATCGGCTTCCTGATGGCCGTAGGGATGTTCGGCGCAATCATGTTCGTTCCCCTCTTCATGCAAGGCATTGTAGGCGTAAGCGCGTCCGCATCCGGAACGGTCATGACGCCGATGATGATTACGATGATCGTCGCAAGCATTATCGGCGGCCAAGTCGTGCAAAAAATCGGTGTCCGCACGCAAATGGTGATCGGCATGATCGTTATGGCAGGAGGGTTCGTGCTTCTTGCGACGATGGGAGCCGACACTTCGAAGCTGCTTGCTTCCAGCTATATGGTTGTCATCGGGCTCGGTATGGGGCTCGTGATGCCGATCTTGACCTTGGCGCTGCAGGAAAGCTTCCCAAAATCGGATCTAGGCGTCGTGACGTCGTCCAGCCAGTTTTTCCGCTCGATCGGCGGAACGTTCGGGATGACCATTCTCGGTGCGATGATGAATCACAAATCGAGCACTCTTCTGAACGAAGAGCTCGTTCCCGTCGTCAACAAGCTTCCCGAGCAGGCAAGCGCGCTCAAGGAGCAAATTACGACCAGCATTCACAACGATCCGCAAGGTTTGTACTCCATGCTGCTCAACCCGAAGGCTCTCGAGCAAATGCCGAAGGAGTTTATCGAGCAAATGGCGCCGATCCTTAAAACCGCCTTGGTCGATTCGCTGCATCTCGTCTTTATCGGCGGATTGGTGTTCGTTCTTGCAGGGGCCGTGCTTAGCCTGTTCGTCGGGAAAATTAAGCTTTCCGATACCAAAGCGGAGAAGAAGCCGGAAGTAAGCATGCATTAAAGCATAAGGGAGATGCCCCGGGCAGCTTGATAGCCGGCGGGGCATCTCCCTTTATGGTTTTACGTTCCTGCCTCTTAACGTACTTTACCGCGGCCTGCGACCGGCCATATCGCTTCCACTTCATCCCCGCGTACGGCCGCCACTTCGTCGAACATGCTGATGACGGCACAGCAGTGGCAAGGAATAATCTCCAGCGTATCGCCTACGGCGAGCCCGAGGTCCTGCTCCTCCTGCGACAGCTCCAGCATGCCGTGCTCCTCCGTAAACCAGGCGACGCGAATGCCGGGACGGCCGACCACGTATCCGCGGCCTGTGCCGATCGGCGAGTCGTCGCCGTCCATTGTGAACACCTTCGTGCCGGCGTCGATAACGGCGCGGTGCGGAGCCGGGCGGCTGACGACCGTTACTTTAACGGTCAGCGAACAGCTCTCCAGCGCGTGCGCGTTAAGGCTAACCTGCGTCAGGTCGCCGAACACATACGTACCCGGCCGGATATCCGTCACGCCGGCAACCTGCGCCGCATAACGCGAAGAAGGCGTGGAGCCGACGCTGACGATATCGGCCTGCAAGCCGAGCTCGCGCAGCTGTGCAGCCGTATCTGCGGCGACGCGGCCTTCCGCGCGGCCAACCTCGCGGCGCGCCTCCTCATCGGCGGCGTCGTATGACTGGCCGGCGAACGTCAGCAGGCCGCGCAGGCGCAGCCCGGGAAGCTGCGCGACAGCCCGACGCGGCCGAAGCCGCTGTCCAGCTCGACGACGACGCCGATGCTCACGCCCGCGGCTTCCGCCGCGCGGGACATCGGCGCAGCGACGTCGAGGCTGTCCAGCGCGACGGTCACGTCGGCGCGCTGCGCCAAGCGAACGAGCCGCGCGAGCTTCGCTTCGCCGACGATCGGATACGCGATCAGGATATCGCGTATACCCGCGTCGGCCATCACTTCGGCCTCTCCAAGCTTCGCGACGGTCAGGCCGACTGCGCCTGCCTCAATCTGCATGCGGCCGATCGGCGGCAGCTTGTGCGTCTTTCCGTGCGGCCTGAGGCCGATGCCGGATTTGTCGGCGACTTCCTGCATAGCCGCGATGTTTCGCTCCGTTTTATCCAAATCGATAATGACATATGGGGTGTCCAGCTCTTGCTTGCGCATGTGTGTAGGTCCTCCTAAGTAAACGTCAATAATGCTAGAACGCCAGCTGACCGCCGTCGACGACGATCGTTTCGCCTGTGATGAAGGCGGCGTCCTCGGATGCCAGGAACGCGAATACGCCGGCAATGTCCTTCGGCTTGCCTACGCGGCCTAACGGGATTTTGGTGCGGATATAGTCCGCTATGAATTCCGGGCTGTCAATCGCCTCGGACATCGGTGTCTGGATATATCCCGGACATACCGCATTGACGCGAATGCCGTGAGCGCCCAGCTCCAGCGCCATCGTTTTGGTCAGAAGCACGATCCCGCCCTTGGAAGCGTTGTAATGCGCATACTTGGCTTCGCCGACAAGCCCGTTTGTGGAAGCCATATTGATAATCGCTCCGCCTCCGGACTTCACCATCTCGGCGGCCACGCGCTGCGCCACATAAAACATCCCGTTCAGGTTGACGTCGAGCATTTTTCGCCAGTTGTCCGCCTTGATTTCCAGAAACGGCTCTTCCCAAGCGATTCCCGCGTTGTTGACGAGAACATCGATTTTGCCGAGTGCGCTTATCGTTTGCTCCACCGCGCCCTCAACCTGTGCCTGATCGCTAACGTCGACCGGGAACGTCACGCATTCGCAGCCGGCTTCCTTCCATTCGAGCTCGGCTTTGGCCAGCTCCTCCCGATCGTAATCGAGTACGGCAAGCCTAGCCCCCTCAGAGGCAAAACGATTCGCGATCGCTCTTCCGATGCCCTTGCTGCCTCCTGTTACTAGTACGACTTGCCCCGAGAATCTTTTCATAGTCAACCTCCACTAGTCCGTTTATGCGTTGTCCGGAATTTTAGCAACCGCGTCGATCTCCACCAAAATATCGTCCAGCCCCGCCTGCACGCACGTACGCGCCGGAAACGGCTGACTGAAATACTCCTGGTACACGCGATTAAACGCTGCAAAATCGCTCATCCGCTCTAAATAAACCGTTATTTTGACGACCTCGTCCATCGTACTGCCCGCCGCTTCCACTATGCCTTTGATGTTATCCATCGTAAGCCTTGCCTGCTCTTCGATCGTTCCGCCGACAACCGCTCCCGTCTTCGGATCAAGCGGGCCTTGCCCGGATACCCAAACGAAGCCTCCCGATACGATTCCTTGCGAATAGGGGCCGTCGCCCTTCGACGATCCTTCCGTATATACCGCTTTTCTCATTTCCCATCGCTCCTCTTGTCAAATGAAGTCTTTCCGCTCCGTTATTCTAATTCCGTTATTCTTCTGTACCGCACCAATTCACCATTGTCATGGCATATATTTCCACAAGCTGGAGCAGCGAAGAAATTTCCGCATATTCGTCAGGCGCATGAGCATTGGCACCCTTGGGTCCCAGGATGATCGCCGGCGTCGGGCTATGGAGGTTAAACATGAACGCATCGCAGGCAAAAGGCGCCCCCTGAACGGTCGCTTGTTCACCCGTAACCCGTTCCACCTCGTTTGCAAGCTGTCCGATAAGCGGAAAATCCGGCGCTATTTCCGACCCGGGCAAAAAACGGATCATTTTACCGAACTCCGGCGCATACGGTCCCGATACAATCTTCTCCCCGCCGTCCCGCGCAAATGCTTGCAAAAGCTCTTGCTTCAGCTGCTCCTCATCCGTGCCCGGGTAACACTCGATCCATACGTCGACATGGCATACCGTCGGCCCGGAGTCACAGAGCGGAGCCGTCATGTCGCCTGCTTCCACGCGCGTAATCACCACCGGGAGATATCGGTCGTTCTCGTACCAAGGCGCCGGCCCCGGCTGCTCGCACCTTGCTTGCTCGAACCTTTCGAGGAAGCTCATGAATGCGCTTGCGGCGTAAACCGGATTCACGATCGTCTCTCCGCTGAACGCAAGCCCCGTCGTGCCGCGAAACGTAATGCGCCACAAAGCGCCGCCCTTGGATGCCGGGCAAACGGCGAGATTCGTCGGCTCCGGCACGATCGCCGCATCCGGATGACCGCCGCGTATGCGGCCGGCCAGCGTTCCGTTCGCTCCGCCGAACTCTTCATCTACGACGGATTCGATCATCACATCGCCCCTCAGCCGGATTCCCAGCTCGCTCAGGCATTGCACCGCCATGATGGAGGCGGCCAGACCGCCCTTCATATCGAAGGAGCCGAGACCGTACAGCCTGTCTCCATCGATCCACGGCTCCCAGGGCGAGCGGCTCCAGCCGGGAGCGACTACGGTCGTATCGATATGACTGGAAAAGATGATCGACTTTCCCCCACCGCTTCCCTTCCTTGTACCGATCACATTCGGCCGGTCCGTATAATCTTTGCCCGGGAAGTAGGCGGGATGCTCCCGAAAGCCGGAGATCTCCTCAGGAGAATACAAGTCGGTTTCCATCTCCAGCGCTTCCAGTACGCCTTTCAAATGGTGCTGACAGCGCTCCTCCTTGCCGGTAATTACTTGGTTGACCGTATCGAACTCGATCAAATCGATAACCTGCCGTACGATCCGTTCCCGGTTGGCGCCTGCCCACTGTTTAACGCGCTCGGCGATTGCATCCGCTTGCGGTACCACTGTAACCTCTCCCTTCGGTTCGCCAAAAATAAATACACGTTCAATACAAGTTTTATATGTTGGACTAAGTTCAGTGTAATAAGAAACCACTTTACTGTCAATCGAACTCTTTTTTTCTCATTTACCATATGAGGAAAGGGGTAGCGGTAATCACAAAAATTAAAATTCAAAACAAGAGTCAATTGGCTGAACTAAAGATTTCCTGTATACAATTGTTATGTGCTCCACGCAGACTCATGAATAGAGAAGAGCTGCTTTCCATTTGGAATAGCAGCTCCTTCAAGTTCGAAAACGGGTACACTGACCCCCCAAATAATTCGTTATCCTTATTTTGCAATCCTTTCATAAGCACAAAAAAGCAACCATCCTAAGATGGTTGCTTTTTTGTGCTTGGCAACGTCCTACTCTCCCAGATCCCTGCGGATCAAGTACAATCGGCGCTGGAGGGCTTAACGGTCGTGTTCGGTATGGGAACGTGTGGTTCCCCTCCGCCATCATCACCAAACGTTGGTTGCGGGGGCAGGATTTGAACCTGCGGCCTTCGGGTTATGAGCCCGACGAGCTACCGGGCTGCTCCACCCCGCGTCAATGATCAAACTATTCAGGTCGTCCGCATCGCCAAATGCGGTCTTGCTACGCTCTACCGTGCACTAGTCACATTCAAGCATAGGTTTACTCCCTGAAAACTAGATGCGAAGTGTTTGCTATTCATCCTTGTTCCTTCGTAGTCCTTACACCTGTCGATGTAAAGATGTTGGATAAGCCCTCGACCGATTAGTATTCGTCAGCTGCATGCATTGCTGCACTTCCACCTCGAACCTATCTACCTCGTCGTCTTCAAGGGGTCTTACATACTGGGAAATCTCATCTTGAGGGGGGCTTCACGCTTAGATGCTTTCAGCGCTTATCCCGTCCGTACTTGGCTACCCAGCGATGCTCCTGGCGGAACAACTGGTACACCAGCGGTACGTCCATCCCGGTCCTCTCGTACTAAGGACAGCTCCTCTCAAATTTCCTGCGCCCGCGACAGATAGGGACCGAACTGTCTCACGACGTTCTGAACCCAGCTCGCGTACCGCTTTAATGGGCGAACAGCCCAACCCTTGGGACCTACTTCAGCCCCAGGATGCGATGAGCCGACATCGAGGTGCCAAACCTCCCCGTCGATGTGGACTCTTGGGGGAGATAAGCCTGTTATCCCCAGGGTAGCTTTTATCCGTTGAGCGATGGCCCTTCCATTCGGTACCACCGGATCACTAAGCCCGACTTTCGTCCCTGCTCGACTTGTCTGTCTCGCAGTCAAGCTCCCTTATGCCTTTGCACTCTTCGAATGATTTCCAACCATTCTGAGGGAACCTTGGGGCGCCTCCGTTACGCTTTAGGAGGCGACCGCCCCAGTCAAACTGCCCGCCTGACACGGTCCCTCTCCCGGATCACGGGAGTAGGTTAGAACCTAGATACGATCAGGGTGGTATCCCAACGTCGCCTCCACACAAGCTGGCGCTCATGCTTCTAAGGCTCCCACCTATCCTGTACAGATCGTACCCAAGTCCAATATCAAGCTGCAGTAAAGCTCCATGGGGTCTTTCCGTCTTGTCGCGGGTAACCTGCATCTTCACAGGTATTAAAATTTCACCGGATCTCTCGTTGAGACAGCGCCCAAGTCGTTACGCCATTCGTGCGGGTCAGAATTTACCTGACAAGGAATTTCGCTACCTTAGGACCGTTATAGTTACGGCCGCCGTTTACTGGGGCTTCGGTTCACAGCTTCGGGTTGCCCCTAACCGCTCCCCTTAACCTTCCAGCACCGGGCAGGCGTCAGCCCGTATACTTCGCCTTGCGGCTTCGCACAGACCTGTGTTTTTGCTAAACAGTCGCTTGGGCCTTTTCACTGCGGCCCCCTCGGGCTATTCACCCTACCGAGGCACCCCTTCTCCCGAAGTTACGGGGTCATTTTGCCGAGTTCCTTAACGAGAGTTCTTCCGCGCGCCTTAGCATGCTCTGCTCGCCTACCTGTGTCGGTTTGCGGTACGGGCACCTTCGCCTCACTAGAGGCTTTTCTTGGCAGCATGAGTACAAGACCTTCGGTACTTTCGAAATTTCCCTCCCCATCACAGCCCAGCCTTTCGATGTGCGGATTTGCCTACACATCAGCCTCACTGCTTGGACAGACACTTCCATCCGTCTGCGTCCTTGCCCTTCTGCGTCACCCCGTCGTTCAAACGGCTACGGTGGTACAGGAATATCAACCTGTTGTCCTTCGACTACGCCTTTCGGCCTCGCCTTAGGTCCCGACTTACCCTGAGCGGACGAGCCTTCCTCAGGAACCCTTAGGCTTTCGGCGGACAAGATTCTCACTTGTCTTTTCGTTACTCATACCGGCATTCTCACTTGTGTACTGTCCAGCCGTCCTTACGATCGACCTTCAACCTATACACAACGCTCCCCTACCCAACAACATTGCTGCTGTAGCCATAGCTTCGGTGGCGTGTTTAGCCCCGTTACATTTTCGGCGCAGAGTCACTCGACCAGTGAGCTATTACGCACTCTTTAAATGGTGGCTGCTTCTAAGCCAACATCCTGGTTGTCTTTGCAACTCCACATCCTTTCCCACTTAACACACACTTGGGGACCTTAGCTGATGGTCTGGGCTGTTTCCCTCTTGACAATGGATCTTAGCACTCACTGTCTGACTCCCGGACAGAAGTATGTGGCATTCAGAGTTTGACTGGACTTGGTAACCCTTGGCGGGCCCCGCACCCAATCAGTGCTTTACCTCCACTACTCTCATTCCGAGGCTAGCCCTAAAGCTATTTCGGGGAGAACCAGCTATCTCCGAGTTCGATTGGAATTTCTCCGCTACCCCCACCTCATCCCCGAATTTTTCAACATTCGTGGGTTCGGGCCTCCAGTGCGTGTTACCGCACCTTCACCCTGGACAGGGGTAGATCACACGGTTTCGGGTCTACGACCACGTACTCATTCGCCCTATTCAGACTCGCTTTCGCTGCGGCTCCGCCTCTTCAGCTTAACCTTGCACGTGAACGTAACTCGCCGGTTCATTCTACAAAAGGCACGCCATCACCCATTAACGGGCTCTGACTTCTTGTAAGCACACGGTTTCAGGTTCTATTTCACTCCGCTCCCGCGGTTCTTTTCACCTTTCCCTCACGGTACTGCTTCGCTATCGGTCGCTAGGGAGTATTTAGCCTTGGCAGATGGTCCTGCCGGATTCATACGGGGTTTCACGTGCCCCGCACTACTCGGGATCCGTCTAGGGATACGTTCGTTTTGAGCTACAGGGCTGTTACCTGCTATGGCGAGCCTTTCCAGACCGCTTCACCTAACGAACTTTTCCCACATTGACGTCCCACAACCCCAAGGAGCAAGCTCCTTGGTTTGGGCTAATCCGCGTTCGCTCGCCGCTACTGACGGAATCACTATTGTTTTCTTTTCCTCCAGGTACTTAGATGTTTCAGTTCCCTGGGTATGCCTCCGATACAGCTATGTATTCACTGTATGGTACACGCGCATTACCACGTGCGGGTTCCCCCATTCGGACATCCCCGGATCGACGCCTGCTTACGGCTCCCCGAGGCATTTCGTTGTTCGCCACGTCCTTCATCGGCTCCTAGCGCCTAGGCATCCTCCGTGTGCTCTTAGTAGCTTAACCAATGATCTCTCTCGAGATCGCTACAAAAAAACTAAGGATGTTTTGCATTGCTTCGCTATCTAGTTTTCAAGGAACAAACTGTTGAAAAGCCAATAAATTGACCCTTCAAAACTGAACATGAGCGAGTAAAACCAGCTTATTGATCCGACGGCCTACAGCCATCATGATCTCCATAGAAAGGAGGTGATCCAGCCGCACCTTCCGATACGGCTACCTTGTTACGACTTCACCCCAATCATCTACCCCACCTTCGGCGGCTGGCTCCTTGCGGTTACCTCACCGACTTCGGGTGTTGTAAACTCTCGTGGTGTGACGGGCGGTGTGTACAAGACCCGGGAACGTATTCACCGCGGCATGCTGATCCGCGATTACTAGCAATTCCGACTTCATGCAGGCGAGTTGCAGCCTGCAATCCGAACTGAGACCGGCTTTTTAGGATTCGCTCCACCTCGCGGTTTCGCAGCCCGTTGTACCGGCCATTGTAGTACGTGTGTAGCCCAGGTCATAAGGGGCATGATGATTTGACGTCATCCCCACCTTCCTCCGGTTTGTCACCGGCAGTCATCCTAGAGTGCCCAACTCAATGCTGGCAACTAAGATCAAGGGTTGCGCTCGTTGCGGGACTTAACCCAACATCTCACGACACGAGCTGACGACAACCATGCACCACCTGTCTTGGATGTCCCGAAGGAGGGCGCTATCTCTAACGCTTGCATCCAGATGTCAAGACCTGGTAAGGTTCTTCGCGTTGCTTCGAATTAAACCACATACTCCACTGCTTGTGCGGGTCCCCGTCAATTCCTTTGAGTTTCACTCTTGCGAGCGTACTCCCCAGGCGGCATGCTTAATGTGTTTACTTCGGCACCAAGGGTATCGAAACCCCTAACACCTAGCATGCATCGTTTACGGCGTGGACTACCAGGGTATCTAATCCTGTTTGCTCCCCACGCTTTCGCGCCTCAGCGTCAGTTATAGGCCAGAAAGTCGCCTTCGCCACTGGTGTTCCTCCACATCTCTACGCATTTCACCGCTACACGTGGAATTCCACTTTCCTCTCCTACACTCCAGTTGCCCAGTTTCCAATGCGACCCAAGGTTGAGCCCTGGGTTTAAACATCAGACTTAAACAACCGCCTGCGCGCGCTTTACGCCCAATAATTCCGGACAACGCTTGCCCCCTACGTATTACCGCGGCTGCTGGCACGTAGTTAGCCGGGGCTTTCTTCTCAGGTACCGTCAAATGAAGAGCAGTTACTCTCCTCACCCTTCTTCCCTGGCAACAGAGTTTTACGATCCGAAAACCTTCATCACTCACGCGGCGTTGCTCGGTCAGACTTTCGTCCATTGCCGAAGATTCCCTACTGCTGCCTCCCGTAGGAGTCTGGGCCGTGTCTCAGTCCCAGTGTGGCCGTTCACCCTCTCAGGTCGGCTACGCATCGTCGCCTTGGTGAGCCGTTACCTCACCAACTAGCTAATGCGCCGCAGGCCCATCTGTAAGTGACAGCTTGCGCCGTCTTTCCTGATCTCTCCAGGTGGAGAAACCAACTATCCGGTCTTAGCACACGTTTCCGTGAGTTATCCCGGTCTTACAGGCAGGTTGCCTACGTGTTACTCACCCGTCCGCCGCTAACCTTTCCCGAAGGAAAGATCCGCTCGACTTGCATGTATTAGGCACGCCGCCAGCGTTCGTCCTGAGCCAGGATCAAACTCTCCATAAAAGTTGAAGCCAAGGCTTCGTTTTATTTCGATATTGACTTGCTCATGCGATTTGTTGCTTTGTTTTGCTGGCTTTATCGCTCATTGTTCAGTTTTCAAAGGACAATTCGTTTTGCTCGCTTTTGCGTCCCAACCGCTTGTCTCTCTCGGCCGGAATTACAGATTATCATGTTTCAAATCTTTTTGCAAGCTTTTTTTGAAATCTTTTTTCCTCGCTTCGTTCTCTTCCTCTCTTTCAAAAGGTGTTGTCCGAAGCAGGAACCTTAGAATAGCACGGTAACAGGAGATGGTCAAGCTTTTTTTCGACATGATTCAACATTCTTTTTCGTTTCCAAAAGATAGCCTATCCGCCCCATCGATACGGTAAGCCCCGGTTTCCATATATAGCGGTGCTATATACGGCGAGAAAGCCGCATACAAGGCCAGCGTCACGCTTCTCCCTATCTATTGATTGCTGCGGCACTTCCGTAAGCCATACTCCGTCAGCAAGCAGTCGGTTGCCGGAACGTAACAAAGCGGAGACGAGATGCGCGTGTTCGGATAATCGGTAAACACATTGGGAATTCTTACAGGTGACCTATGGAAAGAACGCCAAACCGAGGGAAGACGGAGGGAGGGGTTAAGCATGAAATTTGTACGAAAGCCACCCCGTCCGCGGCGGGGTGGCTTCAGGCATGCTTATGTTGTTCCGTTACCTGCCCATCCGGTAGTTATTGTTCGTCCGGAAGACGAGCTCCGCAAGCCGGTTGAAATCGTCGACGTTCACGATCGGCCCGTTCGCCGGATTCAGCTTTTCATAAAACGCCTGATCCGCGGTTACGAAAACGCTCTTGTCCGGAAAGGCGGCCCTAGCCATATCGGTAATCGCCTGACTGACATCGAGCGACAGCCCTTGATAGGCTTGCCCCGTACTGTCCCGGTTGTCGGGAACGGAGTTCGGTCCGAGCTTCCCTTTGTTGCCCGGATTGCCGTGCTGCGTTTTCTTTAATCCGGTATCGCTCAGTTGAACGGCTACATAAACATTGCGGTCCGTGACGGCCGTCTGAGCCTGCTGCACCCCGCTTACCGTCCGGATTCGAGCCGCAAGCTGGGGATCCTGCCCGACCTTCGAATTGTTGTGACGGTTCGTCTGCTCGGACGTCCCGATCCGATTTTGCGGAGGTTGATCCGTCTCAAGCATCCGAGTGTCGCTCGTCGTCTTGGTACCGTACTCCCTCATGTTTTTCTCCATATCGCGACTTGGCTTATTTGCGGCGCAGGCGGTAACGGACAGCCCGATACAGCCCGCAAGGAGTAGAGCGGCTGCGCGCGTCAGGTTCACTTGTCGATCTCCCTTCATTTCTAGAATCAACCATTAGCATCTGTCGGGAGAAGTCAAATTATCCGCGCGGGCTCTTATGTTCGGTGCCGAATTCCGGTAAAATAAGATAATCAACAGATTTCCCATAAAAAAAGAAAGGCGGAGAGAAAAATGAAAATAACCATGAACCAACAAGGCAACTCTAAGGTTGCCATTATAGAAAGCCCGGATATCGTAATCGCAGATGTTCAAGGAGCATTGGATTTGATGGCTTCGGTCTGGTATAACGACGGATGCGATAAAATCCTGATCCGCAAAGCCAACATTACGGAGGAGTTTTTCCAGTTAAGCACACGCCTCGCCGGCGAAATTTTGCAAAAGTATACGAACTACCAAATAAAGATCGCCATTGTCGGCGATTTTGGCGGATACGAAAGCAAGAGCTTGAAGGATTTTATTTATGAGTGCAATCAAGGCAAGCAGGTGTTTTTCTTACAAGACGAACAGGCTGCGCTTGCAGCTCTGCACGGCATCGCATAATCCGCACTAATCAACAGCAGTTCAAACGTTTACCCAAAAATAGGCCAACCAGAAATCTCTGGTTGACCTAATATTACGAAAGCTGCCTCTTCCCAGGGGGCTTCTTTGACGTTCGTTTCGTTCCGGCTTCTAGGTTGCCGTTCTCGGTTTGGTTGGGTCGCCGTCCGGCTTTGGAACCGCTTCGAACATCGCAAGCTTATGCAGGTAGTAGTAAGCCTCCCTCAGCACGTGATCCGGCATCAACGGACTTAAGCGGCCGATCGCTTCCGACGAATGCTCTAATTCCTCCAGCTCCTTAAGCAAGCCGATAAACCGTTTCATCTCCTTGTTGATCTCTTGATGGAACCGCCGCATTGCCGGATAATCCCGAAGCTGCGTTCTAGTGTAACCGGCAAGCTCGACCCCCTTCACATAATGCTCTTGAAATTGGGATTCAAATTGGCGGCACTGCTTGATCAACCGTTTTTCGACGGGATCCATTTCACCTGCCAGGAAGGAGGCGTGGCCGGAGGCGCTCGATAACCAGAGCATGTCGTGATGAAGCGCATCGAACACGGGAACCGATTTGCCTGCGGAAAGCGCCTGCAGGATGCGGACGTACTCTTCGAGTTCATTCACCATATGACTAAGCATCGTCGGCGGAAGACCGGCCTCCACTTTGCCCAGCAGCCGTTTGGCCAGCAAATCCAGCTTGAATGCGCGCAATTGAATCGTCATCGTATACGCCTGCTGATTCAGCTCGTCAACATTCGATTCCGCGTCCGGACCGCGGGAGCTGTCGAGCAGTTCATCGAATGCCTGGACATAGAGCTGCGCGGCATGAAAGCTTTCCTCTTCCTTCGGGGACAGCTTATCCGCGATGATCCTGGCATGATCGCCCATCAGCTGGAGCCAAAACCGGTGTTCGAAAAGAGCGGCTTGCGTCGTTTTGGCGGTTGCCATCATAACCCCCTGCCTTCCTTCATCTGTTATCGCTATTGCAACGTATGTACAGACCGGGGCTTGGGTGCCAGTGTATGCGAAAAAAGACGTGCCCAATGTTGCGCTTGGACACGTCATCTTACCTTATTATATTTCCATAAATTCCTTAATGAATTGCAAATACACTTTGACCGTTAATTCTAGCTCTCTGATTTCGACGTATTCCACTTCTCCATGCGCGGTTTGCTGATCCGGTCCGTGGCATAATGCAGGAACGCCCAGGGCGTTGGCAAAAATTGCGGCGTCCGTGACGACCTGTTTGCCGACCGGCGGGAACTCGATTTGTCTAACGTCTCTTACCGCACGCTGAAGCGCCTCTACTGCCGGGCTGTTTTTATCGATGCGGTAACCGTCCCTTACTTTCTTCATCTCGAGACGGATACTGCCGCCGAGCCTTCCGGCAAGCTCGTTTAAGCCGTTCCGAAGCTCGCTTTCCACTTCCTCGTAGGATTGCAGCGGATCATACCGCCTAACGCCGACAAGAACGGACCGGTTCGGCAGCTGGTTATAAAATTGCCCGCTATGGACCGATCCCAAAAAATACGAAGCGTACCCGATATCTTCGATCCGGTGGTTCCGGAGTTCCAGATTCCATCGGTTCAATAGACCGATGACTTCGGAGGCGACGGTGATCGGATGAGGCGTATTCGGAGGCGCATACAGCTGATGGCAAGGCTCCCCCTCCCGCTCAACCACGATTTCGAACGTGGCCGATCCGAGCTGGGCTACCGTGCAATCCGTTGTGGCCCCTTCCATGACGACGACTGCGTCCGTCTTGATCCGGACTCGTTCCAGGAGAGCGTACAAATCCTCTCCTCTTCCCCCCGGACTTTCGTGCAGGCTGTTCGCAACGATAAGCAGCCGTCCCGGCAGCTCGGTACCCGTTTCCCGCAAACACCGCAAGACTTCAAGCACGCAGGCAAGAGAACCCTTCATGTCGCAGGCTCCTCTTCCATACACGCGGCCGTCCCGTTCTTCCGCAGCGTCATGGGGGATCGGAACCACGTCCATATGGCCGTTGAACAAAATCGTCGGGCCTCCGTTATCCTTCCCGTATACGGCGACCAAGGTCGGATTGTCCGGTATCCATTCATAGCGCTGCACCGAGCAGCCGGCTTCCATCAGCATTTGCTCGTAACGGTCCGCCATTCGCCGGGTGTCGCCGGTCACGCTCTCCATCCTGACGAGCTCGAGCGTATCATCTGCGACGCGTCGTACATTCACCTGTTCCAGTATCCGCGAAAGCGACATTGTGCCTTCCCCTTCTTTCTCCGCTGTGTTGATGAACGAAGCAGCTTACCCTCTGCCGACGATCGGCGGGACGAAGACGGCTTCCTCCTTGTTATCGGGACGCAGCACGTCCAGGTCGCAGCCTTCCGGCGCTTGCAGCGTATGCTCGGCGAACAGACGCGGATAACCGCGTTTATGCTGCGCTTCCGGCGGCTGCCAGGCTGCCAGCCGGGCTTCGATCTCGCTGTCGTCCAGCATCAGGCGAATCGTCGAAGCCTCGATATCGAGCTCGATCCAGTCGCCTTCTTGCACGATGGCAAGGGGACCCCCGACCGCCGCTTCGGGCGCGGCATGCAGAACAACCGCACCGTAGCTGGTTCCGCTCATCCGCGCGTCGCTGATCCGCACCATATCTCGCACGCCCTGCTTCAGCAGCTTCGCCGGAATCGGAATGGAGCCCCACTCGGGCATCCCCATCGCCACCGGACCGCAATATTTCAAGACCAGCACGTGATCCGCCGTCACCTCCAGCTCGTCGCTGTCGATCCGCGCCAGCATATCCCCGTAGCTTTCGAACACGACGGCTTGCCCGCGGTGCTTTACCAAATGAGGAGAGACGGCGGACTTCTTAATAACCGCCCCCTGCGGCGCAAGATTCCCTTTCAAAATGCCCAAGCCGGCACGCTCCTTGAACGGTGCCCCAAGCGCGGCGATAACTTCCGCCGTCGTCTCGTATTCCGGCATCTCCGAGCCGTAGATGCGCCCGATCGTTTCGCCGGTACAGCCCAGGCAATCTTGGTTGAGCATCGGCATCAGATTATGGATGACCCGCTGCAATCCGCCTGCCCGATGGAAATCGTCCATGCTGTACGATCCGCTTGGCTGCAGGTTGACGATGAGCGGCACCGACTCCGTCAGCTCCGCGTATCGCTCGATCGGGATCCGGATACCGAACCTTCCCGCGATAGCCGTCAAATGAATCGCCGCATTCGTAGAGCCGCCCATCGCCGCCAGCAGCTTGATCGCGTTATGAAAAGCAGGCTCGGTCATTAAGCGGGAAGGCGTGAGGTTTTCCCGCACCATCTCGACGATTCGCATACCGGTCGCTTCGGCCGCTATTTTGCGCCTGGCGTCGGTAGCCGGAATGCTGGACGTGCCGGGAAGCATCATGCCAAGCATCTCGGACAAGCTTTTCATCGTCGACGCCGATCCCATGACCGGACATCCGCCCAAGGTGCAGGAGATGGATGTCTCCAGCTCCCGCCATTCTTCATCGGACAGCAGTCCGGCTTTATAGTCGTCCGAATACTTCCATAGGTCCGTGCCGTAATTGACCGTCTTGCCGCGAAAGCTGCCCGACGAACGATGGCCGGCGGCCAATTGCAGGGCCGGCAGGTCGCAGCTCGCCGCAGCCATCAGCTGGGCGGGCACCGTTTTGTCGCATTCGCACAGCAGCACGACGCCGTCAATCGGCTGCGACCGGATGCTTTCCTCCAGATCCATGGAGAGCAGGTTCCGATACAGCAGGTCGGACGGCTTCATAAAGTCGGCCGGCGTGGAAATCGTATGCAGCTCGATCGGATAACCGCCCGCAAGCAGCACGCCCTTTTTGACGTATTCGACCAATTCCTTATGCGGATAATTACAGCTGTTGAAATCGTTCCAAGCGTTAAAAATGCCGATAATCGGCTTGCCGACGAAGGTGTCGGGATTATGCCCCATCGCCCGCATCGCGGAACGATGCTGGAAGGTCAATTCGGCGTTGTCGTTTTCGAACCACTCGCTGCTGCGTAATTTCATCGGTTTCTCCTTTTCTCACAATTTGACGATCTGCTCGCCGTACGTGGAATTTTTGCGAAAATCGGGCATTTCCATCGTCCGCCCGCCGTTCATGACCGACAACTCGGACAGCAGCGCCACGGCCGTCCATTCGCAGGCGTCATAGACATCGATCGCCGGTTTCTGCAGCCCCTTCATGGCGTTGACGAAATCTTCGACAATGAAGAAATCGCCGCCCCAATGACCCGCGGATTTTTGCTCCTCGGTTACGTTTTTGTATCTTTCGGGCAAATACTCGTTAAAGTCGCTGAGCGGCCGCCATTCGGCATGATCCGGGTTTTCACCGTCCGCGGCAAAGTACACTTTATGCTGATCCCCGAGTCCGCGCGGCGCTTCATAGCTGCCCTTCGTCCCTTGAAGCGTATAGTAGCTCATGTTGTGCGGACGGTTCGATATGCAGTCCATCCGGAGCTTGATCAGCTTCCCGCTTTCCATCTGACACAGCGTAATGGACGTATCCTCTTGTCTAAAGCGTTTGTCTGTATGCCAGCCGGTCGCGAAGGTGGAGACGGATCGAATGCGGTCGCCCTGAAACCATTGCATGACCGGCCCTAAACTATGCGTCGGGTAAAAGTTGCCGCGTTTGCCGAGCTGCCAGTATTTGCGCCACGTAGGAGTTGCACTCTCTCCGGCGCCGGGGCGATTGAACCGATAAGCAAGCTCGCGGGTATTGTGCAAATATTCGCCTTCGCCGAAATAAATCTCCCCGAACATTCCCTTCCTGACCATGCTGCCGATGAGCTGGTTTTGCGGAATATAGCAGTAGTTTTCGGCCAGCATGTAAACCTTCCCGGATTGTTCCACGGTTTCTTTCAACCACCAAAGCTCATCCATCGTTACGCCGGCCGTAACCTCGCACATCACATGCTTGCCGCTTTGGAGCGCTTGAATGGTTTGCGGCACGTGCAGCTGCATCGGCGTTGAGATGACCACGGCATCGATATCCGAGGCGAGCATGTCTTCAAAAATTCTATACGTGCGGGGGATATCGTGCTTCTTGGCTTGCATCTGAAGATAGTCTTCATCCAGATCGCAGAGCGCTACCACTTCGGTATCCGGAATGGATTTAAAGCCGGTCAGCATGCTAAGGCCCCTCACGCCGGCAATTCCTACTTTGATGGTCATTTGATATTTCTCCTCTCATCCTAGTAAAGCTATTTTATCTCTAGGGCGTGTCTGGAAACTCCGAGGGGAGCAGATTTTGCCGAATTTTCGTTCCATGCAAGGCGCGTTTGTGAAGGCGTACCGGGGGTACGTCAAGCAAACGGAACGAAGCAGGGGGCGAAAAGGCGGTGAAAGATGACCCTGAGTGGGTTTTCAGACACGCCCTAGTAATAGTCGTTCATTTGTATACTTCCAATTCCGATATGGCCATTTCGATCCCCGTCTGATTCGGTCCGTTCGGCGACACGGCAACGACGCGGATATACCTCGCATTTGTCGCAGCAATCGTGTTGTCGCTCGTTCCCGAAGCGAAGCCCGTTACTTGCTTGACGGTCGTAAACGTTACCCCGTCCGTCGACGTTTTGATATCGAATGCTGTAGCGTACAGGTTCGACGGCATTTTCACGACGATTCTGCCGATAGTTTGAATGAAGCCCAAATCCACTTGCAGCTGCCATACGTGTTGACCGTTCGCCAGCGCATACGTGGCGGCGTTTCCGTCAACGGCTTTTGGCGCCTCGAAGCCCGACCACATCGTTGCTGTGCTGCCGTTAGCAAAATAAGCGGTTGCGGCCTGGTTGAAGGCCAAATTCTGATTCGGCGCCGGCGCGTATACTTCCAATTCCGATATGGCCATTTCGATCCCGGTTTGATTCGGACCGTGCGGCGCGACGGCAACGACTCGGACATATCTGGCATTTGTCACGGAAATCGTATTGTCGCTTGTTCCGGAAGAGAATCCCGTTACTTGCTTTACTGTTGTAAAGTTCGTCCCGTCCGTCGACGTTTTCAGATCGAAGGCGGTGGCAAACAGGCTCGCAGGCATTTTCACGACAATTCTGCCGATGCTTTGAGCCGCTCCCAAATCCACTTGCAGCTGCCAAATATGCTGGCCGTTCGCCAGCGCATACGTAGACGCTTTTCCGTCAACGGCCTTTGCCGCCTCATAACCTGCAAACATGGTCGCCGTGCTACCGTTCGAGAAATACGCGGTTGCGGTTTTGTTCAAGGCCAAATTCTGATTGGGTGCGGCTATCGGTTTGATATCTTGATAGGCCGCTTCGATTCCGGCATCGTTCATAATCGTTTGCGCGCCGGCCGGCCAGGTGCCATTCGTTACCACGGTATTGCCTGATACCGTACAGCTCTGACACGCATTGGCCATTTCCGCCGTATCCGAATAATTATTTTGAACGATGTTGTCATGAATCGAACCCGTCCACATCGATATCCATCTTCCCGTTTGTCTCACCACATTGCCCGTTATCGTAAAATAGGCGCTGCCTTCATCCGGATATAGCTCCATAGGAGCCGTACATATTTTGCAAATGGTTCCCGCTAATCGTGGAATCCGGCTGGGCGCTTAGGGTGTAAATCCCCCCTCCATCCCCGAGTATGTTCATCACATCGTGAATGTAATTGCCCGTGATTTGATTGTTTTGCGCATACGAATCGGTGCCCCATCCCCAGCCTTGAGAGATGCCCGTATAGGGCAGATTCGCCACCTCGTTGTGCGTAATGGTCGAATAGCTCGTATACCCGCCAAAAATGCCCGGCGCATCGAAATATTCTGCTCCCGCATTTGTGATGTAGTTACTCTGAACGGTGTTATGAGAATTGCGCTCCCTGATGTCGGCAGGGTTGGCAGTCATCACATCGCCGATCTGGATGGCGCTCGCGGATATGTCTTCGAACACGTTTCCGATGATCATATTGTTCTGGCTTCCGTACTCGAAAACGAGGCCGGCTCCGCCTAAATGGATAAACTTGTTGCGCTCCAGCCTTACGGATTTGGCCGCATGGAAGATAACGTTACCGAGGGTCTTTGTTAAATCTTGATTAGCCGCTTCACGAAACCCGGTGTAGGTAAACCCCGCTTGAAGCGGCACGTAGCCGTCACTCGTGCTTGGCTGCAGCCATGTGGCATAGGCGAACGTAAGGCCTTTGATTTTCACGTTTTGCAGCGGCGCATCCAGCGTTCCTGTTCCGCTGAGTAACGTCTGCAGCGTTGGCGCAACGACAACGGCTGTCGCCATATTTTCTCCGGCAAAAGGCTTATAGTAGAGGTACCCGGCTGTCCGGTCCAAATACCACTCCCCTTCCGAATCCAGAAGCTCGTAGGCATTTTCGATCCATGCTATCGAATCCAAGCTTGGCGTGCCGCTTAGCTGCGAATTGTTCCAGCAATGGTTTTGCATGGTAACGGCCGTTCCCGAGATCGAGGAAACCGGGCAGCGGAAGCTTTTCCATGCGTGAGAGCCGACGATCTCGATATTGCTTTTGTTTCCCCAGCCGGACATGCTCGAATTCGGGGCGGTAAAACCCGTGGACGTTTTCGTGAAACCAAGCGGATTGTCATTGCCTCGCGCTCGCGTCGCCCGAACCCCGTTTACGTAAAGCTGCCGCGTATTCAAGCCGGTGCCGACATTCGAACGGTAAATGTTCTGCCCGCTGTCGAACAAGCTCCAGCTTGCGATCGACTGCCCGCCGCTGAGAACCGGCGTTTCTCCCGAATAGGCTTCATAAATCACCTGAAAGCCTCCGGTTCCGGAGTCCGCCGAAGTAAGCTCGAAGGTCGACGTCAAGTTGTACGTACCGCCGCGCAAATAAACGATGATGTCTCCGGTCATGCTCGCATTCAGCGTGCGGACCTTCGCTTGAGCGCCCGTAAGCGAACAAGGAGCTTCCAAGGTACATGTGCTTCCGCTGCCCGCCGGCGATGCGTAAAGCGATGTTGCTGCTGCAGCCGCATGCTGCGGAAATGAGGAAACAGACGATAATAAAGCGGAAAAGCCAAGCATGATGCTGAGCAACACCCTACTAAAAGTTCCGGATCTTTTCTTCATCGGACACTATTCCTCCAATTCCTATTTAGAATCATGGAGATGAATTCGTAATCGCTTGAAATCCGTGTCTGTCCTCAATCCGCCCGCATGCATAAGCCCAGTTTCCCTCCTCCCCTTGTACGCACAGGTAAGGAGAGGAAGGGTAAATGAGCTAGCAGCTGGGTTTATTTCGTCAACAATCTTGAAATCACTACAGCCGCTTCAGCGCGTGTAGACGAGCGGTTAGGCTGAAAGCCGTCGCCCGATCCGACGACGATTCCTTCATTAAAGGCAAACGCAACTCCGTCGGATAAAGATTCATGAATCTCGTCCGCATCATCGAATGGCGGCAGTGCCGCAATTGAATCTGTTGCTTTCTTAAAGCCCTTGACAATCATTAGCGCTCTGGCGGCGATGGTTGCCATTTCGGCGCGGGTGATCGTTTCGTCGGGTGCGAAGGTTTCAGCGGTACGTCCGTTAATAATGCCGGCCTTAGCCGCTGCCGCTACCGTAGAATGAAACCAGTCGTCCGCTTTCACATCGCGGAATGGAGAAGCCGCCGTGTTGTCTTCCAAATGGAACATCCTTACGATCATGGCTGCGAACTCTGCACGGGTTATCTTGTCGTCGGGCGCATAATTGCCGTTTCCGCGGCCTTCGATAATTCCCTTGGCAGCTGCGATTCGGATCGCTTGGCCCGCCCAAGCCTCCACACCTGCGGTATCGTTGAAAGCCACCTTGTTTTCAACAACCGCATAGGTGGAGAACGAGCTTCGCTCGGCTTCAAAATATTTCATTGCCGGGTTGTACCGGCCGCCGTAAAACGCTAATTTCCCGTCAACCACTTTGGCAAGCGTCAGTAAGTCGGTATCAACGCCCGCTGTGCTTGCAATCGGCATTTTGACGATGACTGGCTTCGTAAAGGTCACCTTGCCATTCGCAGCGTTCGTAAATGTAAAATCATATACATCCGAAACCGCTTTTAGACGGGTAACATCCGTTATAGCGGACGGCACTTGCTTGGATACACGCAGCGTCGTATCGCCATGCAGCTGATTCACATCGATCGTTAACGATACTCCGTTAATCTTGACGGCGATAGCAGCAACGCCGGCATCTTTAGCTTTTTGAACCAATTCCGCGCTAATCCTGATTTCGGCATGCTTGGCGGACTGTTCGCCCAGATCGAGCGTTGCCGTAACAGCAGCAGGCTCGGCACCCGGTTCAAGCTTGGCTAATATAGCGTTTACCTCGGCTGCGTGACTTGTGATTGCGGCAAATACGCTATTGAATTGACTTGTATCCAAATCCAATACGGCCGTATCGCCTTCTGCAATCACAAAACGGTTAAGCTTGATTTCGGATTGCTTCTCGATTGCCATCGCTGCGGCATTTGTTGCCCTTCTTTGCGTTGTTTGGGCATCCTCGCCTTCAGGTTTTCCGTTAATCAAACCGACGAGCGCCGCTTCCCATTCACGCTTAACCGCAGCAGCAACGCCAGGTTCCAGAGCGGGAACGGCCATCGTTGTCGGAGCCGGCGTTGGATCCGGTGACGGACTCGGTGTCGGGTCCGGTGTTGGATTTGGTGACTGACTCGGTGTCGGGTCCGGCGTTGGATCCGGTGACGGACTTGGTGTCGGGTCCGGTGTCGGACTCGGTGTCGGGTCCGGTGTCGGTGTCGGTGTCGGCGTTGGTGTCGGCGTTGGTGTCGGTGTCGGCGTTGGCGTCGGAGTCGGCGTTGGAATCGGATTATATACTTCCAACTCCGATACGGCCATTTCGATCCCCGTCTGATAAGGACCATCCGGTTTGACGGCAACGACACGGACATACTTGGCCGTTGTCTTTTCAATTTTATTGTCGCTTGTTCCCGAGGCGAATCCCGTTACCTGCTTGACGGTTGTAAAGGCTGCCCCGTCCGTCGACGTTTTAATATCGAACTCGGTAGCGTAAAGGGTCTCAGGCATTTTCACGACAATTCGGTCAATGATCTGATTGGAGCCCAAATCCACCTGCAACTGCCAGAGGTGTTTCTCATTCGCCAGCGCAAACGTCGCGTCGTTTCCGTCAACGGCTTTTGCCGCCTCGAACCCGGACCACATGCTGGCTCTGCTTCCGTCCGCGTAATACGCGGTCGCCGACTGGTTTAATGCCAAATTTTCGCCCGGCCTCGGTGTCGGTTTTGGCGTCGGGGTTGGAGTCGGAGTCGGGCCTGCCGTTCCTTGGTTCGTATCAAACACGCTGCTCAATACGACAGGCGCCGAATACGCGTATACGCCCATATAACCGGCTGCAGTGATTTTCCCGCTTCCGCTGTCGACAAAATCGATTATTTTTTTGCCGTCTACGACCGCTACAAGCCTTACCCCATCTGCCGTGTTCAGTGCGCTGAACTGCACCAGATGCTTCTTGCCCATTTCGAATACATGGTTGGGCAGCTGTCCCTCGCTTCCTTCAATGCCGTCGATGTTGCCGTAAAATACCGTGCGCACGCCGCCATTGAACCTTTGCAGCTCGATGACGTCAGGTTTGAACACCAGGATATACCCTTCGTTCGCCGGATCCCACAGCACTTTATCCGCTGCTTTTTGCCGGATGCTGATCGCCGGCCATTCCACTCCGCCTGCCGAATCCGATTTCATATCGAACTCCAGCAGTTCGTTTTGGAATGTCCTCCCTTTATAAGCGGAGGAGCCATTGCTGATCGAAATGCTCCCTTCCTTCCCTTCCTTCAAGGAGCTTCCGTCAACAGCCCAGTTGTCGATATCGCCGATTGCTTGATTGAGGTTAAGAATGACCGGCACCGCTCCCAAGGTAACAGGCGCCGAATACGCATATACCCCCATGTAGCCGGCAGAAGTGATTTTCCCGCTTCCGCTGTCGACATAATCGATAATCTTCTTGCCGTCTACATACGCGATAAGCCTTACGCCATCCGCCGTGTTCAACGCACCGAACTGCACCAGATGCTTCTTGCCCATTTCGAATACGTGGTTGGGCAGCTGCCCTTCGCTTCCTTCCATACCGTCGATGTTCCCGTAAAACACCGTGCGTACGCCGCCGTTGAACCTTTGCAGCTCGATGACGTCCGGTTTGAACACCAAAATATACCCCTCATTAGCCGGATCCCACAGCACTTTATCCGCTGCTTTTTGCCGGATGCTGACGGCCGGCCATTCCACTCCGCCTGCCGAATCCGATTTCATCTCGAACTCCAACAGCTCGTTTTGGAAAGTCCTTCCCGTATAAGCGGACGAACCGTTGCTGATCGTAAGACTTCCTTCCCGCGCATCCTTCACGGAGCTTCCGTCGGCAGCCCAGTTGCCGGCATCGCCGATTGCCTGACTGAGGTTATGAACGACAGGTACCGTTCCCAAGGTGACAGGCGCGGAATAGGCGTATATCCCCATATACCCGGCCGAGGTAATTTTACCGCTTCCGTTATCGACATAATCGATAACCTTCTTGCCGTCTACATACACGGCAAGTCTTACACCCTCCGCCGTGTTCAGGGTACCGAACTGCACCAGGTGCTTCTTGCCCATTTCGAATACATGGTTGGGCAACTGTCCCTCGCTCCCTACGATGCCGTCGATGTTGCCGTAAAATACCGTGCGCACGCCGCCGTTGAATCTTTGCAGCTCGATGACGTCCGGCTTGAAAACCAGGATATACCCCTCGTTCGCCGGATCCCACAGCACTTTATCCGCTGCTTTTTGCCTGATGCTGATCGCCGGCCATTCCACTCCGCCTGCCGAATCGGATTTCATCTCGAATTCCAGCAGCTCGTTTTGGAACGTCCTTCCTTTGTAAGCGGCAGAGCCGTTGCTTATCGCGATGCTTCCTTCCCGCGCATCCTTCAAGGAGCTTCCATCGGCAAGCCAATTGTCGGCATCGCCTATCGCTTGATTGATGTTATACCCTCTAATGCCGGTTGCGGCCGACATTTTGGTAACGAACACTTTCCAGGTTTTGCTGAACGTGCCTTCATCGTCCTGGAGGTCGTAAGTTACCGTCTGACTGAAATCCCTTGCGTCCGCAATACCGGGAATACTGCGGCATTCTTCCGATAGTTCCGCGTCGGGCGTCAGATTGGTAAGATCCGTATCCTCTTGTACCGTTACAAAAATTTCTCTCGTGCCTGTATTGATTTTGGATTGCAGTTGTCCCGGAACATTGAACTTAATAAATTCGCAAGCTGCGGGAACGGCATCGAACTTAAGGACCGGATTCCAGCTGATCGTGTTCAAATCAGGGTTACCGTCGCCGTAAACGACAAACCGTACGCTGTCTCCCTTAAGCACTTTCAAATTGAACTGATAGCTTTTCGCTTCTCCCTGCAAGACGGTTTGCGGTCCCCAAATAACGTCATTATTTTTGTAAACGCTTCCATTGACAGTGGCGTTAGCGCTGCTTACCGTGTCCGCCAGTCTTACATAACCTCGCGTCGGCGCCGTCCATTCCTTGCTTGCCTTTCCGTCTTGATCCCATGCCGGCCATGGGCTATCCAGACGACGGGTAAGCGGCGATAAATCCCAGTAAGCTTGTTCCAGGCCCGCTTGGTTCATGATGGTTTGCGCTTCAGCCGGCCAGCTTCCGTTCTTTACCGTCGTATTGTCAATTACCGTGCAATTCGTACATGCATTGGCCATGCTGGACGTATCCGAATAATTATGCCGAACGATGTTGTCATGAATCGTGCCCGTCCACATCGAAATCCATCTGCCCGTTTGTTCGACCACGTTGTTCGTAATCGTAAAATAAGCGCTGCCTTCGTCCGGATAAATTCCCCAGCCTCCATAAGAGCCGTACATGCTTTGCAAATGATTGCCGCTAATCGTGGAATCCGGCTGTGCGCTTAAGGTATAGATTCCGCCTCCATCCCCGAGCACTTTCATCACATCGTGAATGTAATTGTTCGTGATTTGATTGTTTTGCGCATACGAATTGGTGCCCCAGCCCCAGCCTTGGGAAATGCCCGTATAGGGCAGGTTCGCCACCTCATTGTGCGTGATGGTCGAGTAACTCGTATACCCGCCGAAAATACCCGGCGAATCGAAATATTCCGCTCCCGCATGCGAAATATAGTTGCTCCGAACGGTATTATGGGTATTGCGCTCCCTGATGTCGGCAGGGTTGACATGGCTTGGCGTCACATCGCCGATCTGGATGGCGCTCGCGGAAATGTCTTCGAAAACGTTCCCGATGATCGTATTGTTCTGGCTTCCGTATTCGAAAACGAGGCCGGCTCCTCCCAGATGGGTAAACCTGTTGCGCTCCAGCCGCACGGATTTGGCTGCATGGAAGGTAACGTTACCAACGGTCTTCGTTAAGTTTTGGGTAGCGGCAGCATGAAACCCGGTGTAGGTAAACCCCGCTTGAAGCGGTACGTAACCATCGCTCGTGCTCGGCTGCAGCCATGTGGCATAGGCGAACGTAAGGCCTTTGATTTGCACGTTTTGAAGCGGCGCATCCAGCGTTCCCGTTCCGCTAAGCAGCGTTTGCAGCTTTGGCGCAACAGCAACGGCTGTCGCCATATTTTGTCCGGCAAGCGGCTTATAGTAGAGGTATCCGGCTGTCCGGTCCAAATACCATTCGCCTTCCGAATCCAGAAGCTCATAGGCATTTTCAATCCAAGCTATCGCGTTCAAGCCGGGCGTACCGCTTAACTGCGAGTTGTTCCAACAATGGTTTTGCATGGCAACGGCCGTTCCCGATATCGATGAAACCGGGCAACGGAAGCTTTTCCATGCGTTAAAGCCGACGATTTCTATGTTGCTTTGATTGCCCCAGCCGGACATGCTAGTATCCGGAGCGGTATAACCCGTGGACGTTTTCGTAAAACCGGCAGGGTTGTCGGCGCCTCGGGCTCGCGACGCCCGAACCCCGTCCACATAGAGCTGACGCGTATTGAGTTCCGTGCCGACGAAAGCACGGTAAATGTTCTGCCCGCTGTCATGCAAGCTCCAGCCTGTGACGGTTTGCCCGCCGCTTAGCACCGGCGATTCTCCCGGATAGGCTTCATAAATGACTTGAAAGCCTCCTGTCCCGGAATCCGCCGAAGTAAGCTCGATGGTCGACGATAAGTTGTAGGTCCCATCGCGCAAATAAACGATAATGTCTCCCGTCATGCTCGCATTCAGCGTGCGAACCTTCGTTTGAGCATCGGAAAGCGAACAAGGAGCATCTATCGTGCAGTCGTTTCCGCTCCCGGCAGGAGAGGCGAAAAGAGTTGTTGCGGCTGCATAAGCACTTTGCGGAAACGAGGAAACGGACAATAATAAAGTGGAAAAGCCAAGCATCAAGCTGAGCAATACCTTGCTTATTTTCCCGCAATAGCCCTTCATCGGATACAATTCCTCCAATCCCAATTTACTCCCAACCCGATTCCGCTCGGGTTGGGAGTGCAACCATTACTTCGCAGCTTTCCACGCATCGATCTGCTTCTGCATTTCGGCTATGATCTTGTCGGATCCGGCTGCCTTCTGTTTGGTCAAAAATTCGTTATATTTGGCTTCCGTACTGACCCCTAAATCAATCGCTCTGGAATATTCGTCAAAGAGTGCGCTGACTTTCCCGATTTCAGCCTTCACCGGCTCGGCATCGAAGGTAAATCCTAACAATTTGGAAGGCGTAGCTTCCTTATTCACTTTTTTCGTTTCCTCCCATACATTCTTAGGCATACCTTTTTCAACATAAGCAAGGAAATTGGTAGCGAACATCCAAGGCACAGTCGGAGCATATGCTTTGCCCGCATCGCCTTCTTTGACCATGAATCCGTCCGCATCTATTTTGAAGTGTTTGTCTTTAATGCCGAAGTTCAATAGATTGTAAAGCTCTTTATCCGTATTCAGCAGTTCAAGCAGCATCATGGCTCTTTCCGGATTTTTGGAATTCCGGTTTATGGCTTGCATCGTAGCAATGATTCCGCCCGTGGTCAGACGCGCCGTTCCGGAAGGTAACTGAAGTCTTTCGTATCCGACTTCCGCCGATAACTCCACTTCACCGCCCGGTTTATAAGACCCGCCGATCCCTACGGCAACCTTGCCGGCCTTGACATCCGTGCCGTCATCCGCTTTTTTGGCAATACGTTCGTTCGCGTTCAAATACCCTTTGGCATTCCACTCTCTCATCAGAGCCGCATACTTTTTGACTCCATCCGTTTCGTACTGGTTCACTACTTTAAGCGTGGAATCCGAGAAATCGACGGCGCCCGGAATCTGAATCCCTGCAATAGGCTCAAGATTGAAGAATAACCCGTCCAATTGAACCAGCGAAGTCACAAAGCCTTTTTGCGGAAAGTCCTTCCTTACGTTTTGTAGGTACGGCTCGAGCAAAGGCAAGGTATCCGGAGTCAGCTTCCCGCTAATTGCCGGGATATCCAGCTTGTATTTCGTCGCTTCCTCTTTCGGAACGACTACCGCCGGTGTCCTTGCGGCAATCTGCTCATTGACAAATCCGTAAATTTTCCCCTTGACTCTGGCAGCATCCCAGAACGATTTTGGGACGGAAGCAAATGATTTCGGCGCATATTGGGCAAGCAAGTCATCCAGAGGCAGGAAGGCCCCCTTCGCTACATTCTGACTATAGTTGTTGAGCCAATTGGACGTAAAAGCGATATCGTAAGGCGCACCCGAGGCGATAACCACTTGCATCTTCTGATCGTATTCGCCGAAGCCTAACGGTTTAAAATCTACTGTGGCATTGATTTTCTCTTTCAGCTTTTTATTCACTTCGGCAAAAACCGATTCCTGATCGGCTTGAGGAAAGCTGCCCGGAAAATACCAGGTCAATTTGACTTCCGGCAAGCTTGCTTCCGGCTTTTGCGATACGTCCGCCGTCGGCTTGGTCGACGCCTCGCTCGGCTTGTCTTTCGGAGTCCCGCAAGAAGCTAGCAGCACCATGGCCGCACCGACGATCCCCGCTTTGGTCCATTTCAAATGTCTAAACATTTGTAACCCTCCTCTTTCGTATGTTCATCTATCTTAAACTGGGGGTTACCCCATATTTAAGCTAACCTTTTACCGCGCCGACCGTAAGCCCCCGAACGAAATATTTTTGGAAAAACGGGAAAACGAGCAGCATGGGTCCCGCAGCAACGATCGCCATCGCCATTCGGGCGGACTCCGACGGAAGTACCACATTTCTCATTCCAGGTGGCATCGCATTGCTGGAATTGGTAAGAAACGTAATATTATTCATCATCCGGTAAAGCATAAATTGCAGAGGCACGAGACTTTCCTTCTCGATATAGAGCAGGCTCAGCCACCAATCGTTCCAATACTGCAGCAGCGTAAAAAGCGCAACCGTAGCAAGACCGGGTTTGGCGAGCGGGAGAATGATTTGAAAAAAGATTCTGAACTCGCTTGCTCCGTCCATCATGCAGGATTCGATGATGCTATGCGGTATTTTCTGCATGAAGGACCTTAAAATCAAGATAAACCAAGGAACGGCCAAATAAGGAAGAATCAGCACCCAGATCGTGTTGCTTAAATGAAGATAATTGTTAATCAGCATGTAGGTCGGGACCAAGCCTCCATTAAACAGCATCGTGAAAAAAACGTAAAAGCTCAGCTTGTTTTTCAGCTTAAAATCTTCGCGCGACAGCGCATAAGCGATGCCGGCCGTAACCAACAAAGAAACAATTGTACCGAAAAAGCTGACAAATAACGATACTTTAAAAGCATTCAAGATCTGCAAAGGCCTATACAAGATGTAAGCGTATGCAGAGAAATCAAACATCGCGGGAAATAAACGATACCCGTTCTTTATGATGTCCGATTCGCTGCTGAAAGAAATTGAGAGAATCGCGACAAGAGGAAAAATACAAGCAAGACTAAACAAAAGGAACAAAAGGTTGATGAATACCTGCGGCCCTATTTTCTTGAACGGCATGTGCCTACTTCCTTTGCGCTTTATTAAAATAACTTGTTTTCTTCATTCACTTTCTTCACGACGAAATTACTGAGCAGAACGACGATGAAGCCCATCGCGGATTGAAACAATCCTACGGCGGAGGACATGCCCAGATCTCCAGAAACCTTCAGCATGCGATAAACATACGTGTCGATGACTTGCGTGACGGGGTACAGCTGTCCGATCTCCCTCGGAACGAAGAAGAACAAGCCGAAATCCGAATAAAACATTTTGCCGATGGATAGAAGCGTCATGATCGTGATTAACGGCATCAAAAGCGGAATCGTGATTTTGCGGATCATTTGAAACTTCGTGGCCCCGTCAATCGATGCAGCTTCAAAATATTCTTGCGAAATGCCCATGATCCCCGCATAAAAAATGATGCTCATGTATCCGAGACCCTTCCAAATGTTCACTAAGGTTAATAGGATGGGCCAAACCCAGGTTTGGGTGTAGAAATCGAAATTTATCCCTGCCCGTTCCAATAATGAGGTTAACACGCCGTACGGCCCGATAAAGGAATAGGTCATATACGCGACAATGATCCATGAAAAGAAATAAGGGAAGAAAAAGATCGTTTGATAAGCTTTAACCAATCTTCTGCTTAAGACTTCGTTCAAGAGAATCGCGAACACGATGGAAAGCAATGTCCCGACTGCTATAAACAGGATATTGTAGGAAAGCGTATTCCTTACGACGAGCCAAACATCGTTGGAAGTAAAAAAGAATTTGAAGTTGTCGAATCCGACCCACGGACTGTGAAACAGGCCTTTCTCGTAGTTGATGTTTTTGAAAGCGATAAAGACGCCAGCCATCGGAATATACGAGAAGACAAAGATAAGCAGGATTGCCGGAAGTGCCAAAATTAGTAATTGTATATTCTTCTTATAAGACTGAGTGCGTAATACTCCTTGCTGCTTCTTCACGGAATGGGATACTCCTTTCGCCTGGTGTTAGGTAGGTTTGTCGTTCCTTGGCTCCATAGTAGGTTTTGCATGCCAAAACCGCCAGTTCTAAAACGTTTTATCGGTTCTGTATCGCGTAAAATCGAAGTTCTCAAAGCGGACTTTTGTTCTAAAATTAGCGTTTTTACACTTAATGCGCCTAGGACGATTGATTCGCCTTCGCTTTTCAGGTTAGACTTTAGATCGGGGGGGGGGCATCTATGATAAAAAAGTTCATTTTAAAAAATCCGTTCCAGCTTTTTTTAACGATCCTGCTGCCATTTTTATTGAGCACGCTTCTGGTGATCTTCGTTCAATTCTCCTTTCAAGGACGTATATTCGAGAAGTTCGCCCTCAAGATGGTATATAACCAGCAACAAACGGACCTCCAAAATACGAGCAGAAACATCAGTCTCATGGAGAAAAGCGCCAATTCGGTTGCGACCAGCGCCTTTTTTGACGAAGGCATTCAAGATCTCTTGTATTCGGATATCCATTCGGAAGACTACAGAAGATATCAAAGGAAATTGGAATTGTACAAAAACATTTATCCGTTCCTGCAATCGATTTATATTTATAACGGCCATAACATTCATACGGTACCCAGCATGGGCTTTGTTTTCGACCGTAACACCTTTGACGATAAAGGCATTTTCACGATTTTGGATGACATTCAGAACAATCGAACGCATAGCATTGTCCTTCGAAAAATCCCTAACCCATTAGCCGATTTAACATCGAATGCAAGCGATTTCATTTACGTCTATTCCTATCTGTTTTTTGATTCTCAGGTTCAAAGCGGCAAAGTCAGCGAAGCCATCGTCCTGAATATATCCGAGGAATGGCTGAGACAAAGCATCGGTTCTTCGGACGACACAAAAAACCGCATTTTCATGATCGACCGTAACGGGATTCTTTTGTCCAGCGATTCGGTCCATCCGTTGCAAAGCGATTTAAAAGACAAAGACTATATTCAAATGATAAACGCCTCTGCTGAAAGCAGCGGAAATGTTCGAATCGATGTCGACGGCGTAGATTCCTTCGTGACCTTTGCTGCTACCGATGTTTTCGGATGGAAATTGATCAGCATTACCCCGTATTCCGAAATCGTTAAAGAAATAGAAAACATGAAACAAAAAACCTATTTGCTGGTGGCTTGCTTCATTATTGGAAGCATTGCGTTATCGCTTTACTTTTCGCGAAAGCTGTACTTGCCCATGCGATTGGTGATTCAGAACTACAATATTTTTGAGCGGAATGATTTTCAGTCCAAAAAGCAGGAGTTTCTGCGGAAAATGGTCGTTTCGGACGATTCCGTTTCGATCGACTCTTTTCAGACGCAGTTTACCAAATACCATATTGCGCTCAAGCCTTCCGATACTTTTTTGGTCATGCTCATCAAAATCGATAACTATGCCGAATTTTGCGCCAAATACAACATAACCGATCGCCGTTTGTTAAAATACGGCGTCATCAATATCGTCTCGGAGCTGCTTGCCGGCGTTTATACGCATGAATGCATCGATATGGATGAAGATCAGATACTTGTCTTGATCAGCTACAGCTCGGCGGACTTGCCTTCAGCAAATGAGCAGCTAACGGATTCGTTCATTAAAATTCAAGATCATGTAAGCCAATACTTGAATCTTTCGATTACCGTTACGTTCAGCGAACGTTTTGAACCGTTATCCGGTCTTAACCTACATTATTTGAAAACGCTGGATCTCTCCTTCTACCGCTTGGTCTTCGGGCATCGATCGCTGATTTTCAACGAGAACTTGCCTATCCTTGCAGACGATTTCAAGTATCCCCAAGACCAAGATAAAAAGATGTCTGACGCCTTGATCCAGGGCCAATTAAACGACGCCAAGGCAGCATTGTCCGCGATTATCCAATATGCTTCCAAGCACAGCTTGACTATTCTGAATTCCGTACTGATTCGCTTGCTTTTGTCCATTCGGCACGCGATCGAAGTGCTGGAGGCCAACCATTCGATCAACGTCAATTTCAATTTCAATATTTATCTTGCCAAGGTGCAAAAGATTGAAACGTTGGAAAAGATACAATCCGACTTTGCGGATTTGTTCGAGAAGCTATCGATTGAACTGGAGTCGAAGAAAGACAATAAATATATCAAGCTGCTCGATGACGTGACTCATATTATTCAAAAAGAATACGCCAATCCGGCCTTATCCTTGGTTACCATTGCCGAAAAGGTGAATTTATCTCCTTCCTATTTAGGGAAGCTGTTCAAGAAGCACCGCCTGATCTCGATAACCGACTACATCAACGACATTCGGCTTTCGTCTGCGAGGGATCTCATCGCAACCTCGGACGAAGCGATCAATACGATTATGGAAAGCTGCGGTTTTCTAAGCCGAAGCCACTTTTTCACACTATTTAAAAAGGTTTACGGGGTAACGCCCGTTCAATACAGGAGCAATGCCAAGCTTCTCAAGGGCGATGAGGGTGGATGATGAATGAAGAAAACCGCCTTGCGGCGGCTTTAGTGTACAATATACGTTTGCGCGTGGGCGAGGCAATGGGTATAGGCTTTCAACCGCTCTTGAAATCGTGTTCTTACGTGTAGAGATCTACGTTCGCGCGTGGGCGAGGCAATGGGTATAGGCTTTCAACCGCTCTTGAAATCGTGTTTCATTGAACTTATTACGAGGTAGAAACACGATTTCAAAGGCGGCCCGTAAACTTTCCAGCCCATACCCATTCCCTCTTGTTCAGCTTCAGTGCTCTGTGTCACGTCTTTTTCAAACGGCATTCCTAAGCTTGAGTGACTTCATCGGCATAAGCGCTAAGACGAGCGCGTTCAAGCGCACTATTCCTAAGCTTGAGCATAGTTATCATATACCGGATACATCTCTCCGCCGCATATCACATTCACAAACAGCGACATCACCTCAGGATCGCCTTCATCCATACTATCAACGTCATTCACTACCCGCTATTGATCAATCGATAGTAGACTTCATCGGCATAAGCGCTAAGACGAGCGCGTTCAAGCGCACTCTTAGTCCGCAACCGGCTTATCCGAGTTAGCTCTTAAACAACGGGCCAACAAATTTCGGGTCATTTGCTGGACTCTTGAGTCGGGTCCCAGCACCCGGCCGAACGTGCCCGACGCCGGAATGTGACCGGGCGGATTGCTTAATCCTTCGGCCCACCAGATCGTCCCTGCGTTGAACACCCAGTTATTGCGCGGACCCGGGTAGATGACGGCCGCATGCTTCCCGTCGCCCACTCGAAGAGTGCCATCCGCGCATTCCAGAGCTTCAGGCTGATGCCCTACCAAATCGCTATGGGCCAATATTTCCAGGCCTGCTATTTCCTTGGCCGGCAACCCGTGATATTCCCAGCCGATCAAACCGGGAATGCTGTCGCCCGCCTTCATGCCTGTGCCCGCAAACACCCAATGCTCCGGCTTTGCCACCGTCCAGTCTCCGTACCCCGAAGCAAACGAGGCGGTTCCCATCAATTGTTGCTCGTCGCAAAACCTTTGTTTTCGGGCGAATGAACGGAACGGGGCGGCTGCGACGTTATCGTCATAGGGAATAATTTCATGATAGACGGCGTTCCCTGAAAGAAAGAGCAAGCTGACTCCCTTATCGCGAGCGGCCGTTGCATGTTGGTACATTTCCCTTGTCCAATATTCATCGTGTCCTACGGAAATGAATACTTGGCAGGTTTCCAATAAACCGGGGTCTCCGTGAAGATCGAGATTGGAGCAATACGTGACATCGTAGCCTTCCGCTTCCAGCCAGTAGGCGAGCGGGAACTCCCACAGGAGAAATTCGCCGGAGCCGCAGGATAAAGGCGAGTCGACAACCTGAAAGTATTTGCTGTACGGCCGATCGAAGCCGACCCGGACATGGGGGCCGGTAAACCAGGCGTTCGCTCCGTCATCGTAAAGCGAGCTGGTGGCGGGCCATTTGTTATAAGCCTGCCACGTCAGATCGCTCACTTGGACGAGAATTTCCGTCTTCCTTCTTTGTTTCACTACAAAGATCATGTAACTTTGGGCACGCAAGGATGCTTGCTTAGTCAGCTTCGCCAGATAAACGCCGCTGACCCAATCATCAGGAATCTGAAGGGTTACGCTTGGCTGCCATTTGCATTCCCGCAGCCGCTCCGTCGTCTCCGGCGGTACCGGCTGTTCTTCTCCTTCAAACGGACCGAGATGCAGCACGTGTCGCCCTCCGGTACCGTCGTAATACCCTAGCCGGTAAATATCCACGCTGAACGGGCAGGCAGGGGACGTGCTCACCATGAAATCTATACGTTCTCCCGGGTAGACGCTGGTACGGGAAGCATATCCCTCGATCGCGGCGGAACGGGCTCCATGGATCAGCTCGGTTCCTTGAGGACTCTCCGTATATTCGAACTCGTATTGGGTAAGCTGCCAATTCAGCGTACCCGGCAGCGCATTTTCTTTTACCGTAAGGTTTTCCATCAACGTTCACTCCAAATGTCTAAGTAATGAAAGAGTCCTAGTCCACGAACTGAACAAGCCTGCTTGCCGTCGGCATTCCCTTATACCAGTAGCAGTCCACGATACCTTCCTGTCCTTGATACGGCAGACGTTCCTGTTCAAGCTCTTCCAAACGATCGATCCTTCCGCCGACATAATCGTTTAGTCGCCGGATCGCCGTTCTAAGACTTGCCATAAGCCCGCCGTAACGGAAATCGATGACCTCCCAGCCGAACGGTTTGTACAACTGATGCCACTGGCTCAGATGGCACTCCCGTAATTGTTCCACCCGGCCGATCAGATCAGCCAGCTCCACCTGTGCGAAATCATGCAAAGACGCTTTATCCCCAGCCTTATAGGCGCGCGTAATTCGTAAGCCGATCTCCGATTTGACGGAAAGCACGCGGCATAGCTTTTGTAAAATCTCGAATACTTGACCCCATTCTCCATTGCGCTGAGTCGCCTGCTCATATTGAATGGCTAACTTGGCATAATGCTCGGCTAACGGCAGCCCGTCGATATTTTTATCAAACAATCCCATTAACGCCTGCTGCCACAGCAGGTAACGGGACGGATTCGCCATTTCGCGGTTCCCTTCGGAAGTGCCGGGAATTTCGTCGACAAGACGGATCTCCATGAAATCCTCGTAACGGCCGCCTGTGCAAAATTCGAACCTTCGCTTCAATTTGCGTTCATCCACTCGTTCCGCATACCCGTGTTCCGCGAACAGCTGTAAGCCGAGCAAGGCGGAATAAATATGGCACTCCGTTCCGTCGTCGCCCCATAGCGTAGCGATGATTTCCTTCACGCCTTCTTTTTTGCAGGCAGCCATGGCCGCTTCGGTAGATGCGAAAGTTGCGCCATAGTTCAAGCAGAACCCTTTCCAGTTCCAAATCCCGCCGGCAAAAATAGGAGTGGAACCGAATTGCTTGTGCTTCCGAATAAAATCGAGATAAAATTCCTCATCGTAGTGGTAATAGTCCCAGAAAATATATTGCAAATTTTGGGGCATGATCTCCGAAATGTTGTCAGGCAGGATCCTATTTCGGTCGTAATTATCCTCCAGCCCGGACCCCATCCGAAAATACATATCGCTCCATATCATCGGCTTCAAACCGAGTTTTCCCGTGATCTGCAGCACCCTGGCCAAGTGTTCGTTCATGATTTCGAATTTGGAGCGCAATCCGTTTCGGATCAGGTAATTCCCCTGACCCAGCTTCAAAGCTTCATCCATGCCGATATGGATGCGCTTCGACCGGATGGGACTCGTCGCCGCTACGATCATCTGCTCGATAAACGCGTAAGTTTTCTCTTCTCCCACGAGCAGCGTATCCCCGTCATCCTTGATGCCCGCAAAACACTCCCATTTCAATACGTCTCTCAAATGGCTTAAGGTTTGAATGCAAGGAATAAGCTCGATTCCGAACAGATGGGCAAAGTCGTCGCACTGCCGAATCTCCTCTTGCGTATACCTGCCTCTCATGTAGCCGAAGTAAGGCTGCTCTTTGACTTCGTAGCTATCCTCGGTGTACAGCATCAGCATATTAAGTCCCATGGCGGCCATCTTTGTGATTAACCGTTTAATCGTCTCGACGTGCAGTACCGCATTTCCCTGAGAGACGTCGATCATCGGGCCGTTCGTGCTGAATTGAGGCGTTTCCGTTATATGGAATTTCTGTTCGTGCTGCAAGCTTTCCAAAAGCAATCCGAGCGCCCGGAAAAATTGATGCTTATGCTCGTATTGAATGTGAGCCTTATCCCCCGATTTCGATACGACGATTATATTTTCGTTTTTGCGCGTTACTTGAACAGGCATGCCCTCTTCGCTTACGGAGAATCGGAATTCCTCAGCAAATAACCGAATGCCGGGCTCCAAATCGGAATCTTCCAAAATAAAGTTCAAGTTCACTTGTATGCCTCCCGTCGTCAAACCACAAGGATAAACGGCTGCGCCGTCCTTTTAGGGACAAGCGCGTTTACCGAGATTTAGGTGACTTCCACGATATACTTTCTGAAAAATTTAAAAAGCGAGCTGTCCGCCATCGACTACAAGGGTTGTGCCCGTTATAAAAGCCGCATCGTCGGAAGCAAGGAAAGCGAATACTCCCGCTACATCGTCAGGCGCTCCCGCTCTGCCTAACGGGATTTTGGCTCGAATGTACGCTTCTACAAATTCGGGACTGTCGATCGCTTCGGACATCGGGCTCCGAATATAACCCGGACAAACCGCATTCACGCGAATGCCTCGGTCTCCCAGCTCCAACGCCATCGTTTTGGTCAACAAAACAATGCCACCCTTCGATGCGTTATAATGCGCGTATTTGGCCTCGCCCACAATCCCGTTGGTGGAGGACATATTGATAATGACGCCTCCCCCTGCTTGACCATCTGGCGGGATACCCGCTGTGCGGTATAGAACATGCCGCTCAGATTGATGTCCAGCATTTTGCGCCAATTCTCGTCCTTTAGCTCCAAGAAATCTTCTTCCCAAGCGACTCCGGCATTATTGGCAAGAATATCGATTCGGCCCCATTCCGAAACCGTACGTTCGACGGCTCTCTCGACTTGGCCGGCATCGGAAACGTCGGCTAGTAGGGGCAACATGTCGTAACCCGCGGTTTTATATTGCCGTTCCGCCAGATTCAACTCCTCCGCACAATTGGAGACGATCGCCACCTTTGCGCCTTCGGCAGCGAAACGTTCGGCGATCGCCTTACCGATTCCGCGGCTTCCGCCGGTTACTAAAGCTGTTTTGTTTCGAAATCGTACCATTCTATTACTCCCTCCGCCTCATGCTGTAAGTCGTCTTGAAAGCTTTGCCGTTCCATGACTCCATCTTATTTATCACTAGTTCAAACCACCAGTCCTCAAACGTTGCATGAGTTCTGTTTCAAGGAAAATGAAAGTTCTCAAAGCCACCTTTAGTTCTGAAATTAGTGCTTCTCCAGCGTACCCGGCCCGTTGTGCCGACTTAAGGATGCTCGATAAGTGCATTTTCAGGACAAGGATAAACGGCTTCGCCGTCCTGTAAGACGAGCGCGTTTACCGGGAAATGGAACAATCAGCGGAGGATATACTTTCTGACATAAAAAAAAAGACGCGCCCATGAAGATCATGGACACGTCCTGCGTTCAGCTATTTGAATAATTGCAAAAGCCCTTTAAATTCAAGTTCTTCGAATTTACTTCTCACCCGGTTCCGGTCCACGTCCAGCAAGCATTCCTCCATCGTGCAGGCAACCGGCACGTCGCAGCGGATACGTGCGAGGTCGCGCGACAAGTGGAGCATGTCGAGCTCGGCTTCTATTTTAGCCCTTACGCCCTTCGGCAGCAGGGCCAGATTCTCGAGAATGCCTTCGATATGCTCGAATTCGCTGAGCAGCTTGACGGCCGTTTTTTCGCCGATCCCTTTTACACCCGGGTAGTTGTCTGAGGGGAACTTGAAAAATATTGGGAAAAGTTAATTTTTAACCTTTCCATAATGTTAATAGTACCCATAAGAATCAGAGGGAACTTTTTCGATTTCCCATTTTTTTAAGTCAGCAATTAAAAACTTTGGGAAATATCACTGCTATCTAATAAAATGTCTCCAATATGCCTCAGCTTCAATAAAGCTGACCCTTCTTTTTCGTAGAAGATTGATTAGAACTAGCCCCATTTTCCCGGTGCTTTATTACGATGCAAATAGCACTTCTAGTTTATCGACTGGAATCTGTGTCGCGGTTCATCAATGTAAGACCCGTTCAGTTCGGTTTCCTGAATCATCTATCTGAATCTCAAATTTCTGGCCGTCCGACGCTTCACGAATTCTTATGCTGTCGCGAATATAATAAATGGATGCCCTAGCTTGCTTTGCTTCTCTTCTTGCTTGCTCGGCGGCCTTATTTAGATACTCCAATAGCTCTTTACCTTTTGATAACATGTCATTCACTCAATTTTTTGCTTATTGATTCCATTAGACTGGATTTACTAAGACGTATATGAACACTATAACAGCCATTAGTAATGCATTAAAGAAAGCGAACTAATTCCATTCTCATAGAACCAATCAAGCTGCCTTTGCCGATAGATTGTGCTTTTTAATTATGCTTTTTCTTCCAACTTAATACACTTTTCCACCTTCGTGCTTGTTGAACTTTTTGAACCCTTTCGTGGCGACGACGTATTTTTTCAAGATAAAATTCTCTTTCCTCGTTATCCATAGACCTTACCTTTTTTAGCGCTTCTCTAGTTTCATTTATAACTTTCTCACCATATCGTTCATTGAGGATTTGATCTGCTCCCCAGAGTTCACCTTCATCACGAGCGGTTTGTAGTTCATAAGCCACTCTATCAGCAAGCTCTTCTGTAGGCAGCTCAATTATAGGCGTATCAAAAACTCCATCAGTTACAATAACTAGAAATTTGTCTTGTATAATAACTGATTTATACAATAGTTTTTACCCCCTCGTCTTTAAATCAAACAGAGGAATCCTCTTATCCAGTTCAAATAATTTCCATTTTCTATAAGTTGCGAATTACGCGAATGTACCTTTATATCCTCCAGTCACTTGGAATTTGAAGCCATTATTCTTTTACACAGTAATCAAAATATTCTCTTCCATCGCTTGACTGCACTTGAAATAATGCTATACAATGAGAGCATTCAAGCTCGCAATGAGCATCTTTTGGAATATGCTTCTAAATATCCGTAATGGATAGAAAAGTCCTGAATCCACTGATTCAGGACTTTTCATCTATACGAACGAGGTGGATAATATGGAAAAAAAACAAATATTAATAAATAAAATCCGCTGCAAACGCTGTCTAAATATCGTTGAATCGACGCTCGTTTATGAATGTAAGTTTTGTAGCTGTGGTGCCGTCGGCGTAGATGGAGGCCATGAGTACCTACGACGGATAGGAGCTTTTCATGACATCGAGGAGTTATCGGAATGGACATGCGAACCAATTAGTTAAGTTCATTGGTTAAATTAGAGTATCTCAATTGTATTTCTCCCTGATTTGCTCATAAATCTCCGAACGCTCAATCTCGCTGCTACTCTCATGATATTTTGCATAGATATCCATCAACCGTTCTAGATCGCAAATCGCTTTCTTTTCTGATTCAAATAAATTGGTTTGAACAGTGCTAAACTTCACCTCGAGTTGATACTTTCTTCCGCATCCAGACGCATTTTTAGTAACTCACGGTATTATTTCATAAGCAACATTGTCTTAAGTTTTCATTTCAATCGAGTCACCAAACCACTCCTATGAAAATGCATTTAGCCACATTTGACATCTGCTAGTTTCATAAAATTATTAGCAAACAACCACTTCATAATACTTGCAGATCTTACACCTATTGTAACAAATTTCAGTTCTCCAACGGCATCTATTGATTCTTGCACGTCAAATAAATTATGTAGGATTTGATGGCGTTCACCGTTAAAGGAATAATTAACCTCAATTTTTATACGAGACAATCGTCCCAACGCTTCTTCTAAAACATCAAGCTCAATCGGAACATGGCTGTATAACAAATCTTCGCTGATTGTGCATACAATGTTATCATCTAGATCGGTTTTTTCTCCATAATTAAATATACCTATTAGCACGTCTTTGTCCAATAAAGTTACCATTGGGCTTTTAATTGTAATGGTGACTTCCTCGTTTACTCCAACAGCGATATTTTCTTTCGCATATTCTGAGCTAAAAATATCCAAAAAGTTCAGTTTATAAACCCCTGGCAGCATCGTATTCACCTCTTCGTCTCGTATTAAGCTTTCTGAAGTGCGCAACTCGTTCGCCCCTAATGATTTGAAAGTACAACTCAAAGCATCATTGGCCTCGAATTAATGCACTTTTGGCAGACCAGCATCTATACCATTCATTAATAATTCGATAAAAGCCTCATTAAAATACTTAAGGAGCACTTTGTAATGATGAAACGTCAATTCAAATACGACTGGCTTACTATTTTCTGATAAAGTTCGAATGCTGCAAAGACTGAATTCAGAATCTGCCAGATCCGTGTATGTCTCTAACCAGAGGCTTAGATACTTCCGCATCCGTTCGTAAAGATCTGTTTCATGAAGTCCTACCAGATTCATTAATACCCGGGCTGGTATTCGGCAACTAACTTCGTCGTAACCGAGTTCCTTTTCTCCTTTATTCAAGATTGTCATTAAAATGTGCCTGTCGAGTTCATCGAACCGCACACTATGGATTTTCACTTCCACACGTTCATGCTTGCCTACTTGGAATAATCGTTCGCTGTCAAAATCTTTATTATAAATGCAAAAGAAATCCAGCTTGTTAGTTTCAAGGTGGGTTGGTTTCATGCGCATTCTCCTACCGCACTATGATTTTATGAACTTACACGTACCTGGGGCCTCATGATTCAATGCACTCACCTGGTCTGCTGGAATAATAATATTGTCCTGTATTTGTTGAGTAAGTCTATTAAGTGCGGACTAGCCCCATGGAGCACATGACCTGCCTCCACAAATTTTCATAAAATACATTTCCCACTTCTCTGATATAAACTATATCATACCAGAAATAAACCAAATTTGGTATATTCAAATACCACTTAATCTCTTGGTGGTACATCTCTGTTACGCTATGTTTGTTTTGAGGTGTAGCTCTTGGAGATATCGAAAAAATCTGTTGGAAATGTCATTAGAACTGTAAGGAAGCGCCGTAATCATACTATTGAAGAACTGGCATACTTGAGCGGGCTTCACTCTACTCATATTGGCAAAATCGAACGCGGAGAAATAAGTCCCTCCGTTGAAAACTTGGATAAAATTGTTTCTGTTTTGAATCTGAATTTAGTAGAATTTTTTAAGATGATTTTCCCTAACTCAGATACACTAGATGTTACGAATGTGATGATACAAAAGAGAATCGATAGCATGACTCTAGAGGAAAAAGAAATTCTCCTACAATTTTTAGAGTTATATCATTCGCATTAACTGTAGATTGGCAACTTACAAGCAACCCCCTTTTCAAATCATTGAAAAGGGGGTTGCTTGTGGAGTAGGGGGCGTTTTTGATCAATATAAAAAAGCACCACTAGGGTGCTTGCTTCGTTACAATTATTCAGACTCTTTCAAAGCTTTAAGGATACCCATCATTGTATCCAGATGACTATCGTTATTTCCTACTGCTCTTTTTGCAGCTTCAGTAAACGTTCTTTCAATATCTGGCTAGTTTTGTATTTTTCGAGGAACAGTATGCTCTTTGCAATCCATAGCTCATACCTCTCTCCAGTTACATAAACTCCCGTCATACCTTGTTGCGAGCATTCTCGTTTCACAACCTCGCCTTCGTTTATTAAAACTTCTAAAGTCACCAATTAGTACACCTCCTTCCCGCAATCACTATTCGACATAAGGAAGGAATTCACTCTAAACATGTCGAAGAAAGAAACCTTGAAAAGGAGAGATGCATTGATGACCAAGATCTTAGTTTATGACCACGACTTTATGGCTGCCATGTTTGATAAAATTGAGATTTACCAAGATGGTGAACTCATCGGTAGCGGAATGCTCACTGATTACAACAGTGAGGTTATCAGAACAATTGATAACATGATGTACGTAAGAGAAAATTGCGAATTTCGAGCATAGCCTTCACCTCTAATTGGCAACTGTACGACATTTGCACAACAAAATTGAAACAAAAGGGGCATTTTTTATGCCCCAGGCTGTAGAGAAACCCCATATTGAATACTCCGGAGCAGAATGAGCCACCGTTCCGGAATGTGAGAGCCACTTCTCCGGTATTTTTGAGCCACCCTTCCGGTTCAGAGAGCCACCGACAAAATGAATATCAAACCAGGAACTGACTCTTGGGGCTCTGCCCCAACCCCCGTCCTCGCCGGAGGGCAGGTGGTCTTAGCTAAGACCACCAATGATAGGATTTGAGGCTGGTAAGGGATTCAAGGGTCAAGATGAACTCGCTACGCTCGCCCTTGATTCCCGCACCATATCTTCTTCTAAAATGCAAGTGACTTTTCTTGAGAAGTAGGGTGGTTCCCGTCACCGGAAGGCTGGCTCATTTTTTCCGGAGGGCTGGCTCACTACTCACCGGAATGGTGGCTCTAAGACATCGAAATATTCACATATTTTTGCGCCTACCAATAATCAACTGATTTTGCCCTAAAAACTTGACTCTCAGATCGTTTTAAATTGATTTTTCTTTTTAAAGATGAGAGTCACCACATAAAAATTAAAGTGCCGAAAAGTCCTGAGGACTTTCTCGACACTCTGGGGGCATTTTTTATGCCCCTTTTCCCATGACCTTCGCTTTTGCTCTCTCAATAAACTTTTGTACCGTGCTTCTAGAGATCTTTAGCTCACGACTTATATCTGCATAGCTCATTCCATATGATATGTGCAGCAAGTAACACTACCGTTCTCGACTGGAAAGCTTCCACAACATATCTACGATTATTCTTTTATCGTCATCCGTTATAATACGTTCCTGAAGCTCTAAGTCCAGTGAAGGAAAGAGTTCTGGATCTAGTAGTGCCGTTCTTTGATACACACTTCTGCGTTCAATCCCCCGGCGGTTCCCCGGTCGCCGGCCAGATCGCATCCATTCTAGGGAGTAATTGAGGTCACTGATGATGTCATCTAGGCTGTTAAGTACTGTGACTTCCGATTCGTCCAGTCCTTTACGAGAACAAAATCCATTATTATGTTCGCAGCACGCCCTGCTTTTGCATAAAAGTTCCCCTTATGTCCGTATTATGCCGAATGCAATGCAGAGCCGATTGCCAATTCATGTCCCTTCATGACGAGGACATAACCCATCTCGACGATGTCGGAGCCCATTAATGTCTCAGCGTACCGTTCCAATTCGGCTTGGATATCGGATCCGACGCTAACGTGTTGTTTAAGCACTTGTCTATCAATTGGATCTTGTTGTTGAACAGACGCAGTTCCCGGAAGATCGCATCGAATTGCCAATGAATGTCGTTTTGATTCTTCCATAAAGTACTGCACGTAGGGGTTCTCCAGGATCTGCTGCAAGGTCTCACGGTCATCCTTCCGTTCCTAAACGTTCTTGAATGATGAGGGCGCCCAGTGCGATACGAACAGGCACAGCTTTCTGCCCTTTCAAACTCTTCTTGAATGCCTTCGCGTACTTCTCTTCGACCTTCGCCCACGGAATCATCGCGGCGAGCAAGACTCACCGGTTGTCTTCGCTCAGCTTACCGCCGAACGGCAAGAAAAAATCGCCTGGCATAACCAATTGGCCTTCACTGCGTTGGAACATGAATTTCGTCCTCCAGATGCACGGTTTTTACCGGACTGGCTACCGGTTTCCTTGTATCTTACTTCGACAAAACAGGACTCAAATCCTTGTTATTACTTGTGTTTTTGTTTGTTCAGCAAGCCTAATTAGCTAGTTATTTATGATTTTTAATTGATCTTTTTTGCAAAACAAAATAGATAATGAGCCCTATTGTAGTTACACAAAGCAAGGAATTATAGATCCAAAACAATTCATCTAGTTGTAAATAACCGTTGAAAGCCGTGTTTTTATAATGGCTATTGAGTAATTTTCTTGTAAATAGATATACAACTACGCTCATTACGATGAATATGAGGAAATTAATCAGAGCAGCATTTTTTAGTTTTTTCTCTGCTAACAAGTTGCTTTCTTTTACTTTGATCATATCTTGAAAATCATAATCATAAATTTTATAAATTATTGCAATATCGTTATAAAATTCAGTCAAGTTTTTGTTCCCCATCTCTATACAATGAATAACCCTATATTTATGTATGGGTATATAAACTAGAGAAAATAAAACAAAAACTGAGATGATAAACTCATATCCGTTAGCTGATGTGGTTTTTCCGTAGATGGTTGCATAGGAGATTAAAATACCTAACAAAACAGTAATCACATTTGTCATATTTTTATTAATATCATCGATACCCTGAATTAACTTACTTTTTAAGGCTTGTGTTGCATTTACGAGAGATTTAACAACCTCAGATTGCTCTTTAAGCTTGTCATTCATTAGGTTTTCAAACTGATAAGAATAGTAGCGAATTAACTTTCCCGTATTATAAACAATGCTTAAGAGGGATTCATCTCCAGCAAGTATAATAGTTGTTCTTAATAATTTATAATTGGACTCTGCATATTTTGAATAAATACATTTCTCATAAAACTCCATTTGCTGTGCTTCTTGTTCTGATTCTAATTCAAGCTCTTGTTCATCCAATTTCCAAGCTTGATCGATATATTGCATTTGAGTTTGTATCTTTACTTCCCTATCCAAAGTAAATTTTAGCCCATTTTCATGGATGAATATTTTGTCAGCGACAACTTGCCATAGAGAAATTAGAAAGCCGATATGTACTTGAAAAATCTCTTTTTTGGATTCAGAGAAAGAAGAGAGCACCAGTGTGTTTTCTTCCAGCCAAAACTCTGGAGGATAATAAAAAATCCCTTCGCTCTTCTTAGTAAGCTTATTTTGTTTTTCAATGTTCTTATCAAGTTCTTTTTTCTTAATTACAAGATTCTCAACAATGTCTTTTATTTTATCTCGGTTTTGTGTTGAATTTAATCCAACAAAATTAATAAAACCTGAAGAGTTCAACGTATCTTCACTTAATAAAAGAAGAAGTTGAGGTTTTGGCTTCTTTTTCATGAAAGTCAAAAGATTAAATTGTTTCTTAAACTCGATTAGAGATGACCAAAAATGAAGATCAATATCTTGTGCATAATTGATTCCTTTATCAGCAAACCACTTGCGTAACAATTGTTCTTTAGTTACTTTAAATATCAATTTAAATTGAAACATGCAGTTCGAGCAGCAATGAATATCTTTTAACAGTTCAAATCGCCGAAATGGATCAATCACATTATCTTTTTCTTCAAGCAATTGCCTATAAATGCTATCGTGTTGTTCACACAAAAACAACAAGGGTTCTTGAATAACAAAATCCCTTTCAGAATCCTTATATGGGTACTCCTTCCCCGTTGAGTCCTCTGTTATGTTCAATTCAAAAAATGATTGATTTTGATCCCACTGTAATTCCTTAAAATAAAATTCTTCATGATCACTGGTTAAAGTTGATATTTCAAAAGTCTCAGATGTTATAATTGTTCCCGTTTCATTACTCGCATCCGCATGCTCAATTGCTTTAGAGATAATACGCCCTAGGCTCTCAATATTCATTGAAATCCCCTTATTCATCAACTAGTGCTTTAAACTCTTCCCAAGTAATTTCACTTATTTCTGAGTTCATTTCTTTTACTTTAGCCAATTCATTACCGCTTATCATTAAATATACTTTGTCGTTATGTTTGAATTGCTTCATTTTTCGCATTTCAGACAAAGGAGCATTAATTTCGACTTTGTCCATCTTTACTGATAATTTCATTTTCTCAGATTGTAAGTTTTCCACAGAGAGCGAGTACCCATCATCTTTGAAAATAGCTCTCCACTGTTCATCAAACTTGTCATCTACAAATTCTTGTTTGCTAATTCCTTGTACAACTTTTTTCATGTGATCTTTAGTGACGATCCTAACTGGTCCATTCTCGTCGTTAAACACCTCTTGTCCAATCTTTGCCCAAATCTCGTCCGTTTGCTTTTCATGATTAAAGATCTGTTCTCTAAGAATCGTTTGGAACCCTTCTTTTTCAATAGCTGATGTGAATTTTGATTTGCATTCAAACGCTTCGGCCCAGTAAAGTGTTTGATCTTTATCAAAAAGAACAAAATTGCTCACGTCGGTGGATGAAAGATCGACGTAAGGGAACAACAAGCCTTTTGTCAGATTCTTTTCTTTAAACGTATTTTTTATTAATTCCCATATTAACTCCTGTTTACTTTCATCAATTCTTAAGTTTTCAAACTCCTTTTCAAGGTCACAAAGTGTAATAAAAACAAAATTTTGTGTGGATCCATTTAGATTTGCACTAAATGTAATCATGCCATATACACTTGTTCTAGACTTAGTAGCAGTAAGGAACTTTAATGCCAGTAAATCGCCCTTTTGTTGGACATCGGCATTCGATAATGTTCCAGATATTAAAGACGCTAATGTGTTAAGAACAGAATTATCAATGGGAAATACATATCCGTTCGGGACTATTATCGAATTATCGAGCGGTAAAATCGTACCTGTGTGATCACTTTTGTAATTTTGTTCATGCAGTTTTCCTTTGCAAACTAGAAATTGGAGTTGCTTATAAATGATTGCTCCTAAAGATTTCTGAACATTTGACCAATCCAAGACATGCGAAAAGTGAAGCGTATTCGGGTTTTTTTCGCAATATGCATAATAAAACTTATTCAACGTTAACGAATTCTGTGTAATTTCACTTCTAAGCCCAACTAACATCGTCTCTTCTCCCTTGGATATTTTTTTATATAAATTTTTTAAATAAAATGGTACTTCGCGCATACAATAGCAAAAAGACTTGGAGGAGTATATATGCAAACATCTTTGCCACAATTGGCCCAACGTATGATTGACCTTTATGAATCCGACACACTTACAACACTTACCGACAGAGAAAAGTGTTTAATTGAAAAAAGCTTTTATATGGGCTTGCAGTACGGACAACGCCTTCTAATTGAGCAAGACATTCGAATTATACTTAATAACGATATTGAACATTGGACCTAACATAAGAATAGAAGGTTCTCTGCTTCTTTTTGAATATGGTTGACTACTTCTACAAAATGGAACTTTTCTCCTTCTTTGTCGACACATAAACTTGTCGGAAGTGAAACATATTCGTTGGTTCCGTCGAGAGCCGCAGCGTTGCCGTTTTTTACCGGAAGCCTATAACGGGCCGTTTACACTGCCGTTGTTCCGCTAGTCTCGTTAAATTTAAGCTCTACTGTTCGATTAGGTAGATCATTGAATCATGCCTCATGTCAATGCTTAAATTCTTAGTAAAGGCAGGTTCAATTTTGTGGCTAATTCTTCCGCCTGACCAACCGTTGATTCATTTGAATTTTCTGTTTCTATAATAAAGACTGCAATAGGATTTGTAGTAGGGTCATTAATTAACACAATTTCGTTATATGCATTACTCCCATCGATTTCCTCAGCAACGCATTTCTGTAATTCTTTTGATCTTTTTTCAATTTCTTCGATGTGCATTGTTTTGCAGGCATAAGTGTCGCTATAATGTAAATATCTGTCTGCACCTAGCGGTGTATAAGTAAGAGAGAAATATTCGGCTTTGACATATTTTTCAGTATAATGAAGAGCATTCGCATAGCAATCAGAGTTGCTGATGAGCAATACATTCTTCTTATTAGGTTGATAAACAAACCCAATTCTCGATTTTTTATAAGTCCCTTGAAATTCGTCAGTAATTAGACTTGTAGAAATGATTTGCTTACTCTTGGCATTTTGAAGAGCATTTTCAGTATCTGTGCTTATAGCATGAACAAGAAATTTAAACTTATATCCGCGTCGATACTCATTGGGTTTTGTGAGTTGATCCTCCCACTTCCTTAATGTAATTTTTGCAAGAGGGTCTTCAATATCATATTGAAAATTTAAATATGTTTCATATCGTTGTAAAAAATCCTCATCATCTCTATCTAAATGGCTAAGTATTTTCCTTGTGAAATCATGATTACAAGAAAGAATTTCTTTTAGATATGACTCCCTTTCTAATCTATCTTTTTTAAAATCAGAAAATCGCTCTTTCTTCCATTGAAAACATTCATTAATCTTTTTGACAGAATTTACTTCATCATTAGTGAAGTTCCTATTTGTTCCGTCTAAAATCAAATTCAAATTGAGCTCTGTCTGCTCTAACTTTCTTTCCAAACGCAAATCGTCTAATCGAATAAGATTAATTGTATCAATCAATTTGTTGTAATCATTAAGAATATTTTCTGAGCATGCTATTTTATCAATTTTTTTGCGTCTCGCATATAATAAGCTATGAATTATTGTCCGTTGAAACATAGTATCCAAATACATATTATTACCACCCAGGTTCTCATTGATATTATTATTCCAGTTTGTTAATTTCCCCTCTTGCAAGTCCAAAATCAAAACATCTAGAATGACTTTCTGTTCTGACGTGAGGTTAATTATGTTACACCGTTAGATGGGAAAATCGAAGCCAGCATGCAGGCTACACTTCTATATGTTGTAGAGTGGAGGGCTGGTTCCCCAGTCCCCCCTCATCAAACCGTACGAGCGGTTTTCCCGCATACGGCTTTCCGATGTTCTTCACCTTGTGCAATATAACTACCCCAAGCACTAACTCGTTTCAGTCCTGTACGTCCGAGAACCTCTGCTACCTTCCTCGGGTGCAAATGATTTCGTTTATGTTTCTTGTTCCAATACAGTGTCAATCTGCCGATGATATACCAGCCCACTTTTGACAGGAACTTATTGCTCATGCCTGGATCTACGCTACCATAGTAATTCCGCCAGCCTTGTATGATGGGATTGAGCTTGTCTACCATTTGTTTAGGCGACCAGTAGAGTACTGAGCGGGGTGCGGTTGTTTCCTTCACTTTGGCTCGCATCTTCTTCATCGCTTTCTTGGATGATGGGAAACTACGAAGGTCATAGAATTTCCCCGATTTAAGTAATCTTCGCATTCGGCGGTGATGGAATCCCAGAAAGTCGAATCCCTCTTTATCCAACCATAGGTTCACTAACTTGGACTTGTCTGTGTTCATCGTCAGTTCCAATTTCTTGAAAACAGCCTTGAGCACTTGGATGGCTTCAAAAGCATGGGTCTTTTGTTTACACAAAATGACGAGGTCATCAGCATAACGCACTAGTGTGCCGATATGGGAGAACTGCTTCTCCCATATCGAATCGAGATAGTTTAGGTAGATGTTCGCCAGTAATGGGGAGATAACTCCACCTTGGGGGCTGCCGATTTCCGTTTCATGGAACAGGCCTTCTTCCATGACGCCGGCTTTCAGCCAGCTTCGAATAAGTTTTAACATTCTTCGGTCACTCACGCGTTGTTCCACAAGTTTGAGCAATTTGTCATGCGGGATGTTGTTAAAGTACCCGGTGATGTCTACATCCACCGCCCAGTACACTCTCCCGTAGTTCACCGTCTTGTGTATCCGCTCAATTGCCTGCTTTGCGCTTCGCTTCGGTCGAAATCCAAACGAGCAATCCTTGAAGTCTGCCTCGAAAATCGCCTCTAAGACCATTTTCACTGCCATTTGTACCAGCCTATCCCACTCTGTTCCGATACATCATTTCCCTTATCTTAACATCTGCATGACCTTCCTCCTCAGATGTCCAGTCCTCTGTGGATGGCATAATGAACTGAGTGTAATCTCGATTAATATCGCTCTTTTGCATATTCGCAATGATTTCTCTCTCTGAAGTATGATAAAGAAGATGATATAGAAGTTTGCACTTCTCCTCTTCATTCAATCGATCGAAAGGGAGTGCTTGATATACAGCATGGCTCTTAAGCTTTCTTAATAAGCCATTGAGCTTCTTTCTTTCATTATTCAATGTCTCTGGATCCCATTGATGACTCCATTTTCCCGTTTTCATATACAGGTTTTTGAATTCCAAGTAATCCATAATAGCGCTGCCCTTCCTCAAACAAACCATTTGATGTTTATCCTAGCAAAACGGAATTCCTCTTGTAAATTCTGATAATCGATCGTAAATCTTTAAGCTGCTCATGGTTCAGTGCACTTGCCTGTGCCTTTTGCTCCTGCAAACTCAAGGGTTTGCTGGTTTTTTTGTAAAAATAAAATGACAAATAAGACCGAACACAAGAGCTTAGTTATGCAGGTCTGTTATTCCCGGTATTTTATTATTTTTCTGTTCTTGGGAATAGGTCGATAGCGGTTCTTATGAAATTATCCGTTCTTGGAAACTATATCTTCATATTTAAAATAGTTTTACTCCGTTCTCGGAAACAAGTCTAAGATTCACTTCCGCCCTCCGCGATTTTTATAATCCTTTTGGATTTCTTCGTTCCAGTCTTCTGGCATTGCGGAGCATTCGCGGAATGTTGCAACCGCTTCGCTCATCACACGAAAATTCAGTTCAACGCCTTGACTGTCTGCGTGGTAGTTCTGGGCGCGATCTGCAGAGATGCCGAAACGCCCGGCGGTCTCGACTGTTGCGATATTTGCTCCAAGGAAAATAAACTCCCACCCGTACTTTGTCCTTTGACGTTCAATTTGTGCCTTGATCTTTTCTGCTGAGTATTCGCGGCTTGAGTTTTCTTCACCATCCGTAATGATGACGAACATCACCTTTTCAGCGCGGTAATCGTCGGAGGTATGTTTCTGTGCATTGCCGATTTTGTGTATCGTCCTGCCGATTGCGTCAAGGAGAGCGGTCGAGCCCCCAACCCAGTATTCCTTTTCGGTAATCGTGCTGACTGCCTTAATGTCGATGCGGTCGTGGAGCAGTTCATAGTTGTTATCAAATAATACGGTAGTAATATGGCACTCACCCTCGACAGCCTGTTGTTTGGCAAGCATTGAGTTATAGCCGCCGATGGTGTCTTTCTCCAAACCTCCCATCGAACCGCTCTTGTCAATTATTAATACTAACTCAGTTAATCCCTTTTTCATTGAAATGTCCTCCTCAAGTTTTATTATGACTTAAGGATAACATTTCTAAATTGGTATAAGGTCGCTTGAGGAGCGACATTCAAACCAAGTCAAGTGCTGACCTTATTAAGTCCAACATCTCTTCTCCATGAGCGATTGCCACTTCTTCCGTCCATGTGTTGGCATCGGTGGTTGAGTCAGCCATCCTCCTTAGTTTCAGGCTTTGTCTACCAATCCCATCGCGAAAATTCGCCTTTTTAGCAAGTGGCAGATTATTTGAAAACTTAGAGTTTAATCCGCTTGAAACCAGGCAGAGGTTTCCGAAATGATTCAGGTCTTGCTCGACCCATTTGACATTGCTGTCGATGGGATGCTGCGGATACCAATGTTCCACAGAATTTCGGAATTCAAATTGGAAATCCTGCTTCGTTTTTTGCCACAACAAGTAATCCAAGTAATTGAACACAATGTGCGGAGTGATTAGTCCTGCGGAGAACTCGCTATCGTTCATATATGCACGCGCTGCCGCTTTTGCGATGTTTTCTAGCTTTTCAGAATGTTCGTTCGGGTCATAACCATCCATATCAAAATAGAGCCACGCAAGGAACTCTGTAGTCCAATGCATTACCAGCGGGGATGTATATGTTACTCTTAACATGGATTGCAACATTCGACTTGCGATTGAGTCATTAACATCCGCATAATACGCTTTTGGTTGCCTCTTAGCATATTTCTTGCTATTGCTCCAAGAAACCTTGAGTGTTTTAAGACTCCATCTTCCTTCCGTATCATCGCCGTTAAATTCCCTTTTGAGCATAAAATTATCAAACAAAAATCTACATCTCAACAAGCATAGCCCGAAACGCTCAACCGATTCGCCGACGTGCTGTTTGCGAGGAAATACTGCTTCGAAACGCTGAATGAGTTTTTTGTCGTCAATCAGTTCTCCACTCCACACTTTTTTAGCGACCACTTCAGTTCCATTTTCCTCTAATTCAAAAAGCTTTAATACGTGCAAAAGAAAATGCCGAAATGTTAAAAAGCTCTCAAAACGTATATTGTCCTCATCTGATTTATCGAGGCGCGGTGTATTCGTTGATGTAACGTCTGCACTATCGGCAATCTCGCTTATTGAACGCATTGCTGTGCTGTCGGTTTTGCCGCTTACCAAATAATACCCATCAGAATCGTCGGGGTATAAATCCCAGTTTTCTCCAAAATAGTACCTTCTCTCGGCTACGTCAAAGTGCATTTGCACATAACCCTCCATATCACTGCAAGCGTCCCATATTCGAGCAAAAGCATCCCTTTTCTTACCATCGGTTATCATCTCTATCAATCTGGACTTTACGATATCTTGCTGCTCCAGTTGCTCTCCACGATTGTTCATGATTTCAAAATATTTGTTCAGATCGGTGTTTTGCGGGACGATTACTCTCACAAGGCTGACCTTTTCCAGTCTCCGCTTTAATTCGTCAGTTTTAAGAGTTCTTGACGAACCCTCAACTTTACCGAGAATCTTCTTTGATACGACATCAAAACCTGACAGTATACCGCTATCGGCATTTTGACGCCAGCTGACCTCATCAATGTTTGCCAACCTCGCCAGTGTATTATCGGACTTCGGGCGGTATTCGAAAGAGACAGCATCTCCCTCAAACTGAATACCCAGTGCGGTCAGCAAAAGGTATAGAGCCGTCAACCGCTGCTGACCATCGATAACCTCAAACTTGCCGTCTTTGCGCTCGAACACAATGAGGTTACCAAGATAGTAGTTGTCCGTCTCGAAGTTTAGTATATCATCAATCAACTGCTCAATTTCTTTATCTTCCCATGCGAACGCCCTTTGATAAAGCGGTATTATGTACTTGTTCTCGCTGAAAATATTCTTGCCTCCCGCGAAAACGATTTTGATGTTGCGGACGTTGTTCGCCATCATTCAACACCTCCCGGCAAACCCAATATTTTCTGCACTTCGTTTAAAAGAAAGTTTTTATCGTCGTTGCTGGGAGAATATCTTATGTCTTCCGAAGACAACATAGGAATCATTATTCTTAATACATCCGACTCCTTCATACATTTTTGCAACAAATAGAATATTGGTATAGTTTCTTTGTCACCCACTTTTTCGCCAATGGCGTAATTTCGCACTGTATCAAAGCCTAACTTCTGCATTTGCAAGCGAACCATAAAAGCCCAAGCGTACAGCCGTTTGATAACACGGTCGTCAAGATTCCTGAATCTATCGCAGTAGTACAGCACGACACAAAAAAACAGTTGTTTGGCATAAGAGAATCCAACGCCTGCCCCATTCAGGAAAAGGTCAAGTTCAGCCTTTGAAACAGCGGCCTTAACATCCGAAAGCATATTCAGGTAATGCTCTACGTATTCAAAAAAGTTTTTGCCTGATACAAAGGTCTGGTCAATTTGAAATATCGGCATCGCCTTAACCGTTCGCATGGCATAGTAGTATTGTAAATCGAAGCTGACGCCTTTGAATTCGTCAATATCGGCGGATGTGAACCTATGACCTTTATCTTTTTCAATCCAATGTTTAATGGGGAACAGGTAATTTTGAAACAGACTATGAATTTCTTTTGGGTCTGTTCTCTCCCATTTTTCTACCGTGTGTTTCATTTCATTTGGGTGGTCGCGCATTTCCCGCAAATGAAACGCTTTTAACAAGTCATGAGGAGCCAAAGCCCTGCCACGCGTATTCTGCGAGTCAAAAAGTTGGAATGCTTCGGAGAGACTTTTCGTGGCGACAACTACAAACTCTAAAACACTCGATACCGCTTCAATAAAACGCTTTTTTTCAGTTGGGTTTTTCTCTGCAAAATAAGTCCTAATTGCCAAGAAATTAAATCTGATATTCTCTTCTGATACTTTGGAAGAGAGTTTCGTCTCTAATACTGACACATTACCTGATGCATCCAAAGCCTTGCAAATAAGGGCCAGCGTAATAATTCGCTGTTGCCCATCAACGATATCAAACGCTCCGTTGGTTTCATCGTTGTGGAGAATAATCGTCCCAACGCGATACTTGAAATCAGGATATTTGTTAGTCTGATCTATTGCAAATTCAAGATCATCCAGAAGAGCGGACACATTTTTGACACTCCACTTATATGGACGCTGATAGTTAGGCAAATGAAGATTTTTCAGTTGAAGAACCGTATCAACTGATACAATTTCAGGATGTTCAAACAACTCTTCACCCTCCTAACAGTGGCTGGTCATAGCTGAACAGCACTTCGTTAATCTCGAAAATGTCGTATTTGGAGCTCTTAATAAAATATTGAATAATAACGTCAAACTTCTGGCTTCTGGAGAGAGCATACCCCGCTCGCTCTAAAAGGTCGTCCGTTTCATCAAGCGACAACTCCAAGGCCACAGCAAGGGCTATGGCGGTACGCTTGCTTGGCATATAACCCTTGTTGTTTCGGATTTTTGAGAACAGCTTACGGTCGAGGTTCGCCCGTTTATAAACCTCAACATCCGTCATGCCCTTGGAGTCAATCAGTCGCAAAAGTGTCTGGGCGAACGGCTCGTCAAGATCACCGACCAAATCCTCAAGCCCGCCGGTCTTCATCTCTTCGAAGATTATAAATTTTGGAGCATCAGCCTCGGCCGTCTGTAAAGCGTCCATCTCGACCTGTAACAACTGATTTTGGCGGCGCGAATCAACATAGTCGTCTATGTAGTTTTCGTCTATGAATGCCTTGACCTCACCGAGTAGTTTGTTGCTCACATCAAATGCAGCCTTGTCGAACATCACAAGCGATACTTCAATATCGTGATCGGCAAGGAAGTCCTGAATTGCAGAGGTGGCAACTCGGAGAGCTTCCGCTTTCGGGTAACCGTAGATACCGCTTGATAACAGCGGGAAAGCAATGCTCTCACAACTGTTTTCCACGGCGCGTTTTAGGGAATTGGTATAACAAGAACGGAGTAGTCCCTCTTCGCAGTGGTTACCATCACTGTAGACGGGTCCCGCCGTATGGATAACATACTTCGCCAGAAGCTGAAACCCTGGAGTAATAACAGCTTCACCAGTCTGAATCGGAGTGAGTTTATCACAAGCAACTTGAAGTTCGGATGCTCCCGCGGCTTTGAATATGGCTCCGCAGACGCCGCCTCCCATCTGGAGCGTGGTATTCGCCGCATTGACGATAGCATCAACTTTTATTTTCGTAATGTCCTGTCTAACTATGGTAAATGGCATATTTTAAAATACCTCTGATGATTTGATTATCAGTCAGTGATGATTAATGTTTATTACTCGGAAGACATTGAGATACACCAGATTCTTCCAGCCCCTTATTTGCCGGATCAATTAATTTTCGACCTTTTCAATAACAACACCACTGATCATCACTGAATGATCTGTTTCACCACAATAAGGGCAGTTCACATTTTCTCTATCTTTACTTCTCCACATTAGTAATACTGCTCAATGTACTGATAAGCTTTATCAAAGACTTCTTTGTCTTTAATTTTGTATTTGACCCAGACAACACTCCGAAGAGCTTTCTTCACTTCCTGTTTTCCTGCAGTTGTACCCTGCCAACCATCGAAACGTACAATCTTAACGATATCATCTATATCGCTAACAATTCGCTCGACTATGATTGGCGTCTTTGAATTCCTCACCCCATCAAAAAGCTCTGTCAATGCTGCCTTGCCTTTGTCTAATTCTTCCTCAGGCACTACTTCTTTTTCAGCTTCTGCCGCTTCCCGCGCAAGTTCTAATAGCAGTTTTAGAAACTCAATACTGGTTATGAGCCCTTGTTCGTGTTTCTCACGGAGATTTTCAAGTTTTTCTCCCAACTTAACGAATTTAACATCATTACTGTGTTTTCGAATTTTCGCGACCAAATCAATTTCAACTTTTATCGTTGTCTTTCTCAGATCCTTTTGTTTTTCAATGAATGCATCGATTAAATCTGCATCCATCGTAAGAATTTCCATGTCATCATGTACTTCTCCCACTTGCAGATTCTCGTGAACCAATTCCAATGTCTTCGCTCCGAGTGCTGCCCAAATCAACCCGCCTCTTCCATCAGTAGGCTTCACCGATTCGAATACTCTTGTCAGCCATTGAAAATCGTATTTCATTGGATTCAGAAATAGATCTGGCGAAAGCGCATCCCACGCTCTATTGAGCACTTTATAATCGGCTCCAAATTCGTCTTTGATTTTATTATTTGGCAAACATTCTTGTGCAGCAATCAAACCTTCCCAACCATCTATTGTACGGTCTACTCCCATGAAATAACTCAAGCACTTACGCATTAGTGCAGGGATCTGCTTTTTAACCTCTTCAATATTCGAAATGACCTTTTTCATACTCGATTCATCAAAGTCCAAAGCTGTTGCTACATTATCAAAAATACCTATGTAGTCAACAATCAAACCGTGTGTCTTACCTTCATCATAGGTTCTGTTAGTACGACAGATGGCCTGCAGCAAGTTATGATCTTTCATTGGCTTATCAAGATACATAGCCTGCAATATAGGTGCATCAAAACCAGTAAGAAGCTTTGACGTTACTATAACAAGCTTCAGTGGGTCGTTAGGTTCTCTAAATCTATCTAAAATCTTTCCTTCTGCGTCCCTATCACGTCTATATGCTTTATATTTGTCTTCCTTGTCATTGTTTGTGTCCATAACAATTGTAGTTGCATCCGGACCTAGCAATTTATCAAGTTCTTCTTTATACATAAGACAGCACGCTCTGTCATAACAAACAACCTGACCTTTGTATCCATTCGGTTCAATTTTATCCCGGTAATGTTTGAATATATGCTCGCATACCTTTCTAATACGCTTGCGGTCATACATAATTGCTTTCATGTTGACCCTTCGAGATAACTCTGCTTTATCTTCTTTAGATAAATTTTCTGTTAATGCTTCAAATTCAGCATCGAGCTTTTCTCTATCAACATGCAGGTCAACTGGTACCGGTTCGAAATTCAATGGTAGTGTCGCATTGTCACGGATTGAATCCGAAAAGGAATACTTGCTCATATATCCACTCTTATCCTCAACTGCACCAAATGTATTAAAAGTATTTTTATCAATACGATTAATCGGTGTACCTGTAAGGCCAAAGAAAAACGCATTCGGAAGAGCAAGTCGCATCTTACTCCCTAGATCGCCTTCCTGAGTTCTATGAGCTTCATCAACCATAAGAATGATATTGTCTCTAGGGTTTAGTTCCTTTTTAATATCACCAAATCTAAAGATTGTTGTAATTGCAATCTTTCTCTGGTCCCCTAAAAAAAAGGATTCTAAATCGTCCTTTGAACCAAGGCTGACGAGATTAGGAATATCTGATGCATTAAATGTTGCAGTTATCTGCGTCTCTAGGTCAATTCGGTCGTCAACTATAACTATTGTTGGATTGTTTAATTCAGGCATCATTCTGAGTTTCTGTGCTGCAAAAACCATCAGCAATGATTTACCAGAACCTTGAAAATGCCAGATAAGACCTTGTTTTGGGTATCCAGCCTTTACGCGTTCCACAATAAGATTCGCACCCTCATATTGTTGATAACGGCATATGACTTTATATTTGCGGTACTTTTTATCTGTTGCAAATACTGTAAAGAACTGAAAAATGTCCATGACCTTTTCAGGTGTAATCATATCTTCAATACTGATTTTCACATCAGCAAGACTTCCTTCACTTTTATGATCCGGAGTATGCCATGGACCCCACATTCCAATTGGCATACAAACAGAACCATATCTGTAACATTTGCCTTCTGTAGCAAAATTGAATATGTTAGTTACAAACATGCCTGGTATGCTCTTTTCATATGCAGTTATGTCTCCAGCAGCATCCAACCATGTTATTGAATTACGAACGGGCGTTTTCAACTCACCAATTGCCATAGGAAATCCGTTAATCAGAAGTACAATATCAAGCCTTTTACCATTTTCTTTTTGTGGATATACCCATTGGTTTGTGACAACATATTCGTTAAGCGCTAAGTCTTCTTTAGTCATTGTTCCAAAGAAACGAATGGGAATCATACGGCCATCTTTGCCGAACGGGTAAGAGTTCTCTTCAAAAACCATCTTCTTGAACAGTTCATTCTGCGTTACCAGATTATGTGGTTGAACCGTCAATATTAACGTACGCAGTTTATAGATAACTTCATCTGCGCGAGATGGTTCTTCAGCAATTTCAGGATTAAGACGAATGAGCGCCTCTTTAACCATAGTCTCAACCATTACGTCAGAGTATTCACGTAGCAATTCATCGGCCGGGATATACTTCCAACCATTAATTTTGAGCGTTGTAAGTACCATTTGCTCAATCGTGTTGTCTTCATTAAACATCTAGTGTCACTCCTATCTTCAACAAAATTAAGAAATTCAAAGAAACCAGTCTATCCAAGGTTCTCGGAAATAATTCTTTTGCAGGTGGCATCCAGTTTTGCAAGGGCTTCTTCTAGTTCAAATTTTGATTTGTCGGCCTGCCGGACGAAGTCGGCGAAGCGGTTTTGGAGGCCGAGCGGGGGTACAAGAAATTGAAAACTACGTTGTTTTGTGATTGGTACTTGATTTCTTGTCGTTTGCCCCATTTCAGCTTCATATTGCGTAATAAAGGCCGGGCTTTCCATATATGCTTTCAGATAATATGGATTTAATAAGGCTAAATCACAACGATATGCCGTCAAAGACGTACTCAGAATTACCTTAGGCAATATCGTTTCAAGGATAGCGACAGGCCCAACGGTTGCATTATGAGCAAATAGAACATCACCACTTATGGCAACGCCTTTACGAAACCCATCTGCCCTTTCTTCGGTGAGATACTTGGCGTTATGATATTCAATGCGCCCGTCGCTAATGCAGTTTGCTCCAATGTAAGGGACACCTTCGTTAATAAATTCATCAGAACGTGGGTATAATTCTCCATGATTGCCGTCCAGATGATATATTACACATCCATTATCAATTAGCGCCTGTAAGGTCTTTTTCTCCCACCCCATTGGGTTCGTCACCGGGTCACCAAGCATCTCGACAAATTGCGATTTCACCAACTCATCTGTCTTCTGCAGCAGTTTTTGGTAAGTCTTTTTAGTTGTGTCTATAGCCCACAGGATCTTCGCCAGCTCACGTTGCTTGTCCATCTCTGGCAGTTCAAATTCATAATTCATTAGGTTCTCCCATTTAACACGAGGTGAAAGGGATCCAGCCGACTTACCTACGGCGAAATCAAACAGTGCATCGTTTTGAATTATGAATGGAAGCAATTCAGGAAGTAAACTTTCTGGCATTGCTTCGATAACAGTGATATCTCCTGAACAAATACCATCAAACGGAGCAACTGCAGCCTTCTTGAGATAAGCTCTACGACGCCCGAAAAGAATATCCCCTTCGCGGAACAGTTTTGAAAAAGTATTCTCTTTGCCTTCATCCCAGGCTGTCAATGTAATTTCTTCTGGTGTTAGATGTTCAAGGCCTACAATTGGATACCCATCTTTACTACTCTTACAAGTTTCTCTACGTTCTTTCGCAACATCACCCAAGAGCACTTTACTCATTGCTTCCGACCTTCTTCCCGAGCATTTCATTTAATTTCATATAGCGTAATTTCATTATTTCTGAAGCGGTTCTCCAATCCTCATAGCATTCTTGCAGAGATCGCTCATCTACTTCGATATCCTGACCCGTATGCTTAACATACAGCGGAATGCTCAAAGAGAAGTTGTTTTCTTCCAATTCCTGAATTGTTACAACACGAGCGAAATCGCTATCCGTTTTATAATCGTCGTAAGCTTTAGCAATCTTTTGGATGTGCTTTTCCTCCAAAAAACTCTGCGCATTTTTGCGTTCAACTTCCTTGACTGCATTGATGAAAAGAACTTGCCCACGCCGTTCTGGTTGCTTTTTCATACGGCAAATAATGATACAAGCCTCCATCGGAGAGTTATAGAACAGATTTGGTCCTAACCCTATAATGCATTCAAGCATATCATTGCGAATTAGGTTTTCGCGCATCGCGCTCTCTTCATTTCTAAATAGCACGCCGTGTGGGAACAGAATTGCACAGCGACCAGTTTCCTCATTAAGGCTCTTGATTATATGCTGCAAGAAAGCATAATCAGCACGCCCTTGTGGCGGTACGCCAAGGATATTTCGACCGAATTTATCGCTAGCGAATGATTCGCGATCCCACTGGCTGATAGAGTAGGGTGGATTGGCTAGGATTAAATCAAATTGTCTCAGCTTATCTTTTTCAATAAAAGCTGGTGTCTTTAATGTATCACCATTGACGATTTCAAAGTCTTTCACACCATGAAGAAAAAGATTCATCTTGCCAATGGCGGATGTAAGTGCATTAATCTCTTGTCCAAAGACCGCAACATTACGCCATTCTTTTTTCTGGTCCTTCAAGTATGCAATCGCTGAAATCAACATACCAGCACTGCCGCATGTAGGGTCGTATATGGATTCACCGGATTCGGGTTTTAGCATTTCCGTCATCAAGTGTACCACCGTGCGGTTCGTATAGAATTCCTGCGCGGTGTGGCCGCTGTCATCAGCAAATTTTTTTATCAGATACTCATATCCCTGACCGAGCTCATCCTCCGGGCAGTTCTTAATAGAGAGTGTTTTAGTACTGAAATGTTCAAATAACTCTTTCAGTAACCGATCAGGGAGACGATTTTTATTTGTCCAGGCTCCATCGCCAAAGACGCCTTGCAGTTTGTCAGAGTTTGCATTTTCGATTTTTCGGAAAGCATTCACAATTGCAACTCCAACATTCTCTGATACTGCTCGAACATCACGCCAGTGAGCGCCTTCCGGCACGATGAAACGGTGATTCTCCTCCCACTCTAGAGCTTCTTCATCTCCACCGTATTCATCAAGAATTTGTTCGCATTCCTCATCATAAACATCGCTGATACGCTTGAAGAAAAGTAATGGAAATATGTACTGCTTATATGCTCCAGCATCGATATTTGTACGTAATAGAACAGCAGAGTTCCAAAGGTAGGACTGCAATTCTTCAATTGTGATACGCTTACTCATTGACATATCCTCCTTCCAGGAGAAGTTTCATCATTTTATCTTCTGCTTTAACCATCTCGTCAAAAGCTTCATAATACTCTCTACGAACCTCAGCGGGCGACACAGTCTCTCTTTCTTTCTTTTCAATATAATTGTTGATTGCCAGCGTATAGTCCTTACCGCGAATATCATCTAAATTGACGATCTTCACGTGTTCGATTACATCCTTGTAATCAGTGTAGTAATCAAACACCTTCTGGATATCATTATCAGTCATAATGTTCTGTGCACGCTGAGGAGTATAAATGCTTGAAGCATCAATCATACATATTCGACCTTTATGCTTATTCGGTTTGTTATTATTCAGAACTAGGATACTAGCCGAAACACCTGTTGAATAAAAAACACCGCCTACTAATGTAATAATGCATTCCAACTTATCAGATTCGACGAGCAGCTTTCGAATCTCGCCTTCTTTTCCGCCACGGAACAGTACACCTTGAGGAAGCACAACTGCACATCGTCCGGTATTTGGATCCATGGATTTAACCATGTGCTGCAACCAAGCGAAGTCACCATTAGAATCTGTAGGGCAACCCCATATATTGCGACCGTAGATGTCAGAACTAAACTGCTCAGCACCCCAGTTCTTCAAAGAAAATGGAGGATTCGCAATGACACAATCGAAGGTTTTCAGCTTGCCGCCTTCTAGGTAATTAGGCGACCGAAGCGTATCGCCTTGAGTAACTTTAAATTCCTTTGCGCCATGAAGAAAAAGATTCATTCTAGCAATGGCCGAAGTTGCAAGGTTCTTCTCTTGACCATAGATACGGCCATAAGTGAGTTTATCACCCTTCATATAATGGATAGCTTCAATGAGCATGCCTCCAGTTCCAGCTGCAGGATCATATACAGATTCACCAACTTGTGGTGCCAAGAGCATAACCAGAAGCTTTACAATTGAGCGCGGGGTATAAAATTCGCCCGCATTCTTCTTTGATAAGTCCGCGAATTTTTTAATTAAGAACTCATAACTGTCGCCCATAACATCAGCAGAATAGTTACTATTTCCGACCTTGATTTTTGACATATGCTCAACAAGGTCTTTCAATCGTTCATCCGACAGCTTTGTTTTATCTGTCCAGTTTGCATCGTCAAAGCTGCTAAATACGCCATTAAGCGTATCTGGGTTGGCACGTTCAATTCCATTCATTGCCTTGACTATTGCTACTCCGACGTTCTCACTAACTTCACGAACGTCCTGCCAATGGCACCCATCAGGAATAATGAAACGATGGTTTTCTGGAAAATTAGCAAATTCCTCATCGCCCCCGGATTCTTCCAATGCGGCTTGAGTTTCTTCATCATAGACATCTGATAATCGTTTAAAAAAGAGAATCGGCGTTACATAGCTTTTATACTCATCCTGATTAATTGGTCCTCGCAAAATGTTGCAGGCTTCAAACAGGTGGGAAAATAGCTTTTGGCTTGTTGTTTCTTCTGGCTCTGAAGTACTGTTTTTAAGTGCTTCATCAGCAGCATCCATTGCTGATTGGATCATTTCTTCTCTACCTCCTGTTTTTATTTTGGCTCCGGTTGACTCTTCTTTAATGCTGACGCTCCCTGAAGACTGTACTTTTTCCATCTTTGCGGGATACAGATTTTCGAACTCAAGCAGTATCCTCAGAAGCCTCTCATCAAGAAATGTCAGTGCATGTTTCCTTATATGTGTCGGCACTCCATAGTAGGCTTCTGCCACACCTCCAGTAATTGCAGCTAACGTATCACTATCTCCTCCAATTGAGACAGCGTTCCGGATTGCGTCTTCAAAATTGGAAGACTCAAAGAATGCAACAAGAGCTTGCGGAACTGTTTCTTGGCAAGTCTCGTTAAATTGATACGTTTCCCGGATTCCATCTAGCGAGAAATTCATGGGGTAGTAGTGCTTATCAATGTAATCGCGAATTTCTAAGATATTTTTCCCGCTACGAGCCAGATAGACTGCAACCGCAGTAGCTTCAGCGCCTTTTATCCCCTCAGGATGGTTATGTGTTACAACTGTCACCTTGTGTGAAAGTAATTTTGCTTCTTCGATGGAAGTGGCTACATAACCACAGGCGCTTACTCTCATTGCAGAACCATTACCAAAACTGTTGTATGGTTCAGGGGTATCACTATACATCCATTTATAGAATCTCCCTCCATACCCGCAATTCGGATAGGGTCTTCCAATAACTTGCATGCATTTAACAGCTTGGTCGCCCAAGTCTATATAATCACGTTTACAGTTCATAAGCGCATCACATATCGCTAATGACATCACCGAGTCGTCAGTGAAACAACACTTGTATGTTAAAAAACCAAAACTTTTCGAGCGATGATTATCCCATTCAAATCTGGAACCGACAATATCGCCAATTATAGCTCCGATCATGTAATTTCCTCCCCTGGTGCCGGGCTGATACTTTTCGCCGCGAAGTCAGTCTCAGCATACGATTTCCTTTTTACCGACTATTTATATAACTCTTCCATTACATCACAGTTATCTAAGTCAAATATTTTATTGCTTCACATTCAAAAAAGTATTTTGAAGACGCTCCATTACTTCATTCCATCTATTCTCAGCAAGACGAATGCTTTCTACATATCTGGAACGCTCCCGTTCATATTCTTCTGCGATCACTTTTTGTTCTTCAACCCTAAGCAACGGAACTTCTAGCGCTTTCAAGTCTTTATAGCTAATATTGATGACGACTGTTCCCTGCTGCTTTCCTGCTAAGACTTTGTTCCCCATCGGACTATCCAAGAAAACTTTTAAGTACGTCCCTAAAAGCAGTTTTTCATCCGGTCTTATTACAATAATGTTTGATGACGCGATGCAAGGATACTTCTGTTCTTGGAAAACTGCTATTCTGATCACTGTTCCCCGTGCTGGCAATAATAAATCACCATTTTTAAGTAAGTAATTTGCAACTTTACGTTCTTCCTCTTCGATGTGATCAAGGCCCTCATAATCAATGTCAAAATCATTTAGATTCGATATATTTACGACTCCAATGCTACCATTAGTATCTTTTTTGTTGATCGCCTTTCCTCGAAAAACTTCGGCAATATTACCTAACTCTTCTTTTTTTATGTTTGAGTTCTGATACCGTTGCCAATCTTCATCCACCATCGCAAAGATATGATCGACATTCCAATAACCCATTTCACTTAGCTCTTCCAGCATAACAAACGTATCATCAAGGAGAACCAGCTCATTGATTCCATTTTTTTTGATGTTGCTTGTATCAGCATCATACCTTTTAATCATTACATCTTCTGTTCGGCCAGTTGTGATCGTAAACATATAGGTCTTAATAGCGGTAGATGCAAATATCCCAGTTGGTAGCTCAGCTATTTCTTCCAATTTATACATACCTTGTATAAAATCTCTTAAGTCCTTAACCGAGCCGGCAGCAAAAGTTATTCTAGCTGGAAGTACAATTACTAATACACCCGAACTATTCAAGTGTAAGAGCAAGTTCTCTACAGCTATCATTTCATATTCCCTACAAATGAAATCTCCATTAACTTCGCCGCGTTCTCTTGCTCCAAATACAGGTACCGCCAGAATTAAATCAAACTTCCTTGCTGAAAACTCGTACTCATAAATACTAGTCTGTTCGACAATTACATCCACATGCTCCTTAAACATTTCATCGAGAAGAACTTTACTCGCGCTATTCATGGTAGTTATGAAGAATTCGCAATCAGAATGTCGGCTTACTAATTCAGTAAGGTAAGGTACAAATTTCTCAGCTTCAGGAATCAATACCGTCTTAGTGTTTGGATTAAAGTGTTTTTCAAATTCGGTAATCAGCACTTTCGGTATATAAAACATCTCTTTATGATCTGCAGATGCAAGAGCCATTTCCCAATCAATTTCTTCATCATCCATAGCCATAAAAGCACCAAAAAACGCCTTTGAATCCGGATATGGATTTTTCATTCCGCAACTATTCGAAATTGAAAGCATCACCTCATAAGCTTTCTGCTCAGTAGGTTTTTTTGAATTTGATACAAATTCCTCTTTTGTCTTTTTCAAAAGAAACAATGCAACAGGCAACTCCGACTGAGCAGTATATCCTCTCAATGCATTATAACGATTCCAAATATGGTTCATCCGCTTGTCGTTACGCATCTTTATAACCCCCTTGCAAAACAACTCACTGTTATCATAAATAAAATATAGCACCGCAGATAATTCATGTCAAATGATATTTAATTTTGGTATGTGAATACCAAAATTAAATATGCTGTTATTATCTACTTTTTCATGTCTATTGCTTGTTGTATTTAAACAGTTAAAGGAAAGCTCGAATCCACATTGGCGTTGTGGTAAATCGGGCTTTCCTTTGATATATATCCTTAATCCATCCTGTCGTGGCGAAATTCGATGTCGTGCCGGATTCGCGCAATGCCCATTCGTAGTGTGGCTGCCAATGCCAGTGGAACCGCCAGCTCGCTGCATATATTTTCTCCAACCCGTAAATTTTCCTAAAATGCCCTCAGCAAGTTCGAGGCATCTTCTTTCGAGTGCGTCGAGCGAAGCTCGCTAGTTTTTCGGGATCATCTTCACCATCTGCAATGGCACGAAGCATGTCTCGCGAAGAAACACCCATAATATCCGAAACAACGGAGCCGAGCTTAATGTTCGCTCCTTCTAACACCTTCTGAATACGATTGTGCTGCCTGGATCTCTCTTCAATGATGCTTCGGCGATACCGAACAAGCTCTCGAAGTTCTCGTTGATTTCGGTTGGGAATGAAGCTGGCTTTAAGTAAGCCATGACGGAGAAGCTTAGCAATCCATTCCGAATCTTTGACATCGGTCTTACGTCCAGGTAAAGCCTTCATATGCTGGGCATTCACCACCAAAAATTCAATTCCTTCCGCTTCGAGCAGGTTGACGATAGGTTTCCAAAATACTCCTGTACTTTCCATTGCAACGTGGGAACATTCATGTTGTTTAATCCAATCGATGAGTTGTAATAAATGTACAGTTTTCGTTGAAAACGTTTGGATCTCCTTTCCCATGGATGTGATGATGCATGCAGTAGTAGTATCCTTGTGAATGTCCATTCCGCATGCCCGTTCAATGACAACTTCCATTCTTAATACGCCCTCTCTACGGCTTATTAGGCAAGAGGCTGGTGCAACAATCAGAGCAGGATTAATCTCCCATGAGTGCTTCCCAAAAGGGAGCGACAATCTGTGATGCACCGTGATCGTTGGAGTCAGACTAACGGATGGGCTCTAAGGCACCATAGCTTATCGACCTTCCTCTCCCAGCCGTAGTACCAGTATTGACGGATTCCGCCTCCCATTTTCATCATCTGTGGTGCGGCGCTTGCGCTGCATGTGTGGCTAACGGATACGATTGTTCAATATCGCCACCATGAAGCTGCCAAGGAGCGATCCCGGCAGCTTCATTAAACTAAAGGGCAGGATAGTTCAAATAAAAAGGGCAGCCTAGGACTTTATTTTCATCCAAGGCTGCCATTCTGTTTATTGAAGTCAATCTACGGCCAGACCGAGCAGCTACTTCTCACATTCCTGGCTTTTAATTTCCGTGCAGTTTGAGAACCATGATTTAACTTGTCTAAAGAAGCTTACGACTTTAACCTTTCGTTCAAGGACGAGGCGGCTGCAAACTATTTCGATTCATTGAGTAGCGGACGGACACGGAAGCATGGGATTCGTCAAGCAAGGAGAGTCGCAGTTCTAGGTTAACGGAAAGGGTTGTATTTCCGAGTAGATCAGCTAAAACCTGCGGCTCCACCGTGATGCTCCATTCTTCCAAATACTCCGCGGGCAAAGTTCGTCCGGTCGGCAAGGCCGTCAATGTATTCAGCCGGTTTGGATGACCTTCAATTGTGCTAGGTTGACCAAGCAGTTTAACCAGTTCATCTCTCAGCGCTTTGCTGACATCAAATGCATCTTTATGGTTGTCAAACCGGTATTGCAATGCCATGAGAATATTATTGTAGAAGCCAAGCTGCAGTTGGCTCGAATGGCCATGTACTTGAACAGGTTGCTTCAACAGGTAATCCACGCTATTGGGGCTTAAAGTCGTTTTCTCGATATTTTGGTCCGTATTCAGTGACAAGGATGCCAACACATCTTGTTCCGATGAACCGAATAAGGCGTAAAGCTTAGCAATACTGCCTTTACCATTGCTTTGGATCGACTGGCTTTGGCAAGACACCAAGGTACCCCCGGCAAGGATCATGATCAAAAGGAGACAGAAAACCCAGGTTGCCGATTTTTGGGGTTGATATTGAAAAATCAACTTAAATCGCTCTTTCATGATGCGGCCCCCTCCTAGGAAAGAAGTAGATAAGGTCGAACCTTTACTTATCTTATTTCTCATGTAATGGATGATTGTGTTGGCATAAACTTGTCGAGTGCGAACATAAGCATGTTTTATAACGCGACTGTCGCAGATTTTTTCCAAATCATCATAAGACATGCGGACCATCCAATGGATGAACGGGTTGAACCAGTGCAAGGCAGCAACCCATGTCATGAGCGCCGCTGGGCATGAGTCAATTCATGCTGTAGGATCAGCGAAAGTTGCTCATCTGTCAGACGGGTATCAGGCAATAGGATTGTAGGCCGTATATAGCCGATTAACATCGGACTGCTAGCAAGCGGGCATTGATATAGGTCGATGCGCCGATTCAAACCCATTGTTGCCTTCAGTCCAGACATTAGTGCATGCTCACGCGGACCGACTGGTCGCGAGAAGGCCCTTAAACTTCGCAATGTAAGCCGATAATTGATAAGCCGCCAGGATAAATAGCATGCTGCTCCCAGCAGCCATATCCAAGATACTATAGTTAAAATATCCGGCGAAAAACCGGAAGGAGCCGTATTTGAAGCGGACTCCGATCCGCTAGTTTCCGTTGACGTTACCGCCGATAAAGGCATATTTGCAACAGATGGACCGGCATTGGGCGTAAACTGATCGACGATGTTTGGTAGCGTTAGCACAGCGACGGCTTGTGGCAGTTGCCATGCTACAGGAAGAGCTAGGCGTAGAGCTAAAGCAAGCCAAGTAAAATAGCGCCATTGCGTACGATACCGCTCACCGGTCAATTTGCCGATCCATACAACCAAAAGGATTGTAATAACGGCTTGCAGGTTGATAGGAACGCTTAATCGTCGTATTAGTCAGAACCGTTCGAAACATCCAATCGTCAATCTTGGATAGCGAAGCGCCGCCCGCACGGCGCTTTTGGACATCTCGTTCAACGACAAATAGGCAAGCGACAGAAGCGTCAACTGATCGCCCAAAAAAACGGAAGATACGATATCAGCAGCCTGTTGAACCAGTTCGTGCGCATGTCTTCCCTCGTTCCATATTGCTACTCATTTGCCTTCGTGTGCCTCGCGGATTTTGATTTCATACTGTCTGAATATTTCGTCGCCGTTGTAGTTTTGCATGATTTCCTTGCGGTATTCCGGCCAGTTTCTCCCCGACTTGTCCGTAAACAGCATGCGCACCTGCAGCTCGTTCTGCTTGTCGCGCATCGTTTCGACGCTTACGCCTAGCGGCGGCGTCAGCGTGGTTCCGACGCCTTCATGCACGGGAATGCCGGCAATCGTCCGGGCAATCGTCTCCTCCCTTGCCGTCATCCGCGGATCGATCACCTTCAGGCCCAAAACTTGAGGGGACATCGGGGTAAAAAAGCCCCATATATCGAGAAATCGGCCCTGCTTGACGATATCGTTCTCGATCCCGGACGGGATCAGCGTAATCGTATTGCCCTGCCGCGTGTAATGTTTACCCTCCAGCCCGTAATGGGTGAGCAAAAATCCTTCCTTCCCGCATAACCAGTCCAAAATCTCGGCAAGCCGCTTCAGTTTATCCGGATTCAGGCCGGCGGTAGTATTCGAGAATACGAACGGAGAGCCCGGCATAACAGCGGCCTGCAGCGGTTCATGTCCGAACGGATTGTGATGAGATTGAAAAATTCATAAGTGGGAATCAAGATATCCATTATCATTCAAAATTATAGTAAGTGAGAGACGGTATTGCCCTCTCCACGATATCGCTTCTCATCATCCCTTCTACCCATATGCAGTCCCCTCCTGAAAGCATATGGGGATCTACTTGTCTATTCACTCCGATTAAGATATATTTAGCTAAAGTGAATATCACGTTGAAATGCGGAAGCACCGCATGATAAGCGGACCACAAAGAATGGTCTGACTTGATCATGCGGTCTTTTTGCGTTCAATAACAATTTGGAGGCGTTGTAGATGAGTTGTGTATTTTGTCAGAAGGAAGCCGAAATGCTGTTCAATCATTTAACCCATGATATGGGTTCACTTTGCATGGAGGATTACATGAAGCTCCACGGTTCCTGCAGGGTATGTAGTACGAGCTTCATGCCGCCCGAGGTTCTTCCCGACACAGATTATCGTATCGAAGCAAAGCTAATCAGTACGGGCGACAAGAACATCATGGTATGCGATCACTGTTACGATGCGATACGCAAGGAGTTCTCCGTTATGTTCGAGGAAGGGTAGGTGTGAATCAGCATTTGACTTTCTGTCTCATTGACTGTTCAATTACAGATAACAACTAAAGTCAAGTGGAAACCAATGATGTATCGAGGGGGCAGGAAGATGTTTATTATTGAAGCTTACAACGGTAAACGAACTTGGATATCAGGCATCCTTCTAGATGAAGGAGCGGCAAAGGAATACTTTAATTTAATTCCCGAAGATTTGAGGAATTTCCAGACTACCATTTCAATAAGTACACTATCGTATCCGTTCTATATTATAGAGGAGAGAAAAACCTTTAGATACTTGAACCGAGCCGATGTTGAAGGTCTTTTCGACAGTATCAGCAGATTGGACGATGACGATCATGTTTACTTCAACCTTTACTTTATTACTCAAGATTACCGTCACTCGGATCCTGGGGTTGATTATATGGGGATCTTAAACCATATGCATATCGACAACCGATTCCTAAAGCTTTATCAACGTTACGGTAAGGACTTATTGGAAAGGAACAGAATGGCGTAGGTTCGCTCCTCAGCTGCTCGGATCGGGGTAGACCTACGCGAATTTCAAGATCCCACAACTAATGCACTGGCTCTTTTTATGTTGAATCCCGTCGATTTGATGGGAGGTATTAGAAGATTAATTGTTGAATTATGGAGTAAGTCAATTTAATGGATGAGGGCCGCAAATGATACAAGGTCGCATAAAGGCTAAATTAGTTGGTGCAATAAAGAAAGCAAAAGCCCCAAGATATTCCAACAGAGACAATGGAAGTATGGACTCAGCGCGACGGCAAGAAGTATTATCCGCTGAATGAGAAGTATTCGTCGATCGTATATTTGATGATGCACCCTCTCCAATTGAATGTGTCGAAACAATTGCCGGGGTACGTGTTGGATAAGCGAATAACAGGTCCGAATACGGCCGTCTCAGAATTGAAATTTCGAGAATTAACGGACGAGATCTCTCAGGTTATACGTTTTTTAAGCAGGACGGCGTTGAGTACCTGAATGTCGGGGGAAGCCTCTTAGTGAACGAGAACGCCGTGAAGCCCATCAACGTCGCTAAGAAGTCGTCCGTTACGATTTCGTCGAGCGGTTACGCCGAGTGGTATACGATAAGCGACAGTGACGGGGGCAAGATCATTAAGGTGAGCATGTCCTCGAACGCCTCCTTCGCCGTTTATGATGCGAAGGGAACATGCATCTATTTCAGTGTCATCGGAGGCAAGGATCAGGTCGAACTGCCCGTGGGAGGTTCGATTGTTTTCGCCGGGGATGCCGGGACGAAGTTCGAGATTTCCGCGCAGTAACGACGTAAGAAAAGTTGGATGAATTTCAGCTGAAAACATCCATAAAAAGTGCTTTGATTCATTCCAATAAGTGAACATTCAACTCCCTCGTTTTGATTTAGTTTGCTCACGAATGCTCGCTTATTCGCAGGATTTCACCCTTGTCTAAAAATAGAAAAGACAGAGGGGACGACCGTTGACTTGACCTAGGCAACATGAGGGCGTACGGAAATAGAGGGTGTTGACGCCACCCTAATTTATTCCATATACTGCACGCATCTCCACGCCGCCCCTGGAGGTTTTCACTCCCATGTCTCAACGGGTCAGAGCCCTCTCATTCCTTCGTTACACCTATCCAAGGGGTGGAGGCCAGTCTTGCTAACGGAACGGGTCAGAGCCCTTTTGTTGAATGTATCCGGCACTCCGTGCTTTCTTTGAATTCCTGCGAATAAGCCAATTCTCGATGAAATAATCAGTGACGTGCTAGGCTGCCTTTTGCTGTGGCAAGGTTTTTAGCGGAATATAAGCTTGACTGTTACGGGCCATACCTACTAAGATTCTTGCCAATTTACTACATAGTTTCATTATGGATCTCATTTTCTTTAGCTTCTTCGTCTGAACATTGTAAGAATGCATGGCTTGGAATTCCGGATTTGTCATGACCATGCTCATCGTGGCCATAAATAGGAAGCGGCGAAGTCGTGAACGGCCGCGTTTACTAATGACGATCTGTCCGGACCATTTGCCGGAACTAGCCTCCGTGAGGTTAAGGCCGGCGTGGCGAAGCAAGGCATTCCCATGTGTAAATCCGCTTAAGTCACCTGCTTCCCCGAGAATACCAGCTAGAGAAATAGCGCTAATTCCTTTAATAGCAAGCATGGACTCAGCAAAAGGAATACACTTCAATGTGGATAGAATCTCCTTTTCTATGACCTCGAGCTGTTCACAGGCGAGATCATACTCTGCAAGTAATTGTTTTAAATGGAGCTGGAAAGCATATGCAGCGTGCCTGGCACCGACCGAATGATTGGCTAACCTAATGAGTTCCTGAGCCTTTCGTAAGCCACTGTGCCGCTTCATGAGTGTTTTCCACCCTTGAACTACTTCCTCTGGTTGCTTTTCTCGAAGCTCTGACGGAGTAGGGAAGAGTCGTAGCGTTGCCAGTGCACCCATACAAGTAATGTGCTTGAATACTTGTCTTAACTCAGGAAAGACCACGTCCACCCATCGGTGGATTTGGTTTTTGGTACTAACGAGGCGTTTAACCACAAAATCGCGATTCGAAAGAAGAACACGCAGTTCTTCAAATGCTTCAGGTGTGTTACGTCTAGTCGAGTAGTAGCCGTTTTTCACCATGTCGGCGATGACAAGAGCATCCTTTTTATCGCTTTTTGAGCGAGTGTTATCCCGGTTTTCTTTGTTCTTTTTCACAAGGTGCGGGTTAACAAGGACAACTTCAAAATGGCGCCGAGCCAACCAACGAGATACGTTTAGCCAGTAATGACCGGTCGGCTCCATACCTACAATGACTGAATTTAAGTGATAAGCAGTTTGCAGCTTTTGAATCCAATGAAGAAGACTGCAGAACCCATCTTCGTCATTAGTAAACGATAAGGGCTCTCCTACGATGATACCGCGGAAGTTTACAGCTCGAGCCACATGTAACTGCTGAGCGATGTCGATCCCGACGACGAGATGAGAAGAGGTAATGTTTTCAATGAGTTGATTTTGTCTGGCTTGCGATTTAAACTTCATAGTAGAGCGTCCTCCTGGATGATAGGTTTTTGGGGCATGACCCTGTGCGCAACCCTATCGTACCGAGGCGCTTTTATTTTTACAAAGCCGAAAATAATCCATCTACAGGAATGCTAACGAGGAACGTTAGTTAAATAAACCAGCGTGAGTCTAGGACTTTATTTTCCAGTCCAAGACCCCCGCTGGTTTTATATTGGAGTCAGTCTAATACTTATTATTCGGATCCTAACATCCAGTCTAATACTTTATTTTCTTTTTACACAAAGGTAACAAAAAGGGGAATAAAGGGGCGTGCTAAAGGTAACATCTTCGGGAAGGTAATGGATCATCGCACAACATAGGTAACAAAAACAGGAGGAAATCAGAGTGGATCTTTCAAAGGTAACAAAATCGGGAACAATTTAAGGAACATCATGGCACTGCTTCCAAGCCACACCTGATGGGGATTTAACAACGAGCGACCATTGATTGCAGATGAGCCCTAATCGGCCCTGTTTTTGTTACCTTTGCAGCTTTTGTATCAAGTTTTTCCCGAAAATGTTACCTATGATGGTTATCGAGCCATTTCACGTCCCCTTTTTGTTACCGTTGGTATGGGAGGCGGCCATGTTTCCCGAAATTGTTATACTTCTTCAATTCCATCCCCTTCTTGTTATCTTTGCTCCTTTTTTTGTTACCTTTTGATTCCTGAAATTGTTATGGTAACTCCTTCTTTTGTTACCTTTGTTCCTGTAAATGTTGCCATTTGTCCTGTTTTTGTTGCCTCTATAGCCCAAAAAGCCCCTAATATAAAGGGGCCGTGGCTCTCTAAATCATTTAAAAGTCTTTAAACATCTAAAATATAGATCTATTGTATTAAAAACAGTTACAACAGAGATATGTCGGATTTCAATCCATCATCATCATTTTTCAATCTCATACTTCTATACCTAGTATATGAGAGAGATGGTTTTTCATATTCCAATTATTTTCTGGTCTGAATTCACTGGATGGGCCGTCCACATCCGATGGGTTGAGTCTAACAGAATGCTATGGTACGATATTGGAGTAAATCATTGATATCTTTCAGGTTCTCGCACGCGCCATAGAACCGTTCCGTAAACAAAGCACTTTTCCGAGTGAATGACACCACACACAACTTTTTTTGTGGTGATTTATGCCTTCTGGCAGTCATTCATTGGGAAAGGTGCTTTTTTGCATTTTGCACCTACCATATCCCAAAATCAAAGAAAGGAGGTAAGAGCACCTTTAGGGTGTTCCATCGTAAGAATCTAGGCACGCTGCCGCGTAGGACGAATGAAATAGTGATATGAATTGTGAACCGATTCCATTGATTTTTATGGGGATCGGTTTTTGTGTTCTTATCGCTTATTCAGATTGTTCCGACACATGCCGAAATACCAATTATGAGGAAATGAGGGGCTAGCATGTTCCAAATCGTACTCAGTCTTATCAGACACGTTCTACTCGCTGTGTCCGCTCTGTTTAGTCGTCGTGATTCCAGTCCTTCTCCTGAGCATTCTGTTTGGGATGAAGTCGATTGGGAGGCTCAGCGTCAATTCCAAGAGGAAGCAGAAGAAGCGATGTGGCTCCACTACCTTTAGGAGCAGGCTGCTTTGCAAGCTGAAATGTCTATTCCAGATGACACCTGGGAGAGCACTATCAGATCTACCATACGGGTGAGTAAGGAATTTGTTTTTAAGAATACCAAATTCAAGGAGGTAATACTTCATGTTTATGCATATTGGCTTGTGCTTACGGACATGGAACGGCGACGAGGGACGGCAGGTTAACTTACCGTTTTCCGCCAGCTGAGAGTGATCGGCGTGAGGTGCCTGACGCACAAATTCTCACGCCATTAACGGCGATTCTCTCACCGACAAAGTACGTGAGCACTGACACTTAAGGCATCAGTTTAAAAATACTTATTCAAATGCTAATGCTTTGGATATCGACATTCGCGATAATTTTATTCCCATAGGTAATGACACGATAAGAGAAAAAGCTAAAATCAATACTATACTTATGATTTGCCCTCTCCATGGAGTAACAAAGTCGGCTTCAAGGGCATGTATGAATGAGAATGCCAATACATACCCTGTCAGCAATCCTAAAAAAACGGCCACTAATGAAAAAACTAGACTCTGTATCATCACAATTTTTAGCATTTGCTTTGGTGTCAGATGAATAGCTCTTAGGATTGCATATTCTCTTCTTCTTGAGTATATACTTGAACTTAGTGTATTCGTCATCCCCATTATACCAATCAGTAGTATAACACCAATAACTGCGTATAATATACCTATGCGCTGGTAGTAGTCACGACTCAACTCCATCTCTGAAGTTTGTTTGTCCCCCCACCTTATTTCTGGATATTTTTGTTGCAGTTTTTCCAATCCATTTACGACTTCGTCTCGGTGCTGTTTATCTATTTTAACTAAAAACATTTCTGCTTTTCCTTTTTCAACAGGCAACCTAGGGTTAGTTAGATTAACCGGATTCTGTAGAATTAGATTATTAAAATCAGCTAAAATAATTCGATCTCCAATTGGGTAACCAGGTAACTTTTCAACAACTGTTCCTATAGTCAATAGCGTTTTCTCTAAACCTGTATCTACCTCTATCTGATCCCCTGTCTTCACTCCTAAATCAATCGAGTATTGTTTTGTAATAACAATGACCTTTTCCTGAGAAATCGAGAAGTCAGGAATTAAGTTTAGGTCTCTAAGCTTTTTCAGGTCTGTTAATACGTAATTTAATAATTCCCGTTTTTGATATTTTGAGTTTCTATCAGTTTGACTATTTCTCTCTATCCAACTTTTCTCACTACGACTAAAATCATAATTACTAAGCCTGAGTTGATATGAAAGATTCATTGGAATTGCTGTTTTCACACCATTTATCTGCTCAATATTTTCAATCAGTTCAATTGGTAGAGTTGAACGATTTAATTTTGAACTAGAAATAACGAATTCTGTTACATATTTTTCATCAATATTTTTTTGCATTTCATTTTTCACAGAATTTAATAGTGTTGAGATTGGAACAAAAAGCGTTAGCCCAAGAGCTATTACTGTAATTATCAGTGAACTTTTTTTCCTTTCCGAGATTAGATTATTTATCACAATTACTGTCTCTCTATACCCATATTTATTCATCATCATGGAAAGTAAAGATAAAAATGGCTTTACTATAAAGAAATTCCCTTTGAATATACTAAATATTATTAATCCTCCTCCGCATACACTAAATAGCACCCGAAGAAATCCAGCAGTATCCGTACTAAACAAATAACTGCATATAAATATCACAACCCCAAAACCAAAACAAATCGATGGCATGATAATCTGTTTGCCATCATGCTGCAAATCAACAGATGGTACACCTTTAAAGGCCTCTAAGGGTGATATTCGTAAAGTCTTGGCTGCAATAAATAAAGACATTATAATCAAAAAAAAGAAACCCAGTAATGCTATTGATAATATCTTATACCAGTTGGTTGACAAAATAATCATTTCAAAATTTAACATTCTGGAAATAAATCTTGAAAGTTCTTGACCTAGGAAAACACCGAGTAGAACGCCACTTACACTCCCCATTAACCCCAGAACTAATGCCTCATATATAACTAATCTTTGTAGTTGTCCTTTACTCCCTCCGACTGTTCTAATTGTAGCCAGCTCAATTATTCTTTCATGAAGAGAATTATTAATATTACTAAGAACTAATACGATACTTGTTGCTAATGTTATTATCGCCATGCAATATCCAAAAATTTGGAAACTAGCAGCGTTATCTATTTCTTTGTCCATACTATCCAATAGATCGATACTCAGGTCATCCCCTAGTCTAGCTGTCAATTGATAGGCAATTTTATTTTTATCAATATTGGGAGCTAGCTTTATCATAACTTGATTGACCGAACTCTCAAGTTCAAGTAAATGTTGAAGAGTCTCCAAATGAAACAAAGCAATTTCAGGTGAAGCGATTTGTAAACCTTGTTTATCGGGAATTATTTCAGATACTCTCCAGTTGTAACTGTCCCCGTTTCTAAAGGGAATTTCCACAAAATCAAATAACTTTGCGTGTAAACGTTCTGCAAGTTTTGCCGAAAGTACAACCTCATCACTACTTAATGAATTAGAAAAACTATAAATAGACTTTGTTAATTCACTATTGTCTACACCAACGTAATGAATTCCGGTAAGATTAACTGATGATTGTTCTTTTTTTTTATATTGTTCTGGACTGGCTAATGCCAACCCTGTTTCCAATATCCCTTTCGTTTCTTTTATCTTTTGTATAGCAATATTATCAAGCGCTTTTGGATTTCTGACTGATTCTATATTATCAATACTTTGACGATACCCAACCATTAAATCTGTATCGCCATATTTTTTATGTATCTGATACTTTATTGATTTATCCATTACTTCCTGCAAGATCAACATGCTACAGAGCAAAGCAATTCCCAAAGTGAATGCACAAATAGAAAAGAGAGTCCTTGTCTTTTTCTTCCACAAGGTTTTCACTGTTATTCCCAACAAACTAGACATAGTTGAAATCCTCTCCCGACATCCTACGAAGTTGTTCGAGTATTATTTGAGTATTTTCCGCTAAATCCTTTGATCGGTCGTTTACTAATTCACCTGCTACAACTCCATCTCGTAAAAACACAACACGATCAGCATAAGCTGCAACCATAGGGTCATGTGTAACGAGAATTATTGATTGATTTAATTTATTACGCATCGAAATTAAAAGTTTGAGTATATCGGTTGTAGTCTTAGTATCAAGATTTCCTGTTGGTTCATCTGCTAATAATATTTTAGGCCTACTAATTAGTGCTCTTGCAATTGCTATTCTTTGCTGTTGGCCACCTGAAAGTTCGCTTGGACGGTGTTTTCGTCGATCATATAATCCAACAAGTTTTAAAATTTCTTCAACTGATTGTGTCACTTCACGTTTACTTTTTCCTGATAAAATAAGAGGAAGTCCAACATTTTCCTCTGAAGATAAAGCAGAAAGCAAGTTAAAAGATTGAAATACAAAGCCTACATTGTTTCTACGATAAAATGTCGCATCAGGTTCTTTGGATAAATTATCGATTTTTATTCCCTTAACATATATTTCTCCGGATGTCGGTTCCTCCATTCCTCCAATAATATGCAGAAGGGTTGACTTTCCCGAACCACTAGGTCCCATAATGATTACAAATTCATTATTTTTAAGAGCAAAATCAATAGATTTTAGTGCAGCTACTTTCGTTTCATTAATACCAAAAACCTTTTCAAGTGACCGTATATTTAGTATTGTCTCCATATATTTCTCCCTTATTTACCATATCAATATCCTGAATCCTTAAAACTAATTACAGTAGCTTCTTACATCAATCGTGGAAGCAGAGATCTATTGGACGACACTAACGTATGCACCCTCGCAAGGCGAATATTTTCATAGCTGATCTCAATCCGGATTTGAATCTGGAGCGCTTGCCGTCAGGCAAGTTTACGACCAATGATTTGGTGCTAGTCGGATGACCCCGCGAAAACGAAGGCAAAGGCGCTGGCGAGGACGAACCGTGATTGAGAATCTCATATGGCTGCCCCCGTTTGGTTCAAAATGCTAGGGAATCGAAGCTACGATTTCTAAATTGTGAAGTTCTGGTTTGCGCCACCCTTCTAAACTCTCAGCCGCTGACATCGGTTCATTCTTCAGGCCATTCCTATCTATAAATTTCTTGCCTACCAACCCAGCGACATCTTTCACGGATTCAGGATTATTTTGCTTGATACCATTCTGCCTGTGATTGAAACATATTCCGATATTCACCATGTATACCCATTAATTCATCATGATTGCCTTTCTCTATTAACTTTCCATTTTTCAACACTAAAATCTTATCTGCAAGTCTTGCCGGGCCTAAACGATGTGATACCATAATTGTTGTTCTCCCAGTCGATAATTCAAGAAATCGAGAAAAAATGTCCAACTCCGCTAAAGGATCAAGTGAAGATGTAGGTTCATCTAGAATTACAATATCTGCCTCTCTCATAAACGCCCTAGCTATCGCCATTCTTTGCCATTGACCTCCGGATAATTCATGCCCTCCCTTAAGTTCCAGTCCCAGATTGGTATCAATTCCATTTTTAAAAAAACTTAGTGCATCTTTCAATCCTGCTTTTTCTAAAGATGAATATATCTTCATATCATTGTTTAACTCACTTACATTACCAAAACCCACGTTTTCCCTAATACCATACAAGTACTTTACAAAATCCTGAAACACAACAACCACATGTTCTCGATATGATTTTTTGTCAATATTATTTAGTGCAGTATCGCCAATAACAATCTGTCCTAAATTTGTAGGATACAAACCTAACAAACAATTCACAAATGTCGTTTTCCCCGCACCATTCTCCCCTACTATTGCAATTCGCTCCCCTTTTTTTATTTCGAGGGAGATATTATCAAGAATAATTCTATCCTGGCCAGGGTATGAGAAAGTTAGGTTATTAATGTATATTTTTGAGTAATTACCTTTAGGAAAAGGACTCTCACCACCGTTTTCTATTTTAACTTCAATTTTATTTAAGAAATGATCGAGGTTATTTAAGTAAAGGCTTTTTTCATAAATTTGACCTAATGTCATTCCAAAGCTACCGATAAAACCCTGAACAGTAATAACCGCTCCGGTTAGTGCAACATAATCACCTAATGTTAATTTACCAGCGTTAATTTGCCAGACTAAAACTAATGCAACAGAAAGAGAAGCAATTGTAAGAAACAAGTTACCTGTTGCACCAATAACACCTTCTACAATTGATTGTCTTAATTGTATGTGTCTTACCTGAAAAAAAAGATCTCTCCATTTCTCTAATAAATGCTTACCTAGATTGAATATCCTGATTTCCTTTGCAGAATCACGTCTTACTAGTAATCTAAATGTGTAATCCATCTCTCTTCCTAGTGGTGTTGTCTCAACAGTTTTTCTATATTTATTTTTCTTAAATATTAAAAGCAACACTACCCCAGGAACTGCAGAAAATACAAGTACAACAGGCAGAGTCCAATGAGTATATGTAAGTATAAGAAATATTGATCCAATAGAAATAATAATTCTTACTAGATTAAAAACATTCTGAACTATTTCAACACCATTACGATTAACTGATTCTAACGCTAGTTGGACTCGATCATAAAAACTAGATTGATCAAAATAAGTAAGTGGAAGTTCTAATGATTTTTCAATAATAGCCCTTTTCAATCTATAGTTCACATCAAGATTAATAAGAGAAACCAAAAATGTTTCGAACACATTGATTATCATCATAAGTAAATTGAGGAGGTAAGTCGCGGATACCAATAGTATCACTTTTAACAAAATCGACTCATTTTGATTCATAACATTAATGGAATCTATCATTAATTTTTGCAACCAAATTTGCAGAGAAGGGACCCCTGTAGATAATAATAAAATTAACGACCAAAACGTTGCAACAAACGGTCGTTCCTCCCATATAATTCGCGTCATTTTCCATATATTACGTAAAGTAAGAGCAAATGATGAATTTTGTTTATGATCTTTAGTATTCAATAACTCTGCTCCTTTTTTTTGAAAGAGATTCTGCATATTGAGGAACATCAATTAACCAATTTGTAATATTTTCCTTTTTTACAATTTCCCGACGCAATATGACCCCCCTATCATCTACAAGCATACCGAATGGAAATGATGTAATTTTCATTTTGTTCACAGCAATGTCTTGTGATATTGAATAAGATGATATTTTTGATAGGGAGTCTTTGATCATATTTTGAGCTTTTTCAACTTCACTTACCACGAGTATATTAACTTTAAACAGCGGGTACATTTCTACTACTCTATCCAATTCAGGAATTATCTCTTTGCAGAATTTACAACCAGGACTAACTACACATAACATTGTAGTCGTGTTTATGTTTATAATATCGCTTAACTTGATATTACTATCTTTTTGTAAAGATCTTACTTCAAAATTCGGTAAAGATAAGCCAGGTGCAATACCAATGCTCTTTAGATGTGTTTGTTTTAATTGCCGAATCAAAATTATAATCAAAGTAGTTTGTATTGCGATGATAATCCAAATAGAAATCTGACTAGCTTCCAAAAACATCCAATCACCTCATGTTTATATTTTCAATCTATGGCCCTAGTCAACAAACTCGTTACAAACAGCCCTACTACAGGTAAAACTATTGAAAATGACTCGAAACTAGTAGCTACTGATAGAAAGTCCGACATACTCATATTGGGCAACATTATAATAAGAAAGCAATAAAATATTAAAACTATACTATTAAACAATCCACCTTTGCCCATCTTCCCAGAGAGCACCTTACCATAGCAGTTACATCCTAAGTCCGTACCATTAATCATAATTTTCAGATTTACAATAAAAAATACTACAAAAGTTATAAATACAAGACTTAAAACTAATGGTACTTTGAATTCAATCAATAAAGCGATTCCCAGTAAAATTTCAATAATTGGTAACAATAACCCGAATATATATCCTAGCTTTCTAGGTAAAATATCAACTGCAGCAGAAATTCTTGCAGAGGTTTTAATATCCAGAGTCTTTGCAATCCCCGAAAACAATAGTGTAATAGCAACAGTTAATTTCATAATTAAGCCTAAATAAATCATTCAAACCCTCCCGTCTTGTTATTTTGTTATAAAGATTATTCCTAAAAGGATCAATAATGAGAAATTCAATAATAAGTTTTTAACTTTGATTTCTTTTGGAACATTCAACTCAAAACAACCACAACCTCGAACAAATTTCCTTCCAAGATTTTTATAAAGTACTCCAATGAAAATGATTTGTAATATACTACCAAAAAAAACACCAAACAGCCTCGTTTGTGGCACTATAATCCAAAAGGCAACTAAAACTTCAATTACCGAAAGTAATGGAGCAACGAATATCACTTTATTCCACTTTAATATTTTATAGTCGTTTACTATTTGAACAAAAGCATATGGATTTCTAAGTTTTAAAACACCACTTTTATAGTAAATTAAAAATACAAACGCACTAAGAAGCCAATTTATCCAAATCATATTCATATTGAAACCTCTCTTATAGTAGAACCCACAAAATTTTTAACTTTATCTACTATTTGTGAATTGCTTAATGAATGGTAAGATAGGGTTATTGGTTGTTGTATAATTACACCATTCTTTAGAGCAATAATCGATGGTAGCGTTTGAGTTTTTAAATCAACTACCAATTGAGGATCATCGAGAAATGCTGAGGATCCATCGAAAACTAAAAAATTTTGTTCAATAGATGACATGAAACTTATTATATCTTTCACTTCTTTTCTTGTTTTCGGTTGATGTGTTACATCCAAACACATTATATAACCGGTATATGCTTCTCTAAGGCGATTCCTCACTTCGTTACCACTCGTTAATTTATCTATAAAGTTAATCTGTTCACTAACCTCATTTCTAAGGTTGTTATATAATATACAACTAACTATTAATGATATAATAATAATCAGACCGAAGATCATTTATTTGCCTTCCTTCAAGTAATTTCGTATGAATACAACTATGCAAATCACAATTAAAGCACCCCTCATATTTGGTGGTATATATCCTATACCGCCAAATAAAGAAGTGCTATTGAATAACTGTGTACATGAGAGAGAGTTTTAGTTTTAGTTTTAGTTTTAGTTTTAGTTGTAATCTAAAACAAGTTAAGCTATACGCAATCTATCCGGTATTCGACACACTCATCGGCTGGCCTGCTAGCAGCGCAATGATCTAGTACATCACATATTTGGTAACCCGGAATACAAGTCCAAGCGAGATACTCGTAATACCCAGTTTTATCAAATGAAACGTTTTCAGTTCCCCAGCTGCAATTTCCCTTAATTAAATCTTTTGAACTTCCGTATTGGACTAACTTTGGCGACATGTACTTTTTCATTTGACTAAACCTTCCTTCCTAAACTATTTGCAGTCACTATCTACAGAACACTCATCATTATTTCCACCTCCAAGTGGAACACATAATGTCGTGACGTGGCACATATTCTTAAAATAGCAATAATACCAATCATACTGCCAGTATCCAGATTTATCCAGAGCGAAATTTTCGTTACCCCAATTACAGTTTCCTTTAATGAGGCTTTTTGACGCACCATATTCAACCAATTGTGGAGTCGCATATTGTTTCATTTTTCTCACCTCCTTTTCATAATTGATTCACAGTTAACCAGAAGATGTAGTCTTAATTACAGTCATTATGAACTGCACAAGTGTCTTCATTTCCGTGACCCAATGGAACACAAAGAGTGTCTACAACACAATTATTCATATAACAATGATACCAGTCATAGTGATACCAATCAGTCAAATCTAGTGTCCAATTTTCTGCTCCCCAACTACAGTTACCTTTAATAAGATCCTTTGACTTTCCATATTCAATAATAATTGGCGCTTCATATTTTTTCATTTTAATCCTCCAGGTTTTCTCTCTCAGGTACACAAAATTATAATCATCATTAGATATTTCACAGATATTTCATTTATTCAGATGATTCTCCAAACGGTATAACCATATTTCAATTGCGGCCAATAGATATGTGTCATCTCTTATCTCTTGGCCTTGACGCCATCGATGCAATAGATCTAACCAGTCATCTTTATTGATCCAACCAAACTCAGTAACTCTTCCTTTTTTTAGCACTGAATATAAATTAGCCCAACCATCTTGAATCCCTTTATATGTAAGAGGTACATGACGCGTTTTATTGACTCGCCATAGAACCTCAGGAGGAAGGTAATCCACCATGGCTTTTCTAAGAATATATTTTGTTCTCCCTCCTACCCAACGCGTCCATCCTGGAATACGGAATAAATACTCAACTAGTCTCCGATCAAGAAATGGATTTTGTATATTCACGCCATCAATAGGGGCTATAACTCTTTCTGTATACAACCTTGCTCTTGTCCCAATAATTTGCCTAATAAATTCCTTTTGATTAAATGATTCCACTTGATCGAGCTTATGAATAAATTCCTGATTACGGTTTTGTATAATTTCTTTGTAAAATCCTCGCTTGAAATGCGGTGCTAGCCCTCTATTCCAAAAAATATGAAGTGCAGAAAACCTACATTTTTTTGCAAAATCCGCTGAATGTCTTAACGCCTCCACTATACTATATTTCCCAACAAGATCCGCAATTACCAATTCGGTTCCTCCAAGTACATGATCCCCTCCATACCCTGTTAATATATTAGTTGCACCACTGATTTTAGCTCTATGAATTAATGAATTTGTAAATGCAAATGTAGCAGAATTTACAAACGGTTCGTAACTCCATGGTGAATCGTCTGGAAAATCTCTGAAAGAAATATTTTCATCACAAATATGATAGACAGCTTCTTGATTATGCATCTTAAGAATAGGGGTAATATATTCCCTTTCATCACACTCTAAGTATTTATCAAAAATACCACAAACAGGATAAACTGTTGCCTTGCTATAGTTCTTCTTTAGAAGAGAGTTAGCTATTGCATATACAGAAGTCGAATCTAAACCTCCACTCATTAACACCGCATTCTCACTCGACTTGTCTAGTCGACATTCAACGGACTTTTCTAATAGTTGTAGAAATTGTTCTTCATATTGTCGCTCTGTAGGATAAGAGATTTCTGAATTATTCTCTGTAATATCCCAGTACTGTTCTACTTTCAATTCACCGTTTTTTACTGTCATCCAATTTGCACTTGGCAGCCGATTAACCTGTTTGAAAGGAGTAATAAAAGAATCGATGGAGCCATTGCAAAGATAATATTCATAAAAGTATTCTTTGTTTATATTATATGGTGAGAACTTATCCTTTAATAAGGCTATATCACTAGCAATACAAACTTCATCATTATTTTTAATCCAGTAAAGTGTTTTTATTCCCATTTGATCGCGCGCAGCAAATATATGCTGTTGATTTGAATCCCAGATCACAAATGAATACTCACCAACTATTTTTGAAAGAAAAGTTTTTCCATACAAATCATATAGATGTAGAAATATCATTTCATCACTTTTAACTTTCCAATATTCGGTTAGCTTAAAAACTTCAACAACATCATATCTATTGTCAATTCGAATATCACCAACTATACATAAACTGTTAATTTTATATATTTTTGTAGTTTCATTAAAATGACTTGGAGAAGAGACAACCATCCCTCCGTTTTCATCCATAAAACTATCTACCTTCAATGAGTATGTGCCAGCATACTCAACCGAATTTTCCATTTTTTTTAAATCATGCGTTTCCATTTTTTGTCCATTTAAATTAAAGGTACAAATAAAACACTTCATCGCTTCTCTCCTTCAGATGAAGACAAAATTACTATTAAATCTCTCGTAAATTCATCTGATTCATTAACATTTTTATCTCGTAGTTTTAACCATGCATGTGCATAGAACGGAAACTTTCTAACTCCAATTACCAAGTCCACCGGTATCCCAAACTGTTTTCTAATATACCTGTAACCTAAAAATGATCGATGTAAGCATTGCGCTTCAAAAGGATACATTGTACAGATCTTATCTATTAGGATTAATAGTTTAATTACATCCTGATTATTGTTTGGAGAAATAGTGACATCATTATTTTTACTATAGATTTTTGTATACTTCATAAATAACCATTCGAAACCTTTTTTTCGTAGCATAATATCAAAATATATGAGAGATAAGTACACTCTTATAAACTGAAAAGACCATTTTGCTGAATATATCATACTCTATAAATTAGCTCCTCTTTTTCCATTTTTAAGAATAATTCCATAATATCTTTATTGAGCGTTTCTTCAGGTACATCATATTCTAACTTCAATTGTTCTATTATTTTTTGTGTACCAAACTTTAATTCAAGGAGTCTCCACATATCTGAACCAACAGAATCTAAGCCAAAGAATTTACCAGTTTTCATATTGAGTATGATGAACTCACCTTGATCGATTGAAGATCTAGCAAAAGAAGAAACTAAGTAATCCTTTTTTATATTAACCACCCCTTATTTATACTTAATATGTAAAATATATAACAAAATAGAATATATACCATAATAACTCATTTTGTAAACAATTATTTTCTACAATATATATTTATTGTATATTATTAACTATATTATTTATTAATAGCATTTAACCTAGTAATATATAATGACAGCATAATTTTGGTATTAGTTACGACTGTTACATTCACAAAAAACAATCATTTTTCAACCTGATGAGATCTAATCCCTACAACATCACTCAGGTAGCTCCTTGTAATGCCAGGGACGCTGCCGACCACATTCCATATTCCTCCACTCTTATATAAAATCAATGCAGTTGTCCCAGCATCTCAACCCTAAAGAAATTGAGGAACACCTTCGTCTCTGAAAAAGAATTACAGAAACAGTTACTGGTTTGATATCCATCAACGGTACCCGGCCTCTCGAGAAGGCTGGATGCACTTCCAATGTTCTTGCTTCAGGTTGTTTTTCAAGAAGTGAACCAACCTATTCAAAATCCTCATAGACAAGGGAGGTTCGCAGCCCCTGTTCCGTGTCATTGCAGGTAGCTAAGAAAGCCAAAGACTGTCATTACGACAAATTTGTATATCGAATGTTCCATAGCGTTCTGAAGAAGGAAGCTTACGACGAGCGGACAAGCTTGGAAGCGCATGTTTGAATACATCACGTGCTCCTGATTCTATGAAAAATCATTGTCTAGTGGAAATGATTAGGTGTAAACATACTTGCTCATTTTGGGGAGCTTTTTAGCCCAGTCCTTTATCGGATCTACCTTTAAGACGGACTGCACATATAAATGCGGTACCATGGACTATGGTGACTAAATCGCAGCTTCGTTTCCCGCGTATCTTGAACTAGTCAAGAGGCTAGCCAGACCAAATTCAATCGCGGATTTGACACACATATTCGTTTTTAACAGGAGAGTTCGGGTTTGAAGTGTGAAGGCGAGGCACCGATGGCTACTTCTACATACCCATTTTGAGATAATAGAAAAAAGTCGTTCGGACAGTGGCACAAATTGAACTGGCTCCTTTGTCAAGGACACTTAAAAAAAGAGTGCTAATGAACATCTAGACGGCCGACGAAAGATGATTCCTGTATTGAACAAGGGGCCTCTTTGTAATCCCCATTGATACCTACCTGTGGTTGTTGTAGTAATAATGGATGTAGCGGTTTTTCTCACGTTGTAGCTCATGCAAAGATGTAAAACAGCCATTATTTACGTGGTCCTTCATGTGGTCGAAAAACGATTCTTGGGGGGGGGGGGGGGGCCCAACCGTTCCCGCGTCTGAACATGGTTAAAAGTCAACTCCAACAATGGATCGCAGGTTTGCCCAGTTATCTTAAGGCTTATCTGCCTATTTCAAGCTGCGAAGTTTGAGTTATTAAAACTAATTATAAAAATATGTAAGTCATGCAATCGAAGAAATTGTTTTATAATCGATTACTTTTTAGGTGAACCGAGCCAAATGGACTGTACCATCAAAACTGGGCTAAAGAAGACGATTTCTTCTTTAGCCCAAAAAGAAAAGTGGCCAATAAAGTAAACTGATTGGGCTCGCGTTACTTACGGATATCACCTATCTCTCATATGGCCGAACAGAGATGAATTATTTGTCGACCATACAGGATGTCTCGACAGGCGATATTCTGTCATCTGTCCAATCGGCTCTCTCTGGCTAGTGGTACTGACACGATTGACGCACTCATGGACCAAGAGGTCAGAGGCGCACGAGGATGCTTTCATTCATTCGGATTAGGGGAGTCATAGCACCAGCCCGAAATACCAGGAGCTACTGAAACAGAGGGAGTTACAGTCCTAGTTTTGAGAACTTCCTGTTTGCCTTTGTGGCTACTTCATTGATTAAATCGAAAAGTTGATTTAAGGCTACCACCCAGTCCAAGGTGCTGACCTCATCGCATAACAAATAAAACAAACCGCCAAGTGTGCGCTGATCGGTGCTTTGCCGATGCTGCCACGCAAGCAGAATGTACCTGGAAAATACAATCGTCGTATGGCTAACGAGCAAGTCATACGAGAGCCCTTGAAACTCCTTTTGCAAGCGCAACAAGGATTTCGCGCACTTAAAGAAAACCTCGATGTCCCAACGCGTGGAGTAGATCTGGATGACTTTCTCGACCGTTAAGGTCAGGTCTGTTGAGAGAATGGCCAGCCATTCATTCTTTTTCGTACGATGCCGAATAAACACCACGAGGACAGGGATACCTGGAACCAACTCTGTCCGGATCGATCGAAGGATGTTGGTGTTCTTTCCTTCTACTCGCGGAGCCGCGAAATACAGCTCTTTCAGGGATAGCTGACTTCCGTTCACGAGGTATCGCTTGTTGTCATTTTTAATCATGCCGATGACATGAAGTCCACGATTCAGGATTTCCTTAATGAGCGGGGCATGGGTAAACCAACTGTCCATTAAGGCATAAGAGGCTGAGACACCAGCGGCAATGGCACGGACGCAATCACTTGCGGAGCCGGGAGTAACGCTTCTTCGCGGCGCTTATAGCCGATGGTGCGTTTGTCAATTCCCTCTGTGATGCCATTGATCTGCGACTTCGTAGAGGCTATTAAAACTATTCAGCTTGTCCGATATGGCTACGTTCAATTCAGAAAGCGTGAAGAAGGTTTGGTTCCGTAACGCGGCGATAATCCAGGTTGAGATGTTACCCACAATTCCTTCTACAGTCGGCTTATCCTTCGGCTTGCGAACGCGAGCAGGTACAACGGCAGTTCCGTGGTGCTCTGCCATATCATGGTACGTTTTGTTGATCACGGGCGAGTACCAAGAAGCCTTATCCACACCCGTTTTGAGGTTATCTGGCACTAAGACTTTGGGGACTCCGCCGAAGTGGTTAAATGCGTTCACATGGGCAGCGATCCAGCACTCTTGATTCTGGGAGAGGAAGCCTTCCACATAGGCATACTGGGTACTCGATAAAGCGGCAACGAAAACGTAGACAGGAAGGATTTCTCCGGTGTCCTTATCTACAATCTGAGCCGTCTGACCGGCCCAGTCGACCTCCAATTGATCACCTGGTTTTCTTTGAATGTGCATCGTCGCCTTAGTAACGGCAGCATACTTTCGGTAGTAATTGCAGTATTGGGTGTACTTTAAGGGGATCTCCTGATTTAAGCGGCACACTTCGCAATATTCGCTCCAAAGCAGGCTAAGGGTAACACCACTCTTGGCTAACTCACGATGAATATGCTCGCAATCCGGTAGCTTCCTTGAATGCGATGAGGCTTGCGCTTTTTCGTGGAATAGCAGAAGCTGCAAGTCCGCTTCCAGCAAGTCTTCTGGTAGCGGCCATGTAATCTCCTTCTGGTTTGCACGGGTCAACACCTCTGATACGGTGTTTCGCGAACACTGGCAACTAGATGCAATGCTTCGCTGGCTTAAGCCCATGCTGCTTAGCCTGATGATTTCTCGATACTTGGTCATTCTGTGACCTCCCACTGTGTATTTGTGCGCTGCTTCCAGCGGCACATCTCTCCATTCTAGCGAATAGAAACAGGGGTGGCTCTCGAAATTAACATCGTGGCTCTATTTTTTAACACGGTGGCTCTCAACGATTAACTCAGTGGCTCTCTAGCATTAAAATATTCAAAAGCCGGATGCATCAGCTTTATGGGCAAAAAATATGAGGTCGGCATCCTGTTCATCGGGCGAACCGTTCAGGTGGTCTATGACCCTGCAGACATCACGGAAGTAACGATCGAATCCGAGGGACACACGCCTTGGAAGGCCCGCGAGCTAGTCATCGGGGAACGATCCGGAAAGCGCCCGTCGCTGCCGGATCACATGCAGAAAGAACCGGCGGACACCTCGCGTCTTCTGCGCGGAGCCAAGCGTCATGAAAAGCATCGTTATGAACAGCAGGCTCCCGCCGTGTCCTACCGAACGGTTCGGAAAGAGGGGAACCGCGATGTTTGAGTCGTTTTACGAGCTCAGCCGAACCCCTTTTTCGCGGGATATTCCCACCGAGGAGCTCTACCCGTCGGTCATGCTGGAGGAAACGCTGGGAAGACTTGAGTACGCTGCGGAACGTCAACTCTTTGCCGTCATCACCGGCGATTGCGGAACTGGAAAAACGACGACCATTCGCCGGTTTACGTCGGCGCTTGATGCAGCGAAGTACAAAATCTTGTATTTGTCGGATTCCAAGTTAACGCCTCGCCACTTTTACAAAGGGATGCTCGAGCAACTCGGGTGCGAGTCGAAGTTCTACCGCGGCGACGCCAAGCGGCAATTGCACCGGGAGATTGAACTCATGCGCGGTATTCATCGTCTGCTGCCGGTTGTTGTCGTGGACGAAGCCCACTTGCTGGATCGGGAAATGCTCGAAGAGGTGCGGTTCCTCCTGAACTTCAAAATGGATGCGCAAAGTCCCATGGCACTGATCCTGGTCGGACAAAGCGAACTCTGGGAACGGCTTCGTCTACAAGCTTACGCGGCGATCCGTCAGCGAATCGATCTACAATGCAAACTGCTACATTATGACCGGGCTCAAACCGGAGAATACGTGAAACGGCATTTGGCGTATGCCGGCACGCAGCATGACATTTTTTCTGACGGAGCTGTCGATGAAGTTTACCGCTTCTCCAGCGGCTCAGCGCGGCTGATTAACAAGGTTTGTACCCACAGTTTAATCTATGGCGCGCAGCATAAACGCCGGATTATTGACGATCACATGGTGAAGCACGTCATCCAAGGTGAACTGCCATGAAGCATAAATGGTCAAAAATGACGTATGATCGGGAAGGGGAACGGTGGGTCGTTCATCTGGGAGGCCAAACGTATGGTCTTCATTGCGGTGAATGGTTCGAGATGCGCCTGGGGGATATGGGGGTTCCTTGCCGAATGGAGCTGGATCACGATTGGTATGTGGTGACGAGAGGAGCAAGATTCATCTTGCGTAAGAGGGATACCTACGAGGTTGAAATGTAACGGAAACGGGAAGCGAAAGAACAAATTCGCTTCCCGTTTTGGTCAGCATCTCCGTCAACAATTGGACAAAAGACGTCGTCAGTTGCTGGACGATTTGAAGCGTCAGTAACACGATGGCTCAATTGGCATTAACTTATTCATGCGTGGTCATTTTTCCTTCTAAGCGCCAGACCGTGGACCTAAGTAGTTACGTTTTTTGAATATCAAAAAAACCACGAAAGTTAATTAATTCACATTCGTGGTTTTTTTATCCCTATTTACAATCTAACCTATCAATTTTACTAAACTACCGAATTCAAGTTCTTCAAATTTTTGAAGTGCTGAGCTCTTATTAATCTTCCAATGACAATTTTCAAATACACATTGGATAGGCACATCCACTTTAATTGTTGCTAAGTCTTTCGATAAGTAAAGCATGTCCAAATCATTTTCAATCTTTGTTTTAATATTTACCGAGAGTTGTTCGATATTATCTATTACACCTTGAACAGAACCATATTCTTTTATTAGTTTTTGGGCTGTTTTTTCGCCAATTCCTCGAACTCCAGGGTAATTATCAGATGTGTCCCCCATAAATGCCTTAAGGTCAATAATTTGAGAAGGATTTAACTCCTTCTCTTCCCATAACGCATCAGGTGTATAGACCTGATAATTGGACTTACCTTTCTTCATGATGATAACCGAAATTCTATCCGTAATTAGTTGAAGCATATCGTGATCACCGGTTAAAATAAACACTTCTGTTTCCGAACTAATTTGATTAGCTAGCGTACCTATACAATCATCTGCTTCATAACCCAAGAGTCCAAAATTTTGAATTCCTAGCGAATCCACGACATCTTTAATAAGAGAAAACTGTGGAATCAAGTCTTCTGGTGCATCTGCTCTATTAGCTTTATAAGATGCAAACATTTCTGTTCTAAAAGTTGAACTACCTAAATCCCAGCAGCATAGAAGATGAGTAGGTTTAAATTCTCTAATTGCATCGAATAAATAGTGTATGAAACCAAAAATCGCATTTGTGGGGATACCGCTACTCGTTCTCCGTATACTTCCTCCAAATGATTGTGCATAATATGCTCTAAACAGCAAGGCCATTCCGTCTACAATCAATGTACGATTTTGATTATCCATTTTACACTCCATAATATTTATTAATTAACATACAACTCTAAACATAACAGACCTTTATATTTTTTGGAATAGTATTATACCAAAATTCCTTTATCAATACTTTCCAGCCAAAATTCTGGTAAATCTCCACTCACCAGGATATCTTTTTCCTTTCTAAAACCAATGTCTGTACCAATCATTGGTGTTTCTAATATTTTAGGTATTTTTGAAAAGTTAGCAAGCTTGCAAAATTCATGCAATGCCTTATGTCCAATAAAACCAGCGCCAATATTGGCATGCCTGTCTACTCTACTGCCAATGTTATTCTTTGAATCATTTATGTGAAGAACTTTTACTTTATCCATTCCAATAATTTTATCAAAAGATGTTAATGTTTGATTTAAATCATTCTTTATATCGTACCCTGCATCCCACAGATGACAGGTATCCAAACAAACACTTAACTTATCATTATTAACGACACCATCAAGTATCTTTGCAATTTCATCAAAAGATCTTCCAAGCTCAGTACCGCGGCCTGCCATCATTTCAATACTGATAGTAATTGATTGAGATGGCATTATAACTTCATTTAATGACTTTATTAGACGTTTTATACCTTTTTCCTGTTCACCAAGATTAATATAACTACCAGGGTGAATAACGAGTTGTTTTGCAGAATAGTATCCTTCTGCAATCTCGATTTGTTTTCTAAGTACTTTTATTGATGCGTCTATTATTCCTTTATTACCCAAATTTGCCAAGTTAAATGGATGAATAATACCGTGTAAAATAATCTCAAAATTTTCACTGAAGTTCTCTGATATGAATTGGAAACCATCAAGTAATTCGATCTGTCTAAGATATTTGCTTGAGAAACCTCGAATGAAATCAATATTTAAATAAATCATTGCAGCTTCTAATTCATTATTGAGACATGTTTTTGCATTGATAAGCAAGTTTTTTTGATCGAAAGCGCCACCAATGAGAAGGTTATTTTTAAAAGTACTTTTTTGAGAAGGACTTAAGACTTCTTTACTTCCATTCCGATTTGTTCGACTAATAAGTTTTTCAATACTTGTTATTTTTTTATCGTCAGATTGAACCACTCTTCTGTCAGAAGCCGTTTCAATGACTTTTAATTGCGGAGGATAAAAATCTGTAGCAGAGGCTTTTAGTATTCTAACTATATTTTCTTTCGCATCAAAATAAATGGGATTAGTAGATAATGCTATCAATTGCTGATATGCTAAGCGATATTCCTCAACACTGTCATTAAGCTTAGAAATTAGCTTCTTATCCTTCATTACCGTATCTCTTAATTCATCCAATTGCTTTCGAAGGATTTTATTATCTTGCTCTAAACTTAACTTCTCCTTTGCAACTTTATAGTGCAATTCATTACTATGCTGAAGCTGATTTCCTATTTTCCTTAACTCTTCTGGCTTATTAATATTCTCTTCAATTAGAGATAAAACATTTCTAACTTCTACATTAGTATTGCTTTCATTTGAATCTTTGGGCTCAAACGACTTTTTTTCATTTGAAAATTCACTTTGTAATTTCGAAACAACTGTTTTGCGATCAATTTTAATTTGGTGTTTATCAAACAGCCATTTTGTAAAAATATGAGGGTTTATTTTTAACGGTATTGTTCTTTTGAACTCCAGAAAAAAATTCAATATTTCTTGTTGATCCATTTTTTTGCTATGTGTCATATCAATTCTCCAACTCAATGAATTGTGAGTACTTTCGCAATTTAGCATTTATTACGGCTTGTTGAAACTGTAAGGCTTTCTTTTCATGTACAAGCTGTTTTAACCTGGCTTCCTCCCAAGGACTTTTGCTAGTCAAATTTTTAAAATCAAATTTCATTGATTTTGCTAACATTTGCAAAGAATCGATAACTTCTAACATTCTTTTCTTTAAATCATTGGAATTATTAATAAAGTAACGCCGAATTTCATCATTCCAGTCTTCATATAAAACATAAGAGAATGTACATTTGCAGCACTCCCCTCCAAAACGACAGCTTTTAGGGTCATCAAGACATCTTATTTTCACACCACACAGCTCATCAACAACCGGCAATTCCTCAATATTAGTGGTATTGCTCCTTCTCAAACTAATTTCGATGGCTTTTCCATCCTCAAACTCCAACCAATCAGTAAAGTTTATATCCATATTCTGTTCTATATACGCTAGGGCCATAAAAAGCCTCTCCTCAAGTACCTTTACTTCTGATTGAGCGAACCACTCACTGTGTTGCAAATATTTCTCTTGAGTTTCAATTTTAGTATGACCAGCAAGTCTTGCAATGGTAAGTGCTGAAAGCCCCTTCATTCGTAGTTGGTATATGGTGAAATGCCTTGTGTCGCCAAGTGTAAGCCTATCAAGCGGCAAATAGCGCAATTTACCATCTTCTATTTCTGGTATTAATAAATCTTTATATTCTTCTTCAATTAATTTGTAAAAGACATCAAATAACTTTGCCATATGGGCATCATTAAACATTAATTCATCAATATTCACAGTTTTTCTATGTACTCGGCAGAAGCCATACTTTCTCATAATATGGTAATAGTTCAAGTAAGAACAGAGTTGATTAACGCTTTGATTATGAAGTGAATTTGTTAAATTAATATATCTTTCGATGTCGTTCGCCAATTCATTTGAAATAGGGATCTTACTCTCGACAGGTATTTGAGTAATAACTTCATTCGGATCTTTTTCTCGTTCTATTTGAAGAACATCTGTGCCATCAATCCTATCAAGACAGTTTCTTTTAAGTTGCAAGAACTCAGTTGATCTCATTGGAATGATATTACTTATTCTCCACCAAAGAAAAAGAGGATAAAACAGAATTAAATGATCATCATCACCTAGATCAGATTTCTGATCACAAACTTTCCGATGTCTCCTAATTGCTTCATCGAATATCAGTACATCTGTATACTTAGGAAGCTTTCTGATGTTTTTATTTCGCAAATCAGTCTCAACAATGTGTTTAGATATACTTAAAATATCGCTTAATTCATTCTCTAATTGAGCAAAATTTAAGAACTCTATCCAGGCAATTGCAATCTCATATTGCGTATTGTCAGATCTTGTTTTCCCTGTCTCTGGGTCAAATAATAAATACTTTTTAAAAATATTTCCAATATTTTTCTCGTTAATTATACTTTGTTTTTCTAAAAAGTTCTTGATCTTCACAAATTTTTTATTGGTATATGTATGCTTATTGGAAGTCAGTAGAATAAGTGTGAAGGCCTTTAATGCTTGTTTAAGTAGGCCATCCTTTATATTACTAAAATCATATTTCCTGTTTTTTCTCCTCACTCCATCGATACTTAGATAAATCCATAAATCTAATTTATATTCCCCATCCACTAAATTACATTTAATATCTTTACGATTAAAAAGTTCTCGATAAAACTGTTGATCATTAACATAAAAAATACGTGTAGTATACTTTGCCAACACCTTGTTAGGACCGAAGTCTTTTATTTTTTCACTTTCTACTAGTCCTTTCATTTTCTTTTAACCCCTCTTCTATTTGTAAAGTTTTCATATTCATTGTAGCCAACTTTAACTTTTCAATAATGAAATCATAATCCGGTATCAAGGCTATAATCGCTTCTTCACCAAATTCATCCATTGCTTCACCTATTAATTTCGTTATTCTAGAAATCCATATATTTTCTTTTTGGATTCTTCCTAGACTTGTCGTTGTTGCCATTCTATATGCTCTCTCGTTGAGTTCTTGACCTAAACTTATTAGAATCATATTACTAGGAATAACGAATTCACATGATTTACAATCTTGAGAATTTGAAAAGGGACATCGATGACAACCACCTGCCAAACACTGGGCATCACGAATTTTTGCTGGCATTTCTCCTTTGATTAACTTCACAACAACACTTGTAAAGTCATCCTTATCTATCTCGTTTATCTCTTTGTTAATAATTTTCACGGCGATACTATGATCCTGAGAAAAATTACTCGTAAGTAAACCCGCAAAGTCTTCAACATCTCTTACCCGAGGAAAGATTGGTTTCATCAATTCTAGCATTTCACTTCTCTCAGTATATGTAAGTTGATCCCTATTCCCATTAAGGGTGCACATAATTTCTAAAATTTTCAATTTGTTTCCGCCAAAGAACTCATGTTCACACAAACTAACAACTAACTTGTGCCATGGACCATCCTTTAGATGTGCAATATAGTGCATTATCATTGTGTTGCCCTTAAGAGTATGAGCTCTTGCAGATTGAGCTAAAATAAGTGATGTGTCTGATGATGAACTATTGCCGTTATCATATATCAAGTGGGTCAAAAAGGTATTGGTAATTGATGTAGAATTTACTAATTTAATTTCATCATTACTTTTATTAGAAAGAACAGGTTGCAGAAATTTTCTAAAAGAATCTAATGTGATTTCTCCATTCGACCTATTTGAATAACTAATTAATTTATCCCTACCAGTTGCAAGCATGTGAAGCCTACATATCACGATTGCCGTAATCAATGATATTAAATTTGAACGTCTAGCACTAAAGACAAGCTCGTTTCCTTTGCTTGAACTATTCAGTGATTTATGTGCTCTCATATCAGTGTAGTGGAACTGTTTTTGTATACGTAAAGCCTGTGCATACGTTAAGGTATTAGAGCTTAAATACTCAAAGGTTACTTGTTCTCCATTTCCTATGAGATTACTTATGTCTGGAGCAAAAAGATTCAGCATATCGCCTTTTCTCCATCCAACATTGAAATGAAGAAGTAAAAATAGCCAGTGACTTGCATAATTACTATCGGAAATAGCATTCACTTTATGTTTTTGCTTATTCATTTCTATCGCAAACCTCATTAACTCCAAGTAATACTCCGGAAGTAATATCTTCACCACTGGGCTTTTATCTTTCACATGAATAACTGACCAACTTGATTCTTTGTAATCACATTTGAAACCATCTTGATTTGCACAATAATCCAGAAATTGCTTAAAAATAATTATATCGCCATTATTCAATACACCAATTAATAGGTCAACTTCGTGGCTAATGTAATCGGATAAGTTTTTCTTTAAAGGAAGAATATCAACCTCTCTGGTCCCGATATAATCTTGTTTAAATAACTTTAGAAATAAAATAGCATACTGCCGAGCTAGTGATCTCCAATCTTTATTTAGTGAATTAGAATTCATTTCATCAAAAAAACTTTGGTATAAGTTAATAGTTCTTTTTACATTTTCTTCAACTTTTACCTCTGATATCGATAAATTAAACACATCACTCGCTGTTTTGATTTTATATCGATCATTAGTGCTGATTCGGAGATATGGGTCCCCCCACAAATTCTTAATGTAATCATGAATCCCACTTTTTAGGTATAATTTTGACATTGCCTCTTCGCCGGGTAATTGTTCAACTACGGTTAGGTCACTGTTACCATACAACTTTTTTTCTAATTGCTTCGCAACAAACGGACCAAATAATTCCTTAATCTCATTCTGTTTATAATACTCATCTTTAATTCGTTGTAAATTAATAAGATATTCATCTACTTTAGATTTTTCTAGTATTAATTCATAAGAATTGTTGAAATTATAATAAATTTCCCCAAATTCATTGGAATGAATAAGATTCAATACTCTTTTCCTACCAAAACCAAGTAACGAAGTAATGTCATCAATTGAGTAGCCATTCTTCTTAAAATAATTATACTTTTCAATCACTGCTTCTAGTGAGCTCTTTAAAACCAAATATTCATATTTTATGTTTGGCGTAGCAGATACTTTCTCTTCCCTAATTAAAGTACCCATTACAATTCTACGAAATCCGCTAAACTGTAAAGCTTCTTTTAGTGTGAAATATGCATTTGCGTCAAAAGTAAGTTCTAAACTTAACTTTTTCGCGACTTCACACTCGATTACTAGCTTATAAATTGTATTCTCTTCATATTGTGTGTTATCTAAATATTTTAATATATAGCTGTAAACAGGTGCAAAATGTAGTTTTGTACTCTTACAAAAATCATATATATTCATCCATTTTTCTGTATTATAAAAATGCTTTGCTTTTAAATCGTCAATCTCTTTCCTGTGATATAGTACTTCAGTCCCAGTGTGTATCTGATGTTGCTCTAATACATGGATGCTAACTAAATATCTAATTTGAGTTGTTGGTATTCCTAAATAGTTTGTTAATTCTTGCTGGTTTATGAATAAATCTCGATCAATTATTTGTTTACTGACTAGTAATAAAGTTGCTTTATCAATAAAATGTTTTGTTTTTGATTGCACTTTAAAATCTAAGCTCTCTGAACGCATTATGGACCTAATTCTATACGTACTTATTCCTAACTCAACAGCCGCTTCAGAAATCTCAACGTACTCGTCATCAATATAAGGGAAATACTTAGATGTAACTCGCTCAACAGCATTCGGGTTGTAATAAACGTTAATACCAATTTGTACTTTGTCATTCTCTTCGAAATATTTTTGGCTACCATGCCCCAGCATTTTTATTATTTGATTTGCGCTTACCCACTCGTCTCTAATCTTTGTTTCATATTCCGCTATTGGATCTATCAAAACTTTCGGATAGTAGTTAACACCTAGTAAAAAGAATTTGTGTTTAGCAAACCTTTCAGTCCCTAAAGTAAACTGGCTTACATTGAGCCTAGCCATGGCTTCTTTTGATGTATAATGTTCATTCAACCACTTATTTAATTCATTTACAGATGATTCATTTATATAATATTCATTTTCTATTTTGATGAATGACACTTTAAATAGTATATAAAATGGGCTAAGGCTTTCGTCTATGACCCATTTTTTTATAGTTTGGTCAATGTACTTAATTTTCTTAGAAAGTTCCTTCAAAGGAATTAACATAACCATCACCACCCTCCAAAACTTTAAAACTACCAAGCTTAATAAACTTTTGATCGATTCTATTTAACGTATTCTCGATTTTCTCGGTCGTGACTCCCGAACCTTGAATATATGGCAAACATGATAATAGTGATGAATCACCTCGTGCAAACATTAGATCAAGTGGATTCGCAGACGATCGAGCCACAATATTTGAGAACATTCCACGTGTAATATGGAAAGCCCACTTGCTTCTTTCAAGATTAGAAGCAAGTTGTATATCACTTTCATCGGCACTTAAACGAAGTCTAATATTTATAAAATATTCTTTTACTTCATTAAAAGCTTTTGTTAACGTGTTGGCATTGAACGGTTTACCGTGTTGATTTATAAACAAAGCATGTGAATTATCAATTTTGCCATCTGGATACCACTTTGTTAATAATTTAAGATGCCTTATATATAAAAATTCTAACATCCCATTAATATTGAATACTCTTTGCTCTCGCGGCTTTTTAACTTTTCCTTGATTAATAATATTCCCCTTTGGCCCATACATAGATGGTTTATTAAATAAATCCATCGTAAATCCGGCTTTCCCATATGGATCACCAAATGATTTAACGATATCTTGATGTCTAGTATTGCAAAGTTCACCTAACCTAACTCCTCCAAAAATCCCACAGTACACAGCAAGAGCTAGTTCAGGCTTTCTTTTAATTGTATCTCGCAAAAATAGTGGTATTTTATCGAATGGGAGTCCATGCAGCACCTTGGCATAACTTCCCGGCTTACTCATCGCTTCCTTTGCACTAGCAATTTCAGGTTTTACTGGAGCTAATATATACTGGATACCATATTGGTTATATTCAACTGTAAATTTGTCTAGGGAGATATATTTCAACTCATAATTTCTTGCAAGATAATGTATAAAATTAATTAGTCTCTGTTTCTTTTTTATAATTGAGTCAACTTGATTTGAAGCTAACTTTTCACTCTTTTTTCTCTTCTTAATGAATAATAAGTAATTTAAGAATGAAGTCGCATGTTCAAATCTAAGTTCATTTAGGGAATTCAATTGGTAGTGATCTGCATAATCAATAAATACATGGTTTAGAAAACTTTCAGCAACGAGACCATACTGCCTCAATGTTCCAGGTTTAAGCCCTCTCTTAGTATCCTCATATAAGAAATCTGAAATAGGGTGATATTCACAATAGCCTGTTTTTAAGTGTTTCAATTCAATTAAAAAGCCATCTGAGTGATGTGGATATTTATCAGTATCATTATTAATTTCGCTTAACACAAATCTATAATTGTATCTTTTCTGGTCTTTTTTGTAGTGAACATTTGTAATCGGTTGAAATAACTTATTATCACTTTCAATTAACAAATGATCATCACGTCCTTTTTTGAGTAAATAAAAAAGGAACTCAATTTACATAAATCAAACCAAAACATTAATAATAGCAATGTTTTGCTTTCACCTATGAAACAGAATTCCTATCGCCTGACGGGAACATTATGAAATTCATGACACTCAATGGCACGAATTCGATAGTATAATCTATCCAACTATCTGAATCAAACTATAAAGATGTTATAATTCCTCGTCAAGTATTATTTTCCCAATTTAATTTTTGGGAAATTATTTCGAACTTACTTTTCCTTATTTATAGCCATTTTACTTGCTTCTTAGGATGCATATTTAAAATTTCTCAATTCATTCCTGTTCCCCGCCGTATCGCCGGTCAGTCCCTTTAGATCGACGATTTGCTGCGCGCTCAGCCCTTTTTCCTCCAAAAGCGTCTCCGGGGTGTACACCTGGTAGTTGCCTTGGCCTTTTTTCATAATAATAACATCCGTGTTATCGTCCACAAGCTGCAGCATATCGTGATCGCCGGTCAAAATCAGTACCCGCGAATGCTCGCTGTATGTACGGGCAAGCGTTCCGATGCAGTCGTCCGCCTCGTAACCGGCAAGGCCGACGTTCGGTACGCCGAGACTTTCCGTCACTTCCTTCACCAGACTGAACTGGGGAATGAGATCCTCCGGCGCTTCGTCGCGGTTTCCTTTGTAGTCGCCGAACATTTCGGTGCGAAACGTCTTGCTTCCCATATCCCAGCAGCAGACCACATGGCTGGGCCGGAATTTCTCGACGGCGTCCCAAAAATACTTGACGAAGCCGTAAACGGCATTCGTCGGCACGCCGGTACTCGTTTTTTTAATATAGCCGCTATAAGCGGACGCATAGTAAGCCCGGAACAGCAGAGCCATTCCGTCGACAAGCATGACGCTTTGCGGTGCGCTCGATTGCAATTCTTCCAACTCCCAAAAAGTCAATTTGGCTCTATTATAGCATAATCCGGCCATCCGGCTTACTGGGAAAAGAAGTGCCCTGCCAGCCGGGGCTAGCAAGGCGCTCGTTAGAAGATTAAAACCCGGCCGCCGTCGTAGTGACGATGATCGGCTCTTTTTTGGTGATGATGATCGTATGCTCGTGCTGCGCGGCAAAACTGCGGTCCGGTACGGAAAGCGTCCAGCCATCCGGCTGTTCTACGGCAAAATGAGCGCCTGTCGATAGGAAAGGCTCGATCGTCAGCACCTGTCCTTCCTTCAAAACTCTGCGGTCATTCGGATCGAATACGGGCAAAATTTGATCGGGCTCTTCATGCAAAGCTCGGCCGATGCCGTGACTGCACAGATTTTGAATGACGCGGTAGCCGCCCTTACGCGCTTCGGCCTGAATGATTCTGCCGACCTGATTCAGTTTGACGCCTGCTCTCAGCTGGGAAATGACCTGCATCATCGTCCGGTGCGTGTCGTCGCAAAGCTTGACGATCCGGTCCACATACGGGGGGATTTGAAAGGAGTGTCCGCTGTCCGCATAATAGCCGTCCAGCTCGGCCGAAACGTCGATATTGATCAGATCGCCGCCCTTCAGCTTGCGTTTGCCCGGGATTCCATGCGCCACCTCATGGTTCAAGCTGATGCAAGTAGCTCCCGGAAACTTATACAGCTTACGCGGCGCCGCCGTCGCTCCGTGCTTGCTCAGCACCTCGTCGCCGATCGCGTCCAATTCCTTCGTCGTCATGCCGGGTTTCGCATGCTTTTTCATTTCCTCGATCGTCAAAGCCACAATGTAGCCGATCCGTTTCAAGCCCTCGATATCTTTAGGGGAGTCGATGGTCATAGGGAACCTCCGTTTTCATAAAATCACGGGAACGTGTGTTTAAGTCCCATGTTATTACACTTATACCGAAAAGGCAAAATGATGAGCGGAGGCTCCTGCCATGGCAAAAAAAAAGCAGCTGGCTGTAAACGCCGGGCTGCTCCTTCTTATGATGAATCTTCCTTCCGTTAACGGTTGCAGCTCGGGAACCGCGTAATCGTGCGCACTCGTCTCAGCGGAAAATGGAAAGTCGCGAACTGGGTGCCGTTCAGAAACTGAAGCAGAAATATCTCGCCGTTCCGGATATCGCACAATACGCCCGCAACGCCTTGTCCGTTCACCAATGCAACGCCTACCGGCTTGCCGATCCATTTGCAGAACTCATTTCTATTGGACATCGGAATCCCCCCTTTCTCTATCGTTCTATGAAGGTTGATAGAAAAGGGTACGTGGCCGCTAGAAACAACGGTAGACTAACGGTGTCGGGAAGCTCGCGTTGACTCTCTCCCGAATAGTTCCTGTCTGGCGGAACCCATGTGATAGAATATAGTCCAACAGGAAAACTGATTTGAGAGGAGCGATAAGATGCTTCTAGCCGATGTTCTGAAGCATATTCCTGTTTTGCGGGGGGCACGGGAGATTTCCAAGATTCAAAAAGGGTTTTCCTTCGACGGGAAATATCTCGTTTACGAGGGCGGCGACAGGCCGGTTAACGTGCTTCGCACTGCGCCTTTCACACAGGCCGAACGCAAACGCCGGGAATTTGAAGCGGTAGGCCGCATTCATGGGCTCGGTGTCCGCACCTCGGAGCCGATTGCCTTCGGTACGGTCGAGGCGCTTGATTTATGCTACATGGTTTTACGCTTTGTCGAGGGCGAGGATGCTTCCGAAAGACTGCCGCTTATGACGGATAACGAACAGTACCGCGTAGGCGTGGAAGCCGGGCGCGAACTTCTTATGATGCACGAGGTGGAAGCCCCGGCGGAAATGGAGGCTTGGTCAACGCACAGGATTGCCAAGTACAACCGCCAATTGGCGGATTATCGAAGCTGCGGGGTCAGGCTGCCGGAGGAGGCTGCGATTCTTGCCTTTATCGAGGCGCATTTGCCGCTGATGTAAGGACGCCCGAACCGGTTTCAGCATGATGATTTTCACCCCGGCAATCTGCTCGTTCGTGACGGCGCTTATGCGGCTGCGATCGACTTCAACCGCTACGACTGGGGTGACCCTTATCACGATTTTCTGAAAATCGCGTATTTCAGTCGCGAGATCAGCATTCCGTTCTCGATCGGGCAAATCGACGGATATTTTGGCGGGGATGTTCCGGAGACATTTTGGAAGCTGTATGCGCTATACTCGGCACTAATCATGTTCGGAACGATTATATGGACGCTCCAGGTGGTGCCGGCGCAGCTCTATTCGATGATGGCCCGCATTCGCACGGTGCTTGACGATCATCGATGCTTCGAAAGCCACATACCGGTGTGGTACAAGCGTTAAAGCGGGCTTGAGGATTAAATTGGTTAAGCGGCCCACGTCGCTCCTCCGAGCTCTGCCTTGTATACTCTACCTAACAATGTGCGAGATGCATGTTCTCTCTCTCAAAACCAGCTGTTTGAGTTTAGTGAACTTAGATTCATTAGTAGTGAACTTAAGTTCACTATTCCGGTGCAAATGTGAGCCTTTTCCACCTTTAGTGAACCATATGGTACTATTTGGACCTTCACGTTCACTAATAGTGAACGTAGATTCACTACTTCTTCTTTTTTGTTCTTGGGACAGGGAGTTAGTGAACTTTGGTTCACTAATAGTGAACGTAGATTCACTATTTCCGCTCAGAGCCAGTTTGTAGTTTAGGTGCTTCTTTAGTTCTATGGTTACCTCTCAGGATTACCTCTGGGCTCACGAATCAACTTCCATTATTGTTACCTCTCAGAGCTTCCAACTCATGAACCAAACTCGCTCCACTTGTACCTCTCAGGACTGCCCTTTGGCTCACGAATCAGCTTAAAGTTAATGTTACCTCTCGGAGCGTCGAATGGCTTACCTGAACTCGCCCTCCCCAAGTCCACTACTCCCCACGCGGAAAGTCGCACGCGCGAGTTTGTCCAAAACAAAAAAGAAGCCGGTAGCGACTGACTTCGCTATCGGCTTCTTCTTCCCTGCAAAAACGTCCCGATCCGCCGCACCGCCTCGCGGAGCTTCTCTTCATCCTGCACGAGCGCGATGCGCACGTACCCTTCACCTTCGGCGCCGAACGCGTCGCCCGGAATGACGACTACGCCCGTTTTATACAGGATTTCCCGGGAAATTTGTCGAGACGTCCATCCTTCGGGAATGGGCGCCCATATGAACATGGTCGCTTTAGGCTTCGGAATGTCCCAGCCGTACTCGCGCAAGCCCTCGATCACGATATCCCGGCGGCGCTCGTACACTTTCGATTTCGACTCGACATCCGGTGCACGCATATCTTCTTCTAACGCGACAATGCCAGCTTCCTGTACCGCCAGAAAAACGCCATAGTCAATCTGCGACTTGAGCGTACGCAGCGCCCCGACCGCCTCGGGGTGGCCCACCATGAACGCAAGGCGGCAGCCGGCCATATTGAACGCCTTCGAAAGCGAATGGAATTCGACTGCGACTTCATTCGCCCCATCGACCTGCAAAATGCTTTCGGGCACATAGCCGTCGAACGCCATTTCGGAATAAGCCGAATCATGTACGATCAGAATGTCGTTTTTACGAGCAAAGGCTACAGCACGCTCGAAAAATGCGCGATCCGCAACAGCCGACAACGGATTGCCGGGGTAATTCAGCATCATAAACCTCGCGCGCTGCGCTACCTCCGCAGGAATGTCTTCCAGCTTAGGCAAAAAGCCGTTCTCCGCGCGCAGCGGCATCATATACGGGGTAACTCCCGCAATGACAAGGCTCGCGGCGTAGATCGGATAGCCCGGATCCGGCACAAGCGCAATGTCGCCCGGATCGGTAATTGACAACGCCAAATGGGAAAGCCCGTCTTGGGATCCCATCAGCGCCAGTACTTCTCTCTCCGGATCAAGCTCTACCGAGAATCGGTGCTTATACCAGCGCGCAACTGTCTCGCGGAAACGGAGGCTGCCCTCGGAAGTCGGATAGCCGTAGTTAGCGCCTACTCGCACCGCTTGTTCCAGCGCCCTGACGATCGTTTCCGACGGCGGCTTGTCAGGGCTTCCGATGCCAAGATCGATGATGTCGATCCCGTTCTGCCGCACCTCGGCCTTCCATCCCGCCATTTCCGAGAAAATGGCCGAGCCCAGCCGCTGCAGACGCTTCGATTCGACAACCTTCATCGTTTACACTCCCGTTCTTTATTGTTTCCGCACCTTAGTCTTAGTCATTGCTATACCCATTGCCATTGCTTCGCCACTGTCTACCCTCTTACAAGAGGCATGCCGATCCCGGCCACCACGTACATAAGCACCAGCAAAATACCTGCAAGCAGCGCATAAGCGCAGCCGAATCTCCACCGCGACGCCACAGGGACCTCGTAGTACGCATCGTTCTCATAGGATTCGTAATCAACCTGGACGCGGATGACCAGCATTAGCTTGCCGTCCTTTTTGCGCCGGTCAACCCGATGCACGAACGCCTGCGTGATGAGCCCCTGCTCGGGGAGCGGCACAAGTCCGCGAAAGCCGATCTGCTCCCAGTAAAGCACTACCTTCTGCTTGCCATCCAGTTCGGAGTATGTCGTAAAGGCGAGATCCCGCCGATGATCCGTTCCCGGCAAGAAGCCGCCGTTCTCTTCGATATGGGAGGCAGGCAGCTCGAAGCTGGCCCAAGTGGAATGGCCTTTTTTGCCGCCTCGGCTGGCTATGTATTTGCGGTACAAGTCCCAAGCGAACCACGCCCACAACAAAAACAAAAAGTAGAGCTTCATCCACACGATCACGACGATGCCCGCAACGAGGCCGAACAGCCAAAGCCATCGGCTTACCGCAATCGCGATTTTCCCGCCGTCAAGCGGCTGAATGGGCAGCAGATTGAGCAAATTGAGCAAAATGCCGATATACGCCAGCGCTATAAAGAGCGGGATGTCCCATTGCCAGCCGATCCACAGGGCAATGAGCGCGCCGACGCTGCCGAGAACGGGGCCGCCCATTGCAATATAAGCCTCGGTTTCCGCGTCACGGGGATGCCGCTTCATATTGACGATGGCGCCGATCAGCGGGATGAAGACCGGCGCCGAGGTCGGCAGTCCTTTTTGCCGCGCGGCGAAAACATGTCCGAGCTCGTGAATCAATACCAGAATGACAAAACCGACCGCCAGTTGGAATGGCGCGATCAAAGCGTAAGCCCCGACGGAAACCAGCATGCTGATAACCGCTCCGCCGACGGTACCGAGTTTCATAAGCGGCATAAGCGTTTTAATTTTCGTCAAAAAAAAGGCGCCTACGGCACCAAGCACCCAAAAGGGCTTCTTCTTTTTTGCATTGCGTTCTTTTCTCAATCGACCCTTTCCACTCCGTCCCCAAGGATAAACGCATTCGGCGTCTTAGATGCCAGACGTTTGCCGAGAAATGGAACAATCAGCGGAGCTGCACTTTCTGACATTTGGACAAACGGCCGATTACCGGCTCCAGACGTTCTCGTAATCGGCCGCTTTGAAGCCGACCGTCACGGTCTTTCCGTCATCGATAATCGGACGCTTAATCAGCCTTCCGTTCGAAGCGAGCAACGCCAATTTTTCGTCTAGCGGCATTTGCTTCACTTTGTCCTTCAGCTGCATTTCTTTATATACTTCGCCGGATGTATTGAAAAACTTCTGTACGTCCAGTCCGCTGCGCTCGACCAGATCGCTCAGCACGGAAACCGGCGGCGCTTCTTGAAAAAGGTCGTGCATATCGACCTCATGACCTTTATTTTGCAGCCATTTCAGCGCGTCGCGGCATGTTCCGCATTTGGGATATCCGTACATTTTCAATTTCATGATGACTGACTGCTCCTTTACGTTCCCTTCAAACTCTATCCATTTTGTGCTATCCGTCATCCAATGTCAAGTGTACGGCCGACTATTTCAGCCTGCTTTCCGCACGGTTTTGCAACTGATCGACAGCCCCCTGCATATCGGCGGGAAGCGCCGCGATATACGTGACAGACTGCTTCGTCCCGGGGTGCACGAACGCCAGCATCGACGCATGCAGGGCATGACGATCAAGTCCCAGCTCAGAGCCGAGGTCCGTCCACACAGCCTTCGACTTGCCTCCAGCTTCTTCCAATCTGCCGCCCGAGCGTACTCCTGCCTCGCCCGTTTGCGTTAGGGAAGCTTCCGGGCTGTCCATTGCCGCCGGGTCGCCGTTTTCGTTCGCCGCAGCTTCCATGGCATGTTCTCTCGCGCCCGGACCGTACATTTTATCGCCGAGAAGCGGATGGCCGATATGCTGCATATGGACGCGAATTTGATGCGTGCGGCCGGTTTCGAGGCGCAGTCTGACGAGCGAGGCGGCAGCATACCGTTCCATAGTCCAATAATGCGTTACAGCCGGATAGCCGTCCGGCGTCACAATCCGGTAGTAAGGAGCGGCCGGATCCCTGTCGATCGGACCCTCGATCGTTCCCGCCTCTTGCTCTAAGCGGCCGTGTACAAGTGCCAAATATTCCTTCGTGACGCTGTTCTCTTGCATTTGTTCGGATATTTGCTGATGGACATACGGGTTTTTGGCGATGGCCAGCACCCCGGACGTTTCCTGATCGAGCCTATGGACCGGCCGAAACCGGACGTCCTCGCCGCGTTCCCTCCAATGATGCACGACCGCGTTGGCAAGCGTGTTGACGTAATGGCCATGCGTCGGATGAACGATCATACCGGCCGGTTTGTTGACGATCAATACATGTTCGTCCTCATGGATGATATCGATCGGGATAGCCTGAGGCAAAATGTCCTCCGACGTTTCCGTTTCCATCCTCACTTCGACGAGGTCTCCCGCTTGAACGCGAACCGTAATGTATTTCCGTTCGCCGTTCACGGTAATGCCCCGCTCCGTCAGCTTGAGCCGGGACAGAAGCTTGCGGGAAACCTGGAGCCGGTTTTGCAAAATCGTTCGCAGCAGCACCCCGTCATCTTCAGCCGGAACGAGGTAGGATAAGGGAGCGTAATAATCCATTATTTCCGCCTAAACACGTCGCTGCTTCGCGCATAGCTCACATCAGCGACACCTTCGCGATGATTGGCCGTTCTCGCTACCGTGAAGAACAAGTCGGACAGCCGGTTCAAATAATGGCGGACGTCTTCATTAATATCGCCCGTACGCGCCAGCGTCACGACACAGCGTTCCGCTCTGCGGCATACGGTTCGGCAAACGTGCAGCGATGCGGAGGCGGAGGTACCCCCGGGCAAAATAAATTTCGTAATGTCCGGCGTCATCGCGTCGTACTTGTCGATCAGCGTCTCCAGATTCGTCGTCATCTCGGCCGACACTTTATATTCGCGTATCCCGGTTTTGGCGATTGCCAAATCGTGGCCGCAGTCGAACAGCTCATGCTGAATTTGCAGCAAATCCTCCAGCAGGTCGGCGTTCGTATCGGGGTTCAAAAAGCTCATGGCTTGACCGACGAAGCAGTTCAGTTCGTCAACGGTACCGTAGGCCTCCACCCGAACGTCGTCTTTATCCACACGGCCGCCAATAATGCCGGTTTTGCCGGCATCGCCGGTTCTCGTATATATTTTCAAAGCCAACACCCTCCCAAGGTTAATAATCGGCTTCCAGCGAAGCTTCCTGAATAGAAGCCGTTTAAAAAGTCACTTTTGATCGCGAGATTTATCCTGAAGCGACTTCGACATCGAATCTTGCTTTTTGCTTCGAATGGTCATGCTTCCGATGCAGCTTTCCTTCAGAAAGCTTGCTGGTGCTCATTTAAGAGAGTTTGCCTAAACGCCGCTCGCTCTTCGGTTTCTTGCTCTTTCGGATCTCGCGTTTCCTTTTCGTCTACGGCGTTCCTTCTGCCATCATCGCATAAATACGCGGCATATCCAAATGGCTTCGCACATGATCCGCCAGCCTGTCGAAAGCCATATCGCGCTTCTCCCTGTAAAAAAGCGAACAAACCAGCGGCTCCCAGCCTCTATCTGCGCGAAGCCGGTTCAACCAATCCCTGCGCAGCGCATCGTTATGCAAAATGCCGTGGACATACGTGCCCCATACCTTGCCGTCCTCCGATATGCAGCCTTCCGGATGAAGCGATCGTTCGGCGTCCGAATCACGCTCCAGGCCCACCCGAAACGGATGGTTGACCGGCTCCGTGAAGCGCGTTTCGCCCATATGAATTTCGTAGCCTTCAATAGGCAGCGATTCGTCGGTCGGCCGCCAGCCGTCGGCAAAGCCGGTTACGCGCTCCGTTTTTTTGTCTTGAGCGAACGTGGTCTCCGCTGGAATCAAGCGTAGGCCGGTTACCGACTCGTGCGACGATTCGACCCGATGGGGGTCGTATAGCGTCCGGCCGAGCATTTGGTAGCCTCCGCAAATCCCGACAAGCCGTCCCCCTCGCCGTACATGAGCCAAAATGGCCGCTTCCAGCCCGTTTTCGCGCAAAAAGAGCAAATCCTCCACCGTATTCTTGCTGCCCGGTAAAATAATCGCATCCGGGTTCCCCAGCTGCCCCGGTGCAGAAACGTAACGGACTACGGCATCCGTCTCGTCAAAAAGCGGATCGAAATCGGTAAAATTCGAAATCCGCGGCAGTCTGATAACCGCGATGTCCAGCAGGCGTTCGGCGGAAGCATCCGTCTCCGTATAATCCGCATCCGGTCCGCCTTCCGTCGCCGCCGCTTTCCGGTTGCCGTCCTTCAAGCCGCGCTGCCGCTTGGCGTCCAGCGAAGCGGAATCTTCATCCTCGAGTCCCAGATCCCGCAAATAAGGAATGACACCCAGAACAGGCTTGCCCGTACGCTGCTCGAGCCAATCCAGACCCGGCTGCAGCAAGCTGACATCCCCGCGGAACTTATTGATGATGAAGCCCTTGACGCGGTCCCGCTCTTCCGGCTCCAAGATGTCTAGCGTTCCGACGATCGCAGCGAAGACGCCGCCCCGGTCGATATCGGCCACCAGCACAACCGGCGCATCCGCCCAGCCCGCCAGCCGCATATTGACGATGTCGCGGTCCTTCAAATTCACTTCGGCCGGACTACCCGCCCCTTCGATCACGATCGCGTCATACTCGCTGCGCAGCCGCTCCAGCGCATCCTTGACGATGCCCTCCGCTTGCGGCAAATACTTTTCGCGGTATGTCCTGGCGTCGTAATCGCGCAGCGGCTTGCCATGGACGACGACCTGCGAGACCATTTCCTTCGTCGGCTTGAGCAGAATCGGATTCATGTCGGTTGTCGCCGCAATGCGGCACGCATCCGCCTGCATGCCTTGCGCGCGCCCGATTTCTTTGCCGTCAGGCGTCACGTAGGAGTTGAGCGACATGTTCTGCGATTTGAATGGCGCAACCCTGCGTCCATCCTGCAATAAAATTCGGCAGAGCGCGGTGACGACGATGCTTTTGCCGACATCCGAAGCCGTCCCTTGAACCATCAGCGTCCGACCGCGGCGCTTGGCGCGTTCCGTTTCCATACCGATCCTCCTCCTCTCAGTTCCCCACAAAGTGAAGCGAGCCTTCGCAGCTTATTCCAAGTACTTTGCGGGGAGCCTCACATGGCAATGATCCTCTTACAGCATATTCGGCAGCTCCTGTTAGCGCATTCCGCTGAACGCCCTCTCCAGCTCCGAAACAAGTCGTTCATTTTCGCCGCGAAGTCTTATGGCGATGCGCAAGTATGCGGACGTAAGTCCTTGAAACCGCGATGCGTCGCGAATCAGCACGCCGCGTTCCCCGAGCGTCCGCTGCAGCTGCTTCACATCGAGCCTCTCCGGGTTCGGCAAACGCAGCAGCATAAAGTTCGTATCGCTCGGATACGTGCGGACGCCCAGCGATTCGAGCTTAGAAGCAAGCCATGGACGCTCCGCCTGCAGCCAGTCCAGCGTCTTCTGCGCGTATTCGCGGTCAGCCAGCACTTCCGCGCCGATCAGTTGAGCCAGCGTATTCACGCTCCAGGCCACCTGAAGCGCCCGCAGCTTCGCGATCCAATCGGGATGGGCAACGATAAACCCGAGCCGAATTCCCGGAATCGCGAAAAATTTCGTCATCGACCGGATCACGAACAGACTCTCCGAAACGGCAGCCTGCCGGATAAAGCTCCTGTCCTCTTCTTCCGGGCAAAAATCGATAAACGCCTCGTCCAGCACGACGCGCTTGCCCGAACCGACGGCGCTTTCCAGCACAGCCTGCGGAATAAGCCGTCCCGTCGGGTTGTTCGGATGGCCGAGAAACAAGAGATCGGCTCGGCTTGCGGCTTCCGAAAGCGCTTCTTGCGACAGTTCGAATCCGTTTTCTTCGTATAGAGGAATATCCGTAATCCCGCCGCCCGCTTTATGCACCGCTTCCTCATATTCGACGAAGGAGGGCCGCGCGAGCGCCGTTACACCCGGACGAAGCATACGGACGACAAGGTCGATGAGCTCCGCCGCACCGTTCCCGGCCAGCACGCTTTCCACCGGCACGCCGTACCGCTCCGCAATTTTGAGGCGAAGCTCCCTGACGGCAGGATCGGGATATTTGACGATATCGGTCCACCGCTCCTGAAATATCGTTCTTACCGCCGCCGGCGGGCCGAACGGATTCATATTCGAGCTGTAGTCCAGAAAATCGTTTGCCTGCATGCCGAATGTTTCGGCTGCCGTAAGCAAATCGCCGCCATGGCCGTATCGTTCCAGCATAAGCCGCCGCCCCCTTCTCCCATCTAAATGCCAAAGCCCTGCCGTAGGCAAACAACCAAAACGAGCAGCAGCCCCGTTTCCACCAGCTCGTTAACCGCACCGTACGTATCGCCTGTCAGCCCGCCCAGCTTGGCGGACATCCTTCCGTTCAGCAGCGTGCCGAATGCAAAGCTGACCAGTGCGAACCCGAGCGTGACGAGCCCCGCAGCCGCAGCCGCCGCTGTCCATGTCGATGCCGCTGTATCCATGCTCTGTGCCGCGATAGAGAAGACGAATGTCAGAACCGCTGCGACCAGCAGCGCCGCAACCGTATGTCTTGTCCCCACGCCCCGATAATAGGAGCCCATGCCCGATCCTTGGCGAGCGTAAGGCCAGCATCGTATCGAAACGACAAGGAAAGCGCGGCTCCACAAAGGAACGCAGCATATATAGGGCGCGGCCTGTCTCCAATCTCCGTCAAGCAGAGCCGCGAGCAGGGAAAGCTTCAGAAGCAGCACGAAAACGCCCGCCACAACGCCCATTGCGCCGACGCGGCTGTCTTTCATAATCTCCAGCATCTGCTCGCGTGAGCGGTTGCTGAATAGGCCGTCCGCCGTATCCATCAAACCGTCCAGATGAAGCGCTCCCGTCGCGTAGATCCACATGCCGAGCAGCAGCACCGCCGCAGGGAAAGCCGGCAGCGCATAAGGAAGTCCCGTTCCCGCGGCAGCCAGCAGCAATCCGAGTACCGCCCCGACAAACGGATAAAAAACGACGCTTCGCCGGAACACCGCATCCGTATAATCGATCGCGATCGGCAGCGGCAGCCTCGTCAGCAGCTGAAAGGCAGCGATCGCTGCGTGCAGCCATTGTTTTATCCGAGCAGCAGCGCGCACAACAATCCCCCCATAAACAAAAAGCTGACTCCGTACAGAAGCCGTACCGTCATGACGATATGCCCGCGGTTCAGCTGCGTGAGCGGCCAGCCCATACGGGCGCGGTCGCTGACGACGCCGCCGTAAACATTGAGACCGCCCAGCTCGATGCCTAACGCCCCGGCAACCGCGGATTCCGGGATGCCGCTGTTCGGGCTCGGATGCTGGCGCGCAAACGTGCGAACGGCCCGCCACGCACGTCCGGAACTTAACCTGGGCGCAAAAAAGGCCGTTACCGTAAGCAAAACGCCGGTAAGACGGGCGGGCAGCCAGTTGAGAACGTCGTCCAGCCTGGCGGAACACCAGCCGAAGTAGCGGTATTTGTCGTTTTTGTACCCGACCATCGAATCGAGCGTATTCGCCGCCCGGTAGGCCATCGCCAGCGGTGCCCCGCCCAGCAAGGCGAAGCATAAAGGAGATACGACGGCGTCGACGATGTTTTCCGCAACCGTCTCGACGGCGGCGCGCGTAATTTCCGGTTCGTCGAGCTTCTCCGTATCCCGTCCGACGATATAGCCGACGTACTTGCGCGCTTCCTCCAGACGATTTTCCTTCAGCGGGCGATAGACCAAATAGGCGGCATCTTTCAGTCCCTTAATGGCGATCGTCGTGGAGATAAACCAGGTATTGATCGCGTAACCGGCCCATGGATGCAGCAAAGTGCCCAGCCAAACGAGCAGCCACATCGCGGCCCCGGAGCCTATTACGGTTGTTGCCGTAAGAACGACGCCTTTCCGGCGAAGGACGGATGGGGGCATATCGGCTTCGTCCGAAGAGCTTCGCCGCAGCCGCTTCTCCAGCCATTTGATCAGCCTGCCGATCCAAATGACCGGATGCGTCGGCCAGCGAGGATCGCCAACGAGCCAATCGATCGCGATGGCGGCTGCCGTCATCCATACGATTTCATTCCATCCAAACAACAGCACACGCCGCCACTCCCCATTTTGTTCGATAAATCCGCTTGCTTAACTGACGATCACCCGAACGTGAACGCCCGGCTTTTGATTTCCAAAGGAATACCGGCTGTGACCAAGAACACTTGATCGCTTACCTCGGCGAGCCGGCGGTTCAACTGCCCGGCCAAATCCCGAAACACCCGGCCAAGCTTGTACTCGGGCACGATCCCGCTCCCTACCTCATTCGTTACCATAAGCAAAATCCCGTCAAAACGTCCGGCTGCGTCAACGAGCTCCCTCATTTTCGCGGCAGTCGTCTCGGCCTTGGATTCGTTCTCCTCGGACAGCAGCCAATTGGACAACCAAAGCGTCAAGCAATCCACAAGCACAATCGGAGACGCTCCGGAGACGCCGGCGCTCAGCTCGTCAAGCAATGCCGGCAGCTCGTAAGGCTCCTCCAGCGTCGTCCAAGGAAAGCCGCTCGCCTCGCGGTCCTGCTTATGCATGTTCACCCTGTCCCGCATCTCGTCGTCATACAGCTGGCAGGTTGCAATGTAGGTGCCTGTGGAGCCCAGATGAGCGGCATAGCGCTCCGCAAACGAGCTTTTGCCGCTGCGCGCGCCTCCCGTTATTAAAACAAGCATAGGTAAACCTCCCGGCAATTCCCGACTTTTCGCCGCAACGCTTATGCCCCCGGAATGCCGGCGCTTTCGAACGTTGCCATTTCGCGCATCATTTTCAAAGCCGCTTCCACCAAAAGAAAGCATAAGGCCGCACCCGTGCCTTCGCCTAGCCGCATATCCAACTGGATCATCGGGGCAAGACCGATGGCTTCAAGAGCAGCCGCATGCCCCTGCTCGTTCGACAAATGCGAAGGAATCATGTACGCCGCCGATTGCGGCGCAAGACGGGTTGCCACTAGCGCGGCCGCCGTAGAAATAAAACCGTCGATGACGACCGGACAGCGTCTGGCCGCCGCGCCCAGAATAACGCCGACAAGCCCGGCGATTTCGAGGCCGCCGACTTTGGCCAGAACGTCAAGCGGGTCGCTTGCGTCCGGCGAATTGACGGCGATAGCCCGGCGTACTACATCCTGCTTGTGATTCCAGCGCTTGTCGTCGATTCCGGTTCCCCTGCCGACGGCTACGGCTACGTCCGTGCCCGCAAGCACGCTCAAAATAGCCGAGCTTGGCGTCGTGTTGCCGATGCCCATTTCGCCCGTGGCGAATAGGCGATAGCCTTCGTCAGCCAATCCGCCGACAATATCGCAGCCGGCTTGAATCGCCTGCAGCGCCTCTTCCCGCGACATGGCCGGTCCCTGCGCCATATTGGCCGTTCCGCGCCTTACTTTCTTAGAGACGAGCTGTGGATGCTCCACGTCCGCGTTGACGCCCACGTCGACGCACACCACATCCGCCCCCGCATGTCTCGCAAACACGTTAACGGCGGCGCCGCCATTCAGGAAATTCATCATCATCAGCCCCGTCACCTCTGCCGGAAACGCGCTGACGCCCTCCTCGCAAACGCCGTGATCCCCCGCCATAACAATGACCGCTTTACGATCGAGCGCGGGAATTTTCTCTCCCGTAATGCCTGCAGCCTGACGGGCTACCGCCTCCAGCCTCCCGAGGCTTCCCGGAGGCTTCGTCAATTGATCCGCATGCTTCGCTGCTTCAGCCATCGCCTGCTCGTCTAGCGGGCGGATTCGGGCAATCATTTCTTCTATATTCATCATCGATACCTCCAAGCTACTCCCCGCGAGAACCATTACGTTACTGTCGTCAACGGGGCGAATAGACGTTCCCGATCAACTTGAATCAGGCAGACAAGACATTCTAGCATAGTCCCGCTTCTATTTTAAGCCATTAGCTTCGATTGCAGCAAAATTTGCGGTACGCCGCTTACCGGATGCGGCACGATCAGCGGCTCCGTCCCATACACGCGGGCGATGAGCGGAGCGTCCAGCACTTCGGCGGGAGCTCCCAGAGCGGCCACCGCACCTTCGTGCAAGACCAGCAGACGGTCGCAATATTGCGCCGCCACGTTCAGGTCGTGCAGCACGGCAATTACGGTTAAACCCGTCGTCTTTTGCCAGCTGCGGATATAGTCCATCATTTGCACCTGATATCCGATATCGAGATACGTCGTCGGCTCGTCGAGCAGCAGCAGCTTCGGCTCCTGCGCCATCGCTTTGCCTAGCGCCACCCGCTGTCTCTCCCCGCCGCTCAAATGCTCGAGGGTTCTCTCCGCCAGCGCGGACAACCCCAGCCGCTCTATGATCTGATCGATCGATTCCGCAGCGTCGCGCTCGTCCTCGCCCAGCCAGTTTTGAAACGGATAGCGCCCCATCTCCACCACCTCGCGAACGGTAAATCCTACCGGCGGTAGCGCGTCCTGCTGCAGCACGGCAAGCCAGCGCGCCAATTCCTTGCGGCTGTATCGCCCTACCGGCTTTCCATCCAGCTCCGCCTCGCCCGCCGTCACTTCATCGACTCCGGACATGATACGAAGAAGCGTCGATTTGCCGCCGCCGTTCGGTCCGATAATGCCGAGCATCTCTCCCTGCTTCGCCTCGAAGCTAACGCCGGCAAGCACTAAACGGCCTCCGAACGATTTACACACCTCGCGAAACGTAATCATCGGTTCCCCTCCTTTCGTATCCTGCTTATCCGCTTAACCGTTTTTTCTGCCTGCTGAGCAAGTAGGCGAAGAACGGAGCGCCGAGCAGCGCCGTCACGATCCCGAGCGGAATGTCCTTCGGACTGAGCACGAGACGCGCCAGCGTATCGGCCCATATTAAATAGACGGAGCCTACGATTGTGGAAAGCGGAATGATCAGCCGGTAATCGGGTCCGACGATCAGCCGGACGAGATGTGGAATCACCAAGCCGACGAAAGCGACGACGCCCGAAACGGAAACGGCTGCCGCCGTCATCAGCGTAGAAACGACCAGCACGACCAGCCGGGTTCGCGAAACGTTGACTCCCAGATGCGCCGCCTGCCGTTCCCCCAGCGCCAGCAAGTTCAGCGAACGTCCGAAATAGAGCAGGATCGCCGTACCCACGACCAAGTAAGGCAGCACGATGCCGGAATACGACCAGCCTCGCATCGCCACGCTGCCCATTTGCCAGAATAAGATCTCATTCACGACGCTTTTGGATAACGTTACCATGAACGAAACGAAAGCCCCGAGAAACGCCTGCACGACGACGCCCGACAAAATAAGCGTTTCCAGCCGCATGACTCCTTGCGTACCGGCAAGCCTGAACACGACAATAAGCGTAAGCATACCGGTTACGAAAGCCACTAGCGGTATCGTCCACTGTCCCATGGCGGTTTGCATTCCTGTCAATATAATGACCGAAGCGCCGACTGAAGCGCCTGTGGCCACCCCCAGCGTATACGGATCGGCCAGCGGATTGCGAAGCACGCCCTGAAAGCCGGCTCCCGCAACGGCCAACGCTGCGCCAACAACGAAGGCGAGCGCTAACCGCGGCAGTCTGACCTTCAAGATGATCGTTTCGCTGCTCGCTTGCCAGTCGGGGGTCACCAGCCCGCTCAGGCCGGGAATTTTATGAAGCAAAATACGCCACACCTCGGCTACGGGCAAGTTGGCGGAACCAAGCGATAAACTGACCACTATGGAAAACAAGAGGAGCGCAATAGCGGCTCCTCCGTAAATAAACAGCTTTCTTTTCATCTTTTCACCAACCGTTATTTCACCAGATCCGGGTGTGCGGCTTTAGCAATTTCGAGCAGCGCGTCCGTCAAACGAGGGCCAACGCGGCTAACGATATCTTCATTGATCGGAACGAGCTTCTTGTTTTTGACGCCGTCGACCTGATCCCAGCCCGGACGGTTCTTAATGCTTTCCAGCACCGTATCCTTCACGTTGCCGCCGGACGAATATACGATAATCTCCGGATTTTTCTTGATGATGGCTTCGGAATCGATTTTGTACCAGCCCGATTTGCCTGCGCCTACGTTCTCGCCGCCCGCCAGCTTCACGAGCTCATCCATAAACTCGCCGTCGCCGACCGTCCAGCCCGGATTAAATTCCATGTAAATCCGTTTCTTAGGAGCATTTTTTACGGCATCGACGATTTTCTGCTTGTCGGTGCGCATTTTATCCGCCGTTTTCTTCGCTTCATCCTGCTTGTTCATAATCGTGCCGATTTCTTCGATGTGTGCGATCGTTTGGTCGAGCGTTTTCGGATCGGCCATGAACACTTTAATTTTCAGCTCGCGGATTTTCTCCACGACCTTCTTGTTGATCGAGTTCGCGAATACGACGTCCGGCGCCATGCCGATCAGCGTTTCCAGGTTCGTGTTCGTGTCGCCGACCTGCGGCTTCGATTTCGCTTGCTCCGGATAGTTGCTGAATTTATCGACGCCGATCAGCTTATCTCCCGCTCCCACCGAAAAGAGAACCTCCGTTTCGCTCGGCGCGAGCGAAACGATTTTCTCGGGCGCCTTCTCGAACGTTACTTCCGTTCCCGTGGCATCCTTAATCGTTAGCGGATATTTCGTTTGAGCGGCAGCCGGCTTCACGGATGCGCTAGGCGACGGGCTTTGCGACGTTCCTTCGGACTTGCCTGGCGAGCTGACCTGCCCTTTGGCCTCTTCCTTGCTGCCGCAGCCGAACAGGCTCAGCGCCAAAACGACGGAAAGCATAACGGTCATGGCGGCTTTTCCGAAATTCCAACCCTTGCGTTCTTGTTTGCGGTTTTCTTGCTGCTTAGTTACCCGAGTATTCTCTTGCATGTCGCCATTTCTCCCCTTCTCTGCTTCCTAGATTGCGAGAGGAGCCTGACAAGCGTTTGAATGCGCGCGAACGTTCATGAGCATATAAACGAAAAACCCTCCATCCGGCAGGACAGAGGGAACGACAAAACAGGGATAAAGTTACTGGCATGGCGTATTGCTGAAGCCATGAGCGACTTTCCGTTAAGCCGGATCCTTTTCCTCGAAGGATTTCGCAAGCTAGCTCCAATAGGCAGGTCTCCTGACTTACGGGTTTGCTGACAGCCTCGCCTTCCCATTCGTTACGAACAGTGGCGTCGTGAGGCGTCCCCGTATTACAGTGGCGGGACCGTGCCGGACTTACACCGGCTTCCCTTTTAACGCGGCAACCATGCGGCTGCTGCGCACCTATCGGCGACAATCGCTATTCAACTGCTTTTCAAGCGTCCAATCTTCATCCCCGATTATAGGACACTTCCCGGTGGGTGACAACGATTATTTTCACAGCTTGTTTCATGAATAGGCCGCCCAAACGCTAAGCTTCCTCGCATGCCGCAAGGATTTCGGGTACGTTCCGGCCTTTATTTCTCGGACAGTTTTTTCAAAATATCCTTCGTCTCCTCAACTTGCTTCGAACGAGGGTGGACGAACGCATACATTTCTTCCTTGCCGCGGTAACCGCTGTCTTTCAACCACTTCGTCTCGTTCATCGGGATGCCATACAGATGCTTTTCGAGCTTCGGCTCCTGATTCTTCTCCTTGCTGCCCGTATCGACCGGCGCTTCAACGACGCCCCCCGGATAGTCCTCCGGCTTGAACAGCTCGTCCAGAATCACAAGTCCGCCTTGCTTCGCAAAGGCTTCATACTGCTCCTTCGGAACGACGAACAGATCGCTGTCTCCGGCAGCCAGTTCGACAAACAGCTTGTCCATCGAGAACATCGGGCTTGTCAGAACGTCGGTCGTCGGCGTTTCGCCTACCTTCGCCTTCAAATCCTCCGCCATTTTATCTCCGTCGATCGGCACGTTGTTGGTCATCACGAAAACGATCACATCCGCCTTAGGGCCGCCGCACCCGGCAAGCGCCACAACCAAAACGGCAAGCAGCATAAACCCCGTCAGCCATTTCTTTCTCATCTCTGTTAGCTCTCCTTCTCCTCAATTTCCGTACCTCTAGAATAGCATAAAACCGCTTTCTGCCGCCAATCAATCTAAGCCTTCCCGCATTGGCTTCCCGGCACCTATTCATACGTACCGGAACGGCCGCAGGTTCATAATCCGGCATAATAATAGCAAACGTTCCGGGGAAAGGATTCCGGCCTGTGCGCCGCGACCGCTGCAGACTGCGCAAATAAAAAAGCCCTTCCTCGCGGCGGGCTCTCGGTTATGCCTATTCGGCTTTCTTCGTGCGCATGTTCGTTATATATTGGTTGTACTCGTTGATCTTTCTATCAAGCATTCTGCTCATTTCAACAACGGCATCGGACGTAAGCGAGTTTTCCTGGCGGATCATCTTCTCGAGCTGTCGGCGAAGATAGTCGAGCTCCTCTTCCAAGAGCGCTTCATGCGTTCGTTTGGCGGCATTGCTGTACAAGCTGGGCGGCTGAGGGTCATTCTCGCGGATGAGAGGAACATACTTGGAACCTGTAACGTAATGCTGGACCAAAGCCATCGCAATCCCCTCCCTAATCACTTTGTACAGAGCGAGCAAACCGTAATTCCGTCAGTTCCATCAAAAGTTCGATGTGAATTTAGCTTGTCCTATGACTATTCTATCATTTTCCCGGAATTAATGCCAGAATATGAGTCAAAAAGCCAATTATACGAAAAATTTCAAGTAGATATTTGTTGATAAATGTTATTTTTTACTTATTCTCACATCCATTAAAAAAGACCTGACTGCCCTTCGGGGGCGATGTCAGGTCTTTGATGATTCTTATAAAGTGCAGATACGATTGCGCGCTATCGTGATTACGAGCCCAACCTCCTCAAAAAATTACCCATTCTGTCGATCGCTTCCGTCAGCTGGCTGACCGAAGACGCATACGAGCAGCGGATAAAGCCTTCGCCGCCGCGGCCGAAAACATGTCCGGGTACGACCGCTACCTTCGCTTCGAAAATGAGGCGCTGGGCGAATTCGTCCGAGCTGAGGCCCGTCGATTCGATCGAAGGAAACGCATAGAAGGCGCCTTCCGGTTCATGACACTCGAGTCCGATGTCGCGAAAGCCCTTGACCACAAGCCTGCGGCGCTGGTTGTAAGACTCCATCATCCGGTCTTTCTCTTCTCTGCCGTTGCGCAAAGCCTCGAGAGCTGCCACCTGCGCCATGGCGGGAGCGCACATGACCGTGTATTGATGAATTTTCAGCATGGCCGACAGGATGTCCCGGTGTCCGCATGCATAGCCGAGACGCCAGCCCGTCATCGCGAACGCCTTGGCGAAGCCGCTGACGAGTATCGTCCGGTCTCTCATGCCCGGCATCGCCGCGAAGCTTACGTGTTTGTGGCCGTAAGTAAGCTCGGCGTATATTTCGTCGGAGATGACGATCAGGTCGTTCTCCTCGACCAGCTTCGCGATCGGCAGCATATCCTCGTACGTCATGATGCCGCCGGTCGGATTGCTCGGGTAGCTGAGAAGCAGCACTTTGGAGCGCGGCGTAATATGCGCCTTCAGCAGCTCCGGCGTCAGCTTGAAGCCGTCCTTGGCGAACGTTTCGATGCCGACGGGCACGCCGCCGCTGATCGCCGTAATCGGCGAGTACGCCACGAAGCACGGCTCGGGAATCAAAATTTCGTCGCCAGGCTCGATGAGCGCGCGAAGCGCCAGGTCGATCGCTTCGCTGCCGCCGACCGTGACGATGACTTCGCTTGCAGGGTCGTATGCCACATTGAAGCTATTATTCAAATATCCGCAAATTTCTTCGCGCAGCTCGATCATCCCGGCGTTCGACGTGTATTTGGTCATGCCGCGTTCGAGCGAATAAACCGCCGCCTCGCGGACGTGCCATGGCGTTGCGAAATCGGGCTCGCCGACGCCAAGGGTTATGATATCCTTGCTGCCGCTGGCCAAGTCGAAATATTTCCGGATCCCCGAAGGCGGAATGTCGCGAACGAGCGGGGATAAGTAATCCTGCATGGTTTTCGTTTTTTCCATGGCCCTTTATCCCCCCTACGGCGTGATGAGCATCCGGTGATCTTCTTCGTGATCCTCGAAGATGATGCCGTCTTGCTTATATTTTTTGAGAATAAAGTGCGTTTTGGTAGAAAGAACGCGATCGATCGGAGACAGCTTGTTGGAAACGAACGAAGCGACCTCCTTCAACGTTCTGCCTTCCACTTCGACGAGCAGGTCGTACGCGCCTGACATCAGATAGACCGATTTCACTTCCGGATATAAATAAACGCGTTCCGCAATCGCGTCGAAGCCGCGTCCGCGTTCCGGCGTAATTTGCACTTCGATCAGAGCGGTTACTTTCTCGTCGTCCACCTTGCTTTGGTTTACAACCGTCGCATATTTGACAATGACGTGATCTTGTTCGAGTTCCGCTATCGCCGCCGCCGCTTCCGCTCGATCCACGCCCAGCATCGTCGCGATCAGATCCGCGCTTCTGCGTGCGTCTTCCTTGAGTAGGTCAAGAATTTTCATCTTCAGTTCAGTCATTTCGTAAAACCTCCCAGTGGCTATTGAAATACGGACCGGTTTGTTGGCGGCATACCGAGTTCCTTGTTCCACTATACACCCAAATTGCAAGATCGTGCAAAGAAAACATGCGGCATTCGGACGAGAAGCACGCTTCCTTTCATGAGCGCCAAATAATGCGTCATGAAGCGGATGCGCCGCTTCCCGGCATACGAATTATCGCGCAAACGCGATTCTTCCTCCGATCATCGTCCAAACGACCTCGAATCGTTCGTTCAGCAGCACAAGATCCGCATCCGCTCCCGGTGCCAGCTTTCCTTTATTCGCAAGGCCCAGCACCTCGGCAGGCGTTTCCGTCGCCATTCGAACGGCATCGTGCAGGGGAATGCCCGCTTTCACCGCTTTGGCGAGCGCTTCGTTCATCGTCACCGTGCTCGAAGCCAGCGTACCGTCTTTCAGCGTCGCGACGCCCCCGGAGACGCGGACGTCATGCCCGCCGAAACGGTATTCGCCGTCGCCCATGCCCATGGCCTGAAGCGCATCCGTAATGAGCACCATCCGCTCTGCGCCCTTCTCCCTATAGAGCAGGCGAACCATGGCGGGGTGCAAATGAACGTCGTCGACGATCGCTTGCACGCTGACATGAGGCTCCTCGAAGGCGGCTACGACCAGCCCGGGATCGCGATGATGGATCGGGCGCATGCCGTTGCAGCAATGCGTAACGTGACTCGCCCCCGTGCGGAAAGCTTCCTTCGCCTCCTCGTAAGTCGCGTCCGTATGAGCTACGGCCGCGATAATGCCGCGCTCCGCGAGCATCCGGATCAGGTCGAGCCCTCCTGGCAGCTCCGGAGCCAAGGTGACCATTTTGACTAGCGGACCGGCTTGCTGGAGGATGCGTTCCATTTCTTCGCGGTCGGGATGGCGCAAATGCCGTTCGTTCTGCATACCCTTGCGTTTTACGTTCAAGTACGGGCCTTCCAGATGCAGACCCGCGATGAGCGCGCCCGGTTCTTTGCCGGCGACACGGCTTACGTTCCCGATCATGGCAAGCAGATCCTCGAGCGAGGAAGAAACGGAAGTCGCAAGAAACGAGGTGCAGCCCGTTCTGGCGCAAGCTTCCGAAACGGCCTCCACGCTGCGGACCGTGCCGTCCATCATGTCAAAGCCGTCGGCTCCGTGAATGTGAACGTCGATCATGCCGGGAATGAGCAGTCGACCTCCGCCGTCAAGGAAGGAATCCGCATCCGCCGCCGCAACCTTCGAATCGGAACCTATATGCACGGATCGGATACGTCCGTCACGTACGAGTATGCTTGCTTCAGCCGTACGGTCTTTTTCGGCTATGAACACATTGCTGATAAGTATGGTGGACATCTCATTTCCCCCTTAGCGTGCTTCGTGATTTTCAGTCTACTATAAGGCGTCAGGCCCTTACAACTTCTAGAATCCGCCGTCTCCCTTAGCCAAGCGGCCTGAAAAGCACTCGCTGCAGATTTACGGCGGATTGGGTTTCACATGGAAAAACCGCCGAGGCGGCGGGAGATCCCCCTTCGCTTCGGCGGTCTTTGATCCTTTCAGCCGCGCGACTGCGTATCCTTGAGCCGCTCGGCCAGTACGCGCATCATGCTTCTCAGCACGCCGGTATGGCGGAAGCAGAAACCCAGCACTTGCTCCTTCGTGAGCTTCAGCAATACCGTCCGGCCTTCGGCCGTACAGTCGGCGGAACGCGGCTCGTCGTCGATGATCGCCATTTCGCCGAAGCAAGCGCCGACCTCCAGCATCGCGAGCGTTTCCTCCCCGCGGTGCACGCGGACGCCGCCTTCGATAATGCCGAACAGCGCATCGCCTTCGTCGCCCGCGGCGCAAATGGTTTCGCCCGACTCGTACACCGTCTCGTCTACCATATGCGCCAGACGAATGACGTCTTCCTGCGATGCATGGGCGAACAGATCGATCTTTTGCAGGACGAGCATGCGCCGCAGCAATATCCCGCTATTCGTTTGCACCGGCTCTTCTTGTCCGGTCGGCCGTTCGCGGTTGCCGGCGTTCGCGCCTTCACCCATCCCTTCCTCCCTTGCGGCTGCCGCATAGGAGCCGTCGGCCGTATAACCGGGCATATCGGCGCTTAGCGTTCGTCCGTATTTCTGATTGACGCTGCGCAGCCTTTGCGATAGGAGCCGCATGAGCTCAAGCGCAATTTCCGTCTTGTCGAAGGCCATTTCGTAGAACGCTTCGGATTCCAGCCGCCAGAGCCGTAAATTCGATTCGGCGTGTACGGTAGCCGTCCGGACGCTCTGCGTCAGTACCGCCATTTCGCCGAAGCAATCGCCGGTTTGCAGCGCCCCAAGCGCCGTTCCTCCCTTGGAAACGACCGCTCTCCCTTCCCGGATCACATACAGCGAGCTGCCTTCCTCCATTTCGCGGATGACGGCTTCTCCCGCTAACACATCCACCTGCTGCAAATAAGACGCGATGACCGACAAATCCTTCCCCTGCAAGCCGGCAAAAATGCCTATATTCCGCAGAAGAACCACCTGCTCGACCTGCTCGCATATCCGCTCCCGGCTTCCTTGCGGCAGCCGTTCCACACGCTTGGCTATCTCCGGCCAGGCGCCGCTGCCGGGCGAGACGTAAACGCCGTATGCGATGCACGCTCGCAGCCATTCGCCGTCCCGCTCATACAGCCGGACCAGGCGGCTATCGACAGCCTTGGCTGGCGGCTGGTGCGCTGCTGCAGGCACGAAGGCCATCATTTTAAGAACCTCCGTTCGAACGGCGCCCTGCAGCAGCTGATCCGCCACTTCGGCCGCATTCGCCTGCCTGCGGGCATCTCCTTCCTCCCAGCCGGCATAAACGGCTTGAACGGTTTTCGAATCGTAGAGAAGCGCGAGCAATTGGAAGGCGCGGCGAACCGTTTGCGTGCGGATCGTTTGAATCGTCTCATTCGCGTAACGAAGCCCTTCTATCCCTTGCAAGCCTTCGCCCTGCTCGGCGTAGTGGGCAAACAAGTCAGCCTCGTGCAGGACGAGCCGCTCGACGGCTCCCCGGTCGATCCCGTTCACTCGGCGGAACATGCGCGCCAAGGCGCTTAAAAAGACGGAACGCAAGTCTGCCGATGCCTGTTCGTAGCGGCCGATCAACAGCTCGAAGGCGCGCAGCGTCCCGACACGCTCCAGTACGCCCGGCAAATGGGCGGCAGCCCCTTCCGTTTGCTCGACAGCGGCCGTCTCGTCATTCGACGGGAAATAAGGCTCCAGAAGCGGAAGCAGCTTATTCTCGTCATAGCCGGCTAGCGCATGCGCAGCCTGCTCGCGCGTTTCGCTCGGCTTCAGCATAGGGACGATCGCCGGAACCAGCTCCGGAACTTGCAGCAAGCCGGCCGATTCCAGCGCGGCATTCCTCACGTGAGGAGAGCGGTCCTCCAGAAGCGAGAGGAGAGGCTTATAGAAGCCGGCAATGCCGATTTGGCCGAAAATAAGCGCAACCTCGATCCGCTCCTTCTCCCGCTCGCTTTCCAACATGGAGCGAAACGGCCCGACAGCGCGGAACATGCCCTCGATGCCGTAATATTTGATTAGTCCGGCGATTGCCGCCGCTTTCACCTTCACGTCCCGCTCTTCCAACAGGCCGGCGATCCTTTCCAAATTTTCCGCGTCGGCGTACGCCGCCATAGCAAGTACGGCGTACGGTTTGACGCCGGTATCGAACGACTGCCATACCGCTTCAATATGCGGTTCCATCCCCTGCGGCACGTGCCGCTGAATCCATTTTAAGCCCTCTACGCGAACCTCGGCCGCCGGATGACGCAGCAGACCCGGTACGTAAGGCGTCAAATCGAACGCATGGATGCTTTGCAATATTTTTAACGCATACGCCGCTTGAATGGGATCCGGACTCTGCAGCGCATCGGTCAGCACTTTACGGCTGGCGGCATCCATCAGATCGACGCCCGTCTCCTGAAAATCGAGCTCCCTCGTTTGGAGCGAAGAAAGCAGCGTCTGCATATACGGTTGCTTGACCTTAACCGCAGCAGCGATACAAAGCGCGAGCAAGCCCAGCACGATGAAGCTGAACTGGTGAATCTGCAGAAACGGAGGCAGGATCATCAAGCTGACGCCTGCGATCCCTTTCGCCCCGTTACGGACGATGCCGTCCAGAAAGCCTTTGGCCCGGCTGCGATGCTCCGGTGAAACCGGGAACATCACGAGCTGGCTGACCGATGAATAAACGGTGTCTCCCACCACTTTGTCGCTTCCCTTGACGGCCGCGGCAACGGCCAATGCAGGAAGGAACAGGAATGCGGAGGCTCCCGCAAACAGAACGGCGGGAAAGAGGAGCAAAGCGGTCATCACACCGAACCTGGAAATGATTTTACCGGAGACGAACAACTGCACGAGTAGGGCTAAAATACCGGATATCCCGTAAAAATTGCCCATAAATCCGGCCAACGCTTCATTTTGCAGCGTGCCGCGCATGACGACCTTGAACTGGTAATCGATGATCGTCAGCGACAGCACGACGGTTGCTGCGATGACTGCGACATATTTAAGATGCGGTGCGCTGCGAAACAAACCGCCCGTCTCTTCCCGTTTCCGTTTGCTCCCCGCCTGTCCCGGGGCTCTCGGCTTCGCCCCCGCGGCGAAAGCCGCAGCCGGATCGGAAAGCCGCTTCACGAGCAAGCGCACCCAGACTAGGCAGAGCAGTTGGAGCGCGGCATACACGAATATAAGATTCAGGGTCCCGAGCGGATGAACGAGCGCCTTCAGGCCGAAGCCGCTGACGATGCCGCCGACGATCCCGCCGCTTCCGACGAGTCCGATCATCCGTTTCGCCTTGCGCTGGTCCATGACGGACGTCGCAAACTGCCAGAAGCAGACGATCATGAGAAAATTGAACACATCGTACCCGATGTACATAGCCGGATATATCCATTGGAAGCCGAAACCCGCCAGCAGCCTCGTCACGACGACAAGAACCGATACCGAAGCGATCACGGACACATTCAGCCGGTCCGGACGCAGCTTGGAGCAGAACCTCTGATACAAGACTCCCGCAAGCAGCAGCGCGGCCGACTGCGGCAAATACATGAAGGACAGCCGCGATGCGTCAAAATGGCTCAAAAACAAGGTATCCGCAGCGGTTCTGCCGATCGTCGAGGCCGATACGACGCAGAACAAATAACCGAACAGGAGAAATACTTTGACGTATTCCTCCCGGTCGGCCGCAAATTTTTGCAAGAAGGCTTGTAAGGGCGCTTCGAAGACGGATGCTTTCATGGACGATGATCGACTCCCGCGTGAACATGACATTGCCGGACACGGGACTCCAGTCCCATGTCCTTACAGCTATACCAATTCACGAAAAGAGCCGTTAAATCCTGCCGGGTACCTATAAAAATTTCTTTTCCTCTTTACGATGGAGTTAATTGCCGCCGGGCTTCTCGATCGTCAGCCCTTCCACATGCTTGCGGCTTAGCAACTTGCGCTTCTTGCGGACATCCTTCGATTCGAAGACGATGTCCATGTCGTAATCTTCGCCCGGATACAGCTTGCTGCTCTCGATGTAAAGGGACAGCCGCTTGACGTTCGCTTTGACCTGCTGCTTCTGCACGAGCAAGGTCACATTGCCGCGCGCGTCGGGCAGCTCGCAGACGATGCCCGTTCGGCCGAGCGAATGGATCCAGACGCAGTCGCCCTTCCGGAGAGGCCGGTTGCCGGCAGGCGACTCTTGTTCAGCGGGGCTTTTCTCAGCTCCGGCTACAGCTCCGGTTCCTGCTTCTGTTTCTGTTTCTTTCGCCGATTCGGCGCTTCCTTCCCCGGCTTCGCCGTCCTCCTGCTCATCGTCCGAGAGGATAGCGTGCTCGCCTGCGGCCGAGTCGGCCTCATCCCCCTCCGGCTTCCCGCCCGCGCCAAACGGCTGCAGCGCGTCATCCGCATCCCTTTTCGCAGCCGCCGGCCGTCCGCAATCTGCCGCGAGCGTTCGACGATCGCTTCCGGCATGCCGAGCTTCTGCGCGATGAAGAAGGCGTAGCTTTGTCCCGCCTCGCCGATCCGCAGCCGGTACAAGGGCTGCAGCGTTTCGGTGTCGAATTCCATTCGCGCGTTCTGAAAACCCGGCGTGCGTCCCGCGAAATTTTTGATCTCGTTATAATGCGTCGTCGCCACGACCGTCGTCCCGCGCCGGTGCAGCTCCTCCAGCACGGCGATCGACAATCCGACGCCTTCGCCCGGATCGGTGCCCGTCGCGAGCTCGTCGAGCAGCACGAGCGTGGACGGACCGGCCGTCTTCAAAATATCGATCACATTGCGGATATGCGACGAAAACGTGCTCAGCGACTGTTCGATACTTTGCCCGTCGCCGATATCGGCTGCCACGTTCGTATAAATCGCCAGCTTGCTGTTCTCTCCGACGGGAACGAGCAGCCCGGACTGCGCCATCAACGTCAGCAGGCCGATCGTTTTCAAGCTGACCGTCTTGCCGCCGGTATTCGGTCCGGTGATGATTAACGACCGGTAGGCGCCGCCGATCCTGAAATCGAGCGGCACGCTCTTGCTGCCGAGCAGCGGGTGTCTTCCGCTTCTGATCGCGATGCGTCCCTCCGTATTAAGCGCTACCTTGCGTCCTTCGTACGTCTTGGCCAGCTTGGCTTTGGCGAACAGGAAGTCGTAGTGGCCGATCGTCTCCAGATTGACCTCCAGCTCATGCTTGCTATCCTCCACCAGGCCCGTCAGCATGCCGAGCACTTTGCCCTCCTCCACCGCCTCCTCGGCGCGGAGCTCCGCCAGCTCCAGCTGCTGGCCGGCGATGTCGTGCAGCTGCATGAACACCGTCTGCCCGCTGGCCGATTCGTCCAGGACGGTACCCGCCACCTGTCTGCGATGCTCCTTCTTGACCGCCAGCACGTAACGGCCGTTCCGCATGCTCACGACGGTTTCCTGCAAATAGGAGCGGTACTTGTTCATCGCGCTTTCCAGCTTTTTCTTGATCCGCTCCTCGGCGATCGCGATTTTGCTGCGGATTTTGGCCAATTCTTTGCTGGCATGATCATCGACACGCCCATGACGGACGCACCGCTCGATTTCCTGCCGCAGCCCTTTCAGCTCATGGAGCGACTTGGCGTAGCCGCTCACCGTCGGCGCGACCGGTTCCCGCTTCTCCATAAACCTCATAAGCTGTCCCGTGCTTTCGACCAGCCGGGCTATATGCGTAAGCTCGGTTTCACTCAGGACATATCCGGTGCCGACCAGCTGCATAACCGGCTCCAAGCCTTCCAGCGAAGGAATCGGCACGCTTGCCCCGTGGTCGATGATCGTTCGCGCCTCGTCCGTTTCGTTCAGCATCCGCTCGATTCGCTTTATGTCGCCGAGCGGGTGCATATTCGAAACATGAGCTTTTCCGAGGTAAGACATGGCGTAATCGGCCAGCTTTTCTTTGATTTTGTCGTATTCCAAACGTTTCATCGTATTTTCGTTCACTTTGCATGCTCCTCTACGGATATAGTTTTGGGGGAACGCAAAAAAGACAGAAAGATGAACAGCATTCATCCTCTGCCTGTTTGGGGGAACGTCAATCGCTCCGCAGGACGCAACTATCCCGCGGAAAACAGAAAAAGCCGTGCGCAAAGAACGCACGGCTAGCTCACGATAGACATATCCTGGGCTTCGTCATGAACCGTTATTCTTAACTAATTTCCGTCGGCGCAGAACGTTATCGGACATAGACAAATAAGGGCAGGTAAAACGGAACATTTTCAAATCGCCGGCACACAATCCTTGCCGCGCCATTCGCATCGTCAACCGTTTTGCAGCCTCAGCTCCTAAGGAGCCGTTGTCTCGCTTCAAACAGGATCAAACCGCGCCAACCTATGAAATTGAATTAGTTAAGAACCAACGCAGACATCAAAATTCCCCCGTTAATGTGGTTACGTTCATCTTAGCCGAAGCCGCAAATCGAAATCAAGCGGCGACTATCGTTATAGGCAAACATTCCACTGCCGTCCGAAAATGCAAGGAAATGTAAGGCAATCCGTCAAAAACGGCCCGCAGAAACGCTCTGCGGGCCGCAAGCTATGGATCCGTTATTTTTGCTTCAGCAATTCGATGATCAGCTTGGCTGTTTCGGCACGCGTTAACGATGCTTTCGGCGCGAATGCCCCGTCTTCTCTTCCCTCCAGAATGCCTAGCGCTTTTGCCAGGCTCACAGCTTCTTTCGCCCATTCGGATATCGAGGACTGATCCGCAAAGGCGGTTCCTTTCGCATTTGCCGGATGCTGAACGAGCTGCCCGTAGGCGCGCATCAGCATAACGACCGCTTCCTCGCGGGTGACGTCGCTATCCGGCCGGAATGCCGTATCCTTCTGAATAATGCCAAGCTTCACCGCTTCAGCCACATATCCCGCGTAATAGCTGCCGGCTTTCACGTCCTGGAATTCACCGGCATAAGCAAGGGACTGCGGGTAACCTAGCGCACGCATCAGGAAAGTCGCGAACTGCGCCCGCGTAACCGTTTCGTTCGGCGCAAACGCCTGCTCGGTCATCCCTTGGGCAATATGCTTGGCCGCCAGCTTTTTGACATAGCCTTCCGCCCACTGTCCCGCCATGTCGGCAAATTGCTTCTCGTATTCCATAACCGCGTAGGTCGAGAAATGATTCGTTTGGAAAATCGCTTTATTGCCTTCGAACGTGCCCCCGACATACTCCGCTTGACCGCCGTTCACATAGTAAACTCCGGCATAATCAAGATTCAACCCGCTTAGCGTATCCTGGCTCAGCCCGATTTCGACCGTCACTTTCTTGACGAAGCCGCTAATGAGCTCGGAACCGGCAAACAGCTTCAGGTCGATATAGCTGCCGGTCGGGCGGTATGACGGATCTTGGCTTGCCGCTTTGGCGATATCCGTTTGCGCCTGGGCATTCGCGCTCGTCGCGTCTATGCTCAGCGTCAGCGTTCCCGCTCCGAGCTTGTCGGCCGGAATGGCGTTAGCCGGAATCGTAATCGATAGGCCGTTTGCATGGAAGATGACGTCGACGGATTTTTCTCCTGCCAGCTTCAGGACGGACGTCCCGATTTCGACGGTGATCGGCGCTTTGGCATTCGCAGAAACTTCCGCGTCCAGCTTAATGACATGCCGCCCGTTCGTCGCCCCGTCCAGCTTGGCGATTTCCGCTTTGTCGTCCACGCGAATCGCCGCTTCCTTGTCCGAAGGCTTCGAATCCGGCTGCTTCGCGCCGCTATCCGTTGCTCCGCCTGTGCCTCCGTTCGAACCGCCGCTCGAACTACCGCTTCCGCTGCGGAAGCTCCAAATATCCGAACGGGCGGAGCCGTCGAAGCCGTCTGCCGCTATGGCGTACCATTCATATTCCTTATTCGCCGTCAGCCCGCTCCAATTCGCCGACGCCATGGCGCCGCTAGCCGTTTGCTTCGCTTTGCCGACCAGCGTGTCGGTATAGACGTTTACCGCAAAATAGTCGGTAGCTACGCGCTTCAGCTTTGGCTGAAGGTCGACGTTAATCGTGAATTCGTCTTTTCCCGGATACTGATCCGTATCGTAGAAATTGTAATCGTTCATGTACGGCGAGTACGTGTTGACGATAATTTTGTTGTTCTTGGTATCGAAATGGAGCAAACGCATGTACCCTTGTCCGCCTTCCGGGCCGCCCTGGTAATCGGCAAGCATCTGATACACCGTGCGATCCGCCGTGCCGTCGCCGTTGTCGTCGATCTCGTCCGCTTTCATCTCGCTGTCATGGTAATGACCACTGAGCACCGCGATGACGTTCGGATTCGGCAGCACCACTTTCTCGTAAATGCGGTTGGCGATCGGGCTGCGGTTGCCCGACACAAGCAGGTATTCATGGAAGTTCAGGAACGCCTTCCGGTCCGGATGGTCGGCCAGCACTTGGTTCATCCAAACCAAATCCTCGTCCGTAATGCCCCAGCCCATATAAAGCATTATGAAGTCGTTGCCCCCGGCCGAAATCAGATCGTAGTGGCCGCGGTTGTTTTTGTAGGAGCCGCCGTAATACGGCTTGTCTTTGAAACGGTCCTCCCCGAAATATTGCGAATATTTCGTGTAGTCCTCGTCCTTATGGTTAACGTCATGGTTTCCGGCAAGCACGCCGTACGGAATGTTCGCCTCGTCCAGCACCTTCATGTCGCCGTCGGCGTTCACCCACTGGTACTCCTGATAACTTTTGTCGACGATATCTCCCGTATGAAAGACGTACTTGATTTTCAAATCTTCTTTGTTGTCCTTGATCCAGTCAACTTCCTTGCGGTAAATGTGCGGATAGCTCTCCGAATAATACTGCGTATCCGACATCCACACGAAGGTATAGTCGTACTGCTCCGGACTGCTCGGAATTTCATCCTGGATCATGACGTTAATCGTCTGTTCGCGAGCAAAATCTTCCGTCCGCACATGACCCTGAAGCGTGAAATCTTCGGTACCGGCCACGCGATGATCGATAACGGACCAGCGTCCCTCTTTATGATTCCAGGCGTACATCGTCACCTTGCGGCCTTCCAGCGATTTGCCCTTCCACACCAGCTCGACGTCATCGGTCGCATCCACAGCCGGGTCGAGCTTCACTTCGAAGCGCTGGTACGGAAACTGGGTCATCGAATCGCTGACCAAATAATTACCGTCAAGCGCCTGCACCTTGCGGTACTCTTCATCCGTAAACGCGGCTTCTCCCTCCGGCCGCTGCTGCTGCGGCGGCTCGCGGTCTACGGCGTTCGCAAACGCCTTGACGCCTGGCCGGTCGTTCACATCGTAGTGAAAGCCCTGATAGAACGACACATCCATCGCATCGCCGGTCGGATCCGTCACCTTTACCTGAAGTGTGGCGGCAGTCCCGGAAAGCTTCTCGTCAGTTGCAGGAGAAACGAGCTCCGGCTTGTGCGGCATTTCTTCAACAACACGGAAGTTTACCGCAACCTCCGCAGCGTTGCCGGCCTTATCGATTGCCTTGACGGTCAGCTTGTGATTGCCCGGCGCCAGCAGCGCAGATGAAGTCTGCATCGGCAGCGTGACGGCCTTATCGTCAAGCTTCGCTTCTACGCTGCCGATTCCGGCTATTGCGTCGCTCGCCTCCGCGTCGATTACAAGGCGTCCCTTATACTCGCGCCCTTCAACCAGGCCTGGAATGATTACGGGAGCCGTATTATCGACGTAAACGTTCGTAACGGACTCCGCGATCGGCTGCTGAGTCGGGTCGACGATCTTGACGGTATGAGAGCCCTCGGCCGCGTTCTTGGTATCCCACAAATACGCTTTGGAATTGAATTTCTCGTCCGGAATCGTAAAGCCGAAATCCACAACCGGCATAGCGCCCGTTCCGTCCCCTACGGACAGTTCCTTATTCGGGTCGGCATATATCGCATCTCTAACGACGGTACCGTCGGCGAGGACCAGCCGTACGTTCCGCACATAGAAATCGTCGCGGTTCTCCTCCGAATCGTTATCGAACGGCGATACCTTCGTTCCCGAACGGATCGAGATGACGTTGCGCTGCCCTTTGATCAGGCGCTCCGGCTGCACCGGTACCGACAAGGTCGTATACTGGTCGGTTTCATCGTCATAAACCTTCAGGATGTCGTTCCCCATCGTCACGCCGTTTTTGAAAAAGAGGTTCGTCTTCTTCAATTCAAAAGCGAAGTAAGCTTCCCTTTCGAGAGCGCCGTACGTGGAGGTCTGCTTAACGCCGTCCACATACAGCTCAAGCGCCTCCGGAGCCGTCAGCGATGAAGTTCCCTTCAGCAGCGTTGCGCCCGTTACGACCTGATCCTTATTGACGTTCAGCCTTAACGGCTCCTCGCTGCGGTCGGAACGGATCGCGATCGTTTTGGTCGCGCTCTTCGTAACGTTCGTGCCGTCTCCAGCCTCGTAATAGTACGTGATCGCGGTCTTGCCGAGAAGCTCCGGCGAATATATCGTGTAGTAGTACAGCTTGTCGTCGTAGTCCTGACGAAGATTAGCCTTCGTAAATGCCGTTTGATCGTTTGCTTTGTAGTACAACGTAACCGTTTTGACCGCGACATCGTCCTGAGCCGCAGCGGTCAGCCGGATGTTGTCCGTCTCGTCCGCTTCCGTTTGCCCGGTTTTGTCGGTCACGACCGGCGGAATCGTATCGTCGGCCAGCTTGACGGCCGCAGCGGGAACCTGTCCGGCAAGGACGCTCCCCGGTGTCGCAGGCTGCGTGCCGCTGCTGATTTTGATCAAATTATTCGTTCCGTCAACCGGATATTTATACAAGATGCCTTTGTTTTCTTTCGTGTCGTCGATCTTTTCGTCCCAATAAAAGCCTTTGGAAAGCTCTTTGCCGATATTGGTCGCCACGACGATGCCCCGCGGGCTGTCGTTCGCCATGCCGTTATTGTGCATCCGCACGATGTCGGTGTTGGCGACCAGATTCGTTCCGTAATTGGCGTTGAAATCGGCTACCGTTTTACTCTCGTTAGGGCCGTTGATAATCCAGAAGACCATGGTCTTCTGAGATTTCAAAATCAGGCCTTCCGTGTCGGGCGCCCAGATCAGATCGCCCGCCGCTCCTTCGTCAGGGTAGCGGTACTGGAGCTTGTAATCGTCCAGCTTCAAATCGCGATCGGTATTATTGTAGATCTCAATGAATTCATAACCGTCGGATCCCCCGACATTGACGGAGTCCGGCACGATTTCCGTAACGAGGAGCTGCGGCACCTTCGCGAAATCCGTCTCCCCGTGCGCAACGGCGGCAGTCGATACGGCCGTTTTGGCCAGATTAACGCCGTCCGAAGCTTCGATGTAATAGGTCAGCTCCTTGGACCAAAGCGACTTGGCCGGCAGCTCCGCCTGAAACGCGCCTGGTTGATCGGGGCTTGCCTTCATCGCCGTCGTTTCGAACTGCATGCCTGTATCCTGCTTGTAAAACAGCGTGACGCGATCCACCTTGCCGTTGTCGGTCACGTTCGCCGTAAAGACGGCTTTCGCGCCGGCTGCAACCGCGGAAACGGGTTCATGCGCAATAACCGGAGATTCCGCATCCTCCCCGCCCGCAACCGGCTTGGCCGGTACTTGTCCGCTCAGAACCGCCCCCGGCGTCGCAGGCGCCATCGCGTCGACCTTAACCATCGTGTTCCCCGTGGCCGGGTATTTATAGACGATCGACTTGTTTTCGGCAACGTCTGTAGCGCCTTGGTTATAAGAGGCAGCCGCGATTTCATTGCCGAAATCGTCGGCAATGATTACGGTGCGCTCCGAGCCGTTCGCCATCCCGTCCCACGCCGCACCGGTCAAATGCCCGCTATCGAGCGAAGACTGATAATTGGCATTGAAATCCGCAACCGTCAAAGCCGTATTTTTATCGTTCTTCGTCCACACGGCAAAGCTTTCCTGAGGACCGATTTGTTTGTTCTCCGTCAAGTCGATCCGGATGTCCGCTTTCTGATCGGCGGCCGGATAACGGTACACAATCTGATAATCCTTCATATTGATCGGCTTGTTCGTGTTGTTGTATACCTCAATGTATTCGTAAGCGTCGGAGCCGCCTATGTTGACGGTATCCGGCACCAGCTCGGTAATCAGCAGCTTGGGCAGCTTATTCGCATCGACTTGGTCGCCCTCATGCGTAATAGCCGCGATAAACGGCTTGCTGTCGTCCGCGGGCGCCGTCACCCGGTTGGCCGCGTCTCTCGCTTCCACATAATACGAGAAGGCGTTCGACCATAGCTCCGCTTTCGGCACGCTGCCCTCATACACCCCTCCGCCCTTAGTCGTCATAGCGACGGACTTATAGGCTGCCAGGGGATCGAGACGATAAAACAGCTTGACCTGCGCAGCCGGCTCATCGTCCGTTACGCGGGCCGAAACGGTCAGGTCGCGATCGCCGTCAACCTTCGTAATCGGCGTATGATCGATGACCGGAGCCGGGTTCGGCGCATCCGGAACGGCGACCGGCACAGCAGGCGCTTGACCGTTCAGTACGCGACCCGGCGTTGCCGATTCCATCGTACCCAGCTTGATCATGGCCGTGCCGCCATTCCGATATTTATAGAGAATGCCTTTGCCCTCCGCCACTTCTTTGGCATCTCCGGACTCCAAATACCGCGCGGACGACAGCTCGTTGCCCAGCTTGTCGGCAATCACGATCGTACGCTCTTGCGTATTGTGCATGCCGGCCCAGCTCAAGGCCGTCACATGTCCCTCGTCCAGCGAGGTGCCGTAGGCCGCATTAAAATCCGCAAGCGTCAACGAAGGCGAGCCGGACGGCTTCGTCCAAACGACAAAGCTTTCCTGCGGGCCGACGACTTTGTCTTCCGTCAGGTCGAGCTTCACGTCGGCCTTATTGTCGGCAGCCGGATACCGGTACAGAATCTGATAATCGTTCATCCGGACCGGTTTGTTCGTATTGTTGTACACCTCGATAAACTCATAAGCGTCGGAGCCTCCGACATTGGCACCGTCCGGAACCAGCTCCGTTACAAGCAGTTTGGGTAAAGCGTTATAGTCGGGTACCGTCGCGCTCGGAGCAATCGCCGCCGAGACCGGCGCCGACGCCGTATGCTCGAAAGCCGCCGGGTTGGCGTTGTCCGTCGCTTCGATATAATACTGCAGCGATTGCGTCCACAGCAGCTCCTTCGGCACCACGGCCTCGTATGTACTGCCGGTTACGCTCGTCATCGCGACCGAACGGTACTGCATATCCGCAGCCGTACGAAAGTAAAGCTTGGCTTGCATCTGGTCGTCGCTTGCGATATCGGCTAAAATGCGCGCATCCTGATCGGCGCTTCCGCCGGATAGAGGCGTGTGCGCGATAACCGGAGGCAAGTTGGCGGACACCTGGCGGGGATCGACCGTACCCGGCGTTGGAGGAGCAAGTACGGCCAGTCTCGCCATTGCCGTATACCCGTCGCCCGGCATTTTATAATGGACGTCCATGCCGCTGTCGTTCGTCTCCCCGTCTTTATAATCGGCGGAGACGATCTCGTTGCCCGCAGCATCCTTAACGATGAAGGAACGGCTCCCTGTATTGGCCATGCCCGAAAAACCGGCAGGCGTCGAAGCGGTAAAAGGGATTAACCGGTCATCCGGCAAATTCACGCCGTATTGCGCGTTGAAGTCCGCGGCCGACTTGGCCGATTTGTTGTACCAAAGCACGACCGAGTCGTTCGGGCGGATCGACTTCGCCGGCAGCGTCAGCTGCCTGTCCGTCGGCGGCGTTCCTGGCACCCGGTAAACAACCGAATAGCCGGAAAGCGACAGATCGCGGTCGGAACGGTTATAGAGCTCGATAAATTCATAATCGTCAGCACCCGCATTGTTCGGCGATAGTTCCGTAATGAGCAGATCCGGCGCCGACGTCGCGAATGCCTTTGGAGCGGACGGCAGCAAACCGTTGAATTGGCTTGCCATCACGCTGATGACGGCTGCCGTGGAAATCGCTATCTTTCTGATGTTCCCCTTCATGTTATCCTCCTGCTGTACTTGAGTTCCATACGGAATTATCGTAATGAAGGAGTGTTTGGGAATTGTTATGGGAACATGAAGAGTTTGTAAAGAAGGGACTGGGCTTACCGTCGGCAGACGAGCTTTCCAAAACGGTTGACGCCTTTGCCGCCGTCTCCACTCGGATAGAACCGCCTATCGAGGACCTTTAGAAGACGTTGGAGACTCCTATTTTCCCGAATATCCGAGAAAACCGCGATTTAGACGACGCCAAAGGCTCTTATTTCGCTCGTAACCGACTAGAACCGCCTATCGAGGACCTTTAGAAGTCTTTCGAGACTCCTATTTTCCCAAATGTCCAAGAAAACTGCGATTTAGACGACGCCAAAGGCTCTTATATCGCTGGACAAAACAAAAAAACCGCACGCTGATTGCGTGCGGCCAAAGCCATGCCGAACTGCGGCCGGCAGGCTTGCCTAAGTCGCTTCATCCCGTCGCGCTACTGCTTCAACGGAATCGCGTAGTCTTTGTCGACGACGATCGTATCGCCTGCGCGAGACAAGGTGACCGTATACCGGTCAAGCTTGGGCGCCGGAATATAGACGCTGAGGTACGGTCTTTGGTTATAGTCCTCGGCGCTTCCGAATCCGCTCACGTTGAACGTTTCCCTGTCTTCACCCTGCTTTCGTACATATTCGTCATACGCTTCCGTACTTTCATTTTCGAACCTCGCCGTCAAATCCTCTTTTTCGGCAATGTCGAAGGCGACGCCTTCCATGAAACGTTGTTCGGGATTCTCCTTGCTGATTTTCAAACGGAGATACCCCTCCGGAACATAGTCGGCTCCTGCGATCACGAGCTCGCGGCCTTTGAACGACACCCGTTGCGGAAAAGAGCCGTTCAAGTCTACCTCAAACCGGCCGCTCGGTTCCCATTCGCCGACAACCAGCTCTCCGATATGCAGAGTCAGCGTTCGGACATCCGGATCGAAGAAAACGGAAGACGAAAACGGCAGCTGCAGCTTGCCCTCTTCCAGAATAAGGCCGGGGCCGGACGGATCGTAACGGTACACATTCCCTTTATCGTCTTCTAAGTACGGAGCCGTTTCATCTTCTCTGGGAAAGTCGTAATTCCATCCCTTTAGTCCGTTCAGAATGACATTCATCGTCGTCGGCTGAATCGTCAGCTTCTCCAGAGTCAATCCCTTCCAGTCCCGATCGTCGAAAGACAGCGACAGCTTCGGCTCCAGCACCCGGTTATGCAGCAGCTTGCCCGGCTCGATCGGCACCTCGATCTGTCCGAGCGACTTCGTTTCGGAAAGCTTCGAATCGCGGTCCCAGGTATGCTTTCTCACCGTCAGCCGCAGCGCCTCGCCCTTGGTCAAAAACGATTGGGCCGCGCCTTCCGTCAGTTGAAATTTATACGTCTCTTGGAGCACTTGCTTGCCGCTGCCGTCCGTCGTCGTCGAGATCGAAGCAGCGGTCGTCGAGCCGCCCCCCTCCAAATTTTCGGGAGCCACGAACAAATGGACCGTACCCCGCTCGTCCGCCACATCGAAATCTTCCGACTGCATAAACGTTTTGAAGAGCAGCTCTTCATCTGTCAAATAGATGTCGCCGATCGTGATCGTCGTCCCTCCAAGCTGCTTCGTAACCGGCTCGATCGGCATGTAGCCATGGTTCACCGCCGTTTGGACGCCGTCCAGCTCCCTTACCCGGCTCAGCCAATCCATGGCGATTTCGATGCCGGGAACCCCCTTGGCCAGCGCGGCGAAGGTAGGCGACATTTTGACGCCGGCAGCAAAAGAAAACAGCAGAATCGCTGCGGCCGCAGCGCTTTTGAACAAGAAGCGCGGCTTCCTCCGGCGTACGGCCGGCAGAGGCGCGGCCTCGCAGCTCGTCTCGCCCTTCGCAAACCGCTCCGGTACTTCGGCGGCAAAGCGGTACAAGGATTCGGGAACCGGTATATGGTCCATGGTCCGCTCGATTTGGCGTTTCAAATGCTCTTCCCGTTTCATATCGTCAACTCCCTCGCTTGCGGCTGCATATCGCCATGGAGCCTTCGGCTCAGCTTCAGTCTGGCGTGGTAAAGCCGGGATTTCACCGTTCCTTCTTTCAAGCCCAGCAGCTCGGCTATTTCCTCGATTTTGAGCTCCTGGAAGTAAAACAGCACCACGACCGCCCGCTGCTCCAGCTCCAGGGTCATGACGGATTCGATCAGCCGTTCGGACTGCTCTTTTTTCAGCATGTTGTCGAGCGGAGAGTCCGATGTATCTTGAATGTCCAGCTCCTGAATATCGAAGCTGTACTTGTAATTTTTCTCTTTCCTTGCCGTATCGAGCGCCCGGTGCGCAATGACGCGGCTGAACCATCCTTGAAAATGGCGGATTTCTCTCCCGCTCATAATCATGGAATACGACTCGATAAGCGCGTTTTGCACCGCATCCTCCGCCAGCTGCGCCGATCCCAGTATCGTCAAGGCGGACCGGTACGCTTTGGCGATCAACGGGTTCACCAAAGTCCGGAACGATTCCTGGTTCCCCCTGCGTATTTCCTCCAGCAAGCGCCTTTCGTTTTCCAAATCCACGCTTCTTCCCCCCTCGTCTCTCTATATAGGCGTAAGAGACCGGCAAACGGTTCAAAGTTTTCGCAGCTTGATCAAAAAAATTCATTGAGCCGATCCCACAGCATATCTGCGGTCATGTAAGGCTCTCCGGCGTTAATTCGTTTAACGAGTCTGCTGCCGGGAGCATTCGTCCCTTCCTCTACCGTAAAGAACAGTTCGATCCCCGCATTGCGTCCTTCTTCAAGCGCCGTTTCGTCGTAAGCGCCGTACGGAAACGCCAGCAGCGCACGATGCGCGCCCGTTTCCTGCTCCAGCCGCTTCTCCATGAACGCGATGTCGCTGGATATTCTCCGGCGGTGGGCCGCCTCGGATTCCGGCTGAACTTTTTGCTCCATAAACATACCGGCAGTCAGCGCAGGCGCCGGAGAACCGCCTGGCTTCGTTCGAACCATCCGGTGCAAATCGTACGTATGGCTGTATATGCCCATCCCGTGCTTCTTCAGCGTGCGCAACTGCTCCCAAGTCATATGGGGATCCGCATCCGGGTTGAACAAATCGGAAGAAATGCCGACGATAAAATTGGAGGCTCGGGCGCCGAACGCTTTCAGTACCGGAAACGCCTCCGTATAGAACGATTCGTAACCGTCATCGAACGTAAGCACGACGGCATTCGGCGGGAGTTTGCCGCCGCCGGTCATAAATGCCGTAAACTCGTCCATCGGGACGATCCGGAATCCTCGGTTTTTCAGCATCCGCAAATGTTCGGCGAGCTGCTCCGCGCTTACGGTAGACGCCCCCGCCTTCCCGGCAGGCAGCGTTTGACGGACGTCATGATACAGCAGCACGAACGCTTTGTCCTTATAATAAACGGGAGCCGCCGCTTCCTTCTTCCCTTCCAAACCCATGACGACAGACGTCAAACCGATCAACAGAATGCCATAAATCACATACACATACATCCTCATTGCTTCTAACCTCTCAAGCCCGGATACGCGCGTTCCCTTTATAGGCGTACCGGAAACGAAGAAGGTTCACTCTTTTTGCAAAAATTGTCCGAGGCGCTGCTCTAACGGCCATACAAAAAAGCCGTACGCGGCAAGCGTACGACTCGGTTTATCGTGTCTGTCCCTAGCGACATCGGCAGGTCAATCCCATTTGCTGGCGGCGGCCAAGCGGGAGCGAAGCATTTCGCTGTTCTGCTTGAGCTGCTCCGTATGCTCGCGGACCATTTGCGCCAGGCTTTTGCCCGAGGCGGCGAACAGGAGCGCGTTCTTCGGCTGATTCCCGGTTTCGGCGACCTGCATATGTCCGTCCTTAATCACGTATACCGTTCCTTTATCCACGGCTCATCCCTCCCAGCAGCAGTTGGACCAGTTCCATCAACATGAAGTTTTTTTCCATTATAGCATGAATGGCTTCCTGATTGTAGAGCCAAAACTTCTGCGCATCCCACATCCGGTCCGCCGGAAAATGAAACGTGACGACGTAGTCCTGCACCGCCAGGCAAAAATAGAGCATATGCTTGTCTTCGCGGAAAAAGAGCATCGGCTCCCGCCCCGGATTATGGTGCGTCTGGGCGACGTACGAATCGGGATCCGCGAGGTCGATGACGTCTTTGCCCGTCGCAGCCGCCGTTCTGCCGACGATATGCATCGCGCCGTTCTTCTTCAAGTACAGCGTCACGGCCGAGCAATCCTTCATGCTGCCGAGCTCTTCGCTCGTATAATCGGCATAGCGGGCCGCAATCGCCCCGCCCTTCGCCCTGCCCTGCAAGTAGGAAAGAAATTTGTCCGCATCGCGGAAGCCGCTCCATTCGATTACCGGGACAAGGGAGGACAGCAGACCGTGATAGTCCGCATATCGCTCGACCATTCTCGCGTTATGCTCCATCGCTTCCGCCTCCGGCAGCAGCAAGGCGCCCCGCCGGAGCAAGCTGCTGAAGTACGCCGCCCAGTCGACGCCGACGCCGGTCGTCAGGCCTTCGACGTAAACGCCTTTTTGCACGAGATCGTGGAGGAACAACCATATGTAGGGGTCGATGTGATCCGGAAGCGTCCGGCTGCCGCGCAGCAGGTCGACCAGCTCCGCATAGCGCGGAGGCCGCTTGCGGTCCGATTCGAACATCGCGGCGTAATCGCCGATCGCCTTCTGCCCCTCCTTGAAATAGTGGGCAAGAATGCCGCTGTCCGCAAATACAAGTATCGTTTTCTTATGCCTTTTGGCGTGCAGAAACTCCAAGTGCGTCACCGTGCGCTCGGATGCCTTCAAGTAAGTGCCCGCTTTGTTTTTGATAAAAAGCAGAAAAATGTCGGATTCCTCGACGATTTCCAGGCATTTGCGCACCGGATCGGCATGCGAAGGCCATGGCCCGAAGTTCTCCTCGAACATGAGCGGCTCGTGGCCCAGCTCCTTGAGTTTGCCGAACACGTCTCTGCGGAGCGCTGTAAACTCATCTTGAGCGACCGAGCTTATGAATATTTTGGCACGCGAAGCCAAGCGGCAACCACTCCCTCGTACTGCTGCGTTGTCTAGCTTCCCAGCTCTTCCGTAATTGGCGAATCGTTCCATTATTATAGCACGCCCCTTCCGGCCTGTACCATAAGGACAAACGCCTAAAAGGACGTGGGGAAAGCCGAGAACCGCTAGCCTAGCCTGCATTCGCTTCCGCTTTCTCCTACGCCATGTGCGACGGCCTGCAGCTGCGCGAAGAGCGATTCGAAGGGAGAACGCGGCACTTCTCCGAAGCGGTTCCGACCAATAAGCGCGAAAGAAAACCCGCAATAAAACAGAACGTATATTCCCAAATCACTCGAACACGTGGTATTATATAACAATAATACCAATTCAAATGGAATGGGAGACCACATTCATGGCCAAAGTCGTCAAGCTTCTGGTTGGCACGAACAAAGGATTGTTTGTTTACGAGAGCGACGAAAGCAGACGAGAATGGAAGCTGAGCGGCCCTTACCTCGGCGGGTGGGAAGTTTACAGCGTGCTGGGAGACAGCAGGAACGGCAACCGCCTGTTTGCCGGAACTTCGCATGCCGCATACGGCGCGACGATTAGGGTCAGCGACGACTTCGGCGCAAGCTGGCGGCAAATCGAAAACGGTCCCCGCTACACGGAAGAAAGCGGATTCTCACTCAACCGCATCTGGCAGATCGCGCCGGGCTCGCCGTCCGAGCCGGATACGTTCTACGCCGGAGCTGAAGAAGCCGGCCTGTTCGTCAGCCATGACCGCGGCGAGACATGGCGGGAGCTGGACGCGCTCACCAAGCATCCGACCCGTCCGGAATGGATCGGGGGCGCCGGCGGCATGGGGCTGCACACGATCATTGTCGATCCGGGCAACCCGCAACGGATATGGGTCGCGATGTCGTCGGTCGGCGTATTCCGCAGCGATAACGGCGGCGAGACATGGAAAGTATGCAACAAAGGACTGAACCGCGTTCCTACCGGGCAGCCGGACGAGAGCATCGGCTTCTGCGCCCACAAAGTGGCGTGCGATCCGAATAATCCGGACGTTCTGTACATGCAGGAGCATGGCGGCGTGTTCATGACGACGGATGCGGGAGACAACTGGTTCCCGATCGAGGAAGGCTTGATTGTGGATGGAGAGACGAGGCTGTTCGGCTTTCCTTTCGCCGTCGCCAAGAACAGCGACCAATTCATTCTTCCGCTTGAGAGCAGCGAGCAGCGCAGCGTGCGGGGCGGCAAGTTGCTCATCTGGCGGCGGGAGAAGGACGCCGACGCTTGGGTGCCGATCGGCGACGCTCTTCCGGAAGAGCAGCGGCATGTCAACGTGCTGCGCGACGCCATGTCCGTAGATGCGCTCGAACCGTACGGCCTCTATTTCGGGACGACCTCCGGCGAAGTATTTTGCTCGCTCGACCGCGGCGTCAGCTGGGACAGACTCCCGGGGCAGTTTTCCCACATTATGAGCGTGAAGCCTTGGATCGTGGAGGACTAGCATGCACATTGACGTCAATGTGCCCGGCCTGCTGAAAGACTGTACGGGAGGACGGGCGAGCTTTACGATCGAGGCGGAAACCCTCGAGGATGCGATCCGCGTCCTGCTCGAGACGTACCCGCTGCTCCGTATCCACCTCTTTACGGAAACCGGCGAGACCCGCAAGCACGTGCTCCTTTACTACAACGACGACAACATCGCTTGGCTGGACAGCTTGGACATCCCGCTGAAGAAGGGAGACCGGCTTATCGTCCTGCAATCCGTTTCCGGCGGTTGAACTAGTAAACATTCGATAGGTGAAGCTTAAGCGCAGACACTCGCTTAAGCTTTTTCTATTGCGATCGGAATGTGAGCAAAATGATGTTCGCATTCAGCCACCCAAATCATTTTCAACGGTTTCAAAGTGACTTTCGTTATTTTTAATTGGTTTTCCTCCAGTAATCCACTATTATAGAAACAAGATTACGAATCGCGAGGATGGAAACGACCATGAGATTACCCAAACCGACGCTAACCAAACGCGGTTCCTTTTTCCGTAAAAGCCTGGCTTTGGTGCTCCTGATTACTTGTTTGCCGGTAAGCCTGATCGGTATCGTCATTTATTATGCCGGAAACGACCGGATCGTGGGCGAAGTGAACGGCGCTCATCAAATACAGCTGCATCAGTCGATTCAGCGGCTTGACGATTATTTGACGCAGCTGGAGCTTTACGCCGCGCAGCTCGGCTTTAACCCCGAATTCGACGAGTCGCTTGCCAGCCTCGATTTTGCCCGGCAGTTCCAGCAAACGAATGATCTGATCAAGACGCTCCGTCTGATGAAGGAAACGAGCCCGTTAATTGACAGCGTTTACTTATATCTGAAGGCTGCGAACAAGCTGATCGGCGACTCGAACGGCGTACGCACGATCGAACCCGGGAAAGATCGTTCGGCTTTTGCCGATCTGCTTGCCGAAGGAACCCCGATCTACTGGCTGAACGCACTCTCCGAGATCGATAAGCCCGATGAGCCTAAACCGGCCGTAGTCGTCAAGCTTCCGGGCGGCAGCCGCTACCAGCCGTTCGGCGCCTTCGTCATCTATATCAATCAGAACGCGCTCAATCAGCTGGTTCAGAAGCTGACGCCCAAGTCCGGAGTCGCATTCCTTATCGACGACGACAATTCGTTCATTACGACGCTTCCGAACGAGGATTCGAACGGCAGGAAGCTGGCCAACGATCTGCGCAGCTACTTGCGGCAGCAAGACAGATCCGATGCCCGAACGTCCGTATACGAATGGAACGGGCAAAGCTTCTCGCTTTCCTACGGGATGCTTCCGCGGCTTGGGGGCATCGGGGCCGGATGGACCTACGTCACGGCGACGCCGCTTACGCATATTATGGCGCCCGTCACGGCCATGTCCAAGCTGATTGTGATGGTCAGCAGCTTCGGCTTGCTCGTTGCGTTGCTGCTCGCCTGGCTCGTCTCCAATAAAATTTACGATCCGATCCGCAGGCTCACGAAGCTGCTTCACGCATTTAAAGAAACGCCCCATTCCGGGGACGAAATCCAGTTTATCGAGAACGAGTGGAAGCATCTGCTGACGGAGAAGCTGCTGCTCCAGGACAGGCTGAAGGAGCAGCTGCCGGCGATGCGCGGCCGTTTCCTGCTCCAGTTGCTGCAAGGAAACCTGCACTACTTGACGGAAAGCGACGCTCGGGACAAAATGAAACAGCTCGACTGGGACATCGAAGGCAAAGCCTTCGCCATCATCGTCGCTCAGCTGCACGGTATATCGGCTACACAGGCGGCGTTCTCGGACAAGGACAAGCAGCTCGCCACGTTCGCCGCTTCCAACATCATGACGGAGCTGTTCGAATCCCACTACTCGATGGTTCATCTGATCAATGCGCAGGGGCTCTGCATCGAGCTGCTCGTCGTTCTCGACAACGATAAGCCGAAAACCGAGCTGAAGCTTGATTTAACCCGGTTCGGGGGAGATTTCGTCACGGCGGTCAACAACGTCATGCGGATGAAAACGACGCTTGTCGTCAGCAAAATGAGCGACTTCCTCGTCGACACGCCGGGCGTGCTGGAACAAACGCGCAGCGCGCTCCGGTTCCGCGATCCCGATGCGGACAATCAGCTGCTGGACATGGACGACTTCATGCTGGAGGGCAGCCAGCCAGTCCGCTTTCCGTACGAGCTGGAGCGCAAAATCGTACATGCGATCAGCATCGGCCTCGAAGACGAGGCGGTTAAGCATATCCGCGAGTTCGTGCGCGCGCTCCAAAGCGACGCCAGCACCGAGCTAATGGTGCATCAAGGGATGATGAAGCTGCTCGGCAGCATTTTCGACGTCGTGCTCCGGGCTGAGGAAAACCCGTATGTGTTGTACGAGGGCGCTCATCTCTACGAACGGCTGCTGCAGATCAACGATCCGGAGGAAATGGTCCATTGGTTCCAGCATGAGCTGATCCGTCCGTTCATTCAGACGATTACGGATACGGACGACCGGGAGCTGAAGAGCATCCTGGAGCAGGTGATCCGTCGAATCGACACCGAGTATGCGCAGGACGTCTCTATCGAGGCGTATGCGGAAGAATACAAGACGAGTCCCTATAAGCTGAGAAAAGCGATCAAACAGGCGACCAGCTTCAACTTTATCGACCTCGTTACGCAGAAGCGGCTGGACAGATGCAAGCAGCTGCTCGTCACCACCGATCTGAAGGTGAACGATATCGCCGAGCAGCTCGGCTACCAGCCCTCCTACCTGATCCGCGTCTTCAAAAAGGGCGAGGGCATGACGCCCGGCCAGTACCGGGAAAAGATGGAGCTGAAGCAAGGATAGCGGGGCAACGCCTTATGCGCGATCGTTTCGCGGCATGCCCTGTCTTCCCTTAGATAGGCGATTAAAAGAGCCTCCCCCAAACAAACAGGCATTCCCGCAAAGTCTAGGTACGACTTCGGGAATGCCCTTATTTTTTTATTATTTCCAGTAAATCATTAGCGTGTCCCCTTGTAGAAACAACGTGGGCGGAAGATGAAATAATGGCTGGAAAGTTTACGGGCCGCCTTTGACTCCGCGTTCTACCATAAAATCAAATCCAGGAACGCGAGTTCAATGGAAGGCTGGAGGCCGTTATCCCGATCCGTAGCTGCCCACATTTCTCAGTTATTCCGTTACTTCGGATCCGGACGCTTCGCGAACGAATCGTTCATCTCCGTAATGATTTTCTGGAAGCTCGCATCCGCCTTGATTTTCGCCACCAGCTCGTCAAACGCCTCGATTTTCTCTTGGCCGAGAATGACCTTCGTGCGCATATCCGCGATTTTCTTGGAAAAATCCGGGAATTGCGTAATGTTCGCCTGCGAATACGTGCGCTCGCCATGGTTGTAAATGCGGACCTTGCTGCGTTCCGCGAGCACGCTTTGCATCAGCTTGTAATAGTCGTCCGGCATGCCGTTGACCTTGATATTCGATTCCGGATCGATCGTCGCCCACAACGCCGTTGCGCCGCTCTCCGCCACCTTATCCGTCTTGGCCTGCTCGGTCGGCACCTTCTTGCCGCCCTCTTCCTTGTAGTGGACGTCTTTGACGCCCCAGAACGCCAGGTCGTTGCCTTCTTGGCTGTAGCCGTAATCCATGAAGGCGAGAATCTTCTTCACCTTCGCTTCCGAAACGGATTTCGGAATGAAATATTCGCCATAGAACGGCGTGCCGGAGTGGGTATACTTATTCCCTTTCGGGCTGATCATGTAAGGCAGCGGCAGCATCGTCGCTTTCGGATCGGTTTTGCGCGCCGCTTCCGTAAGCGGCCATGCCTGCGGCATCGACCAGCCTACCCCGCCCGCTTTGCCGCTTTTCACCAGATCGCCGAGCTGCGACAGCTTCAGAATCGCGAAGTCGCTCGGGAACAGGCCGTCCTCGTACGCTTTCTTGATCCAGACAAGCGCTTCGCGCGATTCCGGCTCCGTTATGACCGGCGTAATTTTGCCGTCCGGCTTCAGCTTCCACGAGCCTACCGTTTCATTGAACAGCGCCGTTACCCAGCCGATATAGTCCGCGCTTGCAGCGTACGGGATCGTGTCGTTTTTGCCGTTGCCGTCCGGATCCTTCTCCTTGAACGCTTTCAGGACGTTATAGAAATCGTCGATCGTTTCCGGCACCTTGAGGCCGAGCTTATCCAGCCAGTCCTTGCGCAGCTGCGGGAACACGCCGCCCCCGAAGCTGGCGTAGTAGCGCGGAATCGAGAAGGTTTTGCCGTTGATTTTGGACGTTTCCCACGTCTCCTTCAGATCGGCCCGGGACAAGTTCTTGTAATCCTTGATGAACGGCGACAAATCCCAGAAGACGCCTTGATCGACCAGCGTACGTACCTGCGCCGTATCGGCGTTCTCGATGAACACCATGTCCGGGAGCTTGCCCGATGCGAGCAGCACGTTGATTTTGTCGTCGTACGTGCTTTCCGAAATCCATTCGATCTTCAAATTCGTGTTCGTCCGCTTCTGCATTTCCTTCAGAAGCGGATTGTCGCTATCCGGAAAGCCGGCACCCGTCCCGAGACCGAGTACGGCCATCGAAATTTCGGCGGGCGCATCGGGTTTGGACGACGTTCCGCCATTGTCCGTTCCGCCGGAACCTTCTTTGCCGCCTCCGCATGCCGTTAGCACGAGCGAAAGCGACACTGCGGAAGCCAGGGTCAGTTGAAGCGATTTCTTCGTTCTCTTCATTTTCTGTTTCCTCCCTTTTCAAATGAACGGTAATGAGAGCGATATGTGATCATTCCTTGATCGAGCCGACCATCGCACCTTTGGCAAAGTGCTTTTGAAGGAATGGATACACCAGCATGATCGGTACAGTCGCGATGACGACCGCCGCCATTTTGAGCGTTTCCGTAGGCATCGGCTTGTCTACCCGCGCCGCGGCGGCTTTGTCGCTGGCGGACGCCATCGGATCGATGAGCAGATTGCGCAGAAGCACCTGCATCGGCCATTTGTGCGAATCGTTGATGTACATGACCGCACTGAAGTAGGTGTTCCAGTACCCGACGGCGAAAAACAAACCGAATGCCACGAGCGCGGGCAGCGACAACGGCAGCACGATACGGAAATAGATGCCGATTTCGTTCGCCCCGTCGATGCGGGCGGCTTCCTCCAGGCCGTCGGGAATGCTGTCAAAGAAGCCTTTCATCAGGAGCACGTACCAGCCGCTCGTAATCGCAGGAACGATCAGCGCCCATATCGTATCGATCAGCCCGAACTGACGTACGATCAGGTAAGCCGGAATGAGTCCTGGCGTGAAGAGGATCGTAAACATAATCATGAACATCAACGCCCGCCGAAAACGCAGCCTTTTGCGCGACAATGCATACGATAGTCCCGACGTCACGAACAAGCTGAGCAGCGTGCCGACGGTCGCCAGAAATCCGCTGACGCCGAGCGAGCTCATGAACGTTTTGGCCGACAGCAGGTAGCGGTACGCGTCCAGCGTCCACATCGTAGGAAATAAAATGAAAGGCTTCTGGTAGTATTCCGTCGGATCGGTGAACGATAAAACGAACGTGTAATAGATAGGGAACAAGGCGCACGAGCCGACCAGCAGCAAGAAGGCGATGTTGAGCGCATTAAACGCTCGACTGCTCAAGCTTTCCTTCATCCTAATACACCCCTTCCTGGCCGAAGCGCTTCGCCAAATAGTTGGCGCCCGTCACGAGCACGATGCCGATGACCGATTTGAACAACCCGATCGCCGTGCTGTAGCTGAACTGCCCTTGCTGAATGCCGGAGCGGAACACATACGTGTCGAACACGTCGGCTACCTCCGAAACGGCGCCGTTCATCATCAAATAAATTTGTTCGAAGCCGGTGTCCATGATCGAGCCCAGCTGCAAAATGAACAAAATCATGATCACGTTGCGAATCGCCGGCAGCGTTATGTGCCACATCGAGCGAAGCCGCCCCGCCCCGTCCATCCGGGCCGCCTCATACAGCTGCGGGTCCACGCCCGCTATCGCCGCCAGGAAAATGATCGTCCCCCAGCCCGCTTCCTTCCACATCGATTGCCCTGTAATCAGGCCCCAGAAATAATTCGAATTCGTCAAGAAATCGATCGTATCCAGGCCGAGCGAAGCAAGCAGCTTGTTGACCATTCCCTCGGACTGCGACAGCATTAAATACGTCAAGCCCGAAATCAGCACCCACGACATAAAATGGGGAATGTAAATGATCGACTGTACGGTCCTTTTGAACGCCATGCTTCTCAGCTCGTTGAGCAGCAGCGACAGCACGATCGGAAACGGAAAAAAGAACGTCAGGTTAAGCAAGTTGATCACGAGCGTATTGCGCAGCAGCATATAGAAATCGTCATTGCTGAAAAAACGCTGGAAATGAGCCAACCCGACCCACTCGCTTTTCAAGATGCCGAAATAAGGCGAGTAGTTTTGAAAGGCGATCAATAGCCCGCCGATCGGCAAATACTTAAATAAGATGAAATAAGCGATCCCAGGCAACGCGAGCAAAAACAAGTATTTATCTCTTAGTAAGTCTGACCATAATCTGCCTCTCATAGCGCGTTTCCTTTCTATGCTTGGTTTCACGCCGACCTGTTCGCTTGTCGACAATTCCGAGCATAAAAGCGGAAAGCGTTTCCGGCAATCGTTCATTTTTTTAACGTCGATTTCCGCATATAGCACTTCGGTCAAACGATTTCCCGCTATCGTCTTTTATTCAAAATACGCTTATAAAGCCCGCCGTTAAGCCTTTTCCGCCGCCTGCAGTCTCTCCTGCAAAAACAAAACCCCCGGCTTCCGCATCAAAGCGGATACCGGAGGTTTTCTCCATGAAGCCCGTTCTTAAAAAATGTCCATGCTCAAATACCGTTCACCGGTATCCGGCGCGATACAAAGCACACGCTTGCCTTTACCGAGCAGCTTGGCCTTCTGCAAAGCCGTCCAGACGGCCGCCCCTGCCGATGGACCGACTAGAATACCTTCCTTGCTCGCCAAATCCCGCGTTGTCTGCAGCGCGTCTTCGTCCGCAACCTGGATGATTTCGTCATAAACGCTCGTGTTCAAAATTTGCGGCACAAAACCCGGACTCGTGCCGACCAGCTTATGCGGTCCCGGCTGCCCGCCGGACAGAACCGGCGAGCCCTTCGGCTCGACGACGAAAATCTGAATGCCGGGAATACGCTCGCTCAATACTTCACCCGTTCCCGTTATCGTTCCGCCCGTGCCGGACGTGGCGACGAACGCGTCAAGCCGTCCTTCGGTTTGCTCGATGATTTCGAGCGCCGTCGTTACGCGGTGAATGTCCGGATTCGCTTTATTCTCGAATTGCTGCGGGATGAAGCTGCCCGGAATTTGCTGCTGAAGCTCGATCGCTTTGCGAATGGCGCCCGGCATCCGTTCCGCCGCCGGCGTCAGTACGACCTCCGCGCCGTATGCCTTAAGAATGTTGATCCGTTCCTTGGTCATGTTGTCCGGCATGATCAGGATAGCCTTGTAGCCTTTGGCTGCCGCATTCATGGCCAAACCGATTCCCGTATTGCCGCTCGTCGGCTCGATGATCGTCGCGCCCGGCTTCAGCTTGCCGTCCTTCTCCGCCTGTTCGATCAAATTAAAAGCGGCGCGGTCTTTCACGCTGCCGCTGGGATTGAAATACTCCAGCTTCACATACACTTCCGCATCGTCCGGCCCAACCAGCCTATTGATACGAACTGCGGGCGTGTTGCCGATAAGCTCCGTGATGCTGTTCACCATTCTACTCGCCATATTCGATCTCTCCCCTGCCAGCCGTCATTTACCCACTTATTTTATCGGTATTTGCGACTTTTGACAACCCTACGGCAATCCGATTGCCGGAATTGACGGGCAGGATATGCTTAAACGGCAGGCTTTGGCGAGCGGTTTATTTCCTGTTCGAGCCTTCCCCGCATCAGCCACCATACGAGGATCGGAGAGCTTCCGAAAATCAGGAGGAGAGTGTTAACGACCAGCGGCGCGGTGCTTCGCGAAATGACGATAATAAAAGCGATCGTACCGATAAACCGCCCCGTATTCAGGCAAAGCTCGCGAAACACGACGAATTCGACTCGCTGTTTTGCGCTTTCGTCCGTTTGACCGATAATATCGAACACGATCGATACGCCCGGAATCGTATAGAGCGGAAAGAAGAGCGCCGTTCCGATGCCGAATGCCAGCAGCGTCCCGTAATTCACCTGCCAAAACAGCGGTAAAATGACGGCGCTCATCATGACGGCACCGACGAACATGCCCCACTTGCGGTATCGCGGCTTGAGCAGCCTGCCGACGAACCAGAAACTGCACAGCGCCACCGCCGAGGTAACCAGCGAAAAGCTGCCGAGCTTCATTTCGTTCTGCGTGGAAATGTACACGAGCAGCGCAATCATAAACCCGAAGATCCCTTCGCGGAGCCCTTGCGCGATCATCGCCAGACTTACCGTCTTCCATGGGCTGCCCGGTTCCCGCAAGCTGCGAAATCCGCCGAGCCAATCATACTTGCCTTGCGCTTTCCGCTTATGCAGAAAAAAGCTGAGAACCGCCCCAAGGATAAAGACGCCTAGCGAAACGGAAAAAATAAGCCGGTAACCGCTCGTATCTTCCATACGCGTAATCACCAAGCCGGACACCCAGGGAGCAATCATGCCTGCGAAGGAACCGAGCAAGCCGGCCCAGCCGTTAAACCGGTCCCGGTTGCCCGGATCCGTCACCTCGAAATAGACGACATTGAAGGAAAGCCAGAACAAACCTGACGATATTCCCTGCACGAAACCAATTAGAGGAATATAGGAAGCCGCCTGCGTCCCGAGAAGCAGCACAAGGCCGTAGAAGAGAGCCGAAAAGGCGACGCCCACCCGTAGGGCGTTCATTTTGTTATGCTCCTTCACCCATTTCCCCGCAAGCCAGAACGTCAGCGCCATCGTAACCTGATGCATGACGGCAAACCAGCCGATGAGCGTAAAATCGTTTTTGATCTTCCATATGTAGACATTCACGAACGTGCCGGATAAAGCGTTGGCGGCGGCAAACAGCCCATTGACCGCAAGCAGCAGCAGGGCCTGGCGGGACAGCTTTTCCTTCGGTTTCCCTGTTGGTTTCCCGCCGGGCTCTTCTTTCCTTGCGGGACTTGTTGAATGGCCGCCGCTGCTTATACGATCCGCCCATTCGCGAACGGACCAGCGGCGTTTCGTTTGTTCACGCATCCTTGTTCCCCTTTAGGTTGATTACGGGGCTAATTGCCCCGGATCTATGACGCCGGCCACGCTCTAACCAGACATCCGGTGCCATGACCCCCATAAGGTTCCCATAAACGGATGAAAACATGACGGAAATCGCATTCCCTCTTTCATCGGACGACAAAAAACTCCCGTAGTCGCACACTTCAGCGCGAATACAGGAGTTATTGTTCAGGAAAGCAGCTTACAGGCTAGCCTTCTTTAATCGCTTTGATCATCTTGATACGATCTTCCTCCGCTAGCATCGTCTCCGTACGGAAGCAGTTCGGACATACATAAACGTCCATTCGAACCGGACCGATCAGGAACGGTCCTTTCATCATGTCCGGCGTATGCGGAACGAAGTCCGAACCAAGCTCGCGATGGCCGGCCAGCAGCATCAGTTCCCGGCAGCTTATGCACTCGGGCGCTTCCTCCTGCGTGTCGATGTAACGCTCCACTTTCTCACCGTAGACGTCATCAAAGCCGTCATCCGCTCCTGCGAAAATCGGGCTCCTGCCGCTGCGTGACGTATGGGCCGCCGGTCCTGCCTCGTCAAGCTCATCGGCTTCGAAATCTTCTTCTTCCTCCCAATCGTCCAGCTCGCTGTCCAACGTCTCATGTCCTGCCGCGCCGGACGACGCTTTCGCCGCCGGATTATCGCCTTTGCTTTTCACCGAAAACGTCAGGCTGCGGTAGCCGCCCAATTGGTTCAAACAATGCGGGCATTCGTCTTCCGCTCCGATTTCCGGATCCCAGACGATTTCGGTCTGGCACCACGGACATAGTTGATTCGCTTCCCGCTCCATTCACAAACACCTTCCATTCGCTGTTTCCATACAGATTATCATCTTATCTCACGTTGTCAATGGTTATGGCTTCAAGCGTATCGAACGACGTAGTACACGCCGACCGCCAAAAAAATAATGGCAAGCGCCAATAAGCTCCCCCATAAATACTTCATCGAAATGCTCCTATCTTATCGTCCGCTTAGGTTACGCTAGCCCCGATCACATACGAGATCGACACGGAAATGATGAGTGAAATTAAGCCGACGGCGCTGTTGCCGTTCTTGATTTGCTCGTCGATTTTGAAATAAGGCGTCAAAAACTCATAAATAAAGTACGTGACAAGCAGCAATAAGAACCCGTACGCAGACCAGGTAACCGCCTCGAACAACGTGTCGTTATTTAAGATGGCGAAACGGAAAATGTTGCATATTCCGAAAATTTTACCTCCCGTCGCCATGGCTGCCGCAATATTCCCTTTCTTAATTTCTTCCCAATCTTTGTAGCGCGTAATCAAACCGAATATGGCAAGAAAAATGACAAGCGCCACGATCGATACCGAGAAAAAAGCAAGCGTCTTCAAATATACGTTGTTCATGACCTGATCCACCTCTGCGTTCATCGTTATCCCTGCCTTCTATGGAAATTATAAACGGGACCGTTCATACAGTCAAAGCCGCCGCACACAACGGAAGAGACTGAAGGTATCTTCAGTCTCTTCCCAAGCAGGTATGTGAGTCATTGCGGACCGTTAGTTTTTATTGCTGGTTTTTTTGGGCCATTCTCGCTTTCAATGCGGCAAGTTCGTCGTCTACGCCGCCGCTTTTATCCAGCTTGTCGAGCTCGTCGTCCAAGCTGCGGTTGCCGGCGCGCAGTTCGTTGCTCGCTTGCGCTTCCGCTTCCATTTGCATGACCTTCTCGGTCATCCGGTCGAAGCCGCGGGCGGCATTGTCGGTGCCGAAGCCGGACATCGCTTGGTTGATCGATTTTTGCGCTTTCGCCGCTTCCGCACGGGCGATCAGCAGATCTTTCTTGTTTTTCATTTTGCCGAACTCGTCTTTCATCTCCGACAATTGACTGCGAAGCTGATCGGCATTCGTTTTGGCGATGTCGTATTGACGCTTCATTTCGTCATAACGGGCTTGATGCTCTTTCTTGTCGGCAAGCGCGCGGCGCGCCAAGTCTTCGTTGCCTTGCTCCAAAGCTTTCATCGCTTGCTCTTCGCGTTTCGTCACCATCTCAAGCGCTTCTTCATACTGCTGCTTGAATTTTTTCTCCACGGCGATTTGCTTCGCTACAGCCGCTTCCGCTTCCATAATATCTTCTTCCATATCGCGAAGGAACTGGTTCAGCATTTTCACCGGATCTTCTGCTTTGTCCAGCAAATCGTTGATCGAAGCAGCCGTCAAATCGCGCAATCTTTTAAAAATTCCCATTGTTCATGTTCCTCCTTGAAATGTATGAGTAGTTGTGTTTATTTACCAATTGTACGCCTTGGATGGCTTTTAGTCGACTGTCTTCCGGCGTGTTTCTTCAATTGCTGCCGTAAATCCGCTAGGCCTACCTTCGAATTTACAGCGCTTGTTGCTTACACTTGTATATACGCTTTACCGGCAGGGAGGTTTCAAGGCTTCACATTTTTTTTCGAAAAATAATTTTTCCAACCGTTCTATGCGTCTGGAAACGTACAAAAGGCCGCCCGTTAACGGGCAGCCCTTACTGCGGAGTATCCTACTTTAATTCGACAACCGTCACGCCGGCGCCGCCTTCGCCGTAATTGCCAAGCCGAAAGCCTTTGACATGCTTATGTTTTTTTAAATACTGCTGTATGCCGGTACGCAGAACGCCCGTGCCTTTGCCATGGATGATATACACCTGGTGAAAATTGGCGAGGAACGATTCGTCGAGAAAACGGTCGACCTCTACGATCGAATCCTCGATATTCGCGCCGCGCAAATCGAGCTCCATCTTGACGTCTTCGTCGCGGGACCGTTTGAGGCCCGTTACCGCTTGCTGCTGTGGCTGCTTCTTCTCGGGCGTCGCGCCGATCAGTTCCAGATCGGATCGGTTCACTTTCATCTTCATGATACCAAGCTGCACGAACGCCTCGTTCGAGCCGGCCAGCTCGACGACATGTCCCTTCTGGCCTAAGCTGACAACGCGGACCTCGTCTCCGGGCTCGATCGGCCGCTTGGCTTTGCCGGCAGCCGGCGCCGCAGCCTTGCTCTTGCGCAGCTTCGGTTCGGCTTCATCCAGTCGGCGCCGGGCTTCGATCAGCTTATGCTCCTTAAGCGCGCCTCGCTCTTCAAGCGCCATCCGCCGCAGCTCCGAAACGATTTCATCGGCTTCATTCCGCGCCTTCTGGACCGCTTCCCGCGCTTCCCGCTCGGCTTTTTCCAGCATTTTGTCGCGTTTCTCCTCGAATTCGCGCTGCTGGGCGTCCAGCTTCGCTCTAAGCTGCTCTACTTCACGGCGCAACTGCTCGGCGTCATGCCGCTCCGCTTCTGCGGAAAGCCGGTTTTCTTCGAGGGTGGCGATCATCGATTCGACGCGCTGATCTTCCTCGTTGACCTGCCCTCTCGCATGCTCGATGATCGATTTGCTTAGGCCGAGGCGCTCTGCGATGGCGAACGCGTTGCTTCGTCCCGGCAAGCCGACAAGCAGCCGATAAGTCGGGCTCAGCGTCTGAATATCGAACTCCATGCTGGCGTTGATGATGCCGCTACGTTCGTAGGCGTATGCCTTAAGCTCGCTATAGTGCGTCGTCGCGATCATTCGGCAGCCGAGCTTATGGATCGACTCGAGAATGGAGATCGCGAGCGCGGAGCCCTCCGCCGGGTCCGTACCGGCGCCAACCTCGTCGAGCAGCACAAGGCTTTTGGGCGTCATATCCCGCAAAATGCCGATGATATTCGTCATATGGCTGGAGAACGTGCTTAAGCTTTGCTCGATGCTTTGCTCGTCGCCGATATCGGCATAGATCCCATCGAATACGCACAGCTGGCTGCCGTCCTCCGCGGGGACGAATAGACCGGACATCGCCATAAGGCTAAGCAGTCCGACCGTTTTGAGCGAGACCGTTTTCCCCCCGGTATTGGGACCGGTGACGATAATCGTCGAGAAGCTGTTTCCGAGCTCTACGTCAAGCGGGACGACGTTCTCCTTGGCGATGAGCGGATGGCGGCCTTTCTTCAGCTTGATAAACCCGCGATCGTTCATCATCGGAAGCGTCGCCTTCAGCTCGTGCGCAAGCTTCGCCTTGGCGAAAATAAAGTCGAGCTCCGCGAGCACTTCCAGATTCGCTTTGAGCGGATCGGCGACGTCAGCCACCTGAGACGTCAGCATCAGCAAAATTTTCTCGACCTCGGCCTCTTCCTTGAATTTGAGCTCTTTAAGCCGATTGTTCATAGCCACTACGGATTCCGGCTCGATGAACAGCGTGGCGCCCGATGCCGATTGATCGTGAATCATGCCGCCGAAGTGCGAGCGGTATTCCTGTTTGACCGGAATCACGTAACGATCGTTGCGGATCGTTATCAAATTGTCCTGAAGCATTTTTTGGATGGACGGATTGCGAATCATTTGATCGAGACGCTCGCGGATGCGCGCTTCTCCGCCGCGCAGCTCGTGCCGGACGGCACCGAGCTCGGTGCTCGCTTGATCGACCACCATGGCGGTGTCGTCAATGCAAAACTTGATCCGCTCCTCAAGCGTGCGTTCCTCCGTCAGCTCGCCGGAAAGCTGTTCCAGCAAAGGCAGCGGATGCTCTTCATGCACGCCGGTAATAAAGCGCTGGAGTCTTCTTGCCCCCATAAGCGTAGTCGCTATGTCGAGCAGCTCCGCAGCGTTCAGCATACCGCCGATTTGGGCGCGCTTCAGCGAGGAACGAATGTCGCGGATGCCGCCGAACGGCGCCGCTCCTTTCAGCCGCTCCGCCGCTACGGCTTCGTCGGTAGCCTGCAGCCTTTTTTTGACCTCATCCAAATCGGGACTCGGCTCCAAGCGTTCCGCTTCGGCTTTCCCAAGCGACGTTTCGGCCCGGCTGATCAGCATATGTAAAATTTTGTGGAATTCGAGTGTTTGGTTTACTTTGCGATTGAACATGGTTGACCCTCCCCAACCTATTATATCCAACCTCCGGCATATTAGCGAACGGCGAATTCGTTTTTAATGAAACGTTCCGAACCCTTTCCTGCTGGTCAATACTGGCGACATATTTGCCGTGTACGCGGGAAAGCTAGTAAATGCACCGCTTCGACACATGACGTCGCGGTTCGGCTCAGCCGGTTTTTCTTGCCGCCTATGCCCGGACGAAGCCGATCCGCAAATGCCTTTTGCTCCGCAAACCGTAAAGGAGGAAGGACCGTGCATTTTCTCGGACATGTAGTCAGATTCATTGTAGCCGCTTTGGTTCTGATGTTTGTGGGATGGATTTTGCCGAACTTTAGCGTAGGCGGATTTTGGAGCGCGCTGTTCCTCGCTCTTGTCATTGCCTTGCTTGGCTGGATTGTCGAAGGAATCTTCGGCAAACGGATCAATCCGTTCGGCAGAGGGATCGTTGGTTTTATCGTAAGTGCGCTGATCATTTGGTTGGCGCAATTTATTGTCGGCGGCGTAAGCGTAACGTTGATCGGTGCGATTTTGGCGGCGCTCGTAATCGGGATTATCGACTTGTTCATCCCTACGCCATTCGATGCGGGTCGCAATAAAGACGATGACCGCGCAAAGGCGTAAGACGGCAATCCCGCGTGCCTCGAAGAAAACCGTCCTGCTCGTCAGGGCGGTTTTCTTCTATTCCAGCAAGCACGATAAAATTCCGCGTTTATTAGTCGGATTTATTTCTTCGTTCCCATTCCCAAAATGTCACTCTTTTGTTATGATACTAATCAAAGCATACTAAAGAGGTGGGTATTATGGGGCTTGAGCGGAAAATCGTCCTCATTACCGGGGCAGGTAGCGGACTTGGCTCGGCGGCAGCCATGACATTCGCCAAAGAAGGGGCAACCGTCGTACTTTGCGGAAGAAAACTCGATAAAATAGAGCGCGTGCGGAGCGAAATCGCGGAAGCCGGCGGCCAAGCGGTCGCCATTCAAGCGGACGTTTCCAGCGAGACGGAAGTCGAGCGGCTGATCGGAGAAGTAAGCGCTTCGTTCGGACGAATCGATATTCTTATTAACAATGCGGCGGTTTTCGAACCGGGGACGGTCAGCGAGACAAGCCTCGCGTCGTGGAATTATCAGTTCAGCAACAACGTAACGAGCGCGTTTCTCGTCACGCGAGCCAGTCTTGCTTTGATGCGGGAGCAGGGCTACGGCAGAATCGTCAACATTACGTCCGCGCTGGCCCACAACGGCTCGGGAGGCTTCGCCGCCTACAGCGCGAGCAAAGCGGCGCTCGAATCGCTGACGCGGACCATCGCGGACGATGAAATCGGCCACGATATTCTCATCAACATGTTTAATCCCGGCGCCATCAAAACGGATATGCACGCAACCGGACGCGATCCCTACAGCGTCGTGCCCGAGCTGATCAAGCTGGCCACCCTGCCTAAGCACGGGATTAGCGGCAAGCTGATCGATGCGGCGGTGTAACCCGGCGAAGGGCTGAAACGAGGTACGGAAGTGAAGGGCTGGAATATTTGCAAATAAAAAACGGCTGCATGCTCGCCCTATCGGGAGAGTCATGCAGCCGTTCTTTATTTGTACAAGTCCGGCGCTATTATTTTCTACAAGCCGCTCCACAGCTCGCTTAGCTTTTCGAACCATACCGGAGCCACGTCGGCCGCAAGCTTGGCCGCCGTCGAGCCTTCAAGCGAAGCCTGAACCGCATCCGACGGCCAGACGGACATCACATAAACGACAAGCACGAACAGCAGAACCGCCTCCAGCATCGCCAGTATGGCGCCGCTCCATCGATTGACGGCGTTTAGTCCGGGCGCCTCGGCAATCCAGTGAAGCAGATGCCCGGCGACGCTTAGCGCGATTTTCACGACCGCAAAAAGAAGCACGAAGGCAAGACCGTTTACCGCATATTCTTCGATCCGCGTGTTGTTCAGAACGAAGCCGTACCCCGGATAAGCGGCGAACGTTTCGAGCGGAAGCAGTCCGCGCAGCAAGGGCGCTGCATCGTCGTACAGCTTATACGCTAAGAAGAGAGCGACGATCACGCCCAATACCGACACAAGCTGCCGGATCAATCCCCGCCGGTAACCGGAAACGAAGGCGAGCACGAGCAAAATGCAAACGGCGATGTCCACAATGTTCATAGAGTCCTCCGTTTACTTGGCTTCCGGCTCCTCCATGACGAGTTCGATCCATTCGTTGTATTCCACTTTCAGCTTCTCGTATTCTTCCTTCAGCGCCTTGTATTTGGCCTCAAGCGAGCCGTCCTGCTGATCGCGCTCGACAAGCTTGGCAGCGGCTGCCTCCAGCGAGCCGGACAGCTCGTTCCGCTCCGCCTCGGCGGCGGTCAACGCCTCGCGAAGCTTGACGCTTTCCGCTTGCGCCGCATGCAAGGTTTGCAGCAAGTCGCTCAGCCGCTCCTGTTCGACCGTCCATTCCACCTGACCGGCCTCGAGCGCTTCGCGTAGTCTTTTCTGCTCGGCTTGCGAGTCCGCTTTGACCGTTGCGAGCGTTTCCTGCCACTGCTCCTGCTGTTTGATCAACTTGCCGCTTTCCCGCTCCGTTTCCGAAAGCCGTTCAACCGCTTTCCTTTCGCTCGCCACCGCATTCTCCAAATCGGCCTTCGCCGCTTGGAGCTGCTCGTTCAGCTTACTGCGCTCGGCACGCCATTCCTGCTGCGCTTCCGCCGTTTGCTCGTGCCATTCCTGGACCTCGCGCTCCAGCTCTTTCTTCGCCTCGGAAGCCTTCTCCGCTGCCGCCCGGCTGGCTTCAAGCTGCTTCTCGAGCCGCACGCGCTCCGTCTCCGCTTGCTCCTCAACGTCCTCGTAGGCGTACTGCAATTTCGCCAGTTCGTCTTGAGCGGCTTTCATCGACTGCTGTGCAAGCTCCTGCACCGTCTGCATTTCCATCTTGACCGTCTTCAGCGACTCCTTCAGCCGCTGGCATTCCGCTTGGGCATCGCCATTCGCCGCATCCAGCGCCTCATGAAGCCGTTGTTTTTCGCTTTGAGCCGCTTGCAGCGACTTCGACAACCGTTCCTGCTCCGCTTGCGCGCGCTCCTCGACTTCTTCCAGCGCATCCCGCAGCTGCTCTCGCTCTGCGCGAACGGCTGCAAGCTCTTCTTCCATAGAAAGCTTCAGCTCGTCGCGTTCGATTTCGAGAGAAAGCTTCAGCTCTTCCTGCTCCGCAGACACGGCTGCCAATCGCTGGTTCGCCTGTTCCTGCATGCGGGCCAGTTCCGCGCGAAGCTGCTCGTTTTCCGCCGATCGGCGTTCCCGTTCGGCTGCCAGCTCCGCCTCCGCTTCCGCCGCTGCGCTTCTAAGACGCTCGCGTTCCTCCTGGGCATCGGAAAGCGTCGTTTGGAGAACGAGCCGAAGCCGTTCGCTTTCCGCTTCCGCCGTTTGCAGCCGCAGGCGCGACTCTTCTTGCGTAGCGTGCGAATCGTTCTTCACGGCCCGCAGCGCTTCTTTCAGCCGCTGCTGCTCCGCTCTCGCTTCGGCCGCAGCGCCCTCCAGCGTTTCCCGCTGACGCAAACGGTCGGCCTGTACCGCCTGCAGCGACTGGGTGAGACGCGATATTTCCGTCTGCGCGCGTTCCTGCAGCGCCCGCAGTTGATCCACATGCTCGCGCTCTTTGGCGAGGGCCTCCGTTTGTGTCTGCTCCAGCGCCTCGCTTAGCATGCGGTGATTCGTTTCCGCTTCCGCGCGTACCGCTTGAAGCTCCTGCCGCACCGCACCGGCTTCCGCTTGCGCTTCATGAAGCTGCGCCGCCGCTTGCTTCCCGCGTTCTGCAGCTGCCTCAAGCTCGGTCTGCAGCGTATCCGCCTGAGCGCTTAGCCGTGCGCGTTCCGCATCCCAATCGCCCTGCGCTTCCGCCTGCAGCTCTTCCAGCATGGCAGCCGTTTCTTCCAGCTCCGTCTTCGCCGCGCGCAGCTGAGCCAACTCCCGCTCCTGAACCGCTCCTGCAGCCTGCGCTCGCTCCAGCGCTTCGCCGAGCTCACGCTGCTTCGCGGCCGCTTCCGCACGTACCGCTTGCAGCGCTTGCTCCAGGCGCTCGCGCTCGGCGAGCGCATCAGCTTGCGCGAGCTCTAATACTTGCTGCAGCTCGCGCTGTTTCGCTTGCGCCGCTTCGCCAGCCGCCTCATGCACCTGACGCGCGTCTGCCGCTTCCTCGCGCGCCGCCTCCAGCCGCAGCGCCGCCTGCCGCTCGCGCTCGAACGCCGCATTCAGCTCCGCCTGCAGCGTATCCGCTTGGCCGCTCAGCTTGGCGCGCTCCGCTTGCCACTCGCTCTCCGCCTCGACTTGAAGCAGTTCCAGCGTCGCCGCCGTTTCCTCCAGCTCCGCCTTTGCCTCCTGCAGCTTCTTGAGCTCGCGCTCTCTCGAAACGCCTTCCGCTTGCGCAAGCTCCAACGCTTCGCCAAGCTCACGCTGCTTGGCCGACGCTTCCGCACGTACCGTTTGCAACGCTTGCTCCAGGCGCTCGCGCTCGGCTCCTGCGTCTGTTTGCGACTGCTCGAGCGCTTGCTGCAGCTCACGCTGCTTTTCTTCCGCTTCCGTGCGTGCATTTTGCAGCGTTAATTCCAAACGCTTATGCTCGGCTTGCGCGTCCGCTTGCGATTCCTCCAGCGCCTGCTGCAGCTCACGCTGCTTCGCTTCCGCTTCTGAGCGTGCGGTCTGCAGCGTTTGCTCCAGGCGCTCGCGCTCGGCTTGCGCGCCTGCTTGCGACTGCTCCAGCGTCCGCTCTAGCTCGCGCATTTTCGATTCCGCCGCTTCATGCTCGGTCCGCACAGCGTCCGTTTCCGCACGCGCCGCTTCAAGCTCCCGCGCCGCCTGCCGCTCGCGCTCGATTGCAGCATGGAGATCCGCTTGCAGCGATTCCTTTTGGCCGCTCAACCGCTCGCGTTCCGCCTGCCATTCCTCCAGCGCTTCCGTTTGCAGCAGCTCCAGCGTTGCCGCCGTCTCCTCCAATTGAAGCTTCACTTCGCGCAGCTGCGCTAATTCCAGCTCTTGCGATGCGGCTTTGACCTGGGCGCGTTCTAACGTTTCGCCGAACTCGCGCTGCTTCGCTTCCGCTTCCGATCGTGCCTGCTGCAACGCCTGCTCCAGACGATCGCGCTCCGCACGAGCGCCCGCTTGGGCGCGCTCCAGCGCTTGCTGCAGCTCACGCTGTCTCGCGACAGCCGCTTCGCAAGCGGCCTCCAGCTCCTTCTGCTTCGCTCCCGCTTCCTCGCGAACGGCGTTAAGCTGATGCGCCGCCTGCTGCTCGCGCTCGAACGCCGCGCTTAGCTCCGCTTGCAGCGTTTCCGCTTTGCCGCTCAGCTTAGACCGCTCCGCCGCCCACTCGCTCTCGGCCTCCGCTTGCAGCAATTCCAGCGTTGCCGCGGTTTCCTCCAGCTCGGCCTTAGCCTCCAGCAGCTTCGTTAGCTCGCGTTCTTGCTCAGCCGCTTCCGCTTGCGCATGCGCAACCGCTTCGTCAAGCTCACGCTGCTTCGCTTCCGTTTCGGACCGCGCCGCTTGCAGCGCCTGCTCCAGACGATCCCGCTCGGCTCGCGCAGCTGCTTGAGCCCGTTCCAGAGCTTGCTGCAGCTCGCGCTGCTTTACACCGGCCGTTTCGCGCGCCGCCTCCAGTTCTTTCTGCTTCGCGCCCGCTTCCGTACGCGCCGCTTCAAGCTGCTGTGCAGCCTGCTGCTCGCGCTCGAATGCCGCGTTCAGCTCCGCTTGCAGCGTATCCGCATGGCTGTTCAGCCGCGAACGCTCCTCTTCCCACTCGCTCTGCGCCTCCGCGTGAAGCAGCTCCAGCGTCGCCGCAGTCTCCTCCAGCTCCGCCTTCGTCTCCCGCAACTTCGCCAGATCGCGTTCCCGCGCCTCGGCTTCCGCCTGCGTACGCACCTGCGCTTCGTTAAGCTTGCGCCGTTCCGCTTCCCACTCGCTCTGCGCCTCTGCGTGCAGCAGCTCCAGCGTCGCCGCCGTCTCCTCCAGCTCCGCCTTCGTCTCCCGCAGCTTCGTCAGCTCACGCGCTTGCTCGCCGGCTTCCGCCTGCGCACGCTCCAGCGCTTCGCCAAGCTCGCGCCGCTTCGCTTCCCACTCGCTCTGCGCCTCCGCGTGCAGCAGCTCCAGCGTCGCCGCCGTCTCCTCGAGCTCCGCTTTCGCCTCTCGCAGCTTCGTCAGCTCGCGTGATTGCTCGCCCGCTTCCGCCTGTGCGCGCTCCAGCGCTTCGCCAAGCTCGCGCCGCTTCGCTTCCCACTCGCTCTGCGCCTCCGCGTGCAGCAGCTCCAGCGTCGCCGCCGTCTCCTCCAGCTCCGCCTTCGTCTCCCGCAGCTTCGTCAGCTCGCGTGATTGCTCGCCCGCTTCCATCTGCGCACGCTCCAGCGCTTCGCCTAGCTCGCGCCGCTTCGCTTCCCACTCGCCCTGCGCCTCCGCATGCAGCAGCTCCAGCGTCGCCGCCGACTCCTCCAGCTCCGCTTTCGCCTCGCGCAGCTTCGTCAGCTCGCGTGATTGCTCGCCCGCTTCCGCCTGCGCGCGCTCCAGCGCTTCGCCAAGCTCATGCTGCTTCGCCGCCGCTTCAGTCCGCGCCGTGTTCAGCGCCTGCTCCAAACGCTCGCGTTCCGCTTTCGCATTCGCTTGCGCGCGCTCCAGCCCCTGCTGCAGCTCGCGCTGCTTCGCCGCCGCCTCCGACCGCGCCGCATTAAGCGCCTGCTCCAAGCGCTCCCGCTCCGCCTTCGCACTCCCTTGCGCACGCTCCAGCGCCTGCTGCAGCTCGCGCTGCTTGGCCGTCGCCGCTTCTTTTGCCGCTTCCAGCGCCTTCACCTGAGCCTGAACATCGGCTTGCACCTGTTCAAGCTCTTCGCGCAGCGCCTTTTCCTGGGCAATTCCGTGCTCCAACGCACCGGACAAATCCGTCTCCAACGTTTTGACGCGGCTATGCGATTCGCGAATTTCTTTCTGCAGCGAATCGAAACGCTGCTGCATATCGTCGCGTGTTTTCCCCAGCTCGGTCTTCATTCCTTGGAACTCATCCGCCATATGTACTGCCGCTAGCACGGCTATCCGCATAGTGTCGAGCTGAGGAGCCGTACTCGCAATTCGTTTCATATGTTCATTGACTTGGGCTGCCACCGTCTTCATATAGCCGGGGCTCGATTCGCCGACAAGCCGATACTGGGTGCCGTAAATATCAACCGTTACCTTGATTTTGCTATCCTCGCCATTCACGTTTAAAGTCCTCCTTACTTCTCCCTGCTTCCGTTATTTCGCATCATCCGGCATAACGTGACCGTTTTGCTATAGTTGTCGTCTCATAAATTCATCCAAACCGTTTCAACGGCAATTGATCCCATTTCCAGGAACCGGTTCGCTCTGCACATACGCGCAACCGATTCATCCGTTACTATTCGCTAATGAAAGTGCAATTTCCTTCTGCCACTAGTGTAAAAAGGCTCAATTATGCGATTCCGACACCTTTCTGCAACGTTTCTCCCCTCAAGTGAGCAACAACCGTCATTTTTCGCCTATTTATCGGCTGCTTCGCCGTCTGAATTCCGCCCAACTCGATAACGTTACATGTCAGCCTTCCGTAAAAACAGAAGCCAAGCCCTGCACGCGCTTCACCACCATGTGTCCACGCCGTATTCTGTTTACGGTTAGGGAACGAGTAAGTTCCGAAAGAAAATATGGACAGGAGGGCTGCCCCAACGAGTTCTCCCATTTGGGGTGCTGCATTCGGAATAATCAAACGCCGCTAGACTCAGTAACATCCGTATAAAAGACGATTGCCGAACGGGAGACACTCCGACTTCTCATGAGCAGCTCCAAACCGCCATTCTCACCGTTTGCTCCAAGGTTTGCCCAAGCATACCGTAATTTTAGTGAAGGACAGTTCACTATTAGTGAAGCAAAGTTCACTATTTCCAGCTAAAAAGAGACCTGAGTAGACAATAATGAACCTAGCTTCATAATTAGTGAACTTCACGGTAATTTAGCGACCTCTGCTTCACTATTCACCAATTTCCACCGTTGATCGGTCGAAATAGTGAACTTAGGGTAATAAATAATGAACTTTGGTTCACTAAACCTGTTCAAAGCAAAAAATCGACGTTCTACAGCGGCAGTAACGAACTTCCAGCGAGGCAGGCGTAAGGATCATACAAAATGGCCGCTCTGCCCCGGGCATTACACTACTAACTAAACATGTGGACGGAGGTGCGGATGAAATGAAGTGCTGGATGGGAGATAGGTTTGTCTACGGAATTGTGCGAAGGGTAACTAAGCGTATTAACATCAGGCCCTTGCTGCTGGATTCGTTGGTTGCCGGCAGCACCCTTGGTGGATTGGTTGACTCGTTCGTTGGTTGGTTGCTGGCAGTACGCTTGGCGGTTGATTCGTGTTAGTTTCTGGCAGCACTTTGGTAGATTGGTTGGCTCTCGTTGGTTGCTGGAAGCACGCTTGGCGGGATGACTGGCTCGTTCCTTCGTAGCTGACAGCACGCTTGAGTGTAATAACTGACTCGTTCCTTCGTAGCTGGCAGCACGCTTGAGTGTAATAACTGGTTCCTTCCTTCGTAGCTGACATCCCGCTTGAGTGTAATAACTGGCTCCTTCCTTCGTAGCTGGCAGCCCGCTCGGGTGGGGCGGACGTCTCGTTCGTTATTTACAGCCGGCTCGCTTCGGACGCTTGGTACCGGGTACGTTTGCAGTTAAATATACGGAGGAGCTATAGAGCATTTACGCTTCCTGCCTCTCCCTCCGGCATCCGCCGAGTTAGCCTGATCCACCTGCGACTGCTCGCGTCAGCCCGCGTCACCCCGATCAGCCTGTATCAACCGAATCCGCATTCCTCCCCCTTCGTAAAAAAACCTCCCCATTAAAGGCCATAACGCCTTTAATGGGGAGGTTGCATTCACATTTATCCGCAGTGTCGCAGCGGACTATTTACGCAGCTCCGCGCCGAACGATTGCTCGAGCGCCGCCACGGCGCGGCCGTGCAGATCGGCTACTTCTTCGTCGTTCAGCGTGCGCTCCGGATGACGGTAAACGAGCGCTAACGCCACGCTCTTCTTGTCCGCACCGAGACGCTCGCCGGTGTAAATGTCGAACACCTGAATCGATTCGAGCAGCGAGCCCGCGACTTCGCGAACCGCCGCTTCCAGCGAGCCTACGGCTACGCCGCGGTCGACGACGACGGCGATGTCGCGCGTGCTTGCCGGGAAGCGAGGCAGCGTCCTATAGGCGATGTCGAACGAAACGAAGCCGCTCAGCGTATCCAGCTCCAGCTCGCACACGTACGTGTCGTCCAGATCCTTCGCCTGCTGCAGCTCCGGATGAAGCTGGCCGAGCGTGCCGATCTGCGTTTCCCCGATCGATAGGACGGCCGTGCGACCCGGATGAAAGCCATCCTGCTCGGAGGAAGCGGAATACGATACGTTCACGCCCAGGTAGCCGAACAGTTTTTCCAGCACGCCCTTCGCGTCGAAGAAATCCACCTTCTCCGCTTTCCCCGTCCAGTGCGTGCCGCGGCGGTTGCCCGTCCACAGGATCGAGAGCAGCAGCCGCTCCTCCGGCAGCTTCGTCAGCGATTCCTCGCGGGAGACGAACACTTTGCCGATTTCGAATACGGCGATATCGTCGTTGCTCCGGTTCCGGTTATACACGGCCGTATCAAGCAAATGCGGAACGAGGCTCGTGCGCAGCGCGCTGCGTTCCTCGCTCATCGGCAGCGCCAGCGCCACCGGCTTGGCGTCCGGATAACGTCCCGGGAATTGGACGATCTGTTGAGGATGCGTAAAGCTATAAGCGACCACCTCGTGCAATCCGCTCTCCGTCAGCAGGCTGCGCACCGTGCGGCGTACCTTCTGCTCCTTCGTGAGCGCGCCCGGCGTCGTTACCCCGCTCATAAGACTCGTCGGAATGTTATCGTAGCCGTGAAGACGGGCTACCTCTTCGATCAGATCGACGTCGCGGGAAATATCTCCTCTGCGGCTAGGCACATGGACGACAAGCGTTTCGGCGCCTTCCGCATCGTAAGCAAAGTTCAGACGGTCGAAAATCGCCTTCACCTCGTCAAGCGACAACGAAGTGCCGAGGTAGCCGTTCACCTTCGTCAGCGTAAGCTTCACCCGGACCTGCGTATGACGCTCGGCGACCGCTTCCACGATACCTTCGGCCGCTTTGGCGCCGCCGTACTCGCAGATCAGCGAAGCCGCGCGGTTGAGCGCAGCAAGGACGCCCTCCGGATTCACTTCCTTCTCGAAGCGCGCGCTCGATTCCGAGCGCAGCCCGAGCTGACGCGACGTTTTGCGAACGGTGCTGCCGGCGAATTTGGCCGATTCCAGCAGAATGCTCGACGTGCCCTCCGATACTTCCGAATTCGCTCCGCCCATAACGCCGGCAATGGCAACCGGCTTCGCGCCGTCCGCAATGACCAGCATATGAGGCTCAAGTTTACGTTCGGCGTCGTCCAGCGACACGATCGTTTCGCCTTCGCGGGCGAAGCGCACCTCGATGCGGCCGCCCTCCAGCTTGTTCGCGTCGAATGCGTGAAGCGGTTGACCGTATTCGAGCATGACATAGTTCGTAATGTCGACGATGTTATTGATCGGGCGAATGCCTGCCGCCATCAGACGGTTTTGCATCCAGAGAGGCGCCAGTCCGATCGTTACGCCTTCGAGCAGCCGCGCGCTGTAGTGCGAGCAAGCTTCAGGCGCGCTAATCGTTACGCTCACGGCATCAGCCGCTTTGCTTGCACTCGTCCGAAGCCCTGCATCCGTCGAAGGAAGCTTTACTTCGCGGCCTAGAATCGCCGCGATTTCGTAAGCCGCTCCCAGCATGCTGAGACAGTCGGAACGGTTCGGCGTCAAATCCAGCTCAAGCACATGATCGTCGATCGCCAGAACGTCGAGAATGCTCAAGCCGACCTGCGTGTCCTCCGGCAGCACCAGAATGCCCTCCTGAATCTCCTTCGGCAGCAGCTTGTCGTTAAGGCCAAGCTCCTTCGCCGAGCAGATCATGCCTTGCGATTCGACGCCGCGCAGCTTGGCGCGCTTGATTTGCAGACCGTCAGGGAGCTTCGCGCCGACGATCGCGACAGGCACCTTTTGCCCCGCTGCCACGTTTTTCGCGCCGCACACGATTTGCAGGTCCTCGCCCTGTCCCGCGTCAACGATACAAACGTTCAATTTATCCGCATCGGGATGCTTCTCCTTCGATTTAACGAAGCCGACGACGACGTTCTCGACGCCTTTGTTGCGGTTCTCGACGACATCCACCTCGATGCCGCTGCGCGTCAGCTTTTCCGCCAGTTCCGCAGCCGTGAAGCCCGAAACGTCGACGTAATCCGATAACCATTTATAGGATACTTTCATTGTTATGCCACTCCCTCTTCCTTCAAAATAATCGGCACCGGCTCAGCCGGATGACGGGATCTATCGGCCAAAGCCTAAATATGCACGAACTGCTTCAGGAACCGCAGGTCGTTCATGTAGAAATGACGAATGTCGTCGACGCCGTATTTGAGCATCGCGATCCGCTCGACGCCCATACCGAAAGCGAAGCCGCTGAACTCCTGCGGATCGTATCCGGCCATCTCGAGCACGCGCGGATGCACCATGCCGGAGCCGAGAATTTCGAGCCAGCCCGTCTGCTTACACGTGCGGCAACCCGAGCCTTTGCACATGCAGCAGGTCACGTCGACCTCCGCGCTCGGCTCCGTGAACGGGAAGAAGCTTGGGCGCAAACGGATTTGCGTATCCTTGCCGAACATCTCCTGCACGAATTGCAGCAGGGTCCCCTTCAGGTCGCTCATTTTAATGTTGCGGTCGATAACGAGTCCCTCGATCTGCGTGAACACATGGGAGTGGGTCGCGTCGTCGTCGTCGCGGCGGTACACTCTGCCCGGGCAAATGATTTTAACCGGCGCGGCGCCTTTCATTTTCTCCATCGTGCGCACTTGAACCGGCGAAGTATGGGTACGCATCAAAATATCATCCGTGACGTAGAACGAATCCTGCATGTCGCGGGCCGGGTGATTTTTGGGCAAATTGAGCGCCTCGAAGTTGTAATAATCCTGCTCCACCTCTGGACCTTCCGCCACCGTATAGCCCATCCCGATAAAAATGTCCTCGATGTCCTGGATGACCTTGCTGAGCGGATGCACGGCGCCATGGCCTGCCGGACGTCCCGGCAGCGTCACGTCGATCGTTTCGGCCGCAAGCCGGCTTGCGGTTTCCTGGCGCTGATATTCCGCCTGCTTCGCTTCTATGACTTCCTCGATCGCGGCGCGAACGTCGTTCGCCACTTGCCCGATGATCGGGCGCTCCTCCGCGCTCAGCGCGCCCATGCCGCGCAAAATTTCGGTAAGCGGGCCCTTTTTGCCCAAATATTTGACGCGCAGGTCGTTCAGGTGCTGGCTGTTCGTTACCTGTGCGAGCTCCTGCAGCGCTTCCTGCTTGAGCGCCTCCAAACGTTGTTTCATTTCGGTTGCCTCCTTTTGTCTTAACCCGCAAAGCGGTGCGATGCGTCGATTCTTAAGCCTAACCCTCTTACGCAAGTTCATCGCCATGATGGGCATGAACGCAAAAAAGACGCTTCCATCCCCCATAAGGGACGAAATCGCCGTGGTACCACCCTTGTTAAGTCATGCTTCTCCGCCCTCAGGCGTTCTCCCGGACCGTCATCCCGATTCGATAGCTCGAGCCGAAACGATGTCCCGCATGTCTTCGCTTCCTTGCGATAACGGCTTGTCGCCGGTACCCTCTACTTGCCGTTTCAACGGTTTCAAGGGACTGCTCGGGAGTGAACTTCGGCAGCCTGATTCCTTAAAGACGCTCTCAATCTCCGGCGTCTTCTCCCTGTAAAGAGGCACTGCGTACTTATCTCCGTCGTAGCATTTTCATATGAACGTTCAGCAAGCGCCCGGTTAGTAAACGAGCCCCTACAAACACGCGCTAATAACAGCTATTATAAGCAAAACCGCGAACTGTTGCAAGCTCCGGCTAAAACCCAAAAGACCCCCGCCCGAATAGGCGAGAGCCTTTCCTGTGCCGCTATATCGCGAATAATCGCTGAATGGGAATTAGCAGCCTCCGCCGAAGCAACATGCGCAAGCTACGATAACAAGCAGAATGAAGAGTACCAAAATGACGCCTGTCGAAGTAAACCCGCCGAAACCAAGTCCCGCAACATTGCCCATTTGTTTTTCCACCCTTCGTGTAAGGTTAATTAGTAGACGCAAGACATCGTATGTCGAAAATGTCCCGGCGGACTGGGTATTCCCCCATATATTCAAAAAATGCCCGTAAGGACAAGCCGGGCAGCCGTCCCTGTTTCTCATTTTGCAAGGGGACGATCACCCCCGTTACTTCATCCTTTTTCTGTACCTGAAAATGACGTAAAAAGAGACGGCGCCCATCATCGCGAATGCCGAAACCATTAGCCATATGCCCGCGCTGCCGCTCGCTTCACGGTTGTCTGGACCGGGCGGCTGTCCGGCACCCAATAGCTTACTATCCTCAGCTGCCGCCGATAAAAGCTTCGTCCGGCTGCAAATGCTCGTTTCCAGCTTGTCATTGCCGCTGTGAGCATAGATCACATATTCGCGGCCCGTCTCGAATTTGAATCCGCAGCTCGCGCCGTCCATCGCCGTATAGACGGTTTGTTTCCTGCCGATCTCGCCTTTCCATACCCGGTCGACCTCGAGCGTCACCGCGACGGGATCGGCCGACGAACGGAGCAGCCCTTTTTGTACGTTCACGCTCACCGCTTTTCCGGAAAAAACAGCGGTTTTGCTCTGGAGCTCCTGCTGCACGGATAACGGCCCCGCACAGGAGCAGGCATAGCCTGTCTTCGGTTGGAGCGAATACAAGCAAGCGAAAAGTACCGTCAATACTATGACCTTCAGCATGGTAAGCGCTATCAATTTCATTCGCGGCCTCTCCTTCCCTCTTTCCATCCTTATGACGATTTCCCGCTCGGATATGTTTCAGGAAGCATTTTGCGTTTCTTTGCGAGGTCTGCTTAGGAGACGGAAAAGAGCACCCCAGGCTCTCGACGTGGGATTCTCGCCCCATAATCAAGAGAAAGGAGTACTCCTTTATTTGGTATTCCGTCTTCCGTATGTACGGAAATATCGATACTATCGATCGCGGGGTTTGCCCCCGACCTGGGCGGTCACGCTTCGCGCCGTTCCCGGCAGCGGGTAGCCCCGCTCGTCGAGCGCGTACACGGTCAGCTCGTAGGAGGAGCCGATCCGCAAATGATCGAGCGTCAGCTGCCATTTGCCGTTCTTCTTGCGGACGTCGATCTCTTCGCGTCCTTTGGCGGAGCCGTATTTCTCCCGCCACTCGACGCGTATCCGAACCGCCCCGCTAACGGTCCCCTTCGCTTTGATAGACCCATTCTTTACGAGGTCCCCGTCGTCCGGTTTGTCGATGGCAACGACGGCGGCGGCCGGCATCGTCTTGACCAGCTCGGCGGCCAGCATGGCATTCCCCGCATGCTCGACCGTCCAGTCCGCCGGCAGACGATCCGCCTTCAGAGCGTCGAGCAAGCGGCCCAGGTAAGCGCTCGCCCGCGTCCTGTCGCCCATAAGCGCTGCAGCGTAAGCGACCGCCGCATCGGTGCCGGACAAAGCGTCGACGCCGGACCAGCCTGGGAAGCTGCGGTTGTACGCCGCATACAGATTCCGGGCCGTTTCGCTATCCGGCGAAACGACTCCGGTATAGACGACGGCCAGCTGTCCGGCCGCTTCCGGTTTGACGCTCCAGCTCGGCGGCTGCCCCTCTCCCCGCTCGTTCAAGGCCAAGTAGTAGGAGCCCGCTCCCGGGTTCCATAGCTCGCTCTGGATACCGTCGTGCAGAAAATCCGTGAAGCTCCGGAAGTAGCCAGCAGGGCCCGCCGCCTGAAACCGGTTAAGAAACAGCCATACGCTGTCCGACATCCCTTTATAGGCAAGCGCATTGTCGCGGAGACGCTTCGTTTGCGCATCCGGCAGCTTCCACATAAGCCCGTCTCCCGCCTGAGAGCGCATCATGCCGACGCCGCCCGTCATCAAATCGAGGCTCGATTGCGGAAGCTTGAACTCGCCCGTTTTCTCGTAATGGGCGCGCAGCAGCGAAATGAACGTACCGATATTCGAACTGGCACTGTCATAGGCGCCGGCCGATTCCCACTGGCCCGTATTCGCATTCAGCCGGTAGTTGTCGACCGTTCCGTACATGCCGTACCGGTCCCCCCACGCCCAATGCGAGGTATACCAATCGATGTATCTTTTGACGTTCGGTACCGTTTCCTCGCGGAGCAGCAAGCCGAGCGCCCCGATACTCGCGGCTTCCGGCACGATTTCGCGTCCGTCCGCCTTTAGCGTTATGGAGCCGTTCGCCAGCTGCCGCCCGCCGATCCACGCCGACAACCGGTCCAGCACGTCGTCGGCCATCGTCATCGCTTCATGCGATATGGAGACCGTTAAGGGCTCCGTTCTCAAGACGTCGTACCCTTTCGTAACGAAAGCCCATACGGTAAGGCGGTTTACGTCGGCCGCCAAAGCCCGCAGCGTCAACATGCCTTGCGCATCGACCGACGCCAGCTCCGGCCGGTCGGTATGATAGGCGATTTGCGCGCCTTCCAGACTGACCGGCGTCCGGCCGTCCTCCGCAAACGCCAGCACTCGCAGCATCGTGGACTCGCCGCGCCGCAGCACGTCCCGGTCCGGCTGAACGACCGCTTTGGCGATCGCCGGTCCGCTGCCGGCAACCTTGACGGTGACGGTTAACCGCTGCGAGGCGATAAGATTGGCGAAACGGTCTTTGGCCGACGCTTCCACCGTGTAGGTTCCGTTCGTCAGCCCTTCGATCGGCAGCTGCCAATTCCCGCCTGCGGCAGTCGCACGGAACGTTTGTGTTTGTCCGGTCAAGCCGTTCGTCCATCGCAGCTCCACGTCTTGAACGCTCTCCGCCGTTCCCGTCACCGTATAAGGCAGCGCCGTCAAGATTGCGCCCTCCTGCAGATTGCCCATGCTCCAGGAGCGCGGAGCGTCCGGCTTCTCCTTCATAATCGCTGCAGCAAGCATCGTCATGCCGCTTTCCATCGCATACCAAGGCCAAGGATGATCGCGGTCTATGTATGCGGCCTTGACCGATTCGAGAAACTGATCCGTTCTGACACGGTCTCCCATGATTGCCGCCGTGTACGCCAGAATCGCCCACGGAAACGCATCCGGCTTGTTCAGCTGCGGCCAACCCGGATGATGCTCGTTGAACGTGTTGTACAGCTGCAGCGCTCGTTCGCTGTCCGGCGCCAGCACGCCGGTCCAAATCGGGAACAGCTGCGCCGTCGCATCCGCGTAAAAGCTGTTCCAGTCCGGGAGAAGAAGCCCGCCGTCTTCCATTTTGGCAAAGGCGAACGCATTTTTGCCGTCCGACCATAGGCCTCCGATACCTGCCAATACGTCGTTCTTATGCTGCCGGTAAAGCGCTGCGCCTGCCTCGTCGCCGAATACGGCGCCGCTGATCCATTCCATATCCAGCAGGCCTTTGTAGACCTCCGCGTTGTCCATCAAATATTTGACACGGTATGCGGGCTTCGCCCATGTCAGACCGTCGGCCTGCTTCGTGGCGAGCATCGCCCCCGCGATCAGCTCGATGTCGCTGCGATGCGCTTGCAAATACGCCGTGTCGCCCGTCTTGGCGGCATATTTGCGCAGCACGTTAAGGAACGTCGACGCATACGAGTCGGTCGAATCGAAATCGCCGCTTGCGGTTTCCGTCTGCCCGTCGGCTCCGACGGTGTAATCAAAGATGGAGCCTGCAGGAGCGTCCGGCGTCCCTGCCCGGTTCAAATGAGCGAAATACCAGTCCATATATTTCCGGACTACGGACGCTTGCTCCGGCTTCTCCAGCAGCCCGAGCAAAGCTAGATTCGCAAAATACGGCACGACGCGGCCGCTGCCCGGCGCCATCGGAACGATGCCGCTACCCAGCTGTAAGCCGGAAAGCCACGAGGCTTCCCGGTTCAATATGTCTTCGTACATCCCGTAGGTGGCAGCCGTAACCGCCACGGCGGATGAAACCCCGCTTGCAGGCGCAGCGGAAACCGCCGAACCTGCGGCGTTCCCCTCCTGCAGCCCGGCATTCGCCGGCGAAGCCGTCTGCGAAACGGCAGCCGCTCCCGAGCATGCCTGCCCCCATGCGAGGCAAAAGCCAAGCGCTAGCGTTAAACGATTTTTCCATTTGCCGATAACCATAAGTCATCCTCCTGTCACCTTTATATGGCACTGGGATGCGGTTTCTTGGATGTATATCGTTGTACGGACCTGATCTGTTCAACTGGGATTAACGTCTACGTTCCGTCAGAGTTCCTTCATCAGCTCGGATTAGCGTACCTGCGTTCCTCTAGATTCCGTTTAGCAGCTCGAATAGATACGCGAGGAACGTCAGTCCTTTATTTGTGCGTTTCATCGGTAATCTGCACCGGCTGCGGAACGACGGTATCTTATTTGCGCCAAAATGCGGGGCAATCGCACTCAAAACTAACATTTAGCGTATCGTCGTTCCGTCCGCAATAGTGATTCCGCGCCATCCGCCACCTTAGCGCACCTACGTTCCGCTAGCGAAGTGCCGTTCCGTCTACATCACCGCAGCATCGTTTCGCACGGCCTCCTAGACGGGGACAAACTGCTCGGCGAGCGCTTCCGCCCATCTGCGGTTCGCATCGATCGTGCGCCCGGCATTGTGCGGCGTGTGAACGACGTTGTGCCGGCCGAGCAGCGGATCGTTCAGCGGCAGCGGCTCGACGTCGAAGACGTCGGCGGCAAGGCTGAGCTCGTCGTTCAGCACCCGCTCGCGCAGCGCGTTCATATCGCATATGCCCGCTCTGGTCGCCAGCACGACCAAACAGCCCTTCGGCAAGGCCCGGATATGATCCGCCGTAACAAGCCCTTTCGTTTGCTCGGTCAACGGGATCAACGGAGCAAAAATATCGGCATCCGTAACCAGCCGGTCCAGATGCTGCTCCCTCCGCGAGCCCGCACGGTGAAAGCTCGGCTCGCTCGCGAAAGGATCCCAAGCCGCCGTGTCCGCACCGAGTAAACGGACGAAGCTGGCGTAGCGGCTCGCAATATTGCCCGCGCCGACGATACGGACGCGCTTGCCTTCGACGGTACCGTTAGCGAACGCGGGATCGTCGCCGAACTGCTCGCCCCTCGCGCCCGGCTTGCCGAGTCCGCCCTCGGGCACATATGCCCAAGGCTCGTGGCCGGCAATCATGGCCCGATGCGTTTGGGGAATCCGGCGCAACCCGCACAGCGTCAGGGCGAGCGCGAATTCGGAGACGGACTGCCCCCAGAACCCTTCGCTGCGGTGCCCGTACACGCGCACCCCGCGCGACTCAAGCTCCTCGCGGATGACCGCCGTGCAGCTAGGACCATGCAGGACCGTTTCGCGCAAATCCGCAAAACGGCTCAAGCATTCGCTCGTAAACGGCACGTTCATCGTGACGAGCCGTCCGATGCCGGCACAGTCGTCCACGATTTCGCCAAGCTTCCGACCGTCGCCGTGCTCCAGCCGAATAAATTCGACCGGCCCCTGCGCTTTCCACAGCGTGTGAAAATGATCCGCCGCATAAGGCCAAACCGCCTCGAACCGCGGGTTTACGATAATGACGCTTCTCATCCTCTATCCCCTCCTGCAAATTGATCCCAGCTTGCTTGAACAAGCGCCGCATCCGTCCGCCCCGTATAAACGAGCGACCGGTATCGGAACGTTTGGGATTGCCCCTTCGCCAGCCGCCAGTCGCCGGCAATGCATCGGCTCGGAGCGATCCCGAGCTGCCCGTCGACCCGCCAGCGCACCGGATGCTCCGGATTGCCGGGGTCGTCCATGATGGCGATGCCGGCCCAATCCTCTCGCCCCTCGATCGGCATGCTTACCGCCACCCAGCGGGCCGCCTGCGCTTCCGCATCCTGATTGGCCTGCCCGCGGTCGTTGACGGCCTCTCCTCCCGCTTCGTGCAGGTACGGCATCCGCAGAAACAGGCCGCCGTACGCATATTGCCCGAAGACGAGATCAACCCGAGCGCTCAGCGTCCACATCAGATCGAGGTGGTAACGGCTGCCGCAATCTTCAAGCGACCACTCCTGCCGTTCCGTGAGCATCGTATCGCCTTCCGGACTGTGCCAGTCCGTCTCTACGTGCCACCCGGCCCGATTGCCTCGGGTCCAAGGCATCGCCAGCGGCTTCGGATGAAAGGACCCGTCGGCCGGGTTGCCGAGCAGCCCCTCCTCCCAAAACCCGATCCCGTTCACCTGGTTTAGCCCGACGTACAGCCCGTGCTGCCACGGATGGTGCGGAGGCGCATTTTCCGTGAGCGTCCCTCTGCCGTCGGGGGCGACGATCGGATGAATATAAGGGCGCTTGTGCGCCGCCGCTTGCTGCGCCACGATCGGCTGATCCTGACCGCTGCGGCAAATGCGGATGCCCTCATCCGCGTGAATCGCGTAAAGCGATGTGTCTTCAAACGTTCGCTCCATCAGTGCCGTCCTCCTTACGCTTTCTCGTTCTTAACAACCGCAATTACGGGTATCGTCAGCCGGATGATTCGCACTTGGCTCCATGAAGCTGTCCCCTTGCACGCCTTCCCGCCCTAGTCAAACCGGGGAATGTCGACGATTGCGCCGCCCCGCATGGCCGATTGATGCGCGCAGATGCCCGCGCAGGTCCAGTTCGCCGCCATGAGCGCGTCCGGGAACGGGCGGCGCTTCTCCACGATGCTCATGACGAACTCATGGGCGAGATGCGGATGCGAGCCGCCGTGGCCGCTGCCTTGCTTGAACGACAAGTGCTCGTTGCCGGCATCGTCGTAAACGCCCTCCGTCGTGTACTTCCGGATCGGCTCGGGCAGCAGGTGCGCATAATCCGGCACGTTCACCCGGCGCCCCTCTTCTCCGGCGAAGACGATCGGCGATTCCGCTTCGAGCCGCTGCCATTCGAAGCTCATCTTGTCGGCGTAAACGTCGAAGCTTTCGACGTATTCGCGCGACGTCTCGAACAGCGAGCGGGTTACCTCCATCGCGAGCTCCGAATCGCGCTGCCGGAACAGCGCCGACTCCACGGCGAACGGGGAGCCGTACTTGGATGCGAGCCGCTCTTCGATGCGGCCGGAGCCGAAGCAGGCGACGTGACCGGCTTCCTTCCCGGCCAACGCAAGCAGCGGCGAAACGGCATGCGTCGCGTAATGCATCGGCGGCAGCCCTTCCCAGTACCCGGGCCAGCCGGCCATTTCTTGCTGGTGGCAGCCGCGCAGAAACTGGATTCTGCCGAGCCGCCCGCTTACCGCCAGCTCCCGGACATAGAGGAATTCCCGCGTGTATACGGCCGTTTCCATCATCATGTACGTCTTGCCCGACGCCTTCTGTGCCGCGACGATCGCCCGGCATTCCTCCAGCGTCGTCGCCATCGGCACCGTGCACGCCACATGCTTGCCCGCCTGCAACGCCGCAATGCTCTGAGCCGCATGGTCGGGGATCGGCGTATTGATGTGCACCGCGTCGATCTCGTCGTCGCCAAGCAGCTCGTCGAAGCTCGCGTACCGCTTCGCAATGCCGAAATGATCGCCGATTTCGTTCAGCTTGCGTACATTGCGCTGACAGACGGCAGCCATCTCCGCATGCGGGTGATCCCGGTAAATCGGAATAAATTCCGCGCCGAAGCCGAGTCCGACCACAGCCATCCGAATCGTTTTCCCCATTGCTTAAATCCCTCCTCATGATCCTCGTCTCAGGGCCATTATAGGTTATCGTTTGGCCGCACAGCTTCTCCATGGCGGTTGAATGATTCTCAAAAACAGCTAAATCGCGCCATATAAATCAAACCCTCAAACGGTACGTCCGATTCGGTTGCTCTCGCCAAGCCTTCCCGCCTATTCGACCAGACCCGTTCGCTCGATGCTTTCCGTAAACCAGCGCTGCGTAAAAAAGTACAGCAGCAGCAAAGGCGCGAGCTCGATCATTCCCGCCGCCATTTTCACCGGCAGCACGTACAACTGGGTCGGGTCGCCTTCAGGCTGAAGGACGCCGAGCTTGATCGGGAGCGTCTGCAATTTGGCGTAGAAATAGGAAGTAAGCATGCTTTCGTTCCAATGAAAGACGATGGAGAACAGAAACACGACGATGATAGCCGGTTTTGCGAGCGGGAGCATGACCTTCCAAAACATTTTGACGACCCCGACGCCGTCGATGACGGCCGCTTCCTCCAGCTCCTTCGGAAACTTTTTGAAAAATTGCATGTACATGAACACGAACAAAGCGCCTTTGATGCCGTGCCCGAACAATGCCGGACCGATAAACGCGAACGGCGAATCGAGCAAGCCGTACGACTTGTAAGTCCAAATAAGCGGGATCATCAGCGTTTGCGGCGGCACGACGAACGTCAGAATGAGCAGCACGAAGCACAGCTTCTGCCCGGGGAACGTCATCCTGCCGAACGCATAGCCTGCGACGGCGCACGAAAATACTTGCAGCGCGGCGGAAGACACGACGATGGTCAGCGTATTGAACAAGGTGGAGCGCCGCAGGTTATCCCACAGGCTGAAATCGTCATGAAACGTAACGGCGATCTTGAGCGAGTCGAAGGCGAATTTATAGTTTATGAGGTTCAAGCTTTTCGGAATCCATCGGGTCGTCGGGTCGATCAGATCGGAGAACGTTTTGAACGACGTGCTGAGCATCGAAACCATCGGCGCGATATAGATTAGGGCCAGGTTAATCAGAATGAAATAGATCAGCAAATATTTCAGGACGCCCTGCTTTTCCTTGTTCGTGCCGAGGATGAACGCTTTCGCTTTATAGCGGACCGTTTGCCTGTGCATAGCCATGCCCGCGATACCGTGCCGTATTTTTTGCCGTACATTCAAAGCAAGCCCTCCCTACCTCACTTTTTGGACGAACGCTTTACGGAAGACGAGGAAGACGGCCGCTAAAATGACCATAATGAACGCCACGTATATCCACCCCATCGCCGTAGCGTATCCCATCCCTCTCGTTCCTTCGTACATGTTCCGGTTAATCATCCCCATCATCGGGTTCGAAGGCATCGTAAACTGATCGACCACGGAATAGACCGCTACGATGAGGATAAAAGGGATAAGGCCGGGCAGCGTAATTTTCCACAGCGTTTCCCACCCGTTGGCTCCATCGATCGCCGCAGCTTCGTAAACGGTCGGGGAGATGCTCTGCAGCCCCGCCAGAAGCAGCACCGTTTGCACGCCGGAGTACCAAAGAATGATGACGAAGGAATTCAGAATATCGGTTACGGTGCCGGCGATCCTCGGGTCGAAATTCGACTGGATAAACGCCCGCAAATTCTGATCCTGGAGAAATTCCAGCGTAAGGGTGTTCGTCGTTCCGGCAGCGCCGACGCCGCCGCCCGTGTTCGCCGTGAGCAGACTGATGATGACGCCTCCGGTCGTAAAGAGCACCGGGAGGAAAAAGACGGCTCTGAAGAAGCCTCTGCCCGGGAATTTCTGATTCAGAAAAAGCGCCGAGATGATCGAGAACAGGATGATGATCGGAATCATGAATACCGACTTCAGGAAAAATGGAATCCACTGATCCCAAAACCCGGTATCCTTCAGCATGATTTGGATGTAGTTGGCAAAGCCGACGAACGTCCAAATCAAATCTTCGGCCTGAATCGAAATTTTGTTCAAGCTCATGACGAACGAATAAACCAGCGGGTATACCCAAAACAACAGGAGGCCCGCTATCCAGGGGGATATGAACAACAAGCCCTGCAGCTTCTGCTTCTTCTCAATCCTCATTCTACTCATGGCCCATCACTTCCCTTGACGGCAATAAAGTCCATTGCCGGAACCGATTTCCCTCTATACGCGTAAGGCGAATCCGAATAATTGCACACGATCTCCGTGCCGTTCTCGTACGTTGTGCGGAAGACGTCGCGGCCGATCTGCTCATGTCCCGTAATGAACGAGCCGGATACGCCGCCCAGAGCCGCATTCACCTTCCCGTAAAGCTTCAGGATATCTTCCTTCCAGATGTCGAAAGCCGAGCTGTACAGCCGGTTTTGCTTGGCATCCTTCAGCAGCTCCGTCTTCTCCGCCGTCACGGCAAAGCCGACGTTCGCCCCGTACTCGACCGCTTTGAGCAGCTCCTTCTCCGGTTCGTCCATCTGGTTGTACGGAACCGAGATGTAATCCGCCAGCCCATGCAGCGCCATATGATAAAAAGGCACGACCTCGTCGATAATCGGCGAGAAGCTGTAATCGCCGGCAACGTTCTCGACGGATACGCCGCCCGTCAATTGAAAGGCCATCCCGCGCCAAAGCCTGACGGCTCCGAGCTCCTTCGCCATCGCGGCGATGTACGCTTCATATTTCCGCTTGATCTGTTCCCGGTTCATCGGAAGCGAAGCGTTAAAGTCCGAATTCAGCACGCCCAATCCTCGCTCCTGGATGCCGTCTATTTGCAGCTCAAGGTACTCCGGCATACTTCGTTCCATAAATCTGGCGATCGCATTCGCGTTCAGCACCAGCTCCCGCCCGCCCTTCTCGCCGATGTCGAGCGGCGCGTTCTGAATGTTGCGGACGACGTCGTTGCGCTCCGAAACTCCTTTTCCCGTAAGCGCCCGCATATGATCGTCCTCCAGCAGCACTTTATAGCCGAAGCTGCGGGCCTGCTCGACGAATTGCTTGAGCCCCTTCGTCCCGCCCAGCCGGGACGCTGCCGGAAACCGGTTCGGATAGCGGACCGACGTCCCTCCGTCCGCCCAGCCTTCATAGACCACATTCATGCTGCGGATGCCGTTCTGCCGAAAATAATCGAGCATCCCGCCCGCCTGCCCGAAGGTCGTCATCGGAATGAATGCCGGAGCGAGGAAGCCGTCCTTCTCCGCTCCGCCCACGATGCGCAATTCAAGCGGCAGCCCGTCTTCACGCTCGGGCTTTTTCGTAAGGCCCTTCTCCTTCATCAAGTAGCTCCGGTACGTTTCCGCCATCCCGGCGTAATTCGATTTCTCCCCGTGCAGCAAGTAGTACTTGATGTTGCGCGTGACGTTGACCGAAAAGTCGGCGTACAGGAATACGCCCGCCCCCGTCAAGTCGGTTAACTTCTTGTACTTTTCGCGGAATTTGAAATGCGCGTAAGCGTTGTAGAAGCTCGTATTGACCCCAGCCGGGCTTCCGACGATATCCGCCCCGCTTTCCCCGCTATGGATGACGGCAAGCATCGACCGGTCGCCGCGGTTCAGCCCGAACGCCGGGTAGAAAGCGCGCGGCTCCTCCAAACCGGCGTACAAGGACGAATCGAAGGAATTGGCATACGATAGATCGCTTCCGTAAACCGTCCCCGTAAAATTGAGGTTATAGGTTTTGTTTTGCCCGAAACGGATAAGCGCGCCCGGACCGTCCGGCACCATCAAATACCCCTGCGACGAGCCGGCTTGCGCAGCGCCGAAGAACGGCAGCACGTTGTAAGCGACGATCTTGCGGAGTTTGCTGCTGTCGAGCGTCGTCACACCCTGCTCGTCGGTCTCGTAAACGTCCGCCGGCTCCTCGATCATGTAATGGGGGACCTCGACCTCCAGGTGATCGTCGTGCAGATAATAGTCGACGGCCATCTTGATTCCGATGCTTTCGAACTCATAGTAGGCTCTCGCGCCATTCGTCATCTCGTAAACCGTCACTTTCGTATTCGGGGTGAAGGCGTTCGCGAACGTCGGCACGGTTTCGGTGTAGCTTTTGACGTATTCCACGATGAGCGGCGACTGCAGATTGTTTTTCCATAAGTTGTTGGAGGCGTCCTTGTCCACTTCCTCCTTGGCCGGCTTGCTTCGCCAAACGAAACCGCCCGCCTTGTCGAGCACTTCGATGTTGCCGTCCTTCAAATCAATCGACAACGACAAGTTCGCGTTGTCCGCTGCCCGGACGAGCCCGGAGCCTTCCATCCGCTTAAGCCGGTCGTTCGTCACCGCTTCGTGAAGCGGCTGCGCGCTCGTTTCCTGGGAGACGCCGATGTTCGCCTGACTGACAAGCAGCATCCGCACGCCGAACAGCGCTACCGCAATAACCGCCAGAACGGCACCTATTTTGAGCTTTCGGAGCAGTGCGCTTCTAGACATAGCCGATCGCCTCCCTAAGGAACGAGACCGCGAAATTGACGGACTGGATCACGATGCCAAACAGTGCGACGGCAAACGCGATGATCGCCACGCCCGCGAACAGCATCCACCCTATATTCGTAAACGTTTCCATCACCTCGAAGCCGTGCACTTCCTTCACCTGAATATAGAACAAGACGGCGATCCAGGCCGATATCAAGACATTCATAAAGCCGTATATGGCGCCTTCCGCATTCGAAAATACGTTGGATACGAGCGCTACCGGAACCGAAAAGTAAATGAAAGGAACCATCGAATATGCCGTGGATATATAGACCGCCTTAAACGTCCCCTGTCCTTTCGTAATGCAGCTGACGAGATAATTGGCGAGCACCCAGATCAGCACAGGCAGCAAGCTGACGAGCAGCTGCTGGAACGGCGACGTAAACGCAAGACCGAACGGATTGAAGACGAAATGGGTAAATTGCAGCTTGAGCAGTTGGCATCCATAATAGAGAGCCAGCAAAACGGAGGCGGACGCTACGCTTCCTTTTCCCGAAAATCGCAAATCGTAAAAGCCGTCGATTGGATGCCACAAAAACTTCCAGGAGTAGGCGAGCTGATCCCCCAATCTTCGCATTAGTCGTTCCTCCGTTTTCTTTTCAATTTGCCTGCGGCCATAAGAGCGAATAAGACGGCGGCGATACCGGCGGCGATATAGCTGAAATGGCTCTGCACCCACTTGATGCGCCATTCCCAGAACGAGTCGGAATAGCCGTTCGTGTCGTAGACCGTTTCGAAACGGTCCATCGAAGCTTCCCACTGCCCTTCCCGATAGAGCGCTTTGCCGATCATATAGTGCGCTTTCGAGTAGAACACGTTGCTTTTCAGCACCTCTTCGCTGCTTTTCTTCGCTTCCTCATAATCGCCCTCGTTAAACAGCTCATTTGCTTTATGGATTTTGGCCGCCAACTCCGTGGGCCGGAAAACCTGTACGCCGTTGAACATGCGGTCGGTGACGAACAAGTATCCCTTGGCGTTCGCCTTGATGCTGACAGGATCGCCGAACATGCCCATACGCAGCTTATTATCAGGCAGCTTGGTGCCGAACGAGAACACCGGCTCTCCCGCCGAATCGAACTGGTAGACCCTTCCCGCCCCCGTGTCGATGCCGAAAATATTGCCGAGCCGGTCCACCGTAATCCCGGAGTAGGAGCCGATGAGGGTCGCCGAGCTGCCTACCTGCATGTTTTTGCCGGCAAACAGATTTTGGCCGCCGACGTTGTATTTTTTGATCTGCTCGGTTTGGGCGCCCATTGTGCTCGTATAAACAAATCCTTCCTGATCGATGAACACGTCGGACACGCTTGCCGCGTTTGCGGTCGCCGATTTCTTCTGTTCGTCCGTATACAGGGCGTTTTTCAGCCGGTCGAGCGCAGATGGCTGAACCTTGTTGGAGCCGAAAAAACCGTCGAACTTCTTGTCGGGCGAAATGACGATCAGCCCCTCGTTCACCCCTTTGGCGACGACGTACAGAAATCCCCTGATGTCCATGGAAATCCCGGACGGAATGAAGGTGACATCCTTCAGGCTGACGGCGTCCGGCTTGACGATTTCGTCGATCCACTCGCCTTTGGCGTTGTAAACGGCTATCCGGTTATTGCCCGTATCGCACACGTAGACGTCCCCGCGGTCCGATACGTAGACGCCTTCCGGCGCCTTCAGCTTCGCCTTGTCCTCGTTCCCGAGTCCGAGCTCCATCAGCAGCAGGCCTCTGTCGTCCATTTTCACAACCCGGTTGTTGTTCGTATCGGAGACGTACAGATACCCTTCGGCATCGATGAACATCCCGGTCGGACCGTTCAGTCCGGGGACGCTTTCCTGTACGCCGTTCCCGTTCTTGTACAACTGGCCGCCGATGACGCGCTCCGGCACGTAAAGCGATTGGATACTGTACCCGTGACCGTCGAAATAACCGAACGAACGGTAAGGGGCTGCCGCACCCGCTTCGCCGCTTGCGCCGAACAGCCCGAGCATGGCGGCGAGCAGCGTAACGGCGAGCCGTTTCCGTGTAAGCAAGCTGCATCCCTCCGTCCTATTTGATCCCCGAATTGACGAGCGTGTTGATCATCGACTTTTGCAAAATAACGAAAATGATCAGGTTCGGAATAAACAGCAGCAGCCCCGCCGCCGCCGAAGCCCCCTGACGCGCGACGACCGTGGACAGGCCGCCGGTCAGCGTCTGCACAAAATACGGAAGCGTCTTCATCGATTCGTCGGTCATGAAGTAGGTGGACGTTTCCGTATCGCCCCAAACCGCCTGAAACGTCAAAATCGCAGCGGTACCGATGGCCGGTTTCACGTTCGGGACAATAATCGAGGCGAATATTTTCCATTCGCTCGCCCCGTCGATTTTGGCCGCTTCGCTAAGCGTGTGCGGGATTTGGTCCATAAACTGCTTGATCAGAAAAATGCAGATCGGCAAAGCCAGATGCGGCAAAATATGCCCGCCGTACGCATTCATGAGCCCGAGCTTCGTCACGATCAGGTAGCGCGTAATTTTGACCGCTTCCGGTGAAAACATGAGCGAAATGATAATGACGCCGAAAATCCAGTCCTTCCCCGGAAACCGCATTCTGGAAAGGGAATACGCGCCCATCGTGCTGATCGCGACCGCAACGGCGATCGTGACGGCGGTGACGACGACGCTGTTGAATATATACCGCGAGAAGGGAAGCACCGATAGCTTGAGCGCAAAGAAAAGATCGTAAAAATTATGAAATGAGGGGTTGTTTACGAAAAACCGCGGCGGATACAAAAACAGCTCGGATAACGGCTTGAACGCCGTATTGACGATGTACACGATCGGAGCGATGGACATCAAAGCATACAGTGTGACGAACAACAGCCTGACTCCGTCCGACGCCGATAACGGAAGCAGCTTTTTTATCCTCTTTTTGATCAGCATGCGCCTTATTCATCCTCCTTCGTGCCAAGCAGCCGGAAGCATACCCGGTTAATCATGTACATGAGCACGAGCAGCATGAGCGAAAGCGCAGTCGCGTAGCCGAGCTCGAACCGGATAAACCCGAAGTCCTCGATATGGTTCTGCAGAAGCTGGCCCGCATAGTTCGGCGTCGGGTTCGTTCCGGACAGCTGGACGCCGATCCCTCCCGCCTTCAGCGCGCCGACGATGCCCATGATCGCCGAGAACAGCATTTGCGGCTTCATCGCCGGAATCGTGATGTACCAGACCTCTTGGATTTTGTTCCGGATGCCGTCCATTTTGCCCGCCTCGTACAGCTGCGGATCGACGGTCATCATCCCCGCCTGCAGCGACAGAAAGCCGACGCCCATGCTGCTCCACAGCGTAACGAATATCATGACCCCCATCAGGTAGCCGCTCGATTGCGTAAAGGCGACAGGAGTGTCGATAAAGCCGAGGTAGAGCAAAATTTGGTTCAAATACCCGTACCGGTCGCCGCTGAAGGCGATAACCCAAACGACCGACATCATGACCCCGCCCGCAATCGACGGCACGTAAATCGCCATCGTGAAGATCGCGCGAAGTCTTCTCGGTATTTGCAAAATAAGCCAGGCCATCATAAATTGCAGCGCATAGCCGGCAGGCCCGACGAATACCGCGAAAAAGAACGTATTCGAAATGACGTGCTTCATGAGGACGATGTCTTCCGTAAACATGACCTTGAAATTGTGCAGCCCGACGAAGACGGGCGCTTCGATCGAGTTGAACCGCGTAAACGCCAGCAGCGAAGCCGATAAAACCGGCAGAACGATAAAAATGAAGAAGCAGATCAAGAAAGGGGCCAGAAACAGGTAGGCCAGTTTGTTTCGTTTCATATCGTGCCAGAGGACGGCCGTCCTGCCGGCCAGCTTCCGCCCTCTCTGATCTGCCGTACGCATCGCCGCGTCCGCTCTGCCGCTCATTGCGATCCCTCCGAAAGCCCGTATTCCCGCCGGTATCTGGCTATCTCCCGTCGGATGCCGTCCACTGCGTACTCCAATTTCTCGCGGTAATTTCCTTTGTCGATAACGGTGCCGGTCCACGCGTTCGCCAGCTCTCTTCCGGTCATATACGAGCCTCCCGGCACATAAGGTATCCCCTTGAACCACTTCAGCTGCTCCAGCACGACTTCCTTATCCCGAGGCGTCCAAGGCGTACGCTTCACGACCTCCGGATTCGCGGAATACCACCTGAATTCGATACCGTAATTGTTCTCCAAATCGCCCGCAAACTGAGCCTGCGTCTCCGTCGACATCCACCATTGCACGAACTGCCATGCCCGGTCCTGACGTTCCTTGTTCGTCTTCATCATCATGACCCCTCTGACGTCGCCGCCGTGCCACCTGACGTTCGTTCCGCCGGCATCGACCGTGCCGGGAATCGGCGCGATTTTCCATAACGAGGAGATTTCGGGAGCCGCGAGCCGGAACAGCAAGTAGTCGCTCATGCCGGAAATGCCGATCGGAACGTCCCCTTGCCGGAAATGCTGATAAAAGCTCGTGATGACCTCGGGGAGATTGTATTTGACATTCAGGTCGGTCATCGTTTTGAAGGAAGCGAACCCTTTGGGCGTGTCGAAACCGACGTCGGAGCCGTCTGGGGAATAAATATCGACGCCGTTCTGATAGAAGAACGTCAGCCAGTCGCCCTGCGGCGCCCAAAAATTCATATTGTTCTGCTGCAGGGTGGGAATGATCTTCCTGACGTCCTCCCACGTCTGCGGTACCGCGATGTTGTTGCGGTTCAAGACGTCCTCCCGGTAATACATCAAGCTCATGGTCGCTTCCTCCGGAAGGGCATAGTCGCCGCCTTCATAATGGAACGGAATGGCCGTGCCCGGGGAAATCCGTTTGCTAAGCTCCGCGAATTCCGGATAGTCGTTCAGCTTCACGACCGCGTTCCGCAGCGCAAAATTGAAAGGCGTATCCATCCCCACGCCCGTCACGACGTCCGGCTGCTTGCCGGCGGCATTGGCCAGAACGAGAACGTCCGCCCCCGGTATGTAGTTCACGTTGACTTTGTAGCCGGTTTGCGGCGTGAAATATTCGTTCGTGTACTGCTGCATCAAATCGACGTAATCCCGGTTGCGCTGCACCCACACTTCGATCGTGCCTTTGGATCCCTTTTTGGTATCGTAATCGTTCGTGAAGGAAGCCAAGAAGCTTTTGACAAAATAACCGGCTGCCCGCCAGATGCCGGGCTTGGCCTTCGGAAACCGTTCGTCCGCGCTTTTCACCGTCAGGTTGTCGATGAGCAGCGGCTGAAAGGCAAGGCTGGCGGCAAAATTGGCTACGTTCGCCTGAATTCTGCTGAGCGAATCGACGCTTTTGGGAATGTCGTTCAAATGCTTGGCGTAGCCCTTCAGCCTGCCCGCTTCCGTTCCCAGCACATCGAACCCGCTCTCCGCGGAGCCCGTGAGCTCGGACAGAGCGGCGATCTGCTTCTCGATGTCTTCCGCCAGACCGGAAAGCCGCTTATCCAAATCCGGCATATATTTGGGCAGGTCGTACTGCTTGAACATGTCGATCTGTTTGCTGCTCGATACGCCCGTAATTTGCTTGATTTCGATATCCGTTTCGTAAAGGGCATCGGCAGCCCGGAGGAGCGCCCTGTATACGTCCTGATAAGGCTCCGACGTCACGGTCAGGCGGATCCGGTGCTTGCCCTTGGTCAAGTAAAAGCCGTACGGCTTGGCGTCTCCGAACGCTTTATTGGCCCAAGACGCGCTGTAAGGGAACGCCACGTTCAGCATTTCCCGGAACGGCACCCGGCCGTCGATCTCGACGGTTCTGTAGGAGCTGAGCGCGTTGTTGTCGCTCTGCTTGTATTTGATGCCGAGCTGGTACACGCCGTCCTGCGGCACCTCGATCTGCCACTCCGCCCATTGCCCGGGATGCCGCCACGACAGTCCGCCGATCGCGTTGTACTTCCGCTTGCCGTAAGCTTCCGGACTTACGCCGGCTTCGGAAATGTTGAATAGCTGGATGGCCTTCGAAGATAGCTCGTACGGGTTTTCTCCCTCGACGGTATGGACGAAGCTCGCGGGGGATGGTGCGGCAGGCTGAGCCGATGCATATTCGCCGTAGCCGGGAACCGGCTCGGGCGACCGGACAATCAGCTTGGAGATCGCAACGCTTCCTCTGATCCCGGTAAGCTTGACGGTATTCGCGCCTGACTGGAACAAAAACTTGAGCGGAGCGCTTGTCATACCGGTTTTGTCTCTGACCGGCTCCGTCTGCCATTCCTTCACGTCCACTTGCTTGGGACGCTTCTCGTTCCCTTCCGCGTCTTTGGAGAAGGGATATGCGTCGTAACGGTACCGCTGCCCCAAAATAAACGAATCGGCTCCCGCATAAGGGACTATGCCGTTGACGAGCAGCCCTCGTTCGATCGTCTCGGCATACGAATTCGTGTCCGCATATTCCACATACACGTAATAGAAGCCGCCCTCCGGCACCGTAACGGCGTATTCCACCTCGCCCGCCGCATCGTCCCATAGAAGCACGTTCGATTTTCCCTGCCAATCGCCGGCGCGAATGCCGCCGTTGCCGGATTTAGCCGCGAACCGGTCTCCCGCTATTTCGACAACCTGCTTGGAGGTGTCGGCCGCGCCCGCTTTTTCCAGCTCCTTGATCTTGGCCGGGTACGCGTCCTTGTTCCTATCGCCGGTCGTTTGAGCGAGCGATGGGAACGGAAGCACGCAGACCAGCGCAAGGATGCATAGAACGGGCACCATCTTTTTGATTGGGATCAACTCCGTCTCACTCCGTTTCCGTAAACCGTTGTTCTAGTGGATGCGGGTTCCCGTATTCGGGTCGAAAAATAACAATTTGTCCAAATTTACGCTCAGCGTCACGTTCTCGCCTTCGCTAAACCGGGTCTCGGCCCCGGTTCTGACGATCACGCTGCCGGCGTTGCCCAAATCGACATGAACATGCCGGTCTGCGCCTATCAGCTCCGTTACTTCGACTTTGCCGGTGAACGCGTTGTCTCCGCCGGCGCTTGCCCCGCGTTCGATCCGCATTTGTTCCGGCCGGATGCCGCCGATGACCGAGTAAACCTGCTGTCTTTCGAGCGGAGCCGCTTTGTCGCGGGGGATCGTCAGCGCCATCGTTTTGTTGTGGAATACGCAAGCCTCCTGCCGCCGCTCGATGTTTCCCGGGATGAAGTTCATCGGCGGATTGCCGATAAAACCGCCTACGAACGTATTTGCCGGATAATTATAAACGTCTTCGGGCGTTCCAACCTGCTGAATGACGCCTTTATCCATAATCACGATTCTGTCCGCCATCGTCATCGCTTCGATCTGATCGTGCGTTACATAGATCGTGGTCGCGTTCAATTTTTTATGCAGCTTTATAATTTCGATCCGCATTTGCACGCGCATCTTGGCATCGAGATTGGAGAGCGGCTCATCCATCAGGAACACCTTCGGATCGCGGACGATCGCGCGTCCCAGCGCAACCCTCTGCCGCTGTCCGCCCGATACTTGGCGCGGATAACGGTCAAGCAAATGATCGATTTCCAAATTTCGGGCAGCCCGCTTTACTTTCTCCTCGATCAAATATTTCTGGACTCTTCCGACCCGAAGGCCGAATGCGATATTTTCGAAATTGCTGAGGCTCGGATACAAAGCGTAGTTCTGAAACACCATCGACACGTTGCGCTCTTTAGGCGTAAAATCGTTGACAAGCTGATCGTCGATATAGATTTCTCCTTGCGTGGCGCTCTCGAGGCCCGCAATCATGCGCAGCGTCGTCGATTTGCCGCAGCCTGACGGGCCGATGAGCGCGACGAACTCCCGGTCAGCTATATCAAGTTCGAAATCTTGCACGGCAGGCGCGACGTTTTTGGCCCCGGGATAACTTTTCCACAAGTTTTTTAACACGACTCTAGCCAACGTTCTCTCCCCTTTGTCCATATCGTTGAACCGCTGCTCTGCGCGGGCGCTTGCATGAAGCTTGAAGCATGAAACGGACCGCCGTATTCCATCGGCCCGCTTCATGCGAGAGGGACAGCCTTTATTTCGCGTTGTAATATTTGGTGTTCAACACCTGATCCAGCTCTTTCAGCATATCGGGAATTTGCACTTTGCCTGCCGCGACGTCCGGGAGTTTGGCGGTCATTTCATTGAGCGCAGTCTGGCCAAAACCGCCGTAGTCGGCGATTTTGCCGTCCTGCATCGCTCTGACGAAGCCGTCGAGCGCCGCCTGATTGTCCTTCGTCGTCTGAAACTTCACGTTGATCGCCGGAATGCCGATCGGGAATACCGGCTCGTTCGGGCTGAGCGTAAGCGGGCTCAATTTGCCGGTTTTCGGATCCTTGATCCTGGCATTTTCATAGAAATGCTTGCTGGTGACGATTTGGATATATTTCATCGCCAGCTCTTTTTTCTGCGAGGTCGGGAAGATCGCCATCGTGATGCCATAAGCGATCGCCGCCCTGCCGCCCGGACCTTTGGGCTGGCGGACGACCGTCCAGTTGAATGCATTCTTCTTGGTATCGGCGTTATACGGCTGCCCCCAAAGCGACCAGGGCACCATGCCCGCATGCCCTTTATACCAATAGGCGGACCACGGATCATTGAGGCCGAATTTGGTCATTTCTTGATCCGTGAAGGCGATGCTGCTCTTGGACGTATACTCGATCCATTTTTCCAGCGCCTTGATCGCGTTCGGGTCTTCGGCGAAGCTCGAAACCGGTTTGTTGTCGACGGTTTTGACCCCTTTCACCCCATAGGCTTCAAGGAACGAATACAGCACCCACGGGTCCTTGACGTTCGGATTGGAGCCGGTAATTCCGTTCGCCTTATCGACCATTTTCTTATTGATGGCGATGAAGTCGTCGATCGTCCAGTCGTCCGTCGGCACCGGCACGCCCATTTTTTCGAACAGGTCGGTGTTGATCATCCACGTCTGCGGCAGCGTCATCCATGTGACGCCGTACGTTTTGCCGCCTATCTTGTTCACGTCCATTGCCGCGGTATTGAGCGTCTTGACGTAGTTCGGCTCCGCCTTGAGCAAGCTGTCGAGCGGCTCGATATATTTCTTGCTGATCAAATCCGGGATATCGCCCGGCACGGTGACGTAAACGTCGGGCGTATTTCCTGCGGCAATCGCTTTCGTGAGCGTTTCCGGGGCATATTCCTCATGCGCAATGTCCTGCTGCTTCAGCTTCAAGTCGGGATAATATTTTTTGAAATAATCGTAGACGCCTCCCAGATCCGGATCCGTCCCGTTCAATTGGCCGAGCACGACCAGCGTCGAAAGCTCTCCCTTGACGTCGGGAATGAGACCATTGTCGGCTGCCGCGGCTGAAGGGGCTGACGTCGCCGGCTTGGCGTCCGCGGAAGGCTTCGGCGAATTCGAGCTGCTCGCCGGCGATGCCGAATTGCCGGTACAGCCGGCGAATAACGTTGAGACAAGGACGAGAGACAACGGTATGGACATCCGTTTCTTAGCTTTCAAAATAAACCCTCCCCATTAGTGAAAATTACAGAACGTCATCCGTAAGACTCTGCAGCCGCGCCGCCGTAAGCATCGTGACGCCGCTTTCCATCACATACCACGGCCATGGCCGGCCGCGGTCGGCATACGCAGCTTTAACCGATTGGAGAAAAAGGTCGCTTCTGTCGCGGTCTCGCATGATTGCCGCCGTATACGCGAGAAGCGCCCACGGGAACGAATCCCTTATGCGCAGCTCCGGCCATCCGGAATGGTGCGAGTTGAACGTATCGTATAAATGCCGAGCCCGCCCGCTGTCAGGCGCAAGCACCCCCGTCCAGACCGGGAACAGCTGGGCTGTCGCGTCGGGGTAGAAGCGGTCCCAGTCCGGCTGCAGCAGCGAACCGTCTTCGGCTTTCGCATAGGCGTAAGCTTGCTTCGACTCGTTCCAAAGCTCGCCTTGAATGCCTGCGAGCACTTCCTCTTTATGCCGCCGATAAACAGCCGCCTCTTCCTCGTCGCCGTATACGGCGCCGCTGATCCATTCCATATCGCCTAAGCCTTCATACACCTCGGCGTTGTCCATCAAGTATTTGACCCGGTGATCCGGCTTCGCCCATGTCAATCCGTCTTCCTGCTTCGTAGCGATCATCGCCCCCGCTATCAGCGCGATATCGTCTCGGTGCGCCTGCAAATAGGCAATGTCGCCCGTCGTAACCGCATATTTGCGAAGCACGTTCAGGAATGTCGAAGCGTACGAGTCGGTCGAGTCGAAATCGCCTGTTGCGGTTTCGGTCAACCGGTCCGTTTCGACCGTGTAATCGTAAACCGAGCCGTCGGGGGCCGTTTCCGCCGACGAACGGTTCAGATGGGCGAAGTACCAGTCCATATAGCCTCGGACGACAGGCGCATGCTCCGGCCGTTCCAGCAGCCCGAGCAAAGCGAGATGCGTGAAATACGGAACGACTCTATATTTGCCGCCATAGCGATCAACCGGAGCGCCATATGTCGGAATGGCACCGCTTTCAAACTGCAGACCGGCGATCCAGCCGGCTTCCCCTTGAAGGATATCTTCATAGAAAGCGTAGCTTCCTTTCTCCGCCCTGCTGGCGTCCGGCGCTCTATAGTCCGTCATTGATAGGACCTCCTTCGGCATGGTAGACTTATCCTAGCTATGAAGCATGCCCTCCCTTTACCGCTTCTTCCACATTCCCCAGTTGGATGGTTCTCCCTAATGCCTGCGCCGACAAAATAAGCGTGCCGATAACCGGCGAGTAACTGGGCGTGCACACTTCAAGCGACGGGTCGTAAACGTGAAGCACTTCGGTCAAGCTGCGCCGTACCCAGTTCGTCGATTGAAAAACCCCGCCTGTCGGATACACCTTGCGCACCGCCGATGCTCCCGGCTGTTCGGCTATTTGCCGCAGCACGGAAATAGCCAGCTGTCCGAGCTCCGCTCCCGCTTGCCGAAGAATCGATTGCGCGACGGCGTCGCCTTCTCCAGCGGCCCTTTCCACGAGCATAGCCAGGTCCGCTATGTCGCTCCGCTGAATTTTGTCAGCGTGCAGCTGCTTTTTGACGCCCCAGAACGACGTTTCGCGGAATTGATCGAGAATGCGGTCATGCAATACCGTAAACGGCCCGCGTCCGTCACTGTAATGGATGCCCGACTTGATCGCCTGCAGTCCAATCCAGTAAGCGCTTCCTTCGTCGCCAAGAATATGCCCGTATCCGCCGGCGACGAATTCGTTCTCACCGTTGAAGCAATATCCTATGCTACCACCCCCCGCTATAATCAACACCCCGTCGTTCTTCCCCGCGGAAGCGCCGGCCAAATTGGCTTTGACGTCACCCTCGACGAGAAAGCGATCGACATGGATGCATTCCTGAATCCAGCTTTTGATCATCTCTTCATGCTCTTTGTGAACGCCGCTGATGCTGACGAACGCCATCTCGACCGTTTTGATCAGAGCCGCCTGCTCAAGCAGCTTCTGGAGCGACAGCTGTATGCCTTGCTTGGACTTGATTTGCCCGTTCAAGGTCAGCATGTGGTCGATCGGAGGGCCGCTCGCGAGCAGACACACTCCGGTTTCCTGATCGTACAGACACGATTTGGTCGACGTTTGACCGCCGTCTATCCCAAGCAAATACATGGTATCCCTCCGCTGTATGTTCTGTCGCTATGCTAAATCGCCCGTACGAACCGTGCCGCCACTTCCCAAGGAGCCGTTATCGACGTGCCGACCACGACACTGTGAGCGCCGCGGATGCGGATCGCCTCATGCACCTCCTCGGGTTTGGCGAAACGGCCTTCCCCGATCACCGGAACGTCTACCGCTTGCACTAGCCGTTCGATCAAATCCAGGTCAGGCCCTACCGTCTTCAAGGTATACGAGGTATACCCCGCCATCGTCGTCGCGACGATATCCGCTCCGCAGCGCGCCGCACGCACCGCGTCCTCCTCGTTCGATATGTCTGCCATAACGGGTACGCCTAGGTCGCCGCGAATCGCTTGAATGAGCTCGAGCAGCTCCGTCTCGTCGCTTCTCGCATCGAACGTGGCGTCGATCGCCACAATATCGGAGCCGGCGTCGACCAATCGTTTGGCGCTTTCGAAGTCAGGCGTAATGATGCGGATCCCGCGCTTGTCGAGCCCCTTGTATATGCCGATCATCGGCAGAGGGACCGTCTTCTTGATTTCCCGGATATCGTCCGCCCCGTTGGCGCGAATGCCTCCTGCGTTCGCCATCAGCGCGCTTTCCGCCATCGCCCGCATCATACGGGGATCGCCGTAGAACGGGGTCCCCTCCCATGCTTGACACGACACGATCAGCTTGTTTTTCATGGATGCGATCATTGCGTTCACCTCTCCTTTTCCATTACCTTCCGGCTGGTTTGGAATATTTGACTTCAGTATAAGTGGGCGGGGAATATTTGGCAAGAATATTTTTTCGATAATTAATATATAGAAAAATATTTTTTCGACATTGACTTGCAAGCGGCTAATTCAACGGTTGAGGCTTGGGAAATACCGAACCGGGAAGCCGTATACCCGGTTTGGCTTAACCCGCCTTAAGTCCAGTCTTCGGCACCGCCGCCGGTCCGTTTCCCCTCCCTGCGTCCGCCGCTACAATGAATCCATAAACGTTGAAACGAAGGGTGAGGGATGTCATGAAGAAGATTTACCCGAACGGGCTGCAAAAGGGGGCATGGTCGTGAAATACAAACTTTCGGCCAATAAGCCGCTGCTCTGGATGCTTGCCATTCCGGTTTTAAACCTTTTTTACGGCGTGTTGAATCACGGAAATAACGGCGCCGGCAGCCTCGCTACCGATTTGGACGCCATGATCCCGTTTATCCCGGCTTTTGCCGTTCCGTACTTGCTTTGGTACCCGTTCGTTTTCGGCATGATGTTCGTATTTTTCTTCAAGAACCGACAAAATTACTACCGTACGCTGCTCACGCTATGCGCCGGATTGCTCGTCTCCTACGCGACTTATGCCGTTTATCAAACGACGGTTCCGCGGGCCGCCATTACGGAAAACGGGTTCTTCGAAGGTTTGGTCCGGTTCATCTACTCGACCGATCAACCCTATAACTGCTTCCCGAGCATCCACGTCCTTACCAGCTATTTGATGATCAAGGGCGTAACGGCAAGCCGCAATTTCGGTTTGCTGACGCGGGCATCCGTAGGATTTTTCAGCTGGGCGATTATCGCATCGACGCTGCTGATCAAGCAGCATGTCATTATGGACGCGGTCGGCGCCATCGTTTTGGTGGAACTGCTTTTCCCGCTTTTCGGATTATTCACGGGGGCCTACGCAGCTCGCAAGCTCCGGTCCGATAACGCCGTACAAGACAAATCGCCGCTGCCGTCTTCTTCCCGGAAGCTATCCGCTTAAGAGGGGCGGAACGCTCGCAGCTTATCAACCGCGCGGAAACGATATTCGGCTATTCGTGGTATACTGGTTGAAAACGGAAACGGTCCGGTCTTCAAGGCAATGCCGGATCGCGAGGATTTCAAACGGGGGAGAAACGATGAAGCTGGATCGGCTGTTGGCGATCACCATGCTGCTCTTGAACCGGAAAAGAGTGAGCGGCAAAGAATTGGCGGAGCGCTTCGAGGTGTCCTTACGGACCGTCTATCGCGATATGGAGGCGCTCAATCAGGCAGGTATCCCGATCGTGTCCTACGACGGCTCCTCGGGCGGCTACGAAATCATGGAGCACTACAGGCTGGATCGCCAATTCCTGTCATTCGGCGAGCTTTCCTCGCTTGTAACGTCGCTGAAAGGCATTCAAAGCGCTCTTGGCGAGCAGGAAATGGGGGGCTTGCTCGAGAAGGTCGGCGCGATGGTCGCCCGGACGGAGAAACGGCAAACGGACGAGGCTTCGGAGAGACTCGTCATCGACATTAATCCTTGGCGGAACGGCAACGCCGAGAAGGAAATATTCGCCGCTCTGCGGCAAGCGGTCAAAAATAACAACGTGGTCCGCTTCGGGTATATGAGCTCCGTCGGACAATCGACCGAACGGATCCTGGAGCCGATGGGGCTCGCGCTGAAATGGGTATCGTGGTATGTGTACGGATATTGCAGGCTCCGCAATGACTTCCGGACGTTCCGCTTGTCCAGAATCCAGGATCTGCGGATCGAGCTCGAGACGTTCGAGCGGCGCCCCAACCCGCCCGTACCTCTCGATCAATGGGAATCGCGCAGTCCTCAAATCCCGATTACACTGCGCATTTCGCCTGCCGCGCGGGGAAGGCTCGAAAACTATACCAAACATATCGAGCCTCAAGCGGATGGAACGCTCCTCGTGCAAGCCGAATTTCCGGATGAAGCGTGGATCATTAACCAGCTTCTTAGCTTCGGCACCGATCTCAAAGTGATCGAGCCCGACCATATCCGCTCCCGGCTTAAAGCCTTAGCGCTTAAGGTCGCAGCCGAGTACGGGTGAAAGCCTGCCGCTTGCCCTTTACGGCCGCACAAACAAAAAAGAAAGAAGCCGCAAACGGCGCCATGCGCAGCTTGCGGCTTTTTTCTTATGGCTTGGACAGAAGCTTTACGGCATCGTCCAGCTGATTCTGGATATCGTGCGGCGTGTAACCGAACCAGCGATTCAGATCCAGCTCGTACACATGATTGTTTTTAACGGCCGGCAAATTGGCCCATAGCGCGCTCTTCTTGATGCTCTCCAGGTTTTTCTTCGAGTCGTCGTCCAGGAATGTCGCAACGAGCAAATAATCAGCCGAATATTCGGGCAGTACCTCCAGCGAAACCGGCTTCGCCCAGAAATTCGGATCCTTCTCGATTTCCTTCTTCACGGGCTCCGGCGGCGTCAGCCCTAGCGCTTTATAGATCGTAAATCCTAAATTCCTTACGCCGTACACATAAATCTCTTTAGGCCGGATGTTGTAAATGGCGAACGTTTTGCCTTGTCCGATTTTTCCCTCGATCTGCTTCTTGGCTTCCTGAACTTTCGCATCGAACGCCTTTTGCCAAGCTTCGGCTTCTTTCTGGCGATTCAGAATATCGCCGATCACTTTCACATGACCCGACACGTCGTAATTCATCCACGGCACGACTACGGTCGGCGCGATTTTGCTCAGCTTGTCATAAACGTCCTGCTCGGCGTCCCCGGCAATAATCAGATCGGGCTGAAGCTGTAAAATTTTCTCGAAGTTCACGTTCTCTGCGTTCCCGAGGCTCTCGATGCCCTTGACCGCGTCGCCCATATCTTCCAATACATGATCGGGCGCGGCGATCGGCTTCAAGCCGACGGAAAGCATTTGGCTGACATACTGCAGCGTAACCACCTTCTGAGGCTTCGCCGGAATGACCGTCTCGCCCATGGCATGCTTGTACGTGCGGGTAGAAGTCTCGGCGGAACCGCCGGCAGCGGCCTTATCGTCCTTCTTCCCCCCGCAGCCGGCCAGCGTCAAAATAACAGCCAGAATGCCTATCCACAAAAAAGCTTGATGTCTTGTCATATTGTCCATTCCTTTCGTTTTCATGGAGCCCCTCCTCTTACTCATTCGTCAGGCTTTCGATTTGGCCAGCAAGTAAAGGAAATATGGCGCGCCGATTATAGCGACCACGATACCCGTCGGGATTTCCGATGGCTGCACAACGGTTCTGGCCAGCGTATCGGCGACGATCAGCAGCAAGCCGCCCGCAAGCGCCGACGCCGGCAGCAGAAACTCGTGCTGCGGTCCGACCAGCCGCCGTGCCAAGTGAGGTCCGATCAGCCCGACGAAGCCGATCCCGCCGCCGGTTGCCACGCATGCGCCGGCAAGCCCGATGGCGACCGCAATCAGCGACAGCTGCTCTTTAACGATCGGCGTCCCGAGCCCTTTGGCCATCTCGTCGCCCAGATTCAATACGTTAAGCGTGCGCGCTTTATAGAAAGCGATCGGCAGCAAAACGACGATCCACGGCAGCAGCGCGATGACGAATTTCCAATTCGAGCCCCAAATGCTGCCCGCAAGCCAAACGGAAACGAACTGATAGTTCTCCGGACTGAGGCGCAGCGTCAAGACGATCATCGCGGCCGAAATACCCGCCGCGACGGCGATACCGACTAAAATCAAGCGTACCGGGGTTACCCCCCGCCCCCGTCTGTAGGCGAGCACGCAGATCAGCACGGCCGTAGCGCCGGCGCCGATAAGCGCAAGGAACGGCATCATAAATACCGGAGCCGCCTGCTTCGTCGGATAGAAGGAGATGAACAGCACGACGGCCAAGCCCGCTCCTGCGTTGATGCCGAATATTCCCGGATCGGCCAGCCCGTTGCGCGACAGCCCCTGCAAAATAGCGCCCGCTACCGCCAGCCCGGCGCCGACCAGAACGGAGATCACGATGCGGGGCAGCCGGAATTCGAAAAGAATCAGCGCCTGCTTCTCGGTGCCCCCGCCGAACAGCGTCCGGAGCACCTCCATCGGCGAAAGCCGGATAAAGCCGGTGTTCATGCTGACGATAAAAGCCGTCGTGACCAGCGCCGCCATGATGGCCATGACGGTTATGAAGCGGATTTTTCTTGCCCTTGCCGCAATGGTATGAGTCATTACAGCTCCCTCCTTTCTTTACGCGCCAAGTAAAGGAAGAACGGAACTCCAATAAGAGCGATGATCGTGCCGATCGGGGTTTCGTAAGGCGGATTGATCATTCTCGCGCCGAGATCCGCCAATACGACGAATAAGCTCCCGAGAACGGCCGAGCAAGGAATGATCCAGCGGTAATCGACCCCGACCAAATATCGCGCCATATGCGGAATAATCAATCCGATAAAGCCGACCGAACCGACCGTAGCCACGCCGGCCCCAGCCAGTACGAGCACCAGCAGCACGCCGAACAGCTTGATCAGCCCTGTCCGCTGTCCGAGGCCGACCGCGATGTCCTCACCGAGGCTCAATATAGTGATGGAACGGGAAATCGCGATCGCCCCGGCGATTCCGGCGAGCACCCAGGGCAGCAAAACTTTGATCTGCAGCCATTTCGTCCCGGCGACACCGCCCGCATACCAGAACGCAAGGTCCTGGCCGATTTTAAAATAAATGGCGATGCCTTCGCTCAGCGCGACCAGCAAGGCCGCCACTGCGGCGCCTGCCAGCGCCAGCCGTACGGGCGTCAAGCCACCTTTGGCAAGCGAGCTGATTCCGTATACGAGGCCCGTACCGACCGCCGCACCGACGAACGAAAACAAAATAAGCGTATGAAACGGCAGACCGGGCATAAATGCAAAGCAGAACGCAAGTACGAAGCCCGCTCCCGCATTAATGCCAAGCAAGCCCGGATCGGCCAACGGATTCCGTGTCATGCCTTGCATGATCGCCCCCGCTACCGCAAAAGCCGCGCCGACAATCGCCCCGGCCATCGCGCGAGGCAGCCGCAGCTCCTGGATGATCTGGTGCTGGGTAAGGCTTGGATCGAATTGAAACACGGCTTGCCACACCGTTTGAAACTTGATATCCGCGGCACCAAACGAAACGGATAGAACGAGACCGGCGACGAGCGCGAAAAGCCCCCCGACTAAAATAACCGTAGCCGCAACCGGACGCGTCCGGATTTCGGGTTGCTTCTGAGTTTCCGTTATCAAGATCAACGCCTCCAAAACATAATCATTGATAAAGATTATCATTATCATGAAGATGGCGCTGCTCACAGACGGATTTTTTTGGCCCCTGTACGGATTTTTTTGTATATTTATGTAACCGCTCGAAATCCTCTATCGCCCGAACGAAGCCGCTCCCCCTAGCAATAAGCACTCGAAAATCCGCTATCCCAAACATCCCCGCCCGACTCTAAAGCAGTCATTGGCATGCCACCCAAGAGGCTTTGGCCTTACAAAGGGGCTAACCTTGCTTACAAGGACAAGGATAAACGCCTACCGGCGTCCTTTTGGTGCCTTGCGTTTACCGAGACGATGAACAATCAGCGGAGATATACTTTCTGAATCGTCAAAAAAAGCCCTGCGAATACCGCGGGCCTTGAAGCATACGACTTGCCGAACTAGGATTACCCGAAAATCCGCTTGAACTCGCTCATGCTGTCGAGAACGAACTTCGGACGCATGCCGCCGGGCACATCCGTTCCGTTCCGGTTGTAATAACAAAAATCGATACCGGCGTTCACGGCTCCGGCGTAATCGTCCCTCAGCGAATCGCCGACGAACAGCACTTCATGGCTGTCAGCCTGCAGCTGCCTCAAAGCGATGTCGAAAATCGCTTTGCTCGGCTTGCGGAAGCCGACCTCGTCCGAAATGACGATCGAATCGAAGCGATCGTATATATTCCCCGCCTTAAGGCGCGCCCGCTGAGACTCGCTGATTCCGTTCGTAATGATGCCCAGCTTGTAGATGCCTGCTATATCCTCGAGCAGCCGGTCGGCCCCTTCCTCGAACACGCACATCTGGCAAAAATGCTCCCAGTATGTCCGCGCCAGCTCATCCGGATTCGCCAGCTCGCCGCCAAGCGTATCTCGGAACGAATTGGCGAGCACCTCGCCGATCGTCTTCACCCCGCCGCCGGTGACGAAGCTTTCCCAATGAACGGCGTTGCTGGTTAAATAGCTGGGCCAGAACCGCTCCCATTCAAAGGAACGCTCATCAAAAAGCCGATTCCTTTCGCAGGTCAGCCGCATGGATTGAAGCTCGCAAACCTCATAGTTTACAAGTGTATTGTCCATATCGAATATAATCGCTTTATACATGGCTCTCGCCTCCCCGCTCCCCCCGGCTTCCAAGCCGCCGCTAATTTTGATGACTGGTAACTTCTAGCATAAAGCAAAACATGGCGCCATGCTACAATTTTGTATGCGGCCGACTTGCGCTTGCAGCGAGGAAAACCTATAGTCAAGAGGAGCCTATTGCCGCCCGCTCCAACAGCGACGGCGATATTTCAACCCATTTTCGAAGGAGTGATCCTATGAAGTTCCGCAGACTCGGCGCAACGGATTTGAAGGTTTCGGTCATCGGCATCGGCACTTGGCAGTTTGGCGGCGAGTGGGGGAAATCTTACTCCCAGCAAGAGGTCGACGGCATATTGGATAAAGCGAAGGACGTCGGTGTCAATCTCATCGATACGGCGGAATGCTATGGCGATCATCTGTCGGAATCGCTGATCGGCGGCTACTTGAAAGGCCGCAAACGCGAGGACTGGGTCGTCGCGACGAAGTTCGGCCACCGGTTCCACGGCCATTTGGACCGTTCGCAGCTGTGGACGCCGGCCGATGTGCAAGAGCAGCTTGAGCGGTCGCTGCAAGCGCTCCAAACGGATTATATCGACTTATATCAATTCCATTCCGGCACGGATGAGGCATTCGACAACGACGATTTGTGGACGCTGCTCGATAAGCAGGTGCAGGCCGGTAAAATCCGTCACCTCGGTATATCGATCGGCAGCAACGACAATCTCCATCAAACCTCCGCGGCAAGCCGCGTGAACGCAAAGGCGATTCAGGTCGTCTACAACCGGTTGGACCGCCAGCCGGAAGTCCGCGTGTTCCCTTCCTGCCGGGAACAGGACCTCGGGGTTCTGGCCCGCGTGCCGCTGGCCAGCGGCTATTTGAGCGGCAAATACAAGCCGGGCGCAGTGTTTGCCGAAAATGACGTAAGGCGCAGCCACGACGCGGCCAAAACCGCAGAGAAACTGCGGCAGGTCGAAGAAATCCGGCTGCATGAAGTGCCGGAAGGCATGGACATGGCCAAATGGGCTCTCGCTTGGGTGCTGAAGCACGATGCCGTTACCTGCGTTATCCCGGGCTGCAAGGACGAGGCCCAGGTCGAGGCGAACGCCGCCGCTGTCGACTACGTTGCAGAAACCCACCCCCAAGCCTGGCAAGGCCAACAAGCCTAAGCGGCAACCTGCCGAAACCGAAAACCCGCATGCGCCTCGGAAGAGGCCATGCGGGTTTTCATGCTGCCGATAAGATCGTTTACTTGCCCTGAATAATTTCCTTTACCCTGCCGACCTGGCCGTCGGTCAGCTTTACCTTGATGCCGTGGGGATGGGTCGGCGATTTAGTCAGCAGCTCCTTGACGATACCCCTGGTCAGCTTGCCGGTGCGCTGGTCCTGCTTGAGCACGATGTTCACTTCGATGCCCGGCACGATATGGTTACGGATTTGCCCGTTCATGGTTCGTCCTCCTGTCCGTCCTGCTGCAATGGAGAGTCTCGCACTCCCTGTAGCAGTCTACCACAATTCGGACGATTAATAAAAAGCTGCGGCGTCCCCTCTACCTGCCGCAGCTCCGATAAACCTCGCGAATCCGCAAGGCCACTTTGCCGACGGAATACCGGCGGACCGTAACGGCGCGTCCCATTCTCCCAAGCGATGCACTCCAAGCGGGGGCGTTAAGTACGAGCTCGATGTCTTTAACCAAGCTTCCGACCGTCAGCGGCCGTCTGCCGCCGTGATCGCCGAATTGATTGCGCAGCGCCGACGCAAGATTCGATTTCCCGATGATGCCGAAATAGCTTTGGGTTCCGGCCGCAATAAGCGGTTTCCCGCAGGCCATCGCTTCGTTCGCAACCGTTCCCGTGCCGACGACTGCGTTAGCCGCTCCGTAAAGATGCCAAACGTCCATGATCGGAGGACGCACAAGCACGGCCCTTCTTCCGATACGCCGATTGGTTTGAGCCGCAAGTCGGGACAGCCGTTTGCGATAGACGCCCGGTCCGGCTAACACTGCGGTAAACTTCGGCGATATTCGGGCGATTCGTTCGCTTGCCTGAATGACCTTTCGAGCAATCGGATATTTGTCCGCGGCCAATCTGCTTGCATAAGCCAGCATGCTCCCCGATAGCGGAAGACCGAGCTTTCTTCTGCATGCCGTTTGATCGAGCGGTCGGAAAAGATCGGTGCGGATGCCGATCGGGATATGGACGAATTTATGAACGGGAATTCGCAGCGTTCGCAGCCAGTCCGACAGGTTCGGCGTAACGGTAATGATCCGGCGTGCGATCCTCGCCGCCTCCCGTAAAGACGAAAGGCTGTGATAACGGCCATGCACCGTCAAGACAACGGGCATTGGGCGGCGGCGGTATAAGGCTGCGACCAGCCGGAAAGTAAGCGAATCGTTAGCATGCACCATTTGGTACCCATTGGCTGCGATCAAACGGGACAGTTTCGAGGCGGCGGATTTCGCGTTAGCCAAGCCTGGGAGCAGATGAACCTTAATTCCCTGCCTCCGGCACCTTCCCACTTGCGGGCCGCCGGATGTCGCGATTCCGACACGAACACCCAAGGGTCTTAAGGCAAGCGCCAAGTTGATGATATAGTTTTCGGTACCGCCGATATCCAAACGATAGACGAGCATCAGAATGTTGATTGCTCTTCATTCCCTTCTCTTGCAAATAAACGCTATTCTACCTCCTCTTCAATATATTCCGGAGAAAAGGAAACGACAGGGTGTCCGTGCATTAAAGCCTTTTCCCAAGCAAAAACCTCCAAGCTCCACTTGTGAAGTGGGACTTGGAGGCTTGGGTACTCCGTGCGTCAGTATATGCGCATTTGCTGCTTATAGACAGTCTCGTCGTCGTTCGAGTCCATCACGCGGATTTCGACGGTCCAGCTGCCGGCGAACGGCATGTAAGGCCCAGTCGCTTTGAAGCTGTAGCGCGTGAAGTCCAGGAAGGCGTCGAGCTCCTTATCGTCGTAAGGCTCGATCGGCACCTCGATCGGCGCGATAGACTTGTCGTCGTTGTAGATCATGTTAAGCTGCACATATTTCGGCTTGCCCAGCTTGTCCGGCAGCCATGCTTTGACGATAAACGTATTCGTGCCGGGCACGTTCGGGGTGATGCGCGTCGTCATATGCACTTTGGTGCCCATCTCATGGTAGGCAAACGGCTGATTGGGAGGCACCGGCGCCACGTACGTGAGAACCCCCACAACAATGACGATCAGAACCATCAGCGTCAAATCGATCCGAAGCCACAGCCTCGCTCCCGTATTTTGCCGTTTGCGGAGCATGAGTCTGATCGTGCCTGCCGATATGAGCACAAGCAGCACGAGGCCGACTTTAATCAGCAGCAGCGTACCCCACTGAGTATACAGCAAATAATCGAGCTTCGGCAGAAAGAGCAGCGTCGAAGCGGCTCCGGTCAAGGTCAGCACAATGATGGACAGAAACGCCATTCGCGAGAAACGCGGCAAAAGCCTTTCCCGTACGTCCGAGTTTCGCCAAAACACGGCGACCATCACGATACCGCCGACCCAAAGCGCGGCTCCCGCCAAATGAATCCAATCGAGCGGCACCGTCGCGAGCCTCGGATCGAATGCCATCGCATGTCCGTTTACGCTTTTGGCGGCGAGCAGCGCGGCAACCCATATCATATCCAGGATGCGGTGGCGCCGGAGCAGGACGAAGCCGGCTAGCGCCAGAAGGAGCGAGGCCATCCATGACAAGCCGATGCTCGTCCCGGTAAACAAGCCGAACAGCTCCGAAATGCCGCCTTCGCCGAGCAGCTCGTCATAATGCGAGTAAATAAGCACCAGAAGCGAGATCACATAGGCGCGCTGCAGCCCGACCGCCCATAAGTTGAGCCGGTTTCTCGTTTCTCCCGTTTGTCCGGACAACAGCGCCGACCAAACGATCCATCCCGCAAGCGTCAGCAGGGTCAAATACGAAGCGATCCGGGAAGCATATTTCAGCAAATCCTGAAAGCCCATATTCCAAGAAAGGCTATGCTGGTGCTCGTTGCCGATCGATGCCGTCGTATTGCGCGGCGGGCCTACCGTAATGACATAACTTCCGTCGACGGGGTGGCCGTCAGCGGAAATGACATGGTACGTAACGAGGTACGCTCCCTTCGGAAGCTCCGGCAAATCGAGCGTCAATCCGGTATTGTCCGGATTCAGCTTCGCTTTCTCCGACGTGGCCGGCCGGCCGATTTCATCGAGAACTTTCATATAGAACAGCTTCTCTTCGATTCGTTCGTTAAACGTAAGCGAGATTTGCCGCGGAGGCGTATCCATCTGGCTGTTCGGCTCCGGCACCGCTTGAACGAGCGAAGCGTGGCCGAAAGCGGTCGACGGAACGGCAAGCAGCGCCGCAAGCAAAAGCAACAGCGGCAGCAGCGGCTTCCAGATTGTCGTCCGTTTCGCCGGCATCCATAAGTTCAACAACAGGTATCCCTTCTTCCTTACCAATAGTTCACGCATTCCCGCGCGGAAGCTCAGCAGCCGCAATCCGCCTGCCCAAGAGGCTTTCTTCCCCTGAATCCGTCCTCCACGCCATGATAATAAAGAATGCGCTCCTCGCCCTGCCGCCAACAGAGCAGCACTTCCCGCCCCTCCAGCAGCGCAGGGAAGTCGACCAGTCCGCTTTCGATATCTTTCAGCTCGGCGCCCTTCAAATGAATGCCGTTTATTTGCGTACGCGCTTCGATTTGCAGAAACTCGATCTCGCATTCCAGTTCAAAAAACGGATCGGCCTCTTCATCGCTCCCGTTCGCCGCAGAGACGATTTTGCGCAGCCTCAGCTCGGCTACCTTATCTTCCATCTTCCGAACCGTCTCCTGCAAAGCTTCCAGCTCCGTTCGGATAACCGGCAGCAGCGCGTTCGCTTCCTGTACCGTAAAATATTTTCTCATCAGAGCCATTTCCCCCCAATAATGCGAAATCGGCGAGCTTGCTGAAGACCTAACGATCCTCCGGCTTCCAGAACAGTTTACTAAAAAGTACATGCAAAAGCCACGGACCGGAGGAGGGAAAGGTGAACAAGACGTGAACGATGCGACGCCCAAACCGTTCCATGCCGGCGGGACGCCGCGCTTCCGCCGGCTTCCCGCATCACGTGCCGAGCACCTTTCTCCCTCTCGGCTGAACGCCGTTCGCGTCGGGCTCAAGCGTAATGCCCACGGCCTCGAACGCGGTTTCGGACTCACGGAGCTCAAGCGTCAGCACGCCCCGCCCTTGCGCGTCCACCCGGAACGTTCCTCCGTTATAACGCTTGCCCTCCTTGATCAGCCATACTTGATAAGCTTCTTCTCCAGTCGTCGAAGCGAGTCCGTTCAGCTGCAGCACTAGCTGCTCCAGGTCCCCTTGCCGGGTAAGCCACCCGGTGCCGCTCGCCTGCGGCATCGACTTGTCGAACGCCTTGAGCGAAAGCTGCTTCACGACTTGCGCGGGCGGCAGCAGCCGAACGTCGGCTTGGTTCGTTTCGCCGCCGCGAGCCGCCATCCACCCCCATGCGGCCAACCCGCCGACCATCAGGCTGACGACGGCCGCCGCGGCGGCATACGCCAACGTTTTTCTTCTGAAGGCAGGGGCAGGCAAATACGCAGGTAACGAAGCTGCGGACGGTTGTTCCTTCCGTACGTCTCCCGCTTCGTTCAGCCCTTCCCCGTTCAAAATCGCCTCCAGCACGCGCTCCCTGGCTTCCTGCGGCATCTCTTTCTCTTCCATCGCATAAGGCAAAGCCTCCCACGTCTGCCGCAGCTCCGCAAGCTCCTCCCGGCACGACGGACATTCCTGTACATGAGCGGCAAAAGCGTCCGCTTCTACCGGCGAAAGCTCCTGCAGAAAATACGAAAACAACGATCCGCACGGTTTCGGTTGCGTAGACATCTTCCCGCTCACTCCTCTCTCCACGATTTCATATATTCGCGCAGCCGCTTGAGCGACTGGTGCAGCCGGCTTTTGACCGTGCCCACCGGCTCCCGGTTGCGTTCCGCAATTTCGCTTAGCGTATAGCCTTCCCAGTACAGCTCGCGGATAAGACGGGCTTGACTGTCCGACAACTGCCGGGAAGCTTCTTCGATTTGCTGCTTCAGCAGCCGCTGCGCCACGATATCCTGCGTGCGGTCGTGCCGTTCGTCCTCTCCTAGTCCGGGAACGGACAAGTCGTCATAGGGAACGAGCGCCTCCTGCTTTCGTTCTTTGCGAAGCTGATCGATCGTGACATGACGCGTTACCGTCAGCAGCCAGTTGACGAACAACCCTTTGGCGCTGTCGTAGCTTGTTTCCGTCGTCCATAGCTTCGTGAAGACGAGCTGCACCACGTCGTTTGCAAACTGGGGATCGCCTTTGGCTTTCCATGCAAACGAGTAGACGAGACGCACGTACCGGTCGTACAACACGCGCAGCGCCTCGCTTTGCTTGTCTCCTATCATCCGCATCAATTGCTCATCCGAAACATCATGCACGCGATCGGCACTCCCCGGGGGTTTATAACCCTTTTGATCGTTAAGGCCCCTAACGGGCAAACGAACTACCGTCATCATCTAACATCCGGCTCCTTTCCGCAAGCGCTTTTTGGCGACCTTTAGGGAAGTAAACATGCGGCATTCAAGCGCTCCCCATACACGCGGCAAAAATAAAAAGCCCCGTTCGGGCCGGATCGCTCCGGCCTGACGGGATACGTTATTCTGGCGGCGCGTACGCGCCCGCCCTTCGTTATTTGACGATAATCGTCGCTTTCATAAAGCCTTTATGCGGCTCGCAATAATACGTGTACTCGCCCGGTTTATCCAAGGTAATCGTCGCCGATTCGCCCGTGGCGAGCAGCTTGGTGGCGAACACCGGCTTGCCGTCCGCCGTCAGCGCGTCGGATACGGCGTTATGCTCGAACTTATCTTTATTGGTGAACGTAATCGTCGAACCTGCTTCAACCGTCAATGTCGCCTGCGAGAAAGCGAAGTCGGCCATCTCGATGGCATAGGTCTTTGCCGCCGGCTGCTGCGGTGCGGATTGTTTAGCCGACGGGTCGATGACGTACCAGACGTTGTTGACGCCTTGGCCGGTCGCGTCCCCTGCTTTCATGTCCTTGACGAAGTAGTACAGCGGCATTCCCTTATAGGTCGTCTGCTTCGTGCCGTCCTCCCGTGTAATCGTGCCGAAGTCTGCCGCTTTCAAATCTGCCGTATCGGCTATATGCGCCGAGTAGAAAATCGGCCAATTCGCTTCGCAAGTCCCTTTACAGACGCTCATGTCCTTGCTGTCCTTCGTGAACAAGTAAAGCGTTTTGCCTGTCGAATCGACCAGGAACTTGCCGAGGCCGTCCTTCGTCGAAACGGAAACCGCCGCATGATTGACAACGTACCAGACATTGTTTACCCCTTGGCCGTTCACGTCCCCCGCTTTGGTGTCTTTAACGAAATAATAAAGCGGCATTCCCTTGTAGGTCGTTTGCTTCTTGCCGTCCGCGCGAACGATCGTCAGGAAATCGGAGGCGCTCAGCTCGCTGGGGATTTGGATGTTTTCCGCGTAATAGACCGGCCAGTTGGCCGCGCATTGATCGGCGCAAACGCTCGTGTTCGCCGTATCCTTCGTAAAATAATAAAGCGTTTTGCCCGCTTCGTCGGTCAAATAGGCGCCGAGCTTCATGTCATGCGCCAAGCGAATCGAAGCGTAGCCGGCCGAGGACGCTTTGCCCGCATCGACAACCTTCTGCTCGACAAGCGCATCGATCAGCGTTTTCGCGCCGCCCTTCACCTTCGTTTTCAGCGCTTCCACGGTGGCCGACGCGATATGGCGGTTGCGCAGCGCGCCCGCTCCCGCGATTTGCGACAGCCCTTGGCTTTTGGCGAAGGCGAGCACATCCCCATACGTAAAGTCCGTATCCTGCTTCTGACCGAGCGCCTCCAGCAGCACCTTATAATACTGCTGATCCGTAATCGGCCCAGCGGGCTCGAATTTGCCGCCGCCCGTTCCCGTCCAGCCCAGCTGCGGATTTGCCTTGAGATAAGCCAAAATCGCTTGGTTGGCTTCGTTCACGGCGCTTGCATCCGTAAAGTTATCCGTCCCTTTGTAATCGAGTGCCGCCTTCTCCAGCCCTTTCAGGCGCAAAAACAAAATAGCTGCCTGCAAACGCGTCGTCGGCTTGGCCAAGTAGCTGTCGGTCACTCCGCTTCCTTCTCCTTGAAGAACGCCCAGCTCGGTTACGATCTGTACATCCGTCTTCACGTTGGCTGCTGCCGGAGCCGCCGTTGTCCCTGTCTGAGCGTCCGCCGCCCAAGCCGGAACGGCAGAGCCCAGCATGAGCGTGCTTGCCAGCAGCCAAACCGCCTTACGATTACGCTTCTTCATTGTCATTATTCCTCCCCGGTTATGTATTCCTTACCCATGAAACGCCTACATGCAAGGTAACGGAGCAAACCGGAAAACGGTTTTAGAACAAACGAAAAAATTTTCGCATGCGGCCGGGGAATATACGGTTGGATGGGGCAAATACTTCCCCCCTTGCAAAGAAGTCCCCGGAAAGCGCGGCTTTCCGGGGACTTCTTTTCATTTTAATAAGACAAGCCGTTTGTAGAGCCCCGTCAAAAAGTACAAAAACACATGCATGCTGATCCGCGTCGTCCGGTCGCGCGTATCCCGATTCGGGTCCACGCACACCATGTCCATGGCGATGACGCGCTCCCACTCTCCCAGCGCTTCCGCGCAGTAGAACAAATCGAGCGGAGACAAGCCGCCGGGGCCGATGGCCGGCACGCCCGGAACATCCGACTGGTCGAGCACGTCGATGTCGAACGTGACGTAAACGGAATCGACGTTCGGCGACAGCTTCTCCACCGCTTCGTTTAAGATCGTCCGGATCCCGCGCTCCCTTACGTCCCTCGCCGTGTAGAGCGTAACGCCCTCCTGCTCGGCGTAGGTCCGGTACGCCTTGGAGTTGGCGAAGCTGCGAAGACCGATATTCACGACATCCTCGCCGCGAACGACGCCGGTTTCCAGCAAGCTGCGGACGGGCGTGCCGTTCGATCTGCCGCCGGAGGCCGTATCCCGCACGTCCAGGTGGGCGTCGAATTGGATCAAGCCGATGCGCTCTCCGCGCGCGCGCTTCATGCCGGCCAGCGCCGGATACGTGATCGAGTGATCGCCGCCCACCATGCACGGCACGACGGACGGCAGCCGCTCCGCCACCTCCGCGAACGCCTGCTCGATGCGGGAATGGCATTCCGGTATATCGGTCGTATGCATGACGATGTCGCCCATATCGCGGACGCGCAGCGGTTGCAAATCGACGTCGTCTTCAAAGTTATAGGTCGTGAACGATGAGAACAGCTGACGGAATACGTTCGGATGCATATGGGCGCCCGAGAAGCTGATCGAGCTCTTCGAGAGCGGCGCGCCGATTACGGCCGCCTGGAACGGCTCGGAGCCGTCCCATTCGGATATCCAATCGCTGAGCCGCGTCACGTTCGGATCGGCTTGACCGAACGTATACACGAGACTCGGCCGCTGTAAATAAGGGATCTTGTGCATCATCGATGCCTCCTGTCGTGGTTGACGCCGAAGAAGACCCGGCTCAATGGTTTTGCAGCACCTGGCTCAAGAAGGTTTGCGTACGCGGGTGAGAAGGACTTGTAAAAATGGCGGCAGGGGCGCCTTCTTCGATAATGACGCCTCCGTCCATGACGACGACGCGGTCGGCCACTTCGCGGGCGAAGCCCATCTCGTGCGTCACGATGATCATCGTCATGCCCTCCTGCGCCAAATTCCGCATGACCTGCAGCACTTCGCCGACCGTTTCCGGATCGAGCGCCGATGTCGGCTCGTCGAACAGCATCACGCCGGGCTTCATCGCCAGGGCGCGCGCGATCGCGACGCGCTGCTTCTGGCCGCCGGACAGGCTAGCCGGACGGGCGTGCGCCTTCTCTTCCAGCCCGACTTTGCGGAGCAGCTCGACGGCAAGCCTTTCCGCTTCGTCTTTGGGCACGCCGCGAAGCGATATCGGAGCCAGCGTAATATTTTGCATGACGGACATGTGCGGGAACAGGTTAAACGATTGAAACACCATGCCGACTTCCTGCCGCATCGCATTCAGATCGCCCTGCGGCATTTCCTTCGACCGGGCGCCGCTCAATATGCGGCCGATCGACTTGCCTTCGATGAAGACATGTCCTTCTTCGAACGTTTCCAAATAGTTGATGCAGCGCAGCAGCGTGCTTTTGCCGGAGCCCGACGGGCCGAGAATGACGACGACCTCGCCGCGGTTCACCTGCAGATCCACGCCGCGCAGAACGCGGTTGCTCCCGAACGTTTTGTGCAGACCCGTGATTCGAATCATCGCATATCCTCCCCTGTGCTCAGACGTTTCTCCAGTTTCATGCCAACCAATCCGATGACGTTGTTGACCAAGTAGTAAAGCACCGCGACGGCGAACAGAAATTCGAGCGTTTTGTACGTGTCCGCGATCAGGATGTTGGCCTGCCGGAACAGCTCCACCACCGTAATGGTGGACAACAGCGACGAGTTTTTGGTAAGCGAGATCAGCTCGTTGGTCATCGGTGCCAGCATCCGGATAACGGCCTGCGGCACGATAATTTTGCGCATCGTCTGCGCGTGCGAGAAGCCGAGCGAGCGTCCGGCTTCCATCTGGCCGCGATCGATCGACTGAATCGCGCCGCGTATGACCTGCGACGAGTAAGCCCCGCCGTACATGCCCAAAGCGATAATGCCGGACACCCACGGTACCGTGTCGATGCCGAACATGATCGGCAAGCCGTAGTACAAGAGGAACAGTTGCACGAGCAGCGGCGTTCCCCGGAACCAGGATAAATAAGCGAGAGACAGGAGCCTGACCGGCTTGCTGCGCGCCATCTGCCCGAACGAGATAGCCGTTCCGACGACGATGCTGAGGGCAAATCCGGCCAGCGTATAGATGACCGTATACCATAACGACTGCAGCAGCAGCCGGACGTTTTCCCACTCCGCTAGTACGCTAAAATCGAATTGCTGCATGACAAGCCTCATTTCCCGGTATGCGACCGTTTTGTTGGAATCGTTTCGCGGCGGCCATCATTCCGTTCAACCGCATTATTCGAACCATTTTCTGACGATTTCGTTGTACTTGCCGTTCGATCTTACTTTCACGATGGCCTCATTGACCGCTCTCTTGAACTCCTGGTTGTCCTTGCGGATGCCGTAGCCGTAAAACTCTTCGGTCAGCTCCTTCGGCAGCACCTTGACCGTTCCTTTTTCCTTGGCGTACGTTTTGGCTGCGGGACCGCCGGTGACGACCGCTTCTACTTTGCCCGTTTCGAGTTCAAGGAACATTTCGGTGTTTTTCTCCACTTTGACGAGCGGAATGTCTTTATGGTTTTCTTCCAGGAATTTAACCGACTTGGTGCCGATCTGCACGGCTGCCTTCTTGCCCTTCAAGTCCTCGATTCCCTTGATCTTGTCGTTGTCCTTCTTGACCATGATCGTCAGGCCGCCCGGATAATACGTTTCGGAGAAGTCGATCGTCTGCTTCCGTTCGTCGGTAATGTACATGGCCGAAACGATCAGATCGAATTTCTTCGCCTGCAAGCCGGGAATGAGTCCCTTGAATTCCGTATCGACGAATTCGACCTTGTCCGCGCCAAGCTCCTTGGCAACCGCCTGGATGAGTTCGATGTCGAAGCCTTCGAATTTGTCGCCCGATTTGTATTCGAACGGTTTGAAGGTAGCGTCCGTACCGACGGTAAGCGTTTTCGTTTTGGCGATCTTCTGGAGCACTTCATCCTTGCTTCCGCTTGGCTGCGCGCTAGGCGACGCGGATTGTCCGCCTGCCGCCGTACTTGCTTTCCCTCCCCCGCAAGCGGTTGCAAAAAGCGCGATAACGCACAGCATGACGAGCAGCGCGGACCATTTCGTTTGTTTTCTTTTACTCATGAACGATTCCCCCTATAAAATGTGTTTGCTGTTGCATGTTTAAATAACATGCAAGTTTCGTGCCAATCGATTGCGGAGGCAAAAAGATTCGGATTTTGTAAGGGTTTTCATAAAGTGGCGAGCGAAATGAACGGACAAGCGGCACGAAAAAGCGGCCATTTTTGCCGGGGCGGCGGATTTTGCCGGTTGTTATCAAACAAGGATAAACGGCTTCGCCGTCCTTCTGGACGAGCGCGTTTACCGTTGAAATATGAGCACTTGATAGGTGAAACATATAAATTCTTAATATTCAAAAAAGAGGCTATCCCGCTTGGGACAACCTCTCTTAAGCGTAATTTCTCGTCTTCACTTTTTGACAGCCCCATTGGCATAACGGATTTTGAGGGCGTTATTTAAAGGATAATAGATAAATGTAAAGGAATAACGGTCTTTTGAGGCGTTATCGGGTAAAAATGGACTACTATCGATACATTTGGCGATAAATAACGACCCGAAAAGGCGCTATGATTCCGATGCGGGGTACTGGGCGGCAATTAAGGCCTCCAAAATCCGCTATCGAGGAGTGTTGCCTATTCTCACCACAAGCAATCGAAAAAAAACCACAAAAAACACGCAGGCTCCCCTACGTGTTGACTCCGTCCTCTTTCCATTTCGCCAGCTTGTCGCGCAGCGTCCGCTCGCCGATGCCCAGCGTGTCGGCGGTTTTGCGGCGGTTTCCGTCGAGTGCGCGGAGCGTCGCCATAATAAGCTTTTTTTCCGCTTCTTCAACGGTTTCCCCCACATAGACGGGCACGAGTCTTCCGTCGCCTTCCGCCGCCTGCCCTTGCCCGCGCTCCTGCCGCAAATCCATCGGCATGTCACGTATCGTAAGCATGTCCCCGTCCGCCAGGGCGATCGAACGCTCGATAATATTTTGCAGCTCCCGCACGTTCCCCGGAAACGAATAACCGGTCAGCAGCTGCAGCGCTTCCTGCGAAATGCCCTTCATCTGCTTCGACATCTTCCCGCCGATCTTGTCCATGAAGTGCCGGATGAGCGGCGGGATGTCTTCCTTGCGCTCCCGAAGCGGCGGCAGCTCGATCGGGATGACGTTCAGCCTGTAATACAAGTCTTCCCTGAACTTGCCCTGCTGCGCTTCTTTTTTCAGATCCCGATTCGTGGCGGCGATGATGCGCACATCGATCCTTTTTTCCTTGTGCCCGCCGATCGGGGTCACCGTCTTTTCTTGAATGACCCGCAGCAGCTTGCTTTGCAGGCCGATGTCCAGTTCCCCGATCTCGTCTAGAAACAGCGTCCCGCCGTCCGCGGTTTCGAATATGCCCGCCTTGCGCGCATTCGCTCCCGTGAAAGCTCCCTTCTCGTACCCGAACAGCTCCGACTCCATCAAATTGGCCGGGATGGCGGCGCAATTGATCGTCGAAAACACGCGTTCGCGGCGCTCTCCTGCAAAATGGACGGCCCGGGCGACAAGCTCTTTCCCCGTTCCGCTTTCTCCCGTAATCAGCACGCCGGAGTCGATGTTCTTCACTTTGTCGATCAGCGTAAATACCGGCTTCATCCGCTCGCTTTCGCCGATCAAGCCGTGCACGTCGTACGCCTTGCGGATTTCTTCGTTCAGCCATTCCACGCGGGAATGAAGGAAGTGCTGCTCCAAGGCCCGGCCGGCCAGCACCTTGAGCTCCTCCATATCGATCGGCTTCTGCACGTAATAGAAGGCACCGAGCTTCATCGCCTCGACCGCCGAGGCAATGCTGCCGAACGCCGTCATCATGACGACGACCGTCTTGGGCGACAGCCGCTTGATCGTCCGCAGCACTTCGATGCCGTCCCGCATGCCGATGCGCAGATCCAGCAGCGCGACCGCGAACGATAGCTGCGCGAACAATGCGGTCGCCTCGTCGGGATCCACGGACGTATAGACTTGATAATCGTCCTCCAGTATGAACGATAACGATTTGCAGATGGCCGCTTCGTCATCGAGAATCAACAGATTCGGTTTCGTCATTGCCGTTCTCCTCCCGCTCCGCCGGAAGCTTCAGCCTTACGCTGGTACCGGCGCCCTTCTCGCTCGTCACTTCGATTTCCCCGCCGTTCTCGCTCATCAGCCTGTAGCAGATCGACAAGCCCAGTCCGACCCCTCCGGCTTTGCGCGTAAAAAACGGCTCATAAATGTTCGCCAGGTCCGCAGGATCGATCCCGCGGCCGGTATCCGCGATCGCCAGGACGGTATGGCTTCCCTCGCCATATGCCGAAATGCGCAGTTGACCGCCGCCCTCCATGGCGTCGATCGCGTTTTTGATTACGTTGATCAGCACCTGCTTGATTTGCTGGGCATCCGCCCACGCGGCGCAGGACTCCGGCACGTCGAGCCTGACGTCGATCCGCTGCTTTTCAAGCAGCTGATGGAAGAGCAGCACGACCGCTTGAACCGTTTCGCCGATCCGGAACATCGTACTCTCGGGCGGCTTGTCGCGCGCAAAATCGAGCAGCTCGCCGACGATTCTGTTCAGCCGGTTCACTTCCCCGGTCACATGCTCCGCGAAAAACTCCCGGTATTCTTTATTGTCGTATTTGACCGGCAATAGCTGGGCATAAGAAAGAATGGAAGTGATCGGATTGCGGATTTCATGCGCGATTCCGGCGACCAGCTGGCCCAGCGATTGCAGCCGGTCTTTGCGGGCCAGCTCGTCGAGCGTTTTTTTGTAGGCGTCGACGCGCTTTCTCAGCTCTCTTTTCAACGTAAAGTTCCACCATAAAATGAGAAGCAGCACGCAAGTTACGGCCACAAGCCCGATGATGATGGACGTCAGCAGGCCGCGCAAATTGCGCGATGACGGATAAATATACTCGCCGAACCACTTGCGTTCGATCTTGGCATAGGTGCCGCTGCTCTTGATTTGGCGCAGACCGGCGTTGATCGGCTCCAGCATGCCGGCATTCCGTCTCAGCACGACCAGGCCGTAATCGGTAGGCGAGATCGGATCGCCGACGAGCTTGACTTGATCCTGCTGGCCGCTCGTCTGCAGCACGTACTGCCCGGTAATCTGATTGCCGATGAAGGCGTCCACCTTCCGCTCCAGCAGGAGGCGGATCGCTTCTTCTTGATTTTCCGCGGCCAGGACGGATGCATTTGGAAGCCGCTGCAAGACTTCCCGGCTAATATCGCCTTCCTGGACGGCCACCTTGCGGCCCAGAAGATCGTCGAGCGAGCGGACCGAGTAATTGTCCTTCAAGACGAAGATAGACTGTGTGCTCGTAAAATACGGCTCCGAAAAGGAATACAGCGAAGCGCGCTCCTTGCTGTGCTTCATCCCCTGGATGGCGTCCACCTTGCCGGACTCGAGCGCCTTCAGCGCTTCGCTCCACGGCATCGGATACAACTCGAACGAGATGCCCGTTTCGATCGATAACGCATTCATAATGTCGACGTTGAAGCCTTGAAACGTTCCGTTCGCTTCGAATTCGAAGGGCGGGAAGCGGTTATCGCCCGCCACGCGAATCGTTTGGCGCGCCTCGGAGGAAGGAACGGCGGCAGCCGAAGCGCTGAACGTCGTCCCATAAGCGGCGGCCCAAACGGCAACCAGCGCAATCAAGGCCGGGATGGTACGAAGAAAGGGGTATTTGCGCTTCATGGCTTTCCCTCCGAATACGCGGACGTGCCGCAAGCAGTATTTTCTATATAGTGCGTGTTTAAAAAGGCCACTTTTCAGAACCGAGAAGGTTGGATGAATCCGAGTACCGGATGAATGCAAGATTCGATGTCGAATAACCCACTGTTCTGCTTCGTTATCAAAAGGGGGCTTTTTTAAACAACCTCTATTATGTCTCAATTCGGACGATATGACAAAAAGTCCTGCACCGGTATGGCGCAGAACGGATTCGTCCGGTATGTTCGCCGGCCTCCTACACGAGCCTTCTGTACTGCTCGGGAGACAGACCGACGATCTCCTTGAAGTTGCGGCTGAAATGCGACGGCTGCTTGAAGCCGACCTGATAGCCGATCTCGGTGATCGACAGCTCTTGATGGGTAAAGATGAGCACCTTCGCTTGATTGATGCGAAAATGGTTCAAATAATGAAAAATCGTCATGCCCGTCAGTTCCTTGAAGAGCTTCATCATGTAATATTTGCTCAGATGAATATGCGTCTCCAGCCGTTCCATCGACAGATCGTCCATATACCTCGCTTCGATGAACGCGATGACTTCGCGAACGACCTTCTCCTTCTCGGTCGGCGGCGTTCTCTCCGCATGAGGCGCATCCTGGCTCCGTTCGCAAATAAACAACAGCAGGTCGGCCAGCGCCGCTAACAGCCGACCTTGCCGCAGCGGCCCCGGATCCCCGCTCCGCAGCCGTTCGAGCCGCTCAAGCAGCAGCTCCATCTCCTCCTGAGCCTCGGCAGGCAGAACCTGCTTGCCGAGGCTACGCTCTTCGAAGAGCTGGAGCGCATCGACCGGACCCAGCTGCTTGAGCAGCGGCTGCATAGCCGCCGGATCGAACTGCACGGCCGTGACGAACGTATCGTTCCCGCCGCCGCTCGGCGTCTCGGCGGCCAATCGGCCGGTGCCGTGACGATCCCCGGACAGCAGCAGCACGCTCCCCGCTTCCAGTATGTCATGCTGTTGCCCCTGCTCGTGGACGCAGCGGCCTTCATGCACGTAAACGACCGTATGCTTCCCCGGAGCCGAGGCCCGTCTCGTTCGCCGCTGCATCGCTGCAGCCCGGCCGGAATCGCCTGACGGTTCCGGATCGCAGAGCCGCTCCGGCGCGATCCGGTAGTCGAACTGCGCGAGTACCCCTTCGTAGGCCATACGCTCCCGTCCCGTCATCGCCCCGCCGCCTTGGCGTAATGCTCGCTGCGTTCGAATATGCCGCCGCTCTTCGCATAGAACGTCTCGTCCAGCAGGAACAAACCGTTTGCGTTATCCGTCCACGTCGCTCCGCTGCATGGATGGTAGCTGAGCATTTTCTCCCACCTGACATAGTTCTGCTCGCCGTTCGATTCCAGCAGGCCGATGCTCATGCCCGGAAGCGGCGCCAGGCGGGCCGCCAAGTTTTTGCTCCATTCGGCCATGAACGGATTGGCCGTCAGATCGCTGCCATAGCAGGCGGCGCCTCTTTCCCTGGCCGCGCTTGCAATCCTTAGGCAAACGCTCATCGTCTTGGCGGCGGGCTGCAGCGCTATCGCCGAATAGCCAAGATCCATTCGCTCCAGCGCATCGCACTCGTCATGAACGCTCTCGTCCGCCGCCATCCGAACCGGCATATCGCCTACCGCTTCATAGCATTCGGGAGCGAACGGCTCCTCGAACAGCAGGATGCGGTCCAGCGCGCCGATCCGGTCCGCGTGCTCGAACAATCGCAGCAACCGTTCCCTGCCGTCATAGCGCCCGTTGGCATCGAGCACATAAGCGACTCGGCCGTTCCGGGTATATGCGCACTCCCGTTCGCGGGCCAGCCGGTGTACGACGGAAAGGCGCCGCTTGTCCCAGTCGAGCATTTTCGCCGGGTCGCCGTCCTGGTTCGGGTCATAGCCAAGCTTTATTTTCAGCACGAAGAAGCCTTGCTCCAGCAGCTCTTCAATCGCAGCCTCCGTCATCCCGTACGAGACGAGCGGCATGCTTGCCAGCGCATGATGCCGGCTGGCCAGCGCCGGCCGAACCGCCTCCGGCAGCAGCTCGCCGAAAGACGGAAGCTTGCGTTCCTCGCCGTACAGCAGCCATGCGGCGTGGTCGATCGCCGCCAGCGCGTTCAGCACGAACGCAGGCTTCAGTCCGTCGTCGAGCCGTTTTTTCCCATAATCGTAGGCGGCGGGGATCAGCCGGTCCATCAAATCCAGCGGAGAATCGAACGGCGTCTCCTTCGCCAGCTGCAGCGCATGGCGCGTAAGCTGATGCATGATCGTATTGCCGTGCAGCTCGCTGAATTTCGCAAACACACCCGGGTCCGACCACAAAATGCTTTGTACGCCAAGTCCGATGCTTGACGCCCCTCCGGCGCTCTCCAGACGGATGATCGTTTGCCACACTTCCGTTAAATACGCACCCTTAAAACCGAGAGGGGAAGAAAGCAGCTCTCTTTCGATCGCCGCAGCGGCATGCTTGATCGTAATCATCGGTCGTTTTCCTCCCCGCTGAAAGTGAACAGACTGTTTCCCGGACGGCTAGCGCGCCGCCTCATGCTTGCGCGGCGTGAAGCCTCCCACAAACTCGAACCGCTTAGAGCGGCTTAACGAGCGAAGCGTAATGGCCGCTCGTTTCGAACACGCCGCCGCTTCGCTCGTAGAAATCGTCGCCCAGCCGGAATAATCCGTCGTCCGTACGCGTCCACGGCGATCCGGCGAGCGGATGGTAGGTTTGCATCGTTTCCCAGTTCCTGTAGTTTTGCGGGCCGTTCGATTCGAGCAGGCCGATCGTCAGGCCGGGAAGCGGCGCGAGGCGGGCAGCCACATTTTTGTTCCAATCGACCATAAACGGATTGACCGTCAGATCGGCGCAAAAGCACGGGATGTTTCGCTCGGCGGCGATCTTGGCCACCCGGAGACTCATGCTCATCGTCTTCGCGATCGGCTTCAACGCCATCGCCCGGTATCCGAGCTCGATCCGCTCGATCGCATCCTGCTCGTTATGCACGCTCTCGTCCCCGACTACGGCAACCGGCAACCCGCTGACATCGAGCTTATTCTCCTCCGCGAACGGCTCTTCGAACAGCACGATTTGCTCCAAGGCGCCGATCGCATCCGCATGCTCCAGCAGCCGGCTCACGCGGTCGATGCTGTCGTAGCGGCCGTTCGCATCCAAATAATAGGCGATCCGGCCGTTCGCCGTATACGGGCTGGTATGCGCCTTTGCGATCATGTGAATCCTGGTAAGCTGCTTTTTGTCCCATTCGAGCATTTTATCCGGATCCCCGTCCTTGTCGGGATCCGCTCCGACTTTGATCTTGAGCACGAAGCTGCCCGCATCAAGCATGCGCTCCAGCTCTTCCTCGCTTGTGCCGTAAGCGACGACCGGCACCTCGGCAACGGCGGAATGCCGGTGCGACAACGCCTTGCGGTATGGTGCCGGCAGCAGCTCGTCGAAGCTGGAGGCTCCGGTTTCGCCGCTGTATAGGAGCCATGCGGCATGATCGACGGGGACAAGCGCGTTCAACACGAACGTCAGCCGCAGCTTTTCATTGCCCGTCAGTTGCTTACCGTAAGCATAAGCCTTCGGAAGCAAGGCATCAAGCAGCTCGAAAGGCGTCGCGAAAGACTCTTTCTTGGCTTCTTCCAGCGCATATTGCGTAATTTGCCTCATATATTCGTTTCCGGCCGCTTCGCCGCTCGAGGTAAAAACCGCCGGGTCCGACCATAGAATGCTCTGGATGCTGAGACCGATCCCTTCATGGCCGGATGCTCCGGTAAGCCGTACGACCGACTGCCAAAGCTCGGTCAAGTAGCCGCCCTTGAACCCGAACGGAGCAAGAAGCGGCTCTTTTTCGATTGCGTGGACCGTTTCGTTAATGGCTATCATTCACATACACTCCCAAGTTACCTATCGATGCGCAGAGCCCGTTCCGGAAAGCGGAAAAGGATGATCCGGGTAGCCGTCGCCGGAGCGAGCACCCGTCACCCTCGTATCCTGTTCTCTCGTTAGTACTGCCAGGTTATCGGCAAATGCGACGAATCGGAAATAATCTTCAAGCTGTTACAGGAAAACTTCCTTGCCGGTCTTCGCCGACTCATAGATGGCCAGCACCAATTGTACGGCCGCGCGCGCCTCGGCGCCGTTCACCATCGGCTCGCGGTTCAAGGCAATGGCATCGATCATGTCTTCCAGTTGAATCGAGTGGCCCGCAATCGAAATGTTGGCCGGATCGCTGCTGGACGACGGCGCTTCCGCCACCTCCGGCATCTCCCCGGTTCCGTCCGACAATACCCATTGCTTAATGCCGCTGTCGCTGAACGATATCGTCCCGCTATCCCCGTGAAGCTCGAATCGCGCTTCCTGTCCCGGATACACGGAGGTCGTTCCCTGAATGACGCCGAATGCCCCGTTACGGAAACGGACGACGGCTACGGCGGTGTCTTCCACTTCAATGTCGCGGACGAGCGGGGCGGCATACGCGAAGACCGATTTCACGCCTCCCATCATCCACTGCAGCAGGTCGATGCCGTGGATGCCCTGATTCATCAGCGCGCCGCCGCCGTCCATTTCCCAAGTGCCCCGCCATGTCGAACCCTTGTAGTATTCCGGACTGCGATAATATTTCAGATAAGCGTCGCCGAGCACCATCCGGCCAAGCTTGCCCGATTCGATCGCCTTCTTGGCCTCGACGGCCGCCGGCATGGTACGTCTCTGATGGATGACGCCGAGCTTGACGCCGCTGCGGGCGCACGCATCGATCAAAGCGTCGATCGGCTCCAGTGCGATATCGAGCGGCTTCTCGACCAGCACATGCTTGCCCGCTTGCGCGGCGGCGATGCCGGCTGCGGCGTGATTCCCGCTAGGCGTACAAATGCAGATGACGTCGATATCGTCCCTCTTCAGCATTTGCGCATAATCGTCATACGCCTGCTCCGCACCGAACTCCCCTGCGAATTCCTGCGCCTTCTCCAGCCGCGAGGAACAAACGGCGGCAAGCTCGGCGCGTTCGCTCAGCTTAATGGCCCGGGCATGGAACTGGGCGACGACTCCCGCCCCCAATATGCCAAAACGGTATGTTTTGTTCACGAGCGTTCCTCCACATCCAAACTTATCGCCGGTCAGCTGCGAAGCGCCTTACAGATAAACCCGTTTGCCGGATTCGCGGCTTTCGTTGGCGGCTTCCATAAAACGCATGATTTCCACCGATTGCTCGACCGGCAGCGGCGATTGGCCGGTTTGGAACATGCCCATAACGGCTTCCAGCATGCTGGCGTACATCGGTTTAATCCCCGGCCCGTATGCGACAACCTCTTGAGGACCTTTCTCGTGGTGGATCAGGGCGCCGTATCCGTGGTTGCCTTTGCGGTTCCCGCGAATGACTCCGATTCTTCCGTCCTTCCATACGCCGACAGCCACGTCAAAATCTTCGCTGACCGATGCCGTTACATGCTCGCAGCCGGGTCCGAGAATGGCAAATGCCATTTCTACGGAATGGATGCCGTACCAGTAGTAGCCGGGGTTCGTCGGCTCCAGAGCCATCGGCGCATACACGTCGGCTCCCAGAATGGCGCCTTTCTCCGTGCTGGCAATCGCCTGTACGAGCGTTTCCGAGTAACGGAGGGACGACGAGCTCATAACGGGAATGTTATATTTTTTCGCCAGCTCGGCGATTTCAAGCGCTTCCTTCGAGCTTACCGTCATCGGCTTGTCGATAAAAACCGGCTTGCCGTATGGCGCAACGCGGCGGAAGTAGTCGATATGGGTGCGTCCGTCGACAGCCTCGATCATGATCGCGTCGGCAGCTTCCGCAACCGCTTCCACCGAATCCAGCATCTGCACGCCGAACTTCTCCTTCAGCTCGTTCGTAAATCCCGGTACACGCGAGTGGCTCATTTCAATATCGAGAGAGCCGCCTGGAAACGCTGCGACGACTTTGCCGCCCGGTACGTGATACTGATTCTCCTTGTTGTTCAACAGTTCGGTAAAGGCGGTAACGTGAGACGTATCGAGGCCGATCAGGCCGATGGTCAACTGCTTAGACATATGGTTATTCCCCTCCGCATAATGGTTCGGGCAACGCGGTCAAGTCCGAAACGTCCCCTTTGCCCAAAGTATAGCATACCGTTTTCGCGCTCTCTTCTCTCTGGGTGCTGTATTCCTTGTTTTATTTATCTATAAATGACTCTCGGTTGCGCCCAGGTATAGGAGTTTTTCATTATAACGATTCGCTCGGGTGGAAAATCGGATTTGCTTCCACTATAATAATATCCTTATCGCAGAACGCCGGGAGAGCAGCGGCGCAGCGGCTTCCGCCGTTTCACGCCAATAGGAAGCCCGCGCGCTGAATTTTGTTCCTTCCGGCCTGCCAACCAGTACGTTTCTTGTTTACGATCACAACTACTTGTTTTAACGAAGGAGGCCACCCCTATGGAGAAAACCCGGCAAAATCCGTTCGATGAAGAACTCGAGCGGCTGGAGGAAACATCGGGCATCATCGACGAGCAGCTTGCCAAGCTGCGGGCGATTCCCCGCTATTTCGGCCAAGATTTGACGGAGCAAGCGCTGGACGTACGGCGCGAGCAGCAGCAGTTTACGCTTGCCGTTGCGGCGAACGAGCCTTATTTCGGACGGCTGGATTTTCAGGAAACGGGGAAATCGGAAACGCAGCCGCTATATATAGGAAAGGCGGGCGTGGAAAATCCGAAATCGAACGACCCGCTTGTCATTGACTGGCGGGCGCCGATCGCAAGCCTGTTTTACTCGTTCACCGGCGGCGAGCTTCCGGCCTCCTACGAATCGCCCGAAGGCATCATCGACGGCCTCGTTTATTTGAAGCGAAATTTAGTCATCCGCAAGCAAGCGCTGCAGCGGGTAGTCGACACGTACGAGCGCGGCAGCGATCTGCTGCCCGTCGCCGACGAGTTCCTGCTATACCGGCTTGGCGAGAACAAAGACAACCGGCTGCGCGACATCGTGTCGACGATTCAAGCCGAGCAGGACCAAATCATACGGGCCGCCAAAAACTCGGCGCTCGTCATCCAAGGGGTCGCGGGCAGCGGTAAAACGACGGTCGCGCTGCACCGGCTGGCTTATTTGCTCTATCAATACCGCGAGAACGTCAAAGCGGAGAACATGATCATTTTCGCGCCGAACTCGATGTTTCTCGACTATATATCCGGCGTCCTTCCCGAGCTGGGAGTCGGCAACATCCAGCAGACCACGTTTGCGGATTGGGCGCTCGAGCTGCTCGAGCATGAAGGGAAGCTTGCGGACCCGTCCGCTGCGCTCCGCCGCTGGTTCGCGGTGGGCAAAGAACGTCCGGCTCTGGACGATCATGCTCCCGGCCGCTTTAAAGGCTCGATAGCCTTCCTCCGCATGATTGAGGCTTGGTTCGACGCCTATGAACAAACTTATGTGCCGCATGCCGAATTCGAGCCTTGGGAAGGCTGCAAGCTGGCGTCCGCGCGCATCCGCGAATGGTTCTATGTCGAGTACAAGCATTATCCGCTGCTCAAACGCCGGGAGCGCACAGTCGCCCGCATCGAGCGCTGGCTTGGCATGGAGCTCGACAAAATCGGGGATCCGAAACGCCGGAAAGAGCAAAAAAAGAAAGCGGGACAGCGGCTCAAGACGTTCCTGAAAAGCTGGCAGTCCCCAACTCCGCTGACGCTGTATAAGCAGCTGTTCGAGCAAGCCGCTTCGAGCGGCGCTGCGGCGCAAGAGCATGACGCAGGCGACACCTGCGGCCAGCCTCTGCGTATACCGCCGGAAGTCATTGCCGCTACCGAACCGGCATGGAAGAAAAAAGAAGTGCAGCCCGAAGACCTCCCGCCTCTTTTACTGATCCGCAGCCGGCTTTCCGGGACGGAGGGCGGCATGTTCGATCATGTCGTCGTGGACGAAGCGCAAGACTTTTCGCCGTTCCAGATCGCGCTTCTGAGCCGACAAACACGCGGAGGCTCGTTCACGATTCTCGGCGACTTGGCCCAAGGCATCCACGCTTATCAAGGCATCTGGAGCTGGGACGAATTTCTCTCCCTGTTCGATAGCGGACAATCAGGGTATTTCCAGCTCGAACGAAGCTACCGATCGACGATGGAAATCATCCATTTCGCCAATGCCGTCTTGTCCCGCAGCGGCGAAACGCTGCCCCTTGCCGTCCCGGTGTTCCGCAGCGGGGATAAAGTCAGCGTGACCTGCGTGGCGCCGAAGGATCGGGACCGCGAGCTCGTCGCGGCGCTGGAGCGGGAGCTTGCGGAAGGCAGCGCGAACACCGTAGCGGTGATCGGGCGAACGGAGGAAAGCTGCGCGGCGCTGCAAAAGCTGCTGGAAGCATCAGGCATAGCGGCTACGCTGATCGATGCGCGCCAGCGGGAATACAAGGGCGGCGTGTCCGTTCTGCCCGCGTATTTGGCCAAGGGTCTCGAATTTGACGCCGTTCTGATTGCCGACGCGGACGACCGGCATTATGAAGCTAGCGCAAGGGACGCCAAGCTTCTATACGTAGCGTGCACCCGCGCTCTGCATAGGCTGAGCCTCTTCTACACGGGCACCCCCTCCCCTCTTCTGGGGACTGTCCAGGATCTATAGCACCCGTCGAGGGCTTCGGAGCTGATTCCGAAGTCCTCTTTTATTGTCGAATTCGGGATGCCGGCCGCAAAAATGCTCTTGTCAGATAGTCCTTTTCCAGTTACATTGATAGGTATCGGTAAATAATTCCATGCTTACGACCCAACTTTCGGAGGAGCACCTATGAACCAATCGCTAATCGGCAGACGCTTGAAGCGTGATATCGTTAATGATTTCGGAGCGGTTCTGATTGCCGCAGAAACCCGCCTTAAACCCGAGCACTGGCAAAAGCTGATTCAGCACCGGGTAGAGATAAGCCCGCTCGATCTGCATCCCGAAGAGCAGGAACCGGCAGCTCATATCGGATTATCCGCGAATGAATCGAAGGTCGAGCAAGCGACTGAACGAATCAAGGGCATTTTCGATGAAATTCGCGACAAGCAAACGATCCCGATTCACGATATCCAAGAGCACGTCATCCCCTCGCTTGAAAGCGCTACCCATAATTACAGGGACCTGTTCCTGCTGCTTACGGACCTGCAATCGAAGGACGACTATACGTACCGTCACAATATCGGCGTCGGCGTGTTGTCCGCGCTGCTCGGCAAGTGGCTGAAGCTGTCGGAGGAGGAGCAAGCCCAGCTGATGGTTTCCGCTACCCTATACGACGTGGGAAAAATGCTCGTCCCCGAATCGATTTTGAACAAAAAGGGCAAACTTACCGCCGAAGAGTTCGAGCTGCTCAAAACGCATACCGTCCTTGGCCACGATCTGATCCGGGCATGTCCGGGCACGACCGACGTGATGGCCCGCGTCGCGCTCGAGCATCACGAACGAATGGACGGGAGCGGTTATCCGCACGGCAAAAAGAACGGCGACATCCATCTGTTCAGCAAAATCGTCGCAGTGGCGGACGTATTCCATGCCATGATTTCCGATCGCCCGTATCATAAGGCTATCCCGTTCTACGAAGCGCTTGACCAGCTGCGCGCCGATGCGTTCGGCAAGCTGGATTCGACCGTCGTATTCGCGTTTCTGGACAATATAATGAAGCAGTTCGTCGGCTCCAAGGTCATCCTGACGGACGGCTCCGAGGCCGAAGTCGTGCTCGTGCATCACGACGATCCGTTCAATCCGCTAGTCAAGACGTTAACCGACTTTATCGATCTGAAGAAAATTCCCGAACTCAAAATATCGCGCGTGCTTGGAATTGCTTCCGGTCTTTAGCTTTTATTGGAAAGACACAATATTGTCATAATTGCAAAATAGAGACCGATAAGACAGAAGTTCCCTACTGCAGTGTGGGTTTAGCCGTATACCAAACGTCTATCCTTCCGCTTTTCTTACGTTTTCTAAAGATACCCTAAAGTATTTACATATATTTCCACTTCAAATTCCAATGGTCAATTGAATATGATATGATATGTGGCATGGTCTATTAGTCCTAGATAATCATCGCGGGGTAGACGATGTCTCTTTTTTGCGTTTTTTTAGTTGGAATTTCCGACATCAAGATAACGAATTGAATTCATTACCGTATTTGCAGAGGAACCGGCTTTACGGAATAGGAATGGGGTATTATGGGTTATTTAGAAAAAATGTCAGGTGCTGGCCGCGTCATGGAGAGTCTTACGGAAATGGCCGACAGTCAGCAAGTACCGTCAAGCAACCCGAATGAACAATCGTCCGGCATGCGCAACGAGTTATTCAGAAGAACGTTTCAATCGGAGGAAGTCAGCTCGGCCTGCGAAAAAATCGCTCATGAGTTTCAACTGACTTTGCGTGAATTCGAGCTGCTTTTCCACTTGTCCCTCTACGGATTCAGCAACAAGGAGCTGGCCAGCGTTCTTGTCATCTCCGAAAAAACGGTCAAAAACCACATCGCCAACGTCCAGCGCAAAACCAATACAAAATCGACCAGGGAGCTGATGTCCCTGGTCATTAACCGAAAGTAAAGCCGATTTATCGTTCACTCCCGTTACAAAGGTGCCTGGCCCATTCGGTAAAGGCGCCATGAAGCGGGGGCGATTTCGGGATAGCCTTCCGCCTTCAGCCAAACATATACCCAGCCTTCCCAAGACTCGTAAGCATCCTGGATCCAAACGCGCTCGTAAACGTTCGCTTGTCCGGGTCCGTAATACTCTTCCAAGTCGTCCATCGCCCGCAGTCCTTCATCCGAAACGGTGATCCATTCGCCCGCGACGTCCAGACCGTCCTCCGAGAGCACGAGCGCCGGATAGTCCCCGATATCGTACAGCCTGCCGCGCAGCGTACCCGGCGTTGAAGCTGTCGTATAGGGAGCCGCTATGTGGTTGTTTGATTGTCCGCTCAAAAGCGTACCATATACGAAAACGCGGTTCATTCCGTTTCCGCCGTCCTTTCCAAGCCGTCCTAATCCTATCCTTATGCCCGTTATGCCCGTTACACTTGTTAACAGCCCAACCGGATCACTTGCTCGCGTCTGGGACCGACGGAAACGCAGCTGACAGGTACGCCGCACTGCCGTTCGACGTAACGGACGTACGCTTGCGCTTTCTCAGGCAATTCGCCGAACGTACGAATATGCGAAATGTCCGTTTGCCAGCCCGGCATCGTTTCGAAGACGGGCTTCGCTCGATCCAGTCCGACGGAAGCCGGGAACAGCTCCGTTCTTTGACCGTCTATTTCATAGTAGCTGCAAACCGGAATGTCGGCAAGATAGCCCAGCACATCCAAATTGGTCAGCGCGATTTCCGTCGCCCCCTGAACGAGACAGCCGTAACGCGTCGCTACGGCGTCGAACCAGCCCACCCGGCGCGGCCTTCCCGTCTTCACGCCGTATTCGCCCGCATCGCCGCCGCGCTTGCGCAGCTCTTCAGCCTCCGCCTCGAACAGCTCGGTCACGAAGGGACCGGCGCCGACGCAGCTCGAGTAAGCCTTCGTGACCGCAACGACCCGCCCGATCGAAGCGCTCGTAACGCCTGCGCCGACGGCTGCATAGCCGGCCAGCGTCGAAGACGACGTCGTAAACGGATAGATGCCGTGATCCGGATCGCGCAGCGCTCCAAGCTGGCCCTCCAGCAAAATATTCGCGCCGTTCCCGGCGGCTTCCCGGAGCAGCGCCGTCGTATCGCAGACGAACGGCGCAAGCTGAGCCGCATCGTCTAGAAGCTGCGGCAGAAGCGCTTCGGCATCGATCGGAGGCTCGCCGTACAGCTCGCGCAGCAGCACGTTTTTGGCGGCGAGCGAAGCGTTCAGTCTGGCGCGAAGCCGGCTTTCGTCATAGAGATCGGCTACCTGAACGCCGATTTTCATATATTTATCCGCATAGAAAGGCGCGATCCCGCTCTTGGTCGATCCGAACGCCCGGTCTCCGAGACGCGCTTCCTCCAGCTCGTCAAATCGCTTGTGATAGGGCAGCACGATCTGCGCCCTGTCGGAAACCCGCAGCTGCGGCTCCGGCACGCCGCGCGCCAGCAGCCTTTCCCTCTCCGTAAGCAGCTGCCGGATATCAAGCGCAACTCCTGGCCCGATCACATTGACCGTGCGCTGGCGAAATACGCCGGAGGGCAGCAAATGCAGCGCAAATTTGCCATACTCGTTAATGATCGTATGTCCCGCATTGCCGCCTCCCTGATAACGCACGACGAAATCCGCATCCTCCCCCAGCAAATCCGTCATTTTCCCTTTACCCTCGTCTCCCCAATTCGCACCTACTATAGCCGTTACCGTCACATCAATTCCCCTTCCGTTCGGAATGATTGCTGCTAGCTTACAACTTGATTGTAGCCGACCCTTGCATATAAATAAAATTGATATTTTATATAGTTGATATTAAAATTACTAATATCTAATGCAAGGGGGAGATAGATCCCGATGATCGCCAACATGGATTGGTACCGCGTTTTTTACTTTACCGCCAAAGCGGGAAGCTTATCCAAAGCCGCGGAGCAATTATTCATCACGCAGCCTGCCGTAAGCCACTCGATCAAACAGTTGGAATCGAAGCTTGGAGGCGCGCTCTTCTTCCGCACGCCGAAGGGCGTGAAGCTGACCGCCGAAGGGGAAGTTTTGTTCAAATATGTGGAGCAGGCTTATAACTTCGTGGAGACGGCCGAGAAAAAAATCGCCGAAATGCATCTCCTGCTCGCCGGCGAGCTGCGCATCGGCGCCGGTGACACGCTGTGCAAGCACTTTTTACTGCCGTACCTCTCTTCCTTTCATCAATCCTATCCGCAGGTAAACATCCAAGTGACGAACCGGACGACGAAGGAGACGGTCAGCTTGCTGAAGGAAGGCAAAATCGACCTCGGCATCGTCAACCTTCCGCTCCCCGCTGCCGACAGCATGCTTGCCGTACAAGCCAGCATTCCAATCCGGGACGGCTTCGTCGCAGGCGAGCGGTACAAGCATCTGGCCGGCAAGCCCCTCCCGCTCCCGCAATTTCGCGGGCTGCCTCTCATCATGCTCGAGCAAGGAAGCGCGTCGCGCCGGTACGTCGACCGCTTTTTTCTGAGCCACGATATCGTCCTGCAGCCCGAAATCGAGCTCGGCAGCGTCGACCTGCTGACCGATTTTGCCAGAAGCGGCTTCGGCATCGCTTGCGTCATCGAAGACTTCGTCGACACCGGCAGCGGTTCCGGTTCTCCGCTGTATCCGATCCGGTTGGAGCTGCCGATCCCTCCCCGCAACGTCGGCTTGATTACGCTCAAGGACGTGCCGCTTTCCCCCGCGGCCAAGCAGCTGATCGCCCTGCTGCCTTGAACCAAAAAAAAAGAAGCAGGGGATAAGGATCCTCTGCTTCTATGTCGCCGTATTTTTCATGACATCCCGCGTCTTCACGATGATTTTGCGGATGCTGTCTTCCGACAGATGATAGCTCTGGATCAATTCCATGATCGTCCAGCCGCTTTTGTATAACCGGTATATTTCTTTGTTTCTCCGCTCGATGATCAGTTTCGTTCCGTTATTTTCTCCCCAGCCCGCGCGTTTTTGTTCTCTCTTGGGGATATATACGATTTCTCCTTGAATATACTCCTGAAGCTGCTTAAGCAGGCTAGGGGGAAGAATATCCTTTCCGTTTTTGTAGCTCACTACGAACTACCTCCTCGATTAATGTGCTTTGTTTGACGGCTGCGTTTACTTCCGATACTGCGATTCCTGCAAAAGTCCGATCTTTCATTTTAAGCCTCTCCTTTCTGTTCGTTTTATTTTTTGGGTTTATTAAAGACAATAAAAAAAACACGATAACCATAATCGTGCCTGTGCGTACTGCATATACGGTCAGGTGACGGTTACATCGACTTGCGCGGCTATTCAGTTAACACCCCAATAGGAAATGCACTCTCAAATGTTACCACTGCAATCACTCCTTTCACCTGGATTTAAGTTCATTGGTTATAGGGAAACGTTCCCATTATATAACATAAATGGTGCTGCTGCAAGCTTAACTTTCATTAAGGAGCTTGAGTCAGCCCCGAATCGCTATGTATCGGAGTTGAAATAGAGCGTAAAAATTTTATCGAGGGAGGCCCGAGAGCCTCCCTCGCTTAGAATGTCTCTTCGCTGCTAAGCGAAGATCACCTCAGCTGTAGTAATCACGTTTGACCACTCTCCTTTCTCGCATCCAGCCCCGGGCGCTGTTCCCGAAACCGGACAATGGGATATGCCGGCATCTATATTAACGCATGAATGCAAGCTTCTCCTCAAGGGAGAGAACGCTTATAAGGAATCTTTCCCATAGAAATTGCTCAATCATGCACGGCGCGCTAGTGCGGCTATCAAGCGTGCGTAAGCGGCAATCTAATTTCAACGGTCGTTCCCCGGGCTACTTCGCTTTCAATATGTACGGTTCCCGAATGCTCTTTCATAATTTTATAGCAAACCATCAGGCCCAGCCCTGTCCCTTTTTCCTTCAGGCTATAAAAAGGTTCACCTAGATGAAGGATTCTATCCTGCGGTATGCCGCAGCCGTGGTCGGTTATCCGAACCGAAACCGTGTCCGGCCCGATCCGTTTCATCTTGATTTCGATTTGGCCTCCCTGAGGCATCGCTTCTATGGCGTTTTTCAAAATATTGATAAATACTTGTTTAAGCTGATTGCCATCGCATTCGACGAAAGGAAAATCGGCTTCCGTTTCCATCGTAATTTGCACATTGTGCATGGTGGCATACGGATAAAGTAAAGTGGTGACTTGTCCGATTAACACCCTTAAATCATGCCGGTGAAATCTTACCGCTTGCGGCTTCGCTACGGTCATAAATTGATTGGTGATCCATTCCATTTGTTCGATTTCGGACCGCATAATGTCCAGGTAATTCCTGCTTTTCGCGTTTAGTTGGGACTCCAGCAAGCTTAGAAAGCCTTTGAGCGTCGTGAGCGGGTTGCGAATTTCGTGGGCAATCCCTGCCGCCAGCTGACCGACAACGGCAAGCTTCTCGGATTTGCGCAGCAATGCTTCCGTATGCTTCAATTCGGTAATATCGCGCCCAATGACCACAAGCCCTTTGCGCGCGCCATCCGTATGATAGACGGGAATTTTAAAAATATCGCAAACCGTGTCCCTTCCGCTCAGCTTCGGGATGTTTTCTTGTCCCCTTATCAGGCTGCCGGTTTCCCAGGCCAAAAGATCGGAAACCATGCATTGCAGCAATGTTTCCCGATAAAACCCGTTGCATTCGGCAAGCTCACTGTCCGTTTTGCCCTGATAGTCGACGTTATCCAATTGGAACGTGACAAGCGCAGTATGATTGGCTTCTATCCATCTTCCTTGATCGTCCTTAAAGACGACAATATCGGGCAAGGCATCAATTAAGGTTCTAAGCCGTTTCTCGCTTTCCATCAGCGCTTCGCTCATTCGCTTGCGTTCCGTAATGTCTTTGGATATGAGGACATAGGCTACCGGATTGCCTTTGCTGTCAAAGAGGGGCGAGGCGAAATTGCTGATATCGATCAGACTGCCGTCTTTGCGTTGTCTAATGGTGTCGTAGGCGATGACGTTCTGTGAATGAAGCAGTTTGATTTGAATATCCTCGATTTCCTGTTTCAGGTGATCGGGGATAGTAGGGAGTTCTTTGCCCAGCAGTTCCTTCTCCGTCCAGCCGAAAATGGTTTCGAACGATTTATTTGCTTTTACGACACGAAGATTGGAGTCGACTACAGTGATAGCATCTTCCGTGTTCCGGAGGTAAAACTCGAGTTGTTCTTTAGTAGATTTCAGATCTTCGAAAATTTGCTGACTGGGCGTAATGTCGCGCGCCGTTTCAAAAACGCCCACAACTTCATTTTCCACGATGACCGGAAAGCTTTTGACGATCACATCCAGAACATGCCCCTGTTTATGCCGGAAAGCAGCTTCGTATTCATAATGCATCCCCCCAGCCGCATGAGCAAAAGCCCGCAATCGCTGATCTTCGTTCTTCGGGACGATAAGACTATGGAGATTCGCGCCTCTTAGCTCCTCCTCCTCCTCAAAACCGAGCATTCTTGCGGCAGCCGGATTTGCATCGGTAAGCGTTCCTTTTAAATCGTAAGAGAAAATGGCATCCGGATGGTGTTCGAAAAACGACATGTACAATTGATCTTGCTGCGGAGCTTTTTGGCTTGGAGGAGCCTCGTTATCGATAAGATGCGCCCGGTTTGCAGGGAAAAGGTGAAGATTCGGCAAATCGGTAAAGCAGCCGATATCCGGCGGAAGGACATGCACGATGGAGCCGATAGGCATTCCGCCATAATAATAGGGCGAGAGCTCAAACTGCCACATTCCGATTTCCCAGTTACCTTTGAATGGAAAAGATTGCTGAATGAACGGGGTATTTTGCAAACGATGGTCGGGGTGGATCCACCCCTCTTCGTATAACTGACGGGATGCTTTGACGACTCGCCCCCCTCGGTCCAATACGGCCAGCGGCAGGGTCGTCTTTCTCGTCAATTCCCCAAAGTGATGAGACAGCCGATAGCGGTCCGCCTTTAGTTGGCTGCACAACATATTTTCGATCGCTTGGGCCGTTGAAACGACGGCATCGAGCATTTTCGGAGGATTCGACGTCCAAAAGCAAGATACATTGACAATACCGATGATTTTGCCCGTTGCCGGATCGCGTACGGGGGAGGCGGAACAATTCCAGGATTGTATCTCATGGCAAAAATGCTCGCTGGCAAACACCTGAATCGGCGCTTTGGTGGCCAGTGCCGTTCCGATTCCGTTCGTTCCTGCGCTTCCTTCGCTCCAATCGGAGCCGAGGGAAAGGTTAACGTCCTCCGCTTTCAATAACAAAGGCAATTTGCCGTCACAGTAAACCACTTCGCCGGCCGAGTTGCAATACGTCATTAAATAACCGCTATCAACAGCCACGTTCTTCAACTTCTTTAGAAGCGGTTCTACCATTCGAAAATAAGGATCGGAGGCAACAAACTCTTGAACCTCATCTATTGCTAAGTTTATGGAAGCTTTGCTATGCAAAGGATTCACGCCTTGGTCAAGACAGCGCTTCCAAGAAGCATGCGTCGAAGACTCGATACTGAGTTGCGACTGGCTTCCGGTAATAAACTTTTCCCATTCGCGCTCTAGCGTCACTCGATCTTCTTTAAGGGGTGCACGATTACGGATGAATTTGTTAGTCATAACAAACGCCCCTCTACTGTGTAGGAGTCTACTAGTGCAGGTTTATTTTATCACATGAAATGCCACTGCGAGAAGCATTCGCTTCAAGGCCGACCTTGAAGAGACGATAGAAAACATAAAAATCCCGCACGGCTCCGAAAGATCCGGAAGATGCGGGCTATTCGTTAATTTTTTATGAAGCTTTCTAGTCGTGAACAACCCGCCAATTCCCGTTAACGGTTGCCTCGATCGTTCCGCGCTCAAGAATATAATTCGCGATAAGCTCGGATATGTCCGTCGGAATGTCGCGAACGACCGGCTTGCCTTGAAACATCGTATAATAGCCTCCTCCGCCTGCACGGTAGTTATTCATCGCCACGTCGAACTCCGCCCGCAAGTCGATAGGCTCTCCCCGGTACCGCAAAACCGTCACCCGCTCCCCCGGAGGACGGGAAACGTTCAGCTCGTACTCGATGCCTTCCCACATATCGTAATTGTAATGCTGCGGCTTCGGCTCGCTGAAGGCGGGACTTACGCGGTAGCCGTCTCCGGAATACGTATCGAAATATTGTGCCGACAGTTCAAGCGCATCGCGAATATCCTGTCCTGTAACCCGGATCACTTTAAGCGTGTTCGGGTAAATGTAATTGGAGACGACATCCCGCATCGTAATCTCCGGCTTAAAACCGGGCGAAGTATTGTCAAACAGCGCCGTGTTTGCAAGTTCCGTGCCGGCCGTCTCCATCTGCACCTTGTTGATGAATTCGATCAGCGCCGTATCGCGTGTCCGCACCTCCATCGGGTCTGCCACGGTCATATCTCCGATTGCCCGTCCGATCGGCTGGTCCAGCCAAAGCTGCGTCTTCGCTTCATACTCGCTCACAAGTCCGACGATCGCCGAATCCGCTTCGACGCCGTCCACGGAAAGCAGCTGCGATGTTTTGCCGACAATATGCCAGCCGCTTTCCCCAAGCTCCAAAACGATATCCACCTTCCCTGCGTAGCGCCCTTGATTGGAGGGCTGAACGACCGTCACGCCGTTAATGGAAGCACCGGCGATCGCGCGGTGCTGGTGACCGGTCAGCAGCACATCGATACCCTCCACCTCCATGCACAGCCGATAGCCTTGGTTTTCTCCGGTCTGAGGCTCCGTCGGTTCGCCGGTTTCAAGCCCGCGCTCGAAGCCGCCATGATAAGCGACGACGACGATATCCGCCTTCTCCTCCCGCTTGATGTATGGCACCCACTCTTTCGCCGTATCGACGGCGTCCCGGAACTCCAGCCCAGCAATATGAAGCGGATTCTCCCAATTCGGGATATACGGAGTCGTCAAGCCAAGCAGTGCCAGGCGGATGCCGTCACCGAACGTTCTCACGATATAAGGTTTCCCGAATAAGGGCTCGCCGCTCGCAGAGTCAACAATGTTAGCGCTTAGCCATGGAAAACGGGACTCGCTCACCGCCTTGGTCAGCACCTCCATGCCGTAATTAAACTCGTGATTGCCGAGAACAGCGGCGTCCGCTTGCAGCTCGTTCAATGCGATAACGCATGGATCGGCCGGTTCATTATCGATTCTGGCATGATAGTAAGACAGAGGCGTCCCTTGAATCAAGTCGCCGTTGTCGACGAACAGCACGTTTGCATGGAGCGCCCGTTCGCGTCGGATGAGCGTGGCAATTTTGGCTAAGCCTGCTTCCATCAGCTCGTTATTGGCATATTGAATCGGCAAAATGGTGCCGTGCAAATCGCTTGTTTGCAGGATCGTCACCCTGCTTTTCCGACTATCGTCGCTCATCGCCATCCGCCTTCCATAGCGTGTATTCTTTTGCTTCATACTATAGCATAAAGCCTACTGGAGATTGAAAGGTTTTGTCGATATTTTACAATAATTTCACTCTTCTCCCTACAGGAATGTGCTATATTAATTACGTCTGAGATCATAAATTTAACAGGAGGTCAAATTTTTATGATTAAGAAATTAGCAGCTATCGGCTTTTCCGCAGTGCTGGCCGCTACCGTGTTCACGGGATGCACCAAGAAAGAAGGAGGCAGCTACGTTCCGAAGGAATTGAAAGTCCAGTTCGTCCCTTCGCAAAACGCGGAAACGCTGGAAGCGAAAGCGAGACCGCTCGAGAAGCTGCTTGGCGACAAACTCGGCATCCCTGTTAAAGTAAGCGTCTCGACAGACTACAATACCGTCATCGAAGCAATGGCCTCCAAAAAAGTAGACGTCGGCTTCCTGACGCCAAGCACGTACGTACTTGCTCACGACAATAAAAAAGCGGCCGATCTTTTGCTCCAAGCACAGCGCTTCGGCGTAGAGGACGGAACCGGCAAAGCGACGACCCAGCTCGTTGATTTCTACAAATCCATGATTATCGTCAAAGCCGATTCCCCGATCAAAGAATTGAAGGATCTGAAAGGCAAAAAAATCGCTTGGCAAAGCACCTCGTCGGCGGCAGGATACGTTTACCCGGCTTACGAGCTGACGAAAGTCGGCCTCGATCCGGAAAAGGACGTAAAGGGTACTGTCGTGCAAGGACATGACAAGGGCGTGCTCGCCGTTCTGAACGGCGACGTCGACGCTGCAGCCATTTTCCAGGATGCCCGCAACAACGTGCTTAAGGACGTTCCGGACGTCTTCTCCAAAACAAGAGTGCTTGCCTACACCGCTGCAATTCCTAACGACACGATCAGCGTCCGTACGGACATGAGCCAAGAATGGAGAAAGAAAATTTCCGACGCCTTTATCGCCATCGGCAACGACCCGGAAGGCAAAAAAGTAATCGCCGACGTATACACGCATCAAGGCTATGTCGTAACGGAAGACAAAAACTTCGACTCCGTACGCGAAGTTGCGAAAAAAATCGGCTTTAAATAATGGCGCTTATGCTCAAGAACCAGGGGACTGTCCGAATCGGACAGTCCCTTTCCCGTTTGCTCCGAGCCTCCGCTGCTGCACTGCCCCAAGACAAACAAAGGCCGCCCCCTAAGACGGGACAGCCTCCTTCTAAAGCCTTGCGGCCCTTATACGATCTTCTTGCGGATATACCCCGAGATCAGGTCGATGATCGTGACCATCACGATGATGCCTAGTAAAATGATGCCGACGCGCGGCCAGCTTCTCCCCTCCAGCGCAAACAGCAGCGGCGTCCCGATCCCGCCCGCTCCGATCATCCCGAGGATCGACGCAGAACGCACGTTAATTTCCAGACGGTACAGCGTGAACGACATGAAATCCGGCAAAACCTGAGGCAGCACTGCATACCATATCGTCTGCAGCCGATTGGCCCCGCAGGCGGTGAGCGCTTCAGCCGGACCGAGATCGAGATTCTCGATACCCTCCGAGTACAGCTTGCCGAGCATCCCGATGGAGTGCAAGCCGAGCGCGAGCACCCCTGCGAAAGGAGTCGGACCTACCGCCTTGATGAACAGGATCGCCATAACGATTTCCGGGAACGTCCGGATCGCGCTGAGCACGAACTTGCCGCTTCCCGTCATCCATTTGCGCTTGCTCATATTGGCTGCGGCCCAGAACGCGAACGGCACGCACAATACGGCGGAAACGAACGTCCCCAGCACGGCGATCGCCAGCGTATCGAGAAGTCCCCGAAGGAGATCTTCCCCTTCCGGTAAATACACGTAATCCCAGTCCGGATGAAACAAGCCGTAAGCGATCGACCTTGAGACGGTCCCCGCCGTCTCCTTGAAGCCCGAAAAATCGATTCCCGTTATCGACCAAGCGTACAGCGCGAATAAAAAGACGGCGACGAGCCAGAAACGGATGCGAAACCGCTTCGGTTTTAGGATAGGGTTCGACGTTTTCATAGCAGTTTCTCCCGGATTTTAGTACTTACATAATCGATAATAATGACGATTACCAGCGTCATTAGGATAATCGTGCTAGCCCGGTCATAGCGAAGCAGATCGAGGGATCCTTTCAAGAGCAGGCCGATTCCTCCCGCACCCACCAGCCCGAGCACGGCGGCCGCCCTGACGTTTACTTCGAATGTATACAGCAAATAAGCGGTAAACTGTGCCGTCACTTGCGGAATGACGCCGAAATGGATCCACTGCAATTTGCTTGCTCCTACCGAGGTCATCGCTTCCAGCGGTCCGGGATCGATCGATTCGATCGATTCGTAAGAGAGCTTTGCCACAAGCCCGAAGGAAAAAAAGCTGATCGCCAGCGTCCCTGCGAACGAACCCAGCCCGAACACGGCGACGAAAATACCGGCGAACAGCAGATCCGGAATCGTCCGTACCAGATTGAGAATAAACCGCGCGGGCAAATACAGAAACGGCGATTTGGTCACGTTGCGCGCGGCGAGAAGCGCGATGGGAATGGCGACAAGCGCACCGGCCGTCGTCCCGATTACCGCCATCTGCACGGTTTCGAGCATCGGCTTCCAAACCTTGTCGAGATAGGCCAAATCGGGCGGAAGCATCTCCCAGATCAGGCTGCCCATCTCGGGAAACCCCTGGAAAAACTCGAGCAGGGTCACTTCCGTTTGATAGGCGCTGCCGCCAAGCAGAACGATAAGCAGCACAACCGTCATGATCGTTTTTATATTCGAAGGTTTTTCGGGCAACCGCAAATTCGTCATGCTTCGGCCCCTCCCAGCACCTCGTCCTTCTTGATAGGGCGTCCGTAAATGTCCATAAACCGTTCGTCGGTCGCCTCCGATACCGGCCCGTCGAACACAATCTCGCCGGCTCGCAGCCCGATGATTCGGGTCGCATATTGCCTCGCCAAATCGACAAAATGAAGATTCACCACCGTCGTGATGCCCAGCTCCGTATTGATCCTTTTCAGGTCGTCCATGACCTGCTGCGTCGTCAAGGGGTCGAGAGAGGCGACCGGCTCGTCCGCCAAAATGATTTTGGCCTCCTGAGCAAGCGCCCTTGCGATCGAAACCCGTTGCTGCTGCCCGCCGGACAACTGATCCGCACGGACATACGCCTTCTCCAAAATATTTACGCGGTTCAGCGCTTGCATCGCCAGCTCGACGTCCTGCTTCGGAAACAGCCCGAGCAGCGTGCGAATCGTAGAATGATAGCCTACTCGGCCCGAGAGTACGTTGCGGATAACCGAAGAGCGCTTGACGAGATTGAAGCTTTGGAAAATCATCCCGATATCCCGCCTGATATGGCGAAGATTTTGGCCGTAAGCAGCCGTTATCGACTTGCCGTCGATCAATATTTCACCCTCCGTAATTTCGTGCAGGCGGTTAATGGAACGCAGCATGGTCGATTTTCCGGCTCCCGAAAGCCCGACTATGACGACGAATTCGCCTTTACCGATTCGGAGGTTAATATTTTTGAGGCCTACGGTACCGTTCGGATACATTTTTGACACATGGTTAAATTGAATCATCGAATACCCGCCTTCTCCAAGTCAGTGGTGATATCATGGATACTATTCGCTATTTTTCGTATTTTTCCTTTTTAAAGAAATTGCAAACGTCAAAAAGACCAGCCTTTCTACCGAAATGTAGAAACCTGATCTCCGCTCGTCGCTCTCTTGAGAAATATTTGGGATACTTCCCCTAGGCCGCTTGGTTCTAACGCACCATCGCCGCTTCGCAGAACTGTTCCTTCCACGGAGATAGGGCAGGCAGCTCATCTAAGAGCGTTTGGGCACGCTGTGTATAGAGCGACTGGATCACATGCGCATATTCGATACAGCCCGACTCCTTGATGGAATGGGCCACGGATTCCGCGTCCGCCAAGAAGGCTTCCTCCGACAACCGTCCTTCGTAATAGCCGGCAATGGACGGGAGCTCTTCGCGGCAGTGCTCGAGCAGAAAGAAAACGGGAAGCGTCTTTTTTTTGCGCCGCACGTCGCTCTTGTCGTCGAAGCGCACCACATCTCGCGCGTCGTTGCGGATTTGCGAAGCAATCCCGATACAGCAAGCCGCTTCGTCCATCCGTACAGCCGTTTCGCGGCCGGTGGACCCGGTCGACGCATACCCCATGTAACAAGCGAAGCGCACGAGCGCCCCTGCCTTATCCGTAACCATTTGAATATAGTCCTGCTCGCTCGCTACCGAGCCGTTCACGTCGTTATGCTGCCCGCCGATCGACTCGGCTACCATTCGGCATACGTCGGCAAACGGCATACCCGTTTCATTTTCCTGCGGCATCAGCCGCCCCAGCTCGGCAAGCCCCCCCACGAGAAAGGCAAGTACGGCATTCCAGGCGTATTCGGGCGGACACAGCATCCAGCTTTTCTCCTTGTTGTCCTTGTCCTGCAAATCGTCGGCAATATCGGCGGCCAAGGCAATCATTTCGGTCAATGCCGCAATCCGGTACAGATGAGGGGAATTCCCGCCCAGCATCCGGTGAACGAGCAGGGTCAGATCGGACCAGACGGAACGTTCCTCCGCCTTGTCCGCCGCAAACCTTTTCATCCACTCGCGCAGATCGCCGGGCTTAAAATAGCTGTCGATGACCGCATACACTTCAGCTCGGACTTGCTCCCTCATCATTTTCCCCCGTTCTATGATCCGGCTTTGCTTTGCACATATTTCTCGATGGCTTGGGCTTTCGATTTCACGCCGAGCTTTTCGTATATCTTTTTCAAATAGTTGTCCACCGAACGCTTGCTCATGTGAATTTTGGAAGCGATCTGCTCGTGCGTGTCCCCTTCGATAATCAAATTCATGATCGTCAGCTCTTCCGGCGTCAGCAGCGTTTCTCCCGTCGAATGGGGATTGAACATCCGCATTTGCTGAAACATGGAGATCGGGATGGCCGTCTGCCCGTCCAGCAAACAGCGGAAAGCGTTAAGAATCGTCGTTTCGCCGGATTCCTTCGAAATAATACCGCTTACCTTAAGCTCCAGGAAAGAGTTGACGAGATCGCCGATTTCCTTCCCGGTAAAGATCACGACATGTATGCCCGGAAAGCGGCTTTTGATGGCTTCCGTCACCACGGTCCCCGGATGATCGGGAAGCTGATAATCGAGAAACACGATGTCCGGTTGATTGTTTTCCAAAAAATCTAGGCACGCCTGTCCCGTTCCGGCTATGCCGACCACTTCTACGCGTTCGATTTGCTCGAGCAATTGTTTGGTCGCCTGCGCCACCAAAGGATGATCGTCCACTACAAGCACTTTTACAAGTTCGCTCATGCCGTTAATCCTCCATCCATGCCGTTCATCGGCAGCGTTATCGTATACCTGACGCCCCTACCGACGCCTGTATCCAGCTCCAGTTCACCGTTTAAATAAAGCACGCGGCTTTTAAGCTGCTCCATGCCGATGCCTGAAGCGCCGATGTCCCTGACGACAACCCGATCGGTATCGAACCCGACCCCGTCGTCCTCGTACATTAAACGAAAGCCCCCTTTCATAGACGACAGTTTGATACTGACTTTCGTTGCTTGCGAATGCTTCTTTGCATTATTAATAAGCTCCTGAATCATGCGGAAAACATGGCGTTTCGTCTCCATATCCCTTAATTCGATGCCATCGGCTCCTTCCGCGCGGAATTCCAGTTCGAACGGGCACAGCAGCGCTTCTTGGTCAACAACCTTGCGTACGGTACGGATTAAACCGACTTCCTGCAGTAAATGCGGGTGCAGCTCGAAGCAGCTTTGCCGCAAATTCGTGTTGATGATCTCCACGTATTCGATCATGCCGTCCATCTGCTCGGTATCCTCCTTCGTCATCGCATACCGCTTCATGACCGTAGAAATCCGCCGTTTCAGGAAAAACAAATCCTGCATCGTCGTATCGTGCAAATCGTTCGCGATCCGGATGCGTTCCTTCTCCTGCAGCTCGAACATCATCTTGCGGAACCAGACGAATTCGTTCGCAGCCTTTTCGTCGCTCGGCATATTCGCGGCCAATTCCTGCATTCTTACCGTCAGCTTGCGGATCAGATACAGGTTCTCCAAGCTGACGGCCAAATACGAAATAATCAAATTCAGCCACTGAATTTCTTCCATCCCGAGCATCGTGCTCGTTTTCTTCTTCGTCATGATGAGAAAGCTGGTATATTCCTCATGGCGGTTAATTTCAAAGCAGGTAAAAGACGGGTGATCGAGCCGCCCCTCCGCCACGAGCTTCTCTACCTCCTCCAAATCGATTTCACCGGCGTTGATCAGTTCGATATTCTCTTTATATTTGAAGGCGATGACGCCGCCATAAACCTGTAGGATGCCGACAAGATCGACCAGCACGATGTCCTTCAGATCCCGGAAGCTGGAGATGGAGCCGAGCGTTTTGGAGATTTTTTTGAGCGCCTGATTCAAATGATGCTTGCGCGGAAAAATGACGGGCTCCAGCTTCGTCGTAAAATATTCGAGCGAGTACAGCACGAAAGACGTGATCGAAACGATAAAAATATACAAAAGCAGCAGTCGCTCGGCAGATGCTTCGCCCGGAAAGCTAAGCGCGATAAGGCCGATAATCATCGCACTCGGCACAACCGAAACGAGCGTCGTGAGCATGATGCGCCGCATGACGATGTCGATGTCGTAAAGCTGCTTGGTCATCATTAAATAAGCGAACGAAACCGGGAAGAACAGGATGAACCAGCTGGTATAGGCCGAGCTGATAATGAGTTTCCCTGTCAGCAGCAAAGGCAGGAACGAGAATAAGATCATCGGAGAGAAGGAAATGAACAACGAAATCCACACGATCCGGACCAGCTTGGACGCGTACGATTGCTCTTTCCGGTACTTGATAAGAAGATGGGAAAGCAAAAAGAAAATGATTAAAATGCCGGCAATAAAGAAAGCGGTATCCGTTTTGGAGGCAATTCGGTAAGCCGAATAAGCATAAGCCCCATCCAAAAAGAAGAAGGATTTGATCAGAGCGTAAGCTGCAGGAACCGCATACAAGTACTTGAGGAAACGAGCGTTAAGTTTAATGCTGCCCCTATCCCTGAAAAAGACGATCAAAAAATGCAAAAACAATGTCGGAACCAGCGTAACGGCAGTCGCAATACACAGCTTGCCGAGTGCATCTCCCCGAATAGACGCTCCGTTGCTCATAAATGCAACGGCTCCGTTCAGGAACACGAGGGATAAGTATTTGGCCGATACGGAATGCCCTGCTTTCATATATAAAAGAAGCGCTAGAAAAAAACATACGATTTCGGCAACAATCGGTACCAAATTGAACAAGGCGTTACGCGGTACGTCCTTCATATTTACGGAAATGCGTTCGCCATGGCGTTCGAAAAGGACCGTATCGGCTTGCTCGATGTAGCGCCATTTCATGACGGAAGTATGCTCGTTTGGATCTTTCCCGTCGATGGCTCGGACGACATCTCCCACTCGAATATTTAATTTCTGCGCTTCGCTGGCTTTATCGAAAGAGCGGACTACCCATTCATGCGCTTTATTCTGCTCGACGGCTATACCTAGATAAGGAGATTTTAGTGCAATGAAGGCGAACCAAGATTGCGCAATAATGCAGGAGGCTAGCACAATAATGAATATTTTATTTCGTCTCATAAAATATCTCCTTATCATTACCTTTATTTGATATAATAGCCTTGTAAAAAATTGTCGAAGGGGGTCATGGATTCATGCAAGCTGTCGTCTGGTCACCGCAATTAAGCAACATTGTCAAAAGCTTGAAGTCTTCCAAAACCGAAGTAGTATCCGCTCAGTTTGGTCATTCGTTGTCGAAAGCGGAAGAAAAGGCTGTAAGAAATGCATTTGACTCCGAGACCGATCGCAAAATCGAAGTAAAAGAAGCTTGGATGTAGTACATTGTTCAATATTTTACCAAACAAAAACGAGATTGTATATTGGCGAAGTCCAATATACGATCTCGTTTTCTATTTTTCGAGCAAGCATTTTGCGCAAAAACACCAAAATTTTTACGGTTGTGCGCATCCGTTTTGTGCTGCTATTGGGACAAATTACCTGTAATATAAAATTATAAATCTGCTAGAAACGGATGACGAACCTATGGATACTAAACAATTCAACCGATGCTTCGATCAAGCTTTCCGCGACGTATTGACACAGCAGACCACGCAAATCGAATTGCCGCCCGACTCCGTTATTCAAGCCTCCTGGTCCGTAGTTAGCAAACGGATGGAGCAAGAACGGCAGCAGAGGCTACTACAAACCGTATGGACGCAAGGAGAATGGATCAATGCAAGTATTAAGCAATGAAGTGCTCATTCACGTCTATAATCAGGCCCTAGAACAAAAATTGGACGCTGATTTCATCCATCTGCTGCAGGAAGAGATGAGGAAGCGCAAGCTGGACTTTCGCAACGGCGGATTCTCTAAACAACGTTAATAATAAGGACGACTGCAAATGATGCAGCCGTCCTTTCTTTTTGTCTTGCACGCGAAGAATGCCCCGTCATGGACTACAGCTTGTCCGCCGCGATGAGAAACGACTTCGGAATCCCCTTGTCGAACACATCGGACGAACGGTTCGGCTCTTCGAGCAGCGTCCTGATGTACAGTCCTTCCGCCGCGACCGCCGTGACGATTTCGCCAAGCGTCCAGCGGCGCTGAAGCACTTTTTTGAGAGGCGCAGGGTCGGACCCGGGCAAAAACTTCTCGTAAGGCACCTCGACCTCATGCACCGATTCGTCAAAATAATCGCCGTCCACTTTATGCTTGCGGATCGTATGACGGGTGCCCTTGGAGGAAATCAGCTTCGTCGTGATCGGATGGAAATCCTGCAGCACAAGCCGTCCGCCTTGCTTCAGCAGATCGGCCACAACCCTCATGAGCGGAGCGAGCTCCGTAAAATAATGCAGGATGCCGAACTCCATCAGCACGATATCGTAATCGCCGCTTCTTTCCGTCTCCGGCAGCTCCAGAACGTCGGCCACCACGTAGCGAAGCGGAACCCCCGCTTCCCGCGCGACCTCCTCCGCGTACCGCGCATTCTCCGCCGCGATGTCGACCACGGTCACATCCGCGCCAAGCAGCGCCAGCGCAACCGCTTTGCCCCCGTGGGAGCCCAGCAGATTCGCCGTCTTTTTCCCGTTCAGCTCGCCCATATATGAAGCAAGCGTGCCTAGCCTCGCGGCAGGGTTCGCCTTTATTTTATCGGCCGCCTCGCGCGGCGTCCCGAATCGCTGCAGCCATGCGGCGTACGGTCCTTGATTCCATGCCTCGCCGTTTGCCGAACGATGCTCCTTGTCCATCTTATAGAATCCTCCTAATTAACCTAGCAAGCAGCTAATCATCGTGAGATACGCCGCTAATTGCCCATATTAGCACTAGCATACACAATCGCACCTCCAATTACCACCATAATGAGCCTTCGATCGAATGATCGTATCATTGTCTTCAATACGGCCATCTACTCGACTACCATCGATCATAAAGTAAGGTCCAACCGCTTATCGGCAGACAACAAAAAACTCCGTCCCTTGCGGCAGTGCCGCATGGAACGAAGCTGTTTGCCGGGAAGGAAGTGCCGGATTCTGCGGGTACCTGGCCTTCCGCTCCCTTATGCTTTCATTACTTCAGTGTAATCGTTTTGACGACGTTGCTATCGCCTTTCAATTCCACGTTTTGGTTGACGTTGAGCTGTGCTCCGGCAGGATTGATGACAACATCCGGAGAAACGGCGTAAGGAACTTGCACAACCGAACCGTTAACCGCTTGGTTCAGCGTAATTTGAATGATTTTTCCGTTGCTGCTGACCACTTTGTCATAAACCGAGCCCGTTACCGTAAAACCGGTAGCCGGCGTTTCGGTTCCGGATTTCGTCACTTCGACGAAGATCGCAACATTATTGAAGGAACGGATTTTCACTTCGTCGCCGACTTTCAGATCGGTTGCGCTAATGCGAACGCCGTTGCGGTAAATAAAGGCGCCCGGGTCGAGCGTAACGTTAACGGTTTGGCCGTTGCGGAGTACGGACAGCACCCCGTTGTTGAAGGCTGCGCTAACTTTGCCTTCGATGGCTGCGCTATCGCTCATTTGATCGCCTGTGCGGTCAAGCAGTGCGGCAAGCTCGGCACGCGTTACGGTACGGTCAGGACGGAACGTGTTGTCTTCGTAGCCGTTGATCAGACCTTTTTCTACCGCAACCGCTACATAGCCTACAGCGCCGGCAGGGATTTTATCCGCATCCTTGAACGTCAGCTTCGTATTCATTTTCGCTTTTGCTTCGCCGTCAAGCTTCAAAGCTTTAACGAGCAGCATCGTTGCCCAGAGGCGGTCCGCCGCTTTATCCGGTTGAACGGAAGAATCCGTTTCTAGGAACAGGTCGTTTTCTACCGCAACGGCTACATAGCCGACTGCCCAAGGATATTTGCTGGCGATTTTGTCAGCGTCCTTGAAGTTCAGCTGCGTTTTCATTTCTTCTTGCGATTCCGCTTTATCGCGAAGTCCCATCAGACGAACGGCTGCTGTAATCGCTTCGATGCGGTTGATCGGTTTACGCGGTTGGAACGTGCCGTCCTCGTAGCCTTCGAATACACGCTTGGATGCGAGGCTTGCGATGTTTTTGACCGCCCACTCCACGTCACCGCCGCGAACGTCGTCAAAATCAAGAATGATTTGCACGTTATTATTGCCTACTTGCACATAGTTGTTCGTTACGGAGTTGCCTTTGTTGCCGTTATTGTTATTGTTATTGTTATGACCTTTGATGATCGAGGGACGGTTTTTCCAGTCGTCCTTGTCGTTCCCTTTCCCTTTGCCGTCGGCAAAAGCGGATACGGAACCGCCCAGCACCATCGCAGCGGCCAAACTCGAAATTGTCAGTTTTCTAATCACTTTAAACTTGTTCATGTTACACTCTCCTTGGATATTATTGGATATTCTCGGATGTACGTTCCTTTCGAAACCGGCGGCCATGTCGGTTTGTAGGAATGGAGGGAACTGAACTCTCTTCGCGAAGGAGGTTCCGGTTGCCCGGTTATGCTACAAGGTTTCGCCGAGGTCATTTTGTTTATGGGGGTACACCGACAAAATGTAACCGGATACGTCAGGGACTTGAGCAGCATAAACCGGCTCGCACCGCGCTGTGACAAGGACTTTCTCACCATCCGCGAAAATGGTAGACTAGGGTAGGACACTCGGCGTTTTAGGGCTAAAGCGGGTTCGCCGTAATGATTTTGAGCCATACATAAGAAAGCAGGGGATTGTTCAAATGCGACAACATCGACAGGATAAACGTATAGGCGCAAGCGGGAAAAAGAGGGGCGGATGGCTGATCGGGGGCGGCGTGATTGCGGTCATTCTGCTTGCCTTCGGCTTATACGCCTTTTGGAGCAATAAAAATGATGAAGAACCAAGAACGGCATCGGAAACGTCGCCTTCGCCGATTGCCGCGACGGCTTCTCCGAAATCCTCCGCATCGCCTACTCCGACCCCGGCGCCGCCGCTTCCGGAGGAAAAGGTCGATGTCGTGCTGATCGGCAGCGAGATGGAAGGCATGTATCTGGCGCGCGCAGCCAAGGACGAAGGCTTGACCGTGAAGATTTTGGATCCCCGGGCCAAAGCGGGCGGCCAACTGATCCAGGGGGAAATGCTGTTTCTGGACGAAACGAAGGACGATGCCGGACGCTTGATGGTGCAGGGCCGCGCGAAGGAGCTGTTCGACGGCTTCCGTAACGGCAAAATTCGTAAGCTCTCCGAGTTTACGTCCTATTTCGAGAAGCTCGGCAAGGACATCCCGATCGAGAGCGGCATCGCCATCGACAGCATCGAGACGGCACCGGGCCTGAACGGCAGCCAAGCGATTCAATCGCTCGTTTATACGGACGGCCAAAAAACCAAGAAGAAAATTACCGCTTCCTATTTCGTCGAAAACAGCGATTACGCCGCTTTCGCCAGCAAGCTTCAGGTAACGCGATTGCCGGGCTTGGAGAAGTTTTACGGACAGGACAACATCGAATACATGAGCGCCGGCATGATGATGAAATTCAAGAACGTCGACTGGAAAACGTTCAATGCCTCCTTCAACGCCTTATCCCAGGAGGAGAAAAATAAAAAATACGGCGGCGGCTATGTCAACGAAAGCTACGCCATAGGCTTGAGCGGCATGACAAGCGCTTATAAACCGTCGAACGACCGGGTGTTCCTGAGGGGGCTCAATGCCGTTAGCCAGCGCGACGGCGAGGTCATTATCAACGCTTTCCTGATCTACACGGTCGACCCGTCCAACCAGCAATCCGTAGACGAAGCCATCGAGCTCGGGAAGAAGGAAATGCCGCTCATCCTGAACCATTTCCGCAAGTCGATCGCCGGCTGGGAGAAAGCCGAGCTGAACGGCTTCCCGCCGTACCTGTACATTCGCGAATTCAATCATTACGAGACGGATTACGTGCTGAAGGTATCGGATGCACTCGGAGCCCGGATGTTCGAGGACAACGTAAGCATCGCGGGGTACCCGCTCGATTTGCAGGGAACGAGCGCGAACAAATGGGGCATCGAGATGGGACGGCCTGACAAGTACGGCATGCCGCTGAGGAGCTTCCTGCTTAAAAACTACGAGAACGTCATCATGGCGGGCAAAAACGTCGGCTCCTCCGCGATTGCATACGGCAGCGCTCGTATCCAGCCGAACACGGCGCTTGCGGCCGAGTCCATCGGCGTCATTCTCGGCCAGATCAAGGACAAGAAGAAGCTGCGCCAGCTCGATGCTTCCGACTGGACGAAGCTGCATCCGTATTTGGAAACGAAATACCAACTCAAGCTTACGGGCGTCAAAGGCAACAACAAGATCGCCGGCTGGACCGAGGATGAGATCAAGAAGCTCGATACGGGCGAAATCGTCTATCCGACCTATATCAAAAAAAGAAAGCCGTAGCGCGATTGCGCTGCGGCTTTTCCTTGTCGATCAATCCATTTTTTATGCCGATCCGGTCATGTTTCGCCCGCCTCCGACGGATCGGAATTCTTTAGTTTACATTCATTACTTCCCCGACTTTATCTTCATCATTTTCCTGTACGATGAAACCAGTTGAGTTTCATAGGAGGAAGATCAAGATGAGGATTTGGGAAATTTGTCTGCTGGTTATTAATTTTGGCCTGCTGTATTGGGCATTTATTTCGAACCGGAAGCCCGGGAAAAGTTCCGTCATGTCCTTGGCGGTTGCCCTCGGTTTGGTTATTGTGCAGCTTGCCGCGGAAGGCGGACGCTGGCAAATGGTTCCCGCTTACTTGACGCCATTCACTCTGCTTGTTTATTTCTTTTTGGGCAAGCGGAAGGAGGGGGGCAGAAGCCGGGTTGCGCTCACGGTTCAAGCGGGGCTGTTGTCCGTATTTTTGTTGATCTCGGTCGCACTGCCCGCTGTCATGCCTGTATTCTCGTTCGAGAAACCGACGGGGCCTTATCCGGTCGGAACGGCCGTGTATCACTGGATAGACGAAAACCGGGGCGAAACGTATACGGAGAACCCAAACGACCGGCGTGAGCTGATGGTGCAGATTTGGTACCCGGCAGCCGCAGGCGACGGGAAAAAGCGTAGCCCCTATCTCCGGAACGCATCCAAAGTAAGCGGGGCCATCTCATCAAAAATGATGGGACTTCCAGATTTCATGCTAAACCATCTGGGATTGGTCAAAACCTATTCTTTGCCGGAAGCCCAGGTTTCGGACTCGGAAAGCCGTTATCCCATATTGATTTTTTCCCACGGGATGACCGGATATCGCAATCAAAATATGTTTCAAATCGAGAATCTAGCAAGTCACGGCTATATCGTAATGGGTATCGATTACGCCTATGAAGCGGCTGCCACCGTCTATCCTGACGGACGCGTAGCCTTGAGCCGAACCGGCCCCGACCTGACTTCCAATGCCAAATACGAGGAACATCTCCCGCTATGGGTCGCCGATGCCAACTTTGTGCTCAATCAAGCGGAAACGCTCAACCGAAACGATCCGGCCGGCCGTTTTAGCGGCAAACTGGATATCGAACGAATCGGCATGCTCGGACATTCGTTCGGCGGAGCCGTTACTCTGCAAATGATAAAGAACGATTCTCGCGTGAAAGCCGCCCTGAGCATGGACGGCGGGTTTTATGGGCAGCCGGTTTCCGAGAAGGGACTCGGAAAGCCGTTCTTCATGATGTATTCGGAGGAGACGTACAAGAAGGTTATGACCTCTTTCGACGATGTCGCGGGCAAGGCGGGCGTGGGGAGGCGGGAAGCGTTCGAAGCGCCCAGGAAAGAATACATCCAAAAGTCGGGCCGTGCTTTGGCTGGCGGCGGTTTATCCTTACTCATTCCGGGTTCCAAGCATGCAAGCTACTCCGATCTTGCGTTATTCTCTCCGCTCTTGGGATTAAGCGGCGCAGATCCGCGGAGGGAACATCGTATCGTGAATGAATTCAGCGTCGCCTTTTTCGATCGGTACCTAAAAGGAAAAGACGATTCTGCGCTCCAAGGCTTGGCTGCCAAATACCCGGAAGTACATTTTCAAGCGAACAAATAAGCATGCACCCGCTTAAAGCCGGTCGAGCGCCTACTGGATGGCAAACAGATCGAGGAGTCCGGAGGCATCCTCCGCTTCGGCCGGCTCACCGGCGTTTATGCGGGAAGTTCAAGAGTGAATGCATAATGACCCGAGGAATGAACCAGGCTTAATGTGCCGCCGTGGCGTTCGGCGATATTTTTCGCAATGGACAGCCCCAGTCCCGAGCCGGACTGGACGGTTGGGACCGTTCGCGAATGATCGGCTTTATAAAACCGCTCAAATAATTGCTCTTCCTGTTCCTTCGTTATCGGAACGCCTTCATTCTCAATCGTGACGGCAACGATAGGGAAACGCTTTTTCAGCGACACGCGCACAACGCCCGGCTTCACCGAGAACTTCAAAGCATTCATCAAAAGGTTGTCGATGGCCCTCCTTATTTTTTCCGGGTCCATGGGTATTGGCAAAGTCTCATGCGTTAAATAGGTTTCCACAGTAATTCCATGTTCTCTGGCGAAGGGGTGAAACTCAGCCAAAATTTGCGTGAGCAGCTCCCGTGCGTCAACCCGGCTGGTTTCGAGCTTGACTTCGCTGCTTGTAAGACGGGTGTACTCAAATAAGTCATCAATGAGTTTTTTCAATTGAATGGATTTTTTGTAGGTATTGTCAACGAAACGTTCGTGCTCCTGCTCATTTTGATAACCCTTGTTCTTCAACAACTCCACATATCCGATGATGCTGGCGAGCGGAGTTCGCAGATCGTGGGATACGCCCGTAATCAAGTCCATTTTGGACTTTTCGGTTTGCCGTTCCTTCTCGAGCTGGCGCTCCAGTTTCTCGGCCATTGCATTAATATTTTCCGCGACCTTGCCTAATTCGTCTTTCCTCGAGAGCGGAACGCGATAATGCAAATTACCGTTGGCGATAAAAGCAAGGCCGTCCGCCAGAGTAAGCAGATCGTGCAAGAAGCGCCTGGTCAGGAAGGAAAAGCAGAAAATAGACGAACCGACAAACGAAACAATCGAGAAAACGCTAGATAAAACGTTTGACATGTTGGGGAATCGGCTCGTATTTAAGAGATCGCTTAGTAAATAGTTGACGACAAACGACGATGCGTACATCGCAATGATTAGGCTAAGAAGGAACGACCAAAACATGCGCACACGAATGCTGTTTTTTCCGAAAATCAAGGCAAGGCATTTATTTTTCAAATTTGTATCCCCTCCCCCAGACTGTCTTGATGTACATGGGCTCCCGGGGGTTTTCCTCTATTTTCTCCCGTATGTTTCGGACATGAACGACAACCGTATTGTCCGAAAAACCGCTGGGTTCTTTCCACACCCGTTCGTAGATTTTATCCGCGCTGAACACATATCCGCGATGGCATGCCATCAGTTCGAGTATGGAAAATTCAATAGGGGTCAGGGTTACGATCTTCCCCTTTACGGTTACCTGATGCTGAGCTTTGTCAATGATCAAGTCGCCGGCATATATGACGGCTTCCTCCCGGTCCTTGACGTTGTAGCTTTGCCGGCGCAGCTGCGCCTTAACGCGAGCCATCAATTCCATGAGACTGAACGGCTTGGTGACGTAATCATCCGCTCCTGTAGAAAGCCCGGTTATTTTGTCGATGTCTTCTTCCTTTGCGGACAGCATGATAATGGGGACCCTTGAGGTTTCCCTGATTTTCAGGCATGTCCTGATCCCGTCCATATGGGGCATCATCACATCCAAAATAATTAGCTGTACGGATGTTGCTTTGACAATCTCCAACGCCTGCAAGCCATGTTCCGCTTCGAGCACATGGTAGCCTTCATTGCGCAAGTAGACATGAATAACGTCCCGTATTTCGGAATCGTCATCCACAACCAAGACGGTGATTTTATTCATCTTTAGCCCCCCGATTATTCTCCGATATTTATATTTTCCGGGAAAATCAATAACGCCTTGCACGGCTGGTAAAGCCGCAAGTCGTAATCAGCCGGAGAGCCTCCGAGCCGTAGCGTACAGCAAGCCCCTATATTATCATAATCCAAAAAACTTAGGATCTTGTTGCGAAAAAACTAAAGAATATATGAAGAGACGGCTATCAACATCTATAGAGCAAAAAAACGCGTACAAAAAGGCCTGAATAAGCCTCTCCATACGCGTTTATCGGGATTAGACGATCTCGACCGTATCGCCGGCATCCCCTTCATACGTCCAGCGCAGTCCTGTCGGAACGGACGCACGGAACTGCAGACCGCCGCCTTCCTTCCGGCTCCATTCCGCATGAACGGCTCCCCATATCGTTGGCGCTTCGCCGCGCGCCCACTCGAGATTGCCGGGATTCGGCCGGAAACGGATAAGGCCCTGCCCCAATTCGGATACGTCGATGCCGAGAACGCGCTGCGTGAGCAAATAAGTCGGAGCCGCTCCCCAGCCGTGGCATAGACTTACCGGAACGTTGTCCCTCAGAAACGTAGGCGTATTGCCTTGATAAGGGCTCGGAATCGTTCCGTGCGGCGTCTGCGGATCGAACGTTTCCCACCAGGTCGTCGCTCCGCGGGCAAGCATTTCCCCCCAGTAGGCTCGCATGATGGCCAAGGCGTCTTGCCCCCGGTCCCGGTCGAACATCGTTTCCAGCACGATATGATAGAAGAACGCGCCTTTTAACGGCCGGGTTGCTCCCCGGTCATAAACGTCAAGCAAGAATCGGCGCGCATCCGCCTCCTCCATAACGCCGGTCCACATAGCCGTAAAGTTCGTTTGTGCGGTCACGACATCCGAAAGGCCGTCCTCCGTCCTGCAATCGGCGAAAGCCCCTTTCTCCGCCGACCATAGCCGCGTCCTTATCGCATGTCGCAGTCTGTCCGCTCTCTCCCGCCAGCGCTCCGCCAAATCGCCGCGCGCCGATTCGCCGGCCAGCACCGCCGCTTCCATAAGCGCCTTATAGTAAAAACAGTTCAACGCCGTCACCCGGTCCCGCTTGTCGAGATAATCGGCCCAATCGATAAAGCACCACCACGGCCGTCTGTCGGCCCGGGCGAACAAGCCGACCGAATCCTCCTGACGCTCGAACCAGTCCATCAGCTTCATGACGGCGGGCCATATTTCGTCCAGAAACGCCCGGTCCTTCGTATAGCTCCAATATGCGGACACCCCGAACAGCCAGTGCGCGCAAAAATCGGGCAGCACTTTGCCGTTCCGCTCCGGGCCGGTCCCGGGAATGGCGCCGTCTTCATGCTGAATGCGCGCGCCCTGAAGCAAGCATTTGCGCATGAGTTTCGTATCGCCGAACGCATGATAAATGACTTTGGCCATAACGACCGCATCGGCGACCCAAAGCGCCCTTTCGCGAAGCGTGCAATCTTCCAGATGGTCCTGGCTGTTAACGGTTGTCGTGTATAAGCCCACCTGCCAAATTTCGTTCAGCAATGGATCGCTGCAGACGAATGCTCCGGTCTCGCTAAAATCGTAATGAACCGATCGGAGCGAGCATTCCGTAACCCGCACCGGTACCGGCAGCGCCTGGAAAGTCAGCTTCATGAACCGAAACGCCCTTCGGTCGAACGGAGTAAGCACATTCAAGCCTTTCTTCAGCAAAAATGTGTCGTACAACGCCATATCGAGCGATTCCCCGTAATGCAGCTGAATGACGCCGCCTTCCGGCGCCTCGACGGACAAGCGGACATACCCGGCGGTTACGCGGCCGAAATCGAATACGACCGCGGGTATCGCGCCAGGCGCGCCGGCATCGACGATCATTCCGCCTCCGGCGGGCGAGCCTTGCGATCCCGGATCCTGCCCGCGGAGCAGCGTTTCCGCATGCCGCACCGTTCCGAAGTTATCCTCCGTACGGACGATGACCGCAGGCTCCGCGTACCCTTCCCGCAAAAAGGGAATGTCCCGCTCGAGCAGCCGCGGCCAAGGGGAATCCGCCTCTTCCGCCTGTGCGACCACTATCGCACCCGGCCATGCGGAATCGTCGTATTCCGGCAGCTCCCAGCCGTCTTCCTTATCCGCCAAATACACTTCGCGAAACCCGTTCCATTGGTGCTGTCTGCTGACATTCGCGACCCAGCGGGGAGAACGTCTGCACGTCCAAGTCCCGTCCGTCGCGACTGCGCACTCGGTACTCCCGCCTTGCTCATCGCTGATATCCAGCTGCGCAAGAACGCCGCCCGGCCCCTGCCTTTGCTCCGTGACGATATCCGCGGTGCCGAAATTGTAAGCGATAATCGCGATGACGTTCCGTCCGCTTACTAGCAGGCTGCCGACATCCCTTGTATCGTAATATTTCCAGGCGTCGTCGGATGGCGAAGGTCCGCGCCCGACACGCTCTCCGTTCAGCAACACCTCGTATTCCTGATTCGCCGTAATGCGCAGCAAAGCGCGCTCCGGCAGCTCGGCAAGACGAAATGTTTTTCTCGTTTCCACGTACACGTTCGGCGTACCGGAGGGTACGTCGGCCCAAATCCAACGGGCGCGCCAACTTTTATTCATCCTTTTCTCCCCCCGCTATCGGTTGCGATTATGGCTTAGCCGTCACTTCCACGCATACCGGTCCCAACAAGCCGGAAGGCAGCGATACGCGGTTATACGCATTCGCCAAGCTGTTGGTTACCCGTATGCACAGCCTATTCGTCCCAGGCCGAATCGCCTCCGTTATGTCGGCGTACAGGTATGGCTGCCACATCCGGACCCCGAGGTCTACTCCGTTTAGCCGGACTTCGGCCATCTCGCGAACGTCTCCCAAATCAAGCCGGATCGTATGGGCGTCTGCATCGACGGGATCCAAATGAAACTCGCCGGCATATTCGACGGTGCCGGAGTAATGAGCCATTCCGTCCCATTCCGTCCATGACTCTAGCCCGGCCGGCTCGAGGCGTGACGGAACGGCAGATTGCTTCTGCACCGTCCATCCTTCCAGGATAGGCACCGCCTTTACGACAGGGCGGCTCTTCGGCGCCACCGCCACCGCGGGGCTGCCCGACGGGTTTACGCAATAAATGACGCTTTGTCTCCTGTCGAGAGCAAGCGGCACAAGAACGCCTCCGTCCCGCAGCATTTGCCCGACCGGCTGCACGGCGGCCGTCCCTTCCCACGGGTCCCATCTCTCCAGGCTTCCGCTTGTTTCCAGCCTGACGGCGCCATCGTAGCCTAGCTCGCCCTCGTTCACAAACAAATAGAAATGAACGCCGCCCTTGCGCACATGGCTGACGCGGATAAACGGCGCGGCGGGCTCCAGCCGGACATCCGGCGGTATGCGCCGCTCCCAAACAGCGGCCGATCCCGAAGAAGCTGACTCCGCTTCCGCTCTTTCGTCCAGTGCGGCCCAAGAACCGCATGCCGCGGACTCATGGCGCCAAACAATCACGGTACCGCCTGCCCGTTCGAATTCCAGCAGCTTGCGGCGCGTCTCTTCTTCAAAGCGCTCGGGCCGGTCCACCGCGATGACGAAATACTTTTGCTCTGCGATCCGCACCGTTCCGTCTTCGCCTATCGTGCTGTCGAGCAAAAACAACCGTTCCTCCAAGTAGTTGAATTCCCGTTGATTTTCGTAAAGAGGCACGGCCATTTCCCACGGCAGCCGGCTTTCCTCGCAAAGAACGGCTATCTTCGCCGCATTGACGGAATCGGTCATCAGCCAGCTCATCCGCCTCATGTACGCGCTGATCGTCCTGTAATGGGGCCACCATATGCTGTTCAATCCCACGTCGGGCGGCCTCTCGTCCTTCCGTCGCCCTTCGAGAGAATAATAGAAGGCGTGCGGAACGAGCATATTGACGCCGCGGACGAACAGCCAATCCATGTACCATTTCATATCGTCCGCCGTAAAATGCCAGCCGATGCCGCCTTGGAAACACGCTCCGAAGCATTCGTTCATATTCCGCCTGCGGCCTCGGTGCCGGGCGGCATCGGAAGAGCATTTGCCTAGCGTGCTGTCCGCTCCCGTAATCCCTTTGCCGGCACCGGGCTCCACCATGCGCCAGACGATATCCTGACCCGGCAGATGAAAATAGTCGAGCATGCCGATTTCGTCGCTCAAGCCCGGGTGGCCCGTCAATTGGATCCCCCGCTCCTCGCACCAAACCGACAACGGACGGTAGAAGCTTGCCGCCAGCTTCCGGTTCACCGCCTTCTCATAGGAATCTCTTACCGTTTCCGTCTGCTCACCGGCATCGAACCATAGCGCGGATATATCCTTCTCCTTCAGCCCGAGCGAACCGACATATTCCAGAAATCCTCCCGTCCAAGGGTGTAAGCCCGGGAGAGGACATCTGCCCAAAATATTCGGCTCGTCCGTAAACATCGCCTGAACGGTATGTCCGAAATGCCGCTTCAACCGTTTGTAGTAAATTTCATGGGTCAGCCGGATAAACGTTTCCGTCGCCTTCGGGTTAAGCAGATCCGCCGACGGAGGCGCACCGGGCTCCAAGTCGTCCTGCCCGAAATAAAGCCCCCGGATCGTTCCTTTGGAGAACGTCTCGACGAACAAAAGGACGGACCATTCCCCTTCAACAGGCGGAATAAAGCAGACCTGTCCCCGCTCCAGATCCGCTTCCAGCAGCACGACCCGATCCAGGTTCACCGTTGTCGGGGATAGCTTCTCCACCGCCTGCGCGGATACGAGCGCCTCTCCGTCTTTAAGCATGACGGGAAACATCCCTGCGCCGTTGCATGGAAATTCCTCCATCCGAAGCCCGCGGCTCGCGTAGTCCGGATTTTCGCCTACGACCCTTCCCATCGCCGAACCGGACGGATACATCGCTTCATCGTACAAAAACACCTTCATCCCTTGCCGCTCCGCTTCCTCTACGGCCGTTTCCACCTTATCCATGTATGCGTCCGACATATACGGAATCGTTTCGGAATACCCGAGTCGCGGATGAATGACGAAGCCCGCCACCCCTTTGCTCTTGAACTCGCGGATTTGCCTTACGAGCTCTTCTTCTTGGAGCAGATCGTTCCAGAACCAGAACGGAACCGGCGAATACTCGTCGTCCGGATCCAGGAACTGCCGTCTAAGGGCGTCCAGTTCCGCATCGTGTACAGTCGTCATCGGTTATCCCCTTTTCGCCGCCTCATGGACGGTTGTCACCTTAACGATATGCAAAATGGCCCGCAAAGGCCATTGGCGATGCGGACATGATCATTGGCGATTCGGACATATGGAAAACCCTTGTTTACCTGTTCGCTTCGCGGTACTTGCCGGGGGAAAATCCGACCGTCCGCGTGAACAGCTTGCTGAAAAAAGCGGGGTCCTCGTAGCCAACCATTTCCGCCACGACGACGATTTTTTCGCCGGTTTCGGCCAGCAGCCGCTTAGCCTTCTCCATCCGGATTCGATGAACGTACTCGATCACGCTGCAGCCGACATACCGGTTGAAGTACCGGTTCAGCTGCCTTACGCCGATATGAAACAATTCCGAGAACAGGGGAAGCGTAAGCTTTTCATTATAATGCCGGTCCACATAACCGCATACGCGAAGAACGAGCAGTTCTCCGGGCGGGACGGAGCCGGCGTTCGTTTTCCGTTCGTTGTAATACCGGGACAGCAAAATGAACAGTTCGATCATTTTCAGCTGAATCAGCGGCCGGAACCCGGGACGGCGCCGGCCCATTTCCGCATGGATGTGCTCCAAAATGTCCATGATATCGGCGGCTTCCGTCCCGCGCAGATTGAGCTTGTGGTGGAAGCGCGTCTCCTTCTGAAAGAACGGCTGCACGTAAAAAAAATCGAGTGAATCGGAAATGTTCAGCTCGCGCAGAAGCGAGGTCTGAATAAAGCCGGGCTCGAACAAGCAGTTTACGATTTCGATGTGCTGATCCGGCTCGCCCGCATAGCCGTGCATTTCACCCGGATTAATGACGAAAACGTCCCCAGCGCGAATTTCGTATGAAATATCTTGAAACAAGTGCGTCGCGCGTCCTTCCGTCACGTAGATCAATTCTACGAATTCATGGGTATGCATGCCGGGCATGTCCCTTATATCGTGACGGTTGCGCTGGATCCAGAAAGGGAAATCGCCGGGGTAGGCGTACAGGTTCATCGACTTTTTTTCCAAGCCAGTCACCTCGTTTCGTTCGTTCGCTGCAGTTGCTTTAATCTTGCTTGTAAGCGCCTTCTTCTATAGCTGCTTTTATCATATCACATCGGGCCGGAAGAGACATGGCACCTTGCGCCGGCTCATACATGGCAAGCGAGATGAAGAAAAGGACAAAGCGGCCGACATGAAGTCTGCTGCCTTGTCCTTTTACGGTAACCGCGGTTTACTCGCCAAGCGTTTCAAGGAGGGGCGTGCAGCGCTTATTCCACCTGCTGCCGGTTCGGCAAAAGAAGCGTGACGACGGTACCTTGCCCGGGCAAGGAGCGAATGTCGAGCTGGCCGCCTACGCCTCTGGCCCGCTCCTCCATGCTGAACAATCCGACGCCCTTCGTGTCCTTCTGCCGAACGAACCCTTTGCCCGCATCCGCAACGCGCACCGTCACGCCTTCGTCCCCGTCCGCTACCGTCACTTCCGCTTCGGAGGCGTCCGCATATTTGGCGGCATTCGTAAGCGCCTCCTGAATCACGCGGTAAATAACCGTTTCCTCCTGCAGGCCCGGACGCTTCTTCAGGCTGCAGCTCAGCTTGACCTGTATGCCGTAATGTTTCGAGTAATTCTCCACATACGTACGAATGGCGGGAACGACGCCGAGATCGTCCAGGACGGACGGCCGCAGCTCCCAAGCCAAGCTTCTTACGTCTTCCATAATCAAGGAAACGTCCTCCCGCAGCTTAAGCAGTTCCTCCTGCTCCGGATCGGCCGCAAGCCGGTCCAGCCGGATACGCAGCGAAAACAGACTCTGCCCGATGCCGTCATGCAGCTCCCGGGAGAACCGCCGGCGCTCCTCCTCCTGAATGCGCATAACCTGAGTCATCATCAGCTGCAGCTCTTCCTCCACCCGCTTCAGCCTGGTCACTTCGTTGCGGATAGCCAAGTATTGATAAGGACGGCCCGTTTCGTCCAGAAACGGCACGATCGTCGTATTCACCCAATAATAGGAGCCGTCCTTCGCCTTGTTCTTAATATCGCCGTGCCAAACGCCTCCGTTCCCGATCGTCCGCCATAACTCCCGCATGAACGCCTTGTCGTGATGGCCGGAGTTGATGATCCGATGATCGCGTCCGATAAGCTCATTCCGAGCATATTTGGATATTTCGCAAAACTTATCGTTCACATACTGAATCGTGCCGCGGTTGTCCGTTACCGCCACAATCGACGACTCGTCGAGCGCGAACTTCAGATCGGCCAGCTGCTTCAGCGACTGCGTCAATGTTTCGCGAAATGCGGGTTCGGCGACATGCTCGTGAAGCTCCGCCATAAGGGTGCTGACGCGCTGCGCGATCACTTCCGGATACCGTTCCTCCCGATCGTTAGTCACCATGCAGCAGCCCCTTCTTCAGCGCGTATTTCACGAGATCCGCTCTCGTCTTCAGGCCGAGCTTCTCCATCAGGTTGCTCTTGTGCGTCTCTACGGTCTTCACGCTAATGATCAGCTGCTCGGCGATCTCTTTGTTCGCATAGCCAAGAGCAACCTTGGCTAAAACCTCTTTTTCCCGTTCGGAAAGTGATCCATACGTATCGGCATTCTCGCCGTGCTTCAGCTTATCGACATATTGGCTCATCAGCCGCTTGGTCGCATTCGGATACAAGTAGGCGTTGCCTCCGGCAACCGAAGCGATCGCAACCAGCAGTTCCTCGTGCGGGGCGCTCTTCAATACGTACCCGGAAGCCCCTGCTTGAATGGATCGGAACAAATATTCATCATCGTCATGCATGGACAAAATGAGCACGGACGTATCCGGGAGCAGCTTCTTCAGCTCGGCGGTCGCCGTCATGCCGTCTTTGCCCGGCGGCATGCTCAAATCCATCAGGACGACATCCGGATGGAGCTCCGCCGCTTTCCTTATCGCTTCGTCGCCGTCCGCCGCCTCTCCGACGATTTCGATCCGGTGCTTGCCATCCAAAAGCATGATGAGACCGGATCTGACGACCGCATGGTCATCGGCAATCAAAACACGAATCATGGTTCTCCTCCCGATGCTAAGCTGAGTTTTACTCGCACTCTTTCATCATACCAGACGATGGCCGATGCCGACAGCAGAGACCGCATCATCCGTTCGTTAGCTCTCCGCCAAATAACAGCGAAGCCAGTCGCCTCCCGGCCTGTACGAGCTGCTCCATATTCGCGCTCGAATACGCGTTTCCCGACCGTTTGCCCGCCAGCAGCACGCCCTGCACTTCTCCTTGCCGCACGATCGGCGCCGCCATGACCGCATTCAGCTTTTCGGCGATCATCAGCGGATCGTCGCGGCACACCTTCGCAAGCGCGGCATCCGACGTATCGCTCTTGACTGAACGTCCCGTCCGGACGACGGTCCCGGCAATCCCTTGATTCGATCTATGGGCAATATGCTTATAGCGTTCATTGTCGTTTCCCGACATATGCGACCAGCGGATACGCTTTTGGCCGCTTTCCACCCAAGCTAAAGCCGTAACATCGCTCGCCGTCAGCAAACGAATCGCATCCAGTTCCCCGCTGACATTCGCCCGGTCGTTTTCCATTCGCCTTCCTCCTACGGTCCGACTCCGCATTCTTCTTTATTCTAAACCTTATCCTTCTCCATGTAAGTCAGGGAAAACCCTGAAAAACGGTTAAGGGAGTCGATACTCCGCCTCGCTGCCCCGTGCTGCGCCGATTCTAAGCGAAAACACGGAGGACGCGCTGTGATATCGGTCACAAAGAGGAACGGACGCACTCGGGGAATTAGGGGAATGCTCTCCCTAAGTTCAGGAGTTTCCCCAATAACCAAACAAAGCGCGATGCCGTAAAATAAAGACATGGAAAGCAAACGGAGGAGGAAGCAAAGATGGCTATCAACTGTCCCGCAAAAAACGTAAACGAACCGATGAAACGAAAGGACCACGAATTCGAAGGTGGCATTTCGCTTTTTCTGTCCGCCGAGCACCGGGATTTGCTGAGCGGCATCATGCTCCCCAAACGGGTGAAAGCAGGCTCTTACTTATTCTGGGAAGGCGACGACGCAAGCCGCCTTTATTATATCCGCTCCGGCCGCGTCAAGCTGCGGAAAACGACGGAGGAAGGGAAGGATCTCATTCTCTCTCTCATGCAGAAAGGCGACTTGATCGGCGAAATGGCATGCGGCGGCATGGTGGCGTACGGCTTCAGCGCGGAGGTGATCGAGGATGCCGAGATCGGCGTTCTGCCGTGGAACGAGCTGGAACGGCTGCTGGCCGCGAACGGCAGCCTCGCCTTTCCTTTCATGAACTGGCTGGGACATATGAACCGGGTAACGCAATCCAAAATACGCGACCTGCTGCTCTTCGGCAAGCAAGGCGCTCTGGCCTCGACCCTGATTCGGCTGGGCAACAGCTTCGGCGTCTCCACTTCGGAAGGCATTTTTATCGATATTAAGCTGACGAATAACGAGCTTGCCGATATGATCGGCACCGCCCGCGAAAGCGTCAATCGGATGCTCGCGTCGCTCAAAGACGAAGGAACCATCGAGCTGCGGGACGGCAAAATCGTTATCCGCCGGCTGGAAAACCTGCGCAGCATTTGCAACTGTTCTGCATGTCCGCTTGATATTTGCAGAATGTAGCTAACCGCTATCCCGCTTCTTCCCGCAGCTCGGGATGTGATATTAATGAAATGCTGCATGACATGCAGCATTTTTCATCATTCCGATTGATAAAAGGCTGCATGTTGCAGAAAATACAACAAATCGAGCGCTGCGAAGTCGTTTTCAGCTTTTTTGAGCTATTTTGTTGTAAAAAATGCAGCATTGGTAAGGAAAAGGACTCCGCACGGTCCAAAATATTGTATTCCGTACAACATCATGTTCACGACTGGCTCAACCATTTAACGCGTAGTCATTAAGGGAAGACAGCTGCCGATGTTTGCATAGCCGCACGCTTACTAACGAAGAATGATCACCGCTTCCATTAAGAGAAGTGGGGCCGCCTTCCGTCGAATAAGATATTTCGCGGTCCTCGTAAATCGATGCGTTCCGAATGCGCTCGCGATGCACTTTCATATAAAATAATACCCTCCGTAGCTTCCTGCTCCGGAGGGTTTATCGTTCCGCAGCGTACACACGCTGCGTTTATTAGTTTACCGTCACATACACGGTCGCTTTCATTTTGCCGTATGTCACCGTAATCGTCGCTTTTCCTTTGCCGATCGCTTTAATGACGCCGTCCTTGACATCGGCTACCCGAATATTGGACGTCGTCCACAAGGACGGAATCGTCACATCCAGATCGGACTGGTCTTCGAACGTAGCGGTTACTTTCACGTTTTCTTGACCGCCGGTCGTCATTTGAACGAGAATCTTGTCCGTTTTGAAATACTTAAGCTTGTTGATTTCAACCGGTACCGTAATCGTCTTTCCTCCGTAAGTAGCGGAGATGTTGGCCGTGCCCGAAGCCATCGCCGTCACCATGCCGTTCGTAACATCCGCTATCTTGTAGGAGCTGGATTTCCATACGGCCTCATCGGTTACATCCTTCTTGCTGCCGTCGGTCAGTTCAGCCGAAAGCTGAAGCTGAACCGTTTCTCCTGTTTTCGTCACGATAAACTTTTTGTCGACGGTCAGCGATTGGACGATACCGATCTCCAAGGTAATCGTAACCGTCTTGCCGCCGTATTTAGCCGTAACGGTCGTCTTCCCTCTGGATATCGGCGTAATCACGCCTTCGGTTACCTCGGCAATCGCCTCGTTGGCCGATTTCCATTCCGCATCCTTGGTCACATTCACTTCTTTGCCCTTGGAATCCGTCGCCGTCAGAACGACGGACTTCGTCTCTCCCAGATCGAACAGGAGCAGGGTGGAGCTTGCTTTCAGCTTATCGGCCATATCCACTTTGACGTTCAAGGTAACCGTTTTGCCGCCATACGTTGCGGTAACGGAAGCCTCACCCGCCGCAACGGCCGTAATAGCGCCTTGATCGACTGTCGCCGCTTTTTCGTTCGAGCTTGCCCATACCGCTTCCGCCACAACATCGGAGGTCGTGCCGTCCGTATAAGTCGCTTTCAAATCGATGTTTCGCTTGTCGCCCTTGTTCAGCGGCAGCGTAAGCTCGCTTGTCGTAGTCAAGCTTTTCAGAACGCCGACGGATACTTGAACGGTTGCGGTTCTTGTGCCGTATTTGGCTGTGATCGTCGCGGTACCGGTACCGATACCCGTAATCTGGCCATTGCGGACCTCCGCAATTTCAGGAGCGCTTGTCGTCCATTCCGCCTTGCTCGTAACGTCAACGTCGGACGCATTCGTGTAGAGCGCCTTCAGTACAATTTGCTCCGAGCTTCCGATCTGGAAGTTGACTGTCTTCGTATTCGGCGTAATCCGGGTCGGGACGTCGACGAGCAGCTTCACCTTCACGGTTTTGCCGCCGTATTTGGCCGTAACGTTCGCTTCGCCGGCTTTGTAGGTTTTTACTACGCCTTTGGATACGTCCGCGATAGCTTCATTGTCCGACGACCACTCGGCGATAGCCGAAACATTTTCCTTCGAGCCGTCCGCATAGGTCGCCGTCAGGATGATGCTGTCCGTAGGAAGGGTGCTGCTCTCCGGCTGATTGATCTGCAAATAACGGGTTTCGCTATCCGCTTCCAGTCTTCTCGGCACATCGACGTCAACCTGCGTCGTCACCGTTTTCTCTCCGTACTTTGCCGTAATGGTCGCTTGGCCGCTGCCGTTCGCGATCAGCTTTCCTTTCACGACGCTTACCGCGCTTTCGTTGCTCGAAGTCCATTCGGCGCGTTCGGTAATGTCCGTGCTTTCATTCTCTTCTTCGCCGCTGCCGGCGAAGGTAGCCGTCAGCTTCAGCTGCTCGGTCGGATTGGTTTTGATCTTCATAAGCACGTTCTGCTTGTCCAGCTCCAGCTTAAGCGCTTTGTCAACGTCGACCACAATCGTCGCCGACTTCGTTCCGTAGGTACCGGTAATCTTTGCCTGTCCCGCGCTGTACCCGGTTATTTCGCCCTTGATGACGTCGGCCACCTCAGGGTTATCCGACTCCCAGAGCGCGATATCCGTCACTTCTTTGTCCGTGCCGTCCGGATAAGTCGCCTTCAACGTGACTTTATGCGGATCCTTGAGCAGCAGCGAAACGGCGGATTGATTCAGATCGACCCGCTTGGCGATTTCCACGCTGACCGGGATCGTTACGGTTTGGCTGTTATATTTAGCCGTTATCGTGGCCGTACCGGACTCAAGGCCCTTTACCATACCGTCAAATACGGTAGCTACAGAACCGTTGTCGATGCTCCACGTCGCTTTCTTCGTGACGTCTTCTTCCGTATTGTCGCCGTAATAAGCGGTCAGCCCGATTTGCTCCGGCTGGCCTTTACGCAAGTTAAGGGACTGCTTGTCCTTTACGAGCGAGCGCACATTTTTGCTGATCGTGACGGTAACGATCACGGGCTTTTCCATATACGTCGCGGTAATGACGACTTTGCCCTCTTTCTTAGCCGTAATGACGCCGGCATAGACGGAAGCTTTCTCAGCGTCGCCCGTGCTCCAGTCCGTCTTGAGCGTGACGTTCTCCGTCGCTCCGTTTACAAAAACGGCCGTAGCCGTAAGCGATGCCGTGGATCCGACCTCCAGCGCTACCTCGTTCTTATTCAGCACCAGCATCGAAATTTCGTTTGCCGCGCTTGCCTGCACCGCGCCAAAGCTGCTAGCAATCAAAAAAATGACGAGTAATAATGCCGTCAGTCTTGCTTTCTTGACATTCATTTCTTGATCTCCTCCGTTTTTTTCTGCTAACTGTCTGCATCCCGGAGCCTCAGGGAAAAACAGAGACAATCGGATTGGGCACACCTATAGCTACTCTATCGGCAGGAGGAGGGCAAATGTTTAGATTTTAGCCGGACAATCAGGGCCGTTTTACGTAATGATCATAAAATTGTCACGATTGTACAGGGGATTATTGAAGAAGTTTCACAATAAAAAAGAAGAGGACAGCGGGAATCACTCCCCCTATCCTCTTCAATCGTACGCAAGCCTATTTCAAGAACGATCTCAGCATCCACACATGCTTCTCGAGCCCCGTATGAATGGCCAGCAGCATATCGGACGTCGTTTCGTCGCCGAGCTCCTGGGCGATCGCCATCGCTCTTTTCAGTTCCCCGATCAGCGTCGTGAAATCCCCCGCTATCGCCTCGACCATTTGCTCGGCGTTTTCGCTTCCGTTCGCTTCCGCGATCGAGGACGTTTCGGTAAACTGCTTCATCGTTGCTATCGGACGTCCGTGCAAGGCCAAAATCCGCTCGGCGATTTCGTCGACATGCAGCGCGGCTTCCTCGTACAGCTCTTGAAATTTCGCATGCAGCGTAAAAAACTGCGGCCCGTTCACGTACCAATGGTAATTGTGCAGCTTGACGTACATGACGCTCCAACTCGCAAGCTGTCTGTTCAGTTCCTGAAAAAGTGTTTCCACGGCAAAAACCTCCACTCTGGTAAACTTACCCTTCGGTAGTTTGAACAGAATGGAGGCGAATTATTACGATTTTTCGCAATAGCCGGCATGGCTTCCGCCTTTAACCGCGGAACGTCTCTTCGCGCTGGAACAGCATCAGCGGCATTTTGAAGACGAATGCGACGACGATAACGATGCCGATGATCATGCCGATCAGCACGACGACGCTGCTAAGGGACAGACCGCCGATACCGGTAATCACGTTCGCGATGTTGCAGCCGGGAGCGATCCGCGAGGAAACGCCCATCAATAGACCGCCGCCGATCGCGGCCGGCAGCCTCGACAACCGCGGCTTGCGAAGCTTGAAGCTGCCGCTTAGCATCGATGCCGCAAAGGAGCCGATCACGAGGAAGATGACGAGCGTCTCTTCCGGACCGAGCCCGATTCTTGGGAAATCGGCGAACAATGCGTTCAAATACGTATTGCCGAACACGGTGTCGTCGCCGAAAATTTGCGCCATCGCCACGGCGGCGATTCGCGTCTCCGGTCCGGTAATGCCGACGTTCGACATCAAGACGAATTGAACGGTCGCAATAACGCCGATCAGGAAGGCGACAAACCGAATGTCCCAGTGCGACTGTTTGAACGGATTTTTCTCCCAGTCTGTGAGCGATTCCTTGATTCCTTGCAGGAAGCCCTTGAAGCCGTGCCGGTAAACCGCGATGCCTACCATCAATGCGACGATAAGCACAGGGATGACAAGCGAAGGCAGCGGCCAGTCATACAGCGTATATCCGCCTTCCACGATCGTCAGCGGTTCGATGGCAGCTCTCGCCCACGGATCATAAAGGAAGGCGAACAACAGATTGCCCGCAAGCGCAGCGGCGAGTACGATCCAGAACTGCATGTAGCCCATTCCGGCCCGGTACAACGTACCGGAGCCGCAGCCGCCCGCCCACGTCATGCCGATGCCGAACAGGATGCCGCCGATCAGATTCGCGCCGCCAAGCGGCACGGTCCATACGTCGGCTGCGCTTTTCATTCCCGTTGCAAGCGCAATGCCCCAGCCGATCAGCGCAGTCGCGATCAGCACGAGCACGCCGTTCATGATTCGCGTGTCCTTCACGCTAATCCAGTCGCGGACGGAGGCGGTAAAGCAGAAGTCGGCCTTTTGCAGCAAAAACCCGTACAGGAAACCGAAGACGGCGGCCATTATGAAAAAGTCTATTGTAAATGCCATTTCAGCCATCCATCCTTGTCATTTTCGAAGTTGAACGCAAGATTCGATGTCGAAGCCTCTTCTCGATATGCTTCGTGATCATAGGCGACTTTTTGAAAACCGCTTCTAGTGTTTTTTAACGAAGATATGATAATTGCCCTTATGCTTGGCTACGCCGAGAAATTCGCCGTAGTTGTTCATTTTGACGGCTGCGGGAATCGTTTTGGTCGCAATCGAGTGATCCGTAATTTCAACGACGATTTCTCCCGGCTGCGCTTTTTTGAGTCCGGCCAGCGCAAGATTGAGCGTATGCGGGCAAACCTCTCCGATTGCATCGACAATATGATCCGGCTTCAGGGCCAGCAATTCTTTTTCCGTTAAACTCATTAGGACCGCTTCCTTTCCAGTTGTTCCGGGCTGAATGTTTCGATGATATGGTCTTCCCCTGCGGCTATTTCATGCCCTTGCTCCTGCCAATCCAGCATGCCGCCCTTGAAATTATGTACCTGTTCGAAGCCTTGAGCGCGGAAAAATTTGGCCACCTCAAAGCTTCTCCGGCCGCTGCGGCATACGAATACGTATTCCTTCGATTTGTCCAGCTGGTCGACGATGTCGATAATATCGCCCATCGGGATAAGAGGAAGCCCTGCAATATGAGCCTCCGTATATTCCTCCGGCTCTCTAACGTCGATGACGACGACCGGATTCGCAGGATCGGCTACGATCGCCTGCAGTTCCTTAGCATCCAGATGCGAAATGCCTTCGATGAGTTCTGCCACGGTTCGTTCCTCCTATTATTTCACGACTTCCGTATCGCTGGCGTTGCCCCACTCCGCAAAGGAGCCTTCATAAGGACGCACGTCTTTGTAACCGAGCAAACGAAGCGTCAAATACGTATGCGCGCCGCGCACGTTCGTTTGGCAATAAGGGACGACGGTTTTGTTCTTGTCGACGCCCAGGTTGCTGAAAGCGGCTTGCAAGTCTTTGGCATTCTTGAAGACAGGCACTCCGTCTTTGTTTTGCTCGATGGCATCGCTCCACTCTTTGTTAACCGCTTTGTCGATATGGCCGCCCTTTTGGTTGCCGCGCAAATCTTCGCCCGTATATTCTTTCGAGGAGCGTACGTCTAACAGCACGCAAGCCTGCAGGTTCAATTGCTTGATCTGTTCCTTCGTCGTCACCAGATCGGGATTGGCTTTAGCGGTAAACGTTCCTTTCGCCGCAGCCGGCGTTTCGGTGGAAACGTCTTTGGAAGCAGCCGTCCAAGCCGCATAGCCGCCGTTAAGCACTTTTACCTTATCCTTGTGGCCATAATATTCAAGACCGTAGAAGACGCGTCCGGAATTGAGCGAGTTGCCTTCATCGTACAGCACGATAGTCGTATCCGTGTTGACGCCGAGGTTTTGGAAGATTTCCTGGAATTTATCCGCGGTCACGATCGTATTGTTCTTGGCATCCTTCAGCAGTCCCGAGTTAAGGGCGATCGCTCCCGGAATATGTCCTTGCTCGTACCCTTTTGCGCGGACGTCGATAATTTTCACCTTGCTATCCTTCGCGTGCTCTTCCACCCATTTCACGTCTGCAAGCAGCTGCGCGTTCTCGTACGTATCGGAAGCCTTGGAAACCTGAGTGCTTTGCTCGGGTTTAGCCGACGGGGTAGCCGCGGCGTTCGTATTCGCGCTTTCTCCTTTATTGCCGCAAGCGGCGGCCACCATGGCCAATACAGTCAGTGCGGCTAGCGCTAATTTCTTCTTCATTTTTAGTTCTCCTCCCCTATTGCCGAACGATGATGTACTTGATTTTTTGACCTTATGCCCCGTATAATAACATTTATTCCGAGTGTTTTACAATGTTTTATTTTGAATAAAAGTCATCCACCTAGGAGAATACGCCATGATCAACCGTAAGAAAGCATTGTCGCTTGCGATTGCCCTCACCTTGCTGGCAAGCGGCTGCGCGCTCGAGTCGAAAGAAGAAGCCGCCCAGCGCTTGAACGCCGGAGCCTCCAAAAATAACGAAGGTGCAGGCGCCGTTCAAACGGATGCAGGCAAGCTTACGAACATTCAATTTTACGTGCCCAGCGAGAAAACAAACAGCTTGTCCGTCATCGACGTCCCTACCGGCAAAGTAGTCGGCAGCGTCGCCTTGTCGGAAGCGCCTTCCACCGTCATCTTCTCAAGCACGATGCGCGAAGCGTATGCGGCTAATATGAATAGCAGTTCCGTTTCCATCATTAACACGCAAACGCTCAAGGTCGAGAAAGAGGTTCCCGTCGGTCCGATGCCTCACGGCATGGCTCTGTCGCCCGACAATAAGACGCTCTATGTAGCTGCAGTGGCCGATCAATTCGTCTACCTCGTCGATACGAAGGCGGGCAAGGAAGCCGGCACGATCGACCTTGGCACGGGCGCGCACACGAATTATTTGGTGTTGTTCGGCGACAAGCTGTACGTGAGCGATCATGAGAACAATAAGGTATACGTCGTCAATGTAAAAACCAAACAGGTCGAGCTGACGATCCCGACCGGGAAAACGCCTCGCGCCATCAAACTCAGCGACGACGGCAAAACGCTCTTCGTCCCGTGCGCAGGCGACGGAACGCTCGAAATTTACAACACGGCCGACGGCAAGCCGCAGGGTAAAATCGCCGACCTGAAGGGCGCGACCGACGTCGTCGTCACCGAGGACGGGCAAACCGCCGTGGTCACCGGCATGGAGAGCAGCGAGGTCAGCTTTGTCGATCTGAAAGGCAATAAAGTCATAACGAAGCTGACCGGACTCGAAGGTGCCAGACATATTTCCTTCAACCGTCAGCAGTCTAAAGCATACGTTACCCTAAGCGGCACGGATCAGATAGCCGTCATCGATACGGCCTCCAAGCAAGCCGTCGAGCGGATCAAGGTAGGGCAAACGCCGCACGGCATCCAGCTCAAGGCGCTGCCGGGCATCGGCGGAAGCTGCTGATGCCGTCGCCCGGACGGAAAGGGGGAAGCCTATGAAACGAAATTGGATCGTGCTCGCCATCGTGGCCGTTCTCGCCGGCGCCGCCATCTATCAGCATATGGGCGAGCTGTCCCGCAAGGCCGCCGCTCCCGCCGATTCGGCTCCCAAGGTGGGCTTTAACGCGCCCGCTTTCGAGCTGACGGCGCTCGACGGTAAACCATACCGGGTCGGCGGCGAACGCGACAAGCCGGTGCTGGTCAATTTCTGGGCTTCCTGGTGTATCCCTTGCCAGATCGAAGCGCCGGATATCCAAGCGTTGTATGAGAAGTTTCAAGGCAAATTCGATTTGTATGCGGTGAACGTAACGAGTCAGGATACGCGCAAAGAGGCGGAGGCGTTCGCCAAAACGTACGGCTTCACTTTCCCTATCTTGCTCGATCAGGAGGGAGCCGCGCTCGATGCCTACCGATTCCAGTCGATTCCGACAAGCTTCCTGGTGGATCGTAGCGGCAAAATCACGGACGTCTTTCACGTCCTGGAGCCTGCCGAACTGGAAAAGAAGCTTACGCCTCTCATTAACTGATCAACGAAACGAGCAAGGGCTGCCCCGCGTCATGACGATGACGGGAGCAGCCTTTTTGCATTATCCCCGGTAACGAATCGGTTTATCGGACACAATCGCGAGGAATAATGGAAAACAATTATAGTCTTTTGTTCGTCTATGAGCACGTAGACTGATATACAAAATCCAATGACGGAGGGATGGACATGTCCATGTTACGAAAAATGAAGCTTACGCTAGTCGCATCCGCCTTATTTATCGGAATTACAGGCTGCAGGGGATCGGCAGGAACACCGCAAGGGACGGAAGGCAGGACGCTTCCGCCATCCGCGGTTCCCTCCAACCAAGAGAGCCCGAGCCCGGCTCCCGCTGACGCAGGAACGCCTAATGCGCCTTCCGCGAAGCCGACGGCTGCGGCGCACACCGGCAAGGTGACCGCTGTCCGGTTGGCTGACGCCAAGTCAGGCTGGACAGGCGGGGAAGGCTGGATCGCCCGAACCGACGATGCGGGGAAAACTTGGAGCATGCAATACCAAGGCGCGGGCACCGTGCGTCAATTGTTTGCATTGAACGGACAAGACGCTTGGGCAACGCTGGACGGCAGCAACGAAGGCAGCGAAGCCGGCAGCTATTCCTTGCTGAATACTGCCGACGGCGGCAAGCATTGGGCTAAGACCGGCGCGGTGCCGAACCAAGGATTTTTGCACTTCGTTTCCAAGTCGGAAGCGTACAGCGCCAATGCCAAGACAACCGACGGCGGCAAAACGTGGAGCTCGCTCCCCGTACCCGAGCGCATGGTGGGAGACGCCTATTTCCACGACGCCAAGAACGGCTGGGCCGTAACGCAGGACAAAGAAAAAGCAAGCATCGTCCGTACGACGGACGGCGGCAAAGCGTGGACTACCGTCATGTCGCGGCCGATTGCCGACCCTCTCGCCGGAACGGTCATTCGCTCTGCAGGCGCTAACGATGCTTGGGTGGAATGGATCGGCGGCTCCGGCATGACGCAGACGTCCTATTCCTTGTTCCACTCCTCCGACGGTGGCAAGCAGTGGCAGACGGTGCTTGCCAATTCGACGGCCGGCGCAGGCCCTGCTCCGGGCATCGCCATCGATGACAAGCAAGGCGCCAAAAATGCCGGCTCCGGACCGGGACCGCTCTACGTAGTGAACCCAAGCGCGGCTTTCATGGGCGGCTACTGCGGAGCGTGCGATCTGCCCAATACGGTAGGCAAAACGACGGACGGCGGCAAAACGTGGATCAACGGCGCCCAATCGATCGAAGGCTACGCGGGAGCGCTCCTTGCAATGGCCGACGACAAGCAGGGCTGGTGGATCGGCACGGACAATACCGCGCCGTCGGTCATGTATACGACCTCCGACGGAGGCGCCCACTGGTCGAAGGCGCACACCTTCGATAAGCCGAAATCCGCTTCTTGACCGAAAACATGCTGAAACCCTGACAACTTGTTGTCAGGGCTTTCGCATTATAATAGAGGAAACTTGAACCCTACGTCAGGAGGCGTTGCAACATGCTTTCTCCCACCCCGTCGGAAGACGAAACCCTTTCCGGTAAAAGCCGAGCGACAATGCCGCTCAAAAAGCAAAAGGCGAACTTTTCGCCCCTCTCTCCTTCATCCGCTGAGGGAGCTAGAAAAGCAAGCGTTCCCCAGCTAAGCAGGCGCGCGCTCAACCGAGCCCTACTTGAGAGGCAGCTGCTGCTTCGCCGCGCCGAGATGAGCGCTTTGGAGGCGATCGAGCATCTGGCCGGTCTTCAAGCGCAGGCGCCCAATCCGCCCTATTTCGGCTTGTGGACAAGGCTCGCAGGCTTCCGCCAGGACGAGCTGGCCGAGCTCCTTACCGAGCGGCGCGCCGTGAGAATCGGACTGATGCGGTCCACCATACACTTGGTGAGCGCCCGGGATTGCCTGTCCTTTCGCCCGCTCCTTCAGCCCGTCTTGGATCGCGGGCTGAAAGGCGCCTACGGACGTTCCCTGGCGGGTGTCGATACCGGGGCGCTTGCGGCAGCCGGCAGAGAACTGGTCGAGGAGCGGCCGCGTACGTTCCAAGAGCTAGGCGTCCTATTGCTGGAGCGGTGGCCCGACAGTAACGCCGAAGCGCTTGGCGCCGCTATCCGCACGCTGGTGCCGCTCGTCCAAGTGCCCCCGCGCGGCCTTTGGGGCGAAAGCGGACCGGCCGCCCATACGTCGGCCGAAGCGTGGCTTGGCCTCCCTTTGTCCTCCGAGCCTTCGGCGGAGGCTGTCCTTTTACGCTATTTGGCCGCTTTCGGCCCGGCCTCCGTCAAAGACATGCAAGCTTGGTCAGGACTAACCCGGCTGCGCGAAACAGTCGAAACGCTGCGGCCGCGCTTGCTCGTCTTCCATGACGAACATGGCAGCGAGCTGTTCGACCTGCCGGATGCGCCTCGTCCCGCTCCGGATACGGCGGCCCCGCCGCGCTTTCTCGGCGAGTTCGACAACATGCTCCTTTCATACGCCGACCGCACCCGAATTATCGCCGATGAGCATCGTCCGCTCGTTTTCACCGTTAACGGGATCGTCAAAGCGACCATCCTCGTCGACGGCTTTGTGCGAGGCATATGGAGAATCGAGCGCGGCAAAGACTCCGCCTCACTGGTCATCGAACCCTTCGAGCCCCTTTCCAAGCAAGTGGAAAACGAATTGACGGAGGAGGGCTCCCGTTTGCTGGCATTCGCCGCAGCAGACTCGGCAAACCGGGACATCCGTTTCGTCGTCGGAAAGCAAGGTTAGCACACGCATCTTGCAGCGGCTGCTCCCATACGGAGGCGGAAACTTATGCTCCGAGATCCAGCAGCCGGCAAATAGTCCTATTCAAGAACACTTCCCCCGCCCATTTTGACGGAAAGCCCGGGCTTGTCCGGCAGATGACGGAGGAGTTGCAGGCGGAGCTTGCAGGCCAGTTCGACGGCCGCGTTCGAGAAAGCTGAAGAAGTCTAATGGTTTTGCCCCGAAATTCGTCTATAATGGAGTCAAAAGCCTACTCAGGCAAGAAAGGCGGTTTATCGAATCATGCATGCAATCGTATCTAAAAACTGGTTATTGGCTCGCTTGTACGAGCCGGACATCGTCATCGCGGATTGCCGTTTCCTACTGGGTAAACCCGATGCCGGACACGAAGCTTACATAGAGTCGCATATTCCAGGCGCGGTCTATCTTGATTTGGAAAAAGACCTCTCCGCGCCGATCGGCGAGCACGGAGGCCGGCACCCGCTCCCGGATATGGACGCTCTGGCCAAACGCCTCGGCAAAGCGGGAATCGGCAGCGACACCCGCGTCGTCGTCTATGACGATCAAGGCGGTGCAATGGCTTCAAGGCTGTGGTGGCTCCTGCAATATTTGGGACATGAAGCCGTATATGTGCTGGATGAAGGCTTCAGTGCTTGGAAGCAAGCCGGCTTCCCCGTCTCTTCCGAGCAAAAGGTGATCGTACCGGCTTCCTTCATTGCCCGGCCACAGACCGTTCTTACCGCTGATGCCGCGGAAGTAAAGGCTAAGCTGCACGCGCCTGGCGTCGTGCTGATCGATTCCCGGGAGGCCCCCCGCTACCGGGGAGAGGTCGAGCCGATCGATCGTACGGCGGGACATATTCCCGGCGCGATCAACCGCTTCTGGGCCGAAGGCCGGCGGGCGGACGGCTCCTGGAAATCGCCGGAGGAGCAAGCGGAACGCTTCGCCGATCTGTCGCGCGACGACGAAATCATCGTCTATTGCGGCTCCGGCGTCACGGCTTGTCCGAACGTCCTCGCCCTCAAATCGGCAGGGTTCGATAAGGTTAAGCTGTATGCCGGAAGCTGGAGCGATTGGATTAGCTATGAGGAGAATCCGATTGCGGTGGGGGAAGAGGAGAAGGCGTAAGCAGTTATACAGGTTGTAACACGGAGTACGTCGTCGCTCATGTGACGATGTACTCCTTTGCTTTGTGTCCAGGAGTATCGAGGTCAATTTGCACGTGCATGCGATTCCACTTGATTCACAACCTCACGCGCGAGAAACAGCGGGGTCATCCCTCGTGTGTGTCCTTAAAACGGGAGAGTCGACAAGGGACTAATTCGCTTCTTGATTCCCGATTGATTATTTCACTTGCAGCCAGACGCGCAATCAGCGGCGCCAGCGTAATTGCAGAATGCATCACTGTCAGATAAAGTCCCTTTATGTGATCATGGAAGCCCACGATCGGATAGCCGTCTTCAGGCATTGGTCTCATCCCGACCTGGATGCTTTCCAGTTCCAATTGATTCCCGCCCTTCAGACTGCGACGCAACGTCTCGAACGCTCGCTTGCCGACCGCCTCTGGCCCATTTTCTTCCGACTCGTCGATATAATCTTCCGCAGCCAGCAGCGTTTGATCCGTCAGTTGACGCGCTTCAAATTGCGCATTTGAGATTAATGTGCGTATCAGCTTATTCGCAGTTTTCATCCGAATCAGAATGGAAGGCGACGGCGTTACCGGCACGGGACAACCTAACGGGTTGCAAAGTTCGGGTATGCCTGTACCTGCGGCCAATACCACGACATCCGACTCCAGAAAACCCTTGGACGTGTGGACGCCGACCAGGCAGGAATCTTCTTGCTGCAGCTGTGTAACGTTGGTACCGAACTGAACCTTTGCTCCGTACTCCTGCGCTTTGCTCAACAACAGATCCGTTAACCCTATCGGGTCCACCGCACCTTCTTCGCTGACAAACATCGCTTCATCCGGATATTCCTTCAGATTCGGTTCCAATGCCTCAAGCTGCTCCCGGTTTAATTTTTGAAAACGGAGTTGCTCCCTTAGGGGCGGATTGTCCCAAGTCAGCGCCCCGTGCCAATGAATTTGCAGTTCGGACAAATTTTGCTGAAGCGCATGATATTCTTCACAAGCCGCATCGTACAAATGCCAGTATTCGGGAGCCACCCTATGCGTCGTATGTATCCAGGCAAACGATTTTTCCGTGACTTCACGCGCCGCGGCGGGGTGTCGTTCAATAACGGTTACATCTTGATTTCGTTTGGCCAGATGATAGGCCACGGACGCCCCGACAATTCCTGCGCCAATAATCACGATTTTTTGTTTACTCAATAATGTCTCCCCCTTTGTCACCTTATTGTAGCATAGGCATCATAATAATCCGACGTCATAACATATGAGGACAGCTGGAGCGATTGGATTTCGTAACCGGACAATCCGATTGCTACGGGGGACGACAACAAAGAAAACAGCCCGCGAAGCCATAGCCTCACGAGCCATTTTGGGTCTCTTGTTTCTTGTTTGTAAAGGATATAATCACACCCGATTTTTATACACCCTCATTGCAAAGAAATAGGCTACGAACAAAATCCCGACGCACCACGCAAGAGCGACCCATATATCATTGCCCACCGGTTGACCTGACAGTAACGCACGGATGGCTTCCACGATCGAGGTTACCGGCTGGTTTTCGGCAAAGGCTCTAACGACCGACGGCATCGACTCGGTCGGCACAAAAGCCGAGCTGATAAACGGCAGGAAGATAATCGGGTAGGAAAAGGCGCTTGCGCCATCCACCGTTTTTGCGGTCAGTCCGGCAATTGCTGCGACCCAAGTTAATGCTAGCGTAAACAGCGCGAGTATGCCGGCTACTGCAAGCCATGACAATATCCCCGCCGGCGAACGAAAGCCCATAATCAACGATACGAGAATGATGACGAGAACCGATATGGCGTTGGATACCAGCGAGGTCAGCACATGCCCCCACAGTAAGGTGGAACGTGAAATCGGCATGGTGTGAAACCGCTCGAATATGCCCCGTTGCACATCCGTAAACAAGCGGAAAGCCGTGTAGGATACACCGCTAGCAATAGCAATCAGTAGTATACCGGGCAACAGGTAATTCACATAGTTATCCGTTCCGGTTTGAATGGCACCGCCGAACACATAGACGAACAGCAACATCATCGCGATCGGCATGATGGTGACAGTGACGATGGTGTCCATGCTGCGGACAATATGGCGCATGGAACGTCCAAGCATAACGCCCATATCGCTGAAAAAGTGACTTTTTGCCGTCTCCATTTACGCGCCCTCCTTTTTGCCGACGATTGCGAGGAATATCTCCTCTAATGTCGGCTGTTTTTCAACATACTCCACCTTTTTGGATGGGAACAGCATTTTTAGCTCCGATAGCGTGCCGCTGGCGATAATCCTACCCTCATGCAGAATGGCAATTCGGTCGGCAAGCTGCTCGGCCTCCTCCAAATACTGCGTGGTTAGAAGTACTGTAGTGCCGCCGTCGGCAAGCTCCTTGACAATCTTCCAAACCTCGATTCGCGACTCGGGGTCAAGCCCGGTAGTCGGCTCGTCAAGGAAAATGATCTGCGGTTTTCCCACAAGGCTCAAGGCGATGTCGAGCCTGCGGCGCATACCGCCCGAATAAGTAGACACCCTGCGGTCGGCGGCGTCTGTGAGGCGGAAGCGTATAAGCAAGTCGTCCGCAACCTGACGCGGATTTTTGAGGTATCGCAGCTTGGCGATCATGATGAGATTTTCCCGTCCGGTCAAAATTTCGTCCACGGCGGCAAATTGCCCGGTCAGACTGATCGCCTGCCGCACATTCTCGGGTTTTGACGCAACATCGAATCCGTTTACGGTGACGGTTCCGCTATCTTGTTTGAGCAGCGTGGTGAGGATTTTGACAACCGTTGTCTTGCCCGCCCCGTTGGAGCCGAGCAGGGCGAAAATACTGCCCTTTTCCACCTCGAAATCTACGCCCTTTAGGACTTGCAGCTGCTTGTAGGACTTTTGCAGTCCAATGACTTGAATCGAATTTTTCTGCATAACTTCCCCTCCTTATCGAACAGTAACCTTGGACAAATCGGCCCCTATGCCTTTAAGCGCAGCATAGGTCAGCTTATCCATGACTGCGCCGTCAAAGCAGATGGTTTTGATGGAACGGTAATACTTATTGGTCAACGAAAAATACGCCTGAAAAGACACATTCTTGAGTGTAGCGCCCCTAAACGAAACTTCGTTTAATGCCGACTTGTCAAACTTAACGCCGATAAAAGTTTGCCCGTCAAAACACAGCCCTCCCAGATCGGAAGATTTGAACTCCACGCCGTCAAAGATACAGTTTTCAAAGATTGTTTTTCTGAGGTCGGTCATGGAGAGCGTGACGTCGGTCAGTTTTACACCTGTGAATTTTGCTCCGTCCAGTCCCGACTTGCTGAAGTTAGTGCGTACAAGGATTGATTTATTGAAGCTCGCATGCGAAAGGTCAAGGACGGATAGGTTGCAGTCGGTTAGGTTTGCGCCGTCAAAATTGGCATCACGCACGTCGCTGCTCGCAAACGAGCTGCCGGTCAAGTCCGCGTTCGTGAAGTCGGAACCTCGCAACGCGCTCCCCGTAAATTTTCCTTTATGCGCGATAACGCCCACAAAGTCGCTCTTAGGCAGGTTACTCGCGCTAAAGTTCGTCACCACCTGCCGCTCCAGCGAGCGGGAGAGGTTAGCGACCTCCTGTACCGTCTGCTCAATGTCGCCGATGCTGTCAATGGTCATCTCAAAAGCGGTTTCGTCGTCCTTGCCCTCGGCTTTGAGTTCGCGGAACCGCTCCTGCAAATCGGAAAGCAGGTCGGCCTTTAATTCGATGACGCTTTTTACCCCATCGTATGGTGCGAAAACACCGTTCAAATAGTTGGTCAGTTTCTCATTCATAACCTCAACACTCCTTATAATAAGTTTTCAAGCACGCGCTTTGCGTACTCCCAGTTGCTTTTGTTGCGGTCGTAAGTCGACTTACCCTTTTCGGTAATCCTAAAATATTTACGACGTCCGCCTTGAGATTCATCGCCCCAATACCACTCGATATCACCGTCCACCTCAAGCCGGCGGACGCTGGAGTACATCGTGGCTTCCTTTAATTCATACTCACCATCCGAGCGCTCGGCAATCAGTTTGACAATTTCGTACCCGTAGCGGTCAGCTTCGGATAAGAGCCGTAAAATCATCGTATCGGTATGTCCGCGCAGCAGGTCGGATGTAATTTTGTTCTCGCTCATATAATCACCCCGCATTTGTATAATACGATATAGTACTGTGATAGTCAAGGTACTATTTTAAATTTAATACTTTGTTTGAAAAACATGATATGGCTTGATCCAGCCACAGGTGAATACCCAGCCTTGGCTCCAACCGTATTGTTTTGTTAGCCCCGTCGCCCACGGGCTTCTTGCTCCCCGATTGCTTCCAAGCGTAGGCAAGGGAGGTCGTTGCACATGTATGCTGGCATATCCTCTGAGGCATTCCCGCCGCGTTGGTTGGAATCCCCACTTTTTTGTTTCGGAACTATCCGAGTAAAGGGGTTCGTGGAGGAGTAAGAAGCTGGAGCGATTGGATCACGTATAGCGAGAATCCGATTGCGACGGGGGAAGAGTAAAAAGCAAGAGTCGCGTCAGACGCGGAGTTGAGGGCTGTGACGGCCGCCGATGGCGGTTGTGGCGGTATATGGATTAAACTCTAATCACTGGAGGCATCATTAGATACCCGGCTATCCATTATCGAAACCGGTATCGGTAGCCTATATGAAGAAGATATTTGGAAAAAGCTAAATGAGGAAAGCAATAGCATCGGAAATTTATCTATTGAAATGGCGTCATTAGATCGGGAAGTAAGTGGATACGGTTTATGCTAAAATGTTGAAAAACCTTACGGAGGTATCTATGGCCGATCCGAATCCACGCAAAGGCAACCTGCTCCAAATCTCGAAAGCGATGGAACAGGAGATTGAGCAAGCTTCAACCATTCTTGAAGAGGCCGCGATATGGCTAAAGAAGATCGACCAAGAAATGTGGAGCGAGAACCAGTACTCGGTTGCCGGACTCTTAAAGCGTTATGGCATCGGTAACGTCTATATCGGTCGCTTGGAAGATCAAGCAGCGGCTACCATGATTCTTCAAGAAGAAGACCCTATGTGGTCCGACATAGCCGCTAATGAATCTTTGTTCTTACACAAACTGGCTGTTAAGAGGCAATACGCAAAAAACGGATGTTCTCAAGAAATGATTGAGTGTGCTAAGCGGTTGGCGATAACACTCGGCAAGAGCTATGTACGACTGGATTGTGCTGCCGATCGTCCTAAATTATGCGATTTTTATGAGCGCAACGGATTCGTAAGAGTAAGGGAGCAATTGCTTTATGGCAAGTATCCCACTGCATTTTACGAATGCAAAGTTCGCTGACCGCTCCCATGCGCATCCCTTCCGTACAAAAGAAATCGCCCCCATCTCGGCAAGCCTGATCGCTTGATCAGGCTTACTCGTACCTTCCGGGCAGCACTGAGGAAATACCGGCGGCGACAAGCAGGGTGTTCTGCACTTACACCCAGTAAGACCGCTATATTGAAGCCTTACACGTGAATAGAATAAAACCATAGCTACTTTACATATATTGTTGTATATTAAGTTTAATAAAAGAAAAATCCTTAAAGGAAGTGAGCCGCTTTGATTACTCATTTTGCCGACCTGCAGCTGCAGACGGTATCGATTCCGAGCGTGAAGCGGTTTTACCATGAGCGGCTGCAGTTTCCAATCGTGCACGAGTCGCATGACCGAATTCGTTTTCAGCCTACCCCGCATGTTACATTGACGTTTAGGGAAGTGTACGAACCCGTCGCACCCGCTCATTTTGCGTTCGAGGTTCCCTACTCCAAATTCGATCTTGCCATTGAGATGCTTCGGCATAACGGCATTCTACTTCAAGCCTGGAGCGACGGCCGGGAAATCGACTCCTTCGAAACGGGAAAAAACGTCTACTTTCGCGATTGCGACGGTAACCTGCTGGAACTGATCGCGCATCCCTATATCCAAGAAAACATACTCGAGCCCAGCGGGCCCTATCATCTCCTATACCTTCGCGAAATCGGCTTTCCCGTCGAAAGCGTCCCGTTGTTCCGGGATTGGCTGCAGCAGCTATTCGGCATGAAAATGGATAAAGTATCCGAAACCTTTACGTTTGCGATCGGAGGAACCGCGCATGCCGTCGTCGTCTCGAAGCAAAGAAAATGGATTCCGATAGCGATGCTCGCCCTGCCGCCAAAAATGGAAGTAACCTTGGGCGTATCCTCCCCCCGTCCGATAGAGAAGGTCAAATCGTTATTGCAGAAAGACAGCAGCTGCAGCTTCAGCGAAACCGATACGGGTCTTTGCATCGTAAAAGACGGTTATATCCTGCGATTGACCCTTTCCACGTTTGATCCCGAGCTGCTTCCCCGCTTGAACCTTCCCTTCTCGATCTAATCCCAGCCCGGACACTCGCAAAAAAAATCCGCCTAGCGGCATACGCCGAAGGCGGACTTTACGTTTCTTTCTCGTGCTTCCTTGTGCTTAACCTTCCGCAAGCTTGACGATATCCTTCGGTTCTACGATGGATCGGTCATAGCCTTGGGTTGCCGTATGAATCATCGCGAGCCCCAACTCTTTGAGCGAAACGGTATATCGGGGCAGAAGCCGGCGCAAAACCGGGTACAGCCACGATAACGCGGTGTAATACTTATGTGTATGCTTTAGCCCTTTTGTCGGATGAATGTAGCCCGGTCTGAACATATGCGCTTTCTTAAAGGGCAGCTGCATGAGATGGTTTTCCGTCCTGCCCTTGACTCTCGCCCACATGCTCTTTCCCTGCTCCGTGCTGTCCGTCCCGATTCCGGATACGTAACAGAAGACCATGTTCGGGTTCCGGTCCGATAGCAGCTTCGCCATGTGCAAGGTGAGATCATACGTAAGCCGCGAGTACTCCTCCTCCTTCAAGCCGACCGACGAAACGCCCAGACAAAAAAAGCAAGCGTCATAAGGCTGCAACTGGTCCGCAATGCTCGTCAGATCAAGGAAATCGGCATGCAAAATTTCAGTTAGCTTGGGATGCTTTACGCCGCATGGTCTCCGGTTCACGACCAACACCTGTTCGACCTCCGGATGCAAAAGACACTCGTGCAGTACGCCCTCTCCCACCATACCGGTTACACCTGTAATCAAAACCCGGATTCCGCGTTTTAGCGGATTCACTTGCTTTTGCATGCGCGATCCCTGCTTTCTTAGGCTGATCATGCTTTGACAGCATCCCAGCTCATTTCGATCATTTTGTTGATGGTGTCCGGATGGAAGGAAAGCTTCCCTTTAAAGTGCTCCTTCGCCAGCTGGGCAACCGGAAAATAGCCATACATCAACAGCAGAGCGGTGTCCGCTTGTTTCAGCACGTTTTCTTTTTTGCCCCGCTCGATGAGATCGAAAACCGGCTTGAACAACTCGGCGCCCTCTTCCAAACGTAATTTCTCGATCAGCGGCGAGTTGGTGAACTGCTCCAGAAACAAAAAATAATCCTTGTTGTCTACAATAAACGCAACCAAGTTTCGCATGAGCAATTCGAATCCGGCTTGTACCGGGGTCGTTTCGTCAACGTCCTGAAGCATTTGCAGGCTCATTTTCCTTTTGACGTTCACGTACAGCTTGCCCAGCATATCTTCCTTGTTCTCAAAATATACGTAGATCGTCGAAGAGGATACGTTCGCTCTTTTGGCTATTTTGGACATCGAGATGTCGGAAAAGCCGATTTCGTTCAGAAGCTCGATCGTGGCTTGATGGATGGCTTCGCTTTTATTCGTGTCTTTGTGTCTCATGGCCCTATAATAAACGATCGTTCGATTAAATGTCAAAATGATGACGGCTTGCAATAATACCGTATGCCGACTACCGGACGATTTAGTGTGGCTCGATCATAAGCCGTACCTCCTCCTCCACCGTACGGGGAGAGTGTCCGATAAGCCTCTCAAGGTCGGGAGAAACGCTCTTCATGTCGGAGCAAGGCAGCAGCTTGAATATTTCGTTTACCGCTGCCGGATCCGAACGGTGAATGACGCGGCGACCCGACGCGGCGCTAAGCGCGCGAGCGAGCTCATCCAAGTTCCAGGTACGAGGCGACGTCAATTCGTAGACGCGGTTCCCGTGTCCTTCTTCCGTGAGCACAGCAGCGGCTGCCTCGCCCAAATCCTCTCGGGATGCCGTATTGAACGCCCACTCTCCGGGCGGGCTAAGCAAAACGCCGCTGGCGAGCGCCTCCCGGACACGGAGGAAGTGAATAACATCCATGTAATAAGCGTTTCGCAAAATCGTATACGGGATGCCCGATTCGCGAATAGCCAGCTCTGTTTTCAGATGGAGGCGATGCAGCGGCAGTCTGCCCTTCTCTGCAAAAGCGATGCTTGTATACGCGATGTGCGCTACCCCTGCTCGCCGCGCGGCATCGATAGCTGCAGTATGCTGTCGGAAGCGGACGGTGTCATCGGGATGCGAGGAAGAGATCAGCAGCAACTTTTGTGCGCCGGCGAACGATTTCTCAAGCGATCCGGGGTCGTCATAGTCGCCATACCTTACCGCAACTCCTTGTTCGGCCAAACGCCGGGCCGCTTCGGGCCTCCGGACGCTGACTGCAATGTTATGCGGCGGTGTTCGATACAAGAGCTGCCGTACTACGAGTCTGCCCAGCTTCCCTGTAGCTCCGGTTATTGCTATTTTCATTTGGTTACACCCTCTCGTATTTTTGATTTTAGTTAAATATTTAACTTTTTGTCGAAAAAGAGAGAAAGGGAAGGGCGAGTAGGACGCGGTAGAACTCGGAAGGAAGCGGAAGTGAACGATTCAATTCGTTCCTTCCGTCATCTTCTTAAACAACGCCAACAGCTGCCTCATTTCCGCGTCGTCAAGCACCTTCATCTTCTCGGCTATCACGTCGCGGTTACCGGGAAGCACATCCCAGAGCAGGCTTTCCCCTTCCGGCGTCAGTACGATCCTCCGTTTGCGACCGTCTTCCGGATGGCTAGAAACTCGAATATATCCCTGCTCCTCGAGCGGAACGAGCAGTACGCTGATGTTGGCTCGCGTCACACCGATCCGGCTTGCCAGCGCAGACGGCAGAATCGAGCCGCCTTCCTTCGCGATCTCGACAAGCAGCCGGATCCGCGCCCCGTTCAAGCCTTTGGAAAACCAATATTTTTCGGAGTAGCCGATCATCCGGGCCGTCGTATCCACCATGGCAAAAAAGGTTTGCACTTCAAGCGAATGCTGCGTCACGTACTGCTGAATGGTTGTCATGAGGCTTCGGCTCCAATTAATTAAATGTTTAACTACAAAATATCGCAGAATGTTAAGATTGTCAACTGCGGCACGATGCAGATAGGTTTACTCTAATTCGGCTTTTCGCGCATACCCATCCGTACGGCGTTTTACAGCCTGACGGATCTTCCAAACAAACACTGCATGCGGTATAATTTTCATCAGACGAAGAACGTCCTTTTAGCCGGATGATGGCATAGGGGATGTTCTTTTTTTATTTAGAAAGGAGGGTATTCATGGATTTTGAGAGCGCGCATCAATTGTTTCTCGAACGTCATCTTGCTCTTAGAAGCGGGGAGCGGAAAGGTCGATTGCTTAGGGGACACAACTATGCCGAAAAGCTGCTTCTCCAGCATGTCTGGTGGCCGCTATTCGGTAATTTCGATCATTTGCACCCGGAGTATGAAATCTACGATTGGAACCGCAAATCGCAATTTCTCGACCTTGCTTTTCTTCCACCGTTTGGCCGCTTCGGACTGGAATGTGACGGCTTTCAGAGCCATATCAAAGATATGGATCGTGAAAAGTTCAGCTATGCGCTGAATCGGGAGACGTTCCCTCAAATGTATACGCGTAGCGCGGCCTCCCTTGAACGCCTTCAGCTATTCCGAAAATTGAACGCCGGACAGCCCCGTTCTGAGGCTTAACCCCCAGCCAAAACCTTCGTGATTCGTTATTTCAGCTCGAATCGTGTTCAAACCGGCTCTCCAGCGAATAGGAACGCCTGCAAAGTCGGGACGAATTCTGCCGTCCCCCGCCGGCGGACTCCAACCCCACTTCCCTTCGTACACCTCTTCTTCATTGACCCATAAACGAAGCTGGTCGCTGAAGCCGAACGTTACCAAGGTTTCTTTCTCCTCGGAAATAGAAAACGCGCTAAAAGCTTGTACCGTAGCTCCTTGTTCGGCCGAGTACATTCTGTTTATGTTCAGGGTTCCGTTCTCCTCCACATATGCTTTGGTCCGGCCGGGCAAGACAACGGAATGTCCGTTCTTATGATAAGGCTCAGAAACCATCCATTCCATTACGAAGGTTTCCGAAAGCAGCCGATGAAATTCCCTATTTGTTCGTACGATTGGCGACGGTTGAATTTCTGTCACGGATAGATTGCGTATGTAGCACGGCAAAAAGTTCCAAAAGCCGATTTGTCCCGCGGCTCCTCCATGCTGAAGGTTGGAAACGACGAGCTGCGGCTCCGGATCGTCATCCAAGTAAACCGCTGCGCCGGACGGTTGGACTTCCACAGCCAATGTCCTCCAGACTCCGGTCGTATTCGGCAAAGGCTTCTGGTAGGACGGGCCGTTATAGACCTGCCAAGTCATCGAGCCGTTCATGACCGGGTCATATTGAATTTCTTCGGGAGCAAGGTACGCCAGCTCAAAGTTCGAGGAATCCCGGGCTCCGAAGACAAGTCCTATAAACCCTGCATGCCCGGGAATGGCGACCTCGGCCTGAAGACGGAAACAATCGAAAGATACGTCATGACGAAGAAATACGGCAGAAGAAGCCTTTTCCAAATAAAGCGCCTCTCGGTCACGCCATATTTGCGGGGTAGCGCCTGATTCGCCTAAATCAAAGTGCACCAGGTCATCCCACAAACTCCAAGCCAATCGGTTCGGACCAAAAGTGCGATTGCAGGTTTCGTTCTTCGTCATCTTCTTCCCTCCGGACAATGCGTTTCGATACCATCAATCATACAGAACACGCGTTCTTATGTCAATAAGTTCCATATTATCTTCCTTTTTCTTACACGCTAGCCCCACCGTCGCATGATGTGCACGAATGTATAAACAGCAACCGTCTGCCCGCGGGATCTGATCGCAGTACCGGGCTGCTAATCTCGAAAAGGCTTTATTTTTCGCCGCTTGCAACCTGCTGTTCCACCTTCCGACATGCGAAAATCTCCGACTTCCGACGGATCGGCTGCCCTTCGCAGGACGGTTCAAAGAGGGAACATCCGGGTGATAAAATGCGATTATCTACTTTATGGACTGCGAGGAATCGATGATGAATGTGAGAAAAAGAGCGTTTCGCGGATGGGGATTCGGCGTTTTGGCTTTTTTGGCTTTAGCGATCGGCGCATACGCCTTGGTGCTGTACGGAACGCCCGAGGGGCTTCGGCAGCGGATGTTCGTATCCGAAAAGGGCGCTCTTCCGGAACTATGGTACAACGTCTTGTTCGCGCATGCGGTTTCGGCGGGGGTTGCCCTCGCTGTCGGCTGGTTTCAATTTATGAAGAGGCTTCGCCTTCGAATGCCCGGCGTTCACCGTGCGATCGGCTGCGTATATGCCGTCATGATCGCGATCGGAGGCATGACCGGCCTATACCTGGCTTTCTATGCAAACGGAGGCTGGATCGCGCAAGCCGGCTTCGGCTCGCTGTCGGTCTTGTGGCTATACACCCTCTATCGCAGTCTCAAAAGCATCCTCGTCGATCGCGATCCGAGGGAGCACGGCCGCTGGATGGTACGCAATTACGCCCTCTCCTGTGCGGCAATCTCGCTTCGGCTCTATATTCCGCTGGCAGCGGTACTCTTCGGGCTAACCGATACGAACGATACTTTTGCCGTCATCGCCTGGATTGCCTGGATACCGAATTTATTGATTGCGGAACGGCTGATCGGCAGAAGGAATGCCGCCGCCGCAAGATCGTAACCAGGCCGTCGCAATTAGAAAAAGTTGCTACGGGCTTCCGATCCTCCCGAACCACACCCGCTTTTCCTCTTACCTATATGAATCATCATTCTCTCCGTAAACAAAAAGGAGCGGCAAGAACCGGTCCCCGAAACGCAAAATGAAGCCTCCAAAACCGCCCCTATCGGAGCGGGCTGGAGGCTTCATCTTGTCCATTCAACATTACTTCTGTGCCGACCCTCGCCCCTCTCAAAACGAAACGAAAGCTCGTCGTTCAACCCATATGGAGCCCTTCGACCGCACGCTCCGCTTTCGTATTCTCGGCGCCGTCATCCGAAGGCTTCGCGCCGCGTCTAAGCAGCAATCCGAGCACGATCCCGCATAAGGCGACGGCAAACATGACGCTAAACGTATAATCGAATGCCTTCGGCGCCAAAGACAGCATCGCCTTCATCGTATCCGCCTCGTTCCCCCCTTGCGCTGCAGGATTGCTTTCGGCAAGAGTTTTGAGCCGCGATGTCAGGATGGTCACGACCGTCGCCACGGCAAGCGAGCTGATCACCTGCTGCAAAGCATTGGTCAAGGAAGTGACCCGGCTTACCAGCTCTCTCGGCGCCTTCGTGATCAAATGCGAGTTCAGCGGCATCATCATGAGCCCCATCCCGCTGCCCGCCATAATGAGCGGGAGCAGCAGATCTTTGCCCTCCGTCGTCATATCCACGAACGTGTACTGGTAGATCGCCCCGGATACGAGGCTTAAACCGATCACGACCAGCCACCGTACGCCGATCCGGTCGAACAGAAATCCGCCGATCGGCATCATGCAGGCCGATGCAAGCGCCTGCGGGAACAACGTCAACCCCGTGTCGAATGCTCCGAAGCCTCTAGCCTGCTGCAGAAATTGAGGCATTAGGAAAATAGCGCCGAACAGGGAAAACTGGACAATCCACTGCACGAATATCGCGAACGAGAAGTCCGCCGAACGGAAAACGCGAAGCTCGAGAAGAGGGATTTTGGCCCGCAGTTCAACAATAATGAACGCAACCAGAGCGGCTCCTCCGCCAATAAGGCCCGCAAGCGTTTTGCCGGACGTCCAGCTGCTCGCGCCTTCGCTTACGCCGTAAGATAGCGCCGCGAACGCGATCGGCCCGAGAATCATGCCTGGAAGGTCAAAGCCGGCGACCTTGTTCTTTGCGATCTTCGGCAAGCTCCACAGCCCGAATATAAAGCTGAATATGCCGACGGGAATATTGATCAGGAAAATCCACCGCCAGGAATGGTATTCCACCAACCAACCGGATACGATCGGTCCGATCGCAGGCGCGAATAAAATCGGCATGCCGAGCATGCCCATGACCATACCGATCTTGTTGCTCGGACTCAGCCGATAAACGTAGGCCATCGCAACCGGCATGACGAAGCCGCCGCCGAGGCCCTGGATAATGCGAAACACGATGAGCCATTCGGCGCTGTTCGGCGTTGCGCAAAGCGCCGAGCCGATTGTAAACAAAATGACGGAAGTTAGGAATACGTTCTTGGCTCCGAACCGGTCGGACAGCCAGCCGGCCAAAGGAATGACGGCTGCGGTCGCCAGCATGTACCCGGTCACCGTCCACTCTAGCGTAGCAAGCTGCACATGGAATTCTTCCACCAGCTTCGACAAGGCGACGTTCATGGCGGTCGTATCCAGAATCACCATAAAGCAGCCCGATATAAGGGCGATCAGGGGGACCAGCAAGCGGATCATGCGAAATTCCGGCTGGGGATTGCCGGCAACTGCCGTTTGCTCCATCTCTTTCACTCCTCCCACGTTCAACTTCTGCATGGCGCTGCAATTCCTGCTCGCTTTTCCTTAGTTGACAGGCACATGAACCGTCGAATGTGTTATATTTTAGTTGCGGACAATTGTCTGCAATTTAAAATATAACGGACAATTGTCCGCGAAGTCAATTGAACATTTGGATTTTTTTTCCGAAAGGAGAATTGGCATGGAACCCTTTAAAGAAACCGAAAAGAAAGAAAAACGCGATGTGGAATTTCGCCGCCGCATTCTTTCGGCTGCCAGTTGTTTGCTCGAGCGCAACGGCATCGATTCGGTCAATATGTACCAGATTGCTCAGGAAGCCGGCATCGGGCAAGGAACGTTATACCGGCGTTACGGCCATCCCGGCGAGATTTATTCCGATATTCTGCGGACAAGCGTGGAACAATTTCTCGATGAACTGGAGGCGCAGCAGAGTTGCGCAGCTCCTTCCTCTTCCCCCCTCGACCGGCTCAGCGACGTCATCATCCGACTCGTCGATTATATCGACCGCAATGCGGAGCTGCTCACCACAATCAACTGCATGTATGCAGGCAAAAAAAACTTCCTGCCGCATAAGCGCCCCATTACGTTGAGGCTGCAGGGCCTTGTCGGCGCCTATCTCGAACGGGCCGCGGAACAGGGGGAAACCCGCGATTGTGATGTCACGCTTACGACCGGCTTTTTGTTGGCAGCGCTTTCTCCCGAGCAATACCTGTACCACCGCGATACGCTCGGTTACACCCGAGAGCGATATCAAACGGGCGTTTGCCGCTTGTTTATAGAAGGGATCCGCGCACGCGGAGAGCAGTACGGGGAGGATGGCGGGTAACAGGCGCTTTTTCCTGTCATGTTTGCCGATTGACGTTTGACGGTTCACCTTATGCGGTTCTACAGCCGGCCTGCAGCGCTATCATGCGTGCAGGCCGGCTGTTTTGATGTGCATACGTTGCAATCGAAGATTACGGATACGAATATCGAATAGGAATATATTCCTAGGCCTAAAGGAGGGTAAAAGGAATGCAAGGTGATAGGAATTCGTCGTCATTTCGTTCACAATAAAAAGTGTTATCACGACCGCCTTGTTCTCGAAAACGGATCGGCACATACTCTTAAATCGGTAATATTGATGGCATTTACCGTCGCGGCGATACTCGGCAATGGGAAGTGCCGTCATGCTTTCATAAACGGTACGGGGGAGACGGTTCATATGAAAATATCCGTTTTGCTGAAATGGACGGGAGTTGCGTTTGTCGTATTGTCAGTGCTGCTTGTAGGAGGCGTTTTGCTGCTGCAATCGAACTTCAGAGACGTGCACGAAGCGAAAACGAGACAAGCGGAATTTAAGCAGCTCGGCTTCGACTTGGTAAACAGCTCCAAATTGCTGACAGACGAGGCCCGGGCATACGTTCAATTCGGCGACAAAGTCCACTACGACAACTACTGGCGCGAAGTCAACGAGACGAAAACCAGGGACCGCGTCGTCTCCCGCCTGACGGAACTCGGTGCTCCGAAGCAGGAGCTCGACCTGATCGAGCGGGCGAAGCAAAATTCGGACACGCTCGTATCGACGGAAGAAGCGGCGATGAAAGCGGTGGAAGGCAAAAAGTTCGAAGCCGCGCGCGAGCTGATGTTCGGCAAGGAATACAATGAGGCGGTCAAGCGGATTATGTCCCCGATCGATCAGTTCCAGACGATGATGAACAGCCGTGCGGAGGGCGATACCGCTGCCGCCGAGAAAAGATTCGATACGGTTCTGTACGCGGTCATTGTCATCGTCATTGTCGTTTCCGTCTCCATGATCCTGTTCGTCGCGCTGCTGTTCCGCAAAATCAAGCCGCTCCGCCTTGTCGTAGACAAGCTCGGCCAGCTTGCGGAGAACGAAGGCGATTTGACGGCGAGGCTGCCGGTGACGAGCAAAGACGAAATCGGCGAATTGTCCGGTTCGTTCAACCGGATGCTCGGCAATTACCAGCAATTCGTCCGGGATATTATGAGTTCTGCGCAAAGCGTATCCGCTGCCGCAATGCAGATCTCCGCGACAACCGAGGAAATGGCCAGCGGTACGCAAAACCAATCGCATGCGACGATTACGATCAACGAGCTGTTCCGCGAGCTGACCGCAGGAATGGACACGGTGGCGCGCAATGCCGAGCAAGCGGCAGTCTTGTCGGAGCAAGCAACGAAGATCGCGCAGGATGGCGGCTCCGTCATATTCGCTTCGATTGAAGGTATGACGGCGCTGAATGCACAAATGACGCTGCTCGCGCACAATTCCGAGCAAATCGGCGATATCATCGAGGTAATTGACGAAATTGCCGCTCAAACCAATCTCCTTGCGCTGAACGCCGCGATCGAAGCGGCGCGGGCCGGCGAACAAGGACGCGGCTTTGCCGTAGTAGCCGACGAAGTGCGCAAGCTTGCCGAGCGGAGCGCCGCTGCGACGAAGCAGATTACCGGAATTATCGAAGGCATGCAGAATAATACGAAGCTTAGCGTCGCTGCGGTAGAAAACGGTGTCGTCTCTTCGCAGCAGAGCGGCAAGGCTTTCGATCAGATTTTGTCCATCGTGAAGGACACGTCCTATAAAATAACGGAAATCGCTGCGGCTACGGAAGAGCAGACGGCACAGTCGTCGGATGTGCTCGGTTCCGTCGAAGCCATCGCCGCAACCAGCCAGCAAACGGCGGCGGCAACCCAGGAAACGGCGGCGTCCGCGCAGTCCCTCGCACATATGGCGGAGAAGCTTCAAACGTATGTCGGAGCGTTCCGGGTGTAGCCCCATCCATCATAACTTGGCGTTGGAACAAGGCCGTCTAACGTTCGAATATACCGTGAAAGTCGTCTAACCGGAGTACGGAAAGACGGCTTTTTGCTGTTCCTTATAACTCTCCATGATCTCTCTGTAGTAAAACTGTCGCGTTTTTACAATACGAGGCGTTCAATGGTTCCTATAATAATAGTTGTCTGCATTCAGCTGCAATGCTGTCAGCAGCCAATACATGTAGAGGTGATCATAATGGGCAGATTCGGAATGAATGTTAAATTTACGGCTAAATCCGGTCAGCGGGACACTCTGGCGGACATCCTGTTAGACGGAATAGCTTCCATGCAGTCCATGAAGGATTGCGAGTTATACTTGGTCAGTATTTCCGATACCGAGCCTGATACCCTATGGGTAACGGAGGTATGGAGCAATTCGGAAGCGCATGAGACCTCCCTCGCTCACGAAGAAACAAAAGCATCGATTCAACGCGCAATGCCGCTAATAGCAGGAGTCGAAGCTGCCAAGTTTAGGCCTGTTGGCGGTAAAGGACTGTAACCGGACGTCTTTGAGCCTCATGTCCGGTCGCTTGGGTTCCTACATCTTGAGTCCAGTCGCGGGATTCCAGCTTTCCCGTAACCATCTCCAAGTAGCGCTTGATGCGTTCAACCGGAGAAAGCGAATGATCCTTCAGCGACTCCTCCATCCATTCATCACATGACGGGTTTTTAACGGAATACAAGGATAAAATCACTAAAACACTAGCATTTGCACTAATGTTGTACGATAAGGGGGTAAGCTGATTCACTAATGAAAAAATGGTTACGGAACGTAATTACCTAGGGCGCGGAGGTTGGAAACTTGACAACAAATCGGATCGGCTTAGCAATTCCTATTTTTCCTTGCAGGTCCATAGACGAACAGTTGGATTTCTACCAAGCATTAGGCTTTGAAGTGACTTACAGGCAAGCCAAACCAAACTTATACGCTTGCGTCCGTCACCGTATTGTGGAATTGCATTTTTTTGTACTCAAATCATTGGATCCTTCCAACTCTTACAGCATGTGCTATGTAAACGTTCCTGATGTGGATGCCGTGTACAAAGAATTTTGCGAAAATGCAAAAAAGGCTTATCAAAAGGTTCCCTCCAAAGGGTTTCCGAGAATAACCAAACTGAATAATCTTACAGAAGACCGAAGATTCAATCTCATCGATCCTGCCGGAAATCGCTTGTTGATTGGTCAGAAGCACGGCTCTTCCGAGTCAACCCGACACGGCCAATACGCTGTGGCGCACTCGTCAAGGTTTACAAATGCGTTCGATACTGCGTACCGATTGGCGTATGCCAAAGACGAACCCGCAGACGCAGCCAAAGTACTGGATCTTGTTTTTTCGAAGCGCGAAGAAGCATCGGTAACGCTCCGCTACAAGGCTTATGTATTGCGAGCCGATATCGCATGCTCAATGGACGAGATAAATCTTGCGAGAACTTTTATGAAAGAAGCGGATCATTTATTGCTATCCGATCAAGAGCTTGAAGAAGTGACGGAGGCAACCGAAAGATTAGATGAACTTAAAGCGACTTTTGGGCACAGCCAATCTTCCTAACAGGTTCGGGGGAACATCTGCAAAAAGTACGGCTTGCCGCACCGAACCATCCGGCGTACGTCGGTTTTCGCTACTATTTGCAGTTGATCCCGCTCTCGACGTTTCCCTCCCAAAGTCCCTATCGCTACTAGCAGTCCTTTCCCCATACTACAATGTGTAGTATAATTACTTAAAAAAAATTACGAATCCCCGCTCAGCATAAAGAGCAGCAGCAGCGAAATGGATGCAAGCAAGGGTCTAAGCAAGGCCAGCTTTACCTTTACGGTTTTGTCCGGCTCTAGAACCTGCATGATTCGATAATGCATCGCCGCGGCTGCAAAATGAACGGATGCCGCATGTTGCTGCATGTTCCCCAGTTTCGACAGCTTCAAAAGTACGCTGGCCAAAGGCAGCTCCGTCCCCATCTGACGGATCGCAAAGCGGTCGGCGAGCAGTTCTGTCCACGTTCGGTAGTAGCGAAATATCGGCTTCATAATCGGCCAATACCCGAAAGCTTCCGCCAGCAGAGTCGTTAGAAACATTTTCGCATTATCGCGATTGAGGCAATGATGCCATTCGTGCAGCAAAATCGCCTTCACTTCTTCACTGCTGAATGTATCGAGAACTGCGGTCGAGACAACAATTTTCGGTCTCCGCATCCCGATCGCCAGCGCGACGAGCGCCTCGTCCCTCACGACGATGATTTCCGTTTTTAAGCTGCGGTACTTATAGGTAAGACGTTTCGTTAGTTTGTCGTGCTTGGCGGCGCGAAACAGCTTTAGCCATTTCCGCGATAAATACGTTTGCGCAAGGATTCGCCAGATCGCCCTTATAAGCGTGTACCCGATCACTAGGTCGATTACGACGTATGATAAGGTGACGTCCTGCAGCCTGCCGTCTCCCGTTTGATGAGCGACGAACATCCCCATCCGCACGCAAAATACAGCAAGGAAGACGGCCATCAGTGTCATGCACCATTTCAACTTAACTGGAAGGTTCATTCTTTTTTTCCTCTTTTAATTTCGCTTAATTTGCGTTCCAGCTTCGCGATTGTCTCCTGATCGACATCGTCAAGCGCATCGATCATGTGGCTCACGACCAAACTTCCAAATTCCTGTATAAGTCCCTGTGATACCGCCTTCGTCTGTTCCGAGAGAAACTGTTCCTTTGACTGCACGGTGCTGAACTGCGCTGCTTGGTTTCTGCCGACTCCGGTCTGCCTTTTCTTAAGATGACCTTTGTCCAGCAGCCGATTCATCACCGTCATCACCGCGTTAACCGAAATCGGATTTTCCTGATTCAGGACCGACTGCACTTCCTTGATGCTCAAACCGTCGGAAGTCCAGAGAATGTCCATAATCTTGGCTTCGAGCGGCCCAAAAAAGCGATTCAGCCCCTCTTCGCTCACATTCAGTCTTTTAATCTTCAAACCGTCACATCCTCACACGCTGATACTACATAGTGTAGTATATGGGCTTTGAAAATGTCAATCTTAGGCTTCGTGGTTATAATGCGGCTGGGTCAGGGGCTTCTACACTGCAAATCAATGTAAAGTAAACTTTACTTTATGAATGATTTTTATTACATTATGTACATAACACTTAACTTGAAGTAAAGAATAACGTACAGGAGGCACAACCATGACCTATCAAGAAAAGAAGAGCATCGTATCGTTGATCAGCGCCATCCTCATTTTCGGATCTTATTGCTTGTACATGTACCCGCGGTACCCCGATGGGGGTCTGGCTTCGACGGAAACCTTTCGCTATTGGGGTTCCTTCGTCCTCATCTTGATTTTGATTTCAATCGTCGCGCATATCTTGATCAGCATTATTTTTAACATCGTCTTTCGAATAACGACCAGAGAAAAGGAACCGACATTTGCGGATGAACTGGATAAGCTCATCGACTTGAAGGCGACCCGAAATTCTTTTTACGCGTTTGTCGTCGGCTTTCTTCTCGCCATGGGATCGCTGGTCATCGAGCAGCCGTTACAGGTGATGTTCATGATCCTGATCGGCTCCGGTTTCCTTTCCGAGGTGACCGGCTCCGTTACGAAACTTTATCACTATCGGAGAGGAGTCTAATATGGGCAACAATCTTGTCGGCAATCACATCCGAAAATTACGATTCAACCACGATGAAATGACCCAGCAGCAACTGGCTGACAAGGTGGGCGTAACCAGACAAACCATCGTGGCCCTAGAGAAGGGAAACTACTCCCCGTCTCTGGAGCTGGCTTTTCGCATTGCACTCGCCTTCGACTTGCCTTTGGAGGAGGTATTCTTTTATGGGGATCAATCGTAATAGAGGATGTTTAAAAAGCCCCCTTTTGATAACGAAGCAGAACTGTGGGATATTCGACATCGAATCTTGCATTCATCCGGTAAAGCATATGCTTCCGAGGCAGCTTTCCTCCGGAAAGCTTGTAGGTACTCACGTAGGTTTTGCCTACGCTCCGTGTCCTCGTTTCTCGGATTCATCCAACCTTCTCGGTTCTGAAAAGCAGCCCTTTTAAACACGCATTATATAGAAGGAGACAACCGAATGAATACCTACAGAAAAACCGCAATCATGGTGGGTGTCCTGTTTATACTTGCGACAGTTACGTCAATCATAGGTCTTCTTTTATACGATCCGATTCTTAATGGTCCCGACTACCTTATGAAAGGTGCCGAGAACGCTAACCAAGTGATACTGGGAGCGCTTATGGAGCTAATTCTGGTTTGTTCCGCTATCGGCACTTCGATTCTGTTGTTTCCGTTATTAAGAAGGCACAATGAAAGTATAGCTCTCGGGTATGTTTGTTTCAGATTTCTAGAGGCCGTTATCATTACTGTCGGCGTAGTCAGCGTATTATCCCTGTTGACCTTAAGTCAGGATTTTGTAAAAGCAGCGGATCCGAACGCAGCCTCTTATCATGCTTCAGGTACATTATTAAAAGCCGTTCATGACTGGACCTTTATGCTTGGGCCTAATTTCATGCTGGGCATAAATACGATGATGTGCAGTTATTTACTCTACAAATCAAAACTCGTTCCCCGATTTATATCGCTTATGGGTCTTACCGGAGCAGCGCTCATTTTTAGTGCAGCCTTGTTGGAAATGTTCGGCATCATCCTTCAACGTTCAGCATGGGGAGCCGTTTTGGCGATTCCGGTAGCCACATATGAAATGGTTCTAGCGGTATGGCTTATCGTGAAAGGATTCCGTTTATCGAAGGAGGAGTACTTATAAAAGCAATTGCAGCGACAAAATACGGGCGGCCCGATGTTCTTCAGCTCAAAGAGGTCGAAAAACCTGCGCCCAAAGACAATGAAATATTGATAAAAGTGCTTGCGACTACCGTAAACGTCGGCGACTGTAGAATGCGGAGCTTTACGGTTCCCCCCATGTTCTGGCTCCCCGGGCGAATCGCTTTAGGGTTCATAAGACCGAGAAATCCGATATTCGGAATGGAACTGGCCGGCGAAGTTGAAGCAGTCGGCAAAGACGTTAAGCGGTTCAAGGCAGGTGACCCGGTTTTTGCATCGACCTTCAAGGCGAAATTCGGTGCCCATGCCGAGTATAAATGTTTGCCCGAGGATGGAGCCGTGGTAACAAAACCGGATAATTTGACCTACGAGGAAGCCGCTACTCTTTCTATTGGAGCAAATACCGCTCTGTATTTCCTCAAAAAAGGCAACATCCGGCCCGGAAACAAGGTTCTCATCCATGGCGCCTCGGGTAGTGTGGGCACTTTTGCGGTACAGCTTGCCAAGCACTTTGGAGCGGAAGTGACCGGGGTATGCAGTAGCCTCAATGTAGATTTGGTAAAGTCACTGGGGGCTGACAGGGTCATTGACTACACGCAAGAGGATTTTACGAAAAACGGCGAGACCTACGATATTATTTTTGACGCGGCAGGCAAGACTACGCTCCCCCAATGTAAAAGGTCGCTGAAGAACAAAGGATATTATTTGCATACGGGCATGGCGGGATCAGAGTTTAAAGGGCTCTGGTATTCGATGACAACAGACAAGAAAGTCATCGGCGGGACAGCAGTCCCACGCAAAGAAGAACTGGTTTTTCTCAAAGAACTTACTGAGTCGGGCCGGTTGAAACCGGTTATCGACCGCAGCTATCCGCTGGAGCAAATGGTCGAGGCGCACCGGTATGTCGATCAAGGCCACAAGAAAGGAAATGTCGTCATCACTTTGAATCATCCTATCAAAATCTAATCTAGTCATAGCATATGCTCCGTTTATCAAGATGGATGCCTCCGGGATCGAAAGCATCCGGGAGGCATGGACGGTTTCATTGGAGAATGTAGTGAGCTTGGAGCGTAACACCCCAAAGGGGCGGATGTCTCTTGCTCTATGGTTTGCAGATTGTTGAACGGTTGTTTGCAAGCCATCGTAATGGAATATTAGCGGTACCCGGAAGCGTTCGCCGGTTTACCTGCTTCCTGTACTTCTACGATATACCGCCAGGCATCCGGCTGTGAGCCATCAAGATCATAAAAACCATATACTGGTGCGAGTTCGCCGCTCGATACGGATTGGCCGTTCCAGCGGGCAACCTCCGGGTCGCCTGCCAGTGCGGCAATCGCGCGCCCTACGAATCGAGGCGTTTCCGAGATGATAAAATGCGGCTCCTTCTCGAGAGCATCGCGCCAATTGTCTTCCCGAACGCCGAAGTGTTCGAGCATAATCTCGGAACGCATCCAGCCCGGTGTAACGGCTACGGCCGTACATTGATGCGGCTGAAGCTCGCGGGCCAGCGATTGGGCCATGCGAATAACGGACATTTTCGCCAAATCGTAGAACAACGACAACCGGTAGTTCCGATTGTTGTACGCGGCCGTGCCGTCCGTCATCTCCACTACAAGCCCGTTCCCGTTCTGGATCAGCAGGGGCAGCGCGAAATGGCTCGTAATGACATGTGTGTCAATCGCAAGCCGCAGCATGCGAAGCCCGCCTTCCAGCGAATGCTCCCATACCGGCACGTTCCATTGTATCAGATGCTCCGCTCCCCAAATATCGTTGACAAGCACGTCCAGTCGCCCCTGTTCGCTCTCAATACGTGCAATTAGAGCTTGCACCTGATTGGGATCAAGATGATCCACTTGAACCGCTATCCCTCTGCCCCCCGCACGGCTTACAAGCTCAGCGGTTTCTTCAATTGTTTCAGGACGATTGTACTCGGAGGTTTGTGTTCTTGTCGTGCGTCCAGTCACATAAACGGTCGCTCCCGCCGCTCCTAACTCAACAGCTATTCCTCGGCCAGCGCCGCGTGTTGCACCTGCTACCAAAGCTACTTTTCCATCCAATCGTTTCATGTTCTTGTTACAACTCCTTTCATTGACTGTTTCTCTATTATAAAGCCCTAGTATGACAAGGGATGTCATATTAAAACCTTGCAACGATCATTTTTCAACTTTGCTGCCCCTTAGCGCAAATACCTTGCCGCACCTTTCTCTTAGGACAACCCAAAGAGGGCTGCAACAGCTCCCCTCACGGCAAGCTGTCACAACCCCCATACGATCATTTACCTGCCAGCCAACTCTTACAACCCACCGCCAATTCTTGAAGTTCATTAAATAACACACCGGCATGGTAACCGTCGCAAACTGCATGATGGAATTGTACCGATAAAGGCAGCAGTATCTTTTTGTCCTGCCAATGGTATTTGCCCATAGTAAAAATGGGCAGTAAATAGGTTCCCCCGGTGTAGACATTCAGGTTAAATCCAGTAAAGCTAACCCAAGGGATGCTGGAAATTGGGAACGTGTTCGCCGGTTCGTTCGTGTCCGGGAATAACTGCTTCGCATTCTTGTACGTTTCTGTCGCATGAAGGTAATGATCGTAAAACGTATGAAACTCCTCGCTGAACGGAGTCCAAATACTTGAGAAAGTCTTATCCTCATGAAATATTGTGAAGCTGGGAGACATACGATCCCAAACGCCCAATCGTCCCTCTGAATCCAAGCAAGTTCGGAATTCGCGGTAGCGATTAACCACCGTCGTAATCATATAGATCAAGGCCGGATATAACTTAATCCCCATGCACTTAAGTTCTGCCCGCAACAGGGTGATGTCAATATCGGCTGTCATGCTGTAGGTACATCTGACATGGTTCAAATAGTGTTCAAAATAAGGTTTTCTGGTCCAACTTTCCATATCAATCGGATTGAATATCATTTTTTACCCTCCTAAAATTATTATTTTAGGAGGGACCATCCACTGCTTTAACCATATCCTCATTCACATTCCTCGTCTATTTTTGTACTGTCCGCTGTTTCCTTCGTAAATTTCCAACTGCAGAAAATTGAATTGACTCTCGATTATTTCGTCTTGTTCTTGCCATTTTATCATACCTTCCTCCATTATTGGCTAACGTCCTGATTGTTTTGTTTCCTATGTTTGCAGGCTGTTGAACGAGAATGCCAAAAAGGGCTGCAACAGGTCACCAACCGGCAACCTTGCCAATTATAAAGTTAAATTGTCAATAAAAACTCCATCGCTAATCGTTCTTTCTCCGCAATGTCGACTAGAAGCTCGGATGCAAGTCTTAGCTCCTGTTGATTTCCGGTTCTTCCCGCATTATCAATCGATGCCGAAACACCGTTCCACATCGGCGCGATTTCCGTAAACAGAAAGTATGCCTGCTCTAATTTAGAATCACCGAACAAATCCACGCATTCTTTTAGAAAATCTCTATACAGGTTTCGAAATAAGGCGCCGCCGGTCCCCGCCCTTTCCATCAATAAAGCGGTCAAACACAGATCTTTCTCTAAATCCTTGCTTCTAGAAGACCAATTCAGGATTTCACCGCTCATTTTTTTGATTCCTTTATTGCCCATATTGCGGATAGGCGGATTCAAATAGTCATGAGCATTGTTGATAAGGGATGATCGTATGGCGGGTGCAAGCGGCGGAAGGGTATCCGTTTGCTCGATCGTAAAGGAGCGATTCCTGGAGCTCATGGGCCCCTTTGCGTTTCTTGCCATAGTCAAATTCGACAATCGCGTTGTCACGAGTCCGCCTTGTTGGCTTGTGTCTGCCATATAGGCATATTCGTCATCCATGCCATATATCACCGCATAGTGGGCTGCAAAGTGTATTTTGTTCGTAAAGTAATCTAAATAATACGAATCTAATTTAAGTCCCACAGGAATTCCACGGTCTATGCAGCTTTGCACGTTCTGCCATGCTTTTGTAACAGACGAGGTTTCTTGCACCCTGATATTCAAATTGAGCCGGGATGCTATGCAAGCAGACAGTTCATCAGGCTTTACTCTACCCCCAATAAAAGGAAAGTCCATTCCCTTCGAATCCCAATAAATGAATCCCAAACCTTGCCCAATACCGAATAACATCGGCTCCGATAATCGAACACCTTTATGTTTAAGGAGATTACCCATCGCTGTCGTCTCGCAGTGTTCTCCCTGAAAAAGAGCAAAACCTTCAATCAACATGGGCATGTCCCTCCAGTTGCCCTGTTAGTTCACTGATCAGATTTGCGACAAATGTCTTTTCAGTCTCGATGAGACTCATCGGGTGAAGGAAAAGAGCCCTAACGTGCAATGGCAATCGATAGCCGCCTTGCGATTCATATTTCTGACCTATGTTCCTCAATGTCTCCTCAAGAAAGTTCTGCCGTTTCCGCAAAGCTTCCACGGCTTCATCTTCCCCTATAAAAGGGAGAGCCGCGAGTCCGAGATCGAAACGGTTATCCCGTTCCCGCGCAGAAGTTAGGCTTACGATGATTTCATTCCTTAATGTTTCTATCCCCGCTTCCATCATGACATACGTAGACGGCACAGGTCCTTTGCCAGACTTATGGACGGAATCTTCGGATCGGATCAGTCGTTTGTCTTTCAGTTTCTGCAATCCGGCGTAAATAGAAGTCGTACCTATATTCGCCCATTCCCTGTAGCCTCTAAGCTCTATCAACTTATTGATTTGATACCCCGACGCTTGTTTGGATTCCGCAATAATTTGCAGCAACATAAATTCCACGTTGGAAAGACGATTCATTGTTTATCTCCTTTTTATATTTCATATGTGTAATATAACACTAGTGAAATATAAAATCAAGAAGAGCTACCCTAGCATGACGGTCGGACTCTTGCTCCCAAGCCAAAGACACCCCGCACGTTTGTGGATGGATATACTGGACGAGCTTTTCAACAGTAACCTGTCTCAATTGTTGAACCGTGGCTGGCTCTGGGCCTGCTGCAACTGTTTTCTCCGGCTTCTTGTTTGCAAGCTGTTGACAGAAAAGCCCAAAGAGGACTGCAACAGCCTACCCTCCGGCAACCTGTCACAGCCCCCAAACCCGCGTCTGACGCGGTCTCTCGGCTTTTGCTCTTCTCCTGTCGCTACTGGATTGTCCGCGTAGGAAATCCAATCGCTCCAACTGTAGAATTGGTTCCAGAAGGCTGTTGAGTGTACCTCGAGGCGAGCCCCAAAGCCCCATTTAATGTGTTTTTTGAAGCCGCACCTTCCTCCATCATCCTACAAAACCTCTAAACCCTACTTGTGATACGGTTCACCGCACTATCCATAACAGCAAGTTTTTAATTCTTTCTGGTTATAATAATAAATGATAATATTAACATATTAGATTCGTGTGGGGTGAGAACGTTGTCAAGTGAGAACACTTTCCAAGAAAGAGCCGAAAAACTTTCTTCTGATGAGTTAAAAGAGTGGATTTCTCTTACCAGTAATGACATGCAAACTGTAAGAAAATTACTGGGTAATTCTACAAAGCTACTAATTGGTCCTCGGGGATCGGGGAAAAGCATGTTGATGAGGTATGCGTATTATTCATGTTTCGGAGATTCTAGAGAGGTTTTACCAATTTACGTTAACTTCGAAAAGTATTTACATTTAGAACCTTTACTACATAAGACTTCAAATGGCAATATTCTTTTTATCAAATGGGTACTGTCTAAGATAATTGTTGAGTCTGCCCAATCCCTTCAAGATTGTGGTGCTTACGAAAAAGAGAGCTTCAATCAATTGGTGTTTTCTTTATTTACCGTAAACTTTGAAGAACTAAAAGTATTATCTTATCAGTTGGAAGGCGGTACAATTTCAGATATTAATTATTTATCTGCCCTGAGTAGTATAGATATCAGTGTAGGTAAAGTGCTCGAATTTATTACTGTACTAGTAGACCGCACTGGAAGACGTCGTTCTATCTTGCTTCTTGATGATGCTGCACACGCTTTTTCTGCAAACTTACAAAAAGAGTTTTTCGATATCTTCAGAATTTTAAAAACCACAAACATATCTGGGAAAGCAGCTGTTTATCCAGGGCTAACATCCTATAGCCCTTATTTCAATATTGGTCATGATGCTCTCTTCTTAGAGTCGGGATATTCACCCGAGTCCGATGATTATATTAAATTTTGTGACGACCTCTTATATAAACGGTTAGGAGAAGAACACTTCTCATTACTTTCAGCTAATAGAGAAGGTTTAACAACACTTTACTATGCATGTAATGGTATTCCACGTGGATTAATTGTAATGTCGGAATATTTATTAGGTGAAGATGACGATAGAAAGATTTCTAAACAGGATTATTTTGATGCGATCGATGAGTGGATGGATGCAGTAGATAAGTTTCACACCTCATTAAAAACTCGATTACCTAGATATACAATGTTTATTGATTCAGGAACTGAATTGTTGCAACAAGTACTTAGCAATATAAAGATCTTTAATAAGGAAAAAGATATTGATAAAAAAGCTGTTTATTTTGGTCTATCAAATCCCATACCTAATGAAATAACAAGAGTGATTAATATCCTCGAGTATGCAGGTCTACTTACCGAAAAAAAAGATATCAGCAAAGGGACTAAAGGGGTATTTACCAGATATTTAGTTCATATGGGAAAAATAATTCAATATAATGCACTCTTTGAGGGACATGGTAAAACTTTAGCTTATATTAGTGAATGTTTGCGAAGAGTCAAGATAAGACAGTTCAAAAAAATTAATCCTAACTCTTTTTTCGGTAAGGATTTAAAAGAAAAATGTAAATTCGTGCTCCCACCTTGTCATTCATGTGGTAAACCTAGAATCCTAGAAGATGCCAGATTCTGTACTTACTGTGGTACCGAACTAAGGAGTGCCTCTATTTTCTTCGAGATTATTGAACGGGATATTTCCATACTGCCTTTAAGCTCTAAAAAAATTAAAAGTATAAAATCTGGCTCTAAAATTAAAACGATTAAAGATATTATTATGGATGAAAATGGAGTTGAAATTAAAAAGGTTAAGGGAATAAAGGGTTACTGGGCAAACAAAATACGATCTATTGCTGATGAATTTGTAGGTGGATAATATATGCCAACTCCGATAGTTAATAAGCCTGAGGAAACTATTAGCTTGACCATTACAGACTTTTTCGTCTCTCAAACCATTTACTCAGAGAGTCCTATTGACGAATATTATAAAGTAACAACAGAAATTATAAAGTTAACCGACCCTAATCTACTCGATGATAATCCGGTGCTCAGTCAATTAATTATTTTAGGCCTTGTATCTGCAGTAGAAGGTTACTTAAGGTCGATCTTTTGTGAACTACTGGATAAATGTCCTTACGCAAGAAGTAATGCTTCATCTAAACAAATAAGATTTGGAGCACTGGATTACTATGATTTTAGCAGACTGGCAGAAGCCCTATTTGACACAGGATCATTTGCTTCACATGCAGAAACTAAGAGTAAAACACGCGAACTCCTTGGTATGACTTTTAACGATACATCCTCAATCAATGTAGCATTACTAAACTTCAATTCAGTCTGCCATCTAAGACATTGTGCCATCCATAGTGGTGGAACGCTAAATGCACATAATGCCAAGGAATTAGGACTATCAAAAGATTACGTTAGTAAAAAACTACAACCCAATTCAGTAACATTACAAGACGCAATTAAAATATGCCATTCATTCGTAAGAGCCTTTAATCAATATGCTTTTAATGAAACATTTAAGAAGTGGATTCCTTCTCCTTTCCGTGGTGAGTGGATAAAAGAAAAGCGTCAATTTACTCAGTTAATTAATATCTTTTGGTCTAAGATTGATAATGGTCCCTGTGAATATAACAAAGTATATAGAACTTCAGTACCTAAATTAACCTAGTCCTTACTCTTATTGTAGTATGGTCTCTCTTGAACAGCTCATCGGATAATATCGATGAGCTGTTAACAGTACTGGAACTTGCCCTTATTTAGAGTACGGTTCAACTCGTTTAATCCTCAACACCACATTGTTGACTCTTCGTTGATTTGCCCCAATCAATCTTAAATATGTTGACTCAATGGATATGTATATTCGAGAAACACTGTTTGTGAATCTTCAGTTAGTGTGAAGCCAATCCTTTGGTATCACGATATAAACAATTTCTTCAAATTAATTGTTGACTCCGTGTTGACTTTTGTGCATTTACATCGCCAGGGCGTCTTTGCCACTTGCGATGTATTTAGAATTGAACTACTGCTATGCTTCCTTCGATACTTCTTCATTGCCCGTGGCGATAGGATTATTAGGGAAGCTAATCCAATCGCTCCAGCTCCCCGCATACAGCTTCACGTTCGCGAAGCCGGCTTCGCTCAGCGCCAGCGCATTCGGGCAAGCGGACACGCCTGAGCCGCAATAGACGATGATCTCCTCGTCCGGCGACAGTCCGGCAAATCGCTCCCGCTGCTCCGCCGCAGGCTTCCACAGCCCGTCCGCACCGAGCGCGTCCTTCCAGAAGGCGTTGACCGCTCCCGGGATGCGGCCGGCTACCGGATCCTGCGGCGCTTCCAGGCCGAGGTACTGCCTTGCGTCGCGCGCATCGATCAGCTTCACGTCTTTCCGGCCGAGCGCGGCCTTCACGTCGTTCACATCCGCCAGCAGCTCCGGCCGAAGCGCCGGCTCATAAACGCGCGGCGCCACGACAGCCTCCTCGCTCGTTACCGGCAACCCGGCAGCCGCCCAGTGGCTGTATCCGCCGTCCAGCACGTAAGCCTCATCGTGCCCCAAATACTTCAGCAGCCACCACAGCCGCCCTGCAGCCGGTCCTCCGTAGCCGTCGTAGACGACGACCGGCGTCGACCGGTCGAACCCGAGGCTGCCGAGCTTCTCCGCAAGCTGCGAGGGCTCGGGGAGCGGACTGCGTCCCCCGTGCTCGCCCGCCGGACCCGACAGATCCGTTTTTACATCCAAAAATACGGCGCCGGGTATATGACCACTGCGATAAGCTTCTTTCCCCGCCAGCGAGTCACCCGGAGTGAAACGAACGTCGGCGATGACGATCTCCCCGCTTCCCAGTCGCGCTCGAACCCATTCCGCCTTCACAATATTGGACATGCTCCCGCTCCTCTCCCTAACTAGTACGTCCTCTCTTTCCAAACAGCTGCACCCAAGCCTATCTCCCCATAGACTTCTCTCATCTCTCTACCTCTCAAATCTTCTCCTCGGTGCACGCTCTTCTTGCTTTCGCCAACAGCTATAGCCTGCTCGCCATACATAGCTCCCGCCAAGCCGCTAGATCGTAAATTCCAAATCCGCCTGCGTCTTGATGTCGTGAATCGCCGCATAAATGTTGTTCTGGATCGCCAGCAGCTCCAGATCGTCCCGTTTCCGCGGCCGTTTATGCGGGATGTTGAAGATCGAGTTGATCCGGCCTGGCCTCGGCGAGAGCAGTACGACACGGGTACCGAGGAAGACCGCCTCCGACACGTCATGCGTGATGAAGACGACGGTCTTCTTCTCCGCTTCCCATATGGTCAGCAGGTCGTCCTGCAGCCGCAGCCGCGTCAAATGATCGACCGCTCCGAACGGTTCGTCCATCAGCAGCACCTCCGGATCGTTGGCCAGCGCCCGAGCCAAGCCCGCCCGCTGCCGCATCCCGCCGGACAGGTGATGCGGATACTTGCGCTCAAAGCCGCGAAGGCCGACCATAGCCAAATACCGCTCCGCCTTCTGCCTGCGCTCCTGCTTGCCCGCGCCGCTTATTTCGAGCCCCAGCTCGACGTTCTGGAACACCGTCCGCCACGGATACAACGACGGGTCCTGAAAGACGACGCCGAGCTTCCGGTCCGGCCCCTGCAGCCTCTTCGAGCCGAACAGCACTTCTCCGCGCGTCGGCTTCTGCAAGCCGGCCATGATTTCCAGCAGCGTGCTTTTGCCGCAACCGCTCGGCCCCAAAATGCAGAGAAACTCGCCGTCTTGCACCGTCAGGTTAATATCCGACAGCGTCTCGACCGGAACCGCGCCGTCGTACACCTTCGACAACCCGCTAATCGTAAATCCTGCCATCGGGTCTTCCCTCCCAGCGACGCCTTATTTTTTCGGTATGAAGCGCAAATCCAGCAGTTTGTTGACGTCGTAAATTTGATCCTGGAAGCCGAGCTCCTTTTGCGTCTTTTGCGTGTCGTTCAGCGCATTCACGTCGACGTTCGGATTATTCTCCCACAGCACCTTTTCGCGTTCGAACGCTTTGTCGAAGACGTCGGCGTCGATTTTCACATTTTTCAGAAAGTATTGCTTGTATTCGTCCAAATGATTTTTCGCGTAATCTTGGGATTTGAAGTACGCCCGCAGCAGCTTTTCCACGAGCTCGGGATGCTTGTCGATAAACGTCGTGTTGGATGCGAGGACGCCCGTATGGAACGTCGGCAGGTAATCCCAGCCCTTGGCGAGCAGCTTGCCCTTGCCGTTCTTCTCCGCCAGCGAAGCAAAAGGCTCATGGATGATCGTCGCGTCGACCTGCCCGGACTCGAGGCTTGCGTAAGCCGCCTCGTTCGCGCCGTTGGCGATGAACGTAACGTCGTTCGCGCCCAGCCCGTTGGCCTTCAAAATCACCTTCGTATACGCGTCGAGACCGCTGCCGAAGGCGGCTGCGCCGACTTTCTTGCCCTTCAGCTCCGCGATGCTGTTGATGCCCGGCTTCGCAACGAGGTAGAAAGGACCTTTCGTGCGGAACATGGAGGAGACGATTTTGATCGGCGCCCCTTTGCCTCCCGCCACGATCGCCGCCGTCGTATTGACGTCCGCGATATCGATCTCCTTGCTGGTCAGCCCGGCAACCGGGTCGGACGTGCTGATGAATTCGACGTCGATGCCTTCCTCCTTAAAAAAACCTTTCTCCGCGCCGAAGCGAACGGCCAAGCCGCTCACCCCGTTGAACGCGGCGTATTTCACCTTCTCCAGCTTTTTGTCCGGCTGCGGGCTCGCCTGCCCCTTGGCCGCCGTTTCCGCCGCATTGCCCGTTCCGTTCCCGCAGCCCGTCAGGCCGACCGCCAGTACAAGGCCCGCGAGCAGCGCCCCTATCGTAAACCGTTTTGACCGATACCGTGTCGCCATATCTATCTCTCCCTATTCGATCCTCAAGACGATCAAGATGATTTCCATTTCAAAAACACTTTTTTCTCCAGCCAGTCGATCCCTGCGATCAAGAGCACGGATACGACCGTCACGACCGTGATGAGCGCAAAAGCTTGTGCCGTATTATACAACGACGTCGCTTTGACCAGCAGCGTGCCGAGCCCTTCCTTCGACGCCAGCATTTCGCCGAACAGCGCGCCCACGAGCCCGGTAGCGGCAGCCACCCGCAATCCCGCGAATATCGTCGGCACCGCCGAGGGCAGAATGACCTTCGCCACAATCTGCAGCTGCGTCGCTTCGAATACGCGGGCCACCTTCAGATGATTTTCGGCGGTTTGCTTGATGCCGGCAATCGTATTGAAAATAATCGTGAAAAAACAAAATAGAAACACGATCGCCACCTTGTGCGGCATGCCGATGCCCAGCCACAGCATGAGCAGCGGAATGATCGTCACCTTCGGCACGGCCAGCAGCGCCGACAGGAACGGCTTGAAGAAAGCCTCGGCCCGCGGAATAAGCACAAGCGCCATCCCGAGCCCAATTCCCGCCGCAGCGGCGATCAAATAACCGATCAGAAATTCGAGCAACGTCACATACAAGCTCCGGTAAATATCCTCATGCCGGAAAAACAGCCCCAGCTCCTTGACAACGGCGGTCGGCGCCGATAAATAGAGGCTTCCGACGATCTCCTGTCTGACGACATATTCGCATATGCCGAGAAAAAGCAGCAGCAGCGCCAACTGACCGATGACCAGCTTGCCGGTTAGTCCTTTCTTTTTGGAACCCACGTCATGCCCCCCTCACCTACCGAAACATCCGCTCAAGACGGGGCAGCCGCTTTGGCAAAACGGTTCTCCGGACGCGCCAGCCCGAGATGCTCGCGAAACGTGCTGCCCTCGTAATCGGTGCGGAAAATACCGCGCCGCTGCAGCTCCGGCACGACCAGCTCCAGAAAATCGTCCAAGCCTCCGGGCATGAACGGCGGGCACACGTTGAAACCGTCGGCCGCATCGTTCAAGAGCCACTCCTCCAGCAGGTCGGCGATGTGCTCCGCGCTGCCTACTAACAGCAAATGGCCGCGCACGGTAACCGTGAAATAATAGAACAGATCGCGCACCGTCAACGTTGGGAGTCCGGTAGCCTTCAAGGCCAGCCCGATCCAATCCCGAGCTTCCTTCGGCGCGGCGTCCGTCAGCAACTCCTCCGGCAGAGGCCCGTCGAGCGGGTAGCCCGCGAGCTCAAACCCGATGCGCTTCGAAAGCTCGGTCAGATCGTAATTCGTCACAAGAAGCTCGTTCAGCCTGTTGTATTTCTCCCGCGCTTCCTCGTCCGTGCGTCCCGCGATCGGCACGAGTCCCGGCATGATGATCATGTCGTCCGGCGTGCGTCCGTATTTTGGCAGCCTGCCCTTGATGCTTTTATAGAACCGCTGTGCGTCCTCGATCGTCCGCTGGCCCGTAAAGATGACGTTGGCCACCTCCGCGCCCAAGTCCTGACCGCGGTCCGACGTTCCCGCTAGAACGAGCGGCAGCTGTCCTTGAATCGGACGCGCCACGTTAAGCGGCCCTTTGACCTGAAAATGCCTCCCTTGATGATTCAGCTGATGGACCTTGCTGCCGTCGGCGAATACGCCCGACTCCTTGTCCCGCGGAAGCGCGTCGTCCTCCCACGTATCCCACAGTCCTTGCACGACCTTAACGAACTCCTCCGCGTGGTCGTAACGGTGCGCGTTGTCCCAATGCGCGTCCCTGCTGAAATTGAGCGCAGCCCGCGGATCGGCTCCCGTCACGATATTCCAAGCGGCGCGGCCCCCGCTCAAGTAGTCGAGCGAGGCGGTGAAACGCGCGATATGATACGGCTCGGCATACGTCGTGTTCGCCGTGGCGATCAGCCCGATTTTCTCCGTAGCGGCGGCGATATGGGCGATCATCGTAAACGGCTCCAGCCTCGTCATTTGGGAGGGAAACAAGTACTGCATATCCGCGCTCGAAGCGAGATTATCGCCGAGGAAGAAATAATCGAACTTCGCCTTCTCCAGCTTCTGCGCCACCTCGCGCAAAAATTTCGGATCGAACGCCCCGTCGGTCCGCGCCTCGGGAAGACGCCAGCCTGCGGGATGATAGCCTGTAGCAAATAGAAAAAGTCCAAGATGCAATTGACGTTTCGGCTTACTCATTACCGTCACCTTCTCCAGTCGTTTTGTAGGATAGAAAGGAATATATAAATACTTTCCCAATATAATTAGTCGGATTTAAAGCAAAAAACTACTTTCGCAGCAGCTTGACCGCGATCTCGTCGATCTCGCTCAACTCTTTTGCGGTCAAGCGTTCCTCCGCATGCTTCAACGAATCGGTAATATGCTCCGGTTTCGAGGCTCCCAGAATCGCCGACGATACGGCCGGGCGGCTTAAAACCCAGTTCAAGGCGAATTGCGCCAGCGTCCATCCCCGGCGGTCCGCCAACGGACGCAACTCCTCTACAAGCGCAAGCGCGGGATTGGCCTCCAGTAGGAGCTTCAACCGTTGTTCCCCCGCCGCCAGCCGCGTACCCGTCGGCGGAGCTTCTCCTTGGCGGTATTTGCCCGATAAAATCCCTCTGCCCAGCGGGCTGTAGACGATGACGCCCACCTTCTCCGCCTGTGCGAATGGAACGAGCTCCCGCTCGATGTCCCGCGTAATCAGGCTGTATTCCGGCTGCACGCTCTCAAAACGGTGCAGCCGGTGAAGGGCGCTGATCCCATGCGCCTTGGCGATCTGCCAGGCCGCATAATTCGAGCAGCCGATATAGCGGATTTTGCCTTGCTTCACCAGATCGTCGAGCGCGCCAAGCGTTTCCTCAAGCGGTGTGTCCGTATCGAAGCCATGCACTTGATACAAGTCGATATAATCGGTCTGCAGTCTCTTCAGGCTGTTCTCCAGCGCCCGGTAAAGGTGGTATCTGCTTTGCCCCGCATCGTTGACGCCCGTGCCGACCCTCGCATGAACCTTTGTCGCCAGTACGACATCCTGCCGTTTGCCTTTGAGCAGCCTTCCGAGTATCGTCTCGGCTTCGCCGGTTTGCCCCGGATCGCCGACATCCATCCCTTTCCCATAAACATCCGCCGTATCGATAAGATTGATACCCGCTTCAAGCGCAGTCCCCAATACGGCATCCGAAGCCGCTTCATCGATCCAGCGGCCGAAGGCCATCGTGCCGAGACTGACCTCGGACACCTTCAAGCCCGTTCTTCCCAATTTTCTAAACTGCATGCGTCCACCCCTTCCGTACTTCCATGCCGGGCACAAACACGACAAACAACCGAAGACAGCCCTAATCGAGGCAGCGTCTCCGGTTGTCCGGTCGAATCACTAAAGTTATCGTCTATGATCATCAAGCGTTTGTTAACGTTCCCTAACCATGTATGGATGCCGTTCATAATACCGATTTATCTTATCGGATAAGTCGAGTATAGCATCGACTTCCTTTATCGTCAACCCATGAATTTCGCATTTCCGGAGGATGTTAAAGGCGCCCTCCCTAAAGGCAAGACGCCTTCTTACGTACCGTCAAGCGCTCTACGGATTCATGCGCAGCACGATTTTCCCCGTATTCGCGTTCGACTCCATCCGTTCATGCGCTTCATTCACGGCCGAGACATCCCATACGGAATCGATTACCGGCTTCAGCCGCCCGTCCCCGAGCCGCTGCATCGCAAAGGCTTCGAACTCCTTGGTCAGCGCGATTTTGCGCTCTACAGGCAGCGAGCGAAGCGTCGTGCCGATCACTTGCAGACGCCTCATCAGCAGCGGTCCGAGATCGACGTCCTTGAGCTTGGCCCCGCCCATCATGCCGATCAGAATGAGCCTCCCGTCTATGGAAAGCGACTCGATGTTCTGCTGCCAATAGGAAGCCCCCACAAAATCAAGAATGATCGCCACGCCGCTTCCCCCGGTCGCTTCCCGCACAAGCGGCGCGAACGGGCCCGCTTTGTAGTCGATCGCCAGACTTGCGCCCAGCTCGAGGCAGGCCGCCCGCTTGTCCTCGCTGCCCGCAGTAGCGATAGCCGTCGCTCCCGCTTCGCGTATAAGCTGAATAGCCGCCGTTCCGACGCCGCTTGCGCCGGCGTGAACGAGCACGGTATGCCCCTGCTGCAGACCGCCAAGCATAAACAGATTCAAATAGGCGGTCAGAAACGCCTCGGGAACGGCAGCAGCCTCCTCAAACGACATCGCGTCCGGAATCCGCAGCGCCATCCCGGCAGGGATCGCAACCTTCTCCGCGTAGCCTCCGCCGGGAAGCAGCGCGCAGACGCGGTCTCCGGGCTTCCAGCCTGTCACGGAGCCGCCTGCCTTCTCCACGACGCCGGCCATTTCCAGGCCGATAATCGTCGAGGCCCCAGGCGGCGGCGGGTAATGGCCTCTTTTTTGCAATAAATCGGCTCTGTTCAGAGCGGTCGCTCTGACGCTGACAAGCAGCTCGTCGTCCGCCAGCGCCGGCTCCTCCCACTCCCCTATGTACAGCTTCCGAGACTCCTTGTCGACCAATACCGCTTTCATCGTGATCCCTCCAGTCATGATACGTGCCCTTTTCCATAAAGACCTGACGTTTACGCCGAATCCGGATCGCTCATCGCAGCAGCTTCAGCAGGATCCGCAGTTTGCCGTCCGCAAGCTCGATATCTCTTATTCCCACGATAGCCGGCAGCTTATCATATAACGGAACGACAAAGGTTTGCTGCGGAAGCAGACCGGCCGGAATCGCCATTCCCTTGACGGCGCCTCGCTCCAGCGTGATCAGCAGGTTCGGCTCCTGCCATTCCGCCTTAGCGTAGATGGTGGCGCCCGCCTTCACGAAGCCGCCTGCAAGCGCATTGATATGAACGGCAAGCGTGCCGTTCTCCACCTCGGTCCGAGCGCCGGTTACCCGCAGGGAATCCGAAAGCTGCGGCTTTCCGGCAATCGCTTTGCGCACCAAATCGCCAAGCTCCTCATCGGATAGCTCGACGGTCAATTCGCGCTTGCGGACCATCTCGCCGATTTTGTCCAGCACCGAAAGATTCCGGTAAGATAAATCAAGCTTTTCCTCCGGGCGGATGTACCAGAGAAACGCCGCAATCCCGACAATCGCGAGCAGCAGCAGCACCCCGGCCGTCAAAAGCGCTTTTCTCATGCTTCCCTCTCCCTGTTGGTCGCTCTTCTTGTTCTTCTTCTACTTCTACGCGAAGAGTAACGTTTTCCTGCATTTCGCAAAATCATGCCGGCTGCTAAAGAAAAAGGCCCCGCTTGGGAACCTTATGTCGTCCGGTCTTGCTCCGATTTCTCCTTCAGCCAGCGGGGAGCCCCTTTGTTTTTGCGGTCGCGCTGCCTGTCGCTCTTGGCCTTGCCCGCTCCGTTAGCCGGCGAAGCCGCGCGTCCCTTATCCGGTTTCGGCTGCAATCCGCGCTTGGGGGCTTCCTTCGACGACGCTCTTACGCCTTTCGTTTCCGCCGTATGGCGAACGGCTTTGTCGTCTCCGGTCCGCTCCGTCCGAGGGGAGAATCCGCCTTCGCCGCCGCTCACCGGTTTACGATTGCGATCCGGCTGTTCCTGCCCGTCCTCTCGGGTACGCCCAGCCGTTTCCGCGAAAGGTTTTCGCTCCTGTCCCGCCTGACCGCGATCTCCGCCGCCGGCCGCCGGTCTTTTGGCGCGTGCCGGATCCACGAGCGAGCCCCCGAACAGCTCCTTCTGGACGAAAGGCACGTCCAGCGCCTTGGCGAACTTGTCGATAATAAACCGCTCCCGCAAGGAACTGATCGAGATCACCGTTCCGGAGCGTCCCATCCGGCCGGTTCGGCCGGCCCGGTGAACGTAATGGTCCGCGTCGATCGGCAAATCCAGGTTAATGACATGCGTCACATCCGGAATGTCGAGCCCGCGGGAAGCGACGTCGGTTGCGAGCAGCAGCTGGAACCTTCCGGACCGGAAGCCCTTCATGACGCGCTCGCGCTCCTGCTTGCCCGCTTCCCCATACAACGCTTCCGCCGACAAGCCTACATACTGCAGCTTCGCCACGATTTCCGCCAGCTTGTCGATCTCGTTCGTGAATACGATCGCCGATCTCGGATTGAACATTCGAACGAGCCGCCGTACGGTATCGATCTTGTTGCGCTCCTCGCACACGACGAACAGATGCTCAAGCGTACCCGCCGCTTTTCCGCCGGCACCCGCTTTTACATGATGAGGCTCGCGCATCCAGCGCTCGATGACCGCCTGCATCGTGTCCGGCACCGTCGCGGAGAAGAACAGCAGCTGCCTGTCGCGCAGCGCGCTTTTGAAGATCGTCTCCACGTCGTTCATCGCGCCGAGCGCAAACACCTGATCCACCTCGTCGACGACGATCGTCCGTACGTTGTGCATAGAAAGCTTCTTCAGTCTCAGCACTTCCAGCACGCGTCCCGGCGTTCCGACAACGACCTGAGGATGAAGCTTCAGCTTATCCAGCTGCCGCTGCAGCGAAGCGCCGCCGATGAGCGTTTGGGCGACAAGCCCCGTCCCAGCTGTCAAATCGTCCAGCACTGCGGCGATCTGCATGCCGAGCTCCTGCGTCGGCACAATGACGAGCGCCTGCAGCTTCTTAAGCTCCGGATCCAGCTTTTGGACGATCGGCAGCGCATAGGCTAGCGTCTTGCCCGTTCCGGTTTGAGATTGGGCTACGACGTCCTTTCCGGCCAGAATGGGCGGAATTGCCTCCGCTTGAATAGGGGTCGGCTCCTCGATGCCGCGTTCCCGCAGTTTCCGGGCCAAACCTTCATGTATGGATAAAGTCTCAAAATTTTCAGACATGTACATCCTCTTTTCCTTATGTTCGGTGGGGTCAAAGTGATTCTATTATATGCCACTGCCCGACCGATCACAAATGCCGCCGGAAGCCAGCCCCGCCAATTCCGCACATTCGTTCAATTTATTTCAAAACCTGACAAATGGTACCGTAATACAGTCGATTCGCCGCTTGTCTATATCAGTGAAAGACCTATAAAAATCATTTGCAAAGGGGAGATTTACCTATGTTGAAAGCTTTAAGCGCCAAAAGAGCAATAATCCTCATGCTAGCGCTCATCATCAGCATGATGTCCGCCGTTACGGTTTCCGCTTCCGCCCCCTCGGCTCCATACGAGAACGGCGCGTTAACGCCTCCTCCGCCCGAGAATCCGGATGCAGGGAAACTCATCCGCACTCCCGCCCAACGTACGGACGGCGGCATTCAACCTTTTTCCTTTGATCCCAGCCATATTTATTTGGAAGACGGCAACAATCTTCTGTCCAACCTGCATAATGGAAGCATCGACATGAGCGGCGCCACGTTCTCAACCGTAAATGCGGAGACGGTAGGCGTTCAGCTTACTCTTCAAAGATGGAACGGAACCTCCTGGGTCAACTACGACACCAGCGGCTATTACATCGCCAACTACACCGCTTATCACGCGGGCAGCAAAGTCGTCCCGGTCAGCACGGGCTACTACTACCGCATTGTCAGCCTTCATTACGTCAGCCATCTGGGCACATACGAATCAGGCGTCGTAACCGGCACGGCCGGTCTTATCAATTAACCTGCGGGAAAAGAAAGCAAGGGGGAGCCGGATGGCTCCCCCGTTTATTTGTTTATACCGACAAGCTCCATAAGGACGCTGTTCTCGGTATTTCCGCTTAAACTTACGGTACCGGCTGCATATGTCCAGATCAGTGTGAGCTTGCCCTTGGGGTCTGTCATTTTTTTGGCCTTCTCATCGCCGATCGTAACATCCTCCAGCTTGCTGTTTTCTTTATTAAAAAAATGCGTCAGCCATGAATCCAGCGACTGGTTGGTTTGCTCGAACCGGTAGTATTTGCCTTCGTCGTTCTCGTACCGCTGATAGACCCTCGATACTTGCTTGCTTTTATCCATAAACAAATAAATGTACGAAAGCTTGTAGCCTTCCGGCACTAACGCCGGCTGGAATACGGGGATGCGCGACAGCTTTTTGGCTTCCTCCAGCGAATACACCGTAATCTTCTGTTCCGCGCTTCCCCCTGACGATACGGCGGCGTTCCCGGGCGGAGCGTTCTCCTCCGTAGGAGGCGGAGCCGTCAGCGCTTCGGCGCCCGTAGGCTCCGAAACGCCTTTAAAGAAAGAAAGCGCATCGTCCTTGAAAAACTTCGTAAACGGCTGAAAAGCGTCCGTGACCTGCGCTTGGCCGAAAAGCAGCGCTCCGATCAGCAGCGAAGCGACGATCGCTCCCAGCATGGAAAATTTGCGTATCAGCGCACTCCGCTTTTTTTGTGCTTCGAGCAGCCGGCGAATACGTTCCCATGACGGATCGGGAGAAGGTATGGAGGTGCGCTGGCTCTCTCTTACGGCGGCGTCGAACGCTTCGTCGAACATGCGGTCGAACTTGTCAGGAGCCATGCTCGATTCCCCAATCTTCCTTCAGACGCTTCCGAATGCTTTCTCTTGCCCGGAACAGCTTCTGCCGGACGACTTCTTCCGACAAGTTCAGAATCAATCCGATTTCCTTGTAGGAGAGCTGGTGCATCCACCTCAGCTCGATAATTTGCCTATGCTCCGGCTTTAGCTTGAATAAATATTTGGATATCGCTTCTTTCATCATGCGCGCTTCCACTTCTTGCTCGACCGGCACCTCCATAGCGGTACTGGCAATTTCTCTCGTGACAAAAACGCCTTCCGACTCCAGCTCATCGCGATTCCGTTTGATTTTACGCAAATAGTTTAGAGTCACGTTTCTTGTAAGCACTTTCAACCACCACTCCAGCTTGTCCGCTTCCTGGAGCTGATCCGCTTTGCGCATGACGCGCATAAACGATTCTTGGATAAGATCCTCCGTAAGCCCGTGATCCCTGACGATACCGTAGACCATCGGGTATACCATTTTATAGAACTCGTGATATACTTGCTGCTGCAATGCGAGCGGAAACGCATGGAAATCGGATGAGAACATCAGAACCAATTGGCTTGGCATAAAAGACCTCCAAAAAATCGACAAGCATAGACGGCATCAATTTCCATATTAGGCCAAATATTGCGCCAGAGCAAGTATTCTTATGCAAGATTATTGCATATAGTTGCAAATTTGCGTTATAAGACGTCCTGCATAGGCAATTTTGACATCCTTTAAGCGGTTCGCTAGACTAGTAACTAGCATCCCAAGGCATCGCGCCCCCATACATACCTATAAACATTATCCGGCTTTAGAAAGGAGTCTTCCCGATGAGCAACCCGGTGGACGATCAATTTGAAGCGCTTCTCGAGAAATACGCGGAGCTGCTGACCGGCGATACTTCTCCCGACATGATCGCGAAAGTGAAAAAGTGGGCCCTCTATAACCAGATCCACAAGACGATGCCCGCCCTGGCCAGCCATTGGAACCAAACGCATCCCGAAGGGAAAGCCGACATTCGCCGATTGTTCGAAGAAATCCGCGATTTGAATGCCGCGCTGAAGGCCAAAACAGGCGCAAATGCCGAGTCCGAATAGACTCTGCGTTTGCGCCTGTTTTTTTCCGGCCGGACTACTCCCTGCAAGCTGCTGCGAGTCCGCTTGAACTCCTCCTCGCTTGCGGAGTCATTTACTTTTTGTTCAGCATCTTGTGGGCTACCCGGTCGAACACCCGCGGGAGTAGCTGATACAAGCGGATACCTGCCGCCGCCATGAGCGGCAGGTCGATCTCCGCCTTCCTCTTGACGATCGCCGTTATGACAGCCTCCGACACGCGTTCGGGACGCAGCATGAACCATTTGACGCTGCTGGCGTATTGCCCGCTCGGATCCGCCCGGTCGAAGAAAGGCGTATCGATCGGCCCGGGATTAACGGCCGTAACCGCGATGCCGGAGCGCAGCAGCTCCTGCCTGATACAGTTCGTAAAGCCAAGGACGGCGTGCTTCGTCGCCGAATAGCCGCTCGACTTGGCGGAGCCGATCTTGCCGGCCATCGACGCGATATTGACGATATGGCCGCTCCCCGCCTTCAGCATCGCGGGCAGCACCGCTTTCGTGCAGCGTACCGTCCCCATATAGTTGACGTCCATCATATCCTCAATCGTCCCCAAATCCGCTTTCTCGAGCGTCTCAAATACGCCGTAGCCCGCGTTGTTGACGAGAACGTCGATCTTCCCGTACTTGGCCAGCACCGCTTCCATCACCGTATAGACTTGCTCCGTCGATGTCACGTCGAGCCGATGGATGCCGAACTCTCCGTTCATGCGGGAGGCCACCTGCTCCAGCTTGTCCGTCGATCTCGCCATCAGGACGGGTATCCCGCCCTCCCGTGCTACACCTTCCGCCATTAGCGCTCCGATGCCGCTGGATGCCCCCGTAATGACCACGACTTTCCCGGTTAACCGATTGCTCATCGCGCTTCCTCCCCGTCTTGTCCATGTCCTTTTTGTGCTCATTGTACCCGATGTTCGGGCGATTGTCGATTTCTCCCTTTCTCATCCCAAAAAGGCTGCCGTGGCGTTCCGGGAGCCTGCTTGCAATGAGAAAGTGGCCGGCTATAACACGCTGCTGCAAAGGAGTAGGGGGTGTCCGGCGGAAAGAACTTACAATAAAAGGCTGCCGGGATCCCCGGCAGCCTTAACCGTTTATATTAGTGTCACGCTGCTGTCGCGGCGCGTCGAGCCTGTCTTGCGCTTGTCGATCAGCCTGTTCAGCGCATCGATATACGCTTTGGCGCTCGCTTCCAAAATATCGGTGCTGACGCCGCGGCCTTGAACCGAATAGTCGCCTTGTTTGAGCACGACATGCACTTCACCGAGAGCGTCTTTGCCGTGGGTAACCGACTTGATCGAATAATCGTCAAGCTCGACTTCTTCCTGCGACGCCTTGTCGATCGCCTTGTAGATCGCATCGACCGAGCCGTTGCCGATCGCCGCTTCCTCCAGCACGTTTCCTTCCGCCGTATGAATACGCACGGTAGCGGAAGGCACGGATTGGTTGCCGTACGAAACTTGAATCGTCTCCAGTACGAATACATCCGGCGTGGAAACCAGCTTCTCTTCGATCAGTGCACGGATATCCTCGTCGGATACGTCCTTCTTCTTGTCCGCCAAGTCCTTGAACTTCGCGAACGCCGCGTTGACCTGCTCGTCGTTCAGCTCATAGCCGAGATCCGTCAGCTTCTCGCGGAACGCATGGCGTCCGGAGTGCTTGCCGAGCACCAGCTTGCTTTCCTTGAGGCCGATCGTTTCCGGCGACATGATTTCGTATGTCGTTTTTTCCTTCAGCATGCCGTCTTGGTGAATGCCGGATTCGTGGGCAAAAGCATTCGCCCCGACGATCGCCTTGTTGCCCGGCACGACCATGCCCGTCAGCTTGCTGACCAAACGGCTCGTACGGTAGATCTCGTTCAGCACCAGGGACGATTTCGCTTGGAAGAACTCGGATCTCGTTTCGAGAGCCATGACGACTTCCTCGATCGACGTATTGCCCGCGCGTTCGCCGATGCCGTTGATAGTGCCCTCGATTTGATCGGCGCCGTTCAGGATAGCGGCCAGCGCGTTCGCCGTCGCCATTCCGAGGTCGTCGTGGCAATGCGCGCTAAGCTGGATTTTCTCGATGCCCTTTACGTTTTCCTTGAGCGTCTTGAAAATGTTGCCGTACTCGCTAGGATTCATGTAGCCGACCGTATCCGGAATGTTGACGACCGTAGCGCCGGTGCGAATCGCAAGCTCCGTTACTTCGCAGAGAAAATCGAGCTCGGTACGCCCTGCATCCTCGGCGGAAAACTCGATCTTGCTGAAATATTTTTTGGCGTATTTGATTGCCGCTTCCGCGGTTTCCAATACTTGCTGCTTCTCCATCCGCAGCTTATGCTTCCGGTGAATGGGCGAGGTGGCCAAAAACACGTGCAGGCAAGGATCCTGCGCACCCTTAAGCGCTTCGTACACCGCATCGATATCCTTTTCGCGCGAACGCGCCAAGCCGATAATCGTAGCGTTCTTAACCGAGCGCGCAACCGCGTTAACCGCGGCCAAGTCTCCTGGAGACGCCGCAGGAAAACCGGCTTCGATCCGGTCTACGCCGAGCTTCTCCAGCTGGAGGCCGATTTCCACCTTTTCCTGGGTATTCAGGTTGACCCCGGGCGATTGCTCCCCGTCACGCAGCGTCGTATCGAAAATATAGATCTTCCTCATCCCTGTCACCTCCTGCTTGGTTATGCTCTCGTTAAAGAGCAGGGAACATACCACCCGCCAGCGATCGGCGTTCGGATATATTCCCCGCATCCTACCTATAAGACCGCATCCCTATTACTGTATGCGGATAGTTCTTGTCTTACTTCTTGATCCAGTGCATCAATTCACGCAGTTGTCCGCCGACAACTTCAATCGGATGCTCGGCTTCTCTGCGGCGTGTAGCCGTCAGGAACGCACGATTCGATTGGTTCTCGAGGATGAAGTCGCGAGCGAATTTACCTTGTTGGATATCTTCGAGAACGCGTTTCATTTCTTTCTTCGTTTCTTCGGTCACGATGCGAGGTCCGGTAACGTAGTCTCCGTACTCAGCTGTGTTGGAGATCGAGTGGCGCATCGAAGCGAGGCCGCCTTCGTACATCAGGTCAACGATCAGCTTCAGCTCGTGCAAGCACTCGAAGTAAGCCATCTCAGGAGCGTAGCCAGCTTCGACAAGCGTTTCGAAGCCTGCTTTAACGAGCGCGGATGCGCCGCCGCACAATACGGCTTGTTCGCCGAACAAGTCGGTTTCGGTTTCTTCTTTGAAAGAAGTTTCGATAACGCCTGCACGCGTACAACCGATGCCTTTTGCATAAGCGAGACCGATTTCTTTCGCTTTGCCGGAAGCGTCTTGGTGTACCGCGATAAGTCCAGGTACGCCGAAGCCTTCTACGAATACGCGGCGAACCATGTGGCCCGGCGATTTCGGAGCAACCAGGAATACGTCTTTATCGGCCGAAGGGTTGATTTGTCCGAAGTGAACGTTGAAGCCGTGGGAGAAAACGATCGAAGCGCCGGCTTTCAGGTTCGGCTGGATTTCTTCGTTGTATACTTTTGCTTGCGTTTCGTCCGGCATCAGGATTTGTACGAGATCCGCTTGGGAAGCCGCGTCCGCAACGGAGTAAACTTCGAAGCCGTCGTTAACCGCTTGATCCCACGAACGTCCTTTGCGGAGACCGATGATGACTTTAAGGCCGCTGTCGCGCAGGTTTTGCGCTTGGGCATGGCCTTGGCTGCCGTAGCCGATGATTGCGATTGTTTTACCTTGAAGAACGCTAAGGTCTGAATCTTTTTCGTAGTACAATGTTACTGCCATGGAATGATATCCTCCTTTGATTTAAAACCCTGTGAGCGGGCGTTTGAACGACGGAACGATGCCTTTCGTTTACCGGGAAGAGCCTTGCGCGGACAAGCCGTCGCGCCGCTCGCTCAAACCCCCGCTCACGCGGGAATCATAACGTATTTATTATGGCTAGTTTGCGGGGTTACCCGCGCGTCATTGCCGTTACGCCGGTGCGTGAAAACTCGCGAATGCCGTATGGCTTAAGCAGCTCGGCCATCGCGTCGATTTTGTCCGTGTCGCCTACCGCTTGCACGACAAGCGAGTGCGGCCCGATATCGACGACGGCCGCGCGGAACGTCTCGACGATGCCGAGAATTTCCGGACGCTGCGCCGGAACCGCGCTGATTTTGATCAGCGCGAGTTCGCGGGCTACCATCGGGTTGGCGCTCAAGTCGACGACTTTAATGACGTCGACGAGCTTATACAATTGCTTCGACACTTGCTCGAGCGTCCGGTCGTCGCCCGTCGTCACGATAACCATCCGCGACAAGCCGTGCTCCTCCGAAGCGCCTACCGTAATGCTCTCGATATTGAAGCCGCGGCGGCCGAACAGGCCGGAAACCCGTTGCAGCACGCCCGGCTGGTTGTTCACCAGAACGGAAATCGTATGTCTTCTCATGTTCATTCCGCATCCCCCATGATCATCTCATCGATCGTGCTGCCTTGCGCCACCATCGGATAGACGTTCTCATCCTTGCGTACGACGAATTCGACCAGCACCGGTCCCGGCGTATCCATCGCTTCCTGCCATGCGCGCTGCGCCTCTTCCTTGTTCGACGCGCGAAGCCCCTTCACGCCGTACGCTTCGGCAAGCTTCACGAAGTCCGGGCTGCCCGCCAAATCGATATGGCTGTAACGGTTGTCGTAAATGAGCTCCTGCCATTGACGCACCATGCCGAGCACCTGGTTGTTGATGACGACGATCTTGACCGGAATGTTGTTGATGGCGCAGATCGCCAGCTCCTGCGAGCACATCTGCATCCCGCCGTCGCCGTTGATCGAGACGACCAGCTTATCCGGATTGCCCATTTGCGCGCCGATCGCCGACGGGAAGCCGAAGCCCATTGTGCCCAGACCGCCCGATGTGACCCACGAGCGAGGACGGTTGAAACGGTAATACTGGGCCGCCCACATTTGATGCTGGCCGACGTCCGTTGTGACGATCGCGTCGCCCTTCGTCGTTTCGTTAATCATCTCGATTACGTATTGCGGCTTCAGTTCGGTTTCCGAGTCCTTATAGGAGTAAGGATACTGGCGCATGCTTTCTTGAATCTGCGCGATCCACTCCTCCGACTTCGCCGGCTGTGCTTTCGTATTCGCGTATTGCAGCACGTGCTTGACGTCGCCTACGCACGGGATAAGCGTTTCGACGTTCTTGCCGATCTCCGCCGGATCGATGTCGATATGGACGATTTTCGCTTTCGGCGCGAAGCCGCTCAGCTTGCCCGTCACGCGATCGTCGAAGCGTGCGCCGATCGAGATCAGCAGATCCGCGCTCTGGATCGACTTGTTCGCCGTATACGTCCCGTGCATGCCCGGCATCCCCATCCACAGCTCGTGGCCGCTTGGGAAGCCGCTGAGGCCCAGCAGCGTCGTCGTAACCGGAATCTGCGTTTTGTTGACGAACTCCAGAAGCTCCTCGCTAGCATCCGCATAAACGACCCCGCCTCCGGCCAGGATGACCGGACGCTCGGATTCCTGGATCAGCTTGAGCATTTTGTCTACTTGCAGCTTATTCGGATCCACGGTCGGGTTATAGCCGCGCACGCTTACGCTTTGCACGGGCTTAAACGTCGTTTTGTGAGCCGAAACGTCCTTCGGAATATCGATCAGCACCGGTCCTTTACGGCCCGTGTTGGCGATATGGAACGCTTCGTGAATGATCCGCGGCAGCTCCTCGACGTCGCGAACCAAGTAGCTGTGCTTCGTGATCGGCATCGTGATGCCGACGATATCCGCTTCTTGAAAGGCATCGGTTCCGATCAATGATGTCGCTACGTTTCCGGTAATGACCACGAGCGGTACCGAATCCATGTAGGCGGTCGCAATCCCCGTTACCAGGTTGGTTGCCCCCGGACCGGAAGTCGCGATACAGACGCCCACCTTTCCTGTCGTTCTGGCGTACCCGTCAGCCGCATGAATCGCGCCCTGCTCATGGCGGGTCAGCAGGTGATGGAAATCCGGATTGCCATGCATGGCGTCATAGATGAATAGCACCGCGCCGCCCGGATAACCGAACACGCAATCTACACCTTCCAGCAGCAGGCTGCGAAGCAAAATTTCCGAACCGGAGATGTAATCGGGCTTCATCAGTTTCTCTTTCAGTTCTTCTTTCAGTACTTTCGTCGGACTTTGAACACTCATCCTGAACCCTCCCCTCAAAAATTAACGAAACCATTGATCCTTGCGTTTCCAATCGGACGGCAAAAAATAAAAAATCCCTTCCGTCCCGCATGCCAAAAGGCATCGAAGGGACGAAAGGGATGTAGCTTCCGTGGTACCACCCGAATTTGTTATGCGCCTCGCAGCACATAACCTTAATAAGTATGCAGTACGGCACACAGCCTGCCTGCAACCTAAAGCACGGTAACGTGTGCCACTCCGATTTCCCCTAATGACCAGCCGCAATTACAGTTGCGTCTGCTGTTCAAGGAAACAGCTCAGAGGTGAGCTCGCGAATAAGGGATTAAGGCGTCGGTTTCAGCTGATCCGAACACTCTCTGGAACATAAGAGCCCTTAGTGCTTCGTCCTCGTCATTGCCGATAACGTTTAGAAAGAATAATTAAGGATTATTATATGCAGTTTACGGCGGTTCGTCAACCCTTTAACGTGGTGCCGAATGATCCTCTCCGCGATTTCGACGTGGAATGGAGACCGTCAAACCCCTGGAAAGCAGATACCGTGCAGGAATTTCCCCGCTTCACACAATTTTCACTTCCAGTAATTATATATTTCCGGCCGCAAGAAGGTATTCCACGGACTAAAAATAAATGTACTCCTGCATGGGCAGGCGGAACGTAGGTGCGCCAATTGCAAAAAAAGACCCCCACGCCCGCTGTGAGCGGACAAGAGGGTCTTTAAAGCGTCCGAAAGGACGCTGTGCAATCGCGATTAAGCGTTCACTTTGGTTTTAGCTGCCGTTGCCAGGTCGGCGAATGCTTTCGCATCCGTTACGGCGAGATCAGCCAAAATTTTGCGGTTAACGTCGATGCCCGACAGCTTCAAGCCGTGCATGAACTTGCTGTAGCTCAAGCCGTTGATGCGTGCTGCAGCGTTGATACGCGCGATCCACAGTTTGCGGAAGTCGCGTTTTTTCGTACGGCGATCCCGGTATGCGTACATCAGGGATTTCAGCACTTGCTGATTTGCCGTTTTAAACAGGCGATGCTTCGAACCGAAATAACCTTTTGCCAGCTTCAAAATCTTTTTATGACGACGACGAGTGACAAACCCGCCTTTTACTCTTGCCATAGTGTTCAGCCTCCTGAAAATATTGAATTATTGGTTACCGCCTGCGTCGCACGTTAACCGGCACCCATCGGCGTTCCCTGCTGTTTAGAAGATCCGCTTTACAAGAAGATGACTACTTCATGTAAACGATCATTTGCTCGATGCGTTTTACGTCGCCTTTGGCCATGATAGCCGATTTGCCCAGTGCGCGCTTGCGTCCAGGAGATTTTTTCTCGAGAATGTGGCGTTTGAAGGCGTGGCTTCTTTTGATTTTACCGGTGCCCGTTTTGGAAAAACGCTTTGCGGCGCCACGGTGAGTTTTCATTTTTGGCATGGTGATTTGTCCTCCTTGAAAATGAAGTAATGCCTGTCGGTAAAGCCCAATCCGGCTGCCGGTGCCCGGCATCGCGGCTGATTACTGTTGCTTAGGCTGCAAAATCATGATCATGCTTCGGCCTTCCAGCTTCGGCATGCGCTCGACGTTGCAAAGCTCTGCCGCTTCCTTCGAAACGCGCTCAAGCACTCTTCTGCCGATTTCGGCATGGGTGATTTCCCGTCCGCGGAAACGTACGGAGCATTTTACTTTGTCGCCTTCGTTCAGGAACTTCAGAACGTTGCGAAGCTTTGTTTGGAAGTCGTGCTCGTCGATCGTCGCGCTGAAGCGCACTTCTTTGAGCTCGACAATCTTTTGGTTTTTACGGGCTTCTTTTTCTTTCTTCTGCATCTCGTACCGGAATTTACCGTAGTCCATGATGCGGCATACAGGCGGTTTAGCCGTTGGAGCGACGTTGACAAGGTCAAGGCTTGCATCGAGTGCGATCTGCATAGCTTCGCGAATCGGCTTAATGCCGAGCTGCTCCCCGTCTGCCCCGATCAGGCGAACCTCCTTGACACGGATCTCATCGTTGATTAAATGATCTTTACTGATAACCTGCCACCTCCTCGATATATTTGACAACTAAAAAAAGATGTAAGCTTCTTCAGCCCACATCTTCCAAGATCGCATCAAAAGTCGAGATTGATGATGTTATGGATCCATACCAGCCAACGTCAGTCGGTCAGGTGAGAAGCGGGCGCCTCTGCTTTTTCGTAGTACTGAAACAGTTTACCATCATCATCCCGCATTGTCAACACAAACAAAATCGAACGGCGGAAAGGAGAATCGGCTTCGCTCTTAGGAGCATACGTTCAGGCAAAGTCGCCGAAAATCGAACATGCCGCGATGTCTGCACGTTTCCGAGCTTCAAACAAAAACTGCCGGCTTGCACCGGCAGTTTCAAGAGCGCTCCGCCTCAGCGAAGACGCATTAGCTCGCTTGCTTGGTCTTCACGTCTTCCAAACGGATGACGCGCGTATGCTTCGTATGGCTCCATTGCTTGTTGTTTTGCGTGAAGAACGCATAGAACGTAATCGGCCACCACGAAAGCAGGAATACCGGATACAGCAGCAGGTAGCGGTAGGACTTGAGCGGCGCTTTCTCGATGATGAGCGCTAAAGGGAATTGCACGTAGCTTGCCACGGAAATGAACATGAACAAGAACGGCGATACCTGGAAGAGCGACTTGAACACCGGCGCGCCCGGAAATGCAACGTCAATCCAGAGAATGATGCTGACGATGGAGCTGATAAACAGGTTGTATACGTTGGCCGCATAAATGGCCGTATCGATTTTGGCCCAGCTGCGCTCTCTGATCCCCTGCCATAGCAGCGGGAAGAAATAGCGTCTCGCTACGTCGAAATGCCCTTGCATCCAGCGCAGACGCTGTCTGGCGGAAGCACTGAACGTAAGCGGCTTCTCGTCGTAAACTTTAGCATCGTAGTTGAATACCGGATTAATGCCCCGCTGTACGCAGCGCATCGTAAACTCCAAATCCTCGACGAGGCTTGTCGCGCCCCAGCCCATTTCTTTAAGCAGAGAAGCGTCGAAGCACATGCCCGTGCCGCCGAGATAGCTGGCCAGCTTCAGGTTCGTGCGCGGCAGCTGCCACAGACGGTTGCAGTACCAGTACGTGATCGCGTACGCGGACGTGATCCACGAATCGTGCGGATTTTTGGTATCGAGATACGCTTGAATGACTCTGGAACCCGAGCACAAATCATTGTTCATATGGCGCAGGTAATCGTCATTCGTGAGATTGTCGGCGTCGAACATAACGACAGCGTCGTATGTACGCGGCAGCTTCCAAAGCTCTTTCAGCATCCATTCGATGGCGTACCCTTTGCCTCGCAAATTTTTGTTGTGGCGCTCGTAAGCATACACGCCGTGACTGCGGGAAATTTCCGCCGTCTTGTCCGTACAGTTGTCGCAAATGACGAATACGTCGTAAAGCTCTTTCGGATAATCAAGCTTTTTCAGGTTTTCCAGCAGCGCGCCGACGACTTCTTCCTCGTTGTGAGCGGCTACCAGAATGGCGAATGACTTCTGCGGTTCGAACTCCGCTTTCCTCTTGTTACGGTACCATCCGAAAAACGTCATGATAAGCTGGTACACGCCAATGGAAGCAAGCACGATCTGCAGGACGAAAAAGATGTTGTCCAACATGCAAAAACCCCCTTTTTTACTTTTACCCTTTTTCTCTCTGTATGGATAATTCGGTTAGTCTTGGTTATGAAAACATAAAATGAAAATAACGCCGAGATTGATTTTCCCTTGTTTAAGGCAATTTGTCAAAACCCTGAAAAGACGATGGATCGCCGGATCGGCTTTAATCTCGTGAAAACAATCGTACTTTTGCGTAAGTTCTTGCGTTCAACCTCGATTAAGTCGCGTTTTCATCATTTTTCATGATCCGGTCTTATTATAATCAACTGATGTGGACAAAACAAATGACACCTGCATAGACGAAATCGTTACGGTAAGAGGCGGACGTTTCTGTTCTAGGATTCCCGACACCTCGCAAAAGCTATCCAGCAGGCATGAAAAATGTGCTTTCACGACTGTTCCGTTCTGTACAGCACGCGAGGACAAGCAGCCGTTCATCATCATGGATCCCTTGCGAAAACCGTATAAGTTTGCAAAGTCCAGCGAAAAATACGCCGGCACCTTATGCAATCGTATGCCGCTCCCCCGGCAGCAGCCCGATTGCGGCCGTTCCCGGCCATCGTCACCAGCACGGCATTGCCTACAAGCCCAAAGGAAAAACGTGCAGCCCCGCAGCCGCGCATAAATGCCCGGCTCAATACCTTGTACGAATCAAGGCAGCGAAATGTTGCAATCTCTTTATACCTTTTCGCGAAAGGGTACGGATAAGGGTCCGTCGCGCGGCGATCCGTCATTCGCCCGGATGGCGCATCGGCTATCGAAAAATAGGCCATTCGTTCCCGGACGCTTTCCCGGAGGCGGGCCAAGCGCCCTATATAGAATAGCGGCAGCACCCTCCCCGGCATCATCGGGTTTTGAATAAAATTGCGCATCCGGTTGACACTGCCTTAACATTCGCGAGGTAAGATAAACACGTACCCGCAAGCCTGCCGGTATGCCTATCTCCCACTAATTACCGAAAGCAACGAGTGAAGAAAGAATCGATTCAGGAGGTGTTTCCGATTAGCCGAGTCGTCCACTGGCTGCAGCATCATGAGACGCAGTTGTTTCGTCTGGTTAACCATAAGAGCCGCCATGCCGCGCTCGATTATGCTTTCGTCCGGCTGACCCATCTGGGCGGAGCCACCGCTACCATCATCGTCACGCTGGCCATCGCCTTATTCGCATCGGGAGATTGGCGGCTGGCCGCCTGGCAGAGCGCCGCCGCGCTTGCGGCGAGTCATCTGCCGGTTGCCTTCATCAAGAAAAAATACCCGCGGCTACGTCCTTATATGGTGCTTCCGGACACGAACATTTGCCGCAATCCGCTGAGCGACCACTCGTTTCCGTCCGGCCATTCGACAGCCATATTCGCAGTCGTCATGCCGTTCGTCCTGCTGTTTCCGCCGCTTGGCTTTCTCCTCGTCCCGCTTGCCTGTCTGGTTGCCCTGTCCCGCGTGTATCTCGGTTTGCATTATCCGTCCGATTGCGCCGCAGGAGCGGCGATCGGCTCCGCCGCCGCAATGTTCGCCTCCATGCTGATCGGCTAAAAAAGAAAAACGCCGGCCATCCGATAAGGATGACGGCGTTTTTGGCATGCTTCTAATCTTCGTCCTGCTCCGTGTCCGGTTCTTCGGGTTCCAGAGCCTGACGCTTGTTTGCTTCCTCCAGGGCGCGCAAATGCTTGTCGTATGCCGCCTGCCCGATCACGACCTCCACGCGGTAAATCGGCATGCCCCGTCCAATGAATTTGGATTCGTATTCCGTCAGCACGAGATCCTCGCGGCGTTCCTCCGCATGCAAATCAAGTGCGATATTGCGCATGCGAAGCCCCATGTCGGCGAACGAATTGAGCGAAAACTCGAACAGCGTGCGGGAGTCCGTTTTAAAATGAATCTCGCCCTCCGCGTTCAGGACGCTTTTGTATTTATTGACAAAATTCGCGTGCGTGAGCCTGCGCCTCGCATGCTTTTTCTTCGGCCACGGATCGCTGAAATTAAGATAAATGCGCGAAAGCTCGTCCGGCGCGAACACGTCCTCCAGCTTTTCGATATTAAACAGCGCAATCGCCAAATTGGGTAATTTGCCTTCTTCGACGCCATGCGCTGCGCGCGCTTTTTCACTCGCCTTGCGCATCAGCTCGTCATACATGTCAACGCCGATATAATTGAATTGCGGATTATTGCGGCTAATCTCGCTTATGAATTTCCCTTTGCCCATGCCAAGCTCGACGTGAATCGGGTTGTCGTTGCCAAAAAACGACGACCATTTCCCTTTATAGTCCTGAGGACTCAAAACAACCAGTTCCGGCTGACTTTCGATATCTTCGCGTATTCCTTTTCTGCCACGTAGTCTCACGGCGATCCCCCACATTTCGTTCCAACATGTACAAACCAGTTCGATTATACAACTGTCCGCAGGTAAAAAGAAACCCCGCCGATAGGCAGGGTTTCCTGAAAATATAGGAATGTTCGGGTTACATTTCTAACGTGTGAAAGTGAATGCTGTCCGATGCGGGAAGCATTTCGTGCTCAAGCGCTTTCTTGAGCTTCTTCCTGGCGTCCGCCGCGAGCTTCGGTTGCTGGTTAAAACGTACGCCGCTCAATGCGATGGCTTCTTTGACCGAAAGTTTAACCGTTATCATTTCTTCGCCTTGCGGAATGGTAACTTGGGTATTCATAGCACTCACCTCATCGGTTATTTTAGAACGTCGAATTCTGGTGCGTATAAGCTGGAAACCCTTGATTTTTCTCACTTTCAATTTAACACATCATGTTAGGTTTTGCAAGCGAAAAAGCCAAGAAAAAACGCCTTTCGGCGATATTTGGCGCCAGACGTATACCGAAAAATCGAACAACCAGCGGAGGTACATTTTTCTGAGATTGTAAAAACAAACGTTTTTACGGCGGATCGTTCCGTTAGCAATAGGATGCGCCAAACGGATTTCGGCCATGCCTCGCCGACAGCCTCCGGAATACGCGAAAAACACCCCTCCGTTCAGGCAGAGGGGTGTGGAGGCAATCCTTATTTGGCGTCGTCGTAATCCCGTCCCCGGCTGCGCATACCCGCAAGACCGAACAAACCGAGCAAGCCAAGCCAGCCCCAGTTGAAATTCCGGTTCGGCGCCGCCTGCATCTGATAGCCGTTCATATTGTACTTGCCCTTCCCGTAATTGTTCGGCTGAGGCGTATTGACCGCTGGATACGGCGCCGTTTTGCCCAGATTCGGGTCTAGCGTCGTCGTCGATTGCATCCTGTACGCCGCATTCGGCGTACCCGTAGGATTCGGACCGTACACGCGGGTCGTGTCGTACACATTGCCGGTATTGCTGTAAATGCCGGTATCCGATGACGGCTTGTTCATCATTTGAGAATTGCCCGGCGGATTGCCCGGCGCAGGCGTACCTATCGCATTTCCGGGCTTGCCCATTAAATGAAGGCCGGTATCCGCGCCTGTGTCAGTCCCGGTATTCGTGCCCGTGTTCGCGTAAGCGGCTTGAGATCCCGCAAACAAGGAAGCAACTACAACGGCGGCGCTCCATAAACGAAGCTTTTTCACGCGGCATGTCCCCTTTCTCAATAAGAAAAGAATTTAAATTGCGCAACGTTATTGTTGGCTCCGGCCAATAAAATAACCGTCATGATTGCTGGAAGGGAGGTCGGCGCGGAGGCTGTCGCTTTTTGGGCCGCTTTTCGTTAAAATAGCAAGTGAGCTCGATTTACAATCTATGGGGAAAACGCCTGTAGCCGAATCACTCCAATGACCTAAGCGTCTGCTATATATAATGAAGGTTATATTAGAAAGGAAGTAAGTTATGCTTCAACCGAACGAATCCCAGCCGATGCTGTGGGCCGACAAACGATTTCATACATGGAATTACGAAATGCGCGGGCATTTCCAGACCAAGGTGTTCAAGGTCATGCTGGATGCCGGCTTTACATGCCCGAACAGGGACGGCTCCATCGCTGCCGGGGGCTGTACGTTTTGCAGTGCGCGGGGATCGGGCGATTTTGCCGGAAGCCGCCGAGACGATCTGGTTACCCAATTCAACAGCATCCGGGATCTCCAGCATAAAAAATGGCCGGACGCGAAATATATCGGTTATTTCCAAGCCTATACCAACACCTACGCTCCCGTTGAGGAGCTCCGCGAATACTACGAGCTTATTTTGCAGCAGCCCGGCGTCGTCGGGTTGTCCATCGCCACCCGTCCCGACTGTTTGCCCGACGATGTCGTCGAATACCTCGCCGAGCTAAACGAGCGGACATATTTGTGGGTCGAGATGGGCCTGCAAACGGTACACGAATCGACTTCGACACTCATCAACCGGGCGCACGACACCCAGTGCTATCTCGATGCGGTCGAAAAGCTGCGCAAGCATAACATCCGGACGTGCGCGCACATCATTTACGGACTTCCGCAAGAAACGCACGACATGATGCTGGAAACCGGCCGGGCCGTAGCGCGAATGGATGTGCAGGGCATTAAAATCCACCTGCTGCACCTCATGCGCAAAACGCCCATGGTCAAGCAATACGAGGCGGGGCTGCTGCGCTTTCTGGAGCAGGACGAATACGTAAAGCTCATTGTCGATACGCTGGAGCTGCTGCCTCCGGAAATGATCGTGCACCGTCTGACCGGCGACGCCCCGCGCAATCTGCTGATCGGCCCGATGTGGAGTCTCAAAAAGTGGGAAGTGCTCAACGCCATCGACGATGAATTGAAGCGCCGCGACACGTGGCAAGGGAAGCTCTGGACTCCGCAGCCGCAGCTGGTTACATGGGCGCCTTAGCAAAAAGTGAGTTTCGGAGGTACAGGAATGGGTTTTTTATCCGTATTAAGCTGTGCGCATAAGCTTGTGGAGGAACGTCTGCGCTCCGGCGAAACGGCGGTCGACGCAACTGTCGGCAACGGCGTGGACACGCTGTTTCTGGCTAAGCTGACAGGCGCGGCAGGTCGCGTTTACGGCTTCGATATCCAAGAGGCTGCCCTGGCTAAAGCACAGGAAAGGCTGCGGGAGTCGGGCTTGGGAACGGCTGAGAGCGTCTCGCTCGTTTGCTCCTCGCATGAACGCATGCTCGATCATATCGACGCAAGCTTGCACGGCCAAGTGGGAGCGGTGATGTTCAATCTCGGCTATTTGCCGGGAGGCGATCACGCGACCATTACGACGGCGGCCTCCACCCTGCCGGCGCTGACCGCCGCTCTGACCCTCCTTCGCAAAGGAGGCATTGTAACCGTCGTACTGTATCCCGGCCACGAAGGCGGGGCCGAGGAAGCGGAAGCCGTGCAGCAATGGGCCGTGCAGCTGCCGCAGAGCGAGTTCCAGTCGCTATGCTACCGGTTTCTCAACGCGCTCAACAATCCTCCATATGTCATAGCGGTGGAGAAGCGCTAGATTCGAATTTCGATTACAAACGATTATTCCGCAATTCCCGGGGACATCCTGCAGCCTTCGACCCGACGATCAGCGCCCCGACCGCAATCATACCAATTCATTGAAAGCAGGGACTTGACCATGAAACCTTATCCTTTGCAGTTTCAACCGGAGTTTAAAGAGAGAGTGTGGGGAGGACGGGCGCTGGAGCAATTCGGCTTCGAGCTCCCGCTAGAACGCCCGATCGGCGAGGGCTGGATGATCGGGGATCACCCGAACGGCACGACAAAGGTCGTGAACGGCGAGCTCGCAGGGCTAGGACTTGACGAGGTCAGGGAACGGTATGGCTGCGAATTTTTCGGTGCCAAGGGCTTTTCTGCCAAGACCGGGCGCTTCCCGCTTCTGCTCAAGCTGCTGGACTGTCAGGACGATCTGTCCGTCCAGGTTCACCCGAATGATCTTTACGACCGTCTCCCCGCAGGCGAGCTTGGGAAAACGGAAATGTGGTACATCCTGGACGCGAAGCCGGGCGCCAAAATCATTTACGGCCTCCGCCCCGGCGTCACCCGCGAGACGCTGAGCGAAGCAATCCGCGCGAATCGGATTATGGATTGCTTGCAGGAGGTGCCGGCGGCGGCAGGCGATTCGTTCTACATCCCGGCGGGAACCGTCCATGCCCTATGCTCGGGCGTGCTGGTCGCCGAAATTCAGCAAAACTCCGATACGACCTACCGGTTATACGACTATGACCGTCCCGGTCTGGATGGCAAGCCTCGCGATCTGCATATCGAAGATTCGCTGAATGTAATAGCCTATGAAGGCTCCGGGGCCACCCGCATGACGACGGAGCTTGAACGGCCGAACGATTGGCTGCAGCTAGCGGCATCGCCCTATTTCATTGTAGAAAAAGGGATGCTCCGGGACGAGTGGCTCCTTGCCTCGGGCACCGAAAGCTTTACGCTGCTCGTCGTCTGCGAAGGCACGGGAACGCTTCGCTGGGACGAAGGAGAACTCGGCCTGAAATCCGGCGACTGCTTCCTGCTTCCGGCCGCTCTCGGCGAGTACAAACTCTCCGGACAAGCCACGCTTTTGCGAAGCTATCTGCCGTAAAAGCGCAATCCGCAAAGTGATGAGCCTGAACGATGGGCATCATACATAAAGACCATTTATCAAGGAGGATATCAAATGTTCTTGAAGATCAGCGATTTTGTACAAAATTGGCATCATGAAGCTGGCTCTACGCAAAAAATTTTCGATGCGTTGACGGACGAATCGTTGTCGCAGGAAGTATCGCCCCAGGACCGTACGCTCGGACGGATTGCTTGGCATCTCGTCACCACCCTGCACGAAATGATGTCGCGGACAGGCCTCCGCTTCGAGGCGCCCGAGGATGATGCCGACGTTCCAGCCTCCGCCAAGACGATTGCAGACAGCTACCGGCAAACAAGCGCGGCTATGATCGCCGCAATCGAAAGCCAGTGGACGGACGCCTCGCTGCTGGAGCAGAGCAATCTTTACGGCGAGTCGTGGCCGAACGGCTTGACGCTGTCCATCCTCGTCTCCCATCAGATCCATCACCGCGGACAAATAACCGTTCTGATGCGCCAAGCCGGCTTGAAGGTGCCCGGCGTGTACGGACCGGCTCGAGAAGAATGGTCTTTAATGGGCGCGGAGCCGCCTAAGGTTTAGAACGAAAGAAGCCATCGCGCAAGGGCATCCCCTTGTACGATGGCTTTTCTTTTACATGAGCGCAATTACATATCATGAATCCTATTCTTGTACTGCTCAAGCATCTCGTGGTTTCGCTCGTCGGCGCGAGGAAAGGGGAACGGCTGCCTCGGATATTTTGCGCCCTTCGCTTACCGTTTGCCCGTATGAGCTTCGGCCAGAAGATCGTCCAATAGACCGGCGAGCCGGCCCGGATCCATTTTGCGCTTTAAGTAGCTGTGATCTTTGTTTACCGAATCCAGCCAGCGGTTTTCGCCGCTTGGACCAACCTCGGCGCAGCCCCCGGTTTCCGCTTCCCAATAGTCGTCCAGACCGCGAACCGCGTACAATACGGCGGTTAAATCCCAGCTGTGCCGGCTTCCCGGTTGTCCCAAATACAGCTCGTACGCTTTGCTGACCGGACTGCTTTCCCCCGCTTCCTCGGGCAGCCGTCCCCCGGTGAGAATATCGTAGCCGAGTTCGAAGCCGCTGAACATGACCGGCGTCGGCCAATGTTCGGTTACGTACCGGGCCGATTCCGGGCACATCTCGAAATTCCATTCGGTTCCGGACGGAAAGGCGCCGCCCATGACGACAAGCTCGGCAACCTTTCGCTTAACCAATTCGGCCCCATCCATCTCCGAATGGCGATCCGGCCCGGACAGAAGCAGGTTCCGCAGGTTCGGCAAAGGTCCGATCGCGACGAATATGACGCTGCCGTCGGCTTCCTTGGCCAGTAGCTCGCGCAGAAGCCCGACCGCATCCGGCGCCTCCTTGCCGTCGCCGAACCGGTTCGGATAGGTCTCGGCTATGTGCCGGTTGTATTTCCGGTATTGCTCCTCATCCAGAAAACCGTGCTCCTTCAAGGTGCCGATCGGAATATCCGGACGTCCATGGTACCGGTTGATGGCGTCGATGCAGCCAGCTCCCCATGGACTGGACGTGCAGTGGGTGATCCCCGCAATCTCCGCTTCTCCGCGGTCCGCAAGCGCATGCAGGATGGAAAGCGCCGCCGCATCGTCGCAATCCGGTCCGATATCCGTGTCGAGAATGATCCTTACAGGCATTTTCATCTGGGCAGCTCCCTCGTTTCCTAATCCTATTGATCGGTCGATTCGAGCCCATTATAGCGCATGGCCGTTGTTCGTTAAAGGAAAATATAGGATGGGAAGCAGCGCTTCTTCCCGCTCGTGGATACGCTTGAATAAGCGTTCAAAAACAGCTCCGCAGCGGGCCCCTAGCTTTGAAGCGAAGGCGCTATTTCTCAGGCAGAATCGGGCTGGAGGAATAGCGGATTTTCAAGGCGCTATTTCTTGGACAGACCCGGGCTGGAGAAAGTAACGGATTTTCAAGGCGCTATTGAGCCAAATCCCGTCGCAAGTCACTTGCACATGCCCAGATAAGACCCCCAAAATCCGCTAATGCTCCCAAACTCTCGCATATGCATCCTATAACGCCTTGAAAGTCCGTTATTGTAAATTTGACGCCTACTTCCTTCGAGCAAAACGCCAAGGGACTTAAGCTCACACTCTCCTGCTTTGTACCGAGCGCTCGTCTATGCTGTGGAACGTTTCACGCTCCCCTCAAGCGCCCGTTCCGACTCCAAGGGGCCTACGCTTACGCTTTTTCCGCACGGCACCGAGCACACGGTTATGCTGTGGAACGTTTCGCGCTCCCTCCTCATCCGGCCGTTCCAACTCCAAGGGGCCTACGCTTACGCTTTTTCCGCACGGCACCGAGCGCTCGGTTATGCTGTGGAACGTTTCGCGCTCCCTCCTCAACCGCCCGTTCTGGCGCACGCTCTCGCTTGCGCTGCACTGAGCGCTTGGATAAGCTGTGGCGCGTTTTGCGCTGCAGAGGCGCCTGAACAGAAAAAGAGATCCCCAGCCCCGCCCGTAAGGGCGGTACAGGAGATCTCTTTTTCTAACGCTCAAGTCAGCGCTGCCGTTATTTCGGCAGGCTCCATCGTGAACACCTGCGCTTTGGGCGCGCGTTCCGGGTCGAACAGGACGAGCATGACAGTCGGCTCGCCGGACCGTATGTCGCCGTTCTGCAGGTAGGCCTGCAGATGGAAAGGCACAACCTCGACGACGGCATGCTTGTGCAAATCCTTCTCCGTCAGCCCGAGCGCTGCGAAATCCGTCTCCCCGTGCAGCAGATTCGGCTGTTCCGCAATACGTCGTAAAATGGCGGAAAGCTCCGATTTATCGAGCTTGAATTCCCACCAAATTTTGCGCGGCTTATATTTATGTCCCAGGAAATAATCGAGCTTCATCAACCCTTCGATCACGTCCATGCGGGCCGTTCCGCGATCCGACAAAAAGCTGTGCAGGCGGGAGAACAAATCTTCGAGCTGATGCCCGATTTTTTGCCAGCCCCGCTCCTCCCAGTAGTCGCCGAATTGCTGAAAAAAGTCGAATGCCGATTCAAACTCCCGCTCGATCAGAAAGAGTACCGTGTTGTCCATCCGGTGGGCGTTCCAATATTTCTCCAGTACGTCCTCCACCCGCTTAATGCGGACGAGATCGGTAAACGGCAAAATATCGTTGCCGAGAATTTCATATGGCGCGTTATCCATATATTTGTAACCGTATTTGTCCGCGTCATGACGCATGCCGGTGCCTCGCAGCATTTTCAGAAAGCCGAGCTGAAGCTCCTCCGGACGAAGATCGAACACGTCGTTGAACGTTTTGCGGAACGAGTTGTAGTCCTCTTCGGGAAGACCTGCGATCAGATCGAGATGCTGGTCGATTTTGCGGCTGTTCTTGATCGTGTTGACGGTGCGCGACAGCTTCGTGAAATTTTGCCGGCGTTTGACGATTTCGTTCGTCTCGTCGTTCGTCGACTGGACGCCGATCTCGAAGCGGAACACCCCGGGCGGAGCGTTTTCGGCTAGGAAATCGAGCACCTCCGGACGCATGATGTCGGCCGTGATCTCGAACTGGAATACGCAGCCCTGATGGTTGTCGATCAGAAACTGGAAGATTTCCATCGCGTATTCGCGCTTGATGTTGAACGTCCGGTCGACGAACTTGATCAGCTTCGCTCCTGCGCCGATAAGGTACAGAATGTCCTTCTTCGTCCGCTCGATGTCGAAATAACGCACCCCGACCTCGATGCTTGACAGGCAGAATTGGCAGCTGAACGGACAGCCCCTGCTCGTTTCGAAATAGACGACGCGGTTCGCAAGCGCAGGCACGTCTTCGGCAAAATAATGCGGCGACGGAATGTCGTCGAGCTTCAGCTTCGGACGGCCCGGATTGAGGATGACCTCTTTCCCTTTGCGGTATGCGGCGCCGTACACGAAATGAAATTTGCGGGTCGTGCGGATTTCGGTGAGCAGATGGTGAAGCGTCTCCTCGCCTTCGCCCATGACGATAAAGTCGACCTCCGGTACCCGGTTCATCCAGTAGTCGGTGTCGTAGGACACTTCCGGACCGCCAAGCACGATTTGCAGCTCGGGCATAATCTTTTTGATCATCTTGATGATCTGGATCGTCTCTTCGATGTTCCAGATGTAGCACGAAAAGCCGAGTACGTCCGGCTTCCGTTTGAACAGGTCGGAGACGACGTTCATGAACGGATCCTTGATCGTATACTCGGCAATCTCGATATCGAAATCATGCTCGCAGAACGCCTTCAAATAACGAAGCGCCAGCGACGTATGAATATATTTCGCATTCAGGGTGGAAACGACAACTTTCATTTTACGGAACCTCATTTACCTATAGTATCGGTTCCTATTATTCTACATGGATGAAGCGGCAAACACAAAAGCTGTTTTTTGGCACCTGATGTTCCTTCATTCCAAGGATCTAACGATCGAAGTAAAAGCTGCATGTTGGTTGAGAGGAATTTAGAAAATCGATTCGGCCTGCGCCTGTCTTCCCGAAACGTCGTCTCCCGCGAAAAAAGCCGGCTCGGCGTCTTCCTCCAGCCATTTGTTCGCTTGCGCCCGAAGCTGCCCCTCCACTTGCCCTCTCTTGTCTTCCAGCATCAGCATGTCTCCCTGGTTTTCCGAAATCGACCGTTTGAGCTGCGTATGCTCCTCCATCCATTTCGCCATCTGGAACAAAATCATGATCGTTGGCCACCTTTCCTTAATCTTCGTATACAACTAGCTTACTGCACAACTATGAAGGCCAGATTACCGTAAAGTTAAAACGAAGTGAAGATACGATGACGGTTTTGTGACACCCCTTCCATTAAAGCGTTTCCTTGCCGCCGCCGCCCTATACATGAAATATGAAACGTTCTCAAGAAAGGATTGGGTTTCGCAGGAAAAAAGGCGAAGCGCCGCTTGGAGTCGCCTTTTTTCCGTTGCCGGGCAGTCTCCGATTGGTTACAATGGGAAGCAATAATAGCGTTAGGAGGAGCATTTGATATGTTAAAGGATTTTAAAAATTTCGCCTTCAAAGGAAATATGGTTGATCTCGCGGTCGGGGTTATTGTGGGGGCTGCATTCGGTAAAGTCGTCACCTCGATCGTCAACGATCTCGTGATGCCGCTAATCGGTCTTCTCGTCGGCAAAATGAATTTTACGGACCGGTTCATCGCGCTGAACGGTAAACATTACGCAACACTTCAGGCCGCAAAAGACGATAACGTTGCCACATTTAACTACGGCGCGTTCATCACAACCTTGATCGACTTCCTTATCGTTTCCTTCGTCATTTTCATGGTCGTTAAGCAGTTGTACCGTTTCCGCAAAAAAGATGAAGCGCCTGCCGCGCCATCGACGAAAACGTGCCCGCACTGCATTTCGGAAGTGCCGATCAAAGCGACGCGCTGCAAATTTTGCACAGCCGAGCTGGAAGCGGCGGGCAGCACGGGCGCAGAAGCGACCGCAAAAGCATAGCTTTAATGAAAGCAGGACAAGCCTTGAACAATGCCAGGTTCAGCATGCCCCGGCTTGGCATTGCCGGTTGAAGGGGCGAACGGCATGCTGTAACGTTCCACTTACTTCGTGATGGAGGTGCACCGTTTGATCCCTATCCCCGAACATGTAGCTCGCACGATAGCCGGCGTTCACCAAGAGAAAGGCCGGCGCTGGCTGGAACGCTATGACGAGCTGGTACTCCGGTGTTTGGACAAGTGGTCTCTCCGGCCCGCAGACGTCGCTCCCTTTCCGCTTTCTTATAACGTTGTCGCCCCCGTCATTCGGATCGACGGCTCGGATGCCGTTCTGAAGCTGGGCGTGCCCGGCAAGGATATGGATATGGAGATTGCCGCGGTTCGTCTTTATGACGGGAAAGGGATGGCCCGACTGATCGACGCCGACCCGGAGCAAGGGGCGTTCCTTCTGGAGCGCGTCAAACCGGGGCTCACGCTAAAATCGGTGGAGGACGACGAAGCCGCAACCATGGCCGCAGCGAGCGTCATGCGCAAACTGCATGTTCCCGCGCCGAGCGGGACACTTTTTCCATCTACCGCCGACTGTGCCAAAGGGCTTAACAAGCTGCGCATCCGGTACGACGGCGGAACAGGGCCGCTGCCCGAGCGCGCGGTTCGTAAAGCTGAACGTTTATTTGCCGAGCTCCACGAAACTGCCGCAAATCCGCTGCTGCTGCATGGCGATCTGCACCACGATAACATCTTGTCCGCGGAGCGCGAGCCCTGGCTCGCAATCGATCCGAAGGGCCTGATCGGAGAGGCCGAGTACGGCGTTATCCCTTATCTGATGAACCATCTGCCGGAGCATAACGCAGCGGAAATCATTCGGCGGCGAATCTCGATTTTTGCAGATGAGCTGGGCCTCCGTAAAAAACGAATCGCCGAGTGGTCGTTCTGCCATGCCGTCCTGTCCGCATGGTGGTGCATCGAAGATCAGACCGACGGAGCCGACGATGCGATCGATACGGCACTGCTGTTCGAGTCGCTTATGGAAGAAATAGCGTAGCGATTCACTTGTGGCGAGGTAATTTCGTTTCAACAGACCCGACGCCGAACCGAAACCCCTTCAACGGGGTTTTTCGTTTTTTATTGGAAAGGATGGCCGGGGCTAGCCGCATGTTATGGCATCCATTTTGCCAAACAATTGACCGCGTTAACACCGAAATAGCATAATTCTGAACTGGGGCCGACTGGCCCCTATTTCTGCTCTACAAGCGGCTCGCGGGCAAACCGGACCGGGTGCTTTTTGACGTCCGATGCGGTATAGTAGGAAAAAAAAGAGCGAATGGCCTCGGAAGGGGCTGGATCGTGCGGAAGCATGATAGAACGGAGTAAGCAGGACGTCGAGCTCTCCTTGTCGCCTCGCGCCTTCTTCCAGCTGAACCCGCAGCAGACGCTGCGTCTTTACGACGCGGTCAAGGAAGCTGCTGCCTTGACCGGCACAGAGCTCGTCGTCGACGCTTACTGCGGAACCGGGACGATCGGGCTCTGGCTGGCGCCGTTCGCCGGAGAAGTGCGCGGCATCGAAGTCATCGCCGATGCCGTGGAGGACGCCCGCCGCAACGCGCAGCTGAGCGGCGCGGACCGCGCCAGCTTCTATACGGGTAGAGCGGAACAGCTGCTTCCCGAATGGGTGCGGTCCGGCATCCGTCCCGACGTTGTTGTGGTCGATCCGCCCCGCACCGGCTGCGACCGCAAACTGCTGGACGCAATCGCTGCGGCTAAGCCCAAGCGGCTCGTTTACGTCTCCTGCAACCCGTCGACGCTTGCGAAAGACTGTGCCGTCCTGCTTGACGCCGGCTTCCGAATCGAATGGGCGCAGCCCGTCGATATGTTCCCCCAGACGGCACATGTTGAGTGCTGTTCACTAACCAGTTGAAGCAGGAGGTCCCGATTATGCATAAGAAAAAAACGAACTACTCTAAAGTCAACCGTCCCAATTTCAGTCTTTATACCGTCAAAGAACCGACGGAACTGCTGCTTTTTTTATTGCAAAAACAATCCAAACTCGGCCGGAACTCCGTTAAAGCCTTACTAGCCCGCGGACAAGTAACGGTCAACGATCGGGTCGTGACAGAATACAATTGTCCCCTTGTGCCTGGACAAACAGTTACCATTCGAAAGGATAAGGCTGTTGAAGAACCGCTGCTCGTCGGGCTATCTATCCTGCATGAGGACGAGGATATCATCGTCATTCAGAAGAATGCCGGTTTGCTGTCGATCGCATCTCCCCAAGAAAACGAAATGACAGCTTACCGGCAGCTAATGGCTCATGTTCGAATTAAAGATCCTGGAAGCAGGGTTTTTGTCGTTCATCGTCTGGATCGAGATACTTCCGGTGTGATGATGTTCGCCAAGAGCGAGAGGGTTCAGCAATTGCTTCAGAACTCCTGGCAAGACACCGTAAAGGAGCGTACATACGTTGCATTGGTTGAAGGAAAGATTAAGAAACCGGAAGGCACGATTTCGTCTTGGTTGAAAGAAAGCAGCACACTAAAAATGTATTCCAGTAATCGTCCGAATGACGGTCAACACGCTGTGACACATTACAAAATCATTCAATCCAATAGTAACTTTACCTTATCGGAGGTCCGACTCGAAACAGGGCGAAAAAATCAAATACGCGTCCACATGCAAGACATAGGGCATCCCATTGTGGGGGATAAAAAATATGGTTCGAAGTCAAATCCAATTAAACGACTCGGTCTCCATGCTCGAGTGTTAGCTTTTATACATCCTACAAAAGGTCATCTCTTGCGTTTTGAAACTGACATCCCCAAGTCGTTTCTTAACCCTTTTCGACAATCTTCTTCTGAATCAAATTAACCGTTGACGAGGATATCTGTCTTTTTAAATCTGAAACCATGTTCGGAATCGCAGTGGATATAATGGGATTTCTTTACCCAACTGTCATAAGCCATCATTAAACGAGGTATTGTTTCGAAAAGATAGCCTGACAGTCGCAAATACTTGTAGTCAGGCTTTGAGAACATAGGAGGATACATGTCCTGGAGCAAGTTGAAGCAACAACTGGAGAGTTTTCTCTGTCCTGCGTTAGATGGAAGGGTCGAATATCGTGCAACCAGTTACTATTATTCACCTAATGAAGTGGGACTTTGTTATATTTCGGTAGATAAAAAGAACATATTCAATATGAGTGATAAAACTAGCTTAATCAAATGGTATCAGACGGAGCTGGAAATTAAGAATGATTTAGATATCCAAATTCCTATCAACAATGAAGAAATTGAAGCGGTCAGAAAAGATACCAAGGGGAAAGTTCCGGAAGATCGTCTTATAGTAATTGCAAGAAATAGAAAAATATCTGTATATGCAAAAGAGCTTTTGTCAGCACAGGCTTCATTAAGTAAATCAAATTTTATCGTTGTAGCTAATAAGTTTTTATCTATTTCTATAGAAGAAAGCATAGAGAGCAATGTTATCTTATTGAATATTCTAGCTTTGGTGGACAGACGAGTTGGGAAAAAGCGAATTTTAAACATGTCCGAGAAGATGAAGATAAAGCATCCAATTGTGCAGTATTTTTATGAATTACGGCTTAGTACATTGTGAAAATAAATAACTTTCATTGAAAGATTGTAATTTGAGATCCGTGAATGGTTTTGATGGGGGCACATTGTATCAGGGTTGTTCTTAAAGTTTTCAATGGCACACTTCATTTAGAAGAGAATATCCGGTATATATCAAGAAATTAGACCCTGACAGAGCATATATTGTTGTCCATGCAGGAAAAATGAACAAATTTAATAGAGATGATTCTTATATCCTATTAAAAAAGATTGATGAAGAACAAGGTCATGTAATAAATGTTGGAACAATGATAAAGGTTGAAAAGGATTTTCTAATTTCATATTTCAAGTTAAACCCAGCTAATTCGGAAACTTTTAGTGAGTGTATATGTAAAATGGTTCAAATTAGTAATGATTGGCTCGATAATACGGGTAGTGAGTTTATACTTGATCCAGAGTATTATCATATTGGAGGACCAATATAAATTGAGGTTGCTAAACCTGTAACTTTAACTTGTAAGAACCTCGCATCCAAGATCATTATGTTTGCTTGGAAATATTAAAGCGTTGGTGTACGTCAGGTTGACTCAGCAATGAAGTATTGATCGATGTCTTTTGTAGCATCGGAATGATTTCGTTGTTCCTTGCGCAGCATACCCGCAAGGTATATGGTATCTTGACCGTGCCAGAGGCGATCGCGTACGCGAAGCGTACTGCTGAGATAAACGGCATTATGAATGTAGAACTTCGGCGTCGGCGCCGCCGAAGTTGAGATCCCCGCGTGGCTACCGCAGACTTCAATTGGGACTGCATCACAATTATTATTTTGAGGCCCTCAGCAGAGGATGATTTTTGCTCAACTAACCTTTAAACAGGATTCAATTACGACAAGCGAACTGAGGGAACTCCTTCGTTTGTCGGATCGTTCCGTCAGGGAAAAAGTAATTCGTTGGAGGTAAGAAGAGTTTATCGAACCTTGCGATCAAAAGGCAATGAGAGTTCGATCTATAAAATTGACTGAAGCATATGAGCGTCTAGCCAAGGAAATTCGAATAGCGCTGAAAAGTTTCCGCATTTTATTAAGTAACGTTCGTTCCTCCCGGGCTTAAACCTTAAGGGCAAAACCTCCAAAAAGAAGGAAGTGTGAAACAATGAATTTTGAAATGGTTATGCAGGAGCTTGAAGCTCTCGGTAAGGAACGAACCAAGAAAATTTACGGATCCAATGGTGCGCATGAACCGCTTTTTGGCGTGGCTACAGGCGAGATGAAGCCCATCGTCAAGAAAATTAAAAAAAACCAGCCTTTGGCTGAGGAGCTTTACGCCACAGGGAACTACGACGCCATGTACTTTGCCGGCATCATTGCAGACCCAAAAGCGATGACTGAAGCGGATTTTGAGCGTTGGATCGATGCGGCTTATTTTTATATGCTGTCCGATTATGTGGTTGCAGTAACCTTGGCGGAAACTGATATTGCACAAAAAGTAGCCGATAAATGGATCTCAAGCGGCGAAGAGCTGAGAATGTCAGCGGGCTGGAGTTGTTACTGCTGGCTTTTGGGTAATCGACCGGACAGTGAATTTTCCGAAAGCAAAATTGCCAATATGCTTGAACTTGTAGAAAATACGATACACGATTCCCCCGAACGAACGAAATACGCAATGAATAATTTTATTTACACAGTGGGGATATCCTATTTGCCGCTCCATGATAAGGCGGTCGAGACCGCAAAGGCAGTAGGCCCAGTAGAAGTCCAACGGGACAAGACAAAAAGCAAGTTCCTGCTCGCTTCCGAAAATATTCAAAAAGCAATAGGTAGAGGGCAACTTGGTTTCAAACGAAAATATGTAAGGTGTTAATTGTTGCAACAAAAGCCGTAACGCTATTCCTATACAGGGATTCGATAAGGAGTCGTACCATGAACAGCCATCAAGAACTACTGCAGGATCTAGCTGTCGAGCGGAAGCGTACGAGACAAAAGGCTGTGGACGGCGTAATTGCCTTACTGGCTAACGGGAGTATGCCGGTCGACGAGCTTTTTCCCCACTTCATGGGGGATAACTCGGATAAAACCAGCAGTATCATTCAAATCATGTGTCGATCCGGTCCGGCAACCAGCTGTTTGCTGCTCAACTGGCTCCGTGAATACCGGGACAAATACAATCCGATAATGGACGAGCATGAACTGGATCGCGTCGACAATGTTGGCCTTAGGCTCATCCGTTCAACAAGAAAATATATATCTGCCCATATCCGTTTTGCTGACCTGTACGAGTATTTGCAAGAGCTGCACCTTGAAGCTGTCGGGTTCCGAACCACTTTACTGATAACCTTGCGGGAGCAGCATCCGGCAGCTCTGGAAGACTTCCGCAGAGGCATGGGACTTGGCGATTGGCGGATTCTCAGCGATGAAGAACTCGCATCCGCTATGCATTCCGAGTTTGAGGACAAAGCTTACGTCATATCGGATCTTCCAGCTTCATTGCGGAATAGCATAGTCCGCAAACTGCAATTTTATCAGTTCTGGCTGCTTCTGTTCCGTGAGCTCAGCTTCGACTGGATTCATGAAAACAAGGAGCCGTTGTTTTCGCTGGATGATGTCGTATCCTTGCAGGACAATGTGGTGCTGGATAAAATTTGCTCTGGGGATTCGCGTTTTCGGGATCTCGTACTAGGTATGATTGCGATGATCCCGCAGACAGCTTACTATATAAATCGGCAGATTGGATCAACTCCCCCTGAGTCTCTATGGAGTTCGATTCAAGAAAACCCTGCCTGGTATACATCCATTGCGGTACAGGACTTTAATTTTTCACCGAATACTAAAGCTCTTAAAGCGCTGCTGGTGGCAGGCGACGTTGAAGCGCTGCGCTTGTTTGAACACATTTGCCGGTATTATTACGAGCATGAGCGGCAGTTGCCCGATTTCGCAATTCACATTTATCAAATATTCGGTTTGCCTGAAGAGTCCGAAGATCCTGCGGACAACTTGGATATTCAAACCGGCAACAGGTGGGAGGCGCTCTGCCGCGATATTGCGCAGGATATGTACGGTGAAGTGCTGATTCATCCTGAGCTTCCCAACGGATTTATTCCCGATATCGTAGTGAATGAAAACGTCACATACAAGAATGGGAAACTAACGCATGCTGCTCTCATGATCGAGTGTAAAAAGAGTGATAAATTTATTTTTCGAGAGGATCCTCCGCAACGAGGTAAAGAGATTACGGAATACAACAACCATACGACTGCCAAGTACCTTCCATATTGCGAAAGGCTGGAATATTGGATTTTGGAAGATCTCCATTATTTAGAGTTGAAGCCGATTCCTAATCGAACGGTCCACGTCCGGACGGCTGCTGACTTTCTCAATAATCCATCTGTCTCGGATAAGCATAAAGAGGATATTCGTCAACTGCATCATTTTTACGCAAGCTCCATTGAACAAATAATGATCGACTATCAGTCCTCCGATGTTCATCAGGCTCTTGAGCGAATTAGCAGTATGGCGAGTGAGCATCTGCAACGCTTTCGAACAGAGGAGACGCATGAGCCTGATAAGCTGGAAGACGCAAGGCTAACCGAGCATGAGAACGATCAGACACAACCGGCCCCCGACTTGAAACAATACGTACAGGCTGCTGTGACAGTCACCAAGAAAACCCTGCTTCGAACAGCAAACGGAGGCGATGGCATGACATACTCGGCTAAAGAAATTTCGGCAGAATTGAAAAAAGAACTCAAAACGATCCAAGCGCGTATTCGGGAGTTGAACGATTTGGTCTATGCCTATGAACAGTCGGCGTCCGCCTTGGAGGACCATCTGGAGGATATTCAAATTGCCGGCTCGGGCGTGGATAGTATACCGGAGGAATACGAATTTACAGGCATGAACCAGCAAGTATTTAAAGATCTTTTTTTTCGAAAAGGGATGTATGAAGTGAAGTTCGAGGGGATGGGCAGCGTGCGTGTTTACGTGAAAGCAAAATCGACGGAGGAATCCGTCGGCTTTAGTGACAACGGCTCTTCCATCATTGAAATAAGTAAAAGCCGGAATCATCACGTACAAGTAAAGACTTACCAAGATGATACCTTTTGGAAAATCACGATCAGATTAATCGAAAGGTGATCCCTGTTCACGTTCGCTAGTGGGAAGCAATTGCATGTAAAGCGATTTTTAGAGGGTCTAACAAAAAAATGGTTGAGCAGCTTGCAATGCCTGCTCAACCATTCTTCTTTTTTGGTCAATGGATGCCTTCTTAAGGCGAATCACTTTTTCCTGTCACCTCTTTCCATATAAAATTGACCTTTCATTTGCTTACTACTCTTTTTTCCATGTCATAACATATTCTTTTGCAGATGTATTTTCATCTATTGACTCGCTTGAGATAATAAAACCATTTTTTTGATAGAATCTGATCGCGCTTTCGTTCTCATGATATACTTGTAAGCTCATACATGCTTTCTGGTCTTTAACATAATTCAGAAGTATCTTTCCATATCCCTTACCTTGTTCATTAGGATCTACAAACAAAGCTGCTAGGTAGTCATCAATCATGGAAATAAACCCCACTATAATACCATCCACTTCAAGAACATGCGACTGAGACATTGGAAAATACTTCTCTTTCATTGCTGACTGATTTGATTTCCAATAATCTTCCTTTATGAAATTATGTGCTAGCTTAGAACCTTCAAACCAAATCTCTACCATCTTATCTACATCATTTTCTGTATATAATCTTATGTTCATTTATATACTCCTCCAAATAATCGGTTGATTTACATCCCTTTCATTTTCCTATGAAAGTCAGTTTTCATTTTTTATTTTTCGTTCATGTGGTGATTTGTTAAGTGAGCAATCTCTGTTACTCTCTCCATTGTAATTCCTTCTCTTTGTTCAACTGCAAGTGGATGATCAGTCTGTTCTAGTTCTATTAACGGAACAGCGCCAACTTCTTGTGTATGTACCCTTGTTTTCAACGACAGTGTAGTTATTGGATATATTGAAAGTTCCGTCGACAACCAACCAAAATATGGTTGTTCCTTTTCTCTTCCTTGTACATTCAATAATTCATTGGCTTTAAAAAAATTTTCTTCACTAAGTGAAACCCAAACACTCCATATAAATTTTTCTTTACTATCAATTATCGGTATTTCAATATGTCCCCTAATATAAAAAAACTGTTCATCAATTACGCAAAAATCTCTAATTAACTCCGTTCTTTTCTCTTCTGGCACCTTGTAAAAATAGTACGGCGCTTCAATTCCGTAACATAAAGGAACTTCTCTTAATTCGTTGTTACAATGAGGGCATTTCATTGTTTCTACTCCTCCTTATAAACCATCAATTTCCTTCGACCGACCTATTAGTTCCCACACATCCATGCCTCTATGTTTATCATTAAGGCTATTTGCCCATTCTTTAGCCCTTCTCAGAAAGAATGCTTCTAGTTTTTTCTGACTGCTCTCAGATATGCTTGGCATAAGGTTCCCCCATTACATCAAATTGAAATCCCCGTTTTATTGTCCTTCGATTTTCAGTTTCTTGTTTTTACGGAAAGTAATGCCTTCATAATGATAGACACCATTTTCATCGTGAACGTCCATAGCTACTATTGATTTCTTAATAAAATTGACCTGTTCATCTGAGAACAACTATTTTTCACTATCATGATATCCGTTCCCACCATTTGATTCATTAAGTATTGTGGTTATTTCTTTCTTTGTTTCTCCAATGAAAATGTCAAAATCTTTGGCTATCTTATTAATGAGTTGTGTATTTGGATATTCGCTCAAAGCGTAAGTAACGCCTAGTTCATCCGCAACATTTCGCGCAGTCTTTCCGTCCCCATCTCGGTAAGTATAGCTTTTAGTCTCAGTCTTTACCAATCAATGATGGATCGAGGTAATCTTCAGTAGTTCTGAACTTCATCCCAGATCCACCTGCTGATTGAAAAGTCGCAGCTGATATTACTAAAATTGCTATTCAAATTATAAATTGTGTTTGATTGGATAAAGTTTAAACCAATTAAATAAATCAAGGTGGTCCCGTTGGCCGGAGTTGGGTCTTAGTCCTCCCCAAAAATAGTCCCATAATCGACAAGTTCGGGACTATCGACCATGAACTGGGAGATAACTTAATAATTTTCGACTTTTTTTTGTATTCGAAAGCGATATATCCAAAATTCTCTTATCTGACTCGCCCAGCCCGGCTGCGTCTTTATTCCGATGACAACTCTTCGACAGTTTTCTATAATATTCGATATCCAGTGTATTCAAATATTTGGAAACCGAAAGGAGGTGATCTTAATGAGCGTATGGATCAAATGCTTATGCACCTTCTTGCTGGCCGCTTGCATATGTTCTTTTTTGGTCGGCACGGCAGAGGCTCGTGAATCAGCTTTTCAGACAGGCAAAGAGGATTCCGCAGAACAAACGCCGAAGGGCCTCGGACTGCTTAATGCGGTTAAAGGCATAGCGGACATTTTGGAAGTGACAACCTCCAATGTCGTCAAAGCCCTTCCTTTGGAGGAAATGCCGTCTCCCGGACTTGTTGAGACGATTGATCAAGTAGCGACAATTGCAGAACCTGCGATAGATGCCATCCAGCAAACCTCCGGATTAAGCTCCGTATTGTCCTTGGAACAGGGACCTCCAGCGGAGCAAGGTCTTGTCGAATCTGATAACGGCGCTTCCGGCGTTGCTGATTCCGGGGCACCTATCGCAAAATCCGCAGTTTCCTCCTCGAACCGGCTACTGCCGGGACTCCTAGACGGGCTGGGCGGTGCAGGTATAGCTGCGGGCGGGATTGTAAACGGCGTGGTCGATGGCGTTGGACATGCTGTCGGCGGCGTGGTCGATGGCGTTGGACATACTCCTGGCGGCGTGGTCGATGACGTAGGACATACTGTCAGCGGTGTGTTCGATGGCGTAGGACATACTGTCGGCGGCGTGGTCGATGGCGTAGAACATACTGTCGGCGGCGTGGTCGATGGCGTAGGACATACTGTCGGCGGCGTGGTCGATGGCGTAGGACATACTGTCGGCGGCGTGGTCGATGGCGTAGGACATACTGTCGGCGGCGTGGTCGATGGCGTAGGACATACTGTCGGCGGCGTGGTCGATGGCGTAGGACATACTGTCAGCGGTGTGGTCGATGGCGTAGGACATACTGTCGGCGGCGTGGTCGATGGCGTTGGACATACTGTCGGCGGCGTGGTCGATGGCGTTGGACATACTGTCGGCGGCGTGGTCGATGGCGTAGGACATACTGTCGGCGGCGTGGTTGATGGCGTAGGACATACTGTCGGCGGCGTGGTCGATGGCGTTGGACATGCTATCGATGAACTGATTGGCTCTAAAACGGATGAAGGCGGCCCCTCAGTTCCACCGGTTGAAGAACCAGTCGATGTTCCTGTAGACCAAGAGTCTTCCGAAACTGACGGCGTTCGGGAGCCTTATACCGAACAAGAAGGAAACAATGCCAATGTAGTGCAAGACAAACCTCCTGTTGATCAGGAAAATACCCGAGTGGATGAAGTGCAAAACTATGCTTCTGCCAATCATGAGAAGAGCAGCGCCAATGAAGTACACGCAGACGGCCAACCAAGATATAGGCAGCAGACAGGATGTTTTAGCAGCCCTAAAGAATCTGCCGATAACCCTGACCTTAGCCGGCCGTATGTAACCGATTGCAGGTCCCCTTCTGAAGCTGCAAGAGACGGATCGGTTATCTTCACTGAACAACAAACAGCCGACAATCCAAGCAATGATATTCATTTGTCGAGAAAGTCCGACGAAAACGGCGGCGTTCAAACGGCAGTTGCCTCAAAGACTGCAATGCCAAGCAAGCCAAAATCTCCCCTGCCGTATCATAAAAGGGATATACCCGTCATGCCCCCGGCAACCATCTCAGTCAAACAGCCTGTTCAAAGTCAATCCGGATCGGCCGGCGGCGGTCCTCATCTGACGGGCAGTCCGGATGCGATGCTGGAGGAAAGCATTTCATTCAAATTGGCGAGTAAACGAATATATGCCAAAAACACAAGACGATTGATCACCAAATGGGCTAACGAGCCTCCCATAAAGCCGCCTAGGCACATCCTTTTCTCAATTATGAATTAATAATGAGAAAAGGATGTGGAAGGATATGAGAAAAAGCATTTCTTTCGGTATTGTTCTTCATGGCTTGATGTTCGGATTATTGATGATTCAATGGGATAACAAAGCGCATGCGGAAATATTAACAGTCGGCATTCTGGAAGAGTATAATGCCATATGAAAAAAATCGAGAGATTGCGCAGCGAACTCAACCAGCTTACGCAACAGCGTAGCTTGCTGGATCCCCTGGTCATCAAAAAATCGCAACAGTTGGACAAGCTTATCGCGCACTACATGAAGAGAATACTGCGAAGAAAAGCTTCATCCAAATAAGGCTACAGTTACGAATAAAATGAACTTTTTCATCAAAAAGGCGCGTTCACCATTGAGGAGGGAATTGCCGAGCAGCCTATTGTATCCATCGGTGACACGCTTTCCGGGTTCAGCTTTTATACTCGCTATTGATTGCCGACCGGACAAAAAAAGGACCCCTTAAGGGTCCTTTTTGCCTATTTGTTTCCTAATTTCGTATAGACGCGGTGTAAGATCGTTACGGCCTCAGCCCGCGTTACTTTATCCTTCGGCCTAAAGTTCCCGTCAGCGCCTACCATGATTCCGCTCTTGATAATGGAGTAGAGGAGAATTGCTTTAATGTTCTCTACATCGCCTGCGTATGTAGTCTCGTCTCCTTCGAACGTGTAAGTAAGAATTTCAGGGGAGTAAAAGCTCGAATCTTCAAAGCTTACCATGGGGCTTATTTTTATGTCTTTGTACTGCGCTATGGTAGTAAGCACTTCATCAGCGCCTACCACAACGATCCCATTGTTATCGGACGTAAGATCGAGTTCTTTTGTGAGCAAGCCAATCATCATCATGACGTCCCACCGGGTAAGTTCTTTTTCGGGGGCCAAGTACGGTTGCTCGTTTTCATCAAAGTAATCAGCAAAAGACCAATAGTCTTCACTGAAAAGAACGGAGAAGTCTTCGGACGCCCAGTGTCCTTTTATATCGACGAAAGGGAGCTCCTCGGTCGCCCTGCTGCCTGCTGTCGGGAATAAGGCGCGGTACATATGAGCAAGCTCGGCCTTCGTTACTGGATTTTCAGGTTTGAATGTGCCGTCTTCATATCCGCTCAGAACCTTCTTATTCACCATGAAGTCGATGGAGGGGGCGGCCCAGTTCGTCTCCTTTACATCAGAAAACTTACTTGCCGCCATTACCGGTGTTGCCGCTACCAATGTAACGGCAGTTAGAAGAGCGATGATTGCTTTTTTCATGTGATTTCCTCCTGGTTGTGGGTGTTCTGTTTAATATGAACTCGTGTTCTGGCTTCCTAAGATAGGGATCCTAAACAAATTGGATGAAAGTTCCCACATATAGTATGATTAAGAGGCAACAGGAAAATATAGCATATACGCGGGGAAGTTTATCATGATAATAGCTCATAAGCTGTTAGCTTTACAAGCTTTACAAGCTAGTCAATAACAACAATGCCGCTAGGTAAGCAATCAATTGCCCCAAGCAGCTCTATCCCTTCTTACATCAAAATGATTATACTATCCGAGCGGCTGACAACAGTCGTTTTTATTATCCGCCCTCCGACTGCCTTGGCCAAAAAGGTTAAGGCTTCTAAGCTGAAGGTAGGCTTTTTGACCAAGCCGTCGGTTCGAAACAAAAACCTGTGAAAGGAGAAACCATGCAAGAAAACAAAATCACGTATGCATCGATCGATGCCTATATTTCAACATTTCCTGCCGAAGTTCAGGGCATACTGGAAACGTTGCGAAACGTAATCAAGGAGTCGGCACCGGACGCAAAAGAAAAGATCAGTTATCAAATGCCTACTTTTGAGCTGCATGGAAATCTGGTGCATTTTGCGGCTTATAAGAATCACATCGGATTTTATCCGGCTCCGAGCGGGATTACTGAGTTTGAAGAGGAGTTATCCGCATATCCGCGGTCAAAAGGGGCGATACGATTCCCCCTAGACAAGCCGCTGCCCTATGAATTGATAAGCAGGATCGTGAAATATAGGGTTGCCGGGAACCTGGAAAAAGCAAAAAACAAGCCTAAAAAGAAGAAATAACCCGCATCAGTCAGCAGCAAGCACTACCCCATCTACATGACGGATGGGGTTTTTGCTTAATCGGAAAATCGTTTATGCATACCGCAATATAAAAGAAATTTCGGCCAATCGTTTATGCTACTATTATCTTGTCAATGGCGGTGATAAAAGTCCCCCTGCGACAATCGTTCGAGGAGCTTGCAGCAGCCTAGATAACAACCGGTTTTTGCATAAATGATCACCAGCACTCCATTATTTAAGAAAAAGGAGCGAAAAAACATGCAAAAAATCACCCCATTCCTGTGGTTCGACGGCAATGCCGAGGAGGCGATACTTTTTTACACCTCCGTCTTCAACAATTCCAAGATCGAGAGCATGATTCGCATTGGAGGGGAAGGTCCCGAATCGAAGGGTTCGGTCATATCCGGCACGTTTCAACTGGAAGGACAATCCTTTATGGCGATAAACGGCGGTCCGCAGTTTACCTTCTCGCCGGCTCTGTCCTTATTCGTAAACTGCGAGACGCAGGAAGAAGTGGACGACCTGTGGGAGAAACTTTCCGAGGGCGGAGAAAAGCAAAGATGCGGCTGGCTTAAGGACAAATACGGGGTCTCCTGGCAGATCATTCCCACTGCGTTAGGCAAGCTGATGCATGACAAGGATCCCGAGAAGGCGGGAAGAGTCATGAAGGCTATGCTTCAAATGGACAAAATCGACATTGCCGTTCTAAAGCAAGCGTATGAGGGGTAAGGTACGGTATGACCTATGTTCCTGACGACCTACGGTCCCGAGAAAAAGGGCGATGAGCTCAAAAAACGGAAGAACTCCGCGGTTTGGCAAAGCTTGAACGCCGCCAAGAACAACACCTTGTTCTACAACGATTTCGATACGTTCTACCGGTACGACCCGATCGCGATTATGGGGCAAATCGATCTGATCGTCGATATGCTGCTCCAGAGAAGCAAAGAGAACAAAAAATAACTGTTGCCGCGCCGCACCTTTAATATTTTCCTATCAAGCCGTCCCCTTTCCTGTGATAGAATACTAGGTAGAGTTCAAGTGAAACGATGCTTGGGCTCTTTTACCGGACAAAAATCGCAGCCTGTATATATCGCAGAAAGCTACGGAATGGGGATCAAGTCTTGAAGACGTTCAAAAAGGTATACATCGAAGTGACCAGCGTGTGCAACCTCGCTTGCAGCTTTTGTCCGCAAACGAGCAGGCAGGCTAAATTCATACAACTGGATACGTTTAACCATGTGCTGGATCAGATCAAGCCGCATACGAACCATATTTATCTTCACGTGAAGGGCGAGCCGCTGCTTCATCCCAAAATCGACGAGCTGCTCGACGCCAGCCATGCCAAAGGCTTTAAGGTAAACATCACGACTAACGGCACGCTCATCGTCAAAAACCGGCACAAGCTTCTCGGCAAGCCGGCGCTGCGTCAAATGAACTTCTCGCTCCATAGCTTTGACGGGCACGAAGGCTCCGTCGACAGGGAAGGATACCTCGCCAATATTCTTTCCTTCGTACGGGAAGCGGCGGAGCATAATGTGATTATTTCGTTCCGGCTGTGGAACCTGGATCAGGACAACGAAACGAACATGCAGCGGAACCGAAACCGCGAAACGCTGGAGGTTCTCGAGAAAGAGTTCAACCTCGATTTCAAAATCGAAGAAAAGGTCCAGCCGGGCAGCGGCGTCAAGATTGCGAAAAATATTTATTTGAATCAGGAATACGAATTCCAATGGCCAAGTCTGCAAGCGCCGGAGGACGACGGCAAAGGCTTTTGTCACGGGCTTCGCACGCAAGCCGGCGTTCTTGTAGACGGGACGGTCATCCCTTGCTGCCTGGATGGCGAGGGCGTCATCAACCTCGGGAACGTTCACACGACGCCGTTCTCGGAGATCGTGGAGAGCGAACGGGCGAACAACCTTTTCTACGGATTTTCGCGCAGGGAAGCCGTCGAGGAGCTATGCCGCAAATGCGGCTACAGGCAAAGATTCGGGACGTAATCCTATCCTCCTATCCAAGAAAAAAGCACCTACAGGCCCGTTTACCGGCGCTTGAAGGTGCTTTTTGCATGGTTACTCCGTATAGCTCAGCTTCGAATCGATGCCGATTTGATTTTTGCTTCCGTCCCAGGTCACGCCAAAATTAATCGCCTTCGCTATGTCTCTCAGCTTGAAATAGTTGTTGCCGTCAATGTTGTAAGCCGTAAGCTGAGCTTCTTTGCCGTCGATAAACAATTTCGAGGAGGTCGGCTTCGCTTCTTTGGCCGATGCCTGACCGGAAACCGTAAGCTCGCCGCCGGCTGCCGTATACGCTTTGCCCGACTCCAAGTTAATCGCATTCTTCGCGTTATCCCAGCCCACCTCGAACTGCTTGCCGGTTCCGTTCACCGCCATCGCGAGATCACGCAATTTGAAGAAGTTGTTTCCGTCGATATGGTATGCTTCGAATGCCACTTCCTTGCCGTCAACGACGACCTTGGAGGCTGTCGGGGCGGCCGACTTCGTTCCGGATTCGACGGCACCCGGCTTAGCCGTTTCGGACGATGCAAGCGGGCTCGCCAAGTATCCCCACTTTTCGCCCCAATAAGCGGCAGCCCGTCCTTCTTGAAACCGGTAATGCTCTTCGTAGGTGTCGGGCGTGTAAAAGTTTTCGAACTGAGGCTGTACGACGATTTTACCGGTTTTATCGATAAAGCCCAGCCCCTCTTCCTTATATGTGCCTGCCAGCCCTTCGGTAAACGCCGTATAGTAACCGTGGGACATAAACGGCTTGCCTTCCTTGTCAATAAAGCTTAACGATTCGTCATCGTGGGCAACCAGAGCATACCCTTCCTGAAACCTGTAATCGTCCGTATAGAAACGGGCATACGTCGGAGGAATCACTTCTTTGCCCGTCGTATCGATAAAGCCTACATAGCCTTCCACCACAATAGCGGCCATGCCTTCGCTAAAGGCGTACGCCCCTTCATATTTCAGCGCGATTACCTCTTTGCCGGTCTTGTCGATGTAGCCCCATTTGCCGCCTTTGCTAACTCTGGCCAAACCGCCGCTAAACAGAATCGGCTGCAATTCGCTGTACTCGTCCTCATCCACCTCGTACTGAGGCTTCACTACTTCCTTGCCCGATTTGTCGATAAAGCCGAGCTTTCCGTCTACAAGCACCGCCGCCAGGCCTTCACTGAAGCCATAGGCAAGGTCGTACTTCGGTTCGATCACCATGCTGCCGGCCTTGTCGATAAACCCTATTTTCTCGTCCACCGCAACCGTTGACAGTCCTTCTCGGAAAGCCATCGGCATCGGGCTGCCATAAATGCCCTCATAGGCGGGCTTGATGACTTCTTGGCCGGACTTGTCGATGAACCCCCATTTGCCGTTCAGTTGAACGGAAGCAAATCCTTCGCTGAAGTTGTTCGCCAGCTTATATTTGGGCTCCACTACTGTTTTTCCCGTATGGTCGATGTATCCCCATTTGCCGCCGATTTGAACCGCCGCCAAACCCTCGCTGAAGCTTCTCGCGTCGTCATATTGCGGACTTATTGCGAAAGGCTGCGCCGTCTCGGCATAGGCCATCGGCACGATGCCCAGCAGTAAAGCCAGGCTCATCATCAAGCTTACAACCTTTTTCAATCGAATCGTCTCCTCTTTCATAATGATTAGGTAAGAATGGCATACCTAAATTCAAGGATACCGGGAAATCGTTCTCCCTTTCCACGGACTATAAGTCACATCCATCGAAAATGACAAAATTCTACATCTCAAGACCCATTTAACCGATATATATTTGTATATATTGGATCCTATTTGGAAAGGAAGATAGGTATTGTTGGACATCCGCTCACAATTCGGATTGCGGGTCAGGGAGCTTCGCGCGCGCAGCGGCATGTCGCAGGAAATGCTCGCGCTGCGATCGGAACTGGACAGAACCTATATAAGCGGGGTGGAACGGGGCGAGCGCAACGTCAGCTTGGTCAATATCGAGCGGATTGCCGCCGCTCTTAACGTATCCATCGAATATATGTTTTCGAACGAACGCTTTTCGACCAACCCGGCCTATTTGCAAAAAGACTTTAGCGTCCCTTTCTCGGAGCGGTTTGTATATCATCTCGACCAAGAAAAGAAAGTGCTGTCCTTCCAAGTAACCGGACTGCTGAGCAAAGAAAACGTGGAGTATATGGCCTCGACTCTGCTCGGTATTTGTTCCGCCTACGGCAAGGAGGAGCTGGAAATCTTGGTCGATCACCGGGAAATGAAAACTGCGGATGGCGAGCCTGCCGTTTATTCTCCGGATGTCGCGGAGCAAGCCGTCATTTTTCAGCAAGGGTTGATGACCTACAGCAAAAGGGTTGTCGTGTTGTGCAATTCGGCGTTTATGGTGCAGCAACTTAATCATGTTACATCCGAAAGCGGCATCAGATCCATCCATCTGTTCGGACAAGATCAAGAAATGGTTAGCAGGGCGTACGAACTGCTCGAGATTAACGGCAACGAGCTGATTAAAGCGGCAAAATCATAACGGCAGCGGGCGTTGATCAAGTGACAACACCTCTTCGGCTCGGTCGGAACATGCCGTATACCATAATGCCGCCTAGCCTCTTCCCGGCAACGACTCGATAGCCGAAACGTTCGTACAGCCTTACGTTTTCCGGATTTTCGGTGTCTAGTCCGATGCCGGCCGAGGACGGATCCCGATCCGCCATCTCGTGAATTTCGTGTAAAAGCATGCTGCCTAGCCCCTTCCCTTGGCGCTCGGGCGCAACGCCCAAGAAAACTAAATAATGATGAGGAACCTTCGGCCGAACCGAAACGGTAAGCTGCATGTACCGGTTAAGCATGGTAAAGGAACGTATGGGAATGCTGCCGAACAACCGCATGGCCCGATACAGAAATAACGGGTTGAGCAGCACCCCCGCTCCCGCTGTGCTGGTTGGAAGCTCTATACTCGCTGCGCCGCAGAGCACGCCATTCTCCGTGGCGCCAATCAGACTTTCTTTCAGTATGAGGCTTTTATCGAACAAAAAGCTGAAAAACTGCCGCGTTTGTATTTTCCGTCCCGCAGGAGCACCAGCAAACAGATAGTGAAACAACGGGTCGTTCGCGAAAGCCTCCGGCAGCATCGCTACGGCTTGCTGTCGATGCTCTTCCTTTAGACGCACGATTTCCCTGCTTCCGCCGGATAGTCGTTCATTATCCATCGCTTACTCTCCTCTCTGGGCATAATGATCGACCGCAAAGCTGTAAATGACCTTAAACATATAGAAAAGCAGCGTGACGATAAGGATCTTGGGCATATCGCCCGGAAGCATAAGCAGTCCTCCGAACCCCGCAGCAGCCAAAACGGCGGCAACCGTACGCTGGGCCGGATATCGAATCAGGGCATTAACGACGAGTGCCGAGCCGATCGTATAACCCCAGACGAGAAGACAGAGAAGCAAGGACTCTCCGAATATAAGAGACAATAAGACAGGCTGAACATGAATGGCAATAAAAAGAAGTCTCGCTCTCGAACTCGCCTTGTAGTAATTGTTCGTCGACAAGGTTACATTGGCAACGACTCCTCCATTGATATCTAGCGCAAGCAGCGCGAGACATCCGATTTTCCACCATGCGAGGCCGCCCCACTCCGGGTAGGTGCAAGCAAGCATCAATCCGCTCATGCCCACACCGAACACTATGATGAAGAACAACTCCGCAGCAGTCTGCTTTTCCCCAAAAACCTCGTGAAAAAAGGACGGTATTTTGACGGTTTTCATTCCTGATCTCCTCCAATTCACTTTATTATTGACCGATCGATCGGTCAGTTATTTGAAATCGTAAGTCCCGCACAAGTCGGGCTTACGGTTCCGATAAGAGCCGGGCAATCATCCGCACCTGAAGCCGCCATGCCCGTTCATAATGCGCTGCGTTTCCATTCAGCAAGAAATGCAGGCCCATGCCGTCCAAAGACGACAGCACTAGCGAGGCCGCAGCTTGAACGGTTTCTTCGGCAACGGATCGCGAGGCCAGCCGTGCAAGCCGGTTTTGAATGAGCTGCGTAATTTGATTCAGGTAGGAATCCAGCGCTTTTTGAAATTCAGCGTTAAACATGCCTTCATAATAAAACGAAAAGAAAGCTTTAAACAGCCTCCTATCCTCTTCGGGTACGTGGAAAATAGCGTCGCCAAGCGCATTCAGAAATTGTTCCGTATCCGGGTAAGCCCGCGTCATCGACTCCAGAAGCTCATTAAAAATAATATGCAGGACGCCGATCAGGATCTCGTCAACGGATTTGAAATGATGAAAAATATTGCTTTTGCTGACGCCGGTAGCGCTCGCCAGCTTCGCGGCAGAAACCTCTTTGATGCCTTTCTCGGCAATGACGGCTATTGCGGCATTCAAGATGCGCGCCCTCGTCTGCTCGCCCTTCTCCATTCGCTTATCAAGCGGATTTGTATCCATGAACCGATGCCTCCAATTTCCTCCATTATATAACTGACCGTTCGTACAGTCAATATGTTGGACATGTACTGATCCGGTAGTCTCAAATAAATGGGGCTGGATATGCATGTCGAAATTCGGTATAGTATGTTAGAGTTAACTATCCCTATCCTCGCACTTGCGCGGATGGGTTTTTCATTTGTTTGGAAGGGGTGAGCGCATGAACAAGCAGCTAAGCGCCAAAGACCAAAAGACGCTGCTGAACGCATTAGAGAGCGCAAAAGAGGCTAGCCGGCAAATGGCGGCTAAGCAAGAGGACAAAAGGTGGTCGGAAATCGAGACCCCGCTTCCCCTCATAGACGCTCTGGTACGACTAACTAAAAACGATCTGACGGACATACGCGTAAACTTGGATATCAAGGGAGCGAGCACGCTCAAGAAGCAAGAGCTGGCCGAAGTATTGGCGCAGCAGATTCCCGGTGCGCTGCCAGCTCTACTTATAAGCTTCGATGAAGACCGGTATAAAGTCTTAAAGCATATCGCCGAACGCGGCGGGCACGCTTACTTGCCGCTTGACTCGAGTCAGATCGGCTACTTTACGGATCGAGGTCTCCTTTTTCCAGGGACCTTTAATGGCCAAAAAACGTTGGTTATGCCTGTCGAAATTGCCAAGGCTTTCACGGCGCTGAACCACAACTCGTATCGTGAAACACTTCGCCGCAACACGGAGTGGATCAAGCTCACGTACGGCATGCTGCACTACTACGGTATGCTGAACTTGGATCAGCTCGAAACGTTGCTGACCCCATATACGGGGGAGAAGCCGAAACCGCAGGATTATTTGGATATCATTTTGGATGCCATCAAATACGATCAAGGGATCAGACACGATGCCGCAGGGTTCTATCACAGCAGGGTATGGAACGCAGAAGATCTTATCAAAGGGCATGCCTTCAGATCCAGCCTGACGTTCTATCCGTTCACCAAAGCCCAGCTCTTGAAGGCCGGAGAGCCGAATTTCGTGGACCGGAACCCCGCCTATGAGGCATTCGTCAGCTTTATTATCAAAAACTATCCCTATAACCGGGAACAGGCGGATCAGCTTGCCGAGGAATGCGTATACGCAATACGGATCGATCAAACGCCAAGCCAGCTGTTTCAATATTTGCAGCAGTTTCTCAATATCGCCACCCTCGAAGCGACAAAGGCTCTCATGGACCATCTCGTCCTGCTACACAATAATACGAAACAGTGGACGTTGAAAGGCTACTCGCCGGACGAGCTTTCCGCAGCGCGGAATCCGGCGCAAGAGCGGTCAAAAGGCCCCGCAGGAGAAGTCATCGACTTCGCTTCGAAGAAGAAGATAGGGAGAAACGATCCTTGCCCTTGCGGCAGCGGCATGAAGTTTAAAAAATGCTGCGGCAAGTAATGGCAGACCGGGCTAGCGGCGTGCTCGAGAGGGCAATATCCGAAAACGTTCGTTGGTGGCCGATAGTGAACCCAGGGTACCTCCGGTTAAACCGATTGGAAGTAAGTTATAGTGAGAATAACTGAAAAAAAGGGAACCTATCGTGAAACTGAGCTAAGAGCAAATTTTGCAGATCAGCAAGGGTGATACGGAAATCGCTGCTTTTATCACGATGTTGACCCAGCGGATTGAACAACTGGAAGCCCGCGTACAGGACCTTGAACACCAACTGAACCAAAAAAATAAAAATAGCAGAAAACCTCCGTCAAGCGACGGATTAAGCAAACCGACCAACCTACGGCAATCAGGTGGTAAAAGAAAAGGGAGCTCCTAAACATCGCAACGGCACACCTTTGCTGTGTCGAGCCCCCGACGAACCCAGCTTCACTATTAGTGAACCTCACGGCAAAATAGCGACGTCTGCTTCACTATTCGCAGGTAAAGCTCACTTCCGCACCCGAATAGTGAACTTTGCTTCACTATTTGTGAGCCCAAGTTCACTATTTGCTCGGAAAACGCTCGCTGGTGGCCGATAGTGAACCCAGCTTCACTATTAGTGAACCTCACGGCAAAATAGCGACGTCTGCTTCACTATTAGCCGGTAAAGCTCACTTCCGCACCCGAATAGTGAACTTTACTTCACTATTAGTGAGCCTAAGTTCACTATTTGCTTGGAAAACGCTCGCTGGTGGCCGATAGTGAACTTTGCTTCGCACCCGCTCTAAGCTAATTCAGCGAGGGCAGATCAGCCCTCCCAGAAATGCAAATAAACCTCCAACCCGCCTGCGGGATTGGAGGTTTATTCGTTATTTCGCTCCGGCTAACGTCAACATTTTAGCCATTTCTTTATAGCCTCTTGTCTCGGCGTGCTTGAGCGGCGTTACGCCTTCACGGTCGGCGAGATTTACGTTCGCTCCGTGTTCGATCAACAGCCTCACGATGGCTTGATGATCGTTTCCGCCGTCGCCGAGAATGATCGCTTCCAGCAATGCGGTCCAGCCCAAATTATTGACATGATCCACCGCCACGTCGGAATGGGCCAATAGCTCCTTCACGACATCTACATGACCGCGGTCAGCGGCAGGAATCAGGGCCGTTCCGCCGAACCGGTTGGTGAGCCGGGTATCGGCTCCCGCGGCAAGCGAAGCTTTCACAAAGTCGAGCAACCCCTCCGCGCCTGCGTACAGAAGCGGATTATCCGAGCGTTCGTCGCGAATATTAATGTTAGCTCCCTTCTCCGCCAGCAAGGTAAAGATGGAAAGCTGCTTCGTGTGAACCGCAATCATGGCCGATGTTCTGCCGCGATCGTCCGTAGCGTCAATATCCGCGCCGTCCGCAAGCAGACTCGCAATGGCAGCCTGATCGCCTTTAGCGGCGGCTTCAAGCAGAGCCTGATTCAACTTGTCCTTTTCATTTTTCACCGATTGGGCAGCTTGCTGTTCTTCATTCGTTAACAGGGTGCCGTAATCCACCTGACACCCTGTTACTACAAGAACTACCAGCAATACGATTAGGCGCAGCATAAGAAACCAACACCTTTCCTATCCCTCGGACGCTCCGATCCGATCCGATCCAAACCGCCGGCCGGCTATTACTTCGCCGTCAAAGTGACTGCGGAGGAAGTCGCCCATGCTCCGACTGGAGTGACCGTGTAAGCCGTACCCGAAACCAGCTTTGCGTCCTTCTGAAGATCGAATACGCCTACCGCGCCTTTGCGGCTGGAGTATTTATAAGTAGCTGTCAGCTTGTCGCCGTTCGGAGCCGTTAGCTCGACGCTGCGTCCGGAGAACAACTCGTCGCCCGGATCCTGCGTCAACGAAACGTTGATCGACGTTGCGCTGACCGCTTCTGCGCCGGAAAGCTGCAGCGCTGCGAATTCTTTGGCCACGAAGGTTGGATTCGCAATGTTCGCCCAATCGGACGTTACCGTATATTTGACGCCCGGAGTCAAGACTTGCCCTTCAGGCAGCCGGAATTTCGGCTCCTGCTTGCCGTCCGTCGATTGCGTAAACGGCACGTATTTGGCGACGATCGGCTGTCCGCCCTCCGGCGTAATCGTTACCTGTCTGGCTTGCATCGAAGAAATGACTTGATACGATTTGCCGTCCGCCGTATTGTCGTCGTTCATGACGAAGGCGTTGGCGCCGCGGCCTCCGCTGTAAGCGGAAATGATGTATCCGTAGTCTACGACTCCGTTCGCTTTCAGCGCTTCGATCTCGAACGTGTCGTTCGTCACTTGTCTGGTTTCCGTCATATCAAGCTTCGTTTCGTTGCCCGTAAACGTGCCTACCTGCGCGCCTTTGTACGTAAGGTTGTACGTCGTGCCTGCTTTTTGCACCGATGTCGGAACGATGTAGGTTGCAACCGAACCGGTTTTCAGGCGCGGCATGTTGGTAAGGGTCAAGCCGTCATTGAAGGCGAAATCCGCTTTGGCTTTGTCGAACGCTTCGTTTGCCGATGTCAGCGGAGCGTCGAAGGTGACGATCAGCGTGATCGCATTCAGCGATTTTACGCTGGTGATTTTCGCGTTTTCGGAAGGAATCGCTTGATGCGCGGTTTGCAGCAGAACGGCTGTTTCGCCGCGGGTGATCGTTTTGCTCGCCGCATACGATTGGCCCATCCAGTGCTGCAAAGACTTCACGTCGCGTTTAAGCGCTTTGGATACGGTTTGGATGATTTCATCGCCCGTCACCGTTGCCGCCGGATTGAATTTTCCGTTATCGGCCGCCATAATGCCTTGTCCGACTGCATCGTTCGCATAGCTGTAGTACCAAGCATCCGCGCTCACGTCCGACAACTGGGCGGGTTTATCCGCTTTGCCTTGCAGACCGAACGTCAGAAGCACCATTTTCGCCAGCTCGGCGCGGGTGATTTGATTTTGCTCGCGCATCGAACCGTCTTCATAGCCGTGGAGTACGCCCAATTGGATAAGCGCTTTGACCGCCGCCTCGATCGACTGGTTGCCGGCTGGAGCCGTAACGGCTGCTTTCGTGTCTGCAGCGGCCTGTACATTCATTACCGCAAAAGGCAGCGATGTAGTTCCAAGTGCCGTCGCCACCAAAACGGCGGCAATTTTTTGTGTATGCTTTTTCATGTTATATGTCCTCCTCGAATGAGTTGTTTGCTGCTTACAACTTCATCATAAGGGATAGACTTAAACTGCCTAGAAACGAGATATTAACAAAATCTAAACGGCGTATTAATTCCTCGTTAATGACTGGCTTACACGGTAAAACGGTAGCCCGCTCCCCATACCGTCTCGATATACTGCGGATTGGAGGGATCCGTCTCGATCTTCTCCCTCACCCTGCGGATATGAACCGTAACCGTTGCAATATCGCCGTTCGAATCCATTCCCCATATCCGTTCGAACAGCTCCTCCTTGCTGAAAACCCGATTCGGGCGGCTCGCCATAAATTCAAGCAGATCGAACTCCCTTGTCGGAAGCACGACTTCCTTGTTCCGGACGTATACCCGGCGCGAAGCTTTATCGATGACAATGCCTCTAATATGAATTTCATCGTTCTTGCGCGCCGTCTCTTGCTTGCCGAGCAGCCGCTCGTACCGCGTCAAATGCGCTTTTGCCCGCGCGACCAGCTCGCTCGGGCTGAACGGCTTCGTGACGTAGTCGTCGGCCCCCAGCTTAAAGGCCCGAATCTTATCGATCTCCTCCTTTTTGGCGGATACGATTAAGATGGGAACCTCCTTCGCCTCCCTTAAACGGCGGCATAGCTCAAAGCCGTCTAAGCCGGGAAGCTGCAGGTCGACGATAACGAGACTATATTCCTCTTCAAGCGCCCGCTTCAGCCCTTCGTCTCCGGTGTGGATCAGCTCGACGGAAAACCCGTTCAATTCGAAATAGTCCCGCTCCAGCTGAGCGATAGTCGTTTCGTCTTCAATGATGAGTATGCGGGTCACTTTGCTCGGAACCTCCCTCTGTCGATGTTCGCTTTAAGGTGAAGAACAGGCTCGTGCCGGTTCCTTGCTCGCTCTTTGCCCATATGGAGCCGCCATGCGCTTCGATTATTTGGCGTGCGATGGCAAGTCCCAGACCGCTCCCGCCCGTCGAGGAATTCCGCGACAATTCGGCACGGTAAAAACGTTCAAAGATATGAGGGACGGCTTCCGACGGAATCCCCATGCCGTTATCTCTGATTTCAACCGTTACCCATTCGGAATCCGCTTGAAGCGAGATGGCGATATGCTTATCCGGCTTATTCGAATATTTCACGGCATTCTCGATAATATTAAGCATCGTGCGTTTTATTTTTTCCAAATCCGCAACAACCTCGGTGCTTCCCAGAGCTTCACGGTTCCAATGGATCGTCGCGCCCTTCTCCACTAGATCGTACCGGAGCTCATCGATGAAATCGTCCAGGAAGGCGACGATATCCACGTGATCCATCGTAAACGGCTCCTGCTTCAGATCCAGCTTGGAGTACAAGAACAGCTCGTCCACCAGCTTGTCCATGTCGACGGCTTTGGCATAAATAATGTTGACGTACGTTTCCATCTTCTCGGGCGTATCCGCAACCCCGTCCCGAATCCCTTCGATATAGCCTTTAATATTCGTGATCGGCGTCCGCAAATCATGCGAAATGTTCGATATCAGCTCTTTCCGGTTCTCCTCGTATTGCAGACGAAGGTTTACGGAGTCCTGCAGCCGCTGCCTCATTCTTTCGAACGCATCGTTCAGCTGCCCGATCTCATCCTTCGAATGCAGATCCAGCTTGAATTGAAGATTCCCCTCCTCAATGCGTTCTGCCGAACTCCTTAACACATTAAGCGGTTTAACGACGCTTCTCGTGATCCAACGGTACAGCAGCACGTTCGCAACGACCAGCACGCCGATCAAAATGAGCGACAGCACGGGAAGCAGCTTGCGCGTCAAGCCCGCGAACGGACTCCGCTCCCGGATGACGAATACGCTCCCCTTCGCCCCGTCCGAATATTTAAAGTCGAATTTGGCGTACGCATAGAAACGCTCTCCGATATAAAACGTGCTCCGAATCTGATTGTTGTTCAGATCGTATGGAGGCAAAGCCTCCTTCAGCTGAGGTTGAACGAATGTAATGGATTCATAGATTTGATTGCTTTCCCGGCGGACGAACAGACCGGCTTTCTCCGTTCTTAGCTTATAATCGTAATCCCGCATCAGTTGCGCGTTTTGCAGCGCGTCCGGATCGTTCTTGGCCAAATATTTCAGTTCGAGAAAAATGGATTCCTCCTGCTCGGTCAGCGGATTCAGCTGATAATGCACTTTATAGAAATCGCGAAGATTATGAATATCCCCGGTCGAAGCAACCGTAAAGAGAAGCGCGGTAAGCACGAACATCAGCAGGCTGATGACGAGCATTCCCGTATAAGACAATAGTAATTTAATGCGGATGGACATGATTTCACCTCTCGATCTCCCGACATGGTCCATTATACACAAGCGGGTGAAGCCGCAAACGTTTATGGCGCTGCCGCCCGGCAGCCGGCTCCCTATGCTTTGCCAGACATTTTATCACCCCTCCGATCTTCCAGTCCAGCGGAAAAATGGCGCAAAAAAAGCAGCCGTTCGCAAAAACGGGCTGCTCTAGGCGTACTAACGCTACTTGTTGTCCGGGTATTTGACGACCGGCCATTTCTGCTTTCGCAGGGCGCCCATCAGCTCCGGGCTTGCATGGAGGGTATCCTGAACAAGCTCCTGCGGCGTCAGGGCCATCCATTGATTGAGCGATACGTCGGCGAAGCGGTCGCTCTTGAACATTTCCAGAAACCAGAGGTTTTGATCGCCGGTGTTCTGAATGTAGTGGCCGTATGCGAACGGCACATAGCCTACGTCTCCCGCCCGGTAATCGAACGTGCGCGCCGTTCCTTGCGCTGCGAACGCGGTCATTCTGGCCGTTCCCGTCAAGTAATACTGCCATTCGTCATTGTTCGGATGCCAGTGCATCTCCCGCATGCCGCCCGGCTTCACTTCCACGAGCGCCGCCGCTATCGCGGTTGATACGGGGAAATTGCTCGAGTCGACGATGCGCACCGTTCCCCCGGGCGTCCGAATCGGTTCCTGGGCAAGCAGCCGGTGGGTGAACGTTCGCGGCACCGTACCGTACGGATCCTCTACTTTCTGGCTCTCGAGAGACCCGGGCACCTTGGATTGAAAAATATACCGCTGCTCCTTCGGCAAATGCGCAAACGCCCTTTCCGGCACGCCGAAATTAGCCGACAGCACGTCCTTCGGCGTATGCGCGAACCAGTCGGTGAACGAGAACGTATTGATGTCCGAAAAGCCCCCGTCGTCGAAGACGAGCAAAAACTCGCAGCCTTCCTCCAGTCCTTGAATCGAGTGAGGAATACCCGGCGGAAAATACCACAAATCGCCTACGCCCACATCCGCGATAAAGTTACGCCCGTCCTGGTCGACCGCGGTAATGCGCGCCCGTCCCAAAATCATGTACGACCATTCCGCTTGCTTATGCCAGTGCAGCTCGCGAACCCCGCCCGCCGTGAGGCGCATGTTGACGCCCGCCAGGGTGGTCGCGATCGGCAGTTCCCGCACCGTCACCTCCCGCGACCAGCCCCCGTGATTAAGCTGCATGTGCGTATCCGAGAAAGAGAACTTCAAATTCGGCATCATGCCGGCATCGGTTGCGGGCGGTACCAGCATGTCGGGATTTTCCATATCCCGCATCACGTCTCTAGGTCCGAAATCGGTGGCTCCGGCACCGTCCTCGCGTATAGGCTGCGGTATTTGTATTTTTCCATTCCGGGGCAAGGGCCTCTTCTCCATAGTGACATGCTCCTTTCGCTTGTTTAGGACGCACAAAGGGAACCGAACGGGTCATTTAAGTAATGTATGAGAGGGGGGTTTGGCCGTATGCTGCAGACGACCGGGCTGCCCTAGGCATATTTGCAACATTTTTGAAATACCGAATGTCTAATAGAATAGCTTCCCTGCGGAGGATCGAATGGAGGATGAGTAAATGGTATTCAAATGGAAAAAGGGACTTTCCCTGCTGTTAGCCATCGGCTTCATGCTGAGCATGCTCGGAGCGACCGCATCCGCGGAAACGCCCGGTAAACAAGTAAGCGTTACGATTCCCGGCTTCCCGGTAACGATAGACGGACAGAAGATCGACAGCCGCGAATTAAAATACCCGCTGCTCGTCTACAAAGACATTACGTACTTCCCGATGACGTGGAATGTCGGGCAAGGCATGGGCTTGTCCATCGACTGGTCGGAGAAAGCCGGACTGAACATTAGTCCCGGATTCGGCCAAAAAGCAAAGCTCGAAATGGAAAAAGGCGGCGACAACAGCCTAAACCGAAGGTATTCGGCTACGGTCGCGTCTTTCCCGGTTCAGGTCGGTTCCGAATATGTCGACAATGCCTCCGAGACGTATCCGCTGCTGCTGTTTCGGGATATTACCTATTTTCCGATGACTTGGCATTTTGCGGTCGAGTCGTTCAATTGGCAAACCGCATGGGACGATCAAGCCGGTTTCTCGATCCAAACGTGGCAGATTCCGTACTTAAGCGGCATCCTGTACGACGATGAAACGTCGCTCTATGTAACCACCGGCTATAACGGCCTGAACGGCCTCTTCCGGATCTCCAAAAATTTGGACGGGACGCCGGAATACCTCGGCAAGGCCGAAACGGCGGCCATCTGGAAGAAACGCGAAGCGGCCGGGACAGCTTCTGCACTGAAGCCCGATGAGGCACGCAAGACGGAGCAAAAAAACGGAGCGCTCACCTTCGAAGGGCTGGAGCTGCTCCCGCTCAAACCGATCATTGACGAAAATAACGCCTATTATGACGCCAATCCGGAATACAGCCGGCACGATATCGCTATTCAATCGTCGGTATACCCCCCTGGGGATAAGGATACCCTCGTCTCCGTCCGAATCTATACGCTCATGCATATTCCGGGCCCGTACACACCGCACAGCGACCTGCTGTTCCGCGTGCGCGACGGCAAAGCGGAGCAAGTGAACGGCTTCGATCAGCGCATTCAGAACGTATCCCGAACGGAAAAGGGCTTCTGGCTATGGAGTTATTCGCCTCAGGAAATCAGGGCAAGCAATGCCGGCTCGTTCGGCAAGATCGTCTGGCTGGGCCATGACGGCACAGTCCGTCTGTGGAACGACGTGCTTGGCGTGCAATATTTGGCCAGCCTCGATGTGAACGGCGGCGACGTCATCGCCCAAGCGTACAATTTGATCGGCGAGGACCGGGAATCCAAGCCCCACGGCTATTACCGCCTGCATCAGAACGGCACCTACGAGAAGATCAAGGACACCGTCGCCGGCTTTTACCCGAACAACGCTTACGCGACGGGCGATCACCGCTTGTTCGTGCAGGCGAACAATACGGTAACCGAGCTCTTTACCGGCAAAAGCCGTTTCTGGTGGGACTATGAGCTCCGGGAAGCGGCCGGCGGAGTGGCGCAGTAACCGTAGGAGACAGGGAGCGGCGGAAGGAGTCCGGCGGCTGGCGGCGCGCAAGGGCAGGACGGAGGCTGGCGGCCTCGCAAAGTCGCGTGCGTACATGCACAGGGCGACGGTGGTACGTGCCGGCGTCTGGCGGCGCTCGGGGACGTCGCGCGCATACATGCGCAGGGTGACGGCGATACGTGTCGGCGGCTGGCGGCGCTCGGGGAAGTCGCGCGCGTACATGCGCAGGGCGACGGCGGTACGTGCCGGCGGCTGACGGCGCTCGGCGAAGTCGCGCGCATACTTGCGCAGGGCGACGGCGGTACGTGCCGGCGGCTGGCGGCGCTCGGCGAAGTCGCGCGCATACTTGCGCAGGGCGACGGCGGTACGTGCCGGCGGCTGGCGGCGCTCGGCGAAGTCGCACGCATACTTGCGCAGGGCGACGTCGCGTGAACGCGAGGGCGATACCGGGGAGGTGCCTAGCGAATACACGCTGGCCCGAGCTGGCCGGACGGCAAAGCGCGCTCCCCGGAAACGCGACCGAGCGAGTGGCCCGGAAAGAGCATCCGGTGGATTGACTGGCGTGAACACGAGGGCGATTCGGAGGGGGTTGGCTAGCAGCTGCCTAAACGATTGCCGTTGCCATAGAAGCTAACTGTAAAACATGCAGTTAATACCGCTCAAAAGCCAATGACTTTAAACTAACTGGAATTCCTCCCGTTGAATATGACGGAAATGGCCTAATCACCGAATATGGGAAGAAATAGATGGAGGTTTTCCATTTATTCCTCTAATATTCCTCTTTTAACATCAAAATAACTGGAGGTTTTCCAGTTAGCACAAATGTCAGAGTTCGAGTTAGAGTTAGAGTCAGAGTCAGAGTCAGAGTCAGAGTCAGAGTTAGAGCTGCCCAGCAGATCACCCTGCTGTAAAAAGCATTGCGGCAGCCGGAAGCGCATCCTGCTTCCCTTCAGCAGTTAGTGCAGTCCCCCCCGAAAGAGAGGCCTAGCAGGCCTCTCTTTTGTCATACGCTTTGGCGTCCCACGGAGGAGCACTACGCTTTGGCACCCTACGGCTCACCGATGAACGCTCTGGCGCCGAGCGCGGCTATCCGCTTCAAATCCTTTGGTCTGACGATCGAGCAGCTTGCGAAATGCTCCTGAATTTCCTTTCATCCTTGTCTCTCCCGCTTCAAATAAGCATGCTCCTTCCAAGCTTCGATTGCCTTCAAGTAAGTTCGTTCGTTGGGGACGATGCTTATTCGTGCTGCCGAAAAGCCACATTCGCACAATTCCAGGATTGACCAAATCACCCCGCCACGCTATATTATGAATGAACGTTCATTCATAATGACTTCATAACGGAGGCTCCTTATGTCCACACAAAGCGAACGATTGGAAAGCAAGTTTATGGAAGGCTTTGAAGAAGCCGTTCCGGATAAGAAAACACGCCAAATTCTGCTCCATGCGGTGGAGGTGTTTGCCAAGAAAGGACTTGCCGGGACCAAGATCAAGGATATTGCGGAGAAAGCGGGCTTCAGCCAAGGCTTCGTATACAACTATTTTTCGTCCAAGGACGATATTTTCACCAAAATCGTCGATTTGGCGGCAGATGGCGCCGGTCGGTCCGTCCAATACGCAGCGGAGCTGGAAGGATCGCCCTACGATAAAATCCATTGGCTGACGGAAGCGTTCTTATCGCCGGACAGCATCGCCATGCAGCACTGGAGGCTCATCGTGGTGCAAGCCTCCACTTCGGACGCGATTCCCGAGGAAGCGAAGCGGCTTATCGAACAAAAGATGAAAAAGCCGTTCGAGCATCTGATTCCCATCCTGATCGCGGGGCAGGAAGCGGGGCAAATCGTCAAGGAAGACCCTCTTGTGCTGGCCATCGCTTATTTTTCCATTATCCAAGGCTTGGGGATTACCAGAATGCAGCACGGAAGAGACATTCCTTTTCCGACCACGGAGCTAGTGCTTCGTTTCTTGAGGAGGTAGCCGGCCATGCAGCGGTTCAAAAAAGCGGAAGGCAAAGCATTGATTTACGATTCCTACGACGTCTTGCTGGCGCAATGGGGAGTAGACAAAAAAGAGCTTGATTTCGAAACCCCTTACGGCATGACGCATGCCATTGTTTGCGGGAACCCGGACAATCCTCCGCTGCTGCTGTTCCACGGCGTCGGCGATAATGCCGCACTCATGTGGATCTACAATATGCGCGAGCTGGCCCGTTATTTCTATGTCATTGCCGTAGATACGATCGGGGGTCCCGGTAAAAGCGAGCCGAACGAGGCTTATTTCAAGCATTTCAAGCAGTCTCTTTGGATCGATTCGATTTGGGATTATTTCGGTCTGGACAAGGCTCATATAGCGGGAGTGTCCAACGGCGCTTATTTGGCCGGCTGCTATACGGCTAAACATCCGGACAAGGTGCGGGGCGTCGTCTGCATGGCCGGCGGGATCAAGATCAGTCCGGTACGGATGCTGCTCGCTTTTTTGCCGGAAGCGCTCTTTCCTACCGAAGCCAATACGAGAAGACTGCTGCGCAAGCTGACGGCGCCTGGCTCCGATGCGTTCGAAAGCAACCCCGAGCTCCTGCTTCACTGGAGCTATTTGCTGAAATATTTTAACAACCGCTCCATGATGGTTCATAAATACGTCCCGTTCACGGAAGCGGACTTAGCCGTTTTACGGGAAAAAGCGCTGTTCCTGATCGGCGAGTTCGACCGGCTGTCCAACTATCCCAAAGCGATCCAGGCGCTGCAGGTACACGGACTGACCTACCGGATCGTCAAAAGCGCCGGCCATGGCATCAATCACGAGCAGCCGGAGAAGGTGCACGAGGAAATGATTCGCTTTTTGCTGGAAGAGAAGGCTTACATTCCTTAGCCGGTAAGCGCTAAAAAGACGTACGGATAGAACGATATGCCGCGGCTCAACCGCCCGTCTTCCGCAGCCGCAAGCTGCCGGGCCATACTTGGACTCGTACAACATTCTTTGGCCGTTCAAAGTTTACAGCGCGGCGACAACACTGTTTCTCTAGACCCACACGACTTTCTTCGGGTACCATAAGTTTTGACATTGCGAAGTGAGTGGGGATTGCTGAAATGGAGAACACATACGAGGACATCAAACAGGGAGAAAAGGGCGCCTGGCTCAGCATCATCGTCTACATTTGCCTGTCTGCCCTGAAGCTGGCGATCGGCTATGCGGCCCATTCCGAGGCTCTGCTGGCCGACGGCTTGAATAATTCGACCGACATCATCGCTTCGATCGCGGTGCTGGCCGGTCTCAAAATATCGCGCAAGCCGCCCGACAAGGATCACCGCTACGGTCATTACCGGGCGGAAACCGTGGCGGCGCTGATCGCGTCCTTCATCATGATTGCCGTCGGCATTCAGGTGCTGTATCAAGCGGTCGTTAAGTTCACCTCGTGGACCTTCGAAACGCCCGGCATGCTCGCGGCGTGGGCCGCGCTTTTTTGCGCGCTCGTTATGTTCCTTGTTTATAGGTTCAACATCAGATTGGCAAAAAAGATTAACAGCAGCGCATTGACGGCCGCGGCGCAGGACAACCGCGCCGACGCCCTGGTCAGCATCGGCGCGTTCATCGGCATCGTCGGCGCCCAGTTCGGACTGCCGTGGCTTGATCCTTTGACGGCGCTGCTCGTCGGGGCGATCATCTGCAAAACGGCGTGGAGCATTTTCCGCGACGCCTCGCATGCGCTAACCGACGGCTTCGACGACGGGGAGCTGCAAACGATCAAGCAGACGATCCGGGAAACGCCGGGCGTCGAGAAGCTGATCGACGTCAAAGCGCGTATCCACGGAAACAACACGCTCGTCGACGCCACCATCGGCGTAAACTTCAATCTCAACGTAAGCGAGAGCCACGACATTACGGAGCATATCGAGAAACGAATACTGGAGTCGCATAACATCTCGCATGTTCACATCCATATCGAACCGATCACACCGGCCAAGTTTAAGAGACCCAAGCATACGTAAGACAGGCACAAAGCGCTTACTTCTGCAGCGTAAAGGCGTCAAGCATGTTCCCGTCTACGTCATACGCCTGATAGGTAAGCGCATTGCCGTTCACCCGGATTCCGGCGAACATCTGCTTGCCGTTCTGAAAATGGACCCGGTGATAAAACTGATCGGCCTTCTTCTTATTGAATTTGGGGCCGGACGTATTGGTGACGACATACACGGTGCCCTCCCCTTCTCGGACGATTTGGCCGTCCTTAAGCGGGTACGACCGCGAATATTCGTGGTTATGTCCCTGCAGCGCCAGATCGACGCCAAACTCGTCGAATACCGGCACCCAGCGCTGGAGCACCGATTCGTCCTGGTTGCCCCCATAAGGCCCGCGGTGCAGCAAGGCGATCTTCCACATCTTCTGTGACCCGGCAAGATCGCTGCGGAGCCATTCCGTCTGTTCCTTCCCATTGGATTCCGTATTCAGGACGACAAAATGAGCCAAGCCGTAATCGAACGAATAGCTTGTTCCATTGATCGAGCCTTTGGCTCCGTTATCGGGCAGGCTGAAATGCGAGACAAACCGGTCGGCCTTTTTGTCCGCCTCGTCATGGTTACCCGTCACCGGCATAAGCGGAAACCGCGACAGCCAGCGCCCGGCCTTGCCGAAGAATGCGTCCCAAGCCGACTCGTCCTCCGGGTTCTCCGTCAAGTCCCCGTTATGCGCGATAAAACCAGCCTCCGGAAAAACCGCAAAAGCTTTATCCAGCGTCTTCCCCCACAAAGCAAAATCATTCTCCGTCACGCCTTGCGAATCCGTCACATTCAGGAAGGTGAAATCCGTCAAGGCCTCCGGCTCCGTCATGAAAATAGCCGGTTCGCTCCAGCCGCCCGCTTCCCCGCTCCCTACCCGGTAAGTATAAACGGCTCCGGGCTCAAGGTCGGTGACGATCGCTTTATGCACGCCTTGCCGCCGGCCCTTGGCGACTTCGATGGAAGTCGTCTCCCCTTTTATCGTCATCGTCATTTTTTCCTCGAAGGTGATATTCTCCGCTCCCTTGACCACTTGAACGACCGCCGCCGCTTCCGGATTTCCGGTATGCCACGTAAACGCCCTGCTTGTCCGGGGATCTCCCTTGAAGGTCGTCACCAGAGCTTTCGGCTTTGCCGGCGAAGCGGCTCTGGACTTCAGCAGCTCTACGCCCGCGAACGCCGCAATCGACAATACGAGCAGCCCGCCTACTATCCACATTCCTTTTTGTCCGCCCACACCGCTCCTCCTTTACCGTACGCAACCTCTTTCATCCGAGATTACCGGGAACCGCCTTTCAAGTCAAAAAAATCCGTCTTGGCCGCATCTCACGACAGCCGGGAGCGTTTATCTTCCATTTTACCGGATACGATCAACTTTCAGTTTCCGTTCAGCCTCCGCTCAGGGTACGTTCATTCACCTATTGTAAAGTAATTGTAAAGCAAGCCGCTCTTCCGGCATGCCTGAAATAACAAGCGAACGCGAGCATCGTCCCTGCGAGCGGATAGAACATGGAGAAAGAGGTGTGCCCCTTGATCATGAACGCAAATCCCAAAGTGAAATATCGTCACGAATTGAAATATTACATGAACCATCATCAATATCAAATCATCCGCCAGCAGCTGAAACACCTGCTTAAGAGGGACAGAAATGCGGATGCCGCCGGCGACTATCATATTCGAAGCCTATACTTCGACGATATCGACAACAAAGCGCTGCATGAGAAGCTCGGCGGCGTCCGCGACCGTGAAAAATACCGGATGCGCATTTACAACTTTTCGGACAAAGTCATTCATCTGGAGAAAAAAATCAAAAAGAACGATTACATCGCCAAGGTGAAGGAACGTCTGACGAGGGAAATGGCCGACGCCATACTGGCGGGCGACTACGAGGTGCTGAACGTACCCGAAAAGCCCCTGCTGTACGAGGTGTACCGCGAAATGAAAAGCAGGCTGCTCCGGCCTAAGGTCATCGTCGATTACATTCGCGAAGCCTATATCTCGTATGCGGGCAATGTCCGCATTACCTTCGATAAGCAGCTCAGGACGGGCCTGAACAGCGTCGATATTTTCAACCCGGAGCTTAGCACGATTCACGCCTACGACAACAATTTCATCGTGTTCGAGGTGAAGTACGACGAGTTTCTTCCCGAATATATCCGCACCGCCATACAGGCCGAAGGCTTGATCAGGCAATCGAACTCGAAATACGTCATTTGCAGAAAATTCCTTAAATCCAACTCCTGGGAGGATCAATAACGATGGATCAAAACACGACCAACTTCACCGACGTCATCAAAAAGTCGGTGCTCTCCAATTTCAGCTCGGATATCAGCATCGTCAAAATTTTGCTTACGATGTCCATCGCCTTTCTGATCGGCTTGTTTATCTACATGCTGTACAAGCGGGTATTCAGCGGCGTGCTGTACTCGAAGAGCTTTAACGTATCTCTGATCGGCATGACGCTCATTACCGCGCTCGTCATTATCGCGATCAATTCCAATCTCGTCCTGTCGCTCGGCATGGTCGGCGCGCTCAGCATCGTCCGTTTCCGTACGCCGATCAAAGATCCGACCGATCTGATCTTCCTGTTCTGGGCAGCCGTTGCGGGAATCGTCACAGGCGCCGGCTTCTATACGCTCGCGGTGATCGGCTCGGTGATCGTCGGTCTGGTGCTGTTCGTTTTTATCAAGAAAGCCTCCTTCGAAACGCCTTACCTGCTCGTCGTCAACTGCGATTCCGATCAAAGCGAGCAAGCGATCGTCCAGAAGCTCGATTCGCTGGTCAAACGCTATAACGTCAAGCAAAAAACGATTACGTCCGACAACATTGAAATGACGGTGGAATTGCGCCTCGGCCAGAACGAGCCCCGCTTCGTCAATCAGCTTACCGAGCTTGACGGCGTAAGGAACGCCGTGCTGATCAGCTACAGCGGCGATTACGTATCCCAGTAACAGGTGGTGGCGATCATGAAAAAGAAATCGAGACTGCCCGTTATCGCGCTTGCCTGTGCAGCCGTGCTGATCATCGGACTTGCTCTTGCGCTTATGCCGGATAACGGCGGCAGCCCGGACGGGAAAGCGGACACGTCGGCGACAGCGAACGCCAGCAAGATCCAAGAGAACGTGTTTCCGAAGGACAAAGTGATCGACGTCAAAATAACGATCGACGAAAACGATTTTCAGAGTATGCTGGACAATGCGGCGGCGGAAGAGCTGAAGACGGCTTCCGTCGACTATAACGGCATCCATTACGACAATATCGGCATTCGCACCAAAGGGAATCTGTCCTTGCGAAGCGTCGTGAACTCGGAGTCGGACCGGTACAGCTTCAAGCTTTCGTTTGACGAATATTTATCGAATCAAACGCTCTACGGCATCGGCAAAATCAACCTGAACAACAATTACAGCGACGCCACCTACATGCGGGAGTTTATGACTTACGAGCTAGCCGAACAGATGGGTCTTCCTGTGCCAGGGTATTCTTTTGTGAACGTGTATGTGAACGATAAGCTTTGGGGGTTCTATTTGGCCGTCGAGCAGATCGGTGACGCTTATCTCGAGCGGAATTTCGGCGATTCCTCCGGCGCCCTGTACAAAGCCGAAATGAACGGGAACGGCGGGGATCTGAAATGGCAGGACAGCTCGCTTTCGTCCTATCCGGCGCTGGTACAAAAGTCGGCGTCCTCGGGCGGCGACGCCTTGATCCGGATGCTCGACGAGCTGAACAACGGAACGGATTACGAAAACGTGCTGGACGTCGAGGAGGCGCTCAAATATATCGCCCTCAATACGGTCACCTCGAATATGGACAGCTACCTTGGCTCCAACAAGCAAAATTATTATTTGTATGAAAATAAAGGCGTATTCTCGGTGCTTCCGTGGGACTACAACATGGCGTTCGGCGGCTTCGGCGGCTCGCAAATTTACATCGACGAGCCGACCCAGGGCGCGGTAACCGAGCGGCCTCTGATCGCAAAGCTGCTTGCCGTAGACAAGTACAAGGAGAAATATCACGACATCATCCGCAGCGCGTTGCAGGGTTACTTGGCTCCCGATGCTTTTACGGCGCGCGCCCAGGAAATAGCGGACATGATCTCCGCCTCCGTCAAGCAGGACCCGCGGCCTTTCTACACGTACGATCAATTCCGGAGCGGCATACAAACGCTGACGGCTTTCAACGCGACCTACAGCGGCACGGTTACCCAGCAGCTTGACGGCAAAGCCGCTTCCACCAACAACGGTAGCGGAAGCGGAGGCGGCATGGGTGGCGGTATGGGCGGCGGCAGAGGCGGCAGAGGCGCGGCGGGAGCGCAAGGCGGTCAGCAAGCTCTTCAGCCGCAGGCGGGAGCGCAAGGCGGTCAGCAAGCTCTTCAGCCGCAGGCGGGGGCGCAAGGCGGCCAGCAAGCTCTGCAGCCGCAGGCGGGAGCGCAAGGCGGCCAGCAGGGCATGGGCCCAGGCCCAGGCGGCTTCGGCGGCGGTCAAGGCGGCATGGGCCCTCCGGGCGGCATGGGCGGAGGGATGGGAGGGCCCGGCGGCTTCGGCGGACAGGCCGCGCCCGGCGCCGCAACACCGCAGGGCAGCGCAGCCGAAGCGCTCGCGACGCTTATCGCGCTTGCGGTACTTGCGTTAGCTTGTCTATTCGTCGCTACATTCAAGAAGAAGCGAATATAATTGCAAAGGGGGGTGTTCCGGGATAACGGAACACCCCCTTTGCATTCCTAACCCGTTTATCCATGCCGCTCTTCCTGCTACGGCTGTTTTGCATTTGTGACAATTTTTTGAGGATCGCAATGATCGACAGGATTTTCGACCATACTTATAGAATATTATTGGTTCGTCTTTAAAATAAGGAAGTGATCTTAATTAGTGAATATCCGACGGCTTGACATAAAAAAGGGGTCTTTTTACCGCAAAAGCTTAATCCTCGTTCTGCTCATAACCTGTTTGCCCGTTACGTTCATCGGTATCAGCCTGTACTATGCGGGCGGCGGCCGGATCGTGAACGAGCTGAACAAATCGCATCAGGTCCAGCTCAATCAGTCGATTCAGCGGATGAACGACTATTTCTCGCAATTGGAGCTGTATTCCACGCAGCTGGCGTTTAACCCCGGCTTCGACGAGTCTATCAAAACGCTCGATTTCGTCGGCCAATTCGAGAAGACGAAAGAACTGCTCAAGTCGCTGAGCTTGATGCGGGATACGAATCCGTTCATCAGCAGCGTGTTTCTGTACCTGAAGGACCAAAACAGCCTCATCGGAGATGCGGCCGGCGTCAGACGGATCACGGATGCGGAAGACCAGAAGCTGTTTCTTTCTCTGCTTGCTCCTATGGAAGGGATCTATTGGAAAAACGGCCTTAAGCGTATCGACCGGCCCGATTCCCCCGAAAAAGCGATCGTCATCAAGCTGCCGGGCGGCGGCTATCAAGAAAATTCGTACGGCGCTTTCATCATCTACATCAATCAGCAAAGGCTGAACGAACTCGTAGAAAAGCTGACCTCCCAAGACGGAGCCGCATTCTTAATCGACCGCAGCGGCGAGTATATCACCTCTCCTCGTCCGGCCGACAACGGAGCAGCCAGCAGCTTCGAGGAAGCGCTGAAAACCCGTATTCTGAAAGAAGGACACGACTCGAATACGTTCGTCATGGAGTGGGGCGGAGAGAGCTACTCCGTATCTTACGGTAAAATGGCGTTTCTCGTCTCCACGTTCACGTACATTTCGGCCACGCCGCTATCGAATATTACGGCGCCTTTCAACTCGATGTCCACATCCATCATCGTCATCAGCTGCATCGGGCTGCTGGCGGCCTTATTGCTCGCCTGGTTCGCATCCCGCCGTATATACGACCCGATCGGGAGGCTCATGCGGTTGATCGAAGGCGACAAAAGACCGGAAGGCAAAGATGAATTCGCCTATCTCGAAAGCCAGTGGAAGCATAACCTTTTGCAGAACGAAACGTTGTCCACCAGGCTGAAGGAAGTGCTGCCCCGCCTTAGGGAAGGCTTCCTGAACCAGTTCTTGCAGGGACATCACTACTATTATTCCGAATCCGAAATTATCGAGAAGATGAACCAGCTCGACTGGGACATTCTCGACAAAAGGTTTGCCTTCATTATGGTGCAGTTGCAGGGCATGTTCAGCTCCGAAGGGAAGTTCTCCGAGAAGGACGAACAGCTCGTCTCCTTCGCCGCTTCTAAAATCGTACAGGAGCTGGCTTCCTCCCGTTTTCCGCAAAACCATGTCATCGACTTCCACGATCTGTCCGCTTCGATGCTGATCGTGCTTGACGGGGATGAAACGGAAGAGCAATCGTCGAGCCAGCTGCACGCGCTCTCCGAGCAAATGATACAGGCGATCAACGAGGTGCTGAGCGTCAAAGCGACGATCGTCATCAGTCCGATCACCGATTCGATTGTTCAGACGCCGGACATGCTCGAGCAGTCCCGCAAAGCGTTATTGTTCCGCGACATCGAGCGTACCAATGAAGTGCTCAGCATGAGCGATTTCAAGACGGAGGAGAGCAACGCCGCGCAATATCCGTTCGAGCTGGAACGCGAGATTACCGGAGCCGTCCGGATGGGGCAGGAAGAAGAGGCCATTCGGCTGATCGGGGAGTTCCTGCGCCAGCTGCAGCAGAACACCAGGCAAGAACTGATCGTCCATCAAAGCATGCTGCTGCTCCTCGGCAGCATCCTTAACGCGATTATGCGCAACGATACGAACCCGTATACGCTGTACGAGGGCACCCATCTGTACGAAGAGCTGATGCAAATCCGCGAACCGCAAAAAATGCTCGCCTGGTTCCGGACGACGGTAGTCGGGCCTTATATTCAAACGCTGTCGCTCGCTTACGATCCGGCGTTGAAGCGGCTGATCGATAATCTGCTGCTGCGGCTGCAGGAGGAGTTCCTCTCCGACATCTCGCTGGAATCGTATGCGGACGAGCTGCACATGACCCCCTATAAGCTCAGCAAAACGTTCAAACAGCTGACGGGCACCAACTTTATCGATTACGTAACGAGGCTGCGTCTGAACCGGTGCAAGGAGCTGTTGCTGACGACCGACCTGAAGATCAACGACATCGCGGAGCTGCTTCGCTATCAGCCTTCCTATTTGATCCGCATTTTCAAAAAGAACGAGGGTATGACGCCGGGGCAGTACCGGGACAAATATGCGCAGCAGGGGTAGCGTTACATGGCGCCGCACAAAAAAACGGTCAAATCGCATCGAGCGATTTGACCGTTTTTCGTAATTCAAGCTTATTTTTTCTGAGCTGCTTGGTACGCTTCGTTCATTTCTTTGGTGATGAGCTGCATGTTCGGATCTGCTTTCAGATCGGCGATGAATTTGTCGTACTCTGCAATTGTTGCTTTGCCGAGAATGACTTTTACGCGCATGTCATCCGTCTTTTTCTTAATTTCGCTGTAGTACTTGTTGTACGCATCGGAGACAAGACCGTCGTCCGGCTTCGCCACTTTTACTTTGGTGCGCTCGTCGACAATTTTCTTCTGACGCGTCAGGAACTCATCCGTCATGCCTTGAGCATAAACAGCCGAGTAAGGGTTGATTTCTTGGAAAAGCGAATCCATCAGGTTCGTCGTAACTTTGTCTTTCTTCGCTTGCTCCGTCGGAACGATTTTGCCGTTCTCCTCTTTGTAGTGGACGTCCGGAATCCCGTAACGTGCCAGCTTGTTGCCCTCTTTGCCGTAGCCGTAGTCCATGAACGCCAAAATTTTCTTGACTTTGTCTTCCGACACTTTCTTAGGAATCAGGTAGTGACCGTAGAACGGCGAACCGGATGGCGTATATTTATTGCCGCTCGGGCCGGACAATGCCGTTACCGGAACAAGCTCAGCCTTCGGATCGACTTTCTGTATCGGTGCCAGACGGCTCCAAGCGTTGTTCATCGCATAACCGCCGCCGCCGGCTTTGCCGCTTTGGAATACGTCGTTGATTTGCGAGAAGTTCAGGATTGCGAAGTCAGCCGGGAACAGGCCGTCGTCATACGCTTTTTTGATCCACAGCATCGCATCCTTGGAAGCATCTTCGGTCAGGATCGAATTCAGCTTGCCGTCGCGCAGCTTCCAGGCGCCTTGCGTATCGTTGAATACGTTATACATGAAGCCGATGTAAGCCGGGCTTGCCGCATAAGGAACCGTATCCGCTTTGCCGTTGCCGTCCGGATCTTTTTCCTTAAACGCTTTCAGCACGTTGTAGAATTCGTCGACGGTTTCCGGCATTTTGAGGCCGAGCTTGTCCAGCCAATCTTGACGCAGGATCGGGAATACGCCGCCGCCGTAGCTTGGGTAGTACCGCGGAATCGTATAGTTTTTGCCGTCGATTTTGGATTTATCGAACGTTTCTTTCAATTCAGGCGCGCTCAGGTTCGGGTAATCCTTCAGGAACGGCGTCAGATCCCAGAAAGCGCCTTGCTTGATCATATTGCGGATTTGGGGACCTACCGGCGCAGCCGTAATGTCCTCTACGAAAGTCAGGTCGGGCAAGTTGCCCGATGCCAGCAATACGTTGATCTTGTCTTCGAACGTCGTTGCGGAAATCCAGTTGATTTTCAGCTTCGTATTCGTTTTCTTCTCGAATTCCTGCCACAAGCTGTTCGTGTTGTCGATGAACTCGTCCGCATAGCTGATAACCGAGATGTTGATATCCGTTGGAGCTGCGTTTTTGCCGCCGTCGCCGCCGGAAGATGCGTTATCCTTCGAGCCGCATGCCGTTAGCACGAGGGACGAGGACAGGACGAGAGCCGAAGAGAGACTTACCATTTTCTTTACTTTCATGACCAAACCTCCCATTTGATTGTTTATATTGTGATCATTCCTTGACAGAACCAACCATTGCGCCTTTGGCAAAATGTTTCTGCAGGAACGGGTACACCAGCATGATCGGAACGGTCGCGATAACAACCGCAGCCATTTTGAGTGTTTCCGTAGGCATTTGCTTGTTAGAACGGAAATCGATATTGCCTGTCGCCGAAGCGGGATCGACTAGCATGTTTTGCAGCACGACCTGAAGCGGCCATTTGGTGAAATCGTTAATGTACATGAGCGCGTTGAAATACGTGTTCCAGTAGCCGACTGCATAGAACAATCCGAAGGCGACCAGGGAAGGCAGCGACAACGGCAGGATGATCCGGAACCATATCCCGATTTCGTTGGCGCCGTCGATTCGTGCGGCTTCCTCCAGGCTGTCCGGGATACTGTCGAAAAACCCTTTCATCAAGAGCACGTACCAACCGCTGGTCATAACCGGAAGAATGAGCGACCAGATGCTGTCGATCAAGCCCAGCTCCCGTACAACCAAATAAGAAGGAATGAGGCCCGGCTGGAACAAAATCGAGAACATAAGCAGGAACATGATGAATCTGCGGAAACGAAGCCGCCTGCGGGATACGGCATAGGCCAGACCCGACGTCACGATCAGGCTGATCGCCGTACCGACGGTAGCCAGAAACGTGCTCACGCCGATTGCGCTCGGAAACGTTTTGGTCGAAAGCAGCGTTTTGTAAGCTTCGAGCGACCACATTTTCGGGAATAAAATCAGTTTGTCTTGATAGTATTGAACCGGATCGGTAAACGACAGCACCACCGTATAGTAGATCGGAAAAAACGTTACGATGGATACGATGACGAGAAATGTCACGTTTAACGTATCGAATATTCGTCCGGATAAGCTTTTGCTTCTCATGCTGCTGACCTCCTATTTGCCCGATTTCTAATAAACGCCCTCTTCGCCAAAACGCTTCGCGGCTCTATTGGCAATCGTGACAAGCGTTATGCCGATAATCGATTTGAACAAGCCGATCGCCGTACTATAGCTGAACTGGCCTTGCTGAATACCCGAACGGTACACGTACGTATCGAATACGTCGGCAACCTCGGTTACGGTCGCATTGTTGTTCATCATCAAGTAAATTTGTTCGAAGCCCGTATCCATGATGGAGCCGAGGCGCAAAATAAACAGAATGATGATGACATTGCGGATAGCCGGTAAAGTAATGTGCCATACTTGACGCATGCGGCTTGCGCCGTCCATGACCGCCGCTTCATACAGCTGCGGGTTGACACCGGCGATGGCGGCGAGGAAGATGATCGTTCCCCAGCCTGCTTCCTTCCAGATGGACTGAATCGTGACAAGGCCCCAGAAATAATTAGGTTCCGTCAAGAAGCCTATCTTCTCCATGCCGAGCGCTTCTAATATTTTATTGATGAGGCCCTCCGACTCTGAAATCATCAGGAACGTCAGACCGGCGATGATAACCCAAGACAAGAAATGCGGGATATAGATGACCGTCTGCACGAGACGTTTGAACACCATGCTGCGCAGCTCGTTGAGCAGTAGCGATACGACGATCGGGAACGGAAAGAAGAAGACGATGTTCAGCAAACTGATAGCCAGCGTATTGCGGAGCAGCATCACGAAATCTTTATTGGAGAAAAACCGCTGAAAGTGCTCCAGACCAACCCAATCGCTGTTCGTAATGCCAAGATAAGGCGAGTAATCCTGGAAAGCGATGACCAAGCCGCCGACCGGGATATATTTGAAGACCAGAAAATAGAGAAGGCCGGGAAGCGCAAGCAAATATAAGTATTTATCGCGTTTCAAATCAAACCAAAGCCGTTTCGACGCACTCGGCGTTTGTACCGCTTTCGGATTTGTTCCAACCTCCGAAACATGTGAACTCATCGGGACCCCTTCTTTCTTAGATGGTATGTTTCCTAATTGACAGAAGCGCTTCCATTCGGTCCGATTCGTCCGCACCTCGTTTTCATATGTTTTACTTTACAAACGTGCGTCATTTCGCACAATGATAAGTTTTTGCCTGATCCTTTTTTGACCGGACAACCCTGTATTTGTTGAGATAGGGTGCCAAAAGTCCCTTGGTATCGGGCTTTCCCCCGGTTCGATCGGACGATAGCACTTTTTTGCCCCGCCATGAAAAAGGCCCCCGCCTAGGCCGAAATCGGCCTTACGGAAGCCAGGAAACTGCATCGTGCAAAAAGATGCTATCGGTACATACAGCCGATATTATTCCTTCTTGCGCTTCACAATCGTTTGATTCGGCTTGCGGTTCAGAATAAGCAGCAGCTGCTCCGTCATGTATCCGGGCGAATAGTTGAACCCTTCTCCCACCCAGTACACGATCATGCCGAGCAGCGCATAAATCTGATACGTAAGCTGAAGATCCGAATTTAGGTTCGGAGGCGTATCGGCAGAAACAACCGTCAACTCCTCCTGCGAAACGGTTTTCAGCTCTTGAAACATTTTCTCCTGAAACCCGGCTATGCCCTTGGCCTTCAGCATCGTCGTATAAAAATCCGCGTTCTCATAAATGTGATCGAACAGTTTGACCGCATTTCCGGACAATTCGTCCAGATGGAACTCTTCCAAACGCTTATACGGCTCCCGAAAAGAATCGCGAAGACCGGACAGCACGTCGTCGATCACATCGTCGAGCAGCCCGTCCTTATTCACGTAATGCGCATAGAAAGTGCCGCGATTAAAGTCCGCGCGGTCCACGATTTCGGTGATCTTAATGTCCTGAAAATCTTTCTCCGCCAGCAAGGCCAATAATGCCGCTTTAAAAGCGTGCTTGCTTCTAGCGACTCTCCGGTCGACGCGCTGCTCGTTCTTCGACATGACTTATCACCTTTGTGTTATTTTGTGGACTTCCCGAACAGATCGCCCCGATTTGTACGTTTACCGACAGTGCGCTGTTTTTTGATGATTGTTCGCCCAATCCATTCTCATTATACTTGAAATATAAACAGTTGTTGAATAACGAACAGCTGTTTACCATATGATTATTTCCTTTAAGCGAACACCACAATATATCCTAACGGAGGTCGTACACAATGAAGCTAAGCGGTAAAGTAGCGGTCGTGACAGGCGCGGGTTCGGGAATGGGCAGAGCGATTGCGGTTCTTTATGCGCAGGAAGGCGCCAAGGTCGTCGTCTCCGACATCAATTCGGAGGCGGCCCAAGAAACGGTCGCGCAGATTGAAGCGAACGGCGGCAGCGCAGCTGCGGTAGCGGCGAACGTGGCCTTGGAAGCGGACGTGCAGCGCATGATCGACATGGCGCTTCAACGGTATGGAACCCTCGATATTCTGGTTAACAATGCAGGCATTATGGACGGCTTCGTACCTGCCGAGGAACTGACGGACGAGCTGTGGGAACGCGTCTTTGCCGTGAATACGACGGGGCCGATGCGCGCCATCCGCAAATCGCTGCCGATATTCAAAGCCAAGGGCAAAGGCAGCATCATCAATATCGCATCGGTCGGCGGCTTGTTCGGCTCGCGGGCCGGTACGGCTTACACGGCTTCCAAGCACGCCGTCGTGGGCATGACCAAGAACGTCGGCTATCAATACGCTAAGCTCGGCATCCGTTGCAACGCGATCGCACCTGGCGGCGTCAACACGAGCATCGGCACCGGCAGCAAAGAGCCTCATCCGTTCGGCATGGAACGGTCTATGCCCGGCATGGGTTCGATGCCGAGAGTGGGCGAGCCGGAGGAAATCGCACAGGTGGCGCTCTTCCTCGCGTCGGACGATTCCAGCTTCGTGAACGGAATCGTCGTTACGGCCGATGCAGGCTGGACGGCGATCTAACGGGGAACGTGTGGTTGACAACCAACACGTATCGCCCCACCGCTCGCTGAGAGCTGCGCTGTGCAGAAACGAAAAACCGGCAGTCCGGACCTATATGGGTTCGGACTGCCGGTTTTTTTTGGTAGAATTGGCGTGCTGCTCTAGCCGGAGGACTGGTGAACGCCTCTAGCAGATAAACTGGAGAGGAGCTCTCCAGGGTGAGCTGTTGCGTAGCTTTTCAGCCAATAGACCGGGGGTGAGCTTTTCACGGGAAACTGGTGCGTAGCTTTTTAGCCAATAGACCGGGATGAGCTTTTCACGGGAAACTGGTGCGTAGCTTTTTAGCCAATAGACCGGGGGTGAGCTCTTCACGGGATACTGGTGCGTAGCTTTTTAGCCAATAGACCGGGGATGAGCTCTTCACGGGAAACTGGTGCGTAGCTTTTTAGCCAATAGACCGGGATGAGCTTTTCACGGGAAACTGGTGCGTAACTCTACAGGGTTAACTAGGAGTAACCTTGCCCGGTACCTGGCGAACGGCTTCTACATCGTAAACTGGAGAGTAACTCTACGCTGCACGGACAACCTAAATGGAAAACCTGCAGTTGCTGCTGCTCAGACTAACATCCCTATTGAACTAACTGGATTTCCTGAAGGTAAATCGGTTGATTCTTTGCAAATAGCGGCTGATCGTCCGAATTACCTGTAGGTTATCCATCTCAATGAACGTACAATCACAAAACAAGCCATTTTAACTGGAGTTTTTCCAGTTAATCTGAACGCGTTTCCGCTTTTATTTCTCGCGACTCTAGCTATTGTTGCCCTCGATGATGCCGATTCCCTCACGTATGAATGCGCGCGCTGCCGTATGCGACGTAGCGCCTACGTTTTTTGCCGGCGACAAGGACATTGCTATAGCCTTTGGAAATAAAAGAACTCGGGCGAGAACGAATTCCGTTTACCTTGCGCCGGCCTCCTGCGGCACAAGCATCTCCCTCAAAAACGTTCCGGTCAGCGAGCCTTCCGTCTGCGCCACATCCTCCGGCGTGCCGGACGCGACGACCTGTCCGCCGTTTTTGCCGCCTTCGGGTCCCATATCGATGACATGGTCGGCGACCTTGATCATATCCAAGTGGTGTTCGATGACCACGACGGAGTGTCCAGCATCGACCAGCTGATGAAGGCAATCGATCAGCTTCTGAATATCGCGCAAATGCAATCCCGTAGTAGGCTCGTCGAGCACGTACAGGTTATGCGAGCCGCGTTTGATTTTGCTTAGCTCGGTCGCCAGCTTGATTCGCTGGGCCTCTCCGCCCGACAAAGTCGTGGACGACTGGCCGAGCCGCAAATAGCCGAGTCCCAGCTGGTTCAGCACGTTCAACTTATGCAGAATGTAAGGCTGATCGGCAAAAAAGACGACCGCTTCCTCGATGCTCATGTCCAGCACTTGCGCGATGTGCATGTTGTGAATTCGGACGTCCAGCACATCGGCGTTGAACCTTGCGCCTTGACACGCCGGGCAGACGGACTCGACATCCGGCATGAACTGAAGCTGCGTCGTGACGATGCCCTCGCCTTGGCAATGCTCGCAGCGGCCGCCGTTTTTCTGGTTGAAGCTGAAATCGTTCTTGCTCAGCTCTTTACCCGCCGCAGCCGCGGCATCCGCGAACAACTCGCGGATTTTATCGAAGAAGCCGACATACGTAGCCGGATTGGAACGCGTGCTTCGTCCGATCGGCGACTGATCGATGGTGACGATACCGGTCAAATGCTCATGTCCTTCCAGCGCTTCATGCTCGCCGGGAACGATCCTCGCGTCGTGGAACAGCGAGAACAATTGCTTGCACATGACCTCGTTGATCAGCGTGCTTTTGCCCGATCCGGATACGCCCGTGATGCAGACCATCACGCCAAGAGGGATGGTTACGTCGATATTCCGCAAATTATTCGCCCTTGCCCCGCGGATCGACAGCGTCAAACCGGAAGAGCGCCGGCGTACGGCCGGCACCTCGATTCTCCGGCTGCCCGATAAGAATGAGCCGGTAATGGAATCGGGATTCGCCCGCAGCTTATCCGCCGTTCCCTCCGCAATCACCCGCCCCCCGTGCCTGCCGGGTCCAGGCCCGATCTCGATAATATGATCCGCACTGCAAATCGTATCGATATCATGCTCGACGACGATGATCGTATTGCCGATATCGCGCAGCTTCTTCAGCGTATCGATAATGCGTATGCTGTCCCTTGCATGCAGTCCGATGCTCGGCTCATCGAGCACATAGAGCATCCCCATCAGCCCGGAGCTGATCTGCGTCGAAAGCCGGATACGCTGCGCCTCCCCGCCGGAGATGGTGTCCGAACGCCGGCCCAGACTCAAATAGTCCAGCCCGATGTCGAGCAGCAGGTTCAGCCGGGATTGAATCTCGTGAGCGATTTGACGCCCGACATGCGCCTTTTCCGGCAAATACGTAACGCCTTCCAGAAACCGGCTAAGCTCCTTGAGCGGCATGTCGCAGAGCTCATGGATGTCGGCGCCGCCGATTTTGACGAAAAAGCGCTGCGGCTTCAGCTTCTTCCCTTCGCAGTCCGGACATACATGCTCCACCATCGCTCGCTTGTAGAACTCGTCTTCCGTGTTGCTCTTCGCATTGCGCTTCAAGTACAGCTTATACCACCAATTGATAATGTGAACGAAGCCGCCGAAGCTCATCAGCTTGCCTGCATGACGCGATTGCGTTTTGCTTGCTTCGCCTTCGGGAAGAAAAGGGAATTTCTCTCCCGCGGTACCGTAAAACAACATGCGCCTGACCGTTTCCGGCAGCTCCTGCAGCGGCGTATCCAGACTGAAGCCGTAATGCTTGGCCATGCTTCGCACGAGCGTCCACAGCCATGTCCCCGGGTTGCTCGTGTTCAGCAGCTTCGGATCGATCGCTCCCTTGTTGATGCTCCTGTCCCCGTTCTTGATCAGGAAACGCGCTTCCGAACGCATGAAGGTCCCGATCCCCCCGCAAGTCCGGCATGCGCTGTCAGGGTCATTGAAGGAAAAGAAATTCGGCTGCAGTTCGCCCATCGTAAGATGATGCTCCGGGCAGGCAAAGCCCCGGTAAAAATCTTCAATATCGAATGCCTTCCCTTTTCCTTTCCCTTTCGGCTGGCCGGCGATTTCAAAACGGATATAACCTTCTCCAACCAGCTTCAGGCTGTTTTCGATCGTCTTGGTCAGCACCTTGAACACGTTCGGCTGGATGACCACCTTGTCAACGACGATCTCCATCCGGTAATCGGCTTCTTCATCAAGCTCAAGCGGATCGCCGAGGCTGTGCCGCACACCGTCGATATTGACCGTACGAAAACCTTTTGCGCGAATTTCATCAAGCGTCGTTTCATAATTTTCGCCGTAAATTTTGTAAATCGGAGCCAGCACCTCCAGCTCCGTTCCTTCGGGCAGCCGCTGCATATGATCCACCATTTGCGCCGCCGTACGGATCGGAATGGGATGTTCGCAGAACGGGCAGCAAGCTTCCCCGGACGATGCGAAGAGAAGCCGCATAAAGTCGTACATGTCGGTCATCGTGCCGACCGTCGAGCGCGGATTGACAATCCCTTTCTTCTGTTCGATGGCAATGACCGGAGATAGCCCGAAGACGAAGTCCACATCCGGCTTCTTCAGCTGATTCATCCGGCTCTTGGCGAACGTAGAAAGCGATTCCAGAAACCGGCGCTGTCCTTCGCCATACACGACATCGAACGCCAAGGAGGACTTTCCCGAGCCGCTAACCCCGGTAATGACCGTCAGCTTATCCCGTGGAATATCCACGTCGATGCTTTGCAAATTGTTTTGCCTGGCCCCGCGCACTTCGATAAATTGCTTCACCTGCTCCTCACGTCTCCCATCCCGGCATCGAGTCTTCTGCATCCTCATAGAAATAAGCCGGCTCCGTTACCTGCAGCCTGCTCTTGGGCGTCACCTTCGTCTCGGACTCCATCTTTGCCAGAAGTCCCCGCTCCGCCAGCCAGTCGCATATCGTCGCGACCGAGCCCGTATCGAGCTCGATGACCACCCCGAACTTCTCCGCGATATCCGTAACGGTACGCATATCCGCTTCTTCCTTCAAATAATCCAGAACCGGCTTGAACAGACGCTCGGCCCTTTCGTTCAGGTATTCATTGATAAGCTGAATGACACCGGTCACCTGCTGCCGATCGACCTCGCCGCCAACCAGCTCCGTATACGTCCTCCGGAAAAAAGCCGGGTTAAGCGCGATCGCCTGTTGAACCGCTTCCCTCATCGGGACCTCCCCGTGCAGCACCACCTCTACCTGCGCGAGCACATCAGCCATTTTAATCAGCCAAAAAGCGCTGTAGGTCACATCCTGCTTCACGTACAGCCATTTTTCCGCCTTGGCGAGCAAACCGAGCGTATATCCCCCGAGACGGATCAGCTGCAGCTGACGGTCGCGCTCCCCTACGTAGCGGATCTGTTCGAAATATTCGGCGATCGACGGATCCTTCGTGAACAGCAGCGTGCTGCGAATGAGCATCGAATGGCTTATGGAGCTTTGCACCGACCGTTCCATCCAGCGCTTGAACTCGTTCCGCGTCTGAATGCCCGCGTTGATCGGCACCTCGTTCTCGACGAAGCACATGTAGCCGCTCCTCAGCTTCTGATCGTGCACGATAATCTTCAGATCGATGTCCGACTTCTCCCACACCTGGTCGTACGACAAGCTCCCGAGCAGGACGGCGGCAATCACTTGCTCGTCACGCTTGATCTTATCGACGAAGGCTTTCAGCGCTTCGCGGTAGAGGACCGTTATGTCGCCCGCGGCTTTTACGTTCTCCATATAAACCTCCTTGCATGACAATTGATGTACAGCAATCGCAAATATTCATCGTCAGTCCAATGCCCTTTTTTTCAAAATATTTACTTTTAACCATTCTATCAAACATACGTTCTCATGTATATATTATCCTTTTATTTTATTGAGATTGACGCCATAATAAAAAAACTCAAGCATGGTTCATGCTTGAGCCCTAGATAACTTACCGTTTTATTCCGAAATCGAAAACGGAGATTAGGCGAACCGGAACAGCGTCCCCATAGCCGTCGTCGATGACGATGCATATTCCTCGTACGCCTTGTGAGCGTCCGCGGCGGCATAAATGCCGCTGATCAGCGATTGCACGCCGACCCGCTTTTCGTCCAGCAGCCGGATATACTCCCGAATGTTTCGTCCTTCCGTCCAGCGAACGAAGCCTACCGGGTAATCGCGGTTTTCCCGCTCGTAAGCCGCATCGTACCGGCCGGGACCACCAGCCCGCGAGATCAGCACCTGCGCTTCCTTGCCGAACATTTTGCCCCGCGAAAATTCGGTCGATACGTCGCCAACTACTACGATTTTGCCCCTGTCGCGTATCCAATCGAACGCGCTGTTGATCATCGCCTCGCCGTTCCCGCTCGCGCACAGCAGCACGCTGTCCGCCCCGAAGCCGTCCGTCACTTGGGCAATGGCATCCTCCACGTCTTCCTGCTCCGCATAAGCATGCTTGATGCCGCATTGCTGCAGAAGCGACGCGCGGTAAGCGTTCCGGTCATAGCCGATCGTCGGGCAGGCCGCAGCTGCCGCGATTTGGCCGGTTAAATTCCCGAGAATGCCGAGCCCGACCACAACGACGTTCTCGCCGAACCGTAAATCGGCCGTCCGCAAAGCGTGAATGGCGATAGCCCCAAGACCGCAAAAAGCGGCTTCCTCCGGGCTGACATGATCCGGAACCGGTGCGGTCAGATTGACCGGAACGGCCAGCAGCTCCGCATGCCGCACATAAGGGCCGCCATAGCATGCCACTCGCTGCCCCGGCTTTCTCAGACCCGCTACGTCGTCAGCCGTCCGCTCGACGATGCCAACGCCGCTATAACCTAATGCAGCCGGGGCATCCGACGACCTTCTGACCGCCGTCATCTCCGTACCCGGGCTTACCGCGGTATATTCCGTGCGGATGAGCACATGTCCCGGAAGCAGCTCGGGCTCTTCAACCTCCATCGTATAAATCGACCCGTTGCGGGCGACAATCGCTTTCATTTCGTTTTCCCTCCGGATTGCAAGTATTCGCCTGACACATTTCGGCGATATTCGCTCGGCGAAATGCCGTAATATTTTTTGAACGTCGTTGTAAAGGTGGACGAATTTAAATAACCGGTTTTTTCCCCGATTTCGGCGACCGACAAGTCCGTGCTTCGAAGCAGTTCCTTCGCATGGGACAAGCGCACCTTGTTGATGTAATCGACGAAGTTGACGCCGAACGTCTTCTTGAAGTAGTTGGAGAAATATTTGGGGCTCGTCTCCATTTGCTCCGCCATATGGTCCAAATGCAGATTGTCCATATAGTGGCTATCGATATATTTGGCGATGGATGCCGCATTCAGCTTGCTTTTGGCCTCCCGCTTGGCGCTCTCTGCGATTCCCTTCGCCGCTTGAACGAGCGCGTCGCGAATATCCTCGTGACGGAAGGCGGACGCCGTTTTCTCAAGAAAAGCCGTCTCCGCCTGCATGATCTCCTTCGGATCGGCATCGTTACTATCAAGCAGCTTCAACATATCGTAAAACATCATTTTCGCAGCCGGTATCAGCTGATGATGATGGATGCGCCGTTCCGCGTTTTTGGCGAAAATGTCGTCGATGATCCGGATGCACTCCCGCTCGTTGCCGCTGGCGAGGAAATGGGAAAGCTTCTCGACTTCATCGAGCGGAAAATAGACCCGCCACGTATATCGGATAGCTTGCACGTCGATCACCGGGCCCTCGGCTCCTACGTTACGGTAAGACAGGCCTTCCGTTACGTCCCGGTAAGCTTTGCTGCAATGCTCGATTTTGGACGGGTAGAGCCGGCTGACCACAACGAGCATCGAAAAATCGTTCCACACATCCTTCTCCGCATGCTTCACATAACTGCGAAGCCTTCTGACCGCATTCTCGCGCTCCGCCGAGGAAACGACGCCGATAACGGCCAAGAACGTTTCCCGCCCGGCATGAAATACGGCGTTATACCCGACTTCGGCCTGCAAACCGTCGCGTATGGCATCCGTCGTATAACCGGGATCCAGGGAGCCCGCCTCATTGCTTTCTCCAGCCCGCTTGAAATGAAAGGCAGCCAGCATAAAATACGACTCCTTGAACTCTTCGGTAAACCGGCGCCGCATACGGAACTCCGCTTCCTGCGATTGGACCCGGTTTTCGAGCGTATTCAAGAAAGCGCTTTTTACCATATCCGCATCCATTTCCTCCATCCGGGCTTTGAAGGCTTCATTCTCCTCCCGGAGCTTGACGATGCCCGAACTGATCCGCCGAAAATCGATTTCCCGCGGATCCCGCCCGCCCATCAGCTTGAAAATAACCCGCATCGGCTTATATAAATATAAGCTGAGCACGCCCGATAGAATGACCGCGAATATAATCGCAATCATGATGATACGGCGGTTCGCTTCACTGACCGGCTTCATATCCGCAAATTGATACGGCACCTTGTTGACATAGGTAAAGCCGTTAAAGTCGGATTTATACAGGTTGTATTCGTTGCCGGTTTTTTTGAGCGTAACTTCCTGCCCTGTCTTTCCATTAAGCTCGCTCAATACGTTGATGAGATCGAGCGACTCCTCGGTGCTCAGAATGGCGTTGCGCTCCTGATCGAGTACGACCAGCGAGGTGCCCTGCATCATCGCCGATTGGTTGACGTGCTGCAGCAGTTTGTCCACGTTCAGAAAGACGAGGACATTATGATTGTAGATCTGATTTCCGCTTGCCACGACGAGAAGCTTCCGGAGCTTCTCATTGATCGCTCCCGTCTCGCTGTTCCACTGGCCGTACCATTGCGATGGGAATATTTTCGACGTGTGAGTATTCCGCCCGAAGGACATCCAAAATTCGGAGTTGTACATCTGGTTGCTGAATTTCAGCCGGAACAGATCCTTCAGATGGATCGTCCCGGCCGTCGTGATGGCAAGATCGGAATTGTTGTGAAAGACGACTACCTCTTCGATGTAATCGACCCGGGTAACGATCTTACTAATCTCTGTTCTCATCAAGTACACTTCGTGCAAATCTTCCGTTCCTAAGCTGGACTCCGTTATCTTCCAAGTGATATAAGGAAGGGACTGGATGGAATAGATGATATCGTTAATATCTTTGAAGCTTTCGTCGAAGACGCGAATCGTGTTTTTAACGACAAGCCTATTGTTTTCGCTGACCTGATCGTAAATGCCCGAAAGCGACTTCTTATACACCATGTAGTTGGAAACGAACATAATGATTACAATCAACAGCAATGCCGTGAAAATTTTAAGGAAGCCTCTGTTCGCCATCCAGCGCAATGTTGTCATCAAGCCCTACCCCCCATGAATGCAAACGACAAAAATCGTCACATTCCTTACTCTTTCGACAAAGGGGGAGCTATCCCTTTTCAGACCCTAACATAATGCCTTTGGCAAAATATTTCTGGGCAAACGGATAGATGAGCAAGACCGGCACCATGGAAATGAAAATCGTCGCATTCTTCAGCGCTTGCGGCGCTAACAGCGCCTGCTCGATCAGCCCCGACTGCTTGTTCGTATCGAAAAACAGCATATCTCGAAGCACGACCTGCAGCGGATAAAGCTTGGCGTCATTCAAATAAATCATCGGAATGAAGAAGCTGTTCCAATGGCCCATGAAATAAAACAGTCCGATGGACGCGAGGGCAGGCTTGGAAAGCGGGATGACGATGCTAAACAAGACCCGGTATTCGGAAGCGCCGTCCATCACCGCGGATTCGCGCAGGGAAGGAGACATCGCCTCATAGAAGCTCTTGATAATGAGAAGTTCGACCGTCCAGATCGCATTCGGCAGCACGATCGCCCAGATGGAATCGATCAGGTTCAGCTTTTGTACGATCAAAAAGGTCGGAATGATGCCGCCGTTCAAGAACATCGTAAGCACGATAGCCACCATAAAAAACTTCTTGCCCACAAACCCATGCCGCGACAGCGGATACGCCGCTATGGCCGTCATCAGAAGGTTAATGAACGTGCCGACCGCGGTATAGAGAATCGTGTTCAGGTACGCCCTCGGAATGCGCGGACTCTCCAAAATTTCCTTATACGCATCGAAGTTGAACCCTCTCGGCCATAAAAACACTTTGTTCTGCACGATGTAGGACGTTTCGCTGAACGATACCGCCACGATATAAACGACCGGATACACCGTTACGATGGCGACCAAACTTAATACCACGGTGAGGAAAAAATCAAACAGAGTAAATCGCTGCCCCAGGGCGCCTCTTCTTACCATAGCCCTTTCCCTCCCGCTTTCTTGCTTATCGTGTTGGAAATCAGCAGCATGACGAGAGCGATAACCGCTTCGAACAGGCCGACCGCGGCCGCATAGCTGTAATTCGTTTCGAGCATCCCTTTCCGATACACGTAAGTGGAGAATACGTCCGCCACCTCGTACGTCATCGGATTGTAGAGCAGCAGCACCTTCTCGTAGCCGATCCGGAAGACGGAGCCGCTTTTGATAATAAACAGAATCAGAATCGTCGGCATGATGCTAGGAAGCGTAATGTACCGCATCATGTGCCAGCGCTTCGCGCCGTCCACCTTGGCCGCTTCATACAGGGTCGGATCGATGCCGGCAATGGCGGCAAGATAGATAATGGCTTCGTAACCCATATGCTGCCATATCTCGGACGATATGAATATGGTACGGAACCACTCCGGAGCGGCCAGGAAATAAATGCCCTCGAAGCCCATCGCTTTGAGCGCCGTATTGATCAGACCGTTCGTCGGGGAGAGAAAGTCGATCACCATACTGCAGACGATAACGACCGACAAGAAAGCCGGAAGGTAGCTGAACGTTTGCACGGTTTTCTTGAATCTGATGCCGCGGACCTCGTTTAACAGGAGCGCGAATATGATCGGGAACGGAAACGCCCATATAAGCGTGAAAAGACCCAGCAAGAACGTATTTTTGAACAACAGCCAAAAATCCGGACTATCGAAAAAACGCTGAAAATGCTCGAAGCCGACCCACTTGCTTCCCATTATGCCTTCATAAACGCTGTAATCCTTAAAGGCGATAATCAGCCCGTAAATCGGACCGTACCGGAACAAAGCATAGAAAACGATACAAGGAATGAACAAAATAAGCAGTTGCCGGTCCCGCCGTATATTTTTCCATAACGAAGCGAACCCGGAACGCGGTTTCTCTACTTTAGGCAGGGGGTTCATCTCCGAATGTGTTGTTTGCATCATTAAATCCCTCCGATTACAAAGGTAAACGTCCGGCGGCTGTGCTGCCGTGCGTTACCGAGGCGATGAACATTTCATCGTGGTATCATCTTCCGAATGGTGAAAGAGAGGGGCACCCGAATCGATAATATCCGGGTGCCGCCGGCCAAACGCGTTCCTCTATTATTTCGCTTCGTCGTAACGCTTCTGCGCCGAGTTGAAGGACTCGATGAACTTAGCCGCACCCAGCTTCTCAACCGTTTGCTTCCATTCTTCCCACTGCGCGTCGCCAAATTCTTTCTTCATGACGTACTTCGTGCTGAATTCGTTAGCGGCTTTGAGGATCGAAGCGCGGAGCTCCGCAATCGTTTTCGTTTCTTCATCCGAGAATTTCAGCACAGGATCGGCCGCTTCGAATTTCTTAGCCTTGACGATCTTGTCTTGGGCTTCTTGCTCTTTCTCCGTGAACTTGTAGTATACGCTGCGCTTGTCCGGACGTAGGTACATGACTTCGAGCCACATGCCGTACTTTGCATCAAGCGTTTTGATATCGACATTCGCGACATCTTTCAGCTCCGGATAAACCGGTTTGCCGTCCACGAGATTGTAGGTTTCGCCTTCAACGCCCATCGTGACGAGCGAAGAGCCGGACGGGCTGGTCAAGTAGTCAAGCAGCTTGAGTGCGATGTCTTTCTTCTCGTTGTTCGATACGACGATGCTGAAGTTGTCGATCTTAGGCAGCGTCCGGATATTGCCTGTCGGGCCGACCGGATTTCCGTAACGCAGGTTGTAGGCCGGGTTTTGCGCCTTGACTTGAGTGGCGAACTGCTCGAGCCTTCCGATCCAGTCGAAGGTGACGAACGATTTGTCCGTTGTCATTTTTGCTGTCCAGGAAGCGTCCGTATCCGTAATGAATTCCGGATCCATAAGCCCCTCGTTATACAGCTTCTTCATGTAGTCGAGCATGGCTTTGTATTCGGGCTGCAAGTATTGAAGCTTCCATGTTTTGGATTTTTCGTCATAATAAGCAGGAAAGTTTCCGCCGCCGATTCCCCAGCCGTAGGCCCAATCGCTGAAAATGATTTCCTTCGTTTTGGAAGCGAGTGGATACGATTGCGGATAAGCTTCCTTCAGCTTCTTAAGCGCTTGGTAGAACTCGTCGGTGTTCGTCCATTCCTTGATGCCCAGCTTGTCGAAGATGTCCTTCCGGTACAGGAAGCCGTGGTTGACGTCGCGCTGCAAGCCGTAGACCGGCCAAGTGTACAGGTTGTTTTTATCGTCCGAGTACGATTTCATGACCCAGCTGTTTTCCGGATTATCGGCGTATAGCTTCTTAAAGTTCGGCAGGTCGTTCAAATGCTTGTTGATCGGCTCCAGTGCGCCTTGCAAGCCCATTTTGTTCGCTTCGTTAAGCGTAAGGCCGTGGAAAATATCCGGAAGCTTGCCCGATGCGACGACGATCTTCAATTTATCTTTATACGTTTGGGACGAATAGGCTTGAATATCGAGCTTGATCCCCGTACGTTTTTCGATTTCCTTAACGACCATCGAGTTCGGCAAATTCGTGTTGTCGCTGACGAGCATCCATGTTAAGGTAGTCGGCTTGTCGACGATCGGCAGCTTGAGGCCGCCCGTATCTCCGACGTTTTTCGCGTTGGCGTTAGCGGATGCAGACGGCGATGCGGATGGAGATGACGACGTCCCTCCGTTTTCTGTCTTCGTGCCGCCGCCGCAGCCGGCAACAAACGATGCGACCAGCGTGATTGCGGAAAGAACGGCGAGATGCTTTTTCTTTTTCGACATTTCTTTTTCCTCCCTTTTGTTTGTGGTGCTTGGCTTGCTTCCCGGTTCATCCCATTCGGCTGTCACCGGGTACATTCCCCATTGTAAAAACGCTTTCACGAACTGTAAACGAAGCGTTTTCATTCGGCTTCGTTTTTTCGCCAGAAACCGCTTAACGAACCGAAAAACCCTTGGTTCATAAGGGTTTTTCGCGTGTAGAAAATGCTAAAGAGGTGGAAAATGATCAATAAAACATATTTGCTTTATAGTATCACTCGCGTCAAGCGCACAACAACGGCGGCTAGTTTTGCAGACTGTACTCGGATGCCGTGACGCCCGAAAAGTCATCCTTAGAAGTCCGTCCTCTGACCAAAACGCATCGTTTGAGCCCCATTGTCCCCCATGAGCCGTCCTGCCGAAACAGGTTATTATATTTGACCGTCTTGAACGATTAGGCTTATGAAAGAAACCCGCTCACGCGAAGTTCATTCGCATGAGCGGGTTTTATGCTAGAAGGGTCCCACCTTTATTTCCTGCTTTGCAGTGCGCGCCTCACGATCGTTTCCGCCTCTTCCAGGCTTCGGGTATGGAACAACGGATCTACGATGCGGTCAAGCAGCTCCGGATTCGTCACTTTGGCGATCGCTTCGCACAGCTCTTGTGCCGCTTCGCCGAATTGGGCATGCAGAAATTTGCCGATAAACTCCCTCTTTCCGATAGCCTCTCCTTCAAGCTTTCCTTCAAGCTTTCCTTCAAGCTTTCCTTCATGCTTCCCCTTTAGCTCCGCTTCCTTCTCCCAATACGTCTTCAGCTCCATAATGCGCGCCTCCTCACCGGCCTCCAATTTATGCAGCTCGTCGGCGAGCTGCCGTTCCTCCTGCTCTCCCCACTTCAGGTAAGCGTCAAAAAAACCGGCAATCAGCGACATTCGAGCCGGATCGAGACGCAAACGGACGAGCATGCGCAAAAATTCCTTTTTGACCTCGACCCGTTCTTCGTCCCGGTAGCCCATATTGCTAAGCAGCGCTGCGGCAACAGGATTATTTTGATGAATATAGTCTCGCCATTCCCTTTTATTTAACTCCAATTTATAGAACTGGAATTGCAGCACGTTCAAAAACGGGAAAGATACCGAAAACACATCCGCTTCCTCGCCGACCCGGCCGTTGTTAAAGACCGCAATCGGCAAAATCCGCTGATCGTATTTTTCGTACAGCCTGCTGAAATAAATAAACATGCGTTTGTTAAAGTCGGCCTGCTTATACGACTGCGGCTCGATGTGTACGATAACGATTCCTTCTTCACCCTTCAGCCTTGTCCGCACCAGCAGGTCTACCCGCCGCTTCTCCCCTGCCGTAATATCGGTAAACACTTCCTCCGACAAAAACACGGCTTCCGAGAAATCGATCGCCTCGTGCGCTTCGGGAAAGAAGAGAAGCATGAACTCCTCAAAAAACGTCTGAATGAGTTCCTTGAATAACCGGTCATGATCCTTCAACAACTCTCTAGCGTCCAACCGTTTCCCTCCTTTGAGTATACCAAATCGGCGGGCGTTTTGCCGCGTAAACCGCCTGTTTCCCCCTCCTTTTGATCGAAAAATGAAAAAAAGCACCCCCAAAGCAGGCAATGCCTGTCGGAGGTGCTTCCTCGCGTACGTTTATTCTGTAACGATAACCCGAGTTGAACGGCCTGTCAACGCCCGCGAATCGTGCACTGGCCCCCCGCCGGACGCGAACCTCGGACCCCGTACAAGCTCTTTACAAAAAAGCGTTCGTTCCGTATCTTCAATGTATCGAATATTCGGGAGGATCGGCTCAATGATCATGGCTGTACTGTTATTTGTCGTCGCGGGCCTGGCGGAAATCGGCGGCGGGTATTTGATTTGGCTGTGGCTGCGGGAGTCCAAGCCAGGCTGGTACGGACTGGCGGGCGGCGTCATTCTGATCGCATACGGCATTATTCCCACGCTGCAGAAATTCCCCTCCTTCGGCAGAGTTTACGCCGCTTACGGAGGCGTCTTCATTATTCTCGCCGTTCTGTGGGGATGGCTCGTAGACAAAAAGACGCCGGATCTCTACGATTGGGTCGGTGCGGCGGTATGCATCCTGGGCGTTTCCATCATGCTTTGGGCGCCGCGCAGCTGAAAGCGCCCTATCCCCGATCAAAAAGCAAATTGGGATAAGCGCATAGTTGAACTTATCTATTGTTTATTTTAGGCAATGGACTACAATTGAACATGTCTACACTTATTTGGGAGGGACTAACGATGAGTAAAATCAAGGTTGCCATCATCGGCTGCGGCACGATCGCCAACAGCGCGCACATCAGGTCATACTTAGGGAATCCGAATGCGGAGATCAAATATTTTTGCGATATTAATAAGGAGAGAGCGGAAAAGGCCGTGAAAGATTACGGCTGCGGCGAAGCGGTTGAAGATTATCACGTCGTTCTGAACGATCCGGAGGTCGAAGCCGTTTCGATTTGTACGCCGAATAACGTTCATGCCTCCATCACGATCGACGCTTTGCGCGCGGGCAAAAACGTGCTTTGCGAGAAGCCTGCGGCCAGAACGTATGCGGAAGCGCTCGAAATGCAGAAGGTTCAGCACGAAACCGGCAAGGTGCTCAACATCGGCGTCGTCAACCGGTTCAACACAGGCGTCAACATGATCAAAAAAATGATCCAAAACGGCGAGCTGGGCGAACTTTATCACGTCTATATCAGCTTCCGTTCGCAGCGCTCCATCCCCGGACTCGGCGGCGCTTTCACGACGAAAGCCATCGCAGGCGGCGGCGCGCTGATCGACTGGGGCGTTCACTTCCTCGACGTCGTCATGTATTGTGCAGGCGATCCGAAGCCGAAGACGGTTTCCGGCCAGGCTTACAGCAAGTTGGGACGCGACATGGAAAACTATACGTACGTCAGCATGTGGGCAGGCCCGCCGAACTATAACGGCACGTACGACGTGGACGACTTCGTAACCGCCATGATCCGCACCGAGGGGCCTACGATTACCGTGAACGGCGCCTGGGCGCAAAACATCGGCGTAGACGAAATGTACATCGACTTCCTCGGCGACAAAGCCGGCATTCGTCTGCAATACGGCAAGGACTTTAAAATTTATAGCGCGAAGGACGGGGCCCTGCTCGAAACGACGCCTAAATTCACATCGCGCGACATGTTCCAGAACGAAATCGACGCATTCCTGGAATGCGTGCGCACCGGCGAAAAAGCGGCGTCCCACATCGATACCGTCATTCTTTCTTCGCAAATCATTCAGGCGATCTACGATTCTTCCGAGCAGCGTACGGAAATTTCGCTGGGCTAGAATGGAGGGCGTAATAAATGAAAACGATCGGGTTCATCGATTATTTTCTCGACGAGTGGCATGCGAATAAATATCCGGAGTGGATCGAGCAAGCGTCCGGGGGAAGCCTGAAGGTCGCTTACGCCTATGGCAAAGTCGATTCGGAGAACGGACTGGACAATGCCGCCTGGTGCCGGAACAAAGGAATCGAGCTGTTAGGCTCGATCGAAGAGGTCGTCGCGAAGAGCGATTATTTGATCGTGCTGTCGCCCGACTATCCCGAGTTCCACGAAGAGCTTGCGATGCTTCCGCTGCAATCCGGCAAACCGACTTATGTTGACAAAACGTTCGCACCCGACCGCCAAACGGCGAAGCTCTTGTTCGATACGGCCGCGAAGCACGGTACACCGCTTTATTCTTCCTCGGCTCTCCGGTTTGCCACGGAATACGCCGGTGCGGACAAACAAGGAATCGATACGATCTCCAGCATAGGGCCGGGAAAATACGACAACTATTCGATCCATCAGATCGAACCGATCGTATCGCTGATGGGCAGCGAAGCCGAGCGCGTCATGTTTATCGGCACGGAGCGCTCCACGGCGCTGCTGATCGGGTTTTCCGGCGGCAGAACCGCCACGATCCACCATTTCGGAGACAGCGGGTTCAGCCTGTCGGTCGGCTACGAAACGGGCAAATCGGTCTCGCTTAAGGCCGAATCCAACTTTTTCGCCGAATTTATTAAAGATCTGGTCCGTTTTTTCGAAACGGGCGAGACGACGGTCGATCCGAGCGAGACGATTGCGGTAATCACCATCATTCAATACGGCTTTCAGGCGATGCAGACCCCGTACCAATGGGTCGAGCTTCCGCGGAATTAAGCTTCAAGCCAAACGCCCCAACGGCGTATCCCTTGCGGATGCGGCGATGTGGGCGTTTTTGCCGCTGCCGAATAGAAGAACCTGCAAATTTTGCGTCCGATCGTCATAGCTTGTTTGTCCATAATCTGATACAATTTTCCGAAAACGGATAAAGCGGGAGACGGGATGAACGAAAAGGGACATGCGGGCTGTCTTTTTCACTTCGACAATGTGTTTGCCAAAGGACAAATGACCTTCGGCGGCATCGATTTGTATCAAATCGGGGAAATATGCTGCGAATGCGGCTATGAAATCCTCGCGCACGATCAGCGATGCCTGGAGTTTAGCTACATCGTTTCCGGGAGCGGATATTTCTATATTGACGATACGCAGATTAAGGTCGGCGAAGGGGACATCATTTGCAATGCCGTCGGCCACACGCACGCCATTCGGACGGATGCGTCCAGCATGCTTCGCTTCGTCTACATGGGCTTCATGTTCAACAAGGAGGCAGGAGAGGAGTTCGCGGACATCCACTCTTTTTTGCAATCCGCCCCTTACCGCCATGCAAAGGACACCTACAACCTAATTATCCCTTTTCTCCGCAATATCGACGAGTTCTATTCGCAAAAGCCTTATTCGCGCATCATGATCAAAAACTATCTGGAAGAAATCATCGTGCTCGCCTACCGCTCCTTTACGGAAAAGGACGGCAAAATTACGCGGTATGCCCCGCAAAAATCGGCGCAATCGGTCGGCTACACGGTCTATTCCGTTATCCGTTATATCGAAAACAACATTTTCGAGCTTAAAAGCATCCGGACGATCGCCGAGGATCTCGGCTACAGCTATACGTACCTGTCCCATACGTTCAAGGATAAGACGGGAATGACCCTGCAGCGCTATATCAATCACAAGAAAGTGGAAAAAGCGCTCGAGCTGCTCAAATACGGCAATCTCTCCGTAAAGCAGGTCGCCTCGAGACTCCATTACGAGACGCTTCAGTCGTTCAGCAAAGCATTCTCGCGCATTATGGGCTACCCGCCGTCCCACTACGTCGCCTTGCAGCGCCAAGAAGCCGAATCGGAATGATTCGGCTTCTTTTTGGCGGCGATAAAGGGAAAGATCGAAACAGAGAAGGCGATTCGGCTGCGGGTATCTCCTGCGCTCACGCTCCTCCTAGAGATACCCGCCGCCGTCACGCCGTCAACCCGTTTCCCCGCGCCTGTATACGGCCAAATCGCCGATGCGGTAGCTTTGGCTTCCGTCTGCGGTGCCGCTGACGACGAGCCGGAGCGCTTTCATTCCGTGTACCGCCGGGAAAGCAACCTCGCAGGTCGCTAACTCCCCGTCCCCGGCAAGCTGCCTGGCCTGGCTCGAATCGGCCGCCTTGCGCCATCCGCCCAAGCCGTCCTCGGACACCTCGACCGCCCAGTCCGTCCATCCGCCGCGCCCTTCTGCCGCAAGCGTTACCGTCACCGTATCGAATGATTTCGGCTCCATCCAATCCAAATAATAAAGATGAGGCAAGGGCTCGCCGGGCTTGCTCACGACGAACGTATCGGACTGCCCGTCATTTAGCGCGCATATATGGGAATTGGCCTCATACAAATCTCCCCAAACGATGTCATTGCCGCTGCCTGCAACCGCCAAGCGCGCCAAATTATCGCCATCCTGCGGACGCTCGGAAGGAATTAACTCCATCGGCATTCCTTCGCGCTTATAAACGCGGAAGTAATCGATAGCAAACTCCTTCGGGTAAGGTATACTGCGGTCCAGCTCCCCGACCCAGCCGCCATCCGATTCATTGATTTGCAGCAGCGTAACCATCGGATAATTCGGAGACTGCTTCGTGTGCCAGATCTTTTTGTTGTCCAAATAGAACGTCATCCCGCTCTCGTCCCATTCGAAGCCGTACACATGAAATTGCTCGGATAAATCGGCAGCCGACTCGTAGGGCAAATGGTCGTACTGCAAGCTCGAATCCCGCAGCGCATGCAGGGTGGAGTTCATGACGCGCGTATCTTTACCGAGCATTTCAAAAATATCGACCTCGGCGTTTTGCTGCAGCTGATTTTCGAAGCCGATCATCCACCATGCGGAATTGAGCCCGCTCCCTTTGGCCACCTTGGCCCGGAGCTCGAAATAGCCGTATTGCGTAACGAGATTCATTGCAGCCCGCTTGTGATGCCGCAGCTCCAGCTCATCCCAGAACCGGTGCAGACCGTCCCGCATGCCGGTTGCGATAGCCGATATCCGCTTGTCGGGACCGGGCAGCTGCAGCACGATGCAGCTGTCGCGAAGCTCGTAGGCCGCAAGGCTCGCTTCGGGCTCGTACCAGTGCGCAAGCCCGTAGGGCAGCAGCTTGCTGTCGTCAAGCGTCGGTTCGTCGAATTCCTCCCGAAAAACAAGCTGCCATCCCGCTTTTTCCGGCGGGTTAGCCGGAAATCCCTTTAAGCCGTTCTTTTTGTTCACGATGCATCCTTCCTTCCGTCCTTGGTTACGATCACCGCTACTCTTTGACGCTGCCTACCGTCATCCCTTTGATGAAATATCTTTGCAGGAACGGATAGACAAGCATAATCGGGAGCGCGCCCATGAATATTTGCGCGGTTCTTAGCGTCTTCTCGCTTATATTTTCGAGCGCCTTCAGCTGCTCGATCGATACGGCTTGCATTTGCGCATTAACGGCCGTAATCAAGGTGGAAAGGTAGGTTTGCAGCGGATATTTTTCCGGCGAGTTCATATACAGAATGCCGTCGAACCAGGAGTTCCAGTGCCCCACCACCGTAAACAGCCCGATAGTCGCAATCGCCGGGAGCGATACGGGCAAATAAATTTTCCACAGCAGCTGCCAGTGGGTTGCTCCGTCAATGGTCGCCGCCTCATCCATTTCCTTCGGAATGCCTCTGAAGAAATTCAGCATCATCACCATATTCCACACATTCAGCGCGCCCGGCAAAATAAGCGCCCAGATCGAATTGATCAGCCCGGTCTCTTTTACGATAATATATGTCGGGATCAGCCCTCCGCCGAAAAACATCGTAACTGCAAAAAACCATACGTACACGGTTCGCCAGCGGAACTGCTCCGTCGATTTGGAGAGGGGGTAGGCGGTAATGAATATCAAGAACATGTTGATCGCGGTACCGAGAACAACCCTTTCGACCGAAACGGCCAGCGATCGGATAAACTCAACCTTGTCGCCAAGATAGCGGTAAGCGTCCAGCGTAAAGCCTATCGGCCAAAGCTTGACCTCGCCGGCCATCGCCGCCGTATTGGAGCTTAACGAAACCGACAACAGATGAATGAAGGGCACGATCCCAAGAAACGTGATGAGCGTCAGCGCCGTCACATTCACAGCGATAAATAGCTTTCTGCTAAGCGATTGTTTATACACCATGCGAGTATCCTCCGGCAGCTAAAATATACGATAATTGCTGAACTTAAATGCCATGTAGTAGGAAATCGACACCAGTCCTACGGAGATGACCGATTTGAACAGCCCGATTGCCGCCGCAGGTCCGTACTGCTGGCTGAACAAGCCGAGCCGGTAGACGAATGTATCTATGACATCGCCGCCTTCATAGACGGTCGGATTATACATGATCAAGATTTGATCGAAGCCCGCGTTCAAGATGTTGCCGAGACTTAGCGTGGTCAGCAAAATGATGATCGGCATCATGCCGGGCAAGGAAATATGGATCATCTGCTTCCATTTGCCCGCTCCGTCCACCTCCGCCGCTTCGTACAAATTCGCATTGATGGCGGTTATGGCTGCCAAAAAGATAATCATGTTGTAGCCCATGCCCTTCCAAACATCCGAGCCGACGATAATCGCACGAAACCAGTTGTTGCTCCCCATAAACATAATCGGCTCCACACCGAAACCTGAAATCAAGCCGTTTACCGGGCCCTTCAACGAAAACAGCTCAAGAACGACTCCTCCGAGCACGGTCCACGATAGAAAAAACGGAAAAAATACGCTGGTCTGGATCAGCCGTTTGAACCAATTTTTCGTGATTTCGTTCAAAAGCAGCGCCAGAACAAGCGGCACTATCAGGATCAAGGCAACCTTCAGCGTTGCGATCAACACCGTATTCCACAGGACTTGATTAAAATCCGGCAAATTAAAAACGTATCTGAAATTTTTCAGCCCGACCCACTTCGATCTAAAAAAACCGAGCACGGGCTCAAACTTTTGGAAGGCCATGACGATGCCGAACATAGGTCCGTAAGCGTATATGAGGGTAACCAGCACACCCGGGAGCAGCATCAGGTGCAGCGGCATCGTTGGTTTCCGATTTCTCGTGCCGATCGTATTGTTCACGTATTGGTGCCTCCCTTTTACCGAAAGTTCGAGCTGCTACATTCTCCAACGTGAAGCCCGATTATGATGCTTTTTCCGCTTGCATGACGGCGAGTCCCGATACGTTCCAATGGAACGGGGAGAGAGCATCGACTGTTCTCTCCCCCTCCGGTTCGCGGCCGCTCTTATTTGACTGCGCTCTTAACATACCAGTCGTTGACTTCCTTCGTGATATCGTCGCCGCCCAGCTTCTTCCAGCTTTCCACGTACTTGTCGAAGTCGCCGATCGGCGAGCCCATGATGATTTTCGTAAACGTTTCGTCCATCAGCTTTTCCAGCTGCGGTCCTTTTTCCACCTGCGTTTCGGTCGGATTGCCGTAAAACTCGTTAAAGACGACCATCTTGCTTTCACGGATCTGACGGGTCAGTCCCCAGCCCCCGTTCTTGGCAGCCCGGCTGTAGTATTGGCCCCAGTTCGCGCCCTTCGTGTTCGTTTTCGTGTCTCCCGATAAGAAATCCTTAGTCGCCTTAAAGACGTCCGCGACGTTCTTGTAATTCTCGTCATCGAGCGTAATCGCTTCTTGCTTGGCATCCAGCGCTTTGTTGACTTCCGTATAGATCGTATCGATTTGAGCGGGGTTGTAAATTCTCGGGGAAAACCAGTTGTACACGTACCCGTTCTCCGCCTTGTTCTTCTCGAGATATTGTTTCTTGCCCATTTCCATATAGAAGTTGATCATCTTAATGGCCGCTTCCGGATTTTTCGCCTTTTTGTTGACGGCGATCACGTGGCTGAGCCGCACTTTGCCGACAAGCGATTTGCCGGGCTGTCCGTCGAGCGAGGGGATTTGATACGCTTCCCATTCCGCCTTCGGGTCTTTGTCGACGCTCATATTGAGCGGCCAGTTCGGATACCACCATTCGCCGTAGGAAATCCCGACCTTCCCGGCGACGATGTCTTCGACCGCTTTATTTTCGTCCTTCAGGGCAAATTCTTTGTCGAGAATGCCTTTTTGGTACCACGCTTGCAGCTTCGCCAGCGTATTCTTCGTTTCCGGCTGCACTTCCCCGGCCGCAAGCTTGCCGTCTTTGCCTTTGATCCATGCGTTCGGATAAGCGCCGAATCCGTTAAAAAGCCCTCTCGCGTCAAATCCCCAGAAGCTGAGCTTCTTCTGCATCGATATGCCGTACGTATCGTTTTTGCCGTTTTTGTCCGGATCGTTTCTGACAAACGCTTCCGCGATTTTCTCCAGCTCGTCGATCGTTTTGGGCGGCTGCAGGCCAAGGCCCGTCAGCCAGTCCTTGCGAATCCATAAAATCTGGGTGGACAAATACGGATCCTCGAACCCCGGAATGGCCAGCAGCTTGCCGTCCGAAGCAACCGTCTTCATGGCGAACCCGCCGTCGGATTGCATATATTTTTTGAGTGCCGGCGACGCGTACTTCTCGTATACCTCCGTCAAATCCGCAAGCATACCTTGGCCCTTCAGCTTTTCGAATTGCTGCATATCGAGATCGAGAATATCCGGCAGATCGCCGGAAGCGAGGGCGAGCGAAAACTTTTGCTCGAATTGGTCGGACGGCACGGTCCACAAATATTTCAAGTCGATATTGAGCGTTTCTTTCAAGTCCTTCAAGTAAGCGTTCTGCTCAGGCGTAATGCCCTTCGGCGTCTTCGGATCCTCGGGAGGACGGAAACCGAGCACTTCGGTAACAGTAACGGGCTGGGCGTATTTCCCCATCGGATCGGCCGGTTCGGCTTTCTTTGCGTCATTGCCGGTTGTTTGCTGGGTTGACGACGGCGTCGTTGAAGCGTTTTCATCTTTCTTGCTGCAAGCTGCGAGCGACGTTGCCGCTAGAGCCGCAATCAAAGCGGTACCGATTATTTTGTTTTTCAAGCGATTTCCCCCCATTATGAGTGTTCGGTGCAGGATCGAGCTCTACGCTTTTTATTGTAAAACCTCGGGGTATTCCGCCGAAATCCTAAATTCTTTACTTGCTTTCGTTTTTTTTACCTGTTATTCCGCTGAACGATCGCTTCACGGAAGTCCTGGGGAGTCGCTCCCCGCATTTTTTTGAAGAACGACGTAAAGTAAGATGGCGACTCGAAGCCGAGCCTTAGCGCGATTTCGTTGATTTTGAGCTGCATGTCGGCCAGCATGTCGGAGGCCGCGCGGGCTTTCTCGGCATTGATATACTCGGTCAGATTGCGCCCGGTCGTCTGTTTGTAGAACCGCGACAGGTAGGACGGGTTAAAATAGACGATTTCCGCGATTCGGACCAGCGAAAGATCGCCGCCGAGGTTATCCGCGATAAAGCGGTGAATGCGGTCCACCAGCATCGCAGGCTCCGCTTTGACCAAGCTGTCCGGCATCCCCGGATCGATGACCGCCATTTTGTATCCGGAAAGCGCACGTTTCTCCATCAGCTCCCGAAGGCTTGCAAAATGGCTGCCGGCCTCTTCCCAGTCCACGGCTCCGCTGGATACCGCAAAAGAAACCGAGACGCCCTGCCGATCCCGGCACTCGTTCTGAACGGACTCCAAAATCCCCTTCAAATAAGTGATCATCCCTCTCCAGTCCGTTTCTCCGGCCGCATTGCGGAACCGTTCCTCCGACCGGTCCGGCTGCATATACCAAACGAGCACGGCATGATCGTGAATAAGAAATTCCGAGCGGAACGAATCCGGAAGCTGCGTTTCCAGCACACTGCGTATCCCGTAAAAAAGAGTCAGCTTTTGAGTGTACGCGTATTTATCCAAACTGCCGTCAACCTTGCCGGCAAGCAAGATCATCCGCCGGTCGGTATGTACGTTCCATTCCGTTTCCCCGAGTCCCGCATCGGCAAAAACGGCTGCCGCGCTGTCGCCGAGCAGGATCGCCTCCAGCATCTCTTTTTTCAGCAGCGTTCCCGTCAGCATCATCTGCTGTTGGGCTCTTTCCAGCAGCGTTCCCGTCAGCATCATCTGCTGTTGGGCTCTTTCCAGCAGCTCGCTGTTCCTCTTCTCTTCCTCCAGCTTGCGGACGGCATCCCGGACTGCGTCGGAAATGGCGGGCAGCCCCTCCGTCTTCAGCAGGTAATGATCGATATTTTTGCGGATCGCCGAGTAGATGTAGTCGAATTCGCTGTACCCCGTCAAAAAAATAATCCGGCAGGACGGCCAGTAAAACAGCAGGTCGTCGATCATTTGCAGACCGTTCTTGCCCGGCATCCGTATGTCGCTGAGCACGATGTCGATCTTCGTTTTTTTGACGATATCCAGCGCCTCGAATGCGGTGTATGCCTTGCAAATGTCGAGTTCCAGCTCTTCGTTCTCTTGAAAATGCTGCACCAAGCCGTCCACGATGGCAGGCTCGTCGTCCACAATCAGAAGTCTGTACAAATTCCGTCCCTCCCACGATTACATCCTGTATTGGATTACGATTTCCGCATGCAAGCCGCCAAGCGGACTGCGGGATAAAAAAACGCCGCTTTCGTCCCCGAATCTTAACCGGATACGTCTGCCGACATTGAGAAGTCCCGTCTTCTCGATGAGATCGGACGAGTCGGCCAGCTTCTCCTGAAGCAGGCGCAAGGCTTCCGCGGTCAACGTATCGCCGTCGTCCTCCACCCCGATCCGCAGCGTACGGTCGGCGAACGCAACCTTGATCCTCACGCGGCCGCGGCGCAGCCCGTTCTCGAAGGCATGCTCGAAGGCATTCTCCACAACGGGCTGAATGATCAGCCTGGGAATGGATAAAGGCTTGCATGCGTCCGGCAGCTCGTCGAAATCCACCTCGATCCTGTTCGAAAAGCGGATGTTCTGAATTTCGCAATAGTCGATCGCATGCCGGTATTCCTTCATGAGCGGCACTTCGTCCGAGCTGTTGCGCGTCACGAACTGGTAGTAGCTTCCGAGCTTCTGGGCAAGCGTAGAGGCGTTTTCGACATCCCCGCTTTTACAAATCATATAAATATTAAAAAAGCTGTTATACAAAAAATGCGGATTGATTTGCGATTGCAGCTGCTTCAGCTCCGACAGCTGGAGAGCGATTTTTTGCTCGTAATTTTGCCTGATCGATTGCTTGAGCTTCTCGGCCATTCGATTGAAGCTTCGGTACAAATAACCGAATTCGTTATTTCCCTTCACCTCGATCAAGACGTCGAGATTGTCCGTTTCAAGGCTTTGGAACGCTTTGATCAGCTTTTTGAGCGGCTTGTGAATCATCACATTGCCGAATAGGGAAAATACGATGATCACGATCACGGAGAACGCGGACAACAGGCCGAACCAGACGTTAAACTTTTTGAGCGGCCCCGTAATTTCCGACTGATTCATATAGGTGTACAGCGTTAAGCCCAAAGAACCGATCCGGTTATAGGTGACCCTGTAGCTTTGATTGCCGGCCTTCATGACGGTGCCGCTGCCGTCGTTGCTGCCGTAATAGCCGATGCCGTCAGGGGATCCGACCGCCTTCAAGCTGCTCAAGACCTGCTCGTTCCGGGCGAGCGTAATGATGTTCTGGAAGGAGTCGTCCGCAAGCAGCGCGCCGGAGTCGTTCTTCGCGTCAACCAAATGGCGCAGCGTCTCCAGCAGCATGCTTCTGGATAACTCCAAATAGAGGATGATGCTTGCATTGTTCGCCGGCTCGATAAAAAAAAGCTTCTCGTTCTCCTGATAAATCGGCGGCTTCTCCTTCGGATCGAACAACCTGTCAATCATGTCGAACTCTTCGTTCGGCAGCGCCGATATGCCGCCTTTCGTCGAAATCGTTTTACGGAGCGACTTGATATATACGCCGGCATTGACGATGTAAGCGCTTGAGTTATGGACCGTGGCGATACGCTCCTTCACCCGGTTGACAAGCTCCACTTCCTCATAGCCTTCCAGCGTGCCCGCTATGAAGCTGAGCTTCTGCAGATCGGAATCGTTGAGCGCTTGCAGCTGCTGATTGCGGATAAAGGAAATTTGATCGTTCAGCTGCTTGGAGTAAAACTGCGCATTCGTCGTAATCGAGCTGGTCACCTGCTGCTTGATGAAGGAAAGCCCCGTCATATTGATCCATAGATTAATCAAATATACCGAAAGGATCAGCGCGGCAAATAAAATTATGATTTTTTGATAAACGAAAAGCTCGAGCTTGAAACGCGGCTGCTTCACGTAACCCCTCCTCAGAAATACGGAAAAAAAGGTGCCACTCTATCATAGAGTCCAAGCGTTCCCGGCAGCAATATCAATTTGTTTACTTCCTTCTTGTATGTTTACCTGTCGTCCCCGTGAAGACAGTGTGATTATTCGCCTGCTTCTTGGTATACTGTTGGGAAGAAGGGTTTTACAAAGAACTTTCCCGTACGATCGACTGTTCCATCAAGACCATCGCAGCATAGAAAGGAGGGATCGGCGATGTTCGCCAGAACGGAAAGCTTAAAGCAATATATCCGGCTGTATCCGGTTACGACCGCTTTAATCGTCATTCATCTAATTCTCATGGGGCTCATGGAGTGGTACGGCTCCTCCCGCGACACGGAAACGCTTCTCCGGTTCGGCGCTCTGTTCGAGCTGCCGGGTGTGACGACGGAGCCTTGGCGGTACGTGTCGGCCATATTCCTGCATATTGGCTTTTCGCACCTGCTGTTCAACAGCTTTACGCTTTACGTGTTTGCGCCTCCGCTTGAGATCATGCTGGGCAGATGGCGGTACGTCCTTTTTTATCTGATCAGCGGGATTGCTGGCAATATTGCCAGCATGTGGCTGCACCCGGATTATTTCGTCTCGGCGGGCGCGTCAGGCGCGATCTACGGCATCTACGCCGCTTACTTGTACTTGGCGATTTTCCGCAGAGACATCATCGACAAGCAGACGAAGCAGACGATCGTTACGATTATCGTGATCGGCTTCCTGTATTCGGTTATCGTGCCGAACATCGATCTGTACGCCCATTTCGGCGGATTCGCGGGCGGGTTTATTACGATTGCGCTGATCGCGCTGTCCATCAAACGCAGATACCGGAACCGGATCGAACGCCAAGAGCCCGGAGAGCACGCCCAAGAATAAAACCGGTTTCCTTTGCAGCTCACGCCGTTTACAAAGCATCCACCACATAAACGTATATTTCAAGACAAAAGGGGTCGCACAAACATGGAAACCAGATACGTCAAAGAATCGAGAACCTACAAAACGTCGCGCATCTTTCCGACGGACGTCAACAATCACAACACGCTGTTCGGCGGAAAACTGATGTCGTATATCGACGATATCGCATCCATCTCCGCTTGCAAGCATAGCCGCTGCTCGGTCGTTACCGCTTCGACGGACTCCGTCGACTTCTTGTCCCCGATCCGTCCGACGGATTCGGTATGCTTGGAATCGTTCGTCACTTGGACGGGCAAAAGCTCGATGGAGGTGTTCGTCAAGGTCATTACGGAGGATTTAAGAAGCGGGAAGCGCGACATTGCCGCCACTTCATTCCTGACCTTCGTCGCGCTCGATGAGAATAAAAAGCCGGCGCCCATTCCCCAGGTCGTTCCAGAGACGAACGAAGAAATCATGCTCCACGAATCCGCGAAGCAGCGGGCGGAAATGCGGAAATACCGGCGGGAGGAAAGCAAGAAGTTTTCCGACCACTTGATCATGAACTTCCCTTGGGAATAAGCGTAAGCAAGAAAAGGGCTATCCAAGTCTCCTTCCCGGAGCATCTTGGATAGCCCTTTTCTGTACCCGTCGCGACGTGTGAATTCGTGGATCAGCTCGCCTGCCGCCATTCGGGAGCGAAGCCTCTTCAGGCAATAAAGAGTTACGGCCGCTCTGCGCCGGTCCATTCGAGGCTTTTGGCGTACAGCCGCTCCTGCAGGGCGATATCGTAGGAAGCGGCTCCCGTCTGCTTGATCTGCAAATCTTTGTAATACTTCCCGGTCCGGCCTTCCATTTCCGGCGACGAAGCGAGAAACAAAGACGTCTGCGCCCCCTGTTCCGGCGTCTTCATAAACAAACGCATGAGAGGACGCAGCGGGGCCGGCGCGAACTTGGCCGATTGCGGCGTGTAAACCGCTCCCGGGTGGAGCGCGTTAATCGTTACCGCAGAGCCTTGCAGCCTCTTGGCAAGCGTATACGTCATCATGATGACGGCAAGCTTGGCCTCGCCGTAGGCGGCGAACGCCTTATAGGCGGGCGGATTCAGCGCCGTATCGGCGTTGATCGTTTTGGCCTGCACCTGCGAGGCCACGTTCACGATACGGGACGGCGCGCTCGCTTTGAGCGTGTCCAGCAGCGAGTGGGTGAGCAGGAACGGCGCCAAGTAATTGACGGCGAACGTCATCTCAAAGCCGTCCTTGCTGCTTTCGCGCTTCGAGAACATGCCGCCCGCATTGTTGACCAGTACATGCAGCTTGCCGAAGCGTTCCCGGAATTTCCGAGCCAGCTCCCGCACGTCCTCCAAGGACGAAAAGTCGGCCGTCAGGAGCTCGATATCGCCGTTCCCGCTAAGCTCGGCGACTTCTTTGCGGGCCGCTTCGCCGCGGCCGCGGTCGCGGCTTACCATAACAACCGCGGCCCCTTGCTTGGCAAGGCCCAGCGCAGTCGCTTTGCCGATCCCCGAGTTCGCTCCGGTAACCATCACTATTTTTCCGTTCATCGTCATGACCGATCCTCCCGCTTTCTTCGCACAAAATATCCCGATAAGATCAATGGTAGTCCGTTTTGCAAGAACATTCAAGGAGAAACGGATATGCAGTTTAATCGGTTACGTTCGTTCCGGCCTCAAGACTCCAGCGCGGTGATTACATCCTCTCGGTTTCCTGTTTAAGCGGATCGTAGATGCGCTATTTTGCAGCAAGTCCCTTGAATGCGATACGCCGCGGAACGACAGTTCGTTATTCGGCCGTAATTCGCTCTACATCGCCGATATTACCGTGAATAAGGCACCTCGTTCCGCGAAATGCCTATCTACTCGCTAACTAACCGAAATAAGGCACTGACGTTCCGCAGCAGCTGCAGGCGAACCCCCGGTGTGGTCCCCGCAAAATATATGGCGAAGCGTTCGACGTGGATGTTAGACCCGGCGCACGGAAACGAAAGTATAATTTTTTCATTTTACTTTGCCGACTAATCACGGTATTATAGGATTAAATAGTTTCATGATTTAACTATCGCTGAGTTCCCGAAAGGGAAGCGGGGGAACCATTCGAAGCCGGTTCGCAAATCCGGTTTCATGGGGTGAATCTTGAGCATACCTCGTATGCTCGGGTAGGGCACTCTCAAGCCCGAATCCGACAGCTAACCTCGTAAGCGCTTTGAGAGAGAACCGCTACTCGCGCCTCTACCGCTTATTTCGCTAATCGTAGAAGCCGGAGCAGAGTTTCTCTGCTCTTTAGGCTTCTTTTTTGCATTCATTTTAGACCAACTTTCATCAAAAAGGAGAGAAGCATTATGATGAACGAACTGCGCAATCAAATCGAGGCTGCCTATCTGCAATGCCACTTGGAAGTATCCGGCCTGCAGGTAAGCGACATGGACGTCCGCATCGTGCGCAATCATATCGTGATCATGCGCATCGACGGCGACGAAACCGGGCAATCCCCTATGGCGCTCCCCGTATACGGCGAAGACGGCCACCCTCATGCGCTCGAAACGGATCGCGACCGGCTGCACGGGCTGCTGAAGCAGAAGCTGACCGACATCACGGGCTTTGAAGTGACGTCCATTCAATCCGACATCTATCTGGACACGGGCGAGAAACTGGATCTCATTCATTTTGAATCGGATGTCGAAAGCAAATTCATTTGCGACTGACCGTCGCCGCTCTCAAAGACTAAGAGCCTCCGACTCCACCAGCTGTGGATTCGGAGGCTCTTTGCATGCGTACCGCAGCTGCACATTCGCGGCTTACCAACGTTCGTAGCTGTGGGGGATTTATTCGGATACGTCCAACCTTCTCGGTTCTGAAACACACACTATTCGAGGTTGTTTAAAAAGCCCCCTTTTGATAACGAAGCAGAACAGGTGGGTTATTCGACATCGAATCTTGAATTCATCCGGTAACTGCGGTACTCACGTAGGTTTTGCCTACGCTCCGTGTCCTCGTTCCTCGGATTCATCCAACCTTCTCGGTTCTGAAAAGTGGCCTTTTTAAACACACACTATTCGTGCGTATTCGCATGATCTTTTAACTGGAAAACATGCTGTTAATTATTGTTCCTACGGGCTTCGTAACGTCATCTAACTGGAAAACTTACCGTTCATTCTGAGAATTCTCCCATTTGTGTAAGTAACATGCGGAATAAGATGGAGAAAATCCATTTAACTCCAAGCTGCAGATCAAACTGGCCATAATAAATGGAGTTTTTCCAGTTGCTTCATCCGAGAAGAGCATATTTTTTGGCAGCAAACAGGATACACGAATCGTAAAGAAGGCCAACCAAAAAATCTCCGGTTGGCTTACTAATGCGAAGAGGCAATCCCTCCGCCATTTTCATGGCTTTCGAGACAGCCTCCATCTCATTCCCAGACTGGACACCCCTGCTCCCATTCGCGTACCACGACTGTTGAAGCTCTTGCAGTCGAATTGAGTTCGCGTTCAGCGGCTTGACGCCGCCTGCTTCCGTAACCGGACGCTTTCTGCAGCCGCGTCAACTTGCCTTTCTCTCAGCCGATATACGTCCCCTTCGTGAACGCATAAATATCGTCGTACACCTTCCGGCCGCGTTCGCCGCCCTCGTGGTACAGCTCATACAGCGCATGAACGTCCTGATAGTAGGCCATTACCGCCTCCCGCATGTAGCCGAACGCAACGCCGCCTTTCAAGTAATGGTAGAACGTTTCCCGGTGCTTTTGGCTGGAAAGAACGGCCGAATCGAGCTCGACCTCGATGCCTTGGCCCGTCTGTGCAGCGAGCTGAGCGGCTTCGCGAATCCGTTCGTACGTGGTTTCCTCCTGCGTGTAATGGTTCGGCTGCAAAATGGAGAAGTCGAAGCCGAACCGCTCGGCGTCCGCTTTAAACTCCGCTCCCCACCAAGGCGTCCAGCCGAGAACGAGTCCTTGCCCGTGCAAATAATCAAGCGTAAATCGTATATTGTCCAGCTCGCCGGTAATGCCGGGATCGACATCTTCCTGCATCCAGTAAAAGCCGAGCAGCTCAAGATGCTGCAAGTCCGCTTTGCGGAAGGCTTCCAGGAACGCATCGATATACCAGCGGACGGCGGCATTCCGGCTTTCCGTCGATTTCAGGCTATAAGGAACCGCCCGCGAACCGATACCGAAACGGACGCTCTGGCTGTCCGGGAACGGGAGCATCATCAGGACCTTGGTTTTATGGTCCGGGCGCCCGAGTTTCTCCTTCGCTTCCGCGACCGCCTCGTTCAAGGCGAACAGCTGCCGGTTCTCCTCGAACACGCGGCGAATGATCCATCCCCAGTCGTCCGCCGCGCCGGGGACCGAGTCGATCACCCACTCGTAGAACCGGTGGAGGCTGCCACTGGCCGGCGTTCGCAGCGCGAGGAACAGGAACGTATCGAAGAAGAAGTCGTCGGGCTCGCCCGATTTATCCAAATGTGCCACGTATGGCCGGAACGTGTCTTTCGTCCACTGGCCGCAAGGAAGCTTGCCGCTTCCCTTCTTCTCGTAATAACCGCAATAGACGAGCAGAATGTGTTTGGCTCCGGCTGCCCGTTTGCTGCCTTGCGGCATATATCCTTGCATGTATTCGCCGATATTCGACAACGCCGTCTACTCCTTCTTAGAGGTTGTTCTCAGAAGTCGCCTACCCTGTACTCTCCTTCTGCTTGCCTTCTCGGTGCCGATAAGCCGACTTTTTGAACGCTCGCTCTTAGGGCTTTTTCCTTAGATTATAAAGCCGGAGGCAACGCAATGATTGAACTATCGGACAAAATTGTTGACCTATTATCTCCATTTGCTGTCGATGTGTCCAAATTTGCCTACCGACAGCCGTCCCGCGCTTCTACCTGCTCGACGCCGCGTATTTCTTGTAGTAGGACGGGGAAATGCCCGTATGCTTTTTGAAAATGCGGGAGAAATACGTCAAATCGTTGAAGCCGACTTGAAAGCAAACGTCCGTTATCGTCAGGTTTGCCTGAACGAGCAGCTCCGTCGACTTTTTGATGCGCAGGTTGATCAAGTAGTCGTTGAACGTTTTGCCGGTGAGATGCTTGAACAAATCGCAAAAATACGTCTTCGACAGCATCGTTATTTTGCACATCTGGTCCAGCCGGATTTCTTGATCGTAGTGCTGATGCATGTAATCGATCGCAGCCTTGATGAGCGGCCGGTATTTGTCCGCTTTATCGCCCATTTCCTTGACGGCGTCTTCGCGGTAGGCCCGGATAATGACGGACAGCAGCTTGAGCAGGCTGCCTTTGATCATCAGCTCGTAGTAAGAATCCCGGGCCGTGTATTCCTCCAACATGCCGTATAGCAATTGGCTTACCTGATGGTCGATGCTGCCCGTAAGCGTGATTTTCGGTTTCACTTTATCCTCCGCCGTCAGAAACTGCTCCAAGTAAGCGTAATCGAAAAAATCGTTCTTAACGGGCGATTGCCGGTACCGGTCATTGATAAAATTCGGGGTAAACTCGCAGCCGATAATTTCCAGCTCCTTGCCGGGCAAGCATTCGACGCGATGGATCGCAAAGGGAGGAATGACGAACAAATTTCCCTTTACCATCTTGTACTTCTGATTATTGATGCAATGAATGAATTCGCCTTTGTTGACATACCAAATCTGGATATAGTCGTGGGAATGATCTTCCTGAACCGCCTCGAACGTCTCGTCGATCTTGTACAGCTTGCACGGGAATTTGCTTCTTAGCTCCAGCTCGGAATAGAAGAATCGCTTGCCGCCCAAGTACAACCGATGGTTATCGATGACAAACGCAATCATGCGGATCACCCTTTTCCCTTTTTATCCTACAAGACCCGTTCGCTCGATGCTTTCGACGAAATATCTTTGCGCGAACATATACAGCAGGAAAATAGGTGCAATGGCGAGTAGTGTGGCCGTGTTAATGAGCAATGACACATAAGCGTATTCATACCGGATATTGAGGAGATTCCATGTGAGCATATATAGCATTTTTGACAATGTCACGGAATTGGCCATATACAAATTGGTGAAATAATCGTCGTTCCACTGCCAGACGAAGGAGAACAGAATGACAGTCGCCATCGCAGGGATCGCATTCGGCAGCATGACCCGGTAAAATGTTTTCAGTACGCCCGCTCCGTCCACGTACGCAGCATCCTCAAGCTCCTTCGGCAGTCCGCGGAAAAATTGCCGGAATATAAAGATGTACAACCCGTTCTTCATCCCCATCGCCGTCGCCGACGATATAAAAAACGGCCAGAAGGTTTCCAGCAGGTTCACGCCGGGTTTGCCGGTGAATAAATGAACCAAGCCGAATACGTCGAAAAATCGAAAATGCAGGTAAGTAGGAATCATGATCGTTTGCGGAGGAATGACGATCGTGAATACGACAAGCGCAAACAAGATGCCGCTGCCCCTAAATTTCAATCTCGCAAATCCGTAACCGGCAAGCGCACAGGAGACGACTTGCAGGATGGAGGTTCCGGCGCTGAGTATGAACGTGTTCTTCAAGGCCTTGAAGTAATTCAGCAGCTCCATCGACTTGAAAATATTGTCGAGCGTAAAGTGTCTTGGAATCCATACGATGGTCGCATCGAACAGATCCTCCCTGCTTCTGAAGGCAAGCGACAATTTCGTCAGGATCGGATAGATGATGATGAAACAAATGCCGAATAGCAGAATGAATCGTGAAATGATCCATAACCAGTGCTTGACTTTATCGACAGGACGATGCACGCCGTTCCATTTGACGACGGCGGCGGCAGCTGCGCCCGCACGGTTGTTCATTGCCGCTTTCATTCGAATCCCCCCGCCTTAATCATAGTAGAACACCCTTTTGGAAATGAGGTAGGTCGAGATCAGCAGGATGATGGAGATCAAGACAAAGTACGCCCATGACATCGCCGAGCTTAATCCGAAATTCAAAGTACCGAACGCCATATTTTTGATATAATTCGTGACGTTGTTCTTATAGAAGGAATCGACGATCGAATAAACGGTATTTGTCAAAATGAGCGGGGTCATCATCGGAAACGTAATTTTCCAGAACGATTCGTAGCCGGTCGCTCCCTCCATCTTCGAAGCTTCATATAAGGATGGAGAAATGGACTGGATTCCGGCAAGAAAAATTAAAATTTGCACGCCGGAAGAAGTCACGATTTGATAAATCCGATTGATCGCCTCGGCGAAATACATGACGACGGATCTGCTTATGCCGGCATCCAGCAGAAACGGGATCACATCGAAGCCGCTGAGCCCGGTATAGTTGCCTTCCGCTTCCGTAGCGGCTCCGCCCATCATATTAGCCAATAAATTGGTACCGTCCAGACCGGCAATGATCCCCGATGCCATGACGACGGGAAGGAAGATGATGGAACGGGCGATCATCCTTCCCTTGAATTTTTGAGAGAGCAGCGTCGCCGTAAACAAGCTGAAAAAAATAATAAGCGGCACGTTCAGCAGCATTTTGGTGATCGCTTCCACTAAAGCCCGGTTAAAGCTGGTATCTACGAAAAACGCTTGATTGAAATTGTCCCATCCGACATATTCGAGATCGTACCCCGCCCCCGTAATGGTCAATTTACTGAAGCTAAATTGAATCGAATGATACAACGGTACAACCATCAGAAGCAAAAAACCGATTAACCAGGGGGAAATAAACAACACGCCAAAAATCGATTTTTTTCTTTCCAGGCTGAGCAGTCGTTTTTGCGCCATGCGCATTCACCCCTTCACATGATAATGCTCGGCTTTAATGGTTACGCCGTCGATCACAACCGGTTCCCGGTTATAATTCACAATGACTTCCAGACTGTTTTCATAGGTTGTCTTGTAGACGTTGTCCTTCAGCTTCTCATGAGAAACGATACGCTGCCCGCGAACTTGCTTCAGCACCTCGTTTACCTCCCGGTAAGCTTGCGAGGCCTCATCAAACCAGTCTTTGTAATAAGTCGCGTACAGTTCCTTGTATACATTCGGCTTAATCGAAGCAGGGTCCTTATACATCCACTTGTAGTACACGTTTGCTCCCGTCTCCAGCGATTTCAGCACAAGCTTTCGGACATCTTGATCGTCGGCGTAATTAAACGGCTTGCCGGCATATTCCACATATCCATGCAGGACCATTTCCATGAACGGAACCGATTCATCAGCCAATTGATACCGGTTGCTGTCAAGCGGCACATTCACTAGATGACTGGTATACGGCAGCACAGACGCATTGCCTCCGCTTGCCATGATGTCGGAAATCTCCTTATGAATGCGTTCGGCCTCCGCGGCATTGATTTTGGACGAATGCTGTCTGTCGACCGTTTCCCCAGCCGAGAAGTCCGAATGGATATTCGCCCCGAGATCAATCAAAGAAATCGCGCCCGGATTGTAGTCCTTATAATCCTCAAGGAAATCGCTTACGACCCCGTCAAGCTTATTCGGCGACAAATTGTAATGGGAGAATTCGTAGGAATCCTTCCGATAGGTCGCCAAATTATAGTCGAAAATCTTCGTAATTTTCCGTGACAAAAATTGCGCAGCATCCCGGGCGGGATTAAAGCCGGATTTGCGATGCACCTTGACTAAGGATACGCCCGGGTACAAGCCTCCCCCGTTTTGCGCAAGCCTGGCTCCCAGCGCTTCCCATTCTTTCCGGGTACCCAGCGCGCTTTCAAGCTTCACGCCGGTCGGAATGCGATGATCCAGTCCGCCGTTAAACCAACCGTTGTAGCTAACTCGAATATTGCGGATATTTTGCCCGTTCAATTCGTCAAGGATCTGATTCGCCTGCGCGAAATCGGTTAACGTCTCCTGCGAATCGTAAGGAATCCCGAGAAAGCTGTCCGGCTTGGACATGCTGCCTAACAATTCCATATAAAACGGCGTATCGCCTTGGAATTGCTGCTTCTTGAGTCCAATCTTCTGTTCCAAATAATTCTGATAATAAGCGGCCATTCCCGAATAAGTCGCCTGATCGCCGTCCATGAACCCATACCTTATTTGCAGCTTTCCCGGGTACATTTCTTTTGGCGTCTTGACCAACTGCTCGGATTCGTTCAAATTCACAATGTCTTTAGCTCGAACCGTAAACTCGCTTCCGATCGTATTATAATCATGATACCTGCCGCTAATGTCCGCATTTACTTTCGCGAGAGCTTCGCCATCCTCGATGACGGCGAAAAATGCGGCGTCGCCACGTTTCATGCCGAACACCGGCATCCGGTTCGTTTCGACGGTAAAAGCCTTTTCCTCTCTCGTTATCGAATCGTCGTCGCCATAAATCGGAATGATCAGCGGTTGAGACAGCAGCTTGCCGTTGTTCAAATAAATCAACGCTCCGGATCCGTCGGGAGCAAGCATATAGCCTTTATCGTTCAATCCGGTCGCTCCGAAGCTGCCAAGCAACTTGATCGATTGAAGGGCATTGGATTTGTTTTCCTCGATTTTGGTTGTATCGACCGAAGTGATCAAGCTGTCTCCATCAAGCGAATACTGCAGGGGCACCGTAAATTTGGCGCTTCCTCCGCCTTCGCCCGTACTTTCGACCCCATTCTCCTGATTGTCCTGCGCCAAATCTTCTTCGGCGTAACCCGCTTTCTCTAACAGCGCGATCAGCCGCTTGACAGCCGCCTTCGGAACTTCCCGCCGCTCGTATACTTGCGCTTCTTCATTAAACTTAAACCGGCTGTCCAGTTCCTCTTTATCGTTCGGGTCGTCGAGACGGTTTTTCAACTTTTCGTCATATCTTGCTTTTTTTATTTTTAGCGGAATCGATTCGATGCCTTTCTCCGGACTCCCAAATTGATAGGTAACCGTAACGCTCTTGTCTGTTTTCTCAATGTTGAACTGTTTATACTGCACGCTGTCCGAATAGCTGTTGTAGGTTTTCGTCTGATTGTTTTGCACAAAATACGTCAACAACAATTGAGAAGAAAGAATCGATTTGATTTCCGGTGTGGCAAGTCGATCCTTCTCCCGGTCAGCGGGATTGGATCTCCATAATTGTCCGCTTCGTTTGTCCGATACGGCAACCTCGGTTGTCGTTCGGTTGATATACAAGCGAAGCGTCTCGTTCTCCAGAACTGGCTCCATGCCTTCGGGCGTCTGTACCTCGACCGATGCGACCGACACCTTCTTGTCATTGGACGCGGTTTTCCGTTCGGCACGAGATTCGTAGGTTTCAGGCAGACTTCCGGAACGAGTCGGCTTCGAAGACAGGACGGTACCTCCGAATATGGCCGCAACAAGAACAACCAGCAAGGATAATACCGCAACGATGCGCTTACGGTGTACTGTCATCGGTTCATCCCTCCCCGATCCGGAACATGATCTCTTGATAGATCGTTGTTCCGAACGATACGATTTGCTGCAATAAGCTGACGACCAACATGCCCAGGAAGATGATAATCCCCATGACGAGCAACGTCAGCAGGATGGTTAGAATCGTTTTCGGTATGTTGTATTGATGCACGGTCAGCATTCCGATAAACAACAGCCAGATAAACCACATAAAGCCGAATGTTTCGATCAAGCCGTAGAAGGATATTTCCTTTAAGGTAAGCACTCTGGAAAAGAGAAGGAGCGGTCCTTGAACAAGCAACAGCGGAATCAATGCGATCCCCGTCGCCATGACGATTTCCTTGAACTTCCCTTCGCCGTCCATAAGCGTCGTAATCGCCCAGTTGGACACGCACCAGAGGAAAAACGGAATGACGATAAATTTAAGTTCATCCAGGCTGTTGACGACAACATCGTTCACGGGATTTATGATGAATCCCGAGTACTGCCGTTTCAAAATATACATGACGGTGAGCAGCAGCAAGATCAGAAGCGTTAACCAAACTCTCCCTTTTTGCTCATATTTCATATCCCAGAATCCGTTAAACGGTCTGAAAACGGTATGCCATGCCGAGCGGACTGCCCCTGGTTCCCTGTCGCTAACCCGGATGACTTTGAAGGCTGTTATCAGCATAGCGATCCCGACGATGCCGGCCGTTGCAAGGGCAGGAAAATGATCCCACAGCCATTCCTTCCGGTACCGGTCGAATGCACGGGAATAATATTCCGGATGCACCCCCAGTTTGAAGTTTTCCATCGCCGAGTAGTTGTTGTTCTGAACAAGCTCCGCTTTGCCGATACCGAGGTAAGCCATCTCCAGATTTCTGTTTAACTTTAGGGCCTTCTGCCACAAGACGACGGATTTGTCGTCATTGCCGAGATCGTTCTCGATTACGGCATCCCGTATGGTTTTCCCATATCTTGTCGGCTCGAATACGGTCAGATGATTCAAGCCCCGGTCCAGCACAACGAGGTCATCGCCCAAAATACCGACTTCAACGGGGGTTTTGAACTGGCCGAATTGCTCGCCGAGCGCCCCGAATTGATATAGCAGCTTACCGTCTTTATCGTAACTGAAAATACGCCCCCGCTTGCTGTCCAAGATGCTGTACATGCCATTCGTATCCGAGGCTACGCTGACGATCGTGGAAGGTCCTTGTCGCGTTCCTCTGAAAGTAAATTTGATGTCGCCTCTTGGCGGAAACCAAAATTCTCGCCTCAGCACATCGGCTCCCGAAGGATTTAAACGCCGAACCGGTTCATACGAGCTGCCGTCGCTCGTCGTAACATACAGAAAATCTTCGCCATCGATATCGATATTGTTGAACTCCACCGGGATAAACAAGGCCATCGCATCCCGCTGCGCTTTGGTGGAGATCTGCTTCCAGAACAATTCGACGGGATCGACTCTGACAGGATTCACGCCGATGAATCCGGTAAACTTGCCGTCTGCATCGAGCTCGATAATGCCGTCGAATACCCCCTTGCTGACGATATAGAAGCGTCCTGCCGTATCCACAACCAGCTTGGTCGGTACATACTTGAAATTGTCGCGCAGAATATCCGCTTTCGGCGGCCCGATTTCCCGAATGAACCGGCCGTCCGTCTCCAGCTCCACGATCCGGTTATGGCCGGTGTCGGCAACGAACAGGCGATTGCGGTCGCTGACGAAGATGCCTTGCGGATCCTTGAACGTATCGTTTTTGTCCCCATTCTGGAAACGATCGATCACATGCAGCACGTTCCAATTTTTATCCGTCACGACAATGCGCCCATTCCCTGAATCGAGAAGGAAGATATGGCCGTCTTTCGAAATATGGAAATCTTCCGGCGTTTTGAAGGAGCCGATATTCAAGCCGGTGCCGGTTATTTGCCTGACCGGCAAATAAGGGGCCGGCGCCGCTTCGGGCTCGCCATATTCTCCATAGTTGTATCCGTCATACGGAGCGGCGAATGTCGTAGGCACGGCCCCAAACGCTGCAAACAAGAACAGGAAAAGCGTCACAATCTTGCGCATTCGCTTCACTATAGGCTTCTCCTTTCTCTTATTCCTTCATGCCCGAGGTCGACATCGTCTGGATGACGTTGCTTTGCGTGATCACGAAGATGATGATCGGAACGCAGATCATGAGCAGCGTTGCCGCCATGGAAGGACCCGTACGGATAATGCCCCCGGCAAGAATTTGACCGAGCGCGTAATCGATCGTTTTTAATTGCTCGCTGTAAATATACATGGATCCGGCGGCGCCTCCGGCTCCCCACAAGCCTTGGAACGAGAAAATGATCAGCGTCAGCCACGCCGGTTTAACCGTCGGCATGACGATGCTCCAGAAAATCCGAAACTCGCTGCAGCCGTCGATTTGGGCCGCTTCCAGCAGCGCATCCGGAATTTGCTCCATAAACTGCTTCATCAAGTAAAGGCCGAGCGACGAGCCGATCGCCGGAATGATGACCGCCCAATACGTATCGATCATGCCGAGCCAAGACATCGTCATATAGTTCGTCACTTGGGTTACGGTACCGGAGAACATCAGCGACAGGACGACGATGGTGAACAATACCGACTTGCCCGGAAATTTCCGTTTGGCCAGCGGGTAAGCGGCGAGCGATGCGATAACGACATGGCCTGCCGTCCCGACGAATGCAATGAAAAACGTGTTGAACATGTATCTCGTAAACGGTACCCATGTGCCTGACATCAAATAATATAGATCGGTAAAGTTGTTCAAAGTCGGGTTGCGAACCAGAAATTTCGGCGGGAACTGCAAGATTTCGTTGATCGGTTTAAAGGCATTGCTGATTACGAACACAAGGGGCAGCGCCATGAAGTAACCGATCGCCGCAATGAACAAAAAAAGCAGGAAATCCCCTACGCGCGACCGGTTCACTTTCTTCCCTCGCAGAAGCTTGACTGCGACATTCATCTCATTCACCGACCTTCTTCAACAGCTTCTGCACTAGCAAATTGGAGCCGAGCATGATGCCGAACAATACGGTTGCGATCGAAGAGGCGTATCCCATCTCGAATCGGATATTGCCATAGTCCATCAAGTGCGTCACGATCGTATGGCCCGCATACTGCACGCTCGGGAACCCGGCAAGCGTTGTCGCGACCTCGGCGACGGCAAACGACGAGGTGATCTGGATCACGGCGCCGAACATAAGCGCGGGCCGCATCGAAGGGAGCGTAATGAACCACAACTCCTGCCACCGGTTACGAATGCCGTCAATCGCCCCCGCTTCGAACAATGTCTTGTCCAGACCTTGCAATCCCGCGATAAAGGCGAGGAAGCTGGTGCCGAGACTGAGCCAGAGCTGTACGATAATAATGATCGTCATGATATATTCCGGATCTTTCAGCCATAAGATCGGATCCGTGATGATGCGATATTTCATCAGGAAGGAATTGATATAGCCGTAAGAATCCCCGCTGAACAATAATGTCCATACGATGTAGGCATTGCCTGACAATACCGGCGCATACAAGACAAGTGTCGCCACCGCCCTAACTTTGGGCGACAGCTCATTGATAACCCAAGCAAGCAAAAAACAAGAAATATAGCTGACCGGTCCCGTAATGGCAGCAAAAAAAATCGTATTTTTCACAGCGAGCAGAAAGATATCGTCCCGGACGAACAATCGGGCGTAGTTTTGCCAGCCAACCCAATCGGGGAACTCGAGCATGTTGAAATTCGTAAAGCTGACCAAGAGCGACAGGAAAACGGGAAAAACCGTAAAGACGAAGAAGATCAAAAAATATGGCGCAATCATTAAATACAAGGTACGGCTTTGTTTCATCTCGCTTACCTTCCTTGCAAGCACCGACGGTTTTTTCCGGTCCTGTACAAGTTCACCCGTTTTCCGGCTTAATGGAATCATGCGTCGCCCTCCCTTCTACTCTGTCGGTAACTTGAACTCTTTGCGTTTAATCGTAATTTCCTCATTAATGGTGCGCACGTAATCGAGAAGCGTTTCCCTCGCGTCGGTTTTATTTTGAACGACCGCATAAAATGCGTTCTGCAAATGCCTCGTTAACGAATAACCGCCCGGAACTTCAGGCGTCCCGCGCACCCATTGCCACTGCGACAACAGATTGTTGTACTCCCTGGCGGACCATGGCAGCTGCTTCATCGCTTCTTTATTCGCCGCCGCATACCGGCCGGATTCCCCGAGCAGCGCCTCCAATTCGCGGCCGAATGTCGCCTGGGCTTCCGTATCGGTCCACCAGTTGATAAACTTCCATGCCGCATCCTTGTTTTTGGCGCTTTTGAACATGACCGTTCCGGCGCTTATCGACAGCGCTTCGCGATGAACCTTGCCGTCTTCGCCAAGCACGCCGGGAACGGGAGCAAAGCCCCACTGCCCGCGAATTTCCGGCGCGAAGACCGTCAGCGTATTGTAAGTCGTATAGTCCGCAATCCCGAGCGGCATTTCGCCTGTTCGGAAGCGGTTGGCAAATTCGAATTCCTGCGGGAGGCTATAGTTGTTGTACAGCTCCGTCCACTTCTTGAACGCCGTAATCCCGACCGTAGAGCCCAGATCGGTCGATTTCCCGCCATCCTTGTAGTACTGGCCGCCGTTTTGGTAGAGAAGCATTTCAAATACGGGCGTCGGCGTCATCCCGATTTGCATATGATGCTTTTGCAGCTCGGGAATGACGTGGTACAAATCCTTCCACGTATCGGGAACCTTTTGCTTAAGTTCGTCAAGGATATCCTTACGGTAGAACAGCATCGGGAAAGTCTGCTTTTCCGGAATCGCAAAAATTCCGTTCTGATACGTGAATCCGGCAAATGCGCTATCCATAAACCGCTGCTTTACCTTATCGAAGCCCGGGTAAGTCGATAAATCCTCCAGAGCGTTCCGCATCGCGAAGTTGACGACGTCAGTGGTCGTTAGCGCCACATCGGGGCCTTTGCCGGCCAATGTCGACGGCAGCAGCACTTTGCTGTCGACCAGCTGCAAATCAACCGTAATTCCGGTCTTCGGTGTAAACGAATTGTCGATCATCGACCGCAGCAGCTGCGCCTGATCCCGGCCGCCGTTTACCCACACGGTCACCGCATCGCCCTTGATGCCGCTTCCGACATTGTTATAGTTCTCGGAGAACGAATACCAGAAGGAAAGCACATCGTGCTTCATGCGGCTGATAAAGCCGGTCGTCGCCGGAGGCGTATCGACACTCGGCGATTTGAGAAACAAATAATCGAGCTCAAGCGGCTGTTGATTGACGCTTAACAGCCATGTCCCGAGCGAGGATACGTTGTCCTTGAATTTTTTCAATCGGCTCGTGAGCGTTTCCGGATGGTTGCCAAGATCGTCCAGTTGGAACGACGTCGTTCGCAGAATCGTTGCGCTTTCGCTCGATCTTCCGATCAATCGGTCCATCTGGTCGGCTGCGTCATGGAGTGATTTGCTTTGTCCGAGGAACATGTCCGCCAATCCCGGAATGAGCTTCTCCAGCTGATAATCGCGGAAGGTATCCGGCTGCGTTCCGGTGATCATGATGATTCTCCTGTACAGGGCATTCAGCTCCAGAATGCTCTTCCGTACGGATTGAATGACTTCCGATAAGTCCCCCATCGTCACCTCAAGCTTGATCCGATGCTTGCCCTTGGTGAGATAGAACAAATACGGCCGATCCTCTTGTCCGGTAACGCCAATTTGCCAGGCGCCGCCGTGTTGGAAGGATACTTGTTCCGCTTCCTTGAACGGAATCCGGTCGTCGATATACAGCTTGCGCACAACATTGACGCCGCGGGACAAATTCTGCTTGTAGCGGAAACCGATCTGATACAAGCCGTCTTCGGGGACGTCGGCTTCCCAGGAAATCCACTGGCCCGGTACTTTCCAATTGACCCCGCCGATCGAATTCATCCGAATTTTGGATACGTGGTAGGGGACCGTACCTGGACTTGTTCGATCGTTGATCGGATAAAGGGAAGGATTGGATTTGGTGACGGCATCTTCGCCTTGAATCTTTATCAGAATATCCTTCGTTTCCCGGTAACCTTGGGTACGATAGTCACCGGCCAACTCTTTATAGGGAATCGGCGCTTTTTCATGAAACAATTGCAAATAATCGATGACCATCGGCTCACGAAGCGAACCCAATTCGATGCGATGCTTGCCTTTCGTCAAATAAAAGGAGAACGGCTCCTGGTAGTTGCTTTCCGCATCGCTAAAGCTTTTTTCCTGCCACGCGGGACTTTCGATTTGCCTCGGCCTCAAGTCATTGCCGTTAAGGTCACGCTGCACTTCCGACAGTTCATTGCGCCATACCCGAGAAAATACGAGCCTGTTTGCCTCGTCGAACGGAGCGGCACCGTCAATCCGGAGTTCCCTTTCAATCGGGGAGCTGTTCCCTTCCACAGGAAAATAGCGAATCCCTAACTGATACAATCCGTCTTCCGGCACCTCGATATTCCAGTAAATGGAGCCCGTTTCTTCCGTTCGCACGACGGGGCTCGTTGCATGCTCGAATGCATCCAGAATACTCGCTTTCATCCCTTCCGTTCCCGCAAACGTTTCCGCTTCGATCCGCTGCGTAACCTCGGGATGCGCCGCTTTCGAGTATCGGCCAATATACTGTTCATAGCGAAGCGTTGACGACTGGGCATCCGCAGCATCTTCAGCTTGGTTCGCCGACGACTTTGCTTGTTCCGCTCCCTTCCCGCTTCCCGCCGGCTGGTCCGCCGACACGAAGGAACCGATCATCCATACGGAAACGATAGCCATGATGGAAACAGCAGCAACAAGCTTTCTCTTTAAGATCCGCACCGCTAGCTCTCCTCTCCTGCATAATCAATCCCGGCCCCTTTCGTATCGATAAGGAATCCCCGCCCTTCAATCGGCAGCATCGCACTGCATAACTTGAAGCATCCTGCCATTTTTTCATGAGCGGGCGGGGATATACGAACGGTATCCATCCGAATCAATTATTTTTTTGTATTCAACACTTTATCCAGATCGGCTTGAATCGGCTGTTTGGCTTTTTCCATTTCCGATTCCGGCGCACCGCCGTCTCTCACGAAGCCCCAGACGGCTTTGGACACGGTTCCTTCAATACTGCCTACCCCGGCCCATGGAACAGGGAATGCGTAATCGGCTATCTTCAATGCAATCTCGACGTCTTCAGGACTTTGCATCAATTTTTCGTTATACTCTTTGCGAATGTTGCGAAGCTCGCTCCACAGCGTCAGTTCATCCCAAATTTTCGCTACGACTTCCGGCTGCTTCACGTTGGCCGGTATGAAATATTCGGTGTAGTTGACCAGATAGCTTGCGTATTCGGTTGCTTTCGGACCTTTCGGGAAGTAGACGAATCCGAATTCGTCCGTCATTTTACCGCGGCCTCCGGCTTCCCACAGTTCTCCGGATACCATTGCCGCTTTGCCCGTATGAAATGCCGTTTGCGAATCGTTGTAATCGTCGAAGCTGCCGTTTTTGTTCGGCATCATGACTTTGTGCGTATTGACCAGATCGTTCAAGAAACGCATGGCTTCGATCGCATTCGGCTCATCGCCGCTGAATACCCATTTGTTGTCTTTCTTTGTAATCAGCGATCCATTGTTCGAATGCATGATCAGACGAGAAAGGATCGGAGCATGGTTGGCGAGACCCCATTGGTCGATATTGCCGTCGCCGTTTGTATCCTTTGTCGCTTTCTTGGCAATATCGAGGAACGCATCCCAAGTCCATTTGTTTTCTTTGACCAGTTGGTGCGGATCAGGCAAGCCTTCGCGTTTAAATAATGTTTTATTGTAATAAATGCCGGCGCCGGCATTGACCGAATCCATGAACCCGTACATTTTGCCGTTCCATTCGCCGAACGTTTTAATTCCTTTGGGCCATTTCGGATCGTTAAAATCGAACAAACCGTCGACCGGACGCAGCAATCCTTGGTTGATGAGCGGAATCGCGAAATATTTGTCAAACGCGACGATGTCCGCAACCGAATCGCCGGAAAGCCCTGCGTTAACCAGCTTCTCGCTGACTTGCCCCCATCCCAGCGGCTGGTAAACGATTTTTACGTTATATTTTTTCTCGACTTCTTTTTGCTTGGCTAGCCGCATATCGCCGAATTTCGTTCCTGCAACCGGAGCGCCCAGAGCGCGCTGTTCGGCGTCGTCGAGCAGGATGCGGATTTCTCTGCCGCCCAGATCGACTTTCGGTTCTTCCGTTTTGGCCGGCGAATTCGATGCCGACGGTTTTGGCGATTCCGCTTTTGGCGTTTCCGTTTTCGCCGGTTCCTTCCCCGTGTCCGTTGTTCCCGAACCTGTGCACGCGGTGATAAAAATAAGTACGAGTCCTAAAATGATGGATGCAAACGTTTTCAACTTGCGCATTGACAATACCCTCCCCAAGTTGTATTGCTGTCAATCAGAAAACAAACGCCAAGTCAGACTTCCATCAAACGATGCCGGATCACCTCCTCAAGCTCTTGGTCGAATCCTCAAAGACAAAATTTCTTTTTTATGAAGCCGCAGCGATGCATTTCGAAACAATACCTATTATAGAGAGTGTCCGCACTAGGATGTTTTATCTATTGTTCAAGGAAGTTGTATTATCATCCAATATCACCCAATCTCCCTTTGCGGTATGAAAATCGTAGCACCCGTGATCGTTTTTTTAATAGTTCTCAATTGTCCGATCGAGTTCTCAGATGGCATAAATTCGGGTATTGATTTGCCGTTTCAAGTTCGTTTTTGGCCCGTTAAAAGCGGGAATGCCCGGCCTGCCGCCGGTGACGGGAGGCGTTGGCGCGCTTTCGCGAAGCGACGATAACATCGACTGCGAAGAGAAATAAGAGATCGACGTTCCGTCCAATCACGAAGAAACACTATTACGCTTTAGTTCCATAAAGGATATAAGCTTTCTTTAGCTACAAAAAAGACCATTCCTCCCCATGAGGGGAGGAATGGTTTTTGGACCTCGACCTTATTAACGGCATATGAATGCCGACGTCCGAATTGGCGAAAATAAAAACTTGAAACTCAGCATTTTCTTCCCAAACGGTGCATAGCGCCAATTGTGCGGGGGATCATCAACCGTCCTGCCGTTCGAACTTGCCCTTCACGAACCGGTATGTCCAATCGTACGCTTCCCGGCGTGCCGGATCTTTACTGTAGGCGGAAGCCGCCATCAGGTCGACATCCTGGTAATACCCGCGGAACACGTCGCCGTCAAACCCGTGCTTCAAGCCGCCGTTCAAATAATCGAGATACTTGCGGCGAAATTTTCCGCCCGCCTCCCATATGCGGAAATCGACCTCGACTTCTACTCCCATGCCGGCTTGCTTGGCAAGCTGCGCCGACTCGGCTATGCGCCCTTCGTCCGTCGTTTCCGAGAAAAAGTGGTTCGGCTGCAGCACCGCGGCATCGAACCCGTAGCCGGCCCACGACTCGAACGCTTCCGCCCGGAAATACGGAATCCAGAAGTAGCGAAGCTGCAAATTGTGAACGAGCTCTCCCGCGTAACGGACCAGCTCTTCCTCCCCCGGCACATCCCGGCGCACCGCTTCATTCATCCAGTACAGCCCGCTCAGGCGAAGCCGGTTGAAACCCGCCATGCGCCAGCGGTTCGCCAGCTCGGCCACGTACCAATCGAGCGCATGCCGCTTGTTCCGCTGTGCTTCCTCCGGACCTGCGGCCGCATGATCGAAGCAAAGCATACGGCCGTCCAGCTCCCCGAACAACGCTTGATTCGGCGCCGGATACGGAATCATCAGCACGACCTTCATCCGATACCCGGCGTCACCCAGTTTCTCTCCCGCTTCCGCAACGGCTGCGTTCAGCTCCGCCAAATCGCCGCCGGGCGCGAACGTTTTGTCCAAATACCAGAGCCAGTCGCGCATGTCGGTCGGGTCGTGGGACTCCTCAAAGCCGTGACGGGCGAACGACCATTTGGCCAAAAACAGCCCGCCGTCAAACAACCATTCGAGCGGCTCCCCTTCGGGATTCAAGTAAGCGACGTAAGGGAGAAATTTGCCCTTCTTCCAAACGCCCGCTCCGTTCTCGTAGTGACCGTTATAGAACAACATCAGATTCCGAATGCCGCCGGTTTGCTCGCCCGAGCGCAAATAATCGCTAGCCATCGGTTTTCGACTCCTTGCTCTGATAAAAACTGGAATAGGTAACTGAACCCCATTATATAAGGCTTTCTGAAATATTCTTTTAACAATAGATCAGTTAACTTGTGATATCCTCCACGATTTTGAGAGGGGGGATTTCCAAGAATTCTAGCAGTTCGCCGTCGGGACCCGACACAAAGACGCTTTTCCAGCCGTTGTCCAGGATCACGGGCTTCTCGACGAGCGGAATGCTTTCGCTTACCAACCATTCGCACAGACGAGTCAAATCATCGACTTCAAAAGCCATATGCGTATTGGAAGGCATATAGATGAACGTTTCCGGCTGCACCAGTTCCAATCGGAAATGCCCGAGCGTCAGAAAAGCGATCCGTTCGTCCTCCCATTGCAGCCGCATTTCGGGAACGAAGCCCATGATTCTCTCATAAAAAGATACGGATCTTTCCAAATTGCCGACTTCGATTGAAAAATGATGCCCCTTCATCACTCCGCCGACACCTCCTCCGCTATACAATCAGGTTCATATCGCCAAATTCATGCCACAGATAGCCGCGCTCAATCGCTTCTTGATAAGCCCCTACCAGCAGATCCGGATCGATAAACGCGGACAGCAAGTCCAGGTGGCTCGCTTCCGGTTCATGAAATCCGGTAATCAACCCGTCAACGACCCTTAGGGGCATCGAGCGGTCGATCATCAAGTTGGTCCATCCGGATTCGGCGGCAAGGTTTCCGTCCGGAGCGACGGCCGATTCCAGCGCGCGAACGACTGTCGTGCCGACGGCAACGACTTTTCCGCCCGCCTGCTTGGTTTGCTTAACGGCTTCCACCGTTTCGGACGGCACATCGAATTGTTCGAAATTCTCTTTCGGACTCCTATGCCCGGAATCTTCAAGCAAGTAGCTGAGACCGGTATGCAGTTGAACGTAAGCGATACGAATGCCGCGGCGCCGCAGTCTAAAAAGCAATTCCCAGCTAAACGCTCGGCCCGCAGACGGCATTTCGACCGAACCCGGGATGGAGGCATACACGGTTTGGTAGTAATCGAGCTCCCAAGGGTGGGAGATGTATTCGTAGCGAACCGGTTCCCCGAGGGCGTAAATCCGGTCGATCAATAGAGCTCCTTGCACGGAAAAAACAATGGCGGCAAACGGCTTCGGCGACGTATCCGTCACGGTTGCGGACAAAGCCGGGGTAAATTCAAACGTATCGCCTGCAATCACGTTTGCCGTTACCGCCAGCGCCTCCCATTTCCGTTCGTCCACCCGCCGGGCAAGCCGGATCTCGGCGTTGTCGTCCAGAACGACGCCGCTCCTTATCCATTTGCCGTGCAGCACGGCGGGAATCGTTCGGCTTGCATTCAACACAAGCAGATCCCCTGTTCGCAAATATTGATCCAGCTCGTAAAAACGAGTATGCGATACTTGCCCGTTTTGCCGATCCAGAACCAGCATCTTGACATGATCCCGCCGAATCCCTCTACGCTCCGGCGGCATCGCGGCGTTCAGCTCTTCCGGCAGCTCGAATACAGCCGTTTTAGCGTTCATGGTTCTCCTCTCCTTCGGGCCGCACAAATTCCTGCGCCTCCAAACGCTGTCCGTTTACATCCTTTGCATCGTCGGAAGCCAGATACAGGAACACGTCCGTCACATCGTTCGGGTTCGCGAGTTCATAATCGCAGTCCGGAACGGCCAATGCGTGCATATCCGTGTCCATTTCCCCGGGATCCACCATGTTGACGCGAACCCCGGTCTCTTGCACTTCATCGGCCCACGTTTCCGTCAATCCTTCCAGAGCGAACTTTGAAATCCCGTAGGCCCCCCATCCCGCATAACCGACGCTCCCTGCAGCAGAGGTGACGTTAATGACGGAACCGCGGCCGCGGCCAAGCATATTCGCGATGACGCGCCGGGTGATGAGGAAGGGCCCTACGGCATTGACCCGAAGCACTTCGGCAAAGTCCGTCTCCGGGAAATCGAGCAGCAGAGGCATCGGGCTCGGACCCAGTATGGAGGCGTTGTTGATCAGCACATCGATTTTACCGTATACGTCTTCCGCCGTAGCCACGAACCGTTCGACGTCGCGGGACACGGACATATCGCCGACTACGGCGAGCACCTCGGCGCCTAACGCTTCCAGCTCCGCCTTCGCCTGCATGAGCGCCGTCTCTCCGCGCGCCGAAATGGCAAGCTTGGCGCCTCGCTTGGCAAATGCGAAGCTGAGCGCCCTCCCCAAACCTTTGGAAGCCCCCGTTATCATCACAACGTTCCCGTTCAAGTCTCTTCCTGTCATCGTAACCTCTCCTCTCGTTTTGAACCCACACTTCAGATACTTTATATACTTATATGTTTGTTATGTATATAATATGGCTGGTTTCCCGATTTGTAAACCATTTTTTTGAAAAAACAAAAAGCCCGGGAATCCGATTCGTTCGGAATACTCCAGACTTTGCATGGGACTGCTTGTTTGATGACATGACACGGCTTACCCTGTAGACCGTTCGGCCTGTTTGCCGGAAACGGATGCGGCTGGACGGAGCCCCGGCGCTTGAGCTTAACGTCCTCCTAATACGACAGCCGCTTAATCTTTCGTCCGTTCGCCGAATCTTCGATGAGCTCGGCTAGACGGCTCCTTCTCGTCTCTTCTTTCTTCGCGCTGACGATCAACCAAATGGCTGTTTTGCGGTACGAAGCGGCCTGCGACTGAAAAAAATCCCACGCCTGCTTGTTGGCGCGAAATTCCGCTTCCTGCGCGTCGCTCAATTTCGCTTCTTGCTTCTGCTCGTAAGCGTAAATGCCGGACTTATTCGCCTTACGCTTCTCGAAGGCATTCAGCCCTGCCGGCCGCATACGGCCTAGCGCCGTAAGCTCCGTCACGCGGGCAACGTTGACATCGCTCCATATGCTTCCCGGCTTGCGCGGCGTGAAGCGGATCATGTAGCTGATGTCGTCGATGCCCTTGCGAAGACCGTCGATCCAGCCGCAGCAAAGCGCTTCGTCGACCGACTCCGGCCAGGTCATGCTCGGCTTGCCCGAACCGACTTTATAGTAGCCGACCCATAATTCCTTGGACTTGTCGTGATGCTCTTCCAGCCACGCTCCGAAATCGGAAGGCGCCGCGAAGAAGGCAGGCTGCGCCGGTTCTTTCATAGATTCGGCCATCGATGATCGCTCCCTTATCGATTATTGCAACGGATCGAGCTGAACCGCCGCCTGCTTGCCGCTAAGCTGAATGCCGGTCTTCGGTTTGCCTGACGGTTTGAGCTCCTTGACCAGCGCTTCCAGCAGCTCCTTCGCCTTGGCGCCTTCCTTCCCTTGAATCTTGACGACAAGCATAACCGCGTCGCCGGCGTTCAGCAGACGTTCCGCCTGCTGGCGCTTGGTTTCATAATCGTGATCCTCGATATGGGGAGTAAGGCGGATTTCCTTGAGCTTCGGCGCCCTCTCCTGCTTGCGCGCCTGCTGGGCCTCCTGCTTGGCTGCTCCGGCGCCGATCAGCTTGCAGGGCGGAGGGCTGCTCATCATCGACGTGCATACCAGATCCACCTTCAGCTTCCGCGCCATGGCCAGCGCCTCCGACGTCGGGACGATACCCAAATCCTCGCCGTTCACGCCTGTCAATTGTACCTCGAACGCTTTGATTTTTTCGTTCTTTATCATTGTGGACACACCTGAACTTTCGCTATAATGAACCCATCTTACCGTCTGGAAGGAGATTTATCAATGCGCCGCACCGAGCTGGAAGAAGAGATTATACGAAACTATGAGCGGGACGAACAGACCATGATTCTTATTTTCGCCCAGTGGTGCGTCAATAACGGCCTCGATCCGGCTGCGCTCTATTTGCAGGCATATCCGGAGCAAGAAGCGAACGCCGCTCTGCAGCAAGCAGTCGAGCTAACGGTTTCGAAGGAAGAGGCAGGCGACATTACGGACGATACCGTCCTTACCGTGCTGTCCCTATTCGGCAACGAAGACTTGGCTTTCGTCGTCACCGAGGCCATTGCCGCACGCAAGACAGGCAAACGCTAAGCCGTCCGGCTGCCGGCCGGAACGGTTTCTATCCATTCTCCCCGATTCCCGTCGAAAATTAAAAAAAATGCCGATGCATTCATGCTATAATATGGAAGACAGGGGAGATGGTACGGTGATTACGCTAGCGTATTTGCTATCGGGTATTTTCGCTTTCGCGGCAACGATCATGGCTTGGCGATACAAGAAGCTGCCGGGCAGGCATTACTTTTTGATCTTGAGCGCGCTAACAGGACTCGTTACGTTTGCCTCCAGTATCGAATACAACAGCATCTTCTTCGAAACGAAGCTTTGGTGGCGCAACGTTCAGCAGATCGGCTTTTTTTATTCGCCCGTCATGGTTTTGCTGCTTGCGCTCGTCTACTCCCGGAACGAAAGCCGGATTACCCGCAAGCTGCTCATCCTCGTACACCTCGTACCGACCGCGGCTTTGCTCTTGATTTTCACGAATTCCTACCATCATCTGATGCGTAAATCGGTTTCCATAGATACACAGGGTACCTTGCATATCGTAAAAACGACGTTAAACAGCGCTCTCCTGCTGCATGGCTTTTTTCTGTTCGTCATCAGCTTCTTTTTGTTTGTCCGTACGATGATTTTTACGAACGGCACGCAGAGAAAACAGCTGCTCATGCTGATTCTCGGCCTCTTCCTGCCCTTCTTCGTCTCTTTGCTTCGCAATCTGGGCCTCTTTCCGGAAACGGGCTACGCCGCTTCCGTCGCCGTTACTTATTGCCCCGGCTTCCTGTTCCTGGTCTGGGGCATGCTGAAGTATCAGCTGTTCGAAGCCGTACCGATCGCCCGCAACAAGCTGTTTGATGTGATGAAGGAAGGTATTGTCGTGCTGGATGCGGAGGCGCGGATCGTGGATACCAATCTTGCAGCAAGGCAAATGCTGTCCCAAATAAGCGGTTCCCCCGTTCAGCAGCCGAACGGAAAGAAGCTGGAGGAGCTCGCTTCGGGCATCAGGCCGTGGATCGAAGCCCACAGCCGGAGGAGCGAGGAACAGATCGAGCTGTCGTTCGCAGCGGGCGCGGAAAGCTTCCACTTATCCGTCAAAATCAGTCCGGTCATGAGCGGCAAAAACATCTTTACGGGATCGATGTCGGTCGCCACCGATATAACGGATAAAGTCGAAGCCGAGCGGGAGCTCCGGAGAAGAGCGGTGACCGACGGGCTGACGAACATTTATAACCGCGCGGGATTTATCGAGGCGACCGAGCGAATGATAGACGCGGCAGTTGACGAGGGACAAGCCCTCAGCTTGCTTGTCGCCGATATCGACGATTTCAAAAGCATCAACGACCGGTTCGGGCACCAAACGGGAGACCTTGCGCTTCGCGCCTTCGTCGACACGGTCAACCGCATCATCGGCGCGTCCTTTCTTTTCGGAAGAATCGGCGGCGAGGAATTTGCGCTCACGCTTTCGCAAACGGCGGCGGCGCAGGCGGAAGACGTTGCGGAAAGCATCCGCGAGGCCGTTGAAACGATTGCGATCCGCACCGCGGCCAACGAGGATATCCGCTTTACCGTGAGCATCGGCGTCGCAGAGCTGGCGCCGGAGGCGTACAGCTTCGAGCAGCTGTACGCGAAAGCGGACCAGTCTCTATACAAGGCCAAGCAGAGCGGCAAGAACCGGATCGTCTTGGCAAACCAGTCCGCTTCCTAGGGATGGTCAGACCTGCCCCTGCACCGCCAAGCTTGCTGCTGTAGCTTACAGCCGCGAGCTTTTTTCATTTATCCGGCCGTTTCCCTCGGCTTCCCCTTGTCCAACACCTCCTTCCCTCCATCAGCGAGGTTGTCATTCCTGCGCAGCCGAAACGGATCATCGCCCATTACTATGCCGCGGAAACGATGGCGATCGGTGTGAAGCCGGTCGGCACGAATTTTGCCACCGCAGGGCAAATTCTTACGAAGGAGCAGCTTCAAGGCATTGAGGATGTCGCCGGAGAAGGCGTCAATCCGAACGCGGAGAAGGTGCTTTCCCTCAGCCCGGACTTGATTCTTGTTCCGGATTTCCTGGAGGATAAGAGCCTAGAAGCCCTTACCAAAATCGCGCCTACGGTTGCGGTCAGCTACACGGTCGATGCCTTTACGCGGCTCCAGACGATCGGAGACCTGCATTTCTCCCCTCCCGATACCGTCAGATCGCTGATCGACAGCGAAAAAAGCTTCCGGTGGAAGGCCATTCCGCCGGAAGCGCTCAAGGATTATGCGGGCGACCGCGTATTTCTCGCCGTGACGAACGACGAACCCGCCTTGCGGGCTTCGCGGGACATCATGCACAGCGAGCATTGGCTTAGCCTGCCGGCCGTCCGAAGCGGACACGCCTATGTGACGGAGCACAAATGGGGGCTCTACGACCCGATTACGCTGGACGGGCATTTGGATGAAATGGCGCGGCTCCTGGCCACATAAGCCGAACCGCAGCTTCACTCCCCATGCCCGTTCCACGACAACACGGCGCGCCCGTTATGCCAATGGACGGAGATCCCGGTCTCAAAAAAATCGGTCAGAACGTCCTCCGTCAGCACGTCAGCCGTCCGTCCCGTACGGAATACTTCGCCCCGGCGCATCAACAAGCAGTGGCCGAAAAGCGGCACGATTTCCTCCGTGTGGTGGGTGACGTAAACGAGGTTGGGCGCGTCCGCCCTTTGCGCGAGCCGCTCGATGCTGGAAAGCAGCTGCTCCCTTGAAATAAAATCGAGCCCGTTGCACGGCTCATCCAGAATGAGCAGCTTCGGGGAAGCCATAAGCGCCCGCGCGATCAGCAGCTTCTGCTTCTCTCCCTGGGAGCACGACTGGTACCCCCGGTCGATCAGATGCGAGCAGCGCAGCTGTTCCATCAGCTCGACCGCATAGTCTTCGTCCTCCTTCGTCGGCTTGTCGTAAAGTCCGATCGACGCGAATTTGCCGCTGAGGACGACCGACTGCGTTTTGTCACCGGCATACAGCCTTTCCTGCAAGGACGAGCTGACCCAACCGATCGACTTGCGCAGCTCGCGCAAATCGACCGTCCCGAAGAGCCTTTCGAAGACGCTTATCGTCCCTTTGGTCGGCCAGATGTAGCCGTTAATCATATTCAGAAGCGTCGTTTTGCCGGAGCCGTTCAGTCCCAAAATGGCCCAATGCTCGCCTTTGGCCACCTTCCAGCTGACGTTGTGCAGTAGCGTCTTCTGGTCGCGCCGGCACGATACGTTATCCACCTCGATGACATTCGTCACGCTCGTCCCCCCTTTTTGGTTGCGCAGCCTCTTACATGAACGCTTCTTACCCTTTAACGGCTTGCCGCCCCTCAGGTACGGCAGACAGTGCGTGCAGCTTCCGGTCGGTCGGCAGGAAAGCGGCCAGCACGCCGAGCAGCGGCAAATATGCGCAAATCTCGATGACAAAAGCAATGCCGGAAACGTCCGCAACCTTCCCCAGCACCGCAGATCCGACGCCCCCGAGCCCGAATGAAACGCCGAACACCAAGCCGGATACGGTTCCGACCTTATTCGGCAGCAGCTCCTGCGCATAAACGACGATGACCGAGAAGCCGGACATCAGAATAAAGCCGATGCAGATGCACAGCACGACTGCCCAAAGCATGCTGCTAGCATAAGGAAGCAACAGGGAGAACGGCGCCGTTCCGAGTATCGAGAACCAGATCATGTTACGGCGGCCGAAACGGTCCGCCATAGGCCCGCCCAGAAAAGTGCCGACCATGCCGGCCAGCAGCAGGGCGAACAGGATCAGCTGCGCCTGGTCGACCGAAATGCCGAATTTATCGATGGCATAGAACGAGTAAAAGCCCGTCATACTGGCGACGTAAACGAATTTGGAAAACAGCAGCATAAGCAATATGCCAAGCGATGCGCCGACAATCCACCCTCTCGCTCCCGCCGGCTGGGCTTTAGCCGCTCCCGCTCCCTTGGGCGCTTTCGGACGGGCGACGAGATTCGCCTGATACCAGCGGGCCACCTTCGTTTGAATGATCAAGGCGACGATCGCCGCAATGGCGAACCAAATGATTCCCTTTTGTCCGAGCGGAACGAAAATGAGCGCCGTCATGACCGGAGCCAGCGCTTGACCCATATTGCCGCCGACCTGAAAGATCGATTGCGCAAGGCCCCGTCTATCCCCGGCAGCCAAATAAGCGACGCGCGACGACTCCGGATGAAGCACGGAGGAGCCGATCCCGATCAGAATGACGGCGAGCATAATATAGGCGAACGAAGGCGCGAACGCCAGTCCGACCACGCCTGCGAGCGTAAACAAGATGCCGATCGGCAGCAGGTAAGGCTTCGGCTTCGCATCGGTATACAGCCCGATCAGCGGCTGCAAGATCGATGCGGTGATATTCAAGGCAAAGCCGATCAAGCCGATTTGCGAGAAGGATAATTGCAGCGTTTCGTGTAAAATCGGAAACATCGCGGGCACGACGGATTGGATCGCATCGTTCAGCAAATGCACCGAGCTGATCATGAACAAGACGGAAAATACGGTCATATGCCGGGCTTGCTGCCCTGCGCTAGCGGATATGGAGCTCATACACATCATCATCCTTCTGTTTGGTATTGGGTATAACATCATATCATCTGACGTTTAAAGACAAACCTCGGAGAAGAGGTCAGCTCGATTCGTGGAACAGCTCGTCGATCGTGCCCTTCAAGTAGCGCGACGTCCATGCCACCGCTCCGGCCGCATCGCGGTCGCGAATGCTTTCGTACAGCTTAATGTGCGCTTCCGTTTGGGGATTGTGGCCATCGGGATTCGCAAATATTTTGGTCAGCGTCTCCTGCACGAATACGGAGAACGATTTGTACAAATCGGTCACGACCGCATTCTTGCTGGCTAACGACACCGCAATATGAAAGCGGATATCCGCATCGATATAGACCTGCAGGTTTTTATCCTTCAGCGCTTGGTTGCGCGTGTCCAGATGCTCCTTGATTCTGCGGAGATCGTCGTCGTCCCGGCGTTCGGCGGCCAGCCTCGCGATTTCCAGCTCCATCATTTGACGGACTTCGTATACCTCCATGATCTCCGCCCGCCGAAGCCGATTGTCAAGCGGCTCCTGAATCGTCGCGCCGGGCCTCAGAAACGTGCCGAAGCCTTGCTTTTTCTCGAGCAGGCCCGCGTGAACGAGCACGCGCACCGCTTCGCGGATCGTCGAGCGTCCGACATGGAACTGCTCCATCAGCTCGGGCTCCGTCGGAATTTTGTCCCCCGGGGCGATATCGCCGGACGAAATTTTTTTCTGCAGCTGCTGCACCACTTCGTCGACGAGCGGCTTGCGGTGAACGGAAGCGAAGCTTACTTTCGAACTCATCAGATCATCTCCTGTTTGTCGAATTGTAGCACATGTATCCGCAGGTTTCCACCCTAAAATTTACATTCGGGCAGCTTTTTTGGGCCATCCGGCAGTTCCCGGAAACGATCATCTCGCGTACAGGCTGTCCGCTTAGCAGTCTTCCTGCGGATCCCCCGAACCGGCAATTGTTGCCCGGAAGGTGAAACCTTTTGCCGGATGCGGCAGTCTATGTATTCGTGGCATCTCCATTGCGCATGCCGATTATGCATGGCTTCCATTATTTACTTTCCTTCCCTTTTGACAGCCGTGCTTCACCGATTTACAATTGCGGAGTGCAAGGCTTTTCGATTCACCCTATATGAAGATGAATGACCATACGATTTGACAGAAACCTGGAGGACCTTCTTATGAAAAAAGGAACAATTACCGCTCTGGCGCTTCTCTTATCCGTCAGCCTGCTCAGCGCCTGCGGCAAAGACAACAGCACCGCCCCTTCGGCAACCCCGGGCTCGTCCGCTCCATCCGCGAGTTCGTCCGTATCGCCGTCGAATTCCCCGGCAGCGACAGCTTCGCCGACACCGACGGCAGGCTCCGCATCTCCGTCTCCGTCCGCGTCGCCAAGCGCTAAGGCCAGCACCTCCCCCGGAAAGAACGGATCGATTCAAGTCGTCAGTCAGCCGGAAAGCATATCGGCGCTTGTCAATAAGCAGAACATGCTGCCCGACAAATACAATCCGGACGATCTCGTCTATCCGGATATTCCTTTTACGTTCAAAGAGAAGAACGAGAAGCGCAAAATGCGCAAAGAAGCCGCGGAAGCCATCGAAAAATTGGTCGCGGGCGCCGGCAAGGACGGCATCAGCCTGGCAGGCGTTTCGGCTTACCGCTCCCACGCGACGCAGAAGGCTCTGTTTGACAGCTACGTCAAAAAAGACGGCGAAGAAAAGGCGAAAACCTATAGCGCCGTCCCGGGCACGAGCGAGCACGAAACGGGCTTGGCCATTGACGTAAGCGGCAGCGATGGCAAATGCGCCGCACAGGACTGCTTCGGCGGGACGAAGGAAGCGGCTTGGCTTGCCAAGCACGCTCACGAGTACGGCTTTATCATCCGCTATCCCAAAGGAAAAGAAGCGATCACCGGCTACCAGTACGAGCCTTGGCATATCCGCTACGTAGGGACCAAAATCGCGAAAGAAATCGCCGATAAAGGCAGCACGCTGGAAGAATATCTCAACGCAGTACCCGTATCCAAGTAAACACGAAAAAGCATTCGGAGCCTGCAGCGGTTCCGGATGCTTTTTATTGTCTGTCGCGGCTGACCTTCCTTATTCGGCATAACGGCTTCCCGGACTTCCTCCGGCCAGCTGCGCCGGCTTGTCCGTCAAGCGATCGGCGTTCCGTTCGCCACCGCCTCGTCCGGACGAAGCAGAACGACGTCTCCTTCGCCCGGCACGCCGCCCAGCACCAGTACCTCGGACATAAAACCCGCTATACGGCGCGGCGGAAAATTCACGACGGCGGCCACCTGCCGTCCGACGAGCGATTCCGGCACATACCTCGCCGTAATTTGCGCGCTCGACCTCTTGATCCCAAGCTCGCCGAAGTCGATTTCGAGCTTGATCGCCGGTATTCTCGCCTCCGGGAACGGCTCGGCCTTTACGATGGTACCTATCCTTATATCGAGCTTCATGAAATCTTCTATCGTCGCCATTTTTTCTAGCCCCCTGTAAACAAGTTATCCTTTCCGCTATGATACCTGACGGGAAGCCGGTCAAGCAAGGACGCGAGCGATAACCCCCTTATCGATTCCACAGATCCGATGTATGAAACGGGCTAGCCGGCAGTCCGTCCCCATTGCTTAGATTCAGATCGGGAGCCTGCGTCCAGCCGACCGATTACAAGAGAGTGAACGGCGCTTCAGTCGGTACCGATCCTGTTGGCGGGGCCGGCGGCATTCGCGCAACGCACTCCCGTTCATTCCGTTTAGACTAGCCAAATGTATTTGGCGCTGCCTTTTAGCAGGGGCAGTCTCCGCTTGTTTGAAAATGCCAACTACCACCTTCCCTCGTCGGTAAGATCGGGTTGCATACGGACCTATGCTATTTTACATATTTCCTTCCCGCACGATCCGCGATACAATCGACGTACAACGAGACTTGCTAGCTGGCAGTTCGTATGCCGCCAGAACAGCATGAAGGTGGTCACCATGAACGAATTGGCGCAAGCCTATAATATGACGCTTGTCATCCTTTCCTACGCCATTGCGGCAATCGCTTCGTATACCGCGCTGGATATGGGCGGCAGAGTGACGGAGGCCAAAGGGCGGGCGCGGGCGGCCTGGCTGATGAGCGGCGCCTTTGCGATGGGCACCGGCATTTGGTCGATGCATTTTGTCGCTATGCTTGCGCTTAACCTCTCGGTTCCCGTTTCCTACGACGTCCCGCTTGTAGCCGCTTCCGTCCTTGTCGCCGTTATGGCTTCGGCGGTTGCGCTTTACATCGTAAGCAGGCGCACGCTTACATGGCGCAGCTTCTTGTCCGGCGGTATTCTGATGGGCTTCGGCATAGCCGCCATGCACTATACCGGAATGAGCGCCATGACGATGGACGCGCATATCCACTATGACCCGTATTTCCTTGTGGTTTCGGTTATCGTCGCGATTCTCGTATCCATGATCGCACTTCGGTTTACCTTCCGGCTGCGCAGCCAATTCGGTTTGCCCGGCTTCTTTAAGAAAGCGCTTAGCGGCCTCTTCATGGGAGCCGCAATCACGGGCATGCATTATACGGGAATGCTCGCCGCCACATTCAACACCGACGGTCACGCCTTTAGGACGGACATGCTGCTCGTGGATGCCGAGCCTCTTGCCTATGCAGTCGGTCTAGCGACGATTTTCATGCTTGGCATCGCCATCCTGAGCGCGTTTATCGAACGGAAATGGGTCACCCACAGCCAAAAAAAGCAGGAAAGCGATCAGCGCTTTGAATCGCTCTTCCAGCATAGCCAGGACGCGGTCTTTGCCTTTTCCTTAAGCGGCAAGCTGCATGACTGCAATCCGGCCGCCTTGCGATTGACCGGCTATTCGCTGGAGGAGCTTACGGCTGCGGATTTGTCCGCATTCATCGTTCCCGAATATTTGGAGGACACCAACCGCCAGTTTATGGATGCGGTCGGCGGAACGTCCCAAAACGCCGATCTCGCGATCCTCAATAAAGCCGGACATCGCGTAGAAGTGAATACGACCTACGTGCCGATCGAGGTCGAGCATCATAAAGTCGGCGTCTACGTCATCGTCCGGGACATCACCGACCGTAAGCAAACGGAGCTGCGAATGAATCAAATGGCTTATCACGACGGGCTGACGGGCCTTCCGAACCGTCGTTTGTTCGAAGAACGGCTTGCTGCGTCGATCGAGGCGGCCGATCAGCGAGAAGAAACGGTCGCCGTCATGTTTTTGGACATGGACCGGTTTAAGATCGTCAACGATTCGCTTGGCCATGCATTCGGCGATTTGCTGCTGCAAGCGGTCGCCGAGCGGCTGAGCGGCTTGCTCGGCGAGTCCGATACCGTGGCGCGGCGCGGCGGGGACGAGTTTACGGTGCTTCTGCCGAACCGGTCGAAAGGACAGGCCTGCGTCATTGCAGGCCGCATGATCGCCGCGATCGAAAAGCCGTTTCATTTGAACAAGCACGAGCTCTACATCACGACCAGCATCGGCATCGCGGTGTATCCCGAGGACGGGGTATCGATCGTATCGCTTATGAAGAATGCGGACACTGCCATGTACGACGCCAAAGAGCACGGCAAAAACAACTATAAGCTGTACGCCCCCTCCATGAACGGCGAAGTTTACGAGAGGGTTCTGCTCGAGGCCGAGCTGCGCAAGGCGCTGGAACGAAACGAATTTTTCTTGCTGTATCAGCCGCAGATCGATGCGCAGAGCGGCGCGTTAATCGGCGTGGAGGCGCTTGTCAGGTGGCAGCATGCGGAGAAAGGGATGATTCCCCCCGGGCAATTTATTCCGCTAGCCGAAGAAACGGGCATGATCGTGCCGATCGGCGAGTGGGTACTCAGAACCGCGTGCATGCAGAACAAGGTCTGGCAAGCCGAAGGGCTGCCCGCTTTGCGTATGTCGGTCAACCTGTCGACGCGCCAATTCCTGAAGTACGACCTGGTCGAAACGATCGCTCAGACGCTTAAGGACACGGGACATTCCCCGGCGCTGCTGGAGCTGGAAATTACGGAGACGATGACAATGGACGTGGAGCGTTCCCTGGCCATTCTTCGGCAGCTTAAGTCGCTGGGCGTGGGCATCGCCATCGACGATTTCGGAACCGGCTACAGCTCGCTCAGCTACATCAAAAACTTCCCGATCGACCGGTTGAAAATCGACCAATCGTTCATCCGCGAGCTGCTCGTCAATCCTAGCGACCGGGCGATCGTCTCGACGATCATCGCGCTGGCTCACAATCTGCAGCTCCATGTCGTTGCCGAAGGGGTAGAGACGGAAGAGCAGAGCCGGTGGCTCAAATCGTTCTCCTGCGACGAATTGCAGGGCTATCGGTTCAGCAGGCCGGTTTCCGCAGACGGCATTCGGGAGCTTCTCGAAAGCCGCGTCCGCTGGCTCGATTGAATAAGGAAAGCTGCCGGCGGGCCGGCAGCTTTATTCGTCCTGCGCCGCCTTTTGGCGGAATTCGGACGGCGTGACCATAAACTTTTTGCGGAACACTTGGGTAAAATGCCTCATGTCCTGGTAGCCGATCCGCTCGGCGATATCGGACAGCTTGATGTGCGGATTTTGCAGCAGCTTCTTCGCGTGCTCCATACGGAGCTGAATCACGTATTCCTTATAGCCCTGGCCGACCTTCTGTTTAAACAGCTGGCTGAAGTAGACCGGGTTCAGAAAGACGAACGAAGCGACCTTCTCCAGCGACAAATCCTCGTGAAAATGCGTTTTGATATAGTGAAGCGCTACCTCGATTGCCTTATCGCTGCCCCGCTCGTACTGCTCGTAAGCCTGTGTCTCGGATGCCTGCCGAATGCGCTGCACGTGCTCGGGCACCGTACGGAAATCGTCGATAGCCGGCGAGTGCATCACTTGAAAACGGACCTTCAAGTACTTTTTCAAATGCTGTCTCAGCGTATCCAGAAGCGCGGTCAAATCCGATTCGGCATCCGGCGCCGCGAGACCCAAAAGGCTTTGGCGGTCGAAGCTGACGACGAAGCCCTTGCCGTGCATGCCGATCAGCTCCGACAGCACATTGTCGATCATAAAATGCTCCAAATGCACCTTCTTGTCGCTGTCCATATTGACCATGACCAAATAAAAGCAAGGGTAGCTCTGAATGAACGACTTCATATCGAACCGGCCGATATCGAGCCCAAGCGCCCAGCGCTGGAAAACGGCTTCGCGCAAATACTTCTGGTTGGCGCGCATCAGCTGGGTCTCCGCCGACACCTCCGTTTCCTGCTTCAGCTCCTCATGGAGCGTCTCGATGAGCTCCCTCAGCCGATCCTTGCCGATCGGCTTGAGCAGGTAGTCCTTCGCCCCGAGGCGAACCGCCTCCTGCGCGTACGCAAACTCGGAATGCGCGGAGATGACGACCCATTTGACGAACGGCAGCCTTTTGCGAAAAAGGTTCATCAGCTCGAGTCCCGTCATGCCCGGCATCAAAATATCGGTCAGCACGATATCGATATGATGCGCCCTCAGCACCCCGATCGCCTCGTCGGGCGAAGCCGCCTTGTATACGCGGCAGTCCGGAAACTCCCGCTCGATCGTACGTTTGATTCCGCCAAGAATAACTTGCTCGTCGTCGACGATCAGGATGTTCATCCGAGTACCTCCTCCGGCGTTTCCGCGGGAAACGCGCTTCATTAGCTTCCAAATAACCGTCAGGCCAGTATTCGCCAAGTGTTAGAGTCCTAAAGCGACTCATCCTGCACAGATAGAAACGCCGATTTATCCGTCGCGCAAAGTCACGGGATCGGTATCGAAACGGTGACCGTCGTGCCTTCGTTCGCTTTGCTGGCTACGCTTACGCCATAGGCGTCTCCGAACATGAGCTGGATACGCCGGTGCAGATTGATCAGGCCGATGCCCCGCTTCGTCCGCATGCTCGTTATTGGGTCGGAATCTCCGTTGCCGTTCGCCGTCATCCTTGTTCCTGCGAGCGACTTCTCCCAGACGCGGATCGTTTCGGCGTCCATGCCCGTGCCGTTATCTTCTATGACCATGTGCAGCGCGCGTTCCGACGCCGTCGTATATACGCGGAGGATTCCATGCCGTTCAAGCGGCTCCAGTCCGTGCTTGACAGCGTTCTCAATAATCGGCTGCAGCGTCATTTTGGGAATGCGGGCGTCGAGCCACCGTTCATCGACTTGGATTTCGGTCGTGAGACGTCCCTCCAGCCGAATGCCGATAATCGTTAAATAATGCGTGATTTGCAGGAGCTCCTCCCGCAGCGTTACCGCCGTCGATTCATCCCAGTGGCTGCTGTAGCGGAACATTTGCGATAAGGAAAGGACCACTTTCCCCAGTCTGTCGTTCTCCCGTTCGTCCAGCATCCAATAAATCATATCCAGCGTGTTATATAGGAAATGCGGATTCACTTGTGTCTGCAGCGCCTGGAGCTGGGCGTTTTTCTCGCTGATGGACGATAGCTTGATCCGCTCGATCAAGTCATCCATTCGATTCACCATCTGATTGAAGGAGGCGACGAGAATGTTGATCTCCTGATACGACTTCACATTGACCATCCCCCGGAAATTGCCTCGCTCGACCTGCCTCATTTCTTGAATCAGCCGCTTCAGGGGCTTCGAGATGGAGCGCGACACAACGGTCGCCAGCACCGCCGAAACGACGACAAGCACGGACACGACCATGACGAGAAAACGTTTCGTCCGGTTAAGCTCGACGTTCAAATCTTTGTCCGGCGTCATGCTGACGATCGTCCAGTCCGCCATCGTCGGCTTAGCCGACACCACGAAACGGTCCGACGATTCGTCGACGACCGCATCGCCTTCGCCGGCAGGTCGGGGAGGTTCTCGCAGCGATGGAACCGTATCCGCCTGCTGTACCGTGGATGCCATAATCCGGTCCTCGCTCGACACCACATATACCTCACTGTGCGGACTCAGCCGCAGATTGGCAAGCGCCGTTAAGATCGGGGAAGGCTCCGTCTCGATCAGAACGATCCCGATCGGCTTATGCTCATAGAGGTCGTATAGCTGCCGGCCAAATGCAAAAACCGGCCTCTTCCCGACCGGGTCGATCAGCGAGCTGCCGCGGACGCCGAGCCAAACCATCTCTCCGCTGGATTGCTTGATTTGCCGGAACCAATCCCGGCTGGCGTACTCGGGGTCGATCGTGCTCATCGCATTTTCATAGCTGTATATTTTCCCGGTATTAGAGAATACATGAATGTCGATCAGATCTTCCCGCGATAAGAAAACGGAGCCGAGGAGGTTCGTAATCGTGCGTTCGTTTATGACTTGTACGGCCGAATCCTTCGGCAGCGGCTCGGCCAGCAGCCTTTTCAGATCGAAGTTGCCGGTGATCGATTTCGTCAAGCTGTCATACCCTTTGAGCAGCAAATCGAACAGTTCCACCGTCTGATATACGTTCTTTTGGGCGATTTGCCCGATTTTATCGTGAAAATCGTCCGTCGTCCGTTTGTAGTAGAGCACGCTAAGAACAAGCAGCAAACTCAGCATAAAAGTGAAAAACAGCAGGAACAGACGATTGTGAATTTTTATTTCTATCCCCTCCTAAAAGCCGTCGATTTCCCCTCCTAAAAGCCGTCGATCCCCTCCTAAATCCTCCCCTTGTCTCAAGGGGAGGACCCCCAGGCGCGACGCCCCGGGACCCCGTAATAGTTCCGTATCCGCAACGGGGCCGTCTTCGATGCAGCTTCCCGCTAAGACCGCTTTCGTCCTCAAAGGGCCGATTCCCTTAACCGGAATCGACCCTTCTCAATCGGACACGCTCCACGCCTGCACCCTCCTACCACTTTCTGCCCATGGAGCTGTCCGCCACTCTCCTGCTTCTACCCCACCACAACCTGCCGAGAACCGCATCGCGGCACCAAGCCGCAAAGCTCCCGTTCGTCGCTCCTTCTAGCGCAACAACCTGCCGCGAACAGCATCGCAGCCGTGCCGCGAAGCTCCCGTTCGCCGTTCCAGCCAGCACAACAACTTGCCGAGAACCGCTTCGAAGCTGTGGCGCGAAGCTCCCGTTCGTCGCCCCTGCCAGCACAACAACCTGCCGAGAACCGCATCGCGGTACCATGCCGCGAAGCTCCAGTTCGATGCTCGTAACTGCCGCTCCATTTCAACATACCGCCTTACAGATTACCATCATTTTACTTTTGTGATCAAATTCCTGCATGAGCTATCTAACTAGATGGAAAAGCTCCAGTTAAAATCGCCAACATGGCCCTCTGGTAGCAAGTTAACTGGAAATCCTCCAGTTGTTTCAATCAAAATACGGCCGTTAGCTAAACTAACCTCAAATTAGATGGACAAATTCCAGTTAGTTGCTAGGAAACGCTATTTGAGATCTATGAACTGGAACTTTTCCATTTAGTCAGCTTAGTTAATGGATAGGCGTTCGGCGTTCGGTGTTCTGCGTTCTGCGTTCTGCGTTCTGCGTTCTGCGTTCTGCGTTCTGCGTTCTGCGTTCTGCGTTCTGCGTTCGGCGTTCGGCGTTCGGCGTTCGGCGTTCTGCGTTCTGCGTTCTGCGTTCTTGTATCCTGCATACCCTGGCGTCCCGAAGAGCGGTAGGCTGTGTCTTAGCAGCAGTGCTGCGGGGATTATCGTTGTTCGGAGTTTACAACGTGCAAGGAAGCAGCTGCAGAGCTGCTCTGGCCGATGCAAAACCAAAGTCGGCGGATTGTTCCTATCACGCCCTGAGATTTGGGGGCGTGGGGCTTTTTTACCCGCCTTATTGGCGGGGGCTGGGAATGGGGTTGGTGTTTGAGAATGTGAGCTATGAGGAGGGTGGGTGTCTCTTGGAGGAGCGTAAGCGTTCGCCTTTGTACTCGGGAAATATCCGCTGGGCGGAATGGGATCGAATTTCCTGAGTACAAGAGTGACCGGAGGGAGATACCCGCCCTTGAAATAGCCTGCATTCGATTGAACTTACCTGCATTCGATTGAACTTAGCCGCCTTACCTGCATTCAATTAGCCACCCATTTCTCATGCAACCGCCTTCTCCCTCCATCTTACCCCTTCACTGCCCCCGCTGCCATCCCTTTCGTAATTTTCTCCGACAGCGCAAAATAAATCAGAATAACCGGCGCAGCGCCCATCACGAGGAACGCGCCGATGTTGCCGTAGTTGACCGAATACTGGCTGACGAAGCTGTAGACGCCGAACGGGAGCGTTTTGAGCTTGGCGGAGGAAAGGAACGTCGCAGCCAAAATGTACTCGTTCCAGATCGAAATAAACGTCAATATGCATACCGTCATGATCGGCGGCACGGACATCGGCAGGATGATGCTCCAGAACGTCCGGTATACGCCGGCGCCATCGATCACGGCCGATTCCTCCATCTCTTGAGGGAGCGTCTTCATAAACCCGCTCAATATGAACACGGAGATCGGCGTTGAGAACGCGATATACGGCAAAATAAGCGACAAATGCGTATTCAAAATGCCCAGATGCTTAAAAATGACCATCAGCGGCAAAAGCGTAGCCTGCAGCGGAATCATCATGCCGACCAGAAACACGAGCATGACGGCCTGCCCGTAGCGCCACCGGAACCGGCTGATCGCATAGGCGACCATCGAGCTGAGCACGATGACTGCCGCCATCGTCACCGCAGTGACGAAGAAGCTGTTAAACAGCAGCTGCAAATAATTGCCCGAATGAAACGCGCCGGCATAATTGCTCCATTGCGGCGACTTCGGAAGGGCGAAAAAGCTGCCGCTCAATATTTCTTCATTCGTCTTCAGCGAGTACGTCAGCAGCCAAAAAAGCGGGTATATTTGCGTAACGAACAAGATCGACAACCCCAGCAGCACGATTCCCTTTTTCAGCGAGAACCAAACGGTTCTCGGGGTCCGGTCGAGCGGCTTTGCTACAGAAAGCTCCACAGTATCCACTCCTCTTCCCGCCAACTCCCGTCGTTACATAAAGCGCTGTTCCAGGCGGCGGAACACCGCATTGATGATCACCGTCGCGATGAGGCACATAACGACGAGGAAGGAAGCGATCGCGCTGCCGTATCCGTACTTCATCGACAAGAACGACATGTTGTACATATGCGTCGAAATGACATCCGTCGCATGTGCCGGTCCGCCGCCGGTCATGACCATAATCATGTCGAACGCCTGAAGCGAACCGATGAACGCGAGAACGATCGATATTTTAAAAATCGGCACCACCATCGGGAGCGTAATATAGCGGTCCGCTTTGAAGCCTTCCGCCCCGTCGATGCGCGCAGCCTCATAAATTTCCGAGGGAATGTTCTGAATGCCCGTAAACTGGATCAGAACGTGATAGCCCAAATACTGCCACAGCGCAACGAAATAGAGCGCGTACATGGCGACGCCCGGATCGGTCAGCCAAGCCTTCGTCCACGAGCTTAATTCGAGGGCGGCGAGCACCTGATTCAGCATCCCGCCGAGGGAGGCCGGGTTATAGATCGTTTTCCACAGCTGGCCGATAATGACGACGGATAGGATAACCGGCATAAAATAGCTCGAAACGAGAAAATTCGGCCGCTTCACGTAACGGTTGAGCAGCATGGCTATGAATAGCGCTACAGGAATTTCAGCCATCGAAAACACGGCGAACATAAGCGTTCTTTTGACGGAAGGCCAGAAATAAGCATCCTTCGTAAACAGCGTCGCAAAATTATCCAGCCCGACGAACTTGGCCGTCCCGATGCCGTTCCAGTCCAGTAATCCGCTGTAAAACGAAACCAGGATCGGCGCGAATACCAAGCAGACGTATAGCAGCAAACAGGGCAGCACGAAAACGGCGATCGTACGAGCGGGTACTTTGAGTACATTCATCGGTATAACATCTCCTTATAACCGCCTGCGGGCCCTCTCATCGCCCGGCGTTTACCGCATACTTCAAAAAAAGGGAATGCGCGCGGGCGCCGCTCCGGCTTCCGCGCGCATCGAACCCGGCTGCTGCTACTTGTTGTTCGCCTCATAGGCCGACTGATGCTCTTTGGCGACCGCTTTGCTGTCCACCTTCGTCACGAACACGTTCTGAATGCTGGTCAAATGCGCTTGCGCCGTTCCCGGATTCATCGTATTGTCGAAGGCGAGGTCGCCGCCTTTCACGTTTTTGAACATGTCGAGAATATCCATCGCGAGCTGCGTATATCCGGCCGCTTTGAAGTCGCCCTCCACCTTTTGCGCGACGCCGACGGCATCCTTGAATTCGAACGATACCTTCGGATAGTTAGTCATGAAGTAATTCAGGAAGTCCTTCGTTTCCTTCAAATGCTTGCTGTTGGCCGAAATGGCGAAGGCGCTTCCGGGCGCCAGCATATATTGGTCTACGTTGCCCTTGCCGCTCACCGTCGGGAACTTGAACGCGCCGACTTTCCCTTTGACCGAAGAATCGTCGATGGCGCCCGTCGCCCAGCTGCCCATGAAATACATGGCGGCTTTGCCCGTCTTGAACAAGTTCTCGCCTGCGTTATAGTCGAACGAAGTCGCCCCTTCCTGGAACGCGCCCGCCTGAACGAGATCCTGAAACTTGTTGACGGCTTCTTCGAACGCGGGATCGTTGAACGTTTTCTTCTTGTCGACGACGTCTTTCAGGAAGCCGGGCCCGCTGTTCGTCCGCAGCAGCACGTTCATGAAGAGGAAGGAGCCGGTCCACGTATCCTTCTCGCCGATCACCATAGGCTGGATGCCCTTTGCCTTCAGCTTTTTGACCGCGTCGACCATTTCCTCGAACGTTTTGGGCACTTCTACGCCGCCCTGCGCGAACAGGTCCTTGTTGTAGTACACGACTGCAATGTTGTTCCCGTCCGGAAGCGCATACACGTTATTGTTAAAGCTGTAGTAATCGAGAATGCCGGACTGGAACGTTCCCTTCAACCCGTTCTGGTCAAGCATATCGTTGAGCGGGGCGAGCAGGTTGGCATCGACGAAAGGCTTCATTTGCGCAGCCGGATTCACAATCGTAATGTCCGGAACTTCCTTGGAGGCCGCTTGCGTTTTGAGCTTGATTTTTTGCTGGTCCGTGTTGAGCGAATCGAGCTCGATTTTGATGTTCGGATGCGCCTTCGTGTAATCGTCTACAATTTTTTTCATGACTTTATATTTAGGGGTCGTCGGGTCGGGATAAATGTTCTGGAAGGTGATCGTCATGTTTTCCTGCTTCGGCGACTCTTTCCCGCCGGTTGCCGCAGCAGGGCTCGCGCCGCTCGCCGTTTTGGCATCGGTGCCGCTTCCTCCGCCGCATGCCGCGAGACTGACGGTCAAGGCGCCGGCCAATGCCGTCGTCATCAACTTGCGAGGCGTACTCATCTTCATTGTGAATCCCCCTTATTTCCTAAGATAGCTTCATTATCGGTCACGTCCGGATTTTCAACAATGCGCGAACTTAGGAAGTCATGTTTGTTTTTTTCAGGTTGTGCGCCGATCCCTTCCCGCAGAACAAAAAAAAGAATCCCGACCATTAGTCCGGATTCGATAAAACCCCGCATTCGCGAAACGCCAAATGCTTGCAGCCCAGGCATTTGTGACGATCCAGCTTCGTTAGCGCGCAATCGATCGCCTCTCCCGTATGAGCGAAGAGGTGCTCCTCTCCGATCCGTTCGTACAGACCCGTTCGCTGCAGCACTTCTTTGGGCTGGGCTTGGAGGCCGGAGAGGAGGACGATTCCGCCATGCTTTGCAAAGTCCTTGATCACGCTGGACAAATACGCTTCCCCGGTCGTATCCATAAACGGAACCCTTCCCATTCTGAGAAGCAGGATAGCGGGCCGGTAGGCAATCGTGCGCATAACCGTTTGTTCGAACAGCGCTGCCGCGCCGAAGAACAGAGCGCCATCCACCGTAAAAATGGCGATCTGCGGACAATCATGCCGGTCGTTCACCACATGCGGCGTTACCTTCGCATGCTTCGTGGAAGGGTCGGGCAGCACCTTGGCGACCGTAAGCATCCCGCTCATCCGTTTGACGAAGAGTATCGCCGCCAACAGCAGCCCCGCTTCCACCGCCGTCGTTAAATCCGTAAGCACCGTCAGCAGAAACGTAAGGAGCAAGACCAGGGAATCACCCGTTTTCGTCTTCAAAACATGAAGGAATGTTTTCCGTTCGCTCATATTCCAGGCGACGACCATCAGGATCGGCGCCATGCCCGCTAACGGAATGGCCGAAGCATAAGGAGCGAACAGAAGCAGGACGAGCAAAACAACGATGCCGTGAACCATCCCCGAGACGGGACTCGCCGCGCCGCTTTTAACGTTCGTAGCCGTCCGGGCGATCGCGCCGGTAGCGGGAATCCCTCCGAACAAAGGCGTTACGATGTTGGCGATCCCTTGTCCGATCAGCTCCCGGTTGCTGTTGTGGCGATACCCGGTCATGCCGTCGGCGACTACCGCGGACAAGAGCGACTCTATCCCCCCAAGCATCGCGATCACGAAGGCAGGCTGGATGAGCTCCCTGATTCGGTCCAGTGTTATTTCGGGTACATGAAAACCCGGTAGCGTGCTCGGAATGACGCCGTATGTCGATCCGATCGTTGCCAGCTTGCCGTCAAAAAGCCATACCGCAACCGCGCTCGATACGACAAGACCGATGAGCGAGCCCGGAATTTTCGGAAAAACCTTAGGCGTAACCAGAATCATGGCCAAACAAATCGATGCGGTGATCACGCTGTACGGGTTAATCCCCGTAAGATGCGCCGCTAGCTCTTTCATGTTGGGGATAAACGTTTCATGCTTGGGAATATCCGAAAGGCCGATAAAGCTGGCGATTTGTCCGGAAAAAATAATAACCGCAATCCCTGCGGTAAAACCGACGGTGACCGGACGCGGGATGAATTGGATTAGCGTACCCAGCCTGAAAACGCCCATCAGAACCAGCAGCACGCCTGCCATCAATCCCGCGATCAATAGATTCTCATACCCGTACTGGATCACGATCGCAAGCAAAACGGGCACGAACGCCCCCGTCGGACCGCCGATTTGAACCTTCGAGCCGCCTAACAGCGAGATAAGAAAGCCCGCGATAACGGTCGTGTAAATCCCGTACTGCGGTTTGACGCCTGCCGCAATGGCAAAAGCCATTCCAAGCGGAATCGCGATTATGGCTACGATTAGGCCGGATAACAGGTCTCGGCGAAAATAGCCGGCGTTATAGCCTTCAAATCTTCCCGACAGTTTCATTTGAAACCCTTCTTTATAAATATTTGATTATTTGAATATATGAAGAATATACGCCCGATATTTTGTCCTTGTCAATGAACGGATCACCGCCCTTTCGTTCAAAAAAGGCCCATTAATAAATAAAAACAAGGTTTATCTTGTGCAATCTCAAGATATCCTTGTTATTGATCGTGTTATTCATTTCTCATGTTTTCCAATAGCGAGATGGCGTCAACCAGATGATTGTCGAAAATTCGCCGAGCTACCTCCAGCAAATCCTTGATGAGAGGATCGCGAAGCGAATAGATGACGGATGTTCCCTCTTTCGTCCCGCTGACTACGTTTTTGTTCCGAAGCACGGCCAATTGCTGCGATACGGCAGAGCCTTCGCTGCCCAGAATGGCCTGAAGCTCGTTGACGGTTTTGTCCCCTTCGCACAGCACCTCAAGAATGCGAATGCGCATCGGGTGAGCCAAAGCCTTAAAAAACTCCGATTTGAACTGCTGAATTTCACGATTCATGTACCAAGCCCCTTAAAATCTGAAAATCTGAATATATAAAACATCATACCATATCTAACTAGCCTGTTGTAAAACAAACCGCTGTATGCGTATAATTACCCATATTCAAATAATCAAATATTTCGATACACATGCGGAGTCATGGGTCCAAGAAAGGAGCGACGGCATGGCAGGTTTCCTGAAACCCTCACAGCCCGAGGAGCTTTTGCGGGTTACAACGAGACAGAAAGCAATCGAAGCCGGCCTTGACTACCTCCACGGTGCCGGAGCGGACCACATCTGCAGCGTTTGCATTCCGAACGGCGGTTCCTGCTGCATAGGGTGCGACTTTCTAAATAACGGCGTCGGCTGTCAGCGCCGAAATACGAGCTGCACAGCTTGGCTATGCGGCTTTCAAAAGTTTATTTTCTACGAGGCGGGCTTGATAACGGAATGGGAAAGCTTTTGGGAGCAGGTGCCCGGGCAGCTGTTTCGGGAGGACGCCACGCCCCCCACCTTTGGCGTTACCAGCTTGCTTCAGCCGCCGAAAATCCGGTTCTTATCCGAGGCTTTCGCCGAGGATCTGAAGGAGCTGATCCCGCTCAATCATTCGCTCTGGATTCTCGAAATCAAAGCGATGGTGGACCGGTACGTCGACATGCTCACGCAATACCAAGACCCCGAAATCAAAAGAAAAATCGAGAAAAAGCTGCACTACGCAACGAAGGACTTCCGGCATTTCAATCTGGCGGTAAAACAGCTTTGATCGTAACTACCGATATCATCTAGGGGGTACATGCACAGCAATCTTTACAGCCCCCCCTTTCCAAACCGAACGTTTGTACGCCATACTATTGGGTATATTATCCACATCGTACAATTGTAGGGGCGAGTGGTTAGAACTCACCATTTGATAAGGAGATGTCTGTCTGCATGACTAAAGCCGTTCCGTCAATCAAGCTCGTATCGAAGGATTCGTTCACCGTCATCGGCTTATCGTGCGTAACCTCTAAAGCCAACGCCCGCAAAAACAACACGATCGGCAAGCTCTTCTCTTCCTTCGCCAATCGTTCCGCCGAGCTTCGCAACCCCGTCAGCCGCCATATGCACGGAGTCAGCATCTACCCAGAGGACTTTTCCGGGTTTCAAAATTATGAATTTATTGCCGGTTATCTAGTAAACGCTGCAGATGAAATTCCGGAAGGCATGACGGCTCGAACGTTTCCGGCCCACCAATACGCCGTAGTTACGCATAAAGGGAGCATCAAATCTTTAGCCGATTCATACGGATACTTTCACTCTACATGGCTGCCTGCTTCCGGGTACAAATACGCGAGCCGGTACGATGTGCAAGTTTACGATTCGCGCTTTTTGGGACCGGATCATCCCGATTCCGAGTTGGCTATCCATATTCCCGTCCGGCCGTCGCAAGAGGCGGCGGTCGTTCAACCGGTCAGCCCTATTCGGCGGGAGATTCAAGGTGTCTTCATTCCGGTACGCAACATTCAAGCAGCCAAAAGCTGGTACTCGAGCATTTTGGGCTTACCGGATTCCGGTCAGGCCGTGAATGGACATCTTTATGTGTTACCTGTTGACGGACCCGATTTGATCTTGGATGAAATGCCGTTATGGGGAGGACGGGAGCCTGGAGGGCCTCCCGCTTATCAGACGCCTGCCGTTATTTTGCCGACACATGACATTAACGAAGCCTACCGGTTCATGAAAGAACAAGGTGTTGAGCTTCTTACAGAGATTATGGATGCGCACTGGTTTGTCTTTCTGGACCCGGACGGTAATAAATTAATGGTTCGCGAGTGTTCGTCTTAATAAGGAAAGAAGCCGCCATCCCCACTTCTAACCGTGGTTTTGGCGGCTTCTTCGCTTGAATGCCGGGACTTTCACCCTATTCATGTTCCCTACCGGGATAGCCTCGTATGGGTTACGCTGCTGTCCCGGACGACGTTCACGATATCAATCAAACTGCCAGCAGCTCAAGCTTAAGCTCCCGTACTGGAAGCTGCGGTACAGCAGCGACGCTTTACGCGTCGCGTCCGCCGCCCCCATAGCCAGCAGAAGCGGTACGAAATGCTCGTTCCCGTAAGGCGGAACCGCTTCTTGAGCGAAAGGCGCCTGCGTTTCGTACTGGAACAGCGCCTCCGTATCCCAAGCCTCCAGCTTTTCCTTCAGCCAATCGTCGAACCGGAGCGCCCAATCGTCCGCTTTTTCGGCGCCCCATGACACTCTACGCAAGTTATGCACGGTGCCGCCGCTGCCGACGATCAGAATATCTTGCTCGCGCAGCGAGGCCAGCGCACTGCCGATCCGGTACTGCTGCTCGTTCGTAAGCTGCCGGTTGACGGATAGCGCGATAACCGGGATTTCGGCTTGCGGATACAGAAGACGAAGAACGACCCATGAGCCGTGATCCAGGCCGCGATTCTCGTCGATTCGAGACGGGATGCCCTTCGCCGCAAACAGCGAAGCAACCTCGCGCGCTATCTCCATATCCCCGCGAGCCGGATATTTGATCTGATACATTTCATCGGGAAATCCGCCGAAATCATAAATCGTTTCGTACTGCTCGGCTCCGCCGACCGCTTGAACCCCGCTTTCCCAGTGCGCGGAAAAAAGAACAATCGCCTTAGGCTTCTGTATTTTCCCCGCAAGCTCCTGCAAAAATGCAGTGTATGCGTTCGATTCGATCGCAAGTGTCGGCGCGCCGTGCGCGATAAAGAGGGATGGCATCATCGTAAAAGGCACCTCCAAAGGTTATGAAGTATATTATCGTAACTAGCTTACTAATATATAGTTAAGGAATACTTTAAACTTACCATACGCAGCTTAGCGTGTCAACTACCGGTTTCAGCCGCCGGTGCTTCCCTTCGGTCGAACAAATGAACGGCTGCTTCGCTGTCCTTTCTTTAGCTTTTGACATGGTATCCGAAACCATACGCATATAATGCAAGGACAAGTATGCGCTGCGCGGACAAGCGCGCAAAGCGCAAATGCGGGAGGAATCCAAATGTCGCTGTTGCCGAAGGCGCTGGCGGTGATCGGCGGAAGCATGGCCGTTGCAATCGGTGTCGACCTGTTTCTCGTTCCGTACAAGCTCCTTGACGGCGGGATGATCGGAATCGGGCTTCTGCTCAAATACTATTTCGGCTTCAGACCGGGGACGAGCATTATTTTCGCCAGTCTGCCGATTTTCCTGTTCGCTTTTCTAAACCAGAAATCGCTGTTTCTGCGCAGCGTCGCCGGCTTTCTCGTCTCCTCCTATTTGATCGACGTGCTCAGCCCCCTAAGCACGCTGCTTGAGCTGCCCGTGATGCTGCACGCCGTTTACGGAGGCGCGCTTATCGGAACCGGTATCGGCTTGATGCTGGCGTACGGCATTAATACGGGGGGCACCGACCTGCTCGCCATGATGCTCTCGATGCGCAGCGGCATTCCGACCGCCGTGCTCATTTTCGTTATCGATTTTACCGTCCTCCTTACGGGCATTACCGTGATCGGGGCCGAGCGTACGCTGTACTCCATGATTACGATTTTTTTCGTCGCCGTATTTACGTATTATTTCTCCAACCGTCCGGCTTTCGGCAAATAAACGGGCGGGAACGGCAAAAAAGCTATCCGCCAAGCAGCATTCCCCGCTTAACGGATAACCCTTCATCCCTCTTCCCTGGCGATAAGCGCGCCGCTTTAAGCTATCCTGCCCTCCCAGCGTACGCAAACGACCGTCCTGTCATCCAACGGTTCCGCTCCCGCACTGCGGGGCAGCTTGTCCATCAGCATGCGAAGCTGCTCAGCCAGAGGCTTGCCGCTATCCGTTTCCGAAAGCTCCCGCTCCCATTCGTCAAATCCGTAAATCGCACCGTCCGCGTGCTGCGCCTCTACAACCCCGTCGGAGTACAGAATCAGCCGATCGCCGGGCGCGATTTCGTATTCCCCTTGCGAGTAGCTTTCTTCATCATCTACGCCAAGCGGTATGGAAGCAACGGGAAGCTCTCGCACGTCCCCGCCTGCGCTTACGATATAGGGCGCAAGATGTCCTGCGCTCGCGTAAGCAAGCCGTCCGCTGTCGAGCTCGATCAAGGCAAGACCCGCGGTGACCATCATTTCTCCCTGCAGCGTCTCCACGATTCGCCGGTTAAGACGGGTAAGCACATCTCCAGCCGTCCCGCCTTTCCTTACCTCCAGCCGGAACAGCGCCAGCACCGATGACATGATGAGCGCGGCCGGCATCCCTTTGCCCATGACATCCCCGACAAGAACAGCCAGCCGCCGATCGTCCAGCTCCATCCAATCGTAGAAATCGCCCCCCGTTTCCAGACTTTGCTCGCAAATCGCGAAGCAGGCATACGACTCGTTCGCCGTCAGGGGCGGCGGCAGCAGCTTTTGCTGGACGACGGCGGCAAGCCGAAGCTCCTTCGACACTTCCTCGTAAGCTTTTGCCGTATATGCCTGCAGCTCGTTAAACGCTCCCGCCAGCCGGCCGATTTCGTCCATCGAGACGATCGGCATCTGATGCGGCACGCCGCGCTTCTCAGCCTGAAGAGCAAATAAGCGGGCCGTCAGCAAACGAATCTCGCGGCGGAATTGAAGCAGAGGTAGCATCAGCGTGCATAAACCGAATGCGGAGGTAACGGCGGCCATAACGAGCAATTGGCTGAAGCTGAGCGCCTCTTCGTTGAACGTTTTGCTTATGATCGTTTGCACGAGCGAAATGACAGACAAGAGAACGCCGGAGACAAACATTAGGAGCAAGGAGCGGTGAAACGAGTTGCCCGGCAAATTCGGCAGGCTGAAGGCATTCATGCGCAGCAAAAAAGGTCTCAAACTCGCGCGGCTGCCGCTGAACAGCAGAACGGCAAGCATTTGCGATAGACTGAGCTCGTACATCATCAAAAAGATCAGGTACCAACGATCCGCGGAAGACCGGAGCAAAAGCGCGATCCCTTCGGCTCCGTAATCGTATAAATGGAAGAGCAGCGTAAAAACCGCCGCGACCCCCATCACGGTCCAAAATATCTCCACAGGAAAACGAAGCATGCGTTGAAACGCTTCCGAAGCGGACATATCCGGCCTTTTACCGTTCATATAGGCGATCACTCCGCGCAGCCGGTACCGGGTAAATCCAAGCAGAAGCAGCACGAAGAGAAGGAGGAAAACAAGCAGAATGGGGATCGTGTCGTAAAGCAGCTCCTCTAGGCCAAGCTGCAGCCCGTACACATTCATAAACATGATTATCCCTATTCCGGCCCCCGCCGAAACCATATACATTCCCAAAAATCGTCCCATTAAGGAGCCGCCTCTTTCCTTCTCCTTCATGCGCTTCCCGCTCCCCCTTCCATCTCTGAATAGCCGTTCCCCTAATTACGAAATGGACGCTGTTCGAGGGCTCTCCGGCCCCGCTGCTTGGCTGCGTTGACACAGCTTCACCGTAACCGATATTCCCCCGTCTGTAAGCCAATCTGCTGCAGGCGCGGAATTCGGCGCGTCCGCCCCTTTCCCGTTATGTCCGAAAACGATTCGCCAACCCGGCATCAGCGCCATTTTCGCCACAGGAATGACGTCCGTCTCCCGGAACGGCGTACTGCACCATTGCGCCGTTTCCACGGGCTCCTGCTGCGGCTCCCCGCCGACCGACAGTGCGAAGGAGCCGATCGCTCCGGCTTCCGCTTCGAAGGCGCCCGTATCCACTATGCATATGCCGAATGCCGCTGGCATCCCTTCGGGAAGCGCGTCCGACAAATGGCTGCGGAGTCGATCCAGTACGTCGCCGACACGCCCGCCGTTGCTGACCTCTGCGCGCACAAGCACGAGCATGGCCGAAATGATGAGCGCAGCCGGCATTCCCGAGCCCGCGACGCGTCCGATTACAAGCGCCGTTCTATGCTCGTCTACCGAGATCGCGTCGTACAGGTCGCCCGTCACAACCGAAGCCGGCGGTACGCCGAAAGTTACCGCAAGCGACGGAAGTTGCAGCTCGCGCTGCGGCAGAAGCTGACGGAGCACGCCTTCCGCCAGCCGCACATCTTTCTCCATCTGCTCATATTCCCGGTTCAGCCGTGCCTGCAGAGCGTTGAACGCCAGCGCCAGCTTGCCCGTTTCGTCTTCGGCCGCAATCGGAATGCTGCGATGCAGCTCCCCGCGCGGTTTGCGCAGCAACCGGCGAAGCTCCCCGACGATTCCGTTGACATCATTGAAAAACACTTTCGTCACGGTCACGAACAACAAGGAGCCTAGCCCTACCGTTGCGAGCGTCACGAGCAGCATGCCGCTAACCGCAACGGGCAAAGCCGACGAGGAGCGATCGTAAGCATACCAAATGACCCGGGTACCGATGAACGCCATGATTCCGCCGAATGAAACGGCAATCGGCAGGACGAAGGTGGAGCTGCGCCCTGTGGGCAGTTCCGTTATCTTAAGCTCAACAGCATAGCGGCGCAGCGCAAGCTGAAGCAAGCAATAGTACGCCAGCGCCAGCATCAGTACGGTGGAAAGGTTGAACAGCGTACTTTTGCCATAATCGATCCAGAATCCGCCCGGGGCACCGTCCGTTGTCGTGCTGACTCTGACAATCTGCGTCAGCTGCGTAACAGCCAATCCGTAGCCGGCAACCATCCCCGTCACCTCTGCCGGAAAACGGTTCAAGCGCCGCCATATCGCCTCCGGGTTATCCGTCCGCCCAACGGCCAGCCAGCGGCGTACCCCGCCAAGCCTTGTATAGGCGAATGCGAACAAAAGTACGAGCAGCAATCCGTAGCCGATGAAAGCCGCCCACATACTGAACAGCGCCTCATCGTAAGAAAACCTCGATACGTACGCGTTCGACAGCAGCGTACCTCCCGCCGCAGCCGCGGCAACGCTTACAAATAGATACGACAATGTTCGCATCAGCCTATAGTCCGCTCGAATCAGGGTCTCCTCCTATCCGCTCCGCTTTCCCTGCCGTTCTCGAACGCATGAGCCTCTACGTTCCGTCTAAAGTCCTTATCTCCCTACTATAACAGGATCTCCCCGATCGGAGTAGCGGGAAAAAAGACACTTCGAGAACGCCGGCATGCTTTGGCTCAGCCCCAACAGGCTGCGGCCCCAAGCTTATGCCTTAAACGTTTAACAAACGCAAAAAGGGCTGCCCCGGCCATTTGCATGGCATACGGGAACATCCCTCTTAACGCTGTTTCGAATCGTCCGCTTACTTGACTTCTGCCTTGCGCAGCCGTCCGAGTTCAAGCACGATCGCATCCATTTCGCTGACGCTGAACGTATTCTTGCTGTTCACATGGTCGTAAATATCCTTCAGATCCTCATACATCTCGAAGTCAAAATGATCCGGTTTAATCGCAGCGCCTGTGGCGACACGCAGCTTTGTTTTGATCGCCTCGATCATGTAGGCTGCGTTTTCGATCGTTTTTTGGGACAAGTCCATTCGTCGTATCATCCTTTCCATCCGTTCGCTTTTCCCATTGTATCATGTTTGTTCGAAAATAACCCGTATGTCCCGCCGCACGGAAGCCAAAACGAAGCCCCCCTCGCCGTCGCAAACGGAAGGGAGGCTGCATTTCTTGCCTAAGCGCCGTCATGCAACCGGTTAAGCCGTTTTCTTTTGTACGACAAGCTGATTCGTGTTCAGAACGAACCCGATATATGTACCGATAGCGCCGAACAAGAGGTGCACGATATTATCGGAGAGCGCCAGTTGCATGAGCCCGAACAAGTCCGGCGCGAAAAATCCGACGGCTCCAAGCAGCAAATACGCCACCCCGCTGATCTGCGTGTAGCGCAAAGCCCAGCCGGGAAGCACCGAAGCGGCGATGCCCGTAATCCCGATGAGCAGATGAAACACGTTATGCGCCGTGTGCAGGTGAAGGATGCCGAACAAGTCGTGAACGAAAAAACCGAGAACGCCAATTACCGTGAAAACGATGCCGATCCAGCGCGCATAAATCCGTTCCAAAATAAAAACCTCCTTCGCTTGTCTTGAATCTCCGCATGTTCCGCGGTTCGATCCTAATACAAGCATATGAGGAGGCCTCGTTCAAACATGACTCCATACCCTGTAAAATAATGATAAATTGCATCCGCTCCAGCCCGCCTCAGCCGTTGTAAATCCCCTCGCATAAGTTGTTGATATGATCATCCGCCATCTTCTTGACTTCATTGTAGGTCTGCCCGTAATGAATCGTATACGTAATGAAGCCGTGCATGGACATGAACAAGCTCCAAGGAAGCGTGTACATCTTGTGCATGGCGTCTTTACGGCCGCCGATAATGCCCCGAACGACGGACGCGAACAGATCGAGACACTGGGCCTGCTCGCTGCGCGAATGCTCCCGAAGGTCGGCATCGTTAATCAAAAACATGATTTCGTAATGATGCGGGTTTTCGATGCCGAATTTGATAAACTCCGTCATCAACCGTTTCAACTGAGCGATGTCGCCGGCTCTGCTCCCCTTCAGCAAGTCCCGCTGCTTCTCAAGAATTAAGGAGAAGTCTTCCTTCACCAGCGCATAGAACAGCTCCGCTTTATCCTTAAAATGATAATATAGCGCCCCGTGACTGTAGCCCATTTCTTTGGCAATGCTGCGCATCGTCAAATCCCGATATCCATGCTTGGCAAAAAGCACGGCGGCTTCCTCGAGAATACGTTCCCTGCTAAGCTCCTGCTCTACGCTTCTTCTTGGTGACATGGCCTGCCCCCTCACCCTGATTCCATGAAATTCCGCCCTGTGACAGCCTGGCTCCGTGAGCCTTGCAGCACGATCGTTAAGCCTTTTCCGCCCAACGCAACGCCGCAAGCCTCACGCTATCGTTCAGCCAGGAAGCTTTTCGTGCTCGATATATCGGGCTTCGCCCTTCACGATGTCCGCCTGTCCCTGCGTCAGATCGGTCATCCACGCGATGAACCGCTCCGCCTCCGTTTCGAGCGGCAAGCAAGAGAGCGTCACCTTGTCGGTAAACGAGGTTTCCCCCATCAGCATGTCCCGCTGGCGCAGCTCGTTCTCCGCTTTGCCTAGCCACGTATACTCGATGGCAACCAACACCTCGCGATGCAGCACCCGGTAGACGGGCCCCGCAGCCTCGAGACCCACAACGGCACCGTCGGTATACGCGCGAATCAACCCGCCTGCACCGAGCATAATGCCTCCGAAATAACGGGTGACCACCACCGCGACATTTTTGAGCCCTTGATGCTTGATAACTTCCAAGATCGGCTTGCCCGCCGTGCCGCTGGGTTCCCCGTCGTCCGATTGCTTCTGGCACTCGTCGCGCTCACCGATCATATAGGCGGAGCAGTTATGCGTGGCGTTCCAATGCTCCTTCTTGATCGTTTCGATAAAAGCGATCGCTTCTTCTTCGGATGCAACAGGTTTCGCATGACCGATAAACCGCGATTTTTTGATGACGATTTCCGCGATTCCGTATCGTTTGACCGTCTTGTAGCTCGTAAGCATCCGTCGCAACACCTCGCCTTTACAGCAGCAATACTTGCCATTCCACAGGCAAGAGCGGCTCATCTTGCGATGTGCCGCCTTGTCCGGTTCCATTCGCTTACTTCGTCAAACGCGCTTCCAGCTCCGCCTTCTCTTTCTCGAAGCCCGGCTTGCCGAGCAGCGCGAACATGTTCTTCTTGTACGCCTCAACGCCCGGCTGATCGAACGGGTTGACGCCGAGCAGATAGCCGCTGATGCCGCACGCCTTTTCGAAGAAATACACCATGTAGCCGAACGTATACGGCGTCATGTCGGGCAGCGTCACGATCAGATTCGGCACGCCTCCGTCCGTATGGGCGAGCATCGTGCCCTCGAACGCTTTTTTGTTGACGAAATCCATCGTCCGTCCGCTGAGGAAATTGAGGCCGTCCAAATTGTCCGCATCCTCGCCGATGACGATCTCTTCCTGCACCTTACTCACTTGAATGACCGTCTCGAACAGGTTGCGGTTGCCTTCTTGGATAAACTGCCCCATAGAGTGGAGATCCGTCGAGAAATCCACAGCCGCCGGGAAAATGCCTTTATAATCCTTGCCTTCGCTCTCGCCGTACAACTGCTTCCACCATTCGGACACAAAATGAAGCGCCGGCTCGTAATTGACCAAAATTTCCGTCGTTTTGCCTTTGCGGTACAGCGCGTTGCGCACGGCTGCGTATTGGTAGCATTCGTTCTCGCTCAGGGCAGGGTTCGCATACCGTTCACGGGCATCCGCCGCGCCCTGCATCATCTCCCCGATGTTAATGCCCGCAACGGCTATCGGCAGCAAGCCGACCGCAGTCAATACGGAATAGCGTCCGCCCACGTCGTCCGGAATGACGAACGATTCGTAGCCCTCCGCCGCAGAAAGCTGCTTCAGCGCGCCTTTGGCACTGTCCGTCGTGGCGTATATGCGTTTGCGCGCCGCTTCTTTGCCGTATTTGTTCTCAAGCACCTCGCGGAAAATCCGGAACGCGATCGCAGGCTCGGTCGTCGTACCCGACTTGGAGATGACGTTGACCGAGAAGTCTTTGCCTTCCAGCAGCTGCAGCAGGTGGGTGACATACGTCGAACTGATATTGTTGCCGACAAAATAAATTTCCGGCGTCTTGCGCTTATCCTTCGGAAGAAGGTTATAGAACGAATGCGACAGCATTTCGATCGCCGCCCGCGCGCCCAAATACGAGCCGCCTATGCCGATGACCACCAGCGCGTCCGAATCCGCTTGAATCCGCTTCGCGGCTTCTTCGATCCGGGCAAATTCCTCTTTATCGTAAGCGACAGGCAAATCGACCCAGCCCAAATAATCCGAGCCGGCTCCCGTTTGACCATGCAGCTGATCGTGTGCGGTATGTACGGCGGCCGTTAAATAATCGACCTCATGCTGCCCGATGAAGCCGAGAGCCTTGCTATAATCGAAGCTTACTTTGTTCCCCATGAATAAGCACCCCTTACGCGTAATAATGTATGGTTTATCCTATCATCCGTATGGCCTTACTGGCCGTCTACATACCAACAAGCATAATGTCTTCCCTACTGAAATGCAAGTTTCCTCCATACGTCCGTCATGGTAAAATGATACCGAGGTGATACCATGAAAACGATCGGATTTATCGGTCTCGGAACGATGGGAAAACCGATGGCCGTCAACCTGTTGAAGAACGGTTACAATGTGACCGTCTACAATCGCTCTCCCGAGAAAATGGACGAGCTGGCTCTGCTCGGAGCCGAAACTTCCTCCTCTCCGGCCGCCCTCGCGCGCACGGTGGAAGTGCTGTTCACGAACGTAAGCAACGATCAGGCTTTGCTAGAGGTCATTTATGGCGCGTCGGGCGTCATGGAAGGCACGCATCCCGGACTGACGGTCATCGACTGCAGTACGGTCGCCCCCCAAACAAGCAGACGCATTCACGACGAATTGGCCTCTCACCTGGTAGATTTTCTCGATGCTCCCGTTACCGGCAGCAAGCCGGCTGCGGAAGCCGGTACGCTCGTCTTTATGGTCGGCGGCAGCGAGGAAGTATTCGAGGAGCACCGCGACTTGTTCGACACGCTCGGCAGCAAGATGCTGTACATGGGACCGTCCGGCTCCGGCTCCTCCGCGAAGCTTGCCCACAATACGATGGTCGGCATCAACGCGGCCGGATTGGCCGAGGGCTTGTCGATCGCGGTCAAATCGGGCCTCGATCCCGAAACGTTCTTGGAGATCGTGCTCGCGGGCGGCGCAAACAGCAGGCAGGCGGAATTGAAAGGCGGCAAAATCATCGGCCGCGACTTCTCCAATCAATTTTCGCTGCAGCTGATGCTGAAAGACCTGCTGCTTGCTTCGCAATTGACGCAGCAGTTCCAGCTTCCGGCGCCTATGCTGCACAGCGCCGCGTCCTTGTTCCAAATGGGATTGTCCAAGGGCCTCGGCCCGCAGGATTTGTGCTCGGTCGTGCAGTGCTACGAGGACTGGATGCAGCAGCAGATCGCACCTAAAGGCACCGGGCAATCGTCCCAAGCGAAGGACGAGCTGGCTGCCGCCGCCGCCGACACCAAGGACCGCCGCCGCAGTACGCGGATCAACATGAACATCAAGCTGCAGCTTTCCGTCTACCAGTGGGAGCAGGAAGGCTCCTTCTCCGGCCAGAACATCGAAGGCCATCTGATCGATTTGTCCGAGAGCGGCCTGCAGATCGTCTCCCAGTTCCCGCTTGCGCGGGATATGTTTATCGTCATTCACTTTCCGAAGGAAGCCGATTTGCCGCCTATCACCGGCAAAATCATCCGGATCGAAGCCAAGAACAACGAATTCCGCTACGGCTGCATGATGTCCGGCTTACCGCCGTACATCCGGATCAAGCTGGAGGATTACATCCGCCAGCACCTGGAGGAACTGAACTAGCACGAACGGGCAGCCTGCCCTAGAGACCTTTCCCTAAACAGGCTGTCCGCATCCCGCATTCCGGGAAACGAACAGGCTGCCGGCATGAAGCCGGCAGCCTGTTGGGCTTTCATCCCTTCGTACGAGCTAAGCCTGCGATCCGATACGCACCGTTCCGATCTGTCCGCCGCCAAGCTCGCGCATGCCTTCAAACACTTGAACGGCCGCTGTGGCCACTTCGATGTCTTGAGCGCTCGTTCCTCCGCTCACCCCTATGCCCCCGACGATCCTGCCGTCCCTTACAAACGGGATTCCGCCTCCCAGAATCACCAATCTTCCGTTATTCGTCGTATTGATGCCGAATGTCGGCCCGCCGGGAAGAGCGGACTGCGCCAAGTTGGAGGTAGGCATTCTCATGGCGACGCTCGTCCATGCTTTGTTCTGGGCGATTTCAATCCCGGCGATCCGAGCGTTATCCATACGGTGAAAAGCGACTAGATTCGCCCCTTCGTCGACTATCGCGATATCGCAGGCAAGACCGAGCTCCTTGCCCTTCCGTTCCGCGGCCGCAATCAACACTTTGGCTGCGTCCAATGTCACTCTGTTCAAAACCTATCCTCTCCTTACCCTGTAGCTTCTGTATTGTATGGTCATCTCCCCAGATTCGTGATTGAAAGTCCCTTACTGAACCGTTCCCCGACTAGATTCATGCACCCTGAAGGATAATCGGCAGCTTTCACCGAAGTTATTCAGGAGAACAAGACGGAAAGCTGGGATACGATGACGATTTATATCGCCTTGATACGCGGCATTAACGTTGGCGGCAACAAGAAGATCAAGATGGCGGAATTAAAGAGCTCGCTTCAAGCTATGGGCTTGGGACGGGTGCAAACGTATATTCAGAGCGGCAATGCGCTGTTTGAATCGGAGGAAGAGGCGGAGCCGCTTCGCCGCCGTATCGAGCGGGAAATCCACACGGCTTTCGGCATGACGGTTACCGTCATCCTGAGAACGGCCGAGGAGCTGAACCGCTTGATCGCAAACTGTCCGTTTGCGGCAGACTCCTTGACGGAAGGACAGAGCATCCACGTTACCCTGATGACCGAGACGGCTTCGCAGAAAACCGTTGATCTGCTCTCGACCAGCGAGCGCGGACACGACGAGTACCATGTCCACGGGCAAGAAATCTACTTCCTGTTCCGTCAAAGCGTTCTGGATTCCAAGCTGGCGGCCAATTTGCAAAAGCTGGGCGATACCGCGACATCGCGCAACTGGAATACGATCGTCAAGCTGGCCGCACTGGCTAAAGCGATGGAGGGCTAGCTTGAAGAAGGTACTGCGCAGAGATCGTTGGTTGCCGCACAAGTCCCGCATAGAAAAAGAGACGGCGAAATGCCGTCTCTGCGCAAGCTTACCTTCCGGCTAGAACTTCACCAGCTCGTCAACGTTAACCGGCTGCCCCGTACGTATCGAAATGTTGCCGGCCACGCCCGTCAAAATCGACATCGCCCCGTCCACATGCGATGCGGCGCGATGAAACCGGTCTTCCCCGGGCACTCCAAAAATATCATTCAGCATTACCCTGTCGCCGCCGCCGTGGCCGCCGACGCCTTCGGGGATGTCGACCTCATACGGCGCCTCGAACATCGGATACACCGTAATCGATTTATCCTTCACTTTGCCGTCGTCCTCGCTTCGTCCTGCTGCAATGATATGCGAGGCTTCGACGATGTTGACCTCCATTCTTCCCTTGCTGCCGTTAAACACGACGCGGTAGCCCTCCCAAGGCAAGTACGCATTAAGCGAGTAAGTCAATATCGCATTGCTCCGGTAACGAACCATGACGCCGAGCGTATCCTCGATCGTGATGCCTTCGCCGAATACGCTTTGATCCCGGATATAGCCGTCCTCGTGCTCCGCGTCCAGGTAAAGCTCCTTCAGCTTATCGTTCTTCTCGAGATGGATGGCAAAATGGTCGTCTTTAGCCGCCTCGCTTCCGTGCGCCCGCTCGTAGAACTGCGTGACCCCGCGCTTCTCCGCATTCTCGCGCCCGTAAAAGTTAAGCCCGCCCATGGCGAATACCGACTTCGGCTGCGAGCCCAGCCAAAAATTGACGAGATCGAAGTGATGCGTCGACTTATGTACGAGCAGCCCGCCGCTGTTGGCCTTATCGCGATGCCATCTGCGGAAATAGTCCGCCCCGTGGCGCGTGTTGAGCAGCCACTCGAAATGCACCGAGAAGACATCCCCGATCGCCCCATCCATGATCAGCTCGCGGATCTTCGTATTGTGAGGGGCATAACGGTAATTGAAGGTGACCCGCAAGCTCCGCCCCGTCCGGCGCGTCGTATCCAGAATCGCCTGGCATTTCTCTTCGTCGACCGTCATCGGCTTCTCGGAAATCGCGTCGCAGCCGAGCTCCATCGCGCGGATAATGTATGTGTGATGCGTACGGTCGACGGTTGTGACGATGACGACGTCGGGCTTTTCCGTCCGGATCATTTCATCGAACCGGTCTTCTTTATAGGTAGGAATCGGATCGAGTCCATGCTCCCTCTCCAGCAGCCTGTTCGCGTAGTCCATACGCGTTTGATTGACGTCGCAGAACGCGACCAGCTCCGACGTTTCCTTATAATTGCGCGCAATCGCATTGATGAACATATGCGAGCGTCCGCCCGTCCCGACGAGCGCGTATCTTTTCTTAGCCATATTCGGCACCTCCGCCAGCTTTTTCGAATTGCTGTTGCTTCCTGGATGTACCCTCAGCTTAGCGCAATATAGGCATATAAACTACACGAATATTGCCGTTTTTCGCCACGAACCTTGCATATCTTGCTACCGCATCTTTCTATATTTTGCTACAATGGTTGTACAGCCCGGAAAAAAGGGGATTGCACAATGACCGACGATTTCGCTTACGACCGCCGCAAAGTAACGGAAGCCGTCAGCATGACGGCGAATCATTTTCATGACACCTACGAGGTCTATTATTTATGTTCGGGCGAACGCTACTATTTCATAAAAAACAGAACGTACCACGTCAAAGCCGGGGACATCGTCTTCATCGGCAAGAATGAGCTGCACAAGACGACGGAAGCGTACCGGCCCGTGCATGAGCGGCTGCTAATCAATTTCCATGACCGCTTCCTGATGCCGAATTGGGAGCACGAAAGCAAAAGCCTGCAGCTTCCCTTCCATGGAACCAGCAACGTGCTTCGCCTTGAAGAGGCGGACCGGCGAATCGCCCTGGAGCTTCTGCTCGGCATCGAAAAGGAATGGCAGGCCCGCAAGCAGGGAGCCGAGCTGTTCGTTCAAGCGCTGCTTACGCAATTGCTCGTCTTTTGCGCGAGGCTTATGCCCTCCACCGGCATCGAGTCGGTCGAACGGACCGGTCCGCAGGAACGGAAGATCGGCGAAATCGTCGCGTACATCAATAACCATTTCGACCGTCCGCTCAGCCTGCAGCACATCTCCCGAACCTTCTTCATCTCGCCCTATCATTTCAGCCGGCTGTTTCGCGATATAACCGGCTTTACGTTCATCGAATACGTCAACAACGTGCGGGTCATGGAAGCGCGGCGTCTGCTCCGCGAATCCGGCGAGCCCGTCATTCGCGTTGCGGAGCGCTCCGGCTTCGACAGCATCGCCCATTTCGGGCGCGTGTTCAAGCAGATCGCCCGCTGTTCGCCGACGGCCTTTCGAAAAGAAAGCCGGAGACCGGAATGACGTTTAGCCAGTGATTGCTAGCCTGCGCGATCCTTCGCCTTCGAACGATGCCAAAAAAAGAAGCCCTTTCTGCAGCTCTAGCTTGCAGGGGGCTTCTTCCTTATCGATGCAGCAATTACTCGGCAATGTACGAGCAGCAGTAGTCGGTAGCCGAAGCTACCTCGAGCTTGAACTTCTGGCCTGCAGGCACGGTGAATTCGCCGGTTCCGCTAATGTGCTTCCACTCGGTTTCTCCGGGAAGCAGCACCTTCAGATCGCCGGCCAAAATTTCCATGATCTCCTTGACGTCGGTGCCGAATTCGTATTCGCCAGGCAGCATGATGCCCAGCGTTTTTTTGGTGCCGTCCGCAAACAGAACGGTGCGGCTCGTTACCTTGCCGTCAAAATAAATATTCGCTTTCTTTACGACGCTAACTTGATCGAACTGGGACATGGGAACACTCCTCCTATTTCAACAACGCTTTTACGCGCGCAACGACGTTCTCGATCGTGAAGCCGTACTCGCGGATAACGGTCGGTCCCGGCGCGGAAGCGCCGAAGCGGTCGATGCCGAGCACGTCGCCCTCGCTTCCGACGTAACGCTCCCAGCCCATCGGATACGCCATTTCCACGGCCAAACGGGCTTTAACGTCCGGCAGAATGACGGAATCCTTGTATTCCTGCGATTGCTTCTCGAACTGCTCCCAGCTCGGCATGCTGATGACGCGAACGTCGATGCCTTCCTCTGCCAGCTTCTTCTGAGCGTCGACCGCGAGCTGCACTTCGGAGCCGGTCGCAATAATTTGAGCCTGCGGCTTGCCGTTCTTAGCCTCGGACAATACATAAGCGCCGCGGCTGAAGGATTTTGGCGCCAGCTCGGCCGTACCTTCGAGAATCGGCAGGTTTTGCCGCGTCAGCACGAGACATACCGGTCCACCCTTGTGCTGAACGGCAAACTTCCAGGCTTCGTTCGTTTCGATAGCATCCGCAGGGCGCAGAACCGTAATGCCCGGAATGACGCGCATAGCCGGCAATTGCTCGATCGGCTCATGCGTCGGTCCGTCTTCGCCGACCGCGATGCTGTCGTGCGTCAGGACGAATACGGACGGCACATTCATGATCGATCCGAGGCGCACGGCCGGACGCAGGTAGTCGCAGAACACGAAGAACGTGCCGCCGAATGCCTTCACGCCGCCGTGCAGCATCATGCCGTTAACGGCCGCCGCCATGGCGAACTCGCGAACGCCGAAGTACACGTTGCGGCCGCTGTAGTCGTTCGGCGTGAACTTGCCGATGCCCTTCATGTGCGTCATCGTCGACGACTCCAGGTCAGCCGAGCCGCCGAAGATCGCCGGCACGCGTTTAGCGAGCGCATTAAGCGCCGCTTGCGAAGCGTTCCGCGTTGCAATGGCTTTGTCGCTCGTGGAGTACACAGGCAAATCGGCGTCCCAGCCTTCCGGCAGCTCGCCGGCAATCGCTTGCTCCAGCTGCTTCGCCAGCTCCGGATGCGCCGCTTTATAGGCCGCGAACAATGCGTTCCAAGCTTCGCCGGCCTGATCGCCGCGCTGCTTCACTTGCGCAAAATGCGCTTTTACTTCCTCTGGAATGAAGAAATCGGGCTCAAGCGGCCAGCCAAGGGCTTCCTTCGTCAGCTTCGTTTCGTCGCCGCCGAGCGGTCTGCCGTGCACGCCTTCGTGGCCGCCTTTGCCTGCCGCGTTCGGGCTGCCGAAGCCGATCGTCGTTTTGACCTCGATCAGAGTCGGACGCTTCGCATCCGCCTTAGCTTCGTCGATCGCGGCGGAAATAGCCGACACGTCGTGCTGATCGTCAATGCGCAGGTATTGCCAGCCGTAGCCTTCAAAGCGCGATTTGATATTTTCCGAGAAAGAGAGGTTCAATTCGCCGTCAAGCGAAATATCGTTCGAATCGTAAAGCACCACCAGCTTGCCCAGCTTGAGATGGCCGGCCAGCGAAGCCGCTTCGCCGGAAACGCCTTCCATCAGGTCCCCGTCGCCGCAAACGACGTAGGTGTGATGATCGACGACGTTGAAATTGTCCTTGTTGTAGCTTGCGCCGAGATGCGCTTCAGCCATGGCCATGCCGACAGCCATTGCAAATCCTTGTCCGAGCGGACCCGTCGTGGCGTCAACGCCCGCCGTGTGGCCGACTTCCGGATGACCCGGCGTTTTGCTGCCCCATTGACGGAAATTTTTGAGCTCGTCCAGCGGCAGGTCGTAGCCGCATAGATGCAGCAAGCTGTACAGAAACATCGAGCCGTGCCCTGCGGATAGGACAAAACGGTCGCGGTTGAACCAAGTCGGGTTGGACGGGCTGTGCTTCATTTGCTGCGCAAACAGCGAATACCCCATCGGAGCCGCTCCCATCGGCATGCCCGGATGTCCGGATTTCGCTTTCTCGATCGCGTCGATCGAAAGCGTACGGATCGTGTTGACCGCTAATTGTTCAATGGATTTGTTGGATACTGCCATTGTTCATTCCCCCTAAATCTAACGTTGCCTAACGGATTGCTGCTGACATTTCATTCTCACCATTGTATCATGTGCCTTCGCGCTTTGCCACTTTGCTTTGCTAAAAAGTCGCCCGTCCCGTCTTCCGCATATTGGATATCGCAATGCCTGCCGAACCGCCATAGGCACCTCGGAAAAGCAGTCGAACATAGGATAACAAGAGCAGATTTCAAGGAGGCTTCTCCGTTTGAACACCTATCGGCTAGCACAGTCTATGTACGATCCTTCAGCAATAGCTGCGGCAGGCAGCTACGAACCGCATTATTATCGAAATTCCGAAGGTTGGCCGTCCCCCGCCGCTTCCCCTTTCGCGTATCGGCAATGGCCGGCAAACGGCTCCTGGCAGCCCGTTCCCTGGTGGGACCGGCCCGCAGCCTTGCCTCCGGTCGATCCGTCGCAGTTTCAGCGGTCCGCAGCCGTAACGCAAAGGCTTCTCGGGGAAGCTGGAAAGCTTGTCGGCCATGTGGCCTCCTCGCCGCCCTTTGCCAAACAGCTGATGACGGCAGCCCAGAACGGCAATCATGCCGAGGTCGACAGACTGATCAAAACGACCGGAGTCAAAACGGCGATTCATACCGGCTATACGCCCGACGGCATTCATTTCGACATCCCCTCCTACGAGGAAGGAAATTGCTGCAAGCTGGAACTGACCATCCGCTGGGGCAAATCGTATCCCGGATAGCCCCGGCAGAAGGCTGCGCCCCCTTTCGGGACTGGATATGGATCGAATGAACGCTCAGATCCGTATGTCCCTTCGCGTACAAGCCGTTCAAACAAACAAGCCCGCGGCACGAAGCAGCGGGCTTGTTTGTTTGGAACGGTAATCTTCCGGGCAATCAGTTGAACACGACCGTCTTGTTCTGATGCACCAGAATGCGGTCCTCGACATGCCACGAAACGGCACGGGCCAATACGATCCGTTCGATATGGCGGCCGATGCGCTTCAAATCCTCGGTGTTGTCGCGATGGCTTACCCGCTGCACGTCCTGCTCGATGATCGGGCCGCCGTCCAACTCTTCCGTGACGTAATGGGCGGTGGCGCCGATGATTTTCACGCCGCGGCTGTAGGCTTGCGCGTAAGGCTTTCCGCCGACGAAGGCCGGAAGGAACGAATGATGAATGTTTATGATGCGGTTCGGATAATGCTCGATAAATCTCGGCGATACGATCTGCATATAACGCGCAAGCACGATCGCATCCACATGGCCGTCGACGAGCTCCAGCTGCTTCGCTTCCGCTTCCTGCTTCGTGTCGGCCGTTACCGGAATGTGATGGTACGGAATACCGAACGATTCGACCGTCTCCCGCATATCGTTATGATTGCTTACGACCATCGCGATATCAGCGTTCAGGTCGCCCGCCTGCCATTGCCAGAGAAGCTCCAGCAAACAGTGGTCTTCCTTCGACACGAATACCGCAAGCTTCTTCTTATAACCGGCGCGGGAAATACTCCACTGCATGTTGAATTTGTCCGCCACCACTTCCGCAAAATCAAGCTCGAGCGGCTCCAGGCGGCGATCCAGCTCGTTCAGATCGAATTCGATTCTGATGAAGAACATGCCGCCTTCCGGATCCATCGTATATTGATCCGACTGTACGATATTCGCGCCATGCTCGTGCAAAAAACGCGAAACCGCAGCCACGATCCCCGGCTGATCCGGACAAGAGATCAGCATGCGTGCACGCTTTTCATTCACTTCCGCTTGCTTACGTTTAACCCCAACCATCTGACAACTCCCCCGTCTCATCCCGCGATGCCTTCTCTTTGTAAGCTGCCGATTCCCGGTTCCGCCGCGTGCGGCGGCCCAAGGCGTCCGTTATACGGACTGCAGCACGTGCTTGCCGGCGAACCAGGCGGTCAACCGGTGATTGATCTGCTCTTCGCTCAAATCCTCGAACAGCCTTTCTTCCTCGATCATGTCGTACAGTCGTTCCATCGGCTCGCGGCCGTCCGCCTTTTTGGCTTTGGCGTCGTTCTTGAGCAGCTCCCACGTGCCTACGACAAACCCGCGTTGGTCGATCTCCCGCTTGCGGAAAAAGAATTCCAGCCGCTCGACGTGGTCAAGGAAGTCGCTGCCGAGCCGGCTTTCCACATCCCCGCGAAGCAGAGCGATTTCCGTTTCGTACATCGGACGTTCCTTGCCGTCTACTTTACCGATCCACGGCGTTTCGAGAATAAGCGGCAGGTGGCGGATCTTATCGTGGTGCACGATATATTTCATCGCGTCGAAGCCGATCAATCCCGCTCCTAATGGGGCATGGCGGTCCTTGCCGGCGCCGCGGACGTTCTTGCTGTCGTTCAGGTGGACGACCGCAAGACGGTCCAGGCCGACGATCCGGTCGAACTGGTCGATCACGCCGTCGAAATCGTTCACGATATCGTAGCCGGCGTCGTGAATATGGCAAGTATCCATACATACCGTCAGCCTGCGATTGTCTTCGACCTTGTCCATGATCGCGGCGATTTCCTCGAAGCTGCGGCCGATTTCCGTTCCTTTGCCGGCCATCGTCTCGAGCGCGATGTTCACGTCGGTGTCTTTCACGCCGCTCAGCACTTCATTGAGCCCTTCCGCGATACGGGCGATGCCGTATTCCGCATCCTTATCCGTGTAAGCGCCCGGGTGAAGCACGATATTTTTGACGCCCAAATAATTCGTCCGCCGAATTTCTTCCTGAAGGAAGCGAACCGCAAGCTCAAAAGTATCTTCCTTATAAGAGCCGAGATTAATGATATAAGGAGCGTGCACGACGATATCGCCCATTCCGTGCTTGTCCATCACCGCTTTGCCTTCTTCGACGAACTGGTCTTCGATCGGCTTGCGCCGCGTATTTTGCGGAGCTCCCGTATATATCATGAACGTGCTGGAGCCGTACGTTACGGCTTCTTCCGCTGCGTTAAGCAGCCCCTTGTCGGAGAACGACACGTGCGAACCTATTTTCAACATCGAATAATAACCTCCTTATATACTAATAAAGCCTATTCTACCTCAGCCGGTTGCAACAATTACGATCGCAGCCGCCAGTGTTTACGCAGGTTAAACCGGATGTCACTCTTTCTTATTTTACTCGCAAACTCGAATTAAATCTAGAAATGCGGTATAATTTCCATATCCGGGCCGCATAACGGCCGGGGAGCTTTGGTCCATGCAAAAAAGTTCGAGGTGAAGCACCGTGTATTTAGCAGGCAGCGAAGTCAATTCAACGTTTATGCAGCTTCTCGTATTTTGGGGATTCGTGCTGCTAGTCTTTATGTCGATCGGCGGCTATTTCATGTTCCGCAAGTTTATGAAGGTGCTGCCGAAAGAGGACGGCAAATCCAAGCTGGATTGGCAAAATCATTATGTGGAAGCGTCCCGCCATCTATGGACGGACGACTCCAAAGCGTTTCTCGACCAGCTTGTCGCGCCGGTGCCCGGACCGTTCCGCGATATCGCCAAGCATTCGATCGCAGCAAGAATCGGGCAGGTCGCCCTTGAGAAAAACGCGCCCGAAGTGACCCGCGATCATTGCGTCGAGGGCTATATTTTGGCAACGCCGCGGCGGGATTACAAAAGCCTCGTGTCGTTCCTCGACAAGGAAAAGATCGATTACAGCCAGTTCAAAGATTTGCTGGGAGCAAAATAAGGTTCCCTTAACGCTTTAACGGCAAGCCCTTCCGCTGCAAAGGAGGGGCTTTTTTTGTTGCGCCGATCCGCCGGCAACCAAGGAAGAAATGCGACCATAAGCCGTATGCGTCTACGACTAAAGTCCAGTCCGCGAAACCGCCGCCGGTCCGTTTTGCCTGATACGAAATCCGTATACAATGTGAACATAGACAAGAACGAAAGGTGATGGAAACGATGAATAAACTTTACCGGTCCAATAACAATGTGAAAATAGCGGGTGTATGCGGAGGAATCGGCGAACGCTACAACGTAGATCCTACTTTGGTAAGGCTGGGCACGGTCGCAGCGGTATTGTTTTCGGGAGGCGGGTTCCTTTTCCTCTATCTTGCAGCCGCTGTTCTAGTTCCTAAGGCGCCGGTAAGTTCTGCCGGGTTCACGCAGCACGATGCCGCGTTCGCCTCCGATGCTTACCGTTATGACCGTCAACCCGATGTCAAAGCGGCAAAAGACGTTTGGATGACCGAAGAAGAGCAGCTTGCCGTTCGCGCAAAGATCAATCACATGCGCGCCAAGCTCGCCAAATACGAAAACGCCGGCGCAAGGACTGAATAATACACAAAAAGATATTCATAAATATCTTTTTGTCGGAATATGGAAAATATTATCTTTGTTTCGCACCCGAAAAGTATTATACTTGAAAGAGAGTATACGTTAAGGAGCGAAACAAAATGGGCGACAAGCTTGACCTGATTCTTCACAAAGTCGACCGCATCCAGAATGACGTAGAAGTATTGAAAACGGACGTTAACTCCCTGCTAGCCGGGCAGTCGGAACTATACCAAATCTACCGTGCGCTTCGCGAACGGCAAGACGAATCGGACGCCAAGCTCGATGCGATGGCTATGGATGTTCACCGCATGCATGGCGACATAACCTCGCTCAAAGACGGACAGTTTGCCATGCAGAGCGATATAACGGAGCTTAAGGAAGGCCAGCGAATCATGCTGTCCATCCAGCAGGAGCAGCAAAAAATTTTGGAGCGTCTATCCATTCGCTCCGTATCTCAAGAAGCCGATATCGCGGAGCTTCGGCGCATAAAGTAAGAAAAAAGGGACGGCTGCCGCCGTCCCTTTTTGGCGTATTGTCCTATTTAATGACTCCGCACGCCACGCGCGCGCCCGAGTTCCCTGCCGGATCGGTTTTGTAATCGTCCGGACCTTCATGGATGATCAGCGACGTGCCTCCAGCTTTCAGCAGCGAGTTCGGCTTGTCCTTGACGAGCGTCACGCGCTTGTCGACAAGCTCCGCTTTCACCGTGCCGTCCGACCCTACTTCCAAATTCAGCAGATCCCCGTCATGCGGCCCTTTCGGATTCTCGAAACCGTGCTGCTTGCCCTCCGGATTCAGATGCGCGCCCGCTGTTGTAAATTCCGGCGGATCGCATTTGCCCGTTTCGTGAATGTGAAACCCATGTAAACCCGGTTTCAGCTTGGACGCCTCGATTAAGATGTGCACGCCGTCCGCTTTCTCGCTCAGCATCGCCGATCCGATCGACTCGCCTTTCGTATTCATGATGCCGACATGCACCATGCCGTTGCCCGAATCCATCTGGGCGGACGTTTCCTTCGCCGCTCCGCAACCGGATAACATAGCTCCGCAAAGCAGCAGAAAACCGGCCGCCGCATTCCGTTTATTCATATAGACACCCTCCGTATGCAAAAATGCCTCTCCGCACTTCTTACAGGATTGGCAATTTACCGGGAAGGTAAACATGAGAAATTCGGCATAGTACCGTTCCCCTCAACACAAAAGAAAAGGAACGAAGGAGCTTCCGCCCTCTTCGTTCCATCCTTTTAGTCTTGAACGGCGTTCACCGCCACTACGGCAGCCATTTCTCTCGTAACCTTCGAGCCTGGACGGAAATAACCGTTGTCCCCGACCATTATGCCTCTCTCATAAACGGCCCTTACGAAAGGAAGCGCATAGTCCGCGATTTCGGCTTGGTCCTCAAACGTTTGCGACGAAGACGAAGCGGTAAGGCCATACGCCCTTGCAAGCATGACCGCCATTTCCTCGCGGGTAACGGCTTTCTCCGGCAGGAATGCATCCGGTGCGGCGCCGTCGACGATTCCCTTTTCCTTCGCTTTCATCACATATCCGAAATACCAGGTATCCGCCTCGACGTCCTTGAACACAGGCTTCGCGTCCGCCGCCGGCGCTTCGTTCAGCATACGCAGCAAAATCGCCGCGAATTGCGCTCTCGTAAGCTCCAGATTTGGGGCGAACCTCAGCTCCGTATCGCTCATCCCCGTCATCAGCTTCAGCTTGTAAGCCTTATGGACGGCTGCGGAAGCCCAAGAGGAAATCAGCTCTTCGTCCGCAAAACGCTCCTCGGCAACCGACACATTCGCCAGTTTGCTTTTATCGATGACGGCATATTTCGTAAAATGCGTTGTTTTTCCCGTAATCACGCCTGTTCTGGCATCGAATACCGCAGGAACCGGGATCCAGCGTCCCGTCTTTTCGTCCAGCCAGACGAACGCCAAGTTTTCCGGCTTATCCGTCAGGTAAGAAATCTTAATGGAAAGGTAGACCGGCTTGGCGAATGTCGTACCGTCCGGCGTGAAATCGTACAAGCCCGAAACGAGCTCGGGGCGGTCCGACGGCAGTTCTGCAATGCCGATCGTTACGCTTTGAGACAAAGCGGAGGCAGGCACGACAAGCCGCACTTCTTCCTTGGCGTCGCTAATTACCGTTTCGGCATCGGATGCCGCCGCACGGCTAAGCTGCACTTTATTGTCCGCAAGCAGCTTGCGAAGCTGCTCGGCTTGCTCCGCGCTCATTTTATCGGCAGCGTTTTTAATGAACGTCGTTATACCTGCCGGATCGACCGGCTTCGTATTGTCCGCCGGCAAAGCGATCTTGGCAAAGTCGTCGACGGCTTCTGCAGGCGGAAGCGCAGCGCTTGGAGAAGACGTGCCGCTACCGGAATTATTGCCGGGATCGACAGGCTTCACGGCGACCGTCAGCGCTTGTGTGCTGCGGACGATAAGCGGTGTCTTGTTGTCGCGGTAACCGGTAATGACAGCCGTATAGGCGCCAGCCGGCACACCGTTCTCGAACGTCGCGATTCCCTGCTCATTCGTCGTTGCATGTTTGCTGCCGATCGCTACTTGCACGCCTGCAGCAGGCACGACCACTTCCTGGTTGGACATCCAATCCAAGGACGTTTTCGTAACCGATACCGTAAACCGATCGCCTGCCTTCGGCTGCTCCGGCTGCACCGAAACCGCTTTGACCAGCTGCGTATCGCCGTCCCCGTAATAGACGACGATTCGATCGGACGGCTTCAAGCCGTAATCCGCCATGCCGACCATCGGATAATCCCAGTTGCCGCCGCGCTGAACGGCGTACAGCCAGCCGTCATAGCCGCCGTAGGTCGCTGCCGTTACGCCGGCGATGGCGGACACATATTTACCGAACGAGGAATCCGTAACGGCGATCGGAATATTCCGCTCTTTGGCCAGCTTCTCCAAAGCCTGCAGCGCCGTAACCGCTTTTTGGTCGCCCTCGGCGATCGCGCTTTGCGGTCCTTCTACCTGAAGGCTTACGTTCGTTAACGGCGCGAAGCTGTAAAGACGCCCGGCGCCCTTCGTGAAGGTATCGTAAGCGACGAGCGCCTGCAGGGCTTGCTCCGTCGCCATGCCGTCCGAGCTGCCCGGCAGCGCGTGCGAGAAGCCTCCGTCCGCGTTACGGAACGTCATCAGCTTATCGAGCAGATCGACGCCTTGCTTCGTAAACCGTTCGCCCGTCGGGTCGATGCCGTTCGCCGTAAGCGCGATAATGGCTTGAGCCACGCTTTCGCTGCTATCCGTTCCCCATAAATTATAGCCTCCATGAGGCTCTTGATTAAGGGAAAGCCACTCGGTTATTTTCTCGCCGGCCGTCTTTACCTCGGGTTTGTTCGTATAAGGTGCGAGCGCCGTAAGCGCCATGGCGGTAAGATCGGGATCGCTCGTCGAACCGAAGAACGCGAAGCCGCCGTCCGCTTTCTGTTTCGACAGGATTTCGCTCACTAGCTTATCCCGGCTCCAAGTCGCGTCATCCGGAATGTCGTATTGCCGGGAATCCAAAGCCAGCAAGCCGAAAAGCAAAGCGTTCACGCCCTGCTGCATGCTGTCGTTGTATATGTGTTCAATGAGATTCGTACCGCCAAACGAAGTCGCATCGCCGCCAACCGCGGCAATAGCTAAAGAAATCCTTTCGTACTCGGTAACGATCGGATAAATGTCCTTTACCCGCTGCTCCAAGTCGGCTATGTAACCGGAGGGAATCGTTCTTCCCGCCTTAGCGAGTCCAACCGCTTCCCAATCCGAATCAACGCCGCCGCTGACGATCTGGTTTGCCGCTTCATAGATAGCCTGAGTGACGCTTACCGCCGGAACGGGATCTGCCGCAGGAGCGGCTCCGGCCTTCGCAGCGGGAACAAGCGACGTGCCGATCACCGACAATACAAGCAGGAAGGACATCATAAGGGCGAAAGCTTTTTTGTGCACATAACGATAACTCATCAATGTAATCCTCTTTCCTTAATGGAATCATAACGATAGTTTCATGAGCTTATCGGACTTTGAAGGCGTTATTCCCATAATTTCAGCCCATTCATTGCGGACAGCGCATAAAAGACAGCAAAAAAGGCCGCCCTCGCATAAGGGTGGCCGTAGATCGTACATACGCGAAAAAGAAGACATGCAGCGCCAAATAAAGCATTGGCAGCACACGCTCGCAATCGTTTCCTTATTCCCACCCCCCGAAGAATTAGAAACATACAGAAAAAGGCAGGTCTCCTGGCTCATGCGTCATCGCTTCTCTTCGCCTTCCCGGCCTTGCTCAAGGCCAGTGGCTTGTTAAAGAGTCGCTCTTCATTTACAGTGGCGGGACCGCGCCGGCTTTTAACCGGTCTTCCCTATTAAGCAAGCCCGTCGTTCGACTGACTTGCACCTTTTCCGTGCATCGTATTTAATTGCCAAGCTAATACTATAGTATTCCTGTCGCCATTTGTCCATTACTATTTTGGATCCGCTATATTGCCTTTAACCGGGCCTCCGCTAGTTTCCGAAACCAGACGGCCGCCCTGTTCATAAGAGCCGCCATTTGCGAGCGCGTCATTTGCGCTTTGGGACGGAACGTGCCGTCCGGGAAGCCTTCGAGAATATGCTGCTCCGTCATCGCGTTAATCGCGGAATACGACCATAGCCCGCTGGAAACGTCGCTGAACCGGCTCTTCGCCGCAGCGGAAGACGAAACGCCGGCTACCCGCGCCAGCATGGCCGCCATCTCTTCTCTCGTAATCGGCTGATCCGGCGCAAACGTCCGCGCTCCCGTCCCTTCGATCAGCCCGTTTTCTTTCGCTACCGCAATATCTTTGGCCGCCCAGTGGCCTGCGGGTACATCCGCAAACGGGTTCGCCGCCGCAGGCTTCGCCGAAGCGAGGCCCTTCGCTCTAACGAGGATCGCCGCGGCCTGAGCGCGCGTGAGCGGCGCTTCCGGCGCAAAACGGTCGTCGGCAACGCCGACCATCCACTTTTGATCCAGCATGGCCATGACATCCTTTTGCGCCCAGTGACCGATCATATCGGTAAAATAGACGCCGTTCAACCACATCGAGAAGTAATCCCACGTCGCCTTCGTTTCCTGGTGCAGGCTCCAGCTTCCAGCTCCCTTGAGCCCGTATTTTTGAACAAGGCGCAGCTTTTGCTGAATGGAACGGTCATTCTCATACCACACCGTATAGCTGCCGGGGGCCAGCGGCGCATAGTTGACCTCGAAGGGAGCATCTCCCGCCGGAACGGTAAAAGCAGCCCATGGAGATTGCGCTTTCTCGTCGTAATGCGTCGTCCCGCCGAACCGGGCGATCGCTTCTTCCACTTGTTCGTTCGATATGCCGGTTCCGCTCGTGGAGCTGCCCGCCAGCCAGTACCGTCCGTAGAACGGAATGCCCAGCACCAGCTTGTCCGCCGGAGCCTGGGTAAGCGCATACCGGATGGATTCCTCAACGAACGAAAGGCTTGCGACGGGCCCGGCTTCCGGCACTCCTTCGTATGTCTCGTCATACGCCATAATCATTAAGTAATCGCTTGCTTCGGCCAGTTCCGCATAATCGTACGAAGCCTGCCAGCCCGCCGTCCACCCCTTCGGGTTGGCCGCGACGGCGACCGAAACTTCTTTGCCCGCCGTAAGCTTGGCGCGCAGTCTTTTGACCAGATCGGTATAGGCGTCCCGTTCCGTTTCCGTCACGTTCTCGATATCGACATTAATGCCGTCCAAGCCGTACTTGGCGACCGCCTCTGCGATTTGATCGACCAGCGCGGCGCGGTTCTGCAAAGCGCTCTTCCCTTGGGCCCGGTTCCAGTGATTGCTTAGAAACGGAACGACCTTCACGCCGCGCGCATGCATCTGTTCCACGAATCCGGCGTCCAGCTTATCGGATAGCTGTAAACGGCCATCGTCCGTCAAATCGAAAAAGCTCGGAGATACGGTCTGCAGAGCGCCGTTGCTCCGGTCAACGTACTGTACGTAAGATTGCGTGCTCCCAAAATACAAATAGGACATGTTCAATTTGCCCGCTTCGGCATATGCCGTACCGGCAGCGAGAAGCGAAACGGCCGCAAGGCCGGCTGCCGTCATCTTTTGAAATCGTCTAAGCATCGTTTCGTTCCCTTCAATAAAGTAAAGTTCGGCTTCCCCTCGCAAGCGCAGCAGGCAGGAAGCCGTTCCTTTCATTGTGCAGAATGGAAGCGGACGAACACAATGCGTAAAATTTGCTAATTTGGCCAAACGGAGGCTTTTGATGAATAGCAATCTGCCGGCGTCTCCATATTAAACGTATACGAACGTTCAATTGCCTTTGTTTTGTCGGTTCACCGGACGGGCGGCGGCCCGCGGAAGGAGATATCGCAGCATGAACAAAATAATGACGATAGGGGCGATCATCGCCCTCTTGGCGGCCGGCGGCTGCAGCGGCGGCGCAAACGACGACGGCAGACGCAGCTTTCCCGAAGAGACTTCGCCGGACCGGGCGGGCAGTTACGAAGCGGCTGAAACATCGCCGCCGCCGGTAACCGCTGAACGCGGCGCGGCTAAGCAAGGGCTGCGGGTAAGCCCGCCTGCACCGGGTCCGGCGCAGAGGACGCCGGCACGCGAGGATGCGGCGCCGGGGGACGCGGCGAAGGCTTCCCCGCCGGGCGGCAGCGCGCAGCAAGCGGCACCCGCGCCGTCTGCGCCCGCTCCAGCCGCGAAGCCCGAACCGCCGCCGAGCGCAAGCGCCGGCAAGCAAGCCGCGCCTTCGGCTCAGCGCAAGGCGGAACCGCCCAGAACGGCGGAACGGGCCAAGCGTCCGTCCGCCGCGGCCAAGCAGGCTGCGCCGACGACGAGGCCGGCTTCGCGCAGCTTGTCGCTGAGCGAGCTTGCGAGGATGTATCCGGACACGTTCAAACGGTACGGTCCCGCCCATAAACGGGAAATCGCGCTCACGTTCGACGATGCCCCAGACGCCAAATACACGCCGCAGGTACTGGACGTGCTGAAGGCGCATAAGGTGAAGGCGACTTTTTTCCTTGTCGGCCATAGGGCTAATTTGCACCCGGATCTTGTCAGACGCATGGTGCGGGAAGGTCATGCGATCGGCAACCATTCGTACAACCACCCGAACTTCGCCAAGCTCTCGCTGGAAAGCTTCACGCAGCAAATCGAACAAACGCAAAACATATTAAAGCCGCTCATCGGGTATAATCCGCGGCTTATTCGTCCCCCTTACGGGGAAATCAAGCAGGAACAGCTGGAATGGGCGGCCGCCCGGCACATGATGATCGTCAACTGGAACGTCGACTCGCTCGACTGGAAGCAGCTCGACGCCGACCATGTTTCCGCGAACATTTTAACGCATGTCGGGCCCGGCGCGATTGTGCTTCAGCATTCCGGCGGAGGGGTCGGCCAAGATTTATCCGGCACGGTCAAGGCGCTTCCCGGCATTATCCAGAAGCTCCGCACGTACGGATTTTCTCTCGTCACCGTTCCCGAGCTGCTCGACATACCGAAAGAAAATTGACCGCCGCCGATTCGTTTTACATTCGGCATCTTATCCATACCGGGGGTGTTTGGGTTGCTATTGTTTCAATGGAGCGCTATCGTAGGGTGTTTGGCCTCCTCCTTATTATGGCAAGGGCCGGAGAACGGAAGAAGCTATTACGAATCGAGAGGCGAGATCGTTTGGGAGGTGCCTGGGGCCGATAAACGGATCGCCCTTACGTTCGATGACGGTCCCGATGCCGAGCAGACGCCGAAAATTCTCGATATTCTCAAACGGTACGACGCGAAAGCCACCTTCTTCGTCGTAGGCAAAAGAGTCGACCGGTTTCCCGACATCGTGCGCCGAGAGCTGGCCGAAGGACACGAGCTGGCCAATCATACGTACTCTCATCCGTACTTCCAGGGAAAAGTATCCGCGGAAAGGCTGCAAAAGGAAATCAAAACCACGCAGGATGCGATCTGGAAGGCTACGGGCGCTACGCCGCGCTTATTCCGGCCGCCAGGCGGCTACTACAGCCAATCGATGGTGAACGCAACCAAGGAGCTCGGCTATTTGATCGTTCTGTGGTCGTGGCATCAGGATACGGTGGACTGGAACAGGCCGGGCGTCGGCAAAATCGTCAACAAAGTGCTGAACAATGCTCGCAGCGGCGATATCGTGCTCTTCCACGATTTCGTCGAAGGCAGGACGCAGACGGTAGAGGCGCTGGAGCGAATCATGCCGGAGCTTCAAAAACGGGGCTACACCTTCGTTACGGTATCCGAGCTGCTGGAATACCGGCGCAAGGCTTCCGCTCCGTTGCGATAACGTCCGGAATCCCGGTGCGGCTTGCAAGATCCGATATACCCATTCCCTATTTTCTTGTATAATACAAGCAGAATACATGCGAACCAGAAATGGGAAGGGGAATGAATATCGATGGGGCCGTTGCAAGTGGTTTTGGACGCAAAAGTAACGCTCGGCGAAGGGCCAAGCTGGGAGCCGGGCAGCAATCGTTTGTATTGGGTGGATATTCTCGGACGGCAGCTGCATATTTATGACCCGGCAACCGGCAGCGACGACACGGTCGATGTCGGACAATTGATCGGGGCCGTCGTGCCTCGCCAGTCCGGAGGCGTTGTGATGGCGCTGCAGAACGGTTTTCATACATACGATTTCGAAACGAAGCAGCTGACGCCGATCGGCGATCCTGAGGCCGACAAAGCGCATACCCGTTTCAACGACGGCAAATGCGACGCAGCGGGACGGTTTTGGGCCGGTACGATGAGCCTCAACGATTCGCCTAAGCAGGGTGCGCTCTACTGTCTGGAAACCGACGGCAGCATCCGCAAGGTAATCGACGGGGTGACCTGCTCGAACGGGATCGCCTGGAATCCGGACAACACGGTCATGTATTACATCGACTCGCCGACGCGGCAGGTTGTCGCTCACGATTACGATTTGGCGACGGGCGGCATCAGCAATCCTCGCGTTGTCGTTCAGCTTGCGGACGAAGACGGCGTACCGGACGGCATGACGTCCGATTCGGAAGGCATGCTTTGGGTAGCGGTATGGGGCGGCTGGCGCGTATCGCGCTACAACCCGGAGACCGGCGAGCAGCTTGCGAGAATTGACGTTCCGGCTGAAAAGGTGACCTCCTGCGTCTTCACCGGCGACAAGCTGAACGAGCTGTACATTACGTCGGCCCGTACCGGCATCGACGAAGAAGGCCTTGCGAAGCAGCCGCTGGCAGGCGGACTTTTCCGCGTCAAGACGGATATTCAAGGATCGCCGACTTACGCATACGGCGGTTAACGGCAAGAGGCATCCAAACGCCAGCAGGCGCAGGATGCCTCTTTTTTACGCTTATTTCGTCAATCCGACCGCTCTTCCCCCCCGCCTTGCATCGGCCAGGAGTACCCACACCATCATGCACAGCGAGACGACGATCAGAAGTGACGGAATATAGAATATGTCCGGTGTTATGCCTTTGATCAGCAGCGGCAGCCCGTATCCGATCAGTGATGCCGTTTGCGAAATGAATACGTACAGGCTCGCGCCGAATCCCGTTTTATGAAGGAACATCCGCTGTACGTAACCCATGGCAACCCCGTACAGAATGGACACGAAGAACGAATAGAGCGGCTGGACGACAAAAAAAGAAACGATGCCTCCTCCCGCTGCATAAACCATATACGTCGCCAGCGCAAACACGCTTCCCAGCAGGATGATCCGCTTGCTGCCGTATTTGGCGGCCCAATAGCCGGCAATCGTCATGAACAGCAGCTCGAAGACGGCCTGCGTGCTCCAAATGTACGACATCAGCTCCGGACTGCCGAACCGCGCGTTCACGACCAAGGGCAAATACAAGCCGCGTATCGCATCCGCGCATGCAAGCAGCAGCAGCGCGATCAGCATGGCCAACGAGAACGGCTCGCCCCCTTTGGCTGCCGCCTTGCCCGGCTCCGCAGCGTATTCGCGGTATACGAGCAGCAAAAGAAACAGTGACGCGTAGCCCGCAAGATTTCCCCACAAGACCCCCTTAAACGTCGTCCATAGAAACAGGTTCGCGCCTACCAGAAGCCCCGTGAAAAATCCGACGCTGTACGTCGAACGCAGCCAAAGCTGGGAAATCTCAACGATTCCCGGCGGAGCCAGTTTGGAGAAATGGTTCCGCGCCATCGCGAACATTTGGCCCATGATCATCCCTGAGGGCGCCGTCGCCAGCGCCATCCCGAGCAAGGCCTGAACGTATGACTCCGCCTGCATATAAAGGAGAAGGCCGGCCATGCAGAGGACGGCTGCGACGAGCGGAATCGTTTTCTTCGTCCGCAGCCTGTCGCTCACGAGCCCGACCGAAATCGTCAGCACCATGTTGAGCAGGAGCGAAACGGCGAAGATCGAGGCGATCTGCCCTTTGCCGAGACCGATGCCGTCCTGCAAATAAACGGCGTTCATCGGCGCCAGAACGCCCGTCCCGATTCCGTACAAGAACATGGTCAGCACGAGCACCCAGGCTCCTTTAATGGAAACGAAAGCTTTAAAATCGGCTGTTACGCTCACCGGCACAAACTCCTTTTTAGACGGCGTCATTCGATTTTGCGCTTCGGCTTGCCTAGCCCTGCGCGTTTATCCATAAATATTGTAAGCGGACGCCCGAATTTCGTCTATGCGAAGCTTTGGAATTTGCGCTCTTACGCAAAGAAAAAGAATAGAAGCAATTTTCCTCGAAAGCTATGGACAGCCTGTTGGACGGGTGAGATACTTATCCTGCACGATTCTGCCATTTTCCGACACAATCAGGCGATTTTCGAGTTTTTGAGGTGAACTTACCAATGAAAAAATATCAAGAGCATCTGCTGCAATCCGTTCGCAGCCAACTGGATGAATGGCTGGACGGCGAAGTACCCGTTCCGCGGGAGCATGTGTACCGCTTCGTTCATTCGATCAAAGGAACGTCGGCTACGATCGGCTTGAACGAGCTTCACGGGGTCTCCGCGATTCTGCTTGACTTGGTGGAGAAGGACGAACGGGTTGCCTGGGACAAAACTGAGCTTCGCGGCCTGCTTTATGAACTGGCCGTGACGATCAGCAGCCCGGCGCCGGACGAACACGGCCAGTCCGATATCGATCCTCCCGCCGCCGCCGCCGAGTACGATGCTTCCGCCATCCGTCCGCTTATCGTCATTCTGGACGACGATCCTACGCTGCTTATGCTGCTGAAGGACGAACTGGAGAAGCAGGGTTGGATTGTGCTCGCCACGGTCGATCCGAAAAAGGCGGTCACCTATATCCATGAACAGTTTCCCGACTGCTTCATTACCGATCTGCATTTTCCGGAGACGAACGGACTTCATATCATCGAAACGCTGCTGGAAAAAATCCGCAAGCAGCTGATCCCGACGACGGTGATCAGCGTCGATACCGATCGGGAAACCCGTCTCAAGGTGTACCGGATGGGCGCGGACGACTTCATGAACAAGCCGCTCGATCTGGAGGAGCTCGTCATTCGAATCCGCAGGCAGCTTGACCGCAAGAAATGGCTCGACAACGTATTGTTCGTAGACGAGCTGACCGGCGCATACAACCGGAAGTATATGCTTGACGCGTTCGGGAGGCTGGTGTCCGAGCTTAACCGCGGCCGGGACTCCTTCTCGCTGGCCGTCCTCGATCTCGATTATTTCAAACACGTAAACGACCGCTACGGGCACTTGGTCGGGGATGCGGTACTCGCCGGCTTTGCCGCATTTATCCGCGGGAAGAAACGCCCTTCCGATATTCTCGTCCGGTATGGCGGCGAGGAATTCGTGCTGCTGCTGCCGAACACCTGCGCCGAAGACGCGAAGCTGCTGCTGGAACGCATGCTGAGCCAATTTGCGCAGCACCGGTTCGACAGTCACCTGGGCTCATTCTCGGTTACCTTCTCCGGCGGGGTCGTGCAAGTCGTCCATGGAAACGAACCGCTCGAAGCTTGGGTCAAGCAGGCTGATCAGGCGTTATACCATGCCAAGCATAACGGGCGCTCGCGAATCGAGCTTGCCGACGAAACGGCGCAAGCGAACGCCAAGAAGAAATTGAAGGCGGCCGTCGTCGACGACGACGCGATCGTCCGCGAAATGGTGGCCGAATATTTGACCACGCACTTCGAGCCGGAGCTCGATGTCGATATCCGCACGTTCCGGGACGGGGAAACCTTCCTGGAAGACGAATGGCATCTCTGCGCCGAGCCTGTCCTCGTCATTCTGGACGGCATCATGCCCGGGATGGACGGCATTGACGTCTTGCAGCGGCTCCGGACTCTTCCGCACAATGAAAGATACATGATCATCATGCTGACGGGCCGCAAGGGCGAGCAGAATGTCGCCAAAGCTCTGCAGCTCGGCGCGGACGATTATGTCACCAAGCCGTTCAGCTTCCGCGAGCTTGAGGTTCGCATCGACCGGCTTGTACGAAGAACGATTTAACGTTACCCAAGAGGAGACCACAATGGCTACTATACTACTGGCGGAGGACGAAGCCGTCCTGCGCATGCTGATTACCGATACGCTGGAAGACGAGGGCTATGAAATCGACGTCGCATGCGACGGCCAAGAAGCGCTTGCCCTGATTCAGAAGAACGACTATCGTCTTCTTATCCTCGACTACATGATGCCGAAGATGACCGGACTCGAAGTCATCCCGCATGTGCGCGGGATGCCGGACCGCAAGCACGCCAAAATCTTGATGCTTTCCGCCAAAACGCAGCAAGCGGAGCAGGATCGCGTCATGGCTGCTGGCGCCGACGACTTCATGCCGAAGCCGTTCAGCCCCATGGAGCTTGCGCGCAGAGTGGGGGAGCTGCTGAATGCTTAGCGTATTCAAACGCATCAGCCAAAGCTTCAACCGCCGAATTACGGCCATGATGCTCATTTTTCTTGCCCTTGTATTCATCGGAGGCGGAGTCGTATCCTGGTCGTTCTACGGGACGGTCAGCCAGTATCAAGCGGACATCGAGGCCTCCGATCAGAAGCAGGAGCTGGTGGATGCGATTGCGAAACACGCCAATCAAATTATTTTTCGCGCGCGCGCCTATTACGTATTCCTGAGCTCCAAAGAGTACGACGAGCTTTTCAAGGAAAAGCTTCTACTCGAGCAATCGCTGGCAAGCTTCAAGCAGCTCCCGCTGAGCGGCGAGGAAAAGGAACTGGGCGATTCGATCACCAGTTTCTATCAGACGTATTTCAGCGAATCGTTCCCGAGAGCGGCCGCTCTCGCGGAGAAGAACGATTATGCCGCGCTTCGCACGTATCAGTCGAACGGCGTTATCACCGAAGTCGAACGCATGCTGGATTATGCCGAACGGTACAGGCTCGAAGGCAACGCGGCGCATAAACGGCTAAACAAGCAGTTGATGAGCAGCTTGTCCTCGCAGGCCGTCGTTTTTTTTGCTTTTATCGGCGGCGTACTGCTGATTGCCCTCGCCGCTCTGCAGCGCATGGCCAAGGACGTAGGAACCCCGTTAAGCAAACTGACGGATGCCGCAGACCGGATCGCCCAAGGGGAGTTCATCGATATTGAGCCGCTGTCCCGCAAAGACGAAATCGGCCGTTTATCCCGCTCTTTTCAATATATGGTGGTTCAAATCAACAGCAAGGAAGAGGAGCTGCTGGCGCAAAACGAGGAGCTGCAAGCCCAGCAGGCGGAGCTTCAAATGCAGCAGGACGAGCTCCAGCACGCCATAGTCAAAATGGAGGAGAACGAGCGGTATCTGGAGCGCAGAAACCGGCTTATCCTCTCGCTCTCCAATACGCTGGACAAGCAGGAGCTGCTGTCCAGCATCATCAGAACGACCGTGGAAGTGGCGGAAGCGGATAAAGGACTCATCATCCTGCTGAACAACGAACGGGATTTCGCATCGTTCGGCATTTCGGAACGAATGGCGAAGCAGAGCGTCGAACAGCTTGAGGACGGTCCGATCGTCCGGGTGCTCGAAACGAAGCAAACGTATGTGCTTGCGCGTACCAGCACTCCCGCCGAGCAGAGCTATCATACGGAGGCTTGCCGGTCTTACGACATCCTCGTTCCTATATTGAACGGTCAAGACATCCCTGTCGCTTGCATGATGCTGACGCGCATCGGAAGAGCCTTTACGAAGCAGGAAGAAGCCGAGATGGCGGGCATGGCAAGACAAATGTCGCTTGCGTTCGAAAAGCTGGACATGTTCGAAGAAACCGAGAAGCAGAGGCTGCTTAACCAAAACATGCTGAACACGATCCAGGAAGGCGTTCATCTGGTCGACCGCCAAGGCAATACGGTGCAAATCAACCGCATGATGGCCGACATCTGGGGATTGTCAAGCGACGGCGGGCTGCACGGAGCCGCTTTCGAAATTGTCGAGGCCAAGCTTGCCGAACGCGTAAAGGACAGCGTCGCCCTTCTTCGTTTCGTCCAGGACCGGATTCACGACCGCGGCAGCTCATCCGCCAAAAGCATGATCTATGAAATAGAGGGGCCGGCTCCCCGAATCATTCGGGTCTACCATGAGCCGCTATACAGCGGAACGGAACGATTCGGCACGCTGTTCGTGCACCGCGACATTACAAGCGAGTACGAAGTGGATCAGATGAAATCCGAATTCGTAAGCACGGTAAGCCATGAGCTGCGGACGCCGCTCGCCAGCGTGCTCGGGTTTACGGAGCTGCTGTTGCATAAAGAGCTGAAGCCGGAAAGACAGCGCAAATATTTGACGACCATTCATCAGGAAGCACAGCGGTTAACCGGACTCATCAACGATTTCCTCGATTTGCAGCGTATGGAATCAGGCAAGCAAAATTATGCCTTTCAGTCGGTCGAACTGCCTCCGATTATCGAAAGCGTCATCGAGCTTCAGCATGTGGATGCTTCGCTTCACCGCTTTGCAATCGAATGGCAAGCCGAACACTCCGTCGTATGGGGAGACCCTGACAAAATCAAACAAGTATTCATGAATCTGCTCGGGAATGCGGTTAAATACTCGCCGAACGGTGGTCTTATCCAAATCGTTTGCAAGCAGTCCGGCAACGATCTTGTAATCAGCCTCTCGGACGAAGGGCTCGGGATTCCGGATGAAGCCGTGTCCAAGCTCTTCAGCAAGTTTTACCGGATAGACAACAGCGACCGCCGCGAGATCGGGGGGACCGGGCTGGGGCTTGCGATCGTCAAGGAAATTATGCTTGCGCATCAAGGCGAAATCGCCGTTGCATCCGAGTATGGGAAAGGCAGCACCTTCTCTCTGCGATTCCCTCTCCCCGCCGCACAGCAGCCGGCCGATTCGCATGCCGACGACAGCCGGCCGGACGATATTCGCGTACTGATTATCGAAGACGACTATCATCTGTCCGAACTGCTTCAGGTAGAGCTTGTCGAGCAAGGCTTCCGCGTCTTTTCCTACGCGAACGGTGATGAGGCGCTTCAGCATTTGGAACATATTCGGCCTGACGTCGTCGTGGTGGATATCATTCTCAAGAACAGCATCGACGGCTGGACGATCGTAAGCGAAATGAAACGGGACGACCGTTACAGCCGCATCCCGATCTTCATCTCCAGCGCCTTCGAGGAAAAGGAAAAAGGCGCCGAGTTCGGCGCAGAAGGCTATTTGATCAAACCTTACCACCCCCACCTGCTGTCGGAAGCGATCTTCCAGACGATACGAGGCGGGGAGAAAAAGGAGCAAGCTTAACCGGCTTCTTCTAAAAGCAGCCACGCATGACCGCCGTACGATACCCTGGGCAGGGTGTCGGATGGCGGTTTCTTGCATTTCGGCGCATTACGCATCGTCACTGCAAGTGCCTCCGCTCCCGGTATTTTCCCGGCGTCATACCTGTCGTCCTTCGGAACAGCCGGATCAAATAATTCGCACTGTCGAAGCCGGTTTGCTCGGCGATTTCCTGAACGGACAACGACGTATTTTCAAGCAGCGACTTGGCCTTGCCGATACGCAACCTATGGACATATTGCAGCGGTGTCATCCCGGTATATTTCTTTAGACAGCGCGTCATATAGTCGAATTGAAAATGGAGCGCCTCCTCCATCTCGTTCGCGCGAAAAGGCTGTGATCCAAGCTGAAGCAAATAATCCATCGCGAGCTTGCAAACGACCTCCGGGCGCGATACCTCTCGCATATGGACAGCATCCTGCAGCAGGATCAGCAGTTCTGTCAGCAAAGCATGTACTTGAAGGGCATGCTCGAGCACAAAGGACTGATGGAGCTCGATCAGCTTATCTATCACCGCCGTCATCGGGGTGAGCTCGACGCGGGCGAATTTGGGAATATACATAAACTGTTCCGAAGGACTAACGTCGAAATCGGTCCCTTTCCGAAGAACGGACGGCCATGAGATTCGATCTCCGGGCAGCCTTCGTACAGGAGCCGGATGGACGAAGTGAACCCAATATACCTCGGTCGTTTCCGTGGAGGGCAAATGCCCGAAATGTGTTCGGTTCGGCTCCAGTACGAGCATATGTCCCGCCTGAACAGCGAATTCGCGTCCTTCCTCCGTCATATACAGCGCACCGCTTTTTACAAAGAGCACATCGTATACGTCAAACGTTCGCGTAAAATGTTGCATCCCCGGTTTCCATTCGGCATGTCCCACCGTGATGAATTGCGGAAGCGGCGGAATGCGCAGCTCTAAGCACTCCATTCCTCCCTTCACCTCCATTGATTTCTTGTTTTCCGATACTTCTATTGTACATGGTGGGAAGTCGATATCGTGCTATTTTATATCGTTTTCGTGCCTGTTCGTCTCCTTGCCGAAAAGCTATCTTGAAGAAGAGCGCTTTCGACCTGCCGTAAGGATATTCGTACCGTGCTTAGGAGCTATAACGCGAGGTCCGGGCGGCGGGATGGCAGAGCAGCGACAAAAGCAAAGGAGCGGTAATGCATGCGTTTCAGACAAGTTCACCTCGACTTTCATACATCGGAAGCAATTCCAGGCATCGGCTCGCACTTCGACAAAAAGCAATTTCAAGACATGCTCAAGTTAGGTTACGTGGACTCGATTACCGTATTCTCCAAGTGCCATCATGGCTGGTCGTATCATCCGACGAAAACGAACGTCATGCATCCCGGCCTTTCGTTCGATTTACTGGGGGCGATGATCGAAGCTGCGCATGAAATCGGCGTCAATACGCCGGTATACCTATCGGCGGGACTTGACGAGAAAACGGCGGTTCAGCATCCCGAGTGGCTGATGCGCAGCAAAGAAGACCGCACGAACTGGGTGGGCGATTTTCTGACGCCGGGCTATCATCAGTTCTGCTTGAATACGCCATACTTGGATCAATTGATCGCGCAGGTGGAAGAGGTAACCGCAAACTACGACGCGGACGGCATCTTCCTGGACATCGTCGGAGTTCGCGAATGCTACTGTCATACGTGCATCGCCCAAATCCGCAGCGAAGGCGGCGATCCTCGCGATGCGGAAACGGTCCGTGCGCTCGGAGAACGCACCTATGCGAATTATACGAACCGGGTAAAGCAGGCGGTCGAAGCGATCAAACCCGGCCTTCCCATCTTCCACAACGGCGGACATATCCGACGCGGCCGGCGCGATCTTGCGCATATGAACACTCATCTCGAGCTCGAATCGCTGCCAACCGGCGGCTGGGGCTACGACCACTTTCCGCTATCGGCGCGATATGCCCAATCGCTCGGCATGGATTTTCTCGGCATGACCGGCAAATTTCATACGACATGGGGCGAATTCGGCGGCTACAAGCATCCGAATGCGCTGCGTTACGAAACGGCGCTCAGCATCGCGAACGGGGCTTGCTGCTCGATCGGCGATCAGCTTCACCCGGAAGGGCTGATGGACGAAGCGACCTACGCGCTGATCGGAGCCGCTTACCGCGAGGTTGCGGAGAAAGAGGCATGGTGCGTCGGCGTTCGAAATCTGGCCGATGTAGCACTGCTATCCGTCGAAGCGGTCGCGTTGCCGGAAGCGCAAGGTCATGCCAAAACGGGCGAGGCGGATGCCGGCGCCGTTCGGATGCTGCTCGAAGGAAACATCCTGTTCGACGTCGTCGATATGGAAGCCGATTTCAGTAGCTATAGAGTCGTCGTTCTGCCGGATGCCATTCCCATAGACGAAGCGCTCAAACAGAAGCTGGTGAGCTTCGGCGCTCAGGGCGGCAAGTTGCTGGTTACCGGCCGCTCCGGTCTTACACCGGAAGGAGATGCCTTCGCGATCGACCTCGGTGTGCGGAAGCTTTCGGACAATCCGTATCAACCGGACTATTACCGTCCGAACGAGGCGCTCCCATCACTCGGTTCGGCCGCGTTCATCATGTACGGCCAAGGACAGCGCATCGAGCTTGCGGGCGGTACAGCCCTTGGTTACCGCGAGGATCCGTACTTTAACCGGGATGCATTCGCCTTCTGCTCGCATCAGCATACGCCGAACAGCGCGCGCAGCGGAGGTCCCGGCATGGTGGAATCCGCAACCGGTATCTACATCGCGTGGGATCTGTTTACCGATTACGCAAAGAAGGGTAGTCTTGCGTTAAAGGAAATCGCGCTTTACGCGCTGCGCCGATTGCTGCCTGAGGCAACGCTTAGCTCCTCCTTGCCGGCTCAAGGCATCGTTACCCTGCAGGAGCAGCCTCAAGAGCAGCGCTATGTGAACCACCTTTTGTACGCTACACCCGTTAGACGCGGCACGAATATCGAAGTAATCGAAGACATCCTGCCGATCTACGACGTGAGCGTGGAGCTGCGTCTGCTGCATCCCGTCCGTCATGTCTATTTGGCGCCGCAAATGACTCCGATTCCGTTCGAGCAAACGGACGGAGCCGTCCGCTACTCCGTGCCGAAGCTGGAATGCCATCAAATGGTCGTACTGGATTACGAAGCATAAGCAAAGCAATAAACCGCACAAGCAAGTGGCTGCGCATCGCAAACCTCTGTGTGCTTGAAGCGCCGCAAAATCCCGGGCAGATCTGTCCGGGATTTTTTGTGATGTTTGCATGAAAATCGCTGCCAATTTATGCTCGGAATTCCAATACTCTTTGATTGCGAAAACTTCAACAAATCGAGTAAAATACTATTCCTAAGTTTCAACATTAAATGTTTATATTTTACATTTTTGCCATCATGAAAACCGTTTCATTTACCATTTCCGAAACAATTATTGTAATTAAATGTTATTTGAATTCACTGTTTCTTCGTGTTAACACTTGAAAACACTGACTCTTTAACGTTTTTATCTACCAAAGGTTTAAAACGTTGATTGGCTAAAGCAAGGAAAAATCGGGTTTACATTCTGGTAATTTGTATGTATTATGAAGTCTGTTGACTTTGCGTACTTTACCGAAATGAAGGTGAGCCGCTTGAATGAAGCCCTATTGGAAGTAAGATCGCTGCGGACAGTCTTTAAAGACAAGAAGAGCGAAAAAACGATTGTAGACGGAATCGACTTTGAAATCAAGCCGAATGAAGTCGTCGCCCTAGTCGGAGAATCCGGCTGCGGCAAAAGTATGACCTCTTTATCCATCATGCAGCTGTTGCCCCGTTCGGGTGAAATAGCCGGAGGCGAAGTGCGGTTCCGCGGTCGCAACCTGCTCGAGCTTAATAAACGGGAAATGTCTCAAATTCGCGGGCAAAACATTTCCATGATTTTTCAGGAGCCGATGACCTCGCTCAATCCAGTATTAACCATTGGTACCCAGATGACAGAGGCCATCATTCGACATACGAAAGCTCAAAAACTGGAAGCGGTTTCAATTGCGGACGAGTGGCTGCGCCGCGTCGGGTTCCCTGATCCTGCACGGATTCGCAAGGAATACCCGCACCGTCTGTCCGGCGGCATGCGGCAACGGGTCATGCTGGCAATGGCTATGACGCTAAAGCCCGAGCTGCTGATCGCCGACGAGCCGACGACCGCTTTAGACGTGACCATCCAGGCGCAAGTGCTGGATTTGATGCGCGATCTGGTGAAGGAAACGAAAATGTCCGTGTTATTCATTACGCATGATCTTGGCGTCGTAGCCGAAATGGCCTCCCGGGTCATCGTCATGTACGCCGGGCAAATCGTCGAAACGGCAGATGTGCGCACGCTGTTCACCCAGCCGACGCATCCGTATACGAAGGGACTGTTGAACTCCACGCCCCGTATGCACGGCAGCATCGGCAAGCTCTCCCCGATTCCGGGCTCCGTGCCTCCGGCCGGTTCGTTCCCGTCAGGGTGCCGGTTTGCCGCACGTTGTCCGATGGCGAAGCCGGAATGCCGCGAGCAAACGCCGGAGCTGCGCACGATCGGTAACGGGCACCAAGTCCGCTGCATCTTGGTCTAATCATGGGTGAGGGGCTGCTCGTCCGTAAAGCATAGGATTCCGTAGAAGACGGGAGCGTATGCCTGACGGATGAACGGCAGCCCACATCACCCTTCTGAATCGTTCAACAAAGGGGGACAGGGAACGTGAAAGCTCCGCTTCTTGAAGTAAAAGACCTCCGGAAGCATTTTCCGATCGGAGGCAACAGCAAGAATGGCGTCGTCAAAGCCGTCGACGGCGTCAATTTGATAGTACACGAGGGAGAAACGCTTGGTATCGTCGGGGAATCCGGCTGCGGAAAGTCGACGGTCGGAAGGCTTATTTTGCGTTTGCTTGATTTGACCAGTGGTGAAATCCGCTTTAACGGCGTCGATCTCGGCAGCATGAATCAACGCCAGCTACGTCCGCTTCGCAAAGATCTGCAATGCGTGTTCCAAGATCCGTTCGCTTCGCTGAATCCGCGGATGTCCGTCGGAAGCGCGATAGCCGAGCCGATGTACCTGCAAGCCGGCCTAAGCCGGGCCGAAGCTTACAAGCGTGCGGAGGATCTGCTCGAAACCGTCGGGCTGAGCCGCCAAGCTGCCGCTCTGTATCCCCATGAATTTTCCGGCGGTCAGCGCCAGCGTATCGCTATCGCCAGGGCGGTTTCGGTCAAGCCGAAGCTGATCGTAGCCGATGAGGCCGTTTCGGCCCTCGACGTATCGATTCAAGCTCAAATCGTCAATCTGCTCGGCGACCTGCAAGCCCAAACGAAGGTCTCCTACTTGTTCATTTCTCATAACCTTAGCATCGTCCGGCACATTTCGGACCGTGTCGCGGTCATGTATTTGGGCCGCGTCGTCGAAACGGCGACCCGCGACCAGTTGTTCGACAGCCCGAAGCATCCGTATACGCAGGCGCTTCTGTCTTCCGTGCCTGAACCCGATGTAGATCAAAAACGGGAGCGCATCGTGCTAAGCGGCGAAGTCCCGAACGCGGCCAATCCGCCTTCCGGCTGCGCTTTCCATCCGCGCTGCCCGCATGCGACCGAACGCTGCAAAATCGAGCAGCCTGCATTTCGCGAAGTGGAGCCGGGGCATTTTGCCTCGTGCCATTTCATATAAAAAGCTTCAAGAGAGGGGAAACACAATGTCCAGAACTTCTTTTGGCAAAGTTACAACCGTAGCGCTTGCCGCCGTTATGTCCACCAGCTTGTTCTTGTCCGCTTGCGGATCGAGCAGCTCGGACAACAAAACCGATGCATCCGCTTCGCCAAGCGCTTCGACCGCACCTAAAGGGGAAAAAGTAGACGGCGGAGAAATCACCACCGCTTACCTAGGCGATCCTCAAGGCTTTATTCGCTTCTGGGCTACGACGGTAACTTCGACCGAAGTGATCGATCTTGTATTCAGCAGCTTATACGATTTCAACGAAAAGCAAGATATCGTTCCTGACCTGGCTGTCGGCCAACCGACATTCTCGGAAGACAAGCTCTCCATGACCGTTAAAATCCGCACGGACGCCAAGTTCTCCGACGGCAAGCCGGTAACGGCTGACGACGTCGTATTTACTTACAACATCCCGCTGAACCCTGACTACAAAGGGCCGCGCAAAGGCACATTCGAGAAAGTGACGAAAGTCGAGAAAGTGGACGATTCCACAGTCAAGTTCTCGTTCAAAGAACCGCATGCCGGCTATATCGATATGATGATCTACAACATCCTGCCGCAGCACTTGCTGAAAGACGTAGCGGTGAAAGACATGGACAAATCGGAATTTTTCAAAAAGCCGATCGGTTCCGGTCCTTACAAGCTGGATGAGTGGAAGCAAGGACAATACTTGAAATTCAGCCGTGTAGATTCCTACTTCGGCGGCAAACCGGCGATCGAGAAAGTGAACGCCAAAATCGTAGCCGACGCCAACGCTATGATGGCTCAGCTGCAAACCGGCGAAATCAACGTCGTTTCCGTACCTGCGGACCAACTGGCGGCGATCGAGCAATTCACGAAGACGTCTCCGGACAAAATCCAGCTGCAAAAAGGCATCAAAGCTTCCACTTACTCGTTCGTAGCGTGGAACCTGAACAACCCGCTGTTCCAAGACAAAAAAGTTCGCCAAGCGCTCTCCACGGCCATCGACCGCCAAGGCATCATCGACGGCGTTGCCGAAGGTCAAGGCGTTATCGTGAACAGCCAAACGCCTCCGACATACTGGAACTACACCGACAGCGTGCCTAAGTTCAACTATGACATAGAAAAAGCGAAAAAACTGTTTGCGGAAGCCGGCTGGAAAGACACGGACGGCGACGGCATCCTCGACAAAGACGGCAAAAAGTTCGAATTCGAAATGCAAAACATTCAAGGCAACAAGGTTCGTGAAAAAGCGATGACCGTTATTCAGCAGCAGCTGAAAAAAGTCGGCGTAGTCGTCAACACTCGTCTGTTCGAAGCATCCGCCTTCTCGAAAAACTTCCAAGGCAAAAACTTCGAATCGATCTACTACGCTTGGAGCATTTCCGGCGACCCGAATCCGAAAGGCATTTGGCACTCCGCAGAAATCGCAACCGGCCTGAACACCGTGTCTTACAAAAACGCGGAAGTGGACAAGCTGATCGACGAAGACTTGATGCAATTCGACAAAAACAAACGTAAAGAGCTGCTTGGCAAAGTCGACGCTCTGATCGCGGAAGACCAACCGTACACGTTCCTCTACTCGCCTACGGTAACGATGGCTTACCCGGCTAAACTCGCAGGCTTCAACCCTCAGCGCGACAGCCTGAAAGAAGTAGAGAAATGGTACTTTACGAAGTAATCCAATGATCTCCCGCTGGAGCAGGGCGTTAACCCCGTCCTGCCCGGCAGGGAATCTCAAGCACCCGCGAGGTGTTATTTTTAAGGAAAGAAGTGAAATCCGTTGGTCCTCTACGCATTTCGGCGTCTGTTGAACGCCATTCCGATATTGATCGGCATCACGATCATTTCGTTCATCTTTGTCCATATGGCTCCCGGCGGACCGCTTTCACAAATCGCGGAGGATCCGACGATCAAGGCCGTGGACAAGGAGAACCTGATCAAAGCCTACGGCTTGGACAAACCGCTTACGACGCAGTACTGGGATATGATCAGCGGCATGGTGCAGGGGGACTTCGGCACTTCTTTCTTCAAGAACGAACCGGTCTCCAAAGTCATTCTGGACCGCCTGCCTAACACGCTGCTGCTAACGGTTACAAGCTTTATCATTGCTATGCTGATCGGCATACCGATAGGAATCATATGCGCGCTTAAACCGAATTCGCGGTTTGATCAGATCGTTTCCGGCATTACGTTTGCAGGCATATCTTTGCCTACCTTCTGGCTGGCTATTCTTCTGATCATGTTTTTCGCCGTTAAACTCGGCTGGCTGCCTTCCGGCGGTCTCAAATCGCTCAATGGGGACTTCAGTCTTGCCGACCGCATCAAGCATCTGATTTTGCCGATGATCACGATGGCCGTGGGCGAGCTTGCGGTATGGACCCGTTATATCCGGTCCAGCATGATGGAGATCGTCAACCAAGATTACATGCGGACGGCAAGAGCGAAGGGGCTCAAAAGCAGCCGTATTCTCGTGCTGCACGGCTTCCGCAACGCGCTCATTCCGCTCGCCACCCTGTTCGGGCTAGCGATACCGTCGTTCTTCGGCGGCGCGCTCTTTACCGAAACGGTTTTCTCGATTCCCGGCATGGGGCGGCTCTTTACCGAGGCGGCGTTCCAGCGGGATTATCCGATCATTTTTGCCATCAACACGATCGTCGCTTTCTTAACCGTGTTCGGCAACATTATAGCCGACGTGCTTATTGCGGCTCTTGATCCGCGCGTCAGCCTCGGCAACAAAGAAGTGAAGGTGTGAGAACGATGAACGTAGCTCTTTCCAATACGAGTCCGGTAGTGAAGGCTCCCAAGAACCGCGCATGGGAACGTTTCAAAAGGAACAAGCTGGCGGTCGTCGGTCTGTGCATCCTGATCGTCTTCATTCTGCTTGCCTTGCTGGCGCCGGTCATCGCCCCGCACGATCCTGCCGAGCAGGATCTGCTGCAAAAGCTGAAGCCGCCGAGCGCGGATCACTGGCTTGGGACGGACGACCTCGGTCGCGACTTATTCAGCCGCACCTTGTACGGTGCGCGGGTTTCGCTGGCGGTCGGTATATTTGCCGTCGTGTTCAACTTGATTATCGGCATCGTGGTCGGCTCGCTGGCCGGTTACTACGGCGGCAAAGTGGACAGCGTACTGATGCGCATCGTCGACATCATGCTTACGTTCCCGCAGTTGTTCGTTCTGATTACCGTCGTCACGCTGCTGAAGCCGAGCTTGACCAATATCATCATCGTACTCATCGTATTCGGATGGATGACCAAAGCCCGCTTGCTGCGCGGCCAAATCCTTTCGATGAAAAACCGCGAGTTCGTTGATGCGGCTCGTACGATCGGGATGTCCGACTTCCGGATCATCTTTAAGCACGTGCTTCCTAATGCGATCGCGCCCGTCATCGTTTCCGCCACCCTTCAAATGGGCGGCATGATCTTGGCGGAGTCCTCGCTCAGCTTCCTCGGTCTCGGCATTCAGCCGCCGACGGCAAGCTGGGGGAACATGCTGCAGGGTGCCTACAACATGACTGTCATGCTGAAAGCGCCGTGGGTGGCCATCGTTCCCGGCTGCATGATCTTCCTGACGATCCTAAGCTTCAACTTCGTCGGAGACGGCTTGCGGAACGCGTTCGACTCCCGCTAAGCCATCGGTGCCGGGAGGCACGCCAAAACGCCCCGGATTCTCCTTATGGGAGGTCCGGGGCGTTTTATTTTTTTGGTATTGGCGGAAGAAGCGCCGTGGAGTCGGAGGAAAGATTAAACGCCGTTAAGCTTTTATTGGCAAGGACATCGTCCGGCCGGTTAGGCGACGCTAGAGGCTTCTAATTTGCCGATTTCTCGAAAAGAGCCTGGATTAGACGACGCCAAAGGCTCCTATTCGCACGAAAATCGCCAGCAACCGGCCGTTCGAGGCAATTAGGCGACGCTCGAGGCTTCTAATTTGCCGATTTCTCGAAAAAGGCCCGGATTAGACGACGCCAAAGGCTCCTATTCGCACGAAAATCGCCAGCAACAGGCCGTTCGAGGTAATTAGGCGACGCTCGAGGCTTCTAATTTGCCGATTTCTCGAAAAAGCCCGGATTAGACGACGCCAAAGGCTCCTATTCGCACGAAAATCGCCAGCAATCGGCCGTTCGAGGCAAGATTAGGTGACGCAAGGGGCTTCTATCGCCTGCCCCCCTTCTTCCTATTCCTCCACGCACTCGCTCAGGAAAGCCGGTTTATAGCCGTTCTCCGTTGCCCACTTGGCGGCCGTCATAAGCTTCTCTTTAAAGTCAGGCTGATGAGCCGCGTAGTCCGAATAAAAATATTGCTCGTGGATCATCAGCTCGATGAATCCCGCTTCATGCGGGTTTTGCCGTATTTGCTCCAGCATCGGTACGATGTCTTCCTTCTCCGTCTTGTCCAGCACCATATCGATCTTGGCAAAAACAAGATCCTCGCTGTGATCCTTCCAGAAATCCCGCTTGTTCAAATGCTCGACGCGGTCTTTATCCAAATAATACGAAACGATAGGCTCCCCGTCGATGAGCCTGAAATAGCCTGCCAACGTGCGGAACCCGAACTTCCGCAAAGCACGGGAGCCTTCCCGCGTCGCCTCTCCCCAGTGAACGGTCGTTACATGGCTAAGCGACTCCTCCCCTGCAAAACGAATGATCTCGCGCGTAACTTGCTCGCAATCCGCCAAAATCACCTCGGGTGCCGTCGCCTTATACGGCTTGTCGGGAAACTCCTGATCGGCATGGAACGTCAGCCGCAGCCAGTGAGCGTTAGCCTGCCACTCTTCCTTGTACTTGTCCGGCATTTGAGAGAGGTCAAAGCCGTCCGTCCGGTAAAAGAGATTTAGGTGAACCTTCGTCCCATACGTATCGTAAAGCTCTTTATAAACGCTCAAATACGGATTATCAAAGATCGATCGATACGTTTCGCTATTCGCCGCAATATCTCGTAAAAACCAAATATTATCGTCAACCGATACCCGATATTTCATCGTAGCGTTTTTCAGCCAATAAACGGTGACCGTCTCGTTATAGCCTGTTTCTTCTTCCGCGACCGCAATCGTGTTCCGGTACCCGTCCAGCTTGATTTCGGCGGTATATTCCCCGTCAGCCCGTTTTGCCGAAATTCCGTTTACCGTAAACCTGCTCCCAGCGGGTCCCGCTAAACGGACCCGGATATGTAACCGCTCATCCCTCCAAACGCCGTCGTACTCGTTCAGCATGTCGCCATCCAAGGGGAACAAAAGTGCTGGGGATACATGAACTTGTTGATGACTTTTACTCATGACGTGGCTCCTTATTTATTAGAATGGGTGGAAGAGTCAAAATTATTTTCCAGACTACCCTCAAGTATACAACACCGCTCAAATTAAATACAAGTACGATACAAGTTTTGTTTATCCACGAACGAAACAGTGAACTTTGCTTCACTATTACTGAACCCAAGTTCACTAACAGTCTCCGCAGACGCTCGCTGCAGACCGATAGTGAATCTAGCTTCACTATTAGTGAACTTAACGGCAAAATAGCGACGTCTGGTTCACTATGCTCAGATAAAGGCTGCTCATACGCCCAAATAGTGAACTTTGCTTCACTATTACTGAACCCAAGTTCACTAAACATCTCCGCAGACGCTCGCTGCAGGCCGATAGTGAATCTAGCTTCACTATTAGTGCAACGAAACGGCAAAATAGCGACGTCTGGTTCACTATCCGCAGATAAAGGCTGCTCGCACGCCCAGATAGTGAAGTTTACTTCACTATTACTGAACCCAAGTTCACTAATCGTCTCCGCAGACGCTCGCTGCAGACCGATAGTGAATCTAGCTTTACTATTAGCGAACGAAACGGGCAAAATAGCGACGTCTGGTTCACTATGCGCAGATAAAGGCTGCTCGCACGCCCAAATAGTGAACTTTGCTTCACTATTACTGAACCCAAGTTCACTAATCGTCTCCGCAGACGCTCGCTGCAGACCGATAGTGAATCTAGCTTCACTATTAGTGCGTGTTTAAAAAGGCCACTTTTTAGAACCGAGAAGGTTGGATGAATCCGAGGAACGAGGACACGGAGCGTAGGCAAAACCTACGTGAGTACCGCAGTTACCGGATGAATGCAAGATTCGATGTCGAATAACCCACAGTTCTCCTTCGTTATCAAAAGGGGGCTTTTTAAACAACCTCTATTAGTGAACTTAACGGCAAAATAGCGACGTCTGGTTCACTATCCGCAGATACAGGCTGTTCATACGCCCAGATAGTGAACTTTGCTTCACTATTACTGAACCCAAGTTCACTAATCGTCTCCGCAGACGCTCGCTGCAGGCCGATAGTGAATCTAGCTTCACTATTAGTGAACGTAACGGCAAAATAGCGACATCTGGTTCACTATCCGCAGATACAGGCTGCTCATACGCCCAAATAGTGAAGTTTGCTTCACTATTACTGAACCCAAGTTCACTAACAACAACCGCAAACGCTTACAACGGAAAAATAGTGGAATTTCCTTCTTCTTTATTAAGTTAAACGAAAGGGACCACCGGCAAAGCCGGACGATCCCTTAACGTTTTATTGTTTGTTGACGCTGCCGTCCTTGCCTTCTCCCGAGATCCTCTCGTACAGGAAGTCTACGATGTGGACGGCCTCCATTTTGCCCGATTGGCCGTGCCGCTCGACGCCCAGCTTCATTTGAAGCAGGCAGCCCGGATTGCTGGTGAGCAGGTAATGCGCATCCGTCTTCTTGACGTGCTCCATCTTGTGGTCGAGAATCTGATTCGCCATCTCCGGCTGCGTCAGGTTGTAAATACCCGCCGAGCCGCAGCAGCGGTCGGATTCTTTCAGCTCGACGAACTCGACGTCGGTTACGCTCTTCATCAGCTGGCGAGGCGCCGTGCTCGACTTCATAACGTTGCGCAGGTGGCACGAATCCTGGTACGTGATGCGCGTCGTTCCGCAGGACGAGCCGTCCTTGCCGCAGGAAGGAGCTTTGGTGCCCGATTGCAGCGCGTTAGCTGCAGCCGCAGCCTCCGCAAACTGCGGAATGCGACCCTTCTCGACGATCAGCTGGCTGACGTCCTTCACGCGCTTGGCGAACCATTCGCCGCCCTCCGCCCATTCCGGATCGTTATGCAGCAGGTGATCGTATTCCACGAGCAATGCGCCGCAGCCGCCGGCATTCGAGGCGATGTAATCGACGCCCGCCTCTTTGAAGGCGCGGACGTTCGAGCGGGCAAGCTCGCGGGCCAAATCCATTTCGCCGCTGTGGGCGTGAAGCGCGCCGCAGCAGTTTTGCGCTTCGGGGATGACGACCTCGAAGCCCGCTTCGGACAGAAGCTTGACGGTATTTACGTTCGTTTGCGTAAAGAGAACGTCCATGATGCAACCGCGGAACATGCCTACGCGGGCGATCGGCGTCCCCTTCGCGGGAACGAAGGTACCCAGCTTCTCGATCACGCCCTTGCTCGAGGCTTCCGGCAGGATCGCTTCCATCTCGCGCATATGAGCCGGGAACAGCTTCATGATGCCTGCTCCGTGCACAAGCCGCTTCACGCCGCTCTTCTGATAGAAGCGCAGGCTCGCGCCCACCCATTGCATCCGGTTTTGATGCGGGAATACGCGTTTGAAGGCGACGTTCCGGGCGATCTTGACCCACCAGCGGTGCGATTCGGTATGATCCTCGATCGCGTCGCGGGCCTGTTCGATCAGCTGGCCGTATTGAACGCCAGCCGGACAAGCCGGCTCGCATGCGCGGCAGCCGAGACAATGGTTCATTTGATCTTCGAACGCTTTATCCGGCGCCATGATGCCGTCGGCGACCGCCTTCATGAGGGCGATACGGCCGCGCGGCGATTCGGGCTCGAAGCCCGTTTCCTTGAAGGTCGGGCATGCCGGCAAACAGAAGCCGCAGCGCATGCAGTTCGTCAATTGCTCGTAATCGAGCGACAGCTTCAGCTTCTGCGCAAGCGGATTATTGGCGAACGGGTCGAGCGTCGGAGTCGGCGCTCCCCCGTGGCCGCCATGTGCGTCATGCTGTTTCAAAGCTTGCTCAGCCACGTTGAATCACCACCCTGCGGCGCGTTTCGCGCGCGAACATTTTGCCCGGATTGAGCAGATTGTCAGGATCGAACGCCTGCTTGATGCCCCGCATGACATCGATGCCCGCCTTGCCTACCTTCCACTCGAGGAACGGCGCTTTGACCAGACCGACTCCATGCTCCCCGGTTATCGTACCGCCCAGCTCGATCGCCGCTTCGAAAATTTCGGCGAACGCTTCCTCGACGCGGTGGATTTCCTCCTGGTCGCGTGCATCCGTCGTTGCCGTCGGGTGCAGATTGCCGTCGCCGGCGTGACCGAACGTACAGATTTGAACATTATATTTTTGTGCGATTCTGTTGATTTCGAGCACCATATCGGCGATCTTGGAGCGAGGCACCGTGGCATCCTCAAGAATCGTCGTCGGGCGCAAACGGGCAAGCGCCGTAAACGCGCTCCGGCGGGCCGTAAGCAGCTTAAGCGCCTCGTCTTGATTTTGTGCGACGCTTACTTGAGCGGCTTTCTCGTCTTCGCAAATCTGCGTAATGAGCGCGATATCGCGTTCGACCGCCGCTTCGTCGGCGCCATCCTGTTCGATCAGCAAGATCGCGGCCATATCGAGCGGAAGCCCCAGCTTGGCGAAATCGTCGACGACGCGGATCGTCGGATTGTCCAAAAATTCGAGCGTAGCCGGAATGATCCGGTTCTCGATAATTTTGGATACCGTGCGGGCAGCCCCGTAAATGTCGTTATACATCGCAAGCATCGTCTTCTTGTACTTCGGAGGCGGAACAAGCTTCAGCGTCGCTTCGGTTACGATCGCCAGCGTCCCTTCGGAGCCTACCAGAAGCTTCGTCAAGTCGTAGCCGGCAACGTCCTTCATCAGCTTGCCGCCTGTGCGAATAATTTCGCCGCTCGCAAGAACCGCCTCCAGGCCGATGACATAGTCCTTGGTCGTCCCGTATTTCAGACCGCGCAGCCCTCCGGAGCATTCCGCAATGTTGCCGCCGATCGTCGAAATCGCCATGCTGCTAGGATCCGGCGGATAGAACAGGCCCAGCTCCTCGACATGCGTGATGAATTCCTTCGTATTCAGTCCAGGCTGCACGACAGCCGTCAAGTTTTCAAGGTCGACCTCCAAAATGCGGTTCATCCGGTGCATCACCATGACGACGCCGCCGTTTACCGGTACCGTCCCGCCGCACAAATTCGTGCCCGAACCGCGGCTTACGATCGGAATGCGGTGCTTCGCAAGCACCTTCACGATTTCCGATACTTCCTGCGTGCTGCTCGGATAGATGACGCCGTCCGGCAGCGTTTGCAGCATCGGCGTTCCATCGTAAGAGTGGGTTACCAGCGTCTCCGTATCGTCTTTATAGTAGTTGTCTCCGACAATGGCGCGCAATTCGCGACGCACGGATTCCTCCAACATATAAACAGCCTCCCCTTCGTTATCCCTGCAAAGTGACCGATTCTCCGAAGCCATTCCGAGTCCGCTGCGAATCCCTCGCTTATCCATTCAAAGCGGATCTTTCTCCGAAAACGTTGCCCGGGCGCTCGATTTGTTTCGTAAAATAAATCAGGTCATCTGATGACTTTTGTTCTATTATATCGTATGCTTAAATGAGTGTATAGAGATTGGACGAAAAAAGGTTCGATTTCCCCCATTACTCGTGTTTTCATACAACCGCATCCTAAGAGGACTTGATAGAGCCATCCTCTAAACCGACTTTGGAGGAAGACGATGAACGTAAATCCATTAAAACCGCCTAAGGGCTATGAGCTTGTCATGGAACATATCAAAAATCAAATCGTGAGCGGCTCGCTGCCGCCCGGAACGAAGCTTTCTTCCGTCGTCGATCTGGCCGTCAGCTACGGCGTAGGCCGCTCTACGATCCGCGAAGCGTTAAGCGCCCTGAAAGCGCTCGGCTGGCTGGATATCCGTCAAGGCGGAGGGACATTCGTTAAGAAGGAGCTGCCCGGGGAAGCTGCGGAAGAGAAGCCGTTCGGAACGCTGTTTCAGCAAACGGATTCGCTTCAGGAAGTGCTTGAAGTCCGGAAGCTGCTCGAATCCGGCTGCGCCTCTCTGGCGGCGGTCAACCGCACCGAGGACGATTTGCAGCAGCTAGGCTCTATTTTAAAGGAAATGTCCACTCTTCTAGACGACGAAGCCGCAAGCGAGCAAGCCGACGTCCGCTTTCATTTGCAGATCGCCAAAGCGACCGGCAATTCGCTGCTCGTACAAATGATGGAGTCGCTCTCCCAGCGCATGCATGCGTCAATGAAAGATTTGCGGCGGCTCTGGTTTTACGCTGAACGCGCTTCTGCCGAACGGCTGCTGGACGAACATCGCAGCGTATTCCAAGCCATATCCGCGCGGGACGGCTCGCTTGCCGGCGAGCGGATGCTCAAGCATTTGCTGAAGGTTGAAAATGTGCTTCGTAAGGCAGAAGAAACATAAAGGAGCTGCCTCGCAATCATCAAATATGATTGCGAGACAGCTCTTTTAATTGGAAGTCTCCAACTGTCCGCTACTAATCTGCGTTGGAAACCATAGAGGAGATGAAGTTGTTTTTGCGATTCGGCTCCGTATCAAAAAACTTGCCTGAAGCATCCGCAATCGCAAGGAGATTGAAGCTTTGCCGCCTTTCAAGAACGGTGTAGGTTCGCTCCTACTCCTGCAGCTCGGTCAGAAGCTTTTCGTAAAGCTCCTTTATCCAGGAGGCGTTCAGCCCGTTATCGTAATATTTGCTGTAATCATAATTGCTTAGCGGAAACTTGGTCTCACTCAGCTTCGCCGCATGCGTTATGCAGGAAGCGAACTCCGACTTGGCCAAAGCCGGCTTATTCTCATGCAGCAGCATCATCGTACGGACCATCCGGTAATAGAACAGCATCATCGTCTGTCCGTAATCGAATCTCATCTCGTCCTCGAGCAGCCTTTGAATAACGGCCGGCGTTCCCGCCTTTAGCAGCGCCGCATCCAGAATCGCTCTGCAATCGGCCAGCTTATTGATGGAATCGACCAAGGAAATACCCGAATCGGAGGTTTCACCGGCGGAATCGTATTTCATGTGCTCCAAGGGAAACAGCGACTCCTCCCGATTTCTGAGCTTCTGCCAAAGAGAATACCGCTCCCCGTCCTTCACCTGGTAATGCTTTACATACTTTACATTGCTAAATGCTTCTTCCAATTGCTCGTAAAACGACTTCATTTCGCATGCCGTTTCTTTATAGCAGTTTGCCAAATACGCATCCATGATTGCGCGTCCATCCGCTTTCACATTCCATAAAAGCGCTGCGTACAAGTAATTATTGAGGGCAAGCATCCCCCACCTTCCACTAGTCATATGCATATAATAAAAATGCCGGGTTCCCGTCTCATGGTAGTAAGGAATATCAGTCGCAATCATTCTGCTCAGGAGAACCGGCAGCGCCGCGAACGTTCTCACACCGTAGTATTCGCCGATGAACATTTCCCCCTGATAACTGCGTTCCGCGTCCAGCGCCCAGCTCCGGTAGTTATGATGCAAGTGCCGGTTCGTCTCTGTACAGCCCTCGTCGGCGAACGTATGGACGTAGCATCTTTCGATCGGGAAGAAGATCGCGAAGCAATTGCGGTAATCGAACGCTTCGGGCAGCGGCTTGTCGGGAGGGGCGAGTGTCTCGTGATAAGCAGGAAATAAAATACGGACGTTTCTCTTCAACACTCCCTCTTCCATCGCCTTGCAGATCTTTTGTCTCAAATGATGAACGGTTGCAATCAAACGGTTTGTGTAGTTGCCGCTGCTGACGCATGTCTCGCAGGAACACCAATTCCCGTTGTCCAGCAGCCAGAAGTTCAGGTCGTCCACATGCCGCAAATCGCCGCCGGCAAGCGCGCGAATGACGTTGCGGGAAAGCTCGTCGGCTGCGCCGGGATGGGTCAGGCAATGATTGTCCCCGGCAAAATACTGCTCCGCCAGCGCCTCCGGGCTGCGGGTATGGCTTCTTTCCCCATCCACTAGCGCAAACCATTCCGGATGGGCCTCCGCATAGGAAAGAGTTCCGTCGCCGTCCGCGTCTCCTTTGTATTCCGGACTGATCGGATAAGGATCCGGCGGCATGTCTTCTTTGCAGGAGGCAAACAAAGGATGCGCATAAGGATATGGACTGCCCGGATCCAAATATTTATACAGCATATCGTGTCCCCCTCCCGCAATGCGGATGCCCCGTTTCTTCAGCGCATGGGGATTGGTTACCGTAAACAGATGCGCATAGTTCATCCGATTACGGGCCATCCAGTTGATAAAATCTATACTCCGGTCGTCGATGAACTCCGAATAGCAGCCTCTTGTTCGAAAGTCCGGCGTTTCCAGACATCGAATCTCGGGCAGAGAGGCTATCCGTTCGGGATATACGGCTCCCGCTTCTCCGGGGGCGTACCACCTGAAGCCGATTCGCTCCAAAAACGCGTAAACGGCATACAAAGCGCCGGTCCTTCCCGCCCCGCACAATACCCAAGCCCTCTCCTCCGCCGATTGCAGCGTCTCGATCAAGAAGGAATCGCCAGCTTCGTCGTTCGTCTGTTCCAAACTGAAGCAGCCGTTCTCTACGAAGTCTTTGATATAAGGATTGGACTGCACCGTTCCGATATAAAAACTTTGTGCGGTCGCGCTGACTCCGGCATTCGCATCTGCACTATCGTTTCCGGATTCCGGTCTGCGATCCGTCGTCTCAAAAATCACGCGCGCGCCTTCACCCAGCGCAATATGTAGATGCCGCTGCAGCTCCACGGCGGCGAAGCATTCGGTACAAGCGGCAGCCCGCTCGTCCCGTTCGTCCCACCAATCCACTTCCCGTTCCGCATCCGCCGCTTCCCGGATCGTGCGGAATGCTCTCTTATTCACATAAATCGTGTAAATCATGTTGGATTCTCCTTTACACCAACCTTTAGCGCCTTTCGTCCAGCAACCGCCCTTCACTCGTTAGCGCCGCTTATCCTGCAGCCGCCGACTACTTCAGGCTCGTTTTCGCCGTACGGTCGTACGCGGCCTTATACAGCTCCGACAGTTTCGGAAGGCCAAGGTTGCTCAGTCCGCTCACGTAATTACTCCAGTTGTCCAGGCTCTGCTCGCCGATAATGAATTTGATCACATTCTCGTCGCGGTATTTATCGACTGCCGCGCCCGTCGTCGAGACGGTTTCCAGATCCTTCTGATTGAAGTCCGGCAAAGAGCGGTAAGGCGCGTCGAATTTACGGGCTTCCACATAAGCATTTTGAAGCTCTTTGGATGCCATCGATAAATAAGCGTCATAATCGATCCATGTGTACGTGCCATTGGTAGCCAGACCGGTTTGCTTGCGAAAGTCGGTCGCATCCTTGAAATCCGGCTTTATTTTTTTGCTGCCGTTCTCGACGATGTAGGTATCCCCTTCTTTCCCCCAGCTGGAAATCGTTCTTCCCTCTTCGCTGTACATGAAGTCGACCGTTCGCATAATATCCTTGATTTTCTTCGATTTGCTCGATACGGTAAGCCCTGAATCGACAACATGCATATAGGCGTTCTGCGGCTTTCCTCCCTGCTTGCCGACCGGCGGAACCATAAAGGCCAGGTTGAAGTCGGGACGGTCTTTTCTCAGCGCGTTGTTGAAAAAGTCGATACGGCCGATATAGTCGATGGTGACGAACGATTGCTCGGCGGACATCATATCCTGCCATTTTTTCGCGTCGACCGTCAGCCAGTCCGGCGGAATGAGGCCTTCCTTGTAAAATTTATTCAAATACTCGAGCATCGTCTTATAATTCGGCTCGGTCGGCCCGTATTTGACGTCCCCGCCTACCTGGTAGAAGCCTTCATTCGTTTGAAATTGTGCAGATAAAGCTTTTAGCAGCAGCAGGTTGTTACCGATCCGGAAGCTGAACGGATAGCTCTTCGGATACAGCTCCTTCAGCTTTTTGAGCACCGTGTAAAGCTCATCGAAGGTAGTAGGCGCTTTCAGATCATGCTTCTTGAAGACATCCTCGCGGTACATCCAAATCATCCGGTTCGCTTCGCCGAACCCTTCATTCGGGAACATGTACATTTTGCCGTCGGCCGCGATTTGCGCTTTCGTGATATCGGGATATTTCTCCATCCATTTTTTAAAATTCGGCATGTCTTCCTTATAGTCCAAAATGTTGACGAGCGCGCCTTGCTGGCCGAATTTATTGGCCTGCGTTTTGCCGTACATGAACATCAGATCGGGCATTTCCCCCGAGGCGATCGTCAAATTAATCGTATCCTCCAGCTTGCCTGAAGGCGTCTGGACATTGAAGGTGGCGCCCGTTTTGTCCTCAAGCAGCTTCCAGACCGGCCAATCCTTGCTGTACGGATAGCTTGGGTGAGAGTCGGTTAACATCGTGAACGTTTTCTTCGTTACCGTCCCGCCTTTATCCGGATTCGGCGAAGCTTGCTCGCCTTCATTCTGTTTGCCGCCGCCGCATCCGGCGATCAGCCCCATAAGCAGCGCAGCCGCCGCGATCGCGTATAACCCCTTTTTCTTTTTCATCGCTATCTCTCCTCTTATCGTATCTTTTGCCAACTTTTATCCTTTAATCGCCCCGACCATGACCCCCTTTACGAAATATTTTTGCAGGAACGGGTACACGGTAAGAATCGGCAGTGTCGCAACCATGATCGTGGCATACTTCAAAGATTCTTCCACGATGACCGAATCGCCTCCTATACTCGTCGCATCTGCGGAATTTAATTGGCCTGCAAGAACGATGTTGCGCAACACGACCTGTAATGGAAACAAATCGGGATCGCGCAAATATAAGAGTGGAAGCGTGAAATTGTTCCACATGGCCACCGCATAGAAAAGTCCAATCGTCGCGAAAATCGCTTTGGAGAGCGGCATTACGATTCGGAAAAAGATGCCTAGTTCGTTTAGGCCGTCCAGCTTCCCGGATTCCTCCAGCTCGATAGGCACTCCGGTATAGAAAGTTCTCATGACCAGCAGGTTCCAGGTGCTTACCGCCGCCGGCAGCACCATCCCCCATAGCGAATCGATCAATCCGTATGATTTGACGACCAGGAACGTCGGGATCATGCCCCCATTAAAAAACATCGTGAAGACGATCATTAACGTGAAGCTTTTAAAGAACGGCATCTCTTTCTTGGACAGCGCATAGGCGCCGAGCGAAGTGATAAGCAGCGATATGGCCGTCCCGACAACCGCATACAGCAGCGTATTGCCGTAACCCGTCAGCATACGGGGGTCGCGCAAAACGAACTTGTACATATCCAGATTTAAGCCTTTCGGAAAAAACGTGATCTCGCCTTTCATTACATAAATATCTTTACTCAACGAAACCGCCGCCATATAGACGAAGGGATAAAGGGTCGCCAAGACCACACCAAGCAAAACGGCAATATTAACGCATGTAAATAAGGATAACCGGCTCCGCCAACCTGACCGTTTTCGAAGAAATCGGCGTCGGGGTCCGCTATGAGACCGATCTGTCGGCGAGTCACAAGTTTGCCGGGATTGTAAATGACGTTTCATATAGACCTGCCCCCTTTACCATAAGCTCGTTTCCGAAAGTTTCCGGCTCACGTAGTTCGTTGAAACGATGAACACGAGGCTGACTAGACCGGTGAACACATCGATCGCCGAAGCATAGCTGAAATTCCCTTGCATGAGTCCGACCCTGTAGACATAGGTGCTTAAAATGTCCGCCGTCTCGTAGGTAGCGGGATTGTATAGAAGAAATACTTTTTCGAAGCCGATCTCGATCACTTTGCCGACGTTCAGAATAAGCAGGATGACGATCGCCGGAGCGATTCCCGGCAGTGTAATATGCCACAGCTTTCGCAGCCGCGAGGCGCCGTCAATTTCGGAAGCTTCGTACAGCATCGGATCGATCGAAGTCAGAGCCGCCAAATAAAGAATCGTTTCCCAACCGATATGCTGCCATATTTCCGAAAGTACGTACACGGACCGAAACATGTCAGGCATAAGTAAAAAGTTGATTTTGGCAAATCCTAGCGACTCGATGACGTTGTTCACGACGCCTCCGGATGGAGACAGAAACATCACGATCATACTGGAGATGACCACATTCGAAATAAAATGCGGCAAATAGCTAACCGTTTGCACAAAACGTTTGAACGCCATGTTTTTCAGCTCGTTCAGCAGCAGTGCAAGAATGATCGGCGCCGGAAAGCCAAAAACGAGCTTATACAGTCCTAACAAAAACGTGTTTCTTAACAAGGTAATGAAGTCGGGGTTGTTGAAAAACATCTCGTAATATTTAAAACCGACCCACTCGCTCCCCATTACGCCTATGAACGGATTATAGTTTTTGAAGGATACGACGATCCCGAACATCGGCACGTACTTGAACAAGATATAATACAACAAACACGGCATAAACATCGCGATCAAATATTTATGTTTGGCTATTTCTTTCCATAACGTCCTTCGGGTTTCCGTCATGAGCGGCGCTCTTGCCGCTTGCTGCGCAACGTTCTCCTGCATACGATTTCCCTGTCTCCTCTTCGAATCGGGCTGCGATCCTTTGTCTTGTAGTCCATATGTTACTCGCCTTAGCGCTCATCACAATACTCAGCATTCCATAAAGCTATCCGAAAACCGAAACAGCTAAAGATCGGATAACTATCGCAAAAACGGCTAGCGCGCAAACCGCCCGAAATATGCTATTTTAATGTGTATACTCGCCATTGCCACCAGAATAGACAAAAGGGGATGAGCACCGTGCAGCTTCGGCGAACGTGGAGAAGACATACGAACGGCACCTTGTTTATTAAATTGATGACAAGCTTCATGGTTATCGTGCTCATGCTGGTCTCATTCAACTTTCTATCCAACGCCTTTTTTCTCAATAACGTTCAGAGTGAAATCGTAAATACGAGCCAGGCCAATTTGAACACGACCGTGAACGATTACGAGAACCATCTGAAATCCGTACGAAAATTCGGGATGAGCTTATTCGTGAACGAAAGCGCGAAGCTGCTGAACAGCTCGGCCGACGGCCCGGTCAACTACGGCCTGCTCTACCAACTGCGCAACGAGCTTCAGGTGACATTGGCCGAATCATATTTAATGATCCATAATATTTTTTATTTGCTGTCCGGCAACTCGCTCGTCGTTGAAAAAGAAGGAACGCGTTCGTTCGATGAAATGTTCGTCAATTATTATGGAAACGCCGTCTACACGAATGATTATTGGCTTCGCGAATTCACCCGGCCCTACAGCTTTAAGCCGCTGCCGGAAGCCGAGTTTTACATGCGCTCCTTCGGCGAACAAGTCAGCAGAGGCCGCTTCATTCCCGTCTTGGTCAAAAACCAGTTCAACCCGCAATTTTCGTTGATCGTGCTGCTGGACAGCGCGAACATGTTCGCATCCTTCTATCAGCCGGCGCGAGAAGGACGCCTGTTTATTTTCGATGCTAACGGACAAACCATTTTCGCTTCCGATCCGGCATCCGTCTCCCTCCCGCCATCCTTGCTGTCATCGGGCCAGAAGACAAGCTATAAGAAGCAAGGCAACGACTACTACTACGTTCAGAAAGGCGAAGACACCGGCTTTACGTATGTCAGCATCATTCCAGCAGCGCATATCGAATCGAAAATTGCGAGGCTAAACTGGATATTGGCCGCTTTCCTGCTGTTGTCCGTCGCGCTTAGCCTGGCGGCGTCGTTCTTTTTCACGTCCCGTCTGAACAACCCGATTCGTAAAATATTGGCATCCATCCAGCAGCATCACGCTTCCATGCCGACCGACAGCCGCATCAAGGAATTCGATTTCATAAGCGGAAAGCTGAAAGATATCGCGGAAGCGAACCGGGACATCCGGCAGGACTTGAGCGAGAAAAACTCGCTGCTCAAACATTACGCGTATATCAATCACTTAAAAAAAATTCACACCCATACGCGCGATATAGGCATGCGGATGGATGTCGAGAAGCCGTTTGTTCTGATCGGCTTTCATTTAATCGTACGAGTCGGCAATCTGAAGCAAATCGACATTGACGCACAGAAAGCTTCATATTTAATAAGGGAGCTTATTCATACGCATATTTCCCAATCGTTCGACGACTCCTTGACGTTTCAAGTCGAGCCGAATTTGATTCTTACACTCCTTTTTCCGGGAGAAAACGATTCGGCGGTGATCGAAGTACAATTGCATCAGCTGAAAAAAATAATCGATATGGACCAGCGCTACTGTCTGGTTACGATTGCGGCCAGCCCGCGCCAAACGGATCCGGCTGCTTTCAACGAAACCTATGAGTGTTTAGTAAAGCTTTTGAAACTAAGGAAATTGGGGGAGGAGGTTCAGCTCATACCTTATACGACGTCTATTTCGGGAGAGGCGACCGATGAATGGGAAAGGGGCGAGCTGCAAACGCTGCAAACTCATTTGGAGGCTGGAAACAAAGATGAATTATTAAGAATAGGCAGACGGATGCTTGCCGCGCTCGACAAAGCAGGGGTTCCGCTCCAGCATGCCGTTCAAGCAGTCAAAAGCTACGTCCAGCATCTGCTTAAACCGTTCAGCCCGGCCGAACGGGAACGCATTCTTGAGACGGCAACGGCGGAGAAGCCTGAAGACTGTTTCACGAGCGAATCGTTCAACCGGTATGTGGAGCATGTCGTGACGGCGGCCTGCGCCGCAAATTGCGGCAAAAAGGAGCAAACGGACCCTATATGCGACTATGTGCTGACCTTTATCGGCAATCGTTACGGAGACGATATTTCGCTCGACATCATCTCCGATCAGCTCAAAATATCGCCGTCTTACCTCTCCACTTACTTCAAAGACAAAATGGGAATCAACTTCAGCGACTATGTGCAGAGCTATCGGATGAAAAAAGCGGCCGAACTGCTGGAGACGACGGATTTGAAGGTGCACGAGATTGCGCAGCGCGTAGGCTACCACAGCGTTAACTCCTTCATCCGCAACTTCAAAAAGTTTACGGGGTACCCACCGGGCGAATATCGCAGAAAGCGGTGCGAACCGTCGGTCTGAGCCGCTCCCTTTTCGTCTATCGTAAACTAGCCAAAAAAAGCACTTCCGATTCAATATCGGAAATGCTTTTTTATGCGGCGGTATAGTTACGTATAGTTACCTTCCAAACTTATTGGGTAAGCGCCATCATTACTTTTCCTATACTATCGTTAATGAGGAAACGCGCGCTTCTATCGTACGGCGTGGATGCTTTGTTGATCAGGATCAGCTTATCTCCCCGGTATTGCCTAACCAGCCCTGCGGCAGGGTTGACTGTGAGCGACGTCCCTCCGACGATAAGCACGTCCGCTTCCGCGATGGCAGCGACCGCTTTCTGAAGCACGTCCACGTCGAGCATTTCTTCGTAGAGCACGACATCGGGTTTGACGACTCCGCCGCATTCGTCGCAAAGCGGGACCGCGTCAACACTCTCGAGAATATGCCCAAGTCCGAAAAACTTGGCGCATATCATGCAATGGTTCCGGTGCACCGAGCCATGCAGCTCGAGCACGCTTCGGCTGCCTGCCTGCTGATGCAGGCCGTCGATATTTTGCGTAATGACCGCGCGCAGCCTGCCTGCCCGTTCCATATCCGCCAGCGCGAGATGAGCCGCATTCGGCTTCGCGTCCGGATAGATCATTTTCGTGCGGTAAAAATCGTAAAAGTCTTCCGTATGCGCGGTAAAAAAACTGCGGCTCAGCATCACTTCAGGCGGATAAGCCTGCTTCGTCCGCGTCCGGTAAAGACCGGCCTCCGATCTAAAATCAGGGATGCCGCTTTCCGTGGACGTCCCCGCTCCTCCAAAAAAGACGATGTTCCGGCTCGACGCTGCGATCCGTTTCACCTCTTCGAACGACATGGCTTTGTACTCCTCCTTCGGCGAACCGCGCGAGATTGCGTTTAACGTAACGCCCGGAATGATCGGACGTTCTACTTATTCGCGATTGCCTCACGATTTCCTTGCCGCCATGGAGGACGGGATCGAAAGCTGAGCGCGCTACACGAAGACGGGCTTGCTCTCTTCGGACGAGCGATTGGCTGCGAGCGTAAAAGCCAGGGTCTTCAGCCCGTCTTGATAATTGCTCAGTATCGGCGTACGGGAGCCCGTTTTCACCGCTTCGATAAAGGCTTTGCTCTGCTCGTAATAAGCGTCCATCTTCGATACCTTCGTCACATTTTGCTTGTCGTCGACGATCGTGAGCGTTGCCCCGTTGCCGCTTAGATGGACAAAAAAATCTTGCCCGAAAAATTTAATATCCGAAGCGGAATGATAAGCGGACAGGCACGATTCGGTTATGCTGCCGATCGTTCCCTGCTCCATCGTGAACGAAATGGCGCCTGCATCGTAAATCGTTCCTTCGGGATTTACCCGGTCAAAGGAAAGGCGTCCGAAGTTGGCATGAACCTCGCGGAATTCCCCGGCCATAAACCGGATCATGTCCACCTGATGTGTGACGGCATCGACCAGATGCCCGCCCGACATATCCAACCGATGCCACCATTTGGCAGGATGGGAGCCGCCAAAACGAAAGGCTTGAATCAGATGCGCCTGCCGGTCCGCCAAGTACGCTTTCGCTTCCTGAACCGTATCGAGGTAGCGCAGACAATAGCCGACGGAGTGGATCACGCCGGAATCGCCTATCGCGATCGCCTTCCGCTTAACTTCCTCCGCATCGAGCCCCAGCGGCTTCTCCACAAACAGATGAATGCCCCGGCGCGCAGCGGTTTCATCGAGGTCTCCTCTGGCAAATTGCGGCGTACAAAGGTATACGGCATCGATCCGGGCCGGGTCCAGCACTTGATCCGCGCTGTCCATTACCGCAGCTCCCGTGCTTTCGGCCACTTTGGCTGCCTGCTCCCGGTTCACGTCGTAAACGCACACGATCTCGGCGCCGTCAATCTGCTGCAATCCTTTGATATGAGCCAGCGCGATTCCGCCGACTCCGATAAATCCGATTTTGATACTCATGTTCTATCGCCAGTCCTTTCGGCCTTGTTTCTATTATTTTGTACGCGGAACCTTGACGCTTTTGCCGCTTGCAATCGACTCGTCAATGGCATAACTCGTTTCCATGGATTGCAGAGCATCGAAGAAATCGCAGCGCGTCTTCGTCTTATGACGGACCGCCTGCACGAAATCATCGATTTCCTCGACAAAAGGATGATGAGAAACGTCCCCGCTGTCCGGCAAAATGGTCGGAATCGTCGCATAGTCCGTCTGTCCCGGCAGCTTGTGGCTGTACAACTGGTTGTTTAGTATCGCGCCTTTTTCGCCGAGCAGATGTACGTTGAACTTGTATGTCGTTTTACACTCCAGGGAGGAGGAAACCTTGCCGATACCGCCGTTTGCGAGCTTGAATATGGCGATGGCGTTCGGATCGAACTCGTAGTCGGAATCGGCCCACGTACGGCAGCCGTACGCGGTCACTTCTTCGATATCGCCGGCGAAATACCGGACGGCGTCGACCGCATGGCAGCCTGCGGACAGCATGCTGCTGCCGCCCAGCGCTTTGGTCTTGCTCCAACGGTACTGCGGATACTGCGGACCGACATGGTGCCAATAATCGATCTGTGCCATGAACACGCGGCCGATCGCATCGTCTTCGATAAGCGCTTTCGTATTCTTGAACGACGGATTCCAGCGCAGGACGAAGCCTACGACGGTTTGCACTTGGCTGGCCTCGATCGCATCGGCCATCGTCCATAGCGATTTCCGGTCCAAAGCCATCGGCTTCTCAAGCACGATATGCTTGCCGTGACGCGCAGCCAGCACCGTCTGCTCGGCCCGGATGTCCGGCGTAGAGCACAACACGACGGCATCGGCATTCGCGTCCTGCACCGCATCCTCGAAACGGCTGAAGATGCGTGCATCGATGGACAATTCGGCCAGCCTCTTCTTCGCATGCTCCGTATTTTGGCTCACGATTCCGTATACTTCCGCATCCTCGCGGGCATGAATCGCTTTTAAATACTCCCCCGCCACCCAGCCCGTACCTGCGACGATAAATCTCAGCTTTGACATGACTATCCCTCCCGGATCGGATCAAGTTATCCTTCATTCCACATGTGTCGTGCGTAATGCGATGATCGCCCCACTGTCGTCAAATACCGGATTGCCGCCTGGCACAATCGCATTTGGTCCCTGTTATGAGAATATTGTATTTCAATCCGCTCGAGTCTTCTTTACCATTAAATCCATTTCCTTTATTAAATCGTCCAAACGATTGAGACTTGGCGAATCATCCATCCCATTACCGAATCTACAACACTCCCTCCGTTGCCAATATTGCCGGCTGCTTATTCCGATGCCCCAAAAAAAAGCATCTCCGGCAGCTTCCGCCGGAAATGCTTGTTTATCGAGCACGTTCTATACGTCCCGCCGCAGCGCACGCAGCACGTCGACCTTGGTCGCCCGCTTCGCCGGACGGGAGCCGGACAAAATGGCGACGCCCAGCGAAATGACGGCGGCCAGCACTGCGAGTAACGGCGGAATAAGCGAGAAGCGGAAATCGCTCGGTACCTTCTCGTCCAGGAACGATTGGATCAAAACCGGCAGCGCGGCGTTCACCGCGACCGACAGCACGTACGAGACGACGATCCCGATGATGGCTCCGAAGACGCCGATCAAGCCGCTCTCCAAGAGAAAAATGCGGCGGATCGCCGACGGATGCGCGCCGATCGCCTTCATGATGCCGATATCTTGAGCACGCTCGGTCACCGCCATCGTCATCGTATTGAAAATACCGATCGATGCGATCAGAACGGCGATCGTGCCGACAAAGACGAGGCCGATCTTCATAATCAGGAAGACCATATTGACCTGCTTCAACTCGCTCGCGATCGAATGATTTAAGTACCCCTTCTCCCGGATCTGCTCGCCGATGCCTTTTACATTCTGGGCATTGTCGGCAATGATCTGCACCTGGCTATATTGACGAGGCTCGTTCACCGCTTTCGGCTGATCCTCCGCCGGCATGTCCTTAGGCGCGTTCGGCTGGCGCATCTCCCCGAGCTGAGTCCCGGTTATCGCTTCGATCTTCTGAAGCAGCTGCTCCCCGATATACACATTATTATCCTTTTTCCATTCGCGCGTCGGTTCCCCCGTTACGCCGACGATCGTAACGGTCATCGGCGTTTTCTGTTCTGCGCCGTTCACGAACTGCCGGACCTCCAACTGCATCTTCTTGCCGATCCATTCCTTCGCCGGAACGGCTGCAGGCTTGCTTGGCGCGGACTCCGCACTGACTTGGCCGGCAGCGGAAGGCTCCGGTTCCTTCTCCCGGATGTTGTAGCCGATCACGACTTCATCCTCCCCTTGCGGCAGCCTGCCCTCGCTCAGTCCGAAGCCGGCCTTCCCCTCGGCCTCAAAGTCGACGGCGACCGTGCCTCCTCCAGCGACTGCAGTACCGTCAACCGTTTTATTCAATCCTTGCTTCAGGAAATTGCGGTACGTTACCGCTTTGACATGCTCCACCGAGCGTAAATATTGAAGATCGTCGCCGTTTATGGCGTTCTCCATTTTACCGCCGGTTTCTTTGCCCCAAACTTCTATAGCCGTTACAAGCCGGTCGCCGACCATTTTATCGACGATGCTCTTCTGCAGTCCGAAGCCGACGGAAGCCAGCACGATCAGAAACGCGCACCCCATTGCGGTTGCGAGAACGGTCATGAACAGACGCGATTTGTTCTTTTTCATATTTTGCCGGACGAACCGGACCTGATCCGAAAATTTCATCGTTTTTTCTCCTTTTCCTGCCTAGCTTATGACCTTACAAGCGGAATTACGCTGCCGAGATCGTCCGGCAGAGCTTCTACGTGACCGTTTCCATCCAGCCTGCGGACAAGCCGCCCGTCCTGAAGCTTCACCGTACGATGCGCGACGGCAGCGACCTGATCGTCATGGGTAATAATAAGAAAGGTCGTCCCCTGCTCCCTGTTCAGCTCACCGATCAAGGCGAGCAATTGCCGCTCGTTCTCGCTGTCCAAACTGCCTGTCGGCTCGTCCGCGAGCACGATCGGCGGATTCAGAACAAGCGCCCTGGCGACCGAAACCCGCTGCTGCTGACCGCCGGACAGCTCGCCCGGGTAATGGCCGGCGCACTCCGACAGCCCGACCCGGTCCAGCAGCTCGTTTACCTTCTTTTTACGCTGCTCGAGGCCAATCCCCTTCAGTACGAGCGGCAGCTCGACATTCTCGAAGGCCGTCATGCTCGGGATGAGCTGAAAGCTTTGAAACATGAACCCGAAGTGGGCAAGCCGGAAGTCCGCCCATTCTCCTTCGCTCAGCTTCGTTACGTTCCTGCCCATGACCCGGATTTCTCCCGAAGTCGGCCGAATATATCCGGAAACCAGATTGAGCAGCGTCGACTTCCCGGAGCCGCTTCGTCCGACGATCGCCACGACCTCGCCCTGCTCCACGCGCATGTCGATATGATGAAGAACGGGAATGACGCGTTCCTTCCCTTTCTTGCCGATTGCAAATTGATGGCTGATTGCGTTCACTTCGATCATTTTGCTTCCTCCACTCTCTACTTCTATATAGTCGCAATTGACGGTTCGGCGTTCCGTTATCCGGCAAATCCCGCCCGCTGCTGCAGTACCCCGCGCTTGACGCTCAGCGCATGTATCGTTGCGGCCCGTTTCACTTTATGGCGCCGCACCGCTTCCGTCTCTTCAAAGAAAGTGTCGTCGCGCAGCAGCTCCGCAAGCGCCTTGCGCGACGCCACGATCGCCTCCGCTTCTTCCATCAGCAAATAAAACGCGACTCTGTAGCAAAAGCATTCGTAGTCCTTAAGCACGCTCACCCTCGCGGACGAATCCGAAATCCGATCGGTATGCTCCCGCTTGCGGTCGTTACGATCTGCAGCTTTCTCCCAACGTTTCATTTCCTTCCTCCGTTCTCCAGCAGCAGTCTGGAATCGCGCCAAACGTCCTCCGCCGTCGAGTGCAGCACGACCGCGATCACTTCGGTATTTCCCTTGACCGCAGAAGAGACGAGGCAGTAGCCGGCCTGATCCGTAAAGCCCGTTTTGATTCCGCTCGCAGCGGCATAAAAATACGGCGTCTCCTTCTGCAGCAGCTTATTCGTATTGGCAAGCGCCAGCTTGACGGTTCCTTGGCCCCGGGTGGAAACCGTGGCCGGATAGGCGGCCGATTGCACGACCGTTCGGAACCGCTCGTTGTTCATCGCCTCTTTGGCGATCAGCGCCAAATCGCGCGCTGTCGTCACATGGCGGTCGTCGTGCAGACCGTGCGGATTCACGAAATTCGTATCCTTCGCCCCTGCCTTCTTCGCCCGGTCATTCATCAGCTTGGCGAAATAGCGGATGCACTCGTCCTCGCTCATTTTGCCGTTGCCGCTCAACCTCCGCGACAAGTGTACGGCGACCGCTCTTGCCGCGTCGTTGCCGGACGGCAGCATCATCGCGTAGACGAGATCGATCAGCGCCGCCGTTTGACCCTGCTTGAGTCCCGCCTTGCTTTCGCCGGCTTCCTTCAGATGCACCTCGGCGCCGACGGTTACTTCCTCGTCGGGCTTGCCTTTTTCCAGCGCGATCAGGGCAGTAACGATTTTCGTCGTGCTGGCGGGATACATGCGCTGACTTTCCTTTTTGGCGAATAACAATTCCCCGGTTTTCCCGTCCATCAATACGGCGCTTTCTCCGGTTATATCCTGCGCGTCCAAGGATCCGCCGCCGTTTGCCGATCCGGCAACCCGCTGAAAAGCGTGTACGACGCTATTTCTTACGGATTGTCCGCTTGCCGCAAACAGGAGAAGCAGACACCCGGCCGCAACGATCCATTTTTTCATCTTGAACGACCTCTTCGCTAATGGGCTTGCGGAACTTCCTTCCGCTTGAACCACTATACCGGACAACGTTTAAGCATTCGAAAAGTAAACGTAAAGAATTCCTTAAGTTAATCTATAGAAATCTAAAGGAATATCCAGCCCCGGTATAAAATTCCACCTCCGAACAAACGCTAACAATGGAAATCCGGGATGTAAGGAGACAGAACGATGGGCAAGCTTACGCGTCTGCTGCAAAAAAAATTTCTACGTCCATCAACCGGCACGAAGACCGGCAAGCCGGAGGAGCATGCCGCAGGGACGGAAACACCGCTGCTTCCAGACCTGCAGCCAAACTTGCAAACCATAAAAGAAACGCTCGGCTTTAGCTCGGATCTGGTCGTCAGGGAAATTCGCATCGGCATTTCCGGAAGCATCAAGGCCGGTATTGTTTACACGGAAGGAATGGCGGATAAAGAGATCATCAACCGGTTCATGGATTCGGTCATGCTTCAGTCGAGGGAAGCCGATCTTTCCCGTAACGCCGTTCCCTCGGGGAATACGATGACATTGCTGAAGGAATTTATCCTAACGCTAGGCGATCTTAAGGAGGTTCAAGATTATAAGTCCTTATTCGCCGCTGTCCTGTCAGGGGACACCGTCATCCTGGTCGACGGCTTCGAGTACGGTTTCATTGCCGGAACGAAAGGCTTTGAAGACCGCGGAGTCCAAGAAGCGTCCGTGCAGACGGTCGTTCGCGGGCCCCGCGAAGCGTTCTCGGAGAACTTGCGCACGAACACCTCGCTGATCCGGCGGAAAATCAACAACCCCAAGCTATGGCTGGAAACGATAACGATCGGCCGGGTGACGCAGACCAAAGTGGCGGTCATGTATGTGAAAGGCATCGCCAGCGACAAAATCGTCGAAGAGGTTCGCGCCAGACTGAAGCGGATCGATATCGACGGCATCTTCGAGAGCGGCAACATCGAGGAACTGATCCAGGACGAGACGATCACTCCTTTTCCCACGATCTACAACACGGAACGGCCCGACGCGGTCGCCGCCAATCTGCTCGAAGGCCGCATCGCCATACTCGTCGACGGAACCCCTGTCGTCCTTTTGGTACCGGTCGTATTTACGCAATTTTTGCAATCGCCCGAAGACTATTACCAGAGATCCGATTTCGGACTTCTCCGCTTTTTGCGCATCATTGCCTTTTTCATTACGCTTCTTGCCCCATCCATATACATTTCGGTCACGACGTTTCATCAGGAGATGCTGCCGACAACGCTGATGACGAGCATCGCCGCACAAAGGGAGAGGGTTCCGTTTCCCGCCGCGGTGGAAGCGTTCCTGATGGAATTTACGTTCGAGCTGCTGCGAGAAGCGGGAATCCGGATGCCGCGGGCGGTAGGACCCGCCATTTCGATCGTCGGCGCACTCGTGCTTGGCGAAGCGGCCGTTCGGGCCGGTTTCGTTTCTTCGGCGATGGTCATCGTCGTATCCATTACGGCGATTGCCAGTTTTATTCTGCCTTCGTTCGCCATATCGATTCCGGTTCGCATCCTTCGCTTCCTGCTCATGGGATTCGCCGCAAGCTTCGGATTATTCGGCATTTTTGTCGGCCTGATCGTGCTCAACCTGCATTTGTGCAGCCTGCGTTCCTTCGGGATTCCTTATATGGCCCCGCTCGCTCCCATGATCGCCGCCGACCAGAAGGATACGATATTCCGGCTGCCGTTATGGGCGATGCGTACGCGCCCCCGATTAATCAGTCAAAACAATGTCGTCCGGCAGCAAACGCGTCCACCCGAACCGGACGGGGAATCCAAGTAATTTTACCGGTCTGGTGGTGTGTCATGATGCGTAAAACGACGGCTTTGTGCGTTCTGGTTATCATCTGTGCGCTTTCAGCGGGCTGCTGGAGCCGAAAGGAAATGAACGATATCGCGATCGTTACGGGGCTTGCCGTCGACAAGGCGGGAGACCGCTACCTGCTTTCCGCCCAAATATTGAATCCCGGCCAAATGGCGAACCAGGAGGGACAAGGCGGCGGCGGTACGCCGGTTACGACCTTCGCCACGGAAACGGATACGATCCATGAAGGCATTCGCAAATTGACGACCGTCTCCCCGCGAAAGCTGTATTTTGCCCATATCCGGATATTCGTGATCGGGGAGGAGCTCGCCAAAGAAGGCATTCGCAACGTTCTGGACCTGCTGCTCCGAGATCATGAGCTTCGTCCGGATTTCTACGTCGCGGTGGCGAAAGGAACGAAAGCCGTCAATATACTGAGCACTTTTACCACGCTTGAAAAAGTGCCGGCGGAGAAATTGTACAGAGGGCTGGAAGTGTCGCAAAAATATTGGTCTCCCTCGGTCGGCGTCCATTTGGATGCTCTTATCTCGGCTTTGATAAGCGACGGCAAACAGCCTGCCTTATCGGGCCTTGAGATTAACGGAGACAAGCAAAAAGCGGGTAAAGACGAAAATATCAAAGTGATCCGTCCCGAAGCCTTGCTCAAATATACTTCCATCGGCGTCTTTAAAGAAGATCGGCTGGTCGGCTGGTTGAACGAGGGCGAAAGCAGAGGCTATAGCTTCGTTATCGATAATGTGAGCCAATCCGTCGGAGACGTCACTTGTCCGGATGGTGGAAAGCTTGTCATCGAGCTGCTGCGCGCCAAAACGAAATTGAAGGGGAAATATGTCGGCGATACCCCGGAGATCGACATCGTCATCCATCTCGAAGGAAACGTAAGCGAGGTCGAGTGCAAAATCGACTTATCCCAAACGAAGGCCCTCTATGAATTGGAGAAAAGAACGGAGCAGCGGATACAGAAATATGTGGAATCGGTCGTACACAAGGTTCAAAGCCAATACAAGTCGGACATCTTCGGTTTCGGGGAAGCGATGCACCGCGATCAGCCCAAACGCTGGAAAACGGTCAAGAAGGATTGGGATCAGGAATTCACGAAGGTGAAAATCAATCCGAAGATCGATGTGAAGCTTCGCCGTACGGGCAAGATCGGGAAATCGTTCATCCAGGAAATGAAAAACGACTGAGGAGCGGATCGACATGTGGCCGATCATATCGATTATCGTGATCTGCGTCGGGATCGTCGCGGTCGAGGTTCCTTCGCTGCGGAAACAGAAGCGTAAAAAGGAACTGTGGATCTTCTGGGCATTGCTCGTATTCGGTGCGGGACTGACCGTCGCGGATGCGCTTCAGGTTAAGATCCCGAATCCGCTGGATTGGATTTCGATCGTATACAAACCGCTAAGCGACCTGATTTACAAGCCGCTAAAGTAATGTCGGGGGAATCCATGCTCCATAAGGATAAAGTAGGTGAGCAAGATGCTTGATAACGGGAAAATCAGCCCGCGCCAATACATGATTATCGTGACTCTCTTTACCGTCGGGGACTGGATCCTGTACGTTCCCAACTGGCTGGCTGCGGAGGCCAAGCAGGATGCATGGATCGGCGCGGCGTTTTGCTTGGGAGAAGGGCTGCTTGCAGCCCTGCTGTTCATGGCGCTTGCCGGACGATTTCCCCGGCAAGCGATTACCCAATACGGCGGAGTGATTCTCGGCAGAGTGCTTGGCTGGCCGATAGCCCTCCTCTACGTCATCTTCTTTCTCTTCGACGCCTCCATTATCCTGAGAGAGCTCGGGGACTTTATGACGACGCAAATCATGCCGGAAACGCCGATCGAATCGATTCTGATCCTTTTTACGGTAAGCATCGTCATCGGGACAAGGCTTGGAGCGGAAACGATCAGCCGGTCGTCCGAGCTGTTGTTTCCATTGGTGATTTTGCTCTTTTGCATCCTGATCCTCTTTATTTGGCCCCAGATCGAGATCAGGCATATTCGGCCCGTCTTCGAAGAAGGCGTGAAGCCGATCATGAGCGGCAACTTGAGAATCTTAGGCGTACTAGAGGAAGCCGTCATTCTTCTGATGCTTTTTCCTTATGTCAACCAGCCCCGCAAAGCGGCAAAAGCGTTTACGTTCGGCATCTTGACCGGTCTATTCCTATTGACCGTGCTCACGGCTGTATGCATCCTTGTGCTTGGCCACGACTTAACCGCGATGTACGGGTATCCGAGCTATGCGCTGGCTCAAAAAATAAGCGTGGGCAACTTTTTCGAACGGATCGAGGTCATCGTCGCCTTCCTCTGGTTCATGACGATTTACACGAAAATTACAGTATGCTTCTATGCCGCATCGTTAGGTGTCGCCCATTTGTTCCGACTGGCCAACTACCGATTCTTGACGCTGCCGCTTGCTATCGTCATGTACAACCTTGCCATTATATTCGTGCCGAATAAGCCTTACTTCGATACGTTCGTCTCCCTGTTCTGGACGCCTTATACGCTAACGTACGGCCTCTTTTTCCCTGTACTCTTCCTGTTCGTGGCTATGCTGCGCAAAAAATCCGGACAATCATAAGGCAGGCGGGATGCAATGAATCGCAATGAGAAAATAAGCGCGAGGCAGTTTATGATACTGGTCATCCTGTTCACGGTCGGAACCTCGATCCTGATCACGCCTTCAGGTTTGGCAGCTGAAGCCAAACAGGACGCCTGGATAACCGTGATCGTCGGAATGGCGGAAGGCGCGCTCCTGCTGCTGCTCTATATAGCCCTTGCTATGCGGTATCCCCGGCTGACGCTTGTCGAAATCAGCCTGGAAGTGTTGGGCAAGTGGCTCGGCACGATCGTCTCGCTCTCTTTTGCCAGCTTCGGCATTATCGCCGCCGCCACCGTTATTTGGGGGGTCGGTAATTTCGTGACAACGGAGCTCATGCCGGAGACGCCGATCAAAGCCGTCAATATTTTGTTCGGCGCCATCGTCGTCATCGGAACCCGACTTGGCATCGAATCGCTCGGGCGTTCCGCCGAGCTTGCGTTTCCAATCGTCGTCGTTCTATTTTTCATCCTGGTCATCTTTACACTCCCGCAAATCGATTTCGACAACATGCGTCCTGTGCTGGAAACGGGAATCAAACCGCACCTGAAAGCGTCTCTCTCCTATACCAGCTTCTCTTACTTGCCGCTTATCGTGCTTTTGATGATCTTTCCGAGCCAGCTGGCGAATCCGGTTAAAGCGAAAACATCCTTTTGGACAGCAACGCTTACGGGAGGGACGGTCATGATCTTGATCGTGATGCTCGATATTTTGGTCCTGCGGGCCGATATAACGGCGCAAACGACCTACGTATCGTTTATGCTGGCCGGGAAAATCCGAGTATTCGATTTCCTCCAGCGGTTCGAGGCCGTCGTTGCGGGAATTTGGTTTACCGGCATGTTCTATAAAACGTGCATCTATTATTATTCGGCCGTTTACGGGATTGCCCAGGCATTCAAGCTGAACGATTACCGGACGATTGTCATGCCGCTCGGACTCGCGCTCATCACCTTGTCTCATTTCATCTATCCGAGCATTGTGTACGCCCAAACCTGGGATGTAAAGTCATGGGTGCCCTATACGATTTCGTACGGTTTGTTTCTGCCGGTCCTGCTTCTCTTAGCCGGGGCCTTGCGGGGGAGCCGCAAGGACAGGCCGCGAAACCCGGAGCCCGGACAATAGCGGTATCCCCTCGAAACGGGCGGGCGCCTGCATCCGCAGGAATAACCTCGCGGCATTTCCTGGAAAACAAAAAACGACGGCCTCCTAACCGGGAATAGCCGCCGCCCCTCTTATTCCATGCCGCCTGTTTACCAGAACCGTTCTTGCCGGATCGCCTCCAAGAGCCGTTCCATATCGGCAGCCGTCACTTCTCCGATATTGCCTACCCGGAACGTATCGGCTTGCGAAATTTTGCCGGGATAAATGACGAAGCCCCTCGCTTTCAGCTTGGCATAAAAGGTAGGAAAATGAAAACCGCTCTCCGGATAAAGGAAAGACGTAATGATCGGCGACTGGCAGGCAGCCGGAAGCAGCGCCTGAATGCCCAACTCCTCCATCCCCTGTACGAGCGTCCGCTGGTTTTCCTTGTACCGCTCGTAACGCCGCCTAATTCCGCCTTCGTCCTCCAACTCCCGCAAAGCCTCGTAGAACGCCCGCACGACATGCGTCGGGGATGTAAACCGCCATTTCCCTTCATTTTTCTCCATTTGATTCCACTGATCGTACAAATCGAGCGAAAGCGAACGCGCCTGGCCTTGGCAGGCCTGCAGCCGCTCGATGCTCGCAATGACGAAGCCGAAGCCGGGCACGCCCTGAATGCACTTATTCGCGCTGCTGATCAGAAAATCGATGCCGAGCTCCGCCACATCGATCGGGATTCCGCCGAAGCTGCTCATTGCGTCGACGATGAAAACCTTATGATGCCGTTTGACGATTTCGCTGACTTGTTCGATCGGATTGAGCATGCCCGTAGTCGTTTCGCAGTGGACGACGGCTACGTGAGTGATCGCCCGATCCTGTTCGAGCGTCTCCTCAAAGCTGGGAAAGATCCGGAGGAGCCACCTCGCCGCTATCGAGCACGACGGTTTCGATCTTCAGGACTTTCCCCATCTGCGCAAGCCTTTGCCCGTAGGCGCCGTTCGTCAGGACAAGATGCCGCAGATACATTGTCAACGAAAAACCATATCAGTCGACCCCTTCCTTTCGGCTCTACCCCGCTCTTCCTTCCACGGAATTCTACCGAAAAAAAAAGGGAATGGTCATCTATCAATAACCGTCAAGCGTCACTACCTGATAAATATCAATAGATGATAGGAGATGGTTTTTCATAGAGTTAGGGATATCGACCAGTACGAGTTATAAGCCATGTACGTATAAATACAGTACATAAAAACGATTACGGTCACGAGGGGGGCCATCTATGAAAAAGAAGTAGGGAACATCGATCAAAGCTCTTGCAAGTAGAATCGATTACTAGAGAGGCACACAAATCGATCTTGGAAAAGAGGTTAACACATGCATGATTTAACGGTCATCATTACGGTATGCACCTTCTTCCTGACGATCGGGTTCATTTTCTGGCGTCCGAACGTGAATGAGGCAATACCGGCAACCGCAGGCGCTCTTTTGGTTCTTCTCAGCGGCAGCGTTACGATGTCCGATTTGGGACAAATAACCGAAACCATAAGCGGAGCCGCCATCACGATTATGGCAACGATCGTCATGGCGATCGTGCTCGAGAGCTTCGGGTTCTTTTACTGGGCCGCCGAAATCTTGACGAAAAAAGCGAAGGGATCCGGCATTCGCCTGTTCTGGCTGACGAATCTGTTCTGCTTTCTTATGACGCTGTTCGTCAACAATGACGGCAGCATTCTGATCACCACGCCGATCCTGCTGCTTTTACTGCAGAACATGGGGCTTAAAAACCATCAAAAAATACCGTATCTGCTCTCCGGAGCCTTGATCGCAACGGCCTCCAGCGCGCCGATCGGCGTTAGCAACATCGTCAATCTGATTGCGCTCAAGATCGTTCATATGGACCTCTACATGCACTCCGCCATGATGTTCGTTCCCGCATCGCTCGGCCTCGTGCTGCTTGCGGGTCTCCTGTTCGCCACTTTCTACAAAGTTCTTCCCAAGAAACTGCCGCCCGTCTCGCAATGGAATTTGATGCCGGGGAGCCATCCGCTGAAAGATGCTTATCAAGCGGAAAATCGCAACAAGTTTATGCGGAATATTTTGATCTTCGTCTTCTGCGTGCGCGTCAGCCTGTTCGTCGCTTCCTACATCCATTTCCCCGTCTCGCTCATGGCCGTTATCGGCTCCGCTTTATTGCTGGGTTGGCGCTGGATCTATTTGAAGGTTCCTCCCACCGACATGATCAAAAAAACGCCTTGGTATATTCTCATCTTCGCCTTCAGTATGTACGTGATCATTTACGGTTTGAACAACATCGGGTTGACGGAATGGCTCATTCATCTCCTCCAGCCGGTCATGTCGGGCAGCTTGCTGAACGCAAGCGTGATGATGGGCGTGCTGCTGAGCGTCTTGTCCAACTTGTTCAACAATCACCCGGCCTTGATGGTCGGTACGCTGACTTTGATGAATATGGGACTCGATCCCTTAACGCTGAAAATCTCTTATCTGGCAAGCGTCATCGGCAGCGACGTCGGCTCGCTCCTCTTGCCTATCGGTACGCTGGCTACCTTGATGTGGATGCACATTATCAAGAAAGGCGGCGTGAAAATCACATGGGGGCAATATTTGAAGGTCACCTCCGTCGTCATTCCGGTTTCCGCCATCTTTACGCTGGTCATTCTTTCCTACTGGGTCACTTGGTTGTTTTAATGCAAGGAATTCCTACTAGCACCGGAGGCTGCGACATGAACCTAATCATAAAAAAGAGACCTTCAAAAAGAAGGTCCGAAAAAAAATCATTCACACCACAGAATATGTGAAGCGGCGACAAAAAGCGTGGGTAATCCGTTGATTTGTTCGCAAATGGAGATGGGAGTTATGGAATTTGTTAAAATGGCGAAATCCATCGCCTTCGGCTTTTTATTCGGTATCATAGCCGTTGGGATTCTACCCTATTTAATCGTGAAGGCGAATAAAAAACTGGCCGGCAGCAGGCCGGTAAACGCCGAAAGCAGGGGACCGCAATTGCGTGCCTGAGTTCGATCGATAATAACGGATCGGGAAGGCGTTAAGGATCACCGGTTTACCGAAACATCAGAGTTAGCGGATTGGGGAGTCGTTATTTCGGCAGTTCAGCGCAGTTAGTAAGGGTTCGTAAAACTCGCTTCCATACCGCAAAAAAGCCGGCGTGAATATTCGTTCACCCGGCTTTTTCCGATTCCTTAGCGTTGTCCCAGCAAATCTTCCCGCAGCGGCGTAAAGGCATCCAGCAGCGCGCCCGGCTCGAGCGCCTTGCAGCCATGCTTGGCGTCGCTTGGAATATAAATCGTTCCTCCAGCCTTCAGCGAATGGACGACGCCGTCGATCGTGAATTCGAAGCTGCCCTTCAAGCAGTACGTCATCTGCTCATGCGGATGACTGTGCACATATCCTTGCGCGCCCTCCTCGAAATGAACCTCCATCATCATGATCCCTTTGCCCGCGTCCAAAATGCAGCGCCTCACGCCGGGCTCGGCGTTCTCCCAAAGCCCGATTTTGCCCATTGTCATCCGTTCTCCTCTCGGTCTCTTTTCTTGTAAACCTGCCGCTACCATTCGGCAAACATCGTGCGGCCATGCGGCTATCTGCGCAGGCCTAGCGGCAGCCGCACCTCGAAGCTGGTCCGGCATCGGTCGCTTTGCACCGTAATGACGCCGCCATGCAGCTCGACGATCGTTTTGGCGATGGCAAGGCCGAGTCCCGAACCGCCCGTATGCTCGGCCCGCGATTTCTCCACCCGGTAAAACCGGTCGAACAAATGAGGAATATCGCTTTCCGGTATCGGCTCGCCGTAGTTGACAACCTCGACGATGGCCGCCGAAGCCTCCGTTCGCACGTGAACGTCGACGGTCTTGCCCTGATTCCCGTAATGAATCGCATTGACGAGCAGATTTTCGAATACGCGCACCAGCTTGTCGCCGTCTGCGGGAACGATCACCTTCGTCTCCGGAACGTGCAGCAGCGCCTCCAGCCCCGCTTCCTGCAGGGGATGACGGTATTGAACCGTCAACTGGCCAAGCATTTCGGCGAGGTTGATCGCCGAGCGGTTCAGCTTGATGCCGCCGCCGCTGGCGCGCGTATACTCGAACAGGTCGTTGACGAGCACCGTCAGCCTCTGGGATTTCTCATAAGCGATTTGCACATAGTGCCGGAGCTCTACTTCATCGCGGTAGCGGTCCTGCTCGATCAAGCCCAAATAGCCGGTCAGCGAAGTCAGCGGCGTCCGCAGATCATGCGATACGTTCGTGATCAGCTCGGCCTTGGTCCGCTCCGCGCGCCGCTCCTCTTCGAGCGAGGTCTTGAGCTGCATCGTCATCCGGTTAATATTTTCGGCGAGCTCCCCGAGCTCGTCCTTCGAGTTGACCGGCACGCGCCTGTCGAAGCGGCCGTCCGCGATTTGCTGCACCGCTTCGGTAATTTTGACCAGATACCGGATCATCCGCTGGGTGAGAATCAGCATATAGACGATAAAGAAGAAGAACGCCGTCAGCGCCAGCAGCAGAAATACCGAAAAATCGTATGTCTGTGTCAGCGTCCGTACGATATCGGTAAAAGGGAACAGCCCGATTCGCGAAGCGATCTGCAGGGCCGGAATGAGCAGAAGCGTTGTGCCGATCGCCAGAACGGCGCTCATCAGCACGATCGATAGTATTTTCCAGCGGATGCTGTAGAACAGTTTACGGAACAAGCTTATATCCGACTCCCCATACGGTATGGATCAGCTTGACGCCGCCCGTCTCCTTCTCCAGCTTGTCGCGGAGGTTGCTGATGTGGACCATGACCGTGTTATTGGATTGGTAATACTTCTCTTTCCAGATGCGCTCGTAGAGCTCCTCCGCGCTGAATACCCGGTTCGGGTTACTGGCCAGCAGGTGAAGAATGCCGAATTCGAGCGAAGTCAGGTTTACCGGCCTTCCCTCTACCGTGACGGTATGCGTTGCCTTGTTGATCTGCACGGTATGAATATCGATCGTATCACTTCCGCCCGGCTGCGTCAGCTGCGCATTCAGCCCGTACGTCCTCCGCAGCAGCGATTTGACCCTCGCCAGCAGCTCGAGAGGATTGAACGGCTTGACCAAATAATCGTCCGCCCCGGTCACGAGTCCGAGAATTTTATCTCCGTCTTCCGCCTTCGCGCTCAGCATCAGAATCGGGATCGCCTGCTCGCGGCGCAGCTCCCGGCACACCTCAAGCCCGTCCATGCCAGGCATCATGATGTCAAGAATGACGAGATGAAACGATTTATCGGCCAGCAGTCGCAGCGCTTCGTGCCCGTCATGCGCTTTCGTCACTTCATAGCCTTCGTTATGCAAATAAATTTCGACCAGATTGGCGATCGACTTGTCGTCGTCGACAATCAAAATATGCTTATTCATAGTCCGCAGCAAGTCCTTTCCGCAAAATCACTCCCATTTTACCATAAAACGGGGGAGGAAAAGAATGTGCCTGGCTCTTGGATATATAACGAAGCCGGGGCAACGGATGTTGCAAATACGCGAAAACCGCCTTCGCTCAGGCGGTTTTCGTTTGCTGTGCGTCGGCCGGCTCGCCGCTCTTCACGGTCTCCGGGCGTTTGCGGAACAGCCAAATGACGGTCAAACATAAAATCAGACATAACGCCCCGCACATCATGAAGCCGCCGTTCGCGCCGAAATGATCCGCCGCGTAGCCGGCCAGCAGGCTTCCTACCGGCGTAGAGCCCGCGAACACGAGCGAGTAAATGCTCATGACCCTGGCGCGGTATTCGTCCTTCGCATGCATCTGAAGCGTCGAATTGCTGTTCGTCGCGAACAGAATCGTCGAGACGCCGGTCAAAGCCAGAAACAGTCCGGTTAACCACGGCAGCCGCGTAAGTCCGATCACGATCAAGAAGACGGACAAGGCAAGTGAGCTGAATAGGATCAGCTTGCGCCGCGGACCCTTTTTGCTCAGAAAGGACATCGTCAGCGCTCCGGCGAACGAGCCGACACCGAGGCAGGACATCAGCACGCCGTACGTCTGCTCCTTCATCTGAAGCACTTCCTTCGTAAAGACGGGAATCAGCACGCTGAAATTGTAAGCGAGCGTCCCTACGACGGCCACCAGCAGCAGCGTTTGGGAGAGCAGCTTGTCGCCGGCGATATAGGATATGCCGTCTTTGATTTCCTTGAAGACGCCCGCGCCCTTCTTGGCTTCGCGCACATAAGGAACGGTCTTGATCCGCGTAAGCCCATAGATGACGGCGATAAAGCTCAGCCCGTTCAGCAGGAAGCACCAGCCCGTGCCGAGCAGCGCCATCATTGCCGCACCGATCGACGGACCGAGAATGCGCGCCAGGTTAAAGGTCGTGGAATTGAGCGCAATCGCGTTCATCAAGTCGTCCTTGCCGACGATTTCGATATTGAACGACTGCCGCGTAGGCATATCGAACGTGTTGGTCAAGCCGAGCAGCAGGGCGAGCGCCACGACATGGCCGTACCGGATCGTATCGGTGAACACCAATAAAGCCATCGTTAGCGCCAGACACATGGAAACGGACTGCGTGACGATCAAAATATGTTTTTTGGGAAATTTATCGATGACGACGCCGGCGAACAAGGACAGGCAGGTAACCGGAATAAATTGAACGGCTCCGATCAGGCCGAGCAGGAACGGCGAACCCGTTAAAGTGAGAACGAGCCAGGCCTGCCCGATATTTTGCATCCAGGTGCCGATTAGTGATACGCATTGCCCGAGCCAGAAGTATCGGTAATTCCGGTGCGTCAGCGCGTGAAAGTTGTTGTCGATCAGCCGCTGTCCGGCGAGCTTGAGGTTCATGGCCGCTTCCCCTCCCTGCCCGCAACGTCTTCCTCTTCCCGCTGGGAAGGCGCCTCCTTCATGTACCGCGCGGCGTTGTCGCCCATTCTCTCGAGCAGCGTCAGCGCCTGCTCCTTCTCGGTTTCCGTAAAACCTTCCGTCAGCAAGCTGCGCCAATCGGTCAGAACGCCCCGCACCTCGTCCTTGATCTCGAGCGCTGCGGCTGTCAGGAAGACCCGGTTAAACCGCTTGTCGTCCTCCCGCGCCTGCCGGGTGACGTAGCCCTGCTCTTCCAGCTTCTTGAGCGCTTTGGCCGTCGTTCCTTTATCGATTCGTAAATAGTCGGCGATTTCATCCTGGCTTAAGCCGTCTTCCCGGTATAACGCGTTCAGAAACATGAACTGTCCCTTGCCGACCTCATGGTGCTTCAGCCGGTTGCCGATATAGGTCTGGCCGGTCCGGTACAGCAGCGAAATCCATCTAGGAATCGTATATTTGTGTTCGGGCATGTTCGAAAAGCCACCCTTCCGCTGATTTTTCGTAGACGCGCACAGCCCCCAGTGTGCGGCTGCGCCGCATAACTGCGGGCGAACCACGACACGGCTTTGGCGTCTTTCGAATGCTCGGCTTCGTGCCGAAAGATCGCGCAAAGGCATACGTTCTACCTTTTCTGTGCATCATTCATGTAATTAGTTGCACTTGCTACTATTTACAGTATAGGAGTGATCAGTTGCATTTGCAACTAATATAACGGCCTTTTTTTTCAATTTGGCGTTCTCCTTTCTTGAAAGCAAAAAAGACAACCCTAGATTTATGAAGTCTAGGACTGCCTTCCCTTAGGGGCACGATTTCTTCTACAGTCGAATAGGGCATGATAACGCCTCAGAAATCCGCTATTCCGGTACAACCACCAGCATCTAAAAAGCGCTGTACATCCCTTCACCGGATAAGCCAATCCGTGCTTCCTGCTTATTATTCCGCCGGATGCTCCGGCCGGTTGTTTAGCCAGTCTTCCAGCGTCGCGACCCGCTCCGGGTGCTTGCGGCTGCGGCCAAGGAAGCCTGCGCCGTGCTGCGGCATCGGGTCCTGATCCGTCGGCTGGTAGCGCAGATCGACGCTCCAGCGCACCGAGTTCGACAAGTTCGGGGTCGACATATGGAGCACTCTGTCGTTGAACAAAATAGCCGACCCGGCGCTGACCGGCAGCACGACCGTCTTCCGTTTGCCGAGCTGCTCCTCGTGCAAGGCGGTATAGCCGGTGCCGGTCTCCGTTTCATGATGCCAGTCAAGCAGCTTCTTCTTATGCGTCCGCGGCTTGATATGGAGGCAGCCGTTTTCCAGCGTCGCATCGACGAGCGGAATCCAGACGGTGATGACCGGGTTGGCATTCGCGTCCGGCCAATACGACTTGTCCTGATGCCAGGGCACCGCTCCCGCTGCTACGCGCGGTACTTTAGGCCGTACATTGTAAACCGGGTTTACGAATATTTCGGGACCGATCAGCGATTCCACCGCATCCAAAATTTTCGAATTGGCCTGAAGATCGTAATAGCCGGGAAGCCGGTCGCGCCAGCTGCGGCCGTATTTCAGAAAGTGCCGGTCGGTCAGCCCCTCGAACAGCTCGGCAAGCCGGTTCGGAAACGGGCGATGCTCCAGCTTATCCGCAATCAGCCCGTCTGCAAACAGCTCATCCGCAATCATCGACACTTTGTCCGTCATCGCCTGCTTCACGGCAGCCATGTCTGCTTCCGTCAGCAAATCCGCAAGCACCAAATACCCTTCTCGGTCGTAATGCGCCAGCTGTTCGCTCGATAAACTCCCTGTATTTATCCGATAGTCCGGCTCCTGCCTCGGGTTAAGGCTCGCTTTCCCCCGTCTGCCCCTCGCTTGCCCCTCCACAACCGCTTCCTTCGGACTGTCTGCCTGGTTTGCCATTCCGGCTTCTCCTCCTCGATCGATCGGATACGTTGACTTCATGCTCCGATTGTATCAAGCCGCCGTCATCCTGTATTGAGAGGTCATTCCGTTTATTTGTCTTTTATTCCGGAGACTTCAGAAGAGATGGGGTCCGCGTAATACGCTGCGACAAAATCGCGGAACGCGCGGGCCGCCTTCGATAAATAATGGTTTTCGTGCCAGGCCAGCCGGAAGGTGCGCCGGCATACGGGGTTTTCGATATGCAGCATGGGGAGATACGCGCGGTCGTCCTTCTTGCAGGCTCCCACAATAGCGACGCCAAGACCGGCGCGAACGAGGCTGCCTACCGCGGCAGGCTCGTCGACTTCGCACACGATAGTAGGGGAGATTCCCGCCTCCCGGCAAATCGCATCGTTCAGACTCTGAAAAAAGCATCCCGCCTTGTAGCCGACGAACGGCTCCTCGGCGACTTCGCGAAGGCTGATGCTGCGGCGTTCCGCAAACCGGTGGCCGGGCGGCACGGCCAAATAAATCTCTTCTTGGAGCACGGGCATCTCCCGGATTCCGGGCCGTTCGATGGGCATTGCGGTAAAGCAGAAGTCGATCTCGCCGCTGCCTGCCAGCTGCGCGAGCCCTTCCATGGAAGCCTGCGTAATGCGAAAATTGACCTCCGGATGCAAAACGCGAAAAGCGCTCAACGGCTCGGATAACCGGTTCAAGGTAGAGGTCGCCAAGGAAACGCGTCCTTTCTCCAAGCCTGCGAGATCGGCCGCTTCCCTACGCCCCTCCTCAAGCGCCGTCAGAGCGACTTCCGTCTTCTCCAAAAACGCTTTGCCGATTGCGTTAAGGCGGATTTGCCGTCCCTGCCGGTCGAACAGCGAAACGCCCAAATCTTCCTCCAGACGGGCGATCGTCTTGCTGAGGGCCGGCTGCGCAATGCGGAGCTCCTCCGCCGCTTTGGTCATATGTTCCAGTCTGGCGACCGTACGAAAATAGTGCAGCTGCAGCAGTTCCATGCGCCCTCCCCGTTCATTCATATACTGAAAGGCATATATACGATCTATTAAGATATATTTTTATTTATGACACATCCATTATAGAATGAAGCATGCAAACGAACAAATCACTCCCAAACAAGGTGGGATTATCGATGAAAGCAATAGGGTTTCACTCTTTCGGTTCGCCTGACGTTCTGCAAGTCATGACGTTCGAGGACCCTCAGGCAGGGCCCGGTCAAGTTCGCGTCCGCGTCAAAGCCGCCGGCGTCCAGCCGGCCGACTTGGCTGTTCGCACCGGTTGGACGCCTCCCGGCGCAACCGTGCAGTTTCCGCAAATCGTTGGCAATGAATTCGCAGGAATAGTGGATCAGATCGGAGAGGGGGTAACCGGCTTCTCGATCGGCAGCAAGGTCATCGGCTTCAGGATGCTCGAATGCTATGCCGAATATGTCGTGGCCGACGCCGAGCAGATCGTGTCCAAGCCGGCCGGCATGCCTTGGGAGGCCGCAGGCGTAATGTCGGCTTCCGGACAAACGGCCCATACCGCATTGCGCACGCTGGGCATTGGCCATGGCGATACCGTTCTGATTCACGCCGCCGCCGGCGGAGTCGGCACCTTCGCCGTCCAGTTGGCTCTAGCTTGGGGAGCTACGGTGATCGGAACGGCCAGCGAACGGAACCATGAATACCTCCGTTCGCTCGGGGCTATCCCCGTTGCCTACGGAGAAGGCCTTGTCGACAGAGTGCGCGCCCTCGCGCCTGACGGCGTGAGCGCCGCATTCGACGCCGTCGGCGGCGAAGCCGTGCATGCTTCGGTCGAACTGGTGAGCGACCGGAACCGTATCGGCACGATCGCCGCCTTCGAACTAGCGGAGCAGATGGGCATTCGCGGCATTCGCAGCCAGCGGTCGGCCGCTCGGCTAGCCGAGCTTGCCGAACTGTACGGGCAAGGGAAGCTCCGCGTCCACATCTGGAAGTCGTTCCCGCTCGAACAGGCCGCCAACGCTCACCGCGAGGTCGCTACCGGACACGTGCGCGGGAAGGTCGTGCTGACCGTCGATTAGCCGTTCCATCGCGAGGCGACGACAAGGCGCCCAAGTCATCTTGCGATGCCCTGCCATTGCTGCAGCAAAGGACCCTTCGGGGTCCTTTTTTCGTTATATGCCCTCTTCATGTTCGCGCTATGCCGTGCGGCATAATTTTAGTAAAATCAGAAGCAACAGAACCCGGTACAAAGGAGAATGCAAGGCGATGCTGCTTAGCGAGATCAAACCGGCAATCCGCAACGCCCACCCGTACCGTTTCCACGGTACATTTCACGAAACGTACCGCTACGGCTACCGTTATGCGCTCCATTTGTTCATTGAGGGCAAAGGCGCCGTCACGATCCGGAACAAGCGTTATCCGGCGGAGAAGAACGATCTGCTCCTGATTCCGCCCGGCGTACCTCATACCTTCATCAACGACGAAGCCGCTCCGATGCTCTCTTATAACGTTTACTTCGATCTGTGGGAGCCGAGGGCCGCGGAGGACAGGCATTTCGCTTATGCTTACGAGACCTTCGAGTCTCAGGCGATGAGCGGTATCGAGCCGTGCGCGGAGCTGGAGGCCCTCCCGGAGCATATGAGTCTGCAGCCGTTCCCGAGACTCTCGGACGACCTGCTTCACTTGTCCAGGCTGTTCGAGCAGGAGCCGATGCCTTACCGGCAGCAAACGGCGAACGCCTTGCTGTACGGCTGGCTGCTGCAGCTTCACCGGATCGCGGCGGCACCCAAGGGAAACGCCGATTACCGGATTCGGCGTATCGTCGAGCATGCGGCGGAAAGCCCCGGGCAGCTGCCCGATTACGACGCGTGGCTGCGGGAGAGCGGCTTGCAAAAATCGCAGTTCCACACGCTTTTCAAACAGACGACGGGCATGTCTCCCCAGCAGTACATCGTGAAGCTGAAGCTGGAGAAGGCAAAGGTGATGCTGCTGGAAAGCAACCGCTCCGTCACCTCGATCGCCGAGCAGCTGGACTATCCGTCGATCCATTATTTTTCCAGACAGTTCTCGGCGCAGTACGGGCTGTCTCCCTCGGAATACCGCAAGCGGCGCTACATGGGGGACTAGGACTAAGGCTGCTCTGTAAAAGGGGCGCTGTAGGTTACGGACACCCTCTACTTGACAAGAAAAAACGATTATAGGCGAAGTTTCGTTTCAGGGAGGGACGGTTGGCGGCGTAAACTGGAATGAGCGGTCCGTTGGCGGCAAGCATTCCGTCCGCCTTACTAATCGTTCGAAGGAGAATGACCTTGTTTAAAGAGATTTCCGAGTCGGCGTTTGCCCCCTTTTTCGGTTTAATGGCCGAAATCGAGCATACGAAGCTGAATATCGCCAACCCGAATCATGCCGAATGGCTGCAGCGCAAAATAAGGCTGCACTACTTGCGGGGCGTGAAATTTTTTGCTTACTATATCGATGGCGAACGGCCGGCCGGCTTAGTCGCCGTGCTGCACGAAGAGGCGCCGGAAGGAATTCCCGCGCTGGGCATGAGAGCCGAGGTGCTCGATATCGGCGTTTATCCGGAATACCGGAGGCAAGGCTACGGATCGGTGCTGCTGCAGTACGCGGAAAACTATCTTAGAGACAAAGGCGTATACTGCATGTTCATGATGGCCTACGCGGAGGACTACGACGTAATAGCCTTTTACGGCAAAAACGGGTTTGTTCCCGTCGCAACGCTGCCGGATACTTACGGTCCGCAGTGGGAGGGGAACGTCTTCCTCCGTAAGCTGCTGAAATAGAGCCTGCGATGAGATCCGCTCATTCCATATCGGCGGAATCGAGCCGAATCATCGCTACTTTGCCCTCCAAAAGCCAAAACTCCAGCGTTTGTCCCGCCGTTTTATCGACGTAACCGATGACGGAAGCGCCCTGCTCGCTGCGTTTGTAATACCCTTTCCCATAAGCGGCTATGACGTCCTCCCGCTTGCTGCCGATCCCGATGCCTTTGGCCGTTCGGTTCTCGCGCGCGGCGGCGATGCGGACTATGCCCTCGCTTCCCCGTCCGGTGGCAATCGTAAGGCCGTTAGCGCCGTTGTAATAGTCGTAGTCGTCATGACCTTGCTGCAGGAGAAGCGCAGGGGTAATCGTCCTTACGCTCTGGAGCAGGACAAGCCCGCCGATCCGCTCGCCGGTTAGCGCCGTGTCGGCGGCTTTGTTGTAAAGATTTTGCCGCGGCCCGATTTCCAAATAAATCGAGTGCGCTTCGTGTACGAAAATAGCGATTACCGCGGCGAATAGGACGCCGAGCATCCCTTTGAACATCTGTCTTTTTTGAGCCAACCCAGCCGCTCCCCCTTACTTGTTACCATTATAAGCGCAAGCGTTTCGGCAGAAAAGAGAACACGAACGGAGGAAGCCCTATGGAGCCGGATTGGTCGGACATTACCTATCTGCTTGCAGGAAACGAGCGGCAGAAGAATGCCTACGACGTGCTGGAAAGCCTAGCTCTATTGCGTCAGTTGAGCGCGTTCACCCCGCTTCTCGCCGGTACGGTGCCGCTCGATATCGACGTGCCCGGAAGCGATCTCGATATCGTCTGCGAGGTGCGCGACTTCGACGCTTTCGAGCGCCTTGTCCGCAGCCTGTACGGCCATCTGGACGGCTTCGCCTGCGTGCGGCGCACCGTAGACGGGATCCCGCGCGTGAAAATCAACTTTACCGCCGGCGAATGGCCCATCGAGCTGTTCGGGCAGCCGGTTCCGGTAACCGGGCAGAACGGTTTTCGGCACATGGTCGTCGAACACCGCCTGCTGCAGGAGCACGGGGAGGCGCTCAAAAGCGCCGTTCGCGTACTGAAGACGGGAGGCGTCAAAACCGAGCCCGCCTTCGCCCGGGCGTTGGGGCTGACCGGCGACCCCTATCTGACGCTGCTGGCGCTATATGCCGACAATGAAACGAACGATCCGACAAGGAGGAATGCCGAGTGACCCGTTACACCGATACCTTTCTGGAGCTTATACGAAGCAATGCCGAGATGATGAACGAGCTTCGCATGCTGCGGCAGCTGAATCTGCCGGACTGGTACGCAGCCGCAGGCTACGTGCGAAACTACCTGTGGGATCGTCTACATGGTTACGAGCACCGTACGCCGCTCAACGATATCGACATCATCTATTACGACGCGGACGAGACTGACGAACGGCTGGAGAAGCAATACGAGGAACGGCTGGCGCGGCAGACGGGCACCGCTGTCTGGTCCGTCAAAAATCAGGCGAGAATGCATATCCGCAACGGCGACGCCCCTTACCGCTCGGTGGAAGACGCCATCAGCCATTGGCCGGAAACGGTTACGGCCATCGCCGTCCGCCTCGAAGAGGACGACCGGATTTCCTTCCTTAGCCCGTATGGACTTGAAGACATTTTCGAGCTGCGGGTCAGGAAAAGCCCCTTGTTCAAAGACCCCGCCTACTACGAAGCTAGAGCAGCCGGCAAAAACTGGCGGACGCTGTGGCCGAAGCTCGAGATTTGGCCGGGCTGATTGCGACGGGTTTACGCAAAAAAAACGGCCGTCCGCTAGGGACGACCGGCTTTTGCCTATTTGCGGATAGCCTCCAAGGCTTGGATAATGGCCTCTCTGACATGCGGTGCAAGGATTTGTTGGCCTTCGCTGTTTAAGTGAACGCCGTCGTTCTTATCCGTAAACGTCTGAAAATAACGGTCGTCATCCCACCCGGCCGCTTCGCCGGTAATCGTGTTCACGTCGACCAAGCCCGTGCTTTTCTCACGGCTTAGCCTTTTGACGATCTCGCAGTACGCGAGCAACCGGCTCTGGCTGACGTCCGTTCCCGCTACGTTGACATGCGTTGACGCAAATGGAGGCGTCATCAAAATGACGGCTCGGTTTGCAGGACGGACGCCGTCTTCTCCTTCTACCGATAGAATCCGGTCGATTATTTGACGCAGGTTCCTCTCGTAGCTTTCCTCCGATACCGCCGGAGCGTCCGTTCCTTTGTAAATCGCATGATCGTTCGTACCGAGCATGATCGTGACGACCGAAGGGTTCAGCCGGAGACATTTGCTGTCCAGATCGGCCAGCACATTCGCCGTGTTCCAGCCGGGCACGCCGCTGTTGGTCATCTCCGCGAAGCCGAGCTCCGCTCCGTTCTCCTGCAGCCGTTCAAAGTACGTCTTGACGCCCGGGCGAAAAGCGGTAATCGAATCGCCCAATGCCACATAGTTCATCGTTCTCGCCTGCTTCCAATAAAATTTGCGCCGTACGCTATAATATCTCATCGCTCGCGGTACTCCCTTGATTTCCAAGCGGCCACTATAGATGAGGTGTCTCAGCCGATATTCCAAATAGCTATCGCCGATATATTGCTCGCAATATCCGAGCGCTTCGCCAATTACCCTGGCCGCCTTAATAAAATCGTCGTTATGCAGCTTCTCTACCGTTTCCAGCAGATAGGAATCGAAATAATGTTCATCGACGTTCCGTATCCGTTCTCCCGTCCATATACGGAGCACCTCATGGTGTTCGGCAAGGGATAGCCATTCCTGCTCGAGCAGCTGTCTTGTTTCGTGTGCGAGAGGTCCGCCTTCTTGGATTTCCCCAAAAACAGCCTGCAGCTTTTCTGGGTGGATTTCTCCGGCATGTAAATAGTCGATTGAACGTTCGACCGTGTTGAACCTTCTTTGACAAGCCTCCGCCGCATCAAAAACAACGATGTCATTCCGACGGTTCCTTAGCAAATAAACGGCATACCGCAACCCGACTTGTTCGTGGGCGTTATGACCGCTCCATATCACGACGGACGCTTCAGCGGGAATTTTCGCAAATTGCTCTGATATTTTATGATAATAGGCTTCATCATCACGATCACGATCACCATCCTCGCAGCCATCGTTAATATTGTCTCTGAACCACCGGCTTCTTTCTAAACGCCCGGCTTCCTCATGAAGCCGCCACAGCGGACCGATTGAAAATAGATCGCGGAAGCAAATCACTTTGTTCGTATCCGCACATCCCTGCTGCTTTATGGCTAATTTCAAGCTTCCGGCAATGGAATCTCCGAACACGATATGCACCGTAGAGGCGGCAGCGTTCGGCTCCCCGTCCTCCATTCGATTTTTGAGGCCGAGAAGCTCGTTGTAAAGCTCCTTCACCTTTTCATATAGACCGGCTTTCGCCTCGTCATTCGGTTCGTCCAAGTCCATTTGCAGCATGATCAGCATGAGGAGCTGCTTCGCTTCCCGCGAGGAGAGTCCGTCGATTGCTTTCCGTATTTCGAATAGTCTGTTCATTAGCCCTAGCCAGCCTCTCCTACGAGCATACGGTACAAATTTTGGTTTCCAATACTATAACGAATTATGGAAGAGCTTGGTTGCAGGACCTAAAAAAAGAGGGGCTGCCGCCGGGCAAGCTCCCCCTCAATCGTGTGCCGCTAGCTATCCTTCCAGCACATCCGCACCCAATTCGCCCGCAACCTCGATCATCTTGGGGATCACCGCTTCATTGGCGCCGGATACGTATATATCTCCCTGATAATGCCGGAATGGAATCTTCGCATCGCCGCAGCTCCACATGAAAAAATCTCCCTCAATGGACATGCTGGTAGCGCCTGTCACCGTAAACACCGATGTATAGGCAAAATCGGGCTTGGTCGCAAAATACCGTTTGCATTCTTCCAAAGATATGATTTGCGCCGAATTTTCATTTTCCTGAAGCGCTCTTGTAATTCGATAGCGTTGACTCATGGAAATGCCTCCATTGTTCAAAAGCGGCCGGCTTGAATCGGCTGCTTTTTGTTATGTTAGTTGTATTTTGTGGCATACTCCGCAAAAACGCAATAGCACGCTCGGAGCCCGCTAAGTTGAATCCATCCTGCCCAAAGATTTCGATCCGCTCGCTTGCTGCGGCTTTCATCGAACGGCAGCAGAGGTTTCGTCCGCCCCGAAAAGCATGTATACTAAGCGGAAAGCATGTACCGATTTGACCATAACGGAAACGGAGAGTTACCTATGTTGATCGATTTAAAAGCAAGGCTGGAAGAACCCGCGGTGCAGGAGCTGCTGGGTCTTGCCATATTCCCGGATCCCGAGAAGGTGCAAAAAGCCGTGGATACCTACAAGCATGAGGATCGCGCTCACCTCACAGGCTACGAAAACGAGGGCGCGCTCGTCGGCCTGGCCGGATTCCGTTTGGATGAAGCCGGTGTCATGGAAATCAAGCATATCGCGGTCGTTCCGGAGGAACGCGGAAAAGGCTACGGCAGAGGAATCGTGCTCGAGCTTCTGTTTCAGCACAATCCGGCCAAGATCATAGCGGAAACCGACGAGGAAGCTGTCGATTTCTACCGCAGCATCGGATTTATGATCGAGAGCCTCGGCGAAAAGTATCCCGGCGTAGAACGCTTCGCATGCACGTACATAACGGAGCCGGACGAAGATTAAACGTTTCTCGTAACGATCCCTTTTCCGCCAAAATTGCTGCAAAAATTACAACATTGCATTTGTTCAGCCCCCCTCTAACGTCTAAATGTTGTATGATCTGCAGCATGCTTGAGGACACCGGTTCTGCTCCGTCATGAGAAAGAGAACCTTCCTTGCATGCCAAAAAACGGCGAACCGTCAGCGGTCCGCCGTTTGCTATTATTCCTTTTTGTCCGTCTTGAGCATTTCCCCGATCGCGCCGATGCTGCCGAGCGTCTCCAGCGCTTTGGTCGGCAGGAACACCTTGTTCGCGGGCCCGTTCGAAATATCGGTCAGCGCCTCCAGCGAGCGGTACGTCAGCACCTTGTCGTCCAGTCCGGCGCTGCGAATCAGCTCGATACGCGTTTTCTCGGCTTCGGCAACCGCTTGGATCGCCTTCGCCTGCCCCAATGCCTCGAGCTCCTGCGCTTGACGAAGACCTTCGGCTTCGCGAATTCTCGCTTCCTTGTCACCCTCCGCCTTCAAAATCTTGCTTTGCTTGTCGCCCTCCGCGCGCAAGATCATATCCTGCTTGGCCGCTTCCGCCTCAAGCACAATCGCGCGTTTGCTGCGCTCGGCTTTCATCTGCTTATCCATCGCTTCCTGAATGTCGAGCGGCGGCTTGATGTCGATGACCTCGACGCGTTCGATGCGCACGCCCCATTTTTCCGTCGCCTCGTCCAGCGCTATACGGATGTCCGTCGATATTTTTTCCCGGCCGGAAAGCGTTTCGTCAAGCTCCATCTTCCCGATAATTTGCCGCATCGTCGCCGTGCTGATGTTGCGAACCCCGTACACGTAATCGGTAATGCCGTACGTCGCTTGCTCGGGCCCGGTAACCTGATAAAAAATGATCGTGTCGATCTGCACCTGCACGTTGTCCTTCGTGATAACCGTTTGCGGCGGCACGTTCGCCTGCTGGATGCGCAGATCGTGGTACGTGCGGACCTGATCGATAATCGGAATGAGAATATTGATGCCCGGCGTCAGCAGCCGGTTAAAGCGGCCCAGCCGTTCCACCACTCCTACGCGCTGCTGCGGCACGATTTTAACCGTTAGCGCGACAATAACGACGACAATGACCAGAATGACAATCGTAACCGCGATACCCATTACGAAATCCCTCCCCATTTATGTACTTCCAGTACCGCGCTTCCCCGGCTGACGATAATAACGGTGTCGCCTTTGTTCAGCGTTTCGTTCGAAACGGCGCTCCACATGTCGCCCCCGACCTTCACGATGCCCTGCTTCCCGTGCCCGATGTCTTCGATCACGATGCCCTGCTTGCCGATCAGGTCGTCCACTGCGTCCTTGTAGCCTCTCGACGCGCGGAACCGCCGGGTAAGCGGCTTCGTGAATACCGTCAGCACTAATGCGGCGGCACAACCGGCCAGTACTTGAAGCACGAAGGAGTCGGGCGCCGCCAGAGCCACGACTGCCGCGATTACGGCGCCTATGCCCAGCCAGAGCAGATAGAACGTCAGCGTCATCATTTCCACTACCAATAGAACACCCGCAATAATTAGCCAGATCGCCCATAATGCCATGCAGACACCTGCCTTTCTTCTCTATTTGTATTCGGTGCTGCCAGACAAATTCCCTTTTTTCGCCTTTCGGAGCGGAGCTGAGCGTCCCGGCTGCCCTCCCCTCCAGCGTCCCGGCGTATACGGAATCGTGCAGGCAACATTTTTTTCTCCAGCCAAAGTACGCCGCAACATGTAGTATGATGATCATGAGTAACTAGGAAAAGGAGAGAAGAAGCGTGACCTCCAAACAACTTTATCTTGTCAGGCATTGCAAAGCGGAGGGCCAGGAGCCGGGGGCCAAGCTGACGGCCGAAGGATTGCGGCAGGCGCAGGAGCTTGCCGCCTTTTTCGCGGAAATCCGGGTCGGCGCCGTTATCGCCAGCCCTTTTACGAGAGCCGTTCAAACGGCTGAACCGCTGTGCCTGCAGCGCGAGCTCGTTTGCGAGCGGGATGACAGGCTGCAGGAAAGAGTGCTGAGCACCGCCGATTACCCGGACTGGATGGAGAAGCTCAAGCAAACGTACTTGGATCCCGATTTGGCCTTCGAGGGCGGAGAGTCTTCGCGGGATGCCGCAGAACGGGGTGCGGGAGCCATTAAGGACGCTTTGGCGCGGGAAGAGGGCGATATCGTGCTGGTCACGCATGGAGCCTTACTGTCGTTAATGATTAACCGCTTTAACCCCGGTTTCGGTTTTGAAGAGTGGAAGCGGCTCAGCAATCCCGATGTGTACCGCCTTACGTTCGGCGGCGGTACATGCGACGTACGAAGATTATGGGCGCAGCCTTAAACGCGCCGTAGCGTAAGAGCCGGCCCGAGCGGCGCCGGCAGACGCTATGACCGCGTCGATTCGCCTCGGCCGCGCATAGCGCCGGTTGCGGGGAGCGTAAAGCGGAACGTGCTGCCTTCCCCTTCGGCGCTTTCCGCCCAGATGGCGCCGCCGTGCATCTCGACGATTTCTTTGCAGATGGCCAGTCCCAGTCCGCTGCCTTCTTGCTCGCGGGCCGGAACCCGTCTCTTATGGCCGTTCCGTTCGAACAAATGCGGCAGCTCCTCCTCGCCGATCCCGAACCCGGTATCCTTCACCTGGAATAAGAAACCGCCGCGATCGTCCTCCCTCCAGGAGAGCGTTATGCTGCCGCCGGAGGGCGTAAACTTTTGCGCATTGCCGATTAAATTCGCGAACACCCGCTCGATCCGGTCCGGATCCATCCTTACGGCCTCATGCCGAGCTGCAGCCGGCTGCTCCAGCAGCAGCAGCAGGCCGGAACGGCTTACCTCCCACTCGTAGCGCTCGCGAATGTCCTGCATATAAGAAGACGCCTGCACCGTATGCAGGTCCAGCGTCAGCAGGCGAGACTCCAGCTGCGACAGGTCGTATAAATCTTCCAGCATCCGGTTGATCCGGACGGCTTTGTTATGAATCAGCTTCAGGTAGCTGTCGTTCCTTTCCGGGTATACCCCGTCCTGTATGGCCTCCGCGTAGCCGATGACGATCCCGACCGGGGTGCGCAGGTCGTGAGTCACATACGCCAGCAGCCTGCGGCGGGCCTCTTCCGCTCGGCGCTGCTCTTCGAACGACCGGCTTAAGTGGTCGTGCGCTTCGGAAATCTGCTGCGTGCGCTTTGCGACAACGCCTTCGAGATTTTTGTTCAAATGAGCCAATTGCTCGTTGGTCGTCTGCAATTCGCGGGAAAGCTGCTCCACTTCGCTGAAAGCCGCCGAGAACCGTGCGGACAGCAAGTACGCTTGGGCAAACGTAAACAGCAGCAGGCCGAGCGGAGACAGATTGCCGATAAGCAACTTTTCCCCATAGAAGAGATAGTCGTTAAGCGCTGTCAGAAAAGCGACAACCGATGCAACAAGGAGCAGAACGGAGCCCTCTCTTCTCCGCGCGACGGACGTTGCGATGATCGCCAACAATACGGCTAAGTGAACGAATGCAATCCACTGAAACCCGACAAGCGCTTGGGTATACACGCGTGCTGGCGTCGCCATAGTCAACAGGCTGAAAGCCCCCGTCGTGAGGCCTGAAATGCGGTAGACGAACGAGGGCGTTTCCTTCGGGTACATGCTGCGGATATACATGGTGAAAATGTATGTTCCCGCGAATTGCGCCAAATATTCCAGCTTCAGTTCCGCTTCCCACGGAAATGCCGGAAACAGCTTGGTCAGCATCACTTCTCCGACCAGCAGCGAACGCACCCCCCATATCAAGCAAAACAAGCCGAAATAGAACGGCGCCCGGTCCTTGGAACGGCGCGCAAACAAAAATAAGTGGTATACGCCGATCATGATCAGGCTGCCGGTCACGAACATGTCCAGCGCTATCTTCAAGCTCGCCTGATGAATCGTCCGGTCGGCCGTGTCCAAAGCCATGTATTTGGTTACGCCACCGCGCAGATGATGGAAGTTGGCCACTTGCAGAACAAGCTGAACGCTTGCTTTCTCCGGCTTGAACGTAACAACCCGGGTCGCGAGGCTGGGAACGGTCTTCTCCCGGCTGCTGCCGACCTGCCCGACCGATGCGATAAGCTCATCGCCGACCCACAGCTTATACGCATGAAAAATCGTCGGCAACTTCAAGGCAAGCTCCGAGTTGACGGCATTTCCGTCAATGGAGACCGTCAGCCGGAACGTCGCAAACCCTAAGCCCGGCAGCGGCTCGCCCTTTACCGGATAGCCGTTCCAGGAATGGGGAATGGAGATATAGCCGGTCATCTCGGGCTTGCGGCCCCCGGTGAAATCCGCCGGCTCCAGCAGCCTTTCCCAATAAAACTCCCAGTCTCCCGCCAGCTTGACATTCCCGTCTTCGGTAAATACCCATTCCGATAAGTCAAGCACGCCCTGTTCCGCCTTATGGGCCTGCTGTGCCGACGCGGAGGCTATCGGTCCTCCGCATCCCGTAACGAGCCAACAGACAATGAGCAGCAGCGCGTACCGAATCCACGGTCCGCATCCGGACTTTACGTAAACAGCGCAAGTTATCGGGGGATTCTTATTTGATTTGAAGGCAAATAGACAAGTAAAGCTGCTCACGGTCCTTTTCATATCTCTTATTATTCGACATGTATAGAGCACTTCCCTGCGGAACGATGTAAAGAAAACGAACAGATAACCCGTCCCCATGTGCTGACTGCAACGGGATGCCGATACAAAAAGAACCCCGCCGGCACCAAGCGCCGGCGGAGTTCCCGATTGTTTTATTGCGCCGCAGCCGGCGATTGGGGCAGCGGGCTCGCCAGCTTGGCGACCACGGCGGCGTATGCGGACTTCGTCCGTAGGCCGACCAGCTTCTCGACAGGCTCCCCGTCCTTGAAGACGATGACGGTAGGCATCGCCATCACCCCGAACCGGCCGGCCGAAACCGGCGATTCGTCGACGTTCACCTTCAGGATCGGTACGCTGCCGCCCAGCTCGCCGGACAGCTCTTCGAGGATCGGGAGCAGCACCTTGCACGGCGGGCACCACGGCGCTCCGAAGTCGACGACCGTCACCCCGCTGGATTGAATGCTCGCAGTAAAATCGTTATCCGTTACATCAATTACAGCCATTTTCGTTTCCCTCCGTTATATCCGGATTTTCGGCTTTAATCGCCTCAATCCGCTCTTCCAGATTGGATTTGATCGACGAGAGCAGCTGAATCTGGTTCTCGATTTCGGTCAGCTTTTGCGTGTAGACCGGCAGTATTTCCTGGCAGAACGCCTCTTTATTTTTCATGACGCAGTGCAGAAACCCGGCGATTTGCTCCGTCGTCAAGCCGAGGCTGAGGTACAGCCTGATCGACTGCACCTGCTCGGCGGCAAAAGGAGAATACTCCCGGTACCCGTTCGCCGTCCGCCAAGCCGTCAAAAGCCCTTGCTTCTCGTAATATCGCAGCGAGCGGACGCTGACGCCCGTCGCCTTGGACAATTCGCCGATTTTCAATGCCATTACTCCCCTGCAGGTGGATGTAGCTTTATTATAAACCGTGACACCAATGTCAGGGTCAAGCGGATTTTTTACGATTCGGCGGACTTACCGAAGACAGGCTGTAGACACAGCGGCAGCTCGGGACGCATATAAGTCCTTGGCTGCCGCTGCGTTGATTGCCGACATCCTGTTGTCATGATGCACTTGTTTTCGTTAGTTCAAACCATGTGTTCTTTCTGATTAACCCAGTTTGGGATATGCTGGCCAAAATATTTCGTGATTTTTTCAGCTTCAGTTAGAACGGTTTTAATACTAGTTTCATCAGAGTACCAGTTCTTTCTGCTTATACGAGATTCATCTTGCTTAACCTGAAAAGTTACACTCGGCGGGAAAACCGTTTGATAAGTCATCAGTGCTCTCCGTGAAAAATAAGATTTACACACAATAATGGCACGGTTTACTTCAATTTGCCGTTCATTGATAACATTCCATGAGTTCCTTGCATTATCAAATGTGTTTTTCGCCTGGTCTTCTTTAAGGATTCTATCTTCTGGGACCCCTAAGGAAATAGCAATGTCTTTTAAAAATGCCCACTCCGTTTTTTCGATTTTTGAATTATACCCGCCGGAAGGCAATAGGTATGGCGCTATACCCTTTATATATAATTCCGATGCAATCTTCATGGGCATTGTATGACTCCCGCCAGGGACAAGGATAATATCTGACGGAATGATTTCTTCATCCGGGACAAATACCAGATCCGTTAAGCAATCAAATGGATATTTCAACGATGCAGCTTTATTGTGGTAGCTACTCAAAACGATTCACCTCCTATAATCAACTTCCCCAAACTATTTTTTACAGATATGCTGAAGTCGATCGCCGTTTACGGTAAGCCACTTTTGCCATGCCAAGTAAAACGAATAGTAACGTACAATGAAATCGCTCTTCTGGTCGGCTGCAAATCTGTTAATATGAAACAAAGATACGGAAGCAAGTCTTAGCATAATTAATTGAGGGAGCAATTCGATCTCTGTGGGGTTAATAATTTCGTATTGTTTAAACCCGGAGATAAACTCATCCACTCTGGAGAACATATCTTCATCATCCAAGTCATTCATTCGCAGCAAAGATGTAAGACTGGTGGCTATTTCCAATGCTTTAATCGATACTGCGGCAAGTTCAAAATCGAGAATGCCGGTCACATCTTGTTTTGTGGGATGAAACAATACATTCAGTCTGATAAGGTCGCCATGAATGAGTTGATGGGGTAGTTGGGAGTAGCGTACAACCAAGCCGGATTGCCGTTCCATTTCATCCGTCAAAACTTTGGCATCCTCTTTTGAAAAATGAAAAGGTGTTTGGATAAGTCGATTGTACAAAGTATTTTGATCAACTATTTTTGATTGAAGAAAGGCTTTATAAAGGTTGTCGTTCGATTGAGTCAGTTCTTCTGGAGGAATGGATTTAAAAAACGAGAGGCTGTAACCGAGTGCTTTTCCAAACTCATGAATTTGCTCTCGTTTAAAAGGCTCCCCGGGAATATAGGGATACAAGGCTAGAAGAAGCCCGTTACTTTGCACGTAGGTTTTTCCCGTTTTTGTAGTCAAAAAATCGGGGGTCTCATACACGAACTTCCGTTCTCTAAGCTTAGAAATAACAGCGTGCTCCCCGATAACCTTCTCTATTTGCTTCTGACTGTAGATACGTAACACATATTGTTGGTTCTCCGCCCGAACATAGCGGGTAATATTGCTGGCCCCTTGTGGAGACTCAACGATTCGCACTTTGTTAAGCATGTAATTCGATTCTATAAGACTTACTACTGTGGCTACGTCCATTGAATCCCCTCCAGACTCGTGGCAGTTGGGAATATCACTTCTGATCCAGGTTCAAAAACTCGGTCGAGAACAAAGTCGATGATACGCCTATTTTGCGTCTCTTGCTCTTATAGTACGACCAAAGTGGTTACATATAAAATATGTAATTTCGAATAAATCGTTCTAGTAATGAGATTATTCAAGCGGTTATCATGCTGCTAATATTTAAACCAAAATCGGTTGTCTTCTACGTACACGGCTCCAACTTCGGTACATGCGGCAAAAAACAGTGGAGTTTGACCGGGCGCTTAGGTTTATAATGGGGAAAACAAGCTTGCTTGACGAGGGGAGAACGCCTATGTACACTTTGTCCGAATTGAACCAGACGGGGATGCCGCCGTTGTTGGACGGCATTTCATCGAGAGAGGACTGGGAACGCAAGCTGGCGGGCATCCGCCAAACATGGCTGGCCTACATCGGGGAGATTCCGCCGAGGGTTCCGCCGAATGTCCGCGTGCTGTCCGCGACGAAGCAGGACGGCCACATCCGTCAACATATCGAATACGACACCGTCTATGGCGATCGGGTCACCGCCTTTTTGCTCATCCCGTCGGCTAACGGCGAAATGCTGAACGGCACGACCCGCTATCCGGCCGTTCTCGCGTTACATCCGACCAACCGCACAGGCAAAGAAGACATTTCCACCTATCCCGGCAAAAAAGACCGCACCTATGCGATCGAGCTTGCGGAACGCGGGTATGTCGTGCTGGCTCCGGATGCGTTAACGGCCGGCGAACGCATTTATCCCGGCTTGGAGCCGTTCCAAAGCGGGCCGTTCTACGAGCAACACCCGGAGTGGACGACCATTGCCAAAAACATCACCGATCACATGCAGGGCGTCGACGTGCTCGCCGGCCTTGATTATGTAAACGCCGAGGCGATCGGCGCCATCGGTCATTCGTTCGGCTCTTATAACGCCTACTTCCTCGCCGGCTTCGATAAGCGCGTAAAGGCGGTCGCGGCAAGCTGCGGCGTCAGTCCGTTCACCCGGGATCCGAATCCGGGCCATTGGGGCGTCCGAGCCGACTGGTACACGCATATTCCTAAAATAACGCCGGGCCTGGAGCAAGACCGGGTGCCGTTCGAGTTCCACGAAATCATCGCGCTCTGCTGCCCGACGCCTTATTTCAATTATTCGGCCCAAGGCGACGCCATTTTCCCCCACTGGCAATCCGTCGGCGACGCCATGGTCGAGATCGCCTCTCTCTATGAGTGGCACGATGCCGGAGACCGGTTCGTCTCGATGCTCGGCTCGGGGCCGCATGACTTCCCGCCGCTCGTCCGTCAGATGGCCTACGCGTTCCTGGACCGCTGGCTGAGGGACGCCGCTATTTAGTTCCCCGCGTTTCCTCCCGCGGCCCCGAATCGGCTTCCGTACCGGATGCCGATTCGGGCTTTTGCCGTTTCCCCGGCTGTCATTTACGCACTTCACTCCAACTTCCGTACTTTGGACAGAAAAGTATTGAGCGCCTCTTCATCCGCCGCTTATAATGATTCCACCCGGGGCGTTCCTTGCGTTCCGAACGGTAGGAGGATGCAGACATGAAGACGAATCGCTCAAACGCCAATCGCACATACGCCAAGTTTCTGCTGTCGCTTGTCGTCTCGATCGTCGTCACGCTTTTTACCGTATCCATCATCCTCTACTTCAACTTTGTCAAAGTCGCCTTGTCCAATATTTACGATTCGGAGAAAAACAGCCTTTCCCAAACGAGCTCCGGTGTCAAATTCATGAACGACTCGGCGCATACGCTTGCGCTGCAAATTTATACGGACGGCGATCTGACCGCTACGCTGGACAATCCGTTGCGCAACCCGCCTCAGCTCAGCGAGGCAGCCGCCAAATTGAACATGTACCGCTACATTTCGCCGTTCATGCACTCCATCTATGTGTACAGCGACACTACGGAGGCCTTCTATATCAGCTCCCCGGCCATCCATGACGTGGTGCAGGGCAAATCCTCGTTCGAGGACAGAGAAGCGCTCTCGCTCATCGAGAGCTATCGCAGCTACAAAACCTTCAGTCCCATTCCGCGCCTCATTCCGGATACCGCCGGGGGAGACGGCACGAAGTCCGCGAGCGTATACACCTATATGTTCCACGATATCCCGAGCGGCAGCAGCAAGCTGGGCCGAATCGTCATGCTCAACATTTCGGAGGCGTTCATCCGCGATACGATCCAATCGCTCGAGGCGGGAGCTCCAAGCGACACGTCCATCGTCGATTCGGACGGCCGGCTCATCAGCAGCAACCTGAAGGAGCCGATGCTAACCGACGTATCCGAGCGTTCCTACGTTCAGCAAATACGCCGTTCCGCGGTGCCCTCCGGTTATTTCGTCGATCAGGTGAACGGCGTGAAATCGCTCATTATTTACGCTTCGTACAAACCGCTCGACTGGACATTTATCCGTACGATTCCGTACGCACGAATCATCGCCAAGATCGATCACATGAGACAAATCACGCTGCTGCTCGGCCTCGCGATTCTGATTGTCGGCCTCTTGGCTTCCTACGTGCTTTCGCGCCGGCTATTCAAGCCGATTGACAAGGCGCTTGCCAGCCTAAAGACGCTCGAAGCCGAGAAGAGAGACCGCTTCTATCACGAAAAGCAAGAAGCACTGCGGGATTTACTTCGCGGCAGGCTCGTGAAGACGGGCGATCCAAGCCTGCTGTTCGCCAAATATCGGATGGAGCTGCAGAAGGACAAAGCGTTCGTGCTGCTCCTTCTGCGAATCGATCGGTATTCCGAGTTTTGCAGCGCATATAACGCCGTAGACCGCAGCCTGCTGAGGTTTTCGGTCAAAAACATAGCCGCCGAGCTGCTCGACGGACATTTCCTGCGCGATGCCGTGGATATGGAGAACGATCAGATCGCCTTGCTGCTCAATGTCGAGGAAGGCGACCGGAAGGACGTCGACCATGCCCTTCATGGGCTGATCCTGCGCATTCAAGAGGCTGCGCAAGCCTATCTCAAGCTTTCCATATCCGCCGTTATTTCGGCCAGATTCCGCTGGGACGACGGCATCGGCGATGTATACGGAGAAGCCGAGCAAGCCTCCATGCACCGGTTGATCCGCGGCCACGGGTGCATCATCGACGTGGAATCCATGGGCGAGGATGCTTCGGACCGCTACTTGTACCCGTTCCATAAAGAGCAAGCATTCTCCGAGGCGCTGTTATCCGGGAGAATCGACGACGCGAAGCAAAAATACGGGGATATGGTTAACGATGCCGTAGTGACGAACGATCATACGACCGTTCAGCTGACGCTGACCCATTTGGCTTTTGCCGGCGGACGCTGTCTCGACTTGATGAAAAAGAACGGTTCCCAGCTGCCGGATGCAAGCTCCGCTTCCTTCGTCCAAGCTTTCAATCAGTTGGAGACGCTGGAGCAGATCAACGGGCATTTCCATACCTTGTTCGACCGAATCGCCTCCAAGCCGGAGGAGAAGAAAAAATCGCGGTATGACGAGCTGACAGTACAGGTAACCGCCTTGATCCGGTCCCAGTACATGGAGCCTGGCCTGTCTCTCGACAGTGTCGCAGATGCAGTCGGCATGTCGCCGGCCTACTTGGGCAGGTTGTTTAAGAAGCTGACCGGCAAGTCGATTCCCGATTACATTATGGAGGTCCGCAACCAGCAGGCAAAAGAAATGCTGGCGCGTACAGACGCCCCCATCAACGACATCGCGGAACGTGTCGGGTTTACGAACAGCACTTACTTCTTCAAGGTGTTCAAAAAAACGAACGGCGTTACGCCGAACGAATACCGGCAAAGTATGGTTGGGGGATAGTCTCCCTCTCGGGCAGGCCGTTCGAGATATGCGGGACCGGGGCGGGAGCTTTTTGGGAGCATAACAGACTGCGGCGGCGTAATTTCTTGGGACATGTGCGGCTTTAAAGAAATAGCGGAATATCGAGGCGTTACTTTTAAGCGGATGGCCGTAAATCGATTGAATCCGATTCGTCCGAAAGACATCACGCCCTGCAACGGCCATCTACTGTCTTATCGGCCATCGGAGCAAATGCGGCATTGTAAAATCTGCAAACCTATCGAAACCGCAATAAGAAGAAGAAGAAGAAGAAGAAGAAGCTGTCCCATAAGCTATGAAAATAGCGCAGGGACAGCTTCTTGTTTACGAACTCTCACAACCAGAGGGTGAAAAGGATAGTATTGTGAAGCAATGTTCACTATTACTGAGCTTAAGTTCACTAACTATCAGGAAAACAGGCTGTTTGTCCGTTCCATTACCCCTTGACCGCTCCAAGCGTGACGCCCTGTATGAAGAACCTCTGCAGGAACGGGTATACCAGCAGCAGCGGGAGGACGGCTACGCATACGGTGGCCATTTTGACCGTTTCCGGCGGCAGCGTCTGGATTTGCGCGAACTGCGTGGACAACTCGTTGCTGACGCTGTCGGTGCGGATCATGTTGCGGAGCACGACCTGGATCGGGTACAGCTTCTTGTCCGTAATGTAGAGTAAAGCGCCATAGTAGCTGTTCCAGTGCTGGATGGCGTAGAACAAACCGACCGTCGCGATAACCGGCTTGGACAGCGGCAGGACGACCCGGATCAGCGTTTGCCAATCGCTGCAGCCGTCCACTTTGGCGGCTTCCTCGACTTCCGCCGGCAAATTCTCGAAATAGGTCTTGACGATCAGCATGTTGAAGGTCGAGATAAGCCCCGGCAAAATGAGCGCCCACAACGAATTGAGCAGCCCCAGCGAGCGAACCGTCAAGTACGTCGGAATCAGGCCGCCCGAGAATAGGATCGTGAATACGATCCCCAGCAGCACCGCATTGCGCCCCCGCAAGCTCTTCTTCGACAGCGGATAGGCCGTGAGCAGGGTGATGGCCAAGTTAGCCGCCGTCCCCAGCACTGTAATGATCACGGTAACCCGAATCGCCCTAGGGACAACCGGACTGCCGAAAATCGTTTGATACGCATCCCAGCTGAACGTTCGCGGAACGACGAGAAAGCCGCCATGGCGAAGCACCTCCGAGAACGGCGTAATCGACACCACGAACACATAATAGAGCGGGAACAGCGTCAGCAGCGCGAAGACCGCCATCCCCGCATAAATAACGGCATCCACAACCCGGTCGGATTTCGTCCGCTGCAGGATAATTGACATGTTATTTTCCTCCTACCAGACGCCGGAATCCGTCAGTTTCCGGGATATATTGTTGGCGGCCGTAATCATGATCAAGCCGACGATCGACTTGAACACGCCCATGGCGACCGGCTCGCCGAATTCGAACTGCTCGATGCCGCGCCGGAAAATATTCGTATCGAGAATATCGCCCACATTGTAGACCAGCGAGTTCAAGAATACGTAGACTTGATCGAAGCCCGCGTCCAGAATCGAACCCATATTGAGAATGAGCAGCAGCATAAACACGTTGCGGATGCCCGGCAGCGTCACATGCCACATTTGCCGCCAGCGCCCCGCCCCGTCTACGACCGCCGCTTCGTAAGTTTCGGGGTTGATTCCTGCGATTGCGGCCAGATAGAAGATCGCGCCGAAGCCGGTGCTTTTCCATATCTCGCTGAGGATCAGCATCGGGCGGAACATATCCGGGTTCGTGAGCACGTTCAGCTCGCCCCAGTTCATATCGCGAACCCAATTGGTCACAAGGCCGGAGCCCGGAGCAAAGAACGAAAACACAAGGCCGTACACAATGACCCACGAAAGAAAGTAGGGACCGTATGTGACGGTCTGCACGATTCTCTTGAACCAGCGGACGCGAACCTCGTTCAGCAGAACGGCAAACAGCACGTCCGGGATCATATTGAAAACGATGCGGTAAAAGCTGAGAATAATCGTGTTTTTCAAAACCGTGAAAAAATCATACGATGTGAAAATCGTATGGAAATGCTTAAACCCGACCCATGGACTGGCCAGCACGCCCTTGGTCAAGCTGTAGTCTTTGAAGGCAAGCAGCACGCCGAACATCGGCACGTAATGAAATACGATGTAGTACAGCACGCCCGGAATCAGCATGATATACAGCCATCGGTTACGGATCAAGCTCCCCTTGCTTCGCGGCCTTTGCGGCGCTGCGGCTGTTAGCGCGGACTGTTCCGCTGCGAGCGATTGATTGTTCATCTGCGCCCTCCCATCCTCAGGCCCGACAAGCAGGGAGGGCCTGACCCGTTCCGGGGCCCGGCTCCCTTCCTCTTGCCGGCGATGCCGTTATTTGTACGTAATTTTTTTGCCCTGCGCGGCAGCGACTTGTTCGGCGTAGAAATTCATGATGGTGAGCAGTCCGAATTTGTCGATCATATCCTGGCGGTATTTCGCCCAGTTCGCGCCGCTTTTCTCTTCAAATATCATTTTGTTGATATACTCGGTACCTTTCTTCGACAACGCCGGAAGATCCATGCCTTCGCCTACGCTAAGCGACGTTCCGATCGACGAGCTCTTCTTGTAGGAGCGCAGCTGCTTGAGAATCGCGCGGTCGCGGTCGGTTTCATTCGGATCGATCAGCTCGAGTCCGAGTACATTCGGCTCGTTCGGCGTAAATTGCGAGTAGAGCGCCAGGAAGTTGCCCTTTTTCACGATATCGATGTTGAACGCTTCCGGATTGATTTCGATCCGCTTGCCGTTCTTCTTGTAGTGGACGCCTTCTTTCCCGTAGTGGGTGAGCAGGAAGCCTTCCTCGCTGGTCAGCCAGTTGAGGATTTCCATAGAGCGGGCCGCCGCGTCGTCGGACGATTTGCCGTTGATCAGGAACGGGTTGTAGTTGCCGGGATTGTTACCGACGCCGAACTCTTTATCCGGGAACGGGTTGAACGGCTCCCAATCGGCCGTCTGGACGCCGGTGATTTCGCGCGTTCTCCGCTGCAGGCCGTTCGGATTGTTGTCATAAGCAATGTCGTTGCCCCATGCCTGAATGATCCCGACCTTGCCTTGGGTCGCTTTCTCGATCGTTTGAGACCATTTGTTCAGGAACCAGTCGGGATCGACCACCTTCGAATCGATGAAGGAGACCAGCTCGTCGATGACTTTTCCGAGATTTGCATCATATTTGGCAACGCGGAGAACGTCGTTATCGATCCAGAACGTGTTTTGCATGCCGTTTTTCAAAAATACCGGGAATTCATAGCTGACCTGCGTCCCGTTGCCGGCCGTCGTGAATCCGTACGTGTCGTTTTTTCCGTTGCCGTCCGGGTCTTTGGTCGTGAACGCTTTCATCGCTTCGATCATTTCATCGTAGTTCGTCGGCATTTTGAGTTTCAGCTTATCCAGCCAGTCCTTGCGGATATAGTAGCTGCCGTTGACATCCTGCGGGAACGGGAACGGCGCGCGTTTGAACACATTCTGCACCTGATAGCCCTTGAGCTCCTTCTCCGTCACCCATTTGAAATAGTTAGGAACCTTCTGCGGCGTCAGCAAATTCGCCAAGTCTTTGACGGCTCCGTCTTTGATCAGCTTGTTGGAGTTCACGCCGGGGTATTGAAACAAATCCAGCTGTTCCCCGGATGCCAGCTTCACATTAATGAGGTTTTCCGCCTCTTTCTCGCCGCCGCTGAGCAGAAGGAGCGTGAAGTCGACATTGAACTTCTCGTCGATCGCCTTCTTGACGAAATCCTGATCGGCAGGCGGGAGGCTCGCTGTCGTATTCAATTGAGGCAGCGCCCAAACCAGCTTGATTTTAGCTTTGGCCGGCGGCTGGGATGCCGTTTGCGCGTTATTGCCGCCGGTTGCGGACGGAGATACGGACGGCTCCGGATCGGATTTGCCGCATGCGCTTACAATCGTACCAAGCGCAAGCACGGCCGCGAGACCCGCCGACACTTTCGAAAGCCTTTTTTTACGTTTCATCGATAAACCCCCTGAGTCAATTTCACTTCCTCCACAATGTAACGCGGTTCAACCTGCGGCGAAACTCAAAATATACGTACATCGATGCCATTTTCGTCAAAAAGCGGGCTGCACATTACGTTCCGAACTCCAAAACAGAACTGCAATAATCGTATCCGGCTGCCGAATTTATCGTTTCTGCGGCAAAGCACCCAAAATGGGTGCGGACTCGCGTTTATGGATAAGCTCTCCTTCCAGTGTACAACAACCCCATGTCAAATGAGGAAATAGGCGGTTCTAAACTTGCCGCTTCCAGCGTCCGCGCAGCCTCGACCGGCAAAAAAGGAGCCCCTATCGGGACTCCTCGTTCCATCCATATTATTTTCGCGCTTAACGCCGCTTCGGTTTGCGACACCCGCACGGTTTTTGACGCCTATTTTTCTTCCGCTCTCCGGTGCATTTTAAACAGTCTTTCCGGCATAATCCCTGTCCCCATGGAAAGCGGCTGCAAACATTACGGCAGAACCGCTCGCAGCGGGTTTCGTTCGGAGCGCTTCCGTAAGAAATTTTCGCCATCATATTCGGTTTAATCCCTCCTCTTGTAAGTTGTCCTATATGTTACGCAGGGAGGGAAAGCAGAGTGCGTACAAGTCAATCGGTGCTTGTGCGGATTCGACTGTTGCATACGAAAAGGAGCCCCTGTCGGGACTCCTCGCTCCATCAGCGCTTAAGCCAAAATCGTTTCGATTTCCTGCAGTTCTTCCGCTGTAAACGTTACGCCTGAAGCTTTCGCGTTATCTTCGATTTGCTGCGGACTGGAAGCGCCGACGATGCAGCTCGAGATATTCGGCAGCCGCAAAATCCAGGCAAGCGCCAGCTGGGTAACGCCGATCTCCTTGCGCAGGGCGATTTCCTGCAGCCGCTCCACTTTGCGGAGAACCTCATCCTGCAGCACGCTTTGCATGAACATGTTCGACTTGTCATCGGTCGCCCGGGAGCCTGCCGGCAGCGGCGCGCCCGGTTTGTATTTGCCCGTCAGTACGCCTTGCGCGAGCGGCGAGAAAACGATTTGCCCGACGCCGAGCCGTTCGGAGGTCGGAACGACGTCCGCTTCGATTTTGCGCTGCAGCATGTTGTATTGCGGCTGATTGGAGACGATTTGGTCGAAATTGCGCGCATTCGCGGTATGTACGGCCTCGCTGATCTGCACCGCACTCCACTCGCTGACGCCGACGTAAAGCACTTTCCCCTGTCTGACCAGGTCATCCAACGCGCGCAGCGTTTCGTCCATCGGCACGTCCGGATCGAAGCGGTGGCACTGATAGAGATCGAAATAGTCCATATTCATGCGCTTCAGGCTCGCTTCGCACTGCTCCATAATGTGCTTGCGCGATAACCCGCGGTCGTTCGGCCCGTCGCCCATCGGAAAAAAGCATTTCGTCGCGAGCACATAAGAATCGCGCTTGTATTTGCGGAGCGCCTTGCCCATGATTTCTTCCGCAGCTCCGCGGTAGTATACGTTAGCCGTATCGAAGAAATTGATGCCGAGCTCATAAGCCCGGTCGATGACAGCCTCCGAGCGGTCCCCGTCGACGGAGCCTCCGTATGTGAGCCAGCTGCCTAAGCTGATTTCGCTTACCTTGAGTCCGCTTCTTCCTAAACGGCGATATTTCATAGGTTTTCATCCTTCCTTCGAATAAGTGAGGTTAGTAAGGTGCGTTTTCCTGCAGAAAATATTGCTGGCGCCAGCCTAGCAGCTGCTTCGCCCTCTCGTTGCTGAGCAAAGCCGGGCGTCCCTCTTGCGGCAGCCGGTTCTCCTTCACGTCCGGCAAATACCGCCGTATCAGTTCGGCCGTGGCCACGTTCGAAGACGTATCGTCAGCCGCCAGAATGAGCGATTGCGCGCCGAGGCCGTCTTTTTCGATCGCCATCCGGCAGGCGGCCGCCACATCGCGCACGTCAATGTAGGTCCACAGAATGATTTTGCGCGCTTCCGGTTCGCTGAAGCTCCCGATAACGCGGGCATAGTCGGACGGTTCCAAAATATTGCCGAGCCGGAACGACACGACCTGCATCCCCGTCCTCCGGTGGAACGTTTCGCCCGTCAGCTCGTTGACGACCTTGGACAAGCCGTAGCTATCCTCCGGCAGCTGCGGATGCGCCTCATCTACAGGCAAATAGCGCGGAGAGAAAAAGTCCGAAGCATATACGATGCCGTACGACGATTCGCTGGATGCCGTGACCGCCTTCCGAATGCCGAGATTGGCGGCCGCCTCCAGCACGTTATAGGTGGTCATGACGTTGTTGCGGAACGTCACGTCGTTCGCATGTGTGAACGCCTGCGGTATGGCCGCGAAGTGAATGACCGCTTCGATCGGCTTCCGATCGCGCGTGCCGTATGCCGATAGCGCGTTATGCACCTGCCCGAGGTCGTTCAAGTCGACGATGAGCGTCTGGCACAGCTTCTCGTCCGGCAGCCGGTTATCGAGATTGAGCACATCATAGCCGTGATCGAGAAGCTCCCTTACGATCCATTTGCCTGCCTTGCCGCTGCCTCCGGTCACAACGACGCGTCCTTGCCCCACATTCATCCACTCCTTTGTTTTTCTATTGCCATTGTAGTCCTGTCGCTACATAATGAAAAGTAGTGAAATGTTTTTGATATGGTCACATTGCGTATAGCTGGTTACCTTATGTATAGTTGCTTCTAACGCCGCGAGACGCGGCAAATCCGGCCTCGCGCAATACGCCGGCCGGCCGACACGGAAAGGATGAACGTCATGATTACGATCCGGGAAGCAGAAGCAAGCGACCTATGCTGGATCAACGATCAATACGGTCGAGCGGATTTCCTCCCCTCCACACTTGTCAATGAAACCGTCGTCATTGCCCGTTGGCAGGACCAAAAAGCGGGTTTAGGCAGACTTGTACGCATCGACGCCGACCATGCCGAGCTCGGAGGCATCTATACGCTGGACGCCTTCCGCGGCAAAAAGGTCGCTCATGCCATCGTTCGCCATCTGACAGAGGAAGCCCGGAAATCCGGCGATGCGCACGTTTACTGCATCCCCTTCGGGCATTTGCGCCATTTCTATGAGCGGTTCGGATTTCGGCTGATGCGGGATGCGGAGGAAGCGCACGAGCAAGTCAAGAAGAAATACGAATGGTGCCTGCAGCAATACGCGGAGCCCACGTTACTGATGAAGCTGGAACAATAGATAATCGCAACGGAACAAAGGAGGCTACTACGATGCCCTACGAACGTCAGGAAACGGACGGAAGCGTCAGAACGAAGCCGAAGGCAGACAGCTACACACCCAAAAACCCCGTCGATATCGAATGCTCGATTGAACAAACCCTTTGCGTCATCGGCGGCAAATGGTCGTTTCTCGTGCTCCGCGAGCTGTTTTGCGGCGTCAAGAGGTTCGGCGAGCTTCAGCGCAAAATCAACGGCATCAGCCCGAAGGCGCTAACGGATACGCTCCGCCATCTGGAGGAGTACGGCGTGCTCGAACGGGAAGCGTTCCCGACGGTGCCGGTTACGGTGCAGTATACGCTGACGCCGAAGGGCGAAGATCTGCATCAAATTTTGAAGGAAATGAAGCTTTGGGCGGCCAAGTGGACATAACTAAGCCGTACGCGAACGGCCGGATCGCTCCCTGAACAGGGTGGAGCGGTTCGGTCTTTTGCCGTATCCGAACGGAATGGAGGGTGAGTTCCTTGCTCGAGTCACATCAACTTCGCGAGTTGTTATCCGTTTATCCGGTCGCCGATCCTCGGGTCGCGTTCATCCGGCACAACGAGAACATCACGTACCAAGTAACGGACCAGGCGGATGGAAAGTCATATTTGCTGCGCATCCATAAGCCCGTCACCGAAAATTTACAGGGCGTCCAGCATACGCCGGAAGGGCTGCGCTCGGAAATGCAGCTGCTGGCGGACATCGCGGAGCGTACGCAGCTGATTGTTCAAACGCCGGTGCGTACACTGTCCGGACAAACGGTCGCTTTATGGGAAACGGACGGCGAAGCCGTTCCTTTTACGCTTTTGAACTGGATTGACGGCAAAACGATGGAGAGACCGGATTTGAGCGACGAGGACAACGTGCGCCGCTTGGGCCGTGAGCTTGGCTTGCTGCACCGTTTTTTCCGATCGTATTCGCCCCCCTCGCCGCTCGTCAGGCCGGTTTACGGCCTGGAACGAAACGCGGAATCGCTCGACCGGATCCGCTACGGCGCGGAAACCGGCATTATCCGTCCTTCCGATATGGCGATCATCGAGGAATCGTTCGCGCTCATCGACCGGCGTCTCGGACAGCTCGGGAAACAGCCGGACCTATGGGGACTTATTCATGCCGATATGAATATGGGCAACGTGATCGTGACGGAACGGGGCTTCGGCTTTATCGATTTTTGCCTATCGGGGTATGGCTACTACATGCTAGATGCCGCCCACTGCGCGCTGAACGTCGGGAAAGAAAACCGGGATGCGTATCTGGAATCGTATGCGCAAACGTTTCCTCTGCCGGACCGCCCGCTCGACCATTTGGCAAGCTTCGTGCTTTCGGCTATTTTCGGCAATTACGCGTTTCAAATGAAAAATCCCGCCAAGCGGGAGCGCATACGCGATCGATTGCCCGTCATTTGCGAAACGTATTGCAAGCCGTTTCTGACGGGCGGGGAAAGCCTCTTCCACCTCATCTGAGTCCTCTGTATTTTGGGCGCGGGAAACACGTTTGTTATAATGGAAAAGGCGGCGATTTCGCCGCTTAGAACGTTAGCAGCGTTAAACGGTTTACTTGCAGGAATCTAAGACCGATGCTTACGTACGGTTTTTTCACAAAACCTTAGGAGGGTAACCGATGAACACGTTCACGTTTTACAACCCAACCCGGCTAATCTTCGGCAAAGGTACGCTGGAGCAGCTTCTCACGCAAATTCCGCAATACGGCACGAACGTGCTTGTCGTCTACGGCGGGGGCAGCATCAAGCGCAACGGCATTTACGACGGCGTGATGCGTCACCTTAAGCAGCTGAATGCAACCGTTCACGAGCTGAGCGGTGTCGAACCGAATCCGCGTCTGACTACGGTGCGCAAGGGCGTCGACATTTGCCGGAAAGAAGGCGTCGACTTCATTCTCGCCGTCGGCGGAGGAAGCGTCATCGACTGCGTCAAAGCGATCGCCGTCGGAGCCAAATACGAGGGAGACGTATGGGACGTCATCACCCGCAAAGCGGCGGCTACGGACGCCCTTCCTTTCGGTACGGTGCTGACGCTTGCCGCGACCGGCTCGGAAATGAATTCCGGCTCCGTCATCACCAATTGGGAGACGCAGGAAAAATACGGCTGGGGCAGCCCGCATGCGTTTCCGAAGTTCTCCATCCTCGACCCCGAGCATACGTATTCGGTGCCCAAGGATCAAACCGTATACGGCACTGTCGACATCATGTCGCATATTTTAGAGCAATATTTTCACCATACGCCGAACACTCCGGTGCAAAGCGCCTTTTGCGAAGCGCTGCTGCGCACCGTGATCGCCACAGCACCGACGCTGCTTGAGCAACCGGAGAGCTACGAGCACCGCGAAACGATTCTGTACAGCGGCACGATCGCGCTTAACGGCATGCTTTCCATGGGAGCGCGCGGCGATTGGGCCACCCATAACATCGAGCACGCGGTAAGCGCCGTATACGACATCCCGCATGGCGGCGGTCTGGCCATTCTGTTCCCGAATTGGATGGAGCGAGTTCTGGACGAAGGCGTCGCCCGCTTCAAGCAGTTTGCCGTCAACGTATTCGGCATCGATCCCGCCGGCAAGGACGACCGGGAAACGGCACTGGAAGGCATCCGGGCGTTGCGGGCCTTCTGGACGTCGATCGGCGCGCCTGCAAGACTGGCCGACTACGGCATCGGCGACGACAAACTGGAGCTGATGACCGACAAAGCCATGGTGTACGGACCGTTCGGCAACTTCAAGAAGCTCGAACGGAACGACGTGCTCGCGATATACCGGAATTCGCTGTAGATGAACGCCGCCGGCATTTTTCCTTGCGTTTAGTGGAGGAGCCGAAGGTTTGCGGGTATATTAATAAAAGCTGCAGCTCTTCCTTGAGGGAACGGGCTGCAGCTTTTTATGATTGATATCAGGCCTTGCATCGTTAGCTTTCTTTTCTTTTTATTTCCCCGGTTACGTGACGAATGTATTTCGTGCCGCAGTGAGGGCAAGTCATTAATACTTCGATGTCCTTGAAGTCCCTTCCGCATTCCGTACAATTGATTTTTGCCGATTTCATTCTAGGAATGTCTTTTTTGAAAAACAGGTAGGCCTGCCTTAAACTAATGATTATTCCTATCAGGATGACAATCATCACTATTTCTTCCACTATGTCTATCTCCTCTGCCATGTCATGTTGCGGTTGAATGGAATTATGCGTCTACAACGACAATATTGTCTTCCAGCTCTCTTCCTTCCAGATAATCAACCGAAATCCATTCAAAATAGCTTAGTCCTATTTGTCCGGCAAGAAGGTAAGCGGGCGAAGTTTGATCCAACAGCCCTCCCCGGCTCTTGCAATCAAATAAATCCTCTACGTTCTCTATCGAGTTGCCTTGTTCGAGAATCAAATCTTTTATGATGTCGATATCATACACATGCTTCTCAATAGTCAAATCGTCCGTCCAGTCGCACTTATAGTCGAAGACAAGCTCGTCTTTATCGAATATTTTCAGTTCCCATCCGTGATCCTCAGCATAGACGTAATGAATTAACAATCCGGGGTTATAGAAAACAACCGAAGGGCTTGGTTTAAATCTTTTCCCTTTAGTCACAAATGTAACCCATCCGTTGCTCTCCTCAAATACGTAGCCTTCGTTTCCCGATTCTTTCAGAAGATGGATAACGGCTTCTTGACGATTGGTTTTCAAATGATAGCTTTCGCTGAATTCGCTCACGATGACGGCACCTCTGCTTTTTCTTAATGAGGATGAACAAGCTCCGGAACTGCTCCGGTGGTTTTTTCCATCCTAAATTAGTTCGTGATTCTCCCTCCTTTTCCCTTCTGCAAAAAAATAAAAGACTACCCGTTAGCGGCCGCACGTCAAAAAGGGCTGCATACCGCCCCTTTTAGGGGGCTCCGCAGCAGCCCTTTTGTCCCGCTTTCCCGTTCGCTACCGCAGCGTCTCAGCGGCGAGACCGGCGATTTCGTCGGCCGTCAGCGCGCGGTCGAATACGGCAAGCCCGCCGAGCGAGCCGGTAAAGAAATTGCCGGGCTCGCCGGACCGGTCGACGGCGCCGACCGTAAAATCGGCGCCGTCGGCACCCCCGTCGAACAACCCGCCCCCGTACCGGTACGGGTTAAACCGCTCGCGCTCGTCCAGCCTGCCGTCGAGATAGGCTTTGGCATAAGCGCCGTCGTACGTAAAGAGCGCCAGATGCCATTCGTCCCGCGTAACGGGCGTCGAGCCGATGGCCGAATCCATGCAGTACTCATAGCCGGGCGTCGGTCCGCCGACCGAAGAAACATGGCCGCATACCTGCTCGGCGCTGTTCCAGATCCGAAGATTCAAGAACAGGCAGTACTGCCGTTTAAGCCGCGATTCGTCCCACATGCCGGCTACCGCTTCGCAGCCCTTATAGTGCGATTCCCCCCACTTCAGCCATGCCGCTACCGTCACCTGGCTGCCCGGTCCGTGAAGATTAAGCGCCGGGCACGATTCGCGTGGAATGCGGAACCATTGTCCGAATTCCAGCCTGGCCGCATGCGAGCCGAATACCCCGTCATCTTCCCGCCGGATCGGCCCGTTCATTTCGAGCAGCCGGTAAGCATGCGGCCCGTAAGCCTCCCGCTCCGTCCCTGCCGGCTCGTGAAAGTCCCAAAAGCTGATCAAACCGTCCGTTGAAAGCACTGCTTTTTGAAGCTGATTCATGGATCAGACATCCCCCTTGCGTAGGTTTCTCGCACGCCCGGCCGCTTTCGGCTTACTTCAAGCATACGAGGCGATAGCTTGTTTTTACATGCACGATTTGCGCATCGCCATGTATTTTTTTGTACCGTTATTTTTTTGTTCCATTTTTAGGAAGTTGAGCGAAGGCGCTGCATATACATGAGACATGCCTTTCTTTCCTAGGGGAGCTGGTCGGATTGCTGTCGCTGCAAAGACTCGCCGTAACCGTTGCCGGAAGCCTGCTGATCGCCGTCGGAATCAACTTTTTCCTGGTACCGTTCATGGTGCTGGACGGAGGCATCCTCGGCGTTTCGCTAATCGCCAACTACATATTCGGGGCCAAAATAGGCTTGCTCATGCTGCTTTTCAGCATCCCCATTTTCACGCTCGGCTGGTTTTATGATCGCGACGCTCTGTATAACAGCCTGCATGGGCTGCTGCTTTCCTCCTATTTGATCGACCTGCTGGAGCCGCTGCAATACTACTTCCTGTACGATGTCGAATTGACGCCGTTCAGCAGCTCCGCGCTAGGAGGATGGATGATAGGGTGCGGAATCGGAGCCATGCTGAGGTACGGCGCGAGTACGGGAGGCACCGATTTGCTGGCCCATTTGCTAAAGAAAATCGTCAAAGTAAATGTCGGCATTATCGTCTTTATGATTGACGGAATCGTCGTCGGTCTGGGCGGCCTTCTCTTATCTGCGGAAACCTTGCTGCTTTCTATCGTTTCGATCACGGCCGGCGGCATCGCGACAAGTTTGTGCACGATGAAATGGAAACGAAAACCCCGCACCCGGAGCAGGTGAGGGGTTGGCAGCCGCAAAGCTTATTTCTTTTTCGTAAAATACTCGTTGTTCATCGCGTCGATCGCCGTTTTGCCGCCGCGCGCGTTGAATTCCTCGACGAACTTGTCGAATTCCTTCAGATCGCGGTTGCCCACGATAAATTTGACCACATTCTCGTTCTTGAACGTTCTCAACTCGGACAGCTTCTTGTCGTAACCGTCGATCGGCGGCGCGAAGAAGGTTTCTTCCTTCACTTGTTTATCGTCGACGAGGGAATTATAGTACGGCGTGAATCCTTTGCTGACCAATCGGTTGCTGAAGTTCTCCTTCGTATCCATCAGCTGATACATAATGCGCCAGCCGATCTCGTTGCTTTGCGCAATAGTCTGTACGGGTTTTCCGTTTTCCATCTTGTAATTGGTTCCCTCAAAGCCGAAATCCTGCACCTTAAGCGCATCCGGAGACGAAATATAGTTCAGGTATTCTACCATGGCCTCCGCATTTTTCGCGCCCTTCGGAATAACGGAATAGCGTGCGATCGGCACTTCCTGAATCATGCCCGACAGTCCCTTAGGACCGACCGGCAGATTTTGATAGTCGACCTTCGCATTCGGAATTTTTGTAGCGAGCGTATCGGTAATCGTTTTGGCGTCCCACCAGCTGATGACGGCGGCAGCGGCTTTCCCTGCAATCATTTTTTCCGTCAGATTGTTCGTCTTGAGAACCGGGAATTCCTTGTCGAGAAGCCCTTCGTCAAACAGCATCTTCAGGAATGTCAAGTATTCCTTGTACTCTGGCTGTACGTAACTGAATTCCAGCTTCCCGTTCTTGACAACCGTGGTCGTGCCGACGCCGAATGCCCCTGCGAAGGCGGAAAGCGAACTATCGAAGTCCTCTCCGGAGGAAGCGGCCGTAAGCGGCGTAATGCCCTTCTTCTCCTTGATCGTTTTAAATACCTGCACGTATTCGTCGAGGGTATTCGGCTGCTTCAAATTCAGCTCCTGCAGAAGGTCGCTGCGGATCAGCACGCCCCGTGCGACGGTTGCCGTCTGCGGGTAGACGAAAGCATACAGCTTGCCGTCCACGCGTGCGGCGTCGAGCTGCTCCGGCGTTACCAGCTTCTGATAGTTCGGCGCTTTTTTGATGAGCTCGTCGAGCTGAAGGAACGCACCTTGCTTCGCCAGCTTGAAATAATCCTCCTTCGAGCCGAAAGGAATCCAGTCCGGCACGTCGCCGGAAGCAAGAATAAGCGATATTTTTTGGGAAGGATTCTCTCTTGGCAGCACTTCAATCTGAACGTCGATGCCGGATTTCTCGCGATGATACTTGATGATCGGGTTGTTGTTGATGTTCAATCCGTCCTTGAACGTATCGGTTGCCGGATTATACGGCGCGATGTATTTAATTTCCTTCTTTACCGGTGCGGCCGAGCTTGTCGCAGCCGGCTTTTCGGAACCGGTCGCAGCCGTTTTTGGGGATGAGCCTGTCGAACAGCCTGTTAGCGCCAGCGCCAGCGTCAGCGTGCCAGCCGTGAGAACAGTCGCTTTCTTTTTCATTGTGTAACCTCCCATTTGATTATACTATATTGCTCTATGTCGAGGGATATCCCCTTGACCGCGCTGCTCTTTGGAGACTCGACGACAGACGAATCGGTGCAGAGCTCCCGCCCTGCCGTCCAGCCTCCTTGATCCGTTCAGCCCTTGACCGCTCCCAACATGACGCCCTGAACGAAAAACCTTTGCACGAACGGATAAACGATCAGGATAGGCACGATTGCCAAAATGATTGTCGCGGCCCGGATCGATTCCGGAGCGCTGTGCATCAAAGCCTCCACGTCGCTCATGCTGACGTTGCTTTCATCCTGGATAATTTGCATCAAATACACCTGAAGCGGAATGAGCTTACGGTCAGTGATATACATGAGCGCATTGAAGAAGTTGTTCCAGTACATGACCGCGTAGAACATCGAAACGGTTGCGATGGAAGGCAGCGATAACGGCAAGTATATCGAAATCAGCGTTCGCGTATGGGTGGCTCCGTCCATTTTGGCCGATTCCTCAAGCGCCTCGGGTATGGAGGAGAAGAAGCTTCGCAGCAGGATGAGGTTGAACGGCACCAACACGGTGGGCCAAATGAGCGACCACAGCGTATTCGTCAAGGCGAGTTCCCTAACCACCAAATACGTAGGCACGATACCGCCGCTGAAAAACATGGTGATGACGTACAGCAGCATAATGACGCGTTTGCCGGGCATCCCCTGCTTCGACAACGGATACGCGGCCATGATCGTAATGATCATGCTCAGCAGAGTCCCCACAACCGTGATGAACACGGAGTTTCCAAAGGACAGCAAGTATTGCTTGTTATTCAGCACATATTCAAACGAGCCTAGATGAAAGCCCTTCGGCAGCAGCGTAACTTCCTTCGCCAATACGTAGCTGTCGTCGCTGAGCGACTTAGCCAGAATGTGTACGAAAGGAAACAGCATCGACAGGCCAAGCACCGTCATGAACACATGATTGGCGGTATGAAACAGCTTCTCGCCGCTGGTTTGCTTGACCATCAGTATATCCCCTCTTCTCCCATTCTTCTGGCGAACCGGTTGGCGATGACGAGTAAGATACAGCCTATCACCGACTTGAACAGCCCTGCAGCGGCGGTGATGCCGAACTCCATCTTGCCGAACGCGACGCGGTATACGTAGGTATCGATGATATCCGCCACCTCGTAAACGGACGTGTTATACATCATGAGCACCTGCTCCATCCCGGCGTCGAGCAGATGGCCGATGCGCAGCAGCAGCAAAATGACGATGGTCGTCCGTAGACCCGGCAGCGTGATATGCCATATTTGCCGGTACCGGCTCGCGCCGTCCACGATCGCCGCTTGGTACAGCTCGCCGTTAATGCCGACGATGGCGGCCAAGTACACGATCGCTCCCCAGCCCGCTTCCTTCCAAATGTCGGAGAATACGAGCAGCCAGCGGAACAGCTTCAGGTCGACCATGAAGAAAATCGGCTCCCCGCCGAACCATTGGATGATCGTATTGACGATCCCCGAGCTCGGCGACAGCAGGTCTCCGCAAATACCGCCGATAACCACCCATGAGATGAAGTGGGGAATGTACGTAATCGTTTGAATCGACCGCTTAAATACTGCCAGTCTCAGCTCATTGATCAATATGGCCAATACGATCGGCGCCGGAAATCCGATAAACAGCTTCATCACGCTGATAATCAGCGTATTTTGGATAATTCGGGGGAACTCGTCGAACGCGAACAGCGTGCGGAAATGCTCGAGACCGATCCAGGGGCTCTTCATCACGCCTTGTATAATGTTGTAATCCTTGAAGGCGATGACCACGCCGTACATGGGAATGTATTTGAATAGGAGCAGAAAAACCAGCCCCGGCACCGACATCAAGTACAAATCCCAATAGCTGCTCCAGTGCTTGGCCCATCGTCGCTTCGTCCGTTTGGGAGCGCCTATGTCAAGCTGTGTCTGCATCCCGTCACTCTCCTAACATGAAGTCGTCTTGCTTTCTGCTATCATCATAGCCCCTTAAGAAAGCGTTTCCTACTATACGGCGATGACCTCGAATGATAGTTTCATGACTTCCGCAGGTCTGTGCTTTGAAGGCCTACGCCAGCCGGCTTGAAGGGGACTGCCAGGCATACGGAAATCACGGACGGTCCTTTGGTGCATGACTATACGTTTGTGCGTGTGGGAGGTAATACACCGCTGTCCTTGTCCACTTTCAAAAAAAACCGCGCCTCGCGGCACGGTTCTCTCGTTCATTTATTCAGTTCCCCAGGCTTGACTCCCCAATATTTCTGGAACGTCTTGGAAAAATAATTAACCTGCTTGAAGCCGCTTTGCTCAGCCGCCTCATAGACCTTGCAGCCTTGCACGAGCAGCAGCTTCGCCCTTTCCATACGGCGCTGAAGCAGGTAGTCGCTGAAGGAAATATCCATCTCTTCTTTAAATAGCCTGCTTAAATAGGAGGCGTTCAAATACAAGTCTTCGGAAATCTTATACAAGCTGATCTCTTCCTGCAGCCGCTCGTCTATGATTTTGAGAATCTCGACTACGGTTTGCCGGGTGCTCGATTTTCGGTTGTCGTTGACGTACCGGCATATTCGTCCGATCATTCGGACCACCCATTCCCGGATTTGCTCCTTGGTCACGAGCTGCCCCAAATTTTCGAAAAACGGATAGTCCTCCTTGGCGATATCCGTAAGCAGCCACTGCCGCGCATGAATAAACCGGCTCAGAATGCCGCTTATATGAATGAGAAATTCGCGAACTTCGTGCATGCTGGCCGCCGTGAAGGCCGTTCGGACCATCGAATCGGCAACCTGCTTCGCCTGCGCCTCGTCGCCCAAATCCATCGCCGTTTCGAGCGGCTTCTCCAGCTCGGTCATGGACGTCCACTTATCGATGGCATCCGGCTGCTCGCGGAAGGATATCGCGATGTCGTTGCCATGAACGATACGTTCCCGCAGCGCCTGGCGCGCCTTCTGATAAGACTCGGCGAGAAGCGCATGCGTAGGCGCTACGGACCCGATGCCCGCACTCGCCGTCACCTTCAGGCATTCCTTTACGACGCTAAGCACATCGACAACGAGGTTGTTGATCCTCTGGTAGAACTCCTGCTTCGTCTCCTCGGTCAGACCGTAAAAAACGACGGCCGTCATCCCGTCATCGTCCTGCACCAAGTAGGACGTCGAGCCCTTCAGCCTCTCCTCTGCAATGGAGAAGAGGGAGAACAGCAGCAAGGAGCGGTCACCGGAGAGAAACCGCGTTCCGCCCTCGGGCAGCGGATCCATGTCGAGAACGGCGGCGGCCAGAGGCCGGTCGGGCAGCTCCAACGCAAGCTCGTCCGCGCGCTTCACGACCTCCCAGCCGGCATAACGGCCCGAAAGCCAATTGGTGAAGAACGTTTGCCTCAAATGGGGAAGATGCGCTTTCCATTTGTGCTGCAGCTGTTCGTGATTATACATGTCCTCCAAGTCCTGCCTGCGCTTGTGGGCCGCTTTGAGCACCGCTTCCGCTATCGCCTCGTTGCTCGCCGGCTTCAACAAATAATCGAGCACGCCGAGCTGCAGGCTCTGGCGCGCATATTCGAATTCGTCGTGTCCGCTCAGGATGACAGTCTTCACATGCGGATAACGCGCATGAAGAATTCCCGCCATTTCGAGCCCGTCCATAACCGGCATACGGATGTCCGCAAGCACGATATCCGCCCCGATCTTTTCCACAAGGGCAAGCCCCTCTTTGCCGTTCTCGGCTGCGCCGACCAGATCGATCCCATGCTCCTCCCACGGAATGCCTTCCGCAATCCGGCTGCGCAGGCGAAACTCGTCTTCGACGATAACCAGCTTCATCTTCTTTCCCCCTTGCTGCGATACCCCTCATATAGAAGCGCTAATGAAATGTCTTCCGGCCGTAATAAACGAAAAAGGGAGAGGCAGCCGGACTCTCCTGTGCCAGCGAAAGCCCCACCGGCTTATGAAAAGGATTATCCGGGCGGATCGGTTTCGCCGACAGGAACGGCAAGGATGACCTTCGTTCCGCGGCCTTCTTCGCTGTCGATCGTAAACGAAGCGCCGGAGCCGTAATACAGGCATAACCGGGACTTCACATTTTTGAGCGCAAAAAACTTCTCCGCCACGCCCTCCTCCCGCACCGCCAGCTTGACCCGCTCCGCATGGATCTGATCGAGCGCCTGCCGCAGCTCAAGCAGCCGCCCCCGCTCCATACCGACGCCGGTATCCGCTATCTCGATATGAAGCATCGCCTCCCTTAGCATGACTCGAATCGACAGCATACCGCCGCCATGCTTCCGCTCCAAACCGTGCACGATGGCGTTCTCGACGAGCGGCTGCAGCAGCAGCTTAAGAAGAGGAAACCGCCGCGCCTCCTCGGCTACGTCCACCTCCAGCCGGAACCGGTCCATCAGCCGGATTTGCTGTACGCGGATATAGTATCCGAGATGCTCGACCGTCTCGGCAACCGTAAACAATTCCCGGCCGCCTTTCCCGAGGCTAACCCGGAAAAACATCGCCAAATTCATCGTCATCTCGCTGATTTCTTGAACGCCGTGCTCTTCCGAAACCGTATAGATGCAGTCCAGCGTGTTGTACAGAAAATGGGGATTGATCTGGGATTGCAGCAGTTGGAACTCCGACTTGGCCAAACGCAGCTCCTTCTCGTAATCCTCCTCGATCAGCTTCTTATGCTTAGCGACCATATCGTTAAACGTATTCATCACGTAACCGAGCTCATCCTGGCGCTTGTGGCGGACGAAGGCCCCTAGATGGCCCGCGCTGAACTGCTTCATCTGCCTGGCCAAGCTGGAGAGAGGCTTCGCAATGCTTCCGTACACAAGCAGAGAAACGAGCAATGCCAGCAGGACGCTGACGAACGTAATCGCATACGTGTAATATTGAATCTTGTTGCTGGGCGCTAAAATTTCGCGCTCCGGCTGTCTGATCGTCAGCGCCCAGTCCGAAGCAGACAGCTGAGACTTAGAGGATATCAGTCTCGGCTTGACGCTCCCATGGGTATCAGGCAGCTCGGTCCAAACGGTTTTCCCTTTGTAGGCTAGCAGCATTTCGGCATCCGGAGAAGGGATGAGCGGCATAATAATGTCCAGTATGGTATTTCGGTGAAGCGATAGAATAACAAGATCGTTCGCTTGCCGCTGCGGATTGTACGGGTTCATCAGACGGATGAAATACAGGCGTTCCTTCTTCCAATACACGTCCTCGTCTTGCGTTTCCGATCCCGGCACATAGACGATCATGCCTCCGTTCGCCTCGATCGCCTCGCGGTACCATGACTGCTCCTCCACGCGGGAAAAGTCGACGATTCCCTTCTCCCAGGTCAGTGCGGTTCCCGTATGGCGCTGAAGAATGGCGATGTCCAGCAGCGTACGGTTTACGCTGACGATCGCCGAAAACTGCTGCTGCACCATACGAAGCTCGTATAGGCTCGCGTTGGACAGCTCCGACGTCATGCCGTCCAGCACCTCGTTGATTTTTTTGTCTGCGCTGATGCTGAAGGACATCTCTTCGACATTCCGCATGATAAGCTCCAGATATTTGACGGCCGAATCCATCGACGCCTCCAATCGCTCGCTAACCTGCCGCTTGAGGATCGCCCTGGAGCTGTAATTGCTGACCAGGCTGACGACGACCAGCGGAACGAGGATAAGCAAGAACCACACCGTTATTTTAAATTGAATGGATCGTTTAAACAGATTGTGCTTCAGCATGTTTGACGCCTCCATATGCCCGTTCTCGATCGCGCCAACCCGTCAGGCGATAGTAACAATACATTCGCGGCCGGCCGGCATACTCCTTGTGATTCAAGCGTAAAAATATCGTGACAAAACTCCGGCCATAAAACGATCCTCCATTCGCGTGTAATGCGTAAACGGGCCCTTCGCTTACCGAAGGACCCGCCGGATAATCAATTACTCTGCTGCATGGAGCGGAATCTGGTGCGGCTCTATCGAACGGGAGAACCGCCGTTTCCGCAAGCGTCAGTTCGGCCCTACGTACGTAAGCGTCACATCGTCGATCAGCACCGTACCCGCGCCCGACATCGACCCTGCGCCGAAAACGATCGGCTCTGGCGGCGCTCGAGAGAAAAAGAGAAGACGTCGGGAGGTCAAACGGGATAGCGAGCCGACAAGTTGTATAAAGTGCAATACTTTTTGCGAAATAGAGAGATATTCGAAGAAATCTTGTATTTTTGCAGTATTTCTACCTTGAATTCAAGGAAATGGACGTTTTCGCTTCAAAATATTGCATTTTATACAAGACTCAAGTGAATTCGACCCCATCCCCCTTGAAATGCTGCATTTTATACAACATGTACCTCCGCCGCCGCCCCCTCTTCATTCTCTCAAATACGATTCCGCTGAACCGACGGCACTCCGTACCAGCGCAGCACTGCACATCACCACGCACAAGGTGAAGCGATACGCGTTCGCAGTCGGCCCCAAACCAGGATAAACGCCTAACGGCGTCCTTTGACGCCGTGCGTTTGCCGAGACGATGAACAATCATCGAGATATACTTTCTGAATCATTAAAAAAGACGGCACAAGCCGTCTTTTTCCCGCTTTTCATGGTTACTTGAAATAAACGCCGTTCAAGCTTTTCTCGTCTTTGCCTATTGTCGCATACCGGTAAAAATGCTGATAATGCGCCTTGTACAGCTCGCCGTTCTTCGCAGGCGAATAGGTCAAATACAGCTGCCTCCGGCTGACGTCGGCCATGTTCGATCCGCTTTGATGCGGCGCGTACGAGTGAAAAATAATGATGTCCCCCGGCTGCGTCTCCACGATTTGGCCCGTCGAGAGATCAATTTCGCCAATCTCCTCCTTGTTCATATTCCTCAGCTCGCCCGGCGTCGAGCGGAAACGGTCGTGGTAGCCCGGAAACAGCTCTAGTCCGCCGTTCTCTTCCGTTGCGCCGTCGATCGCGACCATAACGGAGATCAGACCTTCCATCGGGAAGCCCTGCCACCAGGAAGCGTCCTGATGCATGCTGTAGCCCGTCACGCCCGGCAGCTTGTAAATGAGCTTATCCTTGAAAAGCAGCGGTTCGTCCAAATAAATATCGCGCAGCGGCGTTAAAATTCGTTCATCCTTCACCAGGCCGGCGAACACCGCGGACAGATCGTGAACCGGGTCGAATTTCTCGATGACGGGATTGCCGTCGGGCAGCTTGCGGTAACCGACGCGTATATTGTTCGGATCCAGGTACTCGGACAAGCTGAGAAGCCGCTCGCACTCTTTTTGCCAGATCGCCGCCTCCTTCTCCGTAAACACCTGCCGCAGCACGAGATAGCCATTCTGCTTGTAGCTTTCAAGCTGCTCATACGTTAAAAAATTCGGTCTTTTCATCGCTCCACGTCCTTATGCATATATTTTTTTCTTGTTGCTTGATTTCATATTAAACCTTGCCATTTACAAAATACATGCAGCAACCTATTATTAAACATATCTTTTTTTGTGCGTATGAAGTAAGAGCAGGAGGGGTGCGAGCCTTGAGAAGCATAGGGAGTTTCCGCTCACCGATGAAGGAGCCGGCGCAGCGTAGAGGTCTTGCCGACGTTTGCCCCCAATCAGCGGCGACCGCCCTTTCCGCCGCTGGATGCTGCGCTGAAGATGGGATGCATGACGAAGGGAACGTTCATCGGTACGGGAAACGCGAGGAGCAAACGGGAGGGAAGCAGTATGCTGGAGCAGCCTAACGAGGTCAGTCTGCTAAAGTGGTATTACAGCGACATCGAACGGACGGGTTTTGCCCTGCCGGAGGACACGTATGCGAACTGGGTCATTCTCGCTCCGGATAAAGGAGGGTTCCACTACAAGACCGGCGAAGAGGAAGGCTACGCAAAGTATGGCGAAATCGTGCTCTGTCCGCCTGAAGTGAAGCTGGTCAGACATGCGGATCATCCGCTTTCTTTCCTGTATATCGAATTCGTCTGGCTGGATGCGGAGAAACAGCCCGTCCGTCCGGGCCCCTCCATTCCTTACGGCAAAATAACGCTGCACCGGATCAACCGGTTCGCCTCCACCTTCGCCTGCATCCGGGAGATGGGCGATACGCCGGCGAACGACCGCTTCGCTTACAAGCAGCATTTGCTTTGCGATTTGCTGATGCTGTGCGCACTCGAGACGAATGAAGCGGCCGACATGGCCGCCCTTGTCGACCCTCTCGTCAAGAACGCGGCCGTTTACATGCAAAAGCATGCCTTCGAGCCGCTTTCGCTTCAACTGCTGGCAGAGCAAGCCTGCATTAGCCAATCCCAATTTTCCCGTCGCTTCCAAACGGCCATGGGTTTGTCGCCTATCGTTTATCTGACCGGCCTCCGTATGCGTAAAGCGAGAGGCCTGCTCATCGAAACGGAGCTCACCTTAGAGCAGATCGCTCAGCAGTGCGGCTACCAGAACGGCTTCTATTTAAGCCGCGTATTTACGAAAACCATGAAAATGAGCCCCTCGGATTACCGAAGGACTCATCGCGTGTAATTATCGGATCGTATGAATGCCCTGCCCCCGCTTGCCGAAAACCGGATGAATCCGGTCGATAAAAGCCGTCGTATCGACGGCCGCGAGCTTCGTTCTGCCCGGTCCCCAGCCGATCGTCTTCCGCCAGCTGCCAAGCAGATCGCGCTCGATCAGATCGCCCTCCTCCACTCGCTCCGGACGGTCCGCCTGCGGCGATACGTATAGCGCGTCAACCGGGCAGTACGCTTCGCATACGAAGCACGTCTGGCAGTCGTCCTGCCTGGCTATGACCGGAATGCCGTCCTTGCCGTCGTCGAACACGTTCGTCGGACACACTTTGACGCATAGCTTGCACTGCACGCAGCGGTCCTGGCTCACCAATTCGATCATGTCCGCTGCACCTCCCTTGCAACCGCAGTTTGATTGACCGCACTCGCATGGATCGTTTCAGGACGAACCTTAATGTCTTCAAGCCCGGATACGAGCAGCCTGTGCTGCTGAGACGGATCCTGACCCGGATACTCCGCGAGCGTATGCATGCCCCTCGTCTCTTTGCGGGCAAGCGCCGCCGTGTACATCCAGCGCGCGGTCGCCGTCATTGCGGCAGCTTCTCTCGCTTTGACGCGGCCCTGCACCGTTTCCGGCGCCCTTCCCCGCAGCTGGGGCCATAGGCGATGGAGCCTTTCCAGCGATTGGGTCAGTCCCGATTCGCTCCGGAAATAATTGATCTCGAGCGGATGCACCTCGTTCTGGACCGCCTCGATGACTGCCTTCGTGTCGATCGTATCGGACGAATCGGCACCGCCGCTCACGCCGTACCGTCCTGCGCTGCGCAAATTCCGCTGCGAAGCGTCCTTACCGTTCGCCAGCGCGAAAGCAGCAGCCCCCTTGCCCGCCCACGTCCCGGAGCATATGGCCCACGAGGCGTTGAAGGCCCCGCCGCCGGTGCGCGCTCCCGTCACCCGTTCGCGGGTCGCCGCATCGCCAGCCGCGTATAAGCCGGCGACGGTCGTCCGACAATCTTCCCCCGTCAGGCGAAGGCCGCCGGTGCCTCTTACCGTACCCTCATAGCGCAGCGTAAGCGGGAACGGCTGAGTAAACGGATCGATTCCGGCTCGATCGTACGGCAAGAAAAATACGGCGTGCGAGCCTCTCAGGATCGCTTGCTTTTCTGCCGTATCGGCCTTGTTCATGATCGCGTATACCGGGCCTTTGAGCAGCATTCGGGCGAGAAAGCCGTCCGCATTCGCTCCTCCCGCCGCAGCCGTTTCCAGCACGTTCCCGTCCTTGTCATAGTAAGTGGCCCAACCGAGCAGCCTTCCTCTCGTCACGGTGCCGAAGGCGGCGCTCGGCGCGAACTGCCGGGAGAACTCCATGCCGGACAGCTCGGCTCCTAGCTCGGAGGCCATCAGCAGCCCGTCGCCCGTCAGGACGTTGCAGCCGAGCCCCTTGCTCAAAAACGCGCAGCCGCCCGTCGCGAGTATGACGGCGTTGGCGCGTACCTCCCAAGAGCGGCCGTCCAGCCGGTTGATGCCTCTCGCCCCGCCTACCCCATGCTCGTCGGCCAGCAGCTCAAGCGCCGGCGACTGGTCGAGAATCTTCACGCCGGCTTTCTTCACGACGCGCCGCATCAGGCTCATGTACTCCAGTCCCTGCAGGTGGTCCCGCATCGGCGTCCCCTGCTCGTCTCGGACGAACGGGTAGCCCCATTTCTCCACCAGCTCCAGATTTTGATAAACCTGATCGAGCACCCGGTGAATCCACGCCTCCTCGGACAGGTAGCCTCCGGCTTTCATCCGCTGCTGCACCGCTTCCTCGCGCATGACCGGATCGGGCGGCAAGTAAAGCAAGTTCGTCCCTCCCGGCGCCGTCGCCCCGCTTGAACCGAGATAGCCTTTGTCGACAAGGACGACCTTCGCCCCTTGCGAGGCCGCGCTCCAAGCCGACCATGCGCCGGCCGGTCCTCCTCCGATAACCAGCACGTCCGCGTTAAGTCGCAATTCCAGTTTGTCCGTCATCCCCTGTCCCTCCAATCGAGTAAACCGCCGGCATCCGCAAAACATAAACCAACGGGATAAAACATAGACGTATGCGAGTAATTAAGCCTCTCTAACGAAATTCATAAATGAATGGATTGGGAAGGCGTTAAAATACCTTGGCGAGCAAGTAGAAAGAGCTTAATGGATTTTGAAGGCGTTATTCCGCTCCTTTCAGCACGTAGATAGGAAATCCGGTGCCGATAAGGCCCTTACAGTCCGCTAATCTGCGTGCGATCCACTTTTCCTGTCTTTTAGCGCCTTGATAATCCGTTATTATAGGGAAACCGGGAGGACCTGCCCGTCCTTGCTCCCCGCTTCGTCCGTCTGGGCTTTCGCTCCCTTTTATGAATGAGCCTACTCCTTCGCCGCGCCCGGCGTAAACAAGGATAAACGCATACCGGCGTCTTTTGACGCTGGCGTTTACCGTAGGTGGAGAGCCGCATCCGAGGATATACTTCTGATACAATAAAAAAGACGCGCTCCAACTGGGAGCACGTCTCCGTTCATACGGTCGACTTATTCCGATAATTTCTACCGGAAATATAGTTTTTATCGTATCACCGCAGGTAATGTTTGTAAAGGGGGTTTTTGCCCTCCTCCGTATATACCTATACATCCTAACATGCACCTCCCAGCCCCCCGTTTAACGCCTAACGTTCTAGTTTTTTTGCAGCCAGCCGGGCAGAGCACGATAAAATATCAGGTGTACTTCGGCGGATTCGGAACGTTTACGGAATGCGGGTGGTTAGTTCCGGAGGTACATGGCGTTAAAGGAATGACGGCTATGGACCGCGAAGTAATACGGAGCAGAACGAAATCGAACCGAAGGAGTGACGTCTCGATGGAACGCGCGGGAATCTCTGCCTATACCTTTACCTATACCGATCCTGAAGGCGTAGATATCCATGTGTACCGCTGGCTGCCTGATGCGGATACGACTCTTAGAGGAATCGTGCAAATCGCCCACGGCATGGCGGAAACGGCGGCACGGTACGCCAGATTCGCGGAAAGGCTTACAGCCGCAGGCTTTGCCGTATATGCCAACGATCATCGGGGACATGGCCGAACGGCCGGAAAGACCGAGAACATCGGCTATCTCGGCAGCGACGGCTTCAACCGGATGGCCGACAACGTGAGCCAGCTGACCGCCATCATTATGGAAGCACACCCGGCTCTGCCGGTATTTCTGTTCGGGCACAGCATGGGCTCGTTCGTTACGCAAAAAGTCATGTACACGCATCCCGGGCCGTACGCCGGAATCGTGCTCTCGGGCTCGAACGGCAAGCGGGGGGCCGATCTGCACATCGGAAAACGAATAGCCCGCTGGGAAGCCGCCCGCAAAGGGGACCGGCACCGCAGCGAGCTCATGAACGGCTTGTCGTTCGGAGGCTTCAACCGGGCTTTCCGCCCGGCCCGCACCGAGTTTGACTGGCTCAGCCGGGACGAAGCCGAGGTCGACGCTTACATCGCCGATCCGTACTGCGGCGGCGTGTTCACGTCGAGCTTCTTCCGCGACTTTCTGCACGGCCTCGCCGACATTCACCGGCCGGGCAACATGCAGCGGATCCCCCGGGATTTGCCCGTCTTGCTCGTCTCCGGAGACCGCGATCCGGTCGGGCGCTTCGGCAAAGGCGTACTTAGTCTCGCAGCGGCGTACCGGAAGCTCGGCATGACGCACATCGAATGCCGATTGTATCCCGGCGGCAGGCATGAGCTTCTGAACGAGACGAACCGCGAGGAAGTCATGCGGGACGTCATCGGTTGGCTGGAGAAGCGATTGCAGGCGCCAGGGCGCTGAGAAACCGGAGTTCGGCGGGGGCTCCGGCTGTGGCAAGAACTGCTGCATGCCATCCTCACGGCGCTTATCGCTTTCCCCAACGCTAAGACGGCGCCGATTACCGCTCTACTTCAAGCCTGTAGCCTTGATCAGTTCGGCGGCGTCAGCCTTCTCGGCGTCCGATCCTGCGCTTGCTATGGCGCCTAGAACATTGCGCCATGCAGCTTTCTTATCCGCATCGTCACTCGTCACGGACAGCAGCGCGCCGGAATACGTATTTTTCTGCTCATCGCCCAAGGAAGCGTACGTCTCGAACAGCACCGCGATTTTGGCGGGATCGACCCCCGCAGCCTGGAAGGCTCCGGCCATGGCGTTGCCGAGCACCTTCGCGTCCTTCTCCGCCGCAAAGCTGCCGGTAAGCGCCCGCAGCGCCGCATCCGCTTTGGAATTGGACAGGATGAACGCGATGTTATAGCGGACGGAGGCATTCGGATGCTTGATCAGCAAGTCCGCAAGCGCCGAAAAGCTGGCGTCTCCGGGAAGCGCGGCAAGCAGCTTGTTCACCTTGTACCCCACCTTGTCGGATGAGGCCTCGGCGATCGAATGATCCGACAACGCCTGCAAGCCCGCCGCCCAAAACTGTTTAACGAAGCTAACGATTTCCATATTCGTTTGGGCATATTCGAAGGTCATATCGTATAATTCGACCAGCTTTCCGGCAAGCGCCGCCTTGTCCATCGACAGCAAGCCGTTGACCGTTTGGGTCTGTTCCGCCGATAATGCTTCTACATTGTGGCCGTATAGCGAGGCGATCGCCTCTTCCACGCTGACCGCTAGTACAACCGGCTGCGGCGCAGGCTTGTCCGTCTCTCCGGCCGTCGGCTTCGCCGCCGTGACTGTGCCGGTTTCCATGTCGAAGCCGACCTCGTAGCCGAGCGCCTCCGCTACGGCGCGGGCCGGCAGGTAGACGCGCCCGTCGACATTCGCTGCGGGAACGTCAAGCACCGTGAACAATTGACCGTTGCGGTAAAACCCTTTTTGCCCGACCGTCAGCTCAATGCGCGTTTCGCCCTTGATGACCGTGACCGATTGCTTGTCTCCGTCCCACACGATGTGCTTATCGTCATTCTCGACGCCGAGCGCCACGAGCAAATCGCGCAGCGGGAACAAGCTTCTGCCGTTCTCCAAATACGGCTTGCCGTATTCGAACGCAACCGCCGAGCCGTTCACCTGCATGCTCAAATCCGCGGCGGACGCCGGTAAAGCGAGCGCTGAGGACGCCACCCCGATCGAGGCGGCAAGCACTAGCGTTCGAACCCATTTTTTGGACATTCTTATCATCTCCATTATGTATATTCCCGTTGTTTAACGAGATGAATTATATCATCGGTCCGCCTTATTGAAAATGTTTCCTTTTCGCAGCTCCACTCGCTTCCCTTGCCCTGCGGAGGAATGGGAGGCTCTTGCAGCCGTCTCCCCGCTCTCGTTACTTGAAACCGAAGCTGAAGGACAATCGCATAATCCGCAACCAGCCAATCAGGGAGGATCGGACATGCATATCGCGGAGCATACGCCGGCTACCTACGCCGTTTCGCAGCACATTCATAAGGAACTGGAAATAGGCCTATGCCTGGAGGGCAAGGGCCGGTTTTATTTCGGCCAAAAAACGTACGAGGTCAAGCAGGGCGACGTCTTCGTCGTCAATGCCGGGGTCGAGCCCCATATCGCGAAGTCCGATCCTGTGCATCCGAGTAGATATTTGTTCCTCAGCTTCGAGCCGTCTGCGCTAGGTCCGGACCGGCAAGAGCTGCTGCTCCCGTTCGTCTACCGATCAGACCGCTTTCAGAACCGCATCCCGGCCGAGCTTCCGGCCGCCAGGCACATCGGCATGCTGCTGCGGCAGTTTATGGTGGAATACCGGAACAAGGAGGAAGCCTATATTTACATGCTGCAGGGTCTACTCTTGCAGCTGTGCACCGTTCTTGTCCGGCATTACGGGCCGAACGCGCTTCATGGCGACTGGTCCCGCGCGATGCGGCGTTACGGCGATCTGCAGCCCGGGCTCGCCTTTATCCGCGATCATTTCCGCGAGCCGATCACGGCGAAGGATGTTGCCGCATGCTTGTCCCTTAGCGTCTCCCGGACGCTGCATCTGTTCAGCGACACGCTGGGCATGGGACTTAAGCAGATCATCCTGCAGCACCGGCTGCACGAAGCGATGAGACTGCTTGCCGAAACCGATCGGCCGGCAACCGAAATCGCGCTTGCCTGCGGCTTCCAGAGCTTGGCGTCCTTCTATCGCAACTTTACGGAGACGGTCGGCGTTTCGCCGCTGGAGTTTCGAAGACGCTCCGCACATTTGGCCGTTTTTGAGAAAAATCCGGCTAGCGAGGAGAAGCTAATCCATGAACCGGTCAAGGCGGCGCAAGAACAACCGATAAGATAAATAAAGCAGACATCCTGTAGAAGGCAATGCTTCCGCATTATGTCTGCCGAAGATTTAGTTGTGCTTGTCTTCGCTTTCCAAGATCTCCAATGCCCTGAGCATCATGACCGTCGCTTCCGCCCGCGTCGCCGTATCGTTCGGGATGAACCGCTTCCGCTACCATGCAGATGGAAAGGGACGTTTAAGAAGTTTCATTCGAATTGGAATCTCCGAGGCAGCTTCATACTTGAAACGGCCACTTCAGCTCTACTCCTTGCCGCTCAAGAACGCGCTGGAATTCGGCGAGCAAGCTCTCGTCGTTCCGAACAGCACGGGGTGTCGTCTGTCTGCTCAAACAGAATGCGGCCAAATGTCCCGCCGCTTCGCCGATTCCCCATTCCACAGGGTGCAGCCGGTAACAGCCGTTCGTAATGTGCGTCGTTCCGATGTTTTTGCATGCCGGCAGTAAGTTGTTGACGCGAACGGGCAGCAAGCTGCCGAGCGGAATCTGAAACGGTACGCTGGCGAAATCGATATAATGCCTGTTGCCTGTGCTCGGGTGCAAGTCGATAGGGTAGTAACCGATCCCAACCGAATCGTAAAACTCCTTCGCCACACCGCTGCTGTTACACGCCTTGCTGACGTGCTGCTCAAGCATGGTAAATTCAGCGCAAATCCGCCGAGACTCCCTAATATACGGATATTTCGCCAGACCGTCCTCGGTACCTACCACATCTCTGCGCAGTCTTAAACCCGGGTAGCCAATCTTGCCGTCCGGGCGCGGCGCTTCCGTCTGCATCCAATATAAGAGAGACAAACTGAGCTGCTTGGCCTGCTCGAGATGCCGCGTCCTTTCCTCTTCTCCCACATCAATGACCGGGCCGATAAAATAATCATTCTGAGGCCAGTTGACGATCGTAATATCGCTTGCGAACGTTCCCGGCCGAAAATGGCTTTTATCGATAATACGCCGGTATCTCCACAGGTCGAACCCTTCGCCCGCTGGAAAAAAGTCATAGATCCGATGCTCCAGCGTGGACGGATAAACCCCCGACCAACTAAGCAGCTTATCCGGCCAAAAATCGGGCTTATAGTCCCGCCAGAACGAATAGTCTTTCGGTTTGTCGATCGTGTGATCTTCACCCTCCAAATGATCGACGGCAAATACATAAGTGATCGCCTGCATATCGTACGGCTGAGCCGGGCCTTCCAACGCGTGATCCTCGCCGGTCGCCGCTTTGGACTCCGAGCCGGTTACGTACTCCACGCCGGCAAGCGGAAGCATATCGCCGCATTCCGTAGCATCGAGGAAATAAGAAGCCGCAATGACCGTGCGCTCATTCGAGTCCAGACTGCGAACCGTAACGGAACGAATATCGTCTCCGTCGGTTTCCGCCTGCTCAGGCACATGCCGGAGCATGAGCACGATGCGGCCGCTATGAATGTAGGGCGCCAGCATCTGCTGCAGGACGGCGAGAGCCGTCCGCGGTTCATGCGCGATCCGGCTGACAAAAGCACTGCCCGGATTGAAGTTGTCGAACGACCGCGCTTCAGCCGTCAAAGGAAAATGGTTCCGGTAATAATCCCGCACCCCTTTGCGGAATTTTCGATAGCAGTGCGTGGAGCCGAATTTTTCAATCCAGCCGTGTTCGTCTGGGGGGACGGCCTGGCTTGTCATTTGGCCGCCGATCCAATCCGTTTCTTCCGTAAGAACGACGGTTTTCCCCATGCTCGCCGCAGCCAATGCGGCAGCACAGCCCCCCATTCCTCCGCCGATGACGGCGATGTCGACATTCCGTTCCTTGGTCATACCAGTAAAGCCTCCATAAATTCGGTTTATTTGCAACCTTCAAGTGGGAGCATCTCAATTCGACACAAAAAAATGAGAAGGCATGTTCGCTGCACAAGGACATAAATGGCCTGCTTCAAACATCTTGTTTTGCGTTCCCTTGATTGTACGGGCCTTCGGATGGTTGAAACGCAAAGCCAAAACTCGCCTGCCCTGTATGTTCCGCTCACTTCGCCTTTCTAGGTTAGTTGTGCCGAATATATAGTTCCCGTCAACCGTACCGCTCCAGAAACGGCTCGAGCACCTTTAGCGCTTCCTGCTGGTGTTCGCTGTCCACACCGTAAAAGAATCCGTGCTCCGCCTCCGGGAACAGGACGACATCTGCATGTCTGCCGTGTTTCTGCAGCTTCCCGCTCATCTCGTAGACATAGGCGTGCGGGAAATATTCCTCTTTGCCGACGATCAGGAAAAGAAAGTCCGGCGCATCCTCATCGACATACGTCATCGGCGATGCTTTGCGGAACGCCTCCGTCTCTTCCCCGTATGCCGCGCCGATCACTTCCTCGATGCTCTTTCGGATATCGGGGTTCATGTCGTCCCACTGCTCCATCGTGCCGGGCCCGTTAATGGACACGCAAGCGGCCGGCTTCAGCCACGGATTTCGAAGCTTCGCTTCCCCTTTCCACTGTTGCGGCTCGGTTAACGCAAGCAGGGAAGCCAGATGCGCCCCCGCGGAACTGCCCAGCACGATAACGCGGTCGATCGGCAGTTCCTTCTCGCGAATATCGGCGATAAACATATCGTAGCCGGCGATGACATCCTTCATCTGCTCCGCCAAGCGCACGGACGGTGCGAGCCGGTACCCGGCAGATGCGCAAACGTAACCTCTTCGCGAGAAATACTGCAAATGCTCATGGAAAATGTCCCTCGCTCCCGCAGACCAGCCGCCGCCATGAACATAAAACAGCGCCGTCCGCCTGCTCAGACGCTTAGGCAATGCGATATCTACCGCGCGCTTCAGCACAAGGTTTTCATCATAATATTTCGTATACAGCTCCATTCTTGTTCTCCTCCTCCCGGCTCATTTTCTATCACTACTCATGTGTCCGGTCCTGCATTCGCATAAAGCGCTTCCTGCAAGCACGGCAGCCCTCACCGGGAAATCACCCGCCGCCTTATCCCTTCACCGCGCCAAGCGTAGCGCCTTCCATAATCCAGCGCTGGAAGAAGACGAACATAATGACCGAAGGCACCATCGCGATCATAACTCCCGCGAACATAGTGACCCAGTCCGACGTGTACTGCATCATTTGATTCGCCGCATACATGCTGACGCCGATCGTATATTTCGTTTGATCGCTTAAATAAATAAAGGGTCCGAGAAAATTATTGTAGAGCCCGAGAAATTTGAAAATCGCTACCGTCACGATGCCCGGAACCGAGAGCGGCAGCATGATGCGCGCAAATACTTGAAAAATAGAAGCGCCGTCTATGAACGCGCTCTCCTCGAGTTCTTTCGGCAGAGACCTCATGAAACCGCCGAGAAGCATAAGAAAAAAGACATTTTCCCCGAGGCAGTCGAGAATAATGAGCCCCGTCAAGCTGTTCGTCAGATGCAAATCGCGCATCAATACATACTGGGGAATCAAGGCATTAATCCCGGGCAAAAACAAGGAAAGCATGATCAAAGCCCAGATCAGCTTCCTGCCCTTAAACTCCATTCTAGTGAGCGCATAAGCATTGAGCGTCGTTAGGAACGTGCCGATGACGAGAGATATCCCAACGTAATAAAGCGTGTTAAGCATCGAGTTGCCGATGCCGTATTTTACCCAGGCGGTTTTATAATTGGCCCATTCAAGCGATTGGGGTAACGCCCAAACGTCCATAAAAAACTCCCGGTTCGTTTTCAACGATTCATAGAAAATCCACCCAAGCGGAAATAAAATCGCCAAAGACCAAAGGACCAACACGATCCACCATATCAAATCGACCGCCGTACGTTTTTCATTCATTGTCGTTCACTCCTTAGGGCGTGTCTGAATACTCCGAGGGGAGTAGATTTTGCCGAATTTTTGTTCTATGCTTTCAGACACGCCCTAGTACTCGACGGATCGGTCAGGCAAATATTTGTCCATCAATAGTTTGGAAACGACCAGAATGACGAACAGAAACATCCCGACCGCCGAAGCATACCCGTAATTGTGATATTCCGCCCCAAAGGCAAGATTAAAAATATACAAGCCGATGACATCCGTCGACCCCGAAGGACCCCCGTTCGTCAAAATCATTTGCTTTTCGAAGCCCTTCAAGGCGCCCAGCATAAGGAACAGCGCGCTGACGCGAATAATCGGCATGATGAGCGGAATGGTAATTCGAAACAGCCGAGTCATATGGCCGGCGCCTTCCAATATCGCCGATTCGTAAAGCGATTTCGGAATCGTTGCCATGGCGTTCATAAAAATAATGACATACAGCCCCACGCCTCCCCACACATAAGGCGGGACGATCGCCGCCAGCGCCGTCTTGCTCTCTCCCAGCCAGTAATAATTCCCGATCGGAACGCCCAGCAGCCTCAACAGCCCGTTCAGCAGGCCGAAGCTGCCGTCATAAATGAAAGCCCAAAGCAGGGCGATCACGACCGTGGAGAGCACGTTGGGAAAGAAGAAAAGCACTTTAAAAAACGGCGTTCCTCGGTATCCTTTGTTAGACAGCAAGTAACCGAGCAGCAGCGATATGAAAATGACGCTAACGGGAACAACCGCCATAAAGAACAAATTGTGCAACAACGCCCGCCATACGTATTTGTCCTGAAATAATGTTACATAATTGTCCAAACCGACGAATTTCGGCGCAGAGATGCCGTCCCAGGCAAGCAGCGAGTAATAAACCGATACCAAGTTCGGGTATAGCGTAAACAGCAAGTAGCCGCCAAAAGGAGGAGTGATAGCCAGTAATAAGAAAATAATTTGCTGCGTCTTTGCTTTGCTCCTCCACTTTTTCTTCATGCTCGGAGATGCAGGCGCATTTGCATAAGATGGTTGATTCAATTAGGCAGCTCCTTCCGTCAGGGAAGGGCCGGGAGTGGAAAACGTTCTCCTTCCCGGCCTTTCGCGGCTGCGACCCCGAATAGTCGTTATTTTTTCTGTGCTTCAATCGCCTTTTGCATTAATTTTTCCGCTTCCTCCAGAATAGGACCAGGCTCCTTCTTGCCGGACGTAATCTCGACGGTGCCTTCCGCAATAACCTTAGTCGCTTGCGAGAAGCTCGGATCGGTTAACGTTTGGTCGCGGTTTGCGCTTTCCATCTTCGTTTTGTTGGCGTTCATGAATTCGAACATTGCTTTGGGCGCCTTCTGCAGCTTAGCGGAGCGCGTCTTATCATCCGAGAAGTCTTTGCGCACGGGAAGTTGGCCGCCTTTCTCCGCAATAACCTCCTGGACGTCGAGATTCCACATCCATACGTTGAACTCCTTAGCCCATTTCTTGTTCAGATCCGGCTTTCCCGCCCAAATGTAATGACCGTTCGACGCCGTTGAACGAATCCACCGCGTGCTGTCCGGTTTTTCGCTCATCGGTACGGACATATAACCCCATTCGAAATCCGCAGGCAATGCCGATTTCATTTCGTTCTCTACGTAAACGCCGGTGGAAACCATTGCGGCCTGCCCCTGGATCATTTGCATCTGCGATTGCGTATGCGTCAATGCCGCCACGCCTTCCGGGAAGTAGCCTTTTTGACCAAGCTCATAGATCCGCTTCCATACTTCGACACTCTCCGGCGCAAGATGCTGCGGAAGCTTGAAATTCCGGTAATTGTCCATAAAGGCGGTCAGATTTCCCTTAATCTCAGCCATCTCGAACATTTTGACGGGACCGAAGGCATGCTCGATATAGTTCGGGTATTTGCCCGGATACGTAATGGGAATAATGCCTTTCGCCTTAATATCGGCAAGCAGTTTGACGAACTCGCTCCACGTTTTCGGATTTTGATTCCAGCCGTTTTTCTCAAACAGCCCTTTGTTGAAAAACAGCCCCGAACCGCTTCCCGAAACAGGAAGTGCGTATAACTTTCCCGATACCCTGCCGACAGAAGCCTCGACAGTGCCTGCGAGCGCCATTTCCTTTATCGTTTTGCCGCTGTTGTCAAATAACTTATGGTCCCACAGATCGTCCTGCGGCTCCAGCTTGCCTGACGTGACTAGCGAACTGATCCCGCCCGGAATCGTTCCGTTGAACAAGTCGAACATATCCCCGTTGTCATTAGCCGATATTTTGGCGTTGATAATATCGCCGATTTTCGGCGAGTATACGACCTCGAAGCTGACATTCGGGAATTTCTTCTTGAACGTATCCATGGCGTAATCGATATATTCGCGCCCCATCCCGCCTTCGAAGAAGCCGAACTTCAGCGTCACCTTTTGGTCCTTCGGCAATCCATTCTCCGGATATACGTTGGCTTGGGCCGAAGCCGCCGGAGAACTCGTATTCGTTTTCCCATTCGTTTTGTCGTCTCCGCCGTTGCCTTTATCGCCGCTGTCGCCGCAGGCGGTCATCGACATCACAAGTGCCGAGCCTAGCAGTATTGCCGAAACCGATTTCATTTTAACTGCCTTCATTGAAAGCCCCCCTTAGGTATTCTAGTATTCAACTTCCATTCGCCGCATTGAAAAACTTCACATCGTCGATATAAACCTCTATCGGCTGTCCGCTTTCAATAAGAAAGTTGAGGCGCACCTTGCTCACCGGTATCCCCTTGACCATTGACGGAATTTCTCCTGTAAGCTTGGCTTCCAGCCATACGCCTTCCGCGTTCGCCAAGCTTGTAACCGGCGAACGAACGGTACTGAAATTGAGCCAGTTACCTTGTTCGTCCAGCAAATCGTATCCCCACTGCATGCTCGTCGCCGTATTGCTGCCTGTAGGTATATGGTACCGGAACGAGAAGCTTGTCAAACCCGGCTCCACGGAAATGACCTGGCTTGGACCGCCCCAGCCTTTCCCGTAAACCAGCATACTCACGGTATCCGTATATCCCGTTCCTTCCGCACGCTTGACAGCGCGAGTTGAAGTCGACCGGGATAATAACTCCCACGGCGGCGCTTTTGTCGCATCTCCCGCATCTGCATTCTGGAAGGATGGATTTTGCACCAGGTTTGGCTCGGATACCGCTTGCAGCAGCATCGCCGCAAACTCTCGCGAACGCGGGGAAGAATGCGTAACAGCTAGATCGGCTGCGCGATCCCGCACAGGTCCGCCGTTCGCCTCCTGATCCTTCATGTATTCGACAAGCTGCCAAAACTCAGAAACATTCCAGCCGGACCAAATAAGCTGATTAAACTTTCGGGCGTCAAATGGTTGAAAGAGCACCGGATCACTCTTAAATTGTTCCAATAAAAGAATCCGCTTCTCGGCCATTTGCAGCCGTTCTTCGAATACGTCTATCGCTTGTTCCAGCATTGCGATCGCAGCAGTTGAATCGGCAGGCGGCTCGCTGCTTTGCGGGTAACTAAGTACAGACGCTTCATAATACTCAAATGCTTGGAGAAGCAGATTTGCCCTCGCCTTCTGCTTATCCGTTCCCGCATGTGCAACGACCTGTTCCAGCAGCCCTCTGCTAATGGATATATCGGCGGCCGTTACAGCGTTTACATATGCCGGATCGTAAAAATTCTGATAAATCGCGCCAGGTAAAAACCACGGTTCCTGAATTGCCCGTTCCGTCCAGAACTGTTCCCAATAATCATAGTAATCCTCCAGGTATGGCGCCGACGATTCGCCTACAGCCCGCGAATACCACTCTTGCAGCAGCACATCGACGTCCAGGTCGGGATTCCAAAGCAGCTTTGCCGCTATCCAGGCTTTTGCTCCTTCGCCCCAATTCGGATACAATTCGGCGTAGAACGACTCTACTCCCCGCTCGTGCGCAGTCTGGAAATTGTCCGCCATTAGATGCGGGTATACGCGCGGCACAAGATAGGGACTACCGTAAATATAGTCATAGTAGGCGACCTGCTGCGTCACTTGCAGCCAGCTGTCTTGAGCCGCCAGATCCCGAGCTTTCTGATCCGGATCAAGCCAAGCCGTTCTATCCTTTGTAATAAAAGGAATGACATGCGGGTTCAAAGGAAACGATGGCGGTCTGTTAATCGCCTGGTAAACCAGAAATCCAAACCATTTATCCGGGTAAACCTGCAACACGCGTTCTACGACCTGATTGACCCAGTTGAAGTATGCGGGAACCGGGTCACTCTCGCAAAAACCATTTCCGTCGTTCGTACCGAGCGAATACGACTGCGCATTCGGATTGGCCTGAAAATAGGCAAGAATCTCCGAAACTGCCGCGTCGATCGTAGCCGGATTCGAGAAGCAAGGTTGCCAGCCTTCTATTGAATTCGCTGCCGGCGGCTTGCCATTCGGATAAAATTCCGGGTTGCTCACCCCGTATTTGGATATCGGAAATAAGTTATACATGTTGTGATGAAAGCTGATCGGGGCATTATAAAAGCCTTGCAGCCTGTTTCTCTGCGCCCATCTGTATTGCTCCTGCCACACGCTCGCGCTGTTGTCCGGCTTGGCATGCAGAGGACTGAAAACCCGAAAACCGAAAGCCGGTTCTTCGCGCACGACATCTCTTGCTATCTTTAAGTCAATGTGTTGCGGAACATCCTCGCCGTCAGTTCCAGGCATGAGCCAGCGCACGCCGACGTAACGCTCCAAAAAGTCAGTTACACCGTTGACGGTTCCCCAAATGCCGGCTCCGGCAATGGTTACCCGATCTTCTTGCGGGTAAATGACAAAGCCGTCACGATCCAATCCTTCCAGTAGAGCATCCAGCGCCGGATCATCGCCTGAAACGCTTTCAGCGGTACCGAGGCGGATAACCACCGTCCCAGGATCGACACCTTCGACCAAATAATCCGCTTCCTGCATGACGGGCAGGATAACGCCTGTAGACTTCTGCACATATTCGACAAGCGTATCGATTGCGGCGCTGCTGCTGGAAACGAGCGGCTCGAAGCCTGGATTCGCCATCGGCATGTTTTCGCTATTGGCCGATTTCAGCGCAACATCGTCAAAGTAGAGATCGGCTGGCGCCAGACTGGTAAATAAGATAGCCGATGCGTAGGCTGCCGTCGGCGGCGCCGTTGCTGTTACGGAAACGGTTTCCCATCCCGCAAGCGGGGTCGTTCTGACGCCTCCTTGCTGGTCGATTCTAACTTTATTCGCGTTATAGTAACGAATAAATAATTGAGGATCTCTGCCTGATTCGCGATATACGGCTGCAGTGGCCGTATAGGCTACTCCTCCGGTTATCGCAATGGGATCGCTAACCACCCCATATGATGCGTTATTAGTGGCTTTGATATGAAGGCTTCTGGCGCCGGAGTGGCTGCGCGTATCGCTTACGGCAATACTTCCTGTCCCGTATTCTTGCTTCCATCCCCGAATGCCGCTTGGCTCCGGTACTTCCGTCCTTTCATATACCGTGTCGTCAACGACTATGACCGCATTGGCCTGTCCGCCGCGGATGATCTCCAGCGGCTCCGGCGTCGGCGTTGGCTTGGCCGTAGGCTCCGGTGTAGGGGTCGGCGTCGGCTCGACCGTTGGTTCTGGTGTTAGCGTAGGGGTCGGCGTAGGGCTTTGTCCGTTGTGTCCGTTGTGTCCGTTATTCCCGTTGTGTCCATTATTCCCGTTATTGCCGTTGTGTCCGTTATTCCCGTTGTGTCCGTTATTCCCGTTATTGCCGTTATTGCCGTTATTCCCGTTATGCCCGTTATTCCCGTTTTGTCCGTTCTTTGCATAGGAAGATTCGATGTCCGTTATCTGCGGCGCAGCTCCATATGCAACCCCGGGTACTCGAAAGCCTCCAAGCGATAGAGCCGAAACCAGCAAAACAACGATAAGCAGCTTTGCCATAACGCTTCGTACATGCCTTTTAACGTAAAGCATTTACCATCCTCCTCGAACCTGAAGTACTTTGTCCCCAAGTAGCAAGCCTTTTTCTATCTATTCAATGGCTCCCCCCTCGCTTTCAAATGCAGTCATGTCACCCGCGATTAACCATAACACCGCCCCTTTTCCCCCGTATATATAGCGTTTTTGACCGGATCGACGAAAATTAAAAAACGGCTTCGAAAGGAATCGAAGCCGCTGCTGCGACGTTTTTTGACCGGATCGACTTTAATCGGAATTACGGACAATGTAGGGGTTATTCTATTTTCTATCAAATCAAGTCCTTCCGAAAATTGCCCGGCGTGCTTCCCGTATATTTCTTGAATGCCCGAATGAATGTGATTCCATGCATATATCCGACCTGCTCCGCTATCGCCTGGACGGTCTTGTCCGGGTATTCCTTCAGCAGCTCGATCGCTTTCTCGATTCGGGTCTGCGACACGTAATCGATGAACTTAACCCCGAATTCCTCTTTGAACAATCGGCTCAAGTAACTGGCGGTCAGACCGAACTCGCTCTCCAGATGAGCATGCGACAAATCCGGATTGTTGTAATGATCGTTCACATATTGCTTGACGCTGCGGATCAGGTGATGATTGTGCTTGCTTTCTCTCAGCTCGCGCATTTTCGCAGCCGTTTCCCTCAAGACGCGGGCATACTCCTCGCGAATCGATTCCAGCGTCTCCCGCTGCTTCGTTATCCCGTTCAACTCCGCATGCGCTCCTCCGTTCCAGATCGCCTGGAACTCTTCCGGAAGCTCCGCCATTTCTCTATGAAGCTGGTAAACCAAATAATTTAGCAAGCCGATCAAATCTTCCTTGGACACCAGTTGCTGCCACAATTCCCCGAACATGTCTTCCCAATACCGCTCCCACTCGTCGTCGCCCGTCCGGAACGATTGGCAAATAGCTCGTACCCGCTGCGTTTGCCTGACAAGCTCGAACGGCGTCTTTGCGGCAAAATCTTCCGAGCGGATCAGCCGGCTCGTCCCGAGCGACGTTTTGTAGCTAAGCGCCTCCAATGCCTGTTCGTACGATTCGGCGATATTGGCGGCATCGCTCTCGCAAGACCCGACGCCGACCGTGACCGTATACGGCAAATGCCGCTCCGTCCATCCCGTCATTTTGGTCAGAAGCTCGACTACGTCCTGCTCCAAGCCGCCGTCCCGATCCAGCATGAACAACAGGCCTAGCTGGTGACGGTCTACCCACTCCGCCCATATACGCAACTTGACCGGTTCTGCCATTTCGTAAAGGACGGTGTTCAAAACATGCTTCAGCAAATATTGATCGCGATGGTTATACTTCCCGTTGAACTCGCTGTAATCGTCGATTTCGATCATGGCGACCAGCAGTCCGCAGTCGGCTAGCGAATAGCCGAATTGTCCGATCTCTTCTTTCCACTCCTGCGTTTGCCCCGCGACCGCCCCTTCAAGCAATTGCAAAAACACATATCGTCTGCGGTAAGCAAGGTTTTCCTTGTTCTGCTCCAAAAGCTGGCTGGATTGATCGAACAGCTCTTCAATCGCCGTTTCGATATATTGCAGCTCATCATCTTGATCTTCCAGCTTTAGCTCCTGCTGCTTCTGCCGAAAATATTCGTTCATGCGCTGCGATATCGATTGGATCGGCCGATAGTTGCGCCTTGTCACGTAAACGAGCCATGCAATGCCTGCTGCAATGACAAGAAAACCGAGCGCAATCCATACATAGAAGAGGGAGGAAATCCACTGTATAATACTGCCTTGGTAGACGCCGCTGCGAACCGTCCACCCCGTATAGGCCGAGCTGGCCTTCGACCATTCTTCCCCGTTTTCGCGGGCATCCCGACCTTGCTTCGAAGGCTCCGCCCAATCCCGAGACGCTACGCGCTTTCCTTCCGTGTCCAAAAGCTCGATATACTGAAAGCCGGATTCCGCCATATCGCGGATCAAACGGCTCAACCGTTCGGTATCAACATGCACGACAACCAGACTTCTTTCGGACAAGTTGGCATATTTGACAAGGCTGACCACATTCGACTCGGTCACGCCCGGCCGCTCGGCGTACGGTCGCCGCTCCGTCCATCGAAACGGATGCAGGGCGGAAAGCTGCTTGCCTATAAATTGTTTATCTCCGAAGTTATCCAACCGGGTAAACGTCGTCGGCGTCAAAACCATATTGTCGCTGATCCGGTACAAATTAATCGAACGGATTAACGGATATTTGGCCATCATTTCGTTCAAAACAGCCGCAGTCTGATAGTCCCAAAACTGCCTGTCCTGCATAGATTCGGATTGAAAGAAGCGCCTGATCTTTTCATTCTCCAGCAGTTGTCCGGTAATGGCCGTATCGATCCTTTTCAAGGATTCGTCGATCGTCTGAATGATGTTATAAGACAGTATGTTATTGGCTTTCAACGCCGACTGCTTGGTTACCTCGCTTAACGTCAAATAAGCGATGAAGAGCAGACTAAGGCCGACCACGAACATAACCGGCAAGTACGAAAGCTGGATACGATGCAGCCGCTTGATCCGCATAAGCTCCTCCTGAACGAGCAATTTCAGTAATCTTACCTTTATCGTTTCCGATTGTAAACGGGGTTTTGAAAAAAATCGATGCGGTCAAAAAACGTCGATGCGGTCCGGCGATTGACACTCCTGGGCATTCGTGAAGGCGGTGCCGCCACGGCGTTCTCCATCCTATATGGACAAGGTGCGTTTACCAGCAGCTTCCACGATGTACTTCCCGCTAACCGCAAAAAAACCGCCCGCGGCGCCAGCCGGGACGGTTCCTTCAACATTTAAGCCGCACTCACGGCCGTATCGCCTGATGCCTTCGGCTTCTTGAACGTGATCATGAAGTAGATCATCGTCAGCAGAGCGAAGGCAGCGCCGAAGCCTGCTATGACGGCAGCATTTTCCCACATGTACGAAAAATCGCCGCTTGATATGACGGCCCGGAAGCCCGGTACCGAATAGGCCATCGGCAGCCAGCCGTTAATATGCTGCAAGCTCGTCGGAATCAGCTCGAGCGGAAATGTCCCGGCCGAAGTCGTAAGCTGCATAATCAGAATGATGATGGCGATAAACCGCCCCGGATTGCCCATCGTCGTCACGAGCAGTTGGATCAGAGCCATGAACGACCAGCTCGTAATCAAGCTGAGCGCGAAGAATAGCGGGACGCTCTTCACTTCCAGCCCAATGCCGTACAGCGCCACCAAGTCGACGATAACCGTCTGAATGGTTCCGACTATGAGCATAAAGCCAAGCTTTCCAAGGAACATCGCAAACCCTGACTTCGGTGTCCCTGCCGGCTCGGTAAGCGGAAATACGATCGTCAAGAGCAGCGCCCCGACAAACAAGCCGAGCGAAATAAAATAAGGCGCGATGCCGGTTCCGTAATTCGGAACGGGATTCAGCTTTTCTTCCTCGACCTTCACGGGATGCGAAACCTTGTCGTAAGTCTCGTCGCTGTCTTTGATGCTTGACGTTTGATCGGATGCTTCCTTCAGCTTGCCGGAAAGCTCCGAGCTGCCGCTCGCAACGGTGCCCGCCCCTTCGGTCAGCGTCTTGGCCCCTTCTTCGAGCTTGATCGTGCCGTCCGAAAGCTGCGTGACGCCTCCCGCCAGCTGGGCGAGACCGTTCTTCAGCTTGACGCCGCCCTCGATCAGCGAGCCCGCTCCGTCTTCGACGGTTTTCCCGCCCTGTTTAGCTTCTCCAAGTTTCTGCCCGAACATGTCCATCCCAGCGCTAAGCTGCTGTCCGCCCGCCGCGAGTTTACCCGCGCCATCCGCGAGCTGCTTCTGGCCGGCTTCCAGCGAATCGGCTCCGCTTGCCGTAGCCTTCGCCGTACCTACAATCTGCATGAAAGCTGGGTCATTGGCAAGATCGGGATGCGCCGCGACATACTGCTCCAGCCCCGAAGCAACTCCGGACGTACCGGCCTTCACCTTCCCGGCGCCTTCGACAGCGCCGTCGAGACCTGCCTTTAACTGGGCTGCTCCCGCTTCGGACTGCTTGGCGCCCGAGGTCAGCTGCTTGTGGCCGTCGTCCAGCTGGCCCAATCCGGACGTCAACTGGCCTGCGCCCTGTTTCAGCTGCGACAGACCGTTTTCCAGCTGCACCGCTCCGCCAAGCAGCTCGGATGCGCCGTTCTTTAACGGAAGCGCGCCCTCAACGAGCTTCGAAATATTTTCGCTGACCTGAACAATGCCGTCCTCGACTTTCTTCGTGCCGTCGGAAAGCTTCTGTGCACCGTCAGCCGCCTGGGAAACGCCGTCCGTCAGCTTGTGGATGTTGGCGAACATCGTTTCCGTATAAGCCTTCGTCAGCTCGCCGGACAGCTCGCCCTTCATCTTCTCGACGGCCGAGCGGCCCATTTGCGAAGAGGTGAAGTTGTAGCTCTCGTTCGGATAGAACGTAAATATAGCCGCGTCCGGATGCTCGTCAAGCACGTTCGTCGCTTTGGCCGAGAAGTTGCCGGGTATTTCAAAAGCCAAATAATACTTATTGTCTTTCAAGCCTTGCAAAGCTTCCTCTTTCGAAACGAACTTCCAATCGAACGTCTTGGATTCCTTAAGCTTATCGACAAAATCGTCGCCCAGCTTCATGTCCTTGCCGTCGAAGGCCGCGCCTTTATCTTCGTTGACAACGGCTACCGGCAGCGTGTTTAGCCTACCGTAGGGGTCCCAGAACGCCCACAGAAAGATCGAGCTATATAATAGCGGGATCACGATAACCCCGATGACCGGAATCAGTACCTTCCAGTTTCGTAATACGGCCAGCAGCTCAACCATCACATATTTAAAGCTTTTCATTTTCTTCTCTCTCCTATCCTTAGATCGTTGCTTATTTTGTTAAGGGCACTCGGTCAAGCCGCTGCATGGCTTTGTTTTGCACTAAATGACCATTTTGACCATACGGTCATAATAGGAATAGAAAAACGGCTGCTAGCGCACAGCCAATCCTTCTACGATATACGTTTGGAACAATGCCGCGATCTTCTCATTGCTAAGCGGCGGGTTCAACTTCTCCCAATCGTGGACGAAAGCCACATACAGCTTCAGCAAGACGAATGCCGTTATTTCCGGATCGCACGGCTTGATTTCGCCCTTATCCAGCGCCTCCTGCACCTTCTTCTGCACAAAAGCGAGAATCGCCTGCTCAATTTGCCGCATTCCTTCTTGCGCCTTCGGCGTCCCCATTTCCTTCACTTCGTGGGACAGGCGGATCGTCAGCTCATGCTTCCTGCGGAAATCCAGCAGCTCGTAAAGCAGCGGATGCAAATTTTCGAACAGCGGCTTCTGCGGATCGATCGTCTTCTCCGCGATCTGCTTCATTTCCAGTATGAAGTTATGCATGATTTCGTCGAACAATTCTTCCTTCTGTGCGAAAAACGTATAGATCGTACCTTTGCCGACTCCCGCGATCTTGGCCACTTGCTCCATCGTGGTTGCCTTGTAACCAAAAAGCGCGAACGACTTGGTCGCCGCATCGACGATCTGCTTTCTGCGGTCTACCGACATGAATGAGATCACCTCCTGCAAAATAGCTATCCCCGAAACCGATTGACCAAAAAACTACTTTCGGTCATTTCGTTCTGATTATAAATCAATCGTCAGCTTTTCGCAAGTTCAAGGTTATGGTGCGTTAGACATGGGGAGCTGGCGGGGCTGACGAGAGCCGGTAGAATCCGGCGAAGCTGAGCGGGGGCTGGCGAGAGCTGGCGGGAGCTAGGAGCAAGGGAGCTGGCGGAGCTAGGGAGCTGAGCGGGAGCAAGGAAGATACTCGCGGTTCTGTTCGTATGCCCGTGCAGAGGCTGCGCTGGCGATCCACCGGAAGCCGTAGGTGCGTCTTCAAATCAATTCGAACTTGTCTTTTCACTCGAATAAGCGTACAGTAAACATCAGACATTTTAAACATCCTATGTTTGGAGGTTTGTGATTGTATGGAACTAAAACAAGCATCGCGCACAACGCTCGTCGAACAAGTCGCTTCCCAAATGGAAGCTCATATAGAAGCTGGCAAATGGCCCGTCGGAACGCGAATTCCCGCGGAACCGGAGCTGGTGCAGCAGCTCGGGGTCAGCCGGAATACGGTGCGCGAAGCAGTGCGCGCCTTGATTCACGCGGGACTTCTGGCAGCGCGTCCGGGCGACGGCACATACGTATGCGCGTCCAGCAGCCTCGGTCCCGTCATCGCTAGGCGGCTCCAGCGCTCCAGAATGGAAGAAACGCTGGAAGTTCGTCAAGCACTGGAGCAGGAGGCTGCCCGGCTGGCTGCCGAACGGCGCAGCCCCGAGCATTTGGAAACCATGCGGGAATGCTTGCGGCTCTGCGGCGAAGCTACCGAGGCCGGCGATCTCGAGGCGTACGTGCAGGCGGATTTCCGCCTGCATCAAACGGTCGTCGACGCAGCCCAAAACTCCGTTCTCGGCGACCTGTACGGGCATATAAATAATGCGGTGCGCCTCACGATAGGCAGCGCTTTGGACCGGCTTTCCCCTGCCCGCTGCCATGTGGAAACGCACCGCAGGCTCGTCGAGGCCATAGCTGCCAAGCGCCCGCACGATGCGGCGGAGGCCGTACGCGCGATAATCGACCTGTCTCTGACAGCTGTCGCGAACGACAATGATGAGGAGCATCTGAGATGACACAGAAAACAGCATCAAGTTTACAACCGAACGTTACTGTTACTTCAACATACGCCACATCGATCGGGCTTCTCGTCCTCGGCATCATGCTGGTAGCGGCCAATCTTCGTGCACCCATTACGGCGGTCGGTCCGATTATCGGCGAAATACGCGGTACTACCGGCATTTCTCACACGATGGCCGGATTTTTAACGACGCTGCCGCTGCTCGCTTTTGCGCTTCTTTCTCCATTTGCCCCGAGGCTGGCCGGCAAGTTCGGCACGGAGGTCACCCTGTTCGCTGGCATGGTCGTATTGACCGCGGGTATTGTCCTTCGTTCGCTTCCCGGCATCGCTTCTTTATTCGCCGGGACCGCCTTGCTCGGCTTGGCGATTGCGGTATGCAACGTGCTTGTCCCCAGCCTGCTCAAAAGAGAATTCCCCCACAAAATCGGTTTGATGACCGGCGTGTATTCCGTATCCATGAATTTGTGGGGAGCGATCGCTTCCGGCGTCAGCATGCCGTTGACGCGGAAGCTCCCCTTCGGGTGGAGCGGAGCGCTTGGCTGCTGGGCGATTCTTTCCTTGATCGCCGTCGTCGTTTGGCTGCCGCTGCTCCGGCTCAAGGGGAAGCAAGACGGCCCTGCGCAGCCGCGAAAAAGCATCGCAGGCTTATGGCGTTCGCCTCTTGCCTGGAAGGTTACCTTCTACATGGGCTTGCAATCGCTCATGTTCTACGTCATCGTAGCATGGATTCCGGAGATTTTGCTGGAGCATGGGCTCAGCGCCGATTACGCGGGCTGGATGCTGTCGCTTATGCAGTTCGTGCTGCTCGGCGTCTCCTTCGTCGTTCCGCTGATTGCCGCCCGTCTTTCCAGCCAAAGAGGCCTTGTAGCCATCGCCGCAGGCTGCTTCGCCATTGGCGTCATCGGCCTGTTGAGCGGCAATATGACGCTCGCCATCCTTTGGTTCGCCCTGCTCGGAATCGGCGGAGGCGGGTCGTTCAGCTTGGCGATGATGTTCATCGTCCTTCGTTCCCGCGACGCGCAACAGTCTGCCTCTCTGTCCGGCATGGCGCAATCCGCAGGCTATTTGCTGGCGGCGGCGGGGCCGACGCTGTTCGGGCTTCTGCACGATACGACCGGAGGCTGGACGTTTCCGCTGCTTCTCCTGGTTGCGGTCTCCGGGCTGCTGCTGTTCTTCGGTTTCAGCGCCGGCCGCAAGGGCTATGTGTCCTAGGCGCTGCACTGCGTTTGCCGGATCTGCCAGCACGGCCATATAAAGTCTCGGACGGAGTTGCGTAGAGCATATTAGCGGGGCTGCCAGAGAAGCCATGAAAATGGCGGAGGGCAGCCTCTTCGTATGAACAATCACAAATAGAGAGTGTACTGGACAGGATAGTGAATTAGGTTCACAATTAGTGGACCTAAGCTCATTATTTGAGCCAAAGCCCGCCCCTTCCCTTCATACGAAATAGTGAAGAAAGCTTCACTATTAGTGAACCTTACGATCAAATAGACCCGTTTGCTTCACTATCTGCCCCGAAAGGGGCAGATTGAGCAAAATAGTGAATGTAGGTTCACAATTAGTGAACCTACATTCATGATCCGAGCCAAACACGCCCCTTCATACGAAATAGTGAACCTCACGGCCAAATAGTCCCGTTTGCTTCACGATCTTTATATATTCAAATGGGATCGGATTACACCGATATAATGAGTAATGTCTTTTTCGGGATACGGCCTGCCTGTTACCGGGACAGCGAATGTGCAAACCTACGATGGGGTGATGAGCGTGTCGGATAAGCTGCAACAAATACTGAATACAATGGAAACGTTCCAAAAGGCGCTGGCTGAAGAATCGATAATCGCGGTTACGGACCGGGAGAAGTTTGTCGGGTATTTGCCGATCAAAGGGCTGGAGGTTAAAATCCCGCTCGGCGCCCCGATCACCGTCATCAAAAACTCGATTACCGAGAAGGCGCTGCTGCAGGAGCAAACGTTTCAGGAGGAAAGAGGGCCGGAAACGTTTGGTTTTCCGTATGTGGCTACCGCAACGCCTATTTGGGAGGACGGCAGCGTCGTCGGCGTTCTGACCGTTTCGACCACCACCGAAAAAGTGCATGCGCTGCGCAGCATCTCGACGCAATTGGCGGCATCCGCCGAGGAAATGACGGCGACTACGGACCAGTTGTCCGGCGCATCCTCGGAAATGGCGGCGGAAGTCCACAAGCTGGCTGCCGATTCGATGAACATGCTGCAGGAAATCGAGAAGATCCGATCGGTGAGCCAGATCGTGAGAGACGTTTCGGAGCAATCCCATCTCCTCGGCTTGAACGCAGCGATCGAAGCCGCACGCGCCGGCGAGCAAGGACGGGGCTTCGCTGTCGTCGCCAGCGAAATCCGCAAAATGGCCGAGCAGAGCAAAAACTCGGTCGCTACGATCGACGGCGAGCTCGACCGTATTGAGCATGCCATCAAACAGATGAATAAATCCATCCAAGGAATTACCGCCAAATTTCAGGAGCATGCCGCTAGCATTCAAGAGCTGCAAGCCGCATTCGAGCATATCAGCTCATCGGCGGACGAAATTTTATCGGCATCCGCATCGGCGAGGGAGTAGCGTTCGTAGCCTCTAGTGGCGGCTCGGAACGATTTCAGCTTTCCGAAACGGCAATGGAAACGTCGCGTTCCTATGAGAAACCATCACCGGCAGAAGTACGAAAAACCTCCTTTCGCTAAGCGCAGCGGAATGGAGGTTTTTCGGTTACACGCATTCGTCATTTCCCGGGGATAGGCTTTCAGAAATAGCCGCTTAGCTGCGGAACGACAGTACCTTATTTCCCGATAGCAGCTCGTTGATCGACGTCTCGCGGAACTAGAGAACCTTATTCGCATAATCTGAACGGTATTTGACATAAAATCGCCGAAATAGCGAACGCTCGTTCCGCAGAAGACTCGATGTAAAGTGAAAGCCTGCAAATAGCGTACCTGCGTTCCGCCTAACTTGGAATACACCCGCGTTTTTGGAGCAATTTCAGCTACTCGTTAAATATTTGCCGCAAATGGTGCTTCATATGCACCAAATAGTCATCGATCAGCCATCCAAGCGTTACCAAACTTCCGTCAGGAAGCTGACAACTGCGAGCCAGACTCGTTTCCGGCAAGCTGCCGATTACACGCAGGACCGACCGGTTAAGACTAACCCACAGCTCCAGCACATCTTCGATCGGCGCTTCCTTATAATATTGAACGCTCACCCAAGCTTCCTGGTTATAGAGGTAGTTTAAAAAGCCCCCTTTTGATAACGAAGCAGAACAGTGGGTTACTCGACATCGAATCTTGAATTCATCCGGTAACTGCGGTACTCACGTAGGTTTTGCCTACGCTCCGTGTCCTCGTTCCTCAGATTCATCCAACCTTCTCGGTTCTGAAAAACGGCCTTTTTAAACACGCACTTGTAGGGGATGATGAGCAGCGGTTCCTGCTGGTATTGCAGCTGAATGAACCGGGACAGGTTGTTGATAGCGGAATCGCATAGATGTCCCAAGAGCTGAAGACGCGACCATTTCCCTTCCGAAATAGGGCGGGCGAGCTCATCGCCAGTGAATTCGCGAATTTTTTGCGGTACAGCTTGCAGCAGATTCTCTAATTCCTTAACGGCGTTCATTTTCACGATCTCTCCTTCTATGTACATGAGGCGTTCCCCGCTGCGGGTTTTTTACGTTTCCATCCGGCTTTGCGCGGCCAATTCGTTAACGATCCGAATCATGTCGTCCGTCTGCTTTTCGGAAAAGGTCGTGATTTCGATGCTTTCCATCCCCCGTTCGCCATTCAAAAAGCGAATCGTAATCCCGTTATTGGCTTGGTTGTATTCTCCCCCATCGACGTCTTCTTTAAGAATATCGATGCATTTCTTTTTAAGAGGCATTAAGCTATTTGCATTTTGCTCGAATATCGAGATTTGCTCCGAGCTGATCGTAAGGAAGCCTTGAAAAATTCGTTCCTTGTATTTGATGACAAGCAAACGAAAAATTTGCTCCGTTCCGGAAACATGCGCGGCGCCGCTGCTCCCCGCTTCCTTCCGGCCTGCGGCCCTAAGCCTACTCGGAATCCCCCTGCCGCCGAGCTTGCTGTTGATTTGATGAAGCAGCTTGATGATCTCCGAAAACCCGATAAAAAGCATGCCGGCAATAAATCCGCCGATCCACCACGGGAGAGCCGTAAACAAGGCGAATCCGGGTATGAACTTGTTGGCGGTCGACCCTGTGACGATGCCGATAGCGAAGCTTAGAATCATTTCAATAATGCCTATGGCAAATAAAATGGATGCTATTTTATTTTTGTCCTCGTTCATGCGGTATAACCTCCCTAAATTCGGTTACCCAAACGATACCACAATTAACCATATTAACCAATCCTCGAGATCGGCTCGGATCTGTTGCCGGACATCTTTAACCTTCGGTTACTTTCGCACAAAAGCGGAACTCTCTTGCTCATCCTATAATCTTGCAGCTGCCCTATGGCATAGACATCCCGGTTACCGCACAAAGATAGCCCGGAACATCAAACGGCTGATGTCCGGGCTATTTTCGTTAAATGCTGCACAGCTTACTATGATGGATACGTGAGGTTTCCACCTGCACGGTCGCGTGTCCGATCCCATAATCGTCCTCGAGCAGATGCAAAGCTTGGTGCAGCACTTCCTGACTGTCCGCCTCGTCATCGACCAGCAAGTGGCACGTCATGGCGACCAGGCCGGATGTGATCGTCCATATATGCAGGTCATGCACGTCGCGAACGCCCGGCAGCTGCATAAGCGATTGTTTTACTTGGTCGTGGTCGACATTTGCCGGCGTTCCTTCCATTAATACGTGCACAGACGAGGAAAGCACGCCCCATGCTCCTTTCAAAATTAGCAGCGCGACGATCACGCTGATAATCGGATCCGCCGCATACCAGCCGGTCAGCATCATGACGAGTCCTGCCGCGATCGCTCCGACCGAACCGAGCGCGTCGCCGAGCACATGGAGGTACGCGCTGCGCATGTTGATGTTGTGCTCGACGTCTCCCTTGCGCATAAGCTGCCAAGCGCTGGCCAGATTAGCCAGCAAACCGACGGCGGCGATCGCCATCATGGAGCCGCTTGAAACGACGGGCGGCTCCATGAATCTGTGCACCGCCTCGTAAATGATAAAACCTGCAATCGCAAACAGCGTAACCGCGTTGAACAACGCCGCCAATATTTCGAAGCGGTGATTGCCGTAAGATTTGCGCGGCGTAGCGGCTTTGGCAGCCGCTATCATCGCCAGCAGACTGAGCAGGAGCGAGCTTGCGTCGCTCAGCATATGACCGCTGTCGGACAACAAGGCAAGACTATTCGTCCAGAGACCGCCGACAAACTCCAGCACCATGATTACAGCCGTGATGCTAAGGGCGATAATCAAGCCCTTTTTGTTGCCGTCCCGCACAAAATCTTGAGCATGGCTGTGGCCGTGATGGCTGTGCGAATGGCCGTGACTATGACTGTGGTTATGGCTGTGGTTATGATTATGGCTGGCGCTATCGCCTTTGCTATTCCCATGGCTATGGCTTTTGCTATTACCGTGGCTATGACCTTTGGCGCTCCCGTGGTTATGGCCGTGGCTGTCGCCCTTGTTATTCTCGCCGCTGCTATGATTGCGGCCACGATTATCGTTGTGAGTGTGATCATTATTCCCCATCATGAAGGGCCTCCCTTTACCGTCGCTCCAACGATGCTGTTCTCTCGCATTGTTCGGTACGTTTTAATATATGAGCAATCGTTCATATGTATATTATGGATTATTTTTATTTTCCTTGTCAATAGGCAATCTTATTTATTGTGCCCTTTTCCTTTGAAAGGTTTCGTCTGTTCGTTTGGCTATTTATGAGGTGAAGAAAAGTAGCGACGGCTAGCCTTGTTCGGTAGGGACTTCCATCCGTGAGATGTCCCCACACGGGACGTACCGTGCAAAAAAGCCGGCGGCAGCTGCCGTCGGCTTTGGTTCAGGAGAGTTTCACTTACAGCTAAGCTAGCTTAATTCAATGATCGTATGAATGTGTACCTTCGGAATGGTAAAACCGATTCCGTCGTCGAACCGCTCGACGGCAAGGGCTTCGTTCTCGGGCCGCACGACAGCCTGGCTAAGCGCTATGTCGCGGATGCGGACCTGAATGTTATGCACCGGCGTAATGTCTTCGATCGGATTGTAGTATGCCGTGCTTTTCTCGCCGGCATGGATGCTTTGGAAGTTGATGACATGCAGATAAGTCTTGCCGTCCTTGCGCATAACGTTCGTCTCGATATGCGTCGGCGCGGCTACTTCCACGTACTTGTCGTAGTAGCGGCTCAGCAGATTGTTCACGATTCGCCGCACCCAGAAATGATTCGAATGCCAATACGAGCTGAATACCGGAGCAGCGATATACAACGCCGTTCCTTGACCGAACTTGTTCACGCTGATGCCCGGAAAGTCGCTGACGTTGCCGCCCGGCGGAATCGGATGACGGAAAGCCCGGTTCGGCGCCGGCACCGTAAGCGGCCACTGGATGCCGCTTAGCGTCTCGGCTGTCGTCGGCACCGTTTTGACGAACGGCGCTTCGACTAGCTGAGGAATTCTCGCGACGCCCTGCCACAACTCGTCATGCTGAGTCAAGTAGCCGAACTCATAAGGAGATCTTTCCAAATACCGAACGCCTAGCAGATTGGACAGCAGCAAATTTTGCCGTTCCTTGCTGTACGTCGCCGCCCCCGTCGCCAAGAGCAGTCCGCCGTCAGCAACGAACGTTTCGAGCCGCGCGACCGATTCTGCGGACAGCTCGACCGTTTCGGGCAGCACGACGACACGGTAGCCGGTCAAATCCGGGAATTGGTCGTTATAGTAAATATCGAACTGATGATGGCCTTCCAGAAGCATTTTAGCAGCTCCGAACGTTGCCGCATCGTCTTTGTCATGGTACCAGTTATTCGTATTGTTCGCGATCAGCGCCACTTCCCTAACGCTCTCGGCACGGGTGCAGTAAGCCTCCCGCTCCTCGACGAACGCGAACGCTTCCCCGATGATATCGTACACGCCCGCTTGCAGCGTGCCGTCGGGCAGCACCTGGTCGCCGATGTTGATAATGCCGCCGTTCGCCATAATCGTAGCGAATTCGTATTTCAGCTGCTCCGCCGTTTTGCACGACATGAGCCCCCAGCCTTCGGTAAAGCGCACCGTCATGATCTGCACCGGTACGTCAAGCGTACGCGCATGCCGGGCGCGGATCGAATGGTTATGGAAAGAGCCGGTCGCCGACGGCTGCGACTCCCAGAGACCGTAATCGCTAGTCGCGTTGACCGAGGCAGGCTCGCCCATCCGCCAAGCGCCGTTACAGTTCACGAGCACATGCGGACGGATCCGCTTGATCGTAGAAGCGATCTCCTCCATGCAGCGCGCCGCCGAATCGATGCCGAAGCGGATGACCGTTTCGCGATCGGTTTCAAGCAGCTCGGGCGTCAGCGCGCGGCCGTATTCCTCGGCGAATTTCTTTTTGCAATACGTGCAGAAACAGTAATGGTTGTGCAGATACGGAATATCCAGCAAATAGCCGTCCATGTCGTATTTCTCGGTGATTTCCTTGATTTGCGGAATGACCAGTTCCTCGCGGTACGGGCTGTTGATGCAAGGCAGCTCCCACACGGTACCCTCGGCGCCGCGCACTTTGCCATACTCGTCCACCTGATACCAGTCCGGATTGTCCAGCACGGCCTTCGCATCGGTTCCGAGCGAGTAATACGCGATGACCTTGATGTCATGCTTGCGCGCTTCCTCGAGCACCTCGCCGAAGAAGTCCTCCTTCAACCCGCTGTGCTTGTGCCCGACCGTATTGTCATAGAACGCGTTTCCGAAATGGCATTTCGTAAACACGCCTATGACGTTGACCTTCGCCTCTACGAATTGGCCGACGAACGACTTTGCGTCGAAGTTTTTGATCGCGTCCCGCGGAAACTCCGGCATGTGAAAATCGATATGCACCTGCCGCATCCGATCCCAAAACCAACTATCTTTCTTCATAATAACCTCCCAAAAATAAAGCCTAAAAGGCTAATCGTTCAACGTTCGCCCCGAGCCATGCCGTTAGTGAACCAAAGTTCACTATTAGTGAAGCTCAATTCACTATTTCGGCTTAAAAAGAGCGCCGGCTGCCCTATAGTGAAGCAAAGGTAACTATTATTCCTGTCTCGTTCACTATTAGAGGTTGTTTAAAAAGCCCCCTTTTGATAACGAAGCAGAACTGTGGGATATTCGACATCGAATCTTGCATTCATCCGGTAACTGCGGTACTCACGTAGGTTTTGCCTACGCTCCGTGTCCTCGTTCCTCGGGGCTCCCCGCAAAGTAATCGGAAAACGCTACGAAGATTAGCTTCACTTTGTGGGGGATTTACTCGGATTCATCCAACCTTCTCGGTTCTGAAAAGTGGTCTTTTTAAACACGCACTATTAGTGAGGTTTCATTCACTAAATGAGTTAGGGAGTCATGTTAGAACTCCAATAGTGAATTTAGATTCACTAATAATGAACGTAAGATCACTATTTAGTTACCTGCGGCGACAAGTTTACATGCTCTAGTTACTTCTAGTATAAAAACCTACTGCCTATGCTCCGGGCAACATTCCAGCTATAGCGGCAAGTTTATGCTTCAATAGTTACTTCGAGTATAAGGCCCCCACTGCCTATGCTCCGGGCAATATTCCAGCTATAACGGCAAGTTTATGCTCAATAGTTACTTCGAATATAAAAGCCTACTATTTATGCTCCGGGTAACATTCGAGCTATGACGGCAAGTTTAAGCTTACTTTTCGACGCGAGCCCGCTGTTTCAAGCCGAGCCGTTCGAGCTGCTCCTCCGGTGCGTCCAGCTCAAGCAGCTTGCTGACGAGCGCGCGCTGCATGTCCACGAGTTTATCGGGCCGCTCCTCGGCCAGGTTGACGTGCTCGTTCGGGTCCGACCGTTTGTCGCTCAGCCAGGTCGGCGTCGGCCAGGACGGGCAATCGACCGCCCGCCGCCCGTTCTCGTACGGTCCAAGATCGTACGGGATAAACTTGGCGAGGCTGTAGCCGTACCAGTATAACGGCTTATTGTCCGGCACCGGCGATTGGTGCAAAATCCAATCCCCGTCCGTGAGCGTTACGCTGCGGCCGAACATCCCGAGAATCGCATGGCTGCGCGTTACCGCCCCTGCGTCTTGCAGCACCGGCAGCAGGTCGACGCCGTGCCGGTCCGGCGGACACGGACGGCCCACGGCACTAAGCACCGTCGGGTAAATGTCGACGAGCTGCACGAGCTGGCTGCGCCGTTCGCCCTTGCCATACTGCGGATGCGCGACGATGAACGGAATATGTCCGCACGCGTCGTGCTGATGCGTCTGCAGCTTGCCGATGCGGCCGTGGTCCCCGTTGTACGTGCCGTGATCCGATGTGAAGACGATCATCGTTTCGTCCCACAGACCGAGCTCGTCTACCTTGTCTAGCAGCTTGCCGAGCCATTTGTCGGTTAACGCGACCATGGCGGCATACCTTGCCTGCACATGACGCAGTTGCTCGGATGTATAGTGGTTGTCCCATTTGTCATAAGGGACCATCGATGTCCAGCTATCTACGTCGTAGCCTCGCGGATCGAACATTTTCAGGAACTCCTCCGGCGGATCCCACGGCTCGTGCGGATCGAAGCAATCGATATGCAGGTAGAAATCCCGATGCGCATTGTTCGCTTCGAGCCAATCGGCAGCCTGCGTAAACACCTGCGCGCAGAAATAATCTTCTTCCGTCTTCCGCGTCAAATGGACGTTCCGGTGATGCCGCTCCACTTTATGGTCGACCGGGTCGGGACAAGGAAATTCGACCGGATCCGTCCGCCACGCATCGGCTTCATGGCCGCGCACGAATTCGAAGCCCGTGTAGCCCATATGGTAATTGCCGGCTCCCTGCTCCCACAGGTGAAAATGATCCGTCACCATATAACTGACCGGATACCCTTGCCGCAGCTGCCAGGTCAGCGACTGATTCGGCGGACCCGACACCTGCCGCGGCAGGTCGAGGTCTCCCTCCTCAAGCGGCCCCCAGCCGCGTTCCAGGAACTCGTACCGCCCGGTATAAATATCCCGCCGGGCAGGCATGCAGGGCGTCGACCCGGCCCAGGCGCGGTCGAACACCGTTCCCCGCTGGGCGAGCCGGTCCATGTTCGGCGTCGGCACGATCCAGTCCGGCTGTTCCGCGCTCATCACTTGGTTGAGCGGACGCCCTTGGTGATAAGGCCCGCAATGATCGACACGCAGCGTGTCGCAAACGATAACGATGGTGTTCATCCGTCGTTCCCCTCCGATCGGTGGATTCATTTTCCATTCGCAATTTCATAAAGCCCGCTTCAAACGATACCCCCTGTCCGCTGCCGCAAGCGGCGGCGGACAGGGGGCGTCGAGGCCGGATCGGCACGACGCTCACAGTCCCCTGCGCGCGTAGCGGCCGGCGCTATGCCGGCGATCGAACCCAATCGTTTATGCTTTCGTTCTACCCTCTTCTACACTCTCAATCGATTCCGCTTTCGTTCTACGGCCTCATACACCTGCGCACCGCAGCGCAGGGTACAGTATGGCAATCAAACGAACGTCTTATTTTTTCGTTCCGTACTGGTTGTCCTTGCTCCAGTTGTTGGCCTTCATGACATCCGCCATGTCCTTCTTCAGCGTATTTTGCATTTCGGTCGTGAATTTGTCGATCGTGACCGAATTTTCGAGATACAGCTGACCGATACGCACCAGATCTTCATTCAGCTTTTTGCTGATATGCGCGGCATAGAAGTTGACCAAAATCCGGTCACCTACGAACTGGAACCCTTTCAGGTGATCCGGCAGGTTAACATTGACGAGCGTTGTCGCGGTGTACATTTTGTTGCCCATGATCGTTGCAACTTCCGGCGAAGACAAATATTTTAGGAAGTCTACGGACGCTTCCAGCTTGTCGCCGGTTACCTTCTTCGGAATCGTATAAACCATATCCGGATAGCCGCCCAGCTCATAGAACTTCTCGGCTGCGTTCGGATTTTCGTTCTTCGTCAAGTATGGCAGCGCAAACGTGCCGTATTCGAATTTACGCGCCTTCGAGTCTTGGATCGTCTTCAGCTCGAAGTTACCCGCCATGACCATCGCTACGTCGCCGCGGATGAACATTTCTTTGGCAGTGTCGCCGTTCATGCCGTTGTAGCCTTTGGCCCAGTATTGCGACCAGTCCTTGATGATCGGCATCATCGCGTTCCAGTCCGCCGATTCCAGGTTGATGGCGCCTTGATCGACCGCTCCCGCGATTTCGTTCAGCTCCAGCTGACGGTTTGCGTTCCAATCGAACGATTTCACTTTCTCCGCGGACAGCTGGTTCGTCATCAGATTGACGACCCACAGCAAGTGGTTGTCGCCCGGCTTCGAGTTGGCGAAGGCAAAAGGCGTCACGCCCGCAGCTTTCAGCTTTTTCTGGACGTCGATGAATTCGGTCCACGTTTTTGGAATTTGCAGGTTGTTTTTCTTGAACAGATCCTGGTTGTAGAACACGCGGATCGCCAGCGTTTGGAGCGCGACCCCCGACAGCTTGCCGGATATCGGATTCTTCATCTCGTTAAGAATCGTCGGCGTGAACGTGTCTTTCCACACTTTATTGTCCGTGTACGGGTTCGGCTTGTCATATTCCGGCGTCAGGTCAACGAGCAGATCCTTGTTCAAGTCTTCATGCGTCCACGTATAACGGCTCGGAACGATTTCCGGAGCGGTGCCGCCGATCAGACCGGTGGTCAGCCACGTGCGGAACGCGTCGCCGTCGTTCGGCGCGTAGTCGAGCTTGATTTTGACATTCGGTTTTTTCTTGGCGTAGCCGTCGACGATTTCCTGCCATACGGCTTTGATTTCTTCCTGCTTCGGCGTCTCTACGGCAAAAGTCAGGTTGACCGTCTTGTCCCCGCTTCCCGCAGCGCCGTTATCCGTTTTGTTAGCCTCCGGTTTCGACGTGCCGCAAGCCGCGAGCACGACGGACAGCGCCATCGTCAGCGTCAGGCCTTTGGAGACGAGCCCTTTTTTCTCGTTGAACATACGTGAACACCCCTCTGGTATGATGGATAAAACAAGGCAAGCATCTATCCTACCCTTTCACCGCACCCGACGTAATGCCGGAGATGAAAGGCTTGGTAGCGACCATAAACAAAGCCAAAAGCGGAATGGAAGAAATGATGTAGCCCGCCAGCTTCACGCTGACGCCTTGATCCATGTTGCCGGTTACGGTGCTGAGCGCGAGAATGACCGGCTTTACGCTGTCGCCCGTCGTTGAAACGAGCGGCCAGATGTAGTTGTTCCAGCCGGACAGGAAATTGATGATCGCGACGGTCGCGATGACCGGCATCGACAGCGGCAGCACGATGCGCCAAAAGATTTGCAGCTCCCCCGCCCCTTCCGTCTCGGCCGCTTCCATCAGGCTGCGCGGCAGCCCTTCGAAAAACGTCCGCATAAGGAACGTCGCCATCGAGGCGCCGAACGCCATCGGCGGGAAAATTTGGCCCTGGTACGTATTCAGCATGCCCAGCTTCTGCACGAGCAGAAACTGCGGGATGAGGATGAGGAACCCCGGCACCATCATCAGCGACAGGATGAGCATGAACAGCACGTTTTTGCCCGGATACGAAAACCGCATGAACGAGTAGCCCGCCAGCGAGGAGATGAAAAGAACGCCGGCCACGATACAGCTCGAAATAAAAATCGTGTTTAAAATATAAGGCCCGATCTGTTTGAAAGCCGACGTATAGTTGTCGAAGTGAAGCGGAAAGCCGATGCCCCAGAAATCCAAAATCATTTGCTCCGTATATTTGAGAGAACTGACGATCAGCATATAGAAAGGGAACAGCGTCAGTCCGAGCAGAATGGCCAGCACCGCGTAATGCGGTACGGCAGCCAGTTTTTTGCGCATGGGAGCGAGTCCCTCCTTTCTAGTCGATCGTTTCGGTATTTTTGACGAACCGGTTGTTCGCCCAAGTGAGCAGCAGGAGGAACAGGAATAGAACCAAGCCGATGGCCGAAGCGTACCCCATTTTACTATACGAGAAGCCTTGCAGGTACAAGTAGAGCGCCGGGGTCATCGTCGATTGTCCGGGACCGCCGTTCGTCAGCACGAGAATATTCTCGAAGCTCTGGATTTGCTGGATGATCGTCAGCACCATGACGAGCTTCATTTGACTGCGCACGAGCGGCAGCTCCAAATGGATGAACCGCTGCCAAACGGTCATGCCGTCCAGCTTGGCCACCTCGAACAGCTCGCTCGAAATGCCCATCAGCCCCGCCAAATAAATCAGGAACGTAATGCCGCCGATCCAAGGGAAATTGACGAAAATGACCGACCAGATCGCCGTTTTGCTTTCGCCGAGCCAGGCATGCGTCCACGATTCGAGTCCGATCCGCTCAAGCAGTTCGTTCAACACCCCGTAGTCTCCCGCGAAAATCCACTGCCACGTCAAGTAGATGACGATGCTCGGAATGACGAGCGGAATGACGAACCAAAGCTTGAACACGTTCTGAAGCCGTTTGCCCTTGACGTGAAACACGAGCACCGCCGCTAGCAGCGGAACGGTCAATTGAATGAGCACCCCGGAGCCGGTAAAGATCAAGATGTTTTTGAGCGATGCGTAGAACGTCTTGTCCTTGAACAGGGCGACGAAATTGTCGAGCCCGACGAACGTTTTGACGTTGGCGCCGTTCCAGTCGTAGAAGGACATGATCAGCGCTTGGAAAAAGGGAACGTATTTGAATGTCGCTAGGATGGCAAACACCGGGAGCAGAAAAGCATAGCCCTTCCAATGTTTGCGCAAAATTCGTGATGCGGCCGCAGCCATGGCTTGCCCCCCCGTCTATCGGTTTTCGTTTCGATAACGTACTTGTTGATAGCTCTAACTGTACGTGAAAACGTTTTACATGACGAGGTGACATTCTTTGAAGCTGAGGGGGTACATTTTTTTGCGCACTCGCCGGGCTGCCCTATCTTTGCGATAATCTTGTGCGAAAATCATCCTTTCGGTCGAGGAAGAAACTCTCTATAGGTTGCGGACGGCGGACGTATGCTATACTAAGAGACAATTTCAAACTTTGATCGGGAGGGAGAACGGACATGAACGTACTGATCGTGGACGACCAGCGGCTTTCGCGGGCCGGCATCGTCAAAATGATCGAATGGGAGCGGCTCGGCTTGACGCTGGCCGGGGAATGCGCCAACGGTCGCGAGGCGCTTGAGCGGATCGGAGACGTGGAGGCCGACATCGTCATTACCGATGTACGCATGCCGGTCATGAGCGGACTCGAGCTGATCGAGAAGGCGAAGGAGCAATATCCCGGCCTCTCGTATGTCGTCATCAGCGGCTACGACGATTATCAATATGTCCGCAAATCGATTCAGCTGACCGTAGCCGATTATTTGCTGAAGCCGGTCGATTCGCAGGAGCTGAATGCGCTGCTCGAGAAGCTGGTGGGGAGGATGGCCGAGCAAAACAGGCAGGCGAAAGCGGATTTACGCAAATGGCGCGAGCAGTTTTTTCATTTTTTGATTGAAGGCGTTTACGAGCAGGATGAGGCGCAGCTCCTGGAGGCGTTCGCCGAAATCCGCTTCGCGGGTGCGGACGACAGTTTCGTATCCGCCGTGTTCGAAAGCGCGCTGGACAAGCAGGCCGTCTACGAAGCGCTCCGGCCGCTGGAGCAGCGGATGGCCGTCTGCGTCCTTCGCACGCGCGGCGTTTATGTGCTGCTGGCCGCGGGTTCGTCGCTGACGGCGGACGAGGTCGCCGAAGCGCTTTGGCGGCAAGCCGCGGCGGCGGCAAGTGTGGAGACCAGAGACGCGGATGGTGGGCAAGCGATGGCGTCCGCGAACGGTGACGGCGCAGAGCCCCCGGCACCCCAAGCTCAGGCGCTGCGGCGGATCGGCGTCGGCACGGCGGTCTTCGGCGTAGCGAACGTTCGCGAGTCGGTCGGCAAAGCGTTCGACGCTTACACGATCCTGACAAGCCGGCCTGCAAGCGCCGAAGAGGTTCCGGCCACCTACGAGCGGCTGGAAGCGGAGGCGGCGGACCTCGTTCCGCTCAGCGCGGCTTGGGAGCAGGAGTGGGCATTCCATCTGCGCCAAGGCAACCGCGACGCGGCGCTAAGCAAGCTCGCCGAGCTGCTGCGCGACGGCACGTCGGCTCATCCGGACATCGCCGACAGCTCGTTTCATTACGTGCTGCTGCGCGGCGCACGCGAGCTGTACGAGTCCGGCCTCATCCGCGAGCCGGATTTCCTCGAAGCCTGCCGCATCGCGCGCTCGCTGCCATCCGTCGTTTCGCTGGAGGAGAAGCAGCGGACGGTGGCGGATTTTTTCCGCAGCCGGCTGAAAGCCCCCGAGGAAGAACAAGCGCTGGAAACCCGCCAGGCGGTGGAGAAGGCCAAGGCTTATATCGACGCTCACTTTTGCGAGACGATCAATTTATCGGAGCTCGCCCAAAGCAGCTACATGAGCCCCGGCTATTTCAGCTCGCTGTTTCGCCAGCATACGGGCAGCAACTTTCTCGAATACGTCACGCACCTGCGCATCGAACATGCCAAGGGGCTGTTGGCCGCGAACCCGGAACGCAAAATCGGGGACGTCGCGCTGCTGTGCGGCTATCAGGATTTGAAATATTTCCGCAAGCTTTTCAAGCGCCATACCGGCATCACGCCGCTCAGCTTTAAGGAGGATGCCGCCCGGTGATCGGCAAAATCGTCCGCAGCGTCAGCCGCAGCATACACAAGAAGCTGCTGCTCTCCTATTTCGTCGTCATCCTGCTCCCGCTGCTGCTGATCGGCAGTATCCTGTTCGTCTCGATGCTTGCCATTACGGAGCGGCAAACGCTCGACAACCGGGCGCTCGAAATGAAGCTCGTGTCGCAGCAGCTGCAAGCATACACCGATCAGCTGGAGCTTTATTCAAGGGTTATCTATACGGGCGAGGTGCAGCAGCTGCTGAATGCAGGCCCTCCCTCCGATCCGATTGCGTTGACCCGCTGGAGAAGCGCGCTTTTCCAGCAGTTCGAGGAATGGTACGGCTACATGAACATCAAGGCGGCGATCCAGAACGTCATGATCGTGCTTCCGAACGGGACGGAAATTTCGAAGGAGTCGATTTACCGCTCCGATCTGACCGTCATCACGCAAGCCTGGTACAAAAACGCCGTAGCGCGACAGGGTGAAGTCGTCATCGCCGGCCCGTTCATCCGGCCTTTTGCGAATGCGCAAACCGTTTCGTCGCCCCATACGTTCTCGCTTGTCCGCAAAATCAACAACACGCTCGGCAGCGCCGATCTCGGGGGCATTGTCGTCGACATCAATGTCATGGACATAGCCAGGCTTATGACCAGCTTGAATTTGCGCAATATGACGCTTCTGAATGCGGACAACTCGGTCGTATACACGGACCGCAAGGAAGAAATCGGCCAAATCTGGCCTCACGGCGCGAACCTCCTAAGCGGCAAACCAGGCTGGATCGATCTGGACGGAGAGCGGATGTTCGTCAACACGGCGGAGCTCCCGGCAACGGGCTGGCGCTTCGTCAGTCTCGACCCGCTCAGCTCGCTGTCCGCCTATTCCGTCGCCTTCCGCAACGTAACGGTCGGCGTCGGCCTGATCGGGATGCTCCTCGCGCTGCTCATCTCGACGTATATCGCCGGACGCATCACAAGGCCGCTTCGCACTCTGCAAAAAAACATGAAACAGGTGCAAGAAGGCCGCTTCGATATCCGCTTGGACGTTACCCGATCTGATGAGGTCGGCCAGCTGACGCAGAGCTTCAATCAGATGACCGACCGGGTGGAAACGCTCGTTAACGACGTTTACAAATCCGAGATTATTCGCAAGGAAGCGCAGCTTAAAGCGCTGCATTCGCAAATCAATCCGCACTTTTTGTACAATACGCTAGACTCGATGAACGCCATCGCCATGCTCGAGAACGTGCCTCTGCTGTCGCGGATGTCCAAAATGCTGGCGGATATGTTCCGCTACAGCATTTCGCAGGGCGAGCAGGTTGTCCCGCTGCGCGAGGAGCTGAATCAGGTGAAGCGTTACGTCGAAATTCAGCAAATCCGCTACGACCACAAATTCAGCCTATTCCTGTCGATTCCGGATAGGCTGCTAGATTACAGAATACCGAAACTGACGCTGCAGCCGATCGTCGAAAATGCCGTTTACCACGGCCTCGAAATGATTCCCGACGAAGGGATCGTCGCGATCACCGCCTACGAAACGGCGGACGGCGTCGTCATGGAGGTGTTCGACAACGGCGGCGGCATGCCGGAGGAGGAGCTGGCCCGCATCCGCACAAGTATGCGGGAACCGATCGATTATGCCGATCATCTCGGCCTCGCCAACGTGCTGGAACGCCTGCAGCTGCATTACGGCAGCGAGTACGGCATCACGCTGGACAGCATTCACGGCAGAGGCACGAACGTCGTTTACCGGCTGCCCAAAGCGAGGAGGAAGGAGTAACCGGGTTCGATTTGCTTTTCGCAGCGGATTATCTTGGACGGTTATCCGGTCCCGATCGTATAAAAAAATCCCTATCCATTATGCCATGGGTAGGGATGCATATTTGAAACCTGTTTACAAGAACGGCGTTAACCGTTCTCTTGCAAGCGAAACACCGCGCGGTTTTCGCCGACGATCGTTCCGCTTCCGTTCGCAAACTGCTTCGGACACAGCTTGTACAAACGCTCGATCGTTTCCTTGCGGTCGTAGCCGAGCTGCTCCAGAACCGATGCGACGATCATCGGCCATTTGTCTTCGGAGCCGTCCATTACCTTAAGCGCGAATGCCATCCGTTCCTTGCGCAGACCTACGCAGTAAACGCCTTTCGCACCGCCCTTCGCGACGATGTTGTCGTCCATCAGCAGCGCCGAGCAAATCATGTCCGTGCCCGAAACCATTTCGAAATGAGCGTTCATAAGCGGCGTGATTTGTTCGACCGCTTTGCGCGTCGGCTCGTCCGCGATCAGTTCCGGCCGTGCCAGCTTCAAATACGCCTTCGCGAGATTAGACAGCGGAATCGCAAAAACCGGGAAGCCGCAGCCGTCGATACCGATGTGAATTTGCTCCGCCGGAACCTCGGACAGCAGGGCCAGCGTCTCCAAAATTTCCTTTTGTACCGGATGATTCGGGTCCGCATAGCCTTCCAGCGGGTAGCCCTTGCTTTTGCAATACGCCAAAATGCCGAGATGCTTACCCGAGCAGTTATGATACAGACGCCGCTCTTTTTGTCCTTCCGTAACTACCGCGTCCCGCGCCTTCGCATTCAGCGGATAGGACGGACAGCAGACGAGATCGTCCTCCGTTACGCCGATTTTGCCGAGCATCGATTCCAGCACTTCGACATGAAACGCCTCGCACCGGTGCGAAGCGGTTTGGATCGCCATTTCTTTGCCGGTAAAGCCGAACGTTTCCCCGGTGTTGTGACGGAACGAAGGAATGGCTTGAAACGGCTTTGCCGACGAACGCAAATAGGTCATGTGATGCGGGTTACCCGTCTGATACTTCACCTCTCCCGAATACGAAACCACGCTAACGTGCCCCCAATATTCGCACTCGACGATCCCGCCCCGGCATTCCTCGATTAACAGCTCGCTCTTGCTCATGTTGTGATCCTCCCGAATCGTAATGTTATCGTGTATGTTCAGCTGCTATGCTTGTCCGCTTTGCGCGTTTGCGACGATATTCGCCGCAGCTCTAAGCTTCTCCGGGTCGATCGTCCGCAGCGCATCGCCTTGCAGGCGAACGCCGGTCCCCATATGCACTTCGGAAACTCCCGTGTCGCGAATGAAGGCGTCCAGCGTATCGACGGTCAAACCGCTTCCCGCCAGCAGCGTAATCGACAGTTCTTTGCATAAGCCATCCAATTTTACAATCTGCTCGCGCGCATCCAAAGCGCTTGGCTTGCCGCCCGAGGTTAAAATACGCCGTATTTGCGGATACCGTCCGAGCACGCGCAGCGCCTCTTCTTGGTCAGCCGCTTCATCAATCGCCCGATGGAAGGTTATCGATAACCCTTCCGCTGCATCTAAAAGCCTATTCAGCGCCGCTTCGTCTACACGACGTTCCGCGGTCAGAGCGCCAACCACAATACCCGCCGCTCCAAGCTTGCGGATAAGTTGAATATCCTTCAGCATCGTTTGCAGATCGTCTTCGTCATAACAAAAAGAGTTCGCGTGCGGCCTGACCATCACGTGAACCGGAATGCTTACCGCGCCGAGCACCTGCTCGATCAAACCCGCGCTAGGCGTAACGCCGCCCTCCCGGATGCCCGAAATGAGCTCGATCCGGTCCGCTCCATGCGTTTCGGCCAGCCTGGCATCCGCTACGCTCGTTGCGATCACTTCCAGCAACATGTCGTTTCCCCTCTTTCCCTATTGCCTCTGCCTGTACAGAAATCGTCTTTTCCAGTAAAACGGCCTTCAGCCGTTTCACAGTGGTGACGTCTGCATTCTACCACAAGTCGCAGGAAAGAAAAACAAGGATAACCGCCATTCGGCTACTTTTGAAGCCAGACGTTTACCGAGAAATGGAACAATCAGCGGAGGATATACTTTCTGACATTTTAAAAAAAGCAGCATCGGCTTGCTTTGACTTATAGGCAGATGCTACTTTTCTTGCCGATAATCTCCCTTAAGCTCCGTTATGCTGTCCAGATGGTAAGAAACGATACGGGTGATCTCATCGGGCGTTACTTTGGGCGATCGCATCACGCCATGAACGACGAGGCCGTCCACCAAGGCATGCAGCCTCATCGCCTCCAGCTTGGCGTCGATGCCGGGCTTAGCCAGCTTTAGATGGATAAGCGAATCCACGATTTTTCGAAAAAAAGCGTAAAGCGAATCGTGAACTTCCTCGCTGAGCGAACGAAGGCTCGGATTAGCGAGCGCGCTGCCGACGAAAGCGAGCCACACCTCGCATTCGGCCAGACGCTCTTCATCCAGCGGAACCAGTTCACCGAGGATGGCTTCCATATCCGTTCTGGGGTTTCCGCTCATGTTCATGCTCAAGACCCTGTTTTTGACCCGCTCGGAAACCAGCCGCATCGAAAAGGCAAGCAGCTCGGACTGCGTAACGAAATAGTGCCGCAGCGAGCCGAGCGACATCCCGGCTTCATCCGCGACGCTGCGCACGGATACTCCTTCCAGCCCTTCCCGGCGTATAACGCGCCAAGCCGCTTCCGCGAGCTGTTCCCGACGTTGATCGTGATTCACAATTTTAGGCATGTTCATAGTGTAGCATGGATTGCTTTTTTAATACAATTGTGCGAAAATAAACTTCGCCACTTTTATAGTACACTTGTATTATTAAAATCGTCCGCTAAGGAGTGACTGGAATGATAACCGCTTTTATTATCGGTTGCGAAATTGGTTTCTGGGTGCTGGTGCTCGCGGGGCTCGTATGCCGTTACGTGCTTCGGTTGAAGCCGCTGGGCGCGATCCTGCTCCTATGCACGCCGGTAGTCGATCTGATTCTGATCGTCGCAACGGTGGTCGATCTGCGCAACGGGGCGACCGCGACCACGGTCCACGGCATCTCGGCCATTTATATCGGCGTTTCCGTCGCTTACGGACACAAGATGATCCGCTGGGCGGACGAACGGTTCGCGCACCGCTTCGCAGGCGGTCCCAAGCCGGTTCCCAAGCCCAAACACGGAGCCGAGCATGCGGGCTACGAGCGGCGCATGTGGCTCCTGCATCTTCTCGCATGGGCGATCGGATGCCTCGTGTTATACGGCATGATTTGGCTTGTAGGCGATGCCGCCCGCACGGAAACGCTGCTCGGCACGCTCCGGCTATGGTCGGTCGTCGTCGGCATTGACTTCCTCTATAGCTTCAGCTTCACCTTGTGGCCGCGTAAAGCCAAGGTGTGAGGCTTGGGCAAGGATAGTGAAGGGTAGAACGGTTAGCGGAGCGTAAGACTAGAAGCAATGCGCAGGCACGGGGGCGCGGATCAGGTTGTTGGCGTGTGCTGTACGTTGGTTTATGCAGGACGTTGGCGGGGTAGGACTTCATGAGGAGCAGGCAATACAGCTAACATCATCAGCCGAGGTTCACTATTACCTTTTGCTAAACGAAAATGTTGAGCTATAGTGAAGCAGACGTCACTATAACTCCCATTTGATTCACTAATAGTGCGTGTTTAAAAAGGCCACTTTTCAGAACCGAGAAGGTTGGATGAATCCGAGGAACGAGGACACGGAGCGTAGGCAAAACCTACGTGAGTACCGCAGTTACCGGATGAATTCAAGATTCGATGTCGAATAACCCACTGTTCTGCTTCGTTATCAAAAGGGGGCTTTTTAAACAACCTCTATTAGTGACGTTTAGTTCAGTAAACGGCCTTAGGCTCGATGTCAGCAGTATTTAGTGAAATTAGGTTCACTAATAATGAACTAAGGTTCACTGTTTAAAAAGTTGGTTTTGTACACTCAACGCCCTAGCCCCGCATAACCGAACAGGCTGACCGGAAGCAAAATCATTTGCTTCCGGTCAGCCTGTTTCGCGTCGCGGTCAACCTGCCGCCGCTGCAGCCGTCTTCTCCGGGAGCTGCTCGCTGCGGAATTGCCGCTCGTAGAGCCGCGCGTAAAGCGGGCAGCGGGCGAGCAGCTCGAGATGCCGGCCTTGATCGACGACGCGCCCCGCTTCAAGGACGACGATCCGGTCTGCGCTTAGGATCGTCGAGAGCCGGTGCGCAATCATCAGCGTCGTCCGCCCTGCGGCAAGCCGCGTCAGCGCCTCCTGCACGAGATGCTCGCTCTCGCCGTCGAGCGCGCTTGTCGCTTCGTCCAGCAGCAGCACCGGCGCGTCCCACAGCAGCGCCCGCGCTATCGCAAGCCGCTGCCGCTGGCCGCCCGACAGCTTGCTCCCGCGCTCGCCCACCTCCGTGTCGTACCCTTCGGGAAGAGACACGATAAAGTCGTGCGCGTTGGCATGCCTCGCCGCAGCGATCAGTTCTTCCTCCGCGGCATCCGGCTTGCCGTACAATAAATTATCCCGTATGCTGCCGCTGAACAGATACGTATCCTGCGGGACGTAAGCGAGCCGGCTGATCAGCTCCGACCGGCCGATTTCGGCAAGCTCCTTCCCGTCCAGCGTGATGCGCCCCGCCTGCGGCTCGTACAAGCCGAGAAGCAGGTGAAAAAGCGTCGTTTTCCCCGCACCGCTGGGGCCAACGAGCGCAACCGTCTGTCCGGCCGGCACTTCGAACGAGCAGCCGTCCAGCACCGGGCGTGACTCCGCCGAGGCGTCATCGTAGCCGAAGCTGACTTGCTCATAACGAATGCTTTCTGCAAGAGGCTCCGGCGATACGCGCTGCGGCAGCTCGCTTACCTCAGGCTTGGCGTCGAGCAGTTCGAATACCCGCTCCGACGCAGCAAGGGAACGCTGCATCCCGTTCCACGCGCCGGACAAGCCGGACAGCGGCGTCACAAGCTGGCGGATCAGCATGACGAAGCCCATTAAAGTGCCGACGGTAAGCTTCCCTTGGGCGATAAAAATGGCGCCTATGCCGAGACTCGACAGGAATACCGCCGACCCGAAGGTCGAACTGCCCGCGGCATAGAGCGCGGACGCCCTCGCTTCCTTCCGCTCCAATGCGTACAACTGCCGGGTATCGTGGTCGTAACGACCGGCAAACTGCCGGCCAAGCGCGAAGGTCCGCACGATCAGCTGTCCGGCGATCGTATCGCCTACAAAGCTGTTCATCCGTCCCAGCTGGCTCTGTACGGATCTGCCGTTTAAGCGCAGCCAGCGCCCCATAAGCGCGCCCCCGCCAACGGCGAGCGGGCCAAGCAGCAAGCATACCGCCGCAAGCTGCCAATTAAGCATAAACAAATAAACGAGCGCCATCCCTGCCATGAGCGGCATTTGGACAAGCGTCAGAATGCCGTACCCCATGGCCCCTTCCATTAGCTGAATGTCGTTCGTCAGCCGGGAAAGCAGATCTCCCGAATGCCGCTCCGAATAGAAGCGAACGGGCTGCTTAAGCAGATGCCGATAAACGTCGTTGCTTACCCTTTTCCTCACTTTATTCACGGTCATAGACTTCAGGTACGAATCCGCGTAGATGATAGACCCGCTCACCGCGACGAATACCGCACCGGCAGCCAGCAGCAGCTTGAGCCGTTCTGCGTCTGCAAGGACCGCCGCATCGGTCAGGTGCATCATCAGCCATGCAAAGAACAACGACCTTCCTATGTCCAAGAATAAAAAGAGGAACAGTAGCATATACATCCAGCCGAACCGCCTAAAATAGGGAAGCAGCCGAACCAGGGGACGATACAACTCGTATAAGCGGAGTATCGCCTTCACCCCCCGGCTTGTCGGTCCGAAGCGCTGCGTTTGGCAGGCTTCCATCTTTTATAGGCAATTACCCATCTCAGCATCCGCCACATTTGGGGGATATGAATCGCCAGAACGCCCCACATTTGAGGCAGCAAACCGTCCACGCGGATAAGCCGGCGCGATGCCGTGCGAATAAGCGTGAGCCTGCCGATAATTTGCTGCGGACGAATCGGTTCGTCCGGGAATTTATTCGTATCCCCTTTACACACATAGAAGCATTCGCCGCGCTCGCCATATTGCTTCAAGAAGCGGTGGCCGACCAGATGGCCTGCCTTCGTAGCGAACAACAGAACATCGCCCTTGCGAACCGCCTCCAGCAAGACCGGCTCGAACCGGCACATATCGCCTTCGCGTATCAATGGATACATACTGTCGCCAACCGAAGCAATCTCCAAATATCCTTGCTTGGCCAAATGCTGGGAGAGCAGCTGCGTTTCAATCGCCCTCGCTCTAGCTGGCATGCTCGATCAATTCGGCGATCTCCAGTTCGGCCAGAAACAGTTGGACATCGCGCAGAGCAATCTCTTCGCTTATGTCGTAACGCTCCTGAAGCTTCCTCACGAGCGACGCCACATCGCTGCTTTCCTTCAGCTCCGACCAGATGAAGCCGCCCACTTCGTTCATTTTGGTTACGGTCAGCTTGGCGGTATGCATCACAATCCATTCTTCGCCTACTTCAACCGCTTCGATCTGCGTCGTTCGCTTATACACGCTTGTCATATTCATGAAATTTTCTCCCAGAACGTATTGTTTTTTTGAAAATGAAGTTCATAAACGGGAACCCCGAGTACCATCTCCCGCAGCATGCCGAGCACCTTGCCCGTTTCCTTGGCGTCGTGCCCCCAATAAAACACTTTGTCCATTAAATGCATGATCCCCTCGGACGATCGAATGGGCGTACGTTCCACCTGATCCGACTGAATCAGCAGATGAATGCCACCCAGCCGGCATACGCGGCCCTCGTTAATGGTCATCAGCTCGCTGCGAAAAGGAGAGTTGTAGACGAATATGCCGTCAGGCGTTATTTTGACAAGAGAAGCCTCATCGGATAACAGCGGCCGCGGAGCGGAAAGCTTGGCCACCGTCGATTTGCCGGCGCCCGATTGCCCTGCGAACAAATAGGCTTTATCGTCTTCGACGACACAAGAGGAATGAATCATCAAGCCCCAGCCCGAATGGACGATAAAGGCGCTATAAAAATTCATGAAAGCATGCTTGAGGGACAGCTCGTTATAGGCGACTATGCTGGCCTTCCGATAAGATGCATCGGTTACGATCCGGTAGTCAAGGCGGGAATAAATGACCGATGTTCCTTCCGTGCTGATCGTTACGGCATAATCGGGCGAAGGCTCCCCGTAGCCGAGCTCGGCTTCCACGACAAGGTCGGCGGAAAGCACGGCTTCCGCATCGGCTTTCGCTTTTTCGAACATTTGCTCGATGGCTGAAGCAATGGCTTCCGATTCGGTGCGGACGATCGCGGAATGCTCGCCAATATCGATTCTGAAAAGATGCATAGGATTATCCTCTTTTACGATTTATAGGATCTCGATCCAGCCTGGGACCGGAAGTATTAAAGAAATAGAAAGAAGTGCGCAGCTACCGAACCTTGCGAGATGAAGGAGAGAGGGGCGAACCGTCGCGTTTTGTTCCGGTAGCGTCCCCTCTTACAGCCGGATCGCCCGAACCGGGCATCGCGGCGCCTTCAACCACCCCGGTCAGGCAATACTAGAACCAAAAACCGCCACCGCCGCCGCCACCGCCGCCATTGCCGCTGGACGCTTTCGTTTCAAAGCTCACCTTGGTGTGAGACAAAACGCTTGGTGCTGCATACTGCTTTTTGGTCAAACTGTTCACCTCCAACTCCTTGATTGAATGAGGACCACATGTCTTATGTTATGATACATATTGTATCGTGTCAAGCGAAAAAAAGTTAGAAAATAGACGTATTGTATCGAACTACATACTTATTCCCCATGTCTCATGCCAAATTCCGCTACATTACACGCTTTCGACTCCCGCTGCAATCTTCTCGATCGCCGCAAAACGTAAACGTATGCCGGCAACCTCGCCTAACCGCGTCGTTCAAAGCTCTCCCATGTCCCGTGTCCCCGTCGTCCGCTACGGTACAGCCCCGCCGCGCACCCAAGGAACTCATCGATCCATACTCCCGCAACCCAGGAACGCATAGGCAAAAAGCCCGGGATACCGGTTGTATCCGGCTTTCCTCGGGCTCTCGGGGCAGTTCCTATTAATTCGATCGTTCCGCCACGAAATCGGCCAACAGCCGAGCTCCGTAGCCTGTCGGTCCTTCCACGACGTAGCCGCTCGTAGAGCCGGCATCCATCGGTCCGGCCATATCCACGTGCGCCCATTTCGTGCCGGCTTCGACGAAGCGGCGAAGGAACAGCGCAGCCGTAATCGCACCGGCATATGCGACGCCCGTAATGTTGCACAGGTCGGCGTACTGGCTTTTCAGCAGGTCGTCGTACTCGTCCTCCAGCGGCATCGGCCATACACGTTCGCCGCTCTGCTGTCCGAGCTGCTTCAGCACGTCGGCCATATCGTCCGTCCCCCATACGCCGGCCATTTTGTTGCCAAGCGCGGATACGCATGCTCCGGTCAGCGTCGCGATATCGACGATTTGCTCGGCGCCGAGCTTGCATGCGCGAATCAACGCGTCGGCGAGCACAAGGCGCCCTTCCGCGTCGGTGTTCCCGACCTGCACGGTCAGCCCGTTGGCGTAACGAATCACTTCGCCCGGCAGCATGGACGCGCCGTCCGGCATGTTCTCGGCCGTGGCTACGAACACGACGACATTCGCCTTCAGCTTGCTTCCGACGATGATGTCCAGCGCTCCGATGACGGCAGCCGAGCCGCCCATGTCGATGCGCATGTCGCTAAGATTGCGTCCCGATTTCAGGCTGATGCCGCCCGTATCGAACGTGATGCCTTTGCCGACGAGCGCGATAAGCGGCTTCGAAGGATCGGTGCAGTAGCACATCTCGATCAGCGCCGGCGGATATTTGCTGCCCTTGCCCACGGCGATCAAACCGTTCATTTGATGCTCTTCGAGCTGCTCGCCCTTGAACACGGTCACCTGCACCGGCGTATCTTTGAAGCGCTCGATTACGCGCTCCACCAGATGGGTCGGACGCAGGAAATTCGGCGGCTCGTTGCCGAGATCGCGCGCGAGTATCGTGCCGTTGGCCCGCACCTCGCCGAGCCGGAGCGCTTCCTCCAGCTCCTCGGATGCCGTCAGCAGCAGTTCGACGGTATCCGTATGGCGCTGCTTTTTCTTCGACTTGTATTTATCGAATGCGTACGTTCCAAGCAGCCACCCCTCAACCCAGGCGGTTGCCGCTTCCGCTTCGCTGATCCGGCTGCCGATTACGCCAGACAACATGCTGAAGTCGACTGCCGCCGAGGTCAACTGCTCCTTCTCTACCGCGCGGCCCGCGACGCCCGCTGCGGCGCGGATTTGATCGAGCCCCAGCTTCGCTTCGTCGCCGAGACCGACGAGCAGCGTGTGCGCCTCCGATTGGCGGCCGTACAACCACGTCACTGCGCCTTTGTCCCCCGCATGCTCCTTGAGCTCGTAGCCGTTGAGCGGATTAGCCGGCAAATGCCCCTTGCTTACGACATATATCGTTACTTTCGCGGCAGATGATGGTTGGCCGAACGTAAATTTCATCGCATCTCATTCCTTTTTAGTCATAATAAAGTCACTTCAGTTCTCTTCCATCGTACCATATCCCGCCGGAAAGTTCATACCCGATACGGTTGACTTGAGATAACTCATTCCCGCCTCGATGCGTGCTCACTCGCCCTCCCCCGCTCTCGCTCTCATTTCCGCTCTCGCTTCCACCCTCCCTGCACCCGATGCTAACCTTCTTCAGCATTTCTTCAGAAATCCTTTAATTTTTCCTTCGCTCGTTCTGCAGAAAGTTTCGTTACGATGAGTGCATCGGACGAAGCGAAAGGAGAAAACCCTATCATGATCAGAGCGATGCAAGAAAAGATGTTGTTTTTATATAAATTCATGCGCGCGCCGCGGCAAATCGGCAGCGTGACGCCCAGTTCCGTATTTCTCGCCAAAAAAATGCTTCAGCCGGTTCCTTGGAACCGGGTTGCAAGCGTCGCCGAGCTTGGAGCGGGCACAGGCGCTATCACGAGACATCTGGCAGCGGTCCTGACTAAAGAAACGAAGGTGCTGCTATTCGAAAAGGACCCTTATCTGCGCAACCAGCTGGCAGACCAATTTCCCGAGTATGACTGCCATCCCGATGCGTGCAAGCTTCAGTCGGCGGTAAATCGGGCTGATCTCGAAGGCCTCGACTGCATTTTGAGCGGACTTCCGTTTTTCAATTTTCCGCCGGAGCTGCGCGAACAGCTGATGGATCAAATCGCAGCGTCGCTGAAACCGGGAGGCCTCTTCATCGCCTTCCAGTACTCGCAGCAAATGCGCAAACGGATCAGCCGGCAATTCGAGATCGAACGCGTTCATTTTGTACCGTTAAACGTCCCGCCCGCATTCGTATATGTCTGCCGCAAGAGGGGAGAATCTTCATGAACCCGCCCGGAACCGCCCGCGTCCGTTCGGCATCTAGGCTGAAGGCCAGCTTACCCCTGCTATGGCTGCTTGCCATTCCGGCCGTCAATGTGTTTTACGGCATCTTGAATCACGGGCGCGGAGGCAGCGTCGGCAGCCTTATGACCGACTTGGATAATCAGATTCCTTTTGTTCCGCTGTTCATTATTCCCTATCTGATCTGGTATCCGTTCATTATCGCCATGTTTATCGTCTTCTTCCTGAAAAATAGAACGGTCTATTACCGCAGCTTGATCGCCTTATGCGCCGGTCTCCTTGTCTGCTACTTGATTTACGCGCTGTTTCAGACGACCGTTCCGAGGCCCGAGCTTGCTTCTGACGGATGGCTTAACCGGCTTGTCACTTTCGTGTATGCCACAGACGCGCCTTATAACTGCTTTCCGAGTATTCACGTCCTGACCAGCTATATCGTGATGAAAGCCTCTTATTCCTGCAGGCTCAAGCCTATGGCGCAAACGGCGGTCTCTCTAACCGCTTGGAGTATTATCGTTTCCACCCTTTTCGTCAAACAGCACGCCATCCTTGATCTTGCAGGAGCCGTTTTGCTGGCCGAGGCGCTTATGGCCGTCATGAAGCTTATCTCTTCGGAACGTAAACAACAGCGAAAGGAGCCTGCCGCTCATGACCTATGAATCGCTGTTGTCCCTCATCCAGCAGTACGGCTACGCGGCGTTGTTTTTCGCCTTGTGGCTGGGCATCGTCGGCATGCCGATTCCGGACGAAGTCGTCGTCATGACCGGCGGGGCCGTTACCGCGAACGCGCTGCTGCATCCCGTGCCTGCGTTCGTGCTGACGTATCTGGGCGTCGTTTCGGGATTATCGTTAGGATTCGTGCTGGGCCGGTATGCGGGAACGCCAATTTTGACAAGATTGCGACGCAAGAAAAAAATGGATAAATATTTGCAAATGGCGGAGACGCTCGTGCAAAAATATGGTAGCTTTGCTATATGCATCAGTTATTTTTTTCCGATCGTTCGGCATGTGATGCCTTATGTAGTAGGCGTACACCGCATGTCGTTCAAGCGCTACGCACTCTTCTCCTATTCGACCGGGCTAATCTGGACGCTCCTGTTCTTCCTGATCGGCCGGTACGTGGGCGACCATGCGGAGGCGATCGGCAGCCTGTTTTACTACTATGGCTTGCGTTTCCTATGGCTTCCCTTCGTGCTTGCCGCAGTCTGGGCGATTATTCGTTTGTCCCGCAAACACCATACTAAACCCGGGAGGGATTCCTATTGACGACGAACGTTCTGGTCACCGATGACGATCCGGAAATTCGCGACGTGATTCGCATTTACTTGCAGAACGAGGGCTACCGCGTATTCGAAGCCGAAGACGGGATTCAAGCGCTGGACCTGCTACGCCGCGAAGCGATCGACGTCATCATTCTGGATGTCATGATGCCGAATATGGATGGGATTAAAGCCTGCTTCAAAATTAGGGAATTGACCAAAGTCCCGATCATCATGCTTTCCGCTAAAGGCGAAGATATCGACAAAATAACGGGCCTTACGACCGGAGCCGACGATTACGTAGCCAAACCGTTCAATCCGCTGGAGCTGGTTGCAAGGGTCAAGGCGCAGCTTCGCAGACAGACGTTCACCGGAGCCGGCGAAACCGGTACGGGGAAAAGCGTCAACGACGGAAGTCTCATCGAGATCGACGACATGATCATCGCGAAGAACAAGCATCTGGTGACCGTACGCGGAAAAGAGGTGCCGCTTACCCCTATCGAGTTTGCCATCCTTGAGCTGCTAGCCGGCCGCCGGGGACAGGTGTTCAACGTCGAGCAAATCTATAAGAACGTTTGGAAGGAAGACAAATTTTTGTCCGATAACACAGTGATGGTTCATGTCAGGAATATCCGCGAGAAGATCGAGGACAATCCGCGCGATCCGCGATTTATCAAAACGGTATGGGGGGTAGGCTATAAAATTGAATGAAGACTTCCTCACCCTGTTCAACTGGAAAAAAAGCATCCGGCTGCGCCTGCTCGGCTCGCTTCTCTTCAGCCTTATCGTTTCGATCCTCGGCACGTCGGCGATCAATTTATTTTTTAACTTCGTCCTGCCGCAGATTGTTATGTCGCAAGTATTCGGCCTGATCTCGTCCTTTCTGTCCTGCATCTTTTTCTTCTTTCTTATCTTTTTCTTTCTCATGCGTCACATCGTCCACCATATGCAAACGCTGGCCGACGGCCTCATGGCCATCGCCAAGGGGAATCTCGAATACCGGGTGCCCTTGTCGAGTCAAGACGAGTTGGGCGTTGTCGCGCAGAACATCAATTACATGGCCGAACAGCTGCAGAACATGATGAGGCGGGAGCGCCAGCTGGAGACGTCCAAAATGGAGCTGATCACGCACGTCTCGCATGACTTGCGCACCCCTTTGACGAGCATTATCGGCTATTTGAATTTGCTCAAAAACGACGATTATCAGGACCTCGACGAACATAAACGTTACATCGTTAACGCCTTTAATAAATCGCAGCAGCTAAAAAAGCTGATCGACGATCTGTTCGAATATACCCGTTTAACAAGCGGAGAAGTGAACCTCTCCTTCCGGCAAATCGACCTCAACGGCTTGCTCGAGCAGATTGTAACCGAATTTGAGCCGATTGCCCAGGAGCTGTCCCTCACGGTGAAGAAGGAATGGGGGCAAACGCCCGCATTCGCGCATGTGGATGTCGAAAAATTCGTCCGGGCGGTCGACAACCTGCTGATGAATGCGCTCAAGTTTTCACATAAGCCCGGCGAGATTGCGATTCGGCTGGAGGAGCGCGACAATCGCCTTGTTCTGGCCGTCGAGAATTGGGCGAATCCGATTACCCAAGATCAAGAGAAGCTTTTGTTTGAACGGTTTTATAAAGCGGAGCCTTCGCGGCGGGACCGCGATATGCCTTCCGGCGCGGGTCTCGGATTATCGATTGCAAGCCATATCGTCGAGCTGCACGGGGGGCGAATGGGCTTGAAGCATAAAAGCGGGCACTTCACCTTTTTTATCGAGCTGCCGAGAGCGGACAGCCGGACTAAATATAAAGGGAGCGATGAGTTTATATGAACAGAAACGCCATGGAACGGAGCAAAATACGGGATATCGCGCTAGCCGGTGAAGGAAGGCTCAAAATCGATTGGGCAAGCGCCCATATGCCCGTGCTGAATCGGATCAAGGAACGGTTCGTTGTCGAGCAGCCTTTTAAAGGCTTGAAGGTCGCCATATCCTTGCATTTGGAGGCGAAAACCGCTTATCTCGCCAAGGTGATACAGGCAGGCGGCGCGGAAGTGACGATTACCGGCAGCAATCCGTTATCCACCCAAGACGACGTATGCGCGGCGCTCGTTGAGGACGGCATCACCGTCTTTGCCAAATACAATCCGGACCCGCTCGAATACAAGAGGCTTCTGATCGATACGGTGGAAACGGAGCCGGATTTGATTATCGACGACGGCGGAGATTTGGTCGGTATCCTGCATGCGGAACGGCGCGATTTGCTGGCGAAGGTGCGCGGAGGAGCGGAGGAAACGACGACGGGAATTTTGCGCTTGAGGGCGCTGGAGAAGGAAGGAAAACTTGCGTTCCCGATGGTCGCCGTGAACGATGCGTTTTGCAAGTATTTGTTCGACAATCGGTACGGCACGGGCCAATCGGTATGGGACGGCATTAACCGGACGACGAATCTGGTCGCGGCGGGCAAGACGGTCGTCGTCGCCGGCTACGGCTGGTGCGGCAAAGGCGTCGCCATGCGGGCCAAGGGTTTGGGCGCGACGGTCGTCGTGACGGAAACGGACGCGATTAAGGGCGTCGAAGCGTATATGGACGGCTTCGCGGTCATGCCGATGCAGGAAGCCGCGAAGATCGGCGACATCTTCGTCACGGTGACCGGCAGCAAGGATGTCATCTGCGGGAAACACTATTTCCTGATGAAGGACGGCGCCATTCTGACGAATGCCGGACATTTCGATGTCGAAGTCAATGTCAGGGACCTTGAGGATATTGCGGTGTCCCGCAGAACCGTCAGAAAAAACATTGAGCAATTCACGTTCATCGACGGCCGAAGCGTCTACCTGCTGGCGGAAGGTCGGCTCGTCAATCTGGCGGCCGGCGACGGGCATCCGGCCGAGATCATGGATATGACGTTCGCGCTTCAGGCTCTGTCGCTGAAGTACGTGAACGAGCATTACCGGAGCATCGGCAGCAAGGTCGTGAACGTACCGTTCGAATTGGATGAACGGGTCGCCTTGCATAAGCTGGGCTCGCTAGGGATCGAGATCGACCGGCTCACGGACGAGCAGCAGGTTTATCTGGAGAGCTGGACCGAGCATTAACGCCCAAGGAAAAACGGCTTCGCCGTCTTTTGACGGCGCGTTTACCGAGAAGTCGAACAATCAGCGGAGGATATCCTTTCTGAGACTTGGACAAAACATAAACCTCCAATCCCATCGCCATGGTTTTGGAGGTTTATTCGTTAGCCCGGTCCGATCGGGAGAATCGCCTCGGGGTTATCCCTTGGCATGCTTTGCTTATCCCAAATCGGCAAGCGCTTCAGTCAAACCTACGGCGCCGGTTGCGACTTCGTCGATCCGTTTGGCGAACGTATTCAGCATGAAGAGGAACAGCGCCAATATTTCCATAATTTCGTCCCGGCGCAGCTTCTCCGCATAGGAGGCGCAGTGAACATAGCGGTAATACATTTCCCCGTCGTCTTTGACGCTGAAATGCCCGATCGCCAGCCGGCAGTTGATGGCAAGCAGCAGCTTCCCTACGTCCTCCGCAAACTCCGGCCGGATCTCGCAAGGAACCGTCGTATAAATCTGAAGCAACTGAATGTAAGACAAATCGTCCTCATCGAGCGGAACGAAGCTGAAGTTGATATAACGGTCCCGTTCCTTATGATCCTTCTCGATTGCCGCCAGCAGTACGTTAAGCGGGATCGCCTCCGATTTCTCGACGATCGTCGACGGGTAGCCGGCCTGCTCCAAATCCCGCTTCAAAAATCCGAATTCCGCCAAATGCCGGGCATGCACGACCTCCGGTACCATCTGCTTCACCCTTCCTGTCGGACATACGCGTCCTTATGCATTCTTAGTAGTGTTTTCCATTCCGGGATTTCCTAAACCGCGTGCGGTAAAGATGAGCCCAATTCGCATTCCTGTGCGGCCAAGACGACCTGCCGCCGCCTTAGCTCTTACGGGCGCTTCTTCATCCCTTCAATAAGCAAATTACGCTGAGCGCTCGGATCGCCGTTCAGCCTGTACAGCGATTTCGGGTTGCATCCGCTCGCCGTTATAAAATGCTCGATATGCTCGTACTGCTTCTTCACTTCTTCGCTATTGTCGAACTCCGGAAGCTCGGCAATCATGTTCATGATCACGTCGGCATCCTGCGCCCGCTTCGCATGTTTTTTCTCCGAGGATTTCTCCGCGTTAAACACGGCCTTCGTGACGCTCCAGGCTCCCGGCTTCGCGGCGCGGTCGCGTCCCAGCTGCTTCACTTTCCGGGCGATGCTCATGGAGACGCCCGCTCCTGCGGCTACGGCTTTCAGCGGCAGACCGACTTTCGCGCCGACGCCGGACAGCGTGGCAATCTCGCCGGCAATGTTGACCATTTCGAACCCGATCTGCATGCCGGCGCGGATGAGCCGCTTGTTGTTGATATTTTTCATTTCCTTGGCGAGCTCGTATTCCCGGATGTCGTTAAGCTCCTGCTGCTCGTCGTCCGTCCTTGCAGCCGATCCCGACAGCGCATTCTTACGATCGTCCAGCTTGTCTTTATGAACGCCCGTGTTGCCGGACCAGAGCGTTTTGCCGCGCACCTGCAGCTTTCGTTCTTCTTTAATGAAGCTGCTTGCCGCATATTTTTTCTTGAAATCGCGCTTGATGTTCGTCATTCGGTAATGATTGATCGACGATTTGATCATCCCGTACACTTTCAGCGTAATTTCGATACCGCTTATCGCAATGCCTATCGCCGGTATGGCCGTTCCGAGTGCGCTCGTTCCGATCTTCAGAATGTCCAGAATCGACTTTACCGTCTTCACAACCGATTTCGCGGCTTGCAAGGCGTGGCTAATCGCCGAGAGCGAGCCTTCCACAACCTCATCGAGCGTGATGCCCTCCGTGCTGAACGCTTCTTTGAACATCGTATAAATATCTTTTACGGTGAAAAAAGCGCTTTTAATCGCCCCGATCGCATCGCCCACCGAGCCCGACCAGCCGGCTACCGCATCGGAGGCGCCGATTCCATCGGAATGCCCGGCCACCTTGGCCGAGCTGTCCACCATATTGGCGACGCCATCGAACGTTTTATGGACGCTCTCCACGCCTTCGGCGCCCGCTTCGCCGATGGCCCCTGCCTTCTCGCCGGTCGTCATCGTCGTGCTCCGGAAGGCGGAGACACCCTTCTTCATCGCCATCAGACCGCCCAGACCGCCGCTGAGAAGTCCCGTCACCGAGCCGGCGACACCGATCTTGTCGCTGTCCGCCTCGAGCTTGTCGTTTTTCTCCTTTTTGCCCAGCTCGCCCAGCTCGTCCGACGTATCGCCCAGCGTGTCATCCGTATACCCGATCGCATCGCCCGTCTGCTCGGCCGCTTCGTCAAAGCCCTCCGCCTTGTGAGGATCAGCCGTACCGCCGACTTGGCCGGTGCTCGCCTTGTTCGCGCTCAGCTTCCCGCGCATATTCGCAAGCGTCGCGGTCTCCTTCACCTTCTCCTTGCGAACGAAGCCGGTAACGCCGTTATGCTCGATCATTTCCCATTTGCCGGTCTCGTCCTGCTTTTCCTTGTCCTCGAACTTCGTCCGGTAGCTGATTTTTTTGCCGACCGTCTGCTGCTCTTTAACCTTATATAGCTTCGTATTTCCCGTCGAATCGGCCGGATCGTTATCCTCGGTAAACGCGCGCATATGAGCGCCCATCATCGAGGACATGAGCGCTTCTTTCATCTGAACGGCTCCGCCGCTTCCCGGCCCCGGCTGCGTCTTGCCCGCTTCCGAACCGCCAGCCAGCCGCTTGGCGTAACGCTGAGCCGCTTGATTGCCGTACGTTTGCTGCAGGGCTATCAACGCGTTCGGCCCGAATCCGTTCCGCCGGCCTTCCCCTGCCTGTCCTTGTCCGCTCATCGACGCTTGCGCCGGGGACTTCGTGAGCGCCGCTCCCCGGTTTCCTTTACCGGGTGCTTTCATCTCGGCCATCCGTAAGGCTCCTTTCCAAAGGAGGTGTGCCCTCCTTCGTTCCGCATGGAAATTTCCGCTAGTTTCCTGTTAGGTCTAGTTTACTGGATTTTCCTGGGGCTGTGAAGCATTTTGTCGCACCCTGTCGGATAAGCCGGCATACGCGGTAATAGGGTAAGCCTTCCCGTCGGCCGCTTCCCGGAGATTGTCGGAATACAGCGATATGCGTCGTTATCGTGAAACACTCTCTCACTTATAAGAGAGCTTCGAATGAAGTGTCCGGCAATGCGTTCTGCTTCCCGTTACGATGCTTCGCCTAGCCGAATCCTGAGGCTAGTTCCGCTTGACGGAACCGGCTACGGACGACTAGGCCGTTGGATGATCGATCATTGGGGACTAGTTCCGCTTACGGACAGTAACCGCCCCCGCTCCGAGCTTTTCCCGTTCCGCCTTAGTCAAGCTACGGACGACCAAACCATAGGATTGATCGATCATCGCAAACAGTTCCTGTTCAGGCACGGAACCGTCGACGGTTACCGTATTCCAGTGCCTTTTGTTCAGATGGTATCCCGGTTTGACCGCTTCGTACTGCGCGCGCAGCAGATCGGCCTCGAACGGATCGCATTTGAGCGATATGGATGCCACGTCTCCGCTTGAGATAAGCGCAAACATTTTGCCGCCCACCTTCATGACGGAAGGCTCGGGCCCGAACGGAAAGTCCTCGGCCGCCCCCGTTCTGGTTAAACAATATTCGATTAGTTCCTGCTTGTTCATATGAAGTCCCCCCGCAATTCGTTCGTTATGTAACGGCTAATAGTCGCTGGCTCCGGGCTTCCATCCCGTCCGCTGGCTCCACTCGCTTGCCCTTCTCATGATCTCCCAGACGACGGTTCCTTTCTCCTCCACATAGCGGTGCCGATCGTCACGGAACAGCTCTGCCAGCCGGTATTTCACTTCGGCATATGTGGCGCAATCGTCGGCGTGCTCCCGCAAATAGTCTCGGAACATGAGCGCGGCCTGCTCCGGCCAGCTTCCGCTTTCCCTCACATGGATATGGGTGCGGCGGCTTCCGGGCGCTTCGCGGAAATAACGTTTGGTCAGATCCGGGTTTTGCGCTTTATGGATGAAACCCGCGCTCTCCAGCTGCAGCTTATAGCTATCGACAGGCTCCAACTGCTGGACCGATATCTGGATGTCGATAACCGGCTTAGCGGCAAGCCCCGCAACCGAAGTCGACCCGCTATGGTCGATCCGAACGGCCAGCCCGCCTAGCGTCTGCCGCAGCGCAGTCCCGATTTTTGCACATTCGCGGGGCCATTCTTCGCTATAAGAAACGACAACGATGGGATCGGACACCGGCGCACTCCCCTTTCGGCTTATGCTCTGAATATACCATTAATTGAGATGGCTCGGCTTTGCATCGTCATAGAATACGCCGCCGCAACTGGCACGAGCGCCGTCGCTTTTTATGAAGAGACTGGAATCCGATCCGTCCTTTCTTTATAATAAGAGCTATGAGGCGAAGAACGTCCCTTTCCATTCCTGCGAGTGGAGCGGGGCGTTTTTTTATTTAAAAAAGGAGGGAGAAATGTGACGTTTGAACAAGCGCATGCGGCTTGGATTGGCCGGCATCTTGAGAACCGGACTGGAGAACGCCGAGGGCGGCTGGAGAGAGGACATCGTCACGCCGAGCAGCAGTTTCTTCAGAACGTTTGGTGGCCGTTAACAGGCGGCTTCGACGATCTGCATCCGGAGTACGAAGTGCTCGATTGGCGGGGCAGGTCTTATTTTGCCGATTTTGCTTGGCTGCCGGGTCATGCTAGGCTTCTCTATGAAATCAAGGGCTTTGCTGCGCACGTGCAAGAAATGGACCGGCAAAAATATCGCAATGAGTTAAACCGCGAAACGTTCCTTCATGCGATGGGTTACCGCGTCATCTCGTTCGCCTACGACGATGTCGAGCAGCGTCCGGAGCTTTGCATCACCTTGCTCCGCATGGTGCTGAGCCGTTATCAGCCAAGCAAGACGCCGGTTTCGCGCGCCCTGCTGGCCGAAAAAGAACTGATTCGGCTTGCGATCCAGCTCGCACGGCCGATTCGGCCTAAGGATGTGGAACGGCATTTTGAGGTCGATCATCGTACTGCCGTCCAGATGCTGCGAAAGCTGTGCGCCAAAGGCTGGCTGCAGCCCTGCATTCGAGGCCAAGGCGAAAGGATTCTCAGCTATACTCTCGTTCACGGAGTGCTGGATAGCTTGGACTAACTGGAAATGAGGTCAAGGTTAAGGATTCTCTGCTATATACTTGTACGCGGGGGACTGGATAACATGGACTAACTGGAAATTAGGCCAAGGTGAAAGGATTCTCTGCTATACACTCGTATGCGGGGAATTGGATAGCTTGGATTAACTGGAAATGAGGCCAAGGTGAAAGGATTCTCTGCTCACTTGTACGCGGGGTGCTGGATAGCTTGGACTAACTGGAAATTAGGCCAAGGTGAAGGATTCTCTGCTATATACTTGTACGCGGGGGACTGGATAACATGGACTAACTGGAAATTAGGCCAAGGTGAAAGGATTCTCTGCTATACACTCGTATGCGGGGAATTGGATAGCTTGGATTAACTGGAAATTATCCATCAATTTTCTCGTATTCGGCAATAATGTGCTCAGCTAGATGGATAATATGCCGTTAATTCAGCAGATTGGGGCTTTTTCACGGAGGAAGTAGAGGAATAACTGGAGGTTTTCCAGTTACTCCTCTTTCTAGCGTAATCCGCTGAAATGAGCTGGAGGTTTTCCAGTTAGCCGCTTCTTCTATGTACAGCGGGTTAACCAGCTAACGGCCGGCCGAGGTACAAGTTGGAGTCGTCATAACGATTCAAGCTGGCGCAGTCATTCTTTGTCGGCCGGGTTACAAGCGGAGACTTCCTCTCTACCCCAGTTAACGCAGCCATTTTGACGGCTCCGCATTCCAAACGCCACCGGCGAACGGCAAAAACCCCGGGCTGGCGGCCATGCCGTTAGTCCGGGGGTTGTACGGTGTGTTACTTCGAAGAATTCGCGATAATTTCGTTCGCTTTTTTGGTCCAGTCGTCCAGCGCTTGCTGCGGCGTCTTCTTCTTGGTCAGCGCGGCTTGAAGCTCTGGGAAGAATGCATTGCGCGTTTCCGGATAGCCGGGAACCGCCAAACCGATATCGCCGGCATACTTGAACAGCTGAATCGTCTTCGACTGAAGCGTGCCGTCGGCATAGTTTTTAGCCAGCGACTTGCGGGTAGCGATAACGGAAGACGCTTGCGCCATTTTGGCCATATTGTCTTTGGAATTGATGAACTTGGTGAACTCTTTGGCCCATTTCATTTTAGTCTCGTTTTTCGTGTTCCACACCCATGTGCCGTAGCCGAACAGAACCGTGTTCGACGATTTGCCGTCCTTGGACGGGAACGGAAGAAGGTCGATGTCGAATTTTTTGGCTGTACCTTCGGTAAACGCCTTATTGAACGCCGCGACGTTGGCGATATTACCGAATGCCATGCCGAGCTTCCCTTGCAGGAACATATCGTTTAGCACGGAGCTTGCCTTGAGCCCCGCCGCGCCCGGAGGTACGACGCCTTCGTCGACCATCTTTACAAGGAATTGCATGCCTTCCGCGCCTTGCGCCGAGTTGATGACAGCCTTGGTGCTGTCCTCGCTCCACGTTTTCGCTCCGTAACCCCACATCCAGGCGTGGTGCGCTTGGTCGCCGCCCGTATCCGCCGCGTACAGGCCGTAGCCGTAAACCTGCTTGGCAGGATCCGTAACCGCTTTAGCCGCTTTCATGAATTGCTCGGTCGACCACGTCTCGCCGCTTTTCGGAAGCAGATCAAGCGCGTTCTTATCCTTAAAAAGATCCTTGTTGATCAGCAGACCGATCGATACGGTACTGTTCGGATAAATATAGAGCTTGTTGTCCACCGAGACGTTCTTCAACGTCTTCTCCTCGAAATCCGCTTTGTCGACCATTTCGTCGAGCGGAACGAGCAGGTTTTTGCGCGCATAGGACAGCGGCCAAAAAATCGAGCCTTGCTGGACATCCGGCAGCGCTGCCGTATTGGCGGCTATGCTGATCCGTTCGTTGATTTTATCGTCCGGGGTCTTTACCATATTGATCTTGACGTTCGGGTTCGCTTTCTCGAAATCGGCCTTGATTTCCTCGTACGCTTTCTGTACATCCTCGCGGGTATCGATCCACCATGTGAGCTCGACGTTCTCTTTGCTCGGACTGGCGCTCGCTCCGGCCTTGCCGCCGGCGTCCGTTCCGCTTTTGCTGCCTGTATCGCCGCCGCTTCCGCAGCCTGCCAGCGATGTGACCACGAGTGCCGATGCTACCAGTGCCATAATCTGTTTTTTCATCAATGCGACCTCCCCAGAATGAATGATCTATGGATAAGACCTGTACGGTCGAACCACCTTAGTATACCCTTGCAATGCCGGACACAAGAAATAACGGTTGAGCCCTCATTAGATTTGGAACATAATGGCGTTAAAAGCTTAAACGAAACGATGAGCTGCGCTTACCCTAGAATAACCTACCGCTGCTTCGTCTCCTCAATAAAACGAACGATTCTGTCGTTCAGCTCGGACACTTCGGCAAGTCCGTGCTCCGGAATCGGCAGCATCGGCATACGCGGTTCCCCGATGTCCAATCCGCGCATTTTCATAATCGCCTTGCAGCCCCCATACAACGACGGCAGAGCAAGCAGAGAGACGATAATTTCATTCACTTTGTACTGCCATTTGCGGGCCTCGTCAAGCTTGCCCTCGGCCAGACAGCGCTCGATTTCCATATACAGCTCCGGCATGACGCCGTACGTCCCGCCGATTCCGCCGTCCGCTCCCATGCTCCGTCCGGCCAAATATTGCTCATCCGGCCCGTTAAGCACAAGAAAATCGGATCCGCCGACCGCTTTGAAGCGCTGCAGCTCGAACGTGCTTTCCGCCGAAATCTTGACGCCGATCACCTTGTCCTGCGCCGCCATCTTGGCGAGCAGCGAGGCGGAGAGCTGAAAGCCCGTCGTCTGCGGTATATGGTAGATGATGAACGGCAGCGAGGTGCTGTCGATCATCGCCTGCCAGTGCCGCTCCACCGCGTCCGGCGACAGCCGGTAGTAGATCGAAGGCACGGCCGAGATCGCATCCGCACCGACCGCTTCGGCGTGCTTCGACAGCTCGACGCTGTCGCGGGTCGACGGGGCGCCGACATGAGCGATGACCGTCAGTTCGCCGCCAATCTCCGCCATAACCGCTTCCAGCGTCGCTTTGCGCTCGCTGACGCTTTGCAGCATGCCCTCGCCCGTACTGCCCCCGACATAAAGTCCTTTGACCCCGATGTTCGCATAATGGCGGGCCAGCTTCCGCGCGGCTTGCGCACTGACTTCGCCTTCGCCGTCATAGCAGCTGTACATGGCGACGATCACACCTTTAAACTTTTCCAAATCGTAACGCGTCATCCTGTATTCTTCCTCTCTGCTGTTACCCGTTAGTTGTTATCCCTTGACCCCGCCCAGCGTAATGCCTTTGACAAAATATTTCTGAAAAACGAGAAACACGATGAAGACCGGGATAAACCCGAGCGTCGCGGCCGCCATCTGCAGCCCGTAATTCGCCACGTATTCGGTGACCAGGGTTGAAATGCCGACGTTGATCGTCATTTTATTGCTGTCGCTCAGCATGATGAGCTGCCATAAATAGTCGTTCCAGCTTTGAGTAAAGGCGAAAATCGCAAGCGCTCCGATCGCCGGCTTCACGACGGGCAAGAAAATCCGGAAAAACAGTCCCAGCTCCGAGCAGCCGTCCATTTTTCCCGCTTCAAGCAGCTCCGTAGGTACCGATTGGCTGAACTGCTTCATCAGGAACACGGCGAACGGAATCGAAATCACCGGTAAAATGACGCTCGCCAAATTGTTGACGAGGCTCATCTCCTTCATCATCGTAAACAGCGGAACCAGCGTAATTTGCCGCGGGATGAACATCGCGATGACGATAGCCGTAAAGAGCGTTTTCGCTCCGACGAAACGTTTTTTGGTCAGCGCGTAGCCCGCCATCGAAGCGACCAGGCATACGCCGGCCGTAGCGGCTACCGATACGATCACGCTGTTGCCCAGCCATTTGAACACCTGCCCGGCTTCGATCAGCTTATCGAAATTGACCGTGGTCGGCACCGACGGAAACAACTCGGGCGGAAACTTGACCGCAGAGGACTGATCCTTGAACGCGCCGGTTACCATCCAGTACAACGGGAACAGGAACAATGCGGCGAATAAATATAGAATAAGATTCGCGACGAATTTTAACGAATGAGTCGCAGCGCTTGCCATGATGACGGTTCCCTCCTCCGCTTAAAATTCGACATCGGCTTTCATAAGCCGGAACTGCACGACTGCGACGACCGAAATGAGTGCCGTAATGAGAATGCCCATCGCCGAAGCCATGCCGAGCTTGCCGTAAACGAATGCGGTATTATACAGCAAATACATAATCGTGGACGTCCCGTAGTTCGGGCCGCCTCCGCTCATCAGCTGGACGACGACGAACGTTTGGAAAGCCCAGATCGTCGACATGACTAGAATGTACAAAGACGTCGGCTTCAGCAGCGGCAGTGTAATGTTGCGGAACTTATGCCAGCCGTTCGCGCCGTCGAGATCGGCCGCCTCGTAATAATCGGGAGAAATGTTGCCCATCGCCGCCAAAAACAGAATGATCGGCTGCCCGACGTTAAACGTTACGACGATAATGATCAGTGCGGGAAGCGCGGCACGCTCGTCCGCCATCCACATGATCGGAGACGCTCCGAAGGACGTCAGCATGTAGTTGGCCATCCCGTTTACGGGGTTATAGATCCACGCCCAAACGAGCGAGAGGATAACCTGCGACGTCACCACAGGCAGGTAGAAGGCGCCGCGGAAAAAAGAAGCGATATGCTTGTTTTTCCGGTAAATCATTTGCGCCACGAACAGAGCGAACAGAAACGTCAGCGGCACGGTGCCGGCGACAAAGCCGAACGTGTTGGCGATCGATCGCAGAAACACATCGTCTTTCAGCAAATACGTGTAGTTGTCGAAGCCGATCCACGTCTGCGAGCCAAGTCCGTAATCGAACAGGCTGATATAAAAAGCCCGCAGCATCGGATATACCTCGAACAGGAAGAAAAACAACGCGAAAGGCGCGATAAAGAAATATCCCCAATAATCGCCCCGGACGGCGCGGATTCGTTTCAACGCTTTAGTCGGCATCACCATCACTCCAATCTTCTGTATAGAATAAAGCGTTTACATCAATGAATTATACGCTTACATTTTAGCCGGGGACAGGAACGATCTTTGTGCCATTGTTCACTTCCGTTCGAAGTTTTCGGTCAGTATTCACGATTTTTAGAGCATGTTCATTATTTCGAGAAAAAAGCCTCCTGTCCGTCAGCTAAAGGTTTATAATGGAATAATCGCAACAGCCGTACAAGCGACAAGCTTTGACCGAAAGGTGATGGAACAACGATCATGAGCGCTCAACCTCAATCGACCGGCTATCGGATTCCGCTTTTTTGCGCGGTTACTCTGCTTTTCTGGTTCTCCATGTATACATGCGTCCCGATTTTGACGGCTTATGTCGAAAGCTTGGGCGCTTCCAACAAAATGGCCGGCCTGATCGTCGGGATGTACGGCCTGAGCCAAATGCTGCTTCGCATCCCGGTAGGCATCGTCTCGGACCGCCTTCACAAAAGAAAAATGTTCATCATCTCGGGGATGTTCGCCTCCGTTATCGCGGGAGCAGGCATTCTGCTGAGCGACGATGTGACGTGGATATTGGTGCTGCGGATCATTGCCGGGGTGGCGGCGGCGACTTGGGTGGACTTTACGATCTTGTTCGCGAGCTATTATGCCAAGAAGGAAACGACCCGCGCGATGGGGACGATTTCCGTGTACAATTCGCTTGGGCAGATGCTGGGGATATTGAGCGGCGGTTGGTTTGCGGATCACTACGGGTGGGAGTCGGCCTTCCTGATCGGCTCGGCGGTCGGTCTGGCCGGCATGGTCGGGGCTTTCTTCATCGTCGAGAAATTCGAGGACAACGAGCAGAAAATTACGATGCAGGGTATCGCCGAGGTCGCTAGCGACCGTATTTTGCTGGTGGTGTCGTCCTTATCGATACTATTCCAGCTGCTTACGTTCGCTACGGTGTTCGGCTTCACGCCGCTATATGCGCAGACGCTCGGCGCCAGCAAGCTGGATATGGGGCTGCTCACCTTCTGCTCGACGCTGCCGACGGCGATCGCCGCCTGGATCGGGGGACGGTATTTGGCGCAAAAGCTTGGAGAGCGCAACGTCATTATCCTCGGGCTGGCGCTCAGCGGCGCCTTTACGGTGCTTATTCCGTTCACCCATTCGCTGTGGCTGCTGATCGTCACGCAATCGATCGCAGGCTTCGGCAGAGGCTTCACCTCGCCGGTGCTGATGGCGCTCAGCATCAAGCATATCAGCCCGGAGAAGCGCGCGACGGCCATGGGTTTCTACCAGGCGATATACGGGCTGGGCATGTTTGTCGGTCCCCTGTTCATGGGGATCGCCGGAGACTGGCTGACGCTGCGCGAAGGCTTCGTCATCGTCGGAGTCCTCGGCTGCGCAACCGCGCTGCTCGGCCACGTGCTGCTCAAGCGCGTTCTCGCCCCTCGGACCGGCAGCGGCCGGGCGCAGGACGTCAGCGCTGGCGCTTGACCGGTGTACAGGCAAGCGGGCCTGCTGCGAGGCAGACTGGCTGTGGCCGGGTGCTGTACGTCAGCGCTGGCGCTTGACCGGTGCGCAAGCCGGCGGACTTGCCGGGAGGCAGATTGGCAGCGGCCGGGAGCAGAACGTCAGCGCTGGCGCTTGACCGGTGCGCAAGCCGGCGGACTTGCCGGGAGGCAGACTGGCTGTGGCCGGGAGAGCTGAGCCGCTGCGCAAAGGCTGGGGATGACGCCCCTCATTCGGGGTTTACGGAGAAATAATGAACCTAGATTCACAAATAGTGAAGCAAACTTCACTATTTGTGTGCAAAAATGAGCTTTCCTGTGAATAGTGAATCAGATGTCGCTATTTGGCCGTTTTGTTCACTAATAGTGAAGCTGGATTCACTATTTGATCGGTGCACTTGTTTTTCCGGGTCTTTAGTGAACTTACATTCATTATTAGCATTCCTGTAGATGCTAAGAAATCGGCTTTGTAAAGCACGAGCACCCTCTGTATAGTAGATCATGTCACGGGCAGTGACTAACAGATCCACATGGGAGGGTGCTCTACTATGAAGTTTAAACAAAGAGACGTACAAAATCAACGGATTGAACGAATTTCTACGAATCATCTCATTATCGGTATCGACATTGCCAAGGAGCGGCATGTGGCTCGTGCCGTTACTTACCGTGGATTAGAGATAGGCCGACCTGTCACGTTCGAGAATCAAGGAGAGGGCTTTGGGAAACTTTTACGATGGATCGGACAACTCCAACAACAGAAAGGCCTCTCCTCACTCATCATCGGCCTTGAACCGACCGGACATTATTGGTTCAGCTTGGCCGATTGGTTGATGGACCTTGGCCATGAGGTCGTTCTCGTTAACCCCCTGACCACAAAACGTAACAAGGAAAACCGAGATAACAGCCAATCCAAGAACGACATCAAAGACGCGCTGGTCATTGCCGATGCCGTAAGCCGTGGATATTACACCACTTACAATCGGCACGCAGCCATCTATCGGCGGTTGCGCATGGTAATGAACGACCGCGAATACTGGGTCAAGCAACTGACAAGCTTGAAGGGCCGACTTCACCGCTGGCTGGATATTCACTTTCCTGAGTACAGACTGGTATTTTCCGACTGGGAGATTGCGCGGTCAGTCGCCACGCTGAAGGCTTTCCCGCTGCCCGAAGATATCGCACCGATGACAGCTGAGCAGATGATTACCGGCTGGAAGGAAGAAGGCGGCATGAAGCGTGCAGGCGGGAAGACAGGACTAGAAACGGCCGCCAGGCTCCTCGCTGTAGCCCGTAGTTCTGTTGGGAGTAAGGTTGGATGTGAAGAAGCGCGTAAAGAAATTGCGCGGCTTGTAGAGGACTATGAACGGTTAACCGAAAGGCTAAAGGAGATGGAGCATGAGCTCGACATCCTACTTGCCCAGGTACCGGATGTGGTGAACCTACTTCGCACCATAAAGGGGCTGAGCACGCTGTTCATAGCCGCTTTATTGGCCGGATGCGGAGAGATAAGCAAGTATGCACATGGACAACAGATCCTTTCCCAAGCGGGTCTCAACTTAACGGATAACAGCTCGGGGAAATACGAAGGCAAAGTAGGAATCTCAAAACGAGGCAGGCGACAGCTGCGCAAATATCTGTATTTGGGAACCTTGTCCTTGATTACAAATAACCCGCAGTTTAAACGGTGGCACGAGCAAAACGTAAAAGAAAAGAAGATGAAAAAGCATCGCTCCGTCTTTAAACTGATCGGTAAACTAACACGGATCATGATAGGTATGGTAAAACGAGGGGAAGCCTTTCGGGCGAACGATGTACAAGAGGCTGCAGCCTAGGAGGCTCCCACTTGGGCAACATGTTTCACAAGAGGAAAGTAGCATGGGAACACAAAGGTTAGCGTACGTATTTTGGCTCATTCGCAGGATGGAAAACACATAAGCACGGAGTACCGAATGTGGGTTCACAAAGGGCACTGACCCGTTACACTAGCATTTCGGCCTCCACCTCTTGGATAGGTATAACGAAGGAATGTAAGGGCGAAGACCCGTTGAGAATTGGGAGGGTAAACCACCAAGACGATTGTGGAGTATACGTGCATCATAACGGAAATGATTGGGGATTGAGGCCTTTCCTCTATTCCCGCATACCCAAAATGATGCTCCCAACGGGTCAGGTCCTTGCCTCTACGGAAAGCCTGCTTCAAAGAATGGTGAAATCCTGCGAATGAGCGAGTATTCGTGAGATAATCACTACGAACAGAGGGAGTGAACCCAGCTTCACTATTTCCGCCGACATGGGCTAGAACACTCTAACCTTCAACAAACTTGCATTTCTTTAATTGAATTGGCTAATCTGGTTACTTGGTTATTGTGGTGGTCGGGCTTGCCAAGGATGCTATGCGAGTTTAGCTACTCCGGCTAGCAGCCATGGCTTCTCCTTTGTTGTTACTTTTGGCTACTTTGGTTACTTGGTTATTGTGGTGGTCGGGCTTGCCGGGGATGCTATGCAAGTTTAGTTACTCCGGTTATCAACCATGGCTTCTCCCTTGTTGTTACTTTTGCCAATCTGGTTACTTGGTTATTGTGGTGGTCGGGCTTGCCGGGGGTGCTATGCTTTAGTCACTGCGGCTGGGTTCCCGTGTTTCCAGAGGAGCTAGGAGTACTTAGTTGCAGTGACTAGCTGCCAAAACTCCTTCGAATATGGGGCGTTGTATAAGCCCGCCGCTATTAAACGGAAAAAGCCGTCAAACCCGCACAGAGTGAGGGTGACGGCTTTTATAGTTTCGAATCAGGCGGCATGTTGCAGTCAAGTATCCGCTCAGCCGGGTTAGCCCCAGCGATGTCAAGGAGGCCATCCCCTGCCGGCCGCAGCCTCATGACGTCGGCGTCCTCGGCTGGAATTGGGCGCGGTACTGCTGCGGGCTGACGCCTTTTATTTTTTTGAACACACGGCCGAAATAGTTGATATTGTCGTAGCCGACCTGTTCCGCGATCGCGTAGCTCGGCAGATTCGTCTCGAGCAGGAGCTCGGCCGCTTTATCCGCGCGGATCTGGTTGACGTACTCGACGAAGCCGGTGTTCGTCTCTTTCTTGAACAAGTAGCTCAAATAGCTTTCGTTCATGTTCACGACCTCCGCCGCCTTGCGCAGCGACCAGTCATCGGCAATATGCTCCTTGACGTAAGCGAGCAGCCGCCCGATTTCCTCGCGGTACGTCCCGCGGCTCACTTCGCGCGCACGATTGCCGCATACGGCAATCAGCCAGTCGAACCAGCCCCTCGCTTCCCCCAGCTCCTCGAAGGCAAGTACCTTCTTGTATAGCGGCTCCTTCTCCTCCAAGCCCTCCAGCATAAGCTCGTCGTATTTCCGCCATTCCGTCTGCAAAAAATGAAGCAGTTCCAAGCAAATCCGGATCGCGCTTTCGACAGGCTCCTTCCTCTCGTACAACCTGTCGAATACGCCGGAAACGATATCCTTCATCGCCTGCTCGTCCATACTGCCGACTGCCAGCTTCAGCTTCTGTTCGTCCTCTTTCGAGATCGGAACGGGTAAGGCTCCTTCAGCAGCAGCCGCAGCTGCCGCACTGACCGAAACGCTGCCCTTGCCGTTGTAGAAATAAGCCTGCAGTGCCCGCTTCGCCTGTCCGTAAGCGGCTCGCACCTCTTCGGCTTGCGCGAACACCCCGCTGATGCCGACGCTGACCGTCACGCTCAAAAAACGTTTAGCCGCGCTGGCAAGATCGCTGCCGATCGCCATGAGCATGTCCTGCGCGTTGGCAGGGGCGGAGGAGAATGGAATGAGCAGGACGACCTCATGCTCCCGATAGGGCAGGACGCAGCCCGGCGTCCATTTCTGCAGCTCCAGCTCGAGCAAATTGAGCAGCGTCCGCATGGACGGACCGCCGTTCGGCGAGCTCGGCTGGCCGCCATGAACTTGCAGCAGCATAACCGCATTGCTGGCGGCAAGCGCGATAGCCAGCGCCCTATCGCCCGACTCCAAGCCAGCGGCCGCGTCCGTGCCCGCGCTGCCTCCAGTCTCAGTACCAGCCTGAGGCCGGCGCCCTTCCAGCCAGTCATGCAGCAGCCGAAGCTTGGCCGCTTCTCTTCCCTCGGCGTCCGACCCGCCGCTCTCCTGCGTCTCGCCCCCGAGCCGACGCTCAACCTCCCGGCGCCCGGCCGCTATTTTATCCGCCGTCTCGACAAGCAGGGCGAGCAGCTCGTCCGGCTTCATCGAAGCCTTCAATATATAGTCGTCGACCCCCCTTTTCATGGCGGTGCGCACATATTCGTATTCGTTGTGGCTGCTCAGCACAATGATCCGGGTGTACGGGTAGCGTTTGCGAACCGCTTCGATCAGCTCCAGGCCGTTCATATTCGGCATCACGATGTCCGTCAGCAGGATGTCCGGCGCGGACCGTTCCATCGCCTCCAGCGCCTGCTTGCCGTCCGGGGCGTCGCCGACATAGTCGAAGCCGTGCTTATCCCAATCGATCAGCGACTTAATGCCTAGCCGCACCAATATTTCGTCATCGACCAGCATGACCTTCAGCCGCATAGCCGTCACCTCCCATGTGCGTTTTGAACGGTACGACAAGCTTCACCGTTGTCCCCGCTTCCCCGTCGCTTTCGATTTCCAAACCGTACGCTTCCCCATATTGCAGCCGGATCCGGTCATGAACGTTCCGGATGCCGATCCGCTGCAGCGGCCTGTCGTCGGACGGTTCGCTCAGCGAACGGCGGAATTCCGCCAGCTTGTCCGGTTCTATACCGGCTCCATTGTCGTGGACGACGACGATCAGCCTGTCGTGCTCCCGCATCGCTTCGATCGTAATCTCACCAAGCCCGTTGCTCTGGTCGATGCCGTGCACGATGCTGTTCTCGACGATCGGCTGCAGCATGAATTTGATCGCCTCGCAGTCGTACAGTTCTTCCGGTATCTCATAACGGACGGACAGCTTTTCGTTGTATTTCAGCTTCATCAGTGCGATATAGTTCTCGATATAAGCGATTTCCTGCCGCAGCGTGATGAGGCTTCCCTCCCGCCCGATGCTCGCTTCCATAATACTGCCGAGGCTGGAGAGCATTTCGCCGACGTCATGGTTGTTGCGGATGTACGCCATCCACTTGATGTTGTTCAGCGTGTTCAGGATAAAATGCGGGTTGATTTGCGCCTGCAGCGCCCGGAACCGCATATCCTCTTTTTGTTGAAACTGCTCTTTCTGCCGTTGAATGAGCTCGCGAATCTGCTTCACCATCTTGTTGTAAGAACCGATCAGCGTCACGATCTCCTGAGGACCGGATTCGGACAACCCGCTATTGAACTGCTTTTCCTCCAGCTCCTGCATCCGTTTGTTCAGCAGCTTGACCGGCCTCGAGATACTGTACGAAATCGAGTACGTGATGCCGATAAACACAATGAAAATAAGCGCAAAAATGGCGATATTGGCCCGGCGTATGTCGAAGATTTCCTTGAACACCGTGTCATACTTCGTAACCTGCACGAGCTTCCAGCCGGTCTGGCTTACCGTATCGTAATTGGCGATCCACTTGGTCCGGTCCTTCTCCATGATGATCTGCCCGCGTTTGCCGCTGAAAATTTGGGAAAGATATGCCGGATAAGCGAAGCTGGCGCCCGCTTTGGAAGCATGCGAACCGGAAACGACGGTACCAGTTTCGTCAAGCAAGTACAGCTCTCCCTCCAGATTCGTAAAATATTTACGGATATCTTTCTCCGGCACGCTGAATACGAGCATCCCGATATTTTGGCTCGTCTGGAAGTCGGTTACCGTTTTGACCATCGTAATGATCGACTCTTTGTCCGCATAGGTGAAGCTTTTGTTGTTGATCATCCATTTGATTTGATACGGGCTTTTGAGCATATCGCCGTACCATGAAGCGTTTACATATTCGTTGTACATATTTTTGTCGATATAACGGGAGCTGTACCAGTTGCCGCGCATGTCCATCAGCGTCACGTAAGTATCGGTAAAATACGAGCTGTACAGCTTGTTCGTAATCGTATCCTGTAGCCGCAGCTTGTCATACTCGCTGAAATCCTCCGGTCTTTGGAGCATAGCGGTTATGCTGGCATTCATCGAAATACCGGCCACCGATTTCAGCATGTCATCAAGGAACAGGCCGACGTTAAAATTGACCTGGTACAGCGCTTCTCTTGCCGAATCGCCGATTTTACGCTCGATGGCGCTTTCCAGCGGCTTGTCGATGTAGTAGAACGTTAGCGAAAAAGGAACGATCAGAAACAGCAAAATGGAGAAGAAGATTCGATTGCGAATCGTGTTCCATGACTGCAGCGAGCTTTTGCGTTCCGCCATCCTCCGACTCCTCCGATCCTTGCGCCGTTTCCTGTTGAAAACGCTGTCCGTTATTCTCTTATTATAGCGGGAAAGCTTCTTTTCACAAGCAAAGGGACCCTTGCCGGCATCATGCAAAATAATCCTGCGGTCTGGGGCGGCTCATATGTCGGACTATCAATCCCTTGTCTGTGCAGCTTTCGAGACAGCCGTATAGTCTATTAGAAAAAGCTGCATCCTAAGGAGGCGGCAAAAGGTTATCGAGCCGGAACAACAGCTCCGGACATCGACCGAAAATCCTTCGCAGCCTCCAATCGAAGACGGACGAAGCGTTGATGGAGCGGTACCGCTGTCGTATTCGTCAAAATCGTACCCGATACGCAAGGCCGATACAGGCAATGCCCAGTCACAGCCGAAAAAACGGAAAAAGCGCCCCTAAAGGCGCTTTTCGTCGATCCATACGTCTTAGCGGTTCAAAAAGGCTTCCATTTTGCCGAGCAGTCTGGCCCATTCCACAGGCTTCGTGTCGAACTCGTCGCAGCCGGCTTGGAACGCCCGCTCGCGGTCGCCCGACATCGCATGAGCGGTTAGGACGATGACCGGGATATGCCGCGTCGTCTCATCCGCCTTCAATTGGCGCGTCGCCTCCCAGCCGTCCAGCACGGGCAGGCTCAAATCCATCAGGATTAGGTCCGGTGAAGCCGATTTCGCGGCAGCCACCCCTTGTTCGCCGTCTACGGCCATCACAACCTCGAAGCCTTTGCGGATCAAACGGCGGGAAAGCATATCGCGGTTCATCTCGTTGTCTTCGACAAGCAATATCGTATGCACGTTCTCAGCCTCCATTATTTCCGTTCATCGATGCGAGCGGCCATCAAATCGCGAACTTCCCTAAGCAAAGCGTCACGGTCAAAAGACCCTTTCTGGACGATGTTCTCCACATAACCGTTTAGCCGGCTGCGATCCTCTCCCGTAATCGTCTTGGCCGTCACTACGACAATCGGGATGGAGCACCACTCTTCGCGTTTGCGCAGTTCGGCGACAAATTCGAAGCCGTCCATTTCGGGCATCATCAAGTCGAGCAAAATAAGCCTCGGCACCGCTCTCGCAACGCAGTCCAGAGCGATGCGGCCGTTGCCGGCCCGCGTGACGCGAAATCCTTCCTTCTCCAGCATCTTCGTCATCATTTCGCTAGTCGTTACATCGTCTTCGATGACCAGAACGGAATCCGACATCCGCTCGGGAATGTACTTGTCCATGACCGAAATAAGCCGTTCGCGCTGAATGGGCTTCATCAGAAACTCCGATGCGCCAAGCGCGTAACCGAGACTTCTGTCGTCCGTCATCGTCAGCATAATGACCGGGATCGCGGCCGTCTCCGGATCGTTCTTGAGCGCGGTCAGCACGTTCCAGCCGTCCATGCCCGGCATGAGCACATCAAGCGAGATGACCGTCGGACGCAGCTCTTTGGCGAGGCGCAGCCCTTCCGGTCCGTTAGGAGCGATCGCGACCGTCCAATTCTCCTTGCTTAAGAAGCGCTGCAGCAAGCCCAGCATAGCCGGGTCGTCGTCGATGATGAGCACGGTACAGGCGCCTTCCGCCGCGCCTTCCGCTCCTTCCGCCCCCGCCTCTGACATGCGGTGCATGACCTCCTCCTGGAGAGGAAGCCAAACGGCAAACGATGTGCCTTGTCCGAGCTCGCTCTCGACCGTAATGGAGCCGCCCAGCATTTGGGCAAAACGCTGGCTGATCGCAAGCCCAAGCCCCGTTCCCCCGAATTTGCGGGTCGTCGACGAATCCGCCTGCGTAAACGCCTGAAACAGGCTCGCCACCTGTTCCTCCGTCATGCCGATGCCCGTATCGCTGACGCGAACGGCAATCCCCTTCTTGCCTGCGAACGCCCGCTCCTCCGTCGTTATCCGAATCGTTCCGCCCGACGTAAATTTGGCGGCGTTGCTGAGCAAATTCAATATGATTTGCCGCAGCTTGGTTATATCCGTCCGCATCTCGCCGCCTGCAATATCCGCCTCTAGGCGATTGCCGCCCTTCTCCAAGAGCGGCTTGACCGTGGCGATCGCATCCTGAAGAACATGCGAAACGTCGCAGGTTTCCATATAAAGGTCCATTTTGCCCGCTTCGATTTTGGACAAATCCAAAATATCGTTGATCAGCGTCAGCAAATGCTTGCCGGACGTATGAATTTTGCCGAGATCATCGATAAAGCTTTGCTCGCCGAGCTCCTCCGCTTCTTCCTTCAGCATTTCGCTGTATCCGATAATCGCGTTGAGCGGCGTCCGCAGCTCATGGCTCATATTGGCGAGAAACTGGCTCTTGATCTGGTTCGCCTCGATCGCTTCGTCTCGCGCTCTCGACAGCTCCGCGGTCCGTTCCTTGACGAGCTCCTCCAGCTGATCGTTCAGATGCCGAAGCTCCTGGTTGACATAGTATATTTCGCGCGTCTTCTGCTCTGCGATTTCCTCTGCGGCCTTGCGCGCCTTCTTCTCGCGCTCCAGCTGCCTGCGGAGCAGCTCAAGCTCCTCGGCTCTTTCCGGCATCGCCCGTCACATCCGTTTCAAGGTAAACCGGGCGGAGGTGCCGGAAGCGCCGTTCAAATCTTCCCGTTTTACTTCGATATTTTCGCCGTAATGGCTGATGCAGCCTGCAATGAGCCCTTCCGCCAGATCCGCGAAGGGCCGCGAGGAACGGTACGTCATGACCAGCGTTCCGGGCGTCGACGCGTCGTATTCGAACCCCGGAAGCTCCGCTCCGGGATACAGCTTCAACACTTCGACATGGATGTAACCGTCCACCTTCTGCAGGAATTCGAAGACGGTTTCGTTTTCTTCCGCAAACCGCGGATGCATGCCGACCAGCTCGCCGAACAAGTATTCGCCGAATGTCTTTACGAGCGCATTCGCCGGGATGCCGGAGCGTTCGCTCAACTGGACGACAAGCTTGATGATTTCGCCGTGATCGTAGGTTCCGACCGCCGTATAGCTTCCGCCGGACGGCAAATCGGACGCCTCAATGATATCATCGGCGATTTTGAGCGAAAATTTGCTTTCTACCATTTCCAGAAAAGCCGTAAATACCATGCCTTTCATCCAGACACCCCTTCTTTATCTGCTTGCACGTTCTTTATATATCGACTGTCTTGAGCTTGCCGGCCGTTTGCTCCAATACCGCTAGGAACGCCTCGACCACCTGCGGGTCGAAATGAAGGCCCTTCTGCCTCAGGATTTCCGCTACCGCCTCTTCCGAGCTCCATGCCGCCTTATATGGCCGTTCGTGGGTCAACGCATCGTAAAAATCGGCGATTGCGACGATTCGCGCCGACAGCGGGATGTCCTCGCCTCTGCGCCCTTCCGGATAGCCGGTGCCGTCCCATTTCTCGTGATGCGACAAGGCGATCGTCCCCGCCACCTCCAGCACCGAGAACGAGCTGCCTGCCAAAATACTCGCGCCGATCGTCGTATGCGTCTTCATCTGCTCGAACTCCTCGGGCGTAAATTTCCCGGGCTTGAGCAGCAGGCCGTCGGGAATGCCGATCTTGCCCAAGTCGTGAAGCGGCGCCGCCTTCCGGATGAGGTCCGCTTCTTGCTCTTGCAGCCCTAATTCGCGGGCGATGTTTCCCGCCATTTGTCCTACCCGCTGCGTATGCTGACCGGTCATGTCGTCGCGATATTCCGACGCGCGCGCAAGCAGCTCGAGAATTTCCAGCTTGGCCTTCTCCAGCTCCCAGGTCCGCTTGCTGACTCTTTCCTCCAGCAATACGTTTTGATTTTGCAGCTGCAGATGCAGGTACCGGCTCTTGAGCAAATTGTCGATCCGGAGAATGACTTCCGTCTTATCGAACGGTTTCGTCAAGAAGTCGTTCGCGCCTTCCTGCAGCGCACGCTGCTTCGCCTCCTGCGTAACATCCGCCGTCAGCACTAGAACCGGAAGGTAATTGCCTTCCGCGATCAGCTCCTTCAGCAGCCTCAGGGCGGCGAACCCGTCCATGCCCGGCATATGCAAATCGAGCAGGACGATATCCGGCTCAATTTCCTGAAACAGCCCGCTAAGCCGAAGAGGGTCCGTCGTCGTATGTAAGTTCGTGAAGCCCGACCGGCCTAACATCCGCTGCAGAAGCGAAATGTTGTATTCCTGATCGTCCACGATCAGGAACTTCGCCTGCCTTCTCCATTGCTCGTCCATCTGTCCCACCTACTCCGCCACATTTCCTTTATCTACCTAAAATGATACAGCCCGCAGAGGTTTGCCGTCCAGCATTAGTTTTCATAATTCGACAAAGCGGCGATTCTTGTCGAAGGGCCGATTCCTCTAATGAAATCCAGAAAATCCTACAATCGCGCCCACATGTCGGATGTAGTATAATGGGTCTATCAACGATTGGAGGTATATCCCTTTGAATACAACCGCCGGTAACGAGCTGATGCGCAATGGCACAGAGATGATTAATAAAGGAGCGTTCGGTGCGGCTGCTTTTTATTTTTTCGGAGCTGCCAAAACGAATCCGGCCCAGCTTGAAGCATGGATGAATTTATTCGTCTCCCTGCAGCAGCTGGATCGCCAAATCGACTTGCAAATCCTGCTGGCGCGCTACGCGCAGCTTGGTCTTCCGTTCGCCCCGCCGTTCGCGGCGGCAGCAGCTACCGTATACCGCAATAACCCGCTGGCGCTGCGCGACTGGCTCGAAACGACCCGAACGAACGGCGTTGCGGATAAAGACAGCAAGGAGATGTTCGACGCGCTGAAGGCGGACGTCGACAATGCTTGCGTTCAGCTTACGGAACAGCTCGACGCCGAGCAGCTCGAAGAGAAGGGCATCATGCCGCTGCTGCGGATCGCCGCCTACAAAACGCCGCTGGAATTATGGGCGGAGCAGCCGGACGACGGCGTGCTGAGCCGTATCGAAGAAGCGATCGCTACGATGGAGTACGCCAACGCGCTCGAGGCGCTGCAAACGCTGGCGCTGTTCCCGCTGCCGCGCACCGAGACGATCTTGCGCAAATGCTGCCGCGACGAGCAGCTGTCCACGAAGCTGCAGACGCATGCTCTCATTACGCTGCGCAAGGCCGGCATTTCGGGCAACATCCGCGTGGCCAAGAACGGCAAAACCTGGACGGTCGATCTCGACAACCCGGAAACGCCGCTTGAGGACAAGCTGCCGGACGCTTTCGAGCCGATCATGAACTGGGTCGCCGCATGGCTGGCCAAGGAAAACGGCGTCATCGACGGTCCTTCCTTCGCTAAGCTTGCCGCCGAGCCTACGCAAATCAACGCCGCCGCCATTATGGAGAAAATCGGCGAGAAGCCGCTGCCGCAGATCGTCATGATGTCCGCCGGCTTCATGCTGAAGGAAGCCTACTTGCACTATTACCCGGATATCCCTTATACGGGCTATCAAGTCAGCGAGTGGGGCTACGCGCTGATCGACTTGATCAAGGCCTACACGAAGCATGCGGACATCGAATGGGAATACGGCAAGCAGCCGGCCCTCAGCGGTACGGCGATACGCCGCAGGGAATGGCTGGTCGACGCGATTCCGGAGCTGAAGGAAGTTGTAAACGGACAAGCCGGCTCGGATAGCGACCCGGAATAAAGGCATAAATGAAAGACTCTTCCAATGAACGGGAAACCCGTGCGGAAGAGCCTTTTTTTGGTTAACGCGACCCGCTAACCCTGCTGATGCCTAGTCATTCCTTGAGCGTGAGAAGGGCTAGCAGTCTGTAAACGATGACCGAAGCTTCGGCTCTTGTCGCCGTCCATTGCCGAAATCCCCCGGCAGCTACTCCCGGAGCGCATCCTTCAACCGGCTGGACATGGAGCCGGCCGCTTTCATTTGCAGCTGTCCGCGCAGCCGCTTGACCTCCTGCTTCAGCCGCTCGTTCTCCGCCGCCAGCTCGCCGGCATGCCCGATCGCGTCTCCGACCATGCCCAGCAGCTCCGCATCCTCATGGCCTGCGGCTCGAAGCCGCTGCAGCAGCTCGGCCAGCAGACGCTCCGTCTCCGGCCCGTTTGTACGATTCATCGTCTCTCCTCCGGTTCGTTCCTTATCCAACGCTATTCCGCTATCGTATCACACCTGCGCGTCCGGAGCGAACGCCCCTCTTGAATTTGCCCGGCGAAGGGAAAGCTGCGCCTTGAAGCGAGACTTGATCGGCAACTTGCCAATCGAAAAAGCGTCCGTCCGCCGCCGATAGCGGCTGCGAATGGACGCTTTGCCCTGAAGCTATTCCGCGCTAAGCACGATGTGACAGGCCGTCAGCTTCGGAATCTCGTAGGTGAATGTATTGCCGGAAATGGCCGCAACCGGCTCCCGTTCCGTTATCGCGGAGCTTTGGCCGTCGAACGCCCAGACGCGCGCCGACGTATAGCCATTTGCTCCGGCGAGGTCGAACACGGCATTCATCGCATGATCGTTGTTTTTGTTCAATACGATCAGATGCAGCTTGTTGTCGCTATCCTCGTACACGGAGCCGTATATCGAGCTGTTCTCGATATCGGACGTCTCCGCCTTTACCTTCGTGTCGCCGAAGCCCGAGTCGTTCCCGTCGTAGTTCCGGTACAGCTTCGCCGCCGCTGTAATATACGGCGCTTCTTTAAGCCCGTTAACCATTTTCCAGAAGCTGGCGAAATGAACGCCGTATTTGCCGAAAATGCCGAGAACGTCCGCTTGAGCGATGCCGCCGTACACATTGTTTTCGCCGCCGTAATTGTATTCCGAGATCGCGATTTTCGTACCCGGATTGTACGTATCGATCGATTGCTGCAGTCTCGGAATGACCGGCAGGAAGCCGCTGAACCACTGTCCGATCCAAGTGTTCTCCGTGTAGCTCGGATCCCACAGCGATCTGGGCGCCTGCATGCGCTCCTTGTTCGCTTCCAGATTGCCGTTAGAGTTGCTGTCGGTAATCCGGTAGCCGCCCGCCGTATTCTCCGGATACCAGTGAATGTCGAGCGCATCGAGCAGCCGCTTGCCTTCCTGCAGCGACGCCACGCGGAAGCGGTCCAAATAGTAATCCATGTACCAGTCGTACGTACCTTTAACGGCGTTCCAATCGGCGGCCTCGTGCATGTTGTACATTTCGTCGAAGCCGTAGGAAACCGGACCGTACAGCTCGGCGTCCGGATCGACGCTTTTGACCGCCTTGGCGAGCGCGATGCCTTTATCCGCCACCTCCGCGCTGCCCGGAGCCTGAGGATGCATGTACATATGCGTTTTGCCCCACAGGCCGGGCTCGTTGTCGAGCTGGTAGGCCTTGATGCCCGTCGCCGTTTTGGCGCCGCCGAACTTGTTCACCAGGTAATGCACGAACTCGTCCATATAGACGGCGTTGTCCGTCAAATTCGGAACGAGGCTGAACGGAGCGCCCTTGGACGGCTTCACTTCGACCCAGCGGGAGGATGGCGCCGTTTGCGCAGCCGTTACCTCTCCGTTACTATCGTTAGCCACAAAGCCTGCCGACTGAAGCGTAACGAGGGAGAACATGCCCTTGTCGAGCGACTTTTGGTGAAAGCCCGCAATGCCGATGCCCGGCTCCTGCATGTTGCCGCCCCACGGGACGCCTCCGTAGAACCAAGGCACATAATTGTCGCTTAGGAAAAAGTAGTCGTCGCCCGCATTGGACGCATTCGTCTCCCAGTTGTAGGTGGACAACCGGTTGCCGCCCATCCGCCGCGCGGTCCAATTCTCGGTCCCCGTCAAATCTTCGTTCGTGCCGTAAATGTACGGGCTGATCGGTGCCCGGTCCGCGGATGGATCGACCGAGAAGGTCACGTCGAACTTGCCCTCAGGGACGAACTTCGCATTCGCCCGCAGCAATGCGCTCCATATGCCGCGCGTTACCCCGTCCTTGGCGCGCACTCTGTACGTATGCTGGGAGCCGGAAGCAAGTCCTTCATGCATATAGGACGTTTGCATCCCCGCGTCCGTGATGACGCCGTCAACCTCGATTTCGTAGCCGGTTACCGTTTCGGCAAGCTTGCTCCAGCTCACCGCAACCGAGCTTTCCGCCGGTTTCGCTCTCACGCCCGAGGGAGCCGGAAGCGCCTGTTCCCCCGTCGTCTTGAGCGACAGCTTGGAGCTCCAGATGCTGAGCTTGTCTCCGGCTCTCGCTCTCACTTTATACGAATGCCGGGTGCCCGGGCTTAGCCAGTCGTGCTTATAGGACGTTCCCGTAATGCTCTCGACCAGCCGTCCGTCCGCCTCGACGTCATAACCCGTTGCGCCTGCAACCGGCTGCCACGATACGGTGATCGCGTCATCGGCAGGGACCGCCGTCACCTCTTGCGGATACGAAGGGATGTCGAACAGCGCAGGCTCCGTTCCCCACACCAGAGCTCCGGACCGGTAGCCCGTCACTTTGCCGTTATCGGTATAATCCGAGGACGAAAGAAACGAGTAATCGTTCGTATGATCGAAGATCGACCAATTCTCTTTGTTCATCCAGGTGTAAACGCCCGCCTTCGCACCCGGATTAAGCGGCCCGGCATCGGCCGTGAACCCGATTTCCAGGTAATGATCCGCCGTCTCGGACGGAATCGGCATTTTGACAAACTTCGTCGTCACGTTCCGGTTCGCAACCGTCGACCAGAAGCCGATCGACAACGGACTTTCCTCTTCGATCGTAAAATAATAACGCAGCGCCAGCTCGCTAAGATCGATCGGCTCACCGCTCGCACTTTCGATTTCGAAGCCCGGGCTCGGCATTTGCGACCAGCTGCTCGTTCCCGTCTTCGAAAAAATTTTGACGGCTGCCGTACCGGATGGCGCGGAGGTTTGGGCGGTTACCGCCTCGCTCCAGACCCCCGCTGCGCCGGCCCGCTTCGCTCTGACGCGGTATGTGTGAGGCGTATTCGCAAGCAGCTCTTGATGAACATAGGAGGTTCCCCGGACATCCGGCACAACGATGCCGTCCGCCTCCACATCGTAGCCCGACGCCCCGTTAACTTCATTCCAAGTCACTTTAATCGCGCGCAGCTCAGGCACGGCTTTGACGGACTCCGGTGCCGGCAACGCTTGCGTTTCGTCCGGCAGTACGGCGAACCTGCCGGCTTCGGCGCTTACGCGCTTCGTTTGGCTGCGGTCCGGACTGTATGCGCCGAGCTCGACGCGGTAATCTCCCGGTTTCGCGTCCTGCGGCACCGTCCAGTCTGCGGCGAAATGACGCTCCTGCCCGGCCTCGAACCGGCTCTTCGCGATCTCCGCCGTCGATTTCGCTCCATCCGGCCCGATAATGACGGCTTCTATGAGAGCATCGCCGTATACCCGCGATGTTACCGTAACGCCGACATTCACCGTACCGCCCGGCCGAACGGTCTCCGGAGCAGCCTTCACGCTGCCGGTGAAAGCCACCTCTTCCAGGGAAACCGTCAGCGTTGCGGCTCCGGCATGCCAATCATACATGCCGTTCCAGCCGGCGCCGAAAACGCCCAAGCTGACGATATACTCGCCTTCGCTGAGCCCCGGGGGCACGTTCCAGACGAAAGGAACCGTTCTTGTCTCGCCGGCCTTCACGTCGATGCGATCGGCGAACGCCTGGTGAACCTTCTTCAAGGAGGGGTCGAATATTTCCAAATCGACCAATAGGGAGGCATCCTCCGAAGCCGTCACCTTCGCAAGAAGCGAAGCCGCCGAGCCCGGCGCGACAGGCGAAGCCTGCACGTCGACCGCGGTCTCTACGGAAGCCGCCGCAGCCGCGTTTTTGGGTATGCCAAGCAAAGAAAACCCGTTCATCATAAGGATTCCGGCCAACGCCCAAACGAGCAGCCGGACCGTTCTTCGCTGCGTAGAAATAAACATGGTATGGATTCTCCTCTCGATCTCAATAAAAGCTTCGTTCCCGTTCCGCTAGTCTGGGACAAGCCGGAATCGAAACTTACTAAGCGATTATAGGACCATCCCCCAGCCTTGAGTAGGATGATTTTTATTCACCCCTCCCGGAAATGCCCGCCCCGAGCGGCTGCTGCCCCTCCTATCGACCGCCGCGACAATCGAAGCATCCCCTACATAACGTAAGATGGCAGCGATAACAGGAGGGCGAAGCATGATTCGGACACATGTGCAAACATACAAGCATCGTGTCGGCAAACATACTTACCTTATCGTGAAAATTTACCAGACGGCAACCGCCAAAGCCAAACAGGGCAACGTTCTGGCGAGCAATGCCGCGAGCGTTCGAATCTATAAGCATCGCAGGCGGCAAAAGACGGCTGAAGGATAGCGAATGAGCGCTGTCCTTCGGCTTTTTTTGACTTTTTTGTACATACTCGGTCAAGCAGTTGTCCTCCAATAGTACCGTCCAGGTAACTACGCCACTTTGAAGTGCGTACTTCCTAAGCTGATAGTTAGGTTCTACAATGAGCGTGTGTCGACAACAACAACAACGAACCCTTCTAAAGGAGCGATAATCATATGGAACTTCAATTGGCCTTGGACCTTGTAGATATTCCCGAAGCAAAAAAAGTGGTGGCGGAGGTGGCGGCATACATCGATATCGTCGAAATCGGTACGCCGGTCGTGATCAACGAAGGACTGAGAGCCGTCAAAGAAATCAAAGCGGCGTTCCCGTCTCTGCGTGTCCTCGCCGACCTGAAAATTATGGATGCCGGCGGCTATGAGGTCATGAAAGCATCCGAGGCGGGAGCGGATATCATTACCGTTCTCGGAGCTTCCGATGATTCGACGATCAAGGGAGCCGTAGAAGAAGCCAAGAAGCAAGGCAATAAAATTATGGTGGACATGATAAACGTAAAGGACATCGAGGGAAGAGCGAAGGAAATCGACGCGCTCGGCGTTGATTACATCTGCGTCCATTCCGGCTACGATCACCAAGCGGCAGGCAAAAACTCCTTCGAGGAGCTAACGGCCATTAAACGCGTCGTCAAGCATGCGAAAACGGCTATTGCAGGCGGCATCAAGATGAACACCTTGCCGGAAGTCATTAAAGCAAATCCCGATCTCGTCATTGTGGGGGGCGGCATTACCGGCCAAGCGGATAAAAAAGCGACGGCCGCCGAAATGAAAAGTTTGATCGAACGGGCGTAACGGCCGATGAAAACAACCGCTTATGCAGCCGAAATCGTGAAGGAGCTCCACGACTCTATCGAACGGATCGCCGAGGAAGATGCCGAGAAATTGGCCGATGGCATCCTGCGGTCCGGGAAAGTATTTGTCGCGGGCGCCGGAAGGTCGGGTCTTATGGGCCGCGCTTTCGCCATGCGCCTGATGCATTCGGGAATTGACGCTTATGTGGTCGGCGAAACGGTAACCCCCGGTATCGGCGAAAACGATCTGCTGATCATCGGTTCGGGTTCGGGAGAAACGAAAAGCCTCGTCTCGATGGCTCAGAAGGCGAAGGGGCTCGGGGCGGCGGTCGTTGCCGTCACGACCGCTCCCGAGTCGACGATCGGGCGTTTAGCGGATGCCGCCGTTAAACTGCCCGGCTCTCCGAAGGATCGGGAAGGCTCCGCCAAAACGACGATCCAGCCCATGGCGTCTTTATTCGAGCAGACGTTATTGATCTTTTACGATGCCGTTATTCTCGGTCTGATGGATAAACGGGGATTGGATTCCGGCCGGATGTACGGCAGACATGCCAATCTGGAATAGTCGCACCCTCGAATAACCTTTGAAAGTCCTCACGCTTATAAGTGAGGGCTTTTCACATAAATGCGGCTGCAGGAGGTAAAACAGGATGGAATCGGCAACATTCGTACGGTTTGGGACGACCTTTTAAATAAAGCCAGGCAGCCGGTACCTTCATTTCCTCTAAGTATCCTTTGAGAGAGTACATTCTTTTTGGCTATGTAGTTTCCTATGGTATACTATCGAGAGAAGGAGGATGATCATGGCAAGCGAGGTAAAGGAACGAATCAACCTTAAAGAAATCAATTGCGAGAAGGAACTCACCTTAGCGGTCATAGGCGGTAAATGGAAGCTGATCATCCTGTGGCATTTGGGTCTGGAAGGAACCAAGCGATTCAGCGAACTGAAGAAACGGATTCCCCACATCACGCAGAAAATGTTGACCAACCAGCTCCGCGAATTGGAGGAGGACCGGCTGCTTCACCGGAAGGTGTACCCAGAGGTACCGCCTCGCGTCGAATACTCTTTGACGGAGCACGGCGAGAGTCTGATGCCCGTATTGAAAATGATGTATAACTGGGGCAAAGACTACGGGGAACGCGTCATATGGAATGAGGAACGGACTTGTCCGCACGGAAGCCTACTGTCTGAACAAGACAGGTAACGATAGATAATAAAAGAGATCACGCTCTGTCGATTCCCACGACGGGCTTGATCTCTTTTCGCTTTCGTTAGGTACGGTCCCATCCTCGCAAATATGCGATTGCGGCAATCCGAAGACGCAGGCGTTACACCCGGAACAAGCCGCTGCCTTCCATCGGCACGATCGGATCCTCGTCCTCCGACAATCCGCGCGTTTCGCCTTTCAGCGCGACGTCGATCAGCCATTTCGTAAAGCCGGCCACCTTCATGTCCGCCATTTGCTCCAGGCTGTAGAAGCCTGCCGCATCCACCTCCACGCCGTCGGGCACCGGTTCTCCCGACACGTACTCCATCGCGAAAGCGACGTAAACGTTATGAATGCTTCTCGGCTGGTCGCGGACGGCCACAATGCGCTTGACCTCCGCGCGGATTCCGCATTCCTCCAGCACTTCGCGTTTAATCGTATTGTGCATCAGCTCGGTTTGCTCGATATAGCCGCCGGGATTCGTCCAATTGCCTTTTCCCGGTTCCATCGCTCTTCTGACCAGCAGAAACTTGCCGTCTCTTTCAATCAAAGCGCCGACGCCGACGCTGTAATTTCCCCAATGGACGAAGCTGCATGCAGGGCAAGCTTTCCTGGATACCCCGTCAACCTCCCGCACTTCCAAAGCCGTTCCGCACGACATACAAAACTTTGCATCCATGAAAGATACCACCTTTTCCCCGATTCCATGACAGCTTAGGGTCACTGAAATCTAGCATACCGAAATACGCGGTATTTATAAAGCAGGAATTATTCCGGGAAAAAGCAGGGAACGCATCCAGGCCGGCGGCCTTGACGGGGGAACATTATGGGGTCTTACAGGTGTCCTAAGCCTTGCCCGCGCGGCCGTGCTTACTCCGAATACCAGAATAAAGCGTACTCCGTCATGACGGACGGGAAGCCCATCTGGCGCAGCATGGCGGTTATATTCCCGCGATGATAGGTTCCGTGGTTGACCACCTGGATGACCATTTCCGATAGGCGCGTTTCCCGCACGCCCGCATAGGGGTTGTTCAGGGTAACCGACGCGTCCAAATCCTCATGCTGCGCCAATGCCGTTTTGAAATCCTCGAACAAGCACTCATACTTGGCTTCCAGCTGCTCCAAGCTTAGCGCCTCCATTTCCTTCTGCAAAGGCTCGGCATGTTTCATCGCTTCGCTCATGTCTTGACCGGAGAGGATGGCCAGCCAGCCGCGTTCAACAACATAAATATGAGAGATTGCCTTGGAAAGGGATGTAAACGCGCTTTGCATTTCCCGGGTGTACACGGACTCCGGCAGCTCCTTTAACCGGTTAATGATCGTTCTGGTTGCCCATACGTTAAAATCGTACATGCGTACGGCATGATGAGTCATCGAAGTACCTCCAAGGTATGTGTATTTGTTTCCCTTTCATCGGGGGATAGCTCTATCATACCCCTCCTTACTGACAACTGTATGTCAGGGTTAGAGATCCATTTTCCGGTGTTTGTTCTCCGCCCCGGCTGTTTTTGCCTATCGATCGATTGACAGATGAATAGCGCAGTCCTATAGTAAGTATACAACTAACTACTACAAGGAGCTTGTATGGAGGACATCTATAGGGAACTTCAGAAATTAGGCTTCTCCCAGTATGAGTGCAAAGCCTATATCGGGCTGCTGAAAAACTCTCCCATCACCGGATACGAGATCAGCAAACGATCGGGCGTTCCCCGGTCCATGATCTATGAAGTGCTGGGAAAGCTGCTGGATAAGGGAGCCGTCTACACCGTGCCCTCGGAGCCGGTGACCTATGCGCCGTTGCCTGCAAAAGAGCTGATCGGCCGGCTGCGCAGCACGTTCGAGCAATCCTTCGACTACCTGGAGAAGAAGCTGTCCGCTTTGGAAAGCGAACAGGAAGTGGACGTCATTCGGCGCATCAGCAGCGACGAGCATGTTATAGCGGAAATGAACGATATGATCGGTAAAGCGCAAGAGGAACTATGGTTATCCATTTGGTCGCCTCAAGTTCCCTTTATTAAAAATGAAGTGGACCGTCGCGTCAAAGAAGGCGTTCAGGTATTCTCCTGTCTGTTCGGTTCCCCGGGCACCCAATTGGGCGTAACCACCCATCACGATTATATGGCTCCGGAGGTCGCCGAGGAGCGTATACGGGGGCATTTGACCATTGTCGCGCGGGACAACGAAGAGGTGCTCATCGCCAATTTTGCCTCCACCGCGGGCGGCGCGGCGTGGGCGGTCAAGACGCAGGACACGGCACTCGTCCTCGTCGCGATGGAATACTTGCGGCATGACATCATGTTTGCGCAAGTAGCCCATGCCTTCGGTCCCGAAAAGATCGAAGCGTTCTGGAGCAGTAAACCTGACTTGGTACATGTGGTGACGGGAAAACGGTTCAAGTAAGTTGAACCGTATTTTCTTTGTCGTTTTCATAGTCGTTAGTACTATAACACCTTGAAATCACTCTTTATAGCTGCGAAGGGGAGCATCATGAGTTTACAACAAGCCGATTTACGATCACGTACGATGCAGGAAGGCGAAGACAGCTTTCTGCAGGGAGTCAAAGATTGTTTGCCGACCTTGCTCGGCTACGCGAGCATCGGAATTGCCGCGGGCATTGTCATGACGACTGCGGGTCTCAGCATGATGGAGATCACTTTATTTTGCTTGCTCCTGTATGCCGGGTCCGCGCAATTTATTGCGGTTGGCATGATGGCGTCAAGCAGCTCGATTACGGCGATTACGATTACGGCATTTTTCGTCAATGCCCGTTATTTGTTGCTTAGTGCGGCGGTATCGCCCTATTTCAAGCATCTGACTCCGCTCAAGAACATGCTGGTGGGTGCCCTTCTTTCGGATGAAACCTTCGGCGTCGCCATGAACAAGACCGTCCTTACGAAGAGAATCAGCGAGAAATGGATGCACGGGCTGAATTTGACCGCCTACCTCGGCTGGTGGGTTGCCAATATGGCAGGGGCTATCGCAGGACAGTGGATTTCGAGCCCGGAAACATTCGGTCTGGATTTTGCCTTGGCGGGCATGTTTATCGGACTGTTCGTCCTCTCCGTGCGGGCAGAAAGCGGCTCAAGCCCGATCTGGCCGTTGCGGTCATTGCCGCCTTCGTAGCCGTGGGGAGCTCATTTTTCATGTCCGGCAGCCTTGGCATCATTGCGGCGACCTTGGTTGCAGCGACGGCAGGAATGGCGGTGGATAAAAAATGGAAATAAGATGGAGCGTTTTTTTGATCGTGATCGGAGCTTCTCTTGTCACCCTCATTCCGAGGGTTGTTCCGTTAATGATTCTAAGCCGTTTCGAATTGCCGGGCTGGGCCATGCGGTGGCTGAATTATGTGCCGATTTCGGTTATGGCCGCTCTGATCGGCCAGGAGCTCTTCCTGCATGACGGCAAAATGCCGCCGTTAACCGACAACGCGGAGCTTATCGCCGCCTTGCCTGCGTTTTTCGTTGCGGTCAGGACGCGCAGTATACTTGCGACCGTGGTGGTAGGGGTCGCCGCTTTGATGGTTTTGCGTTCCTTCCTGTAAGTTACAGAGGGAACGTGGATGCGCGATTTCAAGCGATTCGCCCTCTTGCCTGCCTACTGCGGAACTAGAGTGCGTTATTCGTCCGTTTCCAGCCTCCAAACGGCGATTTGCCGCCAAATAAGATACTCTCGTTCCGCGAAAAGTCGAAATTGCCGGCAACGCCAAAGAATAAGGCATTGACGTTCCGCTTGCGCGAAACATCCATTGATCGCCACACTTGTCGCAAACCGAAAAAAAACCGCAGCCGATTAACATCGGCTGCGGCTTTGCTTTATTCTCCCGCCGCGCTCGAAACGCCGCCGGCGAAGCCGAGCACCGCTCCCTGTGCGGTCAGCGCTTCCTGCACTTTGCGCACGTCGAGTTCGCGCGGCAGCACTTGCTCTTTGGCGCAAAGCGCCGCCGCCGTACCGGCCGCCTGACCGATCGCCATGGCGATCGGCTGCACGCGGATCGCCGAGTGCGCCTCGTGCGTCGCCGAGATCGGACGTCCGCCGATCAGCAGGTTCTCGATCCTCTTCGGCACGAGCGTGCGGAACGGAATGTCGTACCATTCCCCTTCCGGCAAGTGCTGCAGGATCGTGCCCGCTCCGTCCGGATTGTGAATGTCGACCGGGTAAGCGCCGCGGGCGATCACGTCCTCGAACCGGCAGGAAGCGAGCAGCTCCTCGGCCGTCAGCATATATTCGCCGACGACGCGGCGCGATTCGCGCACGCCGATTTGCGGCGCGGTCGTTTGCAGGTAGGCGTCACGGAAGGCGGTCACTTCCGCCTTGAGAAAGCGGACGAGCTGCTGCGTCTGACGCCGCCCTTCGATTTCCGCCTCCGTCAGCTCCCACGGATTCGTCGCGTCTTTACGAAGAACCCTTGTCGTATTGAAATGAATGACGCCGGGCTGATTCGCGTAAAACCACAGGACGTTTTCGCGAGGGCAATCGATATCGCCGCGCCGCTTCGCTTCCAAATACAGCTCCGTAATTTCCGCTCGCGTCGGCATTAGCTCCATATCGACGTTCGCCATCCGGAAATTGAGCGTCATCGGCTGGCTCAGGCTATCCACCGCCCGCCCCTTCTCGACGATGGCGCCGGCAAACGAGGCAAGATCCGCATCGCCGGTCGTATCGACATACATATCCGCTTTCAGATCGACGAGTCCCGCTTTGTTCGCGAACCGCACCGTTTCGATCCGCGTTCCGGCTTCGTCCATCCTCGCTTCGCCAAGGAAGGAGTGATACAGCAGCGTAACGCCGGCTTCGAGGCATAGCTGCTCCGCCGCGACCTTAAGCGCTTCGGGATCGAACGCCGTCTTTTGCTTCGGATGCCCGTACATGCCCATCTCCGTCATCCGGTCGATCAGCTCCTGCAGCACCCCGAAAATGAGCTGCACGTTGCTGCCGCCCGATGCCCAATACGACATCCACGGATTGACCATCATGGCCGTTCCCGCACCGCCCAAAAATCCGTACCGCTCCACCAGCAGCGTCTCCGCGCCCATCCGGGCCGCGGCTACAGCCGCGGCTATGCCGCTCGGGCCGCCGCCGGCCACGATGACGTCATACGTTTGCTTGCTCACTCGATCTCCTCCTTAGTCTCTCGAACTTCGCCACGCTCAGCCGCTAGGGCCTTACACCCGAACATAACCTCATTCAGCCGTCAGCTCTTATCCCGATGCTATTTCACAAATCCTTGCTCCCGGATCTGCTTCTCCCCGGTATCCACATAAAGCTTGTATTTGAACGTCGTCTCAAACGTCTTCAGGAAATCCGGATACTCGTTGATCGACCGCTTGCCCGAGACGAATTTGATCATTTCCTCTTCGGCGAACCGGTCCGCATCCGCTTTGTTGAAATCGGTCGGCGGAATGACCGAGCTGTCGAAGCTGTGGATTCGCGGCGTTTGGATCGCAAACTCAGTCGCAGCCGCTTGGTTCGGAAACTTGATGGCCAAATATTCTTTGTTCGGACGGCCCGTGATTTGATACAGGTTAAAATAGTTCCCTTCCTTCGCCATTAGCTCCGTAGGCACGATCTTGCCGTCCTTCATGTTGTAATGTTTGCCTTCGAGACCGTACATGACGAGCCGGTTGCCTTCTTGGCCGGATACGTAGTTGATCAGATCGAACACCTTTTGCAGCTTTGCCTTATCCTTCTCCAACGCCTTCGGAATGACCCAATAGCGCGACGGCCGGTCAAAATCGTACGATCCGTCGAATTGGCCGCCCGGCCCTTTAAGCGGCTCCATTTGAATCCACTCCGCCTGCGGGTTGATCGCTTTGTACTGCGCGACGAACTCGTCCTTGGCCATATCCGTCCAGCCCTTGAAAATAAAGCCCGCTTTCCCCTGGAACGCCTTCTGTACCTCGATATTCCCTTTATTCGTCATAATTTCGGGATCGACAACCCCCGAGTCGAATACCGATTTGATAAACTTGAGCGCCTCAGGCATAGCGGGGTCGTAGTAAGCATTCACGACTTTGCCGTTCTTCTCGTAGAACGAACCGGGTGCTCCAACGCCGTATGCGCCGAAAATAGTAGCGAAGCTGTCGAGCTTGGCTCCGGTAAAGCCGTACGTGTCCTTCTTCCCGTTGCCGTCCGGGTCCTGTTCGGTAAACGCTTTGGCGACGGCCATAAACTCCTCGATCGTCTTCGGCACCTTCAAGTTAAGCTTCTCCAGCCAATCCTTGCGAACCCACATGGACGAAAACGGGACGTCGCCGATCCGGGGAACCGCAAAAATTTTATTGTTGATCGTCACCTTTTTCATGATGTTCGGCGTCAGCCCGACGACGAAGTCTTTGGCCGCCTTCATATCCTTATCCATGTAAGGCGTCAGATCGAGAAGAAGCCCTTTATCCGAAAATTCCTTCACGTCCGAGAAATCGACCGAGAACAGATCCGGGTAGTTGCCGCCCGACAGCCGGACGCGGATCTGATTCTTGTAATCGTCTCCGGAGGCGATCGCCGTCAGTTGAAGATCGACGCCCAGCTTCTTGTCGATCGTCTTTTTGATGTCGTCGGCGTCCGCCGCAGGCAAGCCTGAAGCCGCCATCGCCATTTGTATCTTCACCGGTCCTGAAGCCGCCGGCGGAGACGCGGACGCGGACGGTGACGCGCTTTCCGCCCCCTTCGCGGCGCTGGGCTCGCTGCCCTTCTTACCGCCATCCGATGAGGAACAACCCGCTAACATACTTCCCGTAAGCGCTGCAGCAAGTCCGATAGGTACCCACGTTTTTCTGTTCATACGCTACCCCTTCCTTCTTCTCGAATCGATTATTGAATGCCTAGGATAAACGCCTTTCGGCGCATTGAAACCAGACGTTTGCCGAGAATCGAACAATCAGCGGAGGATTACTTTCTGAGATTCGGACGATGCCGGCCGTTCAACCTTTGATCGAGCCTAAGAGCATTCCCTTGGTGAAGTGCTTTTGCAGAAACGGATAGACCACGATAATCGGAAGGCTCGCGAACATGACGGCAGCCATCTGCATCGTCACGGTCGGTACCTGGTCCTCGGCGTTCTCGAGCGGCTGCTGCGACAGCATCAGAATTTCGCGGACGACGACCTGCAGCGGATAGAGCGAACGGTCGGTCACGTACATGATCGCCGCGAAGAAAGAGTTCCAATGGCCGACCGCATAGAACAGGCCGACCGTAATCATGACGGGCAGCGACAGCGGCACCGTAAGCCGGAACAGAATCCCGAATTCTCTGGCGCCGTCGATCCGCGCCGATTCGAAGAGCTCCTCGGGCAGCTGCTCGAAAAAGCTTTTCATAATAAGCACGTTGAAGCTCGAAACGGCCGTCGGCAAAATAAGCGCCCACAAACTGTCGATCAGGCCTGTCGCCTTGACGACGAGGTACGTCGGAATGATGCCGCCGCTGAATAGCAGCGTAAGGACGACCATCAGCAGAAATCCGTTCCGGCCCGGCAGCTGTTTACGGCTGAGCGGGTAGGCGACCAGCGTCGTCAGGATAAGATTGATCGCCGTGCCGACGACGGTGATGTAGACGGTGACGCCTAAGGAACGCGGAATCGTGGACGTGCCGATCAGCTTCTTGTAGGCGTTGAAGGTCAGCTCCTTCGGGAACAGCACGTACCCGCCTTCCTTGAGCACGACTGCGAACGGGGTCAGCGATACGGAAAGCACGTACAGCAAGGGAATGACCGCTGCGAGCCCGACGACCGCCAGGATGGTATAGCTGAACGCTTGAAACAGTTTGTCTTCGGCGTTTCTCACCATATGCTTTCCCCCCAACGCTTGGACAAGGAATTCGAAATATACACGAGGATGAACCCGATGACCGATTTGAACAAGCCGACGGCCGATGCCAAACTGTAATTCCACTGCTCGAGCCCCGTTCGGAATACCCAGGTGTCGAGAATGTCCGCAACCGGATACACGTGCACATTGTACAGGATGTAGATTTGCTCGAAGCCGGCGTCAAGCATGTGCCCCAGTCTAAGGATGAGCAGAAGAATAATGACGTGCCGGATGCCGGGCAGCGTAATATGCCAAACCATGCGCAGCCGGCTCGCGCCGTCGACCCTGGCCGCCTCGTAGAGCGTAGGATCGATGCCGGCGATGGCCGCCAAATAAATGATCGCGCCCCAGCCGAGATTTTGCCAGATTTCCGAGCCGACGAGCACGGTGCGGAACCATTCGGTCGAAGTCAGGAAAGGGACGGCGCTCTGGCCGGAGTCGATGAGCCAGCGGTTGACGATGCCGGAATCTTGAGACAGGAACATAAGCAGAATGCCGTAAATGATTACCCATGACAGAAAATGAGGCATGTAACTGAGCGTCTGGACCAGCGTTTTGAACCAGCGGACCCTGCATTCGTTGAGAAGGATCGCCAGCACAATCGGCGGGATCATTCCGAAGACGAGCTTGTAAATGCTGATCAGAAACGTATTCGTCAACAGCTGGCCGAAATACGGCGATTCGTAAAACTGCTGAAAATACTTGTACCACGGATCCGCCCAGGAGCTGCCCAATATGCCTTCCATCATGTCGAAGTTTTTGAATGCGATCACGACGCCGTACATCGGGAAGTATTTGTAAACGAGGTAATAGATGACGCCCGGCAGCAGCATGAGGTAAAACTCTTTGTACGCCCAAACGGCCTTCACCCGCTTCCGCAGCGGCTTACCGGCGGCCGGGGGAACCGATCGGCTTGAACTTGCTTCCAGTGGTTTAGGCTGCAACGCGGCTCACATCCTTTCCAGGGGTTGAAGGCGGAACGGACTCGCTGCGGCGTAGCGCTCCCGCTTCGCTCCAAGCGAAGCGGAGGGCCCGCGGCATTTGATAGCGCTTTCTCATTTCGTATTCTTACGATAACACGGGGATCCGAACGGTATAAGGAACAGATTTCAGCTTCTGATAGAACAAATTTTGTTAGTTGGGACGGGAACGATATTCGCTCGGGGTAAGCGCCGTCCAGCGTTTGAATATTTTGATGAAATAATTGGCGTTCGGAAAGCCGACCCGCTCCCCGACCTCCGCGATCGGCAGCTCCGTCTGCGCCAGCAGCTTCTTGGCCATGTCGACCCGCAGCCGCTGGATGTAATGGATGAGCGTGACGCCTGTCTTCTTCTTGAACAGTCCGCTGAAGTACGTTTCATCCATCGCCACCAGAACGGCCATGGCCCGGAGCGTGACGTCCCGGTCATAATGCCGGTGAATGTACCCAAGCGCCTTGTCGATTTCCGGATGGTTCGTTAGCGGCTGAACGCCGGCACCGCTCCGCTTGGCATAGCGGTCGGCATTCGCCAGCAGACGCTCGCCGAGCTCCCGGTGGCTGACGCAGGCGAGCAGCCGTTCCTCGTCCGTGCCGCCGTATCCCGCAATGCGCGAGACGCTTCGGTCGACGCGCAGCGCCATGTCCTTCACGACCGCCATCGGCAGACGGCGTTCCTCGATCGACTTCCAGCCGGCCTGCAGCCGCTGCCGGAATTCCTCCAGCCTGTGCTGCTCGAAGCTTTGCAGCCACTCCCGCTCGGTCTTCCACGCGAGAGCGGCGGACGAGACAGGAGCGAGACCGGCGTCGCCGCTAACGAGAAGGCCCGAGCATTCCTCATACCAGGCCCGGTCAAGCGTCCGCAGTACGCGATGCCACGCCGCCGGCATTTCGCGGGCCCCAGCTACATCTGAGCATGCAGCCGTCCACGGAAACGGGCCGTCCCCTTCTTCCCGCGTCCGTACGGCTGCGGGGTTCCAGACGAACACCGTCGTTTGGCCCGAATGCGTAAACGTGTGAATCACGGACCGGCCGCCCGGCGTCACAAGGTCCAGCCCATGGAAATCGTCGAGCGTGAAACGTCTCGCGCCGTGCAGGAAAGATCCGATCCACACGGACTCGAATTTCGCGTCGGGCCACACAGCAGCGTCCGGCGGCAGCCTGCGTTCCTCCGCCTCTTCGGGATTCCCGCCGTAAGCGTGAAACGACTGCCAGACTTCGCGGTACAGTTGCTGAAAAGGATGCGACACCGCCTGAGAGCGCATCTGCAGGTTGCGCAGCAGCTCTCTGTTGACCTTGGCCAACGTTTCCGCCAGCGTACTGCCGTTCATCGACAGCTTGAGCATGTAGGCCGAAGCGCCGAACTCCAGCGCCTGACGGGCGTACTCGAATTCGTTCATGCAGGTCAGCATGACGAAGGAAGACTCGAGGCCTTCTTCCCTTGCCTGCTTGAGCAGTTCCACCCCGTCCATGCCGGGCATCACGATGTCCGCAATGACGAGGTCGGGCGCGTTCGCCCGCATCATGGCCAGCGCCTCCCGCCCGTCCCCGGCCTCCCCGGCGATCGTAAAGCCCATCTCCTCCCAGCGGATCAGCTTTTTGAGCGAGCGTCTGACGAAAACCTCATCCTCCACGAGCAGCACGTTCCACATCGTTACTCCCCCTATCGGCATCGGTATACGGTTCGGCCATCAGCAGCGGAAAGCCGAGTCTCACCCGCGTCCCTGCGGGCAGCGGCTCGATATCCAGCCTGCCGTCCTTCTTGAAAAGCAGCTCCAAGCGCTCCTTGATATTCGTCAGCCCGATGCTTTTCCTTTTGCGGGCAGGGTTCGGAGCCGAGGCGGGATTCCAGCCTGCGCCGTTATCCTCCACCTCCAAATAGCAGCGGCCTCCTTCGGCATACGCGCGAATCCAGACCGCCCCTCCCTTATCCTTGTGAGACAAGCCGTGAAAAATGGCATTTTCCACAAGCGGCTGCAAGCTGAGCTTCGGAACGAGCGCATAATCAATCCTGTCGTCGCATTCCCAGTGGAGCTCGAATTGCTGGTCGTAGCGAAATGAAAGGATAGATACATAGGCCTCCGTAAGCTCTTTTTCCGTCCGAAAATGGATCAGGTCCGCTTCTTCGTTCAAGCTTGTTTCGAGCAGCCGGCCCAGCGACATGCAGATTGCCGCCGTTTCCTCATCGCCCTTGGCCAGCACGTTCCACTTCACCACGTTAAGCGTATTCAGCAGAAAATGGGGGTTCATTTGCGAAAGCAGCATTTGAAAGCGGACCGCCTCCTTTTGCCGTTCCTCCTCCTTCAAACGCCTCAGGAGCGCATGCAGATCGCTGACCATCTTATTGAACGCCTGCGCCACCGCCAGCAGCTCGCCCTTATACCTTCGCGTAGGAAGCTGCGTCTGGAACTGCTTGTCCGCCACCTCCGCCATCTTCTTCTGGAGCAGCCGCAGCGGCCGCGTCATGGTCGACAGGATGAAGAACGTAATGACGACGAACACCAGCGTAAAAAAGAGAAACGTGGAAACCATCCGCTGCTTCGTCTGCTCGATGTCGCCGAAAAACAGCTGCACCGGAAACCGGCTGACGAGCGTCCACTGCATCGCCGGAATCGGCATCCGGTTGTACAAATAAGCGCCCTTGATCAGGTAAGCCCCTTGTTCGGTGCCTGCGCTCGCCCGGACGAACGCCGCAAGCACATCGTCCGAACGGTCCCCCGTCCCGCCGAGCATGGCGTCTTTTTCGTTGAGCAGGAAAAAATCTTGGGTAATCGGAAAGCTTTTGGCCATCGACGAGAGCCAAGTCTGAAAATCGATGCCGATCCGCAGCAGCCCCGCCTCGCGCCCCTGATCGTCGCGAAGCAGCGAGTATAAGGTGACGAGACGCGGACTTTTGCTGTCCTCCTGACGCAGATCGCTCTCCTGATCCGACACCCACGCGTAGCCCGCCTCCCCTTTCCTCAGCGGTTCCAGTCCTTTCTGCTCCAGGGAGGCCTTATAAGAAAGCATACGGGCCGGGATATAGGAGGCATACTGACGGTCCTCCAGATCGGTAAGCGAATAGAACACGAAGGGAGAGGAGAGCGCATTGCTTTTGAGCTCGTTCCACATGCCGTCCATAAGCTTGCGGCGGTCTTCTTCTCCGGCGAGCCCTTTACCGCTTAGCAAGCCGATCACGGCCGGCTCCTTTTCCAGCCGGATGGCAATGCGAAAAACAGTGCCGCGGAGGTCCTCGAAGGTCAGCTTGAGCTGCTCCAGCTGTTTGTTGTTTTGCTCGATGACTTGCCGTTCGACGGATTGTTCGACTTGACGGATGCTGTAGTACTGAAGGAAGGCGTAGGGTAGAAGAATGAGAAGCAGGAAGGCGAGAAAAAGCTGGTTTTTCAGCGAAGAAAGAGCGAAGAAGCCGGGCTTGACTTTCACGTCGTACACCCCCGCATTGCAGTTTGATGTTAATTTACCGCAATAGGGGGGTAAAAGGAAGTTTCGTTTTGCCTACAATTTAACCTTTCCATTCCGCTCCGGTATTCGGGGAGGACACGGCCGTTTTGCGTTTGGATACGTACAGGGAAGCGAGCGTCACCCCGCCGACGATGAACAGCGAGCCGAGCAGCTGCCGGGGCGTGACGGGCAGGCCGAGCACCGCGTATCCGACGACCATGGCGACGAACGGCTCCAAATTGGAGAACATGGCCGCTTTGGCTGCGCCGACCTTCTGCAGCTGGCCGTTCCAAATGAGCGTCACGATGCCGTGCATGGCGATGGCCGTCGCGATGAGCAGCGCCCAAGCCCAGGCCTCGTGGCTGATCCGCCAAACCGAACCGCTCGCCGCAACGGCAGGCACCATCATCGCAAAACCGGCCGTCGTCGACACAAGTGTCGTGATGAGCGGAGGCAGCGTACGGGCGAGGAGCCGCACGATTACGATCGAGCCGGCGAAGGTCAGCATCGTGACGAATATCCAAAGATGGCCGGCGTGCAGCTCCGGCTTCGCCCCTTCGGAGACGACGAAGAAGACGCCGAAAAGCGCCAGCAGCGAGCCGGCCAGCATGCTCGGCGTCACGCGCTCCTTCAGGAAGAGCGCCGCCAGGAAGGCGGTCGTGAGCGGCGTAAGCGCCAAAATTAGCGCGGATGTGGTCGGATCGGCCGTTTGCAGACCGCTGTAAAACGACCATTGATTGAGGAATACGCCGACCAGCCCTAGCAGCAGGAGCAGCATCCACTCCCGGCGGCCGATCGCCGATAGGGAAGTCTTCATGCCGTTTCCGTTCATCTGCCAGTACCGCAGCCCCACGTAAGCGAATAGAAACAAAGTGATGAACAGAAGTCTGGCCCCGGCAAGGAACATGGGGGAGAACGATTTGACAAGTACGTTGCCGAATACGAAATTGCTTCCCCAAACGGCGACGCAGAACGTTAACAGCATGTAGGATCGAAGCATGGACATTTCCTTTCCTTGAATCGGTTGTTCGCTGGGCGGCGCCTCCGGAGCTTCGCCGCTGCTGCATCACGGCCGTCGGAATGCAGACGGCACCTGCCGCCCGTCCGGAAGCCCCGCAGCCGGTTACCGCTTCCGGTATTGCAGCCGGTGCCGCAGCACTTTGCCGCCCTCGTACGCGAGGACCGCGGCGGCCGAAACGATCGCGCTCACCCAAATGGCGTTCATATGGCCCGCCTCTACCCGGCTTGCGTAGCCTGCCGTCAAGCCAAGCAGCGCGCAGAACGGAATGACGTTGCTCGTCTTCCCTTTGCTGAACACGATGACGAGCACGGGGACGATCAGCGCTGCATAGATGATGCCGAAGAAGAACAGCAGCTCCAGCAGCGTCGGCTCCAGAAGGAACGTGAGCACGAACGACAGCAGCCCGATGGCCAGCGCCAGCATATAGCCCATCCGGATTTTTTGCTTCTCGCCGGCTTCCGGCTTGAACAGCGGATACACGTTGCCGACGATCAGGCTGATCAGGGAATGAATCCCGGCCCCGAAGGCGGACGTCACCGCCAGAAACGCGCTTAGCACGAACAGGATGAGCAGCGGAAACGAGTCGATTTTACGAATGAGGTCGAACAGCAGCGAATAAATGTTTTGAAACCCGCCGGTAAAAATAACGATCATGATCATCGCCGAGAAAGCGAGCGGGATCGTCGCCCAGATGAGGCCCGACAGCAAAAACGTCGGCACGACGTTCCTGGTCTCGACCATGTAAAGACGCTGCCACGAAGCCTGATCGACAAACACCTGGCCGCATCCGATCAAGAGGCCCGTCACGATAAAAAACATTCCTTCATGATTGTTCGTCACCAGCAAATACGGATGATAGAGCCGGATGCCGGCATACACGTGCTCGACCCCTTTTTCGATAAAAAAATAAAGCGGGATCAAAATCGCGGCCACGAACACGATGATGACCTGAAAGAAGGCGATCCGGTGAATGACCACGATCCCCCCGAAGCCGGCATAAACGACGCAAAACAGAAAAAACGCCAGCATCCCCAGCGAAATCGGCACATCGAATAAAATATTGAGCAGGAGGCCGCCCGCCATTCCCTGCATGAACATGCCCTCTACGCTGATCGTAAGCAGGATGGCGATCATGATCCAATAGCCCGTCCGGTTCAGCTTCAACCGAAAAAAGTCGCCTATGGTCTCCCCTTCCGGGTACGTGCGGCGCACCTTTCGCCCGACCCATCCGAACGCCGCCAAGGCTAACGCGCCCATCAGCGCATAGCCGATGCCGCCGAAAATGCCGTATTTGATCAGCGCTTCAGGAGAAGCGAATATCGTATTGCCCGTCACCCATCTCGCCAGCACGGACACGACCCCGAGGCCGATGCCGATCTTGGCGGTGCCCAGCGCGTATTCCCGAAACGATTGATACGCCAAGTCACTTCTCCCTCTCGCGGTATTCTTTCGGCGTCATCCCGGCGCTTTTGCGGAAGATCGTGCTGAAATAATGCTGGCTGTTGAATCCCGTTTTCTCCGCCACGGTCGAGATGCTCCAGCCGGGATGGCTGATCAGATACGTCTTGGACAGCTTGATCCGGTACTGCATCAAATATTCGGAGAACGAAACGCCTACCTCGTCGTGAAAGCGCCGGCTCAAATACGTCGGGTTGATATGAACCCCTGCGGCCAGATCGGCCAGCGTCAGCCGTTCGGCGAAACGCTCGTGAATGATCGTCAGCGCATCGTGGATAATCGGGGAGTAGTCCGATTGGGGGCCGCTTGCGCGGTATTTGGCCAGCAGTTCCTCCAGCTCGCTGCGGATGAGCGGCTTCGTCATGTAATCGACCACGCCGAGACGGATCGACTGCTTGGCGTAATGAAAGTTCTGGTGAGCGGTTACAATGATGATATCCATGGACGGATAATGCTTCCGCAGCTCCTCGCCCAGTTCGAGTCCCGACTTTCCCGGCAGGTTGATGTCGAGAAAGGCGAGATGGATTTTGGCCTTCTGGCTGACGGCCAGCGCTTGGCTGCCGTCGGAAGCCTTGTACAGCGTCCAGAGCGGAAAGATCGGACGAATCAAATATTCCAGCTGCTCCAGCTCCAGCGGTTCGTCGTCGACGAGCAGAACGTTCATGTCGGCACCTCGTTTGCATCGGATTCGGGGACATAAGGCCATACGACCTGCACTTCGGTACCGCTCCCCTCAATCATGCGCATATCGACGCCGGCCCGCTCGGCAAAATACAGCTGCAGCCTGCGGCGGATGTTGTCGAGGCCGTGTCCGCTTTTCTCCCCGGCGTCGGTGGCGTGCTGGTGAGACTCAAGCGTGCCGTTGTCGAGCACATACAGGTTGACGTCGTCGCCCTCGCGCCATATGCGAACATGCAGAACCGCTTCGCCGACCTTCCGCTCCAGTCCGTGCTTGAACGAATTTTCGACGATCGTCTGGAGAACGAACGGCGGGATCAGAGCCCCTTTGCTCTCCTCGTCGCAGACCATCGTCGCCATCAGGCGGTCGCCGAAGCGCAGCTTCTGGATTTCGAGATAATGGCCGGTGTAGCGGATCTCTTCGCGCAGCGGGATGAGCGGCTCGCTCGTATGATATTTGAATTTGAGAAATTGCGAAAACACCTCGAGCGCCCGTACCAGCTGCTCGGTACGCTCCAGCCTGGCCAGCGTCAAAATGACGTTCAGCGTGTTGAACAAAAAATGCGGCTGAATCTGGCTGTTCAGCTGGTGGTAAAGCGATTGCTGCAGCTCTTTCTCCAGCTCGATCTTCTTCGCCTTGTTCTCCAGCAGGTCGATCCGTTTCTCGAAGACGAACAGAAACAAGAGCGTGATCGCCCCCAGGATCGGCGCCAAAATAAATAATAAAATAAGCAGCGTAAATCCTTCGAAGCTTAACACAGGGAACCCCTTCTACCGTGCGATTAACCGCTACCGTTACTATTTTCCAGTAAGCCTTGAACTATACGTTGCGTTCGGGCGCGTCCGTTCGTTCCGTTCCTCCCGTAAAGGAGCGTCCGCCGGTTCAAAGCTCGCAGCGAATAGCGCAACGAACCGAGCTTGCGGAGCCGTTTATGCCGCGCCGCATGCAGTCCACAGCCGATCGCTGCACTTCAGCAGGCTACACCAAATGACACGCGACCCGGTGCTCGTCCCCGACCTGGCGCAGCTCCGGCGCCTGCGAACGGCAAGTCTCTATCGCCAGCGGGCAGCGCGTATGGAAGCGGCAGCCTTGCGGCGGATCGATCGGCGAAGGAATATCGCCTTTCAGCAGAATGCGCTCCCGCTTTTCCTTCCGGTCCGGCGTCGGAATCGACGACAGCAGCGCCTTCGTGTAAGGATGCTGCGGGTTTTCGAACAGCGACTTCTTGTCGGCGATTTCGACGATTTTGCCGAGATACATGACCATGACGCGGTCGGAAATATGGCGCACGACCCCAAGATCGTGGGAAATGAACAAGTAGGTGAGCTTATGCTCCTCCTGCAGCTTCTTAAGCAGGTTAAGCACTTGCGCTTGAATGGATACGTCGAGCGCTGAGACCGCTTCGTCGCAGATCATCAGCTTCGGCTGCACCGCGAGCGCGCGCGCAATGCCGATCCGCTGGCGCTGGCCGCCGCTGAACTCGTGCGGGTACCGGTCGATATGATCGGCCCGCAAGCCTACGTAGGACAGAAGCTCCAATATCCTGTCCGCTTGACGCTCTTTGGGAACGACCTGCTGGATCGTCAGCGCTTCTCCGAGAATATGCCGTACGGTTTGCCGAGGGTTAAGCGATGCGAACGGATCCTGGAAAATGACCTGCATGTCTTTGCGCATCGCCCGCAAGCCGCTTTTGGACAGACGCAGCACATCTTGCCCCTGGAAGGTGATTTCCCCCGCCGTCGGCTCGTCGAGCCGCAAAATCGCCCGCCCCGTCGTCGATTTGCCGCAGCCGGATTCGCCTACGATGCTGAGCGTTTCGCCTTCGTAAATCGTGAAGCTGATGTCGTCGACTGCCTTAACATGGTTGACCGTCCGTCCGAAAAACCCGCCCTTAATCGGGAAGTACTGCTTCAGTCCCTTGATATCCGCGAGGACGCGTTTGCTTTGGCCCTTTTTTACGGTTGCCGTCATCGCATGCCACCGACTTTCGTTTGGATTATCGTTTCCGCGCCTGCATCCCATTCCGGCGTCGCCATCCAGCAGCGCACCTGATTGCCGCCTCCGGCATCGACAAGCTCCGGCATCCGGGCCGTACAGATCGCTTTCGCATGCTCGCAGCGCGGTGCGAACCGGCAGCCCTGCGGCATGTCATACGGGCTTGGCACGCTCCCGGGAATCGCCAGAAGCTCCTCCATATCTTGATCGAGACGAGGCAGCGAGTTGAGCAAACCGATCGTATACGGATGCTTCGGACTCGCAAACAGCTCGTCGGCCGTCGTATATTCCACCACTTTGCCCGCATACATGACAGCCACCCGGTCGCACGTTTCGGAGACGACGCCGAGGTCGTGAGTAATCATAATCATGCTCATGCCGAGCTGCCTCTGAAGCTGCTTCATCAACTCCAGTATTTGCGCTTGAATCGTTACGTCCAGCGCCGTAGTCGGCTCGTCCGCAATGAGGATTTCCGGGCTGCACGCCATTGCCATGGCGATCATGACCCGCTGCCGCATCCCGCCGCTCAGCTCGAACGGCTCCTGCTTCGCCCGCTTCTCCGGCGACGGAATGCCGACCAGCCGCAGCATGTCGACGGCCTGCTCCCAAGCTTCTTTGCGCCCGAGCTTCTTATGCACGCGGAAGACCTCCGCGATCTGCTCGCCGACCGAATACACCGGGTTCAGCGACGTCATCGGCTCCTGAAAAATCATCGAAATGTCGTTTCCGCGAATGGCCCGCATTTCCTCGTCCGTCTTTTTCAGCAGATCCTGTCCTTTAAAAAGCACTTCGCCACCGACAATCCTGCCGGGGGGACTTGCGATCAGCCGCAAAATGGAGAGCGAGGTGATGCTTTTGCCGCAGCCGGACTCGCCGACCAGGCCGAGCGTTTCCCCTTTATGCAAGGTGAAATCGATGCCGTCGACCGCTTTACTGACCCCTTCGCCGGTAAAAAAGTGCGTCTGCAGCCCGCGGACCTCCAACACTTTTTCGTTCATTATCGGTTTCGTCATATGGATTCCTCCTTAAACTTTCCGTCAGGAAAGCTGCTTCGTAAGTGACAAGTGTGAAAGTGAAAGATAGTTGAAGATAAGCTATCCGGTTTGTCAGGTATCTCCTTACGGTCGCTCTTGTGTTCAGGAAATTTGGTTGGAAGCCGCGTTAATGCGGACATTTCCTGAACACAAAGGCGAACGCTCACGCTCCTTCAGGAGACACCCGCCACCCCTACAGCAATCTTCCTTACAAAGCTTTCAGCAAAAAAATTTGCTGCCTGTGAGCTTGCCACTAGTCCAGCTTAATCCGTTTGTTAAAGTAGCGGTACAGCACGTCGACGACCAGATTGACCAGAACGAAAATGAGCGAGGCTACAAGGACGCCTCCTTGCACCATAGGCAGATCCCGCATCCGAATGGCGTCGACGATCAACCGGCCGAGGCCGTTAATCGCGAATACCGATTCCACCAGCACCGTGCCGCCAAGCAGGACGCCGAACTGCAGGCCGACTACCGTAATGACGGGAATGAGCGCGTTCTTGAGCGCATGCTTATAGACGATGACGCGGTCCTTGAGCCCTTTGGCTTTGGCCGTTCGGATATAGTCCTGGCGAATGACGTCGAGCATGCTCGAACGCGTCATCCGGGCGACGATCGCCGCGCCCGACGTGCCCAGCGTGATGGCCGGAAGCAGCATATGCTTCCACGTCCCCCAGCCCGCAACCGGCAGCAAGTGCAGCTTAACCGAGAAGAAATAGATGAGCGTCAGCCCGAGCCAGAAGCTCGGCATCGAAACGCCGATCAGCGCGATGATCATGATCGTGATATCGGATTTCGTGTACGGCTTGGTGGCGGAAATGATACCGGCCAGCATCCCGAGCACAACCGTGATGAAAATACTGGCGAGCGCCAGCTCGATCGTAATCGGCAGCCGGATCATGATCTCTTTGGATACCGGCAGACTTGAGCGCACGGAAGTACCGAGATCGCCCCGGAACACGTCGGCGACATAGTGCACATATTGCATGGCCAGCGGCTGGTCCAATCCCATTTGATGACGGATGCGCTCCACCGTCTCCGTGGAGGCTCCTTCGCCGGCAAGCAGTACCGCCGGGTCGCCGGGCACGAGCTGCATGATCAGGAAGACGACCAGTATGACGCCGAGCATAACCGGAATCATTTGGAGCAATCGTCGAATGATATAAATGAACATGTTGTTCCTCCTCTAAGTTCCTCGCGAACGTTCATGACCTGGGCGGTCAGTAATGGGAATAACGACTCGGCCGCCGCTCGCGGCTTAACGGACTTTCGGGGCGTTATCCGGCGCACATCAGCGCAATCATGAAAAATAGCGGATTTTCAGGGACTTAGATGCCCGGTTTCAGGTACCGGTCCGTCGATCTCGCTCAAATAACGCCTTCAAAATCCGCTATCGCACGCCATGCAGGCTTTTTGGTGAAATAACGCCTTCAAAATCCGTTATTGCATGCCATGTAGGCTTTTTGCGAAATAACCTTCAAAATTCGTTACTGCACGCCATGCAGGCTTTTTGGTGAAATAACGCCTTCAAAGCCCGTTACCGCACGCCGTAAAACACCGCAGCAGCGTCGAAACATTCCAAAGCTTTACTGCTTCATCCGCGGATCGAGCGCATCGCGCAGCCCGTCGCCGAATACGTTGAAACCGATGACGAGCGTCGAAATGGCGATTCCCGGGAACAGCGCCAGCGTCGGCACCGTGAACATGAAGTCGCGGCCGTTGCTCAGCATGGCCCCCCATTCGGCCATCGGCGGCTGTGCGCCAAGCCCGAGGAACGACAGCCCGGCCGCGGAAAGAATCGCAGTCGCGATCCGCAGCGTCGCCTGCACGATGATCGGAGACATGATGTTCGGCAATATATGAACGAAAATGATACGCACATCCCCCGCGCCAAGCGAGCGGATGGCATCGATATATTCCAGCTTTTTGACCGTTAAGGTGGAACCGCGCACGATGCGGGCGAACATCGGAATCGAGAACACCCCTACCGCGATCATGACATTGACCAAGCTCGGCCCAAGAGCGCTTACAATGGCTAGCGCAAGCAATATGCCCGGAAAAGCAAGCAGGACATCCACTACCCGCATGATGATCGTATCGACCCATTTCCCATAGTAGCCGGCAAGCAATCCCAGAATGATGCCGAAGAACGCGCCGATCAGCACGGCAACGAATCCTACCGCCAGCGAAAGGCGGGTGCCGTATATCAGACGGCTGAGCACATCCCTGCCCTTATCGTCCGTTCCAAGCAGGTGCTCGGCGGATGGCGGCTTCAGCTTGTTCACCAGATCGACCAAGTACGGATCGTGCGGCGCAATGAGCGGCGCGAGCAGAGCCACCAGCAAATAAAAGACGATGACGCCCCCGCCGGCCATAGCGAGTTTATTTTTGCGGAATTTGTAATAAAACGCTTTCCATTTGCCCGGTCGCAATGACGCCGGCTGCTTTGAAAACGATTGCTTTTGTTCGGCAAGCTGTCCATTCATGATCGATTTCCCCCTTCGTGTCCTTAAAGTTATCAGAAAACGGGCCCAAGTAAATACGGTTCGGCCAATGCGTAAAGATCCTGCAAATACAGGTAAAGATTATTAAAAAAATTGGCGGGAATTTGTCTATAATGGAGCTTGTACTTGTTAGCAAACCTTATTTTGGAAGAGAAAGGGTGAACGATTCGTGAGCTCCGCTTATTGGCTGACCAATGTTCGTTTGGAAAGCGGCTACCGGATGGAAAACGGAACAATCGCCGGAACCGAAACCGAAATTTGTCATTTACGCATGGAAGGCGGCATTATTCGCGAGATCGCGCCTGCCGCGGCTCCGCTCATTACCGGGCTGCCTCGGCTGGACGCCGGGGAGCTGCTGCTTCTGCCGTCCTTTATCGAGAAACACGTTCATTTGGATAAAACGCTGCTGGGCGACGCGTGGCGCGCCGTCATTCCCGCTCCGGGCGTGGCGGGACGCTGCGAGGTGGAGAAGCGCATTCTTCCGTCGCTGCCGACGTCAAGCAAAGCGCGCGCCGAGCTGCTGCTGGATACGCTGCTTAAGAGCGGCTCGACCGAGGTTCGTACGCATGTCGATCTGTACCCTGACGCCGGCTTGCGCTATTTGGAAGCGGTTCAACAGGCGCTGGAAACGTTCGAGGGCAAGCTCTCGTCCGAAATCGTCGCCTTCCCGCAGCACGGCCTGCTACGCAGCCATGCGACGCAGCTCGTCCGCGAGGCGCTTCGCCAGGGCGCTACCCTGGTCGGCGGCGTCGACCCCGCAACGGTCGACGGCGATATCGAGGCTTCGCTCCAGCAAATGATGGAGCTGGCCGTCGAGGCGAACGCAGGCGTGGATCTGCATTTGCACGATCCGGATTATTTGGGCACCTATACGATGAGAAGATTAGCGGCATTAACGATGGAGGCCGGCTTGCAAGGAAGAGTCGCGGTCAGCCACGCCTTCGGCATCGGCGACGTGCCTGCGGGCGAAGCGGCGGATCTTGCGGCCGTTCTGGCCGAGGCCGGCATCACCGTCATCACGAGCGTGCCGCATAGCCGCGTCATTCCGCCCGTGCCTCTGCTGCGCGACCATGGCGTCAATGTCGCCGTAGGCTGCGACAATATTTTCGACACCTGGCAGCCTTATGGCAACGGCGACCTGCTGGAGCGTGCCGGACGTCTGGCGGAACGGTTCCGCTGGATCGACGAGCGGTCGCTCGGGCAGTCGCTCGGGTTCATTACGGGCGGCCGGACGCCTCTGGACGCGGAAGGCAGACGCGCATGGCCGAACGTCGGCGACGAGGCGAGTATGCTTCTCGTAGACGCAAGCTGCTCGGCGGAAGCCGTCGCAAGACGCGCGGAGCGCAAGGCCGTCTTTTTCCGGGGAGCGTTAGTGGCGGGAGGACTGGGCGAATGATCGATCTCTTGCTCGTGAACGGCGTCGTCATTACGATGGATTCGGAAAGGCGCATTCTCGAAGACGGCGCCGTGGCGATTCATAAAGGAAGGATCGTCGAGGTCGGCGAAACGGAGCTGCTGCGCGGGAAATACGAGGCCGAGCGGACGATCGACTGCAAGCATCACTGCGTGCTGCCCGGGTTGATCGACGCCCACGGCCATGGCGGCCATTCGATGTTCAAGACGATCGCGATGGACAGCCCGAGCTTCTGGATGCCCGTTATGACGCATACGTACAAGCATTTCGTGACCGACGAGTTCTGGTATTACGAAGGTAAAATCAACGCGCTGGAGCGGCTGAAGGCCGGCATTACGACAGGCGCCTGCGTGCTCGGCTCGATGCCGCGCTCGGACGACCCGGTCTTCGCGCTCAATCATGCCAAGGCGTATGCCGAAGTCGGCGTGCGCGAAATCGTCTGCACCGGCCCTTGCAATCCGCCGTGGCCGCATTCGTTCAGCCGCTGGGTGGACGGCAAGCGCATCACGCGGGACGTCACTTACGAAGAAGTGCTCCAGGGAGCCGAAGCGGTGATTGAAGCGCTCAACCATGCGCACGACGACCGTATCCGCGCGTTCATTACGCCGTTCGTCATTGTTACCTCCGTCAATCCATCGGCACCTACGCCGGCGGACCAACTGTACGGACTAACGGATCACGATCGCTACCAGGCTAAACGGATCCGGGAAATCGCCCGCAAGTACGACACGCGCATCCATTCGGACGCGTTCGGCGGAATGGTGCATCTGGCCATACAGGACAAGGAAAACGCCCTGCTCGGGCCGGACGTGCATCTGCAGCACTGCCGCGGCCTGTCGTTCGACGAGGCGCGCATCCTCGCCGAAACCGGCACGAATGTCAGCTCCGCGCCCGGCTTCGGGCAAGTGAACGCGCGAACGCCGATTACCGAGCTGATCGAGCTCGGCGCAACGGTCGCGATTACGACGGACGGCACGGCGCCTGCTGCGAGCTTCGACATGTTCCAAGCGATGCGCAAAACGCAGCTGATCCACCAGGCCGCGCTCAAGGACTATTATTATTTGCCTGCCGGCAAGCTGCTGGAGATGGTGACGATCGACGCGGCGCGCTGTGTCGGCTGGGATGACGAGCTGGGCTCGCTCGAAGCCGGCAAAAAGGCCGACGTAATCACGGTCAACATGCGGCAGCCGCATTTGACTCCGGCTTTTATGTACGTGCACCGGCTGGTGCATCAAGCGGTCGCAAGCGATGTCGACAACGTCATCGTCGACGGCAGGATCGTGATGGAAAACCGGAACGTGCTGACGGTGGACGAGGGGCTGGCGATCGACGAAGCGAACGCCGAGGCGCAGCGCACGGTCGAACGGGCGGGCTTGCAGAAATATATGCAGCCGACGAAATATTTTTGGGGACACGCGAGGGCTTACCTGGATGAGAAACGATTCGATCCGGGCGATCTGGTTTAACCTATTCGAACTACGAGAGGATGACGTTCATGAATACGGCCTATTGGTTGACGAATGTAACGCTGGAGAGCGGATACCGGTATGAAAACGGGGCGATCGCCGGTACGGAAACCGAGCTTTGCCATCTCCTTATCGAAGACGGCAAAATCGCCCGCATCGCAGCGGCCGGCGAAACGCTCGAGGACGGCTTGCCGACGCAGGACGCCAAAGGCTTGCTCCTGCTGCCTTCTTTCCGGGACATGCATATCCACATCGATAAAACGTATTACGGCGGGCCATGGAAGGCTTGTACGCCGCCGGTCAACATTTTTACGAGGCTGAACGAAGAGGTCGAGCTGCTTCCGCGTCTGCTGCCGACGGCTCAGGAACGGGCCGCCCAAATGGTCGAGCTGCTCAGGCGGAACGGCACGACTCACATCCGCACCCACTGCAACGTCGATCCGATTATCGGGCTCAAAAACCTGGAAGCGACGCTGCTCGCGCTCGAATCGTTCTCAGGCAAGCTGACGCATGAAATCGTCGCCTTCCCGCAGCACGGCCTGCTTCGCAGCAACTCCGTCGGGCTCGTCCGCGAGGCGCTGCTGATGGGCGCGAACATGGTCGGCGGCGTCGACCCGGCAACGGTCGATCTGAACATCGAGAAATCGCTGAACACGATCATGGAGCTTGCGGTAGAAGCGAATGCGGACATCGACGTTCACCTTCACGATCCGGGCCATCTCGGCACGTTCACCTTCAAAAGGCTTGCCGCTCTTACCGAAGAAGCCGGCTGGCAAGGCCGCGTGACGGTCAGCCACGGACTCGGACTCGCCGACGTGTCTCCGGAGGAGCAGAAGGAGGTCGCCGCCCTGTTCGCACGCCTCGGCATCGCGGTTACGTCCACCGTGCCGATCAACCGGGCGACCATTCCGTTCCCTCTGCTGCGGGAGCAAGGCGTGGACGTATCGCTCGGCGACGACAGCATCACCGACCACTGGTCGCCGTTCGGCCAGGGAGACAGTCTGGAACGCGCGGGCCGGCTCGCCGAGCGGTTCCGCTGGAGCACGGAGCGCGCACTCGCCGAGACGCTGGGCTTCATTACCGGCGGCAAGCTGCCGCTCAGCAAGGAAGGCGAGCGCCTGTGGCCGCTCGTCGGCGACGAGGCGGACGCGGTGCTCGTCCACGCCACCTGCTCGGCGGAAACGGTCGCCCGCCGGGCGAAGCGCCAAGCCGTGCTGTTCCGCGGGAACATCGTGTCCGGCTCTCTGTAATGGTTTGACACAAGTTAAACGGCTTCACTGATAAATTGAGAAAAACCCTCGGCGCTTCATCCTTGAATCCGCCGGGGGCTTTTTCCATTTTCTATGCAGGATAGGCTAGCCGTTCTGCGGCTACGCATCGGCTTTCGCTCCTCGAACGGTTCTGCAGATGGAGGAGGGAATGGGGCGGGGGGCGGCGTGTGTGTGTGCGGTTTCTTCCCCCGTTTTGGGATACAGATTGTGGGGGTATAACGGATTTTCGCGTTCTTATTGGACCGTTTTGGAGCGGGACTACGCCTAAAATGGTAACGCCCCCGGAATCGGTACGATATACCTAGACAGGTGTCGAACGCTGAAAAGCGGACCCCTTAGTCCAAGCAGGCCCGCTTTTCAGTCATGCTATATTCTTTTTACAGTGTACGGGCATCGCGAAGCAAAATTTTTGCCGCCTCGTTCGATATATGCTTGCCGGCTTGCGCCTCCACTTGATTAATAAAGCTTTTCACATTTCCTCCATCAAGCTTGCTTAACAGGGCATTTGCAATTCCGTTATTGTCGATCCAACCGCTGCTTTGGAATCGTTTCACCAGCGCCTTTAAGCTCTCCAGGCTTGCGGCGGTTTCAAATCGGACCGTCCGGCTTGTCTCGTTGCCCGCCAAATCGGTGACCTTAACCGTAAGTTCATGCGTTCCGGGTTCCAAAGCGTACAGGTCAAGCGCCGTTCCGGACTGCACCGTTTTCCCGTCCAGCAACGTAACCGTCTTCGCTGCGTCAATGCCCGAAACGCTGTCGGTTGCCGTAAACTGCGGCGTTACAAGATCGGCGGTGGAGTATGTCCCTTCGATAGGCGCCGTGACAGTAATGACGGAAGGGGTACTATCGATAGAAAAAACAACAATTTTCGGCTCTTCTGCATTTCCTTCACGATCCGTCGATCTGTAGCTAACGTTGTACTTCCCATCCTGATCAAAGACTAGGGGCGCCGTATAGACCTGCCATGTCGCTCCTCCATCCGTGCTGTATACCGTTTGCGCTAAGCCTGACGCAGCATCCTGCGCCGTTAGGCTTACCGTAACCGGCTGCTTATACCACCCATTTTGTCCGTTCGGCTGTTCCGGCGAGACAACTGCCGTTGTGACCGGAGGAGTTTGATCGACTTTCTTGTACTCGAACGCAACTTTTGCCGGTTCGGTCATATCGCTTGTTGCCAGCTGAGCCTCATAGATTCCTTCGACATTACCAGTAAGCGTAAAGGCAATCTGGAAGTCACCTGATTCTGTAACGGCAGTCCTGCCTTGGTATTGAATATGGCCTTGCGGGTCGAGCACTTTTACATTCACATCGGCAATCTTGCCGTTCATGGCGAGACCCTTAATCGTTACGTTTTTGGTTGGCGCATTTACCGTTGCTTTCAGCCCGTCAATCGTTTTGACGGCTTCTTTCTTCGCCAGATTGTACACGCCGAATTCGTAGAAAGAATAGCCGTAGAACGTCTCTCTTTGGAGACCTTGGAACTTGATGTATCTTGCCTTAACCGGCTCGAATAGAATCGTATTTTTGCCGTCTTGCGCATTGATAATCCCGTTATTTTCCGCTATGACGCTCTTCCAAGTTTGCTTGTCGTCGGATACAAGCAGCTTGAACGTTTTGGCGCGGGCGTATTCCCAATCGATTCTTACCGTATCCATCTCGGTCGGTTCGCCAAGATCAACCTGGAACCACGTATTGTCAACCGTATTGCTCGCCCAGCGCGTAGCGGGGAAACCGTCGACCGCCTTGCCTGGCGCCAGACTCGCGGCTTCTACCGACGATGCTTCAGCCGGTTTATCCTGCGCCAAGCTTCCGACCAGGAAGTACACGCCTTCTTTCAGCGTATTGTATGCGCCGCCTGCAATGCCTTGCGTTTTCTTCAGAAGATCGAGCGTTTCGTTGAAGCCTTTGAGATACTTCGTTACTTGGGCTGCATCCACGCCTTCGAAGCGTTTCATCATTTCCAAATGGGTGCTTAGAGCCCGAGCCCCGTCGGCGTTCGTGATTTGATTGCTCGCCTTGAAATCTCCAACCAGCTTCATCATGCTGGAAGCGTTCATGCCCGCTTGGATCACGTAAGTGGTCGTCTGCGTTTTGGCTGCCGCTGCCGTAATGGCCAGCTCGTGCTTACCCGCTTTGCCTGTCAGGTCAATCGGCGTTCCCGCCGTATACGGCTTGCCGTCGAATTTGGCGGTTACTTGCGTGAGACCGCTTCCATCGTCGTCCTTGATCGCCCATGTAAATTGAACCTTCTCCGTATCCGGTACGACGACGCCGCTTTGCAGCGCTTGTCCGTTTAATTGGACATTGACTTCAGGCGGAGCCTCGTTTTTGATTTGATAAGTACCTTTTACAAACTGATAAAGCCAATCGTACAAGACGCGCGTTGCAGGAACCGAACTGACTGCGGAATCGTACACGGCATTGTTTCCTTGGTAATAGGCCTTAAAGGAAGACTGCATAATCCCTGTTTCAACGCCGCTGTTCAAGTAATCGATAAAGCGTTGGCGGAACACGCCGTCATTGATCATCCGGTCGTCAAATTCAAGCTCCAGCGACATCCCGTGTTGTTTGGCAATGTTCGCGGCGTCTTCAAGCCGGCTGTAGTCCATTTCCTCAAAGAAATAGTTAGGCTGGAAGTTTACCGCATCAATCCCTACCTCTTTCCACATATACGATTTGTAAGCCAGGGAGTGCGGAATCCAGAACAGCTTCAAGTTTTTGGCGTGAACAATATCGCTCGCCGCTTTCAGCGTGGCAGGGCCGGTCGAGGACGTGCTGATTTGCTCCTCCAGCCAATACATGCCGACAAGCTCAAGGTTGGAGTAATTTTTGGCCGCCCACTTCTGCTGCGCCTGATCGACATACCATTGAACGGCCTTTGCTCTGTTCTCGACCGCTTTCTGAGCTCCAATCGATTCCCTGAAGTCTTCGCTTACGCCGTCGCCGTCAACGTCGCCGAAATCGCTCTTATACTCGCCCGGATCCGGAATCATCAGAACGACTTTGGTTTTATGATCCGGTTGACCCAATTTCGCGCCGACTTCAACCGTTGCGGCATTCAAATGATCCATGTCGCCGTCGTTTTTAAACGTCTTGTCCAGATACCAGGTCCAATCCGCTTTGTTGGCGCTTCCATTAAATCCCGTACCGTCCGGAGTATTCAACCCCAAATAAAGAACGCCGTCGAACATCCAATCCACCGGCTCGCCGGATTTGTTGACATAGCTGATGTTGGGAATGATTTTTTCTTTGCTCCAGTCGCCTTTGCCTCCTGCATAATGGCCGTTATAGAGCAGTCCCAGGTTGCGGATGCCCCCCGTAGCTTCTCCCGCTTGCAGGAAACCCGTTGTGTCGGGAAGAACGGTTTCCGCACCGGCAAGCTTACCGTCCGCGCCCATAATCTCGATCTCGTCGATCAGCGTCCACGCTCTCGTGTGCATGGAGAAAGTCACTTTCACATAACGGGCATAAGCCATCTCGGCATTGGGATTTTTGTCGTTGCTTCCATCCCACGTATAAACCTCGTCCCTCGGCGGCCCGTCTCCCCACAACAGCTGCGTCGCATTGTCCGAAAGCGTTCCCCAATGGATGTTGTCGTCGGAGACGTACATCGAAACCGTCAGAGGGACAAGCGCTTCACCCGTCGGCCAGTCCTGCAAAAACCTTGCCTTGATTTGCGAAATCGATTTGGACTCGCCTAAATCGAACGTCACTTCGCGGGTCTTTTTTTTCTGATGTCCTACCCAAGCCGGATCCGACATATTCAATGCGCCGCGCTTTCCATCCGTCAGCTTTTTGCTGCCGTCAGGCCGGCTTGCTTCCGGCTGTTCCGACCATTGATAATCGAGGCCCAAGGCGAGATTCCGAATCGCAGGCGCGGACTGCCCTTCTTCCGCTTGCGCTGCCGGCGCCGCGGATACTAACATAGCCGCTATGGCGGACATCGTTACCCATTTCTTATTTATTCTCATCATCTAGCTCCCTCTTTATTTGGAGTAAAGAACCGTCAAACCTAATGACATGCTTTCGCTTCCAACTTCATTCGAGGCTCTTTCCTCCTTCCATTAACACAATCATCAGATAAATCGTAGAAGCGCTTTCAATTGTGTCTGTACTATTTACATTAAGAAACTTGCCTCGCGAAGCAAAGAGACTAGTCATTACTTTCGTATACATTTGTTTACCTTGCCCTCCGGCCGGTGCGAAACGTTCTAGCATGACGACAAAAAAAGCCGCGGATTACGCGGCTTCTCTGTTAAAGGCTTCGATCGCTGTCTGAAGGTTACGGTTACCCGGCTTAGCCCCGCTTAACGGGCAAATACCACTCCACCATGCCCTTCGGCTGAAGATTCGGCGCAAACATTTCGAATCTCGGCTTGGATAAGTCGATACCGTATCTCACCTGATTTTCCTCGCTGCAGATGGACCCCCAAAACTCGCCGATATGCGCTTCCGCAAAATGAAAGAGGACATACTCGTCTTCAGGTAGCGTGTAGGCGACCATGCCTTCCGGCACTTCGCCTGCCGGCTCGACCTCTACGGCCACGAGCGGAACCAAGCCGTTAGGCAGAATGATCAAGTAGGGATGATCGCTTTTTCTGGACGCTATTTCGCCTACTCTCGCTTCCATCTGCGCAAATAAGTCATGCTGGTCCTCCAGCTTCCCGCCTTGAATTCCGATAAGCCGGACAGCTCCGATCGTCACGTTCCTCACTTGAACGACATCCTGAATATTGACGGCTTCACTCACGTTGCAGTCCTCCCCTCGATCGAATAGGTTTCCAAAAACTGAAGAATGGCATCGTTGACCAGCGTCGGGTATTCCCTCTGCATATGCGGCCTATGGCTGCCGCCCGGCACGTTCATGTATTGCGATCCTTCCACGAGAGCGCTCAGATGCTTCAGCTTCTCCTCGCCTACGTAAGGATCGTGCTCTCCCGCAATAAAGAAGGACGGCGAACGGATCGAACGCAGCTGCTCTTCCGTAAGCTGCGGATACAAGCGCCAATCGATGGCGCTTTGGCGCATAAACTCCTGCCAATCCCCCCTGTGCGCTTCCGCATGCCGTTCCTTAGCGAATTCTATCGTTTCTCGGGGTCCGTTCTGCAGAAGCCATTCCGGTTCAAATTGCTCCACCCCAGACGGATCCGCAAACCCGCTCGTGCCGATCGTCGTCAAGGTCGCTACCCGTTCGGGACGATTCACCGCCAGGTACAGGCCCACACTCGCACCCAAGCTGTAGCCTATGATATGCGCGCGCGGGATGTTTAGCGCATCGATAAAATCGATGATATCGTCCGCAAGCTTCGGCGTGCTCCACTCGAGGCTGTCGCAGCGCGTACGCCCATGTCCGCGGAAATCCGGATAGTAGCATGCGTAACGCTTCTGAAAGTCGAGCAGTTGACTGGCGAACGCCAGAATTCCTCTCGAATAGCCGCTGTGCAAAAAGATGACGGGATCTCCGAATCCCATTTGTTCGTAGAACATGTCCAGATCGCTCACCTGTATGTACGGCACGGCTTCTTCTCCTCTGCGATGGATTACCTAAAAGCGATTAGCCCGAAAGGGGAACAGCGCCTCCTCGAGGCGCCGGATCTTATTCGGCTGCAGGGAAGGAACCCGCTAGCTCCCAGCCGTCCGCGGACGGCAAAAACTTGTACGTGGACAAATGCCCCTCCCGGTTTTCGACCGCAACGACAATCCCCCCGGGCACCGGTAAGATGTGATGAATCTCTCCCTCCGGTACCAGCCGGTTCGCAATGGGCGTTAGGACAGGAAGAAGCGATTCCTCCAGCCATATGCGCTCCTTGTACCATTGAGGCGGACAAACGGCAGCGGGGTAACCGTCAGCAGGAGCTCCCAGCTCGGCCGCCAACCGTTCCGGATTACCGGGAAGCCGGCGGCCCGCTCCGACCGCCGCGACGAAGCGAAGGCACAGTTCAACCGTTCTGACAATTTCGTCATAGTCCAAAGAGCCGTTGGCATATCGGATTTCTACGGTCCCGATGTCGAACCAAGCGGCAGCGTTTATGCCGCAGCGATGGGACTGAGGCCGACCGTTCCGATAGCGAAGAGCGTCCGGACCGGGTTCGGCCGAATACCGCCTCGTCATCTCCTCGGTAACCGGCGGACAGTATATACGCCTATGCTCGCTCATGCCGAGCAGCGACTGTAAACTGTCCTGAGCGGTTAATGCCGTCTCGAGAAGCGGCCGAACGATCGCCTGTCCCCATTGCTGTAGGTCGACATGAACATGAAGCCCGCAGCTCCAATTCGCCGCCGCCCCTTGCAGCTTCAGCCGGTTCAGCATTTCGCGAATTTGCTCCCGCTCTTCCCAGCGCAGCGGCGGCGGCTTCAGCTCGCTGCCCGACTCGTTTCCCGTCTCGTCTATCTGTCTTTCGTCCAGCGACATTTCCCAGCCGGGAAGCAGTTCCGTACTCTCCGGAGCCCCGCCTATAAACTCGATTTCCACTCCGAATCGGAGGTCTTGCCAATCGATCGCTTTTGGCCACATATTGAAGTCCGTCCCCTCATTTGTCAGATATTAATAACAAGATGATTTGTTCTGCATGAGGAGAGGCGGACCTCGGCATTAACGGGGGATTTTCTCTCTTAACAAGGCAATCCCTCCTTCTTCTCTTTTGTGCCTGCTAAATTACCTATATTCTACCAACTACGCCGAGTCCAGGGAAGTAAAATCTACCCGTTAACCCGATAAACCATTAACCTCGTGGTATGCGGTGCGGAAGACTACTGGCCGTGGCGGCTCAGCAGACCTTTCCAGTAGTCCCATGCCTGCAAATACCCCGGCAAATCATGCGGATGATGCAAGGAGCAGATGCCGATGCGGCAATAGAGCTGAATCGCCGTCTCTTCGATCAGCCTTGACGTTTCCACATGTTCATGCCGGAGCAGCTTGTATGCCGCAAGCAGCGTTTCCAGGCTCAAATCATCCGGCGACGAGCAGAAGGCATACAGCAGATCGTAGCGCGCAGGACCGATCATCGGCGAAGGGTCGATCACGCCCTTCAGCCTCAACGACCGGAACACGAAATTGTGGACGCCGGTGTCGCCGTGCAGCAGAAGCTTTTCTTCGTCGTCAGCCGTAATGTTTGCAACAAGCGCTTGTACCCATTCCAAATCTTCCGCCGGCAGCAGCTCCCCGGCACGGCTTCGCCAGCCTTCCACGCTCCGCTCATGGAATTCCCGCCAGGATTGGCGCGGAATTTGCAGCCTGCCCCACTCTTCCTCAGCCGGAACTTTTTGATAATGATTGAGCAGCCCTTCGACCAGCAGCGGCAGCCATTCGTTTTTGGGTCCTCTATTGTAATGGGTTTCGCCTGCCAGGTATTCATATAGAAGAAGCGCTTCCGCAGAATTGGAGTGGAGCAGCTTAGGCAATAGGTCCGTTCCGGAATAAGCAAAATAAAACCGTTCCGCCATAGCGATCTGCTGCGGGCTGTCCAGCTTCAAAACATATTTCGGCTCGCCGTTCGCCGCCAATACGTAGACGCTTCCGTCTGTCGTCCCTTTCCTTTCACTTATAACATATTCGTTATATTCGATGACTCCTTTTACCTGAAGCTCGCTGACGATTTCGCGAATGAGTCGGCTATCGGACATGCTCGTTTCCCCCAAATCAAGACGTATGCTTTAACCATAGGATCTCTCCTGACGAATCACAAGGTAAAGTTTCCGTTTACTTGATTGTACTCGCGGACCGACAAGGATAAACGGCTTCGCCGTCCTTCTGGACGAGCGCGTTTACCGTTGAAATATAAGCACTTGATAGGTGAAACATATAAATTCTTAATATTTAAAAAAGCCGCCGATGAACGGCAGCTTGGCCACTGTAAGCTGCGCCGCCCCAGTTGCAGAAAACTCAGATGAACTTCTTTCGTGAATGCCCACCTATGCAAGAGGAACGTAGGTACGCTATTTCCAACATTCCCTCTCGATACTTGCCTAATGCGGAACTACAGTTCGCTATTCGGTGTTTCGAGCTGAAGCTACCCCAAATATCTTTCCTTAACCACGTTAAGATGATGAAGCTCGTGACCGGCTATGATGTAAGCCAGCGCCCTTGCGGACAGCTCGCTGTTGTTCGCAACTCCCATTCTCGACCAAGCTTCCTCCTGCAGCCCGCGAAGCAGGGTCAGCGTAGATCGGCGTACTGCCGTATAATCTTCGATCAGCCCGGTTAGCGGCGACGAATCGAAAGAGGCGCCATTCACATAGTCGTTCTCGTCATATCCGGCAAGCGGCGTCTTGTCTCCTCTCGCGATGCGTAGCAGACGGTAGCCCATGATCCGTTCCGTGTCCGTTATATGCCCTAGCACTTCCTTCAAGCTCCATTTGCCTGGCGCATAGCGGAACAACGCCCGATCCTCGGGAAGCGCCGCAAAAAAACCGCTTATCGTCTCAAGCTGCCGGGATAACATATCCGTGATGTCCCCCTCGGGAACCAAGCGAATGTATGTATCGTAGTATGGGGCATATTCTTCTCTCGCAGGTCGAACGGTCATGAAAGCATCTCCTCTTCATCGGTTTGATAAAACCTCGTCCCTAAGCAACGTTACCCGCCAAAAGCAATCCGGTAGCCGTTATTGTCGCGAATCGTAAATTCGCTCCATCCGTCGCTCCAATTCGGCCCGCGCGCGATCTCGACGCCTTTGGAACGAAACTCCTCGTACAGCTGTTTTAATCCGGCAGCATCGGAATAGCAAAAGGCATCGAAATAAAGGCCTCCCTCGACGGAGGAATTCGGTCGGACGTCTTCCGCCCGCCTGGCGGGGTGCAAAATAAAAGTTACCGCTTCCCGCTGCATGTGGATGTGACCGCCGATGTTTTCGGCTGTAAATCCGATGCTTTCGTAGAACGCCGACGCCTCGGCCAAATCGGCCACCAGCAAAACCATCGAGGGTCCTTTTAAGCTTACCACAGCTTCGTTCATCACCGTCAACTTCATCCCGCCCTCCATAAAGGTAAAATGTGGATATTCCTAGAGTCTACCCTTATATTCGCGTCAACTGCCCGTTATCCTCTTTTCCATAGAACCGGCCGTCCGCCGGCCCGGGGCCGATCAAGCATACGGGCTGCCCGGAGGACCATTCCGCTTCCGGGAGGAAGACTCTGCGTTCAAGACAAACCAAAAACGCCGCAAGGCGCACCTTGGGCGTTTTTTGAACCTACTCGCCGGAAACACGGACGAGTTTGGAAGCCGACATGCCTCGATACTCGACCGTGACCAACGTTTCTCCACTTTGTTTGGGCACGATCGTTCCGTCTTCCCGTACATCCAGAACGGTATGATCCTCTACCGTATAGGCCGGCCGCAATACAGACCTCGTAAACCCGTCTTCCTGCTCGGCGATCGGATTCAATCGGCAAGCCGGACCCTCAAGGCTTACGTTCTCGCAGCCGCACAAGGTCAGCGACCGGCTGTTCCCCTTGACTCCAGTCCCGAACAGATGAATGAGCGGAGAGGCCAGCCTTGCCGCCCAGTCCTTCTCCACATGCTCGGCATCGGGATCGCAGTAATACGCAAGCGCATCGTCCTCCGTATACCCCAAATCCAGCAGCTGCTCCGCAACTGCGCGGACATGCTTTTCCATCACCAGCGTTCCTTCGCGGCCGCCGAGATCGATCCAGATGCGGGAAATCGGCTGCTTTTGCCGGAAAATATGCAGCAGCGGAACTTCCACCAATGTCTCCGGGTCTACGCAATAGAAATACGGGGATACGATAGCCAGCTTTCCGAAAATGTCCGGACTGCGAAACCCGATATGGTAAGTCACCTGCCCGCCTCGAGACGACCCCATCAAAGCCGTATGCTCAGGACCCGCCTTCGTCCGAAAAACCGAATCGATGTAAGGCTTCACCTCGTCGATTACGAAGCTTTCGTACAAATGGCCTTTGGGCCGGATCGGCACTTTATCGGATGGATAAAGCACCCCTTCCAGGTCATGGGTAAACTCGTCGGCCCGCTCCATGCCCATATTCGAGATGCCGACCACGATAATTTCCTCCATCAGGCCTTCGGCTGCCAGCCGGTCGACCGTTGCATGCACGTTCCAGGAATACCCGTTGAATGCCGGATGGAAAATATTTTGTCCGTCGTGCATATACAGGACCGGGTACCGTTTGGCCGTGTCATGCCGGTAGCTTGGAGGCAAATAGACGAACAAATCTCTCCGGTTGTCCAAGCTGGCCGAATAAAAGCTTTCGATTCGCAAAATCGTCGATCCATTAGTCATCGTCATCACCCCAATAAGCGCTCGGCTACGAAATCCACCCAGTTTTCCACCTCGTAGTGCAGCAGCAATCCGTCGTCCGCCGTAAACGTCCGATATGGAATTTCCCTGCCTTGCCGATCGGTCTCGTGCTTGCCGAGCCCCCGGGAAATACGAAATACGAAAGAAACGTTTCTCGGCACCTCGAACGTTCCGCCGAACAGCCCTTCGCGAATCGGAGGCAGCTCGATGCCGGCATACAATTGTTCAGTCGGCGGCGTATTTTCCGGTACCTTCACGTACATCTGAACCGTGACCGTATCGGAAATGTACGGAACGACAGCGATATCGAGACTCGCCGTCAATTGATGCCCGAAATAAGTGACCGTCGCACTGCCCGTCTTCTTAGGCAGCAGGTTACCGTCCCCGCTTACCTCGACGATCCCCGGAACGGACACTTCATAGCGGGCGTCCAAATCCGTCATCATAAAGCCGCTGTCATAATGGACGACCGGGTTCAGCGTACCTCTCGGCCCTTCCAGTCCGATGACACCGGGACCGTGCAGCTCGATGCGCACCGGAGTACCGATATCACCGAAGAAGTAGAGAAGCGGTGCATGGACCCTGGCAGCCCAATCCGTCTGGGAATGTCCGGATCCGACCGCAAGGAAGTACATGAAGTCGTCTCCTGGCTTGTAGCCCGACTGAACGAGAACCTCTGCGACATGGCGCACATGCTTTTCCATAACGGTAAACCCTTCCGAATCCCCGACGTCCATCCAAATTTTCCGGGCCCCTTTCCCCGTGTACACCTCGCTTAACCAACGCTCCTCCATGGTGGCCGAATCTACGCTGACGAAGAACGGACATAACGCCCCGATCATGCCGAAAATGTCCGGATGGCGGAAGCCGATATTGTACGACACCAGTCCGCCGGCGGACGATCCCATCAAAGCGGTATTCGCTTTGTCCGGCAAGGTCCGGAATTCCCTGTCGATATAGGGCTTTACTTCTTGGAGAAGAAATTGCTCGTACAGCTCGCCTTGGTTCGTCGTATCGAACACGTTATGCCCGCCGGGATTTGCATGCATGTATTCGGCGATCCTTGCATCCTCTACATGCGAAACCGCGACTACGATAATTTCCCGCATCTTCCCTTCCGCAACCAGCCGGTCCACGGCAAGATGAACGTCCCAAGACTCGCCCTTCCGATCTTGAAAGAAAACGTGCTGCCCGTCATGCATGTACAGAACCGGATACCGTTTCTCGGCCTGACCTTCATAACTCGGGGGCAAATAAACGAACATATCGCGATCGTTATTCAAAATAGCCGAATGAAAATGTTTGATTTCGATTAACCGCGATGCCTTCACCGGGTGCTTCCTCCTATCCGATCCTCACGATGAAACGGACAAATAGATAAATTTGTCGGGATTGCTGTAATCCGCATCGTGAATGTTGCGGTCCATCATGTCCACAACCTGTTTATATAAGTTCAACTCGTACGTTATTTTCGCAACCTTCGCCGGCACGATGTCCGGGTAATGGCTTGTGCATAGAACGGCTATATGCTCGTGCGTCCACAGCACTTCGTTCGCCAAAAATTCGTTAACGACGATCCCGGGACTGCCCTCGGGAATTTTGGACAGAAAGGCATTCAAGCCCTCCTTGCTTTCGTACACGTGAATCCTCGCTTCGTCCAAGCCCGACAGGCGCTTGACGATGCCGACGAGCGCCGCGTCGTTATAGGCGTCCATCACCAGAAATTCCGGCGTTTCGCCGAGCCTCGCGTTCGCGGACCGAAAGCCTTTTTCGAAATCGGGGATGATTTTGTGAAATAGCGTATCTTCGATATGGCTGTCCACGACAAACACCGGAATCCCGAACCCGAAGTAACGGGATATGGTTGCGAACCGCTCTTGATCTACGTTTATCAGGAAGACGCCGTCCAAATTCCGTTCTCGAATCATGTCGTAGGACGGAGCGTCCCCGTCGATCTGCATAAAAATGACATGGTAACCCCGCTCGCCGCACAGCTGCTCGATCCGGTATAACGTTTTGACGTAATTCAGATCGGACCACGGCTTCGGTTCCAAATCCTTGAACAATAAAATACCGATCAGCCCGGTTTTTTGCAGCTTCAAGGAACGGGCGCTCCGGTTCGTCACATAGTGCAGCTGCTGAGCGATTTTCAGCACCTTGACACGCGTCTCGTCGGAAATCGACTGCGTCTTGACGTCGTTCAATATATAGGAAACCGTCGCGATCGATACGCCGGCCGCTTTTGCGATATCTTTGATTGTCGCTTTTTTCATCTTCTTCATCCGCCCTTGCTTAAACGTTTCAGTCGATTTAATCACACGACATCCGTTTTGTCAATCGCTCCGGGTGCAGCAAGTACGAGCCAACCGAACGGCGGCAAGGTTACGGTCATCGCAGCCTCGTCCATCCGGGCTTTGCCTTTGCCCCAGATCGGAACAGGCGGCGTTTGCGGTTCGATTGCGAACGTCAGCCGTTTCTCACCGTCGCTATGATTGAAACAAACGTAAACGTGCTCGCTTGCGTGCCGTCTTCGAGCCACAAGCTGGCGGTCCCGGGCGTAAACGATTTCGAACGAGCCTTCCTGCAGGGCGGGATGCGCCTTACGCAGCGCTATCAGCTCACGGTAAAAGCCGAGAAGCTCGCCGTTCTGTCTCTGCGTATCCCAAACCATCGGTTTGCGGCAGTCGGGGTCGGCTCCGCCTGTCATGCCTACTTCGTCTCCGTAATAAATGCACGGCGCGCCCGGCAAAATAAACTGAAACAATACGGCCTGCCTGGCCTTACGTTCGTCGTGCGCGGCCGTGAGCAGGCGGGGCGTGTCATGACTGCCGACGATATTGAACGCCGCTTCGTTCACTTGCTGCGGATAGCTCGCCAGAAGCCGGTTGATTCGGAACGAGAACGTTTCCGCATCGATGTCGTCCTTGGCAAAAAACTGAAGAACGGCTTCCGTCGCCGGATAGTTCATCACCGCATCGAACTGATCTCCCCGCAGCCACGGCATCGCGTCATGCCATATTTCGCCCAAAATATAAAAGTCGGGCTTGAGCGATTTCAGCTCCCGGCGAAAATGCCGCCAAAATTCGTGGTCGACCTCGTTCGCCACATCCAGTCTCCAGCCGTCGATGTCACATTCCTTGACCCAATACCGCGCAACGTCGAGCAAGTAGGCCCGCACTTCCGGGTTGGCCGTATTCAGCTTGGGCATATGGGACTCGAACGCAAAGCAGTGATAGGACGGAGTCGCCCCGTCGGCTGCCGGGCTGTCCTTCATATGGAACCAATTCCAGTAGACCGACTCCCGGCCCTTCTCCAGCACATCCCGAAATGGAGCAAACCCGCCTCCGCTATGATTGAATACCGCATCCAAGATGACGCGTATGCCCCGCGCGTGAAAGGCTTGAACGAGTTTCTTCAATAACGCCGCGTCGCCGAAATGCGGATCGACCTTGTAATAATCGGCGGTATCGTATTTATGGTTGGTGTTTGCCTCGAATAGAGGCGTAAAATATACGGCCCCTACGCCGAGCGAATGCAGGTAATCGATGCGGTCCAGCACGCCTTGCAGATCTCCGCCGTAATAATCGTAAGGACCCGGATCGTCCTGCTCCCAAGGGCGAACATGCGCAGGGTCGTTCGTCTTATCGCCGTTCGCGAACCGTTCGGGAAAAATTTGATAAAAGACGGCCTTTTTAACCCAATCCGGCGGCTGCAGCACCTCGGTCGGCCAAATAAACGGATAATCGAAAAAGGTGAGCGGATCCTGCGGTTTTTGCTCCGAAAAGCCTTGCTCCGTATACCACAGCTTCTCTTTGCCCGAAACGAGCTCGAACGCATACCGGAGCCTGAAATGCGGAGGCGCGAGCTCCGCCTGCCAGTAATCGAACAGCTCGTCGGTCGCTATCTTGTGCAGATGCGTTTCCGAGGCGGTGTTCGCCCAATCGTACTTATCCCCGTATAAAGCTCTGACGGCGTACAGATCGTCTTTTTTGGCGCGCAGCCGAATATGGACGGTATTTTCGTCGTAGGCATAGCAATAGCTGTCCGCAGACCGATGATAAATCGCTTCAACGAGCATGGTTACTCCTCCCTCCATCCATTCGCAAAATTCTCTCTGTCCATTACGCTTATTCCCCCGCTTCCCGTCAGCCTTTATCGGCACCCGACGCAAGTCCGCCGATCAAATACTTTTGGAAATACATATAAAGGAATGTAATCGGCAGGGCTACGAGTACCGCGCCGGCGGCGAATAAGGGGAAGCTGGAGTTCGTCTCGTTGGCGACCATATTGTACAAGCCTTGGGCCAGCGTCATTTTGTCGGACGACCGCAAGATGATTTGCGGCAAAATGAAATCCATAAACGGCGTAATAAAGCTGTTCAGCGCAACGAATGTAATGGCCGGCAGCGACAACGGGAAAATAATTTTGAAAAAGATGTCCATATGCGTCGCCCCGTCCAAAAAGGCCGCTTCCTCCAGGCTTCGCGGAATCGTATCGAAATGGCCTTTCATCACCCACGTTCCCATCGATACGGCTCCCCCGGCGTAAATGAGCACGATGCCGAGATGGGTATCGAGCATCTTCGTTTGCAGCAGCAGCACAAAAATCGCCATAATGGACAAGAAGCCGGGAAACATTTGCAAAATCAGCAGCACCATCAAGCCTTGTTTCCTGCCTGCGAACCGGAACCGGGAGAAGGCGTATGCCGTCACGGCAACCAATGCCGTCGACAACACCGCGTTCGAAACGGCGATCTTGATCGTGTTGCCGTACCACAGCACGAAATCGGTTTGGCGGATCAGCTCGACGTAATGACCGATCGTCGGATGGGCGGGAAACATGCTGCTGACCAGCAGCGCCGTGCCCGGATTGAGCGACGTTCCGACGACCCACACGATCGGATAGAAAATCGCTATAAGCAGCAGCACGAAAATCGCGTAAATGCCGGCTACGACCAACTTATTTTTCAGCTTCGACATTCAGACCATATCCTCTTCTTGGGTAGACTTCATTCGCCTGTAATTCCATAAGGAAAACGCCGCGATGAACAGAAACATCAGGATGGACACGGCCGAAGCCATGTTGAATTGGCTCTGGTTCAGCGTCATCTTGAAAATCCACGAGATCAACAGATCGGTGCTTCCCGCGTAATAATAGCCGGTGTTGTCCGGGCCCCCGTCTGTCAGCAAATAAATCAGATTGAAATTGTTGAAGTTAAAAGCAAACTGCATGATGAGAATCGGAGCGGTTGCCGTCAACACGAGAGGCAGAGTAATGCCGACAAACTTTTGCCGTCCGGAGGCTCCGTCCACCTCGGCCGCTTCGTACAAATCGCGAGGCAGCGTCGTCAATACGCCCGACATCAGCGCCATCAGAAACGGGGTGGAGAACCACATGTTGACGAGTACGACCGTCACCTTCGCCATTGCCGGATCGGACAGCCAGGGCACCGGCTCTACACCGAGCTTCACCAGCATATCGTTGACCGGACCGAACGACCCGTTGAGCAGCACCCGAAACACGAGAATCGAGATAAACTGCGGCACCGCCCACGGCAAAATGAAAACCGTTCTCCAAAACCGCTTGAACCGGATGCCCGGGTGGTTCACCATCATCGCCAGCAGCAGGCCGCCGAAAAAAACCGTAGCGGTCGAAGCCCCCGCCCAGGCGATGTTCCAGACCGATATGCCGAGAAACGTCGATCTCCACGCCTCTTGGACGAACAGATCGGTAAACGTTCGGAGCCCTACCCAATCGACCAGCGAGCGGTCGGGAATGTGGGCCGGCGCGGAATAATTCGTAAAGGCGATCAGCACATTGAACACCAGCGGAATCACGGTTACGAAAAGCGCGAAGCCGACGGCCGGCAAGAGCAGCAAATAGGGCAGATGCCGAAATTTGGCCGTTTGGAGCGAGTCGCCGAACCCCGGGACACGCTTTCCTTCATCCCGAATGCCTCCGTTCTTGCGGGCGTCGTAAATGTTCATCGCGTAGAAGCCCGCAAACAACAGGACGATAACAAGCGTAATGAGTCCGTTGATCAGCATAAAGATGGAATGGTCACCCTGAACGATTTTGCCGCCGACCACCCGTGTAGGAACCGACCCTAGCGTAATAAGACCGGAAATGCCTTTGTAGGCGATCGGGTAAAAGTTCCAGAAAAACAGCTGCGCCATGATCATGAACAACAAGCCTTTGACGTACTGCCTGTTGTAAAGCTGGCCTAGCCCGATGAATATTGCGGAAAAGAAGGCGGCTTTCGTCCGGTGCCGCCAAGCGCCTTGATTCGATTGCATACGCAAAACCGCCTTATTTCTTCGTCTTGATTGCCGTTTTGATTTGGTCTACCGCGCTGTTCAAGACGGTGCCCGGGTCTTTATTGTCGTTCCATAGAGTGGCTAGCGCGGTGCCTGCCGGCACCCACACGTTGCCCATCTCCGGAATGGACGGCATCGGGGTGGAATACTTCGCTTGCTCCAGGAATGCGGAAGCGTTGGCGTCCTTCGTAATGATCGGATCGTCCATCAAGTCTTTTCTCGGAGGAAGCTGCTTCGTCATCTCGAAACGTTTGGACAAATTCGGCTTGCTCGTCGCATAGCTCGCAAACAGCTTTGCCGCGGCCGGATACTTCGTGTACGAATTGACGTACAGCCCGCGAATGCCCGAGAAGCTTTTCGGATGCTGGCCGTTCGGCAGCAGCGGCAGCGGAGCGACGCCGTATTCGAACCCTACTTGGGTCAGGCTCGATTGCAGCCACGGTCCGTTGATCACGGCAGCCGTCTTCCCTTCCTGGAAAAAGCCCGTAATGATATTGTCGTTGATGTCATTCGTATTTAAAGGAAGGATTTGCTTAAGCGACTGTACGTATTTTGCGCCTTCGACCGATTTTTCATTGTTCAAGCCGATATCGTTCGCGTCAGTACCGTTATTGCCAAACACATACCCGCCGTAACCGGCAAGAAACGAATAAGATTGATACAGCTGGCCGACATTCCACATGAACGCATACTTTTTGTTTTTCGGATCGTTGTACGTTGCGGCGAATTTGACGATTTCCTCGTACGTTTTGGGCGCCGTGGGCATGAGGCTCTTATTGTAGAAAAGCGCGTACGTATCGATCGCCGTCGGAAACCCGTACAGCGTGCCCTTGTTGCTGACGCCTTCGATGGCCGATGCCATGTATTCGTTCTTGGCTTTCTCGTCGAAAACGTCGTTCTGCAGCACGAGCCCCGCCATTACGGCATTGCCGAGATGATCGTGCGGCGCGGAGAAGACGTCGGCGCCGATTCCGGCCGGACCGTCCGTCGTCAGCTTCTTCACGGAATCGATGGCGGGAACGGGCTCCACCTTCACTTTGACTCCGTACTCTTTCTCAAACTGTTCTGCGACCGCTTTCAAATAATCCAATTCCGGTCCCTTCGATTCCCAAACGAGTAATTGCGCGCCGGTCTCCGGCTTCAGCCCTTCTTGCTTGACGGTTCCTTCGGACGGACTGCCTTGCTCTTGAGCGGCAGGCGGACTTACGTTCTTGCCGCAGGCGGGTAAAACCGAAACGCTGGTAAGGACGGCAAGTGCGGTAATAATCAAAGAACGTTTAGACATACGTTTCCCCCCAATGATTTAACTTAATCGTTTAAGTATTACTTATACGTTTAAGTAATGTCTTTACTGAAACGTTTAAGTTATATTTGCACCTATCATAACGTGTCAGCAGAACGAAGTCAATGGCAGATACAGGATTTAAAAATGAATTGTTTTCACAGCGCCGATAACCGAAATAAGAGCGCCGTTCGGCGCTCTTGGATTGTTTAGGCAACGCTTTTTTCTAAGGCTCCATTAACCCGTACTTGCTTTTAACCCGGTCCAGCTTCTCCATCATCGACCGCGAAAGAATCCAGAGGAAGAACACGGTGGCGATCGCATGCACCATATCGAACCAGAAGCCCGAAGCATAAGCCGCAATCAATGTCTCCCAAGTAAATATCGGCGTGAACATCATAACGGAGCCGATGTTGATAATGCCCCCATATACGATGAACGTGGAAAAACCGCCGAACAGGCTCAAGGAGAGCCGCGTACGCTTAAGCCATCCTTTCTTGAACAATATGCCCGCCAGAAACCCGATCAGGCCGAAGCAAAACATTTGCCAAGGCGTCCACGGCCCTTGGCCGAAGAAAAAATTCGAGACGAAGCCCGCGACCGCTCCGGTAAGAAACCCCGCTTCCGCGCCGAGGCTTACTCCGGCGATAATGACGATGGCGACGACGGGCTTGAATTGCGGTACCATGAAGAACGCTGCCCTGCCGGCCACGGCATTGGAAGCCATCACCGCAATGAGGATGAGCTCCCGGGCTTGCGGCTTGCGTTTCTCGAATACCATAGCGAAAGGAAGCATCGTGTATAACAAAATAAGCAAGCTGATAAAGTAATATTTGCGGTCGTCCAGCACGAATATCCCCAGCAGAATCGTAGCCGGGATGACGATGAGGATAAGCGCCGACGCGAGCAAGGTTCGCCTGCTCAGGCGGTGCTCGTTTACCGGCTGTTCCGGCATAGCTCGATCACGCCCTCTATCGTCACGGCGTCTTGCCAAATGTGGCGTACCATCCGGTTAGCCGCCGTCGTATAAAAGCTGTTTCCCGCAAAAAACTTCTTCGTGGAATTCGACGTCATGATGTTTCCGTCGAAGAACATCGCGCACACCTCCCCATACTTGGCGCAAAATTCAATATCGTGGGAGACCATGACGATGGTGACGCCCTCTTTGTTTAGTTTCTTAAGCAGCGAACCCAGCTTCTCTTTAAAAAAGCCGTCCAGCCCTTTGGTCGGCTCGTCGAGAAGCAATATTCGCGGCTCCAGCAGCAGCACCTTGGCGAGCGCCGCTCGCTGCTGTTCTCCGCCGCTCAAGTCGTACGGATGCATGGGCAGCACATGCTCCAGCTCGGCGAAACGGACGACGGAACGGATTTTATCCGTCTTCTGCTCCTTCGTCAGCTTCGAGTCGGACAGCATCTCGTATAGATCGAGCTCCACCGTCTTTTTGACGAATAACGATTGCGGGTTCTGCGGGAGGACGCCCAGCCGGTTCGTAAACAGCTTGGCTGCGCTCATCGCTGCCGGGTTATGGCCGTCGATCAGCACTTTCCCGCGATAAGGACGAAGTATGCCGCTTATGAGAGACAGGGCGGTCGTCTTCCCCGTGCCATTCCCGCCGACGAGGCAATAAAATTGTCCTTCCCGCACGTCCAGCGACAAATCCTTAATCGTATCCGGCCCGTCCTTCTCGTATTTGAACCAGACGTCCTTGAAGCGGATCGCGACCGGTCCCTCTTTTGGACTTTCCGCAGCTTCTTCCACACCGGCCGTTTGCCCTGACTTACCGTCCAAATACGCATGCAGCCACTGGCGTCCCTGTTTGACCGTCAGGGGCCCCGGCGCGCCCGCTGCCGAGAAATCGGCAACACCCGCATGAATCTGCATCGGAGCGGGCATGGAAGCAAAGAGCGGATGCCGTTCCGCGCGAAGCCGCTCCCCCACCGTCTGCGGCCTATCGTCCGCGATCACGGCTCCCTCGTCGAGCACGATAAGCCTGTCCGCGATCGGAAGCACCTCTTCAAGCCGGTGCTCGGTCATGATAACGGTCGTACCGAGCTCGCGGTTGATTTTGCTGACGGTCTCCAGAAAGTCTACGGCCGCAATCGGGTCCAGCTGCGAGGTCGGCTCGTCGAGAATCAGTACGGACGGATGCATGGCCATAACGGAAGCCAAGTTCAGCAGCTGCTTCTGTCCCCCCGACAGCTCGGACACATGCTTATGAAACCAGGTCTGAATGCCGAAGAAACTGGCCATTTCGGCCACACGTAAGCGAATGGTTTGCTGATCGCAGCCCAAGCTCTCCAGGCCGAAGGCGAGCTCGTGCCATACTTTATCCGTCACGATCTGGTTGTCGGGGCTTTGCAGCACGAACCCGATCTGCGAGGCTTGCGTTCGCTGGTCCGCCTCCTCGATCGGCCTCCCCAGAAAGTCGATCCCGCCGGTGCGCCGTCCATGCGGGGCAAGCGATGACTTCAGGTGCCTGAGCAGCGTGCTCTTGCCGCCGCCCGACATGCCGCATATCGCGACGAATTCCCCGCTGCCGATCGTAAGCCGGATATGGGACAGCGCATTCTTCTCTTGCCCGGGAAAAGCGAAGCTTACATCTTTGATGCGATATATTTCCATTTGATATCCTCCACGATCCGAATTACCACAGGCATGAGACAGAGTGCGGAATAGGCGCAGAATACCGCAATGCCGAAGGGCGAACGCTCTTTCGCGTGAATCGAAGGGAAATACCGAATCGTGTTTTCCTCTGCCGCGGCACCGGCCAGGACGAGCGCAACAAGGCCCGCCAAGATGGCGAACACCGCTTTGTCCCGGTCGTCGAACCGGAACGTCGAGAAGCTCGTGCGGTTCGGCAGCCCGTAGCCTCTCGACTTCATGGAATCGGCCGTCTCGATCGCATTTTCCAGCGCCCAGGTGGTCATGACCGAGAGTATGCGAATCCCGTTGCGCGCGCGTCTTCCTATGCTCCCTTGCGATACGTCCCTTCCGATGCATTTCTGCGCATTCGATATCGCTTTGATTTGGCTGCGGTACCTCGGAACGAAACGCAGCGCCATCGAGAAAATCAGCGATAAGGCCGGCATGATCCGGCCGAATAAGTAGATGAATTTATCCGACGTCATGACGGCGTTATAGCACGAAAACCAAACGATGACCGTCACGTACATGCATGCCGCCGACAAGCCGTACAGGATGGATTCCAGCGTAACCGGATTCCCGTTCTTGAGATAGAATAGAATCGTTACGCCGGCATGGTTGAATACCGGGTTTAGGACGGCCATGATCAGCAGCAGCGGCAGCAAATAGAGCAAATTGAACTTCACGGCTCTCCTGCCGTTCAACAAGACCGAATAAACAACGGCGCTTACGAGCGAGATCGATTGAAAGACGGGATGCGTAAAAAACATCCCGAATGCGAGCACTGCCGCGAAATAAGCGAAGTTGACGAAAGGATGAAACGAGGCGAACGGGTCTCTCTTCACTTCACTGCCCCCGTCGCCGCTTGGTCGCCGCCGATATCCCGGCCCAAATCGCAGGTGTACACCCAATCGACAACATCGCCGTCCTTAAGCATGTACCGACTGCATCCATAGTTCGGGAACCAGCCGTTTACTTTATACACCCATCCGCTTAACTCGCCGCAATCGAACTCGTAAATATTATTAATGCCCTCGATATAGTTGCTGTTATAGATCGGCGTCATCGAAAATTCCATATGGATCTTGTTTTTTTTCATCTCTCGCAGCAGCACGTCGAATACGGACTCACCCTCATAAAACGTGACGGTCTGGGATTTGTAGATAACGCCGTCCTCCGGCAGAACCTCCAGTTTATCCTTGTTAAACTGCTTGAGATGATCGAGAATCGTCTTGCTCGTGACGGACAAGGTAGCCGTCAGCGGCTTTTTCTTATCGACGGTGACGTCCTGCCATTCGACAGGCTTCGGCTTGCCCTCCGGAACCGGATCGGTCAAATATTTGTCTTTTTTGTCCGATGCGTTCTCGCCCGGCTGTTCAGCCGGCGGCTTCGCGGACGAAGAAGCGGACGCCGTCTCATCCGTTTTATCCGCGGCATCCTTCACAGGAGCCTTAGTGCCGGCCGGAGCCGGGTCAGGCTTTAGTTCCGCTCCCGGCGCTGCCGACGGCGCCTTCTCAGGGACAGATTCCGTCGAAGGAGCCGGGGTAGAAGCCGGGGATTCTTCCCCGCTCCTCCCGGAATCGCTTGGCGTTTGGCCGTTATCGGCCTTAGGCTGTTCGGTAACGGCCGGCGCAGCCGTAGGCTGGGGCGACGCTGTCGCCTGTACGGCCTTCGTTTCGGGCCCCCTGTCGGCGATCTGCGCCTTCTCGTCGCGACCGGTACCGCCCCAGAAGAACGCGATCGTTAGCAGACAGACGATGCCTATGGCTGCAAGCCATTTTTTCATTGTCGGTTTCATACGTCCGTCATGTCATAAAGGCGGGGTTGACCGTTCAAATACCGGTCGTAGGCGACGAGCGCATACATCGCCTGATCCGTCGCCATAGGGTCGACATCCCCCGGTTTGGCGCCGCCATTATCGATGCCGCCCGGCATGATATGGTAGAAGCCTCCGCCCTTCGCGGCAAAGCCAAGCAAAGCGTCGACCGCAGAGCGGCCGTTCTTCACGAATGTCGGATCGGCATGCGGATCGATGCCTAAGCCCGACAGCGCGACGACGACTTGAGCCACGCTCTCCGAGTTGGCGGATTCCCAGCTGGCATACCCGCCGTCCGCTTGTTGATTTTGGGATAGCCAGGCGACTGCTCTGTCCACAGCGGCCCGCACCGTCTTGTTCGATTCATAATAAGGAGTCAGTCCTTGTATCGCCATTGCCGTGATGTCCGGATCCGGTACGGCGGCATTCTCGCCAAGCGCCCATCCTCCGTTCGTAATCTCGCGATTCAGAATGAAGTCGATTAGCTTCTCTCTGGTCGTCTGCGTTTTGGCGCCCGGAACGGCGGGGATCTCGTACTTTTTGCTGTCCAAAGCGATCAGCGCGAAGATCGGTCCGTTGATGCCCTGTTTAATCAAGGTATCAAAATCGGCGAGACGCTCGATCATCGAATACCCCGCCACGTCGTTAATGCCTTTGCCGATGGCAGTCAGCGCCAGTATAACGCGGTCGTATTCCGTATATTTGACCGCGTGCAGTTTACCCGCTTTCTCTTTCAGCGTTTGCTCCAGATTGGCATAATACTTGGCATAATAGGAGTCCGGAACTTGAACGCCGGAACGCGCCAATCCCAGTACGGTCCATTCCCCGCCGATGCTGGCTACGGCCGGATCGGTTATCGTCTGCTGCATGTAGACGGCCGTTGCCTCAATTTGCTTCTTCACGGCCTGCTGCTTGCGGGTGTCCGCTTGGTTGTCTTTAGCGTGGGTGCGTTCATAATCGAATGCCCTCATCGCCACGACGGCTGCCATTTCACGCGTCACCGTGCCGCTTGGATGGAAGCGACCGTCCAAGTCCGCCGTCATCAATTCATGAGCGGCAATCGTCTGTACATCCGCTTTTGCCCACGAGGAGACTTCGTCCAGATCATTCAGCGCGATGGCCGATGCCGAAGACTGCATGCCCAATGCCCGATTCACGATGACGGCCATTTGTTCGCGGGTAATCGTATCGTCCGGATAAAACCGGCCATCGTATCCGTCGATATATCCGGCTTGATAAGCGGCGTTTACATAAGGATAGAACCACTGGCCTGCCTTGACATCTTCGAATCGGGACGGATCGCCCGCCGGCTTTACCATTCCCAATACTGATACAAGCAGCTTGGTGAACTCCGCTCTTGTCACGGCGGATTTCGGCTTCAGCATGCCGTCGCTGCCTTCGACGAATCCGCGCTGCGTCGCCTCGCCGATCGGGCCATACGCCCAGCTCGCGATCTCGCCGGCATCCGAATACCGCTTCGTCAAATCCATACCGCCCGCCGCTTCCAGTCGACTGGCCGCATACGCGACGAACGATGTGAAGTGGTTCGTCTTGATCACGAGATCGTTGCCTTTGACGAAAGCATACGTGATTTTCTCGCTGCCTTTGGTCGCTTGTTCGCCCTGTTCCTCGGAATCATACATAACGATCGGCGTAAATGTACCGTCTTCGATAAACCCGGCCTGCTGCCCTTTCCCTCCCTTGATCGTCAAGGTAAGCGGCTTGTCGAACAAGTACGACTGATTCGAGCCTCCCATGATGAAGGCATGGCTTATTTTCTCCAGCCGATCGCCGGTATGTAAGCTCCCCTTGACCTGCGCCAACAAGGACGCATCTTCGGCATTTACCGTCGTAAAGAGCTCGATGCCGCCGTCCCCCGCCTTCAGCCTCGTGCCCTTGTCGATGACAAGCGAGAGCTCCCCTTTCTGTACCGTAATCATCGGGATGCCGTCTTGAACATCCTTCACATTCAGAATGACCTTCGGCTTCACATCGGGAATCGTCAGGGTAATATTGTCGGTTCCTTGCTGCTGCTTCGTGATGGTTTGGATAAAATCCTTTTGCAAATCCGCCGGTACGGCAATGATAGGCGTCTTGTCACCAGGTTTTGTACTCGGGTCTATGCTCGGATTCGGGCCTGGGTTTGGGTTGGGGTTCGGGCTTGGGTCTGTCGGCACATAAGGGGGTTCTCCCAAATCCTCGCCCAAATTCGTCGTATACCGCCACTGGACGGTATCGCCGCCCGAAAGGATGTAAACGCTCGCCCCATAGTTCGGATAGGTACCGTTTACGTTGTACATCCATCCGCTGCCGCTGCCATGGTCGAACTCGCCGTCTCCTGCGATGGATTGCACATAGACGCTATTGTATTTCGGAGTCCATGTAAAGGCGTAAGGGATGCTTCTTGCATTCAGCTCTCTTTGCAGTACGCTCCATACCGTATCTCCGGACTGCAGCTCCACGGATGCGGGATTCATGACATATCCTTTATGGATTGTCGCTTTATCTACGGATAGAGTGACATGCTTTACAGGCTGAGGGTCGGTTCCTCCGCCTTCGCCCGGCGTCCCGACAACGTTTGTTGCGAATGCAACGAAGTCGGTAAAATGCTTGGTCTTAACAATTAGATCGTTGCCGCTGTCAAAGGCATACTCGTTCTTACCGCTGCCGCTTCCATCCGAATCGTTTGCAAACTTCTGTATGGCGCGGGCCGTCCCGTTCTGGATATATGCGGCATCTTTCCCCTTCATCCCGGAGAACGTTAACGTAATGAACCGATCGAACGTAATGCCCGACGTACCGCCCATCTTGAACGCGGCGGCAATCGAATCGAGTTTCTTTCCATCCGGAACGATACCGTTGACGAGCTGCCGGACCGTGTCCGTTACGTCCGCCTTCGATAACAATTCAACCGAAAGCGGGCTGCCGCTGACGAGTGACGTCCCTTTCGGGATATGGGCCGCTGTGCCGCCTCTTACCGCCGAAATCGCCGGAAGGCCGGTGTTGGCGGGCACATTCAGTTTAATGGTTGATGACGAATCGCCCGGAACTTGGACGGTTATGTCTTTATTCGAATCCGCTTCGGTAATTGATAACGAATATACGTACCCGCTAGGCGGAACGTTTACGTTAGGCCGATCCCCTGCAGACAAAGCCATTTCGATCTCGTCGAGATTCCCCGGCAGCGGGAACGGAAGCACGTCCGTCATATCGTAAAGCCGATTGGCGGCTTGCGTCATCCGATTGAAAGATACGAGCGCATAGGTCCCCTGATCGGTCGCCATGCTATTTGCTTTCGTTTCCGACATGACATGCTTGAAGCCGCCCTCAGGCGCGACGAATGTCAGCAGAGCGTCAACCGCCGAATGGCCGTTTTTAACAAATCTCGGATCGGAGGAAGGATTGAACCCGATTTCCGATACCGCGGCGATAACCTGCGAGATGCTTTCGCTGTTTACGGTCCCGTAACTCGCAAATCCGCCTGTTTCGTTCTGAACGGAAGACAGCCAAGTAAGCGCGCGTTCTACTGCGGCAGCCACTTTATCGTTCGTTAAATAATAGGGAGCAAGCGCCTGCAGGGCCATTGCCGTCAAGTCTACATCGGCCTTCGCGACCCCGAGCGCCCAACCGCCCGCATTCGCCGTATCTTTGTTGACTTCCTTGCTCAAAATATAATCAATCAGCTTCTCGCGAGTCGCTTGATTCTTCCCTGCGTCAGCCGCAGGAAATTCGTAATTTACGGCATTCATGGCGATTAGCGCAAAAATCGGCCCGTTAATGCCTTGCTTCAGGACGTAATCGTAATCGGACAGCGCTTTGGTTATATCGTAGCCCGCAACATCCCGCGAATCGATGCCGATGGAAGCCAGGCCAAGGATCAATCTGGCATGTTCCGTACTTTTGTTTTTGTCCAGGACACCGTTGTTTTTGGCCATCAATTCCTTGACCTTGTTTACGATGTTCTTATAGTAGGTCATGTAGTAGCTGTTCGGCACCGAATAATTTCCGCGGGCCAGAGATAGAATCGACCATTCTCCCCCAAGCGTTCCGAAGGTCGGATTCGTCACCGTGCCAAGCATATAGGCAAGATTTTTATTCAGCTGGTCGTTCGTAACGGCCCCGATGTTGTAGTAGACCGTGAAGATTTGCTTAACCCGATTGCCCGAGGCATCCGCCGCCGTTATGTCGATCGTATTCGTTCCATCGATCAGATCGGCATGGAATACTCCGCTCGTTCCCGGAATCGCGTTACCGTTTACTTTTACTTCCGGAACGATGCCGGATGTGACGTTGTCCGTTGCGCTAGCTTGGAAGGAAATCCGTTTGGTTGTAAATTCTTGTTGATCCGATAAGCCTTGAATCGACAATTCCGGTTTGACATGGTCCCATCCCAATTCATTGTCCAGCTTCGACATCACAAGATCGACGTTAGCTTGCGTGCTCTCCATATTTGCGAGTACGCCGTACGCTTGCTCGTACGAAGACCTGACGGCAGGATCGGCCAGCAGCGCATCCTTATTCGGGGCGCTGTTGATCTTCGCGATTACCGCCGTTAACGCGTCTTTGTTGGCGGTATCGATATAGCCGGAGCCCCATGTATTCCCAAGGTCGGAGCCGAACCCATAAACGGTGAATTGCGTACGAATGACGTCTCCGTCTTCGGGAATGTAATCCGAAAAGCCGACGTTAGGAAATACATTGTTGACCGCGTACATCCAACCGGACATCGGCGTATAGTCGAATTCCCCTAACCACTCCGGGTCCCTTTTGGATTCGATTTGTCCACCGCCTAAGGCGACTTGGTCGACGATGTATTGGGGCACATATACGCTGCTCGTAACATCCTTGACCTTGGACAGATAAAAGTAATGTTCGGCGGTTCCCGTGTTCTTTATATTGTTCTGGCCGAGCTCGCGTACCAGCAAGGCGGCCCCGTTGTCTCCTTCGTAGAACGGCACCTTCATCGGTTCCCGGTAATAGCCTTGACCTAACGTGAATATCTCTACCGACAGGGTGACGAATCCCTTCGGCCCGGATCCGGACTCTTGGGCGTAGGTCTTCCATGCGTTTATTTGGAACATGGATAAGAACAGGCTGACAATCAGCAGCCAAGTAAATAATTTACGTTGCTTCACTTTCTTTCCCTACCTTTCACTTCTAAAAATCGCAACAAGAATAACCGCCATTTGGCACCGGACGTTTACCGAAATATGGATAATATGCTTTCCAACATAAAAAAACCCTTAACTTGAAAACGTTAAGAGGCTATCTCCATGGAACGCAAAAAGAAGCGGTCACGAAATAAACACCCCCCTATCTCTCGTAGAGCAATCGGTGTACCTCCCAGGCAGGTCTTCTGACTCGAGTATCAACGCCCTTGCAGCCTTCCCGGTTTATTCACCAGTGGCATCCAGCAAGAACTCCTCTCATACAGCGGCGGGACCGTGCGGGATTCTCACCCGCTTCCCTTTTAACCAATCCATGATTCCCTATCGAACTGCATCATCATGATTGGCACCTGAGTAGCTTATATTCAATTTTCCTGCTAATCATATCTTATAAGCCTTCATTTGTCATTTAGAACTGCGGTCGCTTGGCGTCCCCGGCGGCCAACAAGTAAAGATAGTGTAAATACACGTAAAGATCGTGAAAGGTAAAAGTCAGAATATTTTTTATAATACAGCTAAGCATATGGAAGATATGCCGAAAAACGGACTAGGGGGCATCTTCATGAAGAAAAAACATGTACTTGGCAGCGTCCTCGCCTTGTCGCTCGTATTTACGACAGCGCTTGCAGGATGTGCGTCCAAGCCGGAAACGGATGCGGACAAAGGCAATGCCGGCGGCACGGCCAAAACGGGCGGAACGCTGGTCGTCGCACGGAAGGCGGACGCGAACAATCTGGATCCGCAGTTCATCACGAACATTCCGTCGTCCAACTACATTTTCGGCAAAGTGTACGAGGGGCTGATCAAAACCGACAAAAACATGGAATTCCAGCCTTCGCTCGCAACGGAATGGAAAGCGGTTGACGACGTCACTTGGGAATTCAAGCTGCGCAGCGGGGTTACTTTCCACGACGGCGCGCCGTTTAACGCGGAAGCGGTCAAGAAAACGTTCGAACGGGCGCTCGATCCGAAGGTCAATTCGCCGCTCGCGGGCAAATTCTCGATGGTAAAAGAAATCAAAGCCGTCGACGAGCACACGGTGCAGTTCGTTCTGGCTTATCCCTACACGCCTCTGCTCTCCATTCTGGCAAGCAACGAGGGCAGCATTCTGAGCCCGAAAGCGATCGCCGAGCAGTCGGACAAGCTGGCCAAAAACCCGATCGGCACCGGGCCGTTCAAATTCCAGTCGTGGACGCCGGGACAAGAGATGGTACTGGTCAAAAACGACGGCTACTGGGGCGAAAAGCCGAAGGTAGACAAAGTCCAGTACAAAGTCGTGCCGGAAGACACGACGCGCGTCGCGATGGTCGAAGCCGGCGAAGCGCAAATCGCCGACCAGTTGCCGGTTACGGAGCTAAACCGCGTTCAATCGTCGTCCACGCTGGCCCTCGCGCGGGCGGAAGGTCTCGGCGTCGAATATATCGGCTTTAACACCAAGAAGAAGCCGTTCGACGATGTACGCGTCCGCCAAGCGGTCGCCCATGCGATCGAGCGCGATTCCATTATCAAGGGCGTATTCAATAACGTAGGCAGCCGGACGCTGACGGCGCTCTCGCCGAAAATGCCTGGCTACAACTCCAGCCTTACGGATTACGACTACAACATCAATAAGGCGAAGCAGCTTCTGGCCGAAGCCGGCTACCCGAACGGGCTGAAAACGTCCATCGTCACCGACGACCGCAAAGAGCGCGTAAACGTGGCCGAGGTTCTGCAATCCCAGCTGAAAGGAATCGGCATCGACCTCGAAGTGAAAGTCGTGGAATACGGCGCTTATCTGGATATTACCGGCAAGGGCGATCACGCCATGTTCTATGGCGGCTGGGGCAATGCGACCGGCGATGCGGATTACAACCAGTACAACGTGTTCCACAGCAGCTCCCACGGCAGCAAAGGCAATCTTGCATTCTATACGAATACGCAAGTGGACAAGCTGATTGAGGAAGGACGCCGCGAGAAGGACGCACAGAAACGCAAAACGATTTATGGGCAAGCCCAGGAAATCGAAATGAAGGAAGCGCCGGTCGTGCCGATCCGCACGATCGACCACATTGCCGTTTCCTCCAAAAGCGTCAAAGGCTTCTGGCTCAATCCGATCGGATATTTGATGCTGGATAACGTTACCGTGCAATAACAGTGTGCGACAAAAAGAAAGATGGCATGCGCCTCAAGCGGCGTGCCATCTTTTTCGTTTCTGCTTTATGCATCGCTATCGGACATTGCTAACTTCGCTTTAACGAAGCTTAGCATTCCGCCCCCGACATTTCATTCGTGTACATCCGCTTGTATTCCTGCGGCGACACCTTCTCCGCCGTGGCCGGCGCATAATGAAACTGCAGCGCGCGGCGGCGTTTGTCCGAGAAATTATACGCCGTGCCGTGCACCAACTGCCCGTGGAAAAACAGCGCTCCGCCGGGCTTCAGCGGCACGATGACGTTGCGCTCCACCGGCACGTTCGCATCGCAAATTTGCCAGTCGCGGACCGCATAATGCGGAATGCCGCCGTCCATATGCGAGCGCGGAATGACCTGCATGCAGCCGTTCTCGACGCCGGCTTCATCGAGCGCGATCCAGACGCCGACGACCGGCTTCCCGTAGGTTAAACCGCCGTAAGCCATATCCTGGTGCCAAGGCTTCTCGCCTCCCCCGAACGGCGGCTTCAACAGCGCCATATCCTGAATGAGCTTCGGCTTTTCCCCCATCAGCCGCTCCACTAACGAGACGATGTCCGGATGATACGCGATCGCCCTAAGCGCTTCCGAATGCTCGACAAACTCATATATTTTCCGTACGGCCAGCTCTTTTTCCTGATTCGTCGAAAGCGTCTCCCTCGGCTTCGTATACTGAATTTTAAACGCAGACTTCTCCGCAAAAAGATTGTCCATAAGCGCTTGCACCGCGCCGGTTATTTCCGCTTCCCCCAGCACGTTATCGGCCGCTAAAAATCCCTGCCGTCTATATTCCCTTACCTGATCCTCGCCCATTTCCTTCATGGAGCCGTAGCTTCGGTGGACTTTGGAATAACTGTAAAGCAAGCGGTTGATCTCTTCCGGCGTTTCCAGCTTCTGTTTCATCGTTAACCCCTCCGGCTTGGAAAATAGGATTCGTTTCCTTGCTTTCAGCTTACGATTTTCCCGTATTCCGGAGAATGGCAGCAACTGCGCTTTTTTTGTATGTAAATGCATAACGGTTCTTTTCAGCCTTGTGTTATTCTAGGAGGGAAAGGAGGGGTTCCCGATGAACGAAGCGGTTGTCCCTGATCCGTTCGGCTATCTTGCTTTCCATAGCGGCATGAACTGCGGCAAAGCGCGCTGCGAGCCCGGCTGGAGCTGGCGGCCGGCTCCGATGCGCGATTTTGACCTGTGGTATGCGCTGAACGGCACAGGCGAGATCTTCATTAACGGTACGCCGCACCGCGTGCATAAAGGCGCCTGCTTCCTGCTCCGTCCCGGCGACCGGGTATCGGCGACACAGCATCCCGACGACCGGCTTGGCGTTATTTTCATCCATTTTAGCGTGACGGGGCCGCGGGATGTCCCCTTGGATCCGGAAACTCTCGGTTTTCCGCCGCGTCTGACTTTGATGGACGATACGTACCATTTCGAACGCGACCTGCACCGGCTGCTGGAGCTACCCGACCGGCCGGAGCCGTTTGCCGCCGAGGAATTCCATCATCTGATGCAGCTCATTTTCCTGCAGCTTCGCCGTGCCGGTGCCCGTCCGGCAGCGCATGACCGGCACTCCCTGAAGCATAAGCAGCTCGTGCATCATACGATCGACCGGATTCGCGACCGGATCGGCCAGCCGATCGACCACCGGGAATTGGCCGAGCTCGCCGGGCTGTCCCCGCGTTATGTAAGCAACCTGTTTAAGCAGTATACCGGCCATTCGCTTAAGGCGTATATCACCCGTATGCGCATGGAACGGGCCAAGCTGCTGCTGGCCGAAACGTCGATGAACATCACGCAGGCGGCGGAAGCGGTCGGGTACAACGACATTTATTTTTTCAGCAAGCTGTTCAGAAGCTTGTACGGCGTCCCGCCGTCGCATTTCCGCCGGAATGAGAAAGCGTCGAGGCCCCACAAGGGATAAACTTGTCTCGTGCTTTGCTCCACGTTCCAGGACGAGGATAAAGCCGATAAGCGGTAAGGACTCTCTCCCCCCTCGAAAGCGAACCTTTAACGCAGCTTATCCTTACCGGCATAAACTATTTTTCCATGTTCATAAACTTTTCGTAACCTTTATTCGCCTCGTCGGCACTTCTATATAGAGCACGAAAGAAAGGAGCCAGGGCAAGTGAGGCAACGGATCGAACAGGCGCAGGAAGGCGATCGAACGGCATTCGAGCGGATCGTCAGGCATTATACGGCTATGGCGCACTCGGTCGCGTACGAAAAACTGCGTGATACCCATTTGGCGGAGGACGCGGTTCAGGAGGCGTTTACGGAAGCGTTCCTTCACTTGGGTAAGCTGAAGGACCCGGACGCCTTCCCGGGCTGGTTCAAGGTGATTGTCGTGCGCCAATGCCATCGTCTCCTGCGCAAAAAAAAGCACCCGACGGTACCCCTTCATGAAGCCGAGGGGACGGCCCGTAACGAATGGGGAATACCCGACATTGTCGAAAGAAAAGAAATGCGTAAGCTGCTTCACGATTCCATCGCCGCTTTATCGCCGAATATGCGGATTGCGGTTCAATTGTTTTATTTTTACGGCTATTCGCTTCAGGAAATTTCCGATTGCTTGGGCACGGCCGTACCGGTATGGAAGAAACGGCTCTTTGACGCTCGCAGCAAACTGAAAGGCATACTCCCGGTAGCGGATTTCGTCTCTGTGTTCCATCACCTATATGAAGGAGGGGCAAACGTGCTGCATATTACGAATGGCGATTCCGTAGCGGAGAAGCTGCGGCAAGGCGTCGTGCAAGGCGATATTCTCGCTTGGCGGGAAGTTTACTCGGAAGGCCCCGTGTTCCTTGATGCGGCGGCAGCGGCAAACCGGACGGTTCGCGCGCAATACTTAGAGAAAGCTATGGGCGTTCCTAGCGAGGTCTTTGTGCGCGGCAGCGAAGAGCAGGAACAAACGCTCGCTTCCTTTCGCAAGTACGACGAGATCGTGCTATGGTTCGAACATGATTTGTTCGATCAGACGATGTTATGCTATTTGCTCCACTGGTTCGCGGAGCGGCCGCCGGGCCGAACGAAGCTAAGCCTGCTGTGCATCGGGACGTACCCGGGCATCGAATTGTTTCGGGGGTTAGGTCAGCTGTCCGTGAAACAATTGGAAACCTTGTCGGGAACATGGCAAACGGTCGGGCAAGAGGAATTGAAGCTGGGCAAAGCCTTGTGGGAAGCTTATTGCTCTCCGGATCCGGGCAAGCTGGCCGAGCTGCTTCAGAAGGATACGAGCGCTCTGCCATTTGCGAACAACGCGTTCCGGCTTCATCTGTCGCGCTTCCCTTCCGTGCATAACGGGCTGGGCATCGTGGAACAGACGACGCTGGAGATGGTGCGGAACGGGCTTGGCACGCCGCTCGATCTGTTCCGGCACGCAGGAGACCGGCTCCATGAGCTGGGCATGGGCGATCTGCAGTATTGGCACTGCTTGGCCAAATTGTCGCAAGGACCTAAGCCGCTGCTGGCTATCGACGGCTCGCAGGCTTTTCCCGACTTCAAGGACCCCGCGCCGTCTTTTCATCGCAGCCGCGTCGATTTAACGGAGCTCGGCTTGAGAGTGCTGGAAGGGAAAGAGGACTGGATTGCCGTCAACGGAATCGACGAATGGTATGGAGGCGTGCACCTTCATGGGAGGGCCGTGCCGTGGCGGTGGGATACGTCGCAGCAAAAGCTGGTGTCCGGGACAATGTGAGGTTTCGATCCTGCGAAATGGAGGAGCTTGACGAGAATTGGGCGCATCCTTCTCCATCATCTTGACTGCCATAACAGAACAAAACAGGGCTATCCGCGCCGTTGAAACTACAACGGGTAGCGGATAGCCCTGTTCGGTTTAGCAGCTTAGATCAATTCCGATTTTTGAAGGAGCCTCTGTACAATCGCCGCAACCTCGGCTCTCGTAATAAACGCTTGAGGGGCAAGCTCGGCGCCGCCTCGTCCCGAGACGATGCCTGCCTGAATGCTGTCGGCGATGCTGCTCTTCGCCCACTCCGACGCATCCGTCGCATCTGAATAAGGGTGCAGTATTTTTTCCGCCGGTTCGGAAGCCAGCCTCGGTTTCAGACCGGTGACCGTCATCGCTTTGGCGATGATAACCATAGCTTGTTCTCGCGTAATCTTGTCGTTCGGACGGAATGTGCCGTCTTCAAAACCATTGATCAACTCATACGAGTACGCCGTGTTAACCGCACTGCCGTACCAATCGGATGCCTTCACATCCGAGAAAGGCGTTGCTCCGCTTTCAAGCTTAAGTCCCAATCCGCGAACGACAATCGCTGCAAACTCAGCACGCGTAATATCACGGTCGGGATTGAATACGCCGTTTCCGGTACCCTCGATAACCATTCGCGATCCCATATCGTTGACCGCGTCTTTCGACCAATGATCCCGTACATCGCTAAATTCGAGCGGATGCCAAACGACGGAGTACGTGCTGTTGGTCAAACTGCTCACTTTCGCGTAAAACTTCCCATCGATGTTCACGATCTTGGTCGGTACGTGGCGCACCGTTCCATCCGGATCGACCACAACTCCTGTGGTAATCTTGTTCGGGTCTATCCCATCCGGCAAGGCAATCGTGCGTTCCACATAGGCGTTGAACTTCGAGATTTCGAAGGTCTTATCTCCATATGTTCCTCTGATCGTAAAGTCAATTGCCGGTACGACAAGCGTGAACGTCCCTTTAGCGGCCGCATTCTCCACTATTTTCACCGTTTCCGATGTCGGTGCGGCGATCTCGATCTGTATCTTGATATCTTGCAGGGCTACCGAGTTCCCGACCTGTAAGGAGATGGCTCCGATATGGATTTGAGAAGCAGGAAGCGTGTAGGTTGCACGTCCTGTTTTGATCTCCAATACCGCTAGCTTGGTTTCCATGTTTTTAATCATCTGACCGTTTAGTTCTCCAACGACAACATCCGACTTGCCGTTCACCGGAACCGTAACGACCGCGTGTTGACCTTCCTCCTTTAGCATGTCGTCCAGCTTCTTCTGGTCAACGGTTATCTTCGTTACGGTTTGGCCATTACGTTTGAATGTCGTGGCCTTCCCCGCACTCTTCGGCTTCCCATTGACTAGAACTAGCACTTCCACTCCGGAATCGGCCGTTTCCGCTGCAGGCGCACTACTGTCATCGTTGCTGGACGGCGATCTGGGAATGACCGCGCTGGATTGGGCTGAAGGAGCACCGATTCCGGTACCATTAATCGCTTTCACCGTGAATGTATAGCTTGTTCCGTTGATTAACCCAGTAATCGTAATCGGACTGGCTGTTCCCGTCACTGTGATGTTTCCTGGCGATGCTGTTACCGCATATCCGGTAATCGCACTGCCGCCATTGTCGGTCGGAGCCGTAAAGACAATGGTTACGCGCCCGTCTCCAGAGGCCACCGATACATGCGTAGGAGCTGCCGGAACGGTTGCTGGAGTTGCGTTGTCTTCGTTGGAAGCTGCACTCAAGCCCCCACGGTTACCCGCTTTCACAATAAAGTAGTAGAGGGTTCCGTTCGTCAGGCTTCGTACGCGATAAGTACTGTCCGTCACTGTGGCAAAAACGGTATCACTGTATTGCCCTGAAGCAGTCCCCATATAAATATGGTAATAAGTCGCTCCCGTTACTGTACTCCAGTTCAAGGTGACTTGACGATCCGCCCCGGTGGCAACAAGGCTTTGCGGATTGGCAGGCGCATTCGGCAAATTCACCGCTTGCGTGACCGTAAACGTCACGTTCGTCATGTTGGCCGCCGATAGGGTAACCGTTGCGGTGTATGTGCCAACCGTCAAGCCGTCTTTCGCTTTGACCGTAAAGCTTGTTGCCGGCGCTCCGCTGTCTAGTGCGGCCTGAGGCTGCGTAATGACAAAATCTGCGCCGGTAATCGCCGCTGAAAGATTGGTCAAATTCCCCGTGCCTGTATTTGTTATACTGATCGTTTTCGTTTGCTGCGTGCCTGATGCGTACCCTTCCGTCAGCGTTGTTGCCGTCTGATCGGGTATCGCCGCGATCGTGTAAGTCAGCGCATTGACCGTAACCTTCGTGATGCTGCTGGTAGCCGTTGCCGTTTGGGTTCCTGTTGCGCTCGCATCGGTGTTCGTCACTACGCTGTAGTAGTAGGTCGTTCCCGCTGCTACCGTCGGCGCGGTGTACGAAGCGTTCGTTGCTCCGTTGATCGCCGTGCTGCCATTGGTGCTGTTTGTGGTATTCCGGTACCACTGATAGCTCAACGCTACGCCCCCGCTAGCCGCTACGGTTAAGGTCGCGTTGCCTCCCTCGTTCACCATTTGATCGGACGGCTGCGTCGTGATGTTAGGCGCTGCCGCATGGGTCAACGCATTTACCGTAACCTTCGCGATGCTGCTCGTTGCCGTTGCCGTCTGGCTGCCGGTTGCACTGGCATCGGTGTTGGTCACTACGCTGTAGTAGTACGTCGTTCCCGCTGCTACCGTAGGTGCGGTATACGAAGCACTAGTTGCGCTAAGAATCGCCGTGCTGCCAATGGTGCTGTTCGTGGTGTTGCGGTACCACTGGTAGCTCAGCAACGCGCCTCCGCTCGCCGCTACGTTCAGCGTGGCATTACCGCCCTCGTTCACCGTCTGATCCGACGGCTGCGTCGTGATGTTAGGCACTGCCGCATGGGTCAGCGCATTTACCGTAACCTTCGCAATGTTGCTCGTTGTCGTTGCCGTCTGGCTACCCGTTGCACTGGCATCGGTATTGGTCACCACGCTGTAGTAGTACGTCGTTCCTGCTGCTACCGTCGGCGCGGTGTAAGAAGCGCTCGTTTCGTTAAGAATCTCCGTACTGCCGTTGGTGCTGTTCGTGGTGTTCCGGTACCACTTGTAACTCAGTACCGAGCTCCCGCTGGCCGCTACGGTTAAGGTCGCATTGCTGCCCTCGTTCACCGTTCGATCCGACGGTTGCGTCGTGATGTTAGGCGCTGCCGCATGGGTCAGCGCATTTACTGTGACCTTCGCGATGCTGCTCGTAGCCGTTGCCGTCTGGCTACCCGTTGCACTGGCGTCGGTGTTCGTCACCACGCTGTAGTAGTACGTCGTTCCCGCTGCTACCGTAGGTGCGGTATACGAGGCGTTCGTTGCGCCGTTGATCGCCGTGCTGCCATTGGTGCTGTTTGTGGTGTTCCGGTACCACTGGTAGCTCAGTATCACACCTCCGCTTGCCGCTACGTTCAGCGTGGCGTTACCGCCCTCGTTCACCGTCCGATCCGACGGCTGCGTCGTGATGCTAGGCGCTGCCGCATGGGTCAGCGCATTTACTGTGACCTTCGCGATGCTGCTCGTAGCCGTTGCCGTCTGGCTACCCGTTGCACTGGCGTCGGTGTTCGTCACCACGCTGTAGTAGTACGTCGTTCCCGCTGCTACCGTCGGCGCAGTGTACGAGGCGCTTGTTGCGTTAAGAATCGCCGTACTGCCGTTGGTGCTGTTCGTGGTGTTGCGGTACCACTGGTAACTCAGTACCACACCTCCGTTTGCCGCTACGTTCAGAGTAGCGTTACCGCCCTCGTTCACCGTCTGATCCGACGGCTGCGTATTGATGCTAGGCGTCGCCGCATGAGTCAACGCATTTACCGTGACCTTCGCGATGCTGCTCGTTGCCGTTGCCGTCTGGCTACCCGTTGCACTGGCGTCGGTGTTCGTCACCACGCTGTAGTAGTACGTCGTTCCCGCTACTACCGTCGGCGCAGTGTACGAGGCGCTTGTTGCGTTAAGAATCGCCGTACTGCCGTTGGTGCTGTTCGTGGTGTTGCGGTACCACTGGTAGCTCAACGCTACGCCCCCGCTGGCTGCTACGTTCAGAGTGGCGTTACCGCCCTCGTTCACCGTCTGATCCGACGGCTGCGTATTGATGCTAGGCGCTGCCGCATGGGTCAGCGCATTTACTGTGACCTTCGCGATTCGTAGCCGTTGCCGTCTGGCTACCCGTTGCACTGGCGTCGGTGTTCGTCACCACGCTGTAGTAGTACGTCGTTCCCGCTGCTACCGTCGGCGCAGTGTACGAGGCGCTTGTTGCGTTAAGAATCGCCGTACTGCCGTTGGTGCTGTTCGTGGTGTTGCGGTACCACTGGTAACTCAGTACCACACCTCCGTTTGCCGCTACGTTCAGAGTAGCGTTACCGCCCTCGTTCACCGTCTGATCCGACGGCTGCGTATTGATGCTAGGCGTCGCCGCATGAGTCAACGCATTTACCGTGACCTTCGCGATGCTGCTCGTTGCCGTTGCCGTCTGGCTGCCGGTTGCACTGGCATCGGTGTTGGTCACTACGCTGTAGTAGTATGTCGTTCCTGCTGCTACCGTCGGCGCGCTGTACGAAGCGTTCGTTGCTCCGTTGATCGCCGTGCTGCCATTGGTGCTGTTTGTGGTATTCCGGTACCACTGATAGCTCAACGCTACGCCCCCGCTGGCTGCTACGTTCAGAGTGGCGTTACCGCCCTCGTTCACCGTCTGATCCGACGGCTGCGTATTGATGCTAGGCGTCGCCGCATGAGTCAACGCATTCACCGTGACCTTCGCGATGCTGCTCGTTGCCGTTGCCGTCTGGCTGCCGGTTGCACTGGCATCGGTGTTGGTCACTACGCTGTAGTAGTACGTCGTTCCCGCTGCTACCGTCGGCGCGCTGTACGAAGCGTTCGTTGCGCCGTTGATCGCCGTGCTGCCATTGGTGCTGTTTGTGGTATTCCGGTACCACTGATAGCTCAACGCTACGCCCCCGCTGGCTGCTACGTTCAGAGTGGCGTTACCGCCCTCGTTCACCGTCTGATCCGACGGCTGCGTATTGATGCTAGGCGTCGCCGCATGAGTCAACGCATTCACCGTGACCTTCGCGATGCTGCTCGTTGCCGTTGCCGTCTGGCTGCCGGTTGCACTGGCATCGGTGTTGGTCACTACGCTGTAGTAGTACGTCGTTCCCGCTGCTACCGTCGGCGCGCTGTACGAAGCGTTCGTTGCGCCGTTGATCGCCGTGCTGCCATTTGTGCTGTTTGTGGTGTTCCGGTACCACTGATAGCTCAACGCTACGCCCCCGCTGGCTGCCACGGTTAAGGTTGCATTACCACCCTTGTTCACCGTCTGATCCGACGGATGTGTCGTAATGTTAGGCGCTGCCGCATGAGTCAGCGCATTTACCGTGACCTTCGCGATACTGCTGGTGGCCGTTGCCGTCTGGCTGCCGGTTGCACTGGCATCCGTGTTGGTTACCACACTGTAGTAGTACGTTGTACCGGCGGTCGACGTCGGCGGAGTATACGAGGCATTCGTTGCTCCCATAATCTGCGTACTGCCGTTGGTGCTGTTCGTGGTGTTCCTATACCACTGGTAGCTCAATGCTACGCCCCCGCTAGCCGCTACGCTCAAGGTGGCGTTACCGCCCTCGTTCACCGTCCGATCCGACGGTTGTGTATTGATGCTAGGCGTTGCCGCATGGGTCAGCGCATTTACCGTGACCTTCGCGATGCTGCTCGTTGCCGTTGCCGTCTGGCTGCCGGTTGCACTCGCGTCCGTATTGGTCACCACGCTGTAGTAGTACGTCGTTCCCGCTGCTACCGTCGGCGCGGTGTACGAAGCGCTCGTTGCGCCGTTGATCGCCGTGCTGCCATTGGTGCTGTTTGTGGTGTTCCGGTACCACTGGTAGCTCAGTATCACACCTCCGCTTGCCGCTACGTTCAGAGTGGCGTTACCGCCCTCGTTAACCGTCTGATTCGACGGCTGCGTATTGATGCTAGGCGTCGCCGCATGAGTCAACGCATTCACCGTGACCTTCGCGATGCTGCTCGTTGCCGTTGCCGTCTGGCTGCCGGTTGCACTGGCATCCGTGTTGGTTACCACACTGTAGTAGTACGTTGTACCGGCGGTCGACGTCGGCGGAGTATACGAGGCATTCGTTGCTCCCATTATCTGCGTACTGCCGTTGGTGCTGTTCGTGGTGTTCCTATACCACTGGTAGCTCAATGCTACGCCCCCGCTGGCCGCTACGCTCAAGGTCGCATTACCACCCTCGTTCACCGTCCTATCCGACGGCTGCGTCGTGATGCTAGGCGCTGCCGCATGAGTTAGCGCATTTACCGTGACCTTCGCGATGTTGCTCGTAACCGTTGCCGTCTGGTTGCCGGTTGCACTGGCATCCGTGTTGGTTACCACACTGTAGTAGTACGTTGTACCGGCGGTCGACGTCGGCGGAGTATACGAGGCATTCGTTGCTCCCATAATCTGCGTACTGCCGTTGGTACTGTTTGCCGTATTGCGGTACCACTGGTAGCTCAGTACCGCTCCCCCGCTCGCCGCTACGCTCAAGGTCGCATTACCGCCCTCGTTCACCGTCCGATCCGACGGCTGCGTGGTAATAGTTGGCGTTGCAGCGTTGGTCGGCGTAGTGACAGCGTTGTCGATCATAATATTATTGATCCCATGCCAACTCATGCCCGACGAGTACAGAAGTACCTTGTCTACGTTATCGAATGTCGCGTTCAGGGTGACGTTCTTCGAATAAAAATCGTTAACTAAACTGTCTGCTATAAATGAAGTGCTGGCAACTTCCGTTCCATCGCGATAACCTTTTACGGTAATCATAATCGGGCCTTCGCCATAATTTGAGTAAAAGAAGCCGTTGATCTGAAATTCCGTTCCATCCGCCGACTTAATCCCCATACCTTTCCAACCGCTATTTAAGAGGATTGAATCATAAGTTGTCAGTGCATAGAACAGGTCACTCTTCGTGGAATGTCCATGCACCAATTGCTTTGAAATCGGTGTCCCGGCAGTGTCACTAATATTGTAGAATTCCAAAGTCTTACCGGGGATATCAGCTGATCCGCCATCGTTATCCTCTGCGATCCCATCGTTCCATTTACTGCTTTCGTTAGAGGAAAACGTCACGGTCGTCGAAGAAGCTGCATGGGCGACACCCGCAAATCGATTCATGAAGAAACTTCCGGAAAGCAACATAAAGCTTAATAGAATCACAAATGCCCTCTTACAAACTTTTAACGATCTTATAATAGTAACCACTCCTCACCTAAGGTTATGAACCAAGATTTTGATTCGTCCCCCCTTTCTTATATCCGTCAAATGTTCTTCCTCCGCTATAGCGCATCTAGTCATGAAATCCCGAGAAAAACAATAATTCATCATTCGACAAATATACCCAAACCCCTTGCAGGGATTAGTCGAAAATCATCGATTTTATCAAATCTTTAGAATCCAAGTTTCCCGGAATACCGCCCTTCTCGCTGTGTAATGGAAAATACGAAAAAGCCTCCCTTTGCAGGAAGGCCTTTGCTTTTCCGATCATCTTCATTCCCTAGCCCGCAGCTCTTCGGTCCCGTTCCACACTAAAAGCGAACGTTTCCGCAGGCATCAGACGTCCTTCATGGTTCCAATATTTAATAGGCTCGGATCGGAACCGGCCGACCGTCATCCATATTGCCATGCCTAGCGGGTTCGACGAGCAGCGCCGTTACACACAGAGAACCAAGCATTGCGGCTAAAGAGATCCAATAATTGAACGCATACCCGAAACGGCTTGCCAATAAGCTTCCGCTCAAAGCCGCAAGGATAATAGAGACGAGATCGAGCGCGTGCAGCCGGCCCAGTACTTTTTCAAAAGTTTCTAAGCGATTTGCAGGGAGGTCTTGCAAAAATCACGTCATCATCTCCCGGGATAGAGTAAAGATCTGCATGGTTTCGTGTTAAGACCAGTATGCAAGAAACGGCGGAAACATCATCCATCCTGCTCAAAAATTAGTCGTTTTGCCGGGCGTTACGCCTTCCTGACATATTCCGATTTTAATTTCATCGCTCCAAAGCCGTCGATTTTACAGTCAATATCGTGATCGCCGTCGACCAATCGGATATTTTTCACTTTTGTGCCTATTTTAAGAACGGATGAGCTTCCCTTAACTTTAAGATCTTTAATTACCGTTACGGAATCGCCGTCGTTTAAGATATTTCCGTTTGCGTCTTTGACTACCTTTGGCTCATCGCCTGTTTCGGCGCCGGATTCTAACGTCCATTCGTGGCCGCATTCCGGGCAAACCAGCAAGCTTCCATTCTCGTAAGTGTATTCTGAGTTGCATTTGGGGCAATTCGGTAAATTCGACATCATTTCATTCCTCGATTCGTTGATAAGTTTCGTATAAGCCTATATTCTGCCATAGTCCTTAGATCTTGACAAATTCGGCTCCAACTCCGGCCATCGGAAACGGCAAGATTTCATCCAGAGAAAAAAATCGGCGCCTGATTTTCGGCTGCGACCTAGAACCGGAAAGCCTATAATAGGACTATAATTCAAGGTCCAAGGGGTGCAAGCATGATACTTGGCGAACGTACGAAAGAATACTACAAGGCATTAATTGAAAAAAGAACGGACTATGAAGGCGTATTCTATGTAGGAGTTAAAACGACCGGCGTATTTTGCCGACCGACTTGTCCGGCCCGGAAGCCGAAGTTCGAGAACTGCGAGTTTTACGAGACGGCGCAGCAGGCGCTTCTGGCTTCCTTCCGGCCCTGCCAGCGATGCCGTCCGTTATCGCATCCGAATCATGTTTCGGACATCGTCCGTCTGCTGGTGGAAGCCGTCGAGAACAACCCCGAGAAGCGATGGAAAGAACAAGATTTCAAAAACCTCTCGATTGACGAATCGACGGCACGCCGTCAGTTCAAAAAGCGGTTCGGCATGACATTCGTCGAATACGCGCGAGCCCGCCGAATGGGCCTGGCTTTGAAGAACATCAGAGCCGGCGAAACGGTCATCGATACGCAGCTTGCGGCCGGCTATGAATCGAGCAGCGGTTTTAGAGACGCCTTTTCGCGAATTATGGGGGCGGCGCCTACTTTGCTGGAAGACAGTAAGGTTCTAAAGGCAGCTTGGATCGATACGCGGCTCGGCCCCATGGTTGCTATCGGGGATGAAAGCAAACTTTATCTTCTCGAATTTGTCGACCGCCGAGGTCTGGAGCGCGAGGTGGAACGGCTTAGAATACGGACGAAAATGGCGATTATCCCTGGTATGACGGAGCCGATTCGATCGATTGAGGGAGAGCTTGCGGACTATTTTGACGGTAAGCGGACCCGATTCCAAACGCCCCTCTTTTTGCTGGGATCGCCTTTTCAGAAAAGCGTATGGGAGCAGCTGATGCAAATACCGCCGGGGGAAACCCGTTCCTATTCCGACATTGCCGTTTCGCTCGGTAAGCCGACCGCCTTTCGCGCCGTCGCTCAGGCTAATGGCGCCAATCAGCTTGCCATCGTCATTCCCTGTCACCGGGTCATTAACGCGGATGGCGAATTGGGCGGCTACGGCGGCGGCCTAGCGCGTAAAAAGTGGTTGTTGGATTTGGAGAGCCGAGACCTTTGACGAGGTTCACCGTTTTATCTGCAAGTCCCGTAAATCAACTCTTACATTTGAATCATCGTTTGCTCCTAAATACGCTCTTCACGGATCAAGGAACTGGAAAAGCTCCCGTTCCTTTCGCCGGTTTGATCCGCGGTTCGGAACGAAATGGATTTTCTCCATCTCATTCCGCAAGATACCTACTCTGATGGGGATATTCTCCGAATGAACAGCAGGTTTTCCAGTTAGATACAGCTACGAAGCCATTAAGATCAATATGAGCTGCAGGTTTTCCAGTTAGATACAGCTACGAAGCCATTAAGATCAATATGAGCTGCAGGTTTTCCAGTTAGTGGATCACGTAAAGGGTAGAGCAATTATGATTGAACACCTAGTTAGCAAAGGTCCGCCGGCTTATTCTAAAACATGTTCTTCCCTATCCAAGCAGCTCAACAACCAAAAGCCGGTATGCCTCCAGGCATCCGGCTTTCCTCCTCTTTCGTTACGGCAGCGCATCAACGGCAACATGGTCGATCGCCAGAACACCCGGCTTGCTGTCGTGCTTGACGATGGCGATATAAGAATCGCCGAAACCCGCCGTGCGGAACGTGGCCGCAAACGATTGCGATCCTTGCGCAAGCGGCGCGTTCACCGCTTCCTCACCGCCCTTGTCGGAGCGCACGACAACGGCGTACTGGCCTTCATGCTCGGCTTTGTAGTCGAAAGACAGCCTATGACGAGTCCGGCAGCAGCCGCAGCGAGGACGGCAGCGTCCGGTAAATGTCGCCCGCTTTCTCGTCGGCCGTCTTTGAGCGACCAGTTCCCGCCGACCGTATCGTGGGTGTACCCTTCGTGCCTCTCCGCCACTTTCCCCTTATCACCCTGTCAGCACTCGTTCCAGAAACGCCGCAAATTGTCCATCCCGATCTTCGAGCCGATCCTGCATTCTTCCATGCCTTCGAATTCGAGCGTGATGTAGCCGTCGTAGCCGGATTGCTTGACCAGCTTCACGATTTCACGTATCTCGATATCTCCTTGGCCGACGATGGCGCCGCGCAGGAAGTTGCCGTTCGCCGTCTTGAACCATTCGCCCTCGCCCGGGTGCTGATAGTACGGACGGAAATAAAAATCTTTGAAATGGACGAGCGAAGCGTACGGCAGGTTCTTCTTCACGCCTACCAGCGAATGCTCATCCACACACATAAAGTTGCCGACGTCGAGCGTCGTCTTGAAGTTCGGTCTGTCCACCGCGAGTAGCACGCGCTGCACCCGGTCGCTCGCCTGAACGGAGAAGCCGTGGTTCTCGATCGTCGTCGTAATGCCGAATTGCGCGGCATAGTCGGCGATCAGACGACTGCCCTTGACGATCAGCGGCAGACTGTCCTCGAACCACTCGATCGTCATCTTCTCCGGCGGCAGCGTAAAGGCCGTCACGTCATGCCGCATATGCTTCATGCCGAGCCGGTGCACGAGATCGACATGCTCCTTGACGCGCGCCACTTCCGCTTCGAATGCCTCGTCGGTTTCCTGAACGAAGTTGGCCGGCATCGAGTAGTTGGACAGGGCGATTCCGGCCTCCTTCGCTTTCTCCCGCACCGCATCCGCCAGCTCCGGATTGTCGACCAGCGTAAAGCCGTACGGCACGATTTCCATATGCTCGCCGCCGTTGTCCGCTATCCACTGGATGACGTCCAGCACCGTCATTTCTCCCGCTTTGATCGCTTTCAGCAAACTGTATGTGCTGAGTCCGATTTTCATTTGTCGCACCTCGATTATTAGGATTGGTAAACGTTCATGCCGTTAACGTTTTGTTTGTCTGCGAACGATCAACCGCTCTTCCCGGCGACTATAGGAGCCTCTAGAGACTCCTATTGGTCCCGAATCGGCCATTTGTACGAAATTAGAGGACGCCAAAGACTTCTATTTCAGTCCATTTGCCCAATTTCTGCGCTTTAGTCCGGATTAGCAGTCCCAAGCGTCTTCTAATTATCTAAAAAACAGGTTTCCGGCTAAAATAAGAGCCCCCAACGTCTTCTAATCAGCTGATTGGTGCATTCTGGCGGTTGTCGGAGTTTAGTCTGGCGGTTTACGTAGTGTATCTACCCGACGCGCTCCGGCTCGCCGCGGGTAAAAAACTTCGCGGCAACCGAAGGCTTCGCTCCCCCTTCGAAGCGGCAGCCGAAGGAAACGACCTGGTGGCTGCTGCGCAGCACCGGCGGCCCGGTCAGCGCCTTCGCCTCGCGAAGCATGCTCCAGTTGCGGTCGTACACGCGGCAAACCGCATCGCCGTCGAACACGAGGTACTCGCCGCCGAACGTAAGCGTCAGCTTCGTTCCATTCGCAGCAGCCGAAGTTGGTTCCGCCAGCCTTCCTTGGGAACGATGCGCAGCAGAGGCGACGCTTGCGCCGGAGCCAGTACCGCCTTTCCATCCCCCTTCCTGCTCAGCGCGCTAACGTTCCCTCGACCATCCACTTCGATCCGCAAATCTCCGGCTTCCCAGCCCAGCATCGCAATCAGCCTCTCTCTATCTTCTTATTTGGTTCTCTATGATGTAAGCCTTTTCCTACCTGCAAACAAACAAAATCAACAAATCCCCTGACAACCCCCATCTTACGCGCTTCCTTTCCCTTTTATTCGCTCCGCATACCCCCGAAAAAACACGGAACGGACATCCGTTTCAGACGTCCGTTCTATCGGCGGAACGAGAGCTTATGTAACGATATGCGGATCACAGCCTGCCTTCCGTTTGGAAGCACGCACAAAAACAGCCTCGCTTCCCGCAGGGAAACGAGGCTGCATGACATTCAGCCGATTAAGGCAAGAACGAATCGCATGTGCTTCCGTCAAATATGGAGTGATCAGGAACATTGCCCGCCTTGAGCGACAGGCATTACCCTCTAAGCCTGATGAGTTGCGCAGCGTCTATGCAAACGCACGCCTTACAAAATTACCACTAGGCAAACAGCGAAACGCTTCTGTTTTCTTCACGCGACCGGTCCGCGGCGAAGCCGACCAAATGGCCGTAAATCGACTTTTCCAACGAAGTCGACGAGATCGAAGGCGTTCCGCCCCGGAGCGCGTTCACAAAATCGGCTACTAGCCGCAGATCGCCGCCTCCGTGCATGTCCATGGATACGTTCAGCTCCACTTTGCGCTCCTTAAACTCGCTGCCCGCACGCGGGTCGGGATGCCTGACGACAAAATAACCGTCCTCCAGCACACCCTGGATTTCGCCCTTCTCGCCGACGATATGAATCGATCGGCAAGGCTTGGACGTAGCCCCGTTCAAATTATGCGATGCGGTGCTGCCGTCTTCGAACTCCACGATGACGGTCTGGTGGTCGACGACATCGTTGTCGCAGCGCCATACGCAGCGGCCGTACGGATTATCCGTCCGCAGCGACTCCAGTATTTGCTCCGGTGTCTGCTGCACCCCGAGATGCTCGTTGTAGGAAACGTACGGCACCCACAAGCCTTGCTCGACATAGTGTTTGCGCGCGGAATACGTGCAGGACTCCTCGATTTGACAGTCGACGAGACAGCGCGTTCCCGCCCCTTCCGGCGCCTTCTCGGGACGGAACTGCAGCAAACCGCCGAAACTGCCGACCTTCACGGGCTTCGCACCGCCCTTCATCCAGGTGATCAGATCGAGATCGTGGCAGCATTTGGCCATCAGCATTGAGGATCCGCCCGTAAGTTTGCGGTTCCACTTCCCGCGCACATACCCCATAGCCATATGGTGGTAGCTGACATTTTCCGATGTCTGGATATTGACGATGCCCCCGATTTCGCCATCCTCGATGATTTGCCGGATTGCGGCGTAAAAAGGCGCATAGCGCAGCACATGGCAGATCATCACCTGCCGGCCGTAAAGGTTGGCCGTTTCCAATAATGCCATCGTTTCCGCTTCGGATACGCCGATCGGTTTCTCCAGCAAAAGATGATAGCCGGCTTCCAGCAAGGGCAGTGAGGTAGCCACATGAACCGAGTCCATCGTCCCGTTGATCGCGGCATCGGCCAGCTTGGGCTTCGCGATAAGCTGTTCTACCGATTCGAAGCACATGTCTGGCGCCAGCGTATACTTATCCGCAACGAGCTGCCTGCGCACCGGATCCGGGTCGACGACCGCAACGATGCTGAGTTCCTCCGGGTGTTCCTCCGCATAGGAGGCATACACGATACTGCGATGTCCCGCCCCTACGATTACGGCGGTTACGGGACGATTGGCCGGTATTACGCTGCCTGAATCCCGGAAAGCGAAGCGTCAACCATCTGCATCAAATCGTTGGATAACGACTGATTCGCAGTGAAGGCGGCGCGTTTGGACATTTCGTTCAACGACAAATAAGCAAGCGACAGAAGCGTCAAACTGATCGCCAAAAAAACCGGAAGATAGGATAACAGCAGTTTGTTGAACCAGTTCGTGCGCATGTCTTCCCTCGTTCCATATCGTGACTTATTTGCCTTCGCGGGCCGCACGGATTTTGATTGCATGGAATGACCATAGAATTCGTTGTCATCGTCTTTGTCTATGTTAATACGATTTGCAGCGAATGGAAATAGATTTCGATCTTCATACGCCCAAATGTCAAAAGCGACGAGGATAAACGGCTGCGTTGTCTTTTAAGACAAGCGAGGCCGGGAAATGGAACAATCAGCGGAATCGTTTAAAAATAGAGCAAGGCACTCCGCTTTTGCGGAATGCCTGATTACAGTTGTTATACAACCTGAGAAACTTGAAAATCACCACCGTTTCATGATCCGCGAATCAGCCTTTTTTGACATGATCCATGCCGTATCCGGTTTCGTATTGTTGTTTCCTCTGCTAATGCCATTTCCATTTCGATTGTTATTATTGTTATTGCCGTTTCCATTGCCTGGCTCCGCGCCTTTATCAGGGCCGCCCCCGTTCCCCGGAATATCCCGCCCTCTAATAATAGTCAATGTGTACTTTTGGACGGAATGCCCATCCGGGGCAGTTACCGTGATGGTGACGACATTTGTACCTACATGTAAGATGAGTTCATCCATCGCCGTTCCGGAAGCCGGCAGGTTGGCTCCTATTTGAATCGTTGCCTGCGGATTCGCCGCCGCAGCTGTTACCTTTAGTTTTCTTACGTTAGCTCCGACCTTCAGCATGTAGCTCAGCGTATTCGGATCGAACGCCAAACTCCCTTCCGATAAGGTAATCGCAGCAAGCGCCGCATTGTCGCTTAATACAACGACGCGAACCGTCGCCGAAGCGTCTCCGAAACGGACCGATATGTCGCTTGCCCCCGCCCCGACGGCTTGAACGACTCCGAACTCGTCGACTATCGCTACGGCCGTATTAGACGACGAATACTGCGATTGACGGGTTACATCGTACTGTTCCGCCGAGCCGTAAACCGCTGTAGCGATCGTCGCATGGGTTTGACCCACTCTTAAGGTATATTCCGTTTCATCCAGTAACAACGCTGACAAGGGATCGTACACATACACGACCTTGCCCAAAGAGCTTCCTTCAAACGATAAATCGCCCGAATAAGCAGCGGTTATCGTATGCGTCCCGATCGACAAGCGCTCGATCGAGAGCCGGGCATTCCCCGATGCATCAAGCGGCACACTTCCCAAGGTACCGGCTTCGCTTTCGAACTTAACCATACCGGCCGGTAATCCTGCTCCCGGACTAACGACATTTACCGACGCTGTCAACGTAAAAGATGTCCCGTAGGCGACCTGCGTTACACTTTGGACGTCTATCCCCGTCTTCGCTTTACCGACTTGGACGGTTTCAGGTAATGAAACGCTTCCGAAGAAGGAACGCCCATCTTGATAATGAGCCGTAATCTCGTGCTCTCCGACTTCTAATACCGATGTCGTCAACTTAGCGACGCCAGCAGCAAGCATTGCCGTCCCCAACTCCGTCGAACCTTCCCTAAACGTTACCTTTCCGGTCGGCATTGTACTGCCAGGAGATTTCGCAACCACTGTAGCCGTGAACACTACAGCTTCCCCGTAAACGCTCGAGCTTACAGAGCTTGCAATGGCTGTCTCTGTCGCTGACTTCGGAGGAATAACAAGAAACGGATACGCGCTGATTTTTCCGATTTTGGCGCCATTGCCCCCGCCTGTGTTGATGGAGCTGGCTTCCATGCCATCAGTTGCAAAAGCGTATAATGTGTGCATCCCGCTGACAAGTGCCGGTACAGCGCCTGATCCGCTGGCCCCGTCAGGCGAAGCGGAGAGCCACGGACCTGTCAAAGAATCCACTTGATAGTAAATGCGCTTTACGTTATTGCCCGCAGCCAGTAAGCCAAACGTCGGCGTTTGAGTATCAGACGTATGCTGCGGAAGCGGAGACACCGTTACTTCAGGTAAAGCGGAAACTTCTGCTTGCTCCGACACTACCGTTATGTTATTGCTCCCGCTATTCGTTACATAAATCTTGCTTAGCCCTGCGTTTACTGCAACCGCCTGCGGGTTGCTCCCTGTCGGTACGGTTTGGGTAAGAGGCGAGGAAGTCATTGCCGTTGTACCGTCTATTACCGTCATATCGCCGCTGCTGTAGTTCGCCACATAGATCTTGTTACTCGCAGGATTAACCGCAACGGCAAAAGGATGAATTCCGGCAGCAACTGATGCCGTTTGATGAGTTGCGACGTCGATCACCGTCACATTATTGCTGGCTACGTTCGCCACATAGACACGACCGGCTTGCGAATTTACTGCTAATGCTTGCGGACCCTTTCCTCCTGTCAGACCCGTCCCAAGCGACACCGTCATCGTTGTGTTCTCTGCTCCATCAATCTCCGTTACCGTATGGCTCTTGAAGTTTGCTACATATATCTTGTTGTTTTTCGGATTCACAGCTATTGCCGACGGTGCTTCTCCAACCGTAACGGTAGCCGTGTGATGATTCCCTCCATCGATTACCGTAACGGAATTGCTATCATAGTTCGCTGCGTAAATCTTGTTGGTTGCCGTATTTACGCCAATCGCCACCGGCGCCTGCCCGGCGGGTACCGTCACCGTGCTATTGTCGTCTCCGTCGATTACCGTGATATCGTTACTAAACAAATTCGCCACGTAAATCTTGTTCGTCACAGGGTTCACGGCTATAGCTTGCGGGTTAATGCCTGCTTCGACAGTAGTGGCGTCGCCCGTTTCGCCGTCAATTACTGTCACGTTATTGCCGCTAAAGTTCACTATATAGGATTTGCCGGTTACCGGGTTCACGGCTACCGCCGATGGCGCCTTTCCCGTCTGAACGGTCGCCGTCGTCCCATATACGCCGTCGATCACTGTAACCTCGTCGCTGTCTTTGTTCGCTACATAAATTTTATTCGCGATCGGATCCACGTCTACCGCGGAGGGATGCGTCCTGAGCGGAATATTATCCATCTTCAGATCCGCTCCATCGATAACAGATACGCTGGCCCCGCCGTTGTTGGCCGTGTATACTTTATGCGTCACAGGATTGACTGTTATAGCGAACGGTGTCGGTCCTACCTTTAAAACAGTGGTAGCCGCCGATTCCGAGGTTCCGTCAATCTGCGTCACGTTGCCGCTTCCATAGTTGCTAATATACACTTTGTTCGTACCCGTATCGACTGCAATTGCTTTTGGGTTTGTTCCGGAGCCGACAGTAAAGGTATGAAAACTTGCTCCATTGATTACCGTCACGTTGCCGCTATCGAAATTGGCCGTATATATCAGATTCGTATTCGGATTCACTGCAATGGCGCTTGGCTTCGTACCGGTCGGTATCGCCGCATGAGCAACACTGTCATCCGCTCCGTTAAGGACCGTTACGGAATTACCCACCGCATTGGCCACATATATCCGGTTGGTTTCCGGGTTGACAGCGACAGCGGTAGGACGGTTTCCTACTGTTACATGTTTGATCGCTTTATTCGTTTCGCCGTCAATCACCGTGACCATATTACTGAGGAAATCGGCCACATAGATTTTATTTGTGACGGGATTCACAGCCAACGCTTGAGGCCCCGTGGCAGAAATCGTGCCTACCTTAAGCGATATCGCGGCTGGGCTATTCGTTCTGCCGTCGATCACCGTAACCGTATTGCTGTCGCGGTTCGCCACATAAATGTTGTCGGTTATCGGATTAACCGCCACGGCCTGCGGATTAAAGCCGACGGGGACTTGCACCGTCGCGTTATCCTCCCCAGAGATCACGGTTACTGTAGCAGTTCCGGAATTGGCCACATATATCCGGTTCGTTGCCGGGTTTACGGCAACGGCGACCGGCAACGGTTGTTTGCCGTTCACCGCTTCCCCCGTTGACACAGTGGCCGTGCTATTGTTATTGGCATCGATTACGGTTACGCTATTTCCCTTATTATTAACTGCATAAATTTTGTTTGTCATAGGGTTTGCCGCTATAGCGTACGGATTTGCTCCTGCCGGGATCGTTGTTCCCGAAGCAGCGGCGTCAGCCTGCTTGGCAAGCAAGACAATAAGCAATGTCCCGATTAGCAATATGGAAACCAAGCGGTTCCTAACGGTGCTTTGAAGGTTCACGTTCTCAAATCCTTTCCTTGTTCCATTGAGTACGTCCAGGCGAATTCAGGGATCATTTTCGTATGATTTCGATCTTATACGTTGTCATTGCCCCATTCGGGGCTACCACGAGGATAGGAATGGTATTTCCCCCATCCTTAAGATTGAACGTGCGAGGCGTTCCGCCGTTCAAAGGCTTGCCGTAGACCATCATCAGAGCTGCGCTATCCGATGCTCTCGCCATGATATCGATAGCGGTAATTTCGTTATCGACCTCTACCGCATACGTCGTCAATTCCGGATCGAAGGATGGAAGAAGCGTACCATTCACGCTCAAAGAGGCGAGACCGCCATCCCCTTGCAATTCGTACTGGTAGACGCCGATATCGTCTAAATAGAGCCATGTTTCCCGCGGTATTTTATCAATAATGACTACCACTTGAACGAATTTAATTTCCTTCCCTTGATACGTTGCAGGCACTTCTTCCAAATAGTTGATGCTTGCCCACTGTCCCGCCGTTTCAGCAATCGTTTTTTGATCGCTCCGAAGGCTGTACAGCGTAGTCTTATTCGCATCCATCATGTTAAAGGCCAACTGCACCGATCCTGCGCCTGAAGTTCCTGGGGGCGTATAGTAAAATACTTTGGAAGCAAGGAGGCCGGAATGGACAGGAAAAATTTGCGCAGGACCGCCGCGCTGGATATCGTTAATCCGTAGGCTCGCTTCTCCCGAATGCGCATTCTCCTCCACCCGTGTAAGCGTTCCGGTCGATTCGTTCCATAGCAGCCAATCCGTCGGCTGCGCGTTTCCTTCCTCGAATGAAGAGTTGCTTACCAACGAGGAAGGCGTTCCGCTTACATATTGCAGCATTTTGGCAAACTGCCGGATATTCGGCGAAACGGATCCTTCCGCCAATTCCCGTACCTTATCGCGTACCGGCCCACTGGTCGGCTCTTGCTGCTTCAGGTAATCGATCAACTGCCAGAAATCGTAACTGTTCCATCCCGACCATGTAGGAGGCGCGAACGGAAGCATCAGGATCGGATCGGCTTGCAAGCCGGCGAGTATTGCTTTGCGCTTTACAGCCCAATCGAGCTTTGTATCCAGTGTAGCCGATATCCGTTGAAGAGCAGCAAGCGCTTGTGCAGAGTCGACTGGCGCTGACTCTTCCTTTGGATAGCTCAATGCCGCTGCTTCATATTGCTCGAATTCCCTCAGGAGAACAGTAACGCGTGCTTTTTGCCGATCGGTCACCGCCTTGCTCAAGGCCGATTCCAGTAACTGACGGCTCATCTCCATTTCCTCTTCCGTCACAATACCGAGATATGCCGAGTTGGCAAACTCTAGATTAATCCGGTGTTTGCTCGCCTGAAACCACTGGGTTCCCTGCACGCGCTCCATCCAGAACTTTTCCCAATGATCGTAGTACGCTTTCAGATCCGCGGCAGCGGCAGCGCCGGCGGCACGTTCATACCATTCGTCAAGCAATGCGTCTACGTCCTGCGTCGGATCCCACATCAATTTGGACATGACCCATCCCTTCGGTCCTTCACCCCAATTCGGGTACAATTCGTTGTATAGAGAGGAAACATGATTGTCTGTTGCCATTTGGTAATATTGAGCCATTAAATGCGGATATACACGCGGCAATGAATAGGACGAGCCGTAGGTATAATCATACCAGCCGATGTTCGCTGCTACATCCCCCCATGCCTCAACCATGGCTTGATCAGCTTCCGCTGTCTCGGGATCGCTCCATGCCATCCGGTCTTTCGTTATGAAAGGGGTTACAGACGGATGCAGCTCAAAGGTCGGAGGATTCTCGATAGGCCCGTATGCGAGCAACCCGAACCTTTTATCCGGGTAAGTAAGAAGCACCTTCGTCACCACTTGATTTACCCAATCGTAATAAATGTCCGAAACACTCTTATTCGGATTCGTCACATCCTCTTCACAATAACCGCCGCCGTCATTGACGCCAAGCGATGCAGTGGTTGCATTTGGATTTTTAGAAAAATAACTCAAAATGCCCTGCACCGCAGCATCTACAGTACCCGATACGGAAAAGCAAGGCTGCCATCCCGTTGTTGCGCTTGCCGGCGGAATATACGGCACGCCGTTGCGCTTCGGGTAATATTCGGGATGTGTCGTTCCGTATAACGAAGCAGGGAAATAGGTAAATAATGCATGGGAAAAGGTGATGGAATAATGCGTGTTATTCCGCTCCGCCCACTCCACCTGTACGGGAAAGCGTATATTGGCGCCTGGCAGAATAGGGCTGATCATCCGGTCCTTAAAAGCAGGCTCCCTTACGATTTCCTCCTGAGGCACGTTGAGGTTGGCATGGGCAGGCACATCCTCGCCGTTCTCGCCCGGCATCAACCAGCGCACGCCAACGTGCCTTTCGAGAAATTCGTTTACCGCAAACAGCGTTCCCCATGAATCCTTGCCGGCCAAAGCAATACTGTCCGCATAAGACCGGATAATAAAACCATCCTGCTTTATGTCCTCCAGCTTCGTCGATAAAGACGGATCTTTTTGAAAAGCGCTTTCTCCAATAAATATTGGAATGATTCCGCTTTCAATTGTGAACTGATCTTCGGTTATTATATTCAATTCCGCATTTGTCGATTTTTTCACGTATTCCACTAATACATTTGCGCCCTTAGTCGTTTGCGCATCCGCGTTCTCGGTTACGACAACAACTGCGTTCGCTTGCCCGTTACTAACGATTTGTAAGGATTGCGCATTCGCCATTTCTGCCGAAATCGTCAGCCCTCCAAAAGCTGCAAGCAATAAAGCCGTTATAAATCCAACAAGTAACCTTGTCCTTTTCATGCGAATCCGTTGCATCATCGCCAACCTCCGATTCAAAAATAGACCGCAGCGATTCCGGCAAGAGTGCTGATATCACTGCGGATACTACTTATAGGGTCAAGATTCCCGTCTAATGATCACTTATCCTTTGACCGCCCCGAGCGTAGCGCCTTCCATGATCCATCTTTGGAAGAAGACGAACATGAACATGGACGGCACCATCGCGATCAGCACGCCGGCGAACATGGTCACCCAATCCGACGTATGCTGCATCATTTGGTTGGCCTGGTACATATTGACGCCGATCGTATATTTTTTCTGGTCGCTCAAATAGATGAACGGCCCCAGGAAGTTGTTATACAAGCTGAGAAACTTGAAAATCGCCACCGTTACGATCCCCGGCATGGCAAGCGGCACGATAATCCGCATAAATACCTGGAACAACGAAGCGCCGTCCATAAATGCGCTCTCCTCCAGCTCCTTCGGCAGCGACTGCATGAACCCGCCGAGCAGCAGCAGAAAAAATACGCTTTCCCCGAAGCTGTCGAGAATGACCAGCCCCGTAATGCTGTTCGTCAAATGCAAATCCCGCATCAGGACGTATTGCGGAATTAGCGCATTGATGCCCGGCAGAAATAAGGAAAGCATGATCGTGCCCCAAATCAGCTTCCTTCCTTTGAATTCGAGCCTCGTTAACGCATAGGCGTTCACGGTAGTCAGGAATGTGCCGATAATCAGGCTTGCGCCGACGTAATACAAGGTGTTCAGCAGAGCGGAGCCGATATTGTACTTCACCCAGGCCGTCTTGTAATTGATCCATTTCAACGTCTCCGGCAAGGTCCACACGTCCTGGAAAAATTCCCGGTTCGTCTTCAGCGACTGGTAAAAGATCCAAACAAGCGGGAACAGGACCGTCAAAGCGCAGACCACAAGCGCCATCCACCAAAATACGTCGATAACCGAACGCCTTTCTGTCACAATCGTTCATCCTTTCAGCAATCAATACTCCACCGACCGGTTCGTCATATATTTGTCCGTTATGAATTTTGCAATGACCAGCACGACGAACAGGAACATGCCCACTGCGGAAGCGTAACCATAGTTGTGATACTCGGCACCGAACGCCAGGTTGAACATGTACAGTCCGATGACATCCGTCGAGCCCGCAGGTCCCCCGTTGGTCAAAATCAACACATGCTCGAAGCCCTTTAAAGAACCGAGCACAAGGAATAGTGCGCCGACCCGAATAATCGGCATAATGAGCGGAATCGTTATTTTAAACAGTCGGGTCATGGGCGTAGCCCCATCCAGAATCGCCGACTCGTAAAGCGACTTCGGAATCGTGATCATCGCGTTCATAAAAATAACGATATAGAAGCCTACTCCCGCCCATACGTAAGGGGGAATAATCGCCCACAGCGCGGTCTTGATTTCGCCCAGCCAGTAAAAGTCCCCGATATTAATACCGACAAGGCGAAGCAGCGAGTTAAGAAGGCCGAAGCTTCCGTCGTAAACGAAAGCCCACAGCAGCGCGACTACGACGCTCGAAAGCACGTTCGGGAAGAAGAAAAGCACTTTGAAAAGCGGCGTTCCTTTATAGCCTTTATTCGTTAGAAGATAGGCAAGCAGCAGAGAAATCAAGATAACGAGCGCCGGAACGAAAATCATGTAGATCAAGTTATGGTACAGCGCCCGCCATACGTATTTGTCCTGGAATAAGGTCACGTAATTTTGCAGCCCGACGAATTGAGGCTCGGAAATGCCGTTCCAGTTGAGCAGGGAATAATAGATGGACATCAGATTGGGATATAACGTAAACAAAAGATAGCCGCCGAATGCCGGTGTAATCGCAAGAAACAGGAAAATCCGCTTTTGGCTTCGTGACTTCTGCATCCACCCCTTTTGCACCGGCAAGGCTTGGTTCGTCAATCGGTTCGTCTCGCTCAAGTTGATGCGGCTCCTTTCATTCTAAATGTCAGGGAGGAAGCCGCCTTCCTCCCCTAGACAATCAACTTACAGGGAATCAGAGGAGCTTTTCGCTCGCGACATGCTCCCAATCGTCCTCGAGTCCCAATCCGCGCAAGTCGGCAACCGTATTGTTGCGCTCCGCCTCATACAGACTCCATATGACGCGAAGTCCCTGCAGGCTGCTGGGTCCGTCGGTAACCGGATCGATGCCGTTCCGGATGCAATCGACGAAATGGCCGATTTCGAAATGCGTAAATTTACTGATCGTATCGATATCCATCAGCACCTCGGTGTGAGACTCCGTATCAAGATTCGCTTTTTCTTCCTTAATATTGGTGCGTGCGTAGAGCTTCTGTTCGCCAAGATGGATTTCCAGCATCCCTTCGGTGCAGTGGGCTTGAAGGCTCCAGCCCATACGGGTCCCTCTTGCTCCCCATGTACCAAAATGATAACCCATAGCGCCGTTCTCGAATTCGATGATTACGTTGCTTGTCCCTTCCTTTTCCATCCATGGCGTGCCGAAATTCGTTCCCATATGCGTCCCTCTCACCGGGCGTCCCATGAACCAAAGAAGCAAATCGACGTAATGGCAGCCATGACTGAAAAATTGGCCTCCGCCAAGCCGTTTGGCCGACAACCCCCAATGGCCTTCCTCGTAATGCGTATACTGCTCGGTCCAGACGGACATTTGGAAGCAATCGCCGTATGCTTTGGAATCGATCAGTTCCTTCAGCTTTTGAACAACCGGCCAGAAACGCACCGGATACGCCGTCATCAGTACTTTGTTCAATCTTTTGGCCGTATGAATTAACTCCAGGCATTCCGCTTCCGTGTTACACATCGGCTTTTCCATAAGCACATGCTTGCCTGCTTGCAGACAAGCCATCCCGACTTCGAAATGCAGATCGTGCGGCAACACGATTAGAACCGCATCGACTGCGTCAAGCAAGTCCCGGTAATCGGCGACGGCAAGTTTGGCTCCGATTGCTTCGGCGGCCTTTTGCGCCCGTTCCAGTACAATGTCACATGTTGCCGTAACTTCCATACGATCGGCTAATTCCTTATAGCCATTTGCGTGAGCGCCGGCCATATTGCCGCATCCTATAACACCGAGACGTATTTTATCCATTAGCTTCTTGCCTCCCAGTTGGTCCGTTCATTTCTGTGCATATTTTTGATCGATATTATTTCTTCGCCGCAATCGCTTTGTCGATTAGCTTTTGCGCCTCTTGCAGCTTCGGCAGTGGATCTTGCTTACCCAAAGCAATCTGACTCGTCGCTTCGTTGATCAGTTTAATCGCTTGCGCATAGGAAGGATCGGACAGCGTAGTGCTCCGGAAGGCGCTCTCCATCTTGACGTTATTGTTCTTGATGTATTCGGCTACCGCTTTCGAAGCATCCTGAATTTTGTCGGCCCGCGCCGGGTCGTCCGCAAAATCTTTGCGCACCGACAGCTGCCCGCCTTTATCCGCGATAACCGTCTGCACATCCAAGTTCCACAACCAAACGATAAATTCTTTCGCCCACTTCTTATTCAGCTCCGGCTTCGCCGACCAGATGAACATGCCGTTGCTGACGGAGCCGCGAATATATTTCACGCTGTCCGGCTTGTCGCCCATCGGCACCGCCATAAAGCCCCACTTGAAATCCGCCGGCGTCGAATCCTTCATCGCGTTCTGAACCCAGGCTCCCGTCGAAACCATAGCCGCTTTACCCTGCAGTACCTGCATTTCCGATTGCGTATCGTTCAAAGCAGCGAGACCTTCCGGGAAGTAACCTTTTTTACCAAGCTCATAAATGCGGTTCCACCGTTCTATGCTTTCCGGGCTGGTATACTCGTTGCGGAAGTTGCGGAAATCGTCTTCGAATCTTTTGAGGTTTCCATTAATCTCCGCCAGTTCGAACAACTTCCATGGACCGAACGCATGACCGATGTAGTCCGGAACCATACCGGGCGTCGTGATCGGAATGATGCCCGCCGCCTTGATCGTTTCGCATAGCTTGACAAATTCATCCCATGTTTTCGGATTTTGATTCCAGCCGTTCTTCTCAAAAAGCTTTTTGTTGAAAAAGAGGCCGGCAGTCGTCCCCGCATTCGGAAGCGCGTATGTTTTGCCAAGAATTCTTGGCGCTCCTTCAAATTCGCCGGCTATCGCGAGGTCTTTAACCGTCTTGCCGTTGCCGTCATAAACCTTATGGTTCCAGAGCTCCTCCTGCGGCTCCACTTTACCGCTCTCGACAAGCGGGATTTGCGCGGCATTCCCTCCGGGCAGCACGGTCGAAAACAGGTCGAACATATCGCTGTCGTTGTTTGCGGATATTTTGGTGCCGGTAATGTCCGCGATTTTCGGTGAATAGACAACCTCGAAGCTGACGTTCGGAAACTTCTTCTTAAAGCTGTCCATCGCGTAGTCGAACCATTCCCGGCCCATTCCCGTCTCTGAAAACCCGACTTTCAAGTTCACTTTCTCGTCTTTCGGAAGCCCGTTCTCCGGGTAAACGTTCGCTTCCTTCGCCTGTGTACCCGCCGGACTTGCGGACGATGCGGGACTTTTGTCCGCTTCCTTCGCGCAGCCGAGCGCCGTTAAGGAAAGCATCAGACAAGCGGACACTGCTGCAACCGATTTCATTCTAATTTTCAATGTGAACCCTCCCGTTGTTGTATTTGTCGGCAAGCGCCGTCTCGCTAGTAACGTATCACGGACCTATGCCGCCCGAATATCGCCGATTTTATCACGGCATATACAATTCTTTTTTACGCATACATGCCGAAAGCCCGAAACCCCGTCCATGCTTGCTTTCAAGGAACGGCCGGTTCAAGCTCCCCCGTCGACCGTAGACGATTTTTTTCGCGGTATACGATTTTCGATTGGTTGTCGTATGCCGCACTGCGCCGCCTTTCCGCGGCTTACGCCATATGCTTGCGGCAGTTCCCCGGCGCATGTCCGGCACAGAAAAAAAATGAATATCCCCTGATAAAATCGGCGATAGGCTAGCCCAGGACGGTCATGATACGATTCACATCGAACCGGTTGTCTTAACCTGTCAATCAACCATGTAGGGGGGGGGGCTTAGCAATGCCAAGTTAAATGAGCTCAAAATTGAAACCGGTTACAGCGACCGTCAATGATCTACAAACATCCTTTGCCTTGCAGCCAGGATACGTGAAAGACGTTACCACACCATTTTCTGGAGGAGATCGAAATGAGCCAAGATTTCCGCGAAAACGAACTGTTCACTAACGAGAAATCGGACGTGTCCATCAGCAGAAGAAAACTGCTCTCTACCCTTGGGGTTGCCGGAGCCGCGCTTGCGGCAGGCGGGATTTTGGGAGGAGGCTCCATGCGTACCGCCTTTGGAGAAGGAGCAACCGTCACGCAAGCGGTTTACGGGAACGACGCGTGTACGGCCCCCTGTGTCATAGCCGTCACCTTGTCTGAAATGAGAACTTCGCTGACACCCGACCCGGAACATGTGTACTATGTAAAAGACGCCGGTCAGGAAGGATTGTTCCGCTATGCCCCGACGGACAGCACGACGCAAGACGACAATGGCCTTACAATTGTATCCTCGACAGGGGCAAGGTACAAACGGACTGCCGTGGCGGACCTGAACGTGAAGTGGTTCGGCGCAAAGGGAGACGATACCGCCGACGATACGCAGGCTGTGCAGGCCGCAGTCGCGGCCGCGCAGCAGCTGGGCAGAGCCGTATACGTACCGGCCGGCAAGTATCTGATCTCCGCACCGATCGTTCTGGACTCCGCCGCGAAGCCGATCCGAATTTCGGGAGACGGCGTTTATACGACTTTTTTCAAACCTCACCCGAATTTTACAGAGGCGAACCCGCTCGAAGCGATATTCAAATTCACCGATACGGTCGGCGCCAGTCGGTATGAATTTACGGAATTCGGCATCGTAAGCGGTCAACGGCTCGATCCGAAACGAATGCGCTATGGGATCTACTCCACGAAGCTGTCGCATACGGCTTTCCGAAGGCTATGCATTCAGGGTACTCAAACGGCGGCGCTCGGGATCGGCTTTGGATGGTGCAACGATATCGATACCTGCGAATTTTCGTTCAACAGCGGCGACGGCCTGTTGTTCACGGCCGGTCAGCTGAATGCGTTAAATGTGGTGAACACGAAAATCTTCGCGAATACCGGCATCGGAATCCACATGGCTCACGAGGGTCTGGAGGTTCGAATCCAGGGCTGTACGATTGAAAAGAACGCCGCTTGCGGCATTTATGTAAAAAAAGGCAGCTTCAACTTAAGCATCTACAGCTGCTATTTCGAAGGGAATGCCGATACCGGCTTGACGTTTACGAATCCGGCGATGACCGTTAAAGCATCCGTCATCCTGAACGGCAACGTATCCGCGACGGAGCCCCAAGCGATCCAAAACCGGTACTCGTCGCAAAACGTTACGATCACGGACAATTTCGTATCGGTGGCGAATGAAGACTATTTTGTTGCGGGTTATGCCGTGGAAATCGGCTTGGAAATCCGGAAAAACACGTTCCTTCACTCCGGTACGATTCGGGAATACACCGTGCTGCGGACAGGGACGAATAAAACCGGCTTAGGGGCGATGGCCAAAGGAATCATCCTCAGGGATAATGACGTGGCTGGCAACTACAAGCCGTATTTGAACTTGAAGACGTTAGCGATCGACAATGTCCCGCTATCGGACAATACCGCCTTCCACACTTCCAAGATCCGCCATATTCCGCGCGTCAATTACAGCCCGGCTTTGAGCTCCTTCGTGAAAATACGCGATTTCGGCAGACCCGGCGTATTCGGAAGCGCAGCCCAGCAGTACCGTCAAAAAGAGGTGTATGCCTTCACGGGAGAGAGCGTGCCTGATCAATGGGGCTTTTTCATCGATCTTGCGCAATATCCGGAACTTGCCGGCGTCTATATGTACTTCGGGCTTTACGTCAAACAGTCCGCGGCAAATATGAATGCACAGCTTTTCATAACCGGCACCGGAGCGAATACGCAGGGCTACAGTTCCAATACGACTTGGAGAATCGCTTCCAGCATAGTGAAAATGCCCGATACCGGAATCGTAAACTTCTGCGTGGGCATGATCGCGGACAGCCCCGCCAAAACTCTTTATCTCGCGCACCCTGTCCTAAGCGAGGTAGGCGTGCCTTACGACTACTACTTCTAAAGAACATGCGAACAACCCGATTCTGCGCGGTTAGGGCAGGATCGGGTTGTTCGCACTAGAGGAAGCCGTCTTCCTTCTGAGGCAGACTATTTTTTCTGGGCCGCAATCGCTTTGTCGATCAGCTGCTGCGCCTCTTGCAGCTTCGGAAGCGGGTCCTGCTTGCCGGTCGCGATCTGGCTGATCGCTTCGTTGATCAGCTTGATCGATTGCGCGTAGGCGGGATCGGCCAGCGTCACGTTTCGGAAGCCGCTTTCTGTTCTGACATTATTGTTCTTGATGTATTCGGCGACCGCTTTCGAAACCTCCTGTATTTTCCCTGCCCGCACCGGATCGTCCGCAAAGTCTTTACGCACCGACAGCTGCCCGCCTTTATCCGCAATCATCGTCTGTACGTCCAAGTTCCACATCCAAACGATAAATTCTTTCGCCCACTTCTTGTTCAGCTCCGGCTTCGCCGACCAGATGAACATGCCGTTGCTGAAGGAGCCGCGAATATATTTCACGCTGTCCGGCTTGTCGCCCATCGGCACCGCCATAAAGCCCCACTTGAAATCCGCCGGCGTCGAATCCTTCATCTCGTTCTGAACCCAAGCGCCGGTAGAAGCCATCGCCGCTTTGCCTTGCAGCACCTGCATTTGGGACTGGGTATGATTTAACGCTGCCATACCTTCGGGGAAAAAGCCTTTCTTGCCGAGCTCATAAACGCGGTTCCACCGCTCTACGCTTTCTTTTCCGGTGTATTCGTTGCGGAAGCTGCGGTAATCGTCTTCGAACGTTTTGAGATTGCCGTTAATCTCAGCCAGCTCGAACAGCTTCCACGGGCCGAACGCATGACCGATGTAGTCCGGAACCATACCGGGCGTCGTGATCGGGATGATGCCCGCCGCCTTGATCGTTTCGCACAGCTTGACGAATTCGTCCCATGTTTTCGGGTTTTGATTCCAGCCGTTCTTCTCGAATAAATTCTTGTTAAAAAAGAGGCCTGTCGTCGTTCCCGCTGTCGGAAGCGTGTACGTCTTGCCGAGAAGTCTCGTCGCCCCTTCGAACTGGCCCGCTATCGCAAGGTCTTTGACCGTCTTGCCGTTCCCGTCATAAACCTTATGGTTCCAGAGATCCTCCTGCGGCTCCACTTTGCCGCTCTCGACCAGAGGAATTTGCGCAGCGTTCCCTCCGGGCAGCACGGGCGAGAACAAGTCGAACATATCGTTGTCGTTGTTTGCGGATATTTTGGTGCCGATGATGTCCGCGATTTTCGGCGAATAGACGACCTCGAAGCCGACGTTCGGAAACTTCTTCTTGAAACTGTCCATCGCATAGTCGAACCATTCCCGGCCCATCCCCGCTTCGTGAAACCCGATCTTCAACGTTACTTTTTCGCCCTTCGACAGCCCGTTCTCCGGATAAACGTTCGCTTCCTTCGACTGCGCGGCTGCGGGACTGCCTGCAGGACTTGCGGACGATGCTGGACTTTTGTCCGCTTCCTTCGCGCAGCCGAGCGCCGTTAGCGAAAGCATGAGGCATGCGGAACCTGCTGCAACCGATTTCAATTTGAATGTCAACTTAAGCCCTCCCGTTGTTGTTGTCTGTCGGCAAGCGCCGTCTCGCTAGTAAAGTATCATGGACCGCAGCAGCCTGAATATCGACGATTTTATCACGGCATATACAATTCTTTTTTTCGGCGAGCATACGAAGGGCCCGAACCGCCCGCCAATGCCCGCGGTCACGGAACGGCCGATTCAAGCCCCCCATTCGTCGTTGACGATTTTTTACGCTGTAAACAGTACACAAACCGCGCTGCGAAGCGATTTTCGCGGCTTACGTCATATCCTTGCGGTAATTGCCCGGCGTGTTGCCCATCAGCTTTTTGAACACGCGGATAAATGTCAGCGTATGCGTATAGCCTACCGCTACGGCAATGTCGTTGACCGTTTCCTCCGTCTCCTTCAGCAGCTCGACCGCCTTCTCCACTCGGACCTGCGCGACGTAATCGTTAAACTTTTCGCCGAATTGCTCCTTAAACAGCCGGCTCAAATAACTGGCGTTCACGCCGAATTCATCGCTTAGATGGGCCAGCGACAGCTCGGGATTCGCATAATTGCCGCCGATATACTTTTTCACTTCATGAATCAAGTGGTGGTGATGACGATGTTCCCGGACATCCCGCATTTGCTCCGAGGCTTCCGATAAAATCAGACGAAATTCGGCAAAAATGTCGTCGACATTCTCTTTGTGATCCGAAATCGCATGCAGCCGGTCGTAAAAAGCGTTATTCCACATGTCCTGCAGCTCGGCGGGCAGCTCCATCACTTCCTTATGGAGATGGTGGATTAAATATTGGAGCAGGCTGACAAGGTCGTCATGCGAAAACAACTGCCCCCGCACCATGACGTGCAAGTCGTCAAAAAGCCTTTCCCACTCCTTGTCGCCGGATCGGAACGATTGGCAGATCGCCCGTATGTGATGGAGCTGCTTGAATAGTTCCCCTTGCGGCATCGAGGTCAGATCCGCCGGACCGATCAACCGGTTCGATCCGAGCGACGACTTGTAATTCAGCGCGTCGACCGCATGCCGATACGAGTCCGCAATGTGCTCAATATCCTCTTGGAAGGTGCCGATCCCGATCGTTACCGTAAAGGTCAAATTTTGCTCCACCCAGGACCGCAATTCCCCGCACACGAGCGCCGGATCCCAGCCGGCGGCGGCAGCGCCGTCTTCCAACATGTAAACCACCGCCAACCGCTGCTGGTTGACCCACTCCGCCCATACTTGAACGGGCTCGTTATCGGCAAGCTCCTGATTTCCGGTACTCAGCACATGCTTGAGTAGAAATTGATCACGCCGGTTATATTGACTCGTAAACTCGGCGAACCGGTCCATTTCGACCAGAACGACAAAGAGACCGCCAAACGGACCGTTCAGCCCGAGCTTGTCCATTTCGCTTTTCCACGGAACCCCTTGAGCGGAAGCTCCCCCTTCGAGCATGGCAAGAAACACGTGCCGCTTGCGGTAAGCAAGGTTTTCCTTGTTCTCTTCCTGCAGCATACTCGACTGATCCAGCAAATCTTCGATCGCCGATTCGATATAGGTGAACTCGTCCGACTTGTCTTCCCGGCTTAAGCTCTGCCGCTTCAGCTTCGCGTAATCCTCGATCCGGGCGGCAATGCTGCGGATCGGCTTATAATTACGGCGCGTCACGTAAACCAGCCAGACGATGCCGAGAATAATGACGAGAAAACCGAACGCAATCCAAACGTAGAACAAGGAAGACACCCAATCTACGATATTCTCCCGATACATCCCGCTGCGAACCATCCATCCCGTATAACCGGATTGCACAGCCGATAATGGTTTGCCGCTGCTCGGAAGACCGTCCTTGGAAACGGGAACGTTATCCCGCCCCTCCTTCGCAGCAACCAATTCCCCTTTCGCATCGACCAGCTCTACGAAATACAGGTTCGAATCCGACATTTTACGAATCAGTTCACTTAGCGTGTTCGTTCTGACGTTGACGACCATCATGCTTCGATCGGCAAGGTTGGAAAATTTCACGAGACTGATCACGCTTACCGGCGGCCCGCCCGGCTGTTCTCGGTATAATCTCGCGCCAACCCAGCGGTGAGGGGTCAGACTGGTAAGATGCCTGCCGACGAACTCCTTGTCACCAAAATCGTCGATTGCCGTGAACGTTGTCGGCGTAAGCACCATGCGCCCGGTCACCCGATACAAATAAATCGAATCGATGAAACGGTTATTGTCCAATATTTCTCTTAAAGTCGCGACTGTCTGATAATCGCTATATTGGTTGTCTTCCTGACGGTCCGTCTGGAAAAACGCTTTCAGCTTGTCGCTGCCCAATATTTCCCTGATCATGGTTTCATCGATACTCATCAGCACGTCGTCAATTTTCTGAATAATACTTTGTGAAAGTAGTTCGTTGGCGCGAACGGCCGACCTTTTGGCCATTTCGCTTAGCGTCAAATAGGTCATGAGCAGCAGGCTTAAACTAACCACAAACAAGACGGGTAAGTACGACAAGAGCAGCCGGTTAAACCAATTTTTCCGCATGAGACTCCTCCGGAGTGAAATCAATTTCTTTTCATAAATAGTACTTGCTGCTTCCGTTCATGTAAACCACTAAACATCGGTGCCAAACCGGTGAATCACATATACGATAAGAAGAGGTCCCGCGTAAATCATCGATTTTATCACAGGATGAACAATAATTTATTCCGCCTCATGTTAGGGAAGAAACTCTTTATTTAACAGGCCCAAACCACTAATATAAAAGGAAGAAGGTTCAACTGCTGGGAGAGGGACAAATGAAAATTACCAAAATAGGAATCGCCGGACTGGCCCTCTTCATCGCCGCGCTCGGCACGTATGCCTGGCTGGAGTACGGTTTGCCGGGTACAGGCAAGCAAGCGTCGAGCATTGAGGAATCGGAGGAGAAGCTGTCTCTGCACTTTTTTATTAGCGGGTCTCCCGGTTCGCGTCTGCCCGAGCCTGAAGACGATTTTGTCAGAAAAACGATCGAAAGCAAATTCAACGTCAACCTCAACGTGACCGCCATGCCGCCGGGTGACGAATACAATGCGACCATCGCTTCCCTGCTCGCCGCCAACGACCCGCCGGATATGTGGCTGAACATCAGTCCCGACGGCGGAGCAAAGTATACGCTCGATAACGTGCTGGCGGACATGACCTACTTCGTAACGCCTTTAACGATGCCAAACTATTTCAAGTACTGGATGAACGAGAAGGAGCTGCGCGAATACCAAGTGCATAACAAGTTTGCGCGTGCCCCGATCCCCTACGACAAGAAATCGTACCGTTCCTATTACATCCGTAAAGATTGGCTGTCGCGTCTCGGTCTGGATATTCCAAAAAACTACGCCGAATATGTCAAGTCGATGGAAGCGTTCACATTTCGCGACCCGGACGGCAATGGCAAAAACGATACGTACGGTTTCACGACCGCCGGCGCCGGCACGAGCATTTCCGTGGAATGGCCGGAATTTATCAAGAACGGGCTCATCTTCCCGTCCTACTTCGAAAATGACAAGCTGGTCGACATGCAAATGGATTTGCGCGTCGGACAAGTAACTGCAGATATTCTGAAGGTGATGAACGAAGGCTTGATCGACCCCGACTGGTTCCTGAACATAGGGAATCAGCATGTAGACAAAGCCGTTCAAGGTAAAGTCGGGATTATACTCGGCAATACGATGGACTTCGCCTTTGACTCCAATCCGGAGAGCCTGCAAGCAAGAAGCAAGGCCGTCAGTCCGACCGCCGATTGGGTTCCGTTCAACCCGTTTGGCAATCAGCCGCTTCGCACGGCGGTTTCCCCGGATTATCCGTTCGTCTTTTCCAATAACGCGGCTGGCTTGAACCCTGAGAAATTGAAAAAAACCGCCAAAATATTGGACTGGCTAGCGGGAGAAGAAGGCTTCCTGCTTACGCATTACGGCATCGAAGGAAAGCACTATGCGCGTGAAGGGAATACGATCACGTTAAAACCGGATGTTCTCGAGAAGGATATCAAGAAAAAAGGAGACTTCTTAAAAATTTGGAGTTTTTTCACTCCGAACGCGCCCGATGTGCTGGGGCTTACCGTCGTCGATTCGCGGATCACCGAACGAGACAAAATGATTTACCGAACCGTCACCGCAATCCCGGTATACGAAGGGCTCGGCACGACTTTAACCCCTCCCCTTGGGATAAATGTGGAGATTATGCGCGCGCGGCAGAACGAGCTGCAAGTAAAAATGATTTTCTCCGACAAATCGGGAGAGCGCTGGCCGGAATACCGCAAAGAAGTCATGACCTTATATGAAGGAAGCAATATTTTCCGGCAGTATGAGGAGAAAATCCGCGAAGCGCGCAAGAATCGATAAGCCGTTGTTCGGGCTGCGTTCTACCACAAGGATAAACGCCTGACGGCGTCTTTTGACGCGTTGCGTTTACCGTTGAAATATAAGCTCTTATGATGTGAAACATATAAACTTATATTTTGAAAAAACCTCCCGCAGCAAAGGGGAGGCCATTGATTCCAAATATTCGGTTGTTGATCACGGTTCGCGGCCGAGCAACGCCCCTCTGGACAAAAAAAGAAAACCTAGCGGAAGATTCTTCGCCAGGTCTTCGCGATACGGCCCGTTTCAAGCCAAGCCGCCTCCATTCTGCTGAAGCTTGATTTGCTTGAGCACCTTCATGACATCGCTGCCTCCGCGGCCGAATAGGTCGTGCATCCGGTTGTACTCGCGGAACAATCGGTCGTACACGGCTTTATGCCCGGCGTTCGGCCGGAAGGCTTCGACCGGAGTGCCCGCCATGCGGACGGCGGCTTCCGCAACATGAGCGTAGCCTCCCCGCTCCGGGCCGGCGGCAACGGCGCCGAACATGGCGGCGCCGAGCGCCGGAGTCTGCGAGGACACGGCAATCTTGATTTCGCGGCCCGTAACATCGGCATAAATCTGCATGAGCAGCCGATTTCGCTGCGGCAAGCCGCCGCATGCAAAAAGCTCGTTCACGGCGATCCCCGCCTCCTCGAAGGCCTCGATCACTTTCCGCGTGCCGAAGGCGGTTGCTTCCAACAGCGCGCGGTATATGTCTTCCGGCTTCGACTGCAGCGTCAAGCCGACGATCAACCCGCTCAAATCCGATTCCGCAAGCACGGAGCGGTTGCCGTTCCACCAATCCAGCGCGAGCAACCCGTGCTGGCCCGGCTTCAGCTTCCCGGCCCGTCGCTCCAGCCAAGCGTGAACGCCGATCCCTTCGCCTTCTGCAGCCTGCCGAACGTAAGCCGGCACTGCACGCTCGACAAACCAGCCGAAAAGATCGCCCACAGCGGGCTGACCCGCTTCATACCCGTATAATCCCGGGACCATGCCGTCCTCGACGACTCCCCTGACGCCTTCTACAGCCATCTCTTTATCGCTCAGCACCAAATGGCACAGCGATGTCCCCATCGCCATGACCATCTGGCCGGGGCGCACGGCCCCGCTCCCCGGAACGCCCGCATGTGCGTCGATGACGGCAACCGCTACGGCCGTCCCCGGACATAGGCCGATCAGTGCCGCCGCTTCTGCCGTCAGCTCGCCCGCCTTGGCCCCTAACGCTCGAACTTCGCCGGACAATTTGGTTTCCGTCAATCGCTCAAGTCTGGCGTCCAACGCTCCCAGAAACTGAGGCGACGGATACCCGCCCTTTTTGTTCCAAAATGCTTTATAGCCCGCACTGCATCCACTTCGAAGCGGATTTCCCGTCAGCCGATAAACGATCCAATCGCCGGCCTCCATAAACCGGTGCGCAGCGTCGTACAGATGAGGCGCCTCGTTCAGAACCTGCCATATTTTGGCCAACATCCACTCCGAAGAGCCTTTCCCGCCGTAACGCTTTAAGAACGTCTCCCCTCTGGCCTTGGCCAGCTCATCGATCCGCGCGGATTCCTCCTCTGCGGCATGGTGCTTCCACAGCTTTACGTATGCATGCGGTTCTTCCCGATAGGCGGCTTGCAAGCACAGAGCATCCCCATGCTCATCGACCGGAAGCATCGTACAGGACGTAAAATCGATGCCGATGCCGATTACTTGTTTCGGATCAATGCCGGAGCTCTGCAGAACCTCGGGAACGGATCGTCTCAGCACCTCCGCATAATCGCCGGGATGCTGAAGCGCCCAATCGGGTTCCAGCCTTCTCCCTGTTCCCGGCAATCGCTCCGTGATCACGCCATGGGGATACGGGGTTGTATGTACGGCGATTTCGTCGCCATTGTCCGTATCGACAAGAACAACCCTGCCCGATTCCGTCCCGAAATCGATACCTATCGCATATCGTTTCTCCAAGCTGCTCCCCCCGTTCCATTCAAACGTTTCCGATAAACGCAGCAAACCAAAAACCGCGAGCACCTTATTAGGCAAGATCGCGGTTTTGGCCGTTGTATTCGTCCCGCTTCGGGCGCCGTGCATCACGCAAGATTCAATCGCTCGCGGATCCGCAAGGCGGGCAGCGGATTGTTAACGGTCATCAAAGCAGTGCCGCATCCTAGTGCGTAGTATACCTGCTTGTCATCGTCAGGACAATAGCACCATGGGAGCACACCCAATTCCTCATACTGTTTCGCCAGCTGCGGCGTCAACTGCTTCATGCTGATGCCGACCGCCCACATCTTGGACAAGGTGCCGTCAGCGCCTGGTACATAGTTCGACATGCTCTCCCCGGGAAATCCCTGCGTCTTCAAACGGTAAGTATCGTAAATATAGGCAAGGATCTCCGCGTCAAAGCAAGTGAACACGCATCGCGGAAGCAGCCCGTATTCCTTCAGCAAGGCGATAGCCGCAGCCGCCACCGCTCCGGCCTCGGGACCCGATTTCACTTCGACGTTCAGAAGTACGTCCGGGTAAGAGGCAAGCAGCCGACATAGCTCCTCAAGGGTAGGAATTTTCACCCCCTCATAGACGCTGTCGAACCATCCGCCCGCATCCAGCCGTTTCAGCTCGGCGAGCGTAAGGTCGCTCACTTTCCCTGTGCCGTCCGTCGTCCGATCGACCGTTTCGTCGTGGATGATCATGACCGTCTTATCCTTGGAAAAGCGAAGATCGAACTCCAGCATATCGACTCCGAGCTCGAGCGCTTCCCGAAAGGCAAGAAGGGTATTCTCGGGATAGGCGGATTTCCAGCCTCTATGACCGGCAACGACGATCGACTTGTTCTGTTGAAGCCGCTCTATCATGAAGGATCGTTCCTTTCGTGCAAAATTCAATCAGAGACCTTCGGTTCGGCCTGGCTCCCGTCCGTCCGAAAGGCTCCGCTCTTACCTCTACCTGCCTATTCGATTACCGGGCAAGCGCGCGCTCCACCATCGTTGCATGCTGCAGAACCGTTTCCACCGGCGTGTCGAACTGGTATTCCAATATGGAACGGAACGGATGTTGCATTTCTTTGAGCGCGTCCCAAATCGGCTGCCATTCGATCGTTCCTTCGCCGACCGGCTGGTGCAGATCGTCCTCGCCGTCGTTGTCGTGAAGATGGACAGCGCTGAGACGTCCCCCCAATGCGCGAAGGAGCTCCGGCGTATTCCAGCCGTTAATATGCGCGTGCCCCACATCCACCAAAGCGGTGATCGTCGGAATCTCTTCAAACAAGCGGACAAACTCCTCCTGATCGAAAAGCGCCCCGTCGCGGAATCCTACGTTTTCTACGGCCAAGTCGATGCCAAGCTTCCGGGCCTCGTCGCCTAGACGCTTCAGGTTGTCGATAGACCGCTGCTGGGATTGCTTCCGCAAAAACAGTGGCGTCGAGTACAAGCTCGGGTGGAGCACCATCTGTTCGGCACCGATATGTGCGGACCAAGCCAAACATTCCTTATACACATCAACGGAATATTGCGCAAGCAAGTCGAACCGCGCCGAAGCGATATTGAGCTCCCAGATCGGCGAATGTACGCTTAACGGTCCCGGATGGCCTTTAAAACGTTCAAATTCCGCATGCCAATTGACAGGCTCGTGCCAGTTCGGTCCGTCCATCGAAATTTCCAAGCCGCCGGACCACCGCTCCAGAAGCTCCTTGCAGTCTTCTATCCGGTTCATATATGGCAGCATGTTGATAAAAGTTGTCATCGGATTCCCTACCTTCGAATGATTATTGGATGCTTGAACATCCTTTTATACAAGCGTATCCAGCGCGATTCCCGCTCTGTCCAGCAGCTGTCCCCAAGTAAGGAGCTCATGCTCCTTCGTTCCGCGCGAAACCGGGTTCGTAAAGCATAGCAGCATGTCGTCAGCATCTCGTACTTCCAGCCTTCGCCACACATAAGTCCGCTCTTTCCACGAAAAAGTCTGGTCAAGCTCCCAGCGGTCCGTCTCGATAGGCTGCGTATCGATGACCTCCCCGTTCTCGACAACGCGCAGCTTCGCCCCTTTGGCGTGCATCACCGTCAATCGATAGCGGACGTTGCCGTCCTCGGAGCCGTCCAGCGCCTCCGTCAGATCGTCGCCGAACGTAAACGTCCGGCCTCCCGCCTGAATCGATACCTCAAGCTCCGGACCGCGGGACACGTACACATGCCCGGCGCGCAAGCCGTTCAAGATGTCGATCGGCGTCAGCCGGTCGGCGAGCACATAACTGGCCGGATCGCCGATCGTGTCCGGCGGACAGCCTTCCTCGTAGCTCTGATCGGGACGAAGATGGGTGTCCGATCCGCCGACGCCCGGAACGCGATACCCGTCGTTCCACAGCAAATTCCACAGCACCATCGTTCTATCGGTCAACCCGGGAGTCGACTTCTTCGTCGGACTATTCCATATTTCCAGCAAGTCGACGAAACGTAGCGGCGATTCCGGGTAGCGCCAAGCAAACCGTCCGGCCAGCGGATGGTTGAACGTACGCACAGCGCCGCGCGAGGCGGCTTCCTCCATCATCCGGTTCTGACCTTCCTGGCTGTGCATGCCGCCGTCCTCAAGGCCGGTTCCCCAGCAATCGATCCATCCGGGCAAGCCCAAGGCGTTCCAATCCCCCTTGCCGAACGAAGTGAACTCCATGCCGGGGATAACGAGCGGCTTTCCCTTCGGCCAGCTTGCCGGGAGCACGTTATGCTCGGTAACGAAAAAAAAGTCCAACCCTCTCGCTTCCGCCTGCCTCGTCATTTCGCGCGGCGACAGCGAGCCGTCGGACAATGTCGTATGGCCATGCAGGTCGCCTTTGTACCAGCGGCGGCCGGTCGCTTGACACGCCTTCCAGTCGTAGCGGTTCAATTCCGCATTCCGCCCCGCTTCTTCGCCCTCGCTCCATACGTCGCGGTCTTCATCCCGAATGCCCGCTTCGCCGGGAATCGGACCGTCCCCGATTACCCACTCCAGTTCAAACTGTCCCGGGACATTTCGCAGAAATTCGACCGTCCAACGGCCCGGGATAATATCGCCGGCTACGGCTGTCACCCCTGTCAGGTCGGGGTCCCGGTGCAGCAGTGCGCTCCGCGGCTCTACAACGTCAAAATGCGTATAACGCAGACGGCCGGCAGGATCGCGAACGACGAGCTGGCGCCATGTCCGGGGCTTACCGTAATCGAATCGCAGCTGCATCCATTCCGCATGCCGTTCTACTTCAAAAGAAAGAGCGGAATCAATTGCTTCCGCCTTCATGTGCGCCTTCACGCTTCCCGCCGGGAAGTTCTCCATCACGCATATCTCCCTACTCTTTCAGTGATCCGAGCATTGCACCTTTTACGAAATATTTTTGCAAAAACGGATAGACGAGAATGATCGGTGCCATCGAGAAAATAATGGCGGCAGCCTTGATCGTCTCGGGGCTTGACATCACGCCGGAAGTGACCGCGATGCTGTCCAATCCGGAATCCGCCGCGTTCGTCGCAACCATATTTTTGAGCAGCAGCTGGAGCGGATACAGCTCCTTCGAACGAAGGTAAATCATGGCTCCGAAATAGCTGTTCCACGTTCCCACGGAATGGAACAGTGCAATTGTCGCGAGAACCGGTCCGGACAAGGGCAGCACGAGCCTGAAGTAGACGCCTGCTTCTCCGCTGCCGTCTATTTTCATCGCGTCGACAAGCTCGGACGATATGCCCTGGAAGAACGTTTTCATGATGAATACGCTATAGGCTCCCACTGCTCCGGGAATAATGAGAGACCAGAGCGTGTTGATCATGCCTAGCTCCTTGACCATCAAATAGCTCGGAATAAGTGGCACCGGAAAAATAAACGTAACCAGTATCAGCTTCAGCAGCAGCTTCCGTCCCGGCATCATCGGACGCGTAAGCGTGTAGGCAAGCGCAGAAGTCAGCAGTAGGCAAAGCAGCGTGCCCAGTATCGTAATATAGAGGCTCACCCCCATCGCCCGCCACATGGTTTTCATGTGCAGGAGCGATTCGTATACGCTCGTCTGAAAGCCTTTTGGCAATAGCACGACCAATTTGTTGTTCGCAAATTTCGGGTCGCTGAGCGAAACGGAGATCAGATGAATAATGGGGGAGACCATCGTAAAGCACAACGCGGTGAAAAAGGCGGCGTTCACCCCTAGAAACCATTTCTCCGAGCGTTGAATCTTCATTATGCGTATCCTCCTAGTAAATGCTTTCCCCGGTCGTTTTTCGGCTCAGCGTATTCAGACCCATGACGAGGCCGATGCCGACAAGCGCCTTGAATAGTCCGATCGCCGTCGTATAGCTGTATTGGCCGCCCGCCAAACCGACGCGGTATACATAAGTATCGAACACTTCGCCTGCCTCACGGTTAAGCGGGTTGAGGAAGAACAAAATTTGCTCGACGTTGGCATCGAGAATGTTCCCGATCCGCAGCAGCAGCAGCACGATGATGGCCGGCATGAGCGAGGGAAGCGTAATATGCCAGGCTTGCTTGAAGCGCCCTGCTCCGTCCACCATCGCCGCCTCGTACAGATTCGGATTAATGCCGGAGAGCGCCGCCAAATAAATAATCATCGACCAGCCGACTTCCTTCCAGATGCCGAGGCCGATCACCATCCCCATGAAATAGTGGGGCTCCGTCAGGAAAGAGATCGGCTCCATGCCGAACAGGCCCAGCAACCGATTGACGACTCCTTCCCTGGCAAGCAGCTCGGTGAAAATACCGCCTACGATGACCCACGACAAAAAGTGCGGCAAATACAGCAGCGTTTGCGTCGTGCGCTTGAACCAGCTTTTGCGGATTTCGTTCAGCAGCATGGCCAGAAGCAGCGGGGCCGGAAAGCCGAAGAGGATGGAATACAGGCCGAATTTCAGCGAGTTTTTCAGCACCAACTTGAATTCGGCATACTGAAACATGAATTGGAAGTGCTTGAAGCCGACCCATTTGCTTTCGAATACGCCTGCGAATATGTTATAGTCCTGGAATGCGATGACATTGCCCGCCAGCGGGATATATTTGAAGATGAGAAAATGGGCTAGCGCCGGCAGCGCAAGCAGCAGCAGCACGATCGAATCCCGAGATTTGGCTTTTCGGAACAAACGGAAGTCTCCCTTCTGGAGAAAAGGGCCCTTTGCCTGCGTTCGCCGGAGGGCCCATTCCTTTTATTTGCCTTATTTCTTGTTAAAGTTGTTGAACCAATCTGTCGCTTCCTTGATAGCCGCGTCTCCGCCGCGCTTCTTCCATTCGGAAACGAAGGTGTCGAAGCCTTTGTCCAAATCTTCCTTGCCGACAACCATCTTGACGAACGAGTCGTAGAACAAGCTGCCTGCCACAAACCCGGGGTTCAGCTCAGGACGGCCGTCCATCGACTTGAGCGGCGGCATATACATAGCGTCGTTAGGAATGATCGTTGTTTTGGAGTCCTCATATCCCTTAAGAATCGTAGCGCTGTTAGGCAGCACCTTGAGCGCGAGCGGGTTGTTCAGGCCGTTCTCGCGAACGTTGATGGAAAGCTGGAAAAACTCTTTCTCGTTAAGCTCCGAGTTGTTCGGACCCTTCGGATCGAACTTGACCTGGCCGTTCTCTTCCGTATAGTTGAAATCTTTGATCCCATAGGCGAAAAATTTGTCCGCTTCCGGCGAGCTCCAAGCCCACTCGAGGAACTTGACCACTTCTTCCGGATTTTTCGTCGATGCCGGAATGGTCCATACGAAGTAAATCTGATCCTTCGCGGTATCCAGGAAGTTTGTTCCTTGCGACCCTTTCGGAGGTACCGCCATCGTGATGCTCGCTTTAGGCTGATTCGGGTATTCTTGTGCTGCGACAGCTGCGTATTGGTACGTAGCGGCTCCCCATGCTGCGACTGTGCCTTTGGTGATATCCGCGCCGCGGTCGCCCTGCTTTTTGGTAATAAAGTCCTTCTCGATGTAGCCTTTGTCATAAAGCATCTTGTAGTAAGCGATCGCTTCCTTCATTTGCGGCTGAATGATATCCGGCTCCATCTTGCCGTTGCGCATATGCCACGTTCCCGGTCTGACTCCGAAAGAACCGGTTAACACATCGTTCCACGACATGCCGTCCGTCAAAGACAGCGCCCATGTATTGTTCGGGTTGCCGTCGCCGTTGACGTCGTTCGTATGGACCGCTTCAGCGAATTTCGTGAATTCATCCAGCGTTTTCGGTACGGTCATGTTCAACTTGTCGAGGAAGTCCTGACGATAAAACAAAATACGGTCGGCAGCGGCTCCGGTGAGTGCCGGAATGCCGTATATTTTGCCGTTCTTGGTTACTTTCGGGCTTTTCCAAGCGGCTTCCGGAATTTTCTTCTTCAGGTTCGGCGCGTATTTGTCGATGAGCGGTCCGAGCTCGAGGAACACGCCGCGGTCGACGGCCCCTTGATGCACATCCCAGTCTATGCTTGCGGTTCTGACCAGATCGGGCAGCTCGCCGGATGCAAAACGAAGCGACAGCTGCTGGCGGAAGTCGATGTCATGGCCCAGGAATTCATAGCTGACATTGTAGCCGGACAGCTTGCTCAATTCTTGATAATATTTGTTTTTCTTATCTTCCGGCCCTTTGGAAGCAAATCCCGAGTTATTGTGGGACAACAGAACCTTGATGTCCTTTTTTACCGGTTTGGAGCTTGCGGCGCTTCCCGTGTCGCCCGGTTTGCCGGAGTCGGCCGGCTTGTCGGAGTTACCTCCGCATGCCGCTAAGACGATACTCGAGAGCATGACCGTCGCGAGAGATACCATCATCGTTTTTTTCGCTTTGAATGCCATTTGTAACCCTCCAATTTATATGGTTTTTACGAAAATGTTGCATCCATTTCCCTGAGGCTCAAGTATCTTTACAAAACCTTAACAAAAAGAAAGCGTTTGCCACTACCTTCCGCAAAAACATGTGATTACAACATCACATGTTCTTGCTTTTAGGTTTCGAATTTTGTCTCTATCGTGTACAATATAAGGGCATATTCTTTTTCTATTGGGTACTGTGCAGTTTCAATGGTTGCTTACCATCGAAACGCCAGTACCGTTTTTTTCCAATGACGATGGACGCTAGCCTCGTTCATGGCTTCTGCAAAATGCTCGACTGCCGACACTTGATGACGACGCTCCGGCAACAATCGGCTCAACGTTGTCCGGTATGCCGGATTGCGCATAGCCTGCAAGACTTGAATAAAGTCCTCCGAAGAGCTGCGGCTGCTGCCGATCAGCGTAATGCCTTTCTCCAGCACATCCCGCGTGTTTATCGGTACGAGATCCTCGGTAACGCCCATCAACAGAAGGACGCCTCCCGGATTGAGCAGCTCAATCGCTTGATTGATCGCGCTCTCGCTGAATCGTCCGCCTGTACACTCCACCGCGATATCCACACCCGAGCCGTTTTCGAAATCATAATCCTGCACCATTGCCCGGCTGGCAAATGCGAACTCGTTCAGCTTCTCTTCAATCGCCCCGAATACTTGCAATCGATCGCTGTTCAAGCCGTAAACGTGATGCAGCATCGCTGCAGTCAGAAAACCGACCGGTCCGTCGCCGAAAACTGCCGCTCGCGCCGTAGGAAGCAGATGCTTCACCCGGCCCAGCGCTTGGCAAGAGACGGAACACAGCTCAGCCAGCACGGCGATGTCGTCGGGAATGTCGTCCGGTACGGGAATCGTGCATGCCGCAGGCACGACGAGCCGGCTTTGGGCGATGCCGTCGGTTCCGCTGGCTAGGAAGCGTCCTCTGGCACAATAGGTACTGCCCAAACCTCCCTGGCAAACCGGACAGCAGGTTTCCGCCGTCGTCCCATCCAGCAGGTAACCGGGAATATTCGGAACGATTACAACCCGTTGTCCTGGAGCCAGCTCGGCTGCTTCACTATGAACGATATGGCCGATTCCCTCATGGATGAGTGCCATTGGCAGCTTGTTCGCCATCGCCTCGGGTCTTCTCTGGCCGGTATAATAGCGCAGGTCCGCATGGCAGATGCTGCCAAGCGCAGGTTCAACGACTACATGGCCCTTCGGAATCGGATGCTCCAGTATCGTTTCCTCCACCACGCCGGCCTGGATCAGCCGATAAGCGCGGGACTGCACGGCGTTCTTTATCTCCTTAAGCAATAAATATCACCTCCTCTCAATGCCGCTTAAGGAAACCGTCACACCGTTACGACATGCACGCCCGCATCGCAGAACGCTTTCACCTGCGCATCTGAAGCCTCGCAGCCGGTAATGAACTGATGCACCGATTCGATTGGCGTCACCGTGTGCAGAGACATTTTGCCGATTTTCGTATCGTCCGCTACGACGATAATTTCCTGGGCGGCTCTGATCATGCCCTGCTTCGTCGGCACCAGCTGAGCTTCAGGATGCGTCAACCCGTATTTGGAATGGATGGCTGGCGTCCCTATAAAGGCTTTCTGTACGTGGAGCGAGCCCAGCACCTGGTCGGTAAACATCCCGTTCAGCATGAAGCTGGAGCGATACAGCAGCCCCCCCGTCACGATGACAGTAATACCCGGCGCGTCGCGCAGCTCGGCGGCGATGTTGATGTCGTTCGTGACAACCGTAACGCGCGACCGGTTCTGAAGATGCTGCGCGATATGCATGGTGGTCGTTCCCGAGTCCAGAATGACGTGATCGCCATCCTCGATTAAAGCGGCTGCCGCTTTTCCGATGCGCTCTTTCTGGTCGACCTGCTCATGCGCTCTTTCCGAGAAGGAAGCTTCAATGTTCGCCCCTTGATCGACGATCACCCCACCGTGCGTCCTGCGCAGCAGCCCTTCCAGCTCGATCTCCGCGAGATCGCGCCTGATGGTCGCCTCATGAACTTGAAATTCCTTCGCAAGAACCGCCACCGTGGCGACACGCTTCTGTTTGACGAACTCTACGATGCGCATTTTCCGTTCGACAGCCAACATCGATTTCCGCTCCTTTGCACGATAGAAAAGCAGAATGTTTATTTTTGCTCATTCGTGTTCGTTTTATAACTTTAGATTAGCCGAGACGCAAATCGGTGTCAACAACATTTTTCCATTTGAAACATCTCCTCCTTCGTTTACATTCCCTTAACAAACCGCATAGGTTCGGGCAAACTTTACAAACAATTCATAGAATACCCGAGCGTAGTATATTGACAACCCGGCGCGCAAAATATTAACATTTAGATGCAAAAGCGTGCGCAAATACGCGCGAAAATAAGCAAAGCTTTTGCAAATTTCACGCAATGATTGCGTTGAGGAGGTAGTTGATGAATGAGTAACGATGTCCAATCTTCAAAACCGGAACCCGCAGCAGATCGTCCGATTAGCAGAAGAAAGCTGTTGGCAGCGATGGGGATGGCCGGAGCGGCCGCCGTCATGTCGGCATACGGAAGCAGCGCTCAAGCGGAAAGCGTAACAGAAGCCACGTACGGTAAAACCGGTAAGCCTTCTCTAAAGCCGAAGGAATTGATGAACCTCTCTTATTGCATTCCTACTACGATCGCCGAATTAAGATTGAACGATCAGCCGTCTTCATCCTTCGCTTATTACATCACCGATCGGGAGCAGGAAGGCTTCTTCTACTACGACCCGGCCGATACGCAAACCGCGGACAATACCGGAACCGCTGTTGTAAGCGCTTCCGGTGCAAGATTCAAGCGCGCAGTCGACGCTTATACGGTTAATGTCAAATGGTACGGAGCCAAAGGAGACGGAGCAGCCGACGACACACTCGCCCTGCAGTCGGCCTTGAATGAAGCGCTTCGCTGGCCTGCCGCAAACGTGATCGTTCCGGCGGGCACCTACCGTATGACGGCGGAGCTGTACATATTCAAAAACACCCATCTGAAAATGGATGCGCAAACGGTCATTCTCCGCGGGCACGACGGCAACGTCATCCGCAATTACCGGAAGGACGATATTTTCTACGAATATGGCGGCAACGGCAATATTACGATCGAAGGCGGCATACTCGACTGCAACGCTACCCAGCAACCACGGGTTTGCAACGGCATTGCGCTTGCTCACGCAGAGCGCATTACGCTCCGAAACTTGACGATCAAGGACACGCAAAGCGGGCATGCTACGGAGTTGACCGGCGTTAGACACGTGCTGATCGATCGCTGCAAATATATCGGCTGCATGTTTACGACGCAAACCTACGTCGAAGCGATTCAACTCGAGCCCGCCTTGATCGGGGGATTCGCAGGCCAAACGGCTGACCATACACCCACCCAGCACGTAACGGTGAAGGATTGCTATTTCGGACCGAGCGGCACGCCGGGCACCGTCCCTTGGCCTTGCGGCGTAGGCGCTCATGGCGCTTATCCCGGCGCTTATTTCGATCACATCATCGTGCGCGACAATGTGATGGAGCGGTCGACTTATTGGGCGATTCGTCCGTTCAAATGGAGAAACTCGGTTATTGCGGGCAATCAAATGAAAATGGTAGCCGGGGGCATTTTTGTTTCCACGCCATCGGCGACATCCGCTTCATCCAAGGACGAAAACGGCGTATTCCACCCGGTTCAGCCGGCCAGCTCGATTGTCATCGAGCACAACATACTGGATACCGCAACCAATAACGGCATCTATGTAGAGGGCTTTCCGGAAGGAAGCGGAGATAAAATCATTATCGCGGACAACATTTTCAAAAACATGGACGGCCAGGGCATCAGCATACGCAGCAATCATTGCATCGTTACGGGCAACCTGATCGAAGGCGCCAAGAAAAACGGCATTTATATGACGGACTGCAGCAACGTGATGATTACGAACAACTTGATCCGCGACACCTATTGGAACGGGATTCAAGCGAATAATTCGAAACGGGCGGTTATCGCCGGCAACTCGATCACGAATCCCGGGCAGAACGGCGATGGCACCTATGACGGCATATCGCTTACGGGAACCAGCTCGGAGAGCCGGGTGACAGGGAACGTCGTACGCACCGAAAGCGGCAAAAAGAAGCTCCGATACGGACTAAACGCCGCCGCAACCGTAACGAGCCTCACCCGCTTGCAGAACGACCTTCGCTGCGGAGCGGTAAGCGGCAATTTGCATGACCTGTCCGTCGCTCCCTATACATCGTACGAAGATTTGACTTAGAGCGGTGGAGAGCAACGTGAAGATCTAACTAGGCGGGCAGGGAGCGACGTGAAGATCTGACTTAGCATGGGCAGGAAGCGGCGGCTAGCTCTCAACTTTAGAGTTGACGCGAAGCTAGGCATACACGAACGACGCCGTCAGGCATTAGCTTGGCGGCGTTAAGTCATGCATCCGTCATTGAATATGACGAAGCCTGAGGTCGTATTATCCATTTTGCCGTCACGCCCAATGGGCTGAAACGGTCTCCCCGCGTACCGACGCGATCGATTTCCGCACGACAAATAGCCGTCAATCCCGGCAACCCGGGAATGATCGGCATTTTCCATCGATGTAATGGCTTCGCCTTCTCTTATTTCGCCTTCCCCCAAGGGAAGTAAAAGCTGTTGTCCTCGCTCGTCCGCCAGTGGAAATCCGGCGCCTTGTTGTTCGCTTTCGCGATCGGCGTCGTGATTAGACTGAACGTGCCGATATTTTTCGGCTGGAAGCCTCTTGCAACAAGCTCCTTCTTGATGTTGAACACCGTGTCGCCCGACATCGCGAAATCGTCGACGATCAGCAAGCGGCTGTCCTTAAAATTGGCGACCGCATCGGGCAAATACAGCATCCACTTGCCGGTTTCGATAGGGAAATGCTCGGGAATGACAGGAATGTCGCCATCCATTTCGCGCCAGAAGATTTGCCCCACGAATACCGGGATATGCCGGTCAAAATGGTCTTTAATCAGCTCCGAGATAATGCCGCCCCGCAAATTCGGCGTTAAAATAACGTCGAACTCGAACTGCTTCCTTCGAAGCTCTTTGCATATATCGTTCGTGCCCGCTTGAAGCTCCGCCCAGGTCAGCGTCTTTCTCATTTTCTCTTCTTTCTTTCGTTTGTGCTCGGAATTATAGGAGGCCACCGCCCCGACAACGCCGACAATGCCGAAAAACCAGTTCATAATCCCGTTAACGTCCAACTTCTACACGCCCCCCGGCTGCTAGGTTACATTTGCTTGCCATATATGCTTCCGAATCGCCTTGCTGACGCCTTCCGCATTGTTCGTATCCGTCACATCATCGGCTAACAGCTTGACTTCATCCGCCGCATTTCCCATCGCCACCGCCAAGCCGGCCGCCTTCAGCATATCCTTGTCGTTCCAGCCGTCGCCGATTGCCATCACGTCCGAAAGCTCATAACCGAGATACCCGCACAGCATGCGCAAAGCCGTTCCCTTATTTACTTCATGATGCATGATTTCGAGAAAATACGGCTTCGACTTCGTTACGTAACATTGGCCCTGAAGCTGCTCCGACAATTCAAGCCAGGCTTGATGGACGACATCCGACTCTTCGAAAATGAGCATTTTGGTCATGGGCGCTTCCAGCAAGGCATGAAAATCGGGCTGCACCACGTAAGGCACTCCGTGCATATCCGAATATTTCCGCACCTTCTCGTTCGCTTCCTTCACATAGAGGACATCGCCGCTGTATACGTGCAAATGATAGCTTTTCTGCTCGGCATACTGCATGACCGCCTTAACGGCACTCGAATCGATCGCCTGTTCGTACAGCGTCCGGCTGTCCGACAGCGTTTTGATCAAGGCCCCCTGATACGTAATAACCGGCGCCGTAACCCCAATCTGCTCGGCGATATGCCGGGCGGAGACGAACATTCTGCCCGTGGCGAGCGTCACATTTACTTTATAATCGTCCATCGTCTTCTTTATGACGTCTTTCGTTTCCTGCGAAATGCTCCCCTTATCGTCCAGCAGCGTATCATCGATATCCAAAACGATCAGCTTAACCAAAATACGCGATGCACCCCGTTCCGTTCCCAGCGTCTCTTACCTCTACTTATTTTGAATAGTTCCCTCTTTGTTGTAAATAAAAATTTTCCATGGGTCAAAATGGAGCACGGAAACTTCCAATGAGCGGTGCAAGCTCATAGTTACTGCTAAAGCAAGCCTCCCCTATACCTTGGTTTTCCGCACACTTAATGAACCTAGGTTCATTATTAGTGAATCAAACTTCACTATTCGGTTGCGCATCGCAGCTTCTACTGCCGATAGTGAACCTCGTAAGACAATTTGGCTTATTAGGTTCACTATTAGTGAAGTTAACTTCACTAACTCCTCTTCTAGGTACTCCCGAGGAGGATTTAATGAATTTAGGTTCACTAATAGTGAGGGTAGATTCACTATTCCCGTTTCGCTGCTCCCCCACGCTCTCTACACCCACATCCATCTCCATCTCTATCTCCACCCTCACCTGTCATTTGCTATCTGCTATCTGCCATCTGCTATCTGCTATCTGCCCTCTGCTATCTACTATCTGCTATCTGCCGTATTCCGTCTGCCGTCTGCCATTTAGCCATTTGCCCTCCATCCTTCAACCGCGCTCCGTTGCCCACCGCCGGCCTCCACCACTCAGCCACTCAGCCGCTTACCGCTTACCTGCACCGAACATAGAGATAGACACCCCCGCCAAGCAAGGGTGTCTCCACATATTTAAAACGGCTTGTTCCATTTGAATTCGGAGCGCTCCAAGCGCTCCTGATACTTCGGCGATACGATGAAGGGCTTGCCCGCTTGGCAAACGAGGTCACCCCCGTCCGTCAAGCCCAGCTCGCGCCGTTCCAGGATGGAGACCAGCCTGCCGCGCCAATGAAGCAGCTCCTGCTCGTACGCGGGATCGCCCGACAAATCGCAGGTCTCGGACAGATCGCCGCGCAGATCGAACAATTGCTCCGTGCCGAACCTCGGGAACCAGATGTATTTCATTTTCCCGTCCGTCAAATACTGCATCTCCTGCTCTTCCGAATAGCAGGTGGAGTGCTCCCCGTGCACATAATCGCGCCCGTTGTCCGCTTCACCGCCGATCAGTCCCTTCATGCTGATTCCGTCCACCTGCGCGGGAACGTCCAGCCCGAGCAAATCGAGTATCGTCGGCATGACATCCTGTACCGTCACCGGGTGATCGACCGTTTTGGCTGCAGCCACCCCGTATGAAGAAGGCAGCTTGACGATCAGCGGAATTCGCGCCGAGCCTTCGTATGCGTAGGTTTTGCGCCATAGATTGTGGTCGCCGAGCATATCCCCGTGATCCGACAAAAAGACGAAAATGGTGTTGCCGAACAGCCCCTTGCGCATTAAATATTCGAACAGCCTGCCGATCTGGTGATCGATATGCGTAATGGAGCCGTAGTACCCCGCGCGGGCGCGGTGAATCTCCTCCTTGCTGCGTACGCCTCTCCACGTATCCGGGCGGAATGCTTCCTCCGGCTTGTCGTGCATGGCGGCCCAATCGCCGACATAAGGCTCAGGCAGCTCTTTCTTCATATACATGTCGAAATAGTAAGGAAGAGCGTCGTACGGTGAATGCGGCCGGGCAAACGACACCTTCAGGAAAAAAGGCTGGGACGGGTCGCGCCGCTTCAGGAAGCGCAGCGCCTCGTTGACCGTCCAATTTGTCGGATGCAAATGCTCCGGCGCATGGTAAGGCCGAGCCATCCAGGAATTCCAGCCGATGCCGTGATCGACGATATCGTAAGGCCCCGTGCGCTGCTCCAGAAACCACTGGCGGTAATCGGAGACGAAATTCGGATCCTCCTCGCGGCCGGACTCGTCGATAATCGTTTCCTCAAACCCGTTTCGGGAGCGCTGCGGGAAGAAGTGCATTTTCCCAACGCCGACGGCCTGATAGCCGGCTTTGGTCAGCTCGCCGGGAAGCGTGTGGGAAAAGCCGACGCCCATCGGGCCTTGTCCCGCTCCCATGCCGAGTATGCCCGTGTTCCACGGATCCTGACCCGTCAGCAGGCAGGCCCGTGTCGGCGTACAGGAAGGGGACGGACTGTACGCATGGCGGAAAACGGTGCCTTGCGACGCCAGCCAGTCCAAATTCGGCGTTTCGACCGCCGGATTGCCGTAGCAGCCCATGGCGTCCGCCCGCTGCTGATCGGTCATTAAGAGAATTACATTAGGTCGTTTCATTCGCTGCCTCCTAGCCTTTGACTCCTGTCATGGCGATACCTTCAATAAAATAACGCTGCAAAAACAAGAAAGCCGTAATGAGCGGCAGAACGGACAAGCAGGCGGCGGCCATCATCGAAGGAAAATCAGCCCCGTATTCGTAGACAAAGCTCGATATCGCGATCGACAGCACATGCATTTCCGTCGTATTCGTCAGAATCAGCGGCCAGATGAAATCGTTCCAGGAAGCCATCAGAACAAAAATCGATAGAGACACGAGAGCCGGAACCGACAGAGGCAAAAAGATTCTCCAATAAATCATGAAGAACGAGCAGCCGTCGATCCGCGCCGCCTCGTTGATCTCTCTGGGCGTCGACATGAAAAACTGGCGAAGCAGGAAGATGCCGAATGCGCTCGCGATACCCGGGACGATCAGCGCCTGGTACGTGTTCAGCCAGTCCAAATCCCTCATGATGATATACATCGGAATGAGGATGATTTGGCTTGGAATCATCATAACAGATAAGATAAGCAGGAAGATGATATTTTTGCCGGGAAAATACATCGTCGCGATCGCATACGCCTGGTTTGCAAAAAAGCGCCAAAAAAGCGTTCGGACAGGAGACCGGCTCCTATCCGAACGCTTTCCTTTCACGCGGCTCCCGCTCCCGGGATCGTTCCGCGCAGGGCAGACGCCTAGACGCCTCCTCTCCTCTCCTCTCCCCGCTCCGCGCTGTTCCCTTACAGACTTCCGGTCTGCTACCTGTTCTCCGACTCGACCGCCACCTCGGTAACTCGCGGGCTGTTGCCGCCGTTGACGGCGCCGAGCGCCAGCCGGTATTGCACGAACCGGCCGTTCTGCCGCATATTCGCAGCCTGCTGGCCATTGCCGAACCATGTATCCGGCGAGCCGTCGGGGCCTTGCCACTCCGCATGCTCCAGCTCCTCCCGGCTGGCCGCCAGCCTCAGCTGTGCTTTGACCCATGTTTTCGGCTGAAGCTCCGCTTCCCATGAAATGCGGGTGACGTTCTCCCCTTCCGAAAGCTCGTGCGCGCCGGATACGTAGAATTCCTCCGGACCGCGGTCCGCAATATTGCCCGGGTCGACCGACATCATGCCGTGCGGACCGATCGTAGGCAGCTTCGTCATCCGCTGCGGCGAGAACCCTTCCGGGCCGTTCCACATGATGAACGATTCCCCGACATGATCACCGTAGGTCTTGTGGTTGGCGATCGCCAGATCCACCCAGCCGTCCTCATTGAAATCGATCGCCACCGAGCCGCATGACGAATGCGTAAATATGCGGGAGCGGTGCTCGGCGGTATAGAGCCCGCCAGGCTGTCCCCAGTACAAATAAGCGTCGATATCGCGCTCCCGTCCCGTATTATAGGAGGTTACGAAAATATCAAGGATGCCGTCCCGGTTGAAATCGGCAACCGTAAGCGAGTTAGCCGTATGGGCCGGCAGCTGAGCGCGGCGCTCCTCCCGGTAGCCGTCCGGGCCGCCCCAATAGATGTAGACGTAGGACTCGTACCTGGCGCTCTTGCCCGGAACGAGATGTCCGCCTACGATCAGATCGAGCCAGCCGTTGCCGGTCAAGTCGGCCGCCTGCGCGCAAATGCCCCCGTCGCAGCCCAGGCGCTGCGAGCGCTCCATCGAATAGCCGTCCGGGCCGCCCCAGAGAATAAAGCTCTGGCCGAAAATTTGCGAAACGAACAAATCCAGCCAGCCGTCGTTGTTGAAATCCGCAGCCAGCAGCCACCTGGGCTCCCGGTACCCTACCCCGTCAGGGTCGCTATACGAGCGGATTTCCTTGCTAGGGACATAAGCCGTCATATTCGGGTCCATCATGATTCTTTGCGGGTTGTCCGTATCAAAACCGTCCGGGCCGCCTCTGAAAATAAGCAATTCCGGGTTGCTGATGCCGACAACCGCCAGATCCAGATACCCGCTGCGGCGAAAATCGCCGACTGCGCTGCCATGCGCGCGAATCGTCGGCAAAATGAGCTTGTTATCCGGGTGAAACCCGTTCTCCCCGCCCCAATACAGGAACGAACCAGGATCCAGATAGGGGGCGTTCTCCGCGCAGTTGGCGATAAACACGTCGCCCCACCCGTTATCGTTGAAATCGCAGCAGATGGAGTCGACGGCCGCCCAGCCCGGGAACTCGATCCGCCGGTTTGCATCGAAGCCGTCCGGGCCGCCCAGATAAGCATAAGCGGAAACGTCGCCTCTGACTCTCCTCGAGATATGGTTAATGAAAATAAGCTGGGAATGGCCGGCGTCCGCCGTTCGCCCGATCAAAGCGGTTTGCGCGTCGTGCGTAACGAGCCGCACCGGTTCGCCGGCCTCGCCCTCTTGGCTGCGGACGCTGTAAACCAGCGATTCCGTCGTATTCATAATATTCGTCCGCCCCTGGCAGACGGCGATCTCCGGCAGCCCGTCGCCATTCAGATCGCCGATGGCCAGATCGCGCGCGCTTATCGTCGGCAATCCCGTTCGGCGGCCGTCTCCCCAGCCGTCCGGCCCGCCCCAGTAAATCCACGACAGCTCGTTCGCATCCCGGTCGGCGCAAACCGCGAGCACGATATCGTCATAGCCGTCTCCGTCCAAGTCCGCGGCGGCTGCGGATACGGCATCGCGGCAGCCGATTATAAGCGGTTCGCCGAGCGCCCGCCTGGCAAGGCAAGGATAAAAGCATGCGGCTCCCCGCTCCTGACGGAATAGGTGCAGCTTGCCGCCAAGCTCGACGATTTTCGGCGTCCAGCCTTCCACCGAGGCGAGCAGCCCGGCAGTCGTGCTGTCCAGCTGCTTCTCTCCGATGTCTCCCCCGCCGATCCGCGTGCAAGCATCCGGGCGCAGTCCTTCGCGGCTCCCCCACAAGACAAGCGGCTCTTTATCCTTGACCCGGACATATAAATCCGCAAAGCCGTCGCGGTCGATATCCCCGGCCGTCATATGCGTCGCTTCGAGGTCAAGCGTAACGCTGTCCGTGTGGCGAAAGCCCGCAGCGGTCTGGTAGTAGACGATCAGCTTGCCGCTGCTTGCGAACGCGATATCCGGCAGTCCGTCTCCGTTGAAGTCGCCGATCGCCACAGCCCTGCAGTCGGGGACGGGGAGCTCCGTTTTATAACGCTCGCTGAGCCCTTCGGGCGAGCCGTAATAAATAAAAGCCGTTACGTCGGAGTGCGTTCCGTTATGTTGATTGGCAACGACCAGATCGTCGTAGCCGTCGCCGTTCAAGTCGCCGATCGCGCCATGGAAGGAGCCGGCCGAAGGCAGCTCGATCCGTTCCTCCGGACGATAAGGATTCGGGTACACGTAAACCGGAGGACGCTCGTCCATGTCCTGGCTGTTTACGAATAAAGCGTCCGCATACCCGTCCCGGTTTACGTCAAAACGAAAAATACGCTGCAGGACGCCCTTGCGTGAAACGTAAATATTTTGTCCGCCATTGCCGAATGTCCCATCGGCGAATTCCTCAAAGCCTCGTTCTCTCCACACACTGCCCATCCTGTTCCCTCCGTTTATAGAAAAAGCCCCAGGGGCTGCCTGTTCGGACAACCCCTGAACTTTTCTTTATTTTTGCTCGCCCAGCAGCAAAATCAGCTTGGCGCTTTCCGCGCGCGTTGCGGTTCCGTTCGGCACGAAGCGGCCCTCGGTTCGGCCCTCGATCAGCTTCAGCGCGAACGCTTTGCCGACCGCCGGCTGCGCCCAGGCGCTGACCTGGATCCAGTCCGCAAATGCCGCGTCCGCTTCCGGCAGCGTACGGCCCGTTTGCTTCTCGACGGCGCGGACGATCATGGTCGCCATTTCTTCGCGCGTAACCGTACGGTCCGGCTCGAACGTCCCCTCGCTTGTGCCCTGTACGAGACCCAGCGCATGAGCGGTCTGAACGGCTTCCGCGTACCAGTCCCCGTTCTTCACATCTTGAAACTTCGCTTGCGGCGCTCCCGTTTCCGCTTTGGCGCCAAGCGCCCGCACCAGCAAGGCGGTCAATTCGGCGCGGGTCAGCGCTTGATCCGGCGCGAACGTCTTGTCGGTCATCCCGTTCGCAATTCCCTTGAACGAGAGCTCTTGAATGACGGCATGAGCCCAGTGGCTTTCCGGCACATCCAGATAGGACTTCGTATACGCATACACGCCGTACTTGCTGAAGTGGCGCACCTCCGCCGTATAGCTGCCTTGCCCGTAGGTTCCGCCGATCAGCCGGAACGCTCCGCTTTCATCGATGTAATAAATGCCCGCCAGCTTCGGATTGCGTACATCCGGCGCAGAAATCGTTATCGTAACCGGCTTGGCGAACGAGCTTAAGCGTAAAGCTTTACCGTCCATGCCGATCGCCTCAATCGTCAATTCATACGCTTGCCCGCCGGCGGCCAAATCAGGGTGGGCCGATCCGGTAACCGGCTTCGCCTTTACGACAATCGAGCCGTTCTTCCGCTCGCCTTCCGGCAGCAGTGCGGCTGCGGAAGCGAGCACGTCGGCAGGAATCGCCAGCTTCATAGCGCCTGCCTGCACAACGACGGAAGCCTCTTTCCCGATCAGGTCGGCGACGTTGCCCGGAAGCGAAACGCCTTCCTTGCCGGCTGCCAAAGTCAGCGTAACCGCGCCGTTCTCCGCCTTGAGGTCGGCAGGCTTCACATCGATGATAACGCTTGGCGCCGGTGCAGGGGTTGACGTGCCGCTGCCTCCGTTTCCGGTGTAGACGGGATCGGTGCCTCCGCCTGCGGCAGCCAGATAGGTCGAGATCGTTTGGAACGCCGTCGAGCCCGGTACGAATGCGGAAATCACGATCTCTCCGCCATAAACGGGCGCTTGGAACTGCGCCGTAAACGTGCCGTCGCCGCCCGTTACCGCGCGGGAGGCGATTACGCCCTTCGTTGCCGTCAAGAAAACGGTCGTGCCGGCCAGCGGCGCGTGCCGAACGTCATAAACCGTACCGGACAAAACAGCAGTCTGTCCGGGCGGTACACTCCCCGGTATGGTCAGGACAATGCTCGCGGCCGCCGGATTCCACTCCGTCCGGCTAAGCAGCCGGAAGCGCTTGGAATGGACAACCGTCTCATTTCCAGCACGGTCTGCGGCACGCACATGCAAATACCAGTCTCCGGATACATTCGCCTTGATGAGCGCAGCCCCATTCACGAAGGGCTCCCAGCCCTCGCCCGGGATCGCTTCGCTCTGCGACCATTTGTATGCGAGCTTGGCTTCGTCGACGCCGCTCCAATCATCCCTCACAGTCACGGCGGGGGATGCTCCGTTCAACCATGCTTCATTGCCGTCCGGCTGGAAAGAAACAGTCGGAGGCATCGCATCCTTGCCCTCCGGTCCCTGCTCCTCGGCTCCGACGGAGCCCGCCAGAGGGAGAGAAAGCGACTTGTCTTGAATGATCACTTCGTCGATATAGACATCCGTTCCCATTCCCGTGCCGGAGGACAGCATCAAGTGATTGATCGTCCTTCCCGGATGCGCATCCGCAATCGTTCCTTTGAATTCGCCATTCACATAAACACCCGCCGAGCCCGCATCCATATCGTAGTCGAGCTTGACAGCCGACCATGCATTTTTGGCCAGAACTGTCGGTGTCGGCAGCTCATGGAATACGATCGGCGCGCTCTGATCGGTCACGACCGTCATAATTTCCTGCAGCGGTCCTCCGAAGGTAAACGCCGTATCGGAGAAGCTCTGATGCACCTTTACATACCGCGCGGAAACGGACAGTCCCTCCAGACCGATCGTAATGCTGCCGTCCGTTTTGTTATAGGACCATCCTTCCACCTTGGTCCAATCGCCTTTATTCGAATTGCTTATATATACCTCAAGATTTTCTTTATTGACGCGGTTTCCGAGTACGCCGCCCGCTTGCGGCTTGTTGTACTGTTTACTATCCGTCAGTTTAATGCCATTAATCTTCGTAAGACGGCCAAGATCGGCGCCGACGCTCCTGTTCACATAATCCAGCGCAAACGACCCCGTATCGCCGATCGAGATCAGATTCCCCTTCGTCGGATCGGAATCCGGATTGACGAACCCTACTTTGGTATCGGATGTCGAGGAATCCGCCGCGGTATCCGTGTACTTCAGCTTCCCGTCAGGGGACACCTGTAAAATGAAGCCTGCGCCCAGCGCGTTCCAGTTTTGCGAGAAGCCTTCTTGGAGCGAGACGTACAGCTCATTCGCAAAGCTGGCTCCGTATACGGAAAACTGTACGCTTGCCTTCCGGGCGGCCGGGAATAGTCGCGATGCCGCCGTTCTTTTTTTGTCGTTCACCGTATCGTTAAGATGCAGAGAACGCTTTCCTTGCTTGACACGAGCATCGCTGGTCGCGACCACGCCGGAATCCGTCGTTTTCCACCAGTAGTCATACGCCAGTCTGCTTCCGTTATCCGTAGCCGCCGCCGGCTTCTCGTACTCGAAGTCGTCCAGCGCACCGTGGCTGCGGCGCAAATACCGGTCGAAATCTTCTACCAGCAAGGAATACACCCCGTTCGGTCCGGACCAGGCGAACAGCCAGCCGTCTTCACCCGCCGGCACTTTATCCGCTTGCACGACCGTTCTGGCATCGTTGCCGTTGAACCATCCCGGGTTCGAAAGTCTCGTGCGGCCGAGCACGTCCCTGTACGCTTGCCAGGATGCCGTCTCGTCGCTGCTGTAGGCTACGGTAAGATTGCTGCGCTGATAGCTGCTGCCCCCCATCGCGTTATGCCCGGACCATGTAAGCAGAATATCCTTGTTGCCGTCCCGGATCATAGCCGGAAACGTATTCGTGCTCATGATTTCGCTGTTTGTCACCTGGGACCATATCTTTCCTTTATCCGTCGATGAGCTCGTACCCAAATAGAACAAATCCGCCCGCTGCTGGCGCATATACGTTTTGACCGTGCCGTCGGCCAGCTCGATGATAGCGACCTCCGTTACGCCTCCTTCTCCGCCGACCGAAGGGATGGACAGCTCGGAGACGCTCTTCTGCCAGGTCGCTCCGTCATCGTCCGAATACAGGATACCGACGCCGAACGTGCCGTCATCCCCGATTACATAGGAGAACGGCTCCAGAAGCCGGCCTGTGCTCAACCGGATCGGGTTCGTATACGAGAGCGCATAATGAATCGGGTGGCCGGACGCCGTGTTGATTCCGGTAATTTGCCGCGTCGCTCCGAATACCGGTTTCTTCCCGTTAAAGCCCGACGATTTCGCGAAATACATATCGTTGCGGCACACGCTTTTGTCCAGACAGGTGCTGCCGCCGCTCCATACGCCGAAATAGTAATGAACCCCGAAGAACAAGTAGACGTCGCCCGTCTCTTCATCCACATACGCTCCGCCCGGGAACTGGTACATGCCGGAGTTGCTCACCGCAGGGACAAGCGCTTCTGCGTTCGTCCAGTTTTTGCCGCCGTCATAGGAATACCTGGCGGTTACGCCTTTGTCGTTCGACCCCGCAAGCATCATCAAGGTGCCGTCCTTCAGCCGTACGGGCTTGATCTCTCCGTCTTGAGCAACGAGCGTCTTGTTGCCGTATTCGACCTGCAGCGCCTCCTGCGCATGGCCGCGGAAGGATGCCGCCGGGTTGCCGTACACGAAATAAACGGTTTCGCTCGCCGACGCTTGCAGCTGCGGAATACGGACGAAGAAGCCGTTGTCGTCCATATAGTAATGAAGCTCTTTGCCGCCGGCATCCGCAAACCGCACATCACGGTAATCCGCCTGCAGCTTGCCCGCCGCGATCAGCTCCTCCGTGCCGAGTTCCGCCTTGGTCAAGTAAACGGCCCGGTCGTATAGCGTCTCGTTATTCGGATTGGCCACCGTTACCGGCTTGCGGAACAGCCAGCTCTTGCCCCCGCCTGCCGTGAACCGGCCCGGAGGCAGATGGTATGCCTTGACCATATCCTGCAGATTGTCGGCATAGAAGGTACCCGTCGTATCGTCGAAATGATTGTGCACCTTCACATAGCGCGCCATTTCCGAAAAATTATACAAAATGGCTTTGCCGCCAACTTTGACAAAATCCCAATCCTTCACTTTAAGGAATGTCATGTTGTCATCGCTGACGTACAGCGACAGATCGACCTTCTCGACGCGATTCGCCTCGTTCTTCACATCAAGCTCGATCGTATTGACGGTAGTCCTGAAGCCGAGATCGACTCCGATACTGCGGTACATGTAGTCCAACTGGAAACCGTACGCATACCCGAAGCCGCCGAGCTGTCCGGTTTCCGGATTCAAGTCCCTCTCCGTATAACCGGCTGCCGACGGAAGCAGACCTGACGATGCCGGGCCGCTGTCATATACGGACCCGTACACCGACTGCTGCACGGCCCCCGCCCCTGAAGCGTTTCCTGCCTCCGGCTGCCCAGCCGATGCGGCGGCAGCTTCCGGTACGAGCAGAGCCAAAACCAAGATGGCGCAAACGAACAGCTGAAGCTTTCGAAACATTTTGCGCATAGGCCATTTGCCAACCATGATTCATCCTCCCTATTCACGACTCGATTTGAATACGTTTACATCTATCGATACCCTTATGCCTCGTTCGCTCATCGAACCCTCCTCTCCCTCCCCCAAAGGTTATCGGATAGCGTTCATTTCCTCTCAAAGTATAAGAGCAGTCCCGCACCCGGCAAACCCCGGAATGTTCAGAACATGACCGGGGAAGTTGTAGTCGTTTGGGATTTGGCTAAACGAAAAAAGACCGGTTATTCCTAGCTGTACGCTAGAAACGGCCGGCCTTTCGAGGTCTTCCATGAAACGGTTCTTATAACGCTTCTCCGTGCAAATAATTGAAGAACGGTTTATCCACCCAGAACTGGATAGGGGTCACTACCGCATCCTTATCGATGGCTTTCAGTCCTTCTACAACCTTGGCGGAATCTTCGTTTAGCGAGAACGGATTGGCGGTATACGGGCTATCTTTGTCCGTAATGAAATTGTTCGTGATCCGTTCGTAATCCTTCAATTCTGTCGACGAATAGTACAGCGGCTGCCACCAGGAGCCGGCGATCAGTCCCGTTTGATCCTTGACGTTCTTCTTCGCATAGGTCAAGACGACTTGCTGGAAAGCGGCTTTATCCTCAGCTGTCGAGAATTCGAATGCCAAATCGTATTCCTTTGCGTATGCGATGTAATTGCCGTTGGCAATTTTCACGACGTTCGGACCCGGGTCTCCCCATTCGGCCAAGTGAATGAACGCGGATGTTTTCGGCTCGAACTGTACTTTGGCGTTAAGACCCTCGCTGCGAAGCAAGCCGATCAGCTGGATGGCGTGCGTAAGATCGGAATGTCCGTAAATAAGCGACAGGGAAGGAATGAAATTGGGCTCGAAACGGGTATCCTTCAGGCTGTAGCCGGTAATCAGGTTTTGCTCCAGAGCGGTATTGACGAGCTTCTGCAGCTTGGGAACGTCGATAATATCCGAGCTGTCGTACGCACCGTTCAGCTTGGCGTAAATATCCGGATCGTTGACATAGCCGATATATTTCTTGTAAAGGCCCTTCGTAACGAGGACTTTGCCCAGCAGCGCGTTCACCAATTGCTCGTCAGCCGTAATGCCGGACCGAAAGCCGGCAAAGAATGAATCGGGCAGCAAGCCTGTATCGACCGCGGATGCCAGCTCCTGCGCGACCTTATTAGCATAAGAGGCGCCGGTTACTTGAAGGCTGCCGAGCGCTTTATCGATTTTCTCCGCCGGATACGTGTAGGCCAGCTCCTTGATGCCTGCCGCTCTTACCGCAATGGAAACGGCGACGGATTTGGTTAGCGTCTCTTCTCCTTGAACGGCCGGCCCGTCCAAAATGCCGTTCTCGTACAAAGCCGCCGCCGAAGCGTACGACGGATGATTGGCAGGTAAATCGCTGAAAACTACCTCTTTGCCGGAGGGCTTGTAGCCCAAAATTCGGGCGATCGCTTGAATGAAATCGGCCTTCGTGATCGTTCCGCTCAAACCGACGCCGAACTTTTCCTGCAAAAATTGCTTAACCTGCGCAGCCCCGTCTTCCCGGGCAGCGAACGTTTGCGGTTCAGCCGCAAAGACAGCCGCTTGCGTAAAGAAGAGAGAAAAGGCCAAGAGGAGTACCGTAAACAGCTTTGTGCTTGGTGTACGTAATCGTGTCATATAAATAACCTCCTATGTATTATAATCATATAATTCCTACATGAATAATTGGTTATTGTAGTATAGCAGCATAAAATGGAAGGTGTCAACGCAAAAAAAACGGAGGCAGCTTACTGCCTTCCGCACCGGTTAATCATATTGTTAGCTTCGCGTATTACAACGCTCTCATCCGGTTGTTCCGGGCATTGTGCTCGACTTCGGCAAGGCCGAGCTCTTCCAGAAGCGGCGGCACGTACATGCCGAAGCGTCCGCGAAACCCTTTTTTTAAGCCGTACCAGCCGCCGACCGGGTTGTCCTCCGACCGGCCCCATGCTTCAACCGTGCCTTCCTTGGCCGGCTTCTGCTCGTCCGCGCTGCCAAGCTCCATCCAATCGCCATGCGCTTTCAGCATCGCATGCAGATCGGCAATGCAGCGGTAATCGTAATGAAGAACGGTTTTCCCTACCGTACACACCAAAATCTCTTTGCCGTCTTTCTCATCCTTATACATTTCAAAGTCGGAGGAGAGAGGCGGCGTTTTCAATTGCCACGGGTTTTCCTTCGTTCCTTTTGCTGCAGACATGTCATCGCTCCTTCGCCAAGTACAACTCCAACGTATTATACAATAGATCGGGCCGGAAGAAAAAATCCGGGCATCGTTTGGGCGGGACTAGCAGCTTCTGCTTCACCTGTTCAAACGGAAAAAAGCTTTCCCGGAGGCTTGAAATCAACCTCAAAGGAAAGCCTCTCCCTGACCTGCCCGGTAGCCCGCCCTATTCCAAAGTGAGTCCGAGCGTCTCAAGCACAAGCTGTGCGGTCAACCGGTGTCCGCGTTCATTCGGATGAAGCGGATCGTTCATGAGCGACCAGAACCGGTTCGGATGATCGGCGAGCGCCGTTTGCCAACCTTCGTAAATATCGCAAAGGTGCACTTCGAGCCGCTTGGCTACGGTTCGAGCCGCTTCCATAAAGTCCGGATATTCCCCGTACTTCTCCGCAATTTCGGGCAGTCCCGGATGCAGCGGATGCTGGGTCAGCAGCAGGACTTCGCTCCCCGACTGCCGGATGGAGGCGATCAGCGTCTCCAGATTTTGCGCGTATTCCTCCAGCGGAACGCCCTTGCCGCAATCGTTGACGCCGATCATCAGCGTGACGAGATCGGGCTTGAATTGCAGCGCATCCCGCGTCAGCCGCGCGAGCAGGTTCCTCGTCGTATTCCCGCTCACCCCGGCGTTAATAAAGAGCGCGTTTCGGCCGTACGCCTCGAGCAGCCGCTTTTGCAAGAGTCCGGCATAGTTCAAGTGGCCGTGCAGATGATAGTTGATTTCGGTGATCGAATCTCCCAACAGGACGATCAGGGCATGCTCGCCCCGCTTCATTTTCTCAAGAGCAGCCAGTTTCATGACAAAGCCTCCGGTTTTTAACCCCATTCTACCGTATACTAATCTACCTTTCTACCTGTTTTCTACTATCCATCGAATATTTCCTTCAACGCGCTTGCCCCGAAATTTGTTCGGTACTGACCGTTACGCCGCTTTCCCTATCTCTATTCCGACTCCACCCGAACCTCCGTCACGCGCGGGCTGTTGCCGCCGTTGACGGCGCCGAGCGCTAAGCGGTACTGCACCCACCGGCCGGTTTGCCGCAAGCCCGGCGCCCCTTGCCCGTTATCGAACCATGCTTCCACAGTTCCGTCCGGTCCCTGCCATGCCGCATGCTCCAGCTCTTCCCGATAGGCGGCGAAACGCAGCTGCGCCTTCACCCATGTCTTCGGCTGAAGCTCCGCCTCCCACACCATACGGGTAACCTTCTCCCCTTCGGGAAGCTCGTGCGCACTCGAAATGTAAAATTCCTCCGCCCCGCGATCCGCGATATTGCCAGGATCGACCGACATCATGCCGTGCGGACCTAGGGTCGGAAGCTTCGTCATCCGCTGCGGCGAAAAACCTTCCGGACCGTTCCACATGACATACGAATGCCCGACATGATCGCCGTACGTTTTATGGTTGGCAATCGCCAGATCCACCCAGCCGTCCTCGTCGAAGTCGATCGCCATCGCGCCGCACGACGAATGGGCGGGCAGCTGCAGCCGATTCTCGGCCGAAAAATGACCGCCGGGCTGCCCCCAATACAGGTACGCGTCGATATCTCGTTCCCGGCCGCTATTGTAGGAGGTTGCAAAAATATCGAGAATGCCGTCCCGGTTGAAATCCGCAATCGTCAGCGCATTCGCGGTATGGGCCGGCAGCTGGGCGCGGCGTTCTTCGCGGTACCCTTCGGGTCCGCCCCAATAAATGTAGATGTACGATTCGTACTTCGCGTTCTTGCCCATGACCAGATGGCCGCCGACGATCAGGTCGAGCCAGCCGTTGCCGGTCAAATCAGCCGCCTGCGCGCAAATGCCTCCATCGCAATTGAGACGGGTCGAACGCTCCATTGAATAGCCTTCCGGACCGCCCCAAAGAATATAGCTGTAGCCGAAAATTTGCGACACGAACAAATCCAGCCAGCCGTCGTTGTTGAAATCCGCCGCCAGCATCCATCTGGGCTCCCGGTAAGCGATGCCGACCGGGTCCTCGTAAGGGTGCAGCGCCTTGACCGGGATATACTCCTCCATGTTCGGATCCATCAAAATGCGCTGCGGATTCGCCGTGTCGAAGCCGTCCGGACCCCCTCTGAAAATAAGCAGCTCCGGGTTGCTCACGCCGACGACTGCCAAATCGAGATAGCCGCTGTGGCGATAATCCCCGACTGCGCTGCCATGCGCGCGCAGCGTGGGCAAAATCTGCTTGCGGTCCGGATCGAAGCCTTCCGGCCCGCCCCAATACAGGAACGAACCCGGATCGAGATGAGGAGCGTTCTCCGCGCAATTGGCGATAAACACGTCGCCCCAGCCGTTATCGTTGAAATCGCAGCAGATCGAATCGACGGCCGCCCAGCCGGGAAATTCAATTCGCCGGTCCGCATCGAAGCCATTCGACCCGCCAAGGTATGCGTATGCCGATACGTCGCCGCGGACCCGCCCCGAGACATGGTTGATAAAAATGATCTGCGGATGTTCGGCGTCCGAAGTCCGCCCGATCAAAGCCGTCGCGGCGTCATGCGTAACCAGCCGAATCGGATCGGCTAGTAGAGCTGCATCGCCTGCCGCTTCGGCCCATTCAGCCTGCCCCGGCACCCGATATATCAGCGACTCCGTCGTGTTCATCACGTCCGTCCGGCCTTGGCAGATGACGATCTCCGGCACGCCGTCGCCATCCAGATCGCCGATGCTGACGTCGCGCGCGCTGATCGTCTGCAAAGCCGTCCGTCTGTCATCCCCGAAGCCTGCCGCGCCGCCCCAATAGATCCAGGACAGCTCGTTCGCATCCCGATCGGCGCAGACGGCGAGTACGATTTCGCCATAGCCGTCGCCGTTCAGATCCGCCGCTCCAGCGGATACGACATTACGGCAGCCCAGTACAAGCGGCTCGCCGATCGCCCGGTCGCTGCCGCAAGGATAGAAAGCCGCCGCATCGTTCTCTTGGCGGAACAAAAACGGCTTTCCGCCAAGCTCGACGATTTTCGGCGCCCAGCCTTCAACGAAGGTCATCCAGCCTGCGGTCGTGCTTGCCAGCTGCAGAGAGCCGGGATCGTCACCGCCGATCTGCACGCAGGCCGACAGCTGCAGCCCTTCCGGGCCTCCCCACAACACAAGCGGAGGCCGGTTCTTCGCCCGCACATACAAATCCGCGAAGCCGTCGCGGTCGATATCGCCGGCCGCCATATGCGTCAATTCCATGTCCATCGTTACGCTGTCCGTATGACGAAAGCCGTTAGCGGTCTGATAATAAACGACGAGCTTTCCGCCGCTGGCAAAAGCGATATCCGGCAAGCCGTCCCCGTTAAAATCGCCGATCGCAACCGCCCGGCAATTCGGAACGGGCAGCTCCGTTTTGTAGCGTTCGCTTAGCCCTTCCGGCGAGCCGTAATAAATATAGGCCGTCACGTCGGCATGCGTCCCGTTGTGCTGGTTTGCGACAACAAGATCGTCGTAGCCGTCGCCGTTCAAATCGCCGATCGCTCCATAGTAAGAGCCGGCCGAAGGCAATTCGAGCCGCTCCTCCGGGCGGAACGGATTCGGGTACACATAAACCGGCGGCCGCTCCCCCATGTCCTGGCTGTTTACGAATAAAACATCCGCATAGCCGTCCTGATCGACGTCAAAGCGAAAAATGCGCTGCAGTACGCCTTTGCGGGACACGTACAGATTTTGCCCGCCGTTGCCGAAAGTTCCGTCTGCAAAATCCTCGAAGCCCTTTTCTTTCCACACGCTGCCCACGATATTCCCTCCATATGCCGTTGTCATGCACGGTCAAGCCGCCTTATATTTGCTTGTTCCGGGTTTCTTCCGCATCCCGTTCGGCGCTACCCTTTAACCGCGCCTACCGTCAGGCCTTGTACGAAGTATTTCTGAAACGACACGAAAATGATCATGACAGGCAGCGACGCCAGCACCGAGCCGGCCATGATCAGTCCCCAATCGACCGCCTCCGCGTCGATCAGCGTGGCGACGCCGAGCGGGAGCGTCATCATTTTCGTATCCTTGATGATCAGAAGCTGCCAAATATAATCGTTCCAGCTGTTCACGAACGAGAAGATTGCGATTGCGCCAAGCCCCGGCTTCGACAGCGGCAGCATAATGCGGAGAAACGTTGCGACTTCCCCGCAGCCGTCGATTCGCGCCGATTCCAGCAGCTCCCTCGGGATGGTCATCATAAATTGCCGCAGCAAAAAAATCATATAAGGAGCCGCCAGCGCATGCACGATCAGCCCGGCGTACGTATTGACCAGATGCAAACTGATCGCGATTTTGAATTGCGGGATGAGCAGAACCGCGCCGGGAATGGTCATCGACCCGACTAGCAAGGAGAAAATGTACTTCCCGGCGCGAAATGGAATTTTGGCGAGCGAATAAGCAGCCATAGAAGAAATGACGATGACGGCGAACGTCGTCACGACGCTGATCGAAATGCTGTTGAACAGCCATCTTCCGGCTTCCGTTTCGAGCAGCTTGATATAGTTGGCGACAATCGGCTTCAGCGGAAAAAGTTCAGGGGGCACTTGATAGGCCACCGACATTTCCTTGAACGACGAGGACACCATCCAATAGAACGGAAACAGGAAGAACAAAGCAATCAAGATCAGCAGCAGCTTTAATGAACCAGCGGCCAGCTTTTTTGTGTCAACCATCGCTTTTACCCCTTAATACTCGAGATCGGATTTGAGAAATTTGAATTGCAGCCACGCAATCGTGACGATAATCAAGCTGAGAATGACCGCCATCGCGCTTCCCTTGCCGTAATCCCCGTTGGTAAATGCCTCTTGGTATAGCAGCAGCAAAATAGTAGAGGTCGCATAATTCGGTCCGCCGGCGGTAAACAGCAAAATAATGGCGAACAGCTGGAAAGCCCCGATCGTCCCCGACACGAGCACAAACAGGATGGCGGGCTTCAGCATCGGCAGCGTCACGCTGAAATGCTTCTGCCAGAAGGAAGCGCCGTCAAGCTCTGCGGCTTCGTACAAACTCGTCGGAATCCCGCCCAAAGCGGCGGTCAAAATGACGATCGGCTGGCCGAGCCCGATTAACAGTACGATGAACGTCGTCGTCACCAGTGCGAGATCGTAGCTCAAATAATTGATTTTATCGAAGCCTAGGGCCCCGGCCATATAATTGAATAAACCGAAATCGTAGTTGAGCAAATATTTCCACATAAACGTAATACTGACGATCGAAGTGACGGCCGGTATATAGAACACCGCTTTGAAAACGCTTTGCATTTTCGACTTGAACTGGCTGATCATGATCGAAATCAACAAGCTGGTTATTAAGGAGGTCGGAACGAGCATGGCGACGATCAGCAGCGTATTTTTGACCGACTTCAGAAAAACGTCATCCTGCAGCAAAAACCTGTAATTTTCCAGACCGGCGAAGCCGGATGCATAGTAGGTGTACGTGTAGAAGCTCGTTTTGACCGCGTCCGCGATCGGATACAAATAGAACAGGAAGAAAAAGAACAGCGCCGGAGCGACGAACAAATAGCCGTATCGTTCTTTGTACAGGATGACGAGTTGTTTTTTCAGCATGGCATACTCCACTCCGCTGTCTGTTTAGAATTTACTTTTTGGTGGCGGCTGCGTCTTTAATAATCTTGTTCGCCTTGGCGACGTAGTCGTCCATCGCTTTTTGCGGCGTTTTGTTGCCGATGAAGACCGCTTGCATTTCCGGGAAAAACACCGCTCTCGTCTGGGAATACCCGTCGATGTCGTAGGAAAGGTCAAGACCGTTAATTTTTTTCGTATCGGTAACCACTTTGGACAGCCATACTTTCTCCGGATCCGGCGTCGCGCCCAGCACATCTCTTCCGTATACGTCGAAGCCGCCCATGGCGATGATGAACTCCGGATCCTCCGTCGTCGCAAACTGCACGAACTTTTTGGCGTATTCGATTTTGTCCTTGTCCTTATTGTTGAACACGACGAATTGTCCGCCGCCAGGCACGATAACGCCTTTGTCTTTCTGTACGCTCGGGAACGGAACAAGCATCATCTCGAAGCCTTCTTTGATCGTGCCGTCGGCTTTCGCTTTCCGCACCGTATCCATCGTCGACGTATTGCCTAGCGCGATAACGGTCTTGCCCTGCACGAAATAATCGTTGCTCATCGTCGCCGGCCTGGTTTCCGGATTCGGATAGATAAGCTTCTTATCCACCAACGATTTAATCCATTCGATCGCCTGCACGTTCTCTTTGGAGTTCATCACCGTCGACGAACGGTCGTCCGCATATTTTTTGCCTCCGAAGCCGGCCATAAAGCTGTGATACAGCATATCGCCCTGCTCGTTCAAGCCGAACAGCAGCATCGGATAAAGATCCGGGCTTTGCTTCGCTTGATAGGCCTTGACGGTTTGCAAAAACTTCTCGAATTCGTCGAACGTCCAAGTGCGCATATCGCCTTTTGGCAGCAGGTCGCCCGCACCCGCTTTTTCGGCCAACGACTTATTGATGAGCAGCATCGTTGCCCCGATCCCCTGCGGGTAGCTGAAAATCGTTCCGTCCTGCAGGGACACGATTTTTAGCAGATCCTTTGGAATTTTGGCCAGCTGCTCTTGGGTCAGCAAATCGTTTAACGGAACGGTGTAGCCCCTTTTGGCATAATTGGTGGTACGCCCCGGATAATCGTTGAGTATATCGGGAGCCGTGTTGGAAGCGAGCGCCACGTTTACTTTCTGATCGCCTCCGTCGTAAGGAATGATTTCAAGCTTCACTTTGACGTTGGGATATTTCTTCTGGAATTTCTCGACCAAATTATTGTTGTATTCGCCGGGCTTTTGTCCGGGCAAGCTCAGAACAGGGTACGTCCAAAAGGTGAGCTCCACGTCCTTCGGCTTCGCCGGGCTCGCACTCGCCGCCGTTCCCGCCGACGGGGAAGCCGATCCCGCTGCGCTTTTTCCATCGCCGCTCCCGCCGCTGCAGCCGCTTAATACCGATACGGCCGATAATACGGAAGCCAGAACAAGTCCTAGTCCAAACCTTCTCTTTCTCATTGACAACCCTCCAGGTTTATGTTGAGAAGACGCTGCCATAACAGCGCTTTCATACGCACAGCTTAGCTTTTTGTCCGGCCGGATGACTATATAGAAAAGTGGGGAGAGTCTAGAAAAAACGGCGATTCGCGCACGAAAAATCGGTTATCCGTTTATTTAGGGGCCCGCAGCGCCCCCATTACGGCTCCCGTCATCCCGCTAACCGCGGAACTTGCCGGGCGATACGCCGTACGCTCCCTTAAAACAAAGACTGAAGTAATTGGCATCGTTAAAGCCTACCTGGGCGGCTATCTCGTTAATTTTCAGATCCGTTTGCTGAAGCAGCGCTTTGGCTTCCTCCAACCGCAAAGAGGATACATATTGAGAGAAATTTTTGCCCGTTTCCTGCTTGAACAACTTCGAAAAATAGTTTTCGCTGATAAACAGCTCCTTGCAAATGCTGCCAACCGACAGCTCGCTGTCCGAATACCGTTCCCGGATAATGCGAATGGCTTTCGTGATCGTCGCATTCATCTGCTTTTCCTGTTCGCTGCCGATCAAGGAAGCCGCCGCCTGCAGGAAAGCGCCGAACTCCCGTCTCAGCTCCTGCGTATGCTCCGGCCGGGTCACCTTCTCCAACGAAGGAACGGGAGCAACCGAGCGGTCGCTGCCCAACAGATCGATACGGAGGCCGCTCATCAGCCGCAACAGTTTAAAATAAATGTTCGTGATCGTACGAACCATCGTCTCGCGGCTTACAAATTGCTCCTTGAACAGAGTGAACAGGGCATCCATGCTCGCTAACAGCTCTTTCTCCTGCATGTATTTGACCGCCTGAACGATTTCATCCTCCATGGCGTCAAGCTGTTCGTAGTTGTAATCCTTCACCTGAATATCGCTTATGTAAATGATTTCGTTCGCGCCGAACAAATGCTTGTAGCGGAGGGCTTCGAGCGCTTCGTTGTACGAATCGTGCAGCTTCTCGTACGCGCGGTAGGAACGTCCGACCCCGATAGCGGACCAAATGCCCCGCTCCTCATGAAGAGCTTCATGCAGCCGGACGATGAGCCCCGCTTCCGCGTCCTGCACGATCGCCACGATGCGGCGGTTATCCAGCACATAGAGCAAAGCGGCAGACCCGGCTGCAGTCAGCCATTCTTGCAGGAACATTTCCATCTCGTCGACGGAAACGGCGGCAAGCGCTTCTCCGCCTCGTTCATACCTTTCGATGACGATCGCGCAGCCTGCCATCTCTTCGCCCGGCAGCCCCAACTCGGCGGCTTGAAGCCGGTACTCCTCGCTTGCAACTCTCCCCAGCAGCAGCTTGCCGATCAGCCGTTCTTTCCGCATCGGAATGCTGTTGCGGAGCGTGTCCACCATCTGGTTGAAATTGTCGGCTAGAATCCCTATCTCGTTGTGCGGCATACGCTCCATTTTCACGTTCAGGTCGCCGCGCCTGACGCGGCTCATGAGCCGGATCAGCCTGCCGATCGGCCGTACCAGCGACTTGGATAGGAAGAACGCGATGGTCGCGACCGCGCACAGCATGAACAGTATCAAGTACAGGATCGTTTTTTTGATATACGCGACGTCCTTATAGATCAAATGCTCGGGCACGCGATTGATTATCGTATACGGATATCTCTTGTTCTGCAGGTAGGTGATGAAGAAGGATTCTCCGTCCAGCTCCGCCGCGAAGGAAGGTCCGGATTGCATATGGGATTGAATATTAATGTCATTAATCGACCCGCGCAATTGCTTATGGGCGTCGGAAGCGACAAGCCCGTTCGAATCGATGAGCCTGTTCAGCCGGAGGGCGGGATCCTGAAACAGTATGTTTTCCAGCGCTTCCTTCTTGATGCTGACCGCAATCAAGCCAAGCGCTTCCTTCCCGCGCAGCTCGTTGATCGTTCTGATCAGCAAAATATGATTACGGTCTCCCGAATAGATGCCCGAGAAGTCGATGTACAAGCCGCCCTCCCGTTCGTCCACCCTCTCGCTCAAAGGAGATCCGTAGTAATGTTTCAGCATTTCCTCCAAGCTGTTGTTCTGATTGGCTACGGTATATTTCGTCCCGTTCCGGTCCATTATTACGATCGACTGGATTTCGGAATGGGTTACGTTCATGTCGAATAGTTTGGCGTACAGGCCGTTGATCAGCTCGAACCGCCCCAGGTCTGTAAGCGCATTCGATTTCAGCAGCGTTTGTACGGAAGCTTCATAAGCGAGCGCGATCATCTGATTCGCGTACTCGTCGATTTTCAGATCGATCCGGTCCGCTATGTTCTGCAGCGAGCTTAGCACCGCCCGGTTCTCCTTCTCCGTTATGATTTTCTCCGAGACGCGAATCGTGATGCCCGAAAATACGGCGATAATCAAGACGGACAAAACGATGTACGTAAATACCAAAACGTTTCGCAGCGAAAAGAAGACGGAGTAGGCCTTTCGGAAGGCCGGCATATTTCTGTTCTCGCGCATCACGCCACCCCTCTCTACGTAAAAGACTTATTCCGATTATAAATCAAACGAGCGGAGGACGAACGAAAAAGAAGAAGGCTCGGGATCGCATCCCGGCCCCGATTCCAAAGCAAGGAGACAGCCGTCCGACCTCGATAATAGCGCTTTCATTTACACAAGCCTATCGTTTAAGCGTCTCACCGGATATAGAAAATAATGGCCAAACTCTATAGTTTCCTGTCATGTTTATAGATAAGGCGGCCGAGTTGAGACCATTCCGTCGGAAAACGCACGGGCGAGCGATTAGGCGACGCTAGAGACCGCTCAACTCTCCATCCAAAAAGCGAGGATTCTCGAGGACAATCGCCATTGAGGTCGACTTTCGATCGGATCTCCGGAAATGGCTGGTTGAGAAACGGCAGCTGTAGTTTACTTGGGATCAACGACATTCTGATCTACGGTATGGAAAGCAGCACGCTTGTCCTTTTCGGTCCATGTTATCGTATGACGAAAGACGCAGATTTTTGTTGAACAATATTGCACATGAGTCCTCTTTATCAAATCTTTATAAACGACTCGACATTAATCGACAACTATTGCGATTTCCTTCATGTACAATCATGTAAAAATATGAAATATGGGGATACGATGATACATGTTCTATTTACCTGGGCACCAGGGACATGTGGAGTAACTGGTGCAACCGACCCAATCCGTTATTTTGCGGATTGGGTTTTTATTTGGGTATTTTCCCCCCTCAGTTTTTTTGCCGGAAGGAGAAGCGCCATGCGGAAGCAAGTTCTGTTATTCGCCGTTTTATTAGGTTCGACAACATGGATTACACAAGCGTCCAGCTACACGGTAAGCATTGTAAAAGGAAACTCGTCCCTTTCCGTCTCGGGCGGCGAAGAAGCGCTAATCAAGATGCCGCAAAGCGTAGCGGCTATTTACGAGGAAGGCGCGGAAAGCATGTCCTTCGCTGTCGAAGTGACGAACAGGATGGAGGTTCCGATGCTGATTGCTTCTAAGGAGCTGCATAACGGGAATGGCGTTACGGCCGTTACCTACGGCCAAGACTTCGCGCCAGGTGAAAACGCTTATTTTACCATAATCGTCACCGGCATAACGGATAAGGCGGATCTCGATTTTAACGTACCTGTGGAGATGGCCTGGAACGGCGGACAGGCCAATATCGAGCTGAACATGAAAGCAAATGCCATTCCGAAGCCCAAGAAAAGCCCGGCTAACGCAAACCGGAAGGACAACATGCCGAGCGTTCCTCCATCGGACGAATCTTTAGAATTCGGCAGCAGCGGCAAACCGGCTATCGCCGCCGGAACAACGCCCGCTTCAAACCGCTCCCTAGAACCCGCAGCAGAATTGCCTCCACCGCAAGAAGCAAAATCATCGAACGGCTCTGTTAACGTTATCTCCGGCAGCAACGCACTCACAGCCCCCCCAAGCTTCGGCGAACCGCTCACAAGCCGCTGATGAACCTAATGCGAGAAGCAAGCGGTACACGCTCCGGCGTACTGCGAATCATCATTTTTTACAGATATGCGTCTTGGTTCTTGACCTCCCTGTACTACGTACTTAGCGGTCCGGATGCACCGATTGTGTTCAAGATCGGCGTTGTAGTCTCGCTACTCTTCGCGGCGGGCTTGGTGAACCGGATGTATGCCCATTACCGTGAAATGCTGCCGGCCTTGAAGCTGCTTATCCTATTTGAAACGATCGGTATCTTGCTGCTGCTCTTGCCGACCGAAGGATTGGCGAGCCCGTTTATATGGTATGCGCTCAATCCCGTTCTGGTGGCTGCCAGCTTCCTGCCGAGAGCGTTTTGCTGGCTATACCTAGCGGTTTACATTACGGCAGGCACCTTATTTACGCAATACTTTCATAACCCTAAGCAACTGGGAATCGGAGCGCTTATATCGGATAACGCCAGTCAACTGTTCGTTTTTTTACTTATAACGCTCGCCGTTCAGCTTCTCGGCCATTTAACGAAGGAACTGGATCATCAAGCCTCGCAGCTCAAAACGCAAATGAATCACATCATGTCGTTGTACCAGATTGTGGAAGCATCCGCGTCGGAGCATCACAAGGAAGCGTTGATTCGAACGTTTGCCGATTATGCGGTCAAGCTTACCCAGGCGCGCAGCGCCTTCTTCTGGCTGGCCCCTTACGACGGCGAATCCGATCAGCTGGCCACCTCTCCAACCAAGCTGGAATTGGATGAGGCGATGAACAGGCACGTTCATACGTTAACGGACGCTTCTTACGCTTCGCCCCGTGAATGGGAGCTGGATGGGGTAACCTATTTCACGGTTGCCGTCCAGACGCCGTCCCGCTATATCGGACGCGTAGGCATTGAGACGGACGAGCAGACCTGGAAGACGCTCCACTCTCATTCCATGAAGCAGTTAACCTTCCTGGCGGAGCTAAGCGCGCTTATTTTGGAAAGGGTTCACTTGGATGAGTTAGCCGGGGAATTGCTGATAACCGAGGAGCAGAACAGGATCGCGAACGACATGCACGACAGCGTTTCACAGCGGCTTTTCGGGATCGTCTATGCCATTCATGCGATGAAGTTGAGATGGAACGAGCTTGGCAAACCCGAGCTTAAGGAGGAATTCGAGCATATAGCGGATACGGCTAAAACGGTCATGCATGAGCTCCGCTCGACCATCTACCAGCTAAGCTCGAGGAAGAAAGAAGAATCATTGTTCTACGAGCGCATTCAAGCTTTCCTAAAGGATTTGGCCAAGCTAAATAAAATCAAAGTGAATTGTCATGTAAACGGTGGGGAAGAAGCCCTTTCGATTTCTGCAAAAAAAGCGCTCTACCGCGTAATTTGCGAAGCGACGGGAAATGCCGTGCGGCATGGGCGATGCTCGGAAATTGCCGTTACCTTGGAGGTCGAGCCCGAGCAAGCACGCCTGCATATATCGGACAACGGGGCAGGCTTCGACACGCAGCTGCTCGATTACGGACGCGGCGATGCGGGCTACAGAGGCCTAGGCATGGAAAACATGCGGCATGCGGTACATTTTTTGAACGGAACGTTCCGGCTAACAAGCAGGATCGGCACAGGCACCGATATCGATATCAGCATTCCCATTCCAACCGAAATGCCGTTAAGAAAGGAAGGTGCATAATCGTGAAAGTAATGATTGTCGATGATCATCCATTGGTTAGAAAAGGGCTCTCCTCCGTGCTTTCTCTTGAGCCGAATGTCTCCTTGTGCGGGGAATCGGAAACCATCTCGGAGGCTCTTGAAATGGTTCGCTCGACGGAGCCGGATTTGGCATTGATCGATCTGAGGCTCGGCCGCGAAAACGGACTGGATCTTGTCGAACAGATTCGCAGCCGGTATTCCTGCAAATGCGTCATCCTCACGTCGTCGACGAATGAGCATGATTTTCGTAGAGCGCAGGAAATCGGCGCAGACGGCTATGTACTGAAAGAAGCTTTGCCCGAGGAGCTGCTCTACGCCGTTCGTCTTATTGCCAGAGGACGCAAGTACTACGATCCCGGTTTAATGGAGTTGATGATGCGGACGGACATCCCTGAGGATGACGGCTTGATTACGCTAACGCCTAAGGAACGCGAGGTACTGAGCGCGCTAGGCGAGGGTTTGAGCAACAAAGATATCGCCCGCAAGCTGGTCATCACGGAATTCACCGTCAAGAAGCATGTGAGCCAAATCCTTTCCAAGCTGGAGCTTACCGACCGGACACAAGCCGCTTTATTCTCTCTAGCCAAAGGTTTGTCCAAAAACCAATGGGAATCCAAGGTTCCCGTCAGCTTCTGATTGTACGGAATAATGGATTAGGGAGACGATTCATCCATGATCAACTTGCAAAAGCTGCCTAGGCTTAACGGTTTGCGTATCAAGCGTAAAATATTGTTAACCGTTTTGGGGATTTCGACCCTGTTCCTGTCGATCCTATCCGTTCAAGCGTTTCTTAAACCGGCCGTCCAAGTCCGGAAGACGGTGGAGAATCAAATAAACAGTAACGTTCGATTGGACTATAAGGCAGAGGTAACGGCCAGCGCCCTTTATCCCAAGAACGAAATCATCACGCCCGATATGGTCATTTTTGCACGAATTACAAAATCGGTGCCGGTCAACATAAACTACGCTCTTAAGGCGCAGAAGGATATCGCGGTCAGCGGCAGCTACCGAGTCCTCATGACATTGACCGCCGATCAGATGTGGCAAAAGGAATATGAATTGAAGGGCAAAACGTTGTTTGAAGCCACAGGAAAGGAGCTTCAGGTGGTTCAAGACAGTATTTCCATAAACCTGGAGTCCATGATCGACTTTATTGCCCGCGTGGAGAAAGAAACGCAACTTAAGCCCCAGAAATATACCATCAAGATCAAGCCGCTGCTGGACGGACAGATCAAGTACGAGGATCGGACATTCCCCGTCGACCAGTCACCCGAATTGAATTTCGAATATGTAAACAACTACTTGAAAATGATCGGTAATAAAGAGTACGCCAAAGAGTACGCAGCGGAGAAGACGAGTTCAACGCCTCAAAGTCTTGAGGTACTCGGTGCAGCGATCTCCATTCCGTTAGCAAGATCGATTTTTCCTGCCGGAGCATTGCTTTTGTCAGCATTACTGGGCGGTCTGGTCGTCATGCGCCGCAAACAAGGAGATGGCGGGAGTTCCGAATCGGCGGCCATCGATAAGAAGCTGGCCAAGAGGCTGATTCATCTGGCCGAATTTTCCCTACCGGAGGAAAATCGGTTTATCCGCCTTCAGTCGTTCGATATGCTGCTGCAGATGGCGGAGGAGAAAGAGCTTCCTCTACTCCGTCTTCAGGAGTCGGACGAAGAAGTCGTGACCTATTTCATTTTGGACGGAAGCTGCATGTACGGCTATAAGGCGATGGGTAACCTTCAATCCGCTTCTCAGCCAGCCTAAGGATAAACGGCTTCGCCGTCTTTTGACGGCGTGTTTACCGAGAAGTCGAACAATCAGCGGAGGATGTACTTCCTGAGACTTTAAAAAAGAAGCTTCGCGGATGCATATCCGAAAGCTTCTTTTTTACGTATGGGATAAGGAATGGTTATGCCCATTTGCGGGAAAGGCGACGAGCTGTCCGGCGAAGCTCGCTTATGGTTTTGCCCCGCAGCTTAGCATCGAATAACGGAATCAGCATGATCGGTAACCCGGGTATAACGGATATTACGGCGAGAGCAAGCCAAAAGCTGGTCCGATCGAGAGCATGGATGACAGCTTTCGGCAAAAACGGATAAAACATCGTCACGCGAATGGATGACTCGTACTTGCCGGCATGCTCGGCGGTCACCTTAAACGTCGTTTGGACCGATTGTTTGGGACTGAGCGTGAGGCTGCTATGGCTTGGAATGATTTGAGGATCATTCGTATGCACGGACGCAACGAGAGGGATGAAGCTTTTATTGTCCAAATCAACCAGCGGACGTTCGATCTGCTCCCCCAAAAGCATGATCCCGACATCGCTGCCCATGATAACGCCTTTGGAATCCCTCGATACCTCATAAACGACCTTAACAAACTGGCTGGAAGTCAGCATCGTTGCGCCTATAACAACGGAAAGCGTTAATCCGCTAAAAACATAAATTAGCTGCATATCGAAGCGACCGCGTCTTTTTTTCTTTTTTTTCCGCCTGCGCCCTTTGACTAGCTCTCCTACCCCGAGAATGGCGGCGAGAATAACCGCAATCCCAGGAAGCACATACGGGCTGGTCCGAAACGACTCCGCCCAGAGCGGGATAAAGCCGATCCGCTTCAGCACGACCGGGCTGCTGCCGAACGTCATCGCTTTGCTGGCGATCCATTCCCGCTTGATAGGCGGCGCTCCCCCCACGGCCTGATCGGTTTGTTCGTTATTATCGCCCTGCGTGATGTAACCCTGCCGCTCGTCCCCGCCGATGATGCGGTGAATAATCCATCCTTTGGTTGCGTAAGAACCGGTTTCCGTTTTGAAGACGACGATATCACCTATTTTAACGCTATCCGCTGCAGATACTCTGCTGATCATGACCATATCGCCCCGCTCGAATAGCGGGTACATGCTGTTGGAACGAATCACAGATATTAAATAAGGGTGCTTCAGAATAACCGAACCGACGGATGCCGTTAGCGTAAAGGCAATGATGATATAAATGATAACGTTGAAAGACCGCGAAAGTATTTTCACCTAGTGAACACCCCTATCGGTTTTATTATAGCGTAAACGCCAATCCCGAATGACCCCTCCGAAGCGGGGGAGCGTCTGGTACGAAAGGATAAGTCCGCCCCCTCCTCCGCTCTATTGGCATACGTCAAAGGAACAAAGAAAGAGTACACTTCCCGATTGACAAAAGCTATACCGTGGCGTGATGAGCTAGCTTAGGATTGCTGCCATAATGAGGACATGCTTTTACTACGTTCATACAAAGGAGTATTTACTGATGAAAAAAGGGTTAATGATGATCGTCGTGCTGCTCGCGATCGGCGGATTGATGGCTGCCATGGCTTACAGCAGCGCCAGCGTAACGAATGCTTCCACGCTGAATGTAAAGAACACGAACGAAGCTTTGGTTGCGCTCATTGCAGCCGACGCCAACAGCATCGGGAACAAAGACCGTACGGCCAGTTACGAGAACGGCAAGCTGACGTTCAACTTCGGTAAGGGGCTGGGAGGCCAAACCTTCGGTCTGCAGCGCAACAGCACGTACGAGTGGGAAAAGCTGTTCAAAGTAAAAAACAACTCCAATGAAACCATCGTCGTTCAATTCCGCGAAGACCAAAGCTTGAGCGGCGTGAATGATTCCATCCGGTCGATTCGCCTTTTCGGCTTGCTGAACGAATGGGTTCCGCTCGGTACGAACGACATTGCGGCTGCTCTGACAACGATCATTCTTCTGCCGGGAGAAGAGAGAGCGGTAGATATTAAGATGGATACGAATGGTACGGCTCCTACGGGCGCACAAAACTACAACATTATCGTAGAGTCTAAAGTTAAACTGTTCTAAAGCTCCGGAAGCTCGCGTCCTACGGGATCGCGGGCTTTTTCTTTGTCCGGAATGCCGATGGTACGAAAGGATAATTCGCCCCCCTCTCTGGGACCAGACCTTCCCGGAGATCGGGCTAGCGGCGGGTGTCCATTGGTAGTGCCGAAGAGTATACCGCTCCCGTTTAAAGATCACTCTTTGGCGGGGCGCGAATGAGCGGGATTCCCGGCATAATGAAATCAAGAGCTCCCGCTTAAATTCAAAAAAAAAAAAAAAATGGAGGCAACAAATCATGAAAAAAGGTTTATTGGCAGTAATCGCAATGTTGTGCGTAGCAAGCGTAATGGCAGCTTTCGCTTATACGAGCGCAACGGTAACAAACGCTTCGACTCTGACGGTAGCGAACACGAACAACGCCCTGCTGGCGCTGACGGCTGACAACGCAACCATCGGCCATAAAGACTTAACGGCTGCTATCGGCGCAGACGGCAAGCTTTCCTTCAACTTCGGTAAAGGTAAAGACGGCGCCATCTTCGGTTTGCAAAAGAACAGCGCGTACACTTGGAACTCCCTGTTCGACGTAAAAAACAACTCCACCGACAACGTTTCGGTTAAAGTGAAATACCCTTCGGTTCCTGCCGGTGTCGTCATCAGCGCCAAAGTAAGCGGTACGAACGTCTGGACGACGCTTACGAACGACAATACTTCCTTCACTTTCGACCTGAACAGCGGCGTAAAAAGCAGCATCGACGTAAAAGTCGAAGTAAACGACAACGCTACGGTTGCTAGCGTAGTAGGCAACATCGTGATCGAGTCCGACGCTAAGTAATTCTTTAATCAAGAAGCCCTGACGGCTAAGCCGTCAGGGCTTCTTGATTACCTTGGTCACATTCGATCTCCTGTGAGAATTCCCTTAAATAGCTCCCTGTCCCGTCGATTACAAGTCATCTAAACAACGTGCTGCATCTGGAAAAGACAGCTATTCATTTCTCCATCATGTTATTGAGGTTATGATAGTAGTTATCATCGAATCCGTCACGACTCCTCGAAATTACATCCGGATCGGTGTAGTCGTCCACGAGCCGCGCATGCATACCACTGAGAATTCCATACGCTTCCTCATATTGCTCTTTAACGACACAGATACTCGGGGCTCCCGCGTCATCTTTCACTACATAGGCAGCGATGCCTTTTCCCTTCAAAATCCGTTCGTACTCTTCTTCCCGGTTGTCCATGACGTATCCCATATCGTACAACACATCGTCTACATTCACATTTCTAATTCCCGTTACCCATTGCCAGTACATAACCAACTCAACAGCAGAAAGCAACTGTGACTTGCCTTCATGAAAAAAGCGATTTTGACAGCCTAGCGATTCCACGGTATATCCTTTTACGTTCTTGAATACTCGATAACCAAAGCTGCGTAAGAAGCGGGCCGCCTGCACGCCGCAGAATGACGCCACCTCTTCCGGCGATCCCGTCCCGGCTTTCAATTGAAAGCTTTCGGGTACCACCTTCCCGGTTCGAATATGATGCAAGTGGTTTGCGTATCGCGCACGCATTCTGGCAAGCGATCCATCGCTGAATTGTTTCTCTTGCACAAACTGATTAAAGTGCTCCCCATATCCTTTTAATTCCTCTTCCGTTTCGGATAATGAAAAGCGAATCCAGAATCGGGAAAGAAGCCCTTTATTATTTGCATGTTCATTTTTTTGCTCCGGGAAAAATAGGGTAGATCCGCTCCTGCCTGTCGGCCGCAGCCGCACTTCAACATAAAAATCATCTTCTGATACATGATATTGCTTTACGTACCGCTTCACCAACCGATTAAGCGCGTCGTATTCGTCACGGCCATCGCTTACTTCGTCAATTCGATAGAGCGGGAAATCTCTTCTTACTTCGGACCGCAACACGCCGATTCCTTGAACCAGGTACTCTTGCAACGACATTACCATTTCCCCCCAGTAATGAAAAAAGCCCCGTTTACACAGAAGCTTTTCTCGACATGATCTTGTTTTTGGCTGCAATTATAAATCGAAGCCCCTCTAGCTCTTACGGTTGTAATGAGCAGCATATCAAGCCCCCACAGCCTCGGTATTTGCATTGATCGCACTACAATCCTATTTTTCGACATAGGCCTTTGTTTTCCTTCTATTATTACGCAGATTAGGGCCGGTAATCGGTCACCGCCGCCAAAACAAACCTCACGGTATCAAGCCCATGCTCGACGTTCATCGTCTCCTCTTCCGTATGCTCATCCTTGTAGCCCGCCGATAGGTTGACGCTTGGTATGCCGTGCTTGGCAAAGGTCATAGCGTCGCTGATACCGCCCCGAACGGCTTTCCAGTCAGGCATGCCGCAACGCGCTCCGGTTCGCTCGAAGTAATCCGCCATCTCTTGATCGCAGAAATCCATCAGCCCGTTCCGGACGACAATATCCCGCGAGCCCCTTCGATCCACGACTATAGCTAGATCCGCCCCGCCGAGCCATACCGGATCAATCTCATTCGAGCCGATGCGTCCGATTTCCTCCTCCCTTGTGAAGGCCAGCTTGACCTTTCCGTTAAACCCCGCCTCCTCCAGATTCTCCATTACGGTAATAATAACCGCAATTCCGGCCCGGTCATCAGCTCCCAGCGGCCCGCTCGTGCTTGACCAAATATCGCCCCGGCAGCTAATACCGCGGCCAGGATCTACCCATACCGTGTCCATATGGGCGCAGAGCAGCACGGTTGGACCGTTCCCGCTACCGAAGCACCGCTCACCCAGAAGATTGCCATAAGCATCCGTATACATTTCATCCGTCACATTCGTAAGCCTCTTTACCAAGAACCGGGCAACCGGCGCTTCATACCCGCTAGGTGCCGTAATCATCAGCAGCCGGTAAAGATCGTTCTCAAACCGCGCCCTCATAGCTGCCCTCATGTTCACGTCCATTGCAATCGCTCTGCTCATTCGAATCCCTCTCCCTTGGGTTCGTCATATTCTCCATCCAGCTGCACAGCCCGGTGAAGCTCGCCGACATCCGCTCCGCATCCAACTTCATGCTTCTATTCTTGAACGTCTCACGGCGAGCCCTCCGCAAGCGATCGGCGTCCTTGCGCAGCCAATCGCCGAGCGTCATCGCGTCTTCGCGGATCATCCGCATGCTCCATGGCGAGTCTTGCTCACGTACCGCCTGCAGCCTTGGGCTGGTATTATCCGATCCCTCCACGACCTCCCAGCGGTAATTAAGCTTGAACTCAGCAAACGAATTCCTCCGGATCACATCAAACCATGCAGCCGCATACGCACTTGCAAAATACACCCGCGGCTCCTGCCGCCCATGCCCGTCGCAACCTCCGGTGACGAGTATCCCCGCTTCGCTCATCGTCTTGACCAGATAGGCGATACCCCGATCAAGCGAGAGCGTATTCCATTTGACGCCATGATTCCTTTTTGTGAAAGCTCTCCAGGAGTGAAACCCATTCGGGATGTTCGGTCGGCTGTAACGGACAGGCAAGGCTGATAGCTTGGCCATGTATGTACCCGGCAGCACTGGGCACAGTATTTGCACCTGCTCTCCCGAGTAACAAGCTGGTATCCCGTTTCCTTCAAGAAATTGACGCAGGTCGCTGTAATCGTTACAACCGTTCCCACCCGATACAAGCACAAGGTCTCCATCAACGGAGCTTAAGAAGCCGCGCTTCTTCAAAGCCTCGTGGAGCTGCTCAGCCGGGCTGATTCCGTTATTCAATTGGTGTATGCGTTTCATGATCATCGTCTCCTTTTAGCACCTATGTTGTTGTTCTTCCTGTCATTATTGAACCACGGCTGCGTCACAGCCCTTTGACCACCCCGCCAAACTTTCTGTTGACAAACAAAAAACCGAGGAAATCGCTCCTCGGCTCTTACTGTTTCCTATCGCTAGTCCATTTCGTTCCGGTACCTATCGGTATCCCGGTATACGACCACCGGATTCGGCCAGTCCAGGTGGTTCCAGCCGTAGCCCTCTCCATCGGGCAGCAAGAACGGCTTGCTCCACTCCCTTGTGTATCGCTCGATTTCTTGCCGCACGCGGCGGATATTTTCTCTCACGACAGAGCTGCGCTTGGCCATCGGCTTACCGAATTTCTTCTCATGGAGCTCATCCCCGCTAAGAGGCCGTTCCGACTCCATAAGGATGCGTAAATACTCGGCGGGTCTTTCGGTTAATCTTACCCTTGTGTGTTCCGGCAGGTACAGCCTCACGGTTCTCGGCGCCTCGATGAAGCTTAATACGATGCGCCCGCCGTCAAGCAGCTCTAGCAGCTCACTCTCGGAAATATAGCGCTCACCCTTCTGATCCGATAACACATACGGTTTATACGTCTCATCATTGTGCACTTGTTCCTTGGTATCCAGAACCAACTGCTTCAGCTTATCTCTCTGACCGGCAGGTAGATCCCGCCATAAGCCGTCTCCCCGTTCCATGCTCTCCCGGGATACATTCATATAAGCGCGAGCCTGATAGCAGTACGCGCGAACGGTCTGCTCGTCCGTGATTTTATGCTGAGGATACCGCGCCGACCGCAGCAAAGCCTTCTGGAAATACGAAGCCGATTCCTTCCACTTCTGATCATAATAGCAAAGGAAGCCCAGCCGGTAGCAGGCGAGCGAATGCTCCTTGTCATCCATGACAACCTTCAAGAACAACTCTTTCGCTCTCTGCAAATTCGACCGGCTGCCTTTCAACCCGCGACCCAGCTCGAGCAAGCATCGAACCAGCATGAACCGGTATTGATCATTGCCCGGCTCAAGCTCGTTCAGCTTCTCATAAATCGCCAGCCCCCGCTCCCAGTACATCATTTCTTCCCACTCGCCATGGCCGATATCCTGGACTTCCCATTCTTCCTCCTGCAACAGCAGGTACTGCAATTCTTCTTTCATAGTCGCACTCCTAGGATCGATTATCGCTTGTATTTCGGCGTCGACTCGTATTTTCGATCCAGCACCAAGGCTTTCTTCAACCAGTCGGCCCTGTTCTCCTCGTCATCCGTACGTCTTGCCGCCTCCCGATAAGCAACGGCAGCCGTCTTCCAGTGGTCGCGCGACGGGGATTTCTCCAGCCTAGCCGCCGCCTCGTAATATCTTCCGAGCTGAAGGCAATAGGCTCCGCTCCCGCCGTATTGCTTTTCCTTGTCCATCTTTTTCAGCATATAAATTTTGTACAGGTCATTGGTGTTGCGTTTTACTATTTTTTTGATAATGTCATCATACATATCGCAGGCGTCATAGCAAGCAATGGCCTCGTCCTGCACCCCCAGCGACAGAAAACGCTCAGCCGCCTCCTGCAGTTTATTTTCGCCCTTGAGCAAATAGGCTCGGCACAGCTCCTGCAAATGGACTGCCTCCGGACGGCTTCGCACGCGCTCCAAGCATTCCAATGCTTGAGGGTAAAGCTTCTTCTCAACCAATTCCTTGGCCCGTATAAACCAATCCGCCTCTGTATAAACAACCGGCTTTTCTTCGGCTTGCTCTTGCGAATCAACGCCGGCAATCTTTACCGATTCTCGCAAACGAGGCATATTCCAGAACGCGGGTAGCTTCTCCCCCTCATAAATACAACATCCGCTCATACCGCGAGTAACGGCTACATACAGAAGGCTTACCTCTTGACGAATAAACCGCTGCTCCACATCCTTGAGCTGCTGCTTTACGTTTAAGCCGCGAAGCAGCTTCTTCCATTTTTCATTCACAACAGAGCCTTCCTGTATCATTTTCCACAAAAAGACTCTATGAAACTCCAGACCCTTCGCTTCTTCTACAGAGTAAACTAGCGGAGGCAGCTTATCCATCTTCCGGAAGGCCTGCTTCAGCTTCCTGCTTTCGCCGGAATCACGAACCATCACCGCATCCAGGGGCCCTAAAGCTTCCAGACGCTTATACATGGCATCTTCAGTATCATTCTCAAAAAGAATGGGCTCAGGCCCTTCGATATAGCTTTCCAGATTCTGCGTTTTGTATTTGTAATCCGTATACTCCCGCTGGATATGATTAATGGCGCCCGCAAGCTTCGCGATGCTGCCGGAGTTCCGATAATTATGCGTTAAAGCCTCAATGCCGTTAACGGCTTTGCCCAGCTTCTTATACAGCATATCCTTCACATTTTCCCAGCGGAAGCCGCTGTGATGAACGATCTGATGATCGTCGCCGGCAAGTACAATACGGTCCGCTCTCCGGTTAGCCAACAGGAACAGCAGCTCGACATGAAGCATGGACAAGTCTTGAACTTCATCGCACATCACGATTTCGTATGCTGTTTTATGCTTTCTCAGGCATTTGCGGAGCAGGTCCAGCTCATCTACCCGCTCTTCTTCAGCAAGATTCCTTTGATACCATTCAAAAATGCTATAGACTTCCCTGCGTCTTCTCTTCTCAAAGATCGCCTGATGCTCATTAAGAGATTCATAGCGCTCGTAAGTAAGAATATCGTGGCCGTCCGATAGATGGGCCCCGCCCTTAATGACTCCCCGGATTTCCTCCCACACCATACTGCCGGGATATTGGCCCTCCAGGTTTTTTCCCCTAGCATAAATGTGGTATTCATTGGAGAAACGCTCGAGATTCATCCGCGGCTTAATACGATCAAGCTCATAAGACTGGATCAGGTCCTCGAAGGTTAAAAAAGCCGTATTTCTCAAGTACTCCTGCTCATAATCAATACCTCTGACAAGACTTTTAAACATGTGCTCTGCCGTTTCGCGAAGCTTTTTGCTGTATGTTATATACAGCTTAGGGGTGTGCGGCTCCGTCACAAGGCGATGGAGCAATATCGTCGTTTTGCCGCTGCCGGCCGTACCTGCGATCAATAGAGGCATGTCCAGCTTTACAAGCTCCCTTTGATACGGATTCAAGCGCAGCTTAAGCTCCCAGAATTCTTGCGAAGCGATCTCGGTCCTCGCTAAAAAACGCAGGATGGATTCATCGTCCAGCTCGAATGCCTTAAGCTGGTCCACTCTTTGGAAAAATGGGGTTTGGAGCTCCCATGTTTTTTGCTCCTCAGTCAAGTCCAATTCAATCTCAGGTGACTCTTCATAAACATGCCGCTCAAATTCGCTTACGCCAAAAATCGATTTAGCCTCATGAATGACATCGTCGTGAGCAACCGCCGGATGAAAGATCATAATCTCCATCCGATCGGATTCAATAGGGCGAAACAAGGTAAACAGCATACGGCGGGCTTTATCTATACGCGCCTCATAAATCGTCATTTGCTTTTTCATAGCCCTGAGCTTTTTTACTCGCGTGCCGTTTTTCCAATTTCCCTCGCGAAGCCACGTAATACGTTTAATGACCTGCTCAAGCAGTTTCGGCGGAAGGCTCTGTATTTCTTTATTCGCGGTTTCCGTTATCGAAATGGCATACATATGGTGAAAAGCCCCCAGTCACGAACGTAAATAATAAAATCAAATCCCGATACTCGGCGCCGATTCCCGCACGCCGTCCAGCCGCAAAATCAGCTAAATTATACCATGCATAGAAGATACGAAAAACCTAGCGGCAATCTGCCGTTAGGTTCTATTGTGCTAGTTAGTCCTCTTATGCTTCCACTTTACCACCTGCATAGCAGGTCAGAGTATTATACCGGGGTATAGTTTGGCAGTATAGTTTGGCAGTATACTTTAGGCGAATTTATCCACCGGATTCCTTCGCTTTGCCGGATCGGCCCGCACCATTTAGGAATCGTCATCGGCAACTACACTAAACAGTCTATTCTGCAGGAAAAACTGGAATTGATCTTCTTCGATAACAACCTCTACCGACTTAGCGATAAACAATTTATACAGATAAAGCCCTATTACATCCACGCGAAAAGTTGCATTCGGAGGAACAGACACCTTGCTTCCTTCCGTGCAAAAATAAGTGAAGCTGCGGTCACTGCGAACCATTATACGCATAAGCTTCGGCTTTGCCTTAGCCTGTTCTACGGATCTAGGGTCAAGCCTTTGACAAGCTCGGGAATCTATAAACATTCAATGATCTGCCCTTCTCAAAATCTGCTATGCAGCGCGATTCCACTTTGCGGACTTCCAAATTCATAAAAATATCTTTTAAGCGGAGATCATGCAGCCGGGCCTCAAGCTCCGTGCATGGCTCGGTCAGCATTTGATGATTATAGAAAACAGCATACAAAATAAGATCAACTCCCAGTTCTATATTGGTAATATATATATTACCCATTTTTATAGAATGGTATCATATATGTTACCGAAATGTCAAACAAGGCAAAATAGAAAAAAACGACCGCCGAAGGCGATCGTTTAAATAAACACTATTTATATAGCCGGCACGGCAAGGCAGCTTTAAGTCCACCATCCATTGGGCCATAACAAAACATACCACTATACTTGCCATGATAAAAAATCAATGATTTATTATTATTTATTTTTATCACGAATGACTAATTCTAAATCCAATGCTTCTAAAATCTTTAATAACGTATCCAGATTGTAATTGGTGTCTCCGCTAGTCACGCGTAATATTTGCGGATGTTTCATTCCCGTCATTTCTGCTAATTTACGTATCGATAACCGTTTCTTTTCTAAACTTCTCTTAATGGATAATGATATTTCCTTCTTAGGTTCGGAAATTTGATAAAACTCCAGCGGCACGTCAAGTTCTTGAACATCGTGAACAACATGATCAGGGACCTGCTTTCCGGTTTTCAAAATGTTGTTCTCCTTTCAATTCTTAAAAAACTACTTCAGACGCATGCGATTAGAAAAGCTCCTTACATTCATCCTCTCCTTTTTATTCGGATTTATAAGCCGTATCGAAAACTTCCGCTTTTCTTCACTCAACAGTACGTATGGAGGGAGTAACGACCGAGAAGGCAGTTGTCCTATACCTTCTCGATTCGAGCCCATGAGCATCCTGCTTCGACGTTTCATTCGAATACTAGATTTCCTTCGCATTGAAGTCAATCACTATCATTTTCGAATGATCGTCCGCATCCACGGTAATGGCAAATGTCCATTCCTTCCGGGAACTTCCCTTTACCACAAGCTCCCAAGCACCTTGCTTCCCCCTGATTCTTCTCCCCATAAACGTCTTATCGGGACCGAATAGATCGAGGTAGGAAAAAGCTTCGAGCATGCGTCTTTTCTCCCCCGGATCTAGCAAGCTGCCGGAGAAAGAAGCCGCAAACGCTTCTTCCGTAAACACAAGATTAGGAAACTGCTGGATAACATGCATCGACATACCCGCCAGTCCTTTCGTACGTATTGAGTTTTCAATGTGCAGAAGTAGTGCAAGTACAAGTCTGACAACATGGTATCACCCGTGTTACCACGTGTCAACAAGATTATTGGAAAACGAACCGGCCGAACAGTACGAGGGTTGACCGCCGACGTGGACCAGACCGAGAACCGCGTGCCGCGATGGCACCGCGCGCGGGAGATGAGCATTTGTTCGTCCTTGTGTCCCAACAAATCCGTTTATTTCATTTCACGGCTCCCGGAATATGAACCACAAAATCCCGTCGCCCATCCGTCCCTAAGTACCTAAAACCCTTATATATCGAGGCTTTACGCTTTAAAAAATTATGGTGCGGTCGGCGGGATTTGAACCCGCACACCCAATGGGCGCCACCCCCCTCAAGATAAGAAACACCATCTTGCAAATAAGTCCCATCGAGCAAAAGCGTAGTCATATCAAGGGGTTCGGGGCATGAATATCGGGTTAGCCCCTAACGTCCGAGTTATAGAAACAGAATATTCTTGACCAGAATCTTGACCAGTTAATACCTTGTTGCTATTACTGCTTTACAAATAGCAGTTGATCTTTTTCCTTGAAATAATTTAATAAGGCAGTTATCCAATAGTAGCTAACGACTAATTACAGCAATTTACGAGGCTGCCGATCAATTTCATGACAGCCTCGTATTGTCTTAAAAATATCATTTCCCGTTTAATTGTCTGACGTATTATTTTTCTTCATTACCTGCTGCGGCAAGTCTTGGTGTCCAAAGTACCTTTACAAACTCATCCATCGCTGGAGCTTGCCACTCTGCAATTGCTTGATTAAGTTCATTCCAGTCATTTCGACAAAGATTGCCAAGCAAAAATTCAACATTATGATTTGGTGGCTCTGGATGTAATAACCCATAAGATAATCCGATAATTTTAACAAGGTTGTCCGGTAAATCCGAAAGGGCTTTTTCTTTTATATATTCATAGGCCGAAAAGGATTTTGAACTCCCCTTTTCGTAATCATCAGGCATTTCAGCTTCAAATGTATGCTGTAATACATATTTTCTATTTCCTCTACTTTCAGCTAATACCTCTAGTTTATGATTAATAGTTATTACAGCTTTTAAAGCAGCAGAGGTTCTTCTTTCATTTTTCTTGTTAAACTCTGTAATATCGAGATCATGTACTACTGTGTAAGGTATATCGAAATTATTAAGGATATTCAGCACGATATACATCGTTGGTTTACCAGCGCAGTTAACCAAGGTCGTTCTGTTGAACACATTCGCAGGTAGAACGCCTTCACTAACGAATTTTTCTCCTATTAGCTTGAATGCAACAACTTCGGTATCTCCTTCAACCAAAATTGCTTTATCTGCGAAAAAGACCTCATTTACATGCGGATTAAATTTTAATAATGTTTGAAAACGCTCAATTTCATCCTTTGGAAGACCGTAAATATCTGAACTTACTTGATTTACTTGCACATCATTATGACGATTCAAAGATAATCTAGCAACTGTTCTGTTGGGCTTAGATAAATCAACAAAGTTAGGAGAATGTGAACTCGCGACAATTTGAAATAAGTTATCGTCCGCGAGAGCATAAAGCGTATCTTTAAATACCTTTGCAACCTGCGGATGCAAATATAATTCCGGTTCCTCGATAGCAAATATTAGCGGGCGATTAAAGGAAGCTTTTTCCTTGTCGTCACTAGGAAATCGACTTTTGAATTTTCGAAATCCCTTGAGAATAGATAGTATGAATGTTCTTTGAACACCATTACCTTGATGTTCTAAATCTGTTTCAATTCCGTTGTAATTGAAAAATGGACTGACAGCTGTACTTACTATTTCATCCATCGGCTTGACGTCTACTTTAAAATTAATGCTTGTCGAGGTGACCTCATTAAGAAATGTTTGAACTTCTGACTCAAAAAATCTTATTCTTTCATCATCATGTCTATTTATTTTTTCTTGTAATAACCTTGTTTTTGTTTCTGCTTCACTATATTCATCAAGAGAGTGAATAATTTGTTTGTAAAGTGTGGTCAACGTTTTCATATTGTCTGACGTAGCTTTAATTTCGTCAATCGCGTTCTTTACTGCAGGGATATAGATAACTTCCGGAAAGACATTCAGAAAATGAGATGCATTTTTTCCTCCGCCTAACTTCCCATCCCAGCCTTCATCTTCAAGGTCATGGGTTGGTGCCCCTGTTATTTTTGAAGCTCGCATAATTTCCCCATCGGCATAGTAGATGGCCCGGACGATAAAGGTATTGGTGTCAGTATGTAATGAAGCACGGATTCCGTGTAATTCTGCTTCTTCCATAGTTATTTCTGTAAATGTTGCATGGAACGAAATTGGGTTGGTTACGTTGTGTTTATAAAATTGCTTTCTATCTGGCTTTTGTGAAGAACCAAACATTTTTATGGCTTGTAATACTGTGCTTTTCCCTACATTATTCGGTCCAATCAAAATTGAGATATTCTCAATGTCGATACTTATTTCTCGAATTCCTTTAAAATTGCGAATGGTTATTTTAGAAAGCCTCACAACAATACCCTCCTCCAGTACCAGTAAAATTATTAGAATTAAAGAAAATGTTCCATTACTATGAACTACACCCAACATCAAGAAGATTCATGGAAGCAATCATACTAAGTTCTTTTATTATTAAATTAGATCCCAGTTTGGCAAGACAATTTCACATGAGGTAACTAAAAATTCGCATTCAGGATGTTCAGGAGGCATCTGTAGAGGCAATGTACCACAAGTTTCCGTTTCAACGGGACAATGATTTTTCCCTTTGAACGGACATATGAACTCTTCTTTAGGTTTGGAAATTAAATAATCAACGATATGTGTTGAGAAAAACCATCTTAAACTAGAGTTCCACTCATTTTTTTTTAGTCTTACCGGGCTTCTATAAGTTGTAGGTAAATTAATTGTGTGTGGAGTGGGGTTTTCTACATAGTAATAATCGTTTGACCAAAAAATAACGTTCTCATATGTCTTTTCCAAGAAATATAACCTATCAGAATGATACGCTGCATAATAGTCTTCAATTGCATCCGTTAAATTATCGGTTTTCTGCAAATCAAGTTGATGTCGTTTCAATAATTCCCTTGATTCATTTATTTGCTTTACCAGGAAATCCTTGGGTTCTATCCAAAAGTGCTTTCGATAAATATTTAATATCCATTTTTCGATTTCTTGGAGAGATTGAGGCACTTCCACGGTCTTCTTTAACTCTTCAAGAAATATAACGAATCGTTCAATTGGGTCATTCTCATTTTTTTGTTTCGCTATTAAGGGATAAGTGATGGAATGTGATATGATGGCCTGCATCATCTCTAGTGGAACATTCGATTGTGCTAATATCATGGATTTTATAATAGAATTGTACGCCCAAAGGGTTGGAGCTTCAAATGCTCGTTTTAAAAAGAGGCTTGACTCCTCTAAACCGTACACGTCATGAATTGCGAAAACTTGAGTAAGAACAGCTGATGCCTCTAGTAAAGATATTCCTGTTACCGGAACGTCAGCTAAAATTACTTCATCCATGTTTAATTCATCCAAGAAGAATGGAATAGATTTCAATATCCTGGTTTTTAGATTCTTAGTTTTTATTTTTCTAACATCTTCAAAGATGTTATCAACTATGAAAAGTTTATGTTTCCTTAGTTCTCCATACCTTTTCAGAAACTCTTTGTATTCTATATAATGCTGTCTAGTTGCCTTACTATAAAATGAATGATCTTTTAAGGGCAGTTTTATTTGCTTCTGATGATTACCTATATGTCTTAAAATCATTATTGCTCTTGAATAATACTCCAAATGGATCCTAAAAATTTCGTAACCAAGACTAGTTCCTACATATTCATGCCAATGTTTTAATTCATGAAAGTAAGTAGTCATCTCAGATAGAAATCTGATTATATCTTTTGAATAACGAGCTTTACTTTTTAGTTCATGCTGTAAAATTTTCACTCTATTCTCAGATGATTTAACCCTATTCATTCCACGAATCGTGCTTTTATGTATATTTGGCAAAGCATTTATAGTTACCATTCCATTCAAAAAATTAAGATATCCTAAGGTTTTAGTGGGTTTTCTATAAAACAAAGATTCTTTTTCTATAATGTCCATATTCATCACCAATTTAATCATTATTTGCATTTTTCCTGAAATTTAAAACTATATAAGTTTTTGGGGAAATTCGATCAAGAGATGATGATCTTTAGTTGAACTTATATAGTAATACGGTGATTGCCTTAATTCATTATGGCCTTATTTTAGAATATAGCTCTTTCGATTCCTTCAACAAATCCAGTATGCTCCCGTTATTTATAATATAGTAATCACATTGACTAGAAACAATCTCTCGTGCCTCTGTCTCAGTAAAGTGTTGATAGTTATTACTTTGATTCCTTTCATTATTTCTGAGAGTAACTCTTTGTTTTCTCAATTCATCATCCGCGGTAATGCCTAGAATTACGAAACCCTTGTTTCTCCAATATTTTAAATCCTCATGAGTTCTTCCCCCCACGATAATAGGAAAAAAGCTCAATTCGCTGTTTAAACATTCAAGTGTTTGCTCCAAACTCATTGTTGAAAATTCAAACTCCATTCCCTCAACGACTTTTGAAAAAACATAATCATTCATAATATTTGGATCAATACTGCGCAGTTTCTCTGCTACCTGTTGTCCGAGGCTTCTTTCCTTATCGGTCCATGTTGGGTTTACTTTTGTAACTCTCATTATATCTCGACACAACATTCCTAGATTAAATATCTTGGCGTTCCCAATTGTCTCTTTCAGATATTCAGCAAGTGTATCTTTTCCCGCCCCTATCTCGCCAAAAATAACAACTCCTATGGTCATGTTAAATGGCTCCCTTCACAACTTCAAATGGCAGTGATTCTTCATTAGCTTCTTTAATATCCTTAATAAAGTCTGCATACTGGTAGCTTCTCGGAAAGTAGGAAAACTTCTTTAAAATAAAGTAATCATCATGACTCATAACAGAACGGGAAAGGTCATTTCCTAATTGAAGGGATAATTCGTAATCAATTTCATTACTAAGGTGCATATATGAATATCCAAGTTCCTCAGAAGTGTCTATTACACTAGCCCCTAACGAATTAAAGTAATCATTACTACTCTGAGGACCATATACAACAACAGGATTAACAGATACGCCTCTAATATATTTCTTATTTAACAGAAGCCACTCTTTGGTTTCAGCGATACTTTCAAAATCTTCTCCTGCGTACAATAAAACATTTACTTTCACATGCACATTTTCCTTATGGCATGCTTCTATTAATAATCCGGCTTTTTCAAGATACGATTCAGGTTTCCGTGTTTTGTTCATCGCTTTTAATTGTCTAACGCTGGCAGACTCCAAACCAAGATCAAGTACTTTCAGACCAGCTTGTGCTAACTCATGAATCATCTCTGGAGTTAAAGCATCCACTCGGCTTTCACAGCGCCACTTTATACCCAAATTTTCCTCTATATATAACTCTTTAAATTTTCTTGCCCATGATAAACTCGGAAGGAACAGTGATGCTTCAAAATAAAAATTAATATCATCACTTTGATACATATCGACAGCATGTTTTATTTCATTTATTAATTTAGCTGGCTCTTTAAGTTGCGTGATAGGAACATTTTTCTCCATGCAGAACGAACATCCTCTTCCGCATCCTCTTGATACTTCTATAGATGGCTGGTACTCTTTAAAACCGTCAAGAAGTGTATAATCCAACTCTTCAAAACACTCAACCTTGTCTAACATGACTTCTATCGATCCCCATTGGTCAGGATATAAGGCTTGTTCAATTACTTCATCTGCTAGTCCAGTTATCCATAAATCGACTTCTTCTATTTTGCTTTTAATCCAGTCATCCGAGTCCCCTATAACCCATCTTCCACCACCAACTATCTTCAGTTCGTATTTACTTTTAAGCAACCTACAGAATTCCTTAGCCCACGGCAAAGAATAGTAGCTAGGAATAGACAACAAAATAGGATATTTCAACAAATTAAAATCTATTCCCGAATCATTGATTCTATTCATTAAATCAAAAGGACTTCTATATTCACCTTGAAACATTTTGACTGTATATCCTCTATTTTTGAGCACCGTCGCCAATCCTAAAAAACCATAATTTAGATACCGGTTCATTCGATTAAATGGATTATTTTCTTTTTTTGCTTTTAATAGCCCTGTAGAAACTAAAACTACTGTTTTTTCATCCATATGCGTCCCCGCCTCATTATATTTCTAAAGTCCTACCAATTCCGAATGCTCTATGATTAAAATTTTATAGTACTACTTTTCGACAAATATCCAAATAATCCCTCCCTTACAAGTTACATATATCTCTAGCCCGCTTTACCTGGATGCTGCTTGTAGTATTAGTTAGAATCTTTCCGATGCCTATGTATTATACAGAATCTTCGTGAATCCCTATTCACGTGAATACCGGACACGCTCAAACGTGTCCGGTATTTTTATTCTTATTTGTTGAATCAGATCAGAAATACTTGAAATAATTACCTCGCAGAAGAATTGACCAAAAACGGATACTTATGCTGGATTAGACTCCCCTAGTAAGACTTAGTATCCACATCAAATTAAAGCTCTACCCTCTCCAATCTCTTCTTGTGAATTTTTCAAATTGATCTTTTACCTTAAGTTCTTTTCCATCGACGTGATCGACAATAATAATTTGAGGTAAAAGTACTTGGATTGTATTGGCATCCTCGTACTTCTTTTTTATTTTGCAAGTAACACCGTTTTGACAGTTTAATATACAGTACTTATACGAATCTTGCCGTGTGATGTTGATTACTCAGTAACGACAACCAAGCTTAACAAACGACATTCAATAATAAAAAATCATATTGAACGACATAGTATTAACGGAGTTCCGATCAGAATCAACTATATATTATTACCTTGTGTAAAACACATTCATAGGAAAGGAATGAGAATATGTTTGATCATTACGATGACCTGATGACAGTAGAAGACATAATGGAAGCTTTAAATATTGGACGTTCGAAGGTATACGAACTTCTTCGCAGCGAAAAGATAAAGTCGTTCAAGATGAAAGGTTATCGGATACCAAAAGCAGCATTAAAGGAATTCGTACTTTCAGAAGCTAAAATGGAAACCAAGTGTAGTTGACTTGATTGAAAGCATAGAAAGAAGCTGCGGCCTACTCTGGCGCAGCTTCTTTTATGTTGTCAGCACTATAGAAGGGAGAATGCGCTAGTATGAATAAACGCATCTGGACACTATCAGAGTATGAATGTTGCAGCCGACAGTTGTTAGCTCTTGCCGTTCGTCATACCAAACTTGCACTTGAATACTTGAATCGAAAAACCTCGATTGAACGTAAGCAAACAATTTTATCTGAAATTTCAAAATTACGGGCAGAACGGGATGCGTTTCTTAATGCAGTAGATTTGGATCGGCAAAATAAAATCTAATGACATCGACTACATCCAATTACAATCAAAATTCAAAATCAGGATGGAGTGATTTTCAATGGAAGGAAGAACGGTTAAAAAAAGCGGCGACTCCTGGTACTACCTATTGACGTTTGGAACGAAGGAGAATGGTAAGCCCCAGCAATATTAGAAACGTGGCTTTAAAACGAAGCAGGAGGCTCAGAAAGCCCTGAATGAGCTTGAACACCCCTTGACTACCAGAAGCTATATAAAGCCAACCAAACTAACCTACAGGGACTACATGACCAAGCAGTATCTTGAAGACAAATTAACGAAGGTCAAGCATCGAACGTTGGGTACGTATACATGGCTTATTGAAAAGCATGTACTCCCCACGCTTGGCAGCATTGAACTATCCAATTTAAAACCTATGCATATTCAGCAACTATATAACAAGTTGACTAAAGAGAAGGCTATATCTGATGAAAATATTCAAAAAATCCATACCCTGATTAACGACAACTCTTTAAAGAAAGCGTAACGTTGGAGCCTAATTGCGAAAAATCCCGCTTCTCTGGTTGATCGTCCTATTGCAGTTAAAAAAGAAGTGGCTGTATGGAACCTTGAGCAAGTAAAATCATTTCTAAAGCATGCTGAAGGCACAGGCAGATATTCCATCGCTTATTTCATTGCACTAACGACAGGCATGCGCAAGGGCGAAATTCTGGGGTTACGATGGAAGGATGTAGATTTCGAGCAACAATGCGTCAGAATCACACAAACGGTCAGCAATGACGGTAAAGAGATTTTGCTCTATACCAAAACAAAATCAGGGGCAAGAACGATTGATTTGCCTGAGGAAACGATCAAGCGGTTGAAAGAGCATTACAAGCTCATTAGCCGGGAAAGACTACTGTAACAATGACCTCGTTGTATGTAATGAGTTGGGCCTGCCAGCCAACAGTAATAATTTACGAAGGACTTTTCGTAATATAACCAAGAAATCAGGAAACCCCCTCATCCGTTTTCACGATATGCGACACACACATGCAACCCTGCTCTTGCTACAAGGGGTAACCCTAAAATCGTCTCTGAAAGATTAGGGCATGCAGATGTCCGTATAAGCTTAGACACTTACAGTCATTTATTACCGAGCATGCAAAAAGAGACAGCACAGAATTTCGGGAAAATGCTATTTCATAATTCTGAATCCGACATTGAAAAACTGAAAGAAGAAACAAAAAATAGACCTCTTCTTTTAATAAAGAATCGGTCTATTTCTCGTTTACTTTAGTGAAAAAAATATTCTTGACCAATTCTTGACCAATAGGTCGGAATTGGTCACTTTTTACAAAATGCAAAGTTAAATACAAAAGCTTAAAAAATAAAAAACCCTTCCACAACAAGGGTTTCAGGAATTTTTAATTATGGTGCGGTCGGCGGGATTTGAACCCGCACACCCAATGGGCGCCACCCCCTCAAAGTGATAGATCGATTTTGATCTGTTCTGTTATAGTCCGGTAAAACCCTTTTAAATCACGGTTTTCGAGTTCCATGTCCGATCTATTTCGATGATTTCAGTTCATTTCCGCTGAATTTTTACATCAAATTTACATCAATGCTCGTACACAACGCGTCTATGCACGAAAGTAAGACTGTCATCAACTGAAACTGCGTGATACACGCTCATGCTTGCATAACTTTCGTCGCCTCGAACGCTTTCGAGAGCCGATCTGGGGGCACAATAGTTTCACACTGTAACCATTGGCTGTGCCGCAATCAGCCTTTCAACGCATGATCGATCTCAAAGGCATTGCCTAACCAAGCCTTGCGTGCTGTCCAGTCCGCTTCACCTTGCCAAAACGGATCATTTGCGGGCAATCCAAGCGGCAGAAATACGACCGAGCACAAGTACAGACTACCCGTTGAAATATAGCTCTCCCCTATTTCTGGCTGGTGTCCACAAAAGCCGATCGTTAACCAGCCGTCTGCGTCGAATGTGCCGGGCGCTTCGATCATTCTGCGAATAACCGCTGTAAGCGCACATCTAACCTGTGCTGGCGCGATCGGATCTGGCAGTTCGCGACGGAGTGACGTCAGCGCGAGTACATGGAATGCACCGAACCGGTAAGCGAGCGAACGCCCAACAGGCGGAAACGTCCCCTCCGGCGATATCGATCTCTCCTGGATTGCAGCTTGGCGCTGGGCTCTTTTCCGGATCCTATCGGCCATACTTTTCCATTCGGAGTATTGGTCGCCTACTGCTTCGACCAAATCGAGAAGCATCGGCAAAATGACGAAACTGTTGTAGTAGTCGGCATGATAATCTTCTCCGTCGCCATACGTTCCATCTCCCAAATACCATTGCTCATGCTGCCTCAGCGCGTAGTCGATACGCATTGAATCCCAGTCGCTTTCTCCCATTCTGTACAAAGCGGCTTCAATAATGGCTGCGAACAACAGCCAGTTATTAAAATTCGGCTTGCGCGTACGAGTCGCTTTCAAGGCAGCGATCACATTGGTCCGTACATGGTCGTCCAGCTTAGTCCACAACTCCGTCGGAGCGCGCAAAATCGACTGTGACAGGAAGGCTGCGTCTACGATCGGCTGCTTGCCAATGCTAAAATTCATATAGTCGGGTGACGACGGATCGGTCCCGGCATTGATTGCTTCGCGAGAAAGCCGTGCCACCTGCTCTCGAAGAAGCCCCTCCTCCCCGTCAGTCGGACCCATCTCCAGCCATGGAGCCAGTCCCACCAGAAGGCGGCCGAGCGTTTCCAAATAAGTATACAGAGGCCTATCGTCCAACACTCCTTCAACTGGCATTTTCGCCTTCAACTGGCGCTCAGACAAAGCGCTCAAGACGGGAGTGGCTATTCGGATTAAAACCTTCACCCAGTACTCCCTATCGTTCGTATTCGGATTCATCGTCAATCGCTCCTTCCGGTCTCTTCCTCATGAGATCAGGACGACTGGCAGGAACCAGCCGTCCACACTTAATACACTTACCTCTCTGTACCGGCATAAGAAATTCGGTCGTCGCAGCCCAGAAAGGTACTTACTCGTTTTCGCGCATATCATGATCTGCCCCGTGAAGGCTTTATCGTACAAGACTCTCCTGCCCGCAAATCGATCGTGAACGTTTCTCCCACCTTCACAAACCGAAGGCTTTCATTGCCTGTTTGCGATACAATCTCGATATTCTCAACATCAAAACTGTTGCAAACTTGTAATCGGACATCCCGCTCGGCTAGGAAAGAAACGTAAATCAGTTTCCCATTCTTGATTTCGGCAGATACTAGGCTCCCCATCCCGCCACGGAATTGTCGGAACGATACACCTTCCTGCTTCCAAGCTTCTGGAATCGCCGGGAAGAGATGAATGACCCCCTCATGATTCTGAAGCAGCATTTCCTGCAGAGCGTCAGCTGCCGCAAAATTACCCTCGAGCGTGAACGGACGATAGTGAAACGAGCTATACCCCATCTTTTTCTGGTCGCCGTTAAGATGAAATCCATTTTTGGATATAAAAGCATCCCAGAATATATGAAGATACCGGTAAGCCTGCTCCCCGTTTCGCGCACGGGCGTACAAATCGGCTGCCCATGTGAACGAATATCCAACCCATGCCGCCGTTCCGAGCTGGTCGATCTGTGCAAGCGACGCTTCGATAATCTCCTTTTCACGCTCCGAGCGATCACACTGCACTAGATTGAGCGGATAAATCGCCATTAAATGTGACAGGTGACGATGACTCTCCGCAAGCGACTCATCGGGGCTTAGCATGAGTACGTTGTCCTCGTTCACCGCAAGCTCCGGCAACTGCGAACGAATATCTCCCCATTCCTTCGCATCGTTCTCATGCCCAAGGAGTTCTTCATATTGCTTCAGCGTTTCGAACAAATAGTGCAGCAGCGCCAAATCATTATTGCTATTTGGTGTTAGCCATGCTTTTGGCGAGTTGTTGTGAATTTCCGGGGAACTGGATAATGGAAGCAACAGCTTTCCGTCCGGGCCAGGCTTGAGCCAGTGAAGCATACATTCCGCCGTTTCACGGAAGTATACATACGCTTTATGTGCCAGAAACTCTCGGTCACCAGTATACTGCCAATAATGGTCGAACGCTTGGCAAAGCCATATTTGATTGACCATATTCGTGCTGTACATCACCCAGCCTCCAAGCGGCTCGGCCCCTATCCCCATGACCGACGGCAGGCAAATGCCAGGCGCCTCAAAAAAACGTTCTGCAAACGCTCGCGCTTCCGGTCTCAACTTCCACAGGAAATCGATAAAGCTTTCGCCTTCTTCCATGTGATTTGCTTTCATATATGGCCAGTAGCTTAATTGAGTGTTCAAATCATTATGATAATCGCCCTTCCACGGCGGCAGCTTTCCTTCGTCCGCTGTCCATACGCCCTGCAGCGGCATCGGCGGCGCCCCTTTGCGGGAGCAAGAACCGAACAAATAATGCGTATGATACCACTGCCGCTCCATCTCTGAATCGGGTAATGTAAGTTCGCTCTTTTTCCAATAGCTTTCCCACCAGGCCGAGTGATCCGCAAACATGCGGTCGAACCCTTTCACCAACGCCTGACTTACGAGCGATTGCGCTCGCTCCAGCCAGTTTTCACCATCGGTGCTCGCAGCAATCGTATATGCGATTTCCAGCTTATCTTCATGATGCACCCAAGCCGCAGCAATGGCAAAAGACAGTGAATTGCAAGTGGGCTGAATATACAGCAAGGTATCGCCATCCCGGGTTACGTTTCCGGCCGGATAGCCAAGGGAAGCGACGAGATTGCCTACCGATGAAGGCGCTTCATTCTTGTCCTCAGCTCCGCTATACGCTGGAGGATCAATACGGATTAAAGGTGCACCAGCATTCCCTGAAACCGAAATGATACCCACTCGCTCCACCGCGCTTAGAAAAGTTCGGATTTGAGCCTCTTTGCCGTTAAGACCCAGCGTAACTTCTGCAAGTGCCTTTTTCAGAACAATGCGATTTTCCACATGGTCGGCCTCTTCGCCGAAGTCAAGCTCAATCGCCCCGACCGGAACTTTCGTCGGAGTCGTTCGGCGATAAAATGACTCGAACCTCTTGTTCACTTCCTCATGTTTGCCGCTTTTCACAAGCTCGATTAGCTGTGTGTACCGGTAATCTTCAGCCTCCGTTTCCGGCGGGACCCGGGTATCCCAAAGATCCCCCCGGTCCAAGCTGAACCTTAGCGGGGCACCGCTGCCATACACAAGGCAGCCCGTTAAGCCGTTGCCGAGCGGAAGAGCCTCATCCCAGCGGGCAATCGGCCCTTCTATTTTTAAATCATGCTTCTCGTTCGGTTTGGTAATTGTGAAATCAACTGGCATCGTCTCATCTCTCCTTCTCATGTAAATGCATTCAAACGGAATCAATTTAATCCGATTCACTATTTCACACGGTACTCGTTAAAATAGTTGGGTAAAATGTCAGTCGATGCCCCTGGCATTTGCGGCAACACATAATGTCCGTCCACAACCGTTGCCGGTTCGACGAAAATATGGCGGATCCATGGGATGTACTCCAGCATGATCGCATTCGGCGTTGAAGCGACCAGATGCTGATGGATTTGCCCCATATCCCCCACATGCGGACAGATCGGCAGATCGTATGAAGCGGCCAGCCCGGCAACCTGTAGCCATTCGGTGACTCCCGCCACCCTTGTTACATCAACCTGTACGTATTCGATGGCACCCTGATGAATATAATCACGGAATGCATATTTCGAATAAACATGCTCACCGAGCGCGATCGGGACGTTTAATGCATTTGCCAGTTTTTGATGCCCGAGGATGTCGTCGGGGTTTAGCGGCTCTTCCAACCAGAATAAATCAAATTCCTCCAATCGCTTGCCCCATGTCATCGCCGTATTGATGTTCCATTGCTGGTTAACATCGATCATGAAAATGATGTCATCGCCGATTGCCTTTCTTACCGCCTTACAGCGATCGTAGTCTTCGCGCGGATCGGGCTTGCCGACCTTGATCTTGACGCCGGTAAACCCTTGTTCTACGATCTCTGTTACATCCTTGAGCAGGCGATCCTTCGTCCAGTTTAGCCACCCGCCATTCGTGTTGTACGCTTTAATCCGTTTGGACTTATGCCCGCCAAGATATTGCCACAGCGGCCGATTAGCCGTTTTCGCCATAATGTCCCATAGCGCGATATCTACGGCGGCGAGCGCCATATGCGTTACGCCAGCGCGTCCGATCCAGTGCATCTTCCCGAAACGCATGTCGTCCCAAAGCTCTCTTACCATAAATGGGTCCTTGCCGATAAGCAGCGGCGCGTAATAACGGTCGATCGTCTGAGTAATCAAATCATCGCCATTCGCGCACGTTCCGGTATAGCCGGTTCCGACAATCCCCTCGTCGGTAAAAATGCGTAATCCCGCCAATCCCCAATGTGTCGCCACGTTGATGGCGTCGGTGATGGGCGGTGTAATCGGTACGTGCAGGATAAACGATTCGACTTTTGTAATCTTCATCTGATAGGAACCTCCTGAAAATAAATTAGTAGCCTAGCGAAGCGCCGCCTTCAACGGGGAGCGCTACACCGGTAATAAAGCTCGCTTGATTGCTTGCGAGGAACAACACGGCTTGAGCGATTTCCACGGAAGATGCCGTTCGTCCGAGAGGATGCATGTCATCTAGCGTACTCCGGGCTGCCGTCGGATCGGGCTGCTGTTTAATCCACGTTTCGAGCAGAGGTGTCATCACCCCCGCCGGACAAATGCAGTTGACCCTCACGCCGTCCGGCGCGTAATCAAGCGCAAGCGCTTTCGTTATGGCGATGATACCGCCTTTCGTGGCCGCGTATACGGCATTCTGCTTTTGCCCGATCAGCCCATTGAGCGATGCCATGCTGATGATGCAGCCTTTCGCTTTGCGCAGCTCCGGAATCGCATACTTGGCCGTTAAGTAGACGCTTTTCAAGTTAATGTCAATCAGCCTATTCCATTCCGGCTCCTCTACGTCTTCAAGAAACTTTGGTAATATGGCGGCCGCGTTGTTAAACACGATATCGAGGTGACCGAACGTATCTACGGTTATTTCTACCAACCGCTTCACGTCATCAGCGTTCGAGACATCTGTTTTTACGAATATTGCATTGGAGGAATCAGCCGTTCTACCGGCAATGGACCGGACCGTGCGTATGCCGTTTTCCTCGTTCCAGTCCGCGATCGCTACCTTGGCCCCCTGTTCCGCGAAAAGCTCTGCGGTCGACTGGCCGATCCCAGATCCGCCTCCCGTGATGATCGCTACTTTTCCTTGCAGTTGCACAAAATCCCTCCTTCAAGGGTGTCCAAAAGATCCCCACGATCCAAGCTAAAACCTTAACTGCACACCGTTGCCAAAAACACGGCAAAGCCCGTTAAAGGCATTCCAGAGCGCAAGCGCCTCATCCCAGCGGACATCGGCCCTTCTAGGTAGGTTAAATGTCCGTCGCGCACCTGGCCTTGTAAGGTTTCATAAATGCTCCGCTCTCTTAAAAAAAATAAAAACCAAGCCGCCCGGGCTCTTCAGCAAACGCACGGCTTGGTTATGCTCTAAACTTATTTTTTATCCGGATTTTTTAGCTTGTACTGGTCGGCGTACTCTTTCATGATTTTCTGCACATCCGGGTCGGCTTTCATTTTATTCACATATGCATCCCACTCTTCAATCGGCGATTGACCTGTGATGACTTTGGTCATGACGGTATCTCTGTCTTTAAACAAATCCGCGCCCCGCTTGGCGTTCGTATCGGAGATTAGCCCGAGGGTCGGACTCGGCGTTGCGACGGCCATGTATTCGTCCACCATTTTCTTCTGCCGTTCATTAATTTCATCCGGCGCCGACAGGTTGACAGCCTTCGCGTACTTATCGTAAATACCCGTAACGATTAAAGCATTGAGAAACGGATCTTTCTTCGTTGCTTCTTCGTTCACTTTGATCTTGCCGTTCTCTTTCGTATAGTGAATACCTTCAACGCCGTAATAATTCAGCTCATTGAGCTCCGGAGACGCCGCTTGGTCCAAATATTGCAGCAACTTCTCGATCTTGTCCTTCGGCGTTTTGGCGGAAATGGCCAGGATACCGTAATAGCCGGAAAATTTGATGCTCGCATAACCGTCCGGGCCTTTAAGCGGCGGCACATTGACAAGCTCCGCCTTCGGATCGGCCTTCCTCGTATCTTCCTGAAACCTCCACAAATTCAGGAAGTTGCTGGCCGGCGCTCCGACCTTGCCTGCCGCTGTAAGCTTGTCTTCCTTCAACACCGAATACTCTTGCGGCAGCGCCTTGATCGCATACATTTTACGCGCATATTCCAAATAGTCGCGATACCCTTTGGTCATCCAAGACAGGAGCATTTTGTCGCCTTCGAACGTCGGTTTATAAGCGCCGAACGCAACCGACAGCTGAGGCCCGACAATGGACATCGAAGGACCGATGCCGGCATAACCGAACGTATCCGCTTTGCCGTTGCCGTCCGGATCCTGTTCGACGAACGCTTTCATCACATTGTAGAAATCGTCTGTCGTCGTCGGCATTTTCAGGTTCAGCTTATCGAGCCAGTCTTTGCGGATATAAATCGTATGGTCGGCTAGCGAGCGCGGACGAGGAACCCCATAAATTTTACCGTCTACCTTGGAGTTCTCCCAAATATCTTTCGGAATGTTAGCTAGGTTGGGATACTTCTTGAAATCGCCCAGCAGCGTGGTAAGATCCATAAAAGCGCCCTGCCGGATCGCGTTTACGGTCGTTGCCCCAAAAGGGTCCTCAATGAGCATGATGTCAGTCAGCTCGTTCGAGGAAAGCGCCAGATTGAACTTATCGCCATAGCTAGTAGACGGTATCACTTTAATGTCCAGCTTGGTGTTCGTCCGCTTCTCCACTTCCTTGTAAACGGGACCGTTTAAATCCGGCGGTTCCCCATTATTAAGAATCGTCGTGAAGCTGATTGGCGTCGGACCGTCTGCCTTCTTTCCGTTATCGGTCCCCGTGCCGCTGCTTGAACCTCCGCCGCCGCAGCCTGCGATGAGACCGAATGCGAGCATCATCGGTACCGCTGTTTTGACTAATTTTTTCCCTTTCATAGTCAGAAACCCTCCTTAGATATATGGATAATGAACCTATGTCAACCCTTCACTGAGCCAAGCAGAACTCCCTTGGCAAAATATTTTTGCAGGAAGGGATAGACCGCCAATATCGGAACCATGACGACAACCAGCGCAGCCATCTTCACCGTTTCCTCGGGAAGTGTATGCTCCAGCGTTTCTCTCACTTCTGCGTTGCCGATTGCCGACTGGCTGACCATCAGTTGCTGAAGCAAAACCTGCAGCGGCCATTTGTGCGCATCTTGAATGTACATGACGGCGGAAAAATACGTATTCCAGTGCCCCACCGCGAAGAACAAGCCGAAAGCGGCCAATGCCGGCAGCGATAAGGGAAGGATGATCCGGTAAAATACTTTCAGTTCGTTGCAGCCGTCGATGAGCGCCGCTTCCTCCAAACTGTCGGGCAGCCCTTGGAAGAACGATTTTAGCACGAAAACGCTCCATGCGTTCGTAAGTCCCGGCAATAGAAGAGACCATAGCGAATCAAGCAATCCCAGTTCTCGGATCAGCAGAAAATTCGGTACCAATCCGGCGCCAAACAGGAAGGTAAAAAGCACCAACGACAGCATGAATCCCCGTCCGGGCAACTCTTTCTTGGTCATGGCATAAGCGAACGTCGTCGAGAATGCCAAGTTCAGCACCGTCCCTACCACTGTAATGAAAACAGTAGAGCGAAGCGAATAAAGAAAGCTGCTGGATGATAAAATGTACCGGTAGGAATCGAGCGACCACTGCTTCGGAAATAATATCACATCACCGGCCACGTAAACGGCCGGATCGGTAAATGATACGGCGATGACGTAAACGAACGGAAACAGCATCGCCAAAGCGGCCGCAATAAGTACCGTATAAATGATAGCATCGGGAATCGATGCGAGAAGCGACTTGCGCGCCGTCATGTTCTTTGCACCCTTTCCATTATGGTAGTTAATATAAACCTTCTTCTCCGAATTTTTTCGCCAAACGGTTCGCCAACACGACAAGCACGAGCCCGACAATCGACTTGAATAAGCCTACGGCAATGCTATAGCTCGTTTGACCGGATAAGATTCCCTGCTTGTACACATAAGTATCGAACACTTCGCCAACCGGCATAACGAGCGGATTCAACATAAGCAGTACTTGCTCGAAGCCGACATCCATCATGTGCCCGACCCTCATGATAAGCAGAATGACAATCGTGCTGCGGATAGCCGGAAGCGTAATATGCCACAGCCGGCGCAATCTTCCCGCACCGTCCACGATGGCAGCTTCATAAAGTTGCTGATCTACCCCCGCGATGGCCGCCAAAAAAATGATCGTTCCCCAGCCTACTTCCTTCCAAATGCTTTGCGCTGTCAGCAAGCCCCAGAAATAATTCGGATTCGTCAGAAAGCTGACCGGTTCGAAGCCCATTGCCGTCAATCCCTTGTTTACCAAGCCAATATCGGTAGATAAGAAGAAATACGTAAATCCTACAATAATGACCATCGACAAAAAATGGGGCAAATAAACGATGGATTGAATAACGCGCTTCACCGGTTCGATCTTGACCTCGTTCAACATCAGGGCCAGAACGATAGGTAGCGGAAAGAAAAAAATGAGATTCATGAGGTTGATACCCAGCGTGTTCCTCAACAGTACCCAAAACATATCGTGGGTAAACAAAGTTTCAAAATGCTCAAGACCGACCCATTCACTCCCAAAAAATCCTTTATACGGGCTGTATTCTTGAAAAGCAAGCAAGATCCCCCACATCGGTACGTATTTAAATACGAGAAAATAAATGACGCTAGGCAAAGCAAGTAAGTAAATGTACTTATGTTTCACTACTCGCTTCCACAAGCGGTTCGCTTGCCGACGGGAATCATGTATTCCCCGTATCACGGTCGTTTCGCTTGACGGTACGATTGTCTTCTCCTCCTCTTAAGCCCCCCCATATAGCATTCCCCATTAGCAAGGTAAAGCTTGGAAGCTTTATTATCTTCAGATGTTTCCGGTCCGTTATGGGCGGATACCTCCTGCTGTCCATCCGAGCATAATCAATGTTGAAGCGGCGCCGTAAGAGACTATTTGATGCTTTTGACATTCATTCGGAGAAGGCGCGCTGCATCAGGCTTGCGGGCCAGGTGCGGTCTTTATTTACGCACCTAACGGTCAAAAAAACAAAAAAAGACCGCCCTTTTAAGGCGGCAGAGGATGGCTTCGATTTCATTTAGCGCGGCTTTTGGCCCTGTTCGCGAAAAGTAGCCGGTGAATGACCGGTCAAATTTTTGAAGACGCGGCGGAACGATCGCTCCGTATAATTAATTTTCTCAGCTATAACTGCTATGGGCTCGTTTGTATGGAGCAGAAGCTCCTTGGCTCGTTCGATTTTCAGCTCCGCTATATAACTCGTGAAGCTTTGTCCGGTATATTTTTGAAACATTCTGCTAAAATAGGAGGAGCTCAAGTCGACATAGCTTGCAACGGATTGAAGCGTATGATCCAGATCGATCGATTCGATCATGTACTTTTTGGCCCGTTCCACCAGATGCTTGCCCTTACCGTCGATCGCTTCTTCAAAAATCGGGAATAAAATCGGAAAAATGACGTCCCGGAACCAGGTTTCAATCTCGGCTACCGTCTTGCTGGCGCTGATCCGCTCGAAGGCACCGGTTTCGGCTAATTGATGAACCCCTTCGTCCGACAGCTCCTTCAATTTATGGAAGAAAGACACGTACAGCATGTGGAAGGCCTGATATACCTGCGAAACCGGATAATCCCTGCTCGTGATCGTTTGCGCGAACACTGCAAACGCTTCTAGCGTACGTACCCTGTCACCGTTCTGCAGTTCCCGCATGACGGTTGCCTCAAGCTCGAACGGGTAGCGCAACGCATCCCTGTCCGGCCGCAAATCCTGAATGCCGATCGTCCGGTTTCCTCCTTTTACGATCCGGTACTTTAGCGCTTCCATCGCTTCCATACAAGACAGACGGACATTCTGAATATTATTGTACGTATTGCCCATGCCGACAGAGGCATTAAATTTCAAATACGTGTCGATCGACATACGAACCGATTCGCACACTTGGTAGGAGACCGCGGAAAGCTGCTTGTCCGACCATTCCGTGGACATTTGCAGCACGACGATAACCTGTGCCGCTTCCACCCCATTTACGAAGTACGCCTTGATGTTGTGCTGGTTGGCAATATCCTGACATATGCTTGAGATGGCGAGCAAAATAAGCTGCCTGTCCTCTTTGCGGAATTTATCGTACAGCTCGTGATTTTCGGCTTCGACCACGAACACTTTCCACTTGGCATGCGCGCTTACACCGTGGTGATTGCACAATTCCGCCAGCCGTTCCAACGATTCATGGGCATAATGACCATACACCATGTTCATGAAAAAAACATCGCGCAAAAGCGGCGCGTTGCGGCTAGATTGTTCGCGGAGATTACCGACTTGAAGCTTCAACTGATCCCAGTTGTTCCGAATCCACGTCCACTCGTCGATTTTGGTGGAATGCGCATCCCCGGCAGTTTGCTCCTGGCCAAGCAGCTTGCGGATCGGCGCATATAGCTTACGCGAGTTGATATATAGAAGAAGCATACCTAGCGCCAGTGCGCCTAAGCACACGATAACGGTCAGTCTGGCAACATTGGCTCTCTGCCCGTCCAACTCGGCAAGCGGAAAATCGAGTACGGTTATCCAACCGTTTACGGACGATTTGGTAAAGACGGACATCGTATTACGGGAACTATCCTTATAAAACCCGGTTTTCTCGGAGGCGTTCAATATGTTTGTCTTCCAAGCTGCGTCCGACTCAAGGGTTTGACCGTCTTTCGATCGTTCGATCAGCGATACAACGGTACCCGATTCGCTTATCACCATCATGCGCCCATACTCTCCAAGCCCGCCGGTATTCATGATGTCAGCCATAGCGCTTCTATTCAAATCGACGGTCAAATACGCCTGCGGGGTGTTGGAAATGGCGGGAAGAGACTGTACGAACGTAAATGATCCACTTCCCTCCTGATTGTTCGGGATCCATCTCATCGGCGAATCCTGTTTATTCGTTCCGACAAACGGATATTTCCCAGCTGGATCGTCAATCCGCTCGAAACCGACGGTCGTGGTCAACTCGATTTTTTGGTTAGGCAAAAGCAACCCGATACGGGGTGAATACTCTATAGAACGTCCCAGAGCAGAAAGCATTTTTTGGACATTCATCATTTCCGTATAATCGTTCATATCCGTATTATAAATAAACTTCTGTATGGAGCTATCAAACACTAAGCCGCGGGTAGCCTTCACTACCGCATTGAGTTCGGCGTCGATTCGCGCCTGAATTTGCAGCATCGTCTGCAGATTTGCCCGTTTCACCTGCTCCTCCAAATTACGTGACAAAATGGAGTAGGCCAGAAACGAAGCCAATACGATCGGGATGCAAACCGTCATTAAGCCGAACCCGAACAGTCTGGCGTAGTATTTTCCCGAAAACAAAAACGGTCTCAACCTCAATATCATTCTTCGCAAAAGAAGTGCTCCTCTTCCCGTTTATGAAAACGGTGTCATTATTATGTCTAATAATTATACACCAAATTCAACAATGAGCGATGTCAATGTAGTGCAGCAGCGGATACGCATCCGTCCCGGCATCTTGGACGACCCGATTCAACACTTCGACAGCCTCTTCGTATAGTCCGCAGTCGGCATAAGCTCAAGGAATATAAGCTCCACTGCAACAAGGAACGAATGAAAGCCTCCGAATTGTGGGAGGGTGGAGAATACTTCTTTTTATTTACTGCGTGGAATGGCAAGCCAATTAGCCCCTTCAGCGTAAATAATTATTGGGGAAGGTTTATTAAACGAAACAATCTAAAGTATATTCGATTCCACGATCTAAGGCATACTTCGGCAACATTGCTTCTAAACCAAGGAGTTCACGCGAAAATCATATCAAGCAGGCTAGGCCATGCAGATATAACAACAACGTTAAATATATATGCTCATGCTTTGCAGGAAGCTGATCAGGCCGCTGCCGATCAATTCGATTCCCTGTTTTCTCAACGAATGCACAAACAAATAAACTGATCACATTTTTCATGCAGGCTGACCCCCTTGCTTTTTTCTTTTCTATCCGTTTTTTTAGGCTGTAATCCGTAACTCTCTTTCGATTTTTTACATCAATTTTACATCAACGCTTCAAAAACCGGTCCTGTACTACATTTCAATTTTGTCTGTTATAAAACAAAAAAAGCCCTTATATATCAAGGCTTTACGCTTTAAATATGTATGGTGCGGTCGGCGGGATTTGAACCCGCACACCCAATGGGCGCCACCCCCTCAAGATGGTGTGTCTGCCGTTCCACCACGACCGCATGTTACGAGGGATATGAAAAAACTGGTGAGGCATGTAGGACTCGAACCTACGACACCCTGATTAAAAGTCAGGTGCTCTACCAACTGAGCTAATGCCTCATAAATGGTGACCCGTAGGGGATTCGAACCCCTGTTACCTCCGTGAAAGGGAGGTGTCTTAACCCCTTGACCAACGGGCCAAACTGTTCGCATTCCGTTCGTTTCTCAACTACTCTTCCGAAGCGACAAGAGTTATTGTATCAGATTGTCGAGTAGTTGACAAGCCCTTTTTTAAACCTTGTTCTTCCAAAATCAAACCCGTTCACACACCGACCTGCTCATGATGCCCAAAACAAACCTTTTTCAAACATGGTGTGCCGTAGCCTCATGCTTGACAAACAAAAAGCCGCCTTGCAGCGGCTGATTTGTTATGTATGGCGGAGAGAGAGGGATTCGAACCCTCGCACCACTTACGCAGTCTAACCCCTTAGCAGAGGGTCCCCTTGAGCCACTTGGGTATCTCTCCATGGCTCCCCGAACAGGACTCGAACCTGTGACAACTCGATTAACAGTCGAGTGCTCTACCAACTGAGCTATCAGGGAATGTTTTGTGCCACTCTAATTTATCAAACTTTGTCGGCGGAGTCAAGGGGAAGGAGCTTCAATTTTCCCCTGCATTTACCACAAACGTATTTGCGCGTATCGAGCTTCCTTTTACGCAGATATTCCAGGCCGCAGCTCGTACATACGAGACGGTACCGATACGGCTGCTTGCGTGACGGCACAGGCAGCGCTTTGCAAAACCTTGTTCCGCCTACCTGCTTGAGCAGCTCGCGAAAGTCCGCGTCCCGGTGCTGGTATCCTCGCCTTGCCAAATGGAGATGATAATGACAGAGCTCGTGCTTGATGATTTTCTCGACTTCTTCCGGGCCGTGAAGCTCCAGTTGGAGCGTGCTGATTTCGATATTGTGCGTCCGTGTGAAATATCGTCCCCCCGTTGCCCGGAGTCTCCGATTGAAGGTTGCCCGGTGAACGAACGGCACACCGAAGTGCTTCAGTGAAATGCTCTCGACCCATTGCTGCAATTGTTCGTTCTCCACTTGTCCGGCCTCCCGTCCTCACTTGAATTATTACACCAGGTTGCGCTAAACTGTCAAGTAAAGACTGATGCCGCGCCTGAGGATGATCCGGAAAGCCACAGCCGCCGACGAGAGGGGAACTTGGTTGTATGCCGAAGTATAGATACGGGCTGCTCAAGCTCGACAATAAGCTGGAATTTGTGGAAATGCCCGCGACGCACATGTACCAATTGACTGCACTGAACCGACGTTTACATAAAGAGATCGACAAGCTGACGGCAGGCAACGTCCCTCAGCTGCCGCATATGATTGCCGAATGCGACGATCTCGATGTAATCGACAACGCGTGTCCCGTTACGAATGGACTAGCCTACATCAATATCCTTGAGCAATCATTCGCTTCCATTCAAGAGAAGGCTTATCCGCTAATATCGCTGCTGACCGAGATCCGTGCGCTTCAAGCTCAGCTTGAGCAGTGGTACGAGGACGAAGAGCAATAACCTAATCATCCCAAAGCTAAAGGCCATGGGCAGCGGACCTGCACCAAATACCCTTCCCCTTCATATCGTAATAGTAAGCACAGCAGGAAGGGGCTGGAAATATGCCGCAGTGGCTTTGCAATCAGTTGATGCGAGCTTTCCAGAAAAAAAACCGCCGTCAAATCCGATTGTTGAACGATTGCTGGTATTTTTACCGAACCCGTTACTCCCAATCCGGACACGAGGAAACGCTACCCGGGGATCGTCCCCATCGCAAAAACTGATTGTTCGGCAGGTCCGGTTCCGCGGCAGCGCAGCCGCAAGCGACGGAGCGTTACCGTACGCTTCACATACGAAAAGAGCAGGCCGTTAACCAAGGTAACGGACACTGCTCTTTTTGCATATGCTTGGAAAGCCTAAGCTGCGCCAGCTGCTTTTCCTATGAAACACCAGACCGAAACCGGCTTCCTCCCGCAATCCCCAGTCTTTTACTTTTAGGCGCGGGGCTTTTTCATCGTCAGGCTGACCCGGCCCTTGTTCATATCGACGCCAAGTACCCATACCGTCACCGTATCGCCGACGGATACGACATTCGTCGGGTGTTTCACATAGCTGTCGCTCAGCTGCGAAATATGGACAAGACCGTCGTTCTTCACGCCGATGTCGACGAACGCGCCAAAGTCGATGACGTTGCGAACGGTGCCTTGCAGCTCCATGCCTGCCGTTAAATCTTCGATTTTCAGCACGTCGGTGCGGAAAATCGGCAGCGGCAACTCCTCCCGCGGATCGCGCCCCGGACGCTGCAGGCTGTCCAGAATATCGCGGAGCGTCGGTACGCCGACTTCAAGCCTCGATGCCAGCTCGGCGGTCTGAAGCGACTGCAGCCTATCCTTAAGCTCCGCCGACCCTAAGGCAGCCAACTCTACTCGCAGCTCCTTGAACAGTTTATCCACCACCGCGTACGATTCCGGATGGATCGGCGTGTTGTCGAGGGGGTTGCGACCTTCCGCGATGCGCAGGAAGCCGACACACTGCTCATACGCTTTGGCGCCAAGACGCGGCACCTTCATAAGCTGCTTGCGGTCGGTAAATTTGCCGTTCTCTTCGCGGTAGGCCACGATATTTTTGGCGATCGTGCCGTTCACGCCGGCCACGTACGAAAGCAGCGACGGCGAAGCGGTGTTCAAGTCGACGCCGACATGGTTGACCGCGGACTCGACGACGGCGCCGAGGCTTTCCTCCAGCCGCTTCTGCGAGACGTCGTGCTGGTATTGGCCGACGCCGATCGATTTCGGGTCGATCTTGACCAGCTCGGCCAGCGGATCCTGCATCCGGCGAGCGATCGAAATCGCGCTGCGCTCCGCGACATCGAGCTCGGGGAACTCGGTTTGCGCCAGCTTGGAGGCGGAATATACGCTCGCACCCGCCTCGCTTACGATAATATATTGAAGGTCTTTATGATTCACCTCGCGAATGAGCTCCGCAATAAACTGCTCCGTCTCGCGGGATGCGGTGCCGTTGCCGATCACGATGAGTTCCACGCCGTAGGTATCGATCATCTGCTTGATGATCGATTTCGCTTCGGCGATTTTGTTGTTCGGCGGCGTCGGGTAGGTAACGGCGATTTTCAACATTTTGCCCGTATCATCCACCACGGCCAGCTTACAGCCGGTCCGGTAAGCCGGGTCGACACCGAGTACGACCTTGCCTTTAATCGGCGGCTGAAGCAACAGATTGCGCAAATTTTCCGCAAAAATTTGAATCGCCTGCTCCTCCCCCTTCTCCGTCAACCCCCCGCGCACCTCGCGTTCAATCGAAGGCGCGATAAGCCGCTTGTATGCATCCTCGATAGTCGCCACAAGCGTTTCGCGCACAGGCGAGTCGCCTTTAATCAGCTGACGGCCGATAAAATCATGAATTTTATCGGGCGCAACCGTGAGCGCCACTTTCAGCACGTCCTCCCGCTCGCCGCGGTTGATCGCCAGTATCCGGTGAGGGGGCAGCCTGCGAACCGGCTCTTTATAGTCGTAATACATTTCGTATACGGATTCCTGCTTGTTGTCCTTGGCAAGCGTCTCGACCTGGCCATTGTCTTGCGTATACCGCCTTACCCAGGTGCGGATTTTGGCGTCGTCGGCGATGTTCTCCGCAATGATGTCCATCGCTCCTTGGATCGCGTCCTCCGCCGAGCCGACTTCCTTCTCCGCATTGATGTATTTGGCAGCCTCGGCCTTCAGGTCGCCTTTGCGGTGCTGAGCGAAGAGCCAATCCGCAAGCGGCTCTAGTCCGCGCTCCTTGGCCACGCTCGCACGCGTTTTGCGCTTCTGGCGGTACGGACGGTACAGGTCCTCGATCTCCTGCAGCTTGGCCGACTGCTCGATCGATCGGCGCAGCTCGTCCGTCAACTTGCCTTGCTCGTGTATAAGACGCAGCACCTCAAGCTTGCGGTCCTCCAGGTTTCGCAAATATTGCAACCGCTCTTCGATCGAGCGCAGCTCGTTTTCATCCAGCTCCCCGGTCATTTCCTTCCGGTAGCGGGCAATGAACGGAATCGTATTGCCTTCGTCAAGCAATCCGACCGTCGTCCGCACTTTCCCCGGGGCCAGCTGCAGCTCTGCAGCGATCTGCTTTAAAATTCGTTCCTGAACGGCCGCCTTCGCTTCCTCCGTCAGCTCGAACGCTGATTGTTCTTCCTGAACTTGTCCGATATCGCTTGCCATGTGCATCATCCTTTGCTACGTCGATAAATGATAGTTGCTCGTACCGCATATCCTCTATTGTAACGCACTTCCAGTTAACATTTCACTATGTAGCGAACGTCGGTACCTTATTTCCTTATAAAAGCGGTTTTTGCGATATGTACTTCTCATTTCGCGATTCCTGCCGAAACTGCTGCTTCAATCCGCTCCTCAAGCAGCCAGTCCGCTTAGGTGACGTTCATAGAACCAAAACAAAAAAACGAGGGAATCTCCCTCGCCGTGTTCGTTTCGGTATACCGCCGCCGCTCACGCATGCCATAACAGCCGGCAGATTGCTAAAACTCGATCAACCCGACGCTGATTTGCAGCGATTCGTCTACTTTCCGCATCGTCTCATCATCCAAATGCGTAATTTTATCGGTCAACCGCTGTTTGTCGATCGTACGGATCTGCTCCAGCAAAATGACCGAATCCCGGTCGAAGCCATGCGTCGCCGCATCGATCTCGACGTGCGTCGGGAGCTTCGCCTTCTGAATTTGTGCGGTTATCGCAGCAATAATGACTGTCGGGCTAAAGCGGTTTCCTATATCGTTCTGAATGACGAGAACAGGGCGTACGCCCCCTTGCTCGGAACCGACGACGGGTGACAAATCCGCAAAAAATACATCGCCACGTTTTACAATCAATGGTTACACCCCGCTAACTAAGCGGTCAAGTGTACTGCCTGCGTCTTCCTCCGCCTGAAAAGCCTCCGATGCCATGTGGAGATTGATCTTCGCCATTTCCATATAGCCGCGCTGCATCGATTCGCGCAGATGGCGCTTTTTCCGTTCCATTAAATACAACTTCATCGCTTGGCGGATAAATTCGCTCCGGTTCGAGTTTTCCTTCTCGACAATCCCGTCGACTTCCTGCAGCAGCTGGTCCGGCAGGCTGATCATGATCCGCTTCGTATTGACGTTGGACATATTCGGTCTCGCACCCCCACAACTTTACCAAAGACAATATTACCATTATGGCGTGGCTCAATCGTTTTTATACAAAGACAAATATATGCGTTCGGTATATCACGTATGTCTATATCCTTCGGCTCGTCAGCATATTTCCCCGGCAGGCATACGGACGTCCCGCAGCCGTGTATCCGTTCACGCAACAGCGCATCCCGTTCATGATGAAGGGATTTTTCGCTCGTACAAAGCTTCTGCAACTATAGGTATTCGGCAGCCGGCGTTAAATTCCTCCCATTTCTCCGCAAAATGGCAGCGGTAAATGATGCCAAGCTCTAGTCTACCGTATGCTGCAAAAGATTGACCGTATTCCGCACGTTGCCGCCCTGCATATAAACCCGCGGTACCCGGTGCGAAATCATGCAGGTGATCTCGTAGTTGATCGTGCCGAGCTGCCCGGCGATTTCTTCTGCCGTAATCGCTTGGTCGCCCTGCCGTCCGAGCAGAACGACTTCGTCGTCCATACGCAGCCCAGGCGTATCGGATACGTCGATCATGCATTGATCCATGCAGATCGTACCGACGACCGGCACCCTGCGCCCCTGAACAAGAACGTGTGCCTTGCCGCTCAGCATCCGCGAATAGCCGTCCGCATAGCCGATGGGCAGCGTTGCAATGCGTTCCCCGTCCCGCTGCGTCCGGTAGGTTGCGCCGTAGCTGATCGTTTCGCCGGCCGGCAGCGACTTGACCATGACGATCCCCGTTTTCAAGCTCATGACCGGCTCCAGCTCGATTTGGGTATGATTGACTTCGGCAGACGGATAAAGGCCGTACATGCTGATGCCCAGTCTGACCATGTTGCAGGTCAATTCGGGCAAATCGATCGCCGTTGCGCTATTTCCGGCATGCACATAAGGAAACCGAATCCCTCTGTCCGCAAAATGATCCACGATTCGCTTAAATTTGCGGTACTGCTCGCGGGTATGCGTTTTATCCGTTTCGTCCGCGCATGCGTAATGCGTAAACAGCCCTTCCACGCGAACGCCGGGCACCCCGAGCGCCTTCTCGATAAAGGCGACCGCCTCGGCTTCCTCGTGCTGCCCGATCCGCCCCATGCCGGAATCCAGCTTAATGTGGACGGACAACGGACGCTCGTTCTCCCCCTGCTCGGCCAGCGCATCCAGCACTTCATCGCTGAACACGTTCAATGTAATCGAATACTCTCTCGCCAGCGCGAGGCCTTCTACGGGCGTATAGCCCAGAACGAGAATAGGGGCGGTTATACCGGCCCTCCGCAGCTCAAGCGCCTCATCCAGGAAAGCGACCGCCAAATAGGAAGCGCCGCAGTCTAGTACCGTCCGCGCCACTTGAACGGCGCCATGGCCGTATGCATCGGCCTTAACGACGGCCATGATCCCGATTTCTTCGGGCAGCATTCCGCGAAAAGCTTCTATATTGTGCCGGAGCGCATCCAGCGATACTTCCACCCAAGTAGGACGATAAAACGAATCCAAGCCGTTCACCTTCTTCTGAAACCGACAAGGGGGCCGGAGCATCGCGTCAGCGCGGTGTCCGACTCCCTTGAATCGGCTAAACTTACGTCCGGAAAACCGATAAACCTATGTTAATCCGATCTTCCAAAGCTGTCAATGAACGAAAGGCGGTTTGGCGGCGCCGGAAGCGGTATGAATACCGTTTCAGCCCCATTTCATGCTGTTATTTCCACCCTTGCGCCCTTACTTGCCAATTTGATCCTGAAGGGATTGCGCTACGTTCACCATCTCGTCATGAGGCAGATCGCCGGAGGAAAGCCGGTATTGAATGCCGTCATACATCCAGACGAGCGTCTTCTTGTCGGTACCCGTCATAACGCCTACCGTGTACCCGAGATCGACCCACGTCCCTTCCGGTCCGAGCATTTCCTGCTCCTTCGGCTGGAACTCCTGAAGCGTATAGTGGTAGGTTCCCGTGTAGCGCAGCATAACCCCTTTATTGTCGCCGAGCTTCACTTCGCTCATATCCTGCTTCGTTACGCCTTTGGGCTTATAGGACGGCTCGATGACGCCGAAGGATACCTCTTTGGACTCGGCCGGTGTACCGGGTTTTACCGTGCCGCTAGCCGGCTTGTCGCTCGCGCCGGTCGTGCCGGCCGTTTTACCCCCGGTTGCGCCGTCCGTTTTGCCGGTCGGATCCGTCGCTTTACCCGTGGTAGGATCTGCTTTGCCGGTGGAATCCGTCGTTTTGCCGGTAGAATCGGTCGTTTTGCCTGGAGACGGTTTTGGGCTCGCCGCACCGTTATTGGCGTTTGTTTTACCGTCGGTCGCTTTGTTGTCCACTGGCGACTTGCCGTCCGTCGTTTGCCCGCTGCTTGGCGCAGAAGTGGAGCTCGCTTTGCTGTCAGTCGCTTTATCGCCGGGGGCCGGAGCTGGGCTTGCCGCTTTGCCGTCGCCCGGCTGAGCCGTCGTAGGCAGCGATTTCACGTTCCAGCTTGTCATATTGCGCTGCATGTCGAACGAGTCCTTGTCGAACGTTTTGCCGAATTGGAACTGGTTGAAGTCGACGACGACCATGACGTTCGCGTTGGCGTCGAACACCTCGACATGCTTCGGTGCATAGTTCTTCTTGTCCAGCCAAATTTTTTGCCGGGAAAGCGACGAATTCTGGTAGTTGGCCAGCACATCGAACACGTAATTGCTGTCTTCCGCCGTAAATTGCCGGTCGCTATCCATCATAATGCTTTGCACGAGGGACTGGTACAGGTAGACTTGTCCTTGATTTTCGGGCCAGTCGCTTTGGAACCGGAAGCTCTTGTTCAGATGAGGCGTCAGCACGAACACGCCGTCATCGTTGCGCAGCACGATTTGCGTGATGTCCTTCTTGTCGTTGGTCAGCGAAATCCGGTAGTAATGAGGGTCTTGGAACCAAACTTCCACTTGATATACTTGGGGTTCTTGTCCGGTATTCAGCGTCATCGTCCCCGTGCTTTGATAGCTGTCGAGCTTGCTGATCACATGATCCAACTGTTTGACTACCGATCCTGCATTCTTGCTGCCGCATCCGGCCAGAACTACTGCTAAACTTATCACGATGGCTGCTATCCATGTGATCCGACGCATTGTGCATCATCCCCTCATTGGCTAAATATCGAACACTGATACATGTCTATGAGGGTACTTGGCCAATTATGCAGACAAGAGTGACGAGCATGACAAGTTGTCATACGCAGACTCGGCTGAATTGCGGGACCGTATTTTTACACCTGCCGAACGGGACGGGGATTCTCGTAAAACAAACGCTCCCAGCCGCTACAAGGCGCGATAGACCTCTTCTCTCATGGAGCTCGTCAATTGATAGCAGATATGCGCCATCTCCTCCGCAGGCAGCCGAAAGCCGCTAAGCGTCCAGTCGACCAGCATCACATGAATAACCGAGGACAACGATCTTCGGGCATAGTAAAACCGGTCGTCGTCAGATCGTTCCCTCCTCTTGGAATCCTTCGGATCCGATGCGCCCTCGATAAATTGTTCGATGCACTGATCCAGGCTTCTGAACAAAATTTGCCTGATTTTACGGTCCCGATTATGGACGTTGAGGATTAACGACGACGGGGAACGCTGCTTCCATTTGTCAAACAACGAAACGAACAGCTGCAAGCTCAGCTCTTTATTTGCACCGAAGCCGCCCAAAAACTCCTTGAAGCGATCCGTCATATATTCGAACAAAACATCGTCTTTTTCCTTGTAATTCCGGTAAAACGTTTGCCTGACTACCCCCGCTTTGTCGGCAATCTGAAGAATCGAAATCGCCGAATACTCCTGATGCTCCATCAGCTGAAACAACGCCGTAACGATCCATTCCTTCGAACGGGGCGTCCGATTGATCCGTACATCCGTCAAATGTGACAAATCCTCTCAAGTGTCTATTTTTGAATGACCCAGCCGAATTCCGGTTGCGAAACGAATCAACTTGTACTAATGTTACAACTGTAACATTGATGAGGCAGCCGATGTCAATACAGGGTCGGGCTAAAGGAGGTACGCTTTCATCGCGAATACGACCTGTCCTAGCCGTGAGGAAAGCATGCGGCGTTCGAGCGAGGCCGTCAAATAAGGGGAACGTCTGTATTTTTTTAACTGATAATGATAATCATTTTCTTGAAAATAACCATTACAAGGGGAATCCATCGATCATGCTGCGATCCAAAAAATCCGTCACACTTATGCTTTGCCTTCTTATCGTTGCTTTATTTACAGCCGCCTGCGGCAATAACGGCGAGAAAGCGCCAAAACCGAAAGAAAGCGCGAAGCCCCAGGACACTACACAATCCATTAAGCATGCCATGGGCGAAACCAAAATTACGGGGACGCCGCAAAGGGTGGTCGTGTTGACCACACAAGGGACGGAAACGCTGCTGGAGCTCGGCATCAAACCTGTCGGAGCCGTAAAATCTTGGATCGGCAATCCGTGGTATGACCACATCAAGGACCGCATGGACGGCGTTCAAGTCGTCGGCGACGAAACGCAGCCTAACATGGAGCTGATCGCCAGCCTGAAACCGGATTTAATTCTCGGGACCAAGGTGCGGCAGGAAAAAATTTACGACCAGCTCTCCGCTATTGCGCCTACCGTTTTCAGCGAAAATTTGGGCGACAGCATGTTCGAGAATTTCGACTTGTTCGCCAAAGCGCTCGGCAAGGAAGCGGAAGGCAAGGCCGCCATGGACAAGTTCAACCAGCTTCTGAAAGACACGAAGTCGAGGCTCGGCGATAAACTGGCGTTCCGCGTGTCGCTCGCGCGCTTTCAACCGGGAAAAGTCCGCGTCTACTACAAGCAAAACTTTGCCGGAGTCGTGCTCGATAAGCTGGGCTTCGCCCGTCCGGATGCGCAAAATAAAAAGGAATTTTCGCAAGACATTACCAAGGAGCAGCTGCCTGTATTGGACGGCGACGTTATGTTCTATTTCACATCGGACCGGGACGGTGAAACCGCCGCCACGGAAACGGCCAAAAGCTGGTTGAAAGACCCGCTTGCGCAAAACATGAGCATCGTGAAGAATAACCGCACGTTCAACGTGAACGAAGCGATTTGGAACTCGGCCGGAGGCATTCTTGCCGCTAAACTGCTTGTGCAGGATATCGAGAAGCTTTTTAAAGACCTGAAGCTTTAATTCATAGAAAAAGCCTGCACGCACTTCACTAGAGGTGCACAGGCTTTTTTACTTTCACAGTCCCCCGAAAGCAGGATATCTCTCCATTAAAAATGCGCTTCTCTCTGCTGCACGAGGGTAACCAGAAGTTTTCCCCATATGCGGCTTAGAAGCGCACCGTTTTTAACACAACCGATTCAATCAAGCAATGTTTCTGCCTTCCTGCAGCTGCACCCTATTTGAGTATGAGCCAGAACGCCCCGATAAGGGCCGCCCATAGGATGGAGCCAAAAAAGATACCGTAGGCGATCCCCTTCCCGACCGAAAGCGGGTCCTCCGGAACTCTATCGTCTTGATCGACCATGACCGGACCTCCTATTCCATAACCTTCTTATCCAGCAGTATGGCACGTCCGTCCGTGTTTTATTCCTTCGGCTCTTTCACGAGACCGCTTTTTTCCCTATAATATATGAGAATATGGCTGTCGAAGTCACTCGAACGCTGCACAACATTTCTGTCATCATAAATCTTTCTTTGACGATTCAGAACGTATATCCCCGCTGATTGTTCATCGTCCCGGTAAACGCATGGCGCCAAATGACGCCGGTAGACGTTTATCCTTATCTTATCGCGTTGTTGGACTATTACTTAACTTTTAAAGGAGCTGCCTTACTTGACGAATAAACGCATTGCCGTCATCGGCACGGTATTTATCGATTGCAAAGGGTTTGCCAAACAAGACTATCGCCCCGCCGGGCGGAATTTGGGATCGATTCAGTTCGTCCACGGCGGCGTAGGCCGCAACGTAGCCGAAACGATCGCATCCCTCCGCGTTCCGACCACCTTCGTCAGCTCAGTCGATGCCACGGGGATCGGTCATGAGGTGCTGAGCCGCTTGCAGGCCAATCAGATCGACGTCCGCTACGTGAAAGAGGCGTCAAGCGAAGGAATGGGCATGTGGCTCGCCATCCTGAACGAAAACGGCGACCTCGCCGGCTCCATCTCGCAAATGCCCGATCTGGCGCATACGGAGCAGCAGCTGATCGAGCAAGGCGACGCAATAATCGCAGAATGCTCGCACATTGCCCTCGAACTCGACTTGAACGAGCCGATTTCCCGCCGCGTCATCGAACTCGCCGCCAAGCATGGCAAGCCCGTCTACGGCATTCCCGGCAACTTCGATGTCATCGGCAGCCATCCCGACCTGCTGCAGGGCATGTCCTGCTTCATTTGCAATCATATCGAGGGAGAGCGGTTGATGAACGCAACCTTCGATGGCGCAACGATCGAGTCGATCGTCGGCTCTCTGGCCGCCTATGCCCATGCTAGCGGGCTTCAGTCCATCGTCATGACAATGGGCGAAAAGGGTGCCGTCTACTTCGACGCAGCGACCGGCGAATCCGGCCACCAGCCGGTATTCCCCGTCAACGTCGTCGACACGACCGGCGCAGGCGACGCCTTTTTCTCCGGTACCGTAGCCGGCCTCGTCAGCGGCCTGCCGCTCGCTCAAGCCGTCGTCTGCGGCACCAAAGTCGCCGGCTGGACGATCGAGTCCGCCGAAAGCACCTGCACCGATCTCACGGCGAGAGCCGCGGGAGATGCGGTGTTGGGGGAGTTGCTCGGATAAAACACAAAAGGTTGGAGCCGCAAAATAGCAGCTCCAACCTTTTCAATAGGCATTTTTATTGACAAAGCCGTTCCACACCGTCTTCCAAATGATTTTAATATCGAAGAGGAACGTCCAGTTTTCAATATAAAAGATATCGTACGAAATTCTGTCTTGAATCGACGTATTGCCCCGTAAGCCGTTGCTTTGCGCCCATCCCGTTATGCCTGGCCGAATGTGGTGCTTTACCATGTACTTCGGGATTTCTTCTTTGAATTGCTCTACGAAGAACGGGCGTTCCGGCCGCGGCCCGACGACACTCATATGACCAAACAGCACATTGTAGAATTGAGGCAATTCGTCCAAGCTCGTTTTTCTCAGAAACGTCCCGAATTTCGTCCTTCTCGGATCGTTTTCCGTCGTCCATTGGGTGTCCGAATCGTCCTGCTCCAGCACCCTCATCGACCTAAACTTATACATATGGAACGTCCGCCGATTTAAGCCCACTCGCTCTTGTTTGAAAATGATCGGGCCCGACGAGGTCAATTTGATACCCGTAACAATAAGAATCATAAGCGGCAGCGTCAACACGATCGCAATTAGGGAAAAGACGATGTCGAACATTCGCTTCACAATTCTGTTGCTCAAATCATCAAGCGGAATATCCCGCACGTTAATGAGCGGTATCCCCGCAAAGTTGTCAAAATGCGGTCTAGCCGGCAAAAAGTCGTAAAAATCCGGGATAATCATCGACCGAATTCCGGCTTTTTCGCAAATCGAGATGATTTGCCCGTATTTATCGTGCGCGGTGAGCGGCAGAGCGATGATGACTTCGTCAATCAACAAACTCTGCAATTTCTCCTCCAATTCGTCCACTCGGCCGATGATGGGCTTGTAAAGTCCCTTGTATTCTTCATGCTCCGTCTGGTAATCATCCAAGAAACCGAGAACCTCATAACCCAATTCCGGATGCTGCATGAGGTTTTTATAGAACCTTTTGCCTAATCGGCCTGCACCCAATATTAAAATGAATTTCTTGTTGTAGCCCCGTCCCCGCATATAACGCAAAGATATTTTCACCATATAGCGGTACACCATAATGAAAAAAATGTTGGCGACTACAAATATAGCCAGAAACTCGCGAGAAATATGGACTTGCTTAAAAATAAACAAAAGGCTTAGCAGAAGAAGCAAGCTGATAGCATGAATCTGAGCAACCTTAAACACCTCAAACGAGAATCGTTTCTTTCGTTGAGGGGAATAGAGTTCAACCATATAGCCGAGAGCGATTGCTATGCCTCCGTATACGACGCTCCATGTGAAGTACACCTGTATAGGAAGAGGATCGTCGTACTGAAGAACGCCGCTCGAAAATTTTAGCCACCATGAAAGAAAGAAGGCAGCTTGAACAACACAAAAATCAGCTAACGAGTAAATTTGAAATAAGAACTTTTCGTTTCTTCTCAGCATGACCCGTTCACACTCACTGTTTGGGTATATTTTTCTATCTTTTTGAACCTCTGCGCCATGCATTCATCGTGATCGCTAGCGCAAACTTTAATGAGATACCTGCAAAAACGGAGAAATTCACAACCTTAGCATACTTCTTCCTGTAATGCTTCTGATGGAACACCCACATCGCTCGGTAAAATTCATAAATGATTTTAGCCGGCTTCCTGCGGCTGCTTGCCCCTTTATAATGAATAATCCGGGTTAGCGGATAATATGATATGTCCCAGCCCGCTTCTTTAATCCGATAGCACCAGTCAATATCCTCGCCATACATAAAAAACGTTTCGTCAAGGACACCTACCTGCTCGATTGCCTCTCGGCGTACCAACATGAAAGCTCCAACCAAACAATCAATCCGGTGAGGCAGATCCGGGTTCAAGTGATTAAGCTGATACTGGCTGAAACGCGGGTTACCGGGAAAAAGCTTGGAAAATCCAAACGCATAGTAAAAAGACGCCTCTGGTGTCGGGAATCCTCGGAGACATGCCTTATCCAGCGTTCCATTGGGCAGTACGACCTTACAACCGCTTGCGCCTACTTCCGGCTGCTCGTCCATATGACGGATCATGATATCCAAGGTGTCCGTCTGTACCACTGTATCCGAATTAAGTAAAAGAACATAGCGCCCCTCGGCAACCCGAATCGCTTGATTGTTGGCACGCGCGAACCCGACGTTCTCATCATTTACAATAACCGCTACATCCGGAAACTCGCGTCTAACCGCTTCTACCGCCCCATCCGTTGAAGCATTGTCTACCAATACTATTTCATAGGCAAAATCGGTAACCGACTGCCGAACGGAACGGATAGCCTGTAACGTTAATTCACGCGTATTATAATTTAAGATCAACACACTGACGTCCATACCCGATCCCCACTACTCTGCAAGTAGCTACATTATACCATGAATACCACTAGACGGGCTGCTGCAATAGAAAAAAGACTAGATTTTCAATCACCTAGTCTAATAAGTACGTACTTATTTTTTTGTTTATCTTAATAAAAGCATGTAGCGCTTCTTTCCAATGCCGGAAATCCTCAAAGCCATTCGTACGAATGGACATATGGTCCATAACAGAAAACATAGGCCTCGGAGCCGGCCTTGGAAACTCATCGGTCGTACAAGGTTCCACATCAATCGAAAGACCGCTGACTTCAAATATCGCTTTTGCAAACTCATACCATGAACAAGCCCCGGAGTTGGAAGCATGATAAATGCCATATCTCTCAGTCCGAATCAGTTCAACCAAGAAATGACTTAGATCGACCGTATATGTCGGAGAACCCACTTGATCATTAACCACCTTAAGCGAATCTCGTTCATTGCCCAGCTTCAACATTGTTTTCACAAAATTATTTCCGTGAAGGCCATAGACCCATGAAGTCCGTACAATGAAATACCTATGACATAGGGAACTTACCAAAAGCTCGCCTGCGTGCTTAGACTTTCCGTACACTCCGATCGGATTTGTTGAATCATACTCCTTATACGGTACCTGCCCCGTACCGTCGAACACATAGTCCGTGCTGATGTAAACAAGTTTAGCCCCAATTCGTTCCGCACAAACGGCGATATTCCGGGTTCCAAAAGCGTTGACCTGATAAGCCCGATCTTGGTCAGATTCAGCTTGGTCAACGGCCGTATAAGCGGCGCTATGAACGATAGTATCGGGACGCAAGCTGTCTAAAACTTGTCTACATTGCTCCAAATTACAAATATCCAGTTCAGCTCTACCAAAGCCATAAACATCAAAGCCTTTATTAAGGAGAATATCAACAAGATCTTTACCTAGTTGACCATTTGCTCCCGTAACTACGACTTTCATGTTTATTCTCCTTTCAGCCTATCACCGTATTGTTTCGCGTAATATGCTTGATATTCCCCCGATTGAATCCTTTTCCACCATTTTTGCTGCTCCAAATACCATTCTATCGTCGATCTAATTCCCGACTCAAAATGATATTTCGGTTTCCAACCGAGCTCCGCGGTAATCTTTGTCGCATCAATCCCATAACGGCGATCATGACCCAAGCGGTCTTTTACATAAGAAATAAGAGATTCCGGCTTGCCCAGTTGTTCCAAAATCGTTTTGACAATCTGAATGTTCGTCCGTTCGTTATTTCCGCCGATATTATATACTTCGCCATTCTTTCCTTCATGCATGACCAGGTCGATTGCACTGCAATGATCCTCAACATATAACCAATCGCGAACATTCAAGCCATCACCGTATACCGGAAGCGATTTATCGCTTAATGCATTAGCAATGATTAGAGGGATGAGCTTTTCAGGAAATTGAAATGGCCCGTAGTTGTTCGAGCACCTAGTAATATTGACTGTCAACCCGAAGGTTTCGTGATAAGCCCGCACGAGTAGATCTCCACCGGCTTTGCTTGCGGAATACGGGCTATTGGGAGCAAGCGGCGTTTCTTCCGTGAAAAGCCCCGTTTCGCCAAGAGTGCCATATACTTCATCCGTAGAAACCTGAACGAATTTCTGTACACCGTATTTCTTAGCTGCATCCAAAAGAACTTGCGTACCCATTACATTTGTCCGCACAAAAATATCCGGTTCCGTAATGCTGCGATCAACGTGAGATTCAGCTGCGAAGTTAACCACTACGTCAACCCCCTGTGAAAACAAACCGTCTACAAGTACTCGGTCTGAGATATCCCCTTTCACGAACGTGTGTTTCGAATTATTCTGTACTGACACCAAATTCTCCAAATTGCCCGCATATGTCAAAGCATCCAGATTAACAATTTCATAGTCTGGGTATTTAGTAAGCAAATATAGAACAAAGTTACTGCCGATAAAACCGGCACCACCTGTAACTAAAACCTTCATGTCACGCCTCCACTATTAGAAATTGTTGTCCGCATCAAACAGACACGGATGCTCCTCATCTTTCCCTGACAAAATCGGTTTTGAAACCGGCCATTCGATACCAAGAACTGGATCACTCCATAAAATCCCTCGATCATGCTCCGAAGAATAATATTCGTCCACTTTATATAAAACTTCAGTATTGGGTTCGATTGTGCAAAAGCCATGGGCAAACCCCTTAGGTACGAACAGTTGTTTCTTGTTCTTTGCGGAAAGTTTGACGCCAATCCACTGTCCATAAGTTTGAGATTCTTTTCTAATATCAACAACGACGTCATAGACAGCACCTGCAATCACACGAACGAGTTTCGTTTGTGCTTTGGGGGCTAATTGATAGTGAAGTCCCCTCAACACACCGGCTTCAACCGATAGTGAGTGATTATCTTGAACAAATTCATGATCAAGTCCCATACATAAGAGCCGATCACGATTGTAGCTTTCCATAAAAAAACCGCGATGATCCACAAAAATATCGGGTTCAAGAATATGGACTCCGCTCAACTTCGTCTCGATTATCTTCACAACGGCACCTCATTATATTTTAAGCTTTCCAAATTCCACACCAAATGTTATACTCTTCGCTAATTCATTGGCTCTAGCCAAAGAACTATGTGTCCCTGCATCTGTCCACCAGCCCAGCAGTACGTCATAAGATAATTGATTACGATTAATATATGCATTATTTACATCCGTGATTTCCATTTCGCCCCGATCCGACGGTGCTAATGTTTTAACGATATCAAAAACCTTATTATCGTACATATAAATACCTGTTACGGCAAAACTACTCTTAGGGCTTTTTGGCTTCTCCTCTATCGAGACAATTCTTGTTCCGTTCAGTTCTGCTACACCGTAACGTTGCGGATCATGTACTTCTTGAAGTAAAATCTTCGCTCCAAATTTCTGCTCTTTAAAGTTTTTTACGTAAGGTGTTATACTGTCGGAGAATACATTATCCCCTAGAATAACAACCATTTGATCTGTTCCTACAAAATGTTTGGCCAGCCCTAGTGCTTGAGCAATTCCACCCGCTTCATCTTGAACTTTATAGGTGAATGAAACACCTAGCTCCGTTCCACTCCCTAATAAGTTGACGACATCTCCCATGTGATCTTTTCCAGTAACTATGAGAATATCCTTAATGTCAGCTTCTTTGAGTTTTGAAACCGAGTGGAAAATCATTGGATACTTGCCTACTGGCAAAAGATGCTTGTTAGTAACTTTTGTTAACGGGTATAAGCGGGATCCTGTGCCGCCGGCAAGAATAATACCTTTCACGTATTCTTCACTCCAATATCTTATTTTTTTAATATAAACCTGGTGATAATATACGTTGCAGGGAAAGTAACTCCTATTGCCAATAATAATGAGAGTCCCTGACTAATATTTAGAAGTTCAACTAAAATCACTGTAATCAACAAATTACTCAAATATTGGACTGCATAAACAATTGGAAATTTCAAAAACTTGATCAATGAAATTTTCTGTTTAAATACAAATATGGAATTTAAAAAATAAGCAAAAAAAATACCAAGTACATAGGCAAGCGAATAAGCAAGTGAATATGAGAAAATATTTAGTAAACTTAAATAAATGCCATATGTTACTGCTGTATTCAGTATCCCCACCAAGGCAAAGCCGACAAACTCTCTATACTTCTGTACCATACTAAAAAACCAAGCCATATTAAGCCTTTTGAACAATCTGATTGTCCAATATCTGATATGTTTTAGCACATCTCGGACATACAAGTTCACCATTTAATTTGGTGCCACAGCAACATACATACCCTCTCATTTTAGCAGGATTTCCATACCACAATGTATGAGCTGGAATATCCTTAGTCACAACCGAACCTGCACCCACCATTGCATACCTTCCAATCTTGTTTCCTGCAATTATCGTCGAGTTTGCTCCAATAGATGCCCATTCCTCAATGATGGTCTGCTCAAATTTATCTGGATATTGCTTGGATCGGGGGGTTAGATCATTAGTAAAAGTAACATTGGGGCCAATAAAAACGTTATCACCTATTCTTGCTCCATCCCAGATATATACTCCAGATTTTACAGTTACATTGTCTCCCAATATCACATCATTCTCAATAAAAGTATGATCATTTATGTTACAATCGTTGCCTATTACTGCATTCGGCAAAATGTGCGCAAATGCCCACACCCGTGTGTTTTCACCAATACTTGTAGATTCCACCAGCGCTTGTATATGTTTGTAATAACTCATGGTACCCTCCCTAAATCAAATCATATATGCGTTTCATCAATAATATAGGCTGGTCTTTTCCTGGTTTCATCAAGTATTCTCCAGAGATATTCCCCGATTATACCTAACATGACCATTATTAGACCTAATAAAAAAGTAATTAAAGCAATAATTGAAGACCAGCCTTGCAAATCAACTGCTCCAAAAATAGCGTTAATCACAACAAAAATACCGTAAAGAAAACTTATAAATGCTGTGACAAATCCTATTACAGACATAAATCTAATGGGTGCATATGAGAAGCTCACAAAGGAATCGACAAAAAGCTTTATTTTCTTACTGAGCGTCCATCTCGATTTACCCAACTTTCTTTCCTGTCGAACATAGGGGAAAGTCTCTTGAGGATGCCCCAACCAAAAAATCAAACTCATAATATTCGTATTTTTCTCAGAAATATTACGTAACTCACCGACTACTTGTTTGTCTATTAAAACAAAATCAAAGCCACCCTCAGGGTAATCTTTAATAGCAAAACGTTTCATCAATGTATAATACGTATTAGAATACATTTTTTGTGAAAAAGATTCTTCTCTGTCTGATCTGGTGGCCATAACCACCTTTTTTCCATTTTCCCAACATTTGATCATATCGACAAATAATTCCGGCGGGTCCTGCAAGTCAGCAGAAATTATACCTACACAGTCTCCTGCAGCGAACTGCAATCCTGCTTGAATCGCAGACATGGAACCAAAGTTTTTACTTAATTTGATTACTTTAACTCTAGTATCAAGTTGTCTTTCTTTTAGTAATAACTCATAAGACTTGTCTCGTGAACCATCATCTACAAAAATCAATTCCAAATCATACCCTATCAGTAAGGCTTGCAAGTTTTTTAACCGAGGTATTGTATAAGGAATATTCAATTCATTGTAGTAAATCGGTACAACAATACTAAAAAGCTTCTTTGTACTCATTTAATGCCTTCACTACCTTTTCCGCATCCTCAATGGGCATAACTGGACTAATGGGCAAACTTAAAATCTCTCTATGAATTTTCTCAGATAACGGGTATTGATGATCGCTCCATTCCTTATAAGCCTCTTGCTTGTGAGGGGGGATTGGATAGTGAATTAATGTTTGAATCCCTTTCTCTGTCAAGTAACTTTGAAGATTGTCTCGATTATTTGTACGAATTACATATACATGCCAAACGTGGGTAAGCAAATCGCCATTTTCTACAATCGGCAAATCAAGTAGATCATTTTTTAAGTGTTTATTGTAATAATCCGCAATATCCCTCCTCTTCTGGTTATCTTCATCTAAATATTTCAATTTCATTCTCAATACTGCAGCATGCAGTTCATCCAAGCGTGAATTTACACCTTTATATAAGTTTTCATACTTTTTATGGGAACCATAATTACGCAGAGCTCTTAATTTCAAATACGTATCATCGTCGTTGATTGTAATAGCTCCACCATCACCCAGGGCTCCTAGGTTTTTGCCAGGATAAAAGCTAAATGCCGCAGCATCCCCTAAGTTTCCTACTCGCTGCCCATTATAGATTGCACCATGAGCCTGCGCACAATCCTCAATGATTCTAAGCCCATATTTCTTGGCCAGTGCTTGAATAGGTGCCATATTGCAAGCTTGTCCATATAGATGTACTACCAAAATCGCTTTAGTACGAGGAGTAATCTTTTCTTCAATCATAGACGGGTCAATATTGTATGTTTCAATATTGGGTTCTACCAAGATAGGAGTAGCTCCATTAGCTGAAATGGATAGAATAGAAGCAATATACGTATTTGAAGGGACAATTACTTCATCCCCTTCCCCGATATCATATGCTCTAAGGATTAAAGTCAGTGCATCCAAAGCATTTGCTACTCCGAGGCAATACTTCGTCCCACAATACTCTGCAAATTCATTTTCAAATTGCTCTACTTCTTGTCCAAGAATATACCAGCCCGAATGTAAAAATCGACTTATACTTTGCATGATCTCTTCTTCATGACGCAAATTTATTTGTTTTAAATCCAAAAAAGGAATCATTACTTTCCCCCCTATTTTTTAATACTGTGATTATTGCCCGTATACTTCTAAAAACTTGTTATAGTCCCTTATGTAGTCCTCTGAATCATATAAATGCGATGCGAGGACTAATAAAACGCAATCTGATGAGAAGTTATACATTTCGTGCCAATCATTCGGCTCTAAGATCAAAATCTTTGTCGGTGAATCAAGTAATACATCTTCTTTTCTCCGCAAGTTATCTAGGTACACTTTACAAGACCCTGCAACCGCGATCAGTGCTTGTCTGGTTTTAAAATGCCCATGAAAACCTCGACGCACATTTTCTCGAGTACCGTAAATATAGAAAACCCTTTTAATGTCAAAAGGAATCGTTCGATTTTCTTCAATGACTGCTAGTAAGCCTCGCTCATCTCCTAGCTCTTGTATTTGAATCATTTCGCTTTTAACTAAAGATGCCATAGACATTCCTCCATTTTAACTTAATATTTAAATCTATAGGGCTTTGCATTGAAATATTGTTTAATCTCTTCAATCGTAGGGATATATTCCTCTTTCCAACCGCTATCTTTATTTGGAATTGAAAGAAGCACTCTCTGTGGAGTCTCCCAATGTCGATAAGAATATCGGCTTGACTGAACCATGAATTTCCCCGTTAAATTTTGAAATCACTTGCTAATCTGATCGTTGAAAAAAATATCTTTGAAGGAAAAAACGAATAATCTTATATCCCGGTAAACTTTTGTTAGGATCGAATTACTAATATTGATATATCCTATAAAAATCAAAAACCTTATTCAGTTTGATTTTTTGCACCTTCACATTATCCCCCTATAACACCCTAACCTTGAAATTACTGAAGATTTAACCCTGTAATTAATAGAGCTAATTCTCTTATATCATTATTGATCCCTATATTTTTTGGAACAAATGAGTTATTGGATTCAAGTCTAATTTTAAGTAGTTTATTTTTATCCACAACTATTTCGGTTTTAAATCCACCTTTCTCAAACTCTTTTTCAGATACTAAAACATTATCAACATACAACTTCACATTCATTGAATCAAAGGTATCCGGAACAATTCCTTCGAGAGTAAGTACTCCTTCATTTCCACTTTGAAAAATCGCTTCTGCTTTTTTGCTTATCCACCTTTGACTATTTTCCTTTGCATACCACCCTTCCAACAATTCTGCACTTTCAAGATTACTACCATTTCCGTTAACACTGATTTGGCCATCAATTTCTAGAAGATAAAACTTGCTTCCATTTATTTTCTTTATGTCTGCCGACGCTTCCATTTGCTTAATTACACTCATTACTGGCTTGTAGCCTTCGATAGCCCCCTTTGGCATTATAATATATTTCACCTTAGCCCAGCTTAGGTAAGTTTTAAATGCTTCTTCTGAATCAAATAAATTATGATTCCCATATCTAGAATTCATGTGTGGGATGTCTTCAAACCTGCATGAGAGTTGATTAAGAGTTTGTTCTTCTCCGAAACCAATACAATTGCTTTTCTCCGAAGACCTCGCTAAATAATTTTCTATTTCCAGCAAACCTGCTGCTTGGAATTTATTTTTTGTTCGTACACTCGATTCGAAATCTGATTTTGTTATGTCAAAATTGAATGGGGCAGTACCCCAGCTCCATGAAAAATGTGAAACAAACATCAAACACATTTGAATAGGGATAAATAATAGCAAACTTTTCAAAACTATTTTCCTGATTTTCAAGTTAATCGCTTTAACAATAGATGCCAGCCCGACTGTTGCAATTATTAACGTGGGTAGATAATAGTTACCGTCCCCACCTTGGGGCAATGTCATAATATAGTAAATTGCTGATACCATTAGCGGTAAAGAAGTAATAAAAATAAATGCATCCTGCCCTTTTATTTCTTTATGTCTATAAAACACTGCATATAAGCCTAGTATAAACATCAAATAGAACAAAGAATTCCCTGGCCAAACCATAACATAATGGATATAGCTGTTCGGATCAAAAATTATTTTGTACCAGTGATTAAATACATCTACTTGTTCTTGTTCTTGGACAAAATCATTAACATCAGAAAGAAAAGGATATTTAATTTCAAACCCTAGTCTACTCCACAGACTGCCTAATATAGGGTAAAGAGGATACCCCGTTAGAACAAAAGTTCTATAGAGAACCCCACCGAAAACGAGAAAAGATAAACAAAAAATAAAGATTTGAAAAGCATAGTTTTTATTTTCCAATAGCGGTTGAGGTTGATGCTCTATTGTAATATTTTTAAGTTTATAAAGAGCAATTGTTATTATAAAACCAGCAAAAAGTAAAGGAATGTATAGAAAACTAGTAACTTTTCCACCTAATGAAATCATCGAAGTGCATATCGCAAATACAAGATAATACCTATTAAAACTATGTTTATACCAATGCATTAGGTAATAAGCAGTTAATACAATAAATAAGGTTGAAAATATATCCGTCTTTGCAGTCGACCCCATATTAGCTAAAGCGGGAATGCTTCCTAATAAACATGTAAATACTAAAGCTTCTTTTTTGTGCAATCCTACTAATTTAAGAAAAGAATAAATAGTAAAGAGTAAAACCATCATCATTACGGTGTTTCCCGCTAAAATGAAGCTATAATCTCCGGTATTACTCAATGGAAGTAATATCAGTTCAAATAATTTTGGATAGTAATGAACAAACATTGTTAAACCTAAGTTATCAAAGAAAGAATGAGAACCGACGAGAACATATTCTGGACGAAGTCCATACCACAATGAATCATAATCTAGTGCAGTATTAGATTTAGCAAACTGTATAAGTATAATTAACAATAAAAAAGCAGAACCCACTTTTGCTTTCGGTTCCAAATTATAAATATTCTTTATTGCAAAAACTATAAATGGTTTATTAACCCCACTTATTATGCTTAATAGCATTAAACCGAGTGTCATAATTCGCAAGTCATTAAAATTACCTAGGCCTACTAGTGAAAGTACTAGCGCCACTACGCTCCAAACAAGAATACCTACAATAAATGATTCTAGGTAAACGTTGGTTTCGTTTGTTTTTTTAATTTTACACCACTTTAGAGTCGTCATGCCTATTGAGATTAGTATTTCTAAATAAACCAAAGAAAGAACAGCTGGCATAAGCACTTGGTGAAGTTTTAAATACACTGCACAAGAGATTAATATTAATATTGATCGATATAATCCTTTCTTAACATATATTAAACTCAAACAAATAATTACAAACAATACAAGTGCCTCTGCCCCCCCTTCGGTTGTCTCAGGTTGGTGGAGATGCCAGTTATACACACCTATCAGAACATTTTTTATTGTGAAGATATTAAATATAATACTTAGTACTATAGTTAACATAGCAAGTAACAATAATCGCACATTTCTACTTTTTGACAAAGGCAACTTATTTCTTTTCATGTATCTCCAACCCTTACAATATCATCTTCACTTAAATATTCTCCAGTCTGAACTTCAATTAACACTAGATCCACTTTGCCTGGGTTTTCAAGACGATGGAACTCACCGATAGGGATATAAGTCGATTCATTCGGACGAATAATAATCTCATTTTCACCCAAAGTCACTTTTGCCGTACCACACAACACGATCCAATGTTCGTTACGATGATAGTGCTTTTGCATAGACAGTTTGCAACCAGGCTTAACAATCGTGCGCCGTATCTTATAATTCCCCGATTGTTCCAACAAAGTATATGAACCCCACGGACGGAAAGTTGTTACATGAACGTTAGTTAAGGATGAGTTTACATCATTTAATTGGTTAACTACTTCTTTCACTTTCATAGACGAACCCTTTTTCGTAATCAGAAGAGCATCGTCTGTATCAACAATAATTATATCATCAATATCCACTGTCGCTACAGTCCGGTCCGATAAAATCAAGTTATTACTTGAATCCACATTGATATAGTTTGTATTTCGGGTATTACCAAACTCATCCTTCGGGAACTCCTGATAAACGGCATCGAAACTACCCAGATCGGACCAACCAAAGTAAGACGGTATGACTTTTACTTTATTACTTTTCTCCATAACAGCATAATCCACACTAATGCTTGGAATACTCTCCATCTCTCTCCTACCAATGAGTATTGGATCCATTCCATCGTTTGATTTAAAGGCTCTGCTTGCCGCTTCATAGACATTAACAGCAGCAGACTCCAGTTCTTTCAAAAAGGTACCTGCTCTAAACATAAACAATCCGCTATTCCAATAGAATCGTTTATCGAGCATATATTGTTTTGCGATCTCTAGGTCTGGCTTCTCTTTAAATGAGATGACATCATACCCGTCACCTTGAATATACCCATATCCTGTTTCAGGATGAGTCGGCTTAATTCCGAATGTAACTAAGTATCCATCTCGGGCCAATACTTCTGCTTCTATGATTGCTTCACGATATTTCTCCATCTCAGTGATTAAGTGATCCGATGGTGTAACCAACACAATTTCATCCGGGTCAACTGCGAGACAAGCCAAAGCTATAGCGGGAGCAGTATTTCTTGCCACAGACTCCAAGATGAATCTAGATGAACCAACATGTAACTTTTCCAATTGATCTAATGCAAGAAAGTGCTGCTCCTTATTAGACACTATAATAAATTGTTCACATATCTCCATGTTCCTAAGAATTGTCTTTTGGAAAAGGGACTGTCCATCAAAAAGATCAATAAACTGTTTCGGAAATAGTTCTCTCGAGAGCGGCCATAAACGCGTTCCACTACCTCCACAAAGTATAATATTGATCATGTTTCTCCCCCCGATCCTTTCTTTCTAAAGTCCATTTGAATGAGATCTTTTGCCGATTTCCTCGAAAAATTGTTTTTAATGTACTCAAATGACTTTTTCGAAAATTCCTCCCACTTCTCCTGGTTTGTATAAAGAGAGAGCACTTCTTCACTAAACTCATTCTCATCATTAGCTATATTTACAACCCGCTCCGATTCTTGAAGCCCTTCTGCACCAATCGAGGTCGTTATAAGTGGGACTCCGTTGGCCATTGCTTCCACGACTTTGCCTTTTACTCCTGCACCGAATCTCAAAGGAACAACTACCAATCGGCAGTGATTGTAGTATTTTAGAAGCTCCACATCACTTACAAAGCCGGTTACAATAACGCGATCCGAGCTTAATTCCTGAATCTCACTAGGTGGATTAGATCCTACGATATATAACTTTAAGTCCTGCATTACCTCGCTAATCTTTGGCCATATAAACTTAACAAACCATAGTACTCCGTCCTGGTTTGGCTTATGTCCAAATCCGCCTACAAATAGAAGATCTTTTCGTTTATCAAAATCTGTTAATTGTCCATTTACTATTTGATTGTCATCATAAAGATACAAAGGTATATTTCTTACTACTTTGTCAGGAAACTCTCGTCTCACAAGTTCTTGTTCATAGCTACCCACTACGTAAATAACATCAGATTTTTGAAAGAGTTCAAACTCTATAGCTTTCCATTTCTCAGCTGATTTCAAGTACTCTGGGTTATTATCGATTTCGTAATTTCTTCTTTCTCTTACATAATGCAGATCATGGCCGAAATAAATAGTTTTAGCATTTGTGTGCTTTTTGAATAAATCAATGTATTTAATCGATATATGAGGTCTGTTTAAATATACATAATCAATGTATTTTTGATTTTGTTTAACCCACTCATCAATGTGCTTTGCATACCAGTTGCCATAGAGAACCTGAATGCCTAACTGCTCCAGCTTTGAAGCATAAGGTTCATGCTTGAAAAAGTTATCCCCAATAAAGATTACATGGTAACCCATTTCTACGAATAAGTTTAAATATTGATATACACATCTGCCGCCGGCATCTTTATCATAATGTGGCACATAATGATCTACTACAACAATCGTTTTCTTTTTGGAACTACGGTCTCTAGCCCAAAATACATCTTGTGCATTTTCAAAATGCTCTTGTTGTAGTATTTCCTTCCACTTCTCAATGAATTTCTCTTTATTCTTAATCTGATAGCTCTTTACACCTGCGTTCGTATCTGTCCCATGAGAGATTCCCTCAAAATGGACAACAACGGACTGAGGTTGAAGTACCACCTTGTACCCTTGCTTTCTTACTTCAAAGGCCAGATCTGTATCTTCATAGTAGGCAGGTACATATCTCTCATCGAATCCACCGAGTTTCTCCCACAATTGAGAACGGATCATAATCGCTGCGCCTGAAATATAGTCTACTTCTTTTACATAGTTATAATCAGAATGAGCGGGATCATCAAGCCTACCGTAGTTCCACCCACTAGAATCACTCCAAATAATTCCTCCGGCTTCCTGCAGCCTGCCGTCCGGATAGACTAATTTCGAACCTATCATCCCAATAGTTTCGTCCATTTCAATTACATCCAGTAAAGACGAAAGCCAATTTGGCTGAACATTAGTATCATTGTTAAGAAAATATAAGTACTTACCTTTTGCATATGTGGCAGCATGATTACAATTCAGTAAGAAACCACGGTTTACATCATCTCGAATCACGTTAACATTCTCTACAACACTATGGATATCACGCGTTTCGTCAGTAGATAAATCATCCGCTACAATGATCTCATACTTAACACCAACCGTATTTTCGAGAATAGAAACCAGACATGAATACGTGTAATTCCACTGGTTATAGACAGGAATAATGATCGAGATAAGTGGTTCATCCACTATAGGAAAAACGAGTTTCTTGCTGGTATCCTCAATCTTGTTTACGATAAAATCTTGCTTTAATTGGGATTGTTGTCGATCTAGGTAGTTATCTACTCGACTTTGCAAAAGGCCTGTTTTATCAGTACGAAGATAGTACAAGAATTTCTTGAAATTCGTGGAATTTATTTGGCCCATCATTTTCCTAGGATTTCTGATCATTTTAAACATGAGCTTTGCGGCAAGTTTTCTTTTACTTGAATGCGGCAGTATATAATCTCGAATTCTGTAGTATTTATTTAACCCTTTCCATCCGCTTGAGTTTAAAATCGTTACTAACCTTCGTTCTTGCTCTACTAGTTGGTTGATATGCCCCAGTTGGTTGCTTATAACGATTTCATTATTCTTCACTTTTTCCGCAAAGTCATTCTCCATCATGATAATCTTAACGCTTGTTTCTTCAAGTGTTTCTTCAAGTTTCAGATTCGTAAGTTTCAGTTTCTCAAGTACATCTTGATTCGTTTGCTTTTCATGTATTCTCAATTCATTTATACGTGCAATTTCTTTGCTCATATTCGTAATAGTTATTTCTTTAGATTCAATAAACTCATCAAGTTTGCTGATATGCGAATTACGTTCTTCTACCTCATCTTGAAGAGTCATAATCCTATCTATTAAATCCTGATATTGCATTCCCGTATTCAAAAGTACGGAACCAAGCTCGGTATCCTGTATATTAGAATTGCTACAAACGGCAACCATATATTTGCCTTCGCACAATCGATATTCATCGCTTAAATGGGCATAACATAACGCTTCACTTGTTTCATTACCTAATAGGGAGACTATCTCAAAGCGCTGATAAAACAATTTTACATTCGCAAAGTAGCCTTCTAAAAAGTCGCGAAATTGATCCTTGTAAAACTCTTTAATATGGAAAGGGTTTTTATATTGGGGGAGATCGGAATAGTTATATTTGTCCGGGGTTGAAATTATTACAATGCCATCTTTCTTTAAGACTCTCACTATTTCCTTAAGAAAACCATGCTGCTGAAACTCATCAATATGCTCAATTGTTTCGAACGATACAACGATATCAATAGTATTATCCGGAATATTCAGCTTCTCTACTGAACCCTGGATGTAATGTAAATTTGCTCTAGTATACTTATTAGTCGCATGGGTTATTGTTTCATGATCAATATCTACGCCATATACTTCTTTTGCGCCTTGAGCTATGTGAAATGCTCCGTATCCTTCCCCACATGCAGCATCTAATACTACTTTCCCCTTTACCAGTTCAGTAATGGAATAGTATCTTTGTAAGTGCTCAGCTTCAAGTTGTTTATCGGTTAATCCAGGAGTGAATCTCTCGCCTGTAAATTCCATTTTCCAAAAAACCACCTTAATTGATTTGTTCAATATCGACCTCGTCCAGTACTAAAATACCTTCAAGGTGATATCTCTGTTTATTCAGGACATTAAAAACCAAAGCGTCATGAACCCAACAATGCTGAACATGTTCATCTTGAGATCCAGAAGCTATAGCAGGGGAAACCGTATATCTGCCCTGATTGAGTTGTGGAATATGAAATGAAAAAGTAAAAATAGAAGTCTGGTTTTCAACCAAATCCAAAAGCAGCTTATCTTGGACAAAGCTATTGCATTGCGCCAATACTGTCCCTAATCGATCTTTTATAGTAAAGCCTGCGATAGGATCTTGAATATTGGCATATGATTTAACCTTCAAAACAATCTTAATAGACTGGCCTGGATATACAACTGTGGTTTTTTCGTTTGCTTGGTCGAAGATCGATATACCCAAAATCTCCACTTGTTGATCCCCAAGCACATCAAGATTCGAGTCTATCGGATCTATTGTATTATCTACTTGCAACGTATTGGCGGAGTTTTCCGATCTCTCGTATTTCGTAAGAGTGGAGTCGATCATAAAGGCCTGATACTTTTTTGATATTTCGATAGGTGAACCATCATGAAGAATATTCCCCTCGTTTATCCAGATCGCCCGGTCACAATATTTTGTAATTACACCCATGTCATGAGAAACTACTAATATGGTTTTATCTCTTTTAAACTCCTCAATTTTTCTAAAACACTTCTGCTGGAACTTCACATCTCCTACACTAAGCGCTTCATCGATAATGAGAATATCAGGATCTACATTAATCGCCACTGCAAATGCAAGCCTAACGAACATACCACTTGAGTACATTTTAACAGGCTGGTGAATAAATTCTCCTATATCAGCAAAAGACAAAATTTCATCAATTCTCGCATCAATTTCCTCTTTCGTGAATCCCATAATCGTTCCATGAAGATATATATTCTCCATCCCCGTATAATCCGGGTTAAATCCTGCCCCCAATTCTAGTAGAGCCGAAACTTTACCTTCAACTTGAATCGCTCCTGCAGTAGGGGTCAATATCCCTGTAATCATTTTTAGAATCGTTGATTTCCCAGAACCATTTTTACCGATCAACCCTACAATTTCATTTTTGTTTATATGAAAACTTACGTTGTTAACGGCATAAAATTCACGGTGATACTTTTTTCTAAAGGGGTTCAATGCCTCCTTTAATCGATCTATTGGTTCCCCGTATAGTTTATACATTTTCGAAACGTTGTTTAGCGATATAATCTGTTCAGAGCTCATAACTATGACTCCTTATAGGACGTCCGCAAAATGCGGTCTTAATCTTTTGAATACGACAATACCAACAAACATTATTAATAGTGATACTGTCCAAAAATATACTGTCAAGTAAGGATGTTCCCAGAACCATTTGTGGTAAACAAACGTATCCCTATACCCTTCAATCAAGTAATAAGCGGGGTTCAGTTTTAAATAAACGTGATATTTCTCTGGAACAATATTTAAAGAATAAAAAATAGGCGTCAACCAAAACCCAATTTGCAGAAACATTGCTACAATTTGCCCCGTATCCTTGAAAAACACTACCAATGAGGAGGTAACCCATGAAATTCCAAGCACCAAAACAATGATACCGATCATGTAGTAAAGCACCTGAACATTATAAAGTGACGGCGTGTATCCATAAATAAAAAACATAAGAAAAATAAAAAAAATAAAAAACAAATGCACGAAGATTGCCGAATATATTTTTATAAGCGGTAGAACACTCACTCTAAAAACAACTTTTTTGACCAGATAGCTGTTATCGATAATGGAGTTAGTAGAATTCTGAATACAATCAGAAATAAAAAACCATGGAATAATAGCTGATGATAACCAGAGAATAAAAGGAAAATTATCCACAGGTACTGATTTAAATCCAACTTGAAAAACGAACCAAAATATCAATATCTGAACTACGGGTAGCAAAAATGCCCAGACCGTCCCTAAATACGAGCCTAGATATCTCGATTTAAAATCCTTCTTTGCTAGGTCTAAAATAAATCTTTGCTTACTAATTATGTCTTTCGCGAGCGCTGGTATCATAACTGTACTCCCACTCATTTAATAGAGGATCCCTAATGTCATATCAAACCCCATCTTATCAAAATAAGTCGAATAAAACCATACTCCCCCCCTAGATTCCCAGCATTTAAAATGGTTTCCATTATTCTGAGCCATTGGAGTGTCGAAATTTGTATGATAAAATGAACATAAAATACGTTAAGGGAGATATTGTTCCATGAGCAGTTTGGCAACAAAACAAAAGGTATACGGAAAGCCCTTAAAACCCGAAGTAGCTGATCAACAATCCCTTTCACTCTGGGGTGTTCTTGGAATTGTAATGATTTTTCTGCTTTGGGCTCCATTTCAACGCGGCCTGTTCAACGGGTATACCTCCGATTTCGATAGACCGATTTTCAGTTCATACATATGGGCTGCTATCATTATGGTTACTCTCGCCGTATTTCTGTTTTCCAAATGGCAGCTTCGCACTCATCGGGATCTGATCTCGCTTTTCGTCTGGCTGCTGCCTGTATGCTTCTTTCTATCTTCAATTAATGCAGCTTCCTCTTTTTTCGCTAGCAATATGACCTATCTTCATATCATGTATGCCGTATTCTTTATGGTAGGACTCTATTTAACTAAGATCAGCTCTATCAACCGAATTCTACAAGTCGGACTAATGGCATCGGCCTACATACTTGTTTTATTCGGGCTCCTGTATTGGTTTGGGAACGGGCAAAATTCGGGCACTTTCATTTATACGCTATTGAACTGGTTTGGACTTGCACAGTATCGCGATGCGGTTATGGCGGACTCCAACGGTATACGGTTAACATCCAGCTTTCAATATGCGAATACCTACGGTGCATTCTTGATCGCTGTGCTCCTAGCCTCACTGTTTAGCATCGTAAAATCGCGAAAATGGCTAACCACAAGCATTCATGCGTTCATGCTCGTACCGGTGTGCGTTTCCCTAATGCTAACGCTATCCAGAGGTGCATTAGTCATCTTGCCAGTTGTTCTTTTGGTTTGTTTGTTATTCTTCTCTTTATACCGGCAATTGTTGGTGCTCGTCTATTTCGTACTATCCTTTGCCGTAACACTGCTAATCCTAGCCTCGGTTACGAATATCGGACAAGAAATCAGCAAACAATTTTCAGCTTCGTCATCCTGGAAAGGCTGGTTAACGGTAATCGTTTCATCGTTAGTACTCTCGGCTGTGATCTCTGTGGTTCAACACTACGTAGAGCCATACCTTAAAGGAAAAACGGCAACAGCCCAAAAATGGTACGTATCGTTCTGGATCATTCCTGCAGCGGCTGCTCTGCTCGGAGGGCTTGGGCTGTATCTGTTGCTCGGTAATACAGGATTCATTAACATCTTACCGGATTCCGTCAAAACCCGTGTAGAGAACATTAACTTTGCTCAACATAGTGTTCTGGAACGAGGAACCTTCTATAAAGACTCCATTAAACTGGTTAAGGATTACCCAATATTAGGAGCAGGCGGGGGAGGTTGGGCAGCACTCTATGAGAAATATCAGAACAACCCGTACACAAGCCGCCAAGCGCACAATTTTTACTTGCAGTACCTAGTCGAAACTGGCATCTTGGGCACTGTTGTTTTGACCATCTTCTTATTCTATGGCCTTTACCTTTTTATCCGGACCTATTTCAGAAGTTCAACCGAACAAAAAGATGCACGATTATTATACTTCATCATTGCGATCTCACTGCTGATACACAGTATCATTGATTTTAATATGAGCTATGCTTACATCGCTGCATTATTATTCTTATGCTTAGGAGCTATGATTGGAGGTCCCGATGATACGGAAACATTATTGAAGTTCGGCAGCAAGATTTCCGCGAAAGCATCGAAGGCTTTTCCTATTCTACTTGGTGTGTTTGCAGTCGTATTCTTAATTATTTCCGTTCGCCTTCTAACTGCCGATAAGCTTTATAAATCTGCCTATGCAGCCGCACAAGGAGGCAAGGCTTCGTTCCAAGAAATTATGACCTCGGTGGATAAAGCAATCGACCGGAATCCTAGTCATCCGGAATACTCGTTATTTAAATCGAATATTCTTTCACAAGCCTATGAGCAAACGAAGGACGAAAAATATTTCGAAGAAGCCTCTTCGACTATTCAGGACATTTTACAAAAAGACCCGAATAATCGTTTTCTTATGATGGCAAAATATTCTCAACTGATGAAGAAGGGGAACCTTGATGAGGCTGAGGGTATCATGAATCAAGCACTTATCAACTTCCCTTGGGAAATTACCATGTATGAGGAAGCTATTTCCTTCGAGCTAACCAAGGGAGATAAAGCACGAAGTGAACAGAAAAAGCAAGATGCCGAACGTTCGTGGAACCATGCTCTTCAGCTCTATGACGATATTCTTGTACGTATGAAGGAACTGCAGCTCTTACCGAAGGAGCAGACCCAGGGACGCGAGTTTTATGTGACAGACAGGATCGCTTTTGCGATCGGGCAAATTCATTTCCTTAAAGGTGACTTCGCGAGTGCATCAACCATCTTAAAAGCCGGCGCCAATGAGCAGAAATTCGATAATCAGATGAATCGACTAATGACTCGTTGGTATTTGGCTTCTTTGCAAAAACAACAGCAAAATGATCAAGGCCTTTATAATAAACTCATTGCTAAGGACCCGAATGAAGCAGCACAGATACAAACCTTAGTAAATGCTCCATTGCTGCAATAATTTGTTAAAAGCACTCATGAGCCAAGGCTCAAGAGTGCTTTTCTATTTTTACACCATTTTCCATGCAACAATTCCTGTGCTCCCTGCGTCTTTTAGAAGAGTAAGAAGAAAATGTGTTATTTAGTGTAAATAAATACCATTAAAATGCATTATTAGAATAATATTCTATTTCAACGGACTTATATTACGGACCTGCATTCGAAAGGTATAAGGATGATATCTCAAATTGCCATGAGGTGTTGGAGTCTACTAGATCAACATCTTTATTAGGGATAAGGAGGTGAAATCAAACTCTCGTTAAGCTTTCGGTTACTTTTAGTAACCACACTTACGATAGAAAGGAGAACTTTTTCAATGCTTAAAACTATTTTCATGAAGAAAACATCAACACTACTAGCTTCACTTCTGTTCTTATCGATTCTAATGCCCGTCATTGGTTACGCCGCTTCTGGCTTTTCTAACATCGTTTACAACGCAAACGGTACGGTAACCGGCCAAGTTTACAGTTCTGTCTACGGCAGCGTTTCGGTTAATGTATACTCGCAGGATGGCACAAGATACTTGACGCCTGTTGAAGCTACATACGTGAATGCCGATGTATACGGGAACTACTGGTATAACTTCACGATGTCCGTTACGGATGCGAGTTATAACCCGCTTATTTTAAAGTCTTTTGCCAATGGTGTTCAAGAAGCGGTATCCAGTAACGTTTACAGGCAGCCTGTTGATCCTGGATGTACTAGCAACTGCCCACCTTCATCTGGCGGAGGTAACGGCGGAGGTGGCGGAGGTTCAAACAACAATGCAGCATCCGAGTTAACTTCCAACGGTACCCTTAACGCCGATGTATTGAAAGCATCGCTAGCCGCTCACTTGAATGTGACCATTAAACTAACTGGCGAAACATTAACTATCCCTGTTTCAGCCTTAGTGGATGCCGCCAAGAAACCTGGCGCTACATTAACTGTCGTGAATGAGAATGGTACTTATGAACTTCCTCTTTCCGTTCTAAGCTTTGATAACTTAACCGAGCTTAAGCTCGAAATGAAAAAACTGACCGGCGATGCATCTAAAGCAGTATTAGAAGCTATTAGTGCTGCTGGCGCAAGCTCGTTGTCGGAAGTGGTAGACTTCAACCTTACGGCTATTACAACTGATGGCAAGTCAATGGCAATCAACGATTTCGGACAGACTTATGTTAAACGTAAGCTGCCATTGAATAAAGATGCTTCTAAAACGACTACAATCGTCATGTATGATCCCGTTACGAAGAAACTGATTTTTGTTCCTGGTAAAGTCACAGGCAAAGAAGCTCAATTCATGCGTACGGGTAATAGTATTTACACAGTCGTTGAAGTCTCCAACACGTTCAGCGATATTAAATCTCACTGGGCCAAAGCAAACATTGAGTTGCTCGCGAGCAAGCTGATCGTGGAAGGAACGGCTGCCGACATCTTTGAAGCAGACCGCAACATTACTCGCGCAGAGTTCGCAGCTCTCGTAACTCGTTCGCTGGGTCTTACAGCTTCGGCAACCTCCGCTACATACTTCACTGATGTGAAAGCTGGCGAATGGTACACCGGCGTTGTAGCAGCAGCTAAAGCTGCCGGCCTCATCGATGGCTATGAAGATGGTTCGTTCAAACCGAACGCTTCCATCACTCGTGAAGAGTTGGCTGCTATGGTTGTCCGCGCACTGAAGTTCGCAGGTCAAGATACAACCGTTTCCGCTTCTGAGCAAGCAGCTCTGCTAGCGAAGTTTACTGATGCAAACAAAATCGTATGGGCTAAAAACGAAATTGCTGCAGCCGTAAAAGCAGGTATCGTGGACGGTATGACAGATACGACGATTGCTTCCAATGAGAATGCAACTCGCGCACAATCTGCTACCATGTTGAAACGACTTTTGAGCAAAGCAGGATTTATTGAATAGCCACTTAACTACTATTAAATAAAAAGAACCTCCCCGGAAAGGAATTTCCTTTTCGGGGAGGTTCTTTTGTACTGCCAGATGACTTATCTCAGTTGCTCCAGCTGTGCTCTACCTGCCGCTTTCCTATCGGCGTATTCTTTCCGCATGGCGTCAGCAGGGCTTGTATCATAGCCATTGGCTTTTAACTCGGACTCTAGTGACCCGGTAATGGATGAAACTTGAGCATCCATCTGGGCCAGTGCTGCCTCGGCCTGTGCTTTAATGGCAGCCTTTTCGGTCGGATTGCTGCTGGACAAATACGATAGTGCCATACTCATAAAGGAACTAGTCGCACTTGATTCCATGGAGCTGAGTTGGTTTCTGGCCGCAGAGATAAGCGAATCGGAAGACTGTTTAGAACCGGTTTCTGTACCCGCTTCAGGTTTTTGCTCCGAAGGTTTCTGATCACCCGTTACCGCAGAAACCGTATAGGTCTCTTGATCCCAATCGATTTGGCGATTGAGCGATTCGGAGAAAAAGCGTATGGGAACATACAAGGAATCCTCGTAAATGAACCCTGGTAAATCAGCAGATGGTTCTTTGGTCGTTCCGTCGAAGACATATGTAACTTTCTCTAAATATACAGGTATCGTCGTCGGTGCAAGGTTAGAGGCATCTGCTTTTTTCAGCTCTCCGCGGATTTCTCTATTCATCTTGTATTCCTGTATGGACACCATCGCTTGTTTATCCGGCTTCTGAACGGTCACGGTATAGCTCGTCTGATCCCACTGAACATCTTGATCTAGTGCATAAGAGATGAAGCGAAGCGGCACGTAGGTGCTTCCGTTATAGATGAAGCCTTGTTGGCCTTCTGGAGGTGTATACTGCTTTCCCTCAAATACATACTGCAGGGGTGCAAAATAAACTTCTGTTTGCTTAGGTGTTTGCTCGGCGTAAGCTGTTACAGCTGTGCACCATAATACACCAGTGACAATAAGTATTTTGATCATTTTCATACTGAATTTGGATACCATCTTCTATTCCCCTTTTTTTATTCCCGTTAACGGGCTGTTTCTTTGTATGAATGTCCTTGACTCAAGCCATACTTTGCAGCAATAGCAATAAGTTGGTTATATTCATCCTCACTAAGTTTTTGGAGAATAACCCGTTTGGCCTCCAGCTTTTCTTCCTCAGACACCCCTCCTTTGGACATGTTGAGGAATGCAGAAATATCAGAAGCTCCCAATTTTTTCAGTAAGATCGAAGAGATCATCGCCTTTTCCTTTACGGTAATTTCCTCTTGGACCTTTTTGGCTTTATCCGTAGAGATTTCAGCTTTATATGTCGAATCAGAAGTCTTAGATGCTGGGGTCGTTTGCTTCTCCTCACTTCCTCCGGATTGGTTCGGAATCGATTGAGTTGCGCTTTTATCGCCAGCCTCTAGATCTGTACTGGCAGTTGCCGTCTTTTCCGAAGGATTCTTTTCTGTCGCATCTTTTGCAGAAGCTGAAGGGGACGTCTCGGGTTGTACTGGAACGCTCTGGTTATCTCCAGAAATCAAGCTAGAGGGATCTGCCTCTGCCTGTATAGCCGATGCGACAAGCGAATTCATGACTCGATCAACTGCATAATTCATCCCCATATAAGCCGTAACAGCAACTATAGCAACTACTCCGCCTGACCAGAGAACTATCTTATGAATCTTCTTCATCTTCATCCGGCCTCCTAGCAAGTCGTTCTTTATTGACAGATTCCATTGTCAAGCTTGCGGTCATGTAACTAACATCCCATTTACGGATCCCTAACCGGCTTTTACTTTCCCTGCAAAACTCTCTTTAACCTTCGCCATTTCGGCGTAATAAGCGGAACGTAGCTCATTTACACTATCAGCAGCCAGGCTTTGCTTGGTTAATTCCTCCTTCATCTGCTGAAGAAGTCGATTCACTTTAGCCTGAGATTCTTCCTCCAAAGCCGCCGCTTTCTTTAAATAGGTATCGTAAAGGTCACTCTTGGATGGCTCGTTCTGTTTAGAAGCCATTGCCTGATTGTAGAGGCTCTGTAGTTGACCCGAATAATAACTTTTTAGGTCTTCGAGCTGCCCTGCGTACTTTTCTTTCACCTGCTCCTTCGTTACTTTAGCAGTTCCAGTACCAGCTTGATTTCCCGATGGAGTTTCCTTTGGTTGAGGACTTTTATCCCCACCCTCGCCTTGCTTAGTTGAGTTGCCCTGCTGCTGTCCTTCTTGATCTTTCTCATTGATTTTAGCAGGAGGATTAGATGGGGTAGGTGGCTTTTCGGTTTGGGCTGCATCAGCAGATCCCCCCGGAGTGGCTTCCGTTTGCTTTGGAAGGTTCGTGCTGACATTGTTCGTTGCCTGAGGAGGAGCGCTTGCCTGCTCTGTCGAAGAAAACGAAGAACATCCTGTAATCAAAATAAAGCTCAAAGCAGCAGATACAGTGACAATAATCCCTTTTCGCATGCTTGTCCCTCCAATCCTAGCGCGAATTTATGCAATTAACTCACTCATAGCGCAGCGCGTCGATCGGCTTAATTCGCAAAGCTTTTACCGCAGGAATAATGCCAAACAACAAACCTAACGAAACACAAAACAATAAACTTCCAGCAACCCATTCAAGAGGGAATATAGTAGAGAGGACCGGGAAAAAGTGGTGAAGCAAATGAAGCAGGCCATACGATCCAGCTAATCCAAGTACACATCCGAATGCGCTTATATAGGCAGCTTCCAGGAGAAACTGCAACAGAATATCCCACCACTCAGCGCCAACCGCTTTACGTATGCCGATCTCTCGAGTGCGTTCCTTAACGGTAAGAAGCATAACATTCATAATTCCCAACCCCCCGACCAAAAAAGAAACCCCCGTAATGCCGAGCGCGATGGCCGTCACCAAATCCGCAATCGTATCCACAACGTGCAGTGCACCTTCTGGTGCCATCAAACCAAAGTCCTGTATCCCACTGTGGTTCCTTATGATTACTGTGGCAATTTTCTGCCTAACGGCCTCTAGCCCCTCAGCAGTTTGCGCTTTAAAAAAGAGCATCGACGCATTTTGCAAATTTGCTGTGTTGGCTGCCAATTGATAGCCAGTATATACCCGTTCATTAAAGGTAAATCCTATGAGTTGCTTATCCTTCAAGACACCAATGACAGTAAAATCAATTCCTTTCACCTGCACTTTACTGCCGATAGCGCTCATTTCCCCGAACAACAACTGTTTAACCGTCTGTCCAAGGACAATAACCGGTTCTTCAAGCTTCGCTTCTTCCTCTGTAAAAAACCGCCCTTCCTCCAGCTCAAACGTATACATATCGGCGTAGTCCGGCAGCGTGCCCGTATACATCACTTCAGCGCCTTTCCCTGCTCCCGTCATTCGTGTGATCGTCTCAAGCTGAGGGGCGGCTCCTGCGACTTCCGGCACCTGTGCCTTCACATCTATGACATCCTGATAAGTGAGGGTACTTGTGACCGAAGTATACGAAAGAAGACTGGATAGGTTCACTTGGCTAATGTTTTTGCCACTATTTAATAACTTACCTGGCACAACGACAATTTGCTGCACACCAACACTCTGTATTTGGCCAACGAGGCTAATTCTAAAATTATATAGCACCGAAAGCAAGAAAACGACAAGCAGCGTGCTTATCGCTATACCTAATACCGCAAGCCAAGTTCTTACCGGATAACCCCATAGCCCCCGAAAAGCAACGCCAAACGTTCTGATCAACCTCATCCTGTCTTCACCTCAGCTTTCGTCAGTGAAGGTGTCTCGGTCCATTGGCCATTCTTCAACGTGAGAATCCGCTTGCCGACTTGTGCCACTTCCCAATCATGCGTGACCATCACAATGGTTTTCCCCGCATGGTTTAACGACTTGAATATTCGTAGAATATCTTCTTTCGAATCCGCATCCAGATTACCACTCGGCTCATCGGCTAGCAGCAATTCGGGTTCGTTAATAATAGAACGCGCAATAGCCACTTTTTGTTTCTGTCCGCCAGATAAATGAATCACCGGCTCCTTAGCTTTATGTAGAAGACCCACCTGCTCAAGGGCGGTCTCGGTTCGTCTTTTCCGCTCATTAGAGCTGCATATAGTATAGAGTAGGGGGATCTCTACGTTCTCCTTCACACTCAGACGAGGTATCAGCATGAAAGATTGAAAGACAAAGCCAATTCTTCTGTTACGGAATTCAGCCAATGCTCGTCCGTTCAGCTTGCTGACATTCGTTCCCTCGAAGAAATACTCACCCGAAGTCGGTACATCCAGTAAACCTAGAATGTTCAAAAGAGTAGACTTTCCAGAGCCCGAGGGCCCCATGATGGAAAGGAACTCTTTAGCAGCGATTGATAGATCGACGTTTCTGAGGACGCTGACTTCGTTGCCTGCTTCCGGTACTTTTTTGGATATGCTTCGCATTTCAATCATGAAAATCAATACCTCTCGATTAGTACTATATTAACCGATCACAAAATTAAAGTAGATATTTATCTTCGATTAACACACTTTTTATTGGCTCTTCGCTCTATTGGGTGGGTAATGCCACATAAAATAGGGCTCATAGTTACCAATGAAATTAGGAGATTCTTAAAAACTGGTATAAAAGGGACGGGTTTAGGACCTGCGTGCTGAAAGCATATTGGATGCCGAAGCTTGTAAGCGGTCATGTAGACCATGGCAATCAGATTTTGAACGTTTCTGTAACCGCGTGCTTTTCGTTTGGCTGCTTGCACAAGTCCATTTATTCCTTCGAGCAGGCCATTTGTCATTTTGATATGAAACCAACGAAGAATGCCTTCTTCATGCTTTTTCACGGTCCTGGCAAGATCCTTCATTGGTTCCAACTGTGAGCGCCTTGCCCAGCCGATCCACTGGCGTAAATATACATCAGCGAGTAGATGCGGTGTCGTCCACAGATCTTGCATAGCTAACTTTAATCGGTAAGCTCTGCCGGTTTTCAAGTTGCTATCTTTAAGACTTTGAAGTTCTTCTTTCTGCTTCTCCTTCAGGTTTACCTCATTTTTTAACCAAAGAAATATTTGGTTCGCTTTAGCTGTGGCTCTTCTTTTTGCTCGGTTTTACGCACTTCATCGACGGCTTCATTCGCCATCATCATGACATGGAACTTATCGAATGTTATTTCTGCTTTAGGGAATTGATCCTCTATTCCTGAGATAAATGCAGCAGACATATCACAGCAAAATCCCTTTATTTGCGCCGTTTCTACGCCTTTATCAAGTAAATGCTGTTTGAAACGCGTAAGAGTAACTTTGCCTTTTCCTTCTTTAGCGAACAATACCATCTTGGTGTCTACATCCACAAACAAAGTTATATAGCGATGACCACGGCGTGATGAAGTTTCATCTACCGTAATTCGTTTTACCTGGGATAAATCCAGTTCTGACATGGCTTGATCCACGTAATGGTGGAGAATCCGCCACATACGAGTATCGTGCTCTCTTAGCTCTCGCGCTGCAGCATTTACAGGCATTTCAGCCATCAGTCGCATTGCCCATGCGTCAAATTTCAGCGTAAAGTGTGACTTGGGTCGCGACCATTTAACAGAATTTAGGCATTCTGTTCTTGGAACCCGTGCATGCATATACGTTTTCCAGTTCCAAAAATCGAGATGTCGCCACTGCTTTTTCTCTGCATCGTATGCTTTGCATGCTGTGCCACAGTGCGGACAAGCAAACATAGAGCCTCGTTCGAAATCAATAAAAAGATGCCAAGCTTCATCTTTCTCATCGTATTCAATATGTGTTAATTTCCATGGTTCTTCAAGCTCTAATGCTACTTTAAACATCTCCGTAATTAAATTGTCGTTACTGCTCATTTAGCTCCACATTGTCATTATCACCCTATTAATCATGTTACCTAGTAGTATTGACGCATTCTCTATTGATCAGACATCAAACATTCACTGCAGCGAAGAAGCTTTTTATTGTCCAATCTTTGTATTAAATACAATGTCATATTGTGAAAAAGTTTTAGACAGCATTTTTTCTAAGGTGAACATTTCATTATATCGCTTATAACTAGCTTGGCCCATTTCTTCTCTTAATATCTTGTTATCCAGTAATTTTTGTAAACTTTCTGCAACTTTAATGGTATCACCGCGTCCAACTAAAAAACCATTATAATTCTCAATAACTAGTTCATTTACACCTCCAACATTGGAAGCGACAACTGGCAAACTACTTCCCATAGCTTCAATAATACTAATTGGTAAGCCTTCGTAATTGGAGGTAAGTACAAAAATATCACAATTCTTTAATAGTTGTTTTACATCTTTTCTCATACCAAGGAACTCAACTACATTTTCTAAATTTAATTCATATACTATTTCCTGTGTTTGCTCTAATAGTTCACCATCACCAACCAATAGAACTTTAAATGTTCCAGATAATTTTGGCAGTGCGAGCAGTAATGTTTTATAGTCTTTTGGTGAAGAAAACCTTGCCACCATAATAATTCTAACAAGATTGTCGGGTTTCCCCTCTAATAAAAAATCTTCATTTTTTACTCCATTATGAATTGTTATAAGTTTTTTCTCATTACCCACATTGTTTTTCAGAGCTAGCTTTCGATCAAAATCTGATACACATATGATCTTAGTACTTATATTTGCACATATCCTTTCAACTAATCTAAACATTTTTTTTCTAAATCGAGATACTCCTTCGGTAAAAGCCCAGCCATGAGCTGTAAAAATTACGGGTACTTCGGTTAATTTACAAGATAGTCTACCTATTATACCGGCTTTAGACGAATGAACATGTACTATATGAGGTCTTTCATTTTTTATAATACCAATAAACCCCATGATTGCCTTGATATCCTTTACAATTCTAATTTCACGTACTAATGTCTCTAAAATTACTACTTTTACACCTAATCCTCTAACCCTTTCAACTAACTCTCCTTCTTCTCCAGACACCAAAACACACTCGTGTTTATTCTGTACAGCATGCATAATTAAATCAAATACATGGACCTGAGCCCCCCCCCATTCAGCTTTTGTAATAGCATATAGTATTTTCATAAACTTCCCCTTATGAACAAGTCTTTTATAAATCGGAATATAATTGTAATAGTCGCTTTTCCATTACATTCCACGAATATCTTTCTAGATATGCCCTCTTTGAATTAATAGCCATACTCTTCCGTTCTTCCTTGTTATTATCCAAGTAGATAAGAGCTTTTTCTACATCTATAGAATCGAAATAGTTTATTACTAATCCGATTTCCTCATTTTCAACAATTTTATCGACTCCTGTTCCTTTAGCTACAATAATTGGCTTACCTAGCATCATAGCTTCATACATTTTATTTGGAGCAGAATACTTATGATTAGGGATACTAGGATTATATATACAGAATAAAACATCAGCTTTCGCAGATAACTCTAGACTTCTTATATAATCCACCTTTCCATAAAAATAAATATTCGAAGCATTGTCAATTTCCTTAATTATCGCCTTCTCTTCTATACCAAATCCAGCCAAATGAAGTACAAAGTTTTGATTTTTTTTTACAATTCGAACCATTTCTTTTAAAAAACGATCTTCCGAAAGTATACCTACATAAGTAATGATAAGAGAACTTTTTTCCTCTACTCTATGAGAAAACACATCAATATTAAAAGGTGTGTTATGAATAAACTCTATTTTTTTATATTTGCTTCCTGCTATTTGTTCTTTACGATACTCTATTGGTAAAATAATCGCATCCGCATTCTTAATTGCCCAGAAATCTAACCATTTAATTATCCTAATTAGTTTTGTTGGAACTAAAAAGGATTCAACATAAAAATCATATATATCATAAATCACTTTCTTTCCAAATAAAAATTTAACAATGATTGAAGGTAGGACAGTATCGAAATTTGCCGCATGAATTATATCATACATTTTTTTATTTCGAATTAAAAAAAACAATACGATAAACTGCCATTTGATTAGAGGTATAAGATTCTTTACTCCACTCCCGAATTGGCTTTTTATACCTTTTCTATAAACAACAATATTGTCAATCGAACCTCTGACGTTTTTATTTGTACTTCTATCCCATCCCAAGGCAAAAACATCAAAACCATTATTCTTTAAAGTGATTATTTGTTTTTCAGCTCTAGGATCAGGGTCTATTGGATTTGCTGCAACAAACACTACTCTTTTCAATATACATCATCCTTTTATCGAGATAATTTCCTTTTTATAAGGCACTTAATTAGGAATCTAAACTGCATTTTAATATTCAAGCCTAACATATTTACTTTTTTAATTGAATATAATTCTTTAAATGCCCACCAACCGTGGTATGTCCCTCGGTTGCAAATGTCTAACCACAAAAAACGAATTATTTCCTTTATATCATTATCAAGATTACATAACAATTTCAAATCTTCTATTTTACCTTTAGCTTCACGTATTTCCTGTCTTTCCAGTGAGAGTTTTATATATGGTTGTCTTTCAAAGGGAATCCCTCTTCTAAGAAGAGCTTCCGTAGAAATACGAGCTGCCATATTTAATTGATCGAGTACAAACTTTCTACTAATTCCCTCTGGGGATAATCTATATTGTAGTAGAATCTCATTTAGATTCTCAATTTTATATTTTTCACTGATTCTTTGAAAGTATTCGTAGTCCTCAGCATGCACATAGTTTTTATCAAAATAATATTGATTTTCTTTTATAACAGCAGTTCTAAGCACTGCTGTAGGATGAGTTATACAGTCATCCACTACAAGATAATTTTTTATTTTATTATAATTCGAAACTATATAAGGGCTAAATGATTTATGCCCGATTATTTCAATTCCTGTCCCACAAACCGATATGTCATTATTGTTATCCATGAAATTAACTTGTATCTCCAACCTTCTAGGAAGACTTATATCATCGCAGTCCATTCTTGCAATGTAATCTCCCTCAGATAAATCCAATCCTTTATTTAATGTCGCAATTAACCCAATATTATTTGAATTATGAATTAATTGTATTCTCGAATCTTTATATTCTTCTATTATCTCAACGCTTTTATCAGTTGAACCATCATTAATAATTAAAAACTTAAAGTCCGTAAATGTTTGATTTAGTATACTTTCTATCGATTCTCTTAGGTACCTTTCACCGTTATATACAGGCATTAATACTGTTACTTTTGGCATTGGATCCCTCATCCTTTATAATATTCCATATCATATCACATCATAATAATATCAATATATTATCTGCCCTTCTTTTTTATGGGATATACTATAGAGTCCTCCGAAAAAAACTAAGAAGTATGATATATTTATGATATCCGGCCTTTGATACAAAGACAACACGAATACTAATGCAAATAATTTTGCATCACTATTTTTGGTTCTAAAAGCATGTAAAAACATATATATAATTAAAAAAATAAAGTAAATCCATCCATGCATTATTACTTCCTGCTTCCACGTATAGGACAAGTCGCCAGAAAAGTTCTCTTCATAGCTGCTCCTACCTATCCCAAAAAACATCTCTTTAATCGTCATTTTATCCATAAATTGGTAATATTTATAATCAAAGGATTCCGTAGTTCGATTATCGTGTTCTGAAAAAGGCATTTTCTCAATAAAATTATATTTTAATGCGACTCCTAGATCTGTGTTTTGTGGAACAATATAAATAAGCGTTGCTAAAAAAACGCTTAGTATAAGAAATGATTTTCTTTTCTTAATTCCAAAGTAAAATAAAATCAAAATAAGGAAAGTTGTAGAAATTGAACAAAGGCCTGCAATAAGATGGATCTTATTGATATGTTTTCTTAAATTAACATTATCAGCGATTAGTATTAACGCACTAAATGTTCCAACTACCCCTGGTTCGTAAAACATCCCATGTAATCTTAATAAAAAACCGTAGTCAGTAATCCAAAAAATTGAACCTAGTAATTCAAAATACATTCTTCCGTTTGGGTGAACTATGGTCGACATGTTTAAATTTATTCCTAATAACACTATAAAAAATGCCAGTATTCCGGGTATATAAGAAATGGCTAGTATTACTGAAAAGCAGCGATATAATTTAATCCAATCAGTTTTTTTGATAAAACATAAAATTGGAAGAAAAAAAACTAAGAAAGTCCCCTTGTAACTTAAAATATCATTTGTTAACGCATAGGGAATCACTAAAAGCAAAGTTGTTACATAGAACCAAATCATGTTATTATCTATTTTTCTTTTATTTTTTAAAAGATACATTAAAATAGCCACTAAAAATAAGGCCGCTGCTCCAAAGATAAATAATCGTTCATTTTTCCAGATATAGAATGGCTTTAAAGAGATGAAAGCATATATACAAACAAGAAAAATATAAAGTGATTTTAGAAAGTTTATCCTCGTACCTTGGGGCTCGTTAAGAATATGATACACTTATAGTCACCTTTCCCTAATAATTTCGACTAACTTTTTCATACTTATACTATTCTACACGCCCAAGTTTTCTATTTGCCCATATAACTCATGCTCGAAGATTTTTTTATTACAAACGGTTAAAGAGCTAATAATTTAGCATTAGCCCTTTAACTCCCAACTTTCTTCATATTCCTTAGCTATTTTAATATGGGAATGCTTTAATTCGACATATTTCCTTGAATGCTCGCCCAATTCTGTAATTCTATATCTATTTTCGATAAGCAACTCTAGTTGTTTAACAATCTGCTGTGTGCTTGGTTCAATATTTATTATAGGACAAGAAGACTCACCGAACTCTTCTAGAGATTCTTTCTCGCTTCCGCTCATTACTATTTTCCCTTGAGCCATTGAATAGACCGCATTCATTCCATATGAATAACTTCTACATTGATCCATAATAACGTTAGTATCTTTAATAATATCCAAATATTGTTGTAAAGGAAGAATTCCTGCGTGTAAAATATCCACGTCATTTGGATACTTGCTTTTAATAATTCCCATTGCTTCTTTTATATATGGAGTTCCTTTGAATAAGGGTCTTAATTCACCATGATATATTTTAAGCTTTCCGTTACTTATTCTGTTCTCTGTATACTTTATAGATGATAAGTTAATAGGCATTGCAATAGTATTCTTTAGTTTATTTTTATATACGCTGCTTCTATAACTCTCAGCATACTCGTACATAATTGGAATAATGCCCTTGATATTTTTCATGAATTTATTATGTAAATAAATATCAAAAATACTGCTATATGGAAGTTCTATATTATTTTCCAATTCATAATCAAATGGTGAGTATTTAGAAAATCCCCTATTCTGTGTAAAGCGGGTAAATTCAACATCATCACCTGCTGCTAGACAAAAAGATGGTCCATTATTCTCATAAATATGCTTATACATTAACACCCCCAGCTTGTGGGATATATAAGGATTAATAAATTGAACAAGGTCATAACCAGCGAAACTATTCAAAATTCTTTTCAAATGTACAAATTTGGATATCTTAAACTTGCCCACTAGAGATATATCAATATCTCCTTTAAACTTCTTTTTGCCATCCCCTCCCGAGGCAATAGTGACATCATAACCAATTTCTTGTAGCCCTTCCTTCAAATTAGTATGTACTCCGCTATATTCCCCTAGAAGCAGTATTTTTTTCATCTGTCTATTCTCCTTATAAACCTAGATAATACTCTCTAGTAATCTATCAGTTCAAAATGTCTAGCAGAGAGAGTGCGGTATAGTAATACAAAAAGAGGCACTTATACCAAAGGATAAATATCCGTTTGTCTTTTAAGCTGAAGAATGTGAAAGATTGCAGGATCTTATCTCCAAAGGAAGGGCTCTGACACGATTGCTCCTAGATGCGGATAAAAGCCATCGAACTACAGTATATCGACAGCACCTCCAACGACATGGTTGATCATTTTTTTAATACTCGCGGCTCTCTATCAGACCTTTGATCCAGAAACGGCCTACTTCTTCTAGCAGTCTGTCACCAAAATTGTGATCAGTGTCACGACTCGAGATTATTATGGTAACCGTAATCCGTCGACTGCGGAATTGTCGAGCGATTTGCCTTTACGAATGTAAACTCGTAACTAGAGCCAAAAAGGTGCAGAGTAGCATTTATGCATTTCACCACCGATGAAGCTCGCGTTAAGATAAAACGTCTTTACTTTTTAATGTTTTTTATAAAAACCCCTTTAAAAAGATACAACACAGTAAGCAAGTAGATAAAATAGTGTGCTGCATAAGCCATTGTTACTCCTATTACTCCAAACTTTTCAAGGGCGTATATTGATAACAAATAGTATATACAGGAAAATATTATTTCAGTAAAAATATACAGCTTTGTCATTGACTTTGCGATCATCAAATATGCCAATACCCAACTGCACATTTTAAAACAGTCTCCTATTAACTGATATAGAAAAAGTGGACTCATCCCTTGAAACTCAGAGGTAAATAGTATGTTTATAATAAAACCTCTTAAAACATACATTAATAATGAACTTAATAAAACGAAAGGAATTATTATTTTATAACTTATAATAATTTCATTTCGCAATTCTTGCTCACCTTTTATTTCAGATAGTCTCGGTAAATAGTAAGTCGCAAGAGCAGTTGTTATAACCATTAAGTAAAGATCCGAAATCTTTACTGTTGCCTGCCAAAATCCAGCGGCTTCAAGGGAATCACTTTCAATAATAGCATTTCTAATCAGTATTTGTACCACGGGGATTGCTATGAGAGAAGTTACTGTCATCAATGAATAGCGAGCTAACTTGCTATATACATCTCTAGGTATATTTTTAACAAACGTAAAATCAACGAGCACTCTATATCTTCTAAAAAAAACTATAGTTGTAAAAAATACAATCGATTGAACTAAAACAAATGCTAGTAATGCTCCAAACATCTGAAATTTGATCGTTAAAACAGAAGCCAGCAATAAAGACACAAGACTACCTGAAATACTTGCTGCAATATATATTTTAATTTCCTTAAGTCCATTTAATAATGCTAATAATAAAAGATTCAAGCTACTGAATATAATGCTAATGCTCACAATGATAAAAATAATATGGTACTCAGTAGAATGGAGAACATTAACGGATAGCCAATCCTTCATAATAAGAGTAAATAAACTAACTATAATTGAGCAAATTATTGTAACTGTTATTGATGCCTGAATAAATTGATTACGTTTTTTCAGGTCGTCATTATATTGTGCAGTAAATTTTGTTATACCTGCTGAAATAGCCCCAGTACCTACTGACGTAATCATTGATAGGACATTCTGAAACTGACCAATTATAGCAATCCCTGAAGGTCCTATATATATTGATATAATTTTATTAACAACAATTCCTGATAGAATTTTTATAATTGTTGAACCAGCTGAAAGTATACTTGTTTTTAATAATTTCATATTCACTTTTCCTTCTTATTTCGAGACCACAATCAAATAATTTTTTTAATAATAAAATTTTATAAAACTGAAAAAAGTCTCAATATACTTCTTTAATACCTTGTATGTACATAGTTTTCATCCTTATCGTGCACCATTACCAGTTATAACAACAACTATAGTCTTACAAAATATTTTAAACTCAAGAAAAAAAGACCGTCTCTCTATATATTGTATATCGTATTGTAACTTTTCCTCCGGAGATAATTCATATCCACCGTTAATCTGAGCCCATCCTGTAAGTCCAGGCTTCACATTTAGACGATTGTTAAATCCCGGTATTTCATTATTGAACTTCATCGTAAATATTGGTCGTTCAGGCCTAGGGCCAATTAAGCTCATATCGTTTTTCAATACATTAATTAACTGTGGCAATTCATCTATTCTAGTTTTTCTAATAAACGCACCCATTTTTGTAATTCTTGAGTCATTTGTAGACGCCCACTGAGGACCATTACTTTCTGCATCAATGTACATTGACCGAAGTTTAATTATTTTAAATACCCCCCCCCCTTTTCCTACTCTCTCTTGGAAATAAAGTGCAGGTCCAGGAGACTCAATTCTAATTACAAGCATAACCAGCAACAAAAAAGGAAATGAAATAAATAATATAACTAGCGACAGGATCACATCTATCATTCTTTTGACAATTGAAAAAAAGATTCTTCTATCATCCAACGAATTTAATTTATCATATTTTTGGGATGAACCACCCAGTATTCTTTGACTCATCACTTGTCCTCCACATTTCCGTTAACTTTCTCTCGATTAATCATAGACTCTAATTCCACCAATAATTGCTTTCTAATCTCTTTATTTTTTAACGCAAAATCTACTGTTGTCAGAATATAGCCAAGCTTCTCTCCTACATCATACCGTTCCCCCATAAAATGGTAAGCATATACAGACTGTAGCTCATTTAATTTTTGTATCGCATCTGTGAGTTGAATTTCTCCACCTGCCCCTTCCCCTTGTGTCTCTAAAATGTTAAAAATTTCTGGTGTAAGTATATATCTACCCATTATCGCTAGATCGGATGGCGCTTGACCAAGTGGCGGCTTTTCAACAAAATTACTTACCTGATAAAGTCTATCATGTTGATGGAATGGAGTAATTATTCCATATCTATACGTTTCTTCATACGGCACAGGTTGCACACCGATAACCGATTGTTGAACTATTTCAAATTGATCCATTAATTGTCGTAGACAAGGAGTTTTTGCTTGAACAATATCATCTCCTAGAAGCACAGCAAAAGGCTCATTACCAATAAATTTTCTCGCACACCAAACAGCATGCCCAAGACCTTTTGGTTCCTTTTGACGAATGTAGTGAATATCTACAAGCTTAGATGAATACTGGACTTCTTTAAGTAGTTCAAGCTTATTTTTTTCCAAAAGATTATATTCAAGTTCAAAATGACTATCAAAATGATCCTCTATTGCCCGCTTTCCTTTACCGGTAACAATAATGATATCTTCAATACCCGATTCCACAGCCTCTTCAACAATATATTGAATAGTTGGCTTATCCACAATGGGAAGCATTTCTTTGGGCATCGCTTTGGTTGCGGGCAAAAAGCGAGTTCCCAATCCGGCCGCGGGTATGATCGCTTTTCTTATCTTAGTCATAAGTATCCTCCTATGTAACTCCTAAAGTTCCTAGCTTTACCGCTTTTCAAGCAAAGCAGCACAGCTAGGAACTTTATCACTCCTAGCACAATCTTACTTTTCTTGCTTTCCTTACTTTTCTTCCTTTTGTTCGTTTCCGTAATAGTAGTAGTAATAATTCTCTCCACTTTTCCGATCTACATTGTTGAGGACGACCCCAATTAGTTTGGCATTTACATGTTCTAAATTGCTTTTCACCTTTATCGCCGCTTCGCGCTTCACTCTGCCATAGTCAACCACAAGAAGAACCCCGTCACACTTTGTTGCAACGATTTGCGCATCCGTTACAGCAAGAGCCGGTGGTGTGTCGATAATGATCATATCGAATGTCTCTTTTAGTTCCTCCAGCATGGCTGTCATTTTCTTTGAAGAAAGCATTTCAGAAGGGTTTGGTGGAATGGGGCCGGCTGTCATAAGAAACAAATTATTAACCTGTGTTTCCAATATAACTTCATCCGCGGTTGCTTGCCCTGCAATTACGTTAGAAAGACCACGACGATTTGTTTTAAGAAAGGTATGGTGCATCGTTGGCTTGCGCATATCTGCATCGATAACCAAGACCTTCTTATCGGCTTGGGCGTAAGCAACCGCCAAGTTCGTCGTCGTCGTTGATTTCCCTTCGCCAGGGCCGGCTGAAGTAAGCATCATGACTCTCATACTGGCGTCTATTGAAGAAAAGTCTATATTCGTCCGAAGCGTTCGATACGCCTCCGAAATTGGCGATTTGGGATTGGAGTGAGTAATAATCGGTCGGCTATTATTTGAGTGGGACATGCTGCTGTTCACCTACCTGTCGGATAGCTTTTGATGGTTCAATTGCCATATCCTCTTCTTTTATTCTGGTAATCATAGAGAGTGTTGGTAATCCTAAATACTTCTCAACGTCGGCTTCTGTTTTGATGGTATCATCTAGGTACTCAAGCAAGAAAACAATCCCTACGGCAATCATCAACGAAACAACGAAACTGATCGCAATATTTAGTTTTTTGTTCGGTTTCACTGGGGCGGATTGATCGGTACGATTAGACTCATTCAGAATGGAGACGTTATCTACGCCTTTATAAATCGACGGAACTTCTTCTTTAAAGACCCTAGATACAGCGTTCACAATGTCTGAGGCTTTCTCAAAGGATTCGTCTTGTACAACCAGTGTCATCACTTGTGTATTGTTGACGGAGTTTACCTTCACCCTCTGAATAAGCTCGTCACGGGTAAGATTGAATTCCGGATGTTCCTTGACAACCTTGTCCATAATTCGAGTTGTCTTGATAATTTCTTTATATGTCGCAATCAACTGGATATTCAAATTTAGAGAGTTAATATCGAGTTGGCCTGTTGTTGTGCCCACTTGTTCGCTTTGTTTATTTACAATCAACTTAGTAGATGCTTCATATACCGGATCCATGAAAAAGAAACTGACAATACCTGTGGTGAAACTAGCAACTAGGACAATAGATACAATTAACCAAATTCTCTTCCTAATAATCTTAATATAATCCTTCAAATCCAGTTCCATTATTACCCTCCCAGGAGCGTCCAAGCCAAATATGTTGTATCTACATGGTAATACATACAATAATTATATGACACAAGTATTATATGGAAAATCCCCCTCCCATCTAAATGAGAGGAGGATCTTCTTATGATGCCCTTATATCAATTACTTGTTAAGCAAACGGTAGATTACAACTGCCGCTTGAGCTCTTGTAGAGTCGTTATTCGGGTTGAACTTGCTGCCTTCTTCACCTACGACAATCCCTTGCTTAGCGGCAAGAGCTACACCACTTTTCAGGGAAGCATTGATAGCCGAAGCATCAGCAAAGGATTTCAACGCTGCATCCACATCAGCAACTTCTCTGTATGCTTTAGCAATGGTCAATGCACGAGCTGCGATTGTTGCCATCTCTGCACGCGTAATTGTAGCATTCGGCTCGAATTTATCGTCCGTACGGCCGTTTACGATGCCGTATTTCACTGCTGTAGCTACAGCAACTTTGTACCAATCTTGGCTTTGAACGTCAGCAAAGCTCTCAGTTGCACTTGCATCTTCCAAGCCAAGCGCTTTGATGATCATTTTGGTGAATTCAGCACGTGTTACTTTTTCATTTGGAACGAATTGTTTTTCAGCGCGGCCCTCTACGATACCCTTAGCTGCAACAACATCGATTTGACGACCTGCCCAGTCTTTAACGGAAGCCGTATCGTTAAAGCTTACTTTGTTTTCTACTACTGTGTATGTCGAGAAAGAGCCGCGAAGACCGTTGATTGTTCCATCAGCCTTATTAAACATACCACCGAAGTATTGCAGCTTGCCGTCAACGATTTTCGCAATCGTCAACAATTCGCTATCAACGTTAGTAGCCGTTACCGGAATGCGCAGTTCAACCGGAGTGCTGAAGTTGGATACGGCTTGTCCACCCGATGTAAATTCAAAGCTGAATACGTCGGAAGCAAAGCTACCGTATGTAGCTACGCCAACAGTTGATTTGTCCACTTTGCCGATTGTCAAAGTAGTGTCTGCACTGAACAGATCGGAAGCAATCGCTACTTCTACGCCATTCACTTTCACAGCGATGGAATCGATGCCATTCGTTTTAGCAGCAACCAACAAATCTTTCAGAAGCGGTATTTCAATTGTCTTAGCAGCTACTGTTCCAAAATCCAATTTTAGTTCAAAAACAGCGACAGGAGCGTTAGGATCCAATGCTTTCAGTTGATCATTTATTTTCTTCACTTGAGCTACAATTTCAGCAATTTTCTTCGATACTGCAGCAAAGTCAATTTCCGGTTTCGCTTTATCTCCAGTAATTTTGACAGAGGAAGAAAGGTCAAGAACTGCAATTTTGTCGATTGCCGCTTGTGCTTTCTCAAGCGCTTGTTGCAGCAATTCTTCTCTCTTATCGCCTGTTGCGTTCTTCAGTTGATCTTTGATTGCATCAAGCGCTTTGATAGCCTCGTCAAGCGTAGCGTTAGAAGAAGGAGTTGTTGTAGTACCGCCGCCAGTAGAAGGCGTTCCGCCTCCAGGACCGCCTGTACCTGGATCTACTGGTTTCTCCGCTATCAGCACTTTCGAGTATGCGCTCGCGAATGCAAGTGCTGCTGGTTTCAGCTTGTTGAATCTATTATTAAAATTGGTCGTAACTTGCTCGAGCGCAGTAGCCGTTACGCCGGATGCATATAACGCTTTAACTAATGGATTGGTACCTTTCAGACTTTCCAACTTCGCCTTAATGGCAGCTTTAATTGCGCCCTCTTTAACCAGAAAATTAGAGAGGCTATAATCGCCGTTTAACGCAGCTTTACCCGATTGTTCTATTTCATCAACCAGTGCGTAAACATCATTGAAGCTAACTCCATCCAAACCGTTTGTGATGCCACCCAATCTCAGTAAATCATTGATAGCAGGTTTCAAGATGGTGTTATTTTTCAAACCTTCCCAGAAAGCTAGCTGGCTAGTAAAATCTCCGTTATAGAAGGATGCTTGTTGAAGCAATGCCTTCAGGACTGCATCTTGCTTAAGATTTGGAAAATCAGCGCTATTGCCGATTTTTGCTTTAATTTGATTCCATACCGGATCGATTAAGTCCAAGTCCGCTTGAGCAATGGTCCCAGATATTGCAGCTTGGATTTGATCTCTGGCTGCACGAACTGCCTCTTTCTCAGCCGGAGTCATATTATCATGAATTTTTGCTGCGCGTGCAGCTAGCTGAGTAGCACCTGCCGGCAAAGTTGCGGCAGACGCAGTTTGAAGGCCCAGTTTATCAAAAATCCCCTTGCTGCTTAGCGGCAAAGCCGAAATCGAGCTGACTACAAGCCCTGCCGTTAGAGTAGTTGCTAAAACCTTCTTTGTTAGTTTCATTGTTTCCTCTCACCTCTACAAAATATTTTATATGTAAAAAATAAATACACAAAAAAAAATAGAATCTGATGTCGAATATTGCAGACTCTCGAGTCATATTTTAGCACTTTCAATAGGAATTGGTCAAGTTTGGATTTTACATATTATCGTTTCCAGAAAAGGAACCACTTCCTATTGACTTCCTTAACAGACCACTTGCTAATGATTTCTCCTGTAATAAGAGAATTCGCGTTTTCCTTATAATACTCGGAATACTGGAAACCGAGGGCCTTTTCTATTGTTTCATAAGCCCTCGACAACCCAAACCCACGATTACTCATATTATGAGCATCCGATGCCACGAAATGAATCAGGTTGCTTTTGCACATCTGCATCGAAATCTCTTGGATCTTCTTGCCGAATAGTCCGGTTATGGAATGCGAAGTAACTTGGCCTAAAGCCCCCAGCTCTACCAGCTCCCGCAGACGGTCCGGTTTATTAAGGAGCTCTTGATTGCGCTCGGGATGGGCGATGATCGGCGTTATTCCCAGAATCCGAAGCTCATGGATCAGATCGGCAATTCCTTTGGGCACTTCAGCCGTCGGGAATTCTATCAATATATAGGAAGAACGATCCAGCGAGAGGAGCGCTTGATCATGCCAATCGTCTACTAGCTTGCTGTATACGCGAATCTCTTGCCCAGCCAGCACTTGTAAGTCGATCCCATTGGTTTGCAGCGCATCATTCAAACTAGCAACAGCTGCTGTCACATTGCCGGCTGCATTCGTATACCTGCCATTCGCATGATGCGGCGTGGCAATGACGGTTCGAATCCCATCCGCGTAAGCAGCCCGGGCCATCTCGAGCGACTCTTCCAACGTTTGAGCACCATCGTCGATGCCAGGTAAAATATGAGAGTGGATATCAATCATAAATTGTAGCAACCTTTCTTTTTCTACACTTTTCTATTTTATATCACCACATAACACGATTCAACAAAGAGTGACATGAATATATCACATTTCTGTGTATTTCTGTGATTCAAACTCATTTATCTGCATATGATTAAGGTATCCTTTTCAATACCACGAATTCCTGCATACTGGCAAACAAAATGTGAACCACTTTACCTTTTACAATATCTTTTGTTTGGCTCGATTTCCAACTTATTGTATAATAGAAATCGTTATAATAAATCACCAGTAATTTAAGGGGATATGGGTTCATGAGAGTTATGGTTACCGGTGGCGCCGGATTTATTGCTTCACACCTGGTGGATTCACTAATAGAATTAGGTCATGAAGTTGCTGTAGTGGACAATATGTCTACCGGAAAAAATGATTTTCTGAATAAAACGGCTAAATTTTACAATTTTGATATCACATCCAGCACACTGAATTATGCATTTAAAGATTTTAATCCGGAAATTGTTTATCATCATGCCGCCCAAATAGATGTTCAGCATTCTTTAAAGGATCCTGTATTTGACGCGAAGGTTAATATTCTCGGCACAATTGCTCTATTGGAGCAATGCAAGGCTCATGAAGTTAGAAAGGTCGTTTACGCCTCATCAGCTGCTGTCTATGGTCATCCCGATTACTTACCCGTTGATGAACAACATCCATTACGTCCTATTTCGTATTACGGTATTTCCAAGCATACCCCCGAACATTACATACAAACTTATGCAAATTTGTATGATTTGGACTTTACCATTCTGCGTTATGCTAACGCTTATGGAATTCGCCAGGATCCGAAAGGGGAAGGCGGTGTCATTTCTATTTTTTTGGATAAGCTGCTTCGCGGTGAAACTCCCGTTATTTATGGTGATGGAGAACAGACCCGTGACTTCGTTTATGTTAAAGACATTGTATCCGCTAATATTGCTGCCCTGACACGAGGAAGCCGTGCTCTTTACAATATTAGCTACAATCTCCAAACTTCCGTAAACGAGCTAGTGCACGCAATGAGCGAAGTAATGAATATACGGGTCGTCCCTCATTATATGCCACAACGATCCGGCGATATTGTCCATAGCCGCCTAAATAACAGCGCCGCTATTCGAGAGCTAGGATGGGAACCGACATTTTCTCTACGTGACGGACTAGCGGAAACCTGCGCTTACTATCAGCAGCGCCACACCGAAGTTGAATTGGATGCCGTATAGGCAGAGCAGATAGAAAGAGCACTTCTTGAGCTTCAATGGGCTCTGAAGTGCCTTTTTGCGTTTGCCTTGCCTGGACGATTTCCCATCTGCCGAAAATAGACCTTCGCTACTGCTGCAACTGTTTATTCACATACATGCTTTCATCGGCGGTTGTAACCAGTTCCTCCATATTGCAGCCATCCTGGAGATACAAAGAGCAGCCGATCGAAAGACCCAAGCAGCAGCGGCGCCGCAACCGGCGAACAAGAGGTACGAAACAGAATAGTTCCCAAGAACGACAGCACCGCATACCGAGTAGACAACCGAGACAAGCAGCATCGTAATACGGCCTATGTATGTCATCGACTTTCACTCCTTTGCCGCATCATTTCCTCACACCCCGGTCATCGCCCTAGGCCCGTCACCGTTCCATCCCCGAGCTCGCCGAGTTTCCACAACGCGATTTTATAGTAGCCCGCTCGCCGCGCGGTTTCGATCCATACGTTCAACGTGACATGATCCGGCGTACCAGACGGTGTGCTTCACGTTGTTTTCGTCGCGGTACTCGAAGCGCATGCTGCCGCTTCCGGCATCGCGCTCCGGAGAGCCGATACTCTTTCGCGATAGCTCCGCTGCCCGCTTCTCTGTCAAAGCGGCAACCTTTCCCGCTTCGGCCCAGTCGAATCCTCCAGCCGACAAAGGCGATCGCGTTGTCCTCCCGGCAGCCGGTTCATCCGGCCCGCCAGCTCGTGATGTACGCGTGATCCGCTTTCGGCCCCGGCCCGCTATGGACTGCCGTAGAGGTTGTACGCCATCATCACATACACAGGCCCTTCCGGCAGCGTCAGCCGTTCGATCGGCGCCCGGGGCTCCAGCACGATTCTTAATGTTTTCCCCATCGCCTGAAGCCGCCGATACAACTCCTCGTAGAAAATGCCTACCTTGCTCCAGTCGCTATCCCGGATTTTCTCGTAGTCGATTTCCACGCCGCCCAAAATCATACCTGGCGACCACCGCAATAATATCATCGATATGCCTGCGGCGGCTCTCGTCCGTTGCCATCAGTCTCGTAATCAATGCGGGGTCCTTCTGCGTCGAAGAACCGTCTCCATGCCAGCGGTCGTTCACGACCCGTCAGCTCTACGCCGGGCGAGACCTTTTGGCTTGACAGTCTCGGCGATTCGGGGTAGCGCTTCATGCATATCCTCCGTAAAATAAAGACCATCTGCCTGATCGAAATAGGCCGCAAAAGCCTGCACGCTTGCGAGTCCGTCTGCCATCCCACGCCAATCCTCTAGACCGGTACGCCACTGCCAATCCGCAATCCATGCGGACAGCTCCAGCTTCCTTTCGGCCTGCACCGGCTTCTGCGTTCCGCCGGATCCGTAAATGATTCAGCACGTACGTGGCAGCAATACCAAGGATGAACGTCACAGCAGCTATGCAAACTACCCGTTTGCCGGTCAGGTTTTCTTTTGTACATTTCGCTGCGTTCCCCTTTGCTCTCCGATTTAGAAGGTATCGATCGCCCAGTCGACGGAAGCGTTAACCGCTTTTCTAATCTGGCCTACCCCCCCTTGCCAGCCTGTTAACCTTTTGCTGAACAGCATCTCTTGACGGCCGCTCTCTTCTTCCAGCGATACGACCGCAACGTCCGTCGAACACGCCGTCATAAATATCGTCTTTTTTTGTTCTGCTTGCTGGATGCGGACTCTAGCGCGACCCCCGCCCGCTCCGACGCTGCCGTCGATTTGCCGTTTGTCCAGAAGCACTCGCTTATCTACCGCGACGCTCAAACGCGTCACCTTGTACAACGACTTCGATGTTTCTAGTCTGGTCGAATGTTGACGGGATACTCCTCTTCAGCGGAGGCGCCAGCAGACGCCTGTTCCAGCGTATAGACCGATGCCTTATCGAAGGCGAGATCTTTCGAACTCCAGCGAATGGGATCCAATTTTTGAGTAAATAGCTGCTCGGGCCCGCTTGTCCCGTTTTTTTCTGCTCGACATGCAACTCGTTATTATCCAGGCGTAATACGAAGGAAAGATTCCTTCTGTCGATCATAACGGACGTATACGGTCTGCTTGCCTACTACATTCCCTGCGGCCTTGGCCGTAAGCCGGATATCCCGGTACTCGTCGCTGCCGTTCAAGTACAACATGCCAGCTTCGTCAGGCGGCGAAGTCAATGCGATCCGGTTGTCGGTAAATTGCGCCGCACCGCTTAGCAAGCTCCATTTGTCTGCGCGCTTTTTGTCGCCATATACAAATTGCATGCTCTGGCCGGTATCCTTCTGGATTTTCATCAATAGATGGTTGGTATACCAGTAAGGAGCCGGCTTGAACGCGGGTCAGATCGTATACGTTCTCCTTGCTGCCGTTGAAGGCTGTCCCTTCCCGGTTAAAATGCAGCTTGAATATCTCCCCGGATATTGGCGGTGTTCGCTTCCGAAACGAGCCGATTCATTCCATCATGAAGGGCGTTGGCGTGCATGATCATGTAGACGTTCGGCACAAATCCGAGCGTATCGCCGTAAATTTCCTTCATCGCCTTGTAATCCCCGCCGATACGAGGCTTCCATTGCCGTCCTGTCTTCCACCGGGATCATGTTGCCGTCTCGAATAAAATCCATCAGATAGTGGTTGTAATACTCCACATTGTTCTTTATTCGGCAGCTGATTTTCGTCTCCTCTCGCCGATAAACCGGCCTTCCTTTGTCGAAAATATTGATATAAGAAAGGCGATTACCCCGTTGCTTCCCAGCTCCCAATAGCCGTTTTTGACCATTTTCAACATATCTTTGGGCTGAAGGAATTTACGGTCGCTGTTGCCCATTTTGTTGGCGTAGGAGAGGAAAGTCGCTTTGAAATTGTATTTCTCAAGAAGCGGCTGAGCAAACAAGCCGGAATCGTTGCGCCCGTCCTCAAGGACAGAAAGAGGGCTTTGTCCGGAAGCTTCTTGCCCGTCCCGGTAAAAATCCAAAATATCCTGCTGCGATATCGTTCGTATAGCCCTGATCATGCAGCACTTGGAGATGTTTCGTATCAACTGGCTCTTGGCAACCAATTTAGGTGTGCCCGACCGTCCCGACGCCGAAATAAGAAAGCGCGATGAACCCTTTCTCGTTCGTCCATGCCGTTTTATCCGCTCGTCGTATTTGCGGATATCGAATATCGCATGAAACAGAAGCACGCCCACGGCGATCAAAAGGATCGCTTGCACGACGGTTTTGATGATTTTCATTTGATTTTTCTTGCGGACATAAAGGGCGGAACGCCGACTTTTTGTCATTTCTGCGATCCTCACTCCGTGAATCTTCCGATGATTGCTATTAGAAAGGCAATCCGATTCTTTTTTTGTTTTTGAGCTTCCTGGCTTCCTTCCGCTTCTTCGCTTCGATATCCTGCGGGGTTTCTCTCGTGCCCCATGTCGACTTCCAGAAGGTGACCCAAGCGACAGGCATCTGCCATAAAAGCACAAGCTCGTAGAAAATACAGAAGACAAGCCCGAAAACCCATAGTTTACTTTTGCGAAACAATAAGTGGGCAAGACTCATCAGCAGCGCCATCAGCAGCAGACCCATCAAAAAGGTGCCGGGGAAGATGCCGTGCACGAGCGGAACGTAACCCAGATTGTACAGTACGACAACAGGCGCAGCGATAGGCACGATCAACCCGATATAGAAGAACAGCGCCATAAAGGGCTCCTTGCGCCATATAAACAGACCGGCCCGCAGCGATTCCCGCAGCCAGGAGCGTTTCCAGCGCATTTGCTGTTTCAAGAAGACTTTCATCTTCGAAGGAACGATCGTCGAGCAAATAGCCGAATCCTGGTAACCCGTGCGATGCGTTCGCAATATAAAATTCGTCATGCTTCTATCGTCGCCGAAGGTGGCCGGCTGCCCGAGAAACTTCTGATTCAGCCAAGCTTCGGCATGCTTCACAACGAGCTCTTTTCGGTAGCAGGATAAGGGTCCGGATAAACAGGTTACGCTGTCGAACCATGATTCGGCGGCCTTCATGATGCGAAAAGCAATGTAATACCGCACGGTCTGCAGCTTGGTGACGGAATTCGTATATTTGTTCTCCACATCCGTACGCCCGGCGACGCCGCCCATTCGCGGATCCTGAAACGGTTGAACCAAATGCTTGATCGCAGTAGGCTCCAGGAAGCTGTCCGAATCCACGAACACGACCAAATCATGTTTGGCCATCTCCACACCCTTCACCAATGCAACCCGTTTGCCTCCGTTCTCCGGCAGGACGAACATCTTGAGCCTTTCCTTGGTCGAATACCGTTCCGCCTCACGATGGATCAAATCGATGACCTGCTGAATACGCTCAACGGATTTGTCCGTCGAACGATCGTCGACCACGATAACTTCCAGCTTATCGATCGGATAATCTTGATTCATACAGCTTAATATCGTGCGATGAATCCATTCTTCTTCGTTGAAACAAGGGATAATGATCGTGACGCCAGGCGTATAATCGGGATTGACCGGCACATCCCTGTATAGCGCTCCGAATAAATAGCGAGTCAGCAGAAACGCAGCCGCCGTGAGGCTGTACAAATACAACAAGTAGTTGTATTTGAAATAAATGATACTTTCCACACGCAGTAACATGATAAAAGCAATGGCAATAAACAGCAAACCGCTGGCGGTGTAGATGGAATACCCCCATCGTTTTCGCTGAAAGTAATCGGTAAGCGGCTTGGCAAATTGGAAGGCCACCATCAGCTTTTCTTGATCATCCTGCAAGCGCGTAAAGAGTCTGACCGCCTCGGCATCGATCTTCACGGACGACTCGAATCCTTCGGGCATCGTACCCTGGGGGATATCGAAACGGATATTCAGCTTATCTCCAACCTTGAAGCTGTCTTCCTTTCCGTCAAGCTCAACCAATAAACCCGTCGAAGAAATATCCACGGCGCGCCCTTTTATGCCGGCTTTCTTCTTTTGTCCCTTGGCTATGAGCAAAACGTCAAAATCGGCCACATACCTTAAGCTGAGCATCCGCAATTTGTTCAAGTAGTCCGAATCTGCACCGGTGCCGCCGGCATCGGCGGCTTTCATTCCTCTGCGATCGGTCGTTACGCGGATATTTTCCGGATCCGGTACATGGGATAGCGTTCGCCTGTCCGCTCTCGGGACCGCCAGTACTTCTACATCCTTCTTTTTCTTTCTAATAATCACCACTGCGGTCTCCAATCCTATTATTACAAACGCCAGTAGGCAAACCCGTTGGTTTCATAGTCCGCTTTGGAATAAATGCCTTTCACGTCGATCATGACCTTCGTTTGGCTGCCGCTGTACAGCTTGTCAAAATCCATGACGTTCATCTCCGCAAACAATCGATGCGGGACGGCTACGATCGCAACGTCCAATTCCTTCATAGAAGACATGGCAGACAGCTCGATGCCGTATTCCTCATAAGCGAGCCTCCCATCCACTAAAGGATCGGCTACAAGCGGCATGATCCCGTAATCCTTGAGCTCATGAATGATGTCCATCACCTTCGAGTTGCGGATATCCGGGCAATTTTCCTTATAAGCCAAGCCGAATACGCCTACTCTCGCATTCTTGATATCAAGCCTCAGCCGAACCAGCAGTTTGATGATTTGCTGAGCGATATAGACACCCATGCCGTCATTGATGTGTCGTGCCGCTAGAATAATTTTGGAGCGATATCCGGCGTCCTCCGCTTTGTACGTCAAATAGTAAGGATCGATGCCGATGCAGTGTCCGCCCACCAGACCGGGGCTAAAATGCAAAAAATTCCACTTGGTGCCCGCCGCCTTCAGCACCGACTGCGTATCGATTTCCATCCGGTTAAACAGCATCGACAGCTCGTTCATAAAGGCGATATTCAGGTCACGCTGGGCGTTCTCGATGACCTTGGCCGCCTCGGCCACCTTCACGCTCTCGGCTCTGTATACGCCGGCTTCAACGACGAGCTCGTACATCCTAGCTACGACATCTAGTGCATCCCGGTCAATCGCGGAAACGATCTTGACGATGTTCTCCAACCGGTGGACGCTGTCCCCCGGATTGATCCGCTCCGGCGAATAGCCGACCTTAAAATCCTCTCCGCAGCGCAGGCCGGACTCCGCCTCCAGAATGGGTATACAGATCTCTTCGGTAACCCCCGGATAAACCGTAGATTCGTAGACGACGATTGCGCCTTTGGTCAGCTTCCTACCCACAATTCGGCTGGCGCTTCGCACATACTGCAAATCAGGCACATTGCCGTTCTGAACCGGCGTCGGAACCGCAACGATATAAAAGCGAACGCCCTCCAGCCTCTCGGCGTCCGAGGTAAAATCCACCGAACAGTTCGCAATAGCGGCATCCCCGGTGTCCCCTGTTGCATCGATCCCTTTCCGGTACCCTTCAACCTTACGGGTGTCCACATCAAAGCCTATGACGTCTACTTTTCTCGAAAATGCCACAGCTATGGGCAAGCCCACATAACCAAGGCCGACTACAGCGATCTTCTCTCGCCGGCCGACGATCTCTTCATATAACCCCATTGCATCCAGCTCCGTATCTCGATATTTCTAATTGCCGATTAAATCAGCCATCTTCACGAAGGTGAAGCCCTTGCGCTTTAGGCTTTCAATGGCAGTCGGCAGTGCCTCAATCGTATGAATATCATCCAGCATATGAAGCAAAATGACGCTTCCGTTCTGCGTCCGATCCAAGATTCCTTTGACGATATCGTCAGCGCTGTTATTGGAGTCCCAATCGAGCGTCGTTACGTCATACATGGCGATCTGCGGATAACCGACCGCCGCTATCGCCTTGCCTGTCTGATCGTCTACGACTCCCGTCGGCGGCCGGAACAGCATCACGGGCTTTTGCTGTATCGCCTCCGTGATGACCTGATGAGCCCTTACGAGATCCTCCTGCAGCTGCTCAGGCGTCAAGGTCGTTACGACAGGATGACTGTAGGAATGATTGGCCACATCATGCCCGCCTTCGACCATCGCTCTGGCCAGATTCGGGTTGCTCTCGACGCCTTTCGCCCGCAGGAAGAACGTCGCCTTCACATCGTGCTCGGATAAAATATTCAATATTTTGGTAACCGTCTTGTCGCTGCCCCAATCGTCAAAGGTGAGAGCGATCTGCTGCTTGTTCGTCTCGGCCTTATAAATAAGCTTGTACGCTGCGTTTTCGTAATCCAGGTTTACTTTAGCCGCATCATAGCCGGAAATCTGTTCAAAAGGCTTTCTTTCGCCGCCGTTCTTCATCAGCTCGTTTAGCGGGATAAGCTTGTAGCCGATTTCGGCGGCGGCCTTCGCGATGAGACCGATGGCCGGGATAACCTCCGGGTTCACATCCGTATTTAATGTGATGATGCCGCCTCTCGAAATGTACTTTGCCACGTACTCTCCGATAGTCTTGGCGTCTTTCATATCGCGGTCCTTCGGATTGATATTGTAGCTGACGACCGCATCCATGCTGAGCTGAGCGGCAGCCAAACGGACATCGTCCGTATAATCGCCTGACTTGGTTCGAATATAGCGGGGATAGACGCCCGTCTCTCTCTCGATAATTTCATTGCTCAGCCGAATTTCCTTATAAACCTGCTCATAACCAAGCTTGCTCATATCCAGCTGATTCAACGTGTTGTTCTCGATCTCATGGCCTCTTGCCAAAATATCTCTGGCGATATCCGGCTCTTCCGCCACCCGCATCCCCGGCAGGAAGAACGTAGCCTTAACCTGATAGACGTCCAGCTCATCCAGCAACCGCTTCATCGTCTTTTGGTCGCCCATGCCGTTAAAGGTAAGGGATAGTTCTTTTCTGGCCGTATAGACATACGGTATCGCCTTGCTTTTCTCCCCGCTGTAGCGGATGATCTTCTGAGCTGTCTCGCTCCCGTCCTTCCCGTTCTCGGCGGGTTCTGCTCTGCCTCCAAACAGGCTGCAGCCAGCCAAGAATACAAGTATTAACAGCATCGTGACGATTCTCCCGAGCGGGTTGTGCGACTTACCTTTCCATACCTTCATCTCCGTACTCCCTTTGATAACTTGTGTATCAATATGGTGACTCAAAATAAAAACACTCCAAATGGCACTCGACAATTTATGCGTTTTTGTTCTTCATACGACATATTGTACTTTTTTCCACTGAACTTTTTCTGAACAATAGCCGCAAATTCCTTGAAAATAACTGAATCGCTAACACAAATTGGGACTATATGACCAAATTTAGCAAAATACACTCTCAAAAATCTCACAAACTGCCTGTTATCATTCATTTTTTTGTGTTTGAGTCCTTTCGTTCTGTAAAAAGGTTAAACAATTATAGGGAGAAGAACAAAAAGAGACCTTGCATAAGTTCGAGGAACTCATGCAAGGTCTCTTATCATTGCTATAACGGCGTTTCCGAAACCGGAAGCCTTAATGCATAAGGGCTTGTCGCCCTTCTTACATCATGCCGCCCATTCCGCCCATGCCGCCCATGTCAGGCATAGCCGGTTTGTCTTTTTCCGGTTTGTCGGCGATAACCGCTTCGGTAGTGAGGAACATAGCTGCAACGGATGCAGCGTTTTGCAGTGCGGAACGGGTTACTTTCGCAGGGTCTACGATACCTGCTTCGATCATGTTAACCCAGTCGCCGGTAGCTGCGTTGTAGCCTACGCCGGTAGCTTCTTTTTTCAGACGCTCAACGATAACGGAGCCTTCTTGGCCTGCGTTAGCGGCGATTGTGCGAACCGGCTCTTCCAGAGCGCGAAGCACGATGTTAACGCCTGTTTTTTCGTCGCCGTCGGCTTTCACACCGGCAACTGCTGCGAATACGTTCACAAGCGCCGTACCGCCGCCTGCTACGATACCTTCTTCAACTGCAGCGCGAGTCGCGTTCAAAGCGTCCTCGATGCGCAATTTGCGCTCTTTCAGCTCGGTTTCGGTAGCTGCGCCTACTTTGATAACGGCTACGCCGCCAGCAAGCTTGGCAAGACGCTCTTGCAGCTTTTCTTTATCGAAATCGGAAGTCGTTTCTTCCAGTTGCGAACGGATTTGCGAAATGCGAGCGCCGATGTCTTTCTTGTCGCCTGCACCGTCAACGATGATCGTGTTTTCTTTCGTGATGCGGACTTGACGCGCGCTACCCAGTTGGTCGACGCGAGTGGATTTCAGCTCAAGGCCGAGCTCCTCGGTGATCACTTGGCCGCCAGTCAAAGCAGCGATATCCTGCAGCATCGCTTTGCGGCGGTCGCCAAAGCCAGGAGCTTTAACAGCCACGCAAGTGAACGTGCCGCGCAGTTTGTTCACGATCAGCGTAGCTTGAGCTTCGCCTTCCACGTCTTCTGCGATGATCAGCAATTGCTTGCCGGATTGTACCACTTTCTCGAGCACCGGAAGAATTTCTTGGATGTTGCTGATTTTCTTGTCGGTGATGAGGATGTATGGAGTATCGAGAACTGCTTCCATTTTGTCCGTATCGGTAATCATGTACGGGGAAATGTAGCCGCGATCGAATTGCATGCCTTCTACCACTTCAAGCTCGGTAGCGAAGCCTTTGGATTCTTCTACGGTAATGACGCCGTCTTTGCCGACTTTCTCCATCGCTTCCGCGATCAGTTGGCCGACTTCGTCGTCAGCGGAGGAAATAGCAGCAACTTGTGCGATGGATTGCTTGCCTTCGATCGGCTTCGCAATGCTTCTCAGCTCTTCAACAGCCGCTCTAACCGCTTTGTCGATCCCTTTGCGGATAACCATCGGGTTAGCGCCAGCCGTTACGTTTTTGAGGCCTTCGCGAATCATCGCTTGTGCCAGAACGGTAGCCGTCGTCGTTCCGTCGCCGGCAACGTCGTTTGTTTTGGTAGCTACTTCTTTAACCAGTTGCGCACCCATGTTCTCGAATGCGTCTTCCAGCTCGATTTCTTTAGCGATCGTCACGCCGTCATTGGTGATGAGCGGGCTGCCGAATTTTTTCTCCAGAACGACGTTGCGGCCTTTCGGTCCGAGCGTCACTTTTACTGCGTTTGCCAGTGCGTCAACACCACGAAGCATTGCGCGACGTGCGTCTTCGCTGAACTTGATATCTTTTGCCATGAGACAAATACCTCCCGAATAATTAATTTATGGACAAGCTACAGGTATGGGCATATAGGAGTTTCGAAGCCGCTTTGCTTAAGCAAAGTAAAGCCTACGCTTTCGAAGTCGTTTCGCTGACGCGAACTATTATCCCAACACCGCCAAAATATCGCTTTCGCGCATGATAAGCAGCTCTCTGCCTTCGAATTTCACTTCGGTGCCGGCATATTTGGAGAACAGAACGCGGTCGCCAACTTGAACTTCCAGCGGAATACGTTCGCCATCCTTCAGCGTGCCGTTGCCGACAGCCACGATTTTGCCTTCTTGAGGCTTTTCCTTCGCTGTATCCGGCAGAACGATGCCGCTTGCGGTGGTCTCCTCTTTTGCTACTGCTTCAAGTACTACGCGATCGCCTAACGGTCTGATCATGGGTAAATAGCCTCCTTTAAATATGTTGGGTTTAGTAGAAAGTTATGTTAGATGCGTTAGCACTCACGATCGGTCAGTGCTAACAACAATTCTTATGATAATCAACTTGGGTTTATTTTGCAAGTGGTTTGGATGGAAATTCGGAAAAAAATCAGCCCTCATCATTTTAGCCATCGTCAATGATTCTATTCCATGATTTCTGCGATATAGCGACGAAATACGACATTTCTTTCTTCGCGGAACCGTCCCGTTTACGCTATTTTTCGACAAAAGAAAAACACACCCGAAGGTGTGCCGTTATTTGGCGCCGAATTCCGCTTCCCAAGCGAGATCTTTCTCGCGCTGCTTCCTGTATACCACGGAGGAGAGAAGCACGCTGATTTCGTACAGAACGATAAGCGGGATGGCGACCAGTATGTCCGAAATAAAGTCAGGCGGGGTGACTAACGTCGCAACGACGACAAGCACCACGTATGCGTACCGGCGCAGCTTGCGCAGACGCATCGGGTTCAAGATCCGAAGCCGGGTCAAGAACATGACGACGATCGGAAGCTCGAACAAGAGCGAAACCGGCAGTAAAATATTGAACATAAACGTAAAATATTGCGTGATTCCGTATGTTTCCGTTAGCTGCAAATTCTTGTTCACGCCCGATGTGAAGTAAAATGCCATAGGGAACACCACAAAGTATGAAAAGGCGAGCCCCACTAAAAACAGCAGCACGGTGAACGGAATGTACCGAAGCGTGGCGCTCTGCTCTTCCCGGCGCAAGCCCGGCTTCACGAACGACCATAGATGAAACAACGCGAACGGTATCGTAACGACGAGCGCAATTAAGAAGGCGAACTGCATATAAATCCGAATCCCGTCCCAGAGCGAAAAGGCATGCCAGGACATGTCGGAGGCCGGCTTGATGCTTTTGAGATATTCGAGCAAATAATCGGCGGCAAAAAAGCCCCCGATCATCGCGAGCACGAGAACGACGAGCACCCAAAGCATACGTTTGCGGAGCTCGGTCAAATGCTCGACCAGGGACATTTGATCGTCTTGCATGTATTCACCAACCTATCCACGAGGATAAACGGCTTCGTCCGCCTAGTAAATCATCGAACAACGACTTCGGAAGCCATCGTTTACCGCTCCACTATCGTCTAAGAGGCTATTGCTACCTCTCTCTAAGTATGTCCTAACCTTTTGCAATCGAGATGAGCAACGCTTAGTCAGGCAGGCGTTTGCTTTCAACCGGTCTTGCTTCGGATTTGACGTCGTGAACTTTTACTTCATCCGTACGGATTTCTTTGCGCTGCTGGTCGTCATCCGAATTGCCTACGAGTTCTTTAGCGCCGTTCTTGAATTCGCGGAGCGTTTTGCCGAATGCGCGTCCGAGCTCCGGAAGCTTGCTAGGTCCGAACAAGAGCAGAGCCACCAAAATAATTAAAATAAATCCAGTAGGTCCGATACTAGGCATGATCATTCACTCCCTTAATAAAATGTAATTTCAAGGCTCAACAGCCGTAAAGCCCGCCATAACCAAGCGATGTGATATCCGCAAGGACAATTTCTTCGCCAGCGCATATTCGTGGCAGCAGGACATCAAACGACGTAAATGGATCGTGCATCACACATCCCGGCAGCCCCATCACAGGAGTACGGCCGATATACGCCATCATAAGCATAGAACCCGGAAGCATCGGTGTTCCGTAGCTGATTACGCGCGCGCCGGCCCGCTGTATGGCACCCGGGGTCCGGTCGTCCGGATCAACGGACATCCCTCCAGTCAGAAGAATCAAATCCGCCTCCCGTTCAAGGAAATACCGAATTTCCTGAACGATCCTGTCGCTCTCGTCAGGGGCGAAACGCTGCTCGATGATTTCCGAGCCGAATTCCTCGACCTTCCGTTTCACGACGGGTCCGAACTTATCCTGTATGCGTCCGCCGTACACCTCGCTGCCTGTCGTAATAAGCCCGACCTTCAACCGGCGAAACGGCTTGACCGATACCGGAGACCCTAAGTCATCAGACGACTTATCGGTTTGTCTCCATTGTACCGCCAACGACTCGATTTGTAAAACGCTTTCTTCTTCCATAATAAGCGGAATGACGCGGGTTCCGGCAATTTTTTGTTGTTTTTTGACGGGGGTGTTTGTCTTTAATGTGGCCAAAACGGCGAACGGTATCGAATTGACCCGATCGACGAACGCCGGATCGATTTTGACGATCCCGTCCACGGCCGCTTTCAGGTTAATTTTCCCTTCATGCGGCTCGCTAAGCTCCACGTTGCTGCCGGCAAACGCTTTGGCCATCCGCTCGGCGGCTTCATCCTCATGCAGATAGCCGGGCTCAAGGTGCATCGTGTAAATATGCTCTTTGCCTATGCTCAGAAGGGCGGGAATGTCGTCTTCGCGGATGACATGGCCTTTCTTGAACAAGCGTCCCTTGAACTGGCCGGGAATGATTTGCGTCAGATCGTGCGCCAGCACCATGCCGACCGCGTCCTCCACCCTGACCTCTTGCAGCATGGACGTCTCACGCTTCATAGGTCGTGCTCCTTCTCCCGCTCCGTCAAAATGCTGAGCGCATGCGGCAGCTGGTCCATGACGGCCATCAGGTTTTCGTGTACGCCCTTCGGACTTCCCGGAAGATTGAGAATGAGCGTGCGGTTGCGGATACCGGACACCGCCCGTGAAAGCATCGCCTGGGGCACCTTCTGCATCGACTTGTAGCGCATAGCCTCGGCAAACCCCGGTGCCAGCCTGTCGATGACTTGCAGCGTCGCTTCCGGCGTAACGTCGCGTGGAGCGAGGCCGGTCCCGCCTGTCGTAAGAATCAGATCGGCTTTGTAGTAGTCGGTCATCTCGATCAAAGCCGCCATGATCTCATCCATTTCATCGGGCACGATACGGTATTCGATGATTTCGCCATTCATTTCCTCGTCCACAAGCTCGCGAATAACCTGCGCGCTCGTGTCTTCTCTTTCCCCGCGAAAGCCTTTGTCACTTGCGGTCAAAATCGCAACCTTCCAGCGCATGTCGTTCACCCTCTCCTCGCAATATACTGGAAACTACCTTGCAAAATCGCCGGATTTGCCGCCTGTTTTGGCAAGCAGCATCGTCGGGCCGATCTCCATATCTTTTTGCAGCGCCTTGCACATATCGTAAACGGTCAGCGCGGCGGCGGAAACCGCCGTCAGCGCCTCCATCTCCACGCCCGTTTGTCCCGTTGTCTTGACGATAGCGCTAATGTGAAGCAGATCGTTGCCGTTATCGGTATAACGGATATCGACGCCGGTCAATTGAAGCGGATGGCACATCGGAATCCAATCCGGCGTTTTTTTTGCCGCCATGATTCCCGCAACCTGGGCGACCGCCAGCACATCGCCTTTGGCAATATTTCCTTCCTTGATCGCTGCAAGCGTCTCCGGCCGCATCCGCACCGTCGTCACGGCTTCCGCACTGCGCTTCGTTTCCTGCTTGTCCGAAACGTCGACCATGCGCGCCCTGCCCTGCTCGTTCATATGCGTGAACGGACCGTTCGGGCTGTTCGGCATAAGGCATCCCTCTTCCCTTCAGCAGGCTTCGGATCGACCGGAAACCCTGCGTGATATCGTTCATGACGGCAACCGTCCGATTAAATGTTTTTAGAAACTTGCTTATGCTCTATTATGTGACATTTTTCACCGTATGTGTAGTACAAAAAATGAGCGCCGCTCAAATGCCGCATGATAAAGCCTTACGACGCCCCGGCGATAGCAGCGGAATCCGGGCTGCGCGCTTTTGGAAATCCTAAGCTTCCGAGTCGGCGGGCGCCTCTTTCACGAAATCCCTCGTCTCGGTCACAACCCGGTCGACCCTGATATCGTGAGCGTCCATCGGCGCTTCCGTCACGATCTGAATGTCGAAGGCCGGCGCCAGCTTGAGCGGCTGCGGCCGCTTGCCGGCCAAGCCCTCGAAGAAGCGGTCGTAGTACCCGCCGCCGTAACCGAGCCTGCCCAGTTGCTCATCAAACGCAATTCCGGGCACGATCACGCAGGATATCTCGTTATGGGACAAAAGAGGGCAGCTCTCGCGCGGCTCTCGTATGCCGTACGCCCCGGACTCCAGCGAAGGCCAATCTGAAATCGCATGCAGCTGGAGCAGCCTTCGGTCCGTAAGCGACCTTGGCGCGGCGACAACGACGCCCTGCTGCCAGCACCACTCGATCAGCGGCGAGACGTCAACCTCCGAGCGAAAGGGCACGTAGGTCATCAGCGCCTTGCCCCCCGCCCAGTCAAGCTTCTCCAGAATCGCGACGGACCTCCGGCAAATGTCCGCCGATTTCTTCTGCCGCTCCTCTGCAGGAATCGCGGAACGCTGCGCTTCGACTAGTTTGCGTACGATCCGCTTTTGTTCGCTTACGGTCATCCTGATCCTTCCTTCGTACCGATAGGTTGATTACTTGTGAGCGACCGAGGGATGCCACTGGATCAGAGCCACCACAGGCTGGTGGTCCGAGGCGTCCGACGGCTGCACCCACGCGAATGCTTCCGATGTCGGCGCATTCACCAAAATATGATCGATTTCCCCGCCGTAGCTGAGCGTCGGCATTTTGGTACGGAGAGAAATTTTCGTAAATCTCGGCTTCATTTGCTTCATATATTTGTTTCCGGTCACCATATTGAAATCCCCCAGCAAAATGGAGGGCTTGTCCATGCGCTCCAGCTCCGCTTGCAGAATCGGCATTTGCTTCGTCCATTCCGCGCGAAGTACGCCAAGATGCGTGTTGGCCACGGTCACCTTTTGCCCGCCTATGAACAGTTCGGCGATCAGTAGGCTTCTGCGCTCCAACTTGCCCGGCAAATATACAACCCGTTTGGCGGCGATCGGATAACGGCTTAGCAGCGCGTTTCCGTACTGAATCGGCCCCATGTTCATACTGGGCGCGTAGGCAGCGTGCATGCCCAGCTTTCTGGAAAGCCAGCCGACCTGATCGCGAAACCCGCTTCGCGGCAAATACCGGTCGACCTCCTGCAAAGCGACGATGTCGGCGTCCGAATTCCGAATTTCCTCGGCAATCCGTTCCAGGCTTACCTTGCCATCCATCCCTCTGCCATGGTGAATATTATACGTCATCACCCGAAAAGAATCGTTCATCGTGCCCGCGGCCTCCGTGTCAGCTTTTGTCGATTCCGCACCGGCGATGACGATGCTTGCCATAACCAGCAATCCGATTAGCGCCGTTATTCGGCGCCAGCCGTTTGCGATCCGTCCGCCTTTAGAAGCGCGGCTGCGTATAGCGACGTGAAGGAAGCGCCGTATCTTGTCTTCCTTTATCTTAGGACGAATTCGTCCCGGCCAGCCGTATGTCTTGCCGCCGCCCGACATCGTAACGGCTTCCGGCTTACTTTCTTCTATTGTAAACGAATCCGTCAGCTTTTTCATCCTGCTCCCCTTGACCGTCATTCGGCGCGGTTTCTTCGAGCATACAATCGGCGGTACGGCTTCGTATACACGGGAGTTGTTGGAAGGCCGCGCGGTGTTCGTCTAAACCAAGGGAGCGCTGCCGGGCGGATAAGCTTGACGAACGGTAATTGAGGTTTGCGCAGGTTAACCGCTAAGCTTATACTTGAATGGAAGCTATGATCATTACGGTTGATTCATTGGAAACCGATTTGGAGGTACGCAATTCATCATGCTGCTGCAAGCATCTAATATAAGTAAAAGCTACGGAGTAAGACCCATCCTTTCCCAAATCTCGCTGCAAATTCAAGAACGCGAGCGCATCGGGCTCGTCGGCGTCAACGGTGCAGGAAAATCGACATTGCTGCAGATTATTGCCGGGGAAATGTCGTATGATGGCGGAGACATTTTCAAAGCGAAGGAAACGAGAGTCGGCTACCTCGCGCAAAACAGCGGGCTTCGCTCTGATAAAACGATCATCGAGGAAATGCGCGCCGTCTTCGCGGAGCTGATCGGCGTCGAGCAGGAACTGCGGCAAATGGAAGCGCAGATGGGCGACCCCGTTCTTCTGGCCGACGAAAAAAAATACACCGATATGATGAACCGGTACGCCCTTCGTTCCGAATGGTTTCGCGAGCGCGGCGGGTATGAGACCGAGGCGAAAATTCGCGGTATTTTGCACGGGATGGGGTTTGCCGATTTCGCGCACGATACCAAGATCGCAACGCTGAGCGGCGGACAAAAGACAAGGCTCGCGCTGGCCAAAATGCTGCTCCAACAGCCGGACATCCTGATGCTCGACGAACCGACGAACCATTTGGACATCCCGACGCTGACCTGGCTCGAGGATTATTTGCGCGGCTATCCGGGCGCCATTCTGGTCGTCTCCCATGACCGTTATTTTCTCGATGCGCTGGTCACGGCGATCTATGAGATCGAGCGGAACACATCCAAGCGGTATACCGGCAACTACACGCGCTACGTGGAAACGAAGGAAGCCGAATACGAAATTCAATTGAAGCAATACGAAAAACAGCAGGAAGAAATCGCAAAAATGGAAGATTTCATCCAGAAAAATATCGTCCGCGCATCAACCACCAAGCGTGCGCAAAGCCGGCGCAAGGCGCTGGACAAATTGGACCGGCTCGACAAGCCGCTCGGCGACTTGAAGCGTGCTTCGTTCGCGTTTCAGACGGAGCAGAATTCCGGCAAAGACGTGCTGCAGGTGAGCGATCTCGCGGTTTCGGTCGGCGACGGCAAAAAGCTGTTCAAGAACACTTCGTTCCAGCTGACCCGCGGGGATACCGCCGCCTTGATCGGACCGAACGGGATCGGCAAATCGACGCTGCTCAAAACGCTGATCGGCCAGCATTCGCCGGATAAAGGCCAGATCCGCTGGGGCACGAACGTCAAAATCGGCTACTACGATCAGGAGCAAACCGGGCTCAGTCCTAACAAAACGGTACTGGAGGAAGTATGGAGCGCCTATCCGCATCTGGAGGAAGCGCGCATCCGCACGGTGCTCGGCAACTATCTGTTCAGCGGCGAGGACGTGTTCAAGAAAATCGCCGGCTTGAGCGGCGGGGAGAAAGCGCGCGTATCGCTTGCCAAGCTGATGCTTTTGAACGCCAACATGCTTATACTCGACGAGCCTACCAACCATCTGGACCTGTTCAGCAAGGAAGTGCTCGAGGCGGCGCTCATCGATTACGAAGGCACGCTGCTGTTTATTTCCCATGACCGCTACTTCCTGAACAAAATGGCGGAGCGCGTACTGGAGATGACGGCGGAGGGCATAACCGGCTATTTGGGCAACTACGACGATTTCACGGAGAAAAAGCAGGAGCTTGCCGAAATCGAAGCCGCGAAAGCGGCGGAAAAAGCCAGCAAGCTTGCGGCGGAAGCGAAAAACGACAGCGCCGGGAACGACTGGAGCGGCAGCAAGGACGCCAAGCGCGAGGAGCGCAGCCGCCAGCGCAAGCTGGAGCAGCTCGAGCAGGACATCGCGCGGCTGGAAGGCGAAATCGCCGTTCTCGAGGAAGAACTGACGCGGCCCGACGTTTACAACGACTACGTGCTGGTGCAGGACAAAACGGCTGCAATCGAATCGAAGAAACAGCAGCTGCAGACGGTTTACGAGGAATGGGAGTCGCTGGTCGGGTGAGGTTGAGCGTAATAAGAAAACGGCTTGAATGCTTGCCCTGCGGGGACAGCATTCAAGCCGTTTTTTCGCACTCGCGCAGCCGGAGGGCGAGCATCGGCACCGCAATGAAGCCGATCATCGTACCCGCGGCCACGATGCCGGAGTCGTTGAACAGCAGCGCCGCGATCGCGCCGACGATGTTGGCCGCAATGCCGTGCATGATGTACGGATACTCGGCAAGCCAGCGGCGAAACACGCCCCGCGGCCGCAGCACAAGGACGGCCATGACGAATATGCCCGTCAGGACGACCTTGCTCCAGATGGAAACGCCGATCAGATGGGCGTTCATTTGCAGCTTGCGGACGATGATCAAGCCGATTAGGTCATATCGGCCGTCCGCAAGCTGCTGCAGCGCCCGGCCGATATGGCTGGGCGGGCCCGCCGAAGGCAGGGCCCGGTTGACCAGCCATATCGCGGCCAGCGCCGCGATTGCGGCGAGCGCGAAGCCGGCCGCGCCGCGCAGCAGCCCGCGCCCGCGGGGCGCCGCCGCACCGGGACCGCCGTGCATGCGCCACCAGGCGATGCCGAAGGCGATCATCGCCGTGATGGCGCCGCCGGCGTTCGTCCCGGCGCCCGGCAGCGCAAGGTACAGCGCCGTGAACGCGAACAGCAGCGCGGTGGCGAATGCCACGCGCTTTTCGCGCTCCCGGCGCGCCTTGCGCGGGCCGGGCGGGCGGCGCCCCGCGCCGGCGGGGGCGGCCGCGGCTAGGGCGGGCGGCTGCGCAGCGCCGGCCGTGGCGGCGCTGCGGTCATGGCGCCGCTGCAGCCAGGCCGAGACGCCGAGCACCAAGGCGCCGATCAGCACGCCCATGAACTCGTTGCCGATGCCGTAGTAGCGCGCGCCGATCAACGGATCGTACCCGAGGACGGACCGCTTCATGGCTTGCTCGCCTGTCCAGCCGTCCAGCAAGATGAGCCCCGCCGTTCCTATGCCTGCTCCGATAAAGAGCGTAAGCACATCATGACGGGCCAGCCAGATGCTGAGCGCCGCGACGGCTGCCGCAAAAAACAGCGCAGCGCCAGCAGCAGGCATTCCGGCGAACCAGCCCATAACCAGCATAATCGCGGGCGCGGTCAGCACAGCCGCTAGCGGCACCCGAAACGATCGTCCCGCGTTAGATCTGCGTCCCCTCTGAAGCCAAACGATGCCGACAATCGCCGCCAGCAATATGCCGATTTCCACAATCGTCCACGAATACAACAGCTTCGGACGAAGGCCGTAGACCGTCCCGATCGCAGCCAGCTCGTTTTGCAGCCGTGACAAGCCGTCCGGGATCGCTACGGTTTGGAACGGCGAGCCCATCCATTCCAGCGGAGCAGCTGCCCCGAATAAGCGGGCAATGGATACCGTCATATCGAACATCGTCACGATGCCCGCCCGCCGCGTCGAAGCTGAGCCAAGCAGCCCTTCATAAGCGCCGCCCCGGTAAATCACCAGCGGCGACAGCCGGTCGAACTTGCCGTAGGCTTCCGCATTTCCTTTCGGCGCAAACAGCCACAGCTCTTCCCCGGCACGCAATCCGCTCCTGACTTCGCCGAAGAAGCGGTCGATTTCGCGCAGCGCGGTTCGCTTCATTTCCTCAAAGCGCGAACGCTCGTATCCGTCTTTCTCTTCATATAACCGGTACAGATCGCCGAGCTCGATGATGCTGAGAGCGCCGGATGAACGGTTCTTCCATTCGCTTAGTATTCTTGGAACATCCGTACGAACGCCATAAGGCCATAGCCTATCGTCCGCCAGCAGCCTTGGGCCCACATCGCCGAACGTCACGGCCCCCGAAGCGTCCATGGCCATAAGAGGCGCGAATCGCTGCCGCCGGATCTCCGCTTGATCCCTGCTTCTTCCCAAGTCGGTGCTGCCCCACACATAACGAGGGACGCCGCGTGCTTTGAGCAGCTCGCCGAGCTCGCCGGGTTTAGCTGCGTAGGAAGAGCTCGCATTGCTGGCCGCAAGCTTGCTTTGCAGCGGCACCAGAATTTCCCCTTCCGGCGGTCCGCCTGCGCGGAATCTTAGCATTTGCTCCTCGGCCGACGAGCCGGCGACCTTCTCCGTTCGGTTCCACCCGTTAGCCAGCGGCGTGCCGTATGCGGGCCTGCCTGCACCGAGCGTAAGATACACGTCCACCAGCCGGTTCCCGGACAGCCGGACATTGACCCCGCCGACCGCACCGCCCCGAATAGCCGCCCCTATTTCCGGCAAAGCGTCCATCCCCGGCTCGCGCAGCTCTTGGAACGACAGCCCCGGCACCATAAGGATCGTCAATGCAGGCGTTTCAGACGTTTTGACGACCCTAGCCTCCGTATGAGGTACCGGCCCATGATCCTGCTTCAGTCTTGTCTCCGTACCCATAGCCGCAGCTCCTCCGGCGAAGGGTGCAGCAGATGCCGCCGTTACTGCGATCCCAAGCCAGACAAGGGCCAAGCGCCGCCAACATACGCTCACTGCATCCATCCCCTTCCCCATCGGGCCGATCACCGAGCCTCTTGTTGAACCTAGCGGCAGCCTGTGGATAGTTTCCGCAAAAATCATTTTCATCCACAATCGGATAAATCTCGTACGGCATCCGACATTTTCCATAGTTTATCCACATGCGCGCCTGAAATATTCCACTGCCGGCAGTTGTCCGGTCCCTCGCCCAATCAGCCTTTCTAGTCTCTCTACATTTCCTTGCAAGAGCGAACTTCGGCCTCGTCTGTCCGACGCAACTCGCAAATCGGATAACGATAAGGGGCCGGAAGCATATTCCAAAAATCATTCCCCGCTGGAAGATGACGAACATTCGCTCGGTTATCGACATATTCACAGGCTTATCCACATATCCCATGGTCCTTATAGGGCGATTTTCCCGCAAAATCATTGCATATGTGTACAGCCCGCCCTAGTTGTTCTAGTTATCCACAAAATGTTATGAAAAAGCTATCCGATTTTCAATACGTTAACAAATCCTTAATGCCGTAAGTTAATTTCACGTTTATGCACATTATACACAGAGGGTGTGGATAAGTTTATCCACACCCTCATTAACGCTTGGCGGCAGACCATACAGCCGAACCCGAATATGACGACCTCTTATTCCTGAACCGCCTAACCTCAAACGTTAACGCCCCGTCAACCCGCCGTAAGCTCAGAACCGGCCGAGCCGTCCAACGTTCTCCCATTCCTTCTTTCCGTCATGCCACGGGTAACCTGCATCTTCGCAGGCATTACCATTTCGCCGGAGCTCTCGTTGAAACAGCACCTCAAGCATTCGCAGGATCATAATTTCCCCGATCTCTTGTTAAGCTTGAGCCGATTGTTCCGCCTCCAGGGCGCCATTCACGGTAAAATATGCCCGCGCGGCCTGATTGCAGGCCGCAATGTACGCTTTGGCGACCGCCAGCAAAATATCCTCATCCACGCCGTTCCCGCGGTACGCGACGTCCGCCGCCTCGATCGTCACCTCCGCTTCGCCGCCGGCCGACTCGCCCGAAGCGATCGAATGCAGCTCCAAGTCGACGAATTCGGCCTCGAACGGCATCGCTTGCTTGATCGACCGGACGACCGCTTCAATCGGACCTTGGCCGATGGCCGTATAGGTCGCAGCCTCGCCGGAATGCCGGTTGCGCACGGTCACGGAAGCGACGCGGCTGCGTTCGCTGCTCGACATCACCTGCATATCGACCAGCTCGAAAGCGTCGATCGCCATGATCCCGGCCGCTCCCGCCAGTTCGGCCAATTCGCCGTCGCTGACGATTTTTTGCGCGTCCGCCTTGGCGATGAACCGGGTATACACATCCTCCAGCTGCGTATCGCTCAGTGTAACGCCGAACTGTTGAATGCGATGCTTGATCGCATGGCGGCCCGAATGTTTGCCGAGCACGATCATTTTGCGCGGGATGCCCATTTGCTCCGGATCCATAATTTCGTAGGTGCTCCGGTTTTTCAGCAGGCCGTCCTGATGAATGCCGGATTCGTGCTGGAACGCGTTGCGGCCGACGATCGGTTTGTTGAACGCAATCGGGAAATGCATCGCGCGGCTGACCATTCGCGAGGTGTTGTAAATTTCGGCGACATTGATATTCGTTTGGACGCCCAGCGTTTGCTTGCGCGTTTCGATCGCCATGACCAGCTCCTCGAGCGACGTGTTGCCGGCCCGTTCGCCTACGCCGTTAACCGTCACCTCCACATACGAAACGCCCGCCTGAATCGCCGCGATGCTGTTCGCTACGGCTAGCCCCAGATCGTTATGAACATGGCAGCTGTACTCGACGGTATCGCCGCCGCGAACATGATTTCGCACGTTGGTGAACAGCCGCCCGTATTCCTCCGGCAGCGCGAATCCCATCGTGTCCGGGATGTTGATGATCGTTGCCCCCTCCGCGATGACCGCCTCGACCAGTTCCATCACGAATTCCTCTCCGGAGCGCGTCGCGTCCATCGGCGAAAACTCGATACGGTCCGCAAATTGCTTGCCGTAGGCCACCATCGTCCGGGCCATTTCGATGACCTGGTCGCGCGTTTTTTTCAGTTGGAAATTCAAGTGAATGTCCGAGGAGGAAACAAACAGGTGCAGCCGCCGTCTGGCCGCGTCTGCCGTCGCCGCTACCGCCGCATCGATATCCGCCTTGACGCAGCGCGCAAAGCCGCAAATTTCCGCATTCCACACCTGCCGGGAAATCGTCTGTACCGCTTCGAAATCGCCGGGGCTCGAGATCGGGAATCCCGGCTCGATGACATCGACGCCCAGCTTCGCCAGCTGATGGGCGATCCGTATTTTTTGTTCCTTCGTCAGGGTGGCTCCCGGCGCCTGTTCGCCGTCGCGCAAAGTCGTATCGAAGATTTTAACGGTTCTCAATGGAATCATCCTCTTTCCTTGGAATTATGGGTTAACTAAATTGAAAAAAGCCCGCCGTCCCCTGCCGTTCCCGGCTGCGTCAAACGCAACCGTTCCGGCAAGAGACGACGGGCCTGCCCTGTCGCGGTACCACTCTTGTTGATCCCTGTCCGGCCTAACCGGACGAAACCCTCCTCATTGCGACACGCCCTTCACGAAGGGGACCGCGGCACTGCTGCGTTTCCGCAGAGGCCGCCCCGGTTTCATCCGTGCGTATCGCATACCCGTTATCGGGGGTCAGCCGTCCAAGCGTACTCCTTCGTCCGCGCACCCGAGCGCCGATATTACGGCACTTCGCTTACGGCGGATCCGGTTTCCGCTTTGCCGCTCCCGGGCGAGCTTCGGCTCGGCATTCCGCTGCGTCGCACCGACCCGCAGCTCTCTGAACGAATGCCTTCGCCTACTATTCCCGTTCATCGCGTTTTTCTATGTTTCCTAATGCGTTCACTTCTTCTTGCCAATATACAGCGAGTGGGAGGACATCCCCGAGATCGAAGGGTCCTCGGCCATATCGATGAGCAAGCCGATCAGCTTTTCGTACTCGCCTTTTTCCTGCCAATACGCTTTCTGCTCGTCATTCAGCATACAGCCGAGGTTCGTGGACCCGACAAGCGTTACCGTCTCGAAGCCGCTCTCTTCCATGTACGGAACAATACGACCCGATTCGAAAAAGTACGCCCCCGTATACCTGCCTTCATCCGAGTGGTCGAAGCAACCCGTCTGCTGAAAGGCAATGATTGGATCGATGCTGTTAAAAGGCGGCCAATGCTCGGGCTGAAGCAGCGTATTGAGCGTCCAATGCTGGCGGGTTCTGACCGCTATAAAGACGGTACCGCCGGGCTTCGTCACCCGCCGCAATTCAGACAGAGCCTTTCGCCTGTCCTCTTCCTCCTGCAGGTGATACAACGGCCCCATCATGAGCGCCGCGTCAAAATGATCGTCCGGAAGGCCTGCCAAATGTCTGGCATCCATCGCATGAAACCCGTCAAAACGGTCCGCGATCCCGTACTGCTCCGCCTTGGTCCGGGCAAGCTCGACGAATCCCGGCGTGAGATCGGTCAACGTGACGATATAGCCGCTTTTGGCAAGCTCCATCGCATATTTTCCCGGGCCCGCCCCATTGTCCAACAGCTTCCCGGCCGCCGGAAGATGCTTGCGGATGTAATGCCAATTGACGATAAATTCGAGAGGCTGGCGCTCCAACCGCAGCCACTCGTTCTCCCCGAATCTGGAGTAGTACTCTACGACTTTGCCGCTCATCTCCACGCCTCCCCGTCTGTTCGAACATACAAAAAAGACCTGCCGTCTCCATAAGAGACGACAGGCCGTTGCCTACCGCGGTACCACTCTTGTTGGCCCCTCATGCACGAAGGACCCTCCTCGATTGCGATGTGCGCACATCGCAGTCCCGATCACGGAGGCAACCCGTCGGGGCATACTTACCGTCTTCGCGCCCTGCCGCCATGAAGCGGCTGAAGCTATAGACCGGCTTGTTCCGCCCCGCCGCTCCCGGGTGAGTTTCAGGTCCTCTTCGTCTGCGTCGCACCGTCCCGCAGCTCTCTGTTCGAAGTCGAATCCTTACTGTTCCCGTTCCCAGCGTTTGTCAATTGATGAAGTTGATTGTGATTATAGTATGCGCTTGAGCGGTTGTCAATGCATGAATGCCATCCCAAATAAATGCGGAAAAACGGATAAACGGCAACATGCGAACTCCTTGAACCATTAACCGCATTAAAAAATCCTTTGCTCCGGCAACTCAAAAAGGCCTCGCATCACGCAAGGCCGGTTTCAAAAAATCATGTTTAGTTTGGCATGGCGCAACTTGACCGAATGGAATAATATACACCAGGTATACATTAGAACCTTACTCCAACGACCATCCTTCAAGCGAAAGCGAAGACTCGGCTTTCAGATCAAGCGAAGAGAAGATACCCTGCTCCCATTTCAAAAAGGCCGCAGCGCCAATCATCGCCGCATTGTCCGTGCACAGATTTAACGGCGGTGCGAGCAGAGGAATGCCCGCCTCCGCACAGCGCTCCGTCAGCCTGGTCCGCAGGCCGCGGTTTGCCGCAACGCCTCCCGCCAGCAGCAGCTGGCTTGCTCCGAATTGCTTCACGGCTCGAATCGCCTTCTCGACAAGCACCTCGATGACCGATTCCTGGAAGCCGCGAGCGACATGCGACGGCTCCAGGGTCTGCCCCTTCATCTTCGCCTGATTCAGCGCGGCGAGCACAGCCGACTTCAGCCCGCTGAAGCTGAAATCGTACGAATCCGGCTCCAGCCAAGCCCGCGGCATCGGAATCGCCGCATCCGCTTCATGCGCGAGCCTGTCGATATGCGGCCCTCCCGGGTAAGGCAGGCTTAGGGCGCGCGCGACCTTGTCGTACGCTTCGCCGGCCGCATCGTCCCGGGTTTGTCCGATAATCCGGAACCGCCCCGGCGCTTCCGATAAAACAAGCTCCGTATGTCCCCCGGATACGACCAGCGTGATTAGCGGGTATTCCAGCTTATGTACAAGCTGGTTCGCGTAAATATGGCCTGCAATATGGTGGACGCCGATCAGCGGCAGCTGCAGCGAGTAGGCCAGCGATTTGGCGGCCACCACGCCGACGAGCAGCGCGCCGATCAAACCCGGTCCTTGCGTTACGGCGATAGCCGACAGCTCATCCAGCCGAACGCCGGACTTTTCGACCGCTTGCTCGATAATCCTTGTCATCGTTTCCACATGTTTCCGCGAAGCGACCTCGGGGACGACGCCGCCGAATTTTTGATGGGTTTCGATCTGGCTGGACACGACGTTCGCCAGCACTTCCGTTCCGTTCCTGACGATCGCCACCGACGTTTCGTCGCAGCTCGTTTCGATCGCCAGTATGCAGCCTCCTGTACCCGGCTGCCGTTCGTTGTCCGTCATGTTATTCACTCGTTTCATCGTTCAGTTATGGCTAATCGCGCGTCAATCTTTGGCAGGCAGCTCCGCCCACATGATGATCGCGTCTTCGTTGTTGTCCGAGTAGTACGCTTTGCGCAGCCCGGAAGCGCGAAATCCCAGCTTCTCGTAAAGATTTTGCGCGACACGGTTGGATACGCGTACCTCCAGCGTCATTTTGACGGCGCCAAAAAACCGGGCGGTCTTCATAACCTCCCGCATAAGCCGCTCGCCGAGCTTTTTCCCCCGGTACTTGCCGCGAACGGCAATGTTCGTCACATGCGCTTCGTCGATGATGATCCACATGCCGGCATAGCCGGCGACTTCCCCCGCGTATTCCATCACCATATAGCGGGCGAAATGATTATTGGTCAATTCGTTATAAAAAGCAGTCGAAGTCCACGGGGTCGTGAACGCTTCCTGCTCGATGGCGCAAATCGTTTCGATATCGTCCACCTGCATGCTGCGGAACTCCAGTAATTGCTGCAGATGGGAATCGAGCTGTCCTTCCATGACCATGTTCCCCTTCCCGGTCCGTTGTCCGGCAGTTTATTTGCTGCGAGCGAGCAGGTTCGCTTCCGCTTCGGTAATTTGAGCGTAATTCGGCAGCAGCCCGTGAGCGTCCGACGGAGCGCCCGAAGCCAGCAGCGGGGCCGCCAAACGGCCTAGCGCGGAGGCCTTCGCCGGGAACGGCTGAGCAGCCACTTCTCCGCTCCACGATTCCGCCAGTCCGGCGATTAGCCCTCGAAACGGCTCGACATCCCCGATAAACACAATCCGATCCGGCGCCTCCCCCGTGCTTCCCGCCGTCTCCCGCAACCCGTTCGCCCAAGCGTCCATTAGCTGTATGCCGTCCGCGCGCAGCCTTGTCCAGGTATACGGAAATGCCGCCGACCCTTGATGTATATCTAATGTATTATCTACTGCCGTCCGTTCGAATAACGCCGTGTACACTTGCCCCCTGCGCGCATCCATCAGCGGTACGAACCATGTCCGTAAGGAATCGTTAACCGGACTAACGGTTAACGGCATTGACTCGACTTCTTCCGGCTTCCTGCCGTATCCGCCGCCTTCGTTAGCCGTTCCGCCTTGCGTCGTCAGGAACAGCTCATGCGCCGCGCCATAAGCCAGCGCTTCGAGGCTCGAAACGCCGTACACGGGCTTTCCAAGCGCCCACGCCATCGTCTTGGCAGCCGTGACGCCGATCCGTACGCCGGTGTACGAGCCGGGCCCGACGCCTACCGCGAAGCCGTCCAAATCGTTCGGCTGCAAGCCATGTTCGCTTAACAACTCCTGCACGACCGGCATCAAGTACAAGGAATGATTCCTCTCCGACATATTGTGCTTTTCTCCGAGCACCGCCGATCCGGCAAGCAGCGCGACGGTCATCGTCGCGGTCGAGGTATCTATCGCCAGCATGCTGCCGGTCGTTCGCGCCGGCCCGTTCCGTTGTTGCCCCGTTACCATAATAGTCCGTTCTCCTTCATCCTTATGCACCATTCGGCATATCTCGTTCCGTATGCAGTCAGCCGGAACGACCGTTCCGTCGCCCCTGCCGTTTCCATAAAAATCGAAAGCCTATCCCCCGGAAGCAGCGGCTCGATCAGACTCGCCCATTCCACCAGCGTGACCCCGTCGCCGAAAAAATAATCGTCTAACCCCAGCTCGTCGGCCTCTTCCATAGACAGACGGTATACATCCATATGATATAACGGGAGCGTTTCGCCCTCGTACTCTTTAATAATGGTAAACGTCGGACTGTTAACAATGCCCGGGACGCCAAGCGCCGACGCTATCGCCTGAGAGAACGTCGTTTTGCCTGAGCCGAGATCGCCGTCAAGAGCCAGAACGGTGCCCGCGGTAAAATATGAAGCAAGCGAACTCGCAAGCCGGTTAGTCTCCTCGAGCGAGTTCGAGCGGTATTCAAACGTCTTCTCCATCGCCATCATTCCCCTTAGCCCTGCAGCGCGCAGTGTGCATGATTCCGATTCCTCTACATCGAGCTACACCTATCATCCCCGCTGTAACAGCGCGCAGGCCGGCTTCCTATCCTATCGAGAGCCGGTTCAGGCAAAATGGTTGTAGCCCTTCTTATCGATCGGGACGGTTCGGCCGCCGGCCTGACTTAGCCGAACGCCGGCGAACGCGTCCGTCACCTCGCCGATGACGGTAAAAGGCAGCCCTGTCGCCGCTATGGCAGCGCCAACCTGTTCCGCATGCTCCGCAGGCATCGTGCCGATCAGCTCGTAATCTTCGCCGCCGAACAGCAGAAACTCAAGCGCATCGCGTTCCTTATCCGAAGCGTAAGCCCGCAAACTCGGATGCACCGGCAAGGCTGCTTCATCAAGAACGATGCCGCATTGCGAAGCTTCGGCGATTTCCCATGCTTCGCTGGCGACGCCGTCGCTCACGTCGTTAAGCGCATGACAGACGCCAGACAAGCTCAGCATCCTCCCCGCTTCTATGCGAGGCAGCGGACGACGGTGCGCGCGCACAAGCGTTTCGAGCGGTTCCTCGAACGTCTCGTTCTCCTCCGATTGCCGGCTTCGGCCCAGCAAAAAGTCAAGACCGGCTGCCGAGCAGCCGGGCCAGCCCGTCACGAAGACGACGTCTCCGGAACGTGCAGCCGAGCGCAGCAGCGCCCTTCCGGGCTCCACTTCGCCGAGAGCCGTAACGGATACGACCAGGCTGTCCGGACTCGATGTCGTATCGCCGCCGATCACCGCAACGCCTAGCGCGTTCGCGCACGCGTACAACCCTGCGTACAGCTTAGCTACCGATGCTTGGCTGACACGCTTCGGAACGCTGATCGAAACAAGCGCGTGGCGAGGCATTGCGCCCATTGCGGCAATGTCGCTTACGCTGGCTGCCATCGCTTTAAAGCCGACGTCGGCATCGGTCATCGTAATCGATTTGAAGTGGACATCCTGCACCATCGTGTCGCAGGACATCACCGTATGCAGACCGGGGGTAGGCGCCGTAACCGCCGCGTCGTCGCCTATGCCGACAACGACCCCGTTCGCCGCATGGAGCTCGCCGGTCTGTCTGCCGTGCGTAAGCGAACGGATCAAGCCAAACTCATCCATTTGCGTCAAGGCAAGCTCGACCTCCGCTTTCTTATTGTCCCTATTATAGCGGTCTCCGTGAACAGCCGCAACAAGTCAAGAAGGCTCCGACCTTGGGGCAAGCCGCCCCGATTCATGACAAAGAAGCCCGGCATGTTCGCCGGGCTTCCATTTCGGATGATTGTCGGAACGGCCGGACGCCTAGGCTTCCTGCAGTTCTTGGACTTGTACGGTTTGCACGTCGGACGGATTGCTCGTGCAATGTACGCGAGCCGTTTGATTGGCCGCATCCACGCTGTCGATCCACACCTGCTTGCCGTTGTGATTCACGTTAATTTCCTGTTTTCCGGTCAATATTTCTTGGGCCCGGCTCACGTTCATATTCCGTTTCCTCCTATGGTTTCGCTATCCCGCGAATACATGTGCTGCCCGCATGCGAGCTAGTGGTCGTCCGCTTCTTTTCCCTGCATCGTATCCGTCGTCGAATCGTCGATCAATCCGTTTCCGAGCATCACTTGGCCCCCGCCAAGTCCCTCGTTGACCATCCGGTCGATATCCATAAAGTTGGCGTCCCGGCCTTCATAAATGGAATCGTCCAGCGCATTGTTCGTGTTCGGCTGTTTGTCCGTCATGGGTACTCCTCCTCTACATAATCGTGCCGGACTGCCATGCGGCAGCGTTCCGGCTGCTGCTCGGCATTTCGCCTTTCCCTAACATTCCCGGCGTTCCGCATATCCATGCACAAACGGCATACGCTTATAGAGACGCCATCCAAAAACCATCGTAAGCCCCTACGGAGCCCGCTGCGCCACATTCCCTTTTCAATAAAAAATGCATACTTCCAGCCGAACCATTACTAAAAGGGCCGCAAGTTGGAAAAACTAGCGATAGAAGCTAGTTTTATCGAGAAAAGCCGCACCGGTTAAGAGACTTGCAAAGACGTTCACCGGACAAGTGCCGGTACTAATCAATCCGAAGCTCGCCGCACCCCAAGGAAAGCTTTCCCGCTGCCAAGCCGAACAAAGTCCAATGGCATCACCGGTAGACCGAAAGCTTACGCCGCTTACAGGAAATCAATACTGAGGAGGAACTTGCACTATGCATACGGTTTGGAAAGGCGCGATCAGCTTCGGCCTCGTTCACGTCCCGGTCAAAATGTTCGCCGCTACGGAAGAAAAGGATATCGCCATGCGTATGATTCACAAGCCCTGCACGACACCTCTTTCTTATGTCCGCAAATGCTCGACTTGCGAAACCGAGGTGGAATGGGAAGACATTACGAAAGGCTATGAATATGAGCCGGGCCGTTTCGTGCTGTTCGACAAGGACGAGCTGGAAAGTCTGGCGGGCGAGGCGACCAAAGAAATTAAAATCTTGGACTTCGTCGACCTCGAGGAAATCGATCCGATCTATTTTCAGAAAACGTACTACCTCGCACCAGGGGACACCGGAGCCGGCGCGTACAGCTTGCTGCACGAAGCGCTCCACCAAACGGGCAAAATCGGGCTGGCCACCGTATCCATCCGTTCCAAAAGCAGCTTAGCCGCCATCCGGATCGTGGACCGTTGCATCGTCATGGAGACCATCTATTACCCGGACGAAATTCGCCCGGTCGCGCAGGTACCGAATTTGCCCGAGCAGCCGAAGGTAAACGAGAAGGAACTGACGATGGCCAAAATGCTGATCGAGCAGCTGTCCGTTCCGTTCGAGCCGGAAAAATATACGGATGAATACCGGGCCTCTCTGCTCGAAGCGATCGACCGGAAAGTTTCGGGCGAAGAAATTCAGGCTGCGCCGCAGCAACACCGGACGAACGTCATCGACCTGATGGCTGCGCTGCAGGCGAGTCTCGATGCGGTTAAGCCGGGCGGCGTCATTCCGACGGACGATTCCAAAGCCGCGCCAAAAGCCAAATCCTCCAAAGCCGGCAAAGCGAAGGACGACAAGACGGAAGGCAGCGAAGCGCCGGTTACCGCGCCGAAGGCGAAGGGCAAGGGCAAAGGAAAGTCGAATTTGCAGGAAACGGTCGGTTCGTAGCATGAAGCTGCCTGCGGAACCGATGCAGCCGATATCGGACGACCAGCTTCCCCAAGGAGAGGAATGGGGCTACCAGCTCAAGTGGGACGGCGTCCGCCTGCTTGCCGTCGTCGATAACGGCGACGTCAAGCTGTACTCGCGCGCGATGCTGCTCAAGAACGATACGTACCCCGAGCTAGTCGCAGCATTAGCCCGGCTTCAAGGGCGCTACCTGCTCGACGGGGAAGCGATCGTGTTCGATCCGGTGAGGCGGCGTCCCGTTTTTCAGCTGGTGCTGCAGCGGGAGCGGCTCCGCAGCCGCGGCGCCGTAGCGCAAACAAGCGGCCGGGATCCGGCCGCTTATGTCATGTTCGACGTGCTTCACGAGGGAACGCACGACTTGCGCCAGCTCTCGTTCGCCGAACGGCATGAACGGCTGCACCGGCTGTTCCCCGAACCGGGCGAACGGCTAATGACGACCGAGCTGTACAAAGACGGTCCCTCCTTATGGAAATGGGTCGAGGAGAACGAATGGGAGGGCGTCGTCAGCAAACGGCTGTCCAGTCCGTACCGCGAAGGCAAGAAGCACCGCGACTGGCTGAAGAAAAAAACGGCGATCCTGCTCGACGTGGATATCATCGGACTGACCTACCGCAGCGGACGGGTCGCCAGTCTGGTCATGGTAAGGAACGGCGCTTATTTCGGCCGCATCTCCCTCGGCTTGACCGAGGAAATGAAAGCCCTTCTCCTTGCCTTCGCCGAAAACGGACAAGGAAGCAGCCCGTTTGCACAGCTTCCATCCGACCTGAAGGGGGAGAAGCTGCTTTGGCTTCCAAGGCCCCTTCCTTGCAAGGCTACCGGGCTGGAAATCACCGACGCGGGGCTGCTTCGCCACCCGAAAATCGTTTCGTTTACGCATTGAAGCAAGAGTGCGCCGGCAGCATCCTTTGGCCCGCCCTAACGCCGATCAGACGACGCTAGCGTCTCTTATGTAAAAACGCTGCCCAGGAGTCTTTGGCATCCCCTTTTTAAGGAGAGCAACCGTTTGTTTTCACACGTTACTCATCTACATCAATCAGCTAACTGGAAAACCTCCATCTCATTTACTGATACTGACCTGAATTTTCAGAACTAACTGGAAAAACGCCAGTTAATCTTGCACAATTCATTCAAGCGAGAATATTCGTTTAAATAACGGCAGGTTTTCCAGTCCGTGCTGCCCTCACGCTTGACCTGAACAAAGCAGCGTGCTGATGCCATGCCCGTTGCAGCAGAACGAGAAAAGCATATTCCGGAAGAATCGGAGCGTGGTAAGCCGTGGCCGTCAAGTTCAAAAGCACGAAAGGCGTCGTCTTTATCGAAGGGCACGAAATAACGATAACGAACCCGGACAAACCCCTCTGGCCGGAGCAAGGGATTACGAAGGTCATGTATTTGCAGAAGCTGCTCGCGCTCGCTCCCTACCTGCTGAAATACACCAGCAACCGGTATTTGACGACGATCCGGTTCCCGCACGGGTACGGCGACAAATCCTTTTATCAGAAAAACGCGCCGGAGCCGCTCCCGCCTTACGTCAATACCGCAGTACTTGACGGCATTAATTACGTCGTGCTCGATTCGGTTCCGACACTCGTCTGGCTAGGCAACCTGGCATGCCTGGAGTTTCACCCCTCCTTCCACTACATCGGCGAAAGCGAGCCTGCAGAATGGGTGCTGGACATCGATCCGTCGCTGGAGGAAGAGCCGCGCATCATGCACGCCATTCATTTGATCGGCGAGGTGCTGGACGCCCTTGGCATTCAGGCGGTTCCCAAAACGTCAGGCGCATCCGGCGTACAAATTTTCGTACCGATCAAGCGTGGGTATACGTTCGAGCAGCTGCGCTCGATCGGCCTGTTTATCGGGCAATATCTCGTACAAAAGCATCCCCAGCTCTTCACGCTGGAACGGCTCACGAAAAACCGGGGCGACTTGATCTATGTCGACTACCTGCAGCACTGGTACGGCAAAACGCTCGCCGCCCCCTATACGCCGAGAGGCAAAAAACACGCGACCGTCTCGACGCCGCTGACGTGGGAGGAAGTCGAACGCGGCTGCAGCCTGCGCGATTTCAATCTGCTCACGATAGAAGAACGTCTCCGCGAAAAAGGCGATTTGATCGAGCAGGTTCAGCCGCAGTCGCTCGACGCCATTTTGGCGGCACTGCCGAAGCTGTGAGTTTTTAGAACGTTCCGGATACAGAAAAACCCGACATAGGACAGAGCGGATCGCTCCCATCCCGTATCGGGTTTCTTTCCATTTGAACGGCAGCGGCACCTCGCCCGGCAAGCACCCGGGGTCGACTTTCGGGCCGCACATCAATCTGAGCCGGTACAGTCAGAACAACGGCGACAACAGCCTCGCGACCACTTCCTTGCCGCGCTGCAGGCGCGACCGCTTCTCGAAGTTGGCAAGCGTCAGCTCCTTGCTGTCCTTTAAATCCTGCATAAAATCGCGCTCCAGCCGGCTGATAACCCCCCGGTTGAACAGGACCGCGTTCAGTTCGAAGTTGTTGTAAAAGCTGCGCATATCAAGATTCGCCGTGCCGACGGTAGCAAGCGTATGATCGGCGATCAGCACCTTGGCGTGAACAAACCCTTTTTGATACTGGTAAAAGCGTACCCCCGCCTGCATCAGCTCCTCCAAATATGAGAGAGAGGCCAAATGGACGATTCTCGTATCCGGAACGCCCGGCAGCACGATCCGTACGTCCACCCCGCTGATCGCCGCCGTTTTGAGCGCCATCGTAATGCTCGGATCCGGGATGAAATACGGCGTTGTGATGAACACCCGGTTTTTGGCCGTGGAAATGGCCGCAAAGTATACCTCCAGGATCGAATCCCACTGCTCATCCGGACCGCTCGTCACGATCTGGACCAGCTCCTTGCTTTCGCAATCGTGCTCCGGGTAGAACCGCGGGTCGCTCATCCTTTGGCCGGTTACGAAGCTCCAGTCGGTCAGGAATGTATTCTGCAAATAAAATACGGAGTCCCCGCGCAGCATCAAGTGGGTATCACGCCAGAAACCCAGCTTCTTATTGCCGCCCAAATATTCGTCCCCGATGTTGAGGCCGCCGAGAAAACCGACCGTACCGTCGACGACCATCGTTTTGCGGTGGTTGCGGTAGTTGAGCCGCTTATCGAACAAAGCGATGAACGGAGGCAGAAAGCAGCCCGTTTCCACACCTTCCGCCCGCAGCTTGCGCACATACGAATCCGGCAGCTCATAGCTTCCGACGCCGTCGTACAGCAGCCGCACCTTGACGCCCTCCCGGGCTTTTCGAATCATCATGTTCTGGAATTTCCGTCCGATTTCGTCATCGCGAATCGTGTACATCTCCAGATGGATGTGATCCTCCGCCTGCTCCATCGCCTCCAGCATCGCCCTGTAGGTCGCTTCGGCATTGGTCAGCACCTTCGCTTCGTTACATTTCGTTATAGGCGCCCCCGGCAAATTCCGGAGCAGCCCGAACAGGCGGTGATCCTCGAGAATGCTGGGAACCTGCGTCCCCTCCGATTGCCGGATACGAATCGTCTGCCTGTTCAGATCGCGCCGTATTTCCTTCATGATATTGCCGTTCTTTCGTCTTACTTTACGCCGCTGCGTATAGCCCTTGGCCATAAAATAGTACATGAGAAAGCCGATTACCGGAAGAATGAACAAGATCGCCAACCACGCCACGGCCTTAGAGGGACTCCGAAATTCCGACAAGAGAATGGTTAAAATTTGAAAAATAAAGAGCACGCATATCAGAACAAGCCAAAACACCCAGTCACCCCCACCCCTAATGCCGACAAATCCATGCTGTCTGCTCCAAGTTTACCCAAAAACGGCCGGCAATAAAAGATGCAACTACGCTGGATGCTAAATTCACTCTTAAAACAAGGCTACTTGTCTGCATTTGCAGCAACAAAAGGACCCTGCGCGAGGGTCCCCTTGTTACGTCCCGTAAGGCGTTAAGCCGCTACGTCGCGCTTGTTGAAAATCGTCCAAGACAATGCGTTGAATACGATAAAGTATACGGCGAGCACGATGATCGAGAACGTCATCGTCATCCCCTCGGCCGGCGGCATGCCGTTCAAGTAAGGCGTCAAGTCCGTATTCATAAACAGCCAATACTTCATCCAGCTGTATTTCATGACAAGGAAGTTGAGCGAAGAACCGACCAGGAGCAGCAGCATCGAAAGGCCGATTGCAAAGGAGCTGCTGCGGAACACGGTGGAGATCATGAATGCCAGCGTGACGACCATAAGCAGGTTAATGCAGCTCAAGCCGTACATGCCCAGCGTATGGCCGAGCATGCTTCCTTCGTGTACGACGCCGTCCTTGCTGGCATACACGTAGGGCAGATCGACTCCCGAGAAGCCGTATAATATCCCGTTGACGACGAACGCCGATAGGAACAAAATCACTAGCAGCGCCAAGGAAAACAACAGCGTCGAAATATATTTCGACAGCAAGATTTTGGACCGGCTTGCCGGCCGAATGAGCAGCAGCTTGATCGTGCCGCCGCCGAACTCTCCTGCGACGATATCCGCTGCCACAATGACGGTGAAAATGGTTACGAGAACAATAAGCACGCTCATATCGTTCACGCCGCTCCAAACATTGTTGTTGGCAGGCGGAATATCATGCTGCAGCCGGTATTCCCCGACCTTTACTTCCGCTTGGAATCGGTCTCGGGCAGCTTGCGGCATCGATTTATCTTCAATTAATTTCCGATCCTGTTCGACTTGCTTCTGGACATCCGTTCTCCAGCTGTCTCCGGAAACCGTATCCTTCACTTTATATACGATTACCGATGCCCCCGCCGTGATGGCCACGAGCAAAGCGATCAGTATCCAGGTGCGGATACGCCGGTATATTTTCATATTTTCATTCTGAATCAGGTTAAACAATCTGCTCACTCCCCGTCATTTCAAGGAATTTGTCTTCCAGCGATTTGGTCGCGGCCCGAATGCCGAACACTTTGACGTTCGCTTGCACCAGCAGCGCGTTCATCTCGGCGATCTGCTCGCGCTCCAGCTCGACTTCAATCACACCGCTCGCCGTCTGTACCCGGGTATCCTTCAAAGCGGCAGCGACAACGTCCTGCGCTCTGGAAGGGTTATCGACCTCGAACTGAACCGACAGCTTACCGCCTTCGTTGACAAACTCCTTGATCAGGCGCACGTCGACCAGCTTGCCGTTCTGAATGATCGCCACACGGTCGCACATGAGCTCCATCTCCGACAGCAAGTGGCTCGAGACGACGATCGAGATGCCTTCCTCGCGCGCCAGCCGCCGCAAGTAATCGCGCAGCTCGCGGATGCCCGCCGGATCGAGGCCGTTCGTCGGTTCGTCCAGAATCAATAAGGAAGGCTTATGCAGAATCGCCTGCGCGACCCCGAGACGCTGCCGCATGCCGAGCGAGTAGGTCTTCACTTTGTCGCGAATCCGGTTTTCCAAGCCGACAAGCTTGATCACTTCGTCGATACGCGCTTTCGTAACGCCCGGTACCATACGGCCAAAGTGGACCAGGTTTTGGTAGCCGGTCAAATATTTGTACATTTCGGGATTTTCGACGATCGCACCGACATGCTTGATCGCCTGCTCGAAATGTTTGGTCACGCTGTGTCCGCAAATGATGACCTCGCCTTCGGAAATGCTCATCAGACCGACCATCATACGGATTGTCGTCGTTTTGCCCGCTCCGTTCGGGCCAAGAAAACCGAATACCTCGCCTTTCGGCACATCGAAGGTGAGCCGGTCGATAATCGTTTTTTGTCCGATCCGTTTGGAGACGTTGCGGATTTGGACAACTGGTGTGCTCATCGTTTCCCCTCCATCAATCATCTTCTATATTCATGCGTCAACCGCTGTCACGCACTATCTACTTCATAAGTATAGCCGAGAAATGTCACCTTAAAGCAGTGCCGAACGTCATACCGGCGGTCATGTTCGCGGTCATACCCCGAATATGACCGCAATCACTATGTGCCGCCGTTTTTTTTATGTACAATGGGATAAGGTATACATAATCAAACATTCAGCATGTGATTCAGAAAACTACAAACGTTGGTGAACGCCGTGATCGATCGCCGCAAGTGGAACTGGGCGGACTGGGTTTTCTTTACGATATTTTCAACCGGATTTTTCATTAGCCTGCTTGCCATCGTTTTTCAACAGGACCCGATGTTCTACGAGCATCGGTCTGCAGCCATTATCGGAACGTTACTCGGGTACTTCATCCCGCTTGTCTTCTGGCGTCCGGGATACGTGCATTACTATTTTTTTCCGATCGCCATCCTTGTCACCAACGGGACTTTTCAGGTATGGGCAACCGTAACCTTGCATGAATCGATTCCCATCTTGACGCTGCCGGCCATAATCATGGGGTATTTGGCGCATCGTTCGACGATATGGTGGTTCGCTCCGCTCATCGTTCTGGGGCCGCCTATCCTGGATGTCTTCTTCGTTACGCAAGATCACCCCGCCTACGCGTTTATCGGCAGCATGTTTAATTACGCGATCATTTTGGCTGTAGGCATGGCGGTCAACCGGATCATGAACGACCATCTTCGCAGGAAACGGCTCTACGATGAAAATTTGAAGCAGTACCATCTGATCCGCGAACAGAACCGCGCACTCGAACAATATTCGACGCAGGTGGAGAAGCTGACGCTGCTCGAGGAACGGAACCGGCTCGCCAGAGAGCTTCACGATACGGTCGGCCATACGTTCACTTCCGTCATCATGGGCATGGACGCCGTCTCCTATCTTATGGATTCCGCTCCGGATAAAGCGAAAGAAAAGCTCGAGGTGCTTCGCAACCTTACGCGCAAAGGCTTGGAGGAAGTACGCCGGAGCATTCATCAAATCGCGCCGGTCGACGATTCCCACACGCTTTCGCAGCAGCTTTCGCAGCTTGCGGCCGAATTTTCCACCCATACCGGTACCCAAGTGAAAATTAAAGTAAGCGGCGACGAAATCGACCTGCCGAAGCAAATGCATTTGACGCTCATCCGCTGCCTGCAGGAGTCTTTAACGAACGCCAAGCGGCATGGCGAGGCGGTGCGCGTCGATGTCTGGATCGACTTTTCGCCGGAATCCGTCCTGCTGAGAATCGAAGACAACGGCTCCGGTACGGAAAAGCTGAAAGAAGGTTTCGGGCTTACGGCGATGCGTGAACGGATTTCCTCTCTGAACGGCACCTTGCAGGCTTCTTCCGCCAGGGGCTTCGGCACCACGATCACCTGTAAAATTCCGATTCGCCAGCCGTCGAAGTCCCTATAGGTTCGTTCGACAAACCGCTAGGCGAGCTAGCCTAGTACCCAAAGGAGGATAACTATGAAACCGATCAAGCTGCTGCTTGTCGACGATCAGGATCTCATCCGCGAAAGCTTGCACATCGTACTGGATATGGACCCCGATATTGAAGTAGTCGGCATGGCCGAGAACGGGCGTGTGGCGGTCGAGCTGTGCGAGCAGCATAGCCCGAACGTCGTGCTGATGGATATCCATATGCCGGAGATGGACGGCGTGGAAGCAACCCGTCAAATCAAATCCCGCTGGCCGGACATCAGGCTCATCATCCTGACGACGTTCCAGGAAATCAATTACGTCGTCGAAGCGCTGGGAGCAGGCGCCGAGGGCTATCTGCTTAAAGCGATTCATCCCAAGGACTTGGCTTCCGGCATCAAATGGGTGCATAAGGGCGGCACGCTCATCCCTCAGGATATCGCCAAAATGATGGTATCCCAACTGCAAAACGCATCGAACGGCCCGGCTGCCCCGGATATCGGCGGCATCGGCGCAGGGCGTCCGGAAACGGAACAAGCCAAGTCCGCCACATACGGACTGAGCGAGCGGGAGCTGCAGGTGCTCGGCTGCATTGCCGACGGGCTGAACAACCGGGAAATATCCGAGAAGCTGTTCCTCTCCGAAGGCACCGTCAAAAACTACATCTCCAGCATCTACTCCAAGCTGGATGTACGCGACCGCATTCAGGCAACCAAAAAGGCGCAGGACGAAGGCATGTTGTAATCCCGGTACCGCGGGCTGTATAAAAGGCGGAAGCTCTCTTGAAGGAGGGCTTCCGCCTTAGTTGCGTCTGCGAGTATGTTGACCGTGCTACGCCGCTTGCTTAACCGGCTTTTGCAGTAAGCTGCGCCCCGTCTTCAGCCGGTAAAACGCCCGTTCCAGCAGGGCGAACAGGGAACCCGACAGCGAGTAGAGACCTAAGGCGACGGGGGCTCGCCACATCACCCCTGCAAAAACAAGCGAAATGACCGCGGCCAGCAGCAGCCTCTGATTGACGGGCGAAGCCGCCATTTCCGACTCCCCGACGAGCGGTATGAAGCTTACCGCAAACGTCAGCACCCCCACGATGGCAGGCACCAGATGGAAGGGGTCCGCATGAGCAAACGTGTCTACCCACGGAACCAGCACCGATGTCATCGCACTGCCGTGGGAGGCGAACATGCTGTACATCCCCATAAAGATCGGCATTTGCAGCAAGGCGGTACCGATCGACGAAAAAGGCTTGACGCCGTTGTTCCGGTACAGCGCCATCGTCTCTTGAGCGAGCTTTTGCGGAGTATCCTTATGCTTTTCTCTTAGCTTCGCCAGCTCAGGTTTGATCTTGTGCTGCCGCACAAATTGGCGGGCCGTCCGCAGGTTAAGCGCGCCTAGCGCCAAACGGACGAGCAAAGTAAGCGCAATGAGGGCAACGCCCCAATCATGCGATAGGTGAAACAAAAGCGTGAGCAGCGAATGGAGAACAGCGGCGATCGGCTGCAGCACGGGCTGCATAAATGAAATCATACATGATTCCTCCCGGGATTTTGGATGGATGCTCTAGATAGGCATTCTCCATCCCGGAGGCCGGTTCGTCTCCCCTCGCCGCTTCCCTGAACGCCTGCGGCAGCTTTCGCCGGGCCGTGAGCAGCTTGATCGGCAAACGCCTGCGTGCCGCGTTCTTGTTGGCTCTAAGCGGCAGCAGGCACATAACCGCCGACATATCGATGCCGCGGATGCGAACCGCCTTAGGCCCCGCAATCCAAGCGCAGCACGACAACGCGCATACGAGAAACAGCACGACGTCAATCGACAGCTCCATTCGCTCTCACCTCCTTCACGCGCAAGCCAGATATACTTGGTAATACGTGCTGACACTTCCGGCGGTTGCACACGATCATTTCGGTGTAAAAAAAACGGCCAGCCCGGTCTCCAGAGAGAGCCGTGCTGCCCGTTATTGGACTATAGATCACTTTTGATAAAGCCGGTAAACAAGCGCCGCCGCTTCCGCTTTGCTTGTTTGGCCTTCCGGCTTAAAGGAGCCGTCCTCATAGCCGTCGACAAGCTTGAGCTGCTTCAAGGTAGCAACGCCCTCCGCCGCCCAAGCCGCGATTTGGTTGCTGTCGGCGAAGCCTGCATTCTGCAAGGCCGCATCTTTGGCAGGTTGAATATTCGCATACTTAACCATCGCCCTGCTGAGGATAACGGCAATTTCTTGTCTTGTAATCGTTGCCTTCGGATCAAATTGCTGGTCGCTTTTGCCGTTGATGATGCCTTCGGCGAATGCCGCCGCAATCTCATCGTAGTACGGGCTGGTCGCCTCCACATCCTCGAATGGCGCTTTCAAGCCGCCGCCGTCCAAGCCGTAGGCACGCACAACCCACGCCGCGAACTGCTCGCGCGTCACTTTGCTTTCCGGTTGGAACGCCGGGCTTTCATCGACGATCCCTTTGGTAAGCAATGCAGTGACTTCCTTCGCCGCCCAGTGGCCGGTCATATCATGGAACGAGAGCTTCGATTTCATGACCGTGTACTTGCTGAAATGGCTGCGAAGCACTTGAACTGTCTTCGTGACCGGATCATATTGACCGCCGACCGCTTCCCACACGAGCGTTTTTTCGTTCAGCATATAGACCGTCAAGCTTGCCAAATCCGCTTCGGAGTATTTGTTTGTATCGATTGCAGATACGTCGAACGATACCGGCATCGGTTTATTAAACTTCTCGACTTTCTTTTCCCCAATCGTAGCGCTGAATTCCATCACCGGAATGTTCGCCAGCTTCTCCGTTGTCACTGGCGTCGAGAATGCAACATTTTCTACGGTTTCTGCCGCGAGCGTAATATTTTGGCCGCCTTGCAGCGTACCGAACGTATCCGGCTCCACCGTAAATCCTACATTGCCCATTTGCATTTTTAGACCGGCCAAGCCGCTGTCTTGCACCGCTTTAACCAAATCGGACGATAAATCCGTCGCCAGCTTGGATACCGCATCGCTTGGCTTCGGAAGGTTAACCGTAATGACCGGCTTAATGTCGGCCTTGTCGCCAATAACTGTCTTTAAGTCGCCGGTAATCGAGGCAAGCGCTTGTTTAGCCTGGTCGATCTGTTTGCTCACCTGAATGGGATCCAGCGCCGTGCGTGCCGCATTACCTTCCACCTTCACATCTTTGCTTTCCAGTGTGATGGCTGCGGCTTTTTCGACCGCCTTCTTGCCCATATCGAGCAGACTATCCTTCAACTGCTCTGCCTTGGATGCATCGGCTCCCGCTGCGGCGATACCGATGACACCGGATACTTCCTTGATGATCGAACGCGTCAGCTCGACCGCTTTCGTACCGCTTTCGATTTTGTCGAACGCATAGGATGTGCTGCTGAGCATGTCCTGAATCGATTGAACGACCTGCTCCTTCTGCTTCGCATCCTTCATGCCTTCCAAAAGCTTGGTAGCGTTTTTTAGCGTATCCGTGAAGGCTTGCACCGTTTTCTCGGCGTCTTTGCCATCCGCTACCCCTTTTACCGCATTAGCGATATTGGAGAGCGCATCCTGCGCCAGCTTGGTTTTATCGGCATCGGACTTGCCGGTATCGGCAGCAAGATCCTTGAGCTGATCGTTACCGCTGTTTACGGTCTGCTGCGAATTGCCTTGTTGGCCGCTGCCTGTTCCGGAGCCGGTATTGCCGGTATTGCCCGTGTTGCCTGTGTTGCCCGTGTTGCCCGTGTTGCCCGTGTTGCCTGTGTTGCCCGTGTTGCCCGTGTTGCCGCCCTCGCCTCCGGTGTTGCCGTTCGAGGAGACCAACGTAAACGTTTTGTTCAAGGTATACGTTTGCCCGCCGAGCTTCAAGCTCGCTTGAATGCTGTACGTGCCGTCATTTTTAAGATACGTGTAGTGCGGATAGCTGCTTTTCGCATCCTTCAGGTCGGTTACCGTTTGACCTTGCGAATCCTTAATCGTTACATTTAGAGACTCCATTAAGATCGATTTCGAGTGAATGGACATGCTGGTGTTAAATACGAACATCTCCGGTTTCCAAACGTTCAGGATTGCATTTCCTTTGTCATCCGCAAAGCCGAGTCGAATCCATGGCTCACTCGCGGAACGAGCCAGCGTATCGTTTTTCAGCCCCAAAATATCCAGACCGCGAATGTCTCCCGTCACGACTTGGTTGATTTGCCCTGCTTTCATATCTTCTTTATTGAAATGGACATTATACCGGTAATCGTTGCCGTTTACGAGACGGGCAACCGTAACATCGATATTGCCGGGCGCAAGATATAGCGTTTCACGCGGATAATAGCCTACATTCAATTTGGAACCATTATCGAGCAAATACTGAATGCTATCAAACAGTGTTCCTTTACTTGCCTTCAGCACGGAAAGCTTCGTCAAATCGCTGTCGATAGCCAGCTTGTTGACATCCTGATCAAACGCCGTTTCGCCCAAGGAAACGAACCCGCCGTTCCCTACTTTGGCGATAGCATGATAGGTTCCCTTCGTCGCATAAAAATAATTGTATTTGCGGGTTGGCGTCGCCCCCGAGTATTCGTCCCCGTAAATATTCATTGTACCGTAAACCGTTGCATCACTAATTCCTTTGCGAAGCAGCGAGATTTGCGAGCTGATGCCCGAAACGTCTACCTTGGCTACCTGCTGCGCCGGAATCCGTGCATCAATGACCATATTGTATTCTTGGCCCGGCTCCACTTTCTGTGTACCGTATAAATAATAGCCGATTTCATGGTTATTGTAGCCTATTTCCAACGGAGCGACATGCCCGATCGCATCGACGCTTACAACCGCCGGAGCCGGCACGACGATCAGGGCGCTTGTCCACTCGTCGCCGTAATAGTTTCTTGAATAGAAGCCGGTTCTAGTCCCGCCTTGCGTCGATTCGGCCACCACTTGCTCCAGCTTCAACGGTACGCCGCCTGGATAGCCGAATTCCGCTTCCGGGCGATCCAAGCCTGAAACCTTGACGACTGCCTGTTTGGCCGGATCGATGACGTTCAAGGTGATTGCTTTAACCAAAAAACCATTTTTGGCAAATTGCAGATCGCCGGAAATTTGCTCTTTAGGGATCGTCCATGAAACAACGCCGTTCGCATCGGTTTTGCCGATTGCTTGCCCGTTTCTCGTTACAACGACGTCTGCCATCGGCTGTCCCAGCACACCTGTCACATGCTCGCGTACCATGATGCTTGCTTGCGCGGCTTGCTGCTGTGTAAGGTATCCCTTGTTCGCATAATCAATGACTGCCCCGTTTGCATCCTTCAGCTCCAAATCCAACTGTTTTTTGGGCAGGACTACGATATCCTTCGTGGCTACTATCGTTTTCTTTCCATCGTTCGAATAGAAATTAACTTTGTAGGTACCCGACTCAACCGGCATCCACGATAAATATTTGTCTTTCCAAAGCTTGCCCTCAACCAGTTTGTCCTCAGAGGCGGTATATTGGGACGCAATCGTTTTGTCTCCTTGCAGGACTTCGGCCTGGAGGCTGTATCCGTCCACCAATTGTCCGTATTCGTCCAATGTATTCAGGACGACCGAGGCGCGCTCCCCAAGTATGATTTGCTCCTTCTCTTCCCCGGTCGGCCCGGAAGCCACGTTGCTGCTATAAAGCTTTACGGAGCTCTTCATTTCCTTTCCGGCGCGGAACGTGTAGCTGCTGTCCGTAGGAACGAAATACGATTCTACAATCGCATCCGTCCAGTCTTGATTCATCGCGACGTTCAATTTGTAAATTTGCTCGCCTTTCTTGACATACAGCTTGCCGCCGTTCGGAATAGCGGAGACGAGCTCATTGTAGTTATACCGCTCATTCAAATGCCCGATTCGGACGATCGCGTTATTTAACGCATCCGTATAACCGGCATTAATCGCAATAATCGAGAAATCGCTGGCTGCGAACGATTTGGACACCGTCGTTTCCGGCTCGGTCGGCGTCACACGATCCCGAAGCACCACTTTATCCTTCGTTCCGGGGATCGTCGCTTCTGCCGTGATCTGATAGTCCAATCCTTTCTTCACATACATGACGTTGTTGAAAGGGGTCGAAGAATATTGGCGCTCCGCCTGCTTGTAGGAATCGTTGACAATCATGCTGATCCCGCTTACTGGCAGCGATTGGCCTTCCCATTTATATTGGAGCGAAACCTTGCCATAGGCTCTGCCGTCCACGACAAGCGATTTCTTCTTGCTCTGGCCGTCGGGCAATAAATCCTCATCATTGACCGCAAATTGATACAGGCTTCCATCAGGAGTACTCAGACTCTTCTTGTAGCCCTGCACGGGTGACGATTTGCTGATATACAGAATGTCAAAGGTCGCATTCCCGTATCTGTTCGTATATCCGCCGTTGTCGGTCGACACCGACGTGCTCAAGTTTCCAGGGAATAGCTTCCCGCCATGATCCAAATATTTGATTTCCGCGATGTAGTAGTTGGAGAAGCCGTTACCGAACCGATCCTCCACATAGATCGCATGAATAAAATAGTTGTCGCTGTCGCGGTTGCCTTCTATTAGTACGACTTGATCCAATCCGATTGGCGATTGACCGGCAGCAAGAAGCTTGAATTGCCCCTTATCGTCCAATTTGATTTTCCGTTCATTCGAGCCATAACCGTTTTTGATAAAAATATCCTTATTTTTCATTGGGACACCGTATTCGTCCTTCACCGTTACGATGACTTCCTTGTCATCGCTGCGAATGAACCTGTCTTCAGCAACGACCAAGGAATCAACGCCTTTTGCCGTTCTTTCCACAACGATCGACGGGCTTGCCGGCACCAGGTTAACGGACTGCTCTACGTTGGTAACCGCGCCCTTCTCCCCCGTATACGATGCTACCAGCTTATAAGCGCCGCTATTCAGATTGTTGAACGTTAGCGAATGGCTCAGCGTATAAACGGATCCGCTAACCGTTGATTGAAGCTGCTGCTTCGTCGCGGTTTGTTCGTGCCCGACCTGCTCGCCCTTATCGTTCATCATTTTATATGTAATGCCGGAAAGTGCTTCCCAATCCTTATAGGTAACATCGAGAACGCTGCTTAAGACGGCGTTTAAGCTTCCTGATTGATTTTTGGTTACTTCTTGCACGTTTGCCGAGCTCGCTGCCGCAGCCGGCAAAGCGCTCGTAAAAGCCAGTAAAAAAGCCAGTAAGACAATCAAAACGCGATTTTGTCGAAATTGCTTCATGTTATGTTCTCTGCTCCTTTTTGTAACCCTCTATGATGGACTTTCTTCTGACACATGACAATCCTGCAGTCCCAATTGCTCCTTCCCTTTAGTGACATTTTACCTAGCCACCGGTCAAACATGATCATTATATAGAGAATCATATGAAAATGTTGTCATTTTTTGTCGTTTTATCGGAATAAATTTGGTGACTTTTACCACACTTTTAACATTTATTCGACAAAAAACGCCATCATTCAAAAAAAGAATGGCGTTTTGAACAAAAAAAAGCAGCGCATGCGCCCGGAGATACGGAGCACATGCACTGCTTGCTGGATGACGATGCCTATGCCGCCAGCGACTGCGAAGCTTTCTGTTCGCGGCGCTGCTTGCGCGATTTGCGGAAGTGAAGCAGCTCGTAGGCGACCGGAACGACGACCAGCGTAAGCAGCGTCGATACGGTCAGTCCGCCGATAACGACGACGGCCAAGCTTTTGGAGACGAGGCTGCCCGACTCTTCGCCTTTGAACAGGAGCGGCAGCATCGCGCACACGGTGGCGACAGCCGTCATGATGATCGGGCGAAGACGCGTGGCGCCGGCTTCGAGCAGCGCGTCGCGAATGGACATATGCTCCTCGTTGTGCTTAACCCGCTCCAGCAGCACGATCGCGTTCGTAACCACGACGCCGATCAGCATGAGCGCTCCGATCATTGCGGACGGATCCACCTTCACTTGGAAGACGACCAGGCCGATGACCGCGCCGACAGCCGCGAGCGGCAGCGAGAACAGGATGGCGAGCGGTGCGCGAAGCGTTTTGAACGTAAGCACCATGATGAGGTACACGATACCGATCGAGGCCAGCATCGTCACGCCCATATCGGCGAATTCTTTTTGCTGGGCTTCGCTTGCCCCGCCTTGCTGCAGCTTGACGCCGTCAGGCAGCTTAATGGCGGTCACTTGTTTGTTGATCTCGGCGGATGCCGCGCTCAGCTTATCCGGGTTAACCATTGCGTTAATCCGCAAATATTGGTTGCTGTCCTTGCGGAACACGCTGCTGGCTTCGCTTGATTTGACGATTTTGGCCACTTTGGACAGCTCCGTCGGCCCTTGCTCCGTCAACACCTGAAGCTTGCTCAGCGCGCCTTCCGTAGTCGGATCCTCGAAAGCCTGGAGAATAACCGGCGTATCTTTGCCATCGACCTTAATGGTACCGATCGGCGCACGGTTCAGCAGCATTTGCAGCTGGCCCGCGATTTGCTGAGCGTTAGCCAGCGACGGATCGACTTCCACGTTGTACATCGGCTTGGTTTCTTCCTGGTTGCTGACGATTTTGTCTACGCCGTCGATGCCTTTCAGGGAATCGACCACAGTGCCGGACGTTTTAATCAGCTCGTCGACGTTGTTGCCGACAAGGTCGAGCGTAATCGTCGAGCTGGCGCTTCCGCTCATCGACTGCGTGGAGATTTCGAATTGCGCGCCTTTGTAATTGTCCTTCTGTTTCTTCATTTCATCGATGAAATGCTGCGCGTCCGCGCCTTTCTTGATCGTGACGAAATAGTCGACCTTCGTGGCCGGTTTCACTTCGCCCCACTTGGCGTCATCGGCGCTGTTGCCGGAAGACATCATGACCATATTGACTTCAGGCTGATCCTTCAGCGTTTGCTCCAGCTTTTTGCCGTTCTCTAGAACCGTTGCAACCGGCGTATCGCTCGTATATTCAAGCGACATCGATACCATGCTCGAGTCGGAAGCGCTGATCGCACCCTTCGGCATATTCAAGTACGTGCCGATTGCGCCGGCCGTCAGCACGATAGCGATCGTGATCGGGACCCATTTGTGATTCAGGCTGAAACGAAGCATATTCATATAGCGCTTCGGCTCTTTGTGCTTCGGCATGCTTGCTTTTTGCAGCAGTCCTTTGCTCATCAGCGGCACGACGGTCAACGCTACCAGAAGCGACGACAACAAAGCGTACGTGACGGTCAGAGCGAAGGGCAGCATAAAGTCATGCAGGGAGCCTTGCACGAGTCCCATCGGAAGGAATACCGCTACCGTCGTAAGCGTCGAGGACGTAATCGCGCCGCCCACTTCCTTGACCGACTGGGTAATCATCTCGCGGGTCAACGCCTCGCCCTGCTGGGCTCTCCGGAAAATGTTCTCGATAACGACGATACTGTCGTCTACCAGACGTCCGACGGCAACCGCTACGCCGCCCAGCGTCAAAATGTTCAGCGTAATGCCGGTTTGATGCAGCATGAACAGCGTCATGCCGAGCGATAACGGAATCGACACGATCGTAATAAGCGTCGTGCGGATGCTTCTCAGGAACAACAGGATGACGATCGTTGCGAACAGCGCACCCATGCCTACTTCCTTCATCATGCTGTTCACGGAGTTTTTCACTTGGTCCGCGGATGCCCAGAACACGTTCGCTTCCAGGTTCGCGTTTTCTTTGTTCAGCTCTTCGATTTTTTTGGCTACGCCTTCGCCTACGGCTACGGCATTTTTGCCGGCTTCCTTCATGACGACGGCCATCATGGCGTCGTGCATGTTTACCCGGGTGACATTCTCGGCATCGAGCTTTGCCTCGATGGTCGCGATGTCGCCGAACTTGACGCCCGGCGCAATGACCAAGCCCTTCAAGGCATCCACGCCGTTCAAGCTGCCCGTCACTTTAATGTTGCTCGCCTTGCCGTCGATCGCCTTGCCGGCAACCGCCGCCGTCATGGTCTGTCCTTGCAGAACGCCCATTACGGTATGCAGCGGAAGGTTCAGCTGCGCCATTTTATCCTTGTTAAGCGTTACGTTTACGTTCGAAGCGGCACGGCCATAGATCGAGACCGTCGATACACCCTCTACGCTTTCCAGCGCAGGCACGATTTTTTTGTCGAGGAACTCCATGTTCGTTTTGTTGACCCCGTCTTTGAACGCGATCGAAATTTGCGAAATCGGGATCATGCTCGTATTCAATTGAAGCAGCATCGGCTTGCCGACGCCTTCCGGGAACCGAAGATCAGCGATCGCTTCCTGTACTTCCGCCTTGGCCGCCTTCATATCCGTACCGGAGCCAAAATTGATGTCCACTCTCGAGAACCCGTCGCCCGAAGTGGAGAAAATCTCCGTCTTATGCTTGACGTTCTGTACGGCCTTCTCGATCGGCTCGGTGACGTTCGCCACCATCGATCCGGTGCTTTGCCCCTGCCCAAGCGTCGTTACGGTTACCTGCGGCATGTTGGCTTCCGGCATATACTCGAGCGGGAGCTTGAAATAACTCATCGCCCCGACCACCAAAATGAGCGCCACCATCAGGATAACGGACGCCTTGTTTTTGAATGCCCATTTCGTAAACCAAGTCACGTTTTTTTCCCCTTTCTTTTGTAAACACCCGGTTCCCTTGAGTTCCATGCTGTATGCTTTGGTGTTTATTCCGCACGTCTTATCATGCTTTACGTGTTTTAGCTTACCGTCTGCGGGTCATATGCAAATAGTGCCGCCTGTCACAACCTCGGTCATGAGCAAGTCATGGTCTGCTTTATTTTGGAAAAGACTAAGAGTTACAGCCGTGATAAAAGTCATATGACCGAGCGTCAAAGTCACATGACGCGATGCATGCCGAAGGTTTGTCACAAATGGCTGACTTTTTTCGTTATAGGGTTGCCGTTGCTCCGCGCTTCGGGAATGATACAATGAAAACAATCGGATCGTACATTTCAGCCGCTTATTATACATTTTTTTGCGGAACGGGATAATGGGATGTCTAGAACGAATTACGGAGGGATGACAGTGACTGCCATGCATGAGCGTACGGCCGATCTATACGTAGCCCATAAGCCGCTCCTACTGTCGCTTGCTTACCGCATGCTGGGCAGCCTGAGCGAAGCCGAAGACATCGTGCACGAAGCCTTTCTTGCCTTCGATGCCGCCAAAAACGGGCAAACCGAAAACGTGCGCGCCTACCTGTGCAAAATCGTAACCAATCGCTGTATCGACCGTCTGCGCAAAACGAAAAGCGAGCGTCAGGTATACGTTGGGCCGTGGCTGCCCGAGCCATGGGTGGACGGTAGCCGGGCAGCCGATCCGCAGGAAAGCCTCGAGCAAAAAGATACGCTCTCTACGGCTTTCCTCCTGCTTCTGGAAAAACTGACGGCCGCCGAACGCGCCGTGTTCGTCCTGCGCGAGGCACTGGATTACGAATATGGGGAAATTGCCGGCATCGTCGGCAAAAGCGAAGCCAACTGCAGGCAGCTGCTTCGCCGAGCCCGAATGAAGCTGGCCGGCTGGGAGGAAGCGCAGCGGCCGCAGACGCAGATGGAGCAAAGCAGCGCGCTCGTTAACGAGTTCGTCGATGCGCTGTCCGCCGGCGATGCCGCCCGCCTGCTGCGCGTCTTCACCGCTGACGCGGCGCTGCTCTCGGACGGCGGCGGCAAAGTGATTGCCGCCAAGCGGCCGATACTCGGCCCGCAGCTCATCGCGACATTCCTCGTCGGCGTGAACGAGAAACGGAAGGAACCGTCCACCATCGAATTGACGATGGTGAACGGCCTGCCCGGCCTCATCCAACGCGTGGACGGCTCCGTCCACGGCGTTTATTCCTTCGCCGTACGCGATGGCCTAATCTCGGCGGTCTATATCATGCGCAACCCGGACAAGCTGCGCCGTCTTAATGATTGATTGCCGTCATTGCGTGAAAGTCGCTTAGCGAGAGTAGTGGCGGTGGTGGCAGTTGTAGCGTAGTGACAGTAGCTGTGACAGTGAAAGGCGCGGTGATGGGAGCAGCGATGGCCGTAGCAGTATTTGTGACGGAAGTAGTAGCGTGATAACGATGGCGGTTGCAGTAGCGGCGGCAATTGCTATGGCAGTGGCTGATGGTGCCGGCATGCGCCTAGCCACTACTGCCCATGCTGCTTTCTGTAATTTCGCATTATTGAACTCAAATTCACTAATAGTGAACCAAAATTCACTATTTCCGCTCCAAAAGAGGATATTTCCCCGTATAGTGAACCAAGCGGGCGCTATTTTTCCCTCGGGTTCACTAATAGTGAAGTTTCCTTCACTTTTGGACATGCAGGCCTACTTTCGACTCCAAATAGTGAACTTAGGTTCATTAATAATGAACCTCGTTCACTATTTCGATGCATAGTAGCGACGTTGAACACCAACTACGAACAGGAGACTAGTTTTCTCGCTTCCCGCGCCAACGACGATGCCAGCTCATCCTTTCAGCGCCCGCTTCACCTTGGCGGAGACGCAATTGAACTGAGGCCCCACACACTCCCACTCCCAAGCCAGCTACCACACCGTCTCATCCTTTCAGCACCCCCCCACCTTGGCGGAGAGGCGGGATAAACAAAGGCCAGTTAGTTTTTTCGCACCAACTCCCACTCCCGAACCGACTACGATGCCATCTCCACACTTCCATCTCCCGCGCCAACGACATCCCAGCTTATCCTTACAGCACCCGCTCCATTGAGATACCGCGTACTAACCGCCAAAGCTCGAGGTACCCCGCCAGCTTCCGCAGCGGTTAATTTTCCGCGTGCAAAAAATTACAACGAGCGGAAATGAGCGTGCAAATTGTGAGAGGTTGCCGGAAATAAACACGGGGACTACGATGAGACCGAAAGCTTTTCGATAGCTTGGGATGCGAAAGCCGGCATGTCAGGTACATGAAGGGAAAGTACGACTAAGAACGGAACGGAGCGTGGGAACCATGGAATCGGTTACGCAGAACAAACGAACAAATCCCGCTGACTGGAAGATAGCGACCTCATGGGGGTTACGAAGCGACTTTTCGCCGGCAGACATGAAGACCGCCGGGATTAGGCCAAACGGAAGCGGAGCAAGTCCCTTCCGCCGGGGACGGAAGGCAAACCGTCAAGCCTTGGCAGGAGCCGGTCGTCGTCTGGACGCTTCTTTCCGGCCTTCTGACAGCCATGGTGTTTCAAGGGATGTACAATTCGACGCTCAGCCGGCTCATTCAAGTGCACGAGTCGACTTACGTGCAGTTGTGGACGCTCTCGATCGGCGCCGCGTCGCTTGCCGGCATTCTGCAAGCGATGCGCTGGGGATTGCAGCCTTGGCTGTCGCCTTGGATCGGCAAAAGATTCGACGCCGCTAAGAATCAAGGCCGCATGTTCGTCGTCGTGCTTGTCTGCGCTTCCAGTTTGCTGGCTCTCGTGCCGTTCCGCATGCCGCTGGCCGTGTGGCTCGCCCTGCTCCTAGGCTTACAGCTAGGAGTTACCGCCGTCAGTACCATCATCGATGCGCTAGCGACCCATGCATCCTCGCGCGCATCGAAGCTGGCCGTCATGACCTCCTACACCGTGGCGACCGATCTTGGCGCCTCGTTAGGCCCGTCCATCGCGTACGCGCTGGACGAAGCCGTCGGCACTTCAGCCATCTATTGGTGCGCAGCCGGCGTTCTCCTGCTGCTGGCGGTTCGATGGCTGGCGCCGTTCCGCATGCCCGATCGAACGATCCGCACATCGACGCTCCGAGAGGAACGCTGATCGGGAGCACCCCACAAAAAAGCTTGCACACCAGCCGTTCGGTAGAACGGCCGATGTGCAAGCTTTATGTTTCCTGCGAAAGCAGCGGCGCCAGCTTATCCTGCAGCGCGCGCTCCAAGTACGGCGAAATATGCAGAAACTTCGCGTACTCGCGATATTCTACTGCCAGCTTGCGCAGAGCCGCGGCCGGCTGAGCCTGTTTGACGGCGCGGATCAACAAGTTCTTGGGCGTGTGCTCGAGGTCGATAAATTCGAGCATTTGCGTTCTGTAGCCGACGAGCTCCAGCAGTCTGGCACGGGCTGCGTCCGTCGCAAGGGCGGCGAACCGCTCCTTGAGAATGCCGTGCGTCAAAAGCGGCGCAAGCGCCTGGCTCTCGATTTGACCGAACAGCTCGTGCTGGCAGCAAGGGACGGACAAAATGACGTCCGCTCCCCAGCGCACGGCTTTCTCAAGCGCCGCATCGGTGGCGGTGTCGCAGGCGTGCAAGGTAACGACCATGTCGACATGCGACCGGTCCGTGTAGCGGCTTATATCCCCTACGAGGAAACGAAGCCCGTCGTATCCTAGCCTGCGGGCCAGCGACTCGCAATGCGCAATGACGTCCGCTTTCAGATCGAGGCCGGTTACGTCGATATCGAGGCCGCGCACCTGCGTCAAATAATGATAAAGCGCGAACGTCAAATACGATTTGCCGCAGCCGAAATCGATGATGTGCAGCTTCCGTCCCTCCGCCAAATGAGGAGCGACATCGTCCACCATTTCGAGAAACCGGTTAATTTGACGAAACTTGTCGTACTTAGCCGCGAGCACCTTGCCCTCGCCGTTCATGACGCCGAGCTCGACGAGAAACGGCACGGGCTTGCCTTCCTCGAGCACGTAGCGCTTTTGGCGGTTATGCGTCAGGCTGACCTCTTTCTTGGTCGCCTGTTTCTTTAAGATTTGCGCCTTCTCTTGGCGGTTGACGAGAATCTGGTAATCGGCTTCCTTCGCCTGTACGAGCGCTTGCTTGAAGCCGGTGCGCAGCAGCTCCGTCAGCTTGCCGGCCGCCTCTCCCGGCTCGACGTTCTCATGACGCTCCTGCGGTCCGACCGTATAGGCGAACTGCACGCGCAGCTGCCCCTTCAAGAGGACAGGCTTCGCCTTCACTTTGCTGGGCTGCTCAGCGTCTTTGCGCCGTGGGTTGCTGAGCGTCGCCTGCAGAAGCGACTGCTCCCCGATCAGCTGCTTTAACAGCGTCAAAACCTTCTCCATGCCTGTTCATGCTCCGTTTCCGATGGTTTCCATAATTTTCATAGTTTCCGATGGCTTTTCTCCATACCGTCAATCATGTATGTAGCAGTATAGCAGCTTGCCGCCTGCCTGCCAACCTTACCGGATCGTCCTTTTACGGTGGGCGTAAATCCAGTACTTCTTCATGTCGCGGACAAGATCGTCTTCAAATTCCAGCACTTTGTCGACATAATCGTCGAACGTTTCGAACCGGTGCGGCTCCACCTCGAGCGGTTCCCCTTCACCGTTCAGCCGAAGCGTCCCGCGCCCCCGGTCGGCCAGCAGATGCGAGAGCCGCATGAGCAGAAAATCCTCCCACGTCGTTGCATCCTCCTCGCGGCATACCTTATACCCGTCCGCAAGCTTGAACAAGAACAAGCCGTGCTTACGCAGCATCACTTCGGGAAGAAGCACGCACCTGTCCTCCAGAGGCACCAGCTCGCACGCCCACGTCTCCGCAAACTCCTGCAAAAACGGCTCCAGCAGCACATGCGCCGCGTTATTGCAAATATGCAGCTCCGGCATCGCTACGCCTCCCTTTCGTTATTCGATCGCAAAACAGATGGCTCCCGGCACTTCCAAGGAAATCTCTTCCTTCATATTATGTCATCCGTTAGCAAAGGACAATCATGCCGAGCATGTTAGGAATAATCCTCTACGCAGTCCATCTGCCGAAATCCGCAACAGCTAACGATCAAACCTATCGACAAAAAGAACCGGACAAAAGCTTACGCTTTCATCCGGTTCGGTCCCCTGATCGAAGGACTTCCTATTTTCCCGCGCTCAATTCGACTTTCTTCTTGTACGCGTTCATTTCCTCGAACACTTTTTTGTAGTTCGCATCTTCTTTCGTTTTCTTGACGAACTGGTCGTAAGCATCGATCGTTTCCTGACCGAGGATAACCTTTACCCGGAAATCCGTTATTTTCTTGTTGATGTCCGCCCATTATTTGTTGTAAGCCTCCGATACGACGCCCATCGCAGGATCCGGCAGGAAGGACTTCGATCTTTCCTCGACGGTCTTCTTGTTCTGCTCATAAACGTCATCGGCGGTCCCGACGCTGTCGATAACCTGCGCAAAGCCGAGCGGCCGCCAAATGCTGCCCAGGTTGCCGACGACGACAACAAGATCCTTCTTCGCCTGCTCTGTGGCAATTTTGCGGCCGTCCTTCTCGTTGTAATGAACGCCCTTGATGCCGTAGTTGGCGAGATCGTTCCCTTCCTGGCTGTAGCCGTAGTCCAGAAACTTCAGAATGCTTTTCACCTTGCTCTCGGGAACCTTTTTATGGATCAAATAAGCCCCGTAAAAGCCGCCTGTTGCCGGCACGTTCGTGTTTCGTCGACAAGCTGCTGGCCGTCCTACAGGACGACTACCTGTCGAATATTTCGCTCGATCAGCACGCGGAGCAGTTCGGCGTCAGCGTATACAAGCTCAGCAGAGGCTTTAAGCAGGTAACGGGAGAAAACTTCATCGACTACGTGACCCGGCTGCGTCTCGGCAAATGCATGGAGCTGCTGCTCACTACCGACCTCAAGGTGAATGAAATCGCGGAAAAGCTGCAGTATAATTCGCCATACTTCGTCCGGGTCTTCAAGAAACACACGGGCATGACGCCGGGGCAGTACCGGGAGAAGCATAAAAGCATGTAAAAACAGGATATCGCTTCCGTACGGCGAATCTAAATATAGACAAAGCCATAGAAATCCACAAAGGATAAACAGCTTCGCCGTCCTTAGATGGCGCGTTTACCGAGAAGTCGAACAAACAGCGGAGATATCCTTTCTGAACCGTTGGAATAAAAGCCAAAACTCACTCCGAAGACAAGGTGGTTATCGCGATGGATGGATGGAAACAACCGGCTACGGAAGCCGAGCTCGAGTCGATTCGCCGAATGGCCGAACGGATCAAAGCGAACGTAAGCCGGGTGATCGTCGGCAAGGAGGACGTGATCGAGCAGCTGCTCGTGGCGCTTATCGCGTCGGGTCATGTCCTGCTGGAGGATGTGCCCGGCATGGGCAAAACGCTGCTGGCCAAGTCGCTTGCGCGCTCGCTCAGCGTCACATTTAAGCGCATACAATTCACGCCCGACCTGCTTCCGTCGGATCTAAGCGGCATTAACTTTTATAATCAGAAAACGAGCGCCTTCGAATTCCGTCCCGGGCCGCTGTTCGCCAATATCGTGCTTGCGGACGAAATCAACCGCGCGACGCCGCGGACGCAATCGAGTCTCCTCGAGTGCATGGAAGAGCGCCAAGTGAGCATCGACGGCGAAACGCATACGTTGTCGCGGCCGTTCCTCGTCATCGCCACCCAGAACCCTGTAGAAAATCAGGGTACCTTCCCGCTCCCCGAAGCGCAGCTGGACCGGTTCCTGCTGAAGGTCGGAATGGGCTACCCGACCGCCGAACAGGGGGTCGATATCCTGCGCCGCTTCAAGGAATCGAATCCGCAGGAAACGCTCGATTCGGTCGCCGAGGCGGCTGACATCGTCACGGCGCAGACGCATTACGGCTCGGTGCTGGTGCATGACGACCTGCTCCGCTATATCGTAGCGATTGCGGAGAAGACGCGCACCCACCCCGACATCGCCTTGGGCGTCAGTCCCCGCGGCACGCAGGCGCTGCTCAAGGCGGCGCAGGTAGTGGCGATCCTGCGCGGCCGCAGCTTCGTCACGCCGGACGACATCAAGTCGATGGTCAAGCCGGTGCTCGCGCACCGGATCGTCACGAACAATGCGCACCGTCTTCAGACCGGGCGAACGGAAGCGATCCTGGATCACATTTTGCGGGAAGTCGAGGTTCCGACCGAGGAAGCGCTCGCTCAAGGGCGATCGCGATGAGCATCCACTGGCTGCTGTTCGTGCTGGTGCTCGTGCTTGCCGCACAAGCGTTTTTGTACCGCCGCCGGGCGCTCGCCCGGGTAGGCTACGAACGGTATTTCAGCGCGGCGTCGTGCTTCGAGGGCGACGAGGTGCAGCTGATCGAACGCATTTCCAACCGGAAGCTGCTGCCCGTCCCTTGGCTGCGGCTCGAAGCGCTTATGCACATCGGCCTTCGTTTCGAGCGGCAGCATAACCTGTCGATCAACAGCGGCGAGTATTACCAGAGCCACCAAAGCTTCTTTAGCCTGCTGCCCTATACACAGATCGTCAGGCGGCACCAAATCCGGTGCATCCGCCGGGGCTGCTACGACTTGAGCTCGGCGACGATGACGAGCGGCGACCTGATCGGCATGAGCCCCGTCGTCAAGCGGCTGTCCTTGAACTGCCGGCTGCTCGTCTATCCCCGGCCGATCGAATTGGAAGCGATTCCGCTGCCCTCGCACAGCTGGCTCGGCGACCTGATCGTGAAGCGCTGGATCGTCGACGACCCGTTTCTCGTCGCCGGCGTACGCGAATACCGATACGGCGATTCGCTGAACCGGATCAACTGGAAAGCGACGGCGCGCAGCGGCGGGCTGCAGGTGCGCCAGCATGATTTTACGGCCGATCACAGGCTGATGATCTGCCTCAACATCGACAATGACGAGAAGCAGTGGGATGCCGTAACCGATCCTGAGCTGATTGAACAAGGCATCGCCTACGCAGCGGAAATAGCGCGATACGCGCTCGGACAGGGCGTACCGACGGGCTTCGGCTGCAACGGTCTGCTGACGGACGGCGGTAAAGAGCCGGTGCGCATGGCCGCGCAAAGCGGCGGCATGCAGCTGACTGCGGTTTACGAAACGATGGCGATGCTGCTGCTGGAGCGGAGCGTCACGTTCGACGATTTCCTCGCGCTCGAGACGGAGCGAAGCGGACAGACAATGGACTACTTGCTCATTACGGCGTACGTCGACGCGAAAATGCAGCGGCAAATCGATAAGCTGCACGAGCTCGGGCACGCGGTCGAGCTGCTGCCGCTGCGCCGGGAGGAGGAACGGATCCATGCGGGAACATAATGCGGAAGGCAAACCTGTACGGCGTTCGGAAACGCCGCCGGTCACAAACGGTTCCGGAGCGCCGTCTGCGCAAACGCCCCCCGGTTCGGCAAACGGACTGAAGATAGGCGCCATTCTGGAAGCCGGCTGGCATGGAGCCGTGGAGCTGCTGCTGTTTTTCCCGCTGGCTTTAGTCGCCTACCTGTATATCGTACCTGCCGGCATGACGCTTGGCTGGTGGCTCGTCCTCTTGCTGGCCTGCTGCCCGCTCGGCTTCGCAATCGGCATGCTTGCCCGGCGAATGCCTAAGGTGCTGGGCTTCGCCGGTACGATGCTGGCAAGCGCGGCGCTTGCCTATCTCGCTGCTGCAGCACCTGCCGGCGCATTCGGTACGGCGAGCACGCTGGATAACCCTGCCGGCTTGGCTCGCGCCGTCGCCGTTTGGGCGATCGCATGGTTTCTTGCGGCGCGCGGCGGCAAGCACGTTAGGCGGCGTTGGCCGGAGCTGTTTCCGACCGTTTGCTATGCGGTGGGACTGATCAGCTACTTTCTCGTTTCCGTCATCGCCCGTTTCGCTGAAGCCTGGAAGCCTTACTCCAGCCTGCTCTGGTGGGTCGGACTCGCAGCCGTACTGGCTAGCCTGTTCTTGAGCAACCGGCGGCATTTGCAGGCGAACGCCTACACGGGCGACGATTCGAGCGAATTGGCGGCTTCCGTCCGCTCGCAAAATACGATATGGACCGTCGTCGTCTTCGTTGTGGTGCTGATCGCGGCTGCCTTTACGCGCATCAAAGACGCGCTGGCAGCGGCTTTCAAGAGCTTGGTGCAGTTTATTTTTTGGTTCTTCTCGCTGTTTGCGTCGGACGGCCAAAAGGCGGAGCAGACGCCGGAGCCGACTCCGGCGCCGCAGCAGCAGCTCCCCCCGCCCGGCGAGCCGTCTCGACTGGCAGAACTATTGGAAAAGCTGTTTTTTGCGCTGACCTACGTTTTGCTTGCCGCCGCCGTCCTTTACGGCTTGTACCGTTTGGTTAAATTCGCACTGCCGCTGCTTCGCCGGTGGTTGCACAGGCTGATGGAGCAATGGGGGCTCGGCCGCTCGGCCGACGAAGCCCGGAACGGCTACGTAGACGAGAAGCAGAGCCTGCTCGACTGGGCGGAAGTGCCTGCCGCATGGGGAAAGTCGCTCCGCGACCGCCTCTCCGCCCTGCTGGCGCGCGAGCCGAAGTGGGACGACATGCGGACCAATCGGGAGCGCGTGCGTTATTTGTACAGGCTGACGGTTCTGCAAGCGATGAAACGCGGGTACGACTGGGAGCCCGGCAGCACGCCCGCGGAAACGATGAAGCAGCTCGGGAACCGGCACAACCGGATTCCGGGACAGGGACAGGACGCGGCAGCAAGCGGTTCGCCTGCGGATCCGGCCGCCAGCGCGCTTTCAAGCGCCTATGAAGAAGCCCGTTACGGAGAACGGGATCCTTCCGACGATCGCACGGCTAAGCTGCGCAAGGATTTGCTGAAGGAGTAAACGACGCTATACTTCCACTATGTCTACCTGTCATATCGGTTTTATTTTTTTCCACCTATTGACGATGTTTCCCATCCCCCCTATAATAATCCTATTATATTACTGGGAATTAACCGAGAAGCTCGGCTGCACTCCTCTTATATGGAAAGTATGCAGAAAGAAGCGGCGCACGGTTTTCGGATTACCTATGGGGGAAGGATTGATTTACATGATGAAACGTTTACCACGCAAAGCACGCTGGACGTCCCTGCTTTTAGTAGGAGCTTTGGCTACGGCTATCGCAGGCTGCGGCGCCAAATCGAACGATCAAGCGGCATCGCCATCCGCATCCACGTCGGCATCGCCTTCGGCAAACGCGTCTGCTGCGCCTAAGAAAGAGACAAAGAACATCACCGTCGGCTATTTGGCCGTTATGGACGATGCGCAAGCGCTTGTCGCCTATGAAGGCAAATATTATGAGCAGCAAGGCTTGAATGTCAATCTGAAGCTGTTCTCCAGCGGTACCGACCTGATCAAGGCGATTGTCGGCGGTCAAGTGGACGCAGGCGTGCTCGGCTTCACGAACGCGGCGACATGGGCTTCGAAGGATGCCGATCTGAAGGTCGTTGCAGGCGCGCAAATGGGCTTCCACAGCTTGCTCGTGGGCAAGGACAGCAACATCAAATCGGTCGCCGATCTGAAAGGCAAGAAGCTCGCGACGCAAAAGCAAGGCAGCACGGCCGACGTCGTCTTGAACGGCGTAGCGCTGGCCGACGCGAAGCTTACCAAAGAAGATATTCAAATGGTGTATGTGGAGCCGAACGTTGCGATCCAATCGCTGCAAGCCGGCCAAGTGGACGCGGCATTCGTATTCGAGCCGTTCGACAAAATCGCCCAGAAGCAATTCGGCGCGAAGCAAATATACGAAGTCGGCAAAGTTTGGCCGTTCCCGTGCATGGTGGTCATCACCTCCGGCGACCAGCTGAAGAAGGACCGCGACAAAATCAACCGGATGCTGGACGCGCAGAAGCAAGCCATCGAGCTGCTGCAGAAGGATTCCGCTAAAGCCGCTTCCCTGATTACGAAGCACTTTATCGAAGGCGATTCTCTCGATACGCCGAACGGCAAAGTCAAAGCGGTAGACGTCATCAAGGAATCGATCGATTCGCAAAAATTCACTTGGGAGATTTCGGCGGACGACACGAAACGGATGCAGGAAATCATCGATATCATGGTGAAGCAGAAGTCGCTTGATAAATCGATTAAAGTCGAAGATATTCTTGACCTGTCCTGGCAAAAATCTCTAAAATAACGGAAGTGCTTATTTCCGTTAAAAGGAGCAACACCGATGAGTAAAGAGAAAACGCAATCCATACCGAAACCTTCGCAGCGAAGCGGCCCTAAGCCGCTTCGCCTTTTGTACAGAATGTGGCCTTTTTTCGTTGCGGTCGGCAGCCTGCTGCTGATCTGGCAAATCATTTCCTGGATAATCGGCAAAAACTTCTTGCTGCCAAGCGTAGCGTCGACGATCCCTCGTTTATTTTCCATCTTCGAAGACAAGCAGTTCACCAAAGGCATTCTGAACAGTTTATATTGTCTGGCTATCGGCTATCCGGTTGCCTGCCTGCTCGGTTCGCTGTTGGGGCTGCTGGGTGGCGTATCCAAGCATTTCGCGCTTTATTTGCGAAGCCTCGTCTCGATCCTGCAGTCGATTCCGCCGATCACCTGGTCGCCGTTCTTCATGATTTTGCTCGGCTTCGGCAATATGACCGTCATTTCGATCATTACGATCGCCAGCTTCTTCCCGATGGCACTGTCCGTACTGAACGGCACGGAAGGCGTTAACCGGACGCATATCGAGCTTGCCAAGACGCTTGGCGCAAGCCGCGGCCAACTGCTGACAAAGGTGTTTGCGCCGGAATCTCTCGCCGCTTTCATGACCGGAGCGCAAGTATCGTTCGGCAACGCTTGGCGTTCGCTTATTTCCGCCGAAATGGTCGGCGCGGCAAGCGTCGGTCTCGGCAGATACTTAAGCTATCGGTCCGAAATCGCGGACATGAAGGGCGTTCTCGTCAGCATCATCATTATCGGCAGCATCGCCGCCTTCATCGACCTCGTCCTGCTGGAGCGGCTGAAGCGCAAGCTGCTTCACTACCGGTACGTATCGGGAGGGGACAAGTAATGCAGACGCTACATTTGGATCAGGTAACCAAACGATTCGGCGACCTCGAGGTGCTGTCGAACATCGAACTCAAAATAGAAAAAGGCGAATTCGCTGCCATCGTCGGTCCTTCCGGCTGCGGCAAAAGCACGGCGCTGCGCATGTTCGCAGGCCTTGAAACGTCAACGACGGGCCGCGTGCTGGCCGACGGCATCGACATTGCGAAGCCGGACCCCCGGCGCGTCCTGATTTTCCAAGAGCACGCGCTGTACCCGTGGCGGACGGTGGAAGCGAACGTCGGCTTCGGTCTCGAGCTGGCGGGCGTATCCAAGAAGGAGCGCAAGCCGCGCGTCGACGAGGTGCTGGAGAAGGTCGGCTTGAGCGGCTTCCAGAAGTATTACCCGCATCAGCTCTCCGGCGGCATGAAGCAGCGCGTTTCGATCGCCCGGGCGCTCGTCATGAACCCGGATGTCCTGCTCCTCGACGAGCCGTACGGAGCGCTTGACGCCATCACCCGGCTGACGATGCAGAACGAGCTGATCAAGCTATGGCGCGGAACCGGCAAAACGGTGCTGCTGATCACCCACGATATCGACGAAGCGGTTTATCTCGCGGACACGATTCATGTGATGAGCCCCCGTCCGGGACGCATCGTGGAAACGATGCATGCGGGCATGCCCCGCCCCCGCAACCGGAACGGCAGCGAGTTTGTGGCGCTGCGCCAGCGCATCATGGATGCGCTCGATATCGGCACCTATTCGATTTAATTGACGGCAGCCTCAACCGCGTTACGCGGTTGAGGCTTTTTGCTTTTATCCGCCAAGACTCTCCTTCCTGCTCATGCATAAGAACGGCCGATTCGGGCATACCAAAACAGGTGTGATTTGGTGATTCGACTCCCGCGAATCAGTAGGGAACTGCCTTGAATCATCACTTACCTTTGGTTGGGATTCATTATGAGGAGGCCGAAACTAGGATGAGCAACGTGAAAGTAGCCATTGTTTATTACAGCTCCACCGGAACGAACTACGAGCTTGCAAAAAAGGCGGCGGAAGGCGTTCAAGAAGCAGGCGGCGAAGCCAAAGTCGTCAAAGTGCAGGAGCTCGCCCCGGCTGCGGCGATTGAATCGAACCCCGCCTGGAAAAGCCATGTAGACGCGACGAAAGACGTGCCTACGGTACAGCTCTCGGATTTGGAGTGGGCCGATGCGATCATTTTCAGCACGCCGACTCGTTTCGGCAATATGGCCGCCCAAATGAAGCAATTTCTGGACACGACGGGCGGTTTATGGTTCCAAGGCAAGCTCGCGAACAAAGTCGTGTCGGCGATGACCAGCGCCAGCAATGCCCATGGCGGGCAGGAAGCGACGGTTCTGTCGCTGTACACCACGATGTATCACTGGGGGGCCATCGTCGTAGCTCCAGGGTACACCGATCCGATCTTGTTCCAATCCGGCGGCAATCCGTACGGGACAAGCGTCACCGTAGTGGAAAACCAGCCGATCCCCGACGCCGTTCTGGCCGCAGCCAAGCATCAGGCCAAGCGTGTCGTGACCGTAGCCGGCTGGGTAAAAAACGGACAAGGCTCGTAAACGGCGGCACCCCCTATTTCGAGCGCTATCGGGCTCGGAATAGGGGGTGCTTTTTAATTTGCGGGACCGTCGTTTCGTTTGAACAGCTTCTCGACCAGGGAAGGCGGCTTTCGGTTTCCGTATGTCGTTACGCGCGATAAAGGCAGGTTCTCTTGAGGGACTTCCTTTTCTTTGGCGGCGGCAGCCTCGACAGAGAGCGTTAAGTCCTCCAGTTGCGGGGCGGGGTACGCCAGCTCGGCTGACGACAGATGCATCGGCATCGGCATCGGAGGCATTAACAGGTCCGCATATTCCTGACTCCTTCGTTCCGCCTGAGTCAGACGCCACTCCATATCCATGATTCGATGCTTGAGCTCCTCCACCGTAACAAGCAGCCGGTTTATCGTATTCGTAAGTTCGGCCATCTCGTTGGGAACGGATGCCGATTGTTCCGCGGAGGCAGGGAGAACGGCTCCCTGAGCGGATGCTTCCGCTTTTCCTTCTCCCCCCGCACCGCCTAGCAGCGCTTGCCGTTCTTCCTCGGTCAACACATTTCGCAGATCCATCGTACCGCCAACTTCCTCTCATCACAGCCCGCATTCCAATCCGAAACGGACAAACCGAACGCCTTCGCTTCACGCTTCAGCGCCTAACAGGAGCATGCTGCCGCTGCTATACCGGAGCTATGCCAGCTGTGTCGTGCCCATCAAGTAGCGGTCGCATTCGCGGGCGGCTTCCCTGCCCTCATGGATCGCCCAAACGACGAGGCTCTGCCCGCGCCGCATGTCGCCTGCAGCGAACACGCCGGGAACGTTGGTCGCGAATTGTCCGTAGGCGGCCTTCACGTTCGTCCGCTCGTCGCGCTCGACGCCGAGCTGCTCCAGCAGCGTCTGTTCAGGGCCCAAGAAGCCCATCGCAAGCAGCACGAGCTGCGCCGGGTACACCTTCTCGCTGCCCGGCACCTCCGCCGGTACAAATCGGCCGCCATCGTCCTTCTTCCATTCGATCAGCACCGTGTGCAGCTCTTTGACATGCCCGTTCTCATCGCCGACGATCTTCTTCGTCGAAATGAGATACCGGCGCGGATCTTCGCCGAACCGGGCAGCCGCCTCCTCTTGGCCGTAATCCATCTTATATACTTTCGGCCATTCGGGCCACGGATTGTTCGCCGCTCGCTTCTCCGGCGGCTTCGGCATGATCTCGAACTGCGTCACCGTCCGGCAGCCGTGCCGCATCGACGTGCCCACGCAGTCCGTGCCGGTGTCCCCGCCCCCGATGACGATGACGTCCTTGCCTTCGGCGGAAAGGAATTGTCCGTCTTCGTGCGCGGAATCGAGCAGGCTCTTCGTGTTTTTGTGCAGAAACTCCATCGCCAAATGAACGCCCTTCAGCTCGCGTCCCTCGATCGGCAGATCGCGGCCCTTGGTCGCGCCGCCGCACAGGACGACCGCGTCGAACTCCCGCATCAGCTGCTCCGCCGGATAGTTTTTGCCGACCTCGGTATTCGTGACGAACGTCACGCCCTCCGCAGCCAGCAGATCGACGCGCCGCTGAACCGTTTGCTTATCCAGCTTCATATTCGGAATACCGTACATGAGCAGCCCGCCGATCCGGTCCGCACGCTCGAAGACGGTGACGGAATGTCCCGCTTTGTTCAACTGCGCCGCGCAGGCGAGACCGGACGGTCCGGAGCCGATGACGGCGACCTTCTTGCCCGTTCGCCGCTGAGGCGGCTCGGGCGTAATCCACCCTTCCTCGAACGCCTTGTCGACGATGGATCGCTCGATCGTTTTGATGGTCACCGGCGAATCGTTCAGCCCGACCGTGCAGGAGCCTTCGCATGGAGCCGGGCAGACGCGGCCGGTAAATTCGGGGAAGTTGTTCGTTTTGTGCAGCCTATCGATCGCTTCCCGCCACCTGCCCCGGTAAACGAGATCGTTCCACTCGGGAATAAGATTGTTGACCGGACAACCGGACGCCATCCCGCTGATCAGCTTGCCGGTATGGCAGAACGGGATGCCGCAATCCATGCAGCGGGCGCCCTGCGTCTGCAGCTTCTCGTCGGGAAAATGGCGGTGGAACTCGTTGTAATGGGCGATGCGCAGCAGCGGTTCGTCCTCCGCCGGCACCTCGCGCTTGTATTCGATAAAGCCTGTCGGTTTCCCCATTTTCTGCCCCCCTAATTGCCGCTGACGCGGGCGACGTCTTTCGTATTTTCTTCGAACGCGACCATAATGGCCTGTTCATTGCTTAATCCGGACCTTTTGCCCCGCTCGATCGCTTCGAACATTCGCTTGTAGTCCTTCGGGATCACCTTGACGAAATCAAGCACGCTCTCTTCCCAATTTTCGAGAATGCGATGAGCCAGGCCGCTTCCGGTAAATTTGTGATGGTTGCGAATCAAATTGTGAACCTCGTTATTCTCGTACTGCTCCTCAATTCGTTCGAGCAGCACCATCTCGCTGTTGACTCTCGATTGCAGCGCGCCGTCCGGGTCGTACACGTATGCGATGCCGCCCGACATGCCTGCCGCGAAGTTGCGTCCGGTAGCGCCCAGCACGACGACGCGCCCCCCGGTCATGTATTCGCAGCCGTGATCGCCGACGCCCTCGACAACGGCGCGCACCCCGCTATTGCGTACGCAAAACCGTTCGCCCGCCCGTCCGCGGATGTACGCCTCCCCGTCGGTCGCCCCGTAGAACGCCACGTTGCCGATCACGACGTTGTCCTCCGGCACGAACGCCGACCGCTCCGGCGGAAACACGATAATTTTGCCGCCGGACAGCCCCTTGCCCACGTAATCGTTAGAGTCGCCTTCGAGCGACAGCGTGATGCCGTGCGGTACGAAAGCGCCGAAGCTTTGGCCCGCCGAGCCGTTGAAATGCAGGCGAATCGTATCGTGCGGCAAGCCCTGCGCCCCGTAGCGGCGTGTAACCTCGCTGCCGAGAATCGTGCCGGTGACGCGATTCGTATTGCGAATCGGCAATATCGCGTGCACATGGTGCTTCTCTTCCAGCGCCGGCTTGCATATATGCAGCAGCTCCCTCATGTCGAGCGAGCTCTCCAGGCCGTGGTCCTGCTTCTGGGAGCAGAAGCGGCCGACCTCCTCCGGCATATCCGGCCGGTAAAGCAGCGCGGACAGATCGACGCCCTTCGTCTTCCAATGTGCAATCGCCCGCCTCGGCTCGATGGCATCCGTACGCCCGACCATCTCTTCGATCGTCCGGAAGCCGAGCGAAGCCATGATTTCCCGCACCTCTTCCGCGATGAACGTCATCAGGTTGACGACGTGTTGCGGATCGCCCGCAAATTTTTTGCGCAGCTCCGGATTTTGCGTCGCTACTCCTACGGGACATGTATCGAGATGGCAGACGCGCATCATGATACAGCCAAGGCCGATCAGCGGCGTCGTCGCAAAGCCGAACTCCTCGGCGCCGAGCAGCGCCGCCATGACAACGTCGCGGCCGGTCAGCAGCTTGCCGTCCGTCTCGACCGTAATCCGGCTGCGCAAATTGTTGAGCACGAGCGTCTGATGCGTCTCGGCGAGGCCGAGCTCCCACGGCAGGCCCGCATGGCGGATGCTCGTTTGCGGGGATGCGCCGGTACCGCCCTCGTAGCCGCTGATCAGCACGACGTCCGCCTTGCCTTTGGCGACGCCGGCCGCAATGGTGCCGACGCCGACCTCGGAAACGAGCTTGACGCTGATCCGCGCGCGCGGATTCGCGTTCTTCAGATCGTGGATAAGCTCCGCCAAGTCCTCGATCGAATAAATATCGTGATGCGGCGGCGGCGAGATCAAGCCGACGCCGGGCGTCACGCCGCGGCATTCCGCGATCCACGGGTACACCTTGCCGCCCGGAAGCTGGCCGCCTTCGCCGGGCTTCGCTCCCTGCGCCATCTTGATCTGAATCTCGTCGGCGTTCACGAGATAATGGCTCGTGACGCCGAAGCGTCCCGAAGCGACCTGCTTGATCGCGCTGCGGCGCAAATCGCCGTTCTCGTCGGCCGCGAACCGGTCGGGGCTTTCGCCGCCTTCGCCGGTGTTGCTCTTGCCGCCGATCCGGTTCATCGCGATGGCGATGCTCTCATGCGCTTCCTTGCTGATCGAGCCGTACGACATCGCGCCGGTCTTGAACCGTCTGAAAATATCGGACGCCGGCTCCACCTCGTCAAGCGGCACGGGTGCTCGATCCCTCTTGAATTCAAGCAGTCCGCGCAGGTTAAAGCGCTTCTCCGAATCGCGCTGAATGTACCCGACGAACGATTTGTACATCCCGTAGTTATTCGTCCTTACGGCCGTTTGCAGCGCATGGATCGTCTCCGGCGAGTAGAGATGCTCCTCTCCGCCCTGCCGCCACTGTAGATCCCCGCCGGTATCGAGCACGCGGTCGCGGCCCTCCTGCGGAGCAAAGGCGCGAAGATGCCGCATTTCGGCCTCGCTTGCGATAACGTCGAGGCCGATGCCCTCGATACGGGAAGCCGTCCACGTAAAATATTTATCGATCACCTCGCGGTTCAGCCCGACCGCTTCGAAAATTTGCGCGCCGCGGTAGCTCTGAATCGTCGAGATGCCCATTTTGGCCAGCACCTTGACGACGCCCTTCGTCGCCGCCTTCACGTAGTTGTAGACGGCCTTCTCGTACGTCAGACCCGTCAGCAGTTGCTGGCGAACCATCGCATCGAGCGACTCCAGCGCCAAATACGGGTTGATCGCCCCGGCCCCATACCCGATCAGCAGCGCAAAATGATGCACCTCGCGCGGCTCGCCCGACTCGAGAAGCAGCCCCACCTTCGTGCGCGTGCCGCAGCGGATCAGGTGATGATGCAAACCCGAGACGGCGAGCAGCGCCGGTATCGGGGCCTGATCGGCGTCGACGCCGCGATCGGACAAAATAAGCAGCGTCGCTCCCTCCGCGATCGCCTCGTCGGCGGCCGCGAACAGCCGCTCCATCGCTTGATCCAGACCCACCGCTCCGCCTCCTGCCGCAGCGAGAATCGGCAGCGTGACCGTACGGAAGCCCGGCCGGTCGATATGCCGTAGCTTCGCCAGCTCCGCATTCGTGAGGATCGGCGTCTTGATCCGGATTTGCCGGCAGCTTTCCGGCTCCGGCTTCAGCAGATTGCGCTCCGGTCCGATCGTCGTTTCCTGCGCCGTAATGATTTCCTCGAAGTTGGCGTCGATCGGCGGGTTCGTCACCTGCGCGAACAGCTGCTTGAAATAGTGATACAGCAGCTGCGGCCGATCGGACAGCACCGCAAGCGGCGCATCGTTGCCCATCGAGCCGATCGGATCGACGCCGTTCTTCGCCATCGGCTCGAGCAGCTTCCGCAGCGCCTCGAACGTATAGCCGAACGCCTGCTGCCGCTGCAGCACCGTCTCGATATCCGTTCCCGGAACTTCCGGCGCATCCGGCAGCTCATCGAGCCCGATCAGATGGTCGTCCAGCCATTCCCGGTACGGACGCTCGGCCGCAATCTCCCGCTTGATTTCCTCGTCGGAGACGATTCGGCCCTGAACCGTATCGACCAACAGCATGCGTCCGGGCTGCAGCCTGTCTTTGCGGATGATTTTGTCCGCCGCCATAGGCATGACCCCGACTTCGGACGCGAGGACGATCAGATCGTCGGACGTCACGTAGTACCTTGCCGGACGAAGACCGTTCCGGTCAAGCACCGCGCCGATCACTCTGCCGTCGGTGAACGAAATCGCCGCCGGTCCGTCCCACGGCTCCATCAAGGTGCTGTGATACTCGTAAAACGCCCGTTTGACGGGATCCATGCTCTCGTGCTTGGACCAAGGCTCCGGAATCATCATCATCGCGGCATGCGGCAGCGAGCGTCCGGACAGCATTAGAAATTCGAGGCAGTTGTCGAACATTTGCGAGTCGCTGCCCGATTGATCGATAATCGGCATGATCCGGCTCATGTCGTCCCCGAACAGCTCCGATTCGCACATCGCCTGTCTCGCATGCATCCAGTTGACATTGCCCCGCAGCGTGTTGATCTCGCCGTTATGGATCATGTACCGGTACGGATGCGCCCGCTCCCAGCTCGGGAACGTATTCGTGCTGAAACGCGAATGGACGAGCGCAAGCGCCGTCTCGACGAGCGGGTCCCGGAGCTCGGTATAATAGGCGTCAACCTGATGCGGCGTGAGCATCCCCTTGTACACGATCGTCCGGCTCGAAAGGCTCGCGGTGTAGAAAAAGCCCGCCAGGTCGCGCAGCGCGTTCTCCGACCGTTTGCGGATAACGTACAACTTGCGCTCGAAAGCCAGCTCATCCGGCCCCGGGAGAACGGAACGGCCGATAAACAGCTGCCGGACGAACGGCTCCGCCAAGCGGGCGGTATCGCCGAGCGAGCTGTTGTCGGCAGGGACCGTACGCCAGCCGAGGACAACCTGCCCTTCCTCGTTGACGATCCTCTCGATCGTCCGCTCGCATCGTTCTCTCGCGGGCGCCTCTTGCGGCAAATACAGCATGCCGACGCCGTATGCGCCCGCCTCAGGCAGCTCGAAGCCCAGCTCGAAGCAAGCGCGGCTAAGAAACGCGTGCGGAATTTGCATCAGGATGCCGGCCCCGTCGCCGGTGTTCGTTTCGCAGCCTTGACCGCCCCGGTGATCCAGATTGCAGAGCACGCTCAGCGCTTGCCTGACGATGTCATGCGAAGGTTTGCCTTTCAGATGGGCCACAAAGCCGATTCCGCACGCGTCATGCTCATACTGCGGGTCGTACAGCCCCTGCTTGGGAGGAAGTCCGATAGGATTCATCGATGCGCACCTTTCTATATGGAGTTTTATTGTAAACCGGTAGAACCGGCGTGCGAAGAAATTGCCGCCGGCGGCATGGCAACGGCCGCTTCCGAACGTCTAAACGGCCAACGATCGGGAAACGCAAAATCCGGGTAAAGCGACCGTATAGGGTAACCCGAGTATCATTCAATCAAGCATACCGCTACCATATGATGCGCCGGGCCAGAAAATCACCTGTCCGATAACATTCGCGGGATGGCAGGACTATTTCAAAAATGGAATAAGAAAGATAGCGCTTTCACTAAGCTTGCGGCCAAGTCTCGCCCCGTATCCATCTCATTGCGGCGATCCAAGGGATTAACGTCATGAAGCGCATCAAGGCGTCTCATCGGTGTGAATAAGGCTGAGTCTGGCTCGTCAGGGAGGCAACAAACCGGCATTGCGTCCGGCTTTGATTAAGAAACATGCTGAGGGCTGCGCCGTATGGTGGGTAACGGCTGAAGTAGCGGGTGACGCGCCAAACAAAAGCTGCTGCCAGTGCGTCTAAGGAGCACCCTTGCCGTAGAGCTCGTCCGACTTTTCAAGGGTTTCGTTTATTTTATCACCACCGAAAGATTGGCGCAATTTCAAATTTTCTGAAATTCCGGGACAAGCTCGTTTCGCTTAAACATGACTGCGGCAATATGCGAAACTCGGGGAAACGTGTTATGATGGAGTGTAGACTCCCTTACAATGAACGCTTCCCGGAGAGGATAACGATATCGTGGCAAAGCTTTATTTTCGTTACGGCACCATGAACTGCGGCAAGTCGATCGAAGTGCTGCGAACCGCGCATAATTACGAAGAGCAAGGCAAAAAGGCGCTGCTGTTTACGCCTGCCGTCGACGACCGTACGGCCGGCGGCGTCGTCGCTTCCCGCATCGGACTGACGAAACAGGCGATCGTTGTCGACGAAACGACGGATCTGTTTGCCATCGCCGAGGCCGAGCGCCCCGACTGCATCCTGATTGACGAAGCGCAATTTCTAAACGTGGAGCAGGTAGACAAACTGACCGACATCGTGGATCTACTCGATATTCCGGTCATCGCGTACGGTTTAAGGGCGGATTTCCTCGGCAACCTGTTTGAAGGAAGCGCCAGATTGCTCGCGATTGCCGATAAGATGGAAGAGATCAAAACGATCTGCTGGTATTGCTCCAGAAAAGCCGTCATGAACATGCGCCTGAAAGACGGCGTTCCCATATTCGCGGGCGAGCAAATCCAGATCGGCGGCAACGAGAGCTATCTCTCCGTATGCCGCAAATGCTATCGCGACAAAAAACAAGCATTCGGCACGACATGACCGGTCACATGACCATTGTCACTACCTGCGGACGGTCAACATTAGGTATAGTGTGAGTGAATGAAGAAGGTCAGGTGAAACGCTTTGAGAAAAAAGAGGGTGCTACTTTTATCCGAGGGCTTCGGCTCCGGCCATACGCAAGCCGCCCACGCCATATCGGATGGGCTGCGCCAGCTTTCTTCCGGCATCATGACCCGCGTGATGGAGCTCGGCGCTTTTCAGCATCCGACCATCGCTCCGCTCATCTTTTCCGCCTATCGCAAAACCGTGACGTCTCAGCCGAAGCTGTACGGTATGCTGTACCGTCATCAATATAAAAAATCGCTCAACCGCGTTCTGCAAATGGCGCTGCACCGCATTTTCTACGCCCGGACGGCGAATATTATCCGCCAGTTGCGCCCCGACATGATCGTATGCACGCATCCGTTCCCGAACGTCGTCGTCTCCCGTCTGAAACGGTCCGGTTTATCCGTGCCGCTCTGTACGGTCATTACCGATTACGACGCGCATGGCACCTGGATCAGCCAGTCGGTCAACCAGTATCTCGTCTCCACGGATTCGGTCAAGGCGAAGCTGATCGGACGGGGCGTTCCCGCCCAGCAAATCGTCGTAACCGGCATTCCGATTCATCCGAATTTTTGGGAGACGGATCCGAACAAAGAGGAAATCCGCGCCCGCTTCGGTCTGAAGGAAATGCCGACCGCCTTGATCATGGGGGGCGGCTGGGGGCTGATCAACAACGAGGAGCTGCTGCATTACGCGACGCGCTGGCGCGACAAGATTCAGCTCATCTTCTGCATGGGCAGCAACGAGAAAGCCCGCCAGAAGCTGGCAGAGGACGAACGCTTCAAGCATCCGAACGTGCATTTGCTCGGGTTTACGAAGGAAATCGACAAGCTGATGGACGTCTCCGACCTGCTGATTACGAAGCCGGGCGGCATGACCTGCACCGAAGGGATGGCCAAAGGGATTCCGATGCTGTTCTACAGCCCGATTCCCGGACAAGAAGAGGAGAACTGCCACTACTTCATCGCGAACGGGTTCGGCGATCAGCTCGATTCGCCGGGAACCATCGATATTTGGTTCGAGAGACTGCTTCGGGAATACCCCGACTTTGTCAGCCGGCACCGCGACTTTCTGCGGCAGCAGTCGTTAAGCTACAGTCCGCAGCAATGCTCGCAGGCGATTATGGCGTTATTACAATAAAGCTCCCTAAACGGGAGCTTTTTCCATTTGTGGTTTCCATTTTTTTGATTGCTCCAAACTCTGAATTGTGACATAATTTGGACAAAACCAGTCGAATTTCAAGGAATAACATACATAGCATTTCTATCTGAAAAGCGGGGAATGTCGTACCTATGAAGCAGCATGCGTTTATCCACCACCTTTCTTCCTTCATCGAAAACGTTTCCGATGCTATTTCCCTGCTCGAAGTAGTACCGGGCCCCCGTTTCCGCTATATCGACGTTAACCGCGCATGCGAGCGGTATAACGGCCTCCCGCGGGAGGCCATCATCGGCAAGTATTTGGACGAAATTTTGGACGATAAAGGCCACGAGCTATTCCTGAAATGGTTCGAGAAGGCGGAATCCCGGAAGCAATCGGTTCATTTCGAGGGAGACTACCCGATCAACCGCGATCAGAACATGTTCGATACGACGCTAGCCCCGTTGTTTGATGCGAATAACGAATGCAAGCACCTTCTCTTGTTTTCCAGAGATATTACGAGACGTAAGCTGATGGAGACGCAGCTTCTGGAAAGCGAAAGAAAGCACCGCCAGCTGGTCGAGTCGTTTCCGGAGGGCATCATCATCATTTGCGACGATACGCTCGTCTATGTAAACCCGTCCGGCGAGCTGCTGCTTGGTGCGGCAAATAGCGAACAACTGATCGGCCGGTCGGTGTACGACTTCATTTTGCCGGCAGAACAAGAATCGGCCAAAGTCTATTTCCGGGGACTGCTTGTCAATCCCGGCTCGCCGATCACGGAGCAGCACCGGATCGTACGTCTGGACGGCACCTATCTCGACGCCCAAACTACCGGGTTTTCCTTCGAATATGCCGGCAAACCGGCCGTCATGTCCGTTCTGCGCGACGTCTCCTCTATGGTAAAGATGCAGGAGGAGCTCGACCATTTCTTCAACCTGTCGCAGCAGCTGATCTGCATCTGTACGTTTGACGGTCAAACGGTCGTTACGAATCCGGCTTGGGAATCGATGCTCGGCTATTTGAACGAGGATACGCTGCAGGACAATTTCCTATGCTCGATCGTCCATCCCGACGACTTGGGTCCGATTCAGGCCGCAGGCGCGCAATTCAAGTGCGGCTCCAGCGTCATGCATTTCGAATCCCGTCTTCGTCATAAAAAGGGCCACTACCGGCTCATTCGCTGGAACGCCTCCGTTCTGCCCGAACGGGGGACGGTATACGCGACCGGAACCGATATTACCGACCAGCATGCGCAGCAGGAGCTTCTGCAAAAGTCGGAGAAGCTGTCCATCGTCGGCCAGCTGGCGGCCGGCATCGCGCATGAGATCCGCAACCCGCTCACCTCGCTCAAGGGCTTTCTGCAGCTGTTTCGCTCGAAGCTGGGGAAAGAAAAGAAATACGAGGACTATTTCTCGATTATGTTCAACGAATTTTCGCGCATCGAGGAAATTGTCGGGGAGTTTCTGATTCTTGCCAAGCCGCAGCCGAAAAGCTTCAAGCCGATGCCGATCGACCTGCTGCTGCGTGACATCGTCAAGCTGCTGGACATTCAGGCGATTCTTAACAACGTGCAAATTTTTACCGATGTCGAAGCCGGCCTTCCGCCGATATGCTGTGACGAAAATCAGCTGAAGCAGGTATTCGTTAACATCCTAAAGAACGCGATTGAAGCGATGCCTTACGGGGGAATGATCATGGTGTCAGCGCGCCGGAACGATTCGGGCGAGCTCTCTCTCCGTTTCACCGACCAAGGGCCCGGTATCGCCAAGGGACAGCTTGCCAAGCTCGGGGAACCCTTCTATACGACCAAAGAAGGCGGCACCGGTCTGGGTCTCATGATTTGCCATCGCATCATCGAATCGCATCAGGGGTCGATTTCCATATCCAGCGAAGTCGGGCAAGGAACCACCGTCGAAATCGTCCTTCCGCCGGCGGCCCCCCACTATCTTACGGAGGTTTCCCAGCCCCTGTCCTCCTAGTCTACGGAAGCGGGCCGGGAAAGACGTCCGGCAGGCTCTCTGGAACTATTTAACGCATACTTCCGGTTCCATATAGCGCGTGCTATGATAGGGGAGTTGACAACAGAACCACTCTGACTTGAAGGAGCCTCCCTATGAAAGCCCGTTCTTTACCCGTGCCGATTCCTTTGCTGCTTGCCGTCGGCATAGCGGCTATTTCTTTTTCCGCCATCTTCATTCGGCTGTCCGATGCCCCCGTTTCGGTCATGGGCATGTACCGGCTTGTGCTGACGAATGTGCTGCTGCTGCCTTTTATGCTCGGGTCGGGGCCGGCGGTCAAGCGGGCTACCGCGCGCGATTGGCTGCTCACCGGATTATCCGGCTTATTTCTCGGCGCCCATTATTTGCTCTGGATGGGCTCTCTCCGGCTAACCTCCGTTGCCAGCTCTACGGTCATCCTGGCGCTGCAGCCGATTTTCGTCTTGGTCGGCGCCTATTGGCTGTTCCGCGAGCGGACGACCGGCAAAGCGATCGCCGGCATGTCCGTGGCGATCGCCGGTTCGCTGCTGATCGGCTGGGGCGATATCCGCGTCGCGGGAGACGCGCTGACCGGCGATTTATTGTCGCTTGCGGGCACGTTCGCAATCGCGATTCACATGCTGATCGGCCAACTGGTGCTGCGCCGGATGCCGGCCATCTTATACAGCTTCTCGACCTTCGCGTCGGCCGCCCTTGTCTTCGTCGTCTATAACGGCGCGATGGGCTTTTCGTTCGGCGGTTACGAAGGCCGCGACTGGCTCATTTTCGCGCTGCTCGCCTTCGTGCCGACCGTGTTCGGGCAAATGCTGTTCAACTGGCTGCTTCGTTACGTCAGCGCGACGAACGTCTCGATGAGCGTGCTGGGCGAGCCTGTTGGCGCCGCTTTGCTCGCGCTCTGGCTGCTGGACGAACGGATCACTGGCCTGCAGATGGCCGCGGGCGCCGTTATTTTGCTAGGCGTCTGGTATTTCTTGAAGCACAACAAAACAACTGTTAACGCGAAGCTGGAACAACCGGATGCGCCGCGCGGGCAAAGCGCCTGATACGGCCGGCAGTCCGGCCGGCATGCTGCCGAAAAAAATGCCCGGTTTGCCGTATTTGGCAGCCGGGCATTTTTTTCGGCGGCTTGACCGACTTTACCAGCGAGCACGTCCGGTCATACGCATGTGGTTGACAAGCCAGCACGCATCACCCCACCGCGCGCTGGGAGCTGCGCGGCGCATAAAGTATCTTGGTATCTTGCAGCCGATGCTTCACGCTCGTTTGCACCCTAAGCGCCACCCCTTCTTTTTAGGACAACTGCGTCGTCACCGTGCAAGCTTCTGCTCGCGGTCGTTGATTCCACCTTCTACGCCTACTCGCCGCGTGCCCCTCCTGTACGGATAGCGGATTTTGAGGGCGTTATTCAGGGCCGTTCACCGAGCCGATGGAGCATAACGGATTTTGGAGGCGTTATTCGAACCGATTTCGCCCGCAACCAAGGATAGCACTCCAATAAGGCCCTCAAAATCCGCTATGTCCCTCTTATCCCGCCGAAACCACCATACAACGCCCTCAAAATCCGTTATTTCAAAATATTCATTATCTGGCGTACCCATCCCCTCTCCACACTCTACCTCCAGCCGCTAATCCGCACACGATTCCAGCTAAACAGTCCAGTCCACTTTACAAACAAACCAACAGCCGGCGTATCCATCCACTCTCCACACTCTGCCTAGCAGCCGCTAATCCGTACTCGATTCCAGCAAACAGTCCAGTCCGCTTTACAGTCGAACCCACAGCCTGCGTATGCATCACACTCCCGCACTACCTCCAGCCGCTAATCCGCACACGATCCAAGCTTACATGTCCTATCGACGCCCAAAAAGCCCCTCCTGCCAAAATCGGCTGAGGGGCTTTGCTGTTCAAGAGCGAAGGGCGCATGTCAGCTTGCGAAGCCCTTCACGATTTTATTCAAATACGAGCGGCGCGCAGCGAGAAAGTAAAGACTCTGCATGACGATATAGATGCCGATTACGACAAGCGCATATAACCAGGCGTCGGTCATCAGGATGTTGCCGAGCGCCTTCATCGCGAACATCGTATGCACAATGCCGACGACGCACGGTACATAGAACACCATGGCGATCTGCGTCGTCACCGTTTTGCCGATCTCCTGCACCGTCATCCCGATTCGGGTCAGAGCTTTGAACTGTTCGCGATCTTCCTCCAGCTCCGTAAACAGCTTGAAGTAAATCATGCTGCCGGAAGCGATGAAGAACAAGAAGCTGACAAAAAGACCGATAAATAGAGTAAGAGAGGTCAACTGCTTCGTTTCCTGGTACGTAGCGACGCGGTTGTCGAAATGGCGCTTTTGCTTCTCGGGAACGAGCGCTTCGATTTTGGCGGCCGTCTCGCCCGTCCCTTCCCATTTCTTTAATTCGAAGCCGTAAACCGCAAGCTGCTTCTCTTCCGGAACGGTTTTCATGAACGCTTTGTATTGCTCGGTATCCACTACCAGCAGCTCCGTCGCGTCGTAACGCGGAAACGCAATGGTGCCGTTGACCTGCCGGTCGAACGTCAATTCGAGCTCGCCGCCGTTCGCCTTCACTTTAAGCGGCACGCCGGTTTCCACCATCTGGATTTTCATTTCCTTGTACGGATACACATAGACCGCATGACCTTTCGCGATGTCGAGCTTTTGCCGCTGCCGGTTCATTTTAGCCGCGTATTCGTTATACGTCTCCTCCGAAACGATCATCGCCGTCGTTTCTTTGCTGAACCGGCTTCCGATCGTCGGGAGCGAAGCCGCGGTTCCGACGAGCTTCAACTCATAGTCGATTTCGACTCCGTCCTGCTTCAAAATATCCCGAACCTTCTGCGGATCGACGACGTTGTGCGTGTTCAAGCCTTCTTCGATGAAAGCGATCGTTTGCGGACTGTTATCCAGCAATTGCGCCTTGCTGCCCTGAAAAAAGACGTAAAACGTGCCCGACGCCGTCAGGATGACCGCGCTCATAACGGACACCATGAACAAGATGCGCGCGTTGTCTTTCATTTTGAACACGAGCTGCGATACGGTCATCAGGTTCGTGCCCTTGTAATAGAACGGCGTACGCCGCTGCAGCCTGCGGAATATCGCCACGCTTCCCTGCGTGAACAGAAAGTACGTCCCGACCACAACAAGAAATAAAATCGGCAGCATGAAGATCATCGCATTCATCATATTCATCGTGTACGCCATATAATAGCCTCCGCCGAGGCAGAGGACAGCCAGTACAACGAGCCATTTGGACGCCAGCGGCGGCGTTTTGGGCTTCTTGGAAGCTTTCAGCAGGTCGATGATTTGGCTGCGTCCGATTTGAAACAGCGTAAACAACGTAATGGCGAGAAACAAAGCGAAGAAACCAGCGCCCGTAAGCAGAAGCGCTTTGGCAGGCACTACGAACCGGATCGGATTGCTCACATTCAAAATTTCCGCAAGCGCCATGAAAAACAGCTTGCTGAACAGCATACCCAGCCCGATACCCGCGGCGATCGCAAGCACGGAGATGGCGATGTTCTCGTACAGCACCATTTTGCGAATTTGTCCGCTGGTCATGCCGAACAGGGAGAAGAGACCGAATTCCTTCTTGCGCGATTTGACGAAGGCCGACATCGAATACAGGACGAAGAAGAACGAGAAAATCATAATGATGTACTCGCACAAAATCATTCCCTGCCGCACCCTGGAGGCCGCCTCGATATGACCGTTCACTACGTCCGGATGAAAAATAAACGCCGCATAAATGAAGAAAATCATTACCGAGAAGACGCTGCTTAAGAAAAACGCGCTGTACTGATGCCAATTGCCTCTGACATTCTTAACCGCGAGCTGGCGAAATTTCATCGAAATTCCCTCCCAACACGCTGAGCGAATCCAAAATCTGCTGGAAGAACGCTTGCCGGTTCGTACCGCGGCGAATTTCCGAGAAAAACTTGCCGTCCTTAATAAACATGATGCGCTTGCAATAGCTGGCGGCAAACGGGTCATGCGTGACCATCATGATCGTGGCCCCCATCTGCTCGTTCAAGTCCTTGAGGGAGTCCATGACATCCTTCGCTGACTTCGAGTCGAGGTTGCCGGTCAGCTCATCCGCAAGCAGGATAGCGGGTTTATGAATCATCGCGCGGGCGATGGCCGCACGCTGCTTTTGACCGCCGGAAACCTCATACGTCCGCTTGTGCAAAATATGGCTGATATTCAGTAAATCCGCACTCGCGTTCAAACGCTCTTCGATTTCCTTCACATGCGCGTTCTCGAGTACGAGCGGCAGGATGATGTTTTCTTTGATCGACAAGGTGTCGAGAAGATTGAAATCCTGAAAAATAAAGCCGAGCTCGCGCCGGCGGAACAACGCCAGCTGTTTGTTGTTAAGCGCAGCCGGATCGGTTCCGTTGATTTCAACTTTGCCGGACGTCGCTTTGTCGATCGTGGCGAGAATGTTCAGCAGCGTCGTTTTGCCGCTTCCCGACGGACCCATGACGCCGACAAACTCTCCTTTTTGTATATCAAGATGGATATCCTCCAGCGCTTTATAAACCATCTTGCCTTTCGTGCCGTAAACCTTCGTCAGCCCTTGGGCTTTCAGTACGCTCATGTTCATTCCTCCGCTTGCTTAGTCTTCGCTTGATCGATTCCCAGTATAAGCGATTGCGGGGCGGGCATGTATCGATTTCCCTTTCATTTTCGGCCGCCAAGCTTACAAAGTTGTCACCTTTGCATGTTGCATCGACGCCGGAGCCGCAGCCGCGGGGTGCGAAAAGCTGCGCTATTGTCACGTTTTTGGTTCCATGGTAAAATCTTGAATGTGATAATGATTATTATTATCGAAAAATGGCGTGATCGAATACGGCCTATCCGTACCATCCCCCGTTGGGAAATGCGGTCGTCCTTATTTTTATAGAAGCTTTCCCATCCCCGAATCAGAGGAGCTGAACCATGGAGAAGCACTTCGATTTCTCGCTGGTGGAAACGTATTTTCATATCTCCCCCAATGGGGCCGATCAGCCTTATTATGAAATGCCGGCTACCGCCTTCCTATTGGATTCCGGCACTGTGAAAGACATGCTTCAGCAAAGCGGAGCGACCGTTCAAGCGACCGGACTGGAGCTGCCTGCGTCGTTCGTCGGCATCTCGTTATGCAATCTTTGCATTACGCAGTTGCTTTTTACGGCGCAGTACAACCGGCTGCTCGATCTGACGCTCGGCAACTTGACCTTCCAGATTGAAATGCATGACGACCATGCCCATCTGGGCTACAAAATCAACGAGCTCCGATCATCCGAGGTTCCGGAAGCCGGCCGTGAGGCATTTCTTGCCCGGCACTGGAAGGATAGCTTTACCACAATTATAACTCCGGCGGTGCAGGCCATTGCCGCCGCTGCCGGCGTCAAGCCGGACATGATCTGGCAGCAATACGGCGGGCAGCTCGCCAGGGTGCGGGATTTCGTGCTGGAGCACGAAAAACGCGAGCCTGTACTCGAGCGGTTCCACCAGGATTGCGGCGTATTAACGGATCTAGCACCGGAGCTGTTTCAGCGCAAACGCAATCCGTTCCAACATACGCCCCGTTATATCGACAGCCCTTATAAGCTGGGGGCGCAGCTCATGCTGCATTCGTCCTGCTGCATGTATGTGTGCAGAACCGACGGCCAGAAATGCTATACCTGCCCCCGGATGACGGAAGCGGAGCGCGAGGAACGGAAAGCGCGGATCTTGGCCAAAGCGCAATAATTCGGCAGCGTCTCCGGGTCGGCAATGCAAAAAGAGCAGTCAGGCGATCCTCTCGCGATCGTCAGACAGCTCTTTTTCATTAAACCACCAGCTCCCGGTAAATCGAATCGGTGCTGAAGCCGATCGTAACCGTCGTACCGATGCCCAGCTCCGACTCGACTTGGAGGCTATGCCCCAGCCGGCCGCACACCTCTCTGGCCAAATACAGGCCCATGCCCGTGGACTCTTCCACCATTCTGCCGTTCTCTCCCGTAAAAAAAGGATCGAATACCCGGCCGAGATCCTGCTCGGCAATGCCGATTCCTTCGTCCGTTACCGATAAGCGGCAGCCGGTTCCCTCGATCTTTAGGGTAAAAAGCAGCTGCTTGCTGCCGGGCTTGTCCTTCGAATATTTGATGGCGTTCGTCATAAGCTGGTTCAGTACGAACGAAAGCCATTTTCCGTCCGTTTCGACATTGATGTCATCCCCCTCGACGCGCGGGAAAATCGATGCTCGTATACAGGCTTTCTTATGGCCGTTGACGACTTGGCGAACGAGGGACAGCAGGCTGACGCGCTCAATGCGGACATCGAGTCTGAAATGGTCCAGCCGCGCGGTGTGCAGCATCATTTCAAGCCCGCGGGAAATACGTTCGTTCTCTTCTTGGATGCTGCGGAACAACGGCGCGCCGGACGTCCCTTCCGGCAGCTCGTTCGCTTGCTGGACTAGCAAATCGATGACCGACACGGGCGTTTTCATATGGTGTACCCACTGGTTCGTAAAATGGAGATGCTGCTCCCGCTGCCTCCTGTATTCCGCAAGCTCGTCCGAGTACGCCTTGTATTGCCGCTCGAGCACTTGCTGAACCGCCAGCTGTTCGCGGGTCATGCCGTCGCTGACGCGCATCGCCGCCTCCAGATCGGACTCCCGCTCCGACAGTACGCTAGCCACTTGGCGGTAATACAGCCGCTGCCGCAAATAGTCCCACGTAAGCCAGGCCAGCATGACGACCGACGCCAGCACGAACATGTACGCGATATTGTTTATGTCCGGAACAAACCCGTCGCGCAGCCGTTCCAGCGAAACGACCAGCACGACAAATACGAGCGCCAAATAAAAAGCCGCGATATAAAAAAACCTGTCCTGCAAAAACGGCTTGACGAACCATCTCCGTTCGGGTGGCGCCACGCTGTCCGGAATGTCGCCATGCTTGCTACGGTCCATTCGTTTCACTCCCTGTCCATCCTATCGGCACTTGTCCAGAAGCTCTGCATCGTCCAATCCCGGTCATACTGTCCGGCCTATTCGCCTGCCCCCGGATCGCCGGTAACGTGCCTGACCCGCCTCCGCGCATTCAACGCCCCGAATGCGGCCATGCCGTATCCAAACGGTAGCCTTGCCCGCGCACCGTTTCGATCGCCTTCGGCAATCCGAGCTCCTCCAGCTTTTTGCGGACGCGCGTCACGTTGACGGTCAACGTATTGTCATCGACAAAATGAACGTCGTCCCACAGCGCCTCCAGCAAATCTTCCCGCGTTACGATGCGTCCCGCCTTGGCGACAAGCGCTGCCAGCAGCAAACATTCGTTCCTGCTCAGATCCGCCCGATTGCCGTTCCATTCCACGACGTTTTTGGCGCGGTCGAGCGTCAAGCCGTTCGCTTCCAGCTCGTCCGAGCTCGCGGCGGATGGGGCGTATTCGCCGTATGCCCGGCGCAGGGCGCTTTTGATTTTGGCCATGACCACGTCGAGATGGAACGGCTTCGTCAAATAGTCGTCGCCACCGTTCTCGATCGCCATCACCTGATCCATATCGCCCACCCGCGCGGACAGGAAAATGATCGGCACGTTCGAAACGGTGCGGATTTGCCGGCACCAATAGAAGCCGTCGAAATGCGGCAGGTTGATGTCTAGCAGCACCAGATTCGGCTTCGTATCGGCGAATTCCTGTTTCAAGTCGCGAAAACGGACGGCACGTACAACCTCGTAGCCGTATTTGACGATATATTCCTTCAGGATCGACGCGATCTTGTCGTCATCTTCAATAATCATGATGCGATACATAAAGGAGTCCCCCTTCCAGGGAATGTTTCCTTTACTTTAACCGAATCCGGCGAAGGGGCGCAACCGGGACCCGCGTTTGGATCACAAAGGCTGTACGGGACAATGCCTCCGTTTCCGGCAGTTGTATATGATTGTTCATAACATAAAATCTTTATTATATATAATCGATAATTATATCGAACCGTTTTTTTATTATATTACATCAATTTTCATGGAAAAACATGCATAAAATCAGTCTTTTCGTCTAATTTACTTGAGTTCTTCCAAACCATACGAACCTTTATATTGACAAATCAGTTCTTTAAAATTATATATAATCTATAATATTAGAGAGTGGGAAGGTTGAATCTAGCATGCAAACCGAATCGATTACCAAGCAAAGCATTATGGGAAAGCAAAGCATCAGCGAAGATTTGGTGGCGCTGATTAAGCAGCAAATCATCGACGGGGAGCTGAATCCCGGGGACCGGATCGTGGAGACGAAGGTTGCCAAGGAGCTCGGCATCAGTCAAACGCCGGTACGCGAGGCGATTCGCCAGTTGTCGGGCGAAGGCATTATTACGATCGTGCCGAATAAGGGACCGATCGTGCGAACAATGGATTCGACCGACGTATTCGAAATTTATTCGCTTCGTTCTTTTCTCGAAGGACTCGCCATCCGGCTTGCCGCCCAGTACGCAACTGACGACGACATTAGCGGTCTGGTGTCCATTTACGAGGATATGAAACTCAAGCTGAGCGACGATACGGTCAGATCCTTGCTTAAAGAATCGCTGACCATCCATCAAACGATCATTCGCCTCTCCCGTCATGCCCGCTTGATCAAGATGTACGATTCCATCTCGTTTCAAATCACGCTTGTCAACCGGATCTTGGGTGTCACGTCCACCAAGCAAAAAGAAGTCGCCGAGCATTGGGAGCTTATCGATGCCATGATGAAACGAGACCCGGAGCATGCGGAAAAAGTAATGCGAAATCATATTTACAAATCTTTCTCCGATTGTTCGCTGCTGATGGACGATCAAATCCGTCAATTCGACAAGATCATTTGGGTATAGCCGACCGACGGGAGGATTGCCGCCAGGAGGAAGGAAGCCGCAAACTCACGGTACGTGCCAAGAAGGGAGACTTTCTATGACGCATTCATTGTCGGATGGGGCCTCGCACCCTGCATTGTCCATTCTGGAGGATCTCATACGCATCCAAAGCGTGAATCCGCATTACGGCGAAGGTGCGAACGGCGAAGGCCAAGTCGCCGATTACATCGAAGAACGCTGCCGGCGAGCCGGTCTAACCGTCTGGCGGCAGCCTGTACTGCCTGGCCGGGACAACGTGATCGCGGAGCTGCGGGTTCCCGATCCGCAAGCCGTACTGCTGTTCGAATCGCACATGGATACGGTTTCTCTGGACAGTATGGTCGATCCGCTGAAGCCTATCTACAAGGACGGCAGGCTCTACGGACGCGGCGCCTGCGACACGAAAGCGACGCTGGCCGGCATGCTCTATGCCATGGAGGAATGCGTCAAGCAAGCCGAAACGCTGCGCTCCGACATCGTTTTTTGCGCTTCGGTCGATGAAGAGCATGCCTTTCGCGGCTTGGCGGCCTTCATGGAGCTGGATATCCCGATCAGCGGCGCGGTCGTCGGCGAACCGACGGAGCTCGGCATCGTCACCCAGCATAAGGGCTGCGCCCGCTTCGCCGTCCATACGCACGGAAAGGCCGCCCACAGTTCCGTTCCTCAGGAGGGCGACAACGCGGTCTATCAAATGATGCGCGTCGTCCGCTACATAGAGGAAAACGAGCAATTGCGGCTTGCGTCGCTAAGCAGCCCCTTATGCGGCTCTCCGTCGATCGTAGTCGGTACGATTCGCGGCGGCGTGCAAATCAACATCGTGCCGGAGCGCTGCTCGATCGAGGTCGACCGCCGGATCATCCCGGGCGAAACGCCGGAGGAGGCGCTGGCTCAATTCGAACGCGCGCTGCGCCTGGCAGTGGAGCCTCTCGGCGTTCGGCTCACGATTGAACCGCTGCTGCTCGATCCCGCCTTGAATACGCCTGATGACGCCGGCATCGTAGCGGCGGCAAAGCGAACGGCGGGGGCGCTCGGGTTAAGCGAGCAGCCGTGCGGAGTGCCTTACGGCAGCGACGCCAGCAAGCTTCAGCAGTGGAAAGGCATTCCGACGATCGTTTACGGCCCCGGCTCGATCGCGCAAGCTCATTCCAAGGAGGAATGGGTGCCGGCCTTGGAAGTGGCGAAGGCCGCGGAGTTTTATTTGCTGCTGGCCCAATCGTATCCCTGATCTTCCGTTGGCACCGCCATGATAGACCCTAGTCAGTTCGGTATTGACTTGCACCCTCCGAATCCGGCTTATCTCACATTTAACTATTAAGGAGGTTTACCTTTATGAAAGCTTTAGTGTGGAATGCGGCGGAAACCATGGATTGGGAAGAACGCGAGCAGCCTGCGGCGCAAGCCGGCGAAGTGTTGATTCAGGTAGAGGCCGTCGGAATTTGCGGTTCGGAAATCGAAGGGTACTTGGGTCATAACAGCCTTCGCATCCCTCCCCTGGTGATGGGCCATGAATTTTGCGGACGGATAGTAGACGTAAACCCGAATGGCACTCACGGAAGCGGTTCGGATTTGCAGATCGGCCGGAAGGCGGTCGTCAATCCGCTCTTGTTTTGCGGCCATTGCGACCGCTGCCTCAAAGGACTGACGCAGCTATGCGACCGGCGGAAAATCATCGGCATCCACCGTCCGGGCGCCTTTGCCCAAACGGTCGCCGTTCCGCGCAGCGCCGTCATCCCCGTTCCGGAATCGATCAGCTCCTTCCGGGCGTCTTTGGCGGAGCCGCTCGCCTGCTCGCTGCGGGCAACGCGGCGTGCGCTGCTGCAGCATCCTCTCGCTAACGTCGTCGTATTCGGCGCAGGCGGAATCGGCCTGCTCTGCGCCATGACGGCACGAATTTTGGGCGCGGCGCGGGTTATGATCGTGGATACGAATGCCGAACGGCTGCGTATCGCTCAGCTTACGGGCGTGGACGCAACAGCCAATCCGAAGGAGCAGGCGGTGGAAGAGAAAGCGCGCATCGTCTTTGGCGCCAAAGGCGTAGACGTCGTCATCGACGCCGCCGGCTTTCAGCCGACGCGCGAGACGGCCGTCAATCTGCTCAATCCGGGCGGCACGCTAATGAATATCGGGCTCGGAATCGACGGCACCAATCTGCCGATTAACCATACGATCCGCAGCGAGATCGAAATTCTCGGATCGTTCTGCTATACGCGCCAAGACTTTCAGGATGCGGTCGACCTGCTTGTCGGCGGCCGCATCACGGAGCAAGGCTGGACGGAGATCCGTCCGTTGTCCGAAGGCGGGAACGCATTTGCCGATCTGGTGGGCGGCCGTGTTCATGTCGGCAAAATATTTTTACAGCCGTAAGGGGTGACTGCGATGAAAACCGTTAAAATCGGCATTATCGGGCTCGGCAGCTGGGGGGAAAGCCATCTGGAGGCATTCCGTTCCCTGCCCCAAGCCGAAGTGGCAGCGGTGTGCGACACGCGGGAGGATCGTTTAAACGAGCTGGCAGACAAATACGGCGTCCCCCATCGCTATACGCAGTACGAGAAGCTGCTGGAACGCACCGACCTTGATCTGGTCAGCGTCGTCACATTCGAGAAGCATCACCTTGCGCCTGTCCTGCTCGCCCTGCGCTCAGGCAAGCATGTGCTCGTCGAAAAACCGGTTTCCACGAACGTGCAGGAAGCGGAAGAAATGGCGCGCACGGCTGCGGAAAACAACCGATTTATTTTGCCCGGGCATTTGCTTCGGTTCGATCCGCGATACGCCTCGATTCATCAGTCCCTGCAAAAAGGCGAAATCGGCAGGCCGCTCAGCATCCATTCGAAGCGATCCCGTCAAAAATCGCTATATGCGACCTACCGCCGGACTCATACCGTATACGAACTCATGATTCACGATCTCGATCTTGCCATCTGGTATGCCGGAAGCCGGGTTCAAACGGTCAGAGCCTACGGGCTCGGCCAGTCTCCCGCGGAGGCGCCGGAAATTTTGTGGGCATGCCTCGAATTCGCGAACGGCGCAATGGCCGTCCTGCACAGCAATTGGATGACGCCGGACGAAGCGGGCATCGCCATCGCCGACTCCATAGAAGTAATCGGCGACAAGGGCACCGCCCATTTCGAAACGAGCCTGTCCGGCTTGCAAATTTGGAACGCTTCCGGCAGGCAGTCGCCGGATACGAACATTCATGCCAAGCTGCTCAATCAGACGGTAGGCTCGCTAAGGGAGCAGGTCATGTACATTTGCCGCTGCCTGGCCGAAGGTACCGTACCCGACCACCTGTCCTTCGAGGATGCCGTACACGGCGTTGCGGTGGCCGACGCGATCGTGCAGTCCTGCAGCACGGGGCGGGAAGTACGGTTGTAGAGGCACGGTTGAGCGGCGTCTAGGATAAGTGCCCTTTGCGGCGTCTTTGCAGCCAAACGTTTACAGGGAAATTGAACAACGAGCGGAGGATGTACGTTCCCAAGACTAACTGAAAAACTTCCTGTTAAAATGACTCAAATCCCCGTTCCGAGAGGCGCTAGATGGAAATGATCCCGCTAATTTCTGCAAGTCGGCTTTTTTTCAAACGATATGGCAAAAAAAGATGGAGTTTTTCCCGTTAGTCCTACACCTGCGAGAATATCGAAAAAATAACGGAAGTTTTTCCCGTTCACTTTCTTCCCCAGCTTTACATGAATCAATCAGCCCCGGAGGATATGTAATGCTCTCCAGGGTCCTAAAATCGAAAAACCTAGCGGAAGCTTCACCGCTAGGTTTTTGGTGCCACACGATTGTCATGTCAAGCGAACGCTCGTCCCTCCGCCTGCACACGTTAACAGCAATACTCGTCGTTCCGCATTTCCGCTCTTACTGCCTGCAATTAATGCGTGCCTTCGACGCTCAGCGTTTTGCCTTCCGCCTTCTTCGTCGAGGTCGAGCTTGCGATGCGCTCCTGCAGCTTGGCATAGTACAATTCCTCGTCGATCGGCAGGTCGACCCAGTTGTCCGTCCATGACGACAGATGCATGGCGTTCGACAGTGTCAGACCTTTGATCCCTTCCTCGCCCGGCGCCAGCAGCGGCGTGCCTTTCAGGATGTGATCAACGAAGTTCTGCGTAATTTTCTTATGCTGCGAATCGTTGTCGTCCTTAACCGGCACTTCGCATTTCCAGCATTCCGGAGAACCGAAGCCGCCCTTGAACGTGCTGTTGAATTCCGGCTCCGGAACACGCAGCCGCCAGAAGGTGAGCTTACCGTCTTCAATGACGATTTTGCCGCGGTCGCCCGTCACTTCAAATCGGTTCGTACCCGGCGCTTCGCCCGTCGTCGTAACGAACAAGCCGGTAGCGCCGTTCTCGTACTCTACATAAGCGGTCACGTCGTCTTCCACTTCGATGTTGCGGTATTTGCCGAATTGACAGAACGCTCTGACGCGCACCGGCATCATGCCGACCGTCCACTGCCACAGGTCAAGCTGATGGGGATCCTGGTTAAGCAGCACGCCGCCGCCCTCGCCGCCCCAAGTCGCGCGCCAGCCGCCGGAATCGTAATAGCTCTGCGAACGGTACCAGTTCGTAATGATCCAGTTGGTGCGGCGCACTTCGCCGAGCTCGCCGGACGCGATCAGCTCCCGCAGCTTCTGATACAAAGGATTCGTGCGCTGGTTGTACATGATGCCGAATTTGCGGTCCGTCTTCGCCCACGCTTCGTTCATCTCGCGAACCTGCTTCGTGTATACGCCCGCCGGCTTCTCGACGAGCACGTGCAGCCCGTGCTGGAACGCCTGAATGGCCGTTCCCGGATGATCGTAGTGCGGCGTTGCGATGAGCACGGCATCGATCGTTCCCGACGTCAGCAGCGCTTCTACGCTGTCGAACAGCTTGACCGAGTCGCCGAATTTCTGCTTCGCCCATTCCAGACGAGCCGGATTCAAGTCGCAAATGGCCGCAAGCTCGCCACCGCGAACTCCGCCTTCGTGCAAATAGCCGGCATGCGAGGAACCCATATTGCCGACGCCGACAATGCCAATACGTACTTTATCCATGTGTGCCTCCCGCATAATTGAGTGTCCTAAACCGTGTCCGATAGACGTCTCTATTATATCACCCAAAAATGTTCACGTGAACAAAAAAATATTCCATCGTCTCCAGAAGAGCGATAAGCCCGCTCGGGGCGGGCAATCTGGGTTGTATGACCCTGCCTGGAAGGGGGGGCATTCCACAAGGTCAGCTCTTTCTCGCAACACGCGCTTCTCCCTGAGCCAGTTGGCGCTTCGTGACGGCGGTCAAACCCTATGCGGGCGTTCCCGGCTCAGCTCTCTTCAGCGTCAGTACCGTAATTTCCGGGCGGCAAAGAAACCGCAGCGGGATGAGCGACGTTCCGAGTCCCCGGTTCGTATACAGCTGCATCGCACCGCCGTTCAGCTTATACAGGCCGGCTATGTAAGTCTTCGCGCCCTCCGGCGTAAACAGGGCTCCCGCGAACGGAAGCCGGATTTGCCCTCCATGGCTGTGCCCGGACAGCTGCAGATCTACGTTATACGGCATGGCAGTGTCGGCATAGTCCGGCGCGTGCGATAAAAGCAGCGTGAACCCGCGGTCGTTCGCTCCTTTTAAGGCGTCTTCCATACTTGGCAAGCCATAAATAAAATCGGAGACGCCGGCGATCCAGATCCGTTCGCCGTTCCGTTCAAGCACGCGATGCTGGTCCGAAAGCACCGTGAAGCCCGCCTCCTGCAGCTCCTTCGTCACGCCTCCGGAATCCACCTCATAATCGTGATTTCCGAGTACCGCCCACTTGCCGAGCGGGGCTGTCAATCGCTTAAGCAGAGGCGTACAGGCATTCGTCAGCTCCCCGTAACGGGCATCGAATAAATCTCCCGTGAAACAGATCATATCGGGCTTTAAAGATTCGATCCTGCCGGCTACGGCCTCCACATGCTCCGTTCCGAAATCGCGGCCGTGATGGACATCGCTGAACTGTACGATTCGCATGCCGTCGAAGGCAGCGGGCAGCCTCGGAAGCGATAAGGTCAGGCGGGTCACCTTGTACCAGAATCGTTCCGCGTACCTGGCATAAAGACCGGTAAGCACACCGGAGGCGAGCACGCCGCCCGAGATTTGCAGCCCCAGACGAAGAAACGACCTTCTGGTCATCGGTTTATCGTGTAACGTTTTTCGCGGCTCCATCCGGCTTCCTCCGTTCCGTTCGGCTGCCGTCAGCGGTCGGTATCCTCTTTCTCCCGCGCACACTTGGCTGCCTTCCTAATTCAAATGATTTATCGATGATAATAATTGCGTATTAAGGCGTCCATAACCCGGTTCGTCCGGATCGCGCTGACGCCTGTGCTCGGGCAAGTCCCTCTTCCGAGCAATTCGTCGACGACCGTCTGGATTAGCGGCTGTTGAATATGAAGCGGATTGGCGATCGTCCATTCCTCGTTTCCTTGCTCCGTCTCCAGTCGGATCGGCCCTTCCCCGAAGGTGGCAAACGTCAGCCTGCCCTTGGTACCGACAATTTCGTTGCTGTCCTCGCTGCCGTAAGCGCAATAGCACCAGTTTCCGATACCGTGAACGCCGGATTCGAACACATACGATCCGCTGACATGATCCTCCGCCGCATAAAGCCCCGCCCGATTGGACGCCCAGCCGCTAACATCGCGTACGGGCCCGAGCAGGAAATCGAGAAGATCGAGCGTATGGCTCGCCAGATCGATAAAATGCCCCCCGCCTCCCACTGCCGGATCGAGACGCCACATCTCCTCCGGACGCGTCAGCTCAGCCTCGGACGGCTTGCGCAGCTGAGACGTCCGCACGAAGCGGATATCGCCGATCGCGCCGGCTTCGAGCAGCTTTTTTACATGCAGGAACCTTGGAAGCGCCCGCCGGTAATAGGCGACGAACAACGGCACTCCGGCATCCCGGCAAGCCTGGATCATCGTTTCGCATTCCGCCGCGCTCATCGCCATAGGCTTCTCGACATATACGGGTTTGCCCGCCCGTGCGACCGCTTTCGCATATTCCATATGCGAGGACGGCGGCGTCGCCACATACACGGCGTCCACGCCCGCATCCGCGATCAGCTCTTCCGCCTTGTCGTACCACCTCGGCACGCCGTGTCTTCTTGCATAGTCCTCCGCAAGCTCCCCGTTTCTGCGCATGACGGCCGCCAGCTCCGAGCCTTCCGCCTTCTGCAGGGCGGGTCCGCTTTTGACCTCCGTTACGCTGCCGCAGCCAATGATTCCCCAACGAATTGTCGACATCCCGCTTCCTCCCGTCCATTAACCGCCTATCCAGGAAGCCGTTTCCAGCCGTTTCCCGTCTATTCATTATAGCGAAATTCGAATCCCAACAAAAATTTTAAGAAAAAATTCATAAAAAAACGAACATCATATTAAAAAATATCGTCTAGTATTAAGAAGGGATTAAAAATAAATACTGGTCCCAGGTCCAGGTCGGACAACCTACTTTCGGCCGTTTTGAAAATCATCCGATCGGCATAAGATTTTAGTAGAGATGTACGATGAACGAAAGATGATGAGGTGCTCATGAAATGACCATGACCAAGAAACATAAAGTACTCATACTTTCCGGAGATTTGGGCGACGGCCACAAACAGGCCGCCCGGGCGATACTCGAAACGTCGCAGCTATACCGTCCCGATGTGGAAGCGACAGTCGTCGACTTTATGCAATGGACTCACCCGCATCTGCATTCGTTAGGCCGGTACTGCTACATTCAATGGGTGAAAACATTTCCGTCCGTTTACGGTTATCTGTTCCAAAAGACGCGCGATGACAATTCGTTTTCCCACCTGTTCAAAAAAATAAAGCTGTTCGCCCTCGACCGGATGGTCCAGCTTCTCGAAGAAGTGCAGCCGACCGTAGTCGTCAGCACGTTCCCGTCCGCCGCCGCAGCCATGTCGGTTCTGAAAGAGCAAGGGCTTACCGACGTGCCGACCGTAACCGTCATTACGGACCACACCGATCACAGCTACTGGATTCATCCTTATACGGATCAATACCTTGTCGGTTCCGAGCACGTCCGCAGCGCTCTGATCGCCAGGCATGTGCCGGCGTCCCGCATTGCCGCCACCGGCATTCCGATTCGCCCGCAGTTCAGCCAGACATTCGACCGCGACGATCTCCGCAGCAAGCATGGACTGAAGCGCTCGCGCCCCGTCGTCCTTATCATGGGCGGTGGGCTCGGCATGATCAGCAAGACGTTCATCCGGCAGCTGCAGTCGGATCCGCGCTTGGAGCCTATGCAGTTCATCATCGTTTGCGGCCGAAACGACAAGCTGCGCGAGAAGCTGTCCGGCGAGCTGAAGGACGGAAGACACCGGTTTATGGTTACCGGCTTTGTCGATAACGTGCATGAGCTGATGGCGCTGTCCGATTTGATCATCACGAAACCGGGCGGACTGACGACCTCCGAGGCGATTGCCCTAGACCTGCCGATGCTGCTGTACAAGCCGCTTCCCGGCCAAGAACAGGACAACGCGGCCTTCCTCGTTTCGGCTGGGGTTGCCGTTCAGGCGTTCAATGAGCCCGATTTATTCGATAAATTGACAAGGGTCTTCCAAAATCCGCAGATCCTTACTACAATAAAGTCTAGGACCAAACAAATTCAGACAAAAACCGCCACCTTCCAGGCTCTTCGTACGATCGTCAAAACCAAGACGGTCGCTCCTGTGCCTCGCAGCGTGCGCCGGGCAGTCTATGCTGAAGCATAATTTGCTATTGCGGCTAAACGAAAGTAAGCGAATAATAAGAGGAGAAGGTCTTCGATTTGAGGCATTTCTCCAGCAAAAGCCGCATAGGAAATGGAATATGAGGACTTGGACAACTCGCCTCAATTATTCGGTCTGACGAGGAGGAGAGAAGGATCATGAGAGAGAAGCTGCTGTACGGGGGCTTGATCTTTCTGACTGTCTACATGATTACCCCTTGGGTATTGACGAGGGTTTTCGGTATAGGCGTGCTGCGCAAAGGCAAACGTCCCGGGCAAATTGCATTTACGTTCGACGACGGCCCGGATCCGGTTTATACTCCAAAGCTGCTTGAGATGCTGCGAAAGCACAATGTGAAAGCCACATTTTTCGTGCTCGGCTCGAAAGCGGAGTGTTATCCGGAGCTCATACGAAGCATTCATCAAGACGGTCATTTGATCGGCGTTCATAATTACACCCACAAATCCAATTGGCTGATGGCGCCATGGACCGTGTTCGACAAGCATGTCACCCGTTCCGCGGATATCGTTGAAGCGATAACCGGAGAACGTCCGATTTATTACCGGCCTCCGTGGGGGATCATAAACATATTCGATTTTTGGCTGAAGCGCCGCTATCGGATCGTGCTGTGGTCGCTTATGGGCCGGGACTGGAATCGCGATATCAGCAAAACGAAGCTGAGAAACAAGCTGCTCGACCGGATGAAGGACGGCTCCGTCGTCCTATTGCATGACAGCGGAGATACGTTCGGAGCGGACGCCGATGCTCCCTATTTCATGCTTCAGGCTCTTGACGACGTACTGGCGGAGGCGGCCAATCGGGGACTGTCCTGCGTTCGCATCGACGAAATGTTCGAGGAACGCGACAATAAATTCGCCACCCGGCGTTCCGTCGTCGCAGCGGAAACCGCTGCGGCTCTGAGTTCTTCCGGCACTCCGGCTGCATCGCCACAGACTGCCGCTGCCGCTCGGTCGTCCCGCAAGGTCTCGCCGTTAAGTACAGGCAAGCGCGCGCTTGTGTACGTGTGGATGCTGTGGGAACGCTGCTTTATCCGGCTTTTTCATATCGAGGTGATCGACCAGAGCAATCCTCTGCTCCGGCTGAGAGTGCGGGAATATTCCAGCAGCTACCCGATCCTTCTGGAGGACGGGGAAAGCATTCGGAAAGGCGACCGTATCGCCGAACTGCATCTCGATAACGATATGCTGTTCAAGCTGGGGCATGACTCGCGGACGTCCGTGCATTTGGCGATCCAAATCATACGCCGAGTAGAGCAGCTTATGCCGCAAATTTTGCATTTGCTCGAGACGGATCCGGCCTACCGGGATGTCAAAGGACTATACGGCATCAGCATGATTCACCGGGGGACCAAACAGCTCGGCTTCACCGTACAGGATTTGCCGAAGGGCTTGTTTACACGGCTCACCCAATGGTATTTGCGTATTCTGATGGCCGTCATTCACCCGCAAGGCAAAGAGCGGCTGAAGACCAAATCCGAGCTCCTCGTGCCCAAAATCATCGCCATCTCCAAAAAAGAACTCATGAGCCGTTATATCGCCTAGTATCCCTGCAAAAGCCAACGACCATGCAAGTCATAACAGCAAATCCAGGCAATTGCTCATCGATATGCCGCCTCGGATTCCCATAATCGCCTAAACAACCCCTTCGCGCCGGAATGCCGGATCAAAGGGGTTGTTTGTCTTGCTCATCGCGTAGTTGCCGTGTTGAAACGTTCCCTCTCCTCTGGTATCGTGGAGGAAATAACCGTTTAGGCGTATCGCAAACGCTTTAGGAGGCACCTCCGATGGAAAGAAAAAAAGCGCTCCTTTTCGGAGCAACCGGTTTAATCGGCCGGGAGCTCTTAACCATACTGCTGGACAGCCGGCACTACGATGCGGTAATCGCCGTGGTACGCAAGCCGCTAAAGCTGTCTCATCCCAAGCTCACCCAGCATGTCGTCGATTTTGCCAAGCTTGGCGATTTCGCCTCTGCTTTCCAAGCTGACGACGTGTTCTGCTGTTTGGGTACGACGATCCGCAAGGCCGGCTCCCAGGAAGCGTTCGCCAAGGTGGATGTCGAATATCCGCTGGCGATTGCGCGTTTGACCGAGCAAGCGGGCGCCCGCCATATGGCGGTCGTCTCCTCCATCGGCGCCAAGGCCGATTCCCGAACGTTCTATTTGCGCATGAAAGGACAAATGGAGGAAGGCGTCCGGCGGCTCGGTCCGCCGTCCGTCCACGCGTTCCGCCCCTCGTTCCTCCTAGGCGAGCGGGAGGAAGTACGCACAGGCGAGCAGATCGCTTCCGCCCTGTCCCGTATTTTTGCCTTCCTGCTGGCAGGCCCTCTGCGTAAATACAAACCGATTCCCGGGCGGACCGTAGCGCTTGCCATGCATAACGCAGCCCAGCGGCCGGCACAACTAGGATTCGCAGCCTTCGAATCCGATGAGATCGGGAGCATCGCGTTGCAGCCGTCCTAATAAACAAGGATAAACGTATGCCGGCGTCTTATGACGCCATGCGTTTACCGGTGAAATATAAGCGCTTATCGTGTGAAACATATAATTTCTTATATTTGAACAAAGGCAAAGCTCTGACGCCAGAGCTTTGCCTTCTCCATTACTTCCGGTTATGATCGGCGTAAACGGCCATCGCGTCGCGCATGAATACGGCCAGCCCTTCGCCGAATTTATCGATATTTTGAGTAAACCGCGCATCGTCGACGTACATTTGGCCTAGTCCCTTGAACGCATCGAGCGGAAATTGCCCCATCGTGTTCAGAAAGTCATACCACTCCTTAATCGCGGCTTGCGCCTCTTCCGATTCGGGCGATCCGTTGCGAAGATCGGCAAGCTTAAAGTAGATCGCGTTCATGGCGCTGCCCATCGCCTCCTGCTCGGTTTTGGACATGCTGCCGATTTTGGCGTTCGACCGGTCTACGGCTTGATCCCCCCAGCGTTCGCGCGCTTCCTTCTCATAAGGATTGCGGCTAAAATCAAAGCCCTCGAATTTTTCTTTGTTCGTCATTTGAATTTCTCCTTTCGTATGCTGAATCGTCTTTTCGATCATCGCGATCATGTTGTCGAGTCCCTTGCGTTTCTCCAGCAGCATGTTCCGGTGCAGCTCCAGCGCCTCCCGGCGATCGAACGAAGGACTGCCGATAATTTCTTTGATCTGCATTAGCGGAAAGCCCAGTTCCCTAAAAAACAATATTTGCTGAAGCGTCGCAAGATTGTCGTCCGAATACAAGCGATAGCCGGCTTCCGTCGTTTCCTCCGGGATCAGCAGCCCGATCTCATCGTAATGATGCAGGGTGCGTACGCTTATGCCGGCCAAGTCCGCCACTTCTTTCACTTTCATCGCAATCGTTCTGACCTCCTTTCTATCCTCACTTTAAAGTATCACGTAACGTGAGAGTCAACACCCGTATTCAAAAAAAAAAGAGCCTTTGCATACCAGGCCCCCCAAGTTCGATCGATATGGAAAAATAGCGTGTTAAGCCGTCATGGCGCTTTTCGTATGTCCGAGGAGGAGCCGCTACCGCTCCTGCTTCATCCATTCGAGGATTGCGGCGGCCGTATCCTGCCTGTCCAACGCGACGTAAGCCGAATGCTCATACTCGAGCGTCAGCACGGGAATCGGAAATCCGCCGATGTCCACGATGTGCTTATGCGCCTCCAAGCGCGTCGGGGCTCCCCAGACCGTCTCGCCGGGAAGTCTTTTCTGCACGTCGCCCATGATTTCAACCGTTACGCCGTCAATAAGCAACGCGCCGAAATGCGATCGGATTCGCTCCGCTTCGCAAAGCCGCACGTTCTTGACGACATAGTCCCGGAACCTGCTCTCGATCTCGTAAGCGCCCTTGGCATCCGTCTGAATGTCGATATCGCCGACAGCCACCGGCATGCCTTGCAGTGCAAAGCCGAGGCTTCCCGTAACCGCCCAGTTTATTTTTCCGTCGCTCAATTCCACGCAAAGATGCTCCAGCACCTGCAAATGACTATCGTTGATCACCTAAATCCCTCCTGCCGTTCCAAACGTCCCTATATATCCAAGTATGAGAATGTTACCCCAAACGTAAACGTTTTTCAACATGCTCTTGCTCCAAAAAAAAGAGACCTCCCGGTAATAGGGACGTCTGCTATTCCGGTAACGGCTGAAAAGAACGATTGAAACGATTCGTTAACTCAAATCCGGTACGGCCTGCGAACTGAGAACGGCTTGCCGTACCGGTAGCGTAACCGTCGCCGTGGTCCCCTCTCCCTCTCTGCTTTCGATCCGCAGCTCGCCTTTGTGGTGCTCGACGATTTTGTAGCTGACCATGAGACCTAGACCCGTTCCTTTTTCCTTGGTCGTGTAGAAAGGCTCGCCCAGCTTGCCGATCCGCTCGTAAGGGATGCCGACGCCTCGATCGATTACCTGCACCGTCACCGAACGGTCGCCGTCCGCCGTCATTTCGATGCGCAAGACGCCCCCCTCCGGCATGGCGTCAATCGCATTTTTCAATAAATTGATATAGACCTGCTTAATTTGATTCTCATCGCAAAAGAGCGGAGGGAGGTCCGTTTCGTACTCGGAGACGATCCGCACGTTATGGAAGGCAGCTTGGGGCTCCAGCAGGGAAACGACGCTTCTCAGCATCGCCGCATTATCCTTCCATTCGAAGCGCACGGCTTGCGGCTTAGCCACGAGCACGAATTCGCTGACGATCGCGTTAATGCGCTCCAGCTCGGCAAGCATGATCTCGAAATAAGACAGAAAGTCATGGCTCCGGCTGCGGAGCAGCTGCATGAAGCCTTTCAGCGCGGTTAGCGGATTGCGGATTTCGTGCGCGACGCCAGCCGCAAGCTGGCCCACGATCGACAGCTTCTCCGAACGCAGGAGCAGCTCCTCGGCTTCCTTCCGTTCGGTTACGTCAAGCAGCGTACCGATCAATACCGTTTCCCCTTGGTAGACGGTAATCGTCCCCGAGAGCTCGACCTGGGCGAGGTTGCCGTCCTTTCTGAATACCCGAAACCCGTATTGCAGAGCCGAGCTTTCTCCCGAAAGCCTTCGCTGCATATTCACCGCCACCAATTCCCGGTCATCCGGATGGATGTCTTCCCAGATAGACGGCTTGGCAAGCACTTCTTCCCGCGAATAGCCGAATATTTCCGCAAAACGGGGATTCACGTAGAGGAATCTGTCGTTTCTAACCATATAAACGCCCACCAACGCTTTTTCCACCAGGTTGCGGTACATGGCTTCCGCCTCGATCGTCGCCTGCTCGGCTTGCTTCAATTTCGTAATATTACACGCCGTTATCAGCATCCCGCCTTCGTTTCCCGACAAAACGACGGATCTCGCTTCTATCACTCCCCAGCCGCCCTCCGCCTGCAGCACCCGGAACTGGCACCGTACGTCGCCGCCGTTCACAAACGCTTCCCGAAATTTATCTGTCACGGACGGCAAATCCAGCGGATGAATGAACCGGTATAACGCTTCTCCGACGACCCGCTCCTCCGATAAGCCGACCAAAGCGCAAATGGAAGGAGAAGCGTATCGAATCGTTTCATCCGGACCTATCAGCAAAATCAAATCCGACATATGTTCGGCGACCAGCCGATATTTCGCTTCGCTGTCCCTAATCGCCTGTTCTATCAATCGCTTATCGCCGACATCGCGTATAACCGCATAACAGACAAACGGAGCCTCCCGGTCGCGGCAAGCCGACGCCAAAGCGACGGCCGCTTCGACGCTGCTTCCGTCCTTGCGCTTCCCGGCGACCGTCACCTCGATTGGCGGCTCGCCGCCGTTCAACAGCCTGCCGAACGCGTCATCGAACGCTGAACGGCACGTTTCCGCGATAATCGGGAACGGCATCCCTACCGTCTCCCGGGACGACCAGCCGAACAACCGCTCAAAAGCGGCATTCACATGCAGCACGTCTCCCCTCGCATCCAGCAAGGCGAACGCATCCGGCCCATGCTCAAGCAGCTTGAACAGCGCCTGAGCGGAGTCCTCGAATCGCCTCTCCGAACCGGCCCCGGCGTTTCCGGAGGAACGCTTTGCGCTTCCGTCTTGTAAAGGTTCCGGCGTTGCACCGGGTAAGTTCGAATTGCTGTTCTCGGGAGACAATAAGTTCACCTGCCCTGTCATAATCATTTCTTTCACTTCTTTTACTGCACCGTTTGCAAAGTCACGACATGATAAAAAAAGCGATTGCTTATCAAATATCCGGTTTCCAGGTAGCCTTCTACGTAGACGTAGTCGTGGATGCGAATGTTGCGGTCTACCGAATCGACGAAGAACATGGCCTTGTCCTCGTTTCCGATCAAATACCCGATCCCTTCACGAAGGGCAACTTTCTCCTTCACCGTTCCCTTGCTCGTTCGAGCGATATGGGAAATTTTCCATTCGCGGCCGATTCGTTCCGCCATATACTTGACGCGGTTCTCTTCGCCATGCTGAAACTTGCGGGTTACGCCGACCAGGACCCTGTTCTCTTGAAGCTTGACCACTTCATCCACCATGCAGCTCACAAAGGCGGCCCTTGCAGCGCTCGCCTCCCGCAGCGCCTTCTTCATCTCGGTTACCGGTATTTCGCGAAGCGGCCCTTGAGTCGTTGCATAGTACACCTCTTTAATAAACACCGGCGTTACGTAACGGGCATAATCATTGATGCTGTTAACATGTTTCAAGTAGCTCGTAACGGTACCGGTCACTGCCGGGCTGATTTGCTCCAAATCCCCTAAGCAAACGCTTTCAATTATCTTCACCGGATACCTCCGCCGCACCGCATGCATAAGCCTGCGTATCAAATAAGCTGCATATCGGATGGCCACGTAGATGAAAATGCTTATGACGATAAAACCGGCGATTCTTTCTGTCACGATATTCCCCCTTAAAGCGGCAATAAGAATGCAATGTTTCCTCATGATTATCGTACCATAAATACCCATTTACCACATCCGAAATATTTCCTACAGAAGCTCTTCCTATATACGGAAATCAACGCAAAAAGCCCATTTATTCCGGCGCTTTCTGCGCTGCTCAGAATAAACGGGCTTCCTCGGTTATCCATTAAGATCAAGCGAAAGTGCCGCTCACATCGAGCGTTTGTCCGCCCGCTTCTTTCTTCGCACGACTCGTCTTGATTTTGTCCTGCAAATGTTCCATATACAAGTCTTCGTCTATCGGCAAATCGACCCAATTGTCGGTCCAGGTGGATAGATGCATCGCGTTGGAGAGCGTCAGTCCTTTGATGCCTTCCTCGCCCGGCGCCAGCAGCGGCGTGCCCTTCGCAATCGCATCCACGAAATTTTGCGTAACGAGAATATGGCCGTCCTTGCTCGGCTCACCGACCGGCACTTCCATCTTCCAGCACTCGGGATTTCCGAAACCGCCCGTCCATGTCCGGTTGAATTCTGTCTCGGGAACACGCAGCCGCCAAAATGTCAGCTTGCCGTCCTCGATGACGATTTTGCCTCGGTCGCCGGTAATTTCGAAACGGTTCGTACCCGGGTATTCTCCCGTCGTCGTAACGAACAGACCCGTCGCGCCGTTTGCGTACTCGACATAAGCGGTGACGTCGTCCTCGACCTCGATGCTGCGGTATTTGCCGAAGTTGCAAAATGCACGTACGCGAACCGGCATCATATCGATCGTCCACTGCCACAGATCGAGCTGATGAGGCACCTGGTTGATCAGCACGCCGCCGCCTTCGCCGGCCCATGTTGCTCGCCAGCTGCCCGAATCGTAGTAACTCTGCGTCCGGTACCAGTTTGTTACGATCCAGTTCGTGCGGCGAATGACGCCTAGCTCGCCGGACTGCACGAGATCGCGAAGCTTCTGATACAGCGGCAGCGCGCGCTGATTGTACATAATGCCGAACACTTTGCCGGACTCCGCCGCCGCCTCGTTCATCTCGCGAACCTGCTTCGTATAGACGCCGGCAGGCTTCTCCGTAAGCACATGCAGGCCGCGCTTGAACGCTTCGATGGCGATGCGCGGATGATCGTAGTGCGGCGTCGATATGATGACCGCGTCAACCGCCCCCGAGTCGAGCAGCTCTTCCACGCTGCCGAACAGCCGGATTTCGCTGCCGCCGAACTCGCCGCGAGCCCATTCCAGACGCTCGGGATTCATTTCGCAGGCTGCTGCCAGCTCGGCGCCCCGTACGTCCCCTCGCCGCAAATAATTCGCCGTCATCGTCCCCATATTGCCGAGTCCGATTACTCCCAATCTCACGTTACTCATCGTGTATCTCCTCCGTTTAATGAACGGCATCGTTGCAGGTAAGCCGCTTGCCGGTACGGTAAATTCAAGCTTCCCCCCTGCTCGCCGATCACTGATGGTTAACCGCGCGGCAACCTGTCCGCAAGCTTGTTTATGTTATCGAACGACAGCTGCAGGCTGTCCATCGGATTGCCCGGGCATCTGTCCTGCTCGACGGCGTACCATTCGACGCCGTTCGCTTCGCCCCACTGCAGGATCGGCATGAAATCGATGCTGCCCGTGCCGATTTCGGCCGTTTCTTCCTCGCCGATCGACATATCCTTCAGATGGATGATCGGCATCCGGTTCCCATAAGGGCGAATGAACTCGAGCGGATCCTTGCCGCCCTTCTTGACCCAGTACGTATCGATTTCCGCGAGAATGAGATTGTCGGCAGACGGCTCGAGCAAATATTCGAGCGCCGTCTTGCCTTCCACCTCGGTAGCGAACTCGAATGCGTGATGGTGGTACGAGAAGCGGAAGCCTTGAGCCGCGATCCGCCGGGCAATGCCGTTAAGCTCGGCGCGCATCTTCCGGTAGCCGTCCGGGTTCTGGAAGTCTTTCGGCATATACGGGCAGATGATGTCGCGGGTGCCGAACATCCGCGCCTCGTTCATGACCGTATCGAGCTCGTTCTGCAGCCGTTCGAGCAGCACGTGGAAGCCGGCGGTTTGCAGCCCGGTTTCCTTAAGCGCCGCTGCGATCTCCTCGGCCGGCCAGCCCCGCAGGCCGGAAACTTGAACGGCCGGCCAGCCCATTTGCTTCAAGTCGCGCAGCACGCCGGGGAAGTCCTTCTCGGTTTCTTGGTGCACGGTCATGAGCTGTGCGGCGAATTTGTGTTTCATGCGTTCTCTCTCCCTTTTATTCAAGTAGGGCAAACTCCTTTTCCGCACCGTCGATAACGGATGAAGCTACAGATCGCTATAACGGCTTCCAGCCTTCGTTGACCTCGCGTTCCATGAATGCTGCTTAAGGTAGAACGCGAGGTCAAAGGCGGCCCGTAAACTTTCCACCCGTTATAACATCTTCCGCTTTTGCGTTTTCTCCATCGAAACATGTATGCCGCTATTAAATACTAGCGTTCGTTCACTTCTTCAAGAGCAGCTCGATGACCCGACGGCTGTCATCGGACGATATGACGATATCGGATAAGACGGTATCCGGAAAGCAAGGCGAGGCCCGTTCGTCCGAATTAGAAGACGTTAAAGGCTGCTATTCGCCTCCAGAATCCCTTTCGGCTAAATTTAGAGGACGATAAAGACTTCTAATCAGGGGAAATCCGGCTGTATTCATCAATAAACGCCGATTAGAAGACCATAAAGACTTCTATTTTCCCTTATACTCGCGTTTTCGATGAATTAGCAGTCCCTAGAGACTGCTAAGCCTCCACGCCGTCTCGATATGCAGCCCACCGCTCGCCACAAAACCGTCAACTAGCCGATCAGCCAACTATCCCAAGAACCGGTTACTCTCCAATGCCGTCTCGATATGCAGCCCACCGCTCGCCACAAAACCGTCAGTTGGCCGATCAGCCGCCTACAGCCCTTGAATGGTCGTCCCCTACACCTTACTTCTAAGCAGCCCGCCTCCTTGGCACGATGCCGTCGATCGTTAGCCGGGCCGGCTGCCGGGTCCCCAGCTGAGCTTACTTCTTCAAGAACAGCTCGATGACCGGCACGGCCACCCCGGGCCGCTGGATCGGCAGCGAGAGCGTCAGGCGGCCCGGCTCCGGACGTTCGGAGTCGAGTGACGCCTGCGTATGGACAGGCGCTTCGGTCATGCGCACCTCGGACGCGTCGTGCAAAAACTGCGCGTACGCCACTTTGCCCTGCAGACCGTCCAAGTGAATGTGCTTAAACGGCCACTCGAACAAATGCAGATACAACCGGCTGCCGTTCTGCGTATACCGGCACCCGTTCGGCGCCCGGAAGCCGCTAGGCCCCGCGCCGTAAACGGACCGTCCGTGCACCCTCGTCCAGCCGCCGATCCCGCACAGGCTGTCGAGCGATCGCGAATCGAGCTCGCCGCGCGCGTTCGGGCCTACGTTCAGCAGCAGGTTGCCGCCCTTGCTCACGGTGTCGACCAGCATCTCCACCAGCATCGGAACCGGCTTCCAGTCGAGGTTGTCGCGGTCATAGCCCCAGCTGCCGTTAAGCGTCTGGCACGCTTCCCACACGACGAGCTTGCCGTCCTTCACGAGTGCCTTATCCGGCTGATACTGCTCCGGCGTAATGACGCCCCTGTCCAGCTCCAGCCGGTCGTTCAGCAAAATATTCGGCTGCAGCTCGAGGATCATCCGCTCCAGCTCCTCCGAGCCCCAATCGTCCTTCCCTTTGCCGCTCGCCCAATCCCACTTCATGTAGGTGTACGAGAAATCGAACCACAGGTAGTCGATCGTGCCGTACTCCGTCAGCAGCTCGCGCACCTGGCCGAGCATGTACGCACGATAGCGGGCGATATCGCGGGCGCCGTTCGCTTCCCGCGCCGCCTTGTCATCACGCAGCGGATGCAGCCCGTCGACCGGGAAGTCCGGGTGGTGCCAATCGATCAGCGAATAATATAAACCGACCTTCAGCCCCTCGGCGCGGAAGGCATCGACAAACAACCGCAGCGCGTCTTGGCCGTAGGCCGTATGCGTAACGGTATAGTCCGTCAGCTTGCTGTCCCACAAGCAGAAGCCTTCGTGATGCTTCGCCGTCAGCACGACATATTTCATCCCCGCCTCCCGAGCGCTGCGCGCCCAAACAGCCGGGTCATACAAATCCGGATCGAAATGGTCGAAATATTTCCGGTATGTGTCCGGATGAATCGACTCGCGGTTCATGACCCATTCGTGCCGGGCGGCGGAAGAGTACAGCCCCCAGTGAATGAACATGCCGAGCCGGTCCTGCACGAACCAAGACGGATCGCCGTAAAACGAAGGCCAGTTATATGCGGTCATCTTACTCGTTTCCTCCTCTACTCCTTCAACGCCTACCAGTATAGCTTCCAGTCACGGGTCGCCCTGACGAGCGCCTCGAAATAATAGTAGTCGCCCCAAATGCAGCATTCGTCCACGCCGTTGCCAAGCGGCTTGCCGTAAACGCCGTGCAGCAAAACGCCGTTCGAATCCGGCCGTTCTGCGGACGTATACGAATCGGCGAGCGATTTCAACATCTTCAGCGCCGCTTGCTCATAGACGGCTCTGGTCTCATCCGTCGGAGGCAAATGCTTGGCCAACTCCATAAGTCCGCATACGGCAATCGCCGCGGCAGAGCTGTCGCGCTCCTCCGGGCCGTCCGTGAAGACAAGGTCCCAATAGCAGACGAAGTCCTCGGGGAGCCGGTTCAGAAAATAGTGCGAAACTCTCTTCGTAAGCTCCAGCATTTCCGGATTGCCGGTATACACATAAGTAAGCGGGAAGCCGTAAATCGCCCACGCCTGTCCGCGCGACCAACAGGAATCGTCGGAATACCCTTGAGATGTCTTGCCGTACTTCGGCTCTCCGGTTTCCACGTCCATATAGAACGTATGGTAGCTGGACGCGTTGTCGCGGATCAGATACGCGGCGGCCTGCTTCGCATGCGAAACGGCAGCGTCATAATAAGCAGGATTGCCAGTCATCTCGGCCGCCCAATAGAGCAGCGGCAGGTTCATGCAGCAGTCGATGATCATTCGGCCGCGCTGCTCCGGATTGCTCAGATTGCCCCACGCTTGAATGATGCCGGCTTTATCGTAATAGCGGGTCATCAGCAAATCCGCCGCCAACAGCGCCGTCCGCTTCGCTTCCTCGTTGCCGGTAAGCCGGTATGCGGCCACGCAGGAAAGCGTGTATAGAAACCCGAGGTCATGCGTTTCCGTCCCGATGCGCTCTTCCGCGCGCTTCTTGAACGTATCCAGTTGGATTTCCGCAACTCTCCGGTATTTGTCGTCTCCCGTCACCTCGTAAGCGAGCCACAGCATTCCGGTCCAGAATGCGGGCGTCCATTCCTCGTTGTCCGTCGCCTCGTACACGAGATTCGTGCTCGCCGGCGCCGGAAACGTATCGACGAACGTCTCCAAATTTTGATCGATTTTGCGAAGCACGAACGCAATCGCCTGCTCGCACTCCGCTTTCGTCATGCCCAAACCTCCGGTAAACCGTTCCGGATACCGAATGCCCTCATCTGCCACTCGATTCATACCGTCTTCCCTCCTGCACGAAGTCAACCGCCGTTCATAACGGACCTTCAGGAGCATATCCCCGCTGAAAGCTCCGTAAACGGAAAGCCGGACATGGACGTTGGTCCACCTCCGGCTCTTCCCTTCCTACATGAACGCTGCAAGCTTATTTCGTTATTTCTTCTTGTTCGCGTTATATTGATCCATGTATTCCTTCAAAATGGTAGCACCGATCCCTTTGCCCCACGCATCGACCTCGGCTTGAACCGCGCTCCATTCGCCTTTGCCCATGACATAGTTGACGGTAGCATCAGTGATCTTCTTCGTGTTGTCCGGGTTTTTGCCGTTCGTTTCCGACAGGTACATCAGGAACGGATTCGCTACGCCGACTTTGTCGAACGCGTCGAGTACGTCTTTTTGCGCCTTTTGAATTTCCGGCTTTTGCGAATCGACGTAGTAGTATTTCGTGTAGTCGTTTTGCAAAATAAGCAGGTTCGGCTTCTCTTTGTCGTACAGCTTCTTCTGTTCGTCAGTGCGCTCCGCCACGTTCAGCTCTTTGTTGTAGTTGCTGTAGTGAACGCCCTGCACGCCTGCTTTGCCGAGAATCGTTGCGTCTTCGGTTGCGCTCCAGTCGAGGAACTCGACGATTTTCTTCGCTTTGTCCTTCGATACGTTGGATGGGATTACCCAAATGCCGAAATAGCCTTCGATCATTTGCACGCCAGTTTTGCCTGTCGGTCCTGTTAGCGACGGGATGCCGACGACTTCGGCTTTCGGATCGGCTTTGCGTATGGTAGCCAGCTTGTTCTCGTTGAGCAAGCCGACGTTGTTAACCCATGCGCCCGCTACGCCGGACAGGAATTTATCTTGCACTTGGCCGCTTTTGAGCACCGGCGCGTCTTTGTCGATCAAGCCGCCCGTGTACGCCATTTTGATCCAGTCGAGATACGCTTTATATTCCGGCTGTTGGAAATAAGCAGAAGCTTTATCTCCATCCACCTTGTACGTGTAAGGCAAGCCGAAGCCGAAGCCGATCGGGTTAAGCGATCCGTACCAAGGCGAGGTGAAAGGACCTGCGACGAGCGGAATCGTTTTGCCGCCGCCTGCCGGATCTTTCTCTTTGAACACCTTCAAGGCGTTCGTGAATTCGTCGATCGTTTTGGGAACCGCGAGGCCGTACTTGTCCAGCCAGTCCTTGCGGATAAAGAAGTTTGCGTTGCCGCCGCCGTGAATGGCGCGAGGTCTCGGAACGCCGAACACCTTGCTGTCCACCGTCGTGTTGTCCCACGTATACTGCGGGATGCGCTGCAGGTTTTTGGAGTCCTTCACAAGCGCGGAAATGTCATGGAACGCGCCTTGTTTAACGAGCTTAACGAATTTGTCGTCTTTGCCGTCCGTCATCAAAATCATATCGTACTGGCTGCCCGCCGCGATCGCAATGTTCACTTTATCCGTATAAACGTCGCCAGGCACGAATTCGACCTGGAGCTTCACGTTGGCGCGCTTCTCGATTTCTTTTAGCGCCTGGTTGTTCTCCAGCACCGGCGGCTCGCCGCTCGACAGGATCGCAAGCGCCTTGATCGTCGTCGGCTCAGCCGGCTTCGCGCTTTCCGTAGAGGTTTTGCCGCCCTCGCCCGTTTTCGCTTCTTCCTTCGATGCGCAGCCGACCAAGCCGCTTACCGCGAGTGTCGTTGCAAGTGCCGCAGAGACCCATTTTTTCGTTTTCATCTGAATAACTCCCCTCATCGGATACATTTAGGATTTCAACTTTCCCATTCCGTCAAGCTATTGGAGCGAAAACCGGCCTATTCCTTGATCGACCCGAGCATCGCCCCCTTCGCAAAATGCTTTTGCAGAAACGGGTACACGATCACGATCGGCAGCATCGCCACGATGATCGCGGCCATTTTGACATTGTCGCCCACCTTGCTGACCATTTCGAAGTCGAGATTGCTTTCCGCCCCGATCTTCGTGTCGCCGACGACAACCATAAGCCGCAGCAGCACTTGAATCGGCCACTTGGCGTTATCGCTCAAATAAATGATCGCGCCGAAAAACTCGTTCCAGTGCGACACCATAAAAAACAGCGAGAACGTCGCGATAATCGGCATCGACAGCGGAATGACAACGGAAACCAATATGCGAACTTCGCCGGCCCCGTCGATACGAGCCGCCTCGTCGAGGCTTTCCGGCAAATTCTGAAAGAACGTTTTCATGACGAGAATCGTAAATGCATTCGTCGCCGCGGGCAATATAAGCGCCCAATACGTGTTGAGCAGCCCCAGCCATTTAATCAGCAAATATTTCGGAATCATGCCGCCGCTGAATACCATCGTAAACAGCATCATGAGAAGAATCAACTTTCGTCCCGGCAGCGTCTTTTTGGAAAGCGCATACGCGAGCGTGATCGAAACGATGATATTGAATACCGTGCCTACGGCCGTAATGTAAATGCTGTTGCCGATGCTTTTGACGAACCGGTCGGTGGAAAATAAATACTGGTATGCCTCCAGCAGAAATTCCTTCGGAATCAGGTAAAACCTGCCGCCCAGCGACTCGCTGACCGGGCTGAGCGATACCGCCAGCATATACCAGAACGGGATGATGACGACCAGCGTGAGCGCCAGCAGAAACAAACCGTTGATACTATCGAATAAAGAAAAGCGCCGCAGTCTCATACTGTCACCCCCTAGAAAATACCGTCTTCTTTAAATAGCTTGGCCATATAGTTCGCGATCATGATCAGGATTAGGCCGACCACCGAGTTGAACAGTCCCACCGCTACGCTGAAGCTGAACTCGAAGCGCTGCAGACCGACTTTGTATACGTAAAGGTCGAAGACGTTCGAAACGCTTTCGTTGAACGTGTTCCACATGAGAAACACCTGCTGGAAGTTCGAATCCAGAATCGAGCCGAGCCGTAAAATAAGCAGAACGATGATCGTGCTCCGGATGCCCGGCAGCGTGATATTCACGATGTTGTGCCAGCGGTTCGCGCCGTCGACCTTAGCGGCCTCGTAAAGCTCGGGATTGATACCGGCCAGCGCCGCCATGAAAATGATCGTTCCCCAGCCCGCGTCCTTCCAAATTTGCTGGAATACCATCATCGGACGGAACCAGTCGTTGCTCATCAGGAACGGTACGTTTTTGCCGTCGAACCACGTTTCGAAATAATGGTTAAGAACGCCGGAAGGCCCGAAGAAGATGAACGTAATGCCGACGATAATGACCCACGATACGAAATGGGGCAAGTATACGACCGTTTGCACGAACCGCTTGACGAGCGTCGACCGCACCTCATTCAGAAGCAGCGAGAGCAGAATCGTGAACGGGAAGTAGAAGAACAGATTGTAGAAGCTGAGCAAAAGCGTATTTTTCAATAACTCGAAAAAGGCGGGATCCTTGAAAAATCGGATAAAATGGTCGAAGCCGACCCACTCGCTGTGGAAAACCCCTTTGTACGGACTGTACTCCTGAAACGCGAGCAGCACGCCCCACATGGGTACATAATGAAAAAGAAGAAAATAAATGATGCCCGGAGCAGCCAGCAAGTAAAACCACAGATGCTTTCGGAAGGACTGCTTCTTCAGCGATCCCGTACCCGATGCCGTCCGCTTGCCTAGCGACTGCTTATCTAACGATGTAACTGCCATGCAAACACCCCACTCCTATCTTGTTCCGGTAAGCCAGACTATACCCGCCGCGGCAGCCTCCGCACAACATCAAACTTTTGCACCGGGTGCACATTGTTTGCAGACGTGTGCACTGCCGTTTGTCCGGTATGCACTTTTTGGGGCGCGCAAAAAAGTGCACTCCGTTAAAAAAGTGCACCCGCCCGGAATATGCCCCGCACGCCGCGGGTTGTTCAAAGACGGAAACAAAAAATAGAGCCTCCCGCACGCGGAAGGCTCTTCTTGAGGGCAGCGCCGTTTCTTACGCCTGCGCTACCCGTTTTCTTTGTACATATCGCGGTATTGCGAGGGGGTGACACCCTCGTGCTTTTTGAATACGCGGTAATAGTAGGACGGCTGATAACCGACTTGAAAAGCGATGTCGTTCACTTTCTCGTTCGAGCGAAGCAGAAGCTCCTTGGATTTGTCGAGGCGAATCTTCGTCAAATAGTCGATGAAATTGACGCCCGTTACTTCCTTGAAGCCCGCGCTAAGCTTATAGATGCTGATGCCCAGACGATCGCAGTACGTCTCCAGCGATATATCTTTGGCGTATTCCTCCTGGAGCAGCGCGATAACCTGATCGACCGTCTCGGTCATAAGGCTGTCTTGCGTCTTGCGCATCGTCTCAACCTGTGCGTCCAAATAAACCGACAGCTTCTCCCGGAACCAGAACGTCATCTCGTCCGGCTCACGCAGCTCCCCGGCCTCCTCGTACAGATCGGCGCCCCGGTAAAGCGACTGCGGATTGAAGCCGGATAAAATAATGTGATGCAGCACGACGCCCAGCAGCTGATGAATGCCCTGGCGGACGACGAGCTCCGTCTCTCCGCTTGCCGACAGCTCCTCGACGAACCGGTCGACCGTTCGCAGCGCTTCTTCCCGTTCTCCTGCGCGGATACAGCGCACGAGCTCCTTCTCCGTCGCGAACGGATAAGGAATCGGCTGGGCGCTGACCGTCATTTCCTCGACGTCGAGCACCTGGTTGATTTCCTGCAAATTACGGTGGCGGAACGAACGGTTCGCCTCATCGTAAGCCTGTGGCAGGTCGGAAAGCCGCGGCGTCCGCCGCGAAAGGCCGATCATGACGTTCATTTTCAGAACCGCGGACAAGGTGTGAATCATATGCTCGCTGAACGACTGAAGCTGCTTCTTGGCTTCGCCGTCCGGCTGCCCGTCCGGAAGCAGCACGAGCACGCTGACCGACAAATCCTGCTCGTTGATGACCTCCGCCTGCGCGAACAAGCTGTCGGCCAGCTCTCCGATCACGTTTGCCGCGGCGAACGTGACAAGCTGCTCGTCTCCGTCGACGAAACGGTCCTGCAGCTTGGAGAATCCGAGCAGCCGGACGACGAGCAGCGCATAGGTTTGGCCTTCGACCTCCCAGCCGTACTGTTCCATCCGTTTCCGCAGATCGTCTTCGGTAAGATGGCTGAGGTGATCGTGAAGCAGCTGGAACAGAAACAGCTCGCGCAACGAATCGAGATGCTGCTCCAGCCGTTCGTGCAGATGCTTGCTCTGGCTGCTCAGAAACTGCCACTGCCGCTCGATGAACTCCAGCTCGTCCTTGGCGACGATCTCTGCCGTATCGGCCTTCTCCGCCCGGAACAGCTTTACGAGACGGACGATCGGCTGATACAGCTTGCGCGAAGCGAACCAGGACAGGAATATGGCGACTGCTACGCCTAGACAGCCGATAACGATCAGCGCGCGCGACATCGTAATGACGGGCTGCGTCAGCTTCGAGACCGGCGTTGCGGACATATACGTCCACCCGGTCGCTTGAATCGTCCCGTAGGAAGCGGCGTATTTCTCCCCCTGCCAATCCATGAAGAACGAGCCCGACTTGTCCTTTTCTTCGCTCAGCTTCTGCTTCAGCGCAAAATCGAAGCGATGCTTGTCAGGCTCCGCGCCGATGGCGGGATCTAGCCATTCTCCGTTATCTTTCAGCAGAAAGGCGGTACCCTTCAGCTCGTTGTCTGTTTGAATCAAAGCGTTGATCGCCGCCTCGTCGAAACGGGCCAGCAAATAGCCGTATGGAGACCGTTCGGGCAGCTTCTGCACTAGCGAGAGGTAGCCCGAGACGTATGCCCAATAGCGGTTTTTTTCGTTTTGCATAAGCGATGCGTAATAGACGATCTCATCCCGGGTTTCGAGAGGGACGATAACCCTCGAATTGAGGGGGGAAATGTACAATTCGGAGCCCGGAATGTAGAGCCGCACTTCCCGCAGCAAAGGACTCGAGCTGCCCATGACGAGCAATGACTGAGCCAAATCGTTGCGCAGCTCATAGCTCTTCTCGAACGTTTCGACCGTCATGCTGCCCAGCCTCGCCTTCAGCATCGGGTCGAACGTCCACATGGTGACCGTTTTCTCCAGCTGGGCCAGCTGATTGTTCAGCTTGTCCGCCGTATTTTGCAGCCGCACCTGATGCGTCCGGTTCACTTCCTGCTCGATCTGGCGGGTGCCGACATAATAGGTGGCAAAAGCGAGCAGCGCGGTAGGCAAGCTCGTAATAAGCAGAACGATCGCAAAGCTTTTGCGGTAAAAGCCGCTTTTGGCATTGTCGAACACGCCCAGCCGCAGCATGCCTCTCAGCTTTCTAATCATGTCGGCTCCCCTTCCGGTAACGCTTTCTTTTATATTGAAAGAACGGCTTTCGCCTTTTTGAGATGAATTGGTCTGGCGGTACACATGTCTAATTCTATAATAAGGTACCATGAGTCGCGTTCAACGGCAAATGGATGGAACTGGATAAAGGAAGCGATTTCGGCATTAGTGCCGCTGCCTGTCTGAAACGCGTTCTACCGCTTCCGCTGGATGAGCCGGTAGCGGTGCGGCGATACGCCCATTTTGCGCTTGAACAGCTGGCAGAAATAGGACGGATTCGTCAGCCCGACCCTCTCCCCGATCTCCGGAATCGAAAGCGATGTATGGGTCAGCAGCATGCTGGCGTGTCGCACGCGGGTCGCATGCAAATAGTCGGATATCGTGCTTCCGGTGGCGTCTTTAAACAAATGCGAAAGATGGTACGTCGACGCATGCAGCTCGCCGGCCAGCCTTTCGAGCTCGAAAGGCTCGGCGTAATGCGCCTCCAGCCACTGCATGATCCGCTCGGCCCGGTGAGGCGTACGCTGTCCGTAGACATCTCCGTTCCGCTCGGCTTGAAGCCAAATCGGCTTTAACAGCCGCAAAAAGGTCAACACGGCGTGTATATGCGCTTCCGCCTTCTCTTGCTGTGCGGCTTCGGCGATGAGCTGCCGGCAATCGTCCAGCTGACGGACCAGCAGCTCCGCGGCGCCCAGCCCTTCAATCGTCTTTACCGTCAGTTTATCCTTGACAAGATGGTCAAAAAAGGACCGCAGCGCAGGATACGGCTCCAAATAAGGCGTGAGCAGGCCTTCATCGAAGATAAGCAGCGTGCGGACAAAAGGAGCCGTCTCCGTGACGTCCATCTGAACGCGGTGAAGCTGAAACGGCTGAAAAGCCAGCAGCGTCCCGGGTTTGATCGCATACGTCTGTCCCTCGCTGATCAAGCGTCCTTCCCCTTCGTATACATAAACGAACTCCATTGCCTTATGGGCGTGAAACGTCTCCTTGAAGGTGCCGTACGTCGTTTTCCGGTGATCGAATGCGATCATTTTGTCATGCACATACATAAAGGAAACGCTCCTCTCGCATGGCCTCATCATCCCGATTCATCGGCCGTACCCCTAACGCTAAATTTTGTTTGGATATTGTTGTTCTTATCAAGGATCATACAATGCGTAAGATGGAGAAACAAGCGGATGGAGGCGGCATTGGCTTGCTGCTGGATGGAGAAGTGTCATCCGCACACAGATTCCGACGCCGGGAACACGGATTCCGCGCAGCGGATCGCAAGTAGCCAGCATCCCGCATATCCGCGAACCGGCCTTCCAGGCTTTGCGCTAGACAGCAGCTAGCTTCTGGAAAATTCCGGGATCGGAGGAGCCTGTATCCGGACAACCGCTGATCAAAAATATAGCGAAAAGCAGAGTCAAATAAACCGCAATATCACAACAAAAATGAGCTAGAGAACGACACAAAATCCGCGTCGGTTTTGCTACACTTTAAGCAATCCCGCAAAGCGGAAGCCGTGCTGCCCACGGCGATTTGCGGGGCGGAACGACCAGCCGTTTAGGCGGGTACAGGATAACGATAAGGAGTCGGATCGAGATGAAATTGACGGAGAAGCAAGTGAAACAGTTTCACGAAGAAGGCTACCTCGTGGTGGAAAATGCGCTGAACGAGGCGGATTTGGCGCCGGTCATCGCCGGCATTGAGCGTTTTATCGACCGGAGGGCGAACGAGCTGAAGGAGGCAGGCAAAATTGCCGAACTTCATGAAGGCGAATCCTTCGAGAAGCGGTACACTTCTCTCTTTATGCAGAGCAAAGAAATCGGGCTTGGCCTCGACATCATGCATTCGCGCATACCGGAGCTGTTCGATTTCCTGCGCAATCCAAATCTGCTCGATGTCGCTGGCAGCTTGCTGGGCAGCGACATCATGTGCAACCCTATCCAGCATTTGCGCGCCAAAGTGCCGAATCGGGCTTTCGGCACCGAGACGCCTGAGTTCTTCCTGAACGTACCGTGGCATCAAGATGCGGGGGTTACGCTGGAGGAAGCCGACGAAACCGACATGTTTACGTTCTGGCTGCCCCTCGTCGACGCGATCGCCGAAACCGGCTGCATGGAAGTCATGCCCGGCGTCTTCAAGGACGGATATTTGCCGCATACGCCCACAGACGGCTTTACCATCGTACCGGAGCACTTGCCTGCTGGCCCCGTCAAGCTGGCTCCTTGCCCGAAGGGCGGCATCGTCATCATGAACAAATATACGCCTCACCGGGGCACGTCGAACCTGTCGGACATTATTCGTTGGAGCATTGATCTGCGCTACCACCGCACCGGTCAGCCGTCCGGACGCCCCTATCACCCGTCATTCGTCGCGCGCAGCGAAAGCGCACCGGACAGCGTGCTGTCGGATTTTAACGAATGGTGCAGGCAATGGGACGAAGGCCTCCGTCTCGCGGCAGGGAAGCGTATGAACCGAGGCATCTCCATTTCCATGTAAATGCGGCAAGCCGTTTTCAAAAAACGTCTTGCCGCAAATGAAACCTCTGTGGTAGAATCCATTCTAATTGAATGTGGATCTTCGGGGCAGGGTGAAATTCCCGACCGGCGGTGATGGTTCCCGTGAACCTTAGCCCGCGACTCGCTTTCCGCCTATTAGGCGGAAAGCGACTGACTTGGTGCGATTCCAAGGCCGACGGTACAGTCCGGATGGGAGAAGATCGCAAACGGCTTGGCGCCGGTATCGTTTTTTTGAACGATCCGGATCCGAGCTTGTTTGAATATGCCCCGTTATCGATAATCGATAACGGGGCATATTTCTTCTTTACGAAGGATCCTATTCAAAAAACCGCAGGAGGTTATTGAATATGGAAAAGTTGACTTTGATGCATCCGCCCGCGGAGGCGGAGCGTGCCGGCATCCATACGAGAAACGGCGTTTGGCTCATCGCACTGGGAGCCGCCCTATGGGGCGTCGATCCGCTATTCCGCATTTTGCTGCTTCGATATCTTACTTCGGCGCAAATCGTGCTGCTGGAGCATCTGCTCCTTATGTTGTACGCCGTGCCCGTGCTCTGGCTCTACCGCGCCGAGCTCCGGGGGCTGAAGCTCCGTTATGCCGGCGCTCTGCTGTTTATCTCTTGGGGGGGATCGGCGATTGCCACGATCCTGTTTACGAATGCCTTTGCCCAGGGCAATCCGAACGCCGTGCTGCTGCTTCAGAAGCTGCAGCCTCTGTTTGCCATCTTAGCCGCCCGGCTCGTTCTAAAAGAAACATTGCCGGGACGCTTTCTGCCGCTGCTCGCCTTAGCGCTTGGTGGCACCTATCTGCTTACGTTCGGCTGGTCCGCGCCGATCGGCCACTTCGGAGAGATCGCCGGGACGGGGGCGCTATTGTCCGTAGGAGCCGCCGCCCTATGGGGAGGCTCCACCGTCATGGGCCGGCTGCTCGTCGACCGGATGCGCTTCGAAACGGTGACCGCACTGCGGTTTACGCTGGCGCTTCCGCTTCTCTTCGCGATGACTTGGACGGAAGGCGCAGCTTGGCAGCAGCCGCAGCTATCCGCGGAATGGAGCGGCATAGCCGTAAGCCTGCTAGCCCAAGCGTTCCTGCCGGGCCTATTCAGCTTGCTGCTCTACTACCGCGGCCTGTCGAATACGAAAGCATCGGTCGCAACCCTCGCCGAGCTCTCCTTCCCGATGGTCGGCGTCCTGCTTAACTGGCTCGTCTTTCATCAAACGGTAACGCTTGCCCAGCTTCTCGGCTTCGTTCTCATATGGTTGTGCTTGTACCGGCTGTCTCGGCAGCAATAGCATAACTCTTGATAGTCCCCATACTTTGGTGAGAGAGAGAATGGATATGGGATTTCAACCGTTTTTAAAATCGTGTGATCCGGAATTAATTTTGCCGGTAATTTCAAAGGCGGCCCGTAAGCTTTGCCCCCATATCCTTCCCTCTATTCTCCTTTGCCGCTCCCACTGCGCCTTTTATTTCAAATCGTCTCCTCCGGCTGGATCCGCCTGTTTGAGGCAATTAGACGATGGTAGAGGCTTCTATTTGTCCGAATATCCGAAAAACTGAAGGAATAAACGACGCTAAAGACTCCTATTTTGCCGAGAATCAGCTAAATCCGCCTCTTTGAGGCAATTAGACGACGGCAGAGACTCCTAATTTCCCGTAATATCCGAAAAATTGCGAAATATACGACGCTAAAGGCTCCTATTTTTGCCGGAAACCGGCTGGATCCGCCTGTTTACCGCCGGTCAAAGGAAACCGGCAGCCGCTTCACGCCGAACACGATAGTGCTGTCCACCCGCTCCAGCGTGACGCTGCGGTCCCGGCGAATGGAGCGGAACCGATCAAGAAGAGCGGTAAGCGCCAGCTTCGCCTCCAAACGGGCAAGCGGAGCGCCCAAGCAAAAATGAATGCCCTGCCCGAATGCCAAGTGAGGGTTCGGGCTGCGGCGAATGTCGAATGTCTCCGGATCGGCAAACGCATGCTCGTCATGATTCGCCGCTCCCATCCAAACATTGATATATTGCCCCTCGCTTAACCGTTTCCCGCATAAAGTCGTTTCCTTCCTTACGCGTCTCTGCATCGATTGCACCGGCGAGCAATAGCGCAGCACCTCCTCCACCGCCGAGGGCACCAATGCTCTTTCCGCAAAGAGAGCTTCATAAAGATCGGGACGGTCATCCAGGCAAAGCGCCGCGGAAGATAACAGATTGGTCGTCGTTTCATTGCCTGCCACCAAGAGCAAAATGCAAAAACCGATCAACTCGACTTCGTCCAGCTTCTCTCCATCGACCTGAGCGGTTACAAGACTGCTGATCAGATCGTCTTTGGGCTCCCTTCTTCGGCGCTCGGCAATGTCCGCAAAATAAACGCTCATCTCCTCCTGGCATTGCATATACCGGTCGTAATCGTTCCCGACGAGCGAGTCGGACCATTCCTTGAACCGATCCCGGTCCTCATGCGGAATGCCCAGCATCTCGGCAATGACGATAATCGGGAACGGGCTGGCAAAATCGCTCACAAAATCGACCGTTTCCTTCCAGGCCCATTGAGCCAGCAATTCTTCGGCGATACCGGTTATTTTAGGGGCCAGCGCTTCGATGGCTCTGGGCGTAAACACTTGCGACACAAGCGTCCGCATCTGCTTATGCTTAGGCGGGTCCGTCCGGAGTATACTCGACTCGATCGGCTCTTTCGGAGTTGGGCTCATTTGAAATTGCGAGGAAAAGTGCTCGTGATCGGACAATACTTTTTTGACGGTATCGTAAGTAAAGCAAGACCATGCTCCAGACTGCTCATCGTAAGCGACAGGCTCTTCGGCACGCATTTTCCGGTACCACGATAAAGGAATAAGGTTATTCGACGCCAGCCATTCCATTCGTCTCCACCACGCTTTTCATTTATTGTACTGACTAGTCAGTTTAACTATAATAAACAAAGAAGCGGACTGTCAATACCGCCCAATTCCCTATTTCATTTCGCAGCATGTCGAATGACGGTAGAGGAGCCGGGAAAAGCCCCTGTTTCGGGCCTAAGTAGGTTTCGTGCATAACAAAATCACGCAAAAAATCCGCGCTATTCGCGAACGCGGATGGAACGATTTTGGTTTATCCGGTTTATCCGGGTTATCCGGGTTATCCTGTCCAGCTTGCCGGTTCAAGTTTTTTTGCGGCGTATCGATTGTTCCAGTTCTTTCGCAATGTGGGAGTAGCTGGCGGGAATCGGGCGTTTCCAAAATAATTTGCCGTTTTGCGCCGTGACGAATCGATCCTTTCCCGTGTGGGCATGTTATTGGTATATGGCTTCGTTCAACCCGTCCGCATGCGAGTCATGAGACAGAGCGGACACGGAAAAACCGCAAGCCGACGAGGAGGGAAACCGCGTGTCCAACAATAATCCTATGATGAATCCGATGTCAGGCGAGCCGGTTGAAGCAGACGGCGTTTACTCCAACGAGTGGGGACGAACGATGATGCTGAAAATGGGCGACATTTTCCCAGCCGATCCGCAGCTCGGTACGACGACATGGGAGATGGTAGCCTTGCCGATCGAATTGGACGAATCGGGTCGTAAAACCGTCGATGCCCAGTTCCGTCCGGAGAGCGATGTCAAACGAAACACCAACGAGGGCGTCCGGTTTCATGTCGATCAAGGCGACAAATAAGTTTCTTATGAGCCAAAAAGGAAGAGCTGTCCGCGGCACGTATCTCACGTACCGTGGACAGCTATTTGGCGTCCTACGCAGCCCTCAAGATTTTACTTCGACGATGCGGCCTTCCTCCTTCGGACTGATCGATCGCTTCCGGATAATCGCTTCCTCCACCAACTCATACAGCGTGATACCGGTGTTCAGTGCCTTCTTGTCCTTGAACATCGCATAGCCGTCACCGCCGGCCGCAATGAAATCATTCGTCGCGAGCCGATAGGTCCGAGCCGTGTTGACCGGCTTGCCGCCTATCTTCATCTCGATCACCCGTTCGCCCGCGGGCTTGGTTGGATCGTAGGTAAACGTCATGCCGCCGATCTGCGGGAATCTTCCCGCTCCCGATTCCACCTGACTGACGCCGTTCTCAAGCGCCGCCTTGAGCTCTCCGCCCGTCGCCTCCAGCATCACGATCGTGTTAGGGAACGGCAGCACGTCGTACAACGCCTTCTTCGTAATATCGCCTGCTTTAATCGGATTGCGGATACCGCCTCCGTTCGTTAGCGCCACGTCAGCCGCAAAACCGGAAATGGTCTTCGACCGTTCCAGCATCGAATCGGCAATAAAGTTGCCGAGATTCGTCTCGCGCTTGCGCACCTGCGTGCGATCGCCTTCCAAATCCACCTCGGCTTTGGCGATAACGACATTGAGCGCTTGGTCGATTTTGGCCACAATATCCTGTACCTGCTTGGCGATTTCCGGATCGTCTGCAATGGTATCGTCATACTCGGCAAGACCCCCGGAGAAATGAACGAGCTCTCCGTTCAAGTAATACAAATCGGCTCGACCGACCGCCTTCCCGTATTCCCAATCCTGCACGATATAGGTACCGTTCACGTTCTCCGGTTCACGAATAGGCGTATGCGAGTGGCCGCCCACGATCAGATCGATGCCCGGCACCTGTTCCGCGATCTTGCGGTCCGTTTCGATGCCTACATGGGAAATGACTACGACGTGATCGGCCTTTTTCTTCAGCTCGGGCACCATCGTCTTGGCTACTTCCACCGGGCTTTTGAACGTAAGGCCCTTCACATTATCCGGATGCGTCAATATCGGCGTTTCTTCCGTTACAAAGCCGAGAAACGCGAATGTTCGACCGCCGATTTCCGTGTAATAGACCGGCGGAAGCAGATTTGTCCCGTCATCCTTGAATACGTTGGCGTTAATTACCGGGTAGGTAAGCCTATCGCGCAGCTTCAGCAGCTGCTCATAGCCGAAGTCGAACTCATGGTTGCCGGCGGCCATTGCATCATACTGCAGCGCATTCAGCATCGGGACGATCGATTCTCCCTTGAACTGGTTCACGAACACGGTTCCTTGAAACGTGTCTCCGGCATCCAGCAGCAGAAAGTTCGGGTTTTCGGTCCGCCACTGCTTCAGCAAGGTCGCGATTTTGGCAAAACCAAGCTCTTTATTGCCCTTATCCGTTGTGATATGGCCGTGCGTATCGTTCGTATGGCCGATCGTCACATGAAGCGTAATCGCATCGCCGATCGCTTGGATGAAATCCGCCCTGGTTACTTGGCTTTTAGCGGCAAGCGCCAAATGGTAGCCGGCATGACCGGATATCCGGTTAACCTGCTCCGCATTCATCACCCGGTCAGGCGCCGCCGCCTCTTCGGCCGTAAGCAATCCCTGTTTCTTGGCCCAGGCCAGCTGCGGCGAAGCCCAATGCTTAATGGCCGGGTCGGCGGCCAGCTTCGTTTCGCCTTTAATCCGTGCCAGAAGCGTCACGACCTCCGCCGCCGTCACACCTCGCTCAAGCGCCAGCTGCCCGCCGACGTCTCCTTCCAGCAGCGATTTTTGCCGCATCCAGCCGGCATGGGCATCCGGCTGCAGCGGTGCAGCGGCCGACTGCCCCGCAAACCATGCGCTAAACAGGACGCCGGCCGCAATCGTGATGAACCGTTTTTTCGAAACCATACGATCCCTCCTCCGATTATCCCTCGAACGAAGCTAAGCTTCGGAAAGCCGCTTGCGAGCGCAAACGGCCACTTTCAGGATAACAACCGACGATTTGGGCGGTGTCAGCGAGAGATGAACGTTTTGTAAAGCGTAGGTCGAGAGCCTGAGCGAAATTCGGTACATGGTCCCGAAACGATAAAAAGACGGATCGCTCCGTCTTTCGTCTTGCCTCTTACTTGCTGTCGCACGCATTTTCTTGCTTCGGCGGCGTTTGCTTTCTCGGACCGAACTGACCCAGCTGCGAAGGATGTCCCTCCGGACCGCGGTTTTTCGGCTTGCTGTTTCTTCCCGACATGGCACACATCACCTCCGACACATAGTTTGCGTCAATCGGCGAGGCGCCATTCCCTTACTTATTTCCCGTTACCGGAATAGGCCGGGATCGAACACGCGGTATCCGTTGCGGCCGCTGCCTTTGACACCGTACAGAGCCAGATCGCTGTGCTTCAGGAGGGTGGACGCTTTACTCCCATGATCGGGATAGAACGCAACCCCTACGCTGATCGTCGGCTCGTACGAATGCCCGCATACGTCCCAATTGTTCTGCAGGGCGTCGAAGATACGCAGCAGCACTTTATCTGCGATATCTACGGTGTCGATCCCCGGCAGCAAAACCGTAAATTCGTCTCCCCCTATCCGCGAAAAGGTGTCCCCTTCACGCAAACAGGTTTTGACCCGCTCCGCAAAAGATCTCAAGTACGCATCGCCGACCGGGTGTCCCATCGTGTCGTTAATATTCTTAAAGTTGTCTATGTCGATATAGAATAAGGCCAGTCCATCGTGATTGCGTTTGGCTTGAGCAAGCGCATGGGCCAGCTGCTCCTGAAACAGCATCCGGTTAGGAAGTCCCGTGAGCGAGTCATGAAACGCCAGCCGCATATGCTCCTCCTCCATCCGCTTGCGCTCCGTAATATCCTTAAGCGCCATCAGCACGTATGCCGGTCTTGTCCGACTCTCGGGCACACGTACGGCCACGGACTCGAACCAGCGGTTGCCTGACGGAAGAAAACAGCGGAATTCCAGCTGCCGAGGCGTTCCGTCCATAAGAACCTCGGCCAGCGTATGCAGAAGCTTGCGTTTGTCCCCTTCTTCCGCATGCGCCTCAATATGATCCCAGCCGGGAAATAATCCTGCGCATGCATTCCCTTTCGTCGGCGACGTTGCCAGTTGCCTTCCTTGAGGATCGAATACAGCTAAGAAATCGTAAGCGGTTTCCACAACGCTGCGGAACAACCGGTCGCCGCCTATCGCCTCCATGACTGTCTCCATCGGCGCGTCGCCGTACCTTTGCATAAACGTCTCCCTCCTTGGCGTCGCCTTAGCCTGCTATCGACTGTACCTGAAGCTGACGATTTTTACTAAGGTCAATATAATGACTGCCGATCTGCACAAGCGGACGCCCTGGATCCTGCGCGTGAATGAGAACGACTTTGCCGCGTCTGCCGTCCGTTAGAATAACCTCGCTGCCGACGGCCAACTCCATCATCCGCCGTACAAAAACGGAGCAAATCGCGGTATCGAGCTTGCCGAAGCCATCCTGCTGCATTTGCATGATCACTTGATAGAAGGGAGACGCCTCCCGGTATACCCTGCTGGAGGTCATCGCATGAAAGACGTCGGCGACGGCCACGATTTTACTGAAATAATCCATCTCTTTGCCGGAGATGCCGTACGGATAGCCCTTGCCGTCCTCCCGCTCGTGATGCTGCAAAGCGGCAAGCGCAATGCGCGGCGATAAATCGCTCATGCCCCTAATAATTTCGTAGCCGTAAATCGTGTGCTTCTTCATCCGTTCGTATTCGGCATCCGTATATTTGCCCGGCTTGTTCAAAATATCGTTCGCTACATTAATTTTCCCTACGTCGTGCAGCAGCGCGGCGGTCGTCAGCTGATCCAGCTCCGCCGGCGGAAGCAGCAGCCATTTGCCCAGCATGTTGGACAGCACCGAGACCCCGATGTTGTGCCGGTACGTATAGTCATCCTTGGCTTGCAAACCGGATAGCAAATGGTGCAGGTTGACGTTGGAAGCCGCCGAATCGATGGTCGGCAGCAGCCTGTCGTTAATTTCTTGAAGCGGAATCTTCTTTTCGTGCAGCACCGTTTCGAATAGATGCTTCATTTCCTCCGTAGCGCCGGAAATAAGCCGTTCGTTTTGCTGAAGCTTACGTTCCGACTTCGTTAGCGAGTCGCTAGAATTGTCAGCAAGCATACGGTCCGGCTCCGTGACCTCGAGCTCCGATAAAGATACGCCGTGTTTGCCAAGCAGCTCGAAATGATCCTCGCAAAGTATCGTTTGCTCCGGAATGACGATCAATCCGAACCGGTTGTAAATATCCTTAGTCAGCCTGTAGCCGATCAGATCGTTCAGGTTCAAAACGCCACCTCCGTGTAATCGCTTTTGAATTTCCGTTCGCCTCTCATCAGCGGCACAGTGAACGAAACTGCCGTTCCTTCCGCCCATATTCGGCCTCCGTGCTGCTCGACGATTTTCTTGGAGATGGCAAGCGTCATCCCGGTGCCGCCGTCCTTTGCCGAGAAGGCATCCTCTTGCTTGTCAGCGCGCTCGAACAGATACGGCAATTCGGCTGAATCCATCTCTTTCCCGCCATCGGCAATGCGCACCACGAGCTCGCGCTCTTCCAGCATGAAGCTGATCCGGATCGTTCCCTTCTCCGGCGTACGTCCGATCGCATGATACACGATATTGGTAAGAGCTTGATCCAGCCGGTACATATCCACCTCTACCTCCCATAAGGACATCTCGCTGGCTCCGGGTGTTATAAACGATTCATAGAGGCGATTCGTCTCGGCAACTTCCGCTTCATAGCGGCCATTCACTTGCGCAGCGATCTGCTCGACCGTCATTTTTCTGAATTGATAGCGTCCGAGCCCCTCATCCAGGTAAGAGGACTCGCCCAATCGTTCGATCAGGCGGTGCATGCCGGCCATACGGGCATGAATCAGTCTTATATATTGCTGCCGCTGCTCGGAGCTCACGTCTTTCTCGTTCATCATCGCTTCGGTAAATCCCTGAATGATGGAAAGAGGGGTGCCAAGATCGTGCGAGATATTCACCAGCATGCTTCTTCGGGATTGCTCCAGCCGTTCCCGTTCGGCGTTCGCCTTCTCCAGTTCTTGACTGGCCACCACAAGATCCATCGTGCTCTCCGTCACTTTGGCTTCAAGTGCGCTATTCCGTTTCGTCAGGTCGCGAGCCTGCTTCTCCGCTGCCGCTACAAGCTTCGCCGAGCGGTAACCGAGCATATAGGTCTGAATCACGATCAGTACCAACAGCCCGGCGGAAAACCAACCCTCCCGACCGGCCGATTCGGCCTTGAAAGCGATGTCATGGACCAACGCCCCGACGAAAATCGCCCAACCGCACAGCAGCAAGAGCGCCCCTCGCCGCTTGCGCCGCATCGCCACCGCCAGCATCAACAGCGTGTAGACGCCAAAGCAAAGCACAAGTCCAAGCACCATGGGAAGCGTTCCCGCGAAAATGCGGGCAGATGTGAATAAGGTCAAGAGGGACAGCACGGCTCCGCACAGCTGGATGAACCGCACAGCCGAAGGCCACATGTCTTCCGGAAACAGCGAACGGAAATACATGGCGAGAATGGGCAGCCCGATCACAATGGACAAATACTCCGCTTTCCGGGAGAGCTCCCCCGCCGTATCGTGGGACGGATCCCCCGCTAACGACGAACGAACCATCATAACGATGCAGAACAACACAAAATATAAAGATGAAGGCTCAAGGGCGCGGCGAATGAAGGAATATCCAAGATGGGAGACGCCTATGGCCAGCAAGCAAGCGATCACGTGCGTTTCCAGACCGATCACCCCGGCTACATAAAGATGGAAATTAACGCAGTCAACCCTTTATAATGTAAAGTAGTTCCATTCGCCTGCCCGCTGCTATCCATGGCATGCACATGCGTTACGCTTCATTTTCATTTGGGGAGAGACATAAAGCCTATGCTTTCAAATAAGATCATGATCGTTGATGATGAAGCCGATATCGTGGAGTTAATCAGTCTATACTTGAGAAGAGAGGGCTTTGAGGTCGTTAGCACGAACGATGGCCGCAGCGTCATGCCCCTTATTCATAAGGAAAAACCGGATCTCGTTATTCTTGACGTTCTTCTGCCCGGGCTCGGCGGTTTTGACGTATGCCGGACGATCCGGGAAGTGGCCGAAATTCCGATCATTTTCATCAGCTGCAAGAGAGACGACACGGACATCATCGAAGGCTTAAGCACCGGAGGCGATGATTACGTGATAAAGCCGTTCAGCCCCATGCAGCTTGTCGCCCGCGTTAAAGCCCAGCTGCGGCGCAGCAGGCTTCAGGACAAATATACGGATACCGAGCATCATACTTTGCAGTTTCCGGGGCTTGAAATCAATCTGTTGGACCATACCGTCAAAGTCGCCGGCGAGCCCGTTACGCTGTCGACGAAGGAGTTCGAGCTGTTGTCGCTTCTAGCCAAAACGCCGAACCGGGTGTACAAGATCGACCATCTGTACGAAACGATATGGGGGCTTGACGGAATGGGCGATACCCGGACGCTGCTCGTCCACATTAGCAATCTCCGCAAAAAGATCGAGCCGAATGCCGCCGAGCCGCAATACATTTTGACCATCCGGGGCCTTGGCTACAAGTTTAACGGAAATTTGTCGAATTCGGACGGTTCGTGATCATTTATAGTTCCAATTATATCAAACAAAGTTAAAGATTTCTTAAAAATTTATGCGTTTTGTCGAAAAAATAGGAGATTTCTCGAAATCAGTATACCGGATACCCGCTTACAAAATGATTACAAAACCGCCTAGCGGGAAGCACCGGGGGTTGACGAGAGGATAGGATTCCTTTTTGCGCTTGAACGGCTTGGGAAAGGAGGAATTCTAGCGATTCCGGAGCGCGGATCAACTTTTGTGGGATACGTTAATATTATGCTTGTCTTTCAAATGTTTGGAGATGATGTCGCGGATCGCCGAGCTCTTGGATTTGACCCATGTACTGTGCAAATGATCGATCGCCTCGATGCGCAGCGTTTCGTATTTGCTCTTCTGTTTGCCGTACGATTTCATATAATTGTTCGTTACGATGTACAACGTCGCCAACGCCGCCAGCAGGAACAAATGAGCCGCATTTCCCGAAAACAGGCCCACGAGCTTCAGCATGTCGTTGTTGGAGGGCAGCAGCAGATAACGATAGAAGTAATAGACGGAAACCGCAACGATGAATAACGTAATCCCCGAATATAAATTTTTCATCTTCGTGATATGATCCAGCTTCACCTTGCGTTCCACCAGTTCGTTCAATATCGTCTTGGTATCCTCTGAAATGTCCACGCTCTCCCAGTCCATAGCGCTCTCCTCCTCTATTGGCACTACTACCAACAAGTTTATGCGCTTGTACACAAACAAATGCTCCCTTGCCGGAATGATTGGAAACGTCTAAATACGATGCAGCTTACGGTATGCGGACGGACTCGTTCCTTTCTTATCGTGAAAAACGCGGCTTAAATAGAAGCCGTTTTCGTAGCCGCATTTTTGCGCGATCGCATCAAGGGTGAGTGCCGTTTCAGCCAGCAGCCGGCAGGCGCGGGAAAGCCTCAGCTCCGTTACGAAAGCCGACGGCGTCATCCGGTAAGCGGCCCGAAAACGTCTTGTCAGCTGCACCGGGCTGATGCCGAGCATGTCGGACAGCTCTCGGTAAACGAGCGGCGCGAACGCATGGGCCAGCAGCCACTGCCGGGCCGTTTGCATCGCGGAGTCGGAACCTGCAGCCCTGTCGGCGCCTGCTGCGCTGCTGTGCTCGACAAGCCGCCATATGTCGTGAAGCCAATGCTTCATTCTGCCGAAAGCGGGCTCCTGCCTCCCGGCGAAGTCGATCTCCCGTATATACCGGTAGTTCGAAGCCAGTCTGTCGACATCCGCAACCGTCAGCTTGCCGGACAGCGACAGTGCTTCCTCCTCCGACACTTCCGAATCCCATTCAAAATGAAAAAAATGAAACGTAAGCGGTGTTATCGTGCGCCGGATAAACGGGATGCCCGGCGGACATACGACCAGATCGCCAAAGCCCGCTTCTCCCTTGTGATCGCCGATGCTATAGGCAAACCGCCCGTCCTCCGCCGCAAACATCGTCCAGTTGTCGTAGATATCCCTTTCCAGGTCAAATGCCGCTTTCTGATGCCAATATACGTAAGCCGCCGGAGTCGCCCCCCAATCGTGACGTTTCATGCGTGTCAGCCGCCCTTCTCTCCGCATTGTTTCCTATGAAATAAAGTATATGCTATATCGTAATACAATGTATGTTATTTGGGAATCCGTTTTCCTATGATGAAATCAAGGATATACGTCATTGATAAAGAGGAGAGAACAAGTCATGAGAAATGAAACGGTTCTAACGGATATTACCGTCGTCGGAGGCGGACTTGCGGGCGTCTGCGCGGCCATTTCGGCTGCGCGGCTTGGCCAAACCGTTGCGCTCGTGCATAACAGGCCGGTTCTCGGCGGAAACTCCAGCAGCGAGGTTCGCGTGTGGGTGTGCGGAGCGACCGGTCACGGGATCAACCGGTATGCGCGGGAAGGCGGGATCATGGGCGAACTGTTCGTCGAAAATCAGTTCCGCAACATCGACGGCAATCCGTATATTTGGGATATGGTCATATTGGAAGCGGTACGCGCCGAATCGAACATCAAGCTGTACCTGAACACGGACGTGCACGAGGTGGAAGCGGACGGCGACGAGCAGGAGCGCAAGATCCGTTCCGTTACGGGTTGGATGATGGGCTCCGAGCGCCGGATCCGGTTCCAGAGCAGCATGTTTCTCGACTGTACGGGAGACGGGCTTGTCGGCTTTCTGGCAGGCGCCAAGTACCGCATCGGCCGCGAGGCTCAAGAGGAATACGGGGAAGATTGGGCGCCCCTCGTCCCCGACGACATTACGCTCGGCAGTACGCTGCTCTTCTACACGAAGGATGCGGGACATCCCGTCAAATACGTAGCGCCCAGCTTTGCCAAAGACATTACGCAAACGACGATACCGGAACGGCGCGTCATCCGCAGCGGGGATAACGGCTGTGCATACTGGTGGATCGAATGGGGCGGCGAGCTGGACACGGTGCATGACAACGACCGTATCCGCGACGAGCTGTGGTCGGTCATTTACGGCATCTGGGATTACATTAAGAATTCCGGCAAATTCGAAGCCGACAATATGACGCTGGAGTGGGTCGGATCGATTCCGGGCAAACGGGAATACCGCCGTTTTGTCGGGGATTATGTGCTTAATCAGAACGACGTTCTGGCACAGCGGCCTTTCGAGGACCGCGTCGCTTACGGGGGCTGGTCGATCGATCTGCATCCGCCTCAAGGCGTTTACTCGACCGAGCACGGCTCCAAGCATCTATATGCGGACGGCGTTTACCATATCCCGTTCCGCTCTCTGTATTCCGCCAACGTGAGCAATATGCTGATGGCCGGCCGCGATATCAGCGCGACGCACGTCGCCTTCGGCACGACGCGCGTGATGGCGACGTGCGCCATCATCGGAGAAGCCGCCGGCACTGGCGCCGCGCTCTGCGCGCAGAAGGGCGTTTCGCCGCGCGAGCTGTACGCGAGCCACCTGAGCGAGCTGCAGCAGACGCTGCTCCGGCAGGACGCGTCGATCGTCGGCTTGCACAACGAAGATCGTTCCGACCTGGCGCTGCAGGCATCGGTCACCGCCTCGAGCACGCTGACGCGGCTGGCCGTCGAGCAGCCGGTAAACACAGCCTCGCTCCATACCGATATCGCATTACTGCTGCCGGCCGATGCTCCGCTTAACGGACTGGAGCTTCTGGTGGACGCCGATACGGACACGGAACTAATCGTCGAAGTGTGGAATACGGGACGCGCTGAAAACTATGTGCCGCATACGCTGCAAGCAACGGCTGCCGCCAGCGTTCGCGCGGGCATCGGCCAGTGGGTGAAAGCTGATATCGCCTGGACGCCCGATTCGGTCCAGAACGCTTTCGTGGTCGTCAAGGCGAACGATGCGCTTACCGTCCACGTATCCGACCGCGGCCAAAGCGGCGTGCTCGGCTTCCGGAGAAACGACAAGCCGATCGTCGTATACCGCGACGAGCCGAACAGGCCGCAGCCGCCGCAGCCGTCCGTGGAATGGGGGATGAACGAATTCCATCGCAAGCTCCCATGCTTCCGTCTGCCGGCTCCGACGAGCGCGCTCGCCCCGTCCAAAGCGACCGACGGATTCCTGCGTCCTTATGGCGGTCCGCATATGTGGTCGTCGGAGCCGATGCGCGCCGGCCAAGCCGAGTGGCTCCAGCTGAGCTGGGAGCAGCCGGTCAAGATCGGCTCGGTTCACGTCACCTTTAATGATGACGTGAACGAGGATCTGATCAACCTGCACCATCACATCACGCCGTTCGAGGTGATGCCGGAGCTGGTGCGCGATTACCGGCTGGAAGCGCTCGTGAACGGCGAATGGTCGACCGTCGCCGAACGGAGTGCCAACCGCAAGCGCAAGCATGTCCACCGGCTGGACGCCTCCGTCGTCGCCGACCGGCTTCGCGTCGTCGTGGAAGCGACGAACGGCAGCCCGTGCGCTGAAATTATCGAGGTTCGGGTATACGAATAGTCATCATGGCGATGCGGTGAAGGCGGCCCGAAAGGTTGTTGCCGCAGGAAGCCGGTTTCTGCCCAATACCATAAAGAAGCCTGCAGAACCACTGTCAAAGTGGAGCTGCAGGCTTCTTTATGGTGTGCAAAGCGGGCGCGAACCTTTCTTCCTATGACTTCTAGGGCAGCCTTGCTGCAACTCGGTGCCGGAGAGGAAAAGCGCATGATTGTTGCGCGATTTAGACGACGCTAGGAGCTTCTATTTTCCTGTTTATCTCAAAAAGTGCCGATTTAGAAGACTCTAAAGGCTCCTATACAGCCTAAAAGTCGGATTTACTAGCCTGGCTAGGCATTTAGACGACGCTAGAGGCTTCTATTTTCCTGTTTATCTCAAAAAGTGCCGCTTTAGAAGACTCTAAAGGCTCTTATCTAACTTAAAAACCAGCCGGTCGGGAATTGGCATCCGCTCGCGTGTTTAGCGGTTTTGAGCTTCGGAGCGAGAGAGAAGATTGCTCTCTCCCAGGCAGTGCCGCGCATACGGGCACTCTACCGCTTAGCTTCCGGCGTGCGGTTTGCTTGGGACGCGGTTCCGGCGGATACCGCAGACGAGCCTTTGGCCGCACCGGCCGGAGCCAGCGTAGGCCCATAGGTCGGCGCCCCTGGCGAGGCTCCTGGCGAGGTTCCCGGCGTTGCCGCCGGACCGCTGCCCGGCGCCCCCGATTGCGAGCCGGACGGAACGGCCGAAGGCGTAATCGAAGGCGCTGGGCTTGAAGGCTCGCCCGACGGGCTCGGCGATAACGACGGCGCCGGCGAGTTCGCCGGCTCGTTATCCGGCTTGGCAATGAGCTTGTCGTAAACAAGCCAGCCGCCGCCCCCGAGCATAGCGAGCAGAATGATCGAACCGCCGCCAAGCACGAAGAGTCTCCTGAACAGCATTTTGTTTCGCTTATACAGCTTTTTGAAACCGGAAGCCGTCTTCTCGTCCGCGTATTCCAGCACTTCGTCGACGCCGGCGTTTCCGAGACGCTTCCATTTCCTTCTCAACTGCTTGTCCTTCAGCGATTCCCGATCCGTTTCGACAAAATGCTTCTTCAGCTCGGCGATGAACGTCCGCGGCAGCTTGCCCTTTTGCAGCATCCAGAAAACAAGGGCATAAACGCCCGCCTCGTTCTTCTCTGCATAAACGGCTTGAAGCAAAGCGCCGTAATCGATAAAATCGCCGCCGGCCTGCGCGCTTCTCTCCCGCTGCTTCTGCGGCCTGTAAAAGGCGAAGAGCAGCCTGTCAAAATCGATCCCGCCCGGCTTGCCCATTTGAAAGGCTTTCAGCAAATGCTGAACCGGCTGTACCATGTCGAGCGGCAGATCGTCCATATACTGATCCGGCGCCTTCGCCTTGGTATCCGTCATCATCGCATCGAGCGCACGAAGCGCATCGTAATGATGCCTGCCGCGCTCGTCCAGCGATTCGCGGAACGTCTTGCGGCGTTCCTTCATTATGCGGATCACGCTGGCATAATCCTCTTCGTTCAGCGTCTTGAAGTCGAGCTTCCAGAGCAGGCAGTGGTCGACCTCGGACAGGACGTCCTCGCGAAACTTTTCATAGGCATCGGCAAACGGCTTTTCAATCGCGAACGTGTCGAGAAACCGGTGAATCTCCAGCGCGCTGGCTACGTATTTTTTGTCATGCTCCAATAATTCCGGTAGCTTCATGGCGAATTTATCCCGGAAAAATACGTTGCCGAGCGCATGCGGCGTATGGTTCAGCCAAAATCCCAGCTCCTTGAGCACGTCCTTATGCTTGCTCAGGTTTTTGACCCGCTCTTCCAAGTACTCCTCGAACAACGGCTTGGCCAGCTGCGCGCCGTACTGGACGAACACCTGATTGAAAAAGGCGATGAAGAGCGGCGGATTCGCAGCCAGCGCCTTATACACTTCGGCCACATAATCGCTTTGCTGCGCGGATTTCCCGGCATTCGCGACAAGAATCAGGAAGACGATAAAAGGCAGCTGCTTGCTTTCCTCGGCGATGCGATAGTAATCGATAACCAGCTTTACCGCTTCCAGCGGCGGTAAATTGCGGCTCGTGATCGTCTCCCGCTCGCGGTCGAACAGCTGAACGAACAGCCGGTTAAGCCGCGTTTCCCGCTCAATGCCGTACGACAGCAAATAGCCGTAAATCCCGTGCAAAACTCCCGCTTTATTGCGTTCGTAAATCGTATAATCGCCCGCTTCGATCTGATACAGGGCGCACAGCTCGTAATAAGTCGAAACCGCAAGCTCCTTCGCTTTATCCGCGGGAGCCAGCACCTCTTCGGCGAATTCGAAGAACGGAATCATCCGCTCCGGCGTTTGCAGGTTGTCCCAGGCAAAGTTCAAATACTCGTGCTCGTCCCCCTGCAAATCCGTATTCGCAAACCGGTTGTTCGCAAAATCGAACAAGTAATCTTTCTCAATATTGCGGTCGCTCGGACGGATATTACCTTTTTCGACGAAAACGACATGGAGATGGTCCTTGCGCACCGGCTCGTAGCTGTAAGTCGTAAACCCGAGCCTGCGGCGAACCGCATAAGGCAGGCAGCGGTACAGCGCCTCCATCAACCGTTTCGCATACGCGGAGCTTTCCGAAACGCCGGTATCGAGCGTAATGTACACTTTCTTCTTGCTCGAAACGGACATCATCACCGCATACAAGAGCCGCTTGAACATGTCCGCGCCGATCCCCAGCTTGTTCCGCACCGTGTCCAGCACTGCCGCATACGGCACATGCTCGGTCGGAATATCGGCCAGCTCCGGGAGTGCCTTCCCTTCCCCGATATCGTGCCGGCGCTGAAAGCCGGCCGCATGAAAAACGGCCGACGGCTCGGTAACCAAGCCCTCAGCCCGTTCGCCCGGAACGATCAGGTGATGGGCAAAAAACGTGTTCCGCTGACCCGTAAAATCCGCTCCGGCGAAAACGCTGCTGCCGAGCACGGTTTCCCCCGAATCGGCATGGAACACCGTGTACGACTCCGGGTACTTGCCAAGATCGCTTTCGTTCCGGTCCGTCAGCTCTTTCGGCGCGTCGTATCCGCAATACGGATGCAGCACCCGCTTGATGAATCCGCCGTCCAATCCCGGCGATTTGGCAATCGAGTCATAGCCCGCATTGGAGCGGAAAAGCCCTTCGCGCTCCCTGGTGTAGTAATGCTGTTGGATGTTGGCCATGCTTATGCCCCCTCCTTGCCTTCGATGTACCCGAGCCGGTACAAGAGCCAGAGGAACGGTTCATCCACGCGTATCGGACTGATTACGCCTTTCACTTTCAGATCGACCGGGTTGCTGCCGAGCGCCGACACGGCAAAATAGGCCGTATCCGAAAAATTCACGTCGATCGCTCCCTTCAGCGGGCGGTCGACCTTCTCGATAAACCGGCGGATTTCACCGTTAATGTTTTCAAACTCCGCCACATTGAACGTTTTGGCGTGGACCATGTTGTGAAACACGTTGCTGTTGCTGCGGATATACTCGCCGTCCTCTTCCTTCAGGAAATGAAGCATATCGCTCTTCGTCAGCACGATGGCGGTCGGTATGTTCGTTTTCCCGCCTTGATGGCCGATGAAGGAATCGAACAGATTGATGATGACCTCGCGCGGGCTGTCGTGCCTGTCCGTGAAATCGCCGGGCTTCTCGCCCACGTTGATCTTGATCCGGTCGCGAATCGTCTTGATTTGCAGCGGGTCGATCAGGAGCAGCATGCCTGTCGAATTTTTCACATGGGACGCCCGCATTTCCATATAGGCGCGATCGGTCATGCCTTCCCCCGCGACGTCGAAAAAAACAAGCGTAAGCGGGTCCTTCGACTCGTCCTTGAACGTAAACTGGAAAATGAGCGGCTCCTGCACTTCGCTAACCTGTGTGGAGCGCAGCACGTTTCCTTGCTCGAACAGCGGTTCCTCGTATTGATCCCGGTATTTCCGGCTGATTTCCGTATTGATCGGCATGCACGCCGCGTCAAAATTGCCGGCAGTCGTATGCTCCAGCGTATGGATCAGCGACGTCATGTAAACCGACTTGCCGACCTGTGAAGGACCGATAATCGAAATGATATTGCTCGGCGTTTTTCCCACGGTCAACGGCAAATCGTTATGGCATTTCGGACAAAGTCTTCTGCGGCTTACGATGTTGTACCGGTCCGTGATGCCGACGAGAACCCGTCCGGCGTATAGTTTGTTTTCCTCCGGAATCGTATCGGGAGGGATTACCGCCTCCAACTCGTCGAACGTACCGAGGCCGAACCGTTTGCGGTACCGGTTCAGCACGTCGTCCTCCGCCAAAGCGTAGTCCTCATCGTCCTCCCGGTGGTGAGCCGCTCGGAACACGACTTCGTCAGGATGATATTTCTCGAAGCAAAAGGGGCACACGATATCGTAATACGGAGGTTTTTCTTTGACAATCACTTTCTTGGAACCGAACAATCCTTTCAAAAAACCTGCCATGCCTACTCCCTCCTTCACTTTGCAGAATGTCTCAGCAGTCAAGCCTACACCCGCTTATTGCCCGACGAAAAGCTGATACATTTCGGCATATTTCTTTCCGTCCGTAAAGAACACTTTGACGTAATCGTTCTTGCCTACGGGAAATTCCGTCATTTCGTCCGACCCGGGCCCGATATCGCGAATGAACGGAAATACCGTTCCGTCCTCGATGGTCATCGGGATACCGCCCTCTTTCTTGACGTAGCACAGCGCTTCTTTGGGAACGGAAATGTCCGTATAGAACGCGATCCGGACCAGCTTCGTCTTGCCGAACAAACTTGATTTGTATTTGATCCGGCAATCGACCTTGGCCTTACCCGTACTGACCCGGATGACATTATCGCCGCCGGTTTGGCGCACGACCCGGCTGCCGTCTTGATCCCGGATAAACGGGTAGAGGGAATAAACAAATCGGCCGATTTCATCGATTTTATCGCGAAAGCCGCCGTTCGCCTTATACTCCTCGATCGTATACAGCTTCATCTGCTTCTCTCCGGCCGGCTCGGCCCCAGGCTCCGCATCGGCGGAAGCCTTATGAATATAAACAAACTGAAGGCCGTCCGGCCAATGCCAATTCAGAATGCATTCATGGTTATGCAAGCGGGACGTCAGATTCGTTATGCGGAGGTCATCGTTTGCGGACTCTACCCACTCCATCGCCATCATCCTTCCTTTAGCCCGCTTCTTAAAAGCCTTTGTTTATCGTATCGCGCTTGTCGCCGCCGAAGCCGCTGTCAGCGCGGCGTATAGGCGATTGGCCTCTCATCGCTCTCGGAGTCTCGCCGCCTTCCTTGATCGGAATGACCGCCGAGAATACCGTCACGACAACGGCCAAGAGGAGGGCCGCCAGCAATCTCCACCATTCCGAATGCTCCGGCCAGCCGGAAATGCCCCATTCCAGCGTCAGCCCGGCCAGCAAACCCGCAACCGCACCGCCTATGGAGAAATTCCGGGCCAAATACCGGTTATCGAACAAGAAGCCCAGCGCCAAGCCGAACAAGATGCCGATTCCCGTAATCAGCACGACCCGCAGCACGGCGGACAGCATGCTGTCTTGAGAGGTGCCGGTCCGTTCGCCGACGAGGTGGCGGCTCTGGTTCTCTTCGTAAATCCGGTCGAAAACGAAGGTGAGCTGGCTCGTTTCATCGACTTTATAGTAGCTGCCGCCGGTTTGACCGGCTATTTCCCGCAGCAGTCCCTCGCCGCCGGCATCCGACGCCACGCCGATCGTATGGACCGGAATATGCGCGCTGCGGAACGGCTCCGTAACGGCGCTGACATTCATCTCGCTGTACCCGTCCGAAATGAGGATGACCAAGCTTTTGCGCTTGACGGAATCTTCTTCGATTTGCTTGCGTACCTCGCCTAGCGCCCCGGCTATATTCGTCCCGCCGCCAAGTCTGTCGAATTGATTCAGCTTTTGCACGATTTCGTCCTTGACGGCCTGGCTTTGAAGTCGGGTCAGCGGCTGCAGCACGGAAGCTTGATCGTCGAATACGATGACGGCAGCCTGATTCTTTTTGCTCATCTTCTGGATAAGGGCGGTTGCCGCTTGAAAGCTCTGCCGGCTAGGATCGTTGGTATCCATGCTGCCCGACACGTCGACCGCCATCAAAATATTTTCCGGCGTCTTGGCGCTGCCTACGTTCAGGCCGTATAGAAACTGAAATAACGCTCCCGCGGCAAACAGAAGCACCAAAGAGCTCGGCACAAGCATTTTCCATGACGTGCCCGCATACCGGCGCCGCCATCCTTTGCCGTTCAAGGCGGGGGAAATCAGCTCGGCAAGCAGGCAAAACAAGCTGACGAAAAACGCAAGCTGGCCGAAGTAAACGGCCATTAAGACCACATTCGGCAACGAGCGTTCATATTCGGCCAGTATGAACTCGCCTACTCCAAACCCGACGCCTCCGCCGAGCAGGCTAAACAAAATCATTAATCCGTTCACTTTTCTTATCAGCATCTTGTACGCCACTCCTTCTCCGCTTCAGCCGGATCAGAGATCGGGAAGCTCGCTTTCCGCGATCCCATGCAAGCAAAACCCGTTGTCCAAGTAGGATTGGTAGTATTTCTTGTTGTTGATGACATAGAGAAGGTCGTTGATCTGAAACCCGCCCATCATGTTCAGCTTCTCGATCCCGCTCGATCGCTTCTCATGTACGCAACCCAGCTTATAGCCGCGCCGGCCTTCGTCGAATTGAAAAGCGTAGGTAACAAATTCGCTGTAAAAATCCCCGAATATGTACTTTTCCTCATACCGGTTTTTATGCGTATAGTTGTACACTTCCAGATGAATGACGGCCTGCTCTTCCAATGCGGCGTAGAGTTCCCCGAAAAGCTCTTCTTTGGTTAGAACGTCGCGATGCTCGTAGCGGGCGGTTACGTTGGCGCGCTGCAGCAATTCGTCCTCGAACGAAAGCCGGAACGGGGCGGATGACAGTATTTCTTTCGAGCAAAACTGGATAAACCGCTCCAGCAGAGCCGCTTTCCCTTGCTCGAGCCTCTCGAAGACATTGCCGATGTAACGGTCCTCGAAGTAAAACAAGCCGCCCCGTCTGGCTTCCAATTCCGCCATTCCCTCATCGACGACTTTCCCGTAATACAGCTCGATATTTTTGCCGAGCTCTTCTTCCGCTTCCCTTATGCTCAGCTGGCCGTAATCGGACAAGCAGCGCTCGACGTCGGCCATTTCCTCCACCTTCGTTCTAAGCTCGCGGTGCACATCCTCCAGGGCCGTTTCCATAGCCTGCAGCACCTTGAGGGAAAGATCCAGATGGACAATCCGGTACTTCCGGCCATAGACCTCCTGGAAAAAGTAACGGGTAAACTGCGCCAGATTCGCTTTCCCCTGGAACGGAAGACGGGAACGGGCATACGGCTGATGCTCGACCTGTCCCTGATATAAGCTTTCCAATTCGTCCCTAACCGCTTCAAGCTGCCGATTGATTTCTTTCATCGCCTTGCGGATTTCCTCAAACAGATTCGAATCGCCGTTCTTTTCCTCCATCCAGTCAAAAGCGCAATAAAGGCCGTAGAGCGGATCCGCCACGATATGCCCGACGCCGGCTCTTATTTCCTCAATCGCGCGGTACGACGCCAGCTGCTCGCGGGACGGCACGGCGACGTTTTTCTCGAAGAACGCTTCCGCCGAATTGCCGTAAAGCTTGAGCTCCGCTTCCCGAACGGTCCCCGTACGGATTTCGTCGTAGGATACCTTTTGCATCATGAGCGAGCACATTTCCTCAATGCGTCTATCGTCCGGCATCAGTCCGTTTACTTTGCGTTCAAAAGCGGCAGGACTCAAGCCGAACTTATCGACGACCTGACGCATGTCTACGGAGGCGGAAGCTTTGAGCTTTCGGGTAATTTTGCGGAATGCTTGATGGACGACGGTAGCTGCGATCGCTTTGTTCGGACGCTTGATTTTGGAGAAGCCCGCCGTCGCAAACGTAGGCGCCCCGAAATCGGACATGATGTTCTGCTTGAACTGCATATTGTTGTAGATATCGTTCTTCTCAGTGTAATCCGTCAGCATCTCGCGGTTTTTCAGCAAATTGATGCTGCAAATGATCTCGAAGTTCTCTTCCATACTGCGCTCCGCGATAACGCCCCGTTCATTCTTATCGCTAAGCAAGTATGCAAGATCGAATAACGGCCCGGCGTGCTCGACCGGCAGCCTGATCCCGTCCTCGGTCACCTGCAGCATGCCTTCGTACCGATACCGGTCATTCTGGAAATAGTTCAACTCCCGTAAGAAGCCTACACTGACGGAAGAGGAGAAGCCGAACTCCTCCCCTCCCGTCTTTTCCTTTATGAGCGCATAAAGATCGACCTGAACGATGCGGAACGAGGCGCCAAGAATTGCTTTAGTTAGCAGCGTAATCTCCGGTACGAGCACGTTGCAGGGATCGTCCGCGCAGGTGACGACCGACACGTTGATCCGCTGAAAAGAGGCGTACAACCGCCCGAATTCGGAAAGCTTGGAGCTGACGGCGCGCAGCGTCCGGTTTAATTCCATGAGCTTCCGGTCATCGCGGCAGAAGGAAGCGTGCAGCTCTTGCCGCCACCGCTTCCTGTCCGTTCCGCCGCCGTCCACCTGGAAACGGACCGCATTCGCTTTATCCGCCGGTTCGTTCGCGTAAACATGGACGTACATAACGCCCGCGCTGTTGCTCCATTTGCGCTCCACCATGTCGGATACGGCCGAGACGGCAGCCTTCGCCTTGTCCCCGATAAAGAGAAACATGACGGGGTTGTTGACGCTTCTCTGCTCGTCGCCGCTATCGGTGTGCTTCTCCATGTCGGCCGCATAGCCCGTTGTAAACCGCCCGAGTACTTCCCTCATGCCTGCTCCTCCATGCCGCTACTTCAAGTTTCTGCTGAGTTCATTCACTTTCGCCGCCGCTTTGCGGTAAAAACCGTACACCTCTTCGCCGTTCACCAGCTCGTCACGGCTGAATTCCAGATTGGATCTGGCTTCGCCCATGGACACGCCCATTTCGTCCAGCTTGCGGACCAGTTCCGCCACCTTCTCCTCGGAGGCGACCATGTCCTGGTTGCGCCTCTCCGACTTGCGGGCGATCATCGCTTTGCGCTTGGCATCCAGCTTGCGGAAATGATCGAAAATCGTAAATTCCACATATTTATTGACCTTCGTCAAATTGACGAACGGCTCCCAATCGTCTTCCTCGTCGCTGCGGTCATATACGTATACCGCCCCGCGTTTCACGATCGTTCCGGTATACATGGCCTCGATAAATTGATCGAGCAGCTTCTCCTCGTCCTGATAGCCGCTAAGCACCGCGTCGAGCACCGCGATTTGCGCCTCGATGGCCGTATATTTGTTCACTTCTTCGCGAATCCGTTTTACCAGCTCCGGCGAACGGATGAAATTATCCGTCGCTACTTCCGTATTGCTGCTCGCAAATATATCGCGCGAAGCCTCTTTATCCAGCCCTTGCTCCAGCAAAGCTTTCAAATCGTTGATACACCGTTTGATTTCGCCCAAATTCGGGCGCTGCTCCTGAAGCTGCATATTATAGCGGGCTACGAACGGCTCGACCTGGAACGGCTTCGTGAACACGCACTCGAACAGATTGCTCATGGAATAGTCGCTTTTCTTTTCCACAATGCATTGGTATTTCAACGCCAAGTCGAACAGCTCGCGAAGCTGGGCGTTATACGCTTTGATCCGCGGATTGAGGTACATGTCGCCCCACGATTTCTCCGGAATCGGCGAAGGCAGGTACGTCCAATTGTCTTTGTCGGTTTGACGCAGATGGCGTCCGACGCCCTCCTTCTCGAGAATCGTCCGCTCATAGCTGTCTTCATAAACCCGAAGCGGCGTGTACGTGAAGAGCGGAATGCCGTTTTTAGTGTTCAGCCAGAAAATCCGGTTTTTCACTTCGCTCTCTTTGACCGTGAACCGGGAATTGCTGATCGCGGTGTTCTGGTAGTTCTTGATCCCTTTTAAAATATTCGGCGCTTTAAGCGGTACGGAGACGAAGCCCCACGACGGGAAATGCATGTTCCCCGAGCTGTTGCTCAGATGAAAGACCGGTATCGATTCGTCGTCCAGCTTTTTGGCGATTTGGGTCTCAATGATTTTCTCGATGGACTGGTCGTCGCCGTATTTGATCGTAAGGAAATCTTCCATCGACTTCGTAATCAGATCGCCGAATTTATCGCTGAGGAAATCCGAAATCGAGCCGATGATGTCAATCTCCTGCTCTTTGACCCAGCGGTTCGAGTGCTCAAGCAGCTCGGCCGCAAAGTCGCGGGTAAGCTCGTCGACATTTTTGCCGTCCATAATCGACCCGACAACCTTCGCGATATCCGGGACGCTGACGATGTTCCAGTAATACGTCTTGTTGCCCTTATGGTCGACGGATTCCTGCGAAGAGGTGAGGATATCTCCGTTCTTCTCGAAAATTTGGTTCAAGGCGTTCAAGATTTCCGTAAACACCTCGTAAATCCGCAAATTTTGCTCGCGCAGCAGGTTCCGCACATCATCGTAAAATTCGAGCATTTGCTCGGCCCGCTCCATATCGGCGACAAGCAAATACTGATTGATTTTGGCCTCGATATACGCGTTCTTCTTCTTGTCCTTCGAGATAAAAGCGCTTCTGGCGTCGGTCAGCTTCTCGTTCGCCTGCTCCTTAGCCGACTCGATCGCGCGGCGGCTGCGATCCATGCTCTCCTGCAGCGACTCGATGTATGTGGAAATCATGTTCAGCAAGCAGTAGCCCTTCTGGGAATAGATGATTCGCGAGGCGAAGAAAGGCCCCTGCGCCGGATTCATGAAAATGCGCTTCATCTGATCCGAGAACTGCTCCAGCACATGAGCGGGGGCTTGCTTCTTCGTCTTCACGTATTCTTCCTTCGCGCGTGCGACGAACCCTTGCTCCAGCTCCATATCGATATTGACGATCTGCTGCTTGATCACGTTGTTATAGCTGAGACGCTCGCTGTTCTCGTACCCGGGAAGAGGCTCGGGAACCCGTTCCTCGAACTTTCGGTGTACGGAATCGGGGTCGAGCCCGAGCTTCCTGACGAGCTTCTCCGTTTCGTCCTGAGACGGCATGGAGGCGAACATATTCTCCATTTTCTTGAATAGCCGGTACGCCAAATAGGTGGTCATTTCCTCGATCGGCAGAACGGCCGAGGAAGCGCCGATGATGTTGTACTTGTAGTTAGCCGGATACGGCTTGGGCATCTGGTTGATGTTCATGTTGATGTTGCTGATGTAATCGTGAATGGCGAACTCCTCGCCCGAATGCTTTTCTTCGCTGGCCATGAAGTTGGTGATGTTCTCGGCCGTTACGTTCATGCAATAGTCGTACGCGTTCTCCAGCGGCTTGCCTTCCAGATTGGTCGCCGATATGAGATGGCACAAGTTGAACGGAGGCATGATGGAATTGACCTCCAGCACGCTCCCGTACCGCTGGCGGAACCGCTCGTTCCGCTCGTCGGTGTTCATCCAGTAGTCCAGCTCCTTGAGCGCCGCATAGCCGTTCTTCTTGATGTATTCGCTCGTATGGGCGGTCAGGCTTTTGTTCGACAAATTGACGTCGGGGGTAAACAAATAGCCCAGCATGCTGACCCGGTCGACGCCCGCGCTTCCGTGCTCGCGTTCGATAATGCCGCGCACGATGTACGAAATATCAAGGAAGCAGCCGCTGCCCGTTCCGCCGGACAAGCCGGTTAGGACGAACACGTACAGCTTCTTGTTGGTGCCTTCGCATAGCGACTTGATTTTGCGCTCGATCGTCTGCACGACCTGATTGATTTTCGTAAACAGAAGCAGCCTACCCGCTTGGCGAACGCCCTGCGCCCCGTTGATGCCGTCCGTCACGTTCAGCTCTGGGGAGAGCCATTCCGTTATGTAAGGCTCGAGAATCGAGCGGTTCTGCAGCAAGCTGCCGACTTCCGCATTGGACAGCAGGACGAATTCCGAAATCGGATCGAGCCCGATGCCCCTATACTTTTTGTTGCGGTCATGTTCGTTCGTTTCAAAGGCGAGAAACTCGACCTTGTCGGGCTTCTCCCTTCTTTTCTTGGAGACCGAATCCTCCGGAAGCTTGAACCGCCGGTTGATCTGATATTTTAAACGCAGCAGGGCATCGATGCCCGTGCCCCCCAGCCCGATGATCAGCATCGGGTTGTCGATCGTGTCTACGCGAATTTTGTCGCTGACGATACCGCCGCCAAGCGATACGTCAAGCTGCTGGATATGCTCCCGTACTACGGCTTTCATACTTATATGCCCCCTTAGTCGATATAATCCAAATAGATCGATTTGCGAACGTTTTGCAGCGAAATTTTGATGCGGTCGTTCTTTTTCAGCTCTTTGCCTTTAGCGGCGTCCAAAGCCCGGCCGGCTTTCTCGATGAGACAGCCGGATTTGTTCAGAAGCACGATCGAATCGTTCGGCCCCGGCTGAAGCACGATTTTATCCGTTTCCGCAAGCTCGGGAGCGAGCTGCAGCAATTGATGCAGACGGAAGCTGCCTTTGAAGGCGTTCAGCTTTTTGAATTGCGGATTCGACGTTTCTCCCGTATCCTCGTCTTGAATTTCGATCATCATTTGACCGACGAACCCTTTGTTTTTCTTCCGCAGATAAGCCATTAGCAGAATAGCCAGGGCAACGAGGGCAAGAAGTCCGACGCCTCCAAGTAGTACGGTGAGCCAAGGAAAAGGTTTCCCGGGCTCCGCCGGCTCCCCGGGCGCTGCGGACGGCTGTGCGGTGCCGGCTGCTCCTCCGGTCGCCGAAAGCTCGACCGGCTTCGTTTCCCGGAAGAAGCTGTTGTCCTCCGCTTTCACCTTGATTTGATAACGATGCTTTTCTTTTATCGGAAAGCTTCCTTCGAAGCCGGCGTCGACGGCCGACATTTGCACCTGATCCGTCTTTTGCGTATCCAGATCCGTCACGAACAGGGTCGCTTTCATGCCTTTGTACAGCTCCGCCCCCGTCTGCTTCTGCCCGTTGTCCTCGAAAAACGATTGCACCTTCACGGTGTCGCCGACTTTATACGTTTTTTGGGCAAGCGGCGCCATGACCAGCTGCAGGTCGTAATTAAAAATCAAATTAATATCGATCTTATCCTGATTGACGCCCTTTACCCTCAGCTTCCATTCGCCGTTTGCCGGTTTGGACAGCTTCAACAGCGAATAGGATTTGGACTTGGACAGCGACACGGCGTCCGACGGAATGGCTTTCTGCTGGCCCGCCGGATCGATCAGCTGCAGCTCCACCGGTTTGCCCGACATGATCGAAATGTTGGCCTCCAGCACGTTCGCATTCGGAATCGTGATGGCGATATCCTGAAACTCCCCGTTCGCCACGATGTTCTTCATCGGGATTACTTTCAGCTTCATGTGATCGGCGAAAATCTCGCTCAAAATTTGCGGCAGCGTGTCGGCCGTACTGGTTACGAAGGATTTCCCGTTCGTCTCGGAAGCGATTTTGGCGAGCGCGTCCTTGTTCAGCGAACCGTCGGCGTTCAGCCCGATCGTATAGATCGGGATGCCGTTGTCCTTGGCCGTCTTCACCGTATTCTGCAAATCCTTGTCGGCCTGCTCGTTCGTACGCCCGGAGCTCGGGTTGAAGTCGTTATTCCCGTCGGCCATCAGCACGATCAACGGAGCATGTCCCGGCTCTTTGCCGGACTGCAAAATTTTGAGGCCCTCCTTCAAGCCGACGGATATATCCGTGTAAGGTCCTCTTGATAATTGGTCAATAAAGCTTTTCAGCTCCTGCTTGTCCTGCTCGGAGTTCATTTTAAGCAGCGCTTTTTCCCGCACGATCTGATCGGTGTAGGCCACGACTCCGATTTTATCGCCTTGCATGGAAGACATGTCCGTAAACATTTTCATCGCTTCGTTGCCGATTTTATTGCGGTCGCTGTCGTTCATCGAGTTGCTGACGTCCACGACGAGCACGGCATCCAGCTTGGTTCCTTCCTCTGCGGCGAATGCCTGCAAAGTCATTAAATTCCAAAGCAGCGCCATGCCAATCGCCGCCTTCATAAACCGGGTTATGTACGTCCTGCTCACAGCCATTGATGTTCCCCCTACGGATCGATAGTCGATATGTCTCGCTAGTCATTTAACCCCAAAAGTTGTAATATATCCATGAAACGACGGGAAGCCCCATTATTCGTCATCTTTATGATCTATTCCATTATATTCTATTTTGGCTTGGAAAGACTAGAGCACCCCTGTTGCCTGCGCGCTCGCGCCGAGAGCCGCTTGTCGGCGGAACGTTCGGGATTGCATGCAAGGAATGAAACGGTCCGGCGGCCATGCCGGTTCCAAATCGAATACTAAGGATAGACGGATGCGGCTATCGAAAAGTTTCTTAAGACTTTCTTAGTTTTTTCAGTCCAATCATTCCGACGGAAGGAGCATTCACATGACGCTATCTTTGGCGCAAACCGCCGTTTACGGTTTCTGTCTTCTGGCCATCGCCTGCTATGCGCTTTATCAAACGGCCGTCCTGCTGCGCAAACGCGAAATTCCTCAGGACCAAACCGATGCGCTGCTGCTCAAGCTAGTGAACGGTGAACCTGACAACGATGAAAAAATTACCCGTTCAATTTAAAAAAAACGTCGTCACCAAATATGCCTTCGACCGGTTGAAGGTATGCCGAAAGTGCGGAGCTTACACCGTTCTGCAGCATACCCGATGCGAAGCATGCGGAGGGAATCGTCCGCTTGTCTCGTTCCACGCCTATTCCGATACGGTGTGCAGACGCAAATTCCATACGGAATCGGCGCTTCTGCTGGCGCTGGGCTGTCTGTCGGTCGCAGCCGCCGGCACGATCCCGCAGCTGTTGACCGCGCTGGCCGTGACTTTGGCTCTGCCCCTTTTTCTATGGCTGCTCTACCGGAAGGCTCTCCCGCGCAGGCAGTCGATCCAGCTCGAGAAGCTGGTGCTGCGCGAGCACAAGCGGATTCAGGAGGGCTTGGAAAAAGACATTGTGAGCGCCGTGGCCGACGCCAAGGAAGAACAGTACAAATCCGCCTACGAGAAGCTCCGCGAAGTCGGCGTCTTTCTCCATAACGATCGCATCAAGAAAGGCAAAATTTCGATATTGAACCGTTTCGTGCTGCGCAGCGATATGGATTTGGAATTGGAATCCCTGATCCCGTCCACCTTCGATAAGGAATTCGTTTCCTACCTGCTGGAAGTATCCAAGGTCAACCCGCAGCTGATCAAAAGAAAAACATTGAACTATGTCGACCGGTACATGGTTGCGATCGGCCAACTGGAGGGAGGAACCGACCTCCTCGTTAACGCAGCCGGCGCCGCCTTGAGGCTGAAGCAGTATGTCGATCCGTACATGGAACTGATTTTGACTTATTTGGACCAGCTTCCGAGGGAGCGGATTCTTCGATTATGCAAGCTTCTCTCCAAGCGGGAGCCCGGCGAATGGCAGCTGCTGTACGATCGCACCAAGGACATTGTCAAGAAAAAATACGATTTCGACCCGGAATTCAAAGGGGTCATCTAGGAGTTCGCACTCATGCCTGTAACCGCTTATGGGAAATCGCTCGCGATCCGCAGCCTATCGATTGCAGTCCTGCTTCTAATGGCGGCCGCCGCCTGTTACAAGCTTTATTTAACGGAGCGTAAAATCAGCCTGGTTAACGAAGCGGACGAGCTGTACAAACAGAATCAGATCATTCAAGCCGAGGAGCTATTTGCGAAGGCGGAGCGCCTGTGGGCCATCGAGTATAAAAAAAGCCTGATCGAGCAGTCGTTGGACGCGCTTCAGCCGGTAACGGAAACGAAGCTGCTGCTGTCCGCGTTGACTACCAGGGCGTCTGCTGCGGCCGGGAACGAAAACAGCGCCCTTCTTGTAGAAGCGTATAACGAGTACGCCAAGCTCGCCGCCGAAGCCGCGAAGGAGCCGGAGCGGTTGGCAGTATTTAAAGAGCTGTCCGCCCGTCAAGATACCGAGAACAAGCTGCGGAATGATGTCGTGCGAACCAAGGAACGTTTAATCGAGCAAATCGCCGACAGCATAAAGAATAACGACTTCGACCGCGCAGGTCTCGCCGAAAATTTGCTGCTCATCCCCGATTCGTTCTTCGACAAGTCGAAGCCGAAAGCCATTAACGAGCTGCTGCAAAAATATGATACGGCAAGCCTGCAGGCGCAAGCCAAAAAGTCGGGCATTCCAGAGCTGGGGGAGTCGGTCAAATCAAAACTTCAGATGTATCAGAGCAACAAGTGGCAGGCGCCTTGGCTGACGGCATGGCTGGATGACTACACCCTGCAGATCTTGCAAAAAACCGGACAAGCCGGCGAAATCGAAAGCTTTATCGGGACGGCGAAAACCGTCCAGTCGCTGAAGGATGTCATTCCGGCCAGCGGCAAAGCTCAGGCGTACATCAAAAAAACGATCGACGGCTGGTTCCGAACGGCCGATCAGGCCGTCAAAGCCAATAAATTCGGCGATGCCATCGCCATGTACGACAAGTTGAAGGGCTACCGCGATACGGCCAAGGAAAAAGCGGACGCCGAACGAAAATGGGCGATCGCGCAGCCTGTTCATCTGCTGGATACCCATTTTCCGGGGCGTAAAGTCAGCATGACGTACACGGGAACTCAAAAGTTCGGGTTAACCGCCGTCGCTGCAGGCGTTGCCGACGGAAATGCGCTTCTGTTCGGAGCCATGCTTCCGGACGGTACGCTGCAAGGGGCTGAAGTGCAGCTGGATAAGAGCGCGAAGATCAAAGCCGTGAAAAGCTACGACGGCTTAAGCGCCGGCGACGAGCCGGTCATCGTGGCCGAGTCCGCTTCTACCAGCCGAAAAGGCCGCTATTTTGCCTTCGTATACCGCGACGGGTCTCTTCAGCCGCTTTTCGATGTGGAAGCGAACGGCTTCTCCATGGAGCGGCCGGGACTTCTGCTGGTCGATTCCCCTGCTGGCCGTCCGGACAACGAGCAGGCTTACTATGAGATCGTAAACGGAAAGTACACGTTCAGCCGTACTAAGTCCGACTATGTGGACATTACGGCGGACGAACTGCTCAACTATGCCAAAACGAAGGTTCGTTTTACGAGTACGATCATCTCCATAAGCGGACAAACGGCCGTAGCGGAATTCAAAAACAGCTATATGTTGCTGAAGGGCAATTTCCCGTTCACGTTGGGCAAAACGACGGTAATCGGAACGTGGAACGGCGGCTACGAGTCCATGCTAAACGACGGACAAACCTTGATGCTTCCAAGCGTTCAAATCAGCAAGCTTGAAGGCCCGGATGCCGTCGATAGCCAGGGCTCGGGTCAGAGCTCAGGGCAAAGCGCAGGGCAGAACCAAGGCTCGAGATCAAACCCAAGTTCCAGCCCAGGCTCAAGCCAAAATCCAAGTCCTAGTCAAAGTCCTAGCCGAAATCAAAGCTCAAATCAAAACCAAAGCCCAGGTCAAAATCAAAGTCCAGGTCAAAGTCAAAGTCCAGGTCAGAGTCAAAGTCCAGGTCAGAACCAAAAACCAAATCAGAATCAAAAGCAGAGTTCAAGCCCAAGCTCGAGTTCAAGCCCTAACCCCAGTACGAACCCGAACACGAGCTCCACGCCAAACCGGTCGCCGTGAAACGAAGGTAACGGCACGCAAAACAAACTAGTCTTCCGAGCCATATTTCTTGGTGAATGCATACGATCGCCCAGCCTAGCGGAATACTCACCGCTAGGTTTTTTCTGCGCAGATTCCTGCGTCGCTGCTGAAGGGGAGATACTCGCAGAATATTAATGCATTTATACGCAATCCGATTACGGCTTACGGTGATTCCTCTTGCTTAAAGGAAGTGAGCTTTGTCTAATTACTCCATTCGAGCACGCCACGTCCGTTTCCAGAATTATAGGAGTCTTTGGCGTCGTCTAAATCCGCGTTTTTCCCAGTTTCCGGGATTTAGCAGTCTCCAGCGTCGTCTATTTGCCCCATTCGAGCACGCCACGTCCCTTTCCAGCAATATATGAGTCTTTGGCGTCGTCTAATTCCGCGTCTTTCCCAGTTTTCCTGGATTTAGCAGCCTCCAGCGTCGTCTAATCCCCATATTCGAACACGCCCACGTCCCTTTCCAGCATTATAGGAGTCTTTGGCGCCGTCTAAACCCGCGTTTTTCCCAGCTTTCCGGGATTTAGCAGTCTCTAGCGTCGTCTAATTGCCCCATTCGAGCACGTCACGTTCCTTTCCCGCATTATAGGAGTCTTTGGCGTCGTCTAAATCCGCGTTTTTCCCAGTTTCCGGGATTTAGCAGTCTCTAGCGTCGTCTATTTGCCCCATTCGAGCAAGACACGTTCCTTTCCAGCATTATAAGAGTCTTTGGCGTCGTCTAAATCCGCGTTTTTCCCAGTTTTCCGGGATTTAGCAGTCTCTAGCGTCGTCTAATTGCCCCATTCGAGCACGTCACGTTCCTTTCCCGCATTATAGGAGTCTTTGGCGTCGTCTAAATCCGCGTTTTTCCCAGTTTCCGGGATTTAGCAGTCTCTAGCGTCGTCTATTTGCCCCATTCGAGAACGCCACGTCACTTTCCAGCATTATAAGAGTCTTTGGCGTCGTCTAAATCTGCGTCTTTCCCAGTTTTCCGGGATTTAGCAGCCTCCAGCGTCGTCTAATCCCCATATTCGAACACGCCCACGTCCCTTTCCAGCATTATAGGAGTCTTTGGCGCCGTCTAAACCCGCGTTTTTCCCAGCTTTCCGGGATTTAGCAGTCTCTAGCGTCGTCTAATTGCCCCATTCGAGCACGTCACGTTCCTTTCCCGCATTATAGGAGTCTTTGGCGTCGTCTAAATCCGCGTTTTTCCCAGTTTCCGGGATTTAGCAGTCTCTAGCGTCGTCTATTTGCCCCATTCGAGCAAGACACGTTCCTTTCCAGCATTATAAGAGTCTTTGGCGTCGTCTAAATCCGCGTTTTTCCCAGTTTTCCGGGATTTAGCAGTCTCTAGCGTCGTCTAATTGCCCCATTCGAGCACGTCACGTTCCTTTCCCGCATTATAGGAGTCTTTGGCGTCGTCTAAATCCGCGTTTTTCCCAGTTTCCGGGATTTAGCAGTCTCTAGCGTCGTCTATTTGCCCCATTCGAGAACGCCACGTCACTTTCCAGCATTATAAGAGTCTTTGGCGTCGTCTAAATCTGCGTCTTTCCCAGTTTTCCGGGATTTAGCAGCCTCCAGCGTCGTCTAATCCCCATATTCGAACACGCCCACGTCCCTTTCCAGCATTATAGGAGTCTTTGGCGCCGTCTAAACCCGCGTTTTTCCCAGCTTTCCGGGATTTAGCAGTCTCTAGCGTCGTCTAATTGCCCCATTCGAGCACGTCACGTTCCTTTCCCGCATTATAGGAGTCTTTGGCGTCGTCTAAATCCGCGTTTTTCCCAGTTTCCGGGATTTAGCAGTCTCTAGCGTCGTCTATTTGCCCCATTCGAGCAAGACACGTTCCTTTCCAGCATTATAAGAGTCTTTGGCGTCGTCTAAATCCGCGTTTTTCCCAGTTTTCCGGGATTTAGCAGTCTCTAGCGTCGTCTAATTGCCCCATTCGAGCACGTCACGTTCCTTTCCCGCATTATAGGAGTCTTTGGCGTCGTCTAAATCCGCGTTTTTCCCAGTTTCCGGGATTTAGCAGTCTCTAGCGTCGTCTATTTGCCCCATTCGAGAACGCCACGTCACTTTCCAGCATTATAAGAGTCTTTGGCGTCGTCTAAATCCGCGTTTTTCCCAGTTTTCCGGGATTTAGCAGTCTCCAGAGTCACGCGATCACCACTTGCCATCTCACTCTCCTCTCACTTCCCGCTTACGTTCTAACCGCCGCCATGCAGTACGCAACGTGTGCCGAAGCATGCGAATACAAAAAGACAGAATGTTTCCCTACCCTTGCAGGCAGGATACATACTGTCTTTTTTCCTTTGTGCAGCGGAGCCGGCACCTGGAGACGCTAAACCTTCGCCGCTTCGCCGGTCTGAAGCTGATACATTTTGTAGTAACGGCCGCCAAGCTGCATCAGCTCGTCATGCGTGCCGCGTTCGACGATCTCGCCCCGGTGCAGGACGAGAATGCGGTCCGCCTCGCGGATCGTCGACAGCCGGTGGGCGATGACGAAAGTCGTCCGGCCTTGACTGAGCACGGCCAGCGCGCGCTGGATCAGCCCCTCCGTCTCGCTGTCGATGCTGGCCGTCGCTTCGTCGAGAATGAGGATCGCGGGATCGAACGCAAGCGCCCGCGCGAACGAGATAAGCTGCCGCTGTCCGGCAGACAGCGTGCTTCCCCGTTCGACAACCGGCTCGTCATAGCCGTTCGGCAGCTGCTCGACGAATGAATCGGCGCCGACGTCCCGAAGCGCCTTCCGCACCTTCTCGAGGTCGATGTCGGGATTATACAGACTGACATTAAATTTAATGTCGCCTGCGAACAGGAAAGGATCCTGAAGTACGATCCCCATCCATTTGCGCAGCTCTTGCTTGGAGAACGTCCGGATATCCCGGCCGTCGATCCGAATGGTCCCTTCGCCGGGCTCGTAGAAGCCGAGAAGCAGGTTCATAATCGAGCTCTTACCGGAGCCGGTGTGCCCGACCAGCGCGACCGTCTCTCCCTTGTTCGCTTCGAACGAGATGCCCCGCAGCACCGGCTGGCCTTCCTTGTAGGCGAACGTTACGTTCTCGAATGTGACGCGCCCTTCGGGACGCGCGGCCGTCTCCGCCGCGGACCCCTCAGCCTCGCGGTCAATCGGTTCGTCCAGCAGGTTGAACACGCGCTCCGCGGATACGAACGCCCGCTGCGCATTCATCATTTGATCGAAGATGCCGATAATCGGCTGCGTAAACCGGCCCAAGTAATCGATAAACGCATAAAGCACCCCGAAGGAAACGGATGCGTGCAGCGATTGCCCGCCGAAATACCAGACGACTCCTGCAGTAGCGAGACCTCCGATCAGCATGACGACGTTTCGCGTCGACAGAGCGAATACGCGTATTTGCTTTTTTTGATTGATATAACGGTCCTGATTCAGCGCGTCGAATTCCATGCTTGCCGCCTTCTCGCGGCGGAACGCCTGGATGATGGGCATGACGTTGATCGCTTCGTTCAGCTTGGCGTTCATATCGGCCAGCCGCGCCCGCATGTTGGTGACATATACTTTGGAGTACTTCAAGTGTATGCTCATGACGACGGCAAAAATCGGCAGCATCGCAAGCGCGATGAACGCCAGCCGGGCGTCCAGCAAGAAGAGAGCGATCAAAATGCCGAGCAGCGTAACCCCGCTGACGACGAATGTCGCCATAAAGCTCATGAACAGCTCCTTGATCGCCTCGGTATCGTTCGCGATCCGGGATACGATCTGGCCGATCGGCGTGCTGTCGAAATAACGTATCGGCATCCGCTGGATATGATTCATGATGTCCATCCGCATCTTCTGTATGATTTGCAGGGCGGTGGTTTGCAGCATATACGACTGAAGGAACGTCAGTCCTCCCGATAAAAGCAGCATGACTACGAACAGGCCGGTAAGCTCGAGCACCGGTTTCAGGTCATGCTTGTAGAAAGCGCCGAGTTCCGCGATCGACAGCTTCTCCGCCGGATACGTCCGCGTCTCGCCGTTCGCCGTAATCGTCACTTGTCCTCCAGCGGCAACGCTCCAAGCGGCCTCAGCCGGAACCCGCTCGCGGACCAGATAAAATTCGCGGCCGATTTGCGCAATCGTCGCCGGTTTCCAGGCAGCCGGGGCCGCCTGCTTCAACCAATCCTCACGTACGTACGAACGTCCTTGATAGGATACCGTTCGGATGTCGGGTTCTTTTGCGCCTTGAGGCAGCTCGAAGGGCTGCGCTTCGTACCAAGGCTTTTGAATGCCCGATATGTGCTTGTCGATAATGATTTTCGATATGTACGGGCCGGCCAGCTGCGCCCCGGTCGCGGCCAGCAACACCAGCATGGCGGCGGCAACGCGCAGCTTGTAAAGCAGCACATAATCGAACAGGCGGGCAAGCAGCTTTTTTTTGCTTGGCGAGCCGCTCTTCCCCGGCACCCCTGTCGTCTCCTTCATCGTCCCTTCACCCCCTCTGTTCAAACGCCGTCCTGCAGCAAGTTCGCTTCCATCTGCTGACGTTCGTACTGTGTCTTATACCAGCCGCCGAACAGCATCAGCTGCTCGTGCGACCCTTCCTCTACGATGCGCCCTTGGTCAAGCACGAGAATCCAATCCGCGTGATTGACAGCCGAAAGCCGGTGCGTGGCAATCCACGTCGTCCGCCCGGCCCTCTGCCTGCGGATATTATGCAGAATCGCGCTTTCCGTACGGGCGTCGACAGCCGATAAGGCGTCGTCGAGAATGAGCATCTCCGGATCGGCCAGCAGCGCGCGGGCGATCGACAGCCGCTGCTTCTGGCCGCCCGAGAGCATAACCCCGTGCTCGCCGACGACGGTATCCAGTCCTTCCGCCATCTGATCGACATCCTGTGCGAACGAAGCCATCTCCAGTGCGCTCCGGAGCTCGGCTTCGGTGGCGTCGGGCTTGCCGAGCTTGACGTTGTCCCGGATCGAGCGCGACAGCAGCAGATGCTCCTGCGGCACGTACCCGCTCCACGATCTGACCTGCTCGGGATCGATACGCTCGATCGGCGCGCCGGCGACGAAAAGCCGCTCCGGCTCGATCGGATACTGCCGCAGCAACTGCTTCAACAGCGTCGATTTCCCGCTCCCGGTCCGCCCGACGATGCCGATCGTCTGGCCGCGCTCGGCCGTCAGCGTTATATTCGAGAGGCTGTCGGCATGAGAGCCCGGATAGCGGAAGGTGAGCGATTTCAGCTCGATTAGCGTCGGCACCGGCACATCGAGCGGCCGTTCCGGAGCCTTAATGTCCGACGATTGGGACAGCGCGCTTTCCAGCCGGTCGACCGAAGCGCTCCCCCGCTGCAGCACGTTAATGAATTCGCCGAACGCGATCATCGGCCATATGAGAAGACCTAAATAAACGGTGAAAGACACAAGCTGGCCCAGCGTCAAATCACCGTGAAACACCAAATAAGCGCCATAGCCGAACGAAATGGCGTAGCTCATCCCGACGATCGTGGATACGACCGGCTGGAACAACGCATTCGTGACGGCAACCTTTTTGTTGCGCTGCATCACCTCTCGGGTGACTTGGTCAAAAGCGGCCGCATCGTTCTTTTCCTGCACGTAGGAGCGAATGACCCGCATGCCGGAAATCGATTCGAGCGCTTGATCGTTCATATGCCCGAACGCCGCCTGGGCGCCCAAAAAGCGCCGGCGCATCACCTTGCCGAGCTTGTTGATCGCATAGGCCAGAAAAGGCAGCGGCAGCAGCGCCGCAAGCATGAGCTTCCAGCTTGTAAACGCAATCATCGATACCAGCACCACGGTCGTCCCGATCAGCGTGTTGGCAAGCGTAAGGACGCCGTAGCCGGCCGTCTGGCTGATCGCCACGATATCGTTCGTCGCAAGCGCCATCAAATCCCCAGTCCGATTGCGGTGATAGAACGACGGCGCCATTCGCGTCAAATGAACGAACAGCTTGCCCCGAAGCACCGTTTCGAGCAGATTCGAATTGCCGAACAGCGTCGTGATCGAAAAAAAGCTGGCGACATACCGCAGCAAACCGAGCCCCACGAGCAGCCAGACGGTTTGTCCCAGAATGGCGCCGGTCAGCAAGCCGTTCTTGATTTGATCGATCAGATCGCCGATTATTTTGGGCGGCACGCTGTTCGTTACGCTAACGATCACCATCAGCACGATGACGGCAACGTAGTGCATCAGCTGCTGCTTGAAAAACCATTGCAGCTTCGTGATAAAAGACATTCCGCATTCCCTCCACTCGATTCAATCCGCAGTCCGATCCCATTTCCACGTCGCAAAAATACGCTCATACGTTCGATTATAGCACAAAAGAGACGGCAGGTATGCCAAAAATTGTTTAAGCTAACAGCTTCTCGCTCCGGATCCGCCTGTACATTTTCGTTGTTCTTTGCGGGAACTGCGCCTTCTTGCACGATTGCTTCCTTAATTGGAACGAAAAAAAGGTACGCCCTTCGGGCTCCTTCCTCTCAACGGTATTCCTCGGCGTCTCCTTGCAGCACAAAAGGACCTTCCGCGAGCAAAGGTCCTTTTCCGTTTCATGCTTTTTATGCGCCGCGCCCCATCTCCGGCGCCTTCTTGCGGGCTGCATCCGCAAGCCCCGCTTGCTTCACGCGGCCGACCTGGGTGGCCAAGTACGCTACGAACAGCAGCAGCAGCGTGCCCATGCCGACGACCGACCAGTTGATCGGCGTTCCGGCAGAAACCAGCAGCAAGTAGACGGTCAAGCCGCTGACGTTCAGCGCGTTTTCGACGAAATTCTGAATCGCGATCGTTTTGCCGGGGCCGATTAAATCCTTGCCGACCTCCTGCAGGATCGTGTTGAGCGGGATCAGGAAGACGCCGCCGAACAACCCGATGACCAGCATCAGAACAACCGTCAGCCAGACGCTCGGCGAGAACGCCGCAACCATAACCGCCGTCACCATGACGAATCCGTACACATAAGCGCTATACAGCTTGCCCGCCGGTACCAGCTTAGGCGTGACGAGGGCGCTGAACACGACGCCGATCGCGCAAACGCCGATAATGAGGGACTGCTGGTCGGTATCCGTAATCCCGAGATTGGCCGGCAGCCAGGCGATAAGGGCAATGCGCAGGACGGAGGCGGTCAGCCAGAACGCCCCGGTGCCGATAAGCGAAAAACGGGCGGCCGGATGGGCGAACAAAGTCCGCACGTCACGCAGAAAAGCGACGGCGGAAGCTCCGTAGCGGGCCTTGGGGTCGCCGCCGCGGGCCGGAACGAAGAACGTCATCCCGATCGAAGCCACATAGACGATCAGACAAGCGATCAGGCCCGGCAAATCGGACTCCTTGGCCAACAGTCCGCCGGCCACGGTGCCGAGCAGGATGGCGAGGATCGTCGTACCCTCCACCTTGGCGTTGGCGCGAAGAAGCTCTTCCTCCGTGCTCGTCAGCTCCGTTAGAATCCCGTACTTGGCAGGGGAATAAATAACCGCCCCGATACCCAGCACCAAGTAGCATAAAGCAGGGTGAAGGCCGGTAAACAGCAGCAGAATGCCGGCCGTCTTAAACAGATTGCCGACCAGCAGCACATGCGATTTGGCCCGCTTGTCGGCAAACGTGCCGACGATCGGCGCAAGTATGACATAAGCGGCGAGAAAAGCTATTTGAATGTAGCTGACGTATGCGTCCGGATTGGCGAAGCCTTGACGGTTGACCATCCCGACAATAATAAAAAAGTTCAAATTATCCGCAAACGAGCTCAAAAACTGCGTCCATACAACCGCGTTGAGCGGCCGCATCCTTTTGCGATTCGCTGACATGACTGCCTCCCCGGAACTGGCGCCGAGCGCCCTCTTCCTGATGATTGGAATTCCATTCCACAACCTTTTTAACGATACCACTCTCCAGACAAAGGCGCAATCGTTTTGCGGCGCGGCTGCCGTTCGGCGTATTCGCAAAAATTTTATTCCAGAAGGAGGAAAATAGAAGAAAAAAGCGAATATGTATTCGCATAACGGAACATTCGTTCCGGTAGACCTACCATTACGCGGCAAAGGAGCAATCGACCCCAGTATGAAGAGAACCGCCAAAACGATGATCGACCGCAAAGCCGGCTTTGCGCTGGAGGACCACCGCGAAGAGAAGCTTCATATGATCACCTTTCAAGGCGCCGAGCTTCACGGCGTCGATCTGCGGGACGCCTCGCTGCAGCACGTCAACTTCGTCGGATCGAAGTGGGAGCATATTTATTTTGCCGACGTGCACGTGAACCGCATTCAGCTGGGCGGCACCTTGTTCGAAAACATTATGCGCCCCGACGCACCGAGTAGCGACAAAACCGAGGAAGCTGGAACCGAAGGCTGGATCAACGTAGATCCGGTCGTCTTCCGCAGCAGCGATTTGAGCGAAGCGGTATTCGAGCATTGCAAGCTCCGCAACGTCGACCTGCGGGACTGCGATGTCGAAGGCATGCGAATCAACGGCATTCCGCTGGAGGAGCTGCTGGACGTTTACCGGAGCTCGAAGCGAAGCGGTCATGGCCAGGATTAGGCGATGGCCGCGAGCTTCCCCCGGAAAACACAACGAACGCCCGGTCCCGGCCGGCTCATCCCACCCAAACCCTGAAGAATGGAGATTCCCGACATGACCAAACAAATCGGCAGTTCCTTAACGGCACTAATGGTTTCGGATACGAAACGTTCCCAGCAGTTTTACCGCGAGGTACTCGGCTTTGACGTCACCGACTGGTGGGCGCAGCGCGACGGGCTGCAGGGCATCGCGCTCAAGCTGCTGCAGGCGCCCGATCCGTCCGACGTGAAGCCGAACCCGCCGGAAAAAGGCGGCACGCGCGCCTTCGACGTTTATGCATACGCGGAAAACTGGACGGCGCTCGATAGTATGTATGAGGAATTCCGCAGCAAAGGCGCCGTTATATCCGGCGAGCCTGTCATTTATCCGGATGGAGGCCCGTGGAAGGAGTTCATCGTGCAGGATCCGGACGGCTACAACATCGCCTTCGGCGGCGTCGACGGCCGGAAAGCGCATTGCTACGTACAAAGCCATATCGACGCGGTATTCCTGTGGGTGCGGAACTTGGACGAAGCGGTTCAGCTTTACAGCAAATTTATGGGTCTTGAGGTGCGGGAGCAGGACCGCTACGGCCATCTGCACATGTTCAATCTGGACGACGGCTCGTCGCTCATCCTCGATTCCAACGGGATGGAGAGCGTCCCGGTGCCCGAAGCCGGCCCCGTCTTGTTCAAGGTAAGCACCGACGACATCGAGGGAGCCAGACGACATGCCCAAGAGCTTGGCTTCCAAATCGTTTACGACATCGTCCACTACCCGAAAGTATCGTTCTTCAACATCCGCGACCGCGACGGCAATATCCTCACCGTTTCGCAAAACCGCGTCTAGTCTTACTCATAGCGCATGCCGAGAACGCCAAAAAAAACCGCTGAAGCCAACTGCTCCAGCGGTTTTTACGGTTTCATGACAAATAGAAAAACTTCGTCAAGCCCGCCCTCACCCGGTCTGCCCGGTCAGAGCGTCATCAGCATCGTTTTGAACCTGTCCAGCATAAGGCCGAGCCGGGAAATATCGTTATTGGGCAAATATGGCGTGAACGAAAAATACCCCCGGTAAGACCGCGACAGCAGGATGGACGCCAGCTCCTTCAGCTCCGCGTTCCCTTCGCCGGGCAGCGCCGGCGCTCCGTCAGCGAACAACCCGTCGTTGACGCGAAGAAAGCGGACGTCTCCTTTCAGCTTGCTGTTATAGAAAACATGAAAGAACGGATGCGCCCGCTGCCTGGCAAACTCAAGCGGATTGAAGATCAGGCCGGTTTGCTCCGTGCGGATTTGCTTGAACAAAGCCGTCATGCCGGGATCGTCGGAGAAGGCCGATTGCGCGTCATTTTCGATGAGCAGGCCGATTCCGTAGCTCTTGGCGACAGGACGAAGCTTGGCGATACCGGCGATGATGTCCTCCGCATACGTTCCCGGTCCGTTCGTTTTCACCTTGACGTTGTCCGCATGCAGCAGGAACGCCTTGGCGAATAGTTTCCGGTAGTACTCGAAATCGGTTCCCGGTTCGGTGCCGTTGACGAGCACGATTCGCTTCTGCTTCATGATGAGCCGATTGCGCATTTCTTCAAGCTCCTCGCCGTTCATGATGGTCAGGCTCTTGCCGCCGATCCGGTCGTCGATCTCCATATGGGTCAGCATCAACTCGCTGCAAATGTCTATTTTATGTTCCAGGCTGGCCGCAATCCGGTCGTTCGCCAGCACGCTAAAGTTGAACATGTCCGCACCTCCTTATGACTATTCGACTGCGCAAATTTCGCAGCCCGGATCGACGCAGCCGTTCCCCTTGTACCGCGACGATTCGATCGGGCCGTCCTCGTACAGAAGCCGCGACCAATGGCAGGAGTTGCAGCTTTCATTATCGCATATAAAAAATAACGGATCGCCATGAAGCAGCTCCAGGCCGATTTCAAACACCTGCCGAACGTCCATCACTTTGACGGCCGCATCCCCGATCCGGCCTTCGGTCAACGCATCCCGCTTTCGCAAATACGGGGTAAGCCGCAGAAAGTCGCGATGGCCGGGCGGAAACTTTTTCAGCGTAAACATCCCGGTTGTCCCTGTCCGATAGGTCGGCGCCGGAATGTCCAGCGTATGCAAATACCGCGCATCAATCGCCTCTTCGAGCGAGTGCATAATCGTATTGCGGTCCATATCGACGCCAAGCAGCATCACCTTGCCGCCCAGATCCTTGATTTTGTAATAAGGGGTGCCCGGACCGCAGCCCGTTTCGCAAAGCTCGTGGCCTGCCGTAATCCATTCCGCATGCTTGCCTACCGCCGCTACCGAATGAACGGGATGCAAGCTGCGGTGCGCGTCGCTTCGCAGCCGGAACGTCTCGGATATTTTCCCGACCGCCGAGGGCGTTTTCGCCGCATCGAACGGCTCCGACCACCCTGTGAGCGTGGACATGACGATCGTCCCCTCGTCCCCTACCGTTTCGAGCAGCGCTTCGATTACGGCGCCCGCTCCTCCCTCGACATAGCCGATACTGGTCAAGGAGCTGTGCACCAGAACGATATCTCCGCGCTCCAGCCCCATCAGCTCGATGCCGATCTTCATTTCCTGTTTATTCACCACCCGCGATCCCCTCCTCCATGATGACCGCCCTGCACGGCACCGCGCTCGTCCCCGGGATATGCAGCGGCAGCGCCGTCAGCCGGACTGCCGGCCTTCCGACCTTTTCCAGATTCACGCATGGCGCCAGCATCAAAATATCCGCTTCGTAGAACGCAGGAAAAAAGCCTTCCGATTTGGCCAGGTTATCCCACCGGGGAAAATCGGTTCCGAGAAGGAAGGGTTTCCGGGCGATCAGCCATTCCATCGCACTCCGCGTAAAGTAGGGCGAATGTTCGAGATAATGGGCGTCCATCCAATGCCTGCCCCAGCCGGTGCCGACCAGAATGGCGTCCCCCTGTTCGATCAGCGGGCTTCCTGCGCATCGCTCCAGCATACCGGCGTCGATCAGCTTTCTCGGCCCGCCGCGGTCAAACTCGCGCTCCTCCAGCATCAGTACCTTGCAGGGCATATCGACGAGCCGCCCGATCGGAACATCGGCTACGGAATAGCTTCCATCGTTGCCGTAAAAATGGGCGGGCGTCTCCAGGTACGTTCCCGTTTGCGAATGCATGCCTTCGAAAACCTCGGCATACACGTCCCCGTCAACCCAAGGCACCCTCTCCAGCGGCCTCATCCGAAACGATGGAAAAGGCTTTTCATAATTCCACATCCCTTCCCGGATCATACCGGTCAAATCGATGATCTTCATTATCCGTCCGCTGCCTCCCGTCCCTCTCGGATTTATTTTAAAGTTGCTTCACTTCACATAACTTGTATGTAACTTGTATTGATACATGATCAGAATGGCATGTTTCCATCCGAATTGCAAGTACCGTTATGCGCTCAACGACAAATCGCCCCTCCGCAAGCTGCGAAGGGGCGATTCTATTCGTTATCCGTTCACTCTACTTCTTTGCCGCAAATTCATCCCGAACCGCCTGGAGCAGACTAGCGTCGGCCATAACGTCGTAGGCAGTGAACGCAAGCGTTTTGGCGGTCGAAATCATAGCGTCAAGCGCACGCTCGTGCATGGCTAGATCGCGGAATTCCCGCGTATGCAGGTTATGCGGTTCGTCGACCACCTTGACGAACGGATGGATCGTCGGGCAGCGCCTTGACACATTGCCGAGATCGAGCGATCCGTGGTCTTTCCCTGCTTCGATCTCTTCGGGCTTGATGCCCGTCGCCAGCAAATTGCGTTCGTAGACGGCCGACAAGGCTTCATTCGTCATCAGCTCGTCATACGAATACTCGTAATTGGACACCTTCCACGTGCAGCCCGTTTGGAGCGCCGCCCCTTCCGCGCATGCAAGCACTTTGCGCACCGTCTCGTCCGTCCGCGGCCGTGTCGCGGCGCGAACGTAAAACTGCGCCGCCGCATGGTCGGGAATGATGTTCGCCGCTTTGCCGCCCTCGGTAACGATGCCGTGAATGCGGACATCGTCGTGCAGCTGCTGGCGGAGCGCGTTAACCGCGTTAAACAGCTGGAGCACGGCATCCAGCGCATTGATCCCGTCATGCGGGCTTGCCGCCGCATGAGCGGCGCGGCCGTAAAAGTCGAATTGCAGCGCATCCATCGCAAGGGAGGAGCCCGATCTTTCGTACGTGTAGAACGGATGCGCCATCAGCGCAAAGTCGACGTCGTCGAACAAGCCTTCGGCTGCCATCGGCACCTTCGCACCCTTGGTTTCCTCCGCTGGCGTTCCGTAAACCCGGATGACGCCTCCCAGCTTGTCCGCCGCCGACTTCAGCCCCACAGCCGCTCCGATGCTCATCATGCAGATGAGATGATGCCCGCAAGCGTGGCCGAGCTCAGGCAGCGCGTCGTATTCGCTTAGAAAAGCCACGACCGGACCCGGCTTGCCCGAATCGTAGCTGGCGATGAACGCGGTGTCCAGCCCTAGCGTCCCCCGCTTCACGTCGAATCCTTGGAAGGCCAGCTCGTCCGTCAGCCTCTCCGCGGCGAGAAACTCCTCGTTGCCCAGCTCCGGATTCGCGCCGATATAAGCGGAAATTTGTTTGAACCGTTCCGCATGCGAATCGATCGTTTGCTCGATTGTCTTCCTCATTCGACGGATGCCTCCTATCCGATCCTTTGTTGCTCGGCCAAATCGGGAATTTGCCAGTCGATTTCGGCCATCCCGGCACCTTGCAGAAACGCGTTAGCCCGCGAAAAAGGCTTGCTGCCGAAAAACCCCCGATGCGCCGAAAGAGGGCTGGGATGCGGCGACTGAATGACAAAATGCTTGCTCGTATCGATCAGCGGAAGCTTCGCTTGGGCATGGCTCCCCCATAGCACGAATACAATCGGCTCTTCCCGCAAATTAAGCACTTCGATGACGCGCGTCGTGAACGTCTCCCACCCGGCCGACTTATGCGAATTCGGCGTCTGCTGGCGCACCGTGAGCACGGTATTGAGCATCAGCACGCCCTGCTCCGCCCAATGCACCAAATAGCCGTTGTCGGGTATTTTGCAGCCGAGATCCGCGTGCAGCTCCTTGAACATATTTTGCAGCGAAGGCGGCGTCGCTACTCCCGGCTTAACCGAGAAACTGAGCCCATGCGCCTGCCCGGGACCGTGATAAGGATCTTGCCCCAATATGACAACCTTCACACCCTCGTAAGGCGTTAAATGCAGCGCCGAAAAAATATCGTGCTGATTCGGGTATATGACCTGCGTCCGATACTCCTCTATCAAAAATTGCCGTAGCTTCAAGTAATAGGGCTGTTCGAATTCCCGCTCGAGCAGCGGAGCCCAGTCGTTTTTCAAAATGGCCATCGTTTCTCTCTCCTAGCATCCGGGGTTTCTTCCATCTATCATCGCATTTTCAAACACCCGCGTAAAGAGCCGTCAGAACGCAAAAGAAAACCACAAAAAAGTAATGCATGGCCTTCGAAGCTCCGTCTGCTTTGCCAGTGTCCCCGATATAAAGGGTATATTAACGAAAAAAACCGGACCCTGCGGCCGGCGAATAAACGGAAAAGCATTGGCTATCATAAAACGAGGTACGTGCGATGACAACGGCGTTCTGTTTGCCCTAACGAAAAAGGCTCAACGGCGGGGCGTCGACCGGATCGATAACCGTGCCGCGATACGCCGCAGCTCCTCTAACAGCTCGTCAAGCTCGTCTTGCAAGGCGCGGAGCTCGGTACGGCAATGGGCCCGCAGCTCCGTTAGCTCTTTCTCCGTACATTCGCCGTCCTCGATGTGCCGCCATAACGAAGCTTGCAGCGCCTCGCTCTCGCTCACCTTCCGGTTGCGCCATGCGATACCCGTTTGGCTCCGTGACCGTTCCATCATTGCCTGCATGCATGCCAGCCCCTTCCACGTCTTTGGGTCTAATGGTAAAGGACAAACGTCAAAAGGCGATTATCACAGCGTTAACCGAATGTAATATTTTGTATCGGCAAAAGGCATAATGCAGGGAACGCCGTTTACGGCGCACGGTTATCCACATTGCAAACAATCGCTGCGGACAATTAAGAAAGCGAATACAGGCGGGCGATCTCAGCATTTTTTCCACAAGCTCAGACTTGTTTATCCACAAACTATTCACAATTTGCTTCTCGAGTGCTCTGAAATTATCCAGAAGCTTCCTACGACTTATCCACTTATCCACAGAAATAATCCACAAACATTTGTTCGCCTCTTATGAACCCGGTTTCCCGGGCATGGTCATCATCATTTTCGTGCCGTTCCCTTCCTTGCTTTCAACCGCAAGTTTAGCGCCGCCTGTTTGCCTCAAAGCAAAACGCCCCTACCTGATCAAAGGTAGAAGCGCGTCCCTAAACCTATACAACCTGTACGCCGTTCTGGTAGGTTAATACTAACCGCACATTGCCCGGGCTGCCGGCTGTGCTGACCGTTCCGGAAAGCCGAAAAGCACCGGGTACAACCCGAAAGAGCAACTACCCCGAGGAGTGAATTCCATGACCGATCCGAAGCATGAGGCCAAAAACGCCCTCGAAGCTCATGACGCGTTCAGCCTGCTCGCGACCGAGCGAATCGTCCGCTTGGCCGACGCCTCCCTCAACGTACGGTCCGAAACGATTGCCGACGCAGCCGCTCCGATGAGCGAAGGCGGCAGGCACGATTATTATTCCAACGGCGACTACTGGTGGCCGAATCCGGATACGCCGGACGGCCTGCCTTACGTGAGACGCGACGGAGAATCGAATCCGGGCGCGTTCATGGAGCATCGGCGCATCCTGCGGCGAATGCGGACGCATATAGCCAACCTTGCCGCCGGTTATACGGTAACCGGCAACGAACGGTATGCGGAGAAGGCGGTCGCGCTGCTTCAGTCGTTTTTCGTTGACGAAGCGACCCGTATGAACCCGCACCTGCTTTATGCGCAAGCGATCCCGGGTGTTTGCTCCGGACGGGGAATCGGCATCATCGACACGCTGCATCTGATCGACGTGCCGATGGCCGTGCGAGCGCTCCGCTCGTCGGACGCGCTGACGCCGGCTGTCGAAACGGGGCTGCGTCGCTGGTTCGCCGACTATCTGGAATGGATGAACACTCATCCGTTCGGCTTGGAGGAAAGAGACGAGGCCAATAACCACGGCGTGTGCTGGCATGTGCAGGCGGCCGTGTTCGCCAGATTCGCCGGAAATGAGGAGATGCTGGACTTTTGCCGGGAGCGGTACCGCAGCGTTCTGCTGCCGGAGCAGATGGCTCCGGACGGCAGCTTCCCGCGCGAGCTGGCCCGAACGAAGCCCTATGCGTATTCGATTTTCGTGCTGGACAATATGGTCACGCTCTGCCATACGCTATCGGATGAATCAAATGATATGTGGGCTTACGAGCTCCCGGACGGCCGCGGCATTCGCCAAGGCCTTCGGTTTCTGTATCCGTATTTGGAGCGCAAGACTTCATGGCCGTTCGCCAAGGATGTCGAGCATTTCGACGGCTGGCCCGTGGCGATGCCTTTTATGCTTTTGGCGGGAAGGGCAATCGGAGAGCAGGCGTATCTCGATCTGTGGGCAAGGCTGGAGGCGGAGCCAGGCGATTTGGAAATCCGGCGAAATATCGCGATCCGCCAGCCGATATTATGGCTTTGAGGAACAGCCGGCGTTACTTCCCCCGTTCCTTGGATACACTGTTGGTATCGTGATTAACGGAGGTTCAGCACATTATGAAAATTCAGCTTGGCCGCTGCCTGCTTCTCGAACGTCTGCACGAACGGGGGATGACGATAGACGAGCTCGCGCAAGCCTTGTTTTACAAGCCGGAGCGCCTGTCCGACTTCATCGGCAACACGCGAATCATGCCGCTGCAAGCGGCGATATCGATCGCCGACACGATCGGCTGCAACGTTCGCGACCTGTATGAGCTATCGCCGATCGAAGCGAACCATGAGACGGGCGCGTAGCCTTACTACAAAGAAACGCCTTCGACCGCAATCGGTCTGAGGCGTTTTTTGGCGTGCTTGGAGGCTGCAGGACGGCTTGTTTGGTTTGACATAAACTTTATCTGCTGGAATTCGGCTAGTGAGTGCGGCTAGCGAGTTCAGCTAACGAGCTCGACAAACGAGTTCGGCTAGTGAATGCAGCGATGCTGCGGCGCAGCTATTCCAAAGCAAGCGGGGCTGCCGCACTCCGCTCCATCAACCGCTTCAGCTTCGATTCCGTAAGCGACTCCGGCGCCGGCGTGTACATGCTGCAGCGCAAATCGGCATCGCCCTGCACCTGCAGCGAAAGCAGGTGAAACAGCATTTTGCCTGCCTTGGCGTGGCGGAATTCAATCAGCACCTCGGGAGCCGAGCTGACGTGGCTTTGCTCCCACAGGCGGCTGAAATCGGGATATAGGCTCCCCATCTCCTTCAAAAACCGCTCATACCATTCATCCTCCACATACTGGCCGTAATACGCCCGGAAAATAGCCAAGAAGTCCAATACGAAATGGTCCCAATTGACCGCCAAGCTGCGGAACTCCTTCCTGGCGAACAACAGGCGGATCATATTGCGTTCCTCGACCGGAATTTGCTCGAAATCCAAAAACACGTACGCCGCAGCCTCGTTCCACGCTACGATCTGACAGCGTCTGTCGGATACGATAGTCGGACAGTAGCGCAGCTCCTGCAAAACCTTTTGCAAGGAGGCGCTGATTCTCGGCTGCTGCTCGTTCCGCAAAGCCGTCCCCGGATTCGCCTCGAGCGCCAAGGCAAACAAATATTTACGCTCGTCCACCGTCAGCCGCAGGGCAGCGGCCACGCAATCGAGCACCGAAGCCGACACCTTGATATCCCTTCCCTGCTCCAGCCACGTATACCAGGTCGTGCTTACTCCGGCCAGCTGGGCGACTTCCTCCCGTCTCAGGCCGGGCGTTCTTCTGCGCGTGCCCGCCGGCAATCCGGCCGACTCCGGAGACAGCTTGGCGCGCTGCGTTTTGAGAAAGGCCGACAGCGCCTGAAGCCTTGATTGATGATTCACGAACGTTTCCTCCTGCCGGCTTGGTTATAAAAAATCTATGTCCTCATGATAGCTACTTTTGCGGCAAGCGCATCCCGACAAGTTTGGCCAATGGGGCGTTTCCGTTTACATGGTACCTATTATACTAGGATAAACTACAACTTGTAATAGGATACAGCCTGTGGAAAGATAAGTAGCATCAAGTACGCCAGCAGGAGGGATTTCGTTATGGAAAGAGTCGTCATTACGGGGATGGGCGTCATTTCGCCGCTCGGCAACGAGGTGAGTACGTTCTGGAGCCGTCTGGTCGAGGGACAGTCCGGCATTTCCCTTATTGATTCGTTCGACACCGGCAGGCATAAAACGAAAATCGCCGGCATCGTGCGGGACTTCGATGCGGACGCCAGGTTCGGACGGAAGGAGGCGCGCCGCATGGACCGCTTTTGCCAGTTTGCGCTGGCGGCCGCGGAGCAGGCGCGGGACGACGCCCGGCTCGATCTGGAGCAGCTCGACCGCGAGCGGGTCGGCGTCTACGTAGGCTCGGGCATCGGCGGCATTCAGACGCTGCTGGAGCAGGACGCCATCCTCCGGGAGCGCGGCCCCGAGCGGGTAAGCCCGCTGCTGGTGCCGATGATGATCTCCAACATGGCGGCGGCGACGATCAGCATCGCCTTCGGCGCTTACGGCTCGACGCTGTCGCCCGTCACGGCTTGCTCCATCGGCAACACCGCGATCGGCGAAGCATTCCGGCTGATCCGCTCGGGCGGCGCCGACGTAGTGTTCGCCGGAGGCGCGGAGGCGGCGATCTCCGACATCTCGCTCGCCAGCTTCGGCAACGCCACCGCCTTGTCGGTCCGCAACGGCGAGCCGGCCAAGGCCAGCCGCCCGTTCGACGCGGGCCGCGACGGCTTCGTGATGGGCGAAGGCGCCGGCATTCTGGTGCTGGAGTCGTACGCCCATGCTCAGCGCCGCAGCGCGCCGATCTACGCCGAAGTCATCGGCTACGGGGCAAGCTCCGACGCGTATCACGTCGTCGCCACGCATCCGGAAGGAATCGGCGCTTACCGGGCGATGAAGGCGGCCATTCGGGAAGCGGGCCTGCAGCCGGAGGAGGTCGATGTCATCAGCGCGCACGCCACCAGCACGGAGCTGGGCGACCGCTCCGAAACGATGGCGATCAAGCGGTTGTTCGGCGAGCACGCGTACCGGATTCCCGTGACCGCGAACAAGTCGATGATCGGCCACATGTTCGGGGCGGCAGGCGGCGCGGAAGCGATCGCGCTGGTGAAGAGCCTGCAGGAGGGCGTCATCCCTCCGACGATCAATCAGGAGCACCCGGATCCGGACTGCGACCTTGATGTAGTGCCGAACATCGCCCGCAAAGCGGCTATGCGCGTCGGCATTTCGAATTCGTTCGGCTTCGGAGGCCACAATGCGGTGATTGTTTTGAAAGCGTTCGAGGAGTGAATAACGGGTTTTGAAGGAGCTATTCCGAGCGTGTTTAAGGATATTTGTCCAATAGCGGATTTCGAGGTACTTATTCGGATCATTTATAGGGTTCGGAACGATCGAACAGCCGAATAACACCCTGTAAATCCGCTATGGCCGAACACCACTTCGCTCGGGGTCCGTTAGCGCCCTCAGAATCCGCTAAGCCTTCTGAAACGATGCACAGTTCGACCCCCCCCCCCTTTTTTTCACGCAAAAAAGATCCCGAGAATGAGCGGCAACCGTCATTCCCGGGATCTTTGCATATATTTTTTTCGTTATTCCGCCACGATCCAGTTGATGTCCTTCTTCTCGAGCTCCGGCTTCCACTCCTCCGGAGCGGCCACGTTGCAGATGACCGTATCGATATCCTTCAGGTCGCAAATTTTATAGAAGGTGCTCGCCCCGATTTTGGAATGATCGGTCAGCAAAATCGTTTCGTCCGCATTCTCGACGAACAGCTTCGTCAGCTGCGACTTGTCCGCATCGAAGCTCGTCACCGATTTATGGTTAATGCCGTCAATGGAGATGAACGCTTTATCCACGTGGAATTGGGACATCATTTTCTCGGCGATCGAGCCGGTTACACGGTAATGTTTCGCGTTCACTTTGCCTCCGATAAAATACACGTCGCCGTTGAACAAGCCCTGGTTCTGCAGCTGCACCAGCATCGACAACGCCGGGACGGACGGGGTAATGATCGTCAGCTGCTTGACGTCCGCCAGGAAATGAATCATTTGCAGAGGCGTCGTCCCGTCGTCGATGACGATGACGTCGCCGTCCTGCACCATTTGAACGGCGGCTATGCCGATCCGTCTTTTCTCCTCCGCCCACATCACTTCGCGCTTGAAATGGGACGGCTCCTCGCGGTCGTGCTTGATTTTGATGGCGCCTCCGTACACCTTGCGCAGCTTGTTCTCCGCTTCCATCTCTTCAAGATACCGGCGAACCGTTTCCGAAGAAACCTGCAGCCGCTCGACCAGGTCGTTCGTCTTGACCTTGCCTTCGAGATTGAGCAGATTCAAAATAATTGCTTTCCGTTCTTCGCCTATCAATGACATGGAACGCTCCCCCTTTTATCCATCCTCCGACGAGGAAAGTGATCCCCCTAAATCCCCCAGCCATAGGGGGACCCGAAGGGGCGGCGTCCACCTGCTCCGGTACGCCTTAGCTCTGTCTCGCCATTATCCTTTCGCGCCGGCGGGCTCCAGCGCCGTAATTTCCTCGTGCACGTGAATATCCCGTTTCTTCAGCTCCGCGAACACCTTGGCCGGCTCGAACGCTTCCTCCGGCGTAATGACGCCGGTCAGCTTCGCATCGCCCCTCGCGATCATTTCCGCGGCGATGGCCATCGGTATGCCGACGTTGCGCGTGTAGGCGCGCAGCTTCTCCCAGCCCGGAACCGAACCGTCGGACGCCGGATGCGTATGATAAAGCACATGGCGCATTTTGCTGCCGTTCTTCGTGCCGGTTACCTCGACATGAAGCGAATAACCGTACAATGCCGTTTCATGGCCCTCATTCGAATTATACAAGTATTGGCTGATGCAATCCAGTATGCCGACCTGTTCCCCGTTCACTTCGATGCTGTCGTTACGGAGAAAGCCCCAGTCGTACAAGGCCCGCACCAGCTGCATGTTCGTCATCGGCGAAGTACAGCGAACCTCGATCCTCTTTACGTTTTTGCGCTTGAGCGCGGATCGTTCAGCCATGCAACGACCTTGCGGCCCTCCTCCTCATTGAAATCGGCCACCGTTATTTTCTACCAAAACCGGTTCGCCTCCACCGCTTCGAGCAGCCGTTCGATGTCGGCGGCGTGCACGTCGCCGATGTTTCCGATGCGGAAGGTGCTTGCATGGGTCAGCTTGCCCGGGTAAATAACGAAGCCCGCTTGCTTAAGCCGGCTATAAAATTCGCCGAATGCAAAGGCTGCGGATTCCGGCTCGAGGAATGCCGTGATGATCGGCGACTGGCAGTCTTCCGGCAGCAGAGCCCGGAAGCCGAGCCGCTCCATGCCCGCCGCGAGCGCAGCCTGATTGCCCGCATACCGCCCGGCACGCGCGGCGATGCCGCCCTCTGCCTCCAGCTCCAACAGCGCTTGCGCGAATGCCCGCACGACATGGGTCGGCGACGTGAATCGCCATTTGCCGCCGTGCTTCTCCATCGTCGCCCACTGGTCGTACAGGTCGAGCGAGAGCGAGCGCGCCCTGCCCTCGCAAGCCTTGAGCGTTTCTTTATCGGCAATGATATAGCCGAAGCCGGGTACGCCTTGGATGCATTTGTTCGCGCTGCTGATCAGATAATCGATGCCGAGCGCGGCGGCATCCAGCTCTACGCCGCCAAAGCTGCTCATGGCGTCGACGATAAACGTTTTGCCGTGCGCTTTGACCGTTCGGGCGATCTCGGCGAGCGGATTCAGCATCCCCGTCGTCGTTTCCGTATGGACGATCGCTACGTGCGTAATGGCTGCGTCGGCAGCGAGCGCCGTTTCCACCTCAGCCGCATTTACAGGCGCCAGCTCGCCGAAATCGATGACCGCCGTTTCGATACGGAGCACCTCGGCGATCTGCGCGATCCGCTTTCCGTACGCGCCATTCACGAGCACCAGAAGCTTGCCGTCCTGCGGAACGACGGAGCCGATCACGGATTCCACGGAGAACGTCCCGCTTCCTTGCATCAATACCGTCGTATAGCGTTCCGGTTCGCTCGCCGAAGCCAGCCGGACGAGCTTGGCGCGAATATCCTGCACAAGCCCGTTATAATCGTTGTCCCATGTGCACCAGTCGCGAAGCATGGCCGCCTTGACCGCCTTGGTCGTCGTAAGCGGGCCCGGCGTCAGCAGCAAATACGGATTGTCCGGAAGCGGAATCGTTCGGTTGTTCATGTTGTACTCAGTCCTCCATCTGCGTAAATAGATTTATGAAGGAGCGGCCTATCGGGCGCACGCTCCTGCCTGCCTTCTACGGCCGCTCGCCTGCCGCAAGCCTGCGGTTGATTTCGTCCAGCGCCAGATCCAGCTGCCCGATGCGCTCGATGACATAATGGGCGCCCGCCGCCCGGAATCGGTCTCCCACCTCGCGTACCCGCTTCTCCAGCTCGGCGGGATCGCAGTCGCATACCTCTTCCTCGCTCATGCCGAGCTCGCTGCTTCCCAGCACGACGCCTATCGTCCAAAGCCCCGCGTTGACCCCTTCCTGCATATCGCTGATCGTGTCGCCCACCTTGGCGATATGCGCCATCGGATAGACGCCCAGAGCGATCGCGTTCCGATAAATCATCCACGGATAAGGACGGCCTGCCGGCACCTCTTCAGGCGTCACCAGCATATCCGGAGCATAGCCCCGCTTCTCGGCTTCCGGCGCTACGATTGCCATCATCTCGGCGGTATACCCGGTCGTCGAGCCGATGCGAATCCCTCTGTCCCGCAGCCGGGCCGCCAGCTCCACGGCTCCCGGTATCGGCTCGGCATAGTCGTGCAGAATCGAGAGGAGCATCGGCTCAAATGCAGCATACAGCTCATCGACGTCGTTCTCATCCGGCAGCTTGCCGTACTTCTCCCGCCACGCCTCGGCGACCCGCTCCATCCTGCAAATCGCCCGGATATGGTCGCGTTTCAGCAGTCCCATCGGACCGCGGGCTTCCGCGTCCGTAATCGCGACGCCTTTTTGCCGGAACACCTCCACGAAAACGCGCATCGGCGCGAAGCACCCGTAATCGACCATCGTCCCGGCCCAATCCGCCATAACCGCTTTTATCATCAACATCGTCTCCTTCTATGAATGAGTCTGCCTCCTCCGCGTCCCCCTGCGGCCGAAACCGAATAGCAGCCTTTGTCCGTACCCTATACCGGCCGCCGCTTGCCGAACATCCCCTTAGCCCCCTCCTAGCGCCTCAGCCAAGCCTCGGTTCGTTTGCGCAAGCGCCTCGACGCAAGCTCATAAACGATTCGCACGAGCAGGTTCGTCAAGACGACCAGCACCGACATCGCTGCCGCAGGCGCCACATCTCCGGCATCGTCCATATTGACGATTTCGATCGCCGCCAGCTTGAAGTCAGCCGCATACAGGAACACGACTGCGGATATCGTGACCATGGCGTTAACGAAGAAATAAACGCTCATTTCGAGAATCGCGGGCAGCGACATCGGCACGGAAACCCGCCAAAAGGTCCGGTAAAACGGCACCTTCATCGACTCGGACACCATTTCGAACTCCTTATCCAGCTTCTTCAGCGCCGTCGTCGCCGTCACGAACGGAACCGAGTAAAAATGAACGATGTTCGCCAGCACCACGATCCAGATCGTTCCGTACAGGAAACCGAGCGGATTGTTAGGATGGTTAAAGAAAAAAATATAAGCCAGCTGCCGCATCCCGCCCATCAGGCGCGATTTTTCGATCAAATAAGCATGTATGAACGTGATCGCCGTACCGATTAACGCGGTCAGGAACGCCGCCATCAAGCTGTTTCGGAACGATTGCATGCCGCTGTTGGCGGAGCTTGTGAAATCATAATGTTTAAAACCGATGCTTAGATCATAGGGCCAAACCTTGACGAGCGAAGCGAATACGACAGCGCCCATCATCAGAAGCAGAGAAAGAGAAACGAGCAGGCAAAAGCCCGTATAAAACCCGTCGCGCCAGCCGTTTGGCTTCAGCACGAACGGCTGCGATTTGGCATTGATCGCAAGGCGGCCCTGCCGTCTCTCGACAATCCGGTCCACGAAAAACGCCGCAAACGCCGGGATCATCAGCAAAATGCCGACTGTGGCGCCCATCGCCATGTTTTGCTGGCCGACAACGTGCTTAAACATATCGACCGCGAGGACGTGATATTCGCCGCCGACTACCTTCGGAGCGCCGAAATCGGTAAAGCTAAGCGTAAACGCTACGAAAATAGCGCTGATCAATCCGTATTTCACATTCGGCAGCGTCACGGTGAACAGCTTTCGCAGCGTCCCCGCGCCCAGCGTATCCGCCGCTTCATACACTCGGTAATCTGCTGTTCGTATCCTTGAATTCCGGGCTAACCCGTTCCACGCCCTTCGGCGAGTAAGGCTCGATCATTTTGTTCTGGTCGAGCACCAAGAGGCTCGTCGCAGCCGTTCCCCACACGACGTCCGCCACCGGGTTGTCCTTCTCGGCCAGCAGCTTGGCGGTGATGATGCCCGTCGAGTCGCGGACGATGTTCATTTTGACGTCCGGGTATTGCTTCTTGTACGACTCCAGATACGCGCTGATCTGGTCCTGCTCAAGCGCCGTGTATACCGTAATTTCATTGCCCGAAGCATCGCTCTTCTTGCCGCATCCCGCAACCAATCCCACAACTAATGCCGCCGTAACGCCAAGTGCCAAAAACCTTTTCATCGTTTCTCTTCCTCCCGAAATCATAAATGGAATGCATTCGAATCTTGCTGCTATCTATGGATATACTAGGAAAATCATGTGTTAGCGCACGCCCACCTGCCTTGCTTTTCGTTATATTCTCTCTGTAGTTCCACTGTAAGGTCCGATTGTTAACGGAATGTCAACTGTATATTAATATTTTGTTTTTGCTTTATTTAGTTGTTTTTAGTTTGTTGTTTAGCCATTAAAAAACGGCCTCCGCGGATACTTCGCGAAAGCCGTTTGGATCGTTTCTATTGTAACTGGATACAACGGGCAAAACCTTTGGAGCGGCAGCGGGGCATCGAGAAAGCCGACGTTCTTTAAGCGAGCGTATGCCCGCAATTGCCGCAAAACTTCGCGTCGTCGTCCACTTCACTGGAGCAAGACGGGCAAACAACTTGAACCGGCACGGCTTCCGCAGCAGGCTGTACGGCATCCTCGAACTTATGGCCGCAGCCCTGGCAGAACTTCGCTTCTATCGGGACCACTTTGCCGCAAACGCAATCCTTCTCGTTCTTTACCTCTTTAATCTTGAGCTCCAAGGCGGTGATTTCTTTCTGCCAGCCGATAATCTCCTGGCTAATCTCGCTGATCGATCCTTCGGCGGTGCTCAAATCCCCCGCCAAATACGCTTGGAACACCGCTTCGCCCATTTTCGAAAAGTTTCTTTCGACGTCTCTCTTCTTGCTTGAAATTTGCGTGTTCAACCTCGTAATTTCCACCGTTTCTTTAGCCTTGTCTGCAGCCTTTGAGGCTCCTTCTTTAAGCTTGTCGAGAAATCCCATCGGTATCCTCCTCATATCGTTATCCGTTTGCTATAAAGCACGCGTTCGGTGAACCTGTTTCTACTATAAAGATAATGCAAGGAGTCAGGAAATATTACCCACCCTTTACCGATCATTATCAGGACAAGCGGCCGGTTTGTCAAACAAAAATAGCGGATTTTGCCGAAATTCCCCGCTATTCCGTCGTATTCGGCTATTTCCTCTTTGAGGTTCGCCTCAGCCGCACGATCAGAAACACGGCCGCCCCGGCAATAAGGCCATTAACGCCGGCGAAAAAGGCCGCCTGTTTGCTCCATTTCGACTGGGCCCGCCAATGGTAACTCGTCTCGTTCCCGCTCTCGTCGGTCACCGTCAAATCGAGTGATGAGCCGATCTTCTCCGCCTTGAAATAGCCGTCCGGCCCCGTCTTTAGCTCCACTTTACCGATACGGACGGTCGCTCCCGGCTCCGTAAAGCCGCTTGCGAATCCGCCTTGCAGCTTCGGATGTTCGGCCATCGGTTGAATCATTTGCAGCCGCGGCGGCGTAAAGTCGGCGATGTACCGCTTGGAATAGGTATTTACATTGCCGTCGTCGTCTCCGACAAGCACGTTATACAATCCGTCCCCTTCCTCCAGCGGAACGGAGATGACGGTCGGGGCCTTGTCTCCCGCCTTCACTTGCCCGTCGAACAGCATGTTCTTGCCCCGCTCAACCTGCACCCGCGAATCCTTCTGCAAGGATAACGACACCTCGACGTTTCTCCGGTTAGTAGCATCGTTCTCGACGGACCACTTTACGGCGTCTTTCGACCAGTCGCGAATGACGGCCTGAAACGGCGTTATCGGCTGGACGGGTCCCAAAATGCCTCCTTGGGATATCACTTGGAATGATCCCTTGTACCCGCCGCTTCCCGGAACGGATAACGACCAGCGGTAGACCGTATAATCACTCCCGCGTTTGTCATCTACCGTATATAGCTCCTCTTTCGCTACCTTGTAGACAGCGGGCTTGCTATCTTTGGCGTCCCCTACGATCCTCACGTCGATTCCCTGCCAAGCCAAGCCGTTCGGAGCCTGAAAATCAAAATCGATCGTGCCGCCGTGCTTGCTAGTTTCCATCAGTTTGAGCGTCGGCGGGTTATTTCCCCGCGCAACGGTTACCGTCACCTTTGGATCGATTTGCTGAGGCGCCGCGGTCCGATTGTCGGCGACGGCATGCAGTTCGTATTGCCCGTCCGCAACGGCTGCGGGAACCGTCAGCGAAGCAGCGCCTTTTACAAGAGGTGCTTCCCCAAGCGGCATCGCATCCCATCCGCCTGCCGGCTTGAGGGAAAAGCGGATGATATCTTGATCCGGTCTCGGTTCGCCCGCCACCTTCCAAGACAGCTTAAGCTCGGTGCCATTCGTGACCTGCACATTCGCATTGGCCGGCGCTTCCCAAGTCGTAATCGGCATGGCGATCTCTTTCTTGACGGAAACCTGGAACGTCTGGTCGCTTCCGCTCTGAATATCGAGCTTGTACTCCCCGGCAGCCGCTTCATAGATGAGCCAGCTGCGCTTGTTGTCAAACGTGAAGTACATCGCTTTGCTCATATCCTCCTGTTTGTGAGGCTCCTTCGAGCCGTCCGGCATCGTCAGGTCAACGTCGAAATCATCGGCCGTTCCGGTGACGACAAGTTGGACGTAAGTCATCGTTTCCGTAAGCTTCACCGTTTCCGTTTTGGCTATGCCGGCCGCTTGCACGCGCCCCGGGGACAGAAGGCCCGAGCCGACCGCCCCTATCCACATTGCTGCAATTGCCAGGATTGCCGTTCGTCTTGCCAATCGAATTACTCCCTTATGCATCATCTAGGTTCACTCCAGCCATTGTCGAAAAATCGGGAATAGCTCGGGCCGCGCTGGCTTGACGGGCATGCGCGCATACGTCTCTATGAGCTTGACCAGCCGGATAAATTGACCGTCGCGGCGCCAGCTTTCCGGCAGCTGCAGCTGTACGGTGTACGCGAACGTATCCCGGCAGTCCATGAACAAGGAGAACCGGTTGTCGTACTCCCACTCGGCATCCTCCCGGAAGTCAGGCAAGTAAGCCTGTATCTTCCGAAAGTTTTGCTGCTTCACCAGCATGTTGGCATCCGATAATCTTCGATCTCTCGTGTTGTTAAAATAAATGCCATACAGTTTATCCCATCGGATGAACGCCATTGCCGAGGGCGTTACGTTGTTATGCGTATTGACCCAAAAGCCTTCCGGCGCCACGATCAAATAATCGATGTTCTGACGCGGGTGCGGCGTGGTAAATAGCTGTTCTTCCTGTTTGGACATCCGGGCCGCCAGCCTTATGAAATAGACGATCACCAAAGCCATACAGGCGTAGGTAGCCACGCCGATTACCGTGTCGAACGGAGCCGGCAGCCACTTCGTGCCGGCAGCTCCTAGAGTAAACAATCCGAAGACGAGCGCTATGCTCGTCAAACAGCCTTTGAGGGACAGTCTCCTCGTCGTCTCGCTGCCCCACTGCCTCCCGCCGAATTCCGCATGGTAGCGGGCAAACTCCCACTCTTCCGCCGAACAATCGAACCTCGTTTCCTGCAAAGCCGTTCCTCCTCGGGCGTTTCGCAAGAAACGCCGCTTACTAAACGGCAAGCGGGTCGCTTGCCTTCTCCTGTCACCTGATCACGTCAAGGTCCGAGCCAATCCGGAAATGCGGATCGAACGGCCCCACATTCGCTTCGAAATCGATGAACGAATAATCGAATTGAGCCGGGACGAACACGATCGCAAGCTTGCCGGTTACTTTCAGCCGGTCCACGTTGCCGAAAAACTTCAATGCGGTTCGTTCCTTGAAGTCGGGATCGCGCCATACGACCGAAGCATTGCCTTCAAAGCCGATCGGCTCGATTTTGGCGCCGAACGTTACCTCGTTAATGTCAAAGTAAACGGTTCTCTCTTGCAGGGAAAATCCAAGCGCCTTCGCTTCCAGCTTGCCGTTAAACGACCAGTCCGGGTTTCCGATGTTTTTGACCTGCGCTTCTCCGTCTAAACAAACCAGGCACGCGTCATTCTCATCGATTTTGATGAACGGAATACGGTTGATCATTTGAATGGCTTTCTTCACCGGCTGGTCTGCAGTCGTCCCGACACCGAGGCCGATTTTACCTTCGCCTGAGGAGCTCCAGTCCGCAAGCAGCGACACTTCCTTCAGCTCCAGTCCCGTTGCGCCAAGCTTCACGCCTTTGGTCGTTTCCACGTTGACACCTAACCGCTTTGGAAACCAGTGGTTCTCCCAGCCCACTTCCGCACCGAACTTCGCCAACCCGATTTTATCCAAACTGAACTTGAATATATTCAGTTTCTCCGTCTCTCCGGCCAGCACGAGCTTATTTTTGTAAGGGTCGAATTGGATACTGGCCTTAATATTGTTCGCCTCTGCCATCGATGCGAGGGCAACGGACATTTCGATTTCTCCCTTGAACTCGATGCTCTTCGGTTCATAGCTAAGCTCGATGCCGATATCGGTCGGTGTAAACCTGATCAGCTTCTTCAGCTTATCGCTAGCATTTTTGTTCAAATCATGCAGCGTGGCCATCCCTTTCAGCCCGCCCTGCATTTTCAGAGTACCGTCGTCCTTGGCAAATTTGGCCTCGTAAGTAAGCTCAGGCTTCAACCTCAATTCCAGCCCGAAGTTATCGACAATTGCTTCGCTGTAGCCCCGCCTGGACAGCTTGAACGTTTTGCCGAGCTCGTCGCGCTCCATGCGGACGGTGTCCTGGCCCTTGCGTTCTTTGCCGATCCATTCGGTGATCGTGATGCCCCGTTTAACCCCGTTCACATCCGCCTTCAAGCCCGTGAACGTCAGCTCTTTCTCGTTCGTAAGCGTCATTTCGCCCGATTGATCGTAGATGAAATGGTCGATCGATGCGCTGCCGACGAATCGGATGCCGGTGTCCTTCGTCTCGATAAAATCGCCGTATACAGTCGCATAGCCGAACGAGCGCGAATCCTGGTTAGCCGACTGCGCGACCGACAGAAAATACTGAGCTTCGCTCAGATCCGATGCGGTGAAGACGATGCGATGAGCTCCTATGGACTGATTATTGCTTACGGTAATAGCGATCTGTTCGGCCCCGCTGCGGTCGAAGCGGATATCCTTGTTATCCATCGTCACCTTCGTCACCTTATCGAGTCCGTACCCCGTAAACTGCACACGGGTCGTACCTGTCCCGGAAGCGATTAGCCTCGATGGATTCGCTTCGTCGATGCGCACACCGTCCGCTTTCACGACAGCAGGTCCGCCGCCGGCATCCCCCTCGTTCGCAAAAACGGCGCCGCTTCCTATCACGTATTCCTTCGACGCCGACGCTTCCGAAGGGCCTGTCATACGAACGGTATGCTTGCCTTCCTTCATCGGACTAAGCGTGTACGAAATCTTATAGGAACGCTCCATGGTCTTGCTGATTTCCGCAAAGCTGCCGATCAGGTCCTCCAATCCCGCAGCCGCGATATATTTGCCTCCGGTTCCTTCCGCTACGTCGCGAAGCGTTTCGTACCCGGCGCCGAAGCCGATCGCGAAAATCGTAATGCCTTCCTCGTTCGCCCGGCTGATGATCGCTTGCCTCGTCTCCGGGATGGAGAAATTGGGGTCCTCCCCGTCCGACAGCATGAAGATGACGCGCTCTCCCGCTTCCTTGCCGACCGCATCCATCGCCGCTTGAAAAGCGGGCGCGATGTTGGTTCCGCCTTCCGCCTTAACGGTCGCAATAGCCTGAGAAACGGCCCCCTTATCGTCCGAAAGCGGATGCAGCATGCTGCTGTCAGTCGAAAATACGATCATTCCCGTACGCTCGTTTTTCTTCAGATGCTCGACAAAATTTTGCGAGGCCAGCTTCGCCGTGTCGATGCGCTGTCCCTGCATGGAGCCGCTGCGGTCCATCACCATCATGACGGAGCGTTTATAGGCGCTGGATTCGCTCACTTTCTCCACCTGAAAATCGCTTATTTTCTCGCCGGTATCGTTCAGTTGTATGGATGATTTGCTTAACTCTTCGATATTTTCAGCCGTGACATACAGTTCGACTTTTCCGTCGGCCTCCGCCTGCACGGAGGAAATTCGGATCCGCTTCTTGTTTAAGTGGATCAGCTCATTGCTTAGATGGACGGAGAAGCTTCGCTCGTCATCGGTTAACGGAGCGTCCTTGAGCCGTTTGCCGTCCAGCGTCTTAAAGCTGTTATAGACGTCGCTTGTCAGCTTGTTTTTCTGCTGGAGCTGATCGACCGTCAACCGCGCCGAATCGATCGGCAGCGTCTGCAGCGCTTGCACGTAATACTGCTGCGGAACGGTCAATTTGCCCGGCTCATCCATAATTGCATGAATCTGATCGGCCGATTTCTGCTCCTCATGCGTCATGTAGTAATATTTGGCGAGCAAATAACGGACTTGCGGGTCCTTGGAGGAAACAATCGGTTCCAGCAGCGAGTAAGCCAGATGCGTCCCGATGTTGAGCGTATTTCGCAGCTCGCTTATACGCTGGGAGACGACCTTGGCGCTCTCCGCATTGCCGGTTCTTTCCTGCTTCGCCCATTCCCGCAAACGGTTCCGCTGCTCCCGTTCCGCACGGATTTTGGCCTGCTTGTATTGGGGCAGCTCGTTAATTTGCGGATTCGGCTGCTTCACCCTACCGCTTACGTAAAGCTCGCTGAGCAGCAGCAGCGGCTGTTTCAGCGCCGGGTAGTCCCTCACGAGGCCGATCAGCAGCTTCTCCGCGACGGTCGTATCCCCTAGATAGATGGCCGCCCTTGCGACAGCTTCCCGGAATACGGGGGAATCCGAAGCGGATTGCGCCGATTCCGCGAACACCGCCTGAACTTCGGCTTGCGCGTCTTTAGCGCGGGAAGGCTTCTCCTTCAGCACGTAATCCATCCTGTCCGTATCGAGCAGCGCCGCCGCTTTTCGCTCATTCGGCATAAGCACGGCTTGTTTGTCGATTCTGTCCAGAAGGGCTTCCGCCGCTGCCTTGGCATCTCCGATAAATGCCGGAGGCGGCGTGTCCGCCGGTTTAGGGGAGGCCGGCGCTGCGCTCTGGGAGGGACTCGGCACGGACGGCGGCACGGACGGTGCCGCCGATGAGGCAGCCGGTTGTCCTTGGACGGGCGACGAAGCGGACGGCGCAGCCGTCTGGCCCTTGCCCGAAGGCGATGGGGAAGCGGACGGCACGGGCGACGACGAGGTGTTCGACGAAGCTGACGATGCCGCTGTCGACGACGCCGCAACGGGAGCGGCGGGCAGCGACTCCAGCAGCTTGTCGATCTCACCCGCTTTGACGAAGTCGCCGCTTTTCGCTTGCTCCTTCGCTTCCCGCAGCAAAGCTCCTGCCTGCCCGGCTTGCCCGCTTTTCCAATAGGCGAGCCCCATGATGAATTTCGTATCTGCCGACGGCGATTGCTCCCACATTTTTTTCGAGAGGGATAAAGTAAAATCGGCCTCTTCGTTTACAAGCCAATAAGCATTCTTATAGAGCTCGAGATTCGCCGACCCTTCGGCTGCCTCAAGCAGCGGCCGTTCCCTAAGTATGGAGAAGGCGGCGAGCGACATCACCGCAAGCGTTACGATCAGTACCGGGACGCCCTTCAACAGCAATCGTTCGGGCCTGTACCACTTGAACGCCAGCGTAACCGCAAGCGCGGAAAGCGCCAGCACGATAAATGTAACGAGCGTCCCCGTTAACCAGATATTAGCGCCCATGCGTGATGTCCGCCCCCTTCACGCTTCGCTGCATGAACGACTGCACGGCAAACGATGCCCCGAGAAATACAAAAGCGACTACAGAAAATGCCGTCAAAACATTGCTCCATTCAAAGCCTATCCAACCGGCGGCAACCAAGCTTCCGTCTCCGCCCGCATTGGATTTCCATAAGCGGATGGATGACCATTCGGCGAATAGCGTAAACAATCCGGTAACGAGCCCCGCAGAAATCAGATAGGTTCCTGCTTTTCGAATCGCCAACTGAGCGAGTGCAAACAGGAACACAAGCAGCAGCGCCGCATTAAACCAACTGAACTGCAGCGCGCTTTCCAATGACCGCCCCCATTTTTCCTGCTCCGGCGCCGCCGGCTGTCCCTTCTGGACCGAAGCTTGTGCGCCGGGCTGTATCGAGACGCCCGTAATGGCGTTCAATGTGAACGGATACTTGGCATCCAATAAATGAGCCATATCTTGCCCGGACACGTGCCAATTCGCGCCCAGCGAGTAAAGCTGTTCGCGAAGCAAGATATCCGGAAGCAGAACGTAAGTGAGCGGGTCCGTCCGATACTGGCTCCATATCGAGCCCATCGTCAGCATATCCGAGTTTTGCAGGTTCGTCCGTTCGGAAACAACCCAGCTCGTAACGGTTAAGGCCATCACCAGCGCATAAAAGGCGCCGAGCATGATGGCGAATTTCTTAAATCCTTTCAGCCACTCCGTCAACTTATTAGTACGCAGCAGTGCCCAGGGGCCGTACCCGATCAAGCCAGCGACAGCCGCCAGTACAAACGATTTCCAGCCTGCATCCCAGAACGAAACGCTTAATCGAAGCTTGTATGCAGCCGTTCCGAGCGTATAGGTGGACGAAGGCGCGCTCAGCATCAAGGTGGCGGTGACGAGCACCGCATAAACGAATGCGCAGACGACAAGCTGAATCGCTTTCTGTGCGTCCCCTTGCCGCTCTTTGACATAAGGGAGCCTTTGGAAAACCCGAAGACATGCTATCAATCCGGCTTGCAAAATAAGGCTGAACGTAACGAACGGAACCTTAACCATCCATGTGCTGACCGCATCTCCCGGCGTCTGCGTCAGCATTCCCTCATACACCCCCCCATGCGTGTGGAGTAAAAGACTCCAAATCCCGAGCCGTAAATCCTCTGTAAAATAGGCGGCCTGTTCGGCCGTGTAGCCTACTACATTTTTTAGAAGATGATAGACCAAGTCGCTCTTCAAAACGCTGCCGCTGCCGATCCATCCGCATAGAAGAGAGAATGCGATCGCGCAAGCGTACAATAAGAGTCCGCCCGCTGCCCCGACGGCCCAAGCCGCTAACCTCCTCTTCTTATGCGGAAATTCGGGCACAGGGACAGGGGCCGTTTGCGTCTGCCCCTCCGCCTGCTCTGCTTGCTCATGTGCCTCGCGCTCTGCATGCATGTTTGATACCGCTTCCAACTCTACTTCTTCGCTATGTGTCGAATCCGCTTGTACGGTCCCAAGCGGATTACCGCATACTTTGCAAAACTTATTACTCTTATTTTCCGTCTGACATTTCGGACAAATCATACTAGGCTGCTCATCTCCTGAAGTTGGCTAGGACTATCGACCCTAAAACAAAACGAATAGCATAATTTTACATGGTAACGACTGGATTCGACAACGATTTTATTCCATAATCAGCTGCCCCTCTTTCCGTCACAAAATTACAGGAGAATAACCATCCAACAGGTAGTTAGCGGCCTATTTACATGAAACAGCAGTGAACGGGGACCGAGAGACCGGCGATAGCGGACTCTCAGGGCCTTATATGCCACCAAACGAAGTCCATCGAACATTAGCGCCTCGAAAATCCGTTATTCTCAAACCCTCCGTCCCGCATCTCCTGTTCATTTGCTATCAACGCAAAAAAACACCTTGCAGCTAGGCAAGATGTAAGAAACTCTCATACCAACAAAAAAAGAGAGAGGACTCGTCCCCTCTCAAAATGCTACAATACCCGTCTGGCGGTGATGTACCGCTTCGAATAGGTAGCCGAGTTCAAATCGCTGACGACGATGCCGTTCACCGATTTCCCGATGGTGTTATGTATAAACTTTCCATTCCCCATGTAGATGCCGACGTGGTTGATTTTACCCGGCGTGCCTACGCTCAAGAAGATAAGATCGCCCTTCTTCAGGTTGCTCTTCGAAACATATGTGCCCTGCTTGCTTTGCGCGCTCGAGCCCCATTTCAGCGATACGCCCTGAGAAGCAAAAACATATTTCGTAAACGACGAACAATCGAAAATCAGCTTTTTCGGATCGTTCGTGCCGTATTTGTAGCTGACTTTTCCTTTCAGCGATTGAGCCAGTGCGATAATTTTATCCGCTTTGGCAGACGATGTGGACGCGATCGCCGCGGTAGTTCCCGTGGCCGCATAAGCCGAATTCGGAGCCGCGACAAGTCCGGACGTCAAAAGCAATGAGAGACAGCCTACACCGACAATGGTTCTAGTTAGCAAGTTGCGTTTCTTCATGATGTCCTCCCAGTGGTCATTGGTGGTGTTACTGGGAGTAGTATATCATATGTTCTAGTAAGTGGTATTTATTAAAATAATTCATATAATAGGATAAATTGGAATATTCGACGGGAGTTGAAATCCCCTTCGACTCCTTTCAACCGCTTGGGCTGTCTTCGCTTTTGTCCAGAAGCTTTTGCGCCTTCTCAAAAAGCGATTGCTTCGCTTTCCTGTCCTCGGCACACTTTTCCGGCATGGAAAAAAGTCCCAGCGCCTCCTGAGTCAAGGCCTTGTTGTCCATCGCGAATGCCAGCGCAGCATAGGCCTTACGCTCCATCAAACGCAGTACCTGGTCTTCCGACAGCATGCCGCCGCTTCCGACAACGCTTCTGGCTCTAAAAGCCGCCGCCTCTTTTTGAAAGGCTTTGCAGGAGAATGTGCTTTCGAGCCGTTCCAGCTGCATCGGCGGTATACGATCTCTTTTGAGAAGTCCGATAATTAGGCTTTCTAGCGCTATATTCCGGCTGGCTTTATACTCTTCGACCAAGCTTGTTTCCCATTCGTCGTTAAGCCTATCTTCGTTTTCCTGCACCCGCTGTTTGAAGTAAGTCCAGACAACGAGTTCCACCGTATCAAGAGAAAGCGTGATGCGGTCTCGTATGGAAAACAACCCGCGCAGCGCCTCTTTCGACAAGGATGCATGAATCGTCATTTGCTCCGAAATATCCATGCCGGAAATTAGACTCTGCACCCTCTCGAGCTTGCTTTCAAGCTCGCTCGCATCCACGCTTAGCCATTCGTTCAGCGCACTCCATTTCTGAAGCTCCATATTATCGTTCCCCCTGGGCATCCCTATCCTATTGGTCTCGATCCTCGTCTCCGCATTCCGGGCACGGAACCTTCGCGAAAGGATTAGTTGCCAGTGCTTTTCCTGCCTCTATCCACTTTGCCGTACTGCCCCGATCCATGCGATAACCCCTTTATTTGAACGTCTGTTCTAAATTATACCGTAAAAAACCTTATATTTAGCAGATTTCCCTTAACGGTACAAAATCTTGATTTCTCTGCCCTTTACCCACTGCCCTACTGGAAAACATGCTGTTAAATGTTATTCTAGGGGCTTCGTAACGTCATCTAACTGGAAAACCTGCCGTTCATTCTGAGAATACCCCATCTGCGGTACATATCATGCGGAATGAGATGGAGAATATCCAGTTCGTGCCGAACCTCGGATCAAACTGCCGAAAGAAGCTGGAACTTTTCCAGTTACTTATTGGTGAAGAGCATCTTTTGCGGCAAACGAATGATTCTATTGTGCGTGCCGGTTGGACGGGACGCATAGAATAGGGCCCTGAGCAGCAACATTTCCCCTCGAGCCAAATACTGCCTCTCCACCCCGCTTACGGAAGGAATAACTCGATTATTGTCGAATATTGTCCGTAAAGGAGTGTGTCGACGATGAACATGAAAACAACAAGACCGAAGCGTATGCTTCTTTCGATCCTGTCGGCGGCGGCGATTACGGCCGCGAGCTTGTCCGGGCTACCGGCGGCTCAACAGGCCAACGCGGCAAGCGGAACGAGCTTGCCCAATCCCGCCGGCTCGTTCCGCGACGCGCTAACCCATTGGGCGTCGGACACGATCCGCTGGGCGGTGACGCAGCGGATCGTCGACGGCTACGAAGACGGCACGTTCCAGCCGGACAAGCCGGGTGGCGGAGCCGGAATTCCTGGCGATGCTGCTTCGCGCGTATCCCGACATTCAGCCGGGCGCCACCGGCGCCGGCGAACCGTGGTATGCGCCATACTACCGCGTAGCCGGCGAGAAGCGCTGGGCCGTGCGCCAAGTGACGTCGCCCGATCAGTTCAACCGCGGCAACGTGGCGCAGCTCATTACGACTACGCAAGGCAAGCAGGATTCGGTCGACGGCTCGATTCGCTTCCTTCTGGCTCAAGGGCTCGCCAGCGGGAAGACGGACGACACCGTCGACGGCTTCGGGCAGAACGACCGCCTGACGCGGGCTGAGGCCGTTCAATTCATCAAGAACATGAAGGACAAAGGGACGACCGTTACGGACGGCCCTGCCGGAGCTCCGGCTGCGGCCGCGGCGTTTACGGTAGGCGGCCTGCAGCTCGGCCAAACGGAAGCATCCGTTATCGCCAAGCGCGGACAGCCCGCCCGCAAGGATGCGAGCGAATACGGCTTCCGCTGGTACATTTACAACGGCGATTACAAAGACTATGTGCAGGTCGGCATACAAGCGGGCAAGGTTGTCGCTCTATTCTCCAATGCCGATAACTGGAGCTCGAGCAGCGGCGTGAAGATCGGCACCAAGGCGGCCGACGCCGAAGCGATCTACGGGAAATCCATCCGGGTCGTCAAAGGAAACACGATAGATTCGCACGATAAGAACGAGATTGCCGTTTACAAGACGGACGGCAGCTATGTAACCTTGTTCTTCGACAAGCATAAGGACAATACGGCGGCAGCGGTTCAACTGGTGGATCAAGCGGTGGAAGATTCGCAGCAAACCTATTACCCGGCTTACAGCAAAGAGCTGCGCAGCAGCTTTGAGAAGCAAAGCCTGGATCTCGCGAATGCGTCGCGGGCGCGTTTCGGATTGGCGCCGTTCGCATGGGACGACAAGGCGGCCGACACCGCCAGGAAGCATAGCAAAGATATGGCGGAGCGAAACTATTTCGACCATACGAACTTGGATGGAGAATCTCCCTTCGATCGGATGAAAGCTAACGGAATCATCTACCGGCAAGCCGCGGAAAATATCGCCGCAGGGCAGCGCAACGCGATTTATGCCCATGCGGGCTGGATGAACTCGCTCGGACACCGCAATAATCTGCTGTCCGATATCGCGCGGCTTGGCGTCGGCGTCCATTTTGGCGGCGATATGAGCCTTTACTATACGCAGAACTTCTACACCCCGATGCGTTAACCCGCATAACGGCATGCAAAACCCCTTGCATACGGAGACGCTGACCGAAACCGGTCGAACGCCGTCCCTCTACAAGGGGTTTTCGTTTTGCCTTGCCATCAGCAACCACAGCCCAAACTACCTATTCCGCCGCCAGCCCGGCATCCGCAAGCAGCTTCGCCAGCCCGCCGCGGGCCTCAGCAAGACGGCGGTCGATCTCGTCCGCGGTCAGCGCGCCTCCGTCCGTCCCGTCGACCCGCTCGACGACGATCGGGCCCGCAAACCCGGTTAACCGCATCGTGCGGAATATTGCCGGGAAATCGACATCGCCCTTGCCCGGTACCGGAAAATCGGCGTTTGCCCGGCCGCCGCGATGGTCCTTCGCGATCATCGATACGGTTTGGTCAGCAATCGCCGTAAAGTCTGCGGCAGGATCGATCCCTTCGTAGAAACGGACGTTGCCCGGATCGTAGGACGCCTTCACGGCAGGCGAGCCGATGGCGGCCAGCGTCCGCTTCAGTATGTCCGCCGTAGCCGTATTGCCCGTGTGCGGCTTCACCGTCACGGTCAAGCCGGCGCGCTCCGCCTCGGCCGCCACCAACCGGAAATGCGCTGCGAAGGCATCATCGGCCGACGCACGCTCGCTCTCGGCAAAGGGCTCATCCGGGAAGCGTCGGTAGCCCCATGTCCCGAGACTGATCACTTCGTCCGCGCCGACCATCTTCGCAAAGGCAAACAATCGGGCCGCACGGCTGGACGGCTGGCCCGGCGCGAGCCATGGCGTGCCCACCAGCATCGCCGCCTTCAGCCCGAACCGCTCCAGCTGCCCGACGATCGCATTCGCCTCGGCATCGTCCCCATGCTCCGGGATCTCCTTCCCTTCATGCGGCAAGCCAAAGGCCACATAGCGGTAACCGGCGCCGGCAATGCCTTCGAGCGCGCGCTCGAATGAAAATGCCGTGTAGGGCCAAGTCATGCAAGTCAGCTTGATCATATTCCGCTCTCCCCGCTGGCCGCTTCCCGTCTGGACGCGGACGGACCGTAATCGACGGCCACCTCCCGCCGTTCGCGCAGCGAGCGGATCGCCGCCTCCGAAACGGCAATCGCGCGAAGCCCGTCTTCGAGGGTGACGAGCGGCTGACGGTTCTCGCGGACGCAAGCGACAAAATGGCCGTTCAACTGCTCCCACATGTCGTTCTCGGCGAACGAAATCCGCTCTTCCGGCCCGTTGTCGTCCTTCAAGCGCACTTCGCCGTTCGTATTGACCACGGTCAGCCGCTCCGTCGCGACTCCCGTGGCGTCATTCTCGACACGTGTCACCCAGGGGGTGCTGACGCTAGCGATCGCGCCGCTCTTGTAGCGGACCGCCAGCGTAAACGCATCGGTGACGCCTCCGGCCGCAGGGCTGTTCGCGCCGTACGCAAAAACGCTCTCGATATCGCCGCCGTACCAATGCAGCAGATCGTAATCATGCGAGGCATGGGAGTAAATGGGGCCTGCCTTGTCGCTCCCGTCGAAATACCAGTTCGGCGTATCGTAGTAGTGATCCCGGTACTTGTCATACACCCGCTGCGTCGGCACGAGAAAATGAGTGCGCATCGACCACGCCTGCAGCACCTTCCCCGCATCCGGCCGCGACAAAATCTCCTTCATCTTCCGGTAGCCGGGGGCGAAGCGCAGCGGGTAGCCGACCATGGCGATCAGATCGGGCCGCTTGGCGCTCGCGGCTATGATTTTGGCGCCGTCCTCCGGCGATGTCGCAATGACCTTCTCCAGGAACAGATGCTTCCCTGCTTCAAGCGCCGCAATGGAGATGTCCGTATGCAGATGATCGGGCGTCGCGACCCAAACGGCGTCCAGCTCCTGTTCGAGCAGCTCCTCGTAGCTGTCATATACTTGTCCGCCCAATTCCTTGCTCAGATGCTCGGCCTTGTCGCGCGACCGGTTGTAAAGCGCGGCGATTTGCACGCCCGGCATTTGGCGCAGCGTGCGCGCATGCAGGCTGCCCATTAATCCGCAACCGATGATGCCTACTTTCAACATAGCCATTCCTCCTCCAGCATGAACGCTGCTATCTTTTAAACAAATCTTCTATACCTTCACCTTTACGCCTTCGGAGGCGTACATCGCCCAGATCGTCCGATGCGATTGCAGCGCGTCCCAGCCGTTCGTCTCCGGCTCACGTCCTTCGTCGATGCAGGTCAGGAAATGCTCGATTTCGTATTTCGTCGTAGAGCTCTTGCTTGAATAGGCCGCCGGATCTTCTTCATAAACCGTTTCGCGCCCTTTATCCGTAACCGCCTCGATTTTGAGCAAATCCCTCGAAAGGGTAATCAGCCCTTCCGTCGTATGGATGTGGAACAAAGCGGGAGGCGCAGCGTGCTTGATGCCCCAGCTGCAGCTGACGTGGCCGAGCGTACCGCTCTCGAAAGCGATGGTGGCATGCGATGTCCCCTCTCCTTCCATCCATTCCGTTCCGCAGCGCGTGCCCAGCGAGGTTACCCGGTCCGGCTTGCCGAAAAACCACAGCATCAGATCGACGTAGTGGCAGCCATGGCTGAACAGAACGCCCCCGCCCAGCTTCTCCTTGCTGGCAAACCAGCTTCCCGGATTCGGCGGCAGGAATGCTTCGATCCAGCAGTTCGCATTGATCGCGCGTCCGTATTTGCCGCTGTCCAGCACTTCTTTCAGCCGAACGATCGACGGCACGTAGCGGAGCACATAGGCGACCATCAGCTTGACGTCCTTTTCCTCGGCCGCCCGGATAACGCGCAAGCAATCTTCCTCCGTATTGGCCAGCGGCTTCTCCAGAAGCACATGCTTGCCTGCGGCGATCGCGTGCAAAGCCTGCGGCGCATGAAGCTGGTGGGGCGTGCACAAGCTGACCGCGTCGATGTCGTCCACAATGGCGGTCCAATCCGTCGCATACCCGCAGCCGAGCTCCTCCGCGACAGATTTCGCGCGCGCTTCGTCCAGATCGACGACCCACCGCAAATCCGCTTTTTCCGACTCGTGAAACGCGTAAGCATGCCGTAAACCCATGTTAAGTCCGACTACCGCCGTACGAATTTTCTTTGTCATTTCGATACCCTCCGCTAATTTGCTGGTGGTGCGCACCTGCACTCATCATAGCTTGAACGCCCTGCAAAATCTTTGTGTTTTGGGCAGGCCGATTTGTTCTTTCGTTCGGAACTGAAGCGGCAGGAAACGGCGGCAAAGCGGAGAATGTTTACAACAATAAACCGTCACCGGATGCCGGGAGGAGTGCAGAGCCATGGACTTGCCTAGACTGAAGCTGAGCCGCATCGTCAACGTGGACAACATCATCAGCTTTCACTATGCCGAGCTGCCCAAAAGCTTCCGCATGCAGGACTGCTACGATTTCTGGCAAATGTTCTATGTGGACAAGGGCGAATGGGAGTTTTACGCCGAGCCGGAAACGTTCGCCATGAGCCAGGGCGACTGCCTGTTCGTCCCGCCGGACGTGATTCGGCGCAGCCAGACGAAGCCCGTTACGCCTCCGAACGTCATGATTCTTTCCTTCGAATGCCGATCCGCTGCGATGCGGCAGCTCGCCCGCCGTACCTTCAGACTTCACGAAGACGAGCGCCATGTCCTGTCGCAGCTGATCCGGGAAGGCAACGGCGCCTTTTTGCCGCCTCCGCTCGAGCGAAACCGCAGGATCGGACCGTTCCGTTTCAACGAACAAGCGCCGCTCGGCAGCAAGCATATGGTGCGAAATTATTTGGAAATCTTGCTCGTATCGCTGCTGCGCAGAGCCGGGACGAACCCTCCCGCGCCGAAGCTGCCCGCCGTCCCTCAGGAGAACCGCGAGAAGTCGGTCGTCGACCGGCTCCTCTCCCATATCGAGGCGAATGTGGAGGGCGACCTATCGATACGCACGCTGTGCCGCACCTTCGCGGTAAGCAGGACGCACTTGTACGAAGCCTTCAAAAAGAGATTCGGCTGCGGCATTTCCGATTACGTGCGCAAGCTCCGTTCCGAGCGGGCCAAGGTAATGATCCGGGAAGAGACGAACAGCATGACGGAAATCGCCGAACGGCTCGGCTACAGCAGCATTCATTACTTCTCGAAGGATTTCAAGAAAATGACCGGCATGACCCCCAGCGACTACGCCAGAAGCATGCAAGCGCTGGTACGCAGCAATGAATAGGGGCAGGGACGAAGCCTGCGAACGCGCTGACTTAACGCCCGCTTATCCTTGCTTTTGCATACAAATGACACGCCAAAAAGCCTCCATCCTTTCATTCAAGGATTTGGAGGCTTTTCAGTTTGTAACGGGGAGCGTTTCCCTTGCGCTTGCTTGCTTAAGGCGGCTTCGTTTGCACATTGCTTTTTGAAGGACTACAATTAAACCGACCATCCAAATCGGCATTTAATGAAAATGTTGAACCACGAAGGAGGAACCGTTTTGTCCAAAATCGCCAAAAATTTGACCGACTTGATCGGAAACACGCCCATGCTGGAGCTTACCGGATATGGCAAACATAGCGGTCTCGAAGCCACGATAATCGGAAAGCTGGAATATTTCAACCCCGCGGGAAGCGTAAAAGACCGGATCGGCTACGCGCTGATCAAGGATGCGGAGGAGAAGGGAATCATTACCCGGGATTCCGTCATCATCGAGCCTACCAGCGGCAATACGGGCATTGCCCTTGCCTTCGTAACGGCTGCCAGAGGCTATCGTTTGATTCTGACCATGCCCGAGACGATGAGCGCGGAGCGTAAAAATTTGCTGAAGGCGCTCGGAGCCGAAGTCGTGCTCACGCCCGGGGCGGAAGGAATGGGCGGCGCGATTCGCAAAGCGAACGAGCTGGCGGCCGAAATCCCGCATTCGTTCATTCCGCAGCAATTCGATAACCCGGCCAATCCGGCCGCGCACCGGGACACGACGGCGGAAGAAATATGGCGGGACACGGACGGACAAATCGACGTATTCGTCGCGGGAGTGGGAACGGGAGGCACGATCTCCGGTGTCGGCGAAGCGCTCAAAAGCAAAAATCCGAACATCGAAGTGATCGCCGTGGAACCTGCCGAATCGCCGGTTCTGTCGGGAGGCAAGCCGGGATCGAACCGGATTCAAGGCATCGGAGCCGGCTTCGTGCCCAAGGTGTTCAACCGCTCGGTCATCGACCGGATCGCGGTCGTATCCGCCGACGACGCCTTCGAAGCCGCCAGGACCCTCGCCCGCACCGAAGGACTGCTCGTCGGGATATCCTCCGGAGCGGCCGTCCATGCCGCAGCCGAGCTGGCCAAGCGTCCCGAATATAAAGGGAAAACGATCGTCGCTCTGCTTCCGGATACGGGCGAGCGCTACTTGTCGGCCGATCTGTACCAGTAGAGTACGCCCATCACCTATGCGCAAAAATAAGAACCTTCTATCCCGCGTTCGGCTGGCGGATGAAGGTTCTTTTTCGTTTTCGTATCGTGTACACAGCAGGGTCGGTCATTATTGAAAGGACTTTTTGGAAATCCCTTCTTCGCGCACGGCGTTTTTCCCGGCTTCACCCTGGGACAATTCCAAGTACAGCTTCGTTCCGTCGTTATACTTGAAAATGGCGACATCACGGACCAAGTCGACGGAAAGAATACGCTTGAGCTTTTTGCGAAAGACAAAGTCGTATTCCATTTCTTTCAATTTATTGACCAGCATCTCCAGATTCGCTTTATGATCGACGCGGTATACCTGAATCGCTTTGTTTTTGAAGGTTACTACTGAAGGAATCATGAAGTCCCCCCCTTTCCTCTCTATCATAATTGAAACGTTTTAAGGAAATATGAGCCGCACATTAGAATATGTCCTTTATCCCTTCACACTTTTCTGACAAAATTCGACGACAGCATTATAATAGTGAGAAAGCACCATTTTTATGCATCGGAGGTACTTTATGAAGCTTTCCTTGCGGATAAGGGTCATGGTCGTGCTCCTCTTGTTGACTAGCGTTTGCCTAATGCTGGTAGGAACGCTCAACTACCGGGCCGCCAAGCAGCATGTGTTGGACTCTCTGACAAGCAACGCCGCCTCTACGTTAGGCTCTCATGCTTACGAGCTGTCGGCATGGATCGAGACGCGCCTGGCCGAGCTGAAGGTCATGAGCCGGACGGATCTCATTCGCTTCGGAAAGCCCGACGATCAGATGCTGTATTTGGAGAACGAGCAGGCGCGCGCCGATTTTGTCCGCACCTACGGCATCGTCGATACAACCGGGCGAATGCCGTTGACCAGCGGCAATACGCTCAACATCCGAGACGACATTTTATTCAAGGAAGCGATGAACGGTAAAGAGGCGGTTGCCGAGCAGCCCCTCTACAGCACGGATGATCCGACACAGATCGTGCTGAAGCTTATCGTTCCGATTTTCAATGCGAACAACAAAGTTTCGGGCGCATTGACGGAGGCGATGTTCGCCGACAAAGCGTTCCGCAAATATTTTGACATCCGGCTCGGCAGTACGTCCACCGCCTACATGATTCATAAGGACGGAACGGTTCTGTATCACCCCGATTCGTCCCAAATCTTAAAGGTAAACATGCTGAACGTCTCTTCCTCCCTTAAGGAAGCGCTTCAAAATGCGATTCAGACGGGTCAAGGCCTTCGAAAGACGGAGCAGGGCGAAAAGCTGATCGTCTTCGCTTCCCCCGTGCCGGATACGAACTGGTTCATCGTCATCGACACGAAGCTCAGCGAGTTCCAGAAGCCGCTGCAATCGCTGCTGCGCAAAACGCTCATTACGGTCGGCGCTGCCGAGCTCGTTATGGCCGTCCTGCTCCTGATCGTGCTGAATCCGATCGTTTCCCGCATCGAACGGCTCGTTCGGGTAACGGAAGCGGTCGCCGGCGGCAATCTGAACGTCAAGCCGGTGGCCGTGGAGAAGGACGACGAAATCGGAACTTTGGCGCGGTCCGTCAACGGCATGGTGGAGCATCTCCGAACGCTGTTCGAGCGGCTGGAGGCCATCATCAATCAGAACGATTACGCGATCGTATGCACCGATGCGAGCTGGACGGTAACCTATTTCAACAAGACGGCGGAGAGACTGCTCGGCTATAAAGCGGAAGAAGTTAACCATATCAAGAAAATCCCGTTCTATCACGACATGGAGGAACTCGCTGAAGCGGCGGCGGAGCTGGCGGCCCGGCTCGGCTATGAGGTGGATGCGGATTCCTATTTCGAGCAGTATGCCGCAAGCGAGCGTCTATCCATCGACTTTGAACGGACGTACGTCCATAAGAACGGCACCCGCATTCCCGTTATGGTCAATTCCACCAAAATTATCGATGCCGACGGGAACATTACGGGATATGTCAACATTTTCAGAGATATAACCGCCTTGAAGGAGACGCAAGAGGAGCTCGTCATGGCGAAGAAAGAAGCGGAGGAGGCCACCCAAGCCAAAAGCCGGTTCGTAGCCAGAATGAGCCATGAGATCCGGACGCCGCTGAACGGCATCATCGGATTATCCCAGCTGATGCTCAAGACGGATATGACGTCCGTTCAGGAGGACTATCAGAAGAAAATCATCGAATCTTCTCAAAGCCTGCTGCGGATCGTAAACGATATCCTCGATTTCTCGAAGGTGGAAGCCGGCAAGCTTGCTCTCGAAAAAGTGCGCTTTCAGCTGGACGACGTGTTCCGGAAATGCGCGGATACGCTCAGCGTGACGCTAGGCAAGCAGCAGCTCGAAGTCGTGGTCGATACTCCGGAGCAATTGCCGGACGCGCTGCTCGGCGACCCGCTGCGGCTGGAGCAAATTTTGCTTAACTTATGCGGCAACGCGATCAAATTTACGGAAAAAGGTTTTGTTATCATCAAAGCCCAGGTGCTGGAAGAGCAAGAGGAAGCCGTTACGATCCGCTTTATGGTCATCGATTCGGGCATCGGCTTATCGGAGGAGCAGATTTCGCTGCTGTTCCAGCCGTTCACGCAGGCGGACGGCTCCACGAGCCGCAAATATGGAGGAACGGGCCTCGGTCTCGTCATCTCCAAGAGCTTCATCGAGATGATGGGCGGCACGCTCGAGGTCTACAGCAAAAAAGGCGTTGGCAGCCAGTTCTCGTTCACACTTACCTTCCAGCTCCCCGCTAATGCGAAGCTGCGGTCGTTCAAGCTTCCCGGCCCGCCTGCGATCCGCCGCGCGCTAGTCGTGGAAGACAGCGATCTGATGCGCAGCAAGCTTCGTTCGATGCTGCAGTCGCTCTCGTTCCAAGTCACGAGCGTCGAATCGTGGAAGCGCGCGCTGGAGCTGCTGCAAAGGCCGGATGCGGCGGACGTATACGATATCGTTATTCTCGATATGGAGACGCCCGATATGTACGGGGCGGATACATGGATCGCGATGAACGAAGCCGCCGTTCGAGCTCGTGCAGCCACGCTGGCGATGACTTCCGCTTACGGCCGCGAAGAACTGTTAGGGATGGAAGCCGCCAACCGGCCCGACGCCTTTATCGTCAAACCGGTCAGCCGGCTTGGGCTGTTCCAGACCATTGCGGCGCTGCTGGACCGCAAACGGGAAAAGCATCTTCAGGCGGCATCACCGGATATCCACGAAACGGCGGCGACGGGCGAATCTGCGGGAACCGTTTTGCTGGCGGAGGACAATCCGATCAATCAGCAGGTTGCGGTAGAGCTGCTGCGAAGCAGGGGCTTTACGGTCACGGTGGCCGGCACCGGCCGCGAGGCGTTGGAGAAGCTCGGACTGGCGAGCTGGGACATCGTGCTTATGGATATTCATATGCCCGAAATGGACGGCTGCGACGCGGTGAAGGTCATTCGCGCCGATCACGCTTACGACCGTTTGCCGATCGTGGCCATGACCGCTAATATTATGAAGGAAGATCACGCGGAATATTACCGGATCGGCTTTAACGACGTGATCACGAAACCGATCGATGTCGGCGTAATGTTTGAGGTTATTGCCAAATGGCTTCATCCCGGCGAGGCCGTAAGCCGGCAGCTCGACCACCCGGAACCGCCGGAGAGAACGCTTCCCCTGCCCCAGCTCGCAGGCATCCGCCTGGAGCTCGCGCTCCAGCGGCTCGATGGGAGGATCGGCATCTTTAAACGGATGGCGGCAACCTTTGGCAAGGAATACGACGATTTCATGCCTCGTTTGAGGGAGGCTTTGCAGCAGGGTGACCGAAAGCTCGCCGGCAGACTTGCCCATACGCTAAAGGGCGCAGCCGGCAATCTGGCGGCAGAGCGCCTTTATGCCGCCGCCGAGCTGCTGGAAGCGGACATTCGCCGGAATAACGAGGATACCATGGCCGAATCGGATACCCTGGAAGCCGTCGAACATGCGCTTCTCGAGGTGCTGCAAACGGCCAAAACGCTTGACATTCCGGAAAGGCACTGACACTTTTCTAACACTTACGATTCTATAGACGATTCCTATCTATTTATAGTATATTTATTCCAAGTAGATTTATAGGCCGTTAGAATCATATTAGATTTTTGTTAAGAAAGGCTGATGACGACCACACTTTCCTAACATTTTGTTTAAAAAAAGGTGGAATCTAATGAACAAAGTGTTAATGATCGAAGACGATCCGATGATCGGCGAAATGCTGTCGATGTATTTGTCGGAAGAGGGTTACGCGGTGACGAGGGCGGAGAACGGCAAGCAAGGCCTTTCCGAGCTGGAGTCCGTAAACCCGGATATCGTGCTGCTTGACCTGGTGCTTCCCGATATGGACGGAACGCAGCTGTGCAGCGGCATCCGGGAGGTGTCCACCGTACCGATACTTGTCGTCTCGATGCGTACGGAAGTGACCGACCGTATCGACGCTCTGCTGGCCGGAGCGGACGACTATCTTTGCAAGCCGTTCAGCATGCGGGAGCTGAGCGCGCGCATTACGGCGCTGATCCGCCGTTCCCAATTCACCTCGCAGGCCGCAGCCGCGCTCGCAGAGCCGGAATTTGCGCAGTCCGTTCCGCGGGGAGACGAGACCATCTCGCTCGATCTCGAACGAAGGGCCGTTTACGTCAACGACCGTCATATTGAAACGACTTATTCCGAGTTCGAGATTATGCGGCTATTCTGCGCCAATCCGGGTAAAGTATTTAACCGGGAATCCCTCATTAACGCGCTGCGCGGCTTCGACTCCTTCGTCACCGATCGGGCGATCGACGTCCACATTGCGAACCTCCGCAAAAAAATCGAGGAAGAGCCGAAGGAACCGAAGCATATCAAGACGGTTTGGGGCGTCGGCTATAAATTCGAGCTTTAAATGAAATCGACCCGGCGGGAACGACTCCGCCGAGGTCGATTTTTTCATGCTGGCGTCGGAAAGCAATTGGATTCGATCCATCGCAGACCGTCGATTACCATCTGCAATAGAACATCAGCCGTTCCCTGTTGCGCCCTGACGCTCCGCGAACTCCCGGTCCAGTATCGCGTACAGCAGGGAGTCGTGCCAGCGGCCCTTGGCCCTGATATGCTCGCGCAGCAAGCCTTCATAACGCATGCCGACATGCTCCATGACCTTCGCCGAGCCGGTATTGCCCGGCCTGCATGTGGCGTAGATGCGGTGCAGCTTCAGCTGCTCGAATCCGAGACTCAGCATCGCCTGCGCCGACTCGGAGCCGTAGCCCTGCCGCCAGTAGTCCGGATGGAAGCAGTAACCGATCTCGCCCTTCCCGTCCTCCGCATGCAGCCCGCAGCCGCCGATGAGAAGACCGCTATCGCGGAGCGTCACCGCAAGCTCAAACTCCGTTCGCGGCGATTCTTGCTGCCACGCGACGGTTTGTTGAAGAAAAGACCTCGTCTCCTGCTCCGTATTCGGCCCCCACAACATATGCACGGCGACTAGCGGACTTGACGCATACCTGTGCACAGACGCCCAATCGTCCTCGCGATAATCTCTTATGATCAGCCGTTCCGTTTCCATCCGCATCTTAGCCGCCTCCGTCCGATTTCAAAGTTTTTCCAATCATCTTACCAGAAAAAGACCGAAACGTCTTGCTAAATCAGACGGATACGAAATGCGGCCAATGATAAAAACAGCCTAAACGGGCTGCCGGCCCATTTGTTACACAAATGAAACATTCCCTTCATCTTCCCTTAATGAAACGAGCCTATAATAAAAGTCGACCCCCTTTTGATAATATATATTTTAGCCCGCAGGCCCGTTGCTTGCGGGCACTTCTTTTTTTCAGCGCCGCCTCTCCTTCGATTTGTTACACAAATGAAATGTTCTCTTCATCTTCCCTTAATGATACGGGCCTATAATAAAAGACGACCCCCTTTTGATAATATATATATACTTAACCCGCAAGGCCCGTTGCCTTGCGGGTTCTTTTTTTTGTATGCACGCTTAGTCGAACCGCTGCGTTTTATACCACTTCGTCTGTCTGCCGGCAATCTTGTCCACGCACAAGGAGTAAAAAGCCTTCACTGAAATAAGCAAGAACAGCTGCGCATAAGTAAAATACGAAACGCAGGAAATGATAAAATTGCGAATGTTGCTTTGCCCGATATCCGCCGCTAAGGCCAGATTGATTTGCAGCACGTAGATGTAGTACATAAGCGCCCAAGCAATCATTAAAAACACATAGACGTCTCCCGAGAACGAAAAAGGAGAAACGAAATCAGGGTTAACCAGCGCCGCGATTTGATAAACGATATTGGCGACAAAAATGATATCCGAAATGATGATGGCTATCATGAACCAAAAATAGCTCGCCGCATAATAGAGGATAAAAAGCTTGATCCGCCAGCTTGTCGCGTTGAACAGATGGTGAATGTTGTCCATGATGACGTGGTAATTCCCCTTCGACCAGCGTCCGCGCTGCTTCATATAGACGCTTAGCTTCTCGGGCTCCTGCTGGTACGCTTCCGCTTGCGGCGCGAGGGCGATCAGCTGGCCTCTCGTCAGAATTTCGAAGGAAATTGCCGTATCCTCGGTGATCGCCTGCTCGTCCCATCCCCCGATTTCGCGCATAAGCGCGGTTTTGACGATGAAATTGGTGCCCGGTATCGTACCCAGCTTGAACAGCTCCCAAAGTCCCGTATGATGGACGCGCTGAACGGTGACCAGTTCCAGGTTGATGCATTGGGACAAAAAATTTTGATTGCGGTTACGCGCTTTATTCCGTCCGAATACGGCTCCGTATAAATCCGGCTTCTCCATCGCCTTCTGCGTCAAGAAGAGAAGCGCATTCTTCTCCGGCGCCGCATCCGCGTCGTAAATGCAGCACCACTCGCCGGTCGCAAGCTTAAGCGCGTCATTCAGCGCACCCGACTTGCCGCCCGTACCCGTCCGCTCCATAATATGAAAGTTGCGATGCCGAAACGCGGGCTTGTCCTTCAGCGCCTTCAGCCTCGCAGCCGTCTGGTCGGAACAGTTATCCGCAATGACGATAAGCTGCACTTTATCTTCCGGATAGTTCAGCTTCAAAATATGCTCCACCGTGGAGACAATCACGACTTCTTCATTATGCGCCGGCACCATGACCGTAACGTTCGGGAAATCATCCATACGATTCGGAATGACCAAGGGCGTTCTATTTTGCCTGGAGATAAACCGGATCGCTCCGGCCATAATGACGATGGATTCCAACACGGCGATCCAAATGCTTACAATGGAAAACAACAAAAACCATTCAGCCATTCGCTCTCCCCCGATCGTACTTTCGCGTTACTTTGGCCCGAAACCTCAGCGTAGCGACGGTCAGGATCACAATCGATACCGCGAACAGGCTGGAAACGACGATACATAACGGAATAAACCAGCTCGTATAATTCATCCGACTCCCCACGCTCCTTTGCCGTTCGCTCTCCTGTCAGACATATTCCGCCACAAGATCCGTCTCGGTGCCTCTTTCCAGAGCGGCGATGACATCGTCGATCCGCTGATATTGGCCGAACTGCTCTTTGCGGAACGCAATGGCCCCGGTGCGGACGATAAGCTTCAGCTCCTGCCCGTTCTTGCCCGTAAAGGAAACGTTCATCATGGCCTGCTTGATGCGGTCCGTTACCATGTCGAAATAGTCCCGGTCGGTCATCGGACACAGAATAATAAATCGTCCCTCGTCTATGGAAAATTTATAATCCTCGAAGCGCAGCTGTTTTTGGATCGTTTGGGATAACTCCAGCAAGAGCTGGGCGTACAAAACAGAACCCAACGATTCCAGCACCAACGGCAGAAACTCTATTTTGAACATCGCCATGGAAAAGCCGTATCGATCCGTATACCGTTTTGCCAAATTGGACTGCTTGACGACCATATCGGCTAACGCCTCCTTGTTCATAAGGGAGGTATCCAGATCCATCTGCGGATTCGTGTCCTTCAGTTCATCCAGGCGCTCCATGACTCGCTTGTTGCGGATCAAATGAGACTTGACGAATGCCGCAATCACGCCGTTCGCCGGGATCAGCAACAGCCAAGTCACGGTAAGGACGTCCGCATGCGCATACGTAACAAGCCATACCAGATAGCTGATCACAAAAACAAAGACGCCGACGACAGCCACCCCGAGCGGCACGATAAATCCGGCCAGCAAGGCCGATAAAGCCGCTATGCTGAAGCCGATTTCAACTGCCGTGTAGCTCTGATCGAGATAAACGTTTAAATAAATCAGCAGCTGCTGCACCATCATGAGGCCGATCAACATCGCATAACCGCGCTCCGCGTTTTTTGTGGCTATTTTCCCATCCATGCTCTTCCTTCTTTCCTCTAGTTTGGCCCTAAAAAAAAGAGAGCAGCCCTCGTCCGAAACCCCGCGAGGACTGCTTTACCCGATAAGTGTAACAAAATGCTACAGCTGTCGACATCCGACAAAATTCCTTATTTTATAGGTTTTCCTGCTCGATAACCATTACCCTGATGATTCACCGTACAATCCGGTTACTTCCTCGCCTGCCGCCAAGCGGTCTCCCCCAGCAGGGCAAACAGATTGTCGAAAATATGGGTATTTCCGCCGAACACATACCCTCCCGCATAGGACGGGTCTTGATCCCGCAGCGTTAGCATTTGTTTAACCAACTGCTCGGCCCATCCCTTATCGTTCACCCGTAAGGCGAGCAGGATGGCCAGTCCGTATACCGAAGGAGACTCGTACGGCACGCTCGCCGTTCGAATAGTACTAGAGAAAGTTAGTACTTATTTCCATTCGTAAAATCCGTACAATAAGATTTAGAAGCAGGTACTAATACGACGTAATAAAAAATAAGCGGAGGTTGATCATGATGATAACGAGAAGACGCAATACGGGTGCTTTCACATTTCTTTCCTGGGCTTCGTTCGCACTGGCGTTCCTGGCCATGTACATCGGCATTTATACGCTGGAGGAGCCGCTTCCGGTCAAAGGGTACTATGCGGTATGCGCCATGTTCTTGACGATGTCCTCCTTCGTTCTGCAAAAAACGATCCGCGACAATCAGGAAGACGCCGAGTCCTTCAAAAAGCGCAACACAAGCGCCTTCACCTTCCTGGCCTGGACCTCGTTCGCCAGCGCGCTGCTCGCTACCTTCATCGGCATTTACAACCTGAACCAGCCGCTTTCCGTACAAGGATATTACGCCGTAACGGCCCTCTTCTTGACGATGTCCGCCTTCGTCCTGCAAAAAACGGTCCGCGACAACAAAGAGGATGCGGAGCTCCGCTTAACGGCGGAGGGGCAGGAATAATACAGCCTGTACGCAAAAAGGAGCCGTTCCCCGTAAGGGACAGCTCCTTTTCCTATGAAACTCAACCGCGAATATTACAGCTGCTCGATCTTGATCAGGTTCGTCGAGCCGGACCGTCCGACCGGAACGCCGGCCGATACGACGACGAGGTCGCCTGCCTGCACGATACCGGTTTTGGTTCCGCAATCGACCGCCAGGCGGAACATATCGTCCGTCGAATAGACGCGGTCGCCCTTCACCGGGATAACGCCCCAAACGAGGCTCAAGCGGCGCAGCACATGCTCGTTCTGTGTTACGGCGATAATCGGCGCCTTCGGCCGGTATTTCGAAACCATTCGCGCCGTAAAGCCGCTCTCGGTCGGGGTAATGATCGCCTTCGCGTCAAGCTGCAGCGAGGAATTGACGACCGCCTGGCTGATGACTTCGGTGACGTCGGCCTTTTGCAGCGCCCCCTTCTTCACATGCAGCTCGTCATAAGGCAAGATCGATTCCGCCCGCTCGGCGATAGCCGCCATCGTCGCCACCGATTCCACCGGGTACTTCCCTGCGGCCGTTTCTCCGGAAAGCATGACCACGTCGGAGCCGTCGAGCACCGCATTGGCGACGTCGCTCGCCTCCGCCCGGGTCGGACGCGGGTTGATCTGCATCGAGTCCAGCATATGCGTAGCCGTAATGACCGGCTTGCCTGCCAGGTTGCATTTGTGAATCATCAGCTTCTGCACGACCGGTACCTCTTCTGCGGGGATCTCTACGCCGAGGTCTCCGCGCGCGACCATCAAGCCGTCCGATACGGCCAGGATGGCGTCGAGGTTTTCCACCCCTTCTTCATTCTCGATCTTCGATACGATCTGAATGTGGCTCGCTCCGCCTTCCTCCAGCAGCTTCCGGATTTCCAGAATATCAGCCGCCTTACGAACGAATGATGCCGCGATGATGTCCACGCCCTGCTCGATGCCGAACCCGATATGCAGTACGTCCCGCTCCGTTACGCCCGGCAGAGAGGTGCGAATGCCCGGCAAATTAACGCCTTTGCGCGGCTTGATCGTTCCCCCGTTGGCGATGCGGCAATGCACTTCCGTTCCTTCGACCGCTTCCACCAGCAGCTCGACCAGCCCGTCGTCGATCAATATTCGCGAGCCGACCTGCACATCGCGCGGAAGGTCCTGGTAAGAGACGGACAGCCGCTCGGCATCCCCCGCCACTTGCTCGGTCGTCAGCGTAACCCGTTCGCCCGCCTGCAGCACGCAGGAAGCTTCCTTGAGCAGGCCCGTTCGAATTTCCGGCCCTTTAATATCCAGCAAAATCGCCACCGGCGCATCCAGCTCGGCCGCCGCCTGGCGGACATTGTCCATCCGCTTGCGGTGCTCCTCCAAGTCGCCGTGGGCCAGATTCAAGCGTGCCACATTCATACCTGCTTGAATCATGGCTTTGAGCACAGGGACGGAATCGCAAGCGGGTCCCATTGTACAAATGATTTTGGTTTTACGCATGGTGCGGTTGCCTCCTAGCATGAGCCCCTAATAAGATTCCGAGCTTCGCTTCGTATTTGTCGATGCCTATTGTAATCCTCCCGATCAAAAGAATCTATGAACAATAGTCAACTATATGTAAAATAGTATTATCGAGATGGAAGGAGAGCTGACATGATAAAGATCGACTCGATTCGCCACGATACCGGAAGCGAATGGTATGAAGAGGCGGACAGCGGCCGCTCGGCTTTCACGCTCGTCATAATCTGCTACGGAAAATGCATGTACTGGCTCGGAAGCGAAAAGCTGCTGCTGGAGCAAGGCGACCTGCTTCTCATTCCGGGAGGCACAGCCTACTACGGAAAAAGCATCCCGACCCGCTCCCACGAAAAATACGTCGTCTCCTTCGCCGGTCCGCCGCCTCCCGCACCGCTTCCCATATTGGAGACCCGCAGGTATATCAAACAAAAAACGGGCGAAGCCGAACTCCTGCTGGAACGGTTCCGCATCATGCATCAGCAGTGGAACGAAGGCCTCCCCTATCGCGAAACGATGTGCCTCGCCCTGCTTTTAGAAGTGCTGACCCGCTGGAACCGGGAAATCGACAAAGGCCTTCCGTCATCCGGCAAGCTTAAGCATGCGGATGTGATGAAAGCCTACATCCAGAACCGCTACCGGGAGAAGATCACGAAGGACGACCTTGGCCGGGCAGCCGGGATCAGTCCCAGCTACGCCGCCGCTCTGTTCAAGGAAGTAACCGGACAAACCATCGGCGAATATACGCACGCGCTGCGAATCAAAACCGCGCTCTACTTGCTCCGGCACTCCCGGCTCGGCATCGGAGACATCGCGGAATCGCTCGGCTACTGCGACGCCTCCTTCTTCCACCGCACGTTCAAGCGTCTGACCGGCCACTCGCCGTCGCTCGTCATGCAGGAGCGGGAGCAGCCGCTGCTGTAATGTCTTACGGCGGCAGTTGAGGAACGTGCGGCGCAGCTGGAGGGTGCCGCCGCTTTAGAAGCATGCTCGCAGCCATGCGAGCGAAACACTGATTCGAACGCGAAAAACCGCCGGAACCCGAGAGGTTCCGGCGGCGTGGCAGCGGTCGTATGCTGGGGCAGCTTCGCGGGATTGACCTCCAACACGCATCACCTCACCGTTCTGTTGCACAGTGCGGTGCGGAACGGCGGATGGCGGCGGTTGTGAGCTGCGCGCGGTGCCGGAACGGCCGCTGAGAGCTGCGCGGTACGGAACAACGGCTGGCGGCGGCGTGGCGTTCGGAATAACTACCGTTGTTTTCGCATTCCATCGTCCTGGGGAATGCTCCTGCAAACTTTGCACAAATCTCCGGCGCCTTTATCGAACCATAACTGGAATAAATACAGTTATTTTTCACATCCCCTGTTTTTATCGCGCACCTAACTGGAAAAACTGCCGTTATCTTAACCTAAAACCGCTCTTTCCGGCGATTATATCGAAATGTGCTGTAGATTTTCCAGTTAGACGCAGAGCACTCCGATTCGATAAAACCCTTAACGTGAAGATTTCCAGTTAGTTTTAGGCGGCTCTCCACTCACCGTCTATAACATAGTTTGTTAGAGCCGACTTTACTCCGACTTCGTCAAACCGCCAACAGGCGAACCTCACCAAGGTAGGTCACAACATCGTAAAACTCCCGTGTCGTCCCCCGCCAGCCCTACCTGCCTGCCTGCTCTGCCCTACCCTGCCTGCCCTGCCCTACCCTGCCTGCCTGCCTGCCTGCCTGCCTGCCTGCCTGCTCTGCCCTGCCCTGCCCTGCCCTGCCCTGCCCTGCCCTGCCCTGCCCTGCCCTGCCTGCCCTGCCTGCCCTGCCTGCCCTGCCTGCCCTGCCTGCTCCGCCAGCCCTACCTGCCTGCCTGCTCTGCCCCGCCTGCCCTGCCCGCTCTGCCCTGCCCTGCCTGCCCTACCTTGTCCGCCCTGCCCTGCTTACAGCATTTTCGCGATGATCCGCTCTATCCAGCTCCATGGCAGCATCGCCCTCATGATGACGATGCTCTTGGCGTCCGCACCGCACACATAGCGCATGCGAGGCCTGCGCGCTTGCACGGCGCGGACGATCGTGCGGGCGACGACCGCGGGATCGCCGGCGCTGCGCTCCGCCTTCTCGTTGTAGGACCGGAACGAGCGAATCATCGGCGCATAAGGGGAATCCGGCGCCTCATGGTACACATGCTTGTTGGCAATACCGGTGTTATATGTACCCGGCTCGATCAGCACGACGCGAACGCCGAAGGGCTGCAGCTCGAAGCGCAGCGCTTCGCTGAACCCTTCAACCGCGAACTTGGATGCGGAATACGCGCCCGTATTCGGGAAGCCCATCCGTCCCGCGCCGCTGCTGACGTTAACGATCGCACCTGACCTCTGCGCCCGCATGTAAGGGAGGACCGCCTTCGTCAGCCCCACCGTGCCGAAAAAATTCGTCTCCAGCTGCTCCCGCCAATCCTGCATCGGCACTTCTTCGATCATGCCCATCACCGCGTAGCCGGCATTGTTGATCAGCGCGTCGATTCGTCCGTATCGGCCGGCTACGTCGAGGACGACTCGCTCGATATGTTCCCGCTTCGTGACGTCAAGCTCGGCATAGTCCATTCTCTCGCTTACGCCGGCCGCTGCCGCTCTCTCCAGCAGCTCGCCGTTCTTGTAAAGCGAGCGCATCGTCGCCACGACGCGATAGCCCGCTTCCGCCAGCGCAACGGCCGCGAGCATCCCGAACCCGCTCGACGCTCCCGTTATAAGCGCAACAGGCCTTTCCTTCATTGCATCAGCCATCCCGATATCGCGACCTCCCACCCTCACTCAATACTCCACGCGGTTCGCCGACTTCATCCAAGCCTGAAAGGGCAGATCGCCGTCCGCGGGGTATACCCGCTTCATCTCGATCGACCGCCGCTCCATAGGCAGCTCCAGCTGCTCATAGATGAAACGGTCGTCAAAGCCCGCCTTCGCCGCATCCTCTTTCGTGCAGGCGTAGTAGACCGCCTTCGGCCTGGCCCAATAGATGGCGCCGAAGCACATCGGACAAGGCTCGCAGCTCGTATACATTTCGCAATCCGCGAGCTGGTGATCGTTCAAATGCCGGCACGCCTGGCGAATGGCCTGAACCTCCGCATGCGCGGTAGGATCATGCAAGGCGGTTACTTCGTTGCGGCCGACTCCGATAATGACGCCGTCTTTGACGACGATGGCGCCGAACGGCCCGCCGTGGCCGGACTCCACATTCTCATGGGCAACGCGCACGGCCTGCTCCATCAGCTTTTGCTTATCCATAAAAGCGTCTCCTTTCCTCTATAGGCCTGTTACGAAGCTTCCCGGTATGCTCTATACATATCTAGGATACGCTTCTCCATTTGCGCTTCGATTCGTTCGAATTCGAGTTCGAAGGCTTCCAAATCATTGGAATCAAGCGCCGGTCCGGCTTCCGTAACGGACTGGCGCTGCAGAAACGAAACGCGATGCGGCGTGGGCGGATGCGTCGATTCGAGGCGGGACGTCTCCGATTCCATCAGCAGAGTAATTCTGCGTATTTCGCGGTCCGGCACCGTCACGATCCGGTTGCGGAATTCCTCGAACAGCCGCTTCGTATAGCGATAATCGCCGACTTTCTCCAGGGTGCTGTAGAACGTCGGTTCGTAATACATTTTATGCAGCGCGGAAACCGCCGACTCCCTGCCGACAACGGCGGCAGCCGCGTAGTCCGCTGCATACTCCGCCCGCTGCATTTCGCGCCAGACGGTTATCCCCAACAAGAACCAGACAAACAAGATCGCCTGCGAAAGCAGCTCTCGGACCCATCCGAGCAGCGGCGCAAGCCAACCTATTAGGCCGGAATAGTCCGTTTTCGGGTAAACGGCTGTATATAGCCTTCCCAGGGAATAGAGCACGGTGCCCACGAACAGGCCGCGGCTGATGTCTTTGTTCGCATTGTGCCCCATTTCATGGGCGATGATCGCAAGCTTTTCCTCCGTCGAAAGCGCAGCGAATAACGGAATGCCGACCGTCAACAACCTCCTGCGCCGCCAGCCCGACAACGCAAAAGAAGCATTGTAAGCGTAATTGATTACGATACCGTGCACGCGGGGCGCATGAAGCGCATCGGCAACCGCATCGACCGCTTTATACAGAGCGGGATACTCGCCGCGGTCGGCTATTTTCCCCTTATGCTTGAAAATGCGGGGACGAAGCAGCAGCACAGCGGAGGCATAAATGCTCCCCTCCAACCACTCTCCTATCGTTCGTCCCGCCGTAAACTTAGCGATCGCTAAAACGGCCATAAATAACACTAAGCCGTATAGCAAGGCTGCGAAGCAGAAGGCCGCCGCCTTCCCGGCGGTCGTCCTTCTCTCCCGTACCGGCCGGTTAAGCGCTTCGCCGAGCAGCTTTTGACTTGCGGCTTCTCCGAGCTTTCGGTGAAGCCTCTCGAACAGAGCCGATTCCTTGCGTATTGCCGCTTGGGGATCGATGTTCCAGCGGCAGCCGTCGCACCAAGTGACGTAACCGGGGTGAACCGGCATGGGTAGCCCGCATTTCGGGCACATTTCGGTTTGCGTCTGCAAGGAACGCTTCTCCTAATCGCTCGATGCCCTGCGTCAGTACCAGCGGCACCATTTTTTCCGTATTATACCATAAACGAAGCTGCAGGCAGCGATTCATCGCCGATTTACGATGCGATCAGGGGGAAGGATCGGAACGTCTGCGTTTGCCGGCTATCCGGCCGCGGCATCGTTCCGACCCGCAGCGGCAGTCGAAAGGCCGGTAAAGCTCATCCTCGGTCGTTTCGTAATCCATCGTCACCCATTCCCCCGGACGAATGTCCCTCCGTGCCACAAACCGCTGCGCTTCCATTTCGGCCACAGCATTCGGGTCGCACGAATGCAGGATTTTGCCCATGACATAGGGATCCTCCATATATACGCCCTTCTTTTTCTGAAGCGTAAACAACGTCTGGCTGTCGTACTGCGGCCCGTCGAAACGGAACAAGAGCTCGCCCTTGCGGAAACCGACCTTGGCGACGACTCCCTCGCCGTATGCGGAATGATGCCGGATGCCGAATTTATCGCGGGTCGGCTCGTCAGGATGCTTCGCTACGCTATCGGGGTACAATCTTCCGCTATTCGCGAATAATCGTCTGATGGTCGATGCGCTCCGGAGCAAACCGTTTTTGCACGCTCTCCACAACCTGTTCCGCCGAGAAATCTTTGCAGCTAAAGACATCCAGATACCCCTCCCGGTGCAAATCGTTCGTATGCAGGGTGATGCTGCTCGTATAGATCAACTGCACAGCGGACAATCCGACTTCTTCCCCTTCTCCGAACCGATAGCAATGGCATTCGCCAAACGCTTGCATATCGATGTCTTCCACCAGCGCGCCGATAAACGTTTTCACTTCTTCGATACTCAAAATCCGCTCGTTGCAGTTTACGAGATGAAGCAGCACATGCTTGCCGTAGCAAGGCATGCCGTTATGAACGATCCGTTTGTACATGCGTGGACGCTCCTTTTTGGCCAGCCGAGTACTACATGATATTACGGCTCCGAACGCCGCGCTTTAGGCGAATGCCACGGCCTTAACGCAATCGCCGCAACCTTTTGACGGCTTGTCTCGTCTAGGTAACCGTATCTCTAGCCACACTTTCCCAATCAACTTAGACAACAAGGAGACGACCACAATGAAAAAGACAGCACTCACCACCACTCTTGCGCTTACGATCAGCTTAATGGGTGCGCAAGCTTTCGCCCAATACGACCCGACGGGGAATGGAAACGCTACTATCAAGGACGAGAACGGCAATGCGATTGCCCAAACGCTCAGCCTGCCGCTGGATACGCCGATGCCGATTTCGGCGGGGCTGCCGGAAATTACAGCCGATTCGGATGCATTCGGCAAATGGGCGCTTCAGGTGAACGGAGCGGCAGTGCAGGATGCCGGCTTGTATAAGCATGACGGTCAAACGCCGATGATACCGCTTCGCGCCGTTGCCGAAGCACTCGGCTACGAGCTTTCTTGGAACAACGAAACGATGGCGGCCGAGCTGCGGAAGGGCAACCAATGGACATCCGTGTCGATCGGCCAAGACCGCTACTCCTTCGCCAAGATGCTGATCACCCTCGGAACGGCGCCCGAGCTGAAGGACAACAAAACGTACGTGCCTCTTCAATTTGCCGCTGACGTGCTTAAAGCGAACGTAACCGTCACGGAGGGAACCCTCTCCATCAGCCGCACCGACCAAAAACCGCAGGACTCGTTCGGCGGCATGCACTGGGTACTGGTCGTGAACGGGAAAGGATTGGGCGAGCCGCGTCCTTACGAGGACGGAGAGCATGTCATGATCCCTCTGAAGCCGGTGGCCGAAGCGCTCGGCTACACCTATGGCTGGAACGAGGAAACGCAAACGGCCGAGCTTTCCAAAGGCGCGCAGTGGACCTCCGTCAAAGTCGGGGAAGACCGCTACTCGTTCGCCAAAATGCTGATCACCCTCGGCAAAGCCCCGTCGCTCAAGGACGGCAGCCTGTTCGTACCGATGAGCTTCTTGGACGAAGTGCTGAAGCTGAAGTACGGCGTGGACCCGACGGGCGTCGTGTCGATTTCGAACGAGCCGAAGCAGGACGAGCAAGCTGCCGGCGAAACGAACAAATAACTCCAGCTTCGCCTATGGAGCAAACGTTTAAGCCGAGCGGAGTACATGCCGCTAAGCAGCCTCCCCGCCCTCGTTTCGAGGTAAAATTTTTCGGCGGGCAGTTTAGGGATTGTCGGATTGCTCGTTGTTTCTCCCAAACAAAAAACCGTGTCGGCGGCTTACGCGCGCAGACACGGTTTTCTTTACTTCGTTCCTTAGTGGATCGGCAAGGAAATGTGGAACACCGTCCCCTTTTCCTCGTCCGCCTCTACGGCAATGTCGCCCTTATACTGCAGTAGAAGCGATTTGGCAATGCTGAGACCAAGTCCCGAATGGCCGCCCCGCTTTGTCGTAAAACCCGGCGTAAACATATGCTGCCGCTGTTCCTGCGTAAGCCGGCACCCTTCGTTCCATACGGTCATATGAAGATGCCCGTTCTCCATCCACCCCTGCAGCTCGACGTTGCGGCTCACGGGCGGAAGATCCATCACGGCATCGAAGGCGTTGTCGATCAGATTGCCGACGATTTTGACGATATCGACAGACTTGACGCCGATCGCACTCCGGTCCAGCTCGCCGAAGCGATGGGTGAAATTGATGTATTTGCTGAGCGCCACCGCCGTCTTGGCTTGCACCAGCGCCGCGATCGCAGGCTCGCCGATGGCCATGATGTCGCTTACCTGCCGAATGTCGCCGACAAGCTCCCTCGTATATTTCCGCAGGTCTTCGGTCTTATTCATCGCCACTAAAGCGTGAATGATTTGCACATGGTTGAGAAAATCGTGCCGCTGCCCTTTCACGACGGTGAACAGCTGATTGACTTCATCGATGTACGTATCCTGCGTCTCCAGCACCGACTTCTCGCGCAGCCTGCGCATAAAGCGTACCGCAAGCAGCAGCCCTACGACGCTTGCCAGCGTTACGAGCAGAATCTGCAGCCCAAGCGCGGAGAACTGGCCGATCAACTGCCGCTGCACTTCGTCGTAGTTGGACGTAATAACCAGCACATACGTATCGATCGGCTTGCCTTCCAAGTCCACGTAGCTGGCGCTTGGCGAAATTTTCATCGGGATAAACGATTTGAGCACCTTTGTGCCGTTGACCGTCACGATTTCTTTTACCGTCTTATGGAGCTTGGCCGCCTTCTGCACGTCCCATTCGTCATAGGCGGCATCCTGGTAGCGGAATTCGCCGAACATAATCGCTCGGGAAACGTTATGTTTCAGCTCCTCCCCTGTATCCGTCAACGTCTTCAGTTCCTTCTTGCCGAAGGTAGCCGGATTGACGCCCGTAATTTCCAGCAATTGCTCGTTGGACTCGAGCGTTTTTTGCAAAATGGCTTGAATGCCCGTCGTGTTCTGGAACTCCTCGAAATTTTCGTTGCTGACGAACGGATCGATCATATAATTCGTCGAACCGTCGTAATAGTAGCCCCACTTATTAATGTTCAGCTTCGTCGGATCGGAGCTTGCATACTCGAACGGGCCCGACCAAAAGTTCGGCAAGCTTTGGCCCCAGCCGATCGAGACATTATGCTTGTCGAAAAGCTCCTGGAACGCTTGGTACCAGGGCACCCATTTTTTCGTAGAAACGCCCAATTCCTTCGGGTAGGACGATTTGAAGAGCACGATGTCGTCCGCCGTTTGCTTCATCAGAGTGAGGTGATCCACGCCTAGCTTGCGGCTTACTTCTTCCAGCTGCTCGTTCGTCACCTTCTCGAGGTCCGGATCCAGCGCATATTGCGCGCCTACCGAGGCCGTCCTCAGCTGAGCCGCGATCTGCTCCTCCATGCTGCGCGCTGCCGCCTGCGAATTATCGATCGATATTTGGATCTGGGCGGCGACCGATGACAGCTCGCGCTCCAGGTTGCGTTCCAGCGTATGTTTCGTCAAGACGAAGTGGATGACGTTGTTCGCCACAATGAGGAATAACATGAACGTGCCGGCAAACAGCAGCGTTTTGGAACGCAACAAGTTTACTACCCCCGCATCAATTCCTTTTGATGTCATTATACGGGATTCATTCGTCAAATATCGACATATTTTTTGCGTCCTGATTTTTCCTCGGCGCATAATTGACCATCGTAAAGTGTTGGCGAACGCTCGGTTTTCCCAAGCAATGCCCGCCTTTCTCCAAGAAGCGGTTCTGCATAAAACGGAAAAAGACCCGCCGCTCGGCGAGCCCCGCTTCGTATCCTTGCAAGAATCGGGTAAACTCAGTCCACCCGCAGGTCAAGACCGACCACGCCGACGCGCCCCTTGTTCCCGTCTACGATCGCATACGATATCGTGATGCACGGCTTCTTCGTAATCGCGGAAACGCAGGAGGACGATACGAAGAGCTCGCCGTCCATCGCTCTGCGCCACCAGTCTCTCCCTTTGGCGTTCAGCAGACCGGCCTCCGGCTTCGGCCCGTCCAAATAAGAAAGCAGGTCGTCGCTGCCGCGAAACTGATTGTGCACGTCGCAATCGATCACGCTCAGCTTTTGTCGCGTTTCACCCATCGCCTTCACCTCCTCTTCACGATCCGAGCACGATGCAGACCTGGCCGTCGACGACCTGCACCGGATAGCTGCGCACCCGTACGCGGTCGCTGAACAGCGACTTTCCCGTCTTCAGGTCGAATTCCCAACCGTGCCAAGGACAGCGCAATATTTCTTGGTCTCTCCCGTAACGGTATTCGTAGACCGGGGACTCCAGCGTCGTCCCGCAGACCGGTCCTTTGCACAGTTCCGCCCCTTGGTGCGGACAATAATTATGAACCGCGTAATACTCGTCCTTCACATGATAGACGCCGATCGAACGTCCTTGAACCTGAACGACTTTGGACGTTCCCGCCGGCAAATCCTCTACGGCCGCAACCGGATACAACGCCACGGCTCACCCCTCCTGCTGCTCTTGTCTTTGTGAAGCTTTGTACAATTTCATGTGAGCAATCATGTATAATACTAAGAAAAACGGAACGGAGCTGCGGGTGATGCTTAAGCTGCATTCTGTCGTATTCGACGACATGCATCCGAACTGGCACAAAAACGAAGCGCCAACCGAAACCGATATTTTGCTTCTCGTCATACGCGGCAAGCTGACTTATTTCCTGAACGGCGCCCCGGTACCGCTGGAGAAGGGCGACATGCTGTTCATCCCTTACGGCACGCTGCGTTCCGGTACCGACGACCCGCACGGGCCGCACCAGAAATATTCGGCCCACTTCCGCATCGAACGACCCGAGCAGTTCCCTCTGCCCGACCCGCTCGTCCTGCACAGGACGAGGACGCGCAGCCTCGATTACTTGCGCCAGCGGTTCGCCATCCTGTCGCAACACTGGTTCGGCCATATGCCGCATTTCCAGACGATCTGCCACGGAATTGTCATCGAACTGCTCGGCCATATGGCCCGGGAGAGCGAAATGGAGCGCTTCTCCTCCGCCAAGCTGCGGCTGGTCAAGGAGGTCCAGACCTATATCATCGACCATTACCGAGAGCCTGTGCGCCTCGACGAGCTGGCCGAGCGGCTCGACCGGTCGCCCAACTACATTACTCAGACGTACAAGGAAGTGACGGGCCTGACTCCGATCTCCTACATGCATCATTTGCGCATGCAGACGGCCCGGGAGCTGATCCTCACGACGCGAATGACGATCGGCGAGGCGTCCGACTATCTCGGATACAGCGATCAGGCGTATTTCAACCGCGTATTTAAAAAGCTGATGGGCTACCCGCCTTCGGCCATGCTGCGCGAGAAAGGCATGATCATTCGATGACGCCGAGTGTCGCATGTGAACGGCATGATTCGCCTACATCGTCCGTGCTGAGCGAGAGAATAGTTAATTGAGGTCGCCTAGCACCTTACACGGGAATGACCTGATTCGCCGACATCATCCCTACGGAGCAAAAGAATAGTTATTCGAGGTCGCCGGCCCTAACGGACAGCGCCATTATTTCCTCGTCGCTGAGCGCTTCGCGGAACACGGCCAGTCCGCCAATCGTCCCCGCGAAAAAATTGCCCATCTCCCCGGCCCGGTGCACGGCCGCTACGGTAAAGTCGGCCCCCTCCGGGCCTCCTTCGTAAAGCCCGGCATCGTACAGGTACGGATTATACCCTTCCCGCCGGTCGAGACGGCCGTCCACGAACACTTTGGCAAACGTGCCGTCGTATGTGAAGGCCAGCGCATGCCACTCCTCCTTCGATACGGGCGTCGACCCGATCGCCGTCGTCATACAGTACTCGTACCCCGGCGTCGGTCCGCCGACGGAGGAAACATGACCGCATACCTGATCGGCGCTTTCCCATATACGCAGATCGAGGAACATGCAGTACTGGCGTTTGCTCTCCGTTTCGTTCCATATGCCCGCAACCGCTTGGCAGCCTCGGTTTTCGCGGCTTTCCCGCTTCAGCCATACGATCATCGTCAGCTTCGCTTCACGTCCGTGAAAGTCGAGCTCCGGGCATTCGGCACGGGGCAAATTCCACCATTGCCCGAAAGCCACTTGAGCGGCATAATCCCCAAACAAGCCGCCCTCCGCCCGTTTTATCGGTCCCTCCATTTCCTCCAGCCGGTATGCATAAGGTCCCTTCGCCACCCGATCCTCTCCCGCTTCCTCCTGGAAATCCCAGAAGGAAACGAGTGCACGATGATTGACAATCGCAGATGTATGCGCATTCACGACTCTTGTCTCCCCTCCTCCAACTATCCCTATACTGCTCCTTATTCGGCGTATATTTTTGGACGATTCTACGCTGTCCGTTCAACTACCTTCGCCTACAAATTGTATAGTTCCTTGGCATTCTCGTAAAAAATCCGCTTGCGCGCATGTTCCGGCAACCGCCGCAAAATGCGGGTCGGATCGTCGAAGTCCCAGTGCGGATAGTCGCTGGAAAAAAGAAGCATACGCTCGGCGTCGATCATATCGAATATTTGCTTCAACTGTTCGAAATCTTCCGGTTCCTCGATCGGCTGCGTCGTCAAAAAGCAATGGTCGCGAATGTATTCGCTCGGCAATCGTTTCAGCCAAGGCACCGTCCAGCGAAGCGCCTTGTAGTTTTTGTCCAGCCTCCACATCAAATGCGGCAGCCAGGCCACGCCGCCCTCCACGAGCACGAAACGAAGACGCGGGTATTTCTCGAAGACGCCCTCGCAGACGAGGCTGGTCAGATGCGCCATGAAATTTTGGGAAAGCGAGGTGTGCCACTGCAAATAGTTGGTCGGATAGCCTGCAGCGGTAGGCGGACCTGACGTTCCGCCTCCCTCCGAGCCGGGATGAATGCCGATAGGCAGACCGTGCCGTTCGGCCGCTTCATAGATCGGGTGGAAGAGGCGGTTGCCGTAAGGAATCGGCGAGGCGCTAGCCAGCATAATTTCCACGATATCCGGGTGCGGCCCTATCCGCTCGATTTCGCGGACCGCTTGCTGCGGGTCCTGAACGGGGATAATCATCGCCCCTTTAAAGCTCGTATGCCGGGGCAGCCACTCCGCGATCAGGTAGTCGTTATAGGCCGATGCGACGGCAGCGGCGTAATCGGGGTCGGGGTGCACGTTAACCCCAAACACGCCTCCGGTCAGAATGGCATATTCCATCCGATAGGGCTTGACCAGCTGCTCCACCAGAAAATCCGGGTCGGATGCCGCCACGCCTCCTCCAGGAGGGATCGCATCCTTACGCATAACCCCGATCGGCGAAGCGTACGTGCCGGGCATATGCAAGCCGAAATTGGCGACCATGCTCTTCCAAGGCTCCTTCAGATAGGGAACCAAATCCGCACTGCTCTTCAGCATATTGTGCACGTCGCAATCGATAACCTTCATCGTTGTGGTGGTCATATCCATCCCCTCTCATGTGTTCCCGTGATTACCTTTAGTTTAAGACCTGAGAGGATCGAAAGGCGATATACAAAACCTCTTTCTTTTGTACGATTCTATGTTGTCGTCAAAGGTGCGCGGCATAAAAAAGAACGCCGTCGAAAGAATGACCGCGCTCTATATGTTGTCCCTCTCCGTTCGTAGTTGGGAAATCTCCTTCCCGTAACGATTTGATGTGACCTCCTGAGGCGCGCGCTTCCGCCGCCTTCTCGCCAAACAGAAGTCTCTGGCGTCGTCTAATTCTCGCCTTTTACCGGTTATGCGGAATTTAGCAGTCTCCAACGTCGTCTATCCGCCCAATCGCGACTCATTTCCCTGCTTTCTCGCCGAATAGAAGTCTCTAGCGTCATCTAATTCACGCTATTCACCGATTATCCGGAATTTAACAGTCTCCAACGTCGTCTATCCGCCTCCATCGTGACTTGTCACCCGCCTTCTCGCCGAATAGAACTGTTCGCTCCACATCGATCAAGCGTCCCTCATATTGGAACCGCCACAACGCCGCCTGCCCCCGCCCCCTCCGTATGATCCCCTTGTGTATGCAAACAAAAAACGCCCTCCCAGAACCAGAAAGAAGGCGTCTTTTCCCTTACACAACTTGTTGCTGCCGCATGTACTGCAAAAACGCCTCGCCGGACAGCGGTTTGGCAATCAAATACCCTTGCGCTTCGTCGCAATGGTGCTCCCGCAAAAACCGGAGCTGCGCTTCGTCCTCGACCCCTTCGGCCACGACCCGCAGCTTAAGCGCGCTCGCCATATACAGGATCGCGGTCACGATCGCCGCATCGTCCTCCTCGGCCAGTCCGCGAACGAACGACTGGTCGATTTTCAGCGTATCGATCGGAAACTTCCGCAAGTAGCCGAGCGACGAATAACCGGTTCCAAAATCGTCTATGGAGACGGAGATTCCCATCCTCTTGAGCTCTTGCAGCACGGCCAGAGACTGCTTCGTATTGCGCATCATGCTGTTCTCCGTAATTTCCAGCTCAAGGCAGCGGGGATCGAGCCCGCTTTCCGCGAGTATCGCTTTGACGCTATCCGTGAAACCCGCCTGCTGAAAATGAATCGCCGATACGTTCACCGCCACCCGCAGCGGAGGAATGCCGGCCTCCTGCCACGCCTTATTCTGCCTGCACGCCTCCGCCAGCGTCCATTTGCCGAGCGCCGCAATCAGGCCGCGTTCCTCCGCCAGCGGTATGAACCGGCTTGGCGGAACCGCCCCGAGCTCGGGGTCGTTCCAGCGGGCAAGCGCCTCCATGCTGACGATGCGTCCGTCCGCCAAATTCAGCTTCGGCTGATAATGCAGCTCGAGCTGCCCGGATTCCAGCGCTTTGCGAAGCCTCGTCTCCAGAACGAAGAGCTCTTCTTCGCCTTCGCCCATCGAGAGACGGTATACCGCCGCAGCGCTTTCTCCCCGTTCCTTGGCGCGATACATCGCGATGTCCGCATGCTTCATCAGCGCATCGACATCCTCGCCATGCTCCGGAAACAAGCTGACGCCTATGCTCACCGTAACGAAAAATTCATGCCCCTGAATGATGAAGCTCCGATCGAAAGCGGCGATCAATTCGTCCACCGCCTCGCGAACCGCCTCTTCCTTGCCGTTATCCGCGGCCAGCAGCATCGCGAATTCATCTCCGCCCCAGCGGAACAGCCGCGTACCTACCGTATGTATGCGCTCCAGACGCCGGGCCGCCTCGACGAGCAGCGAATCCCCGACCGTATGTCCCAAACTGTCGTTAATGCTTTTGAACCGGTCGATGTCCAGAAACAGCAGCGCCAGCTTCCGACCTTCCTCCCGCGCCTCTGCGGTCTCTTCCCGCAGCCGTTCCTCGAACATTCTCCGGTTCGGCAGGCCGGTAACGGCATCGTGATACGCCATATGCCGGATCGTATCCTCCGCCCGCTTCTGATCCGTTATATCCGTCCGTATCGCTATATATTGATAAGGCTCGCCCCGCTTGTCCAGGAACGGCACGATCGTCGTTTTGACCCAATACAGCTCCCCGTCCTTGGCTCGGTTGCATATTTGCCCGTTCCAGACGCGGCCGCTTCGAATCGTATTCCACAAGCCGCCGAAAAAATGCTTGGAATGATAGCCCGAGTTCACGATCCGGTGATCCTGACCGATCAGCTCTTCGCGCGTGTATTTCGAAATTTTGCAAAATTGCTCGTTGGCGAAAATGATTTTCCCCTGCCGGTCGGTTACCGCCACTATCGATGATTGATCCAGTGCATATTTAATGTCCTTAAGCTCTTTCAGCGTCCTTTGCAGCTGCAAATCGTGGTTCATCTGATGCCGGGACTTCGCTTGTACGCCGCTCATGCCGCCGCCACTCCCCTCTGCCCTATCTCTCTGTCGCATGTGCTCTTATTGTATCAGGATTATATTGGCAGGTGGCGAATCGGATTCGCACTATTTTGTTACGGTTTTGGCGCACAAGGATAAACGGTTTCGCCGTCCTTTTAGGGACAAGCGCGTTTACCGAGATTTAGAGCGACTTCCACGATATACTTTCTGATAAATCAAGGATAAACGCCCTTCGGCGTCTTTGATGCCTGACGTTTGCCGAGAAATGGAACAATCAGCGGAGGATATACTTTCTGACATTTAAACAAAAACGCCGGCATCGCTGCCGGCGTTTTTCCTTTTTTAGCGGCTTACAGCAGTTCTTTACGCAGCTGCTCCGGCGATTTCGGCGACAACAGCCCGAAAGGGATGTCGAAGACGGTTCTGGCGCCGGCTTGGCCTTGCTTAGCCAATTTGGCCGCCGCTCTTGCATAGGCGACTAGCACGCTTGCGGTAAATTCCGGGTTGCTGTCCAGCTTCAATCCGAACTCGATGATTTGCGTGCTGGAAGCGCCCGTTTTGCCGCTGCGGAATACGAGACCGCCGTGCGGCATCGACGAATGGTTCGCCTTCATCTCTTCTTCGGAGATGAACGTGACCTTCGTATCGTAGTCGGCGAAATAGTTCGGCATCGTCACGATAGCCTCTTCGATCGCCTTCAAATCCGCACCCGGCTCCGCCAATACATAGCAATCGCGGATATGCTTGTCGCGCGTCGTCAGCGTCGGGTTTGCGCCGGAACGCACCTTCGCTACCGCTTCTTCGCTCGGAATCGTATACTGCACGCCGTGCTTCACGCCCGGAATGCGGCGAATCGCGTCGGAGTGGCCTTGGCTAACGCCTTTGCCCCAGAACGTGTACTCGTTGCCTTCCGGCAGAACCGCTTCGGCGAGCATCCGGTTAAGCGAGAACAAGCCCGGATCCCAGCCGGTCGAGATTACGCTGATATGGCCGCCTTGCTTCGCAGCCGCATCGACTTCCTCGAAATAAGCGGGAATTTTCGCATGGGTATCGAAGCTGTCGACCGTATTGAACATTTTGGCAAATGCCGGTCCTTGCTCCGGCAGATCGGTTGCCGAACCGCCGCACAATATCATCACGTCAAGCTTGCCGATGTACGCTTCCGCTTCGGAAACATGAAGCATTTTAACGCCGTTTCCTTGCGAAACCTGATCCGGCTGCCTGCGCGTAAAAATCGCTTCCAGCTGCATATCGGGATTTTGCTTAAGTGCCATTTCCACGCCGCGGCCCAAGTTGCCGTAGCCGACGATACCTACTTTTAACGTTTCGCTCATGTAAATAGTCCTCTCTTTAATAACGAAAGTGTGTTAAAATCTTGTCCCATTATAACAATTATGGTCTAAATAACGAAAGATGCGAAGTCTCATTTTCGCATCTTTCTGCAAATAATCATACACAAAATGCAAAGGAATAATTCAAGTTTGTGTAATAGATTCCGGAAAAAATCGTTGCAATGAATTTTTCGTTTGCGGGACCCGTACCAAAAAAGTTATTCTGAAGTGTGGGAGGAACTGTATAAAGAAGAACTTTCCGTATAATTGGAGGAGACAAACAATGACTACCGCTTCACCGTCCATGTCGAGCTTTTTCCGCAACCGATTCGTGCAAGCCATCCTGCTGTCCGGGTTGTTCCTGCAAATCGGCATCTGGGTGCGCAATTTTGCCGTCCTGTTGTACGTCATGGATCAAACCGGCAACGATCCGTTCGCGGTTTCGATGATCTCGGTCGCGGAATTCGCGCCGATTTTTATTTTTTCGTTTATCGGCGGGACGTTCGCCGACCGCTGGCGCCCGAAACGCACGATGATCTGGTGCGATCTGCTCAGCGCTTTATCCATATTCGCCGTGCTGCTGACGCTCTATAACGGCTCTTGGAAGGCCGTATTTTTTGCCATGCTCGTATCGGCGATCTTATCGCAGTTTTCGCAGCCTTCCGGCATGAAGCTGTTCAAGCTCCACATCCCCGAAGAACAAATGCAGCTCGGGATGTCGATGTACCAAACCATGTTCGCGATCTTCATGATTCTCGGGCCGATTCTCGGTACGTTCGTGTATCAGCAATTCGGCATCGACGTCGCGATCGGCGTCATGGGCGTCGCTTTCCTGCTCTCAGCAGCCGCGCTTACGTTTCTGCCCGCAGACCGCGAGCTGGACGAGGATAAGCCGCAAACCACGCTCAAGCAAGAAATGGCGGCAGGTTTCCGTTACGTGTTGTCCAGCAAGCTGCTGACGCTGCTCGGCGTATCGTTCGCCGCTGCGGGCTTTGCGCTCGGAATGACCCAGCCGCTCACCGTTTTCCTCGTGACCGAACGGCTCGGCTTGCCGAAGGAAAACCTGCAGTGGTTCCTAACGCTCAACGGCGTCGGGATGATTATCGGCGGCGTGCTGGCTATGGCGCTGTCCAAGAAAGTGCTCCCGCAAAAAATGCTTATGCTGGGCCTGGCCGTCGACGCCGTCATGTTCACGGTATGCGGGATGTCGACGGTAACGTGGATTACGCTGACCGCGCAGTTTCTGAGCGGGCTCGTCCTGCCGAGCATCCAGATCGGCATCAATACGATGATCCTCAAGAACACGGAGCAATCGTTCGTCGGCCGCGTCAACGGCATCCTAACCCCGCTGTTTATGGGCGCGATGGTGGTGACGATGAGTACGGCGGGCGCGCTCAAAAACGCGCTCTCGCTGGTCGTCATTTTTCAAATCGCCGCTGCCTTGTTCGTAATCGGCCTTCTTGTGCTGCTGCCGGTATTCAACTACGAATCGCGCAAGGAACCTGAACCTGCCGCCGCCGAGGGAAGCTAATCGCCCGAATCCAATAATAAGGCACTGCCTTCTTACCAAAAGAGCTGCTATTCGCCGGCAAGGCGAAAGCAGCTCTTTTTTTGATGAGGGAAACGAACCCTTTACTCCTCCAGAAGCATACGCAGCATCCGTTCCCGGTTGTTGACAAATTGCTTCGTGACCGCAAAATGCTCGGTATCCTCCAGTTCCACCCGCTCGATCCCTTCATCCTTCAATTGAAAGATGCAAGCGTCCGGATACGCCATCAAAATCGGAGCATGCGTCGCGATAATGAATTGCGAGCGATCCCGAACCAGTTCATCGATGCGGCGAAGCATGGCGAGCTGCCGGGTCGGCGACAGAGCGGCCTCCGGCTCGTCCAGAATGTACAGCCCTTTCCCCCCGAAACGGTGAAGGAACGTGGAAAAGAACGACTCGCCGTGCGACTGCTCATGCAGCGATACGCCGCCGTAGGAGTCGACGATGCGGGGCCCTCGCCCTCCCGGCTCTCTGTCCATGGCATCGATATTGCTCGCAACATTGTAGTAGCTTTCCGCCCGAAAAAAGAACCCGTCCTTCGGCCGGTTAATGCCGCGGACCAGCTTAATCCAGCGGTACAGCTCGGAATGCGAAGCATGGGTGGAGAACGAGAAATTGAGCGTGCCGCCCTCCGGATTAAAGCCCCATGCCACCGCGATCGCTTCAAGCAGCGTCGACTTGCCGGTTCCGTTCTCGCCGACCAGATACGTCACCTTCGGATGCAGCTCCAATTGCTCGAGCCTTCGCACCGCCGGCAGCCGAAACGGATAGGCGGAGAAAGACGGCACTTCCTCCCGCATAAGCTCAACACGCCGCAAATACATATCGTTTTGCCGTATCGCCATCATCGGCACGCCCTTTCTGCCGGATTTGGCGACGGTTAGTCGGTAAAGTCCGCCGCTATTCCGTCAATCCAGTATCGTTGTATAGGAACGCCTTGGTCGTCCGTATCTTCCGAATCCAGAACGCCGCCATTGTTCACAATCGTCTTGGCGGAGCCTACATTCGATTTATTGCAGGTGAGCAGCACCCTCTCGAGACCCATTCGGGCGGCCTGTTCAAGCGCCAGCCGGAGCAGCTCGGTGGCCAGCCCCTTGCGCCTTTCGCTCGGTCTGATTCCGTACCCGATATGTCCCCCTATATGCAAAAGCCGTTCGTTAAGCCGATGCCGGATATTGACGGCTCCCAGCATTTTGCCCGCATCGTCGTCGACCAGCCAGTAGGTGGAATGCTCTACGAAAGTATCGGGGACGTTCCTCCCGTTCCGGTACCCATGAAGCTCGTGCACCATTCCGGCAAAATCGCTTGCGTCCATCCGCAGCACGAATGGGACGAGCTTCTCCCCTGCAGCCTGCCATTCGGCGAGCATGTCGAGATATTCCTCTTTATAATCGATTGCCGGTTCAACCAGCTTAACGGCCATCGTTCAAGCACCTCTTTTCGTCCATTATACCTTTCCGTTTCACACAAAAATACTCGCCGTAAGCGTGGCGCTCAAGCTCGGCTCCTGCCCCGATTGTGACGAACTCGGGAAACCAAAGCACCTCTTTCTTCGTAGTACCGGATAAGAACGGATTCAAGAATCCATTTAGGAGGCTGATTCGCATGTTAGGACGTCTAGTGAAGCGCATCATGCATTCGGTGCTCGGCCGCAAACACAGCCGGTATTCCAGCAGCGCGAGGTATCGCAATGCCCCGCGGCACGTAAACCGGTATTCCAGCAGCGAGGGCGGGCGAGGCCGTTACGGCGGACATTCCAGCTACGGCCATTCCCAGTACAAACGCCGCGGCAGCAGCAGCTAATCGGCAAAGCATACAACAATCGAATTTCTTTCCGTAACGGCCATTCGTCTTTTCAGAGACGGGTGGCTGTTTGTCGGTCGCCATCATCTCCAACCCGCTCCGCTTATCCGCTATCCGTATCCAGCGTGCGAGTCGCGAACGCAAGCTCATCCAACAACGCTTGAGCGTCAGGAAACGGGGAGTCGATTTCCAATAGCCGCCGCATCAGCTTTCTCATATGCGGATGTAAGGCAAGCTCTTCTTCCCAGCCTAGATCCTCCTGCCCGGGCGCAGACTCGTAACCGGCATATAACAAATACAGAGCGAATTCGCCAATGTCCGTGAAATCGCAGCCCGTGTCCGTCCGGTCGGCGCGTCTGGGCTCCGGGATGCCGGATAAGCCGTATGTAATCGGCTCGCTCTCTCCGATCGCGCAAGCCAGGCCGAAATCGATCAAATGCAGGTCCTCCCCTGCAAAAATCACGTTCGGCAACCGGATATCCCGGTGGACGACACCCCGTTCATGAATATGCCTTGCCAACACGGCAAGCTGCTTGATCACGACCAGCGTGTCCCGCTCGGTCCATGTCCGTCCTTGCTCGAATACGAGCTGCTCCGCCGTCATCCCCTCTACAAACTCGGTTACAAGGAAGCAGCGCCGCCCGCTTTGGAACATGGCCAGCTTTTTCGGGATGCACGGATGTCCGAGACGGTCCAGCCAGTCCCCCTCCCGCTTCAGCAGTTTCTTGCTCAGCCCTCTTTTGCTGGGACGGTCGTGCTTCAGCAAGCATGGAGTGCCGGTACTTTCGTCTACCGCTTGATAGGCGAGCCCGTAGCTTCCCATACCCAATCGTTTGACAATCCGGAATCGGCCTGCGACCCACGTGCCTGCATCGAGCGGATAATCGTTCCATTCGTCCGCGATGCGCTTCAGCCATGCAAACAAAGATAGACGCCTCCTTTCGGCGAAAGCGGCGTCCCCAACACGTACTCTTCCGTTTTGCTGCGGCGCCACAGCCTGATCTCGACAAGTCCCGCCCTCCAGCACGATGGACCGGCGACGGTCGTATATTTCCAAAGTAGCGAGAAGCCAAGTCCCTGTCAAATAAGGATTCTTGGGCTATAGGCCAATTGGATGAAATATGCCAAGAATGATTGTTGGGATCCATTTTATATGGTAAAATAAAGTTATTCGTATATTTGGAGACAATACTTCACATATTATAAAGGGTTATCCACATGATTACATGTTACTCTTTATAGTGTGTGATTTTTTTCTTCACACGATATGAGTACAATCACTATTTGGAGGTTTTTGGTCGATGGAAACAGGAACAGTGAAATGGTTTAACGCGGAAAAAGGATTTGGCTTCATCGAAGTGGAAGGCGGCAAAGATGTATTCGTACACTTCAGCGCTATCCAAGGCGACGGCTTCAAAACCCTTGACGAAGGACAACAAGTTCAATTCAACGTTGTTCAAGGCAACCGCGGACCGCAAGCAGAAAATGTAGTAAAACTGTAATAGTTTTACTTTAAGCTGCGTACATTAAAATGATGGACTGTCCGGACGGGCAGTTCTTTTTCAATCTTGCCCTTGTAAGAGATGCCATTTGAGGAGGGGTTCCGTCATGTATTTCTCTAAGAAAGCATTCGAACCGATTCAAGAACAAGAAACGTCCATTTGGATGTGTACGACGGATCGATGTTCAGGCTGGATGCGGGAAGATTTCACCTTCGAGAAAAGCCCGAGCTGCCCCTTTTGTCATGCCGACATGGTGAAAGATACGAAAATGCTGCCCCCGCTGTCCAATTACACCCAGAAAAAGTAGCGCCGCCCGCAAGGAAAAACGGCTTCGCCGTCTTTTGACGGCGCGTTTACCGAGAAGTCGATCAGTCAGCGGAGGATATACATTCTGAGACTTCTAAAAAGTACTCTAGCCGATTCGGTTAGAGTACTTTTTTTGCTTTCATTCCGCTGAATCGGGTCGAACGAAAGTCCAACGCGATGTCCGCGCTTCTGAAGCAAAACGCCGCCGTTATCTTGCCGCACGAACGCAAACGAGCACCTGCCGGACGAAGCTCCCTTTACGCGCTTCGCACCGGTCCGCAATCGCCAGTCCGGCAAGGCCGACGGCCTCCTCTATCGGCTCCGCGGTTACGATAACGACTCTCCCTGCCAGCCTGCCCGCGCCTTCCAGCATCGAGAGCTGATCGCCGGGAGATAGTTTGGAGCATAAATTATAAGGCATATCAAGGATCGCTGCGTCATACGAGCCGGTTAGCTCCCGAACGTCCCCTATCGCCACGACGTTCGGAAGTCCGAAATGCGCCAAATTCGTTCTCGCCCCCCGCACCGCAAGCGGGTTGATATCATAGCCGGCGATGTCGATGCCCATGGACATCGCTTCGACCAGCACCGTGCCGATCCCGCAGCAGGGGTCGACCGCCTTGACGCCGGCCGGGTCGGGCACGGCGATATTGGCGACGGCCCTAGCCATACGCGTGCTGAGCGCGGTCGAATAGTTTTGCGGCTTCTTCGCATGCTTCAGCCAAACCGCTTCGCTGCGGATGCACTCGCCGAACAGCCACCGGCCGTCCCTTACGGCGATCCCGTAGAGCTTGTCCGGGCTCCGCATGTCGGCTTTGCCGCGAATATGCAGGCCGACTGCCCGCTCGATTGCGCGCGCCTTATCGTAATCGATGCCGCTGCCGACCGCGAACAGCACCTTGAACGTGGCGCCATGCAAGTCCAGCTCCTCCACTCGGCCGCATAACGCCTCCAAGCTTTCCGCCTCATACAGGACTGCGATGCGCATTTTGACGAAGGGACTTCTGCTCGGATCGACGGCCGTTCCGCTTTCCGCTATGCCCTCCGACGGCTCCGCTCCGAGCAGGGTCCGCAGCTCCAGCGCGCACAGCTCCGTTTCGTCCTCATGGCAGGCATAAGTATATAAATAAGTCGTAACGCGGTCCGCCCTCACGTGCCATTCTCCTTTTACCGTCGTTTCCCTTGCCGCTACGACGCTCTCATGATGTCCGCCAGCCGTTTGGCGATTTTTTACGACGATCATCCCGATCCCTGACTTTTCGGATGAGCCTTCAACCAAGCCAAAATATCGTCCAGCGTCCACACGGGGACAATCTGCAAATCCGCCGCGCCGCGCTTGGCAGCTTCCTCCTGACCCGCCGGGACGAAAAATACGTCCGCTCCGGACCGGCGCACCGTATAAGCCTTCTGCTCGATGCCGCCGATTTTGCCGACCGAGCCGTCCGGTTCGATCGTGCCGGTTCCCGCGATCCGGTTCCCGTTCGTGACGCCGCCCGGCGTCAGCTGGTCGATGATCGTCAGCGCCAGCATCGCCCCGTGCGACGGGCCTCCCTCGTGCAGCAAGTAGCGGCGGTAGCTGACCGTCTTGGGAACATCGTAAGCAAGCTCGTCCTGAACCTGGATGCCGAATGCCGCCCGCTTGGGATCTTCCGGGTTGGCGCGGGTCCCCGCGGAGACCGTCAGCCGCTTACCGTCGCGAACAACCGTTACCGCTGCGGTTTGGCCGGGAGCGGTGCCGCTCATCCGTTCGGTCAGCTCCTTCAGCGAGGAGACGGCGCTCCCGCCAACCTCTACGATAACGTCTCCCGCCTTCAAGACGCCTTGCGCCGGGCTATCCTTCATGACGGCCGCGACGCGTACGCCCTTGGACGTCACGCCGCTCCCGATTCCCAGCTTGCCAAAGGCAATGGCGCTGCCTACCGTATTGGCATCCTCCTTCATCACGCGCACCAGCTCGTCATACTCGCCGAGCGACATGCCGAGCTCCTCCCTCGGCTCGAACGTATAATGCGGGAACAGCTTCGCATAAAGCCAGTCCGCCGGGAAAGCCGGTCGCTCGAACACGAGAACGCCGGCAATGCTCGTATGAGCGGTGCCTCCTTCCGGATGCGCATACCGGTTCATGTTCATCGTCAGTCCCGGATACGTCACCATATACGGCGTCGGCCAGAACAATCCGGCGAGCATCAGCAGCGCAACCACGGTGATGAGAAGGCTTTGCCGGGGGAAACGCCTTATGCTGCGCTCGCTCCCTATCAAATCGACGAATACGAGCACCCATGCCGCGCCGAAAGTGCCGAGCGACCAAAACAGCTGCGTCGGCGCGACGATAATCGCCCCCACAGCCGCCGCGCTGACAACGGCGACGGCTGAGCAGCGCAGAACGCCCCACCGGTCGCCTCGGGCCGAAGTCCAGCTCCCCCAGCTCGCCACTTGCGTGCGGGCGGAACGCCGTGCGGCAAGCAAGCCAAGAATAGCCGCTACTCCCCATAGAAACGGCACGGCGGCAACCAAATAAACCAAAGCGTCGATCGCATCGATCCAGAACAGCCGCCCTCCGATCCGCAGAGGATCGGGCAGCCAGATCAGCTCGCCCAGCACGAACAGAAGAAAGGCAAGCGCCATGCCGATAATGTACAAACCCGTTTTGCGATTCATGACCGCACTCCTCTTTTGCAAACCCTCACCGCCCCCATGAACGATTGGCCTCTAAGGTTAGCGTTGTTATTTTCCGTACGGTTATTCGCAAGCAATGCGCAAAATTCAAATTCAGCCCTGGAAATAACATTCTCTGCCGGAAACGCAAAATCCTTTTTGCATCGCCTTGCCTGCAATAACCTGCCGTTGCGTATAGCGCCGAAGCGAGAAGTAAACGCTAGTAGAGCAGGGCTATTTCACTTTACGCACAAAAGTTAACGTTGACGTTAACGTTATGTAGGTGTATGATAAATCTCGTTTCATTTTACGAACGGAAAGAAGGAATGCTCGGCATGCACACTTTCAAAATTGACGATGTCGCCAAGGAATGCGGGCTGACGAAACGAACGATCCGGTATTACGAGGAAATAGGCGTTCTTTTTCCCCCTGAACGCAGCGAGGGCGGGATCCGCTTATACACGCAGAAGCATATCGAGCGGCTGAAACAGATCGTGAATGCGCGTGACGTGCTCGGTTTTTCTTTGCAGGAAATTCAGGAATTCGTCGGTGTCAGCGAGGAGCTCGAGGAACGCCGCCAAGGCTTCTGGGAGATCGCGGATATCGAGCAAAGACTGCAGAAGCTGACCGATATGGACCGGATTGTCAGCCAGCAGCTTCAACTGATCGACCAGAAGCTGGAGAAAATGAAGGAAATCCGCGAACAGACCGCCCAGTACCATGAAAGGATCCGCGGCGGCATCGCCAAATTAACGTCGGAAAAACAACATCTAGAGTGAAGGAGCATACGAAATCATGTCATTATCGCCTCAGCAAGCACGCAGCCAATCCTCGAACAACGGACGTCTAGCCAGTGAACGGCCGGGACAGCTGGCTCCGGAAAAATCGAGCATATTCCATCAGCCTAAAGCGGTATGGGCGGTGTTTTTCGCCTGCATGATCGCCTTTATGGGGCTGGGGCTCGTCGATCCCATCCTGCCAGCCATCGCCCACAAGCTGGAGGCTTCGCCAAGCGAAGTCACCCTGCTCTTCACCAGCTACAACATCGTAATGGCGGTAGCCATGCTGATTACCGGAGTGATTTCCTCCCGGCTAGGGATCAAATGGACGCTGCTGTGCGGAATCGTCATTATCGCCCTGTTCGCCCTGCTGGGCGACTTATCCGGCGGCATCTGGGAGCTCGTCGGGTACCGCGGAGGCTGGGGACTCGGCAACGCCCTATTCGTCGCAACCGCATTATCGGCCATCGTTTCGTTTTCGAGATCCGGGGTTGCGCAAGCCATTATCCTATATGAAGCGGCTATCGGGCTCGGCATTTCGGTCGGACCGCTGCTTGGCGGAGAGCTCGGATCGATTTCCTGGAGGGGTCCGTTTATCGGGGTCAGCGTTCTAATGGCCATCGCCTTCCTGTTCCTGCTCGTTATGATGCCCAAAACAAAGCCGACCGCAGCAGCCAAAACGTCGCTTGCCGATCCTTTTCGCGTGCTGAAGCACCGTTCTCTTCTTGTACTGGGCATTACGGCGCTGCTGTACAATTTCGGATTTTTCACGCTTCTGGCCTATGCCCCGTTCGTTATGCATTTGGGGGAGCGCGGACTCGGATACGTATTTCTTGGCTGGGGCGTCCTTCTCGCCTTCACCTCGGTGTTCATGGCGCCGAAGCTCCAGAAACGGTTCGGGACGCTTCGCTCCATGTCCGTCATGCTCGTTTTATTTGCTTTGACCTTGCTCGCCATAGGCATTTGGACGTCGGAGAAAACCGTCGTCATCGCAGCGGTCATTGTGGCAGGCGCGTTCCTCGGCAACAACAACACCTTAATAACGACCGCGGTTATGCAGGCCGCACCCGTCGAGCGGTCGACAGCCTCGGCCGCATACAGCTTTTTGCGGTTTCTCGGAGGGGCGGCGGCTCCGTGGCTGGCCGGCAAGCTGGCGGAGTGGTATAACCCGCATGTGCCGTTTGTCGTAGGCGCGGGCTTCGTCCTTGTTTCCGTAGTCTTCATCTTGGCGAATCGCAACCATTTGAAGCATATCGACCAAGGCGGAGCTGCGCATTAATAAGCTTGCCTTTAACCGGCTGCGTATCGTTTACATCCTCAAAAAAGAGAGAACCCGGTCTGAGCGACCGGGTTCTCTTTGGCGTATACGGTTATGATTCGGCTAAACAGCTTTCGTTTTATTCAAATTTGCCTTCGCCCGCTTCCCGCCGCCCATCATCGTCATGATTGCCGGCAGCAGCATGCCGCGAACGAGGAACGTATCCATCAGAATGCCGAGCGCCATTGTAAGACCGAACAGGAACAGCTCCTGCAGCGGCTGCGTAATCAGCACGCAGAAGGTCGCCGCCAAGATGAGGCCCGCCGAGGAAATCACTCCGCCGGTCAGCGCGACCCCGCGCCGCACCGCTTCTTTCCACTCCACTCGCTTCGCTTCCTCGCGAATGCGCGACACGAGAATGATATTATAGTCGACGCCGAGGGCAACAAGGAACACGAACGTGTAAACCGGCAACCGGTAGCTGATGGAGTCATAGCCGAGCCCATAATGGAAGATCAGCCAGCCGAGCCCCATCGTCGCCGTATAAGAAAGCAGAATCGTTGCGATCATAAGAAGCGAAAGCTTGATCGAGCGCGTCTGCAGCAGAAGCATAAGTGTAATGAATAGGGCGATCAGCGCAAAAATGACGATCGTATCGCGTTCGTTCATGTCGCTCACATCGAGCTGCTCCGCCGTCTGTCCGGCAAAATGAATGCGGACGTCCGCGGTTTGAAACCCGCTCGCCGCAAGAAGCGCCTCGCTCTTCTGCCTCAGCTGTTCCATGGAGTCTAGCGCAGCCTGATCGTACGGATTGTCCGCCGTTATCATTTGCAGCTTAACCGCATGTTTGTCTGGGGAAAGGAAATTCCTTGGAAGCACAGCGCCCGGTTTGGCGAAATCCGGCTTGATGCCGGGCGTCACCGAGTCGATGCCGGGTTGTTTGCCAAGCTCGCCCGCCAGCTGCGTCAATTGGCGTACGAAGGCTTCGTCCATGGTGATTTCTTTGTCCGATTCCAGCACGACCGATACCGGAGCGAGCTGGCCCTTCGGAAATTTTTGCTCTAGCAGCTCAAACCCTTTGCGCGACGAGATATCGTCCGGGAATGACTTCATCAAGTTGAACGAGAAGCTCATCGTCCCGAAGTTGACCGACAGCCCAATCAGCATGGCGAGCAAAACGCCGGCCGGAACGATCGGCCGTTTGACGACATAGGCGGCGATCGCATGCCAGACGCCGGTTTTCGCCGGTTTTTCCGCCGTTTCCGGCTTCGGCGCGAAAGGCCAGAACGCCTTGCGGCCCAGCAGCGCGAACACCGCGGGAATCAGCGTCAAGCCGCCAAGCAGGATGACGACCATCGCGACCGAGAAAACGGGCGCAAAATGATGATACGGCTTGAATACCGCCGCGAACAACGTGAGCATGGCCATCAGCACCGTACCGCCGCTGAACAGAATCGGCTCGCCGACATGCGCCATCGCTTCGCGCATCGCCTCGTATTTGCCGCCTCCCTTGCGCAGCTCCTCCCGGTACCGCGAAAACACGAACAAGCAATAGTCCGTCAATACCGCGAACAGCAAAATCATCATGATCGAAAGCGACTGCTTGTCGATCAGGAACCAGCCGTTTTTGCCCGCCAAACCGATCAGACGGTCGACGACCTGGTAGACGACTCCGGCAATAAGCAGCGGAATGACCGCCAGCAACGGCGAACGGTAAATGACGATCAAGATGACCAAAATGAGACCGACCGTTGCGAACATCAGCACGAAATCGGCATTTTTGAACAGATTGGTCGTATCCGCCGCTATGCCGGCCGGCCCCGTAATTTCGGTTTGCATCGAGGCCGTACCGATACGGTCAAGCCCTTCGCGCAGCTGGCCGATGGTGTCGTAAAGCTGATTGGAGGCGAGATCTTTTTTCAAGCTGACCGGAAAAATGAGCGTCGTCTTATCCTCCGAAAAAAGCTGATTCTGCGCAGCCTCCGGCAGCTGATGAAAAGGCAGCGCGCCCGCGACCTGCTCCGGCTTGTCGGCCGAAGCCAGCCATTTGCTGAATTCGGCGATTTTGGCCCTCTGCTCCGCGCCTGCCGCCTCCTTGCCGCTGAATACGATCAGAGCCGGCAATCCCTCTTCGGACGGAAACCGCTCGTTCATGATTTGAGCCGCGAGCGCGGACGGCTTATCGTCGTGTATGCTTCCTTCTCCGGCGCTAACGGCAAATTCCTTGGCTCCGGGAGCCGCTCCGCTTAACGCAATAATGGCTATCAGCCAAACGATCAGGACGATTTTGGCTCCCTTCGGGCTGCCCGTCCATCCGGTAATCTTATGAATAAGTTGCATCATGGTACCTTCATCCTCCTGCCGCGTATTTCTTTTCCCTCTCGTATCGTAGAAAAGAAATATGAACAGGCGATGAACGGCATATTACAAATCGGGCACGTTACCCGTTATCCGCTTGGCAGCCGCACCGTAAAAGTCGTCCCTTCCCCAAGCCGGCTCTGCGCTTCGACCGTCCCTCCGTGAACCTGCACGATTTTGTGAACGATCGATAGGCCGAGCCCGCTCCCGGAACGATTGCGGTTGCGGGATTTGTCCGCCTTGTAGAACCGGTCGAAAATATACGGCAGCTCGGCCTCCGGAATACCCACTCCCGTATCCTGGAGGGTAACGGCAATGTCCCGCTGGACATCCAACTCCACGTAGACCGTACCGCCCGGGTCCGAAAACTTGACGGCGTTCGCAATCAAATTGAGCCATACCTGATGAAGAAGCTGTTTATCGGCCGTTATGACCGCTTCGGGCAGCTCCAATTCCACGGTTATCCCTTTCTCGCGAAGCTGCCATTCGATTACGAGCACCACTTGGCGGATCTGCTCGTCCAGACGGAAGGACGTTTTCCTTACGGTACCGCTATCCTTATCAAGCGCCGCCAGCGTCAGCAGCTGCTTCCCTAGCAGCGACAGCCGTCTGCTTTCCTCCTCGATGATCGTTAAGTAGCGCCCCCGCTCCTCGTCCGTCACGCCATCCTCCCGGGCCGCTTGAGCAAACCCTTGAATCGAAGTAAGCGGCGACTGGATTTCATGCGAAACGTTCGCCACGAACGCTTGCCTCATATCATCCAGCTTTTGCAGCGATTCCGACATCGTCATGAAATGACGGGCCATGTTGCCGATTTCGTCGCTTCTTGCCACATCGAGCGTAATGTTATAGTCGCCTTCCACGACTTTCCGGGTGGCCGCCGTCAATTGTTTAACGGGCTTAACGATATACCGCGTGAACAGAAAAATGAAGGCGATGCTGAACGCAAACGTCAGCCCGATAAGCAGACCGACGACGATGCGCACCTCCCCCAGCTGCTGCTCCAGATCGGGGCGAACGAATAACGCGTACCGTTCCCCGTTCGCTTCGAACGGCAGCCCTACGCTGTTGCGCAGACTGTTCTCGAATAAGCCGATGACCGAAAAACGGTGCGGCTCCTCGACGATGCCGTCGTACTCCCCGCCCTCCAGCACGCGGGCCGCCACGCCGGGATCAAGCTCCGTCCGCCGAAAAGGGGCGCCGTAGAAGCTTTTTTGCCCGTCGGCCTTCACGGCATACAACTGAAAGCCGAGACTCGCGATATGCCGAAAATAGTCCGCCGCCTCAAGACCCGGCATCCGCTCGTACAGTGCACGGATTTCTTCGGCGGCATGGCGGATTTTATTTTCGTTATAGTTCCGGATATGCGACTGGTAATACAGATTGACCCCGAGCAGACCAAGCAAAGCACTCACAAAAGCGATGAGGACGAACGTCAGCGCGATTCGGACATACAGTGTTTTCATTCGGCCCCCGCCTCAAGCTTGTACCCGAGTCCCCGCACGGTCGCGATCGAAAAATCGCGGGACTTGTCCTGAAACCGCTCGCGCAGCCTTTTGATATGGACGTCGATCGTCCGGCTGTCGCCGTCGTAGTCTGCACCCCAAATCGCATCAAGCAACTGGATCCGGGTAAAGGTCCGGTTCGGGAACGACGCCAAATGCGCCAGCAGCTCGAATTCCCTCAGGGGCAGCTGAACGACTTCCCCCGCCACGCGCACCTCGTAGCTTTTGCGGTCGATCACCGTCTCATGCAGACGTATCGTCTCGGACGATACGGTCTGATAGCGGCGCAGCAGCGCCTTCACCCGGAACAGCAGCTCCTTCGGCTCGAACGGCTTTACCAGGTAGTCGTCCGTACCCGCGAGAAAGCCCTGCTCCTTGTCCTCGAGCTCGCCCCGCGCGGTCAGCAGAATGACCGGAATGTCGTAATGGTCGCGGATTTCCCGGCACAACGCGAGACCGTCCTTCACCGGCATCATAATATCGACTACGGCAAGGCGGATTTCGCTGCTTTCCAGCAACTGAAGCGCCTCCCCCCCGTCGGCGGCTTCAAACACCTCGTAATGCTCCCGGCGCAAATAAAAGCGCAGAAGCTCCAAAATATGCGGATCGTCATCGGCGATCAAAATGTTCGTTTTCACGGCGCAGCCGCCCTTCCTTCGTTCTGCTCCCATCATAGCATCGGCGTACGGCAGGAACAAATAAGCCGCGGCGAGCACGCGAACCAAGTGCGCCTTCACACACTTAAGTTAGTTAGAAGCTTCGTTTCGCAGTAAGCGAACCGAGTGCACTTCCGCATACTAAAGTTAGTTAGAAGCTTCTTCTCGCAGAAAATAACTATTTAGCTTCTTCACACAACAGAGTTGCCAGCTGCCTCCTATCGGACAAAGCGAACCGCGTTCACCCAACACATTAATGTTAGTTAAGAAGCTTCTTCTCGCAGAATGTGACTATCGAGCGTCTTCACATAACAGAGCTGCCAGCTGCCTCTTTTCGGAGCAAGCGAACCACGTTCACCCAACACACTAATGTTAGTTAAGAAGCTTCTTCTCGCAGAATGTGACTATCGAGCGTCTTCACATAACAGAGCTGCCAGCTGCCTCTTTTCGGAGCAAGCGAACCACGTTCACCCAACACACTAATGTTAGTTAAGAAGCTTCTTCTCGCAGAATGTGACTATCGAGCGTCTTCACATAACAGAGCTGCCAGCTGCCTCTTTTCGGAGCAAGCGAACCACGTTCACCCAACACACTAATGTTAGTTAGGACACTTCTTATGTAGTGCGCGGAAAGAGTGAACCGCACACACCGGTGTCAGCCATGAGTTTCTACTAGCCCACAAGAATTAGACCTTCTGTCCTACAGTTAGTGAACCCAAGTTCACTAATAGTGAAGCAAAATTCACTATTTGAGAGCGCACATAGTGAACCATACGTCGCTATTTGGCCTTAAAGTTCACTAATAGTGAACTTTGCTTCACTATCGTCCCCCTTAGCCTACTTTCCTTGAAGTTTAGTGAACTTGCATTCACTAATAGTGAACTTCGCTTCACTATCGTCTCCCTTAGCCTACTTTCCTTGATGTTTAGTGAACTTGCGTTCACTAATAATGAACTTTGCTTCACTATCGTCCCCCTTAGCCTATTTTCCCTGAAGCTTAGTGAACTTACGTTCAGTATTAGTGAAGTTTGCTTCACTATGTCTCCTTAGCCTACTTTCTGAGCTATCCCGCACATCCATCAGGCAGCGCAAACACGCGATACATCCCCCGCCCCGGCTGCAAAAACCTACAAAAAAAGCCAAAGGAGTCGCCATAACAACCCGACTCCTTTGACTTTCACCTTCATCAATACCCATCCGTCTTTAAACCGGAACGTTCGGCCATTTCCGCCGCATCCTTGGCGGAGGACGTGCCGAGGTGAGCCGGAGCGCTCTGCACCTTCGCCAGACCCTCCGCAACCCGCCGCCCGTAATCGGGGTCGGCGTTCGTGAAGTGGGCGATCATGTTCTCCCGGATAACCGGCGCGCACACCTTCAGCGCATCAACCAGATTGCTGATTAGCTCATCGCGCTCCTGTTCGCTGAACTTCCGGTACGTGTCACCCGCCTGCCCGAAATCGTTCGGCCGGTCGATCTTCTCGCGCACGAGCTTCGCGTTGTAAGCAGGCTCGTGCTCTTGGCCGGACGGCGGCGCTTCCTTTAACCCGCCTAACGAAGACGGCTCATAATTGACGTGCGGGTTTTGGCCGGGTCCCTTGTCGACAGCAAACGCCATTTGTCCGTCCCGCTGGTTGGTGGCGACATGCGTTTTGGGCGCGTTGACCGGCAGCTGCAAGTAATTCGTGCCGACGCGATGGCGCTGCGTATCCGAATAGGAGAACGTCCTGCCCTGAAGCAGCTTGTCGTCGGAGAAGTCCAGCCCGTCCACCAGCACCCCCGTGCCGAAAGCCGCTTGCTCCACTTCGGCGAAGTAGTTTTCGGGGTTTTTATTCAACACCATTTTGCCTACCGGCAGAAACGGAAAGCGTTCATGATCCCACAGCTTCGTCGGATCGAGCGGATCGAAATCCAGCTCGGGATGCTCGCCGTCGCTCAACAGTTGCACGCACAGCTCCCACTCCGGGTAATCGCCGCGGTCGATGGCTTCATATAAATCCTGCGTCGCATGGCTTGTATTTTTAGCTTGAATTTGCTCGGCTTCCCGCTGGGTCAGGTTTTTGATTTCCGTCTTCAGCGGTTCCCAGTGGTATTTCACCAGCACGCCCTCTCCCGCTTGATTCACCCACTTGTACGTGTTCACGCCGGAGCCCTGCATTTGCCGGTAATTGGCCGGAATCCCCCACGGAGAGAACAAGAACGTAATCATATGCGTCGCTTCCGGCGAATTGGATACGAAGTCGAACATTCGCTCGGGATTGGACAAATTCGTTACCGGGTCCGGACGAAATGCATGAACCATGTCAGGGAATTTCAGCGGATCGCGAATAAAAAATATTTTGAGGTTGTTTCCGACCAAATCCCAGTTCCCGTCCTCCGTATAAAACTTCGTGGCAAAGCCGCGCGGGTCGCGCAGCGTTTCCGGGGAATGTCCGCCGTGAACCACCGTGGAGAAGCGGACAAATACAGGCGTGCGCTTGCCCTTTTCCTGAAAAAGTTTGGCGCGGGTATATTGCGAAACGGGCTCGCCTCCGACGTTCCCGTACGCTTCAAAGTAACCGTGGGCCCCGGCGCCGCGGGCATGAACGACCCGTTCCGGAATCCGCTCCCGGTCAAAATGGGATACTTTCTCGATAAAATGGTAGTTTTCCAGCGTAGACGGCCCCCGGTTTCCTACCGTCCGAATATTTTGGTTATCGGAAATCGGATGTCCTTGCCGATTCGTTAATGTCATTTCGCCAATTCCTTGTTCCGCCTGCCGTTCCATATTTCCCCTCCTTCGATTCGTCAACTGTACTTTTTACCCTGCGAGAGAATATTATTCATGCCATTCAAAGAAGGGCTTTTCGAACCGATTTGCAGCTGGATCTAAGCCGGCTGTGCATGCAAAAAAGCCTGCATTTCCGCTCTATCAGCGGTTTTGCAGGCTCTCTTCGCTACTGTTTTTTGGAGCGCAGTTCCGGGACCGGACCGTCCTCTCCCACTTGTTACACGGACTTTCTAATCGGCTGGAGAGGAGGCGCATCCAGGGGAACAACCGCATCTCGAAGTTCCAGCTCCAGCTCCTCCGCATACTGCGTACGCGTTTGTACATCCCATTGCAGCAGGTCGCCCATGCAGCGAAGCGTTTGCTTCTTATACCGGTACACCAGATCGATATTGAACAGTAAGGCGCCGGTACGGCGGATGAAAAAATCGACCGGCTTTACCGTCATTTCTTCCTTTACCGCGTATACCAAGGCGAGGTACAAGTCGAGCGGCAGCTCGTAGTGGGCAGCGGACGCAGCGGCTTCCTGTCCGCCGATGCGGAATACGCGGTCGACGTTCGAGCCGTAGAAACGAGCCAGCTTGCGGCCTGCCGCTGCGGATAGCCCGTGGGCTTGCGCGGCGGCGGCTTTTTGCTCGACGAAGGCCTCCAAGTAACGGGATCCGCCTACATCGCCTCCGGAAATCGGAATGTGCTTCGTCACGCATTCCTTGACCTTATGCCCATACTCGCTCGCCAGCTTGCCCGCGACTAAATCCGCGACCATCTCCGCCATTTTGCGGTAACCCGTCAACTTGCCTCCCGCGATCGTGATCAGGCCGGAAGCCGACACCCAAATTTCGTCTTTGCGCGATATTTCCGAGGGGTCTTTTCCCTCCTCGTAAATAAGCGGCCGTACGCCTGCCCAGCTGGATTCAATGTCGCTTTCGTCGATACGCGTCTCCGGGAACATGTCATTAATGGCGTTAATGACATACGCACGGTCCGCTATCGTCATTCTCGGATGGGCCGTATCCCCTTCGAAGAACGTGTCGGTCGTTCCGACATACGTTTTGCCGTCGCGCGGAATCGCGAAAATCATCCTTTTGTCCGGCGTATCGAAATAGACGGCCTGCTTTAGCGGAAACCGGCTTTGATCGATAATCAGATGAATCCCTTTCGTAAGCCGAAGCTGCTTCCCTTTCTTGGAACGGTCCATCTCGCGCAGCGTGTCGACCCACGGCCCCGTTGCGTTAACGATTTTTTTGGCATAAACATCGGCCGTTCTCCCTGTTACTTGATCGGCCACCTTCGCTCCGGTCACTTTGCCGTCCCGGTACAGGAACTGCTCCACTTTCGCGTAGCTCAATGCCGTTGCTCCGAACTCGACGGCGCGCTTGAGCACTTCGATCGTCAATCTGGCATCGTCCGTCCGGTATTCCACGTAATACCCGCTGCCAAGCAGACCTTCCTGCTTCAAAAGCGGTTCCCGCTGCTTCGTGCTCGATACGTTCAACATTTTGCGTCTCTCGCTCCGCTTGACGCCTGCCAAATAATCGTACACGAGCAGTCCGAGCGAGGTGGAAAGCTTACCGAACGTGCCCCCTTTGTAAATAGGCAGCATCATCCGTTCCGGCGTGGTGACATGCGGGCCGTTCTCGTAAACGATCGCACGTTCTTTGCCGACCTCCGCTACCATTTTGACCTCCAGCTGTTTCAAATAACGGAGACCCCCGTGCACCAGCTTGGTCGACCGGCTTGACGTACCCGCGGCAAAATCCTGCATCTCGATCAGCAGCGTGCGCATTCCCCGATTAGCCGCATCCAGGGCGATGCCGCAGCCGGTAATCCCGCCCCCTACGACGAGCAGATCATATTCCTGATCACCGACCCGATCGAATAAAGCGTCTCTAGAAAGACTGGAAAAGGCGTTAGCCATATGAATGTCTCCTTCCGTTCCCATCCGGCGGAAAGCAGAAAAAGACCGCAATGACACTACGGAAATGGCGTCATTTCCATAATGCATAGCGGTCTCTCTTATTCTCCGACCTCATGTATTTACTTATATTCACTATACCACATCATCGGCTACTTGAAAACCATTGCCGCTTGGACCGCTTTTTGCCAGCCTTCATAGTAACGATTCCGCTGCTCGTCCGGCATAGCCGGCGCAAACGCGCGCTCCATCGCCCAATTATGCGAAATTTCTTCAGGGGTATCCCAGTAGCCGACGGCTAAGCCGGCTAAATACGCGGCGCCAAGCGCCGTCGTCTCATTCACGGCAGAACGCTGTACGGGAACGCCCAGCATATCCGCTTGGAACTGCATCAGGAAATGGTTCCGCACGGCTCCGCCGTCGACCCTCAGCGTCTTCAGCGATATGCCGGAATCCGCCTCCATCGACGTCAGCACGTCCTTCGTCTGGTAGGCCAGCGATTCGAGCGTCGCCCGGACAAAATGCTCCTTCTTCGTGCCGCGCGTAAGCCCAAACACCGCGCCCCTGACCTCGCTGTCCCAGTAGGGCGTGCCGAGCCCGACGAAAGCGGGCACGACGTAGACGCCTTCCGTAGATGCTACGCGTTCCGCGTATTTCTCGCTGTCTTTCGAATCCGAGAACATCCGCAGCCCGTCGCGCAGCCACTGAATCGCCGAGCCCGCCACGAAAATGCTGCCCTCCAGCGCATACTCCACTTTGCCGCCAAGCCCCCAGGCAATCGTGGTCAGCAAGCCATGGCTCGAGGCAACCGCCTTCTCCCCCGTATTCATCAGCATGAAGCAGCCGGTGCCGTATGTGTTTTTGGCCATGCCCTGCTCGAAGCACGCTTGCCCGAACAGCGCCGCCTGCTGATCGCCCGCGATGCCGGCAATCGGCACCTCGCAGCCGAAGAAGTGGTGCTTATCCGTGTAACCGTATACCTCAGAGGACGGCCTGACGTCCGGCAGCATAGAGGCGGGGATGTCGAGCAGCTTCAGCAGCTCCTCGTCCCACTGCAGCTCATGAATGTTGAACATCAGCGTTCGGGAAGCGTTCGTATAATCGGTAATATGGAGGCGGCGGCCCGACAACCGCCAAACGAGCCACGTATCGATAGTCCCGAACATGAGCTCTCCGCGTTCCGCTTTTTCTCTAGCTCCCTCGACATGGTCGAGAATCCATTTGACCTTGGTGCCGGAAAAATAGGCGTCGATGAGCAGGCCGGTTTTGCTTCGGAACAGCTCGTTATGGCCTTCGCTCTTCAAGCTCTCGCAAATATCCGCCGTTTGTCGCGATTGCCAGACGATGGCGGGATAGACCGGATTGCCCGAGTCCCGCTCCCAAACGACCGTCGTTTCGCGCTGGTTCGTAATGCCGATGCCCGCCACCTGCTCCGGCTTGACGCCCGATTCCGACAAACATGCGGCAATAACCGCGAGCACCGAGCCCCAAATTTCGTTGGCGTTATGCTCCACCCAGCCCGGCTGCGGAAAATATTGATGAAATTCATGCTGCGCCACATGAACAACCTGACCCGCTTTATCGAACAGAATCGCCCTCGAGCTCGTCGTCCCCTGATCCAGAGCCAAAATATACGTTTCCATCTCGTATCTCCTCCCCGCAACTCGCGTCCGGCGAAACGAAAAACCCACACCCCAAACGGCCCTTCCTCCGAAAGGGACAGCATTGTGGTGTGGTTCTCATCGTCTCCGTCACATCCTATTTACTTAGTTTTTAGCATATGCCAATGCGGAAACGCTGTCAACGGGCAGTTCGATTGGTAAAAAAAGGGCATTGAACCAAACAAAAAAAACCTTTATCGAATTACTCGTTCGATAAAGGCTTTTAACTACGGGCCGCTCGCTTACGATTCCAGCCGTTTCATGAAATCTTCCGCCGCGCTATAGCCCTGCTGCCGGAGATACCAGTTGTTGGCCGCCGCTTCGATCAAACCGGCCACGTCCCGCCCGGGCTGGAGCTGAATCTCGATATGCGGCACTTTAACGCCCATATACTCTACAAACTTCTCCTCCAGCTCCAGCTCGTTATGGAGCGCATTGTCCTGCCACTTCGTCAGCTCGATGTCGAGCGTAATCCGCGTTTCGTCCTGGAACGCCTTCCGCCCGTATATGCGCGACACGTTGATCAGTCCGATGCTGCGCAGCGCCAGAAACTCCTTCGTCTTGCCGTTGTGCGTGCCGAGCAGCGTCTGCGGACTCAGCTTCTTGAGCACCACGATGTCATCCGCCACGAGTCTGTGCCCGCGGCGCACCAGCGTGTGAGCGGTTTCGCTTTTGCCCACGCCGGATTTGCCCCGCAGCAGAATGCCGATGCCGGACACATTCACGCAGACGCCGTGGATCGAGCTTTCGGGAGCCAGCGCTTTGACCAAATAGGCGTCCAGCATGCCGATAAATTGATTCGTCGCGATCGGCGTCCGCAGAAGGGGAATCCCTTCTTCCTCGCAATATTTTTTTAAATATTTCAACCCTTCCTGATTTCTCGTCACGACGAAGCATGGGGGGTGATATTTGACGACGTTGCCGATATGCAGATTGCGCTCCTCTTCGGTGCGCTTATGCAGATATGTGATTTCCTTGCTCCCGAGCACCTGAACGTGCTGCGTAGGAAAGAAATCGAAATGGCCGACGAATTCGAGCCCCGGACGATGCGCCTTCGCTTTGGTAACCGGACGGCTCAAATGGGATTCCCCCGCAAGCACCTCGAGCGAGAAGCGGTTCACCAGCTCTTTGACTTCGATGGATTTCATCTTCATACTCCCTTCCGGCACTCCCGCATCCCGTGCAACCCGCACGATAGCGCTGCCCTTATAACTGGTTTGAGGTTATATTCGACGGTTCCGGGCGTTTCCCTCCCTGACGATGCTAACGTTTCACAGATCTGTCACGACAAAATGAACGAATCTTTTCAAGATCCGATCATAGACTTACACGGAACGGCAAATTTCCAGACTGTCGGGCGCGGAAGCAAATTAAGTTCCCTTTAAGGTACGCATGCTACAATGAACTCGATACGTCTCAGATGGCCTTACAAAATTATTTGGAACCAACCGTCTCTATCATTCGTAGTATGATAGAGGACTGTACAAAAATAGGCCGTCTTGAAAAAAGGAGGCTCCTATGGATCCGAAACGAATGTTTATAGCTAGCGCCATGGCTTTTGCCATCACTGTCGGCACCCTCTTATGCGATGAGGAAGCAAATGCCAACAACACTACCGTCTGTCTCGATAAATCCGGCGTCCAAGGCAAGTCCAAGTCTACCGCTCCGTCCGCACAGCAAGCGGCGGAAGAAGACTCCCTGCACAACGTACTGGGCGTCTCCTCGGAAGAGGAACTGTACGATGCCCTATATAAAGGCCGGTCTCTAGCCGATATTGCGTATGATAACGACAAGGAAGTTCAAGGAGTCATCGAACTGCAGATTGCCGAGCTAACCGAGCAGCTGGACAAGCGTCTTACGGACGGAAGCATCTCGACGGACATTTACCAAGCGCAGATCGCCGAGCTGAACGACATCGTGACCAAAAGCGTGTATGGATACACGTAGACGCTACCACCCATAGACAGCAAAAAGACACCGGCTGCCGGTGTCTTTTTGCTTGGTTTTGGGGAAGCTACGCAAATCGGGATTCGTATGCGTTTGTTTTGCGTTACACCCAGCGCTATTTTTCCGCCGCCGCATCCTCCGACAGCCATTCCATGAAATCCCTCTGATTGTCCTCCGTTACCCCATGATCGGACGGATATGTCCGGAACGTGAAGCGCTGGGTCAGACTTCGGAAATACGCCGCTGTTTCATGCCCGATCTGAATCGGAAATACGGAATCGTACTCCCCGTGAGAAAGAAACACCGACACGTTCTCCACGCTTTGCAGCGGGTACTCCGTCTTTACAAACCCCGGCACATAGCCGTTCAAAGCTACGATGCCTTTCAGCCGATCCCCCATCGTAAGGGCTAGCGACATCGACAATATCGCGCCTTGGCTAAACCCGAGCAGGTATCGTTTGTCCGGATCGATCGCGTACTTCTCCGTTGCATATTGGATGAAAGACTCCAACTGACGGACAGCCCGGTCAAACATCTCGCGAACCGGATTGCCTAAGCTTTTGAGCTCATAATATTGATAGCCCCCGCCTAACGTCAAGTCCCCGCGAATACCGACAATGATGAAATGATCCGAGAGCGGAGCCACCAATCCGTACATATTGTTCTCGTTGGACCCTTTGCCGTGAAGCGTGAAGATGGCAGGGTACCGCTTGGCAGGGTCGTAATCGGTCGGTACATGTATGTCGTAGGCATAAGCCGGATTCATTAAATTTCCTCCTCTTGATAGTCGCATAATATATAAGTAATAATAAACTTAATTATATATAAGTAATTTACCGCTGCAATTGTGGCACGTCAACCGTTAAATTGTTACTATCAATATAGGTTTAGCGTCTTAACTATTTATGAGGTGAACGTTCATGGATATCGGCTCGTCGATCCGCTCCATCCGGAAGCGCAAAAGCATTACCATCTCCCAAATATGCGACCAGACGGGACTATCCCAAGGCTTCATGAGCCAGGTCGAAACGAATAAAACATCGCCGTCCATCGCTACGCTGGAAAGCATCGCAAGCGCCCTGCAGGTTCCCCTTGCTTATTTATTGCTCAAAAAGGAAGAACGCATGCGGATCACGCGAACAAACGAACGGACGATCACGACGAGCGGCGCCGATCGGTTAAAGGTCGAACATGTCAGCTCTACGAAAAACGTCAAAATGATGCTCGTCGAATTCCCTCCCGGAACCTCGACAGGCCAAGCCCCTCATGCCCACGAAGGAGAAGAAGTGCATCTGATCGTCAAGGGAAGCCTGTATGTGGAGCAAGGGGAGGATTCGGCCGAATTGGCGGAGGGAGACTCCTTCAGCTGGAATGCGTGCGTCCCCCACTTGGTCAGAAATAACGGCACGGAGCCGGCTGTCGTGCTCATCGCCGTTTACACGGAAACGATCGGCGGGGAGTCCGGTTTTTTTCCATAAACCGTTGTCTTCTCCCGCGGGTGCGGTTAGCCGTCGCCGCTTGTTAAACGTTAAGAAAAACCGTCAGTTTCACCCTGTCGGTCCTTTTTGTGCGAAGCCTTACGTCTGCGCGTGGGAGAGGGGACGGGTATGGGATTCCAGCCGCTCTTCCACCCCATACCCGTCCCCTCTTCTCACCTTCCCTGCTTTTTGTTACGCCTTGGTTCCCTGCCGGTCTTCCAGCCGGTATTCATTGCCATGAACACCGCTGTCCTTGTCCAGACGGAACTTAGTTATTAGCCGCATTCACTCTCGATTTCATAGCCAAGCGGAACGGCAGGACTACGTCGTCCATTCCACGCTCTTCAGCAGTTTGCGCTTCATCAGCTCCAGCACGAATGCCGCATAATAATCGCGTCGTACGATCGCTTTGTACGTATGGCCGGGATATGCGTAAAAGAGGACGTCCGTGTGCACTTCGTTGGCTTCGAACCAATCCCGCACCTGCTTAAGCTCATCGACCAGCGCCTCTTCCTTAAGCACGCGAATCTCGAATTCCACGTCCCGCTCGTTCAAGGTCTCTTGAATGTGTACGACAGTTGGATCAAATCGGTAAGTCAGCATGCCGTCCCTCCTCGGTTATAGTAAATAACGCAAATAGATATACACGCTGCACAGCACGATGGAAAGCAGCATGAGCGGGAATCCGATTTTCATAAATGCAACGAAACGGATCGGATGCCCTTCCTTGCCGGCCATGCCCGCAACGATCAAATTCGCGCTGGCGCCGATCAAGGAACCGTTCCCGCCCAAGCAAGCGCCCAAGGCCAAGCTCCACCACAGCGGCTCCAAATTGCCGACGCCCATGTTCCCCATCTCTTGGATCATCGGAATCATCGTCGCAACGAACGGGATGTTGTCAAGAAAGGCGGACGCAATGGCGCTGAGCCACAGAATGAGCATCGAGGTCGCCACAACGTCGCCTCCCGTCAGCTCGATCGCCTGCGCCGCCAGCTTGGCGATGACGCCCGTCTCCACAAGCCCGGATACAAGCACGAACAGACCGATGAAGAAGAAGATCGTCGTCCACTCGACTTTCGTAAAAGCATCCTCCATCGCATGCTCCCCCGTAAGCAGCAGCAGCAAAAACGCTCCCGCGAGCGCCACCGTCGCCGATTCCAGGTGCAGCAGCTGATGCAGGAAAAAACCGATAATCGTGATGCCTAGAACGGCCAAGCATTTGTTCATCAGCTGCCGGTTCGTAATGACCGCTTTTTCGTCCAGCTGCATGATGCTATGCTTCAGCTCCGGCGTCGTTTGGATCTTCTTGCGGAACATCCAGATGAAGATCGGGATATAGACCGCCATCACGACGGCCGCGATCGGCGCAAGATTCGTAATGAACGCCATGAACGTCAGCTCCTTCACGGCGCTTCCGATCATGATGTTCGGGGGATCGCCGATCAAGGTGGCCGTCCCTCCGACATTAGCGGCAAAAATTTGCGTGATCAGGAACGGAATCGGAGTCACGCGAAGCTGTCGTGTGATACTGAACGTCACCGGCACCATCAACAGCACGGTCGTCACATTGTCCAGGAAAGCGGAGCCGATGGCGGTAATGAGCGCCAGCGCGATCATGATGCGAACCGGCTCTCCCTTCGCTTTTTTGGCCGATACGATCGCAATATACTTGAAAAGCCCCGTTTCCGCCGTCACCCCTACGATGATCATCATCCCCACCAGCAGGCCGAGCGTGTTGAAATCGATATGATGAAGCGCCGTTTCCTGGTCGACAATGCCGACCGCCACCATCAGCACCCCGCCGATCATGGCGACGATCGTGCGGTGGATCTTCTCGGCAATGATAAGTCCGTAAATGACCAGAAAAATACTGATTGCCCAAATCGCTTGCTGTTCCATAGCGCCTCCGTTTTCCTTAATGCCCGTTTACTAGTATTTTGGACTCCGGGCTCGCCGCGTACACCCAAAAAACGCAAAAAAGAGCCTGTTGTTGACAGGCTCCTCCGGGTCACGCACGATATTCTTTTTCGTTAACCGTAATTATAGAGATTAATAACCGCTCTGTAAACCCGGAAGGCCATAATCCGTCCGGAAAGTGGATACAATGAATACCAAGCGGCGGTCCCGCAAGCCCGAAAGGAGCGGCATTTATGCAGCTGATTATGGCGGGGAAAAGGTTGAGGTGTACGGCTTCGACCGGGACTTTTCGCTGTTTTAATTCGCTGTTTTCTTGAGCATCACATAGAAAATATTCAGTTTTTTCTTTACAAACGCGCCGGCAGCCGTTACGATAGAGGTAACCGAATAACGTGTTTTTCCGGAGGAGCCTGTTCAACGCAGGCTCCTCTTTGTCTTTTTTAGGGAAAAATTTGAACGGATTCGGGTAAAGCGGCACAGGTTAACAAATCCTATTCCAAGAGAAGGAGATGAAATATGGAATTTCTTTTGAGCATGGTACTCATTTTAACTTTTACGAAAATCGCCGGGGATTTGTCCGTTCGGCTCGGGCAGCCTGCGGTTCTCGGCAAGCTTATCGTCGGGATTTTGCTGGGTCCGGCCGTACTCGGGTGGATTCGGAACGACAGCTTGATTCATGAGCTTTCGGAAATCGGCGTGCTGCTGCTCATGTTTATCGCCGGCCTTGAAACCGATTTGGAGCAGCTTAAAAAGAACTGGAAGTCCGCGTTCGCCGTTGCCGTCGGCGGCATCATACTGCCTTTTGCCGGGGGCTACGCCTCAGCAGCCGCTATCGGACTGTCGCCGCAGTTTTCCTTGTTCTTCGGGCTGCTGTTCTGCGCGACATCGGTCAGCATTTCGGTCCAAACGCTGAAGGAAATGAACCGGATCAATTCCAGGGAAGGCACGACGATACTCGGGGCTGCGGTGGTGGACGACGTCCTTGTAGTCGTGCTGCTTGCCGTCATGATGAGCATGCTGGGCGAAGGGGATGTCTCTTTGGGGCTGCTGATCGGCAAAAAAGCGTTGTTCTTCGTGCTCATTATTGCGGCAAGCTGGTTTGTCGTCCCGCGTGTCATTAAGCTTCTGGCTCCCTTAAAGGTAACGGAATCGGTCATCAGCGCCGCGCTTATCATCTGCTTCGGCTTCGCCTATTTTGCGGAATCGATGGGGGTCGCCGGCATCATCGGCGCATTCGCGGCAGGTATCGCCATTTCTCAAACGCCTTTCAAACATGAAGTGGAGATCAAGCTGGAACCGATCGCATACGCGGTATTCGTGCCGGTCTTTTTCGTCAGCATCGGCCTGAACGTTACCTTCGAAGGCGTCGGCTCGCAGTTGCTATTTATCCTGTTCATTACCGTTGTCGCCATCGTCACGAAGCTGCTGGGAGGCGGTCTGGGCGCCCGGATGACGGGTTTTTCGAACCGGTCCTCGCTGGCCATCGGCTCCGGTATGGTTTCGCGCGGCGAGGTGGCCTTGATTATCGCCTCGGCCGGCTTACAGTCCGGCTTGCTCCTGCAGAGCTACTTCACGCCCGTCGTCATCATGATCATTTTAACGACTCTGGTAACGCCGCCGCTTTTGAAGTTTTCGTTCGGCCGAAACGATGGCGCGCGGGAAAACTAGCTGCCCCACTAACGGCCAGGAGAGCCCGGCGATTTTCCCGTTGACTTCTTTCGGCCCATGACAGTTGACCGCTCATAACCGGTATATTACTGTAAACGTAATGATCCGATTTGGCTTTACGCCATAGGGGGGAGACGGCTATGCAAATCGTCGCGATGATCACCATGCTCATCGACCATATCGGGATCGTCTTCTTCCCGGACAGCGACGTTTGGCGAATCATCGGGCGAATCGCTCTGCCGATCTACGCATACGGCATCGTGCAGGGCTTCCTTCATACCCGAAGCAGAGCCCGCTATTTGCGTCGGTTGACCGTACTCGCGGCCGTTTCGCAGCTTCCCTATATGCTGGGCCTGAACACGCTTGGCATTAATACGATCGGAACGTTGGCCGTCTGTCTGGGGGTGCTCATGCTCGCAGACCGGTATCCGGGGTGGGGGGCTTTTGCCGGCGCGGCGGCCGCAATCCTTGTGCTCGATACACTGCCGTTCAGCTACGGCTTCTATGCCTTGTTTCTCATTCTTGTGTACCGCTACTTGGACGGCAAGTATTGGGTTGCGGCCCATATGGCGCTTAACCTGCTGTCCATTGCCTACGATTCCGGATGGCAGCTGCAGCTGTTCAGCATCATCCCGACGTTTTTCTTCGCCTACCGGCATACGCTGTTCGCGGAGCTCAAGCTGGGGATTTCGCCTCCGGGCTGGCTTTGGCGCAGCTTCTATCCCGCGCATTTGGCGGCGCTGGCCCTTCTGTCCCTATGGCTGAACAAGTAGTCGGCGAACCGGCTCAGGTGTAAGGCAGCACCTCTTAGGCGGATAGTCGGGGACGGGTCAATCATTCATTCAGCGGGGGAAAGAGATGAGACAATGAGATTATTTATTTTGAAGCCTGAAGTAGCAGGAGGATTTGGGGACGATTCTGTTATTATTCGTGAGAATGGAATTATTAAAGAGATTACGCATCTTCATTACGAATTTGAAGGCTGGTTAGGAGATGATCTACTCAAAGGCCCTGGCATTATTGTAACTAGAGCATTAGCCGACGCAATGGTTAACAGTGATCTAAATGGATATAATCTAAAGGATGTTCAAGTCAGTTCTACAGACATGTTTAAAGAAATGTATCCAGGTAGAGAACTACCCGAGTTTCGGTGGTTAGTGCCACTAGGGGAAATTGATGTTGATACTGTTAATAGAACAAAAATAGTGGGATGGTCAGGTCATGATATATGTCTTATAAAGAAGGTTCGTTTCGCAGTGTCTGAAAAAGCACTGGAGTTATTTAAAAAGTTTAAAATAGAGCAGTGTGAAATCTTGGAACTTTCATTTTGAAAGTTTGATAATAACAAAACTGCTGCTTCCTGCATCGTAATTGGTCAGCAGTTTTGTTATTCAATAAGAAATCCTGATAAAACTCCTTTTTCATGAAGTTACGCATTTCTTCATTAACTAAGTCCATCCCCAGAAAAAACCGTCCCGGTCCCAAGCCACTTTACCGCCGTGCAGCTTACGGAACGCTTTCTTGACCTCTTTATCGAGTGATGCGTTCCCGTTCTCGTTAACGAAAACGAACGCCTCGCCAAAATGGGTTCTAACATAGGCGATCGCGTCGCTTTGGCTAAGAATTCCTCTGAACTTGATCTCTTTGACCATCCATTCCGCCACGTCTTGCGCTGAAACCTCTGAGCCCGCCAACCTGCATTCACTCCTACCATTCGTATGTAAACCGTTTGCGTGCTGCTGTGCATTCCCTATATTATAGCCCGGGGCAGGCGGCATGCCAAGGCGACTGGTGGTCAGACCGTCCGGTCCAGCTCGGCATATACAGCCCCTGTTTCCAGTATCCCCCCGACTTTCGCTCGTTCCCCTTGCCATTCCCTCACATTGACCTTCCTTCGCCCTTTAATTTATACTTAATCTAAATTTAAATTAGAGGAATGGATCCCATGAATAAAATAAACCTTACCGCTCAGCGTAAAATCATTTTCGACATTATCCAGAACAGCCACGATCATCCGACGGCGGCGGAAGTTATCGAGCGATTGCGAAGCGGCGGCCAGCAAATCTCGTACGGCACCGTCTACAACTCGCTGCGCTACTTAACGGACGCAGGCTTGATCCGGGAGCTGAAGCTCGGCGAAACGGCGAGCCGGTACGACGCCCGTACCGACGATCACCACCATATCGTTTGCCGCAAATGCGGCCGGGTTGATGAAGTATTGACGGAATTGCCCGCCGAATGGATCAAAAAGGTAGAAGAAGAAACGTCCTATCTCATCGATCATGCCCATGTCGTACTGGAAGGAGTGTGCGCCGCATGCAGGAAAACGACAAGCTGATGCCTGCGTCCCCTAATAGACGGATTGCTCCGGAGCCCGGCAGCGGCGCATACTGTTCGGAGACTAGACGCATCGTCGTCATTAGTCCGTTTCCGGAGAAGCTCCATGAATGGGTACGCGAGCTCACCTCGCTCTGCTATGACGTGATGCTTTTCCATCATGCCGATCCGCTCGAGCTGCTGGGGATGCAGGCCGATCTCGTCGTCATAGATGCGGAGACGCTGGATGTCGGCGGGGAAAGAGCGAAGCTGATTCGATGGGCCGGCAAATACGGCAAGACGATTCCCTTGCTTTGGCTCGTTCAGGAGCAGCGTCATACCGTAGAGGTTAACCGGCTGGGCGGACATGTGCTGCAGGGGCCCGCCTCCATGGAGGATGCCGTAGCGTCCGTTCAGAAGCTTCTGCAATTGCATGCAATTCATGAGTATTCGGTGATAAAAGAGGACGCAGGCACGTATACGTATAAAGAAATCATTCTCGATTCCAGAAAAATGTCGGTTACCGTAGCCGGACGGCCCGTGGCGCTGACCAAAACGGAATACAGCCTGCTGTGCATGCTCATGGAGGCCGGCTGCACCGTCATTCCGCGGGAGGACATGTTGAACCGGGTATGGGGCAGCCAGTTTTACGGCGGGAGCAACGTCGTCGACGTCCATATGAAAAGCTTGCGAAAAAGCTCGGGGATTCCGCGGCAGCTCCTGCTTATATCGTGACCGTGCGCGGAGTCGGCTATCGGTTGGCGGACTGATCTTCATCCGATCTTCATGAAACCTTCATGCAACCCTCATGATGAACTTTCCGTATCATGATAAGATCAGTTTATCTTATATTTAGATTAAATCTAAAATTAAAATAAAGGAGAGCATGAGATGGATAACCGCTTAACGACGAATCAAGGCGCACCGGTAGGAGACAATCAGAACTCGCGTACGGCCGGTCAGCGCGGACCGACTTTATTGGAAGACTATCATCTGCTTGAAAAGATCGCCCACTTCGACAGAGAGCGTATTCCGGAACGGGTCGTTCATGCCAGGGGAGCAGGCGCCCACGGGGTTTTCGTCGTCGAAAACAGCATGAGCGCGCATACGAAAGCCCATTTATTCCAAAACGCAGGCCAATCGACGCCTCTGTTCGTCCGCTTCTCGACGGTCATTCACGGAGTCGGATCCCCGGAAACGGCCCGCGATCCGCGCGGCTTCGCCGTCAAATTTTATACCGAGGAAGGCAACTACGATATTGTCGGCAATCATCTGCCCGTCTTTTTCATTCGCGATGCGTTGAAGTTTCCGGATATGGTCCACTCGCTTAAGCCTGCGCCGGACACGAACATTCAAGACCCCGCCCGGTACTGGGACTTCATGACGCTGACCCCCGAATCGACCCATATGCTGACCTGGCTGTTCTCCGACAACGGCACCCCTGCGAATTACCGGCAGATGGACGGATTCAGCGTCCATGCGTTCAAATGGATCAATGCGGCCGGAAAGGCGACGTACGTGAAATACCACTGGAAGACGGCTCAAGGCGTTGCGACGTTCTCCGCGGCGGAAGCGCAGGAGGTGCAGGGCCGGGATTTCAACCATGCAACCAGAGATTTGTACGACAACATCAAGAACGGCAACTTCCCGAGCTGGGAGCTGCATGTCCAGCTGCTGCCTCCGGAGGATATGGATAAGCACGGCTTCGATCCTCTCGACCCGACCAAAACATGGCCGGAGGACCTGTATCCGCTGCATAAGATCGGCACGATGACGCTCAACCGGAACCCGCAAAACTTTTTTGCCGAAGTGGAGCAGTCGGCTTTCTCTCCGAGCGCTCTCGTTCCCGGTATCGAGCCGTCCGAGGATAAGCTGCTCCAGGGCCGTTTGTTCTCGTACCCGGATACGCAGCGCTACCGCCTTGGCGCCAACTACCTGCAAATTCCGGTCAACTGCCCGTATGCGCCTGCGCGCAACCACCAACGGGACGGCTTTATGACGATGAACCAGGATCCGTCGCCGGTTAACTACGAGCCGAACAGCTTCGCGGAAAGCCCGAAGGAAGACCCTTCTTTCCTAGATGCGCCTTCCGCGGTCGCCGGCCATGCCGCCCGTCAAAAAATCGCCAAAACGGACGATTTCGCGCAAGCCGGCGAGAAGTACCGCAGCTTCTCCGAGCAGGAGCAGGCGAATCTGATCGCCAATCTGCTGAACGATCTGAAGCAAACGCCTCACGACGTTCAAATGCGTGCAATCTGCAACTTCTTCCGGGCGGATATCGGGTACGGCATGCGCATCGCATCCGGTCTCGGCCTCGATATCAGCAAACATATGCCGCAATCGTAAGATGTCCCCGGCAAAGCCGCCTGTCCCGGAACAAACAAATGGTTAATGAACACAAAAAGACACCGTACAGGTGTCTTTTTGCTTGTTTGGGAGTCCTGAGCCGTCCTCGAGCAGCCGGCTACCGGAAGAAGTCCCAGTCTTTCCGTATGCAAGTAGAAGCAGCGCGGCCTATCTTGTGAATTGAAAGGCGGATGTCGAATAAGCCCCGCCTTCCACACGCATAATCCCGTTTACGCCCGCTGTCTGAACAGGCGCATTGCGATTGGCGGTCGTTCCGTCTCCCAGTTGTCCGAAGCTGTTATCGCCCCATGTCCACAAAGAACCGCCGTTATATTTTGCCGCCGCACTATGATAGAGCCCTGCGCCGATCGTTTTTACATCGGTCAGATTCGACACTTGTACAGGCGAGGTTCGGCCGATATTCGTCCCGTCCCCTATTTGACCTTTGTCGTTGGCTCCCCAGGCAAACGCCGTTCCGTTTGTCTTCAATGCTACGCTATGATAGCCGCCTGCGGCAATAGCCGTAACCTTATCGAGGCCTGCAGCTTGAACCGGCATGCTGCGGTTGATTGTGGTGCCGTCGCCCAGCTGCCCGCTGTTGTTATATCCCCATGTCCAAACCGTTCCGTCCTTTTTCAAAGCCATGCTGTGTCCCACGCTCGCATCGATAGCTGCAATATTGGACATGTTCGTCACTTGTACGGGCGTTAAGCGATTAACCGTCGTGTTATCGCCAAGCTGACCTGCGGTGTTCGAGCCCCAAGCCCATAGCGTGCCGTCCGATTTCAGCGCAAGGCTGTGATAACCGCCTGCCGCGATTGCCACGACATTGCTTAAGCCGGCGACCTGAACGGGATTGCTGCGGTTCGCCGTTGTCCCGTCTCCAAGCTGGCCGCTGTTGTTAAAGCCCCAGCTCCAGACCGTTCCGTCCGATTTGAGCGCCAAGCTGTGATAATGACCGGCTTTCACCGATATGACATCCGTCATCGCGTTTACCGGGATGGGCGCCGAGCGGTTAACCGTCGTTCCGTCTCCCAATTGACCGTATGCGTTATAGCCCCAAGCGGAAATCGTGCCGTTGGCGTTCAATTCCACCGTATGGTATTCGCCGGACGAGATTTGTGTCGCGCCCTGCAAGGGAAGTGCGCTTGCCGATGACCGCTGCGTCGTCGTTCCGTCACCAAGCTGTCCATAGACGTTATTCCCCCACGTCCATATGGTTCCTTTGGTAGCGGCTATGCGGGCAAACTCGTTAAAATGCGCCAAGTGCGCGAGCGAGACGCCGGAGGAATGCGAAGAGAACAGCTTTCGGGACATATGAAAAATCGTGTCGTCCCACGGAGCCGTTTTCATCCATTGCGTAGCGAAAACCTCCTGGATCGGGGGAGCTATTCCGCCCGAGCCGTCAACCGCAAAATTCAGCTTCGGCATACCGCTTCCGTCGTAAGTCAGCACGTTTCGCGTAAACGTATGGACAAACCGCTGCATATCTTTCTCGTCGAATACAATGCCGTTATCGTAGGCCAGCACCGCAAAATCCAATTCTATCGCGGCATACGGAATTTTGTTGATATCATGATCCGCCGTCCAGCAAGAATTGTTTTCATGATTGATTGTAGTGCTCGTCCGTTCATCCCAACCCGTATACGTTGCGCTTTGTTTAGGGTAATACGTCCATACATATGCGTCTTTCACGTTATCCCAGGTCAAATCGTTTTTAAACCTGTTCGCCATCCTTGTCGCTTTATTCAAAGCGTCCGCTTGGTGCGGGCCTGGAATTTGCGATAATTCCACATACGTTTTGCCAAGGCTGAGATAGTGATTGAACTGGTTTTCCGAACCGTCGACAAACATCGGGGCACCCTTCGGATAGATGTACCAGCCTTCGTTAGCCGTATTCTCCACCCATTGGTAATCATGCGTGGAAGCCGCGTCCCAGGCGGCCTGGAAGTACCGGTCTGCCGCGGCTTTGTACATCGGATTTCCGTTCAATGCCGGCGTATCGTAGACAACTCGCGCAAACGTAGCCATAGGGTACGTTAACAAGCCGGTATGAACCGGGAAGCTCATGCGGAGCGGGACGAAGCTCTTCAAGCCGTTCACCGGATTCCGGCTCGCAAGCGGCGAAGAAGAAGCCAGATCCTTGACGGATATGCCGTTCGTCAGGCCGTCAAACGAACAATGAGCCCCCGCCCTTACTCTCTTCACCGCATAGTTCGGGCTGGCCGGATCCATCGTAAGATTATCGAAGATATCCGAACGTTCCATATTGGCAAAGGTGACGGGAAAGCCGACATTGATCGTGCTGTTGTTGCCTAGCTGCCCATAATCGTTCTTCCCCCAAGCAGCGGCTCGGTAATCGTAGGTGATCGCCAGGTTATGCTGTTTTCCTGCAGCAATGGAATTCGCAGTCAACCCGGCCACTTGAACCCGGGTCGATCGCTGCGTTGTCGTGCCGTCGCCAAGCTGCCCTACATCATTCGCCCCCCAAGCCCATACCGTCTTGTCGGATTTCAGAGCCAGGCTGTGATAACCTCCGGCTGCAACTTGAACGACTCCGCTCAGCGAGCTGACTTGAACGGGCGAGCTCGCGGAGCCTGTCGTTCCGTTGCCTAACTGGCCGTTCGCATTCAATCCCCAGCTCCAAACCGTACCGTCATTTTTCACCGCCAAGCTATGTCCCAATCCGCCGGATAAACCGGTAATACTCGACAGAACGCTTACTTGTACCGGTGTTAAACGGTCGGTAGTCGTTCCGTCGCCCAGTTGTCCGAATGAATTGGACCCCCAAGCCCATACGGTACCGTCGGATTTCAAGGCCAGGCTGTGGTAACCTCCCGCCGCTATGGCGACGACGCCCGTTAACGAGCCTATTTGCGCGGGGGTTGCTCGGTTGACCAGCGAATTATCCCCAAGCTGTCCGCTGTTGTTATACCCCCAGCTCCAAACGGTTCCGTCCGATTTGAGAGCCAGATTGTGATAATAACCGGAAGCGATCTGGGTCATATTCGAGAGACCGCTGACTTTTACGGCGCTCGAGCGATTGACTGTCGAGCCGTCCCCCAATTGACCGTAGGCGTTGTATCCCCAGCTCAGCACGGTTCCGTTCGTTTTCAAAGCCAAGCTGTGAAATTCTCCGGCGGAAACGGCTTTGGCGACATCGAGTACATTATAGTAATCAATAACGCCGTCCGCGGGAAAAGGCAGGCTTTGGTTTGCCGTACCGAACGCCAATTGGCCGTAATAGTTATTACCTGAATTCCATACTCTTCCGGTCGAATTTACGGCTGCGGAATGCAGTCCTCCCGCGGCGATCGAGCTGACTCGCGTATACGCCTCCAGCTTGAACGTATTCGGATTCGTTCCGGACGAAATTTTCACTTCATTTTCCGAAGAATCGAAGAGAAGAGAACTTCTGACTTCCAATGTAGGCACGCCGTTTGCGTCCAGCAACGTGGTGGAACCTGAAGTAAAACGCGTGGCGGCCGGCCATGCAGGCTCCGACAGTCCGCGATAATCGCTTTTCCCGCGAACCGAATCCCTTAGATTCAACACTTGATCCGCTTGAGCGATAAATTTGTTCAAATAGGCCGTATCCCCATATTGCTTAAACATCGATATATAAGAGGCAAGAATAGGACCTTCCCCCCATGCCAAGTCGCTCGTTCCTTCATCGTTCGGCTTTATAACGCCATTCCCGCCGTTGATGGAGCTGTCAAGCACATCGAACGAAGCTTTCGTAGCGACATCGTAGTCAAGCGCATGAGCCGATGGAAGAAAAAGCGTAAAGCAGAATGAAAGCACGAAAACGGATAATACAAAGCTCGTAACCCTGGCTGACTTAATCAAGATCAATCGCCTCGTTTCCTTTGTTATTCCGTATCTAATTCAAAGCTTCCAGCCTATCCTCTGTCCTCATCGGATTGTGTTCCTGCCGGTCGTTGCGCCTCTGCTTTCCCGAAACCGAATAGGCGCATCGCATTGCCGTAACATAAATCGGCACGCTCGGCTTCTTCGATGGCGCCTCTGGAGAGCTGCAGCGCCGTTGCCTCCGCCGTATGCAGCGGCGAGCAGGAGCTATAGCCATAAGATTGGGTTAGCCCGCTGCGGCATAACGAGGCAATAGCGGCCAACGGCCCGTTACAAAACCACAGGTCGAATAGCAACTGACTCGGCACGCCGTTAAATGAAGCATGCCGCATCACCGTTTCCCGTTCATGGTCCCGCAAACCGCTAATCAGAAGCGGATGTCCGTCGGCAGCGGCGGTCAGCTCCGCAAGCTCGTGCAGCTCAACAGGCTCGGCACGCAATCGGGGATGCTGCAGGCGTTCGTCCTGCAGGCGAACGCATACCTGCAGCGGCAGCTTGAGCAGCCGTATTGCGCCCAGCAGCTCCGCAACCGTTATATCCCGAAGCCCATAGCCATGATAGCCCGGAACGAGGCGAACGCCGCGCGCCCCTTCCGCCGCCGCCCAAGCGAGCTCGTCTTGCCAGCCCTGCTCCATCGGATTAATGACGGGAAACGGCCAAAGCCGTTCATCTTTCTTCGCTTCCGCAAATAACTCGATATTTCCCGTCCGCGTGTCGTGTCCGAGCACCGAAGACAGATGGCTGACGCACATGGCGCGCAAGTTTAGCCGGGCGGCCATCGCCGAGAGCTCGGCAGGTCCGGTCCGAAGGGAACGGCGGTCCGGCCATTCGCCCAGAAATGCAAGCAAATCGATAGCGCCTTGCTCCTTAAAACGATCCAGCCAAGCATTCATTTCCGCACCTCCGCAAGAAGCTTCGCCATATTTCCCTCCGTCACAAGTCCCCATTCCCGTTCCGTCAATCCTGCGCCGAGCACTTTTCCGATGTTGCTGGCGAGGCAAGCATACGGCAGATCGGAGCCGAAAATGACCCGCTCCGCACCAAGGCGGCTCACGGCCAGCGACACCTCGCCGCCGCCGATCGGCGTTCCCGACGTATCCGTATATACGTTGCGATAAGCGGCAATCGCATTGACGGCGGTTTCCGCCTGACCGCCCAGATGCGCCATGATGATGCGGGCCTCCGGATAACGGCGTGCCAGGTCGGCTACATGAACGGCTGTCGACTCGTAGGGAAGCTGCCCGACCGTTTTACGCCAAGTATGTATCAGAATCGGCGTACGGTAATCGATTGCCTGCTCAATGAAAGGGAAGACAAGCGGATCGTTGCATAGGGTAGCGACCCATAGTTTCAGCCCGATCATCCCCTGTTCTTCGATACGCTTGCGGAAATCGCCCAGCGCAGCCTCTCCGTGGCGCGGGTTGACATAGCAGTATCCGGCCACCCGGTCAGGGTAGCGCCGGGTGACCCTTACCATATCGTCGTTCGCCATGTTGACCTCTTCCCGTGTCGGACAGTGGTTCATGTTAAGCAGCGAGCTGCCCACAAACAGCCGGATACCCAACCGGTCGCCTTCCTCGATCGTTTCGGGATGCAGCTCGGAGCCTGATAAATGAATGTGTGCGTCTATCAACGTCGTTCCTCGTCTCTATGGCTTTGTTTTCGACAGCGCGGAAGCAAGATCCTCAAGCCTGTAGACGAACCCGAAAAATAAGGCTACGCTCCAGAGCGACAACGCCTTCGCCTCTTCCCGGCGCGCCGTCTCTTTGTTCTCGACAGCGGTTACCGCTTCGGGAACGACCGAGCAAAGAAGCCCGTGACGCCGCATGTCCATCATCCCCCCCGGGTTCATCAGGATACAGGCGTTCACGGCAAACCCGGCATAAATCAAATGGTTGATGCCCCGTTCCTTGCATAGCGCGAACAGCTGCCCCGACGTGGCGGCAACCCCTTCGTCCCCTTCCGGTTTCACCGTCTCGGGAATATCGAGCCGGGCGAAGCCGGCATTGATGTCATCCGTATTATGCATACCCGGAAACGCATTCGCCTTGCGAAAAGCTTGCAAACTAGTAAGCGACTCGTCAACCGGAATCCGCTCCGGTTCCGGATCCGCTTCTCCCGCCAACCGAACCGCCCGCTGGTAGCCGGCGTATCTTTGGTAGTAGTCGCCGATCGGCTCCACCACATGAAACACGGTCATCCCGGCTTCCCGGCATACGCTCAGCAGCCTAGGAAGTTCATTTTGGCAAATGGCATTGGCTCGGGGAATATACTCGACCGCCCGATGCCAGCCGGGGAATTGATCGCGGGTACCGAAATCCCAAGCGTGCAGCACGACGAGCGCCGTATGGGACAGATCGAGCTCCAGCTCGGCCTTGTGCCAGCCGCCATAGCCTTCCCCCGGAACGTCTAGCGCAAAATCCGCATCAAAATGCTTGTAATAGCTCGTCGGTATCATCTTTTTCACTGTACCGGCCTCCTTATCGCGAATGTCCGATGCGTAACCTCGGCCGCCTCTTTACCCTTTTACGGCACCGATCGTAATCCCTTTAACAAAAAAGCGTTGAAACGCCACGAACAAGATGACGACGGGCGCCATCGTCCACGTTGCCCCCGCAAGCACCAACCCGTAATCGACGTTCTGCAATTGCATGGAAGCAAGCCCCACCTGCAGCGTCCGCATACTGCGCGATTCCGTCGCGAGCAGCGGCCACAGGAAATCGTTCCACTGCGTAATAAAGCCGAAAATCGCGACGATCGCCAGCACCGGCATCGACACCGGCAAAATGATGTTCCAGTAGATACGCCACTCCGAGCAGCCGTCGATTTTGGCTGCGGCAATCAGCTCCCCGGGTATCGTCTGCATAAATTGCTTGGTTAAAAACACGGCAAACGGCGAAACGAGAATCGGCAGCAGCAGAGCCCAGTACGTGTTGAGCAGGCCCATATCGCGGATTTGCATGAACAGCGGCACCATAATGACCTGCGTAGACGTCATCATAATACTGACGATAGCCCAGAAAAGCACCTGCTTGCCCGGAAACTCCTTCTTTGCAAAAGCGTAGCCCGCCATCGAGCAAAGAATGACATTACCCAGCATGCCGCTTACCGCAACGATCAAGCTATTGGACGTCCATACCCAAATGAGCTTATCCGCCGTCAGCTTCTCGAAGTTGGCAAGCGTAAAACCTCCCCAAGACAAATCCGGGGGCGTCTGAATGGCCGATGTAGGCGGCTTGAACGACTGCAGCACCATCCAATAAAAAGGAAACAACAGCGCGAGCGCGGCCGCGGTCAGAAGAATAAAGCTTACGAATTGAAAACCTTTCATGCTGCGGATGGCAATCCCTCCTGTTCTCCCTGCACCTGTCCCTGCCATCATCAATACTCCAAATCGCCGGCCATTGAGCGGAACTGGAAAATGGCTATTACCATGACGATGACGAGCAGCACGACTGCCTGCGCAGAGGCGACGCCGAAATCGAACTTTTTGAAAGCATTCTCGTAAATAAGAAATCCTAACGTCGTAGTGGCCCGGTTCGGTCCGCCCGATGTGAGCATATAGACAGGGGCGAATACTTGAAACGACCCGACGGTGTTGACGACAACCAAATACGTAAGCGTGGGCTTCAGCATCGGCAGCTTGATGCGGATCATTTCCTGCCAAATGTTCGCTCCGTCAATCCGTGCCGCTTCCTGATAATCCTTCGGAATGCCCCCGAGCGACGTTACCAGAATCAAGATGTTCGAGCCCTGCGAAACGGCTATCGTCATCAATATGATCGAAAATAGCGCTATCTTCGGATCGCCTAGCCAAAGGACAGGCGCTAGACCGGCTGAATCGAGCAAATAATTAAGCAACCCGAACGAAGGATGATACAACCACAGCCACAAAATCGATACGATGACGATCGGCGCCACGCTCGGCAAATAAAATGCGGCCTTGAATGCCGATTGTACTTTTTCCTTGAAAGGATCGATCATAAACGCTGCTGCCAACGAAAGAAATAGTCCCACAGCTACCGTAACAACCGTAAATAGTCCCGTGATCCATAAAGACTTCCAAAAAAAAGTATCGCCCAGCACCTTCTCGTAATTGCTTAAGCCTACCCATTCATAACCGGACATCGTCCACTTTTGGAAGCTAAGCTGCAAACCCCTGGCTATGGGCATAAACATGAATGCCGCAAACAGCGCGCAGGACGGCAGCAAAAACAGATAGCCCGGCAAAGCGTTTCGTAAACGGTACATCCTTCTCACCTCTGTGACTTGCTCTAGAATGTTGATAGCCCGGCTCCGTCCGATAACGGCAGTCCGGCTAACGAGCCAAAACGCGCCCGGCCAGCCGCCGTCATCCCTAAGAGCCAAGCCTTTCCCTGTCCTATGTTATTTCAGTTTTTCCTTCAGCGTCTTGTCCAAAGCGGCTATGGAATCTCCAACCTTCTTGCTCCCGGTTAGCATCGCCTGCAGCTCCTTCTCCCAGTCGCCGACGTCGACAAGCCCGAACGACCTGGAATATAGCGAGTTCCCGTATTTGGACAGCTGGTCGAAATATGTCATGACCGGATCGCCTCCGTATACGTTTCCTGAAGAATTGCGCGCGGGGAACGTACCGATCTGCTTCACGATCTTCGAATTTTCCGCGTTCGTAATAAATCGGCCGAATTCCATGACGAGCTTCTTCTTCTCTTCCTCCTTCTGCTTGAACACGATGAAACCGCCTACGTTGTTCCAGGCTGCGGTCGGCTGGCCTTCGCCATGCGGCGGAGCTACGAAGCCGATCTCAAAAGGCTTGGGCGCCTTCTTCGCTTCTTCCAGCAGGAACGGGGCATCGGGCATCATCGCGATCTGTTGGTTCAGAAACATTTCCTTGGCGTTCATAGCGCTGATGCCCGCTCCTCCCGGAGGCGCTACCTTGTGCTTGTTGGCGAGATCTATCGTGAATTGAACGCCCTCCGCAAACTTTGCATCCGTTATCGTCGCTTTATCGAACGACGCGTTAACGATGTTGCCTCCATTCGCCAACCCGTTCAAGTACATATAGAACGGGGCATCCTTCCCCCAAACAGCCGTACCGTACACATCCGGCTTGCTCCCGCCGCTGCGGCTGAACGTCGTCGCTTGCGCCGCCTTAAGAAACTCGTCGAACGTCCAATCGCGGAGCGGACGACTCATCGGCAGCAGATTCGCAGCATTCCGTTCCTTGAACAGATCCATATTGACGGCTACGGCGGACACCATCTTCAACCAAGGCCACATATACGTTTTGTCGCCATATTTCATGGCCCCTTTAACCGCATCCGAATAGTCGTCCCAATCGTCCTGCTTCAAGAACGGGTCGATCGGCTCAAGCACGCCCATTTTGCCGTACTTCGTTACCCCGCCGAAGTTATTGATCGTATAGACCAGATCGGGCGGCGAGCCTGCTGCGACGGCTACGTCGATTTTTTCCGTCCCGCCCGCCCAATCAAGCAGCTCGACGGAAATGTTCGCATTCGGATGCTGTTCTTTAAATTTGCGCGCATATTCTTTGGCCCAATCGTCGGGATTGCCTTTTCCGTCTCCGTTGATGCCGTTCATCATCGGATACACCCAAAGTTTGATCGGTATTTCTTTTTTGGCAGCGCTTTCAGATGGCTTGGCCGAGTTGGCGGAGGTTCCTTCCCCCTGATCCGAACCGCCCTTGCTGCATGCCGAGATCAACATACCGAAAGCCATAACAGACGCTGCAATGACCGCTACCTTACGCATATTCCATAACCCCTTTCGATTTCGTAAGCACATTTTTATTGTGACCGCCCTGCCTATTACCGTCGAATCCTCTATTTGCACAATATAACCGTTCAGTCCCTCCTCTCCGCATACATTCTCCATTCAAATTTTGTAAATGTTGTGCTATAATACAACCAAGCATTGAATGGTATATGTACCTTACCTATACCATTTATCGTAGAGGGCAATTATTCAAATGTCAATCCTTTTATCGCGACGATTTGATCCTTTCTTCGTCTTTAACTCGGCTTTTATTAGGGATCGACCGGCCTCGAACAGCATGCGAACAGCGCAAAGCATTCTACAAACGAACGAATAAGAGGGAAACTATGCGGAGAGAACATGAATTTTTATACACGAAACTGTACAAAACCCTAAAAGAGCAAATCCAAACGGGCTTGATAAAGCCGGGTGAATACTTGCTGCCCGAAAACGAGCTATGCACATTTTACGGGCTGAGCCGCAATTCCGTACGCAAGGCATTGGATCAGCTGCACAAGGATGGTCTTGTGATCAAGCGCGTCGGTCTCGGCACCATGGTTCCGGAAGATCTGGTCATTGAGAAACCCGAGCATAGAATCTTGCGCATCCTGGCTCCTTCCCCCGCTTTCTTTCTTAATCGCGGGCTGCCCATTCTCGTTGAAGCCTTTAACCGGAAGCATCCGGATATTGAAGTCAAGGTGCTTGGTCTTCCGATCGATAAGTTCTGGGAGTCGTTCCGTTCCGGCAGCGAAATGGGGCTAACCGCGGATCTCGTGCTGGTACCCGATATGAAATTTTCCGAGATGGATCATATAGCCGATTTTGTCGACCTTGCCCCCTATTTATCGGACGTGACGGACAGCGTCTACCCTAAGATCATGCATCAGTTCAGCGACGGCAGCGAAATAAAAGCGGCTCCGTTCACATTCTCTTCCGTATTCGTCGCTTGTAATCCGCAATTGTTCGCCCAAAACGGCTTACGGATTCCCGAAACGCAGTGGACCTTCGACGAATTCGTTACAGCCGCTAAGCGCTTAACCGTCGTTCAGGACGGCATCATTGCTCAATTCGGATTTTCGATGCATCCCGTCATTAACCGCTGGCTCGTGTTCGCTCTGATGAACGGCTTTCAACAAACGGATGTCGCCGAACAGAAGCAGGTACTATCGCGATCGTTGTCGGTTATCCAGGATTTATTTTTCCGCAAGCGGATTGCAACGACGTTTCCCGAGATGGTATGGCCCCGAAACCCGTTTATCCATGGGAAATCGGCTATGGTGCTGACAACAACGTTCGAAATGGCAAACTGGCAGAACGAAAGCATGAGCTTCGCACCGCAGGTGGCTCCTCTCCCCTTCGGCAACGACCACTCGACGCTCTTGCTTGCGAATGCCTTTATGGTCCCGGCTTCAAGCGATAATGTGCAGCTGGCCGCTGCTTTTATCCGAACCGCGTTGGAAGACGAAACACAGCGGACGATGTCCCGGGATACCCTGTTCCTTTCGGTTAAAGAACCGATTAACCAAAGCGTAAAGTCCGAGTCGTATTTACAGCTTCTGAATATCGGCGGCAAAGACATCGATAACAACTATTTCATCAACGAGCTGTTTGACGAAAGGATCGGGAACGCTCTCGAGGAAAAGATGAGCATGTTTTGGCTTGGACTCGAGCCCTCCTCCTCCATTGTCGAGCTGTATGAACAACTCGTCATGATAGGTGCGAAACACTAGGACGCCGTGCTTCGTTACCCGAAACCGGGAATGGCATCCTGGCCTCCCTTCGATCCTTAACCGAAACACTACTGATTCGGAGCTTCGCATCATAACCTAGGGATAAAATCTCAACCTAGGACGTGAGCTCCATGAACGACAATCAGCCTCAGCCGTCTTCCCGCTATCTTGAGAAGCCCAATTTTCTCGTATTCCTAGTGGATGAAGAGCGGTATCCCCCCGTTTATGAAAATGCGGAAATCAAAGAATGGCGAAAACAAAATCTCCTAACCCAGGAGCTTCTTAAAGCTCATGGGCTGGAGTTTCACAGGCATTACATCGGGAGCGCCGCATGCTGTCCCAGCCGGGCGACCTTGTTCACCGGCCATTACCCGTCGCTTCACGGCGTCAGCCAAACGAACGGGATCGCCAAAGGAGCCTTTGACTCCGATATGTTTTGGCTGGACAGCAACACGGTGCCTACGATGGGAAATTATTTTCGCGAGGCCGGGTACAGGACCTATTACAAAGGGAAATGGCATATTTCCTTCGAAGATATTGTCGTCCCCGGCACGCATACGAGCGTCCCCAGCTACCATCCATTGACTGGCGTGCCCGAAAGGACGAAGGAGGAGCTTTATGCTCATGCCGACCGTCTGGAAAGCTTCGGTTTCTCCAGTTGGATCGGCCCGGAGCCGCACGGGAGAGACCCGAGAAATTCGGCTTCTTCCGCTGCAGTCGGCATAAGCGGCAGAGACGAGATCTATGCTGCGGAAGCGGTTCAGCTTATCGAGTCTCTGGACCGGAAGAAGCGCCTTCATAACCAAGTCGAGCCTTGGTTGATCGCAGCTTCCTTCGTGAACCCGCACGATATCGTGCTGTATGGCGCTCTTACTGCGCAACTGCCCATGTTCAAGTTCGAGGTCGACCCTATGCCGGAGGTCGACCCTATGCCGGAGGTCGACCCGCCTCCGACCTTGAACGAATCTCTCGCCGCGAAGCCTGGGTGCCAAGCAAGCTACCGGGATCTGTACCCGAAAGCTTTGCAGCCGATTATCGATCAGCCCTTCTACCGTAAGCTCTATTATCAACTGCAAAAGAATGCCGACCGGCAAATGCGCAAAGTATTCGAAGCGCTTGCCCGCTCCTCTTTCTATGACAATACGATCGTTGTTTTCACATCCGATCACGGGGATCTGTTAGGCGCCCATAACCGTCTGCATCAAAAATTTTATTGCGCTTACGAAGAGGTTCTGCATGTTCCTCTCATCATTCATAACAAACATCTGTTTCCGCAGCACCGGGATTGCGATACGCTCACAAGCCATGTCGATCTGCTGCCTACCATGCTCGGTTTAGCGAATATTGACCCGAAAGAGATTCAGCGCTGCTTGCGGAACAAATTCAGCGAAGTCCGGCCCTTCGTAGGCCGCGACCTGACTCCTCTTATCTTGGGGCCGAACCAAGCGGTTATTGCCGACGAGCCGGTTTATTTCATGACCGATGACGATGTTACCCGGGGCCAGCGCCAAATCAGCCCATTGGGAGAGCCCTATCCGTCCGTTGTTCAGCCCAACCACATCGAAACCGTAATCATGACCGTGCAAAAGAACGACACGAAACAATTGTGGAAGCTGTCCCGTTATTTCGATAACAGCCAATTCTGGAGCCAGCCGGGAGTAAAGGATGTGACCGTCCAGCCGATTGGAGGCAAAGCTGGCGGATCGCACGCCTGTTGGTGCACAACGGTTAAAACACAACCGGTTCCAGACGAATACGAGCTGTACAACTTAACCGAGGATCCGCTTGAAACATATAACCTTGCTCATGCATCGGCAACCCCGCACATGCAAAGCATACAGCAGTGGATGATACGGCTTCTGGAGGAGCAGCGGCGGCAAAAGCGTTTATACCCGGCTCAACAGAACAGCGGGTGAAGCCCAGGGAAAGCTATGCGAGCCTCAAAGGACAGAGCGTTCCCCCATTGGGCCGAGAGGGAGAAAATGCTTGGTAAAAACAAAAAACACCTGCACGGTGTTTTTTGTCTTTATGTCGGGGTGAACCGCGTGCGGTACCAAATCTTCACGGCCTTCGCTGCGTTTACCTCTCGGAAACCCACATTTTGCCCAGCCAAGTGTCGAACAAGTACCACTCGTTCCACTGCTCTTGCGCGCTTACCTTTTGAGCGGAAAGCCTTGCGACAGGCTCCGAATCATAGGGACTCCGGTAAAACGGCGCGCCGTCCGGCAGTTCAATCTGCTTGTTCGCGGGCTTGACCGGTACTACGGCACGGCCGAGAGGCACCCATCGCTCCCCGGCCCATGTGCTCACTTTCCCCCAGCCGCCCATTGTGGCGGAAACTTGCAGAAGCTGAGGCGACAGCGCGAGCGGGGTACGGATCATTTTACCATCGGCATGCTCATACATTTGGGTTGTTTGAGGCAAGTAAATGCGAGCCTGCGTCTCGGCTACCGGCTCATCCGCCTGAGCGGCCAAGGCCAAATTGATGCCTGACGCAATGCCCTCGGTTAATGCGTTCAAATAGTCAGGATCCGATAGCTTCCTGTCTTCGTCCGGGTTGGTCATAAACCCCATTTCCACCAAAACGGAAGGAACCGTCGACCAATTGAAGCCGGTAAGATCGGATCGCGGCACAACGCCTCTGGATACGGCTCCCGTAGCTGCGGCCGCTTCGCGCAAGATGATCTCCGCAGCCTCCTTGCTTGGAGTAAAGATCGCTTGATTCCCCTTGCTCCATGCCGGGTAGAGCAGCGAAATGCCTTGCGCCTTAGGCGAGTTGTCCCCGTCTGCATGTATGCGTACGGCCAAATCCGCTTGCATCTCATTGCACATTTGCGCTCTTTCCACATTGGAAATGTCGACCTCGTGGGAATCCCTGGTCATCGCTACTTTGTATCCTAGCGCCTCCAGCTTTTCTTTGAGCAGCAGCGAGGCTTCCAACGTCAGGACATACTCCGGCTTCTTCGTGCTGACCCCTCTGGTTCCGGAAGTAACCTTCGCCTTCTTTTCCTTCGAATCCGGCGCTACAGGCTCCAGGGCGTTGTTTCCGTACAGCTGATGGCCGGGATCCAGGCATATGAGCTGTTCATCCTGCTCCTTGGCGCCGGCCGGTGCAGACAACACGGAGCCGAACAACAGAACACTCGCCAAAACGATGAAACCAATCTTGCGGCGGCGAACGAATGTCACTATTTTTTCCTCCTCGTATTTCTTGTTTAACGAATGATGAATCGTCCGGCGATAGGGAACTCGGCCTTATTTCTTTTCCTGAATCCAGACGTTCCCCGCCCAAGTCCGGATCAAAATCCAGCCGTTCCAGCGCTCCAAGGCCTCCACTTCCTGCGGATTCAATTGGCCGAGCCGTGTCGGGTTGTCCGAGTCAGGCGTTCGGTAGATGGACGTAATCTCCGTCAGGTTAATGCGTTCCTTGTAAACCTCGCTATGTCCCTTCAAGTAAGAGGCCCGGTTCAGCCGAATCCATTTGGGACCGAGCCAGGTAGGGACACGGTACCAATCTCCGAGACGCGCATCCGACTTCAACTTGCCGCCGTTCAGCTCCGCCCCGACAGGAAACGATTCGCTCGGCCGATTGTACAGCTGCACTTTTTCAAGCAATTGAATGTCCGTCTCGACGGTCTCCACCGGATAACGCTCGCGCCACAGCTTGTACCCTTCCGAGGCCAAATATAAGCCGATCTTCTGATTCTCTTCCCATATATTCGTAAACGTCCATAGCGGCAGCTCGGTTTCTTCCTGATACGGGCCGAGCTCCGCGGTAAAGCCGGGACGCCCGAACTGCGCGATAAACCAATCCGTAAAGCCTCCGCCCGAAGGATTTTTTTCCGGTTTGATCTGGCTATACCCCGTCATGCCGGTAATCGCGTCGGCCATTCGCTTATCGCGCGCCAGATGCTCGGGCGACGTGTTGAAGTGCCAATACAGCACCTCGCCGGAGGTATGGTACGAAAAGGCGATTTCCGGATCGATCGCGTAGGCGAAGTGTATCATGCTGCTCGCTTCCGCCGTTTCCGCCGGCTCGGAGCCTTTGTAGTTTTTGAACATCGGATATTGGGGCGAATTGCGAATGCCGCTCCACATCGCAGGATACTGCCTATTGATGTCGATCCCTTCCGCGCTCGCTTTCCACCGCTTAAAGTTGTAGCTGCCGCCGTTCATGCCGATCAAGCCCGCATGGAACGATCCGGGGAAGGCGTCCAGCCCTTTCTGCTGAAGCGTTACACCGTCCGGGTTGACCATCGGCACGAACCAGATCGCGCAACGGTCGAGCAGCTCGCGAACGATATAATCGTCATATTTCATGTTATGCTCATAGGCGTAGGCATAGCGGTCGATCATATACAGAATCAGGTTCGTCCCCATCCACTCTCTGGCATGCTGGGACCCGTCGATCAAGACGGAGGCCTCCCCTTTTCCCAGCTTCACCGCTCGAATGTCTCTCCCGAAAGCCGTCTTGCCAATCGTCTTCACTTCGATCAACCCGGGATAGGCCGCGGCCAGCCGGTCGATGTGCTGATTCGTCAGCTCATACGTGTACATCTGATACGGATCGACGATATCCTTGCTTGTCTCTTCACTGGCATTTGAAACGATCGCAGGCACGCCGCCCAAAAGCAGCACGATCGCTAGAATGGCTACCAGCGCTCTAAACGGTCTTCCGTTCATTCTCTCTGTCCCCAAGCTTCTCTCTCCTATTCTCCATGGTGCTTACCTAGTTTTGTGGGAGGAATTTCCTAATGCGCTTACTTATTTTAATAGATTACCGACAAAATTACTAGATTTTCGCCAATTTTCGCCAATCCTACACTCCGGCGACTGCGCCTTGCGGCCCTTTCCGCACGCAAAAAAACCGCCGACTTCATGCTCAAGGCAACGGAATGCTAGTTTCAAGTATACTTTATATAAAAGGTAAACGGCTCCACGAAAGGAATGGTCGGATCATGACAGGCAAACGTATTCGGACGGGAAACGAAATGGTTCTTTTCCCGAATCTATCGGTAACGGCTTACTATGAGCCCATCAGTCAAATCATATGCTATGACGATCTCTCGACGGACGATTTTGTTCATGTTTTTAACAATCGCTATCAACATGACAGCCATCTCGAGCATGCCAAAACCGTTATTCATGAAATGTGCCACTATCTCGACCACATCTCGACGCTGTCCGGCCAGCATTTGCTGGTAGACATTTATGAAGGCATACACGGGTTAACGAGCCAGAGGGAAGATGAATTCTGGAGAATCATGAAGCTGCAAAGAAGAATCAAAGATCTGAACTACAAAGAGTACTATAAGCAAATAAACGGAGATGTCCTTCATCAAGCCGAATGGCAGATGGTATCCTCGATCGGATGCAAATTCGATCCGGACGGCAGAGTGAATTACAACAACTGCCTATTCTTCACCAATTACTATCACAACGGCCGGCACGTCGGCCGCGTCCCCATATCCGTCGAAGCTCTATGGGAAACGAAGGCGAAGGCGATGGAGCTCCAGTATCATAAGATGGTTATCGAACAAACGGCCGGGGACTCCCGCGCTTTCGACCTGGCCATCTTGGAGACGGAATACCGGAAATGGATGAACGATTCCGAACTGCTCACCTACGCGATCGCCGCTCAACTCGTCGCCAAACTGCTGGATAAACCTATTTTCGAAGCGTTTAAGCTGGCATCCAACCTGGCTACCGTAAGCCTGAATTTGCCGTTCGCCTTTTACCCTGCCGTCAAAAGGCCGAACGTTCAAACGCATCCTAACACTATCGATTATTTGACCAGTTACGACCCCGGATTGATTTACTATACATTCGTTCTCAATCTTTCGGAATCGCCCGAAAAAGCAAACCTTTTCGATAGCGGCGGAAATGTCGATACGGAATTGATTTTGCGAATCAACGGTCTTCCCGATAAAAAGACGTTGGAAGCGCATATCGAAAAAGAAATGTACGGTCTGCAATTGGATCTGGCCGGCATGTACGATCGCGATTTCACCGCTCGTCGCTTGGAAGGCATCATGAACGCTTCGGTCATGGGGCTCGATGACAGCATAATGATGAACGATCCCGCCAAATATATCAACATAGCGAATGCGCAATGCTTGCCCCGCAATTTGTTTTTCGGGCAGGACGACGATCTGAACGAAGCCCTTTACGACCGCTATAGCGCATTCGATGAACTGTCCAAATACATGAAGCGTTTTGTCGATGCATGTTAAAAGGTTGCGTTGAAACGCCGGCTCTACGGAATCGTCCGGGTAGAACTTGCGTTCCCTTTTTTTCTGGGAATGTCGCGTTTTTACAATACTCGCTTTCGCATCTCGGTTATGATTGATATAGAACGTGTAACTGGTTCCTAGAAACCAAACAACGAATCGGAGGAATATCGCATGGATCTCAAATATGTAATGTATATCGGAGCTTCGCCGGAGCAAGTATGGCAAGCCTTCATTTCGCCGGAGGGCACGAAAGCGGTATTTTTCGGATGCATTTTGGACTCGACCTTCGAGGTGGGAGCCCCTTATGCCTATATCGGGCCGGGCAACGACGGAGACCAAACGGTTCATGTGTACGGTAACGTATTGGCGTTCGAGCCGAACAAGCGGATGAGCTACACCGAGCATCCGGGACCGTCCTACCGGGACAATCACGCGGAGCTGGAAACAAGGGTTACGCTTACGCTGGAGCCCGTCGGCACCAGTACGAAGCTTACGCTGGTGAACGACAACTGGCCGGCAGACCATCCTTCCTACGAGAATACGAAGGAAAGCTGGCCGATGATTTTGAGCAATATGAAGACTTATGCGGAAACGGGCAAGACGCTGGATTTTGGCTGGTAATCGAAAACGGGACGCGATTGACCCTTGTGAGCGGGCAGGGTTAACGTAAACGCCTCGCATACAAAAACACCGCTAAACGAAGGGACTTCGTTTGGCGGTAACCAGGGAACGTTGAATGGTCAGAAGACACCGGATAGGTGTCTTTTTTATTGTTTTGAGGAGGGGATATGGTGCGGCGCCAAGTCCCCCCAATTGGTAAACCAATAAACTACTTTCGTTTTTGCCCTTCAAGCAGAGCTTTGATTTTCGTCAGATCCTTCCTGTTAGCTCTGCGCATCATGTACGACATAAAAGGCGCAACTAGCCTGGAAAATCCGGTCGGAATCCCTTTGTTCCTCAAAGTCATCCGGGTCCGGTTGCCTTCGATTGATTCCCAGGTATACGTTGTCTCCATCGGAAAAGGCCCGTCAACCGTTCGCATGACAAGCGATTCACCCGGTTTATAGTCCACGATTTGATAGATGTATGCAAGCTCCCTCCCTAGGAATTGCGCTTTAAAGGAAATTTTGGAGCCGATGTCCAGCGGTTTGGGCGTTTGCCATTCTGCCGATTTAATATTTACGTACCATTCGGGGGCATTGTCCGGGTTTGCTGCATATTCCGAAGCTATGCCGCGCGGACAGTTAATCGTGATTTCCGTAAGAACGTTTACCATGTTGGAACTCCCTTCACTCCTAATCTTCCCTGCAAAACCCGAATTATGAGGCGTGGCGGGCACTCAGAAGCGCCGTTACTTTGCATGGGTACCGTTACTCATGGTCAGAATACAACAGGCACCATTATTATGCAATCTTTATTTAAGTTGACACTTAATTAAGTAAGTGCTACATTATTGTCATGATCGATAGAGCCATTCATGCATTAGCGGAGCCCAGGCGCAGAGATATGTTATATCTCGTCCGCGATGGGGAGTTGACCTCCAGCGCCATTGCCTCACATTTTTACATTTCAGCGCCGGCCGTATCGCAGCATCTTAAAGTTCTGGAAGAGGCCGGGCTCGTCGTCGTCAGGCGGGCAGGCACCAAACGATTTTATGGCATTAGGAGGGAAGGGTTCGCCGAATTGATGCAGTATATCGCGAGCTTCTGGGACGACAGCTTGATGCGCTTGAAAGCAGCCGCGGAAGAGGAAGAAAGGAGAAAACATGAATCCAATCAGCAGCAGTGATACGTTCACTAAAGAAATATTTATCGAGTGCCGTCCGGAGACGTTATTCTCGTTCTTTACGGACCCTGACAAGTTGGTTCGTTGGATGGGGCGTCACGTCTTGCTAGAGCCTAGTATAGGCGGCAAATATCGCATCGATATCAATGGAAGCGATATTGCGATGGGCGAATACAAGGAGATTATCCCGAACGAGAAAATCGTCATGACCTGGGGCTGGGAAAAATCGAAGCTCGTCCCTCCAGGATCGAGCACCGTTGAGTTCAAACTGACACCTAAAGATAACGGTACCCTTCTAGTGCTGACTCATTACGATTTGCCGGTCACGGAAATCGCATCTCACGAGAAGGGCTGGACGCATTACATGGATCGTCTTCAGTCGCTCGCGCAAGGTCAAGATCCCGGCGTCGATCCTTGGTCCGAGCAAGCGATGCACTAGTTCACTAATCAATAGAAGTGAACTAGCTGCTAGGAATGTAACAGACAGCCGTTTTTTTTAGTGAAGTGACGTCGAATACGACGACAACGCAAAAAGACACCGATATGGTGTCTTTTTCACATTTTATTTGATGGAGGGGAAGCCCGTTGGAGATAAACAATATTCGCGATGTGGTTCCTGCTTATGCAGCTCACTGTAGCCGCGCATCGCTTCTTCAAGAACCACCCATTCATTTGGAAATCGCTCCTGCACTTCTCCCCAGCGCTTTCAATGTAACCATATCGAACCCCTATCCGAAAATAGCATCGTGCAATGTTATGAAACTGAATAGTTTCTTATATTTATTACAATACTAGAGAAGGAGAATAAAACTTAAGGCAGAAAACATAACGGAAGATTTAACTATATTAAAAATTAGGAGGAAATCATGGGCAGATTAGTTCATTTCGAAATTCATGTAGATGACATGGACCGTGCTAAAAAGTTTTATGGAGAGGTATTTGGATGGACATTTGAAGATTGGAGTGATTACGCTGGAATGCCTTATTTAGGAGCTGTCACTGGCAGTGCAGAGGAGCTTGGAATTAACGGAGCTTTGATGCAGCGTCAAGGGGCTTCCCCAGAACCGGGCAAACCTCTGAATGGCTATGCATGTACAATGGGAGTAGGAGATTACGATTCTACTGAAGCAAAAATCCTTAACAATGGAGGCAAGGTCGCTTTGCCGAAATATGCCCTGCCTGGAATGGCGTGGCAAGGATATTATATGGATACCGAAGGAAATACTTTTGGTATTCATCAGCCAGATAAGAACGCAAAATAGATTTTTCAAAAGGTAATCCCGAGTACCCTGCATGTTATAGATAAATCAAGAGCCCCGACCTCTTGCGGTCGGGGTTCTTCATGTTGGAGGCGAGGGGCGCTGAACCCCTGTCCGAAAATATTGTCACAGGTCCCTTCGGGATGGGTGTAGCCACAGTTTTGAGTCGGCAATGCAACCAACCACGAATCACAAGTGTCTTGCTTACTGAATCCAAGCCTAAAAATCCATCCAAAAAAATTGAGAGACGGCAAGAACGAGCCCAATAACATTCACGACGATAAAAAACCACTTTTTGGCTCTTCGGCTGACGGGCTCTAGACTAAAAAACAAAGTCCAAACCAAAATTCCGTTTAACACAACCATAATAATGAGAGCCAACCACCAATTCGCTGCCATCTCGTTTTCGCCCTTCCCTAACATGAATGTATATTTTTGGAATTGTCTTTTTAAAAATAATTGAATCTCGTCTTCTTTGTCAAGCTCTAGAATTACACATTGAATATTCATGCCTAGCATTCTACCAAGCTTGGCGACATCTTGCCAAATTTCGCCGTTTCCAATTCAAACTCTAGCTATTCAGCAATCTAGATATGTTTTTTCACTAGCTGTCCTACTTGTGTTGCTACAGCTTCCATATCACCATCTACTTCTTCCAGTACATAAGATTCCAAAACCCCCATTACAGCCGTCTCCAAAAACTTCAAAACAATTTGGTAATATTTTTAACAGTAATCTCGTCAAACCCTCCGTCTTCTAACAGTTGCAAATTTTCGAAAAAAACTTATAAAGGTGGTTTCAACTATGTCAGTGACTAAAAAGAATGTAAAATTTAATGCACAAGTGCTATAAGTAGCAGCGATTTTACATGTACCTGGACATGCTCAAGAAAAGAAACAATATTCTGCAATTGTTTGCGTTCATCCTGGCAGGGATCGCTCTGAATGGGTGAATACGGAAAATGCTCATCCGTGCTGAGACAATAAATAGCAATTCTACGCCTATATAAAGCAAAAAGACACCTACACGGTGTCTTTTTGCTTGGTTTTTGGTGGAGGCGAGTTGAACCTCTGTCCGAAATGGCTGATCGAAGTCCATGCGTAGAATCACCTATTCACCTTCAAAGGAATGTTCTTCTAGAATACGAGAGATAGTCTCCACTACATGTAATCCTGTTGCAATATCGACTATAAATTCCACTGCATACTTACGTTCCATTCGCAGATGGTGTCCATTCAACAGCAAAAATGACTTGGTAACAAGATAGGCTGTCCGCTTATTTCCATTATGAAAACAGTGATTTTTGATCAGAGATTCCAGTAATGCAGCGGCCTTATCAAATATGGATAAATATGCATCTTCTCCGAAAATACTTTGCTGAGGTCTATGTACCGCAGAGTCCAGCAAACCGTGGTCTTTTACTCCCGCCTGCTCTGCGTCGTTCATTCTTTTCATCATGAAATAGTGTGCTGAGATAACTTCTTCTTTTGTCAGAAATTTAGGCATATTATCTATCCTTTAAGTCCTCAAGAATACCCTCATCTTCTTCAAACACATCAAAGAAAGCCTCTAACACTTCAGGACGGACATTATCAGGCAATTTACTTTGCCTTGCTTTTCTCAATACAATTTCACCGTGCTCATTTTCGATGAATTCCATTTCATCTCCTTGCGAGACATTTAACTTTTCAGCAAGTCTTTTAGGCAAGCTTACACCCAAGCTGTTTCCCATTCGCCCTATTTTGCGAGAATAACGAGAAAACTTTTGTTTATCGTTCGTCAATTTGACCACACCATTCATTTTACATTCTCTCCTCTATAAGTATGATCAGCGCGTAACGAGTTATACCTTATAACAGTTATAACTTTATAATGTATGTACATTTTATCAAATCTTTCTAAAAACATAAAGCAAAAAGACACCTACACGGTGTCTTTTTACATGGTTTTTGGTGGAGGTGAGGGGAGTTGAACCCCTGTCCGAAAATAACGCCACACAGGCTTCTACGGGTGTAGTCACAGTTTTGATGTCACCCGAGCATCGCCCCGTAACCGGCTATGCTTTGGGTCAGCCTGATTGTCTTCTTCAGCACACCCCAGGCGGAGATGTAGCAGCGTATCCCACTAAAGTTGAGCCCCTATCCCGCCACATGGGCGATGGAGAGTAGAAGCCTGGAGACCGTTATTAGGCGGCCAGAGCCAGAGTTGGTTGTTGTTGTTTGCCGTTTAATTGGCTTTAGCGTTGATGAAGCGGACGCTCCCCACTACCCGCTACCCATGCTCGAACTATCCCCGTCGAATCCATAAACACCCCCGTTTATGGAGCACGTGTCGAGTCTGCGCGCACGAGCGAAAAGAACAACCAAGAACTTTTCGTCGCCGATCGCAACCGAGCTGAGTGCTTAACTTACAAACTTAGTATATCACAAACGTGCGGTACCTGCTGCTCATTTTGATGGAAGCATTCCCGAACGTTGGATCAACTTGAAACCATTTACCGGGCAACCTTCTGCCTCTCGCGAAGCGCGCGTTGAATGTCGCGGTCGGCATCCCGCTTAGCTGCGGTGTCGCGCTTGTCAAACTGCTTCTTCCCTCTGCCGAGGCCGAGGAGCAGCTTGGCATAACCGTTGCGGACGTAAATCTTTAATGGCACTAACGCATAACCCTGCTGCTTGGAAGCGCCGAGCAGCTTGCTGATCTCATACTTCTTCATAAGCAGCTTGCGCGTACGGGTCGGATCATCCGGATTGTGACGATTCCCCTGCTCGAACGGGCTGACATGCATGTTATGCACGAAGGCTTCCCCATTGCGGATTAGCGCGAAGCTGTCCGAAATGTTCGCCTTCCCGGCGCGAACGGATTTGATCTCCGTGCCGGTCAGAACAAGTCCGCATTCATAGGTTTCCTCGATGAAGTAATCATGGGATGCTTTTTTGTTCTGCGCGAGCAGCTTGTTTTCGCTTTTTTGTTTACCCATGTAACTCACTCCCCGATACTCGCCAAAATGTTCAAAATCCCTTGCGCGGCAACGCATTTCTCTCACGTTTGCAGCGATACCAAGGTAGAGCCATTGTATCAACTACACCGCGAGAAAGCAAGGCACAAAACGGTTATACCGTTTCTGTCCTTATGCTGCGCATAGCCTACTCACCGCCGTAGCTACGGGTGTTACACAGGCGAACGACCAGAGACTAACAGGCTGCAAAAAAAGAGCGGCGCTGCACATTAGCAGCGCCGGCCCCCTCTGCGGCTCCGCTTCAGCCGCAGAGCACAGCTGCGCCGCTTATTTGCGGCGCTTCTTCCCGCTGCCGCCTACCGCGCCGCCGCGCACACCGCCCTTGCGGCGGCTTCCGCCACCGCCGCCGCCGCTTGCGCCTGCGCCGCCTTGTCCCCCGGCTCCGCCGCGCGGCCTGTTGCGGTCACCGCCGCTCGCTGCGCCCGTGCCGCCACCGCCACCGCCGCCGCTTGCGCCCGCGCCGCCTTGCCCGCCGGCTCCGCCGCGCGGCTTGCCGCGGTCACCGCCGCCAGCTGCGCCCGTGCCGCCTGCGGCGCCGCCACCGCCGCGCCGCTTGCCGCGGTCGCCGCCGGCATAGCCGCCTTGGCCGCCTTCGCTGCGGCGGCCGCGCCCTCTGCGGCCCGCGCCGCCTGCTCCGGCGGCCTCGTAGCCGCCGCCGTTACCGTCGCGGCGTCCGCCGCGCTTGCGGCCGTCTCCGGGGCCGCGATCGGCACCGCCGCCCCTCGGGCGGTCGACGAAGTTCATTTTTTGCCCGCGCGGCTTCGTGTCGACCATCTCGAAATCGATCGTATGCTCGTCCATGTTCACACGCGTCACGCGCACCTTCACTTCGTCGCCGATCCGGTATACCTTCGACGTCCGCTCGCCGATAAGCGCATGCTGCATTTCGTGGTAGTGGTAGTAATCGTCGGCCATATCGCTCAGACGGATCAGGCCTTCGACCGTATTCTCCAGCTCGACGAACACGCCGAAATTGGTCACGCTGCTGATAATGCCTTCGAATTCGAAGCCGATTTTGTCGAGCATGAACTCGGCCTTCTTCAGCGCATCGGTTTCACGCTCGGCTTCGACAGCTACCCGCTCGCGCTCCGACGATTGCCGTGCGATATCGGCCATTTTGGCGGACAGGTTCTCGTGACGCGCTTCCGAAAGCGCCCCGGTCTCCAGCACCTCGCGGATAACGCGATGAATGATCAGATCCGGATAACGCCGGATCGGAGATGTAAAGTGAGAGTAATACTCCGCGGCAAGGCCGAAATGGCCCAGACTCTCCGCTTCGTACCGCGCTTGCTTCATGGAACGGAGCAGCACGGTGCTGATGACCGTCTCTTCCTTCGTCCCCTTGATCTCCTCAAGCAGCGTTTGCAGCGCGCGCGGGTGAACCGTGTTGCCTTTGCCGCGTACGACATAGCCGAAATTGGCGATGAACGTCATGAAATTCATCAGCTTTTCGGCGTCCGGGTCTTCATGGATCCGATATAAGAACGGCACCTTCAGCCAGTAGAAATGCTCCGCTACGGTCTCGTTCGCTTTCAGCATGAACTCTTCGATGATCATCTCGGCGATCGAGCGCTCGCGTTTCACAATGTCCGTCGGCTTGCTGTTCTCGTCCACGATAATTTTGGATTCCTGGAAGTCGAAATCGATTGCGCCGCGCTGCATCCGCTTGGAACGCAGCTTCATCGCCAGCTTCTCCATCAGCCGGAAATCGTCGACCAGTCCCGCGTAACGCTCGAGCAATTCCTCTTCCGCTTCGCCGGTCAAAAGTTTGCGGACATTCGTGTACGTCATCCGTTCCGTCGTGTTAATAACGCTCGTAAAAATATCGTGGCGTACCACGTTCGCATCCGCGTCGATTTCCATTTCGCACGACATCGTCAGCCGGTCCACCTGCGGATTCAAACTGCAGATCCCGTTCGATAGTCTGTGCGGCAGCATCGGGATTACCCGGTCAACCAAGTAAACGCTGCAGCCCCGGTTATACGCCTCCCGGTCGAGCGCCGAATTTTCGCGTACGTAATAGCTGACATCGGCGATATGAACGCCAAGCAGGTAATTGCCGTTCGGCAGCTTCTCTACATTGACCGCGTCGTCCAAGTCTTTGGCATCTTCGCCGTCGATCGTGACGATACGTTTGCCGCGCAAGTCCCGCCGTCCCTTCAATTCTTCCTCGCTTATGCTGTCCGGCACGGCATCCGCTTCATGCACGACTTCCTCTTGGAACGCCTCCGGCAGCATGAATTTCCGGATAATGGCGATAATGTCGACGCCCGGATCGTCTTTATGCCCTAAAATTTCAATGATTTCGCCTTCCGCCGCGGCACGCCCTTCCGGGTAGCTGACAATATGCGCCACAACCTTCTGGCCGCTCACTGCGCCCATCGACGCTTGCTTAGGGACGAACAAGTCGCGGGAAAGCCTTTTATCGTCGGGTATGACAAAGCCGTATGTTTCATAATCTTCGTATGTACCGACTACCTGCGTATTCGCCCGCGTAACGACGCGTACGACTTCTCCTTCGAGCTTGCCGCCTTGTCCGCCTTTGGACAGACGTACGAGCACGGTATCGCCGTTCATCGCGCCGCCCATATCGTTCGCGTGAATATACACGTCAGGATGGCTTTTATCCTCCGGAATAAGGAATCCAAACCCTTTGGCATGCGCCTGAAGCCGCCCGCGCAGCAAATTCATCCGCTCCGGAATGCCGTATCGTTCGCTTCTCGTGCGTAATATTTGACCGCTCTCTTCGAGCTGATTCAGAAGCTTCAGAAAGCTTTTGAAATCGTCCGCATCCTCAATGTGAAAATGATTCTCCAGCTCGTGATACGTCATCGGCTTATACGCTTTTTCTTTCATAAAATCGAGCAATTCCTGCTCCGTTACCATATTCTCATCACCCTCTACCTCTAGTATACGCCAGGAAGCTGTCTGTCAAACGGAATGATGTGCCAAACCGCGACGTTTCACCAACAAAAAAACAGCAGGAGACCCGCCCCTGCCGTTTACATGTTCTCTGTATCATTCTTTTACGAAGTACGCTACAAGCAGCGACAAAATAATGAACAACCCAGCCAGCACCATCGTCAAGCGCGATAGCAGCAGTTCAAGTCCGCGCGCCTTTTGCTTGCCGAACAAGTGCTCGGCACCGCCTGAGATCGCTCCGGAAAGTCCGGCGCTTTTCCCTTTTTGCAGCAGAACAATGGCAATCAATCCGAGCGAAACGATCACGAGTAAAATCTTACATACCAAAGCCATCGACTAATCCCCCTCAGCAATTCACCTTACGTTGTCATATCGTCATAAACGCAATGGCCGATCGGCCGAAATGGCCCGTCCCATTAGCGGTAGGCACAAATCCGTTATCCGCTTGCACAAACTCGCAAACAGGGCATAGTTTTCCAATAAAACAGACAATACAAACATTGTACCACAGCTTGTTTACGATTACAACGAAGCTTGTACAGGAGGAAGCGTATCAAAATAAAGGAAACGGATTATGAAACCAAAATATCGTACAAGGAATTTCCAATTTCGTATATACTAATGTATCATAAACCATTCCCTGGGAGGATCGACCAAGTGGACCCCGAGCCCGAGCAAACATCTTTATGGAATCTAATCAAGAAAGGCAATATGTCGTCTGCTTCGGCAGCGATCGGAAACACGTTCATCGCCATCGTGAAAGGCATTGCAGCGGGCATCACCGGCAACGGCGCCATGTTCGCGTCAACGATGCATTCCATAGCCGATGCAGTCAATCAAGGCTTCGTATTCGCGGGAAGCGTGCTGGCGGAGAAAAAACCGACGCGCAGATTCCCGACAGGCTTCGGCCGCGTCATCAATATCTTTTGCATGATCGCGGTGATCGTCGTGACGATTATGGCCTACGAAACGATACGCGAAGGCTTTCATCTGCTCAGCCACCCGGTCGTGCATACATCCGGTTTCTGGCTCAATTTTATCGTTCTGGTGCTTTCCATCGCCGTAGACGGATTCGTTCTCTACAAAGCCATGAAGGAAATCGTCCACGAAACGCGTTCGGATGCCAAAGGATTCGCGGTCGCCCGTTCCGCCTTCCGCAATGTCAAACGCGCAGCGCCGCCTACCCGGCTTGTGTTTTATGAAGATTTGGTCGCGACTACGGGCGCCTTGCTGGCTCTCGTTGCGGTCGTCGTCACCAGCCTTGTTGATTTTGCCGCATTGGACGGCATCGTTACGATCGCCATCGGTCTTCTTATGATCGTCGTTGCGTTCCGAGTCGGCTACGACAATATGGTCGGACTGATCGGCGTTGCCGCTCCGCAAGAGATCGAAGAGAGAGTCGCCAAAATCATTTTCTCCGACGGCAGCGTGACGGACATTTACCAGCTGCGCGTCCTGCAGGAGGGCCGGTACTATCATGTCGAGGGCATGATCGAGCTCAAGCCGGGTTTAACGCTTGCAGACGCTGACGATATCAAGTTCAAAGTACGCGATAAGCTGCTTCAGGATCCCGACATAACCGATGTCACGCTCGGCATCATCGAAGACAACGGGGTCAAAAACTGGATCCCGGTCGGCAGCCGCTAATACGGCGCTACATAATGGCCTTCCTGCCTAGGAAGGCTGTTTTTCTTTGTGATCTTCACAAGATGACGCGCCTTTGAATCACCGTATTCCGATTCCTATTCGAGAGCCGAGTCCCAACGAAAAAGACCCTCACCGCCGCAAGGACGGTAAAGGTCTTCCATGTGGATCGTTACGCAATGCCGATCGATTTTAAGTAGGTGATGCTCATTTCCACGCTTTCCAGCGGCGGACGCTGACATTGATCCTGCTCGACGATGTAAGCCTGAATGCCCGCTTCTTCCGCAGCGTTGAAGATGGAAGCAAAATCGATGATGCCGTGTCCGACTTCGGCGAATGTGCCGCTTTCGTCGCCCGTCATGTCTTTCACGTGAACAAGCGGAACGCGGCCCTTCAAGGAAAGCAAATAGTCAAGCGGGTTCAAGCCGCCTTTTTGCACCCAGTACAAATCGAGCTCCGCTTGCATCAGATCGCTGCCGACCGACGCGTACAGCTTGTCGAGCAAATATTGACCGCCCACCTGCTCGAATTCGAATGCGTGGTTGTGGTAGGCGAACGTGAGACCGGCCGCCTTGCAAGCCTGGCCGACCGTACGGAATGTGGCGCAGTAGGCGTCGAACCCTTGCGTATCCACTAACTTTTCCGCCGGCAGCCATGGGCAAACGATATAGGAGGCGCCGATCTCTTGGCTGTACGCGATTTGCTCCTGCAGCTGGCCGCTCAATGCGTCGATGCCTACATGACTGGAAATCGCCCGCAACCCCAGGCCATCCAGCACGCTGCGCATTTCTTTCGCCTCGATGCCGCCGTAACCGGCAAATTCAACCGCTTGATAGCCGAGCGCAGCAACCTTCTTCAACGTGCCGATAAAATCCTGTTTCGTCTCCTCGCGAAGCGTGTACAACTGAAGTCCAACCGGAATTTTACTCATTTGGTCATCTCCTCAAGCGTTTTCGTCAGCAAACGCAGCATGATAAGCAACAATTTGTCAGAACCGCTTCTTGGCGTCTCGTCAGAAACGCTGCATCGTAACAACGGCCGTTCGTTGGAACCGCCTATTTGAAATGGCTTAGAACTTTGATTTCACAGGCAGTAGACCGAAAGACTTGCCACTCCCTCAAAATAACAGGTTACGCGTATCGCGTATAGGTAGGGTTGTTGGCGAAAATATATGCTATTTTGCTTCTTCCTCAAGCCGACAAAAAACGCCGGACACCTGCCCTCCAGCGTTTTGACTGTAATGTATTCCGAAATCGAAATGCCCTGCGAACATGCCGAATATTGGTGTTCCGCTCAACTTATCCAAATGACCGCGCAGGACGCTCTCTTTTCCTTTTGCCCCCCAGGAACGCCGTTATCGCTTGCTTGGCGCACCATAGCGCAAACAAAGTGAACCAGACTGCCCATACAATGGCCGGTAACGGCGTCGCGCCGCTCAAAATGGTCGCATCTCCAGCTCCTCCGGGACGGTTCAGTGCGTAATATACGAGGGAGAACGGGCCGAAAACCGACTCTTCCAGCGTCAAGAACGCAATGATGAGGAAGACCCATTTGCCGATGACGTTGTTTCCTCCGAATAAGATAACCAATACCGTAAACACGAGAAACCCGAGCAGCCATAAAACGCCGAATTCATTGCGTACGAACAGCACCAGCGTAACCGCGGCGAGTGCCGCCATAGTAATAAGACCTGCTTTATGCTTCCCTTTGGCGTATAGAACGAACAGCAGCCAAGCGAAGAGCGACGCCATCATATATCCTGACAGCGCAATCGGGATTATCGCCCACGGCTGCGAGACGGCGCTGCGGGTCACTCCGCTGTGATCGACATACAGCTCGATTTCCATTACGCTTCCCTGCAGGAGGAGCGTCGTCAAAGCATGACCCGACTCGTGAATCATCGTATCGAGATTGCGAAAAAAATCGGAGAACGGAAGAAAATGAGTCAGCAGCGCCGACCCGATCAGAATCAATATCGTTAACATCCACTTCCCCACGGAATCACTCCTCTAACGGCCATAGCCGGCATGCAGCAGCCCTACCTGCCTCCTATATCCTATGCGTGGGCGGCGTAAACAACCCTACTAGTTGAGCGCGTCTCCCGGCTTGCGACGAGCGACCAAAAGAAAGACGCCTATGTCGCTTTAATACGGCGGCATAGGCGTCCCGTTTCGGGTAAGCCCGATTATTTTTTCAGGTTGTAGAAAGCTTTCGATCCCGCATATTGCGCTACGCGGCCAAGCTCGTCCTCAATGCGAAGCAGCTGGTTGTACTTCGCCACGCGGTCCGTACGGGACGGCGCGCCGGTTTTGATCTGACCTGCGTTCGTCGCAACTGCGATGTCGGCGATCGTGCTGTCTTCGCTTTCGCCGGAGCGGTGCGAGATAACAGCCGTGTAGCCTGCGCGTTTCGCCATTTCGATGGCGTCGAACGTTTCGGTCAGCGTACCGATTTGGTTGACTTTAACCAGGATCGAGTTGGCGATGCCTTTCTCGATACCGGTGGACAGGCGCTCGGTGTTCGTGACGAACAGGTCGTCGCCCACGAGCTGCACTTTGCCGCCCAGTTTCTCGGTCAGCAGCTTCCAGCCTTCCCAGTCGTCTTCGGAGCAGCCGTCTTCGATCGTGATGATCGGATATTTGTCTACCCAAGCTGCAAGGAAGTCGATCCACTCAGCCGACGTGTAGGACTTGCCTTCGCCTTCGAGGTGATACTTGCCGTCTTTGAAAAACTCGGTCGAAGCAACGTCCATGCCGAGGAATACGTCTTCGCCCGGTTTGTAGCCCGCACGCTCGATCGCTGTGATAATCGTAGTGATCGCTTCTTCGTTGGAGCTCAGGTTCGGCGCGAAGCCGCCTTCGTCGCCAACGGCCGTGTTCAAGCCTTTTTCCTTCAGAACGGATTTGAGGCTGTGGAAAATCTCAGTGCCCCAACGCAATCCTTCTTTGAAGCTTGGCGCGCCTACCGGCAGCACCATGAACTCTTGCACGTCGACGTTGTTGTCGGCATGAGCGCCGCCGTTCACGATGTTCATCATCGGAACAGGAAGCGTTTTGGCGTTGAAGCCGCCGAGGTACGAGTACAGCGATACGCCGAGAGCGTCCGCAGCTGCGCGGGCAGCCGCCATCGAAACCGCAAGGATCGCGTTAGCGCCGAGCTTGCCTTTGTTCGGCGTGCCGTCGAGCTCGATCATTTTCGTATCGATCGCCACTTGATCCAGCGCGTCGAAGCCGATAATTTCCGGTGCGATAATGTCGTTGACGTTCTCTACCGCTTTCAGAACGCCTTTACCGATGTAACGGCCTTTGTCGCCGTCGCGAAGCTCTACCGCTTCATAAGCGCCTGTCGATGCGCCGGATGGCACGATCGCGCGTCCGAAGCCGCCGCTTTCCAGATGTACTTCTACTTCGACTGTCGGATTGCCGCGGGAGTCGAGCACTTCGCGAGCATATACGTTGGAAATGATAGTCATGTCGGTTAACACTCCTTATGGTTTGTAATCGTCTTTCGCTTTTTGGGGGAGTTACTTGATAATCGATGCCCCAGTCATTTCTTCAGGCTGCTTCAATTGTAAAATATCAAGCAGGGTCGGCGCAATGTCTGCCAAAATTCCGCCTTCGCGCAGCTCCACTCCTTGCTTCGTTACAATAATCGGCACCGGATTCGTCGTATGCGCGGTATGCGGACGGTCCTGTTCGTCGCGAACGATGTCCGCGTTGCCGTGGTCGGCGGTTATGATAGCAACGCCGCCTTTGGCGAGAATCGCTTCCACGACTTGGCCCAGGCATTCGTCCGTCGCTTCGACGGCTTTGATCGTCGGCTCCAGCAAGCCCGAATGGCCGACCATATCAGGATTAGCGAAGTTCAGAATAATCACGTCGTGATTGTCCGCTTCGATTTCCTTCACCGTGGAGGCAGCCAGCTCGTAAGCGCTCATTTCCGGCTGAAGGTCATACGTCGCAACCTTCGGCGAGTTGATCAAGATGCGCGTCTCGCCGGGCAGCTCCTTGTCGCGCCCGCCGCTGAAGAAGAACGTCACGTGCGGATACTTTTCCGTCTCCGCCGTACGCAGCTGCTTCAAGCCGTTCTGTGCCAGAACCTCGCCAAGCGTGTTGTCGAGGTTCTTAGGCGTATACGCAACAAAGCCCCCGACGGTTTCGCTAAACAGCGTAAGGCAAACATAGTACAGATCCTTCGGCGCCTTCTCCCCGCGATCGAAACCGCGGAAATCTTCGTTCGTGAAGACGAGCGAAAGCTGAATCGCACGGTCCGGACGGAAGTTGAAGAAAATGACGGCATCGTTCGATTCCACAAGCCCTACCGGCTGGCCGTCATTCCCCACGATAACGGTCGGCAGGACGAATTCGTCATATACCGACTGCTCGTAAGAATCAACGATCGCCTTAAGCGGATCGGTCGCTTGAGGCCCTTCGCCGTAAACCATGGCCCGGTACGATTTCTCGACGCGGTCCCATCGCTTGTCGCGGTCCATCGCATAGTAGCGCCCTTGAACGGTTGCCACTTTACCTACGCCGATCTTCTTAATATGGGCCAGCAGCTGCTCCATGTACCCTTTGGCGCTGTCCGGAGAAACATCCCGGCCGTCAAGGAACGCATGGATATACACGTCCTCCAGCCGTTCTTTCTTAGCCAGCTCCAGCAGCGCGTACAGATGACTGATATGACTATGTACGCCGCCATCGGACAGGAGGCCGTACAGGTGCAGTTTCTTACCGTTCTCCTTGGCATGGCGGACAGCCGCCAGCAGCGTTTCGTTATCGTAAAACTCGCCGTCGCGAATCGACTTCGAAATACGCGTCAAGTCTTGATACACGATACGTCCTGCACCGATGTTCAGATGGCCGACTTCGGAGTTGCCCATCTGCCCTTCAGGCAGACCGACCGCTTCGCCGCACGCCGTTAACGTCGTATGCGGATATGTCGCCATGTAGCGGTCGTAGTTCGGCTTCTTCGCCTGCACAACCGCGTTGCCTTGCGTTTCCCCGCGCAGCCCAAAGCCGTCAAGGATAATAAGCGCGACCGGTTTCGGAGCCGACATTTATTTCGCCCCCTCGACGAGCTGAATGTACGAGGCTGGCTCCAAGCTGGCGCCGCCCACAAGCGCGCCGTCGATGTCGCTCATTTGCATATATTCGGTAATGTTGTTCGGCTTCACGCTTCCGCCGTATTGAATGCGCAGCGCTTCCGCCGCTCCGGCGCCGAATTGGCCCTTCACGAGGTCGCGGATGTACGCGATCACTTCATTCGCGTCGTCGGCCGTCGACGATTTGCCGGTACCGATCGCCCAGATCGGTTCGTAGGCGATAACGACTTGGCTCGCTTGCTCCACGGAAAGCCCTTGGAGAGCCGCTTCCGTTTGCGTTTTGCAAACGTCCTTCGTACGGCCCGCTTCGCGCTCTTCCAGCTTCTCGCCTACGCAGACGATCGGCGTCAAGCCGTGCTTGAATGCGGCATGCACCTTTTTATTTACGATGTCATCCGTTTCGCCGAAATAAGCCCGGCGCTCGGAGTGACCGATAATGACGTACTGCACGCCGAGCTCTTTCAGCATCAGACCGCTGATTTCGCCCGTGAACGCACCGTTGTCTTCCCAGTGCAGGTTTTGTGCGCCAACGGCGATAGCTGTGCCTTTGAACGCCTCTACCAATGCCGGAAGGTTCGTGTAAGGCGCGCAAATCACGCTGTCCACGCCGCTGATTTCCGCTTTGCCCTTTACGTCGGCTGCGAATGCGACTGCCTCCGATACCGTTTTGAACATTTTCCAGTTGCCGGCAATAATCGGTTTTCTCATATAGGTTCACCTCGTTAAGGAAGTAAATGATTTATATCGTTGGTGCTTATTTGTCGTTAAGCGCAACGACGCCCGGAAGCGCCTTGCCTTCCATGAATTCGAGCGACGCGCCGCCGCCGGTGGAGATATGATCCATTTTGTCGGCCAGCCCGAACTTCTCGACTGCCGCTGCGGAATCGCCGCCGCCGATAACGGTGTAAGCGGAAGTTGCCGCGCAAGCTTCGCCTACCGCACGCGTACCGTGGGAGAACGGCTCGATTTCGAATACGCCCATCGGTCCGTTCCAAACGACCAGCTTCGAATTAGCGATTGTAGCCGCATAAATCTCGCTCGTTTTCGGCCCGATATCGATTCCTTCCCAGTCGGCCGGCATTTGATTGATCGGCACGATGTTCGTATTGGCGCTCGCGCTGAAATCGTCCGCTACGACTACGTCGACAGGAAGCAGGAAGTTCACGCCTTTTTCCTTCGCCTTGTTAATGAAACCGAGCGCGAGATCCAGCTTCTCGTTATCTACCAGCGACTTGCCGATTTCGTAGCCTTGCGCCTTCAAGAACGTGTAGGATAGGCCGCCGCCGATGATGATGTTGTCTGCGATGTTGAGCAGGTTGTTAATGACGTCAATTTTGTCCTTGACCTTCGCGCCGCCTACGATTGCGGTAAACGGACGTTCCGGGTTGCTCAGCGCCTTGCCGAGCACGTCAAGCTCTTTCTCCATCAGAAGACCGGAAACCGCCGGCAAATGATGGGCGATGCCTTCCGTCGATGCATGCGCGCGGTGCGCCGCTCCGAACGCATCGTTTACGTACAAATCCGCAAGCTCTGCAAACGCTTTGGCCAGCTCCGGATCGTTCTTTTCTTCCCCGGCGTAGAAACGCACGTTTTCGAGCAGAAGCACGTCGCCGTCCTTCATGCCCGCGATTTGCGCTTTGACCGTTTCCCCGATCGCTTCATCGGCTTTTACTACCGGTTTGCCCAGCAGCTCCGACAACCGGACCGCAGCAGGCGTCAAACGCATGTCTTCGTTCACTTGCCCTTTCGGACGGCCAAGGTGGCTGGCCAGAATAACCTTCGCTCCGCCCTCGATCAAGTATTTGATCGTCGGCAGCGTTTCACGGATACGCGTATCGTCCGTAATCGCCCCGTTCTCAAGCGGTACGTTAAAATCGACCCGGACAAACACCCGTTTGCCGGCTACTTCCACATCGCGAACACTTTTCTTATTCATCTTTGTGTACCCTCCTCCACGAACCATTGTATCACAACAAGCGCAAACACAAACGCAGGCGTAACAGGGGAAAGAGGAGAATCGCTTCTCCTCTTGACTTTCACCCGAGCAAAGCGATGCGGTGCTTTGAAAGATCCCCGCAAAGCGACGCCATGCTTCGAGGCATAGTCCGTTTCCTTTGCGTAGACCCCTTCATCCATCCGATTCCTTTGCTTTGCAGGGAGCTCTATATTTTGTTGCTTACAGCCCTTTTTTGGCGATGAAAGCGGCCAGGTCAACGACACGGTTGGAATAGCCCCACTCGTTGTCGTACCAGGAAACGACTTTCACCATGTTATCGCCAACGACCATCGTGGACAAAGCGTCGATTGTCGAGGAAGCCGGGTCGCCGTTGTAGTCGCTCGAAACGAGCGGCTCGTCGGAGTAGTTCAAGATGCCTTTCAACGGGCCTTCAGCAGCTGCTTTCAGCGCGCCGTTAATATCGTCGACCGTTACATTGGATTTCAGCTCGACTACGAGGTCGGTTACCGAAACGTTAGGCGTAGGAACGCGCATCGCCATGCCGTTCAGCTTGCCTTTCAGCTCAGGCAGTACCAAGGATACCGCTTTGGCAGCGCCGGTCGTCGAAGGAATGATGTTCTCTGCTGCAGCGCGCGCACGGCGCAGGTCTTTATGCGGCAGGTCAAGCACTTGCTGGTCGTTCGTGTAGGAGTGAACCGTCGTCATCATGCCTTTGACGATGCCGAATTGGTCGTTCAGCACTTTCGCGAAAGGAGCCAGACAGTTCGTCGTACAGGAAGCGTTCGATACGATCGTGTGCACCGCTGCATCGTACTTGTCTTCGTTAACGCCCATAACGATCGTGATGTCTTCGTTCGTAGCTGGTGCGGAAATGATAACTTTCTTCGCGCCGCCTTTCAAGTGAAGCTCGGCTTTCTCTTTCGCCGTGAAGATACCCGTGGATTCCACAACGATTTCTACGCCTACTTGGGACCAAGGCAGGTTTCCTGGGTCGCGCTCGGCGAATACTTTAATCGTTTTGCCGTTTACGATCAGCGCGCCTTCAGCCGCTTCTACCGTTGCATTCAAACGGCCGTGCGTCGTGTCATATTTCAACAGATGCGCAAGCGTGCTTACGTCCGTCAAATCGTTTACCGCTACAATTTCCACCTCAGAGCTGTTCAGCGCTGCGCGGAACACGTTCCGTCCGATACGTCCAAAACCGTTAATACCAACCTTCACCATAATCGTCAACCTCCTGGATAGTTAAAATGTATATGGGAAAAACGCCGTACGACGTTTTCTCAACAAATCAATCTTGCGCTTCGGCATGCCTCAGGATTCCTCTGGCCGCCGCCTCGTCGGTTACAAGCACGTTCTCGTGGCCGAAACGAAGCACCGCCGCGATGCTCTCGCCCTTACTCAGGCCCCCGGCAACCGCTATGACGGTTTCGGTCTGCTGAATATCTTCAAGCCTCAGTCCTACCGTCGGCATTTTGTGTACGGGAACGCCGTCCCGGTCAAAATAATACCCGAAAGCTTCGGCAAGCGCGCCATCCGCCATCAGCTTGGCGGTCGTCATATCGTCCACTTTGCGCCTGCGGGCCATTACACTAGCCTCGCCGATCCCGTGAACGATCATACGTGCGCTTCGGATCACATCGATAATTTCGCGGATCGTCTGATCCTGAATGAGCGACTGATACGCTTCCTCGCCTAAATGGTCGGGCACGTGCAGCAGCCGATATTGCCCGCTTGCCCGTTTGGCCATCGTAGAAGCGATCGTATTCGCCTGCAGCTCCACGCTTTCCCCGAGCCCTCCCCGGGCCGGTACGAACCAATTGCCCTTGAGCTGGCTCGACGGGGTCAGATGATTGGCCACCTCGGCCATCGTCGATCCGCCCGTTACGGCGATCACGCCATCCTTAACCGCCCGCTTGCGCAGCACCGCCGCTCCGGCACGTCCGAGCTCCTTCTTGGTGTAGGGAGAAACGTCCGAGTCTCCGGGAACGATGATAACCTGCTCCAAGCCGAATAGGCTGCAGATTCGCTCTTCCAGCTCGGTAAGCCCGAACAGCTCCTTGATCATCGGTTCCACTTGCTCCAGCAGCTTCATGCCGGATTCCGTCACCCGCATGCCTGCGCTGTCCGCTTCCAGCAGTCCCTGCTCCTTCAGAAAATCGACCTCGCCGCGAAGCACCCGCTCCGTCATATCAAGCGATGAGGCAAGCGTCCGACGTCCGACGACCCGGGAAACGGCAATATGATGCAGAATCGTGTAACGCTTTTTGAAGACATCCATTAAGTCAGGCAGAAGCTGCTTTTGGAGATCGAGCAAAGTACGCATCGTTATATCACTCTCTCCCGCAGCTGGTTGGACATTATATGTCCCGCGTACGCATTTTGCGTCCCACTTGTTGAAAAAAAGATTTGCTAGCCTGATTTCGCTAACAAACGTTGTTCTAACATCTATTATTGTACCCAATCGGCCAATAAAATGCAACAATTTGATCACAATTGGGCGAATGGGTCGGCGGCTTTGGGCGCAGCCCTTTATTTTCTTTATATGACGCCGCTTTTCCTGAAATCGGGCTACACCTTGAACATCGAAACCGAATGGTGGAGCTCATCCGCCAATTTCGCAAGCGATTGCGTCGAAGCCGCCGTTTCTTCCGCCGCAGCCGCCGCTTCCTCGCTGGTCGCAGCGATCAGCTCGATCGATTTGCCGACTTCACCCGATTGCGCCGCCTGTTCCTCGCTCGCCGCAGCGATTTCCGTTACCTGCCGGGAGCTTCCGTTAATGTTAAGAATCATTTGTTTAAGCGAAATGCCTGTTTCTTCGGACAAACGAGCCGCTTCTTGGGCAGCCTTTGCGCTGTTCAACGTATTTCCTTGCATCCCTTTGATAATGGCGCCGATCTGCTTGGCAGCCGTACCGCTACGCTCGGCCAGCTTGCGAACCTCTTCCGCGACGACGGCAAATCCCCGCCCTTGCTCGCCCGCGCGCGCCGCTTCAATGGCTGCGTTCAGCGCCAGCAAGTTGGTTTGCTCCGCGATCTCGTCGATAACCGCGATGATGGCCTCGATCTTGTCCGAGTCTTCCCGCAGGAGCGACATTTGCGCGTTCAGCTGACTCATCCCTTCAACGGATGCTTCGACGACGCGTCCGCCCTCCTGCGCCTGTCTGCGGGTATCGTCCGATAGCCGGGCCGCGTCCTCGGCGTTGCCCGCAACCGAATCGATCGATTTGGACAGCTCGACGAACAGCTCTTGAATCGTTTGAGCAGCCGTGGCCTGGCTTGATGCACCGGCAGCGATTTCTTGCGAGCCTGCCGAAATTTGTTCCGCAGCGGCGGCCACGCTTTGCGAAGCCCCCATCACCTGCGTGATCAGCTCGCGCAACTTGCCGACCATTTCGTTGACGGATGTCGCTAGTTGACCGATCTCGTCCTTTTGCCGGACATCGCATGTCTCCGTTAAGTCGCCGCCCGCCACCTTGGATACGACCCGCACGACGCCGGCAAGCGCCTTGGAAATCATGCCGGAAATGACTATCGCCAATCCGGTGGCCGCCGCCACGGCAATAACGCCGAGCACGAGCACGACCGTCTGCGCCGACTGATTCGCAGCCATCGTCTCCGCGGTGCTTTTGGCGCTCGCTTCCCGCTTCAACGTTATGATGCCGTCAAGATTAGCCCGCACTTTACGGGCGATTTCGACTGTTTCGTCGAGAGAGGGAATCGCTGACGCAAGATCGCCGTTCCTGGCAATGGCGAGCAGCGGCGGCAGCTTCGTCATATAAACGTCCCATTTTCCGCCGAATTCCGCATAAAGCTCCTTTTGCTCCGTATTCGCGAGATACGGCTCAAGCTGCTTTCTCAATTGCTTGATTGCTTCCGCGGAGTCGTTCAATTCCTTCTCGAGCCGGTCCTTGTCCGCGGCATGGTCTTCGATAATAAAACGCGCCAAAAGCCGCTGGACATTCAGCGTTTCCTTCCCGAGATCGGCCAATACGATCAGACTGGGCATATCCTTCTTGTCGATCGACTCCAGCTTTCCGCCCGTATCGTTGATCTTGACGATGGCGATCGTACCGATGGCGATCAGCAGCGCAAGAACGAATGCGAAGCTCGCCAGCAGCTTGCTGCGAATGGTCAATTTCACAAGGCTCCCCCTTTTATGTGGTACTCCGGTTTGTATTCATTGTGCACCACATGCTCCTCGTTTCCTATCACCGCAGCTTCTTATTCGAAGAATCGGCCATAAACCGCCCGTACCGGGAAGCTATTCCTATACACGCCAAAAAACTGCCGTCTACCGACGACAGTTTGGAGAAGGACCTGCTAAGAAGGCATTTGCGTTTTCGTAGGCGCCGCATAGCCCTTGCTGTACGTTTGATCGATATACGTGCGGATCTCTTTGACCGACTTTCCGTCTTCTTTCATTTTGACCGCCGTAACGGCAATGTTGATGCATACGTTGCAGCGCGTGCCATGATCGTCCCAAACGATCGAGCCGTCTTGCAAAGTTTCCTTCACGAAGCAATTTTGATTGCTCTTATGATTCGCGCTTTCCCCGCAGCCGCAATAGCACGGAATCCATTTCAGCAAATCGGTGTTTTTCGCCGCTATTTTATATGCTGCAACGATGGGCTCTTTTTGTCCGTCCAGAAATTTCGGCAGCTTGTCTGCGGAAGCCGTTTGCTCCTGCAGGTCTCCATTCGGCAGTTTATGCTGGGCATGTGCGGTGGAAGCCTCTTGTTTGGCTGCGCCGCAGGCGGACAAGCCTAATGCAAGGGCAAGTCCCAGCTGAGCGACGGCCAGTTTTCTTATCGACATCCGAACGACCTCGATTCTTGTTTATTCCAATACCCCCATTATAGCCGTCCGGCAGCCGTTCTTCCAGCATTCCCCTTCTAAGATGACCGGATCACCCGAATCCTTACAAAAGTGTAAGCCTTCCGAAAGCCAAATCGATGTCGATTTGCGCCCCTCGCAAGTAAGATAAAGCTATCAAGTTGCTCCATACCGGCGCTCAGCCGGCACGGAACGCGGTCAGCGGAAGCAGGCCTGCCGGACTTAAGTCCAGCACGAAACCGAACCGGCGGCTGTTTCGCCGGGTTACGCAGATGCTTTACGCTAGTAGCATAGCAATTTCATTACCACTTCATATTTCAGGAGGTTACTCTTATGAATACATCATCCGTTACCGCGACGATTCGCGAAACGTTCCGTATTGCTCTATCCATCGCCATGCTCGGCTCCAAATCCTCATTCGTTCAACAAACGAACGCTCCCGAGAAGAAGCACTTTACCCTATAAGGAGGCGAAGGACATGCATATCGCAGCAGCGACAAAGGCGGGACACGCCCACACCCGTCCTGCCGTCCCCAAGAAAAAGAATAACCGGCCGTTCCTCTTCCTTAAAAGGCTGACGCTTCTCCTTCTGGCCGCCGCCTTTCTGTTTGCAGCAGGCTGGGCCGGTTTGCTTGCAGCCGGACAAATGCTGATAGGCGATAAAAAGCTGCCCGCGCTTTCTTCGGCCGCAAACGACGGAAGCCGGACTGTTCCTATAACGGAAATGCCCGCGTATATCGCCAATGCGTTCGTGGCCGTCGAGGACCATCGCTTCCAGTCCCATGAAGGCGTAGATTTCCGTTCGTTAGCACGCGCCCTTTGGGTCGATCTGAGGGAAGGCGGCAAAGCGCAAGGCGGGAGCACCATTACGATGCAGCTCGCGCGCAATCTGTTCCTGACGCAGGACAAAACGTACAGCCGCAAGCTGAAGGAAATCGCCATCGCCGTCAGCCTGGAGCGTCAGTATACGAAAGAGCAGCTCCTGGAGCTGTATCTCGGTTCGATATACTTCGGACACGGCATCTACGGGTTGGACAACGCGGCAGACTATTATTTCGGCAAAACGATTCGTGCTGCCGGAGACGCCGGCAAGCCGACAATCGGTTTGCATGAAGCAGCCATCCTTGCCGCTCTTCCGAAAGCGCCGGAGTATTACTCGCCGGTGAAGTTTCCGGATAAGGCGCTAGAGCGGCAAAAGCTTGTTCTCGAGCGAATGGTCGAGCTCGGGCTTATTACCGGGCAAGAGAAGCTGGACGCCCTTCGGGAGCCGCTTAGGATCGTGCCAAGTGCACAAGTGTATGCACGCTCCCAAGGATAGCAGGAGTACCGTTAGGCGGGCGAAAGCGAAGGCCGATCCGGTTTGCGCTTTCGCCGCATGCGTAAGGAATCGTGCCGGCCAAGGATAAACGGCTTCACCGTCTTTTGACGGCGCGTTTACCGAGAAATGGAACAATCAGCGGAGGATAAACTTTCTGACATTTTAAAAGAAGCTTGCTTTTTGCCTCCGATTATCCTATAATAACTCTTGCTTGCTCAAAACAAGCCGATATGCATGTGCACCCGTGGTCCAATGGATATGACGTAGGCCTCCGGAGCCTGAGATCGAGGTTCGATTCCTCGCGGGTGCGCCATAACAACCTTGCATGCTAAACCCACAATTTTGACGATAGCCAGCGAATTGCTGGTTTTTTAATTTCAATAATTTGACCTTTCTTGACCTTTTCGAAAATTTCCGCTATGATGATCGTATCCGAACTTACAAGGAGGATGTCACCGATGAGTTTTATCCCAATGGTAGTTGAACAGGACGGTCGCGGCGAGCGCGGCTACGATATTTATTCCCGCCTGCTGAAGGACCGCATCATTTTCCTCGGGAGCCCGATTAACGATGTAGTGAGCAATGCGATCATTGCCCAGCTGCTGTTTCTGGCCGCGCAAGATTCGGACAAAGACATCAGCATTTACATCAACAGCCCAGGCGGTTCGATTACGGCCGGGATGGCGATTTACGATACGATGCAATTCATTAAACCGGACGTTTCGACGATCTGCGTAGGCATGGCCGCATCGATGGGCGCGTTCCTGTTGACCGCGGGCGCCAAAGGCAAGCGTTACGCGCTGCCGAACAGCGAAGTCATGATTCATCAGCCGCTCGGCGGTGCCGAAGGGCAAGCGAGCGATATCGAGATCCGCGCTAAGCGCATCATCAAAATGCGCGATCATTTGAACGGCATCCTGGCCGAGCGTACCGGCCAGCCGCTTAGCCGCATCGAGAAAGACACCGACCGCGATTATTTCATGAGCGCCGCCGAAGCCCAAGAATACGGCATCGTCGACAAAGTCATCACATCCGTCTAACCCGCACAACCAAGTAGCCCTCGTTACGCGGCCTGCCATCAGGCTGCGTAACGAGGGCTATTTTTTTTCTACTCCAAAGGCCGCTGAGGCTTGACAGTCCAACTGGAGCAGAGCGCAAAAGGGAAGGGGGATATGCCGTAAGAGTTTACGTGCCGCCTTTGAAATCGTGAAATTACAACATAATACAATCACAAATTTCACGATTTCAAGAGTGGCCTGGAGGTATATCCCCCTTCCCTGTGCATGATGCTGCTCCACTTTTTGTTAAGCCTCAGCGGCCTTCTCCCCTACTTCAAATCCTCAAGCGGATAGAACACAATATCGATCGGGAACGCCGAGCCGGCCGGCGGCGTAAACTCGATGTCCAGCGACTCCTCTTCGCCCGTCGTACGCGCAAGCATTTGGACTTCCTCGAACGCTTGAATGACGCCCGACGGCGGCGCCATCACGAATTCGCCGTTGATTTTGAACGGCCCCTTGAACGGTCCGCCTTTCGAGAACAGCAGAATGGCCATTTTGCGAGGCTTATCGGCATGAATTTTGTACATCATCCCGTAGTTGCCCTCATTGAGTACAGCTTGCTTGCGCTGCCTGTCATAGCCCTTATCGAACGGGTCAACCTCGCCGTCGCCTACCGTGATCCGGGAAGTCGTCTTGAAGCTGCTTAGATCAAGATTCCAAGTCTTCTCCGCTACCGGGAAAGTCCCGCGAACGTGACCGTTGAAGTCGAGCTCCTTCAGCAGCGAGAGCGCCGCTTCGGAAGGGGTCGATACCTTCGACATGACCACGAACGAAAATTCCACTTCGCCGTCCGATTCGATGTCATAGAACAGATTGACGCCCTGTCCCGGATAGAAGTCCGGCATCATGGAGTATACATAGCTTTGTCCCGGCGGGATGACGAGAGGTCCTTTGTCGACCGGATCGTTCAGCATAAAATCGACGGAAGCCTCATGTCCGATCAGGTTGGCGTAAATCGACGGATACACTTCGCCCTTATTCGTCGTTTTGACCGTTACCGATTTGCCCGATACGTTTTTGGCCATGATGACGAACTGGATGTTTTCCGTCGTCCCGTTCACATGGTCGGCGTACAGCCGCGCTTTGCCGTTCACTTTCTCGCGGTACAGGATGCCCTTCTCCGTAAACGTCTCCGGGCTATCGCTTACGATCAGAGTGCGGGAGCGGTCTTCCGTTACCTTGGTCGGTACGATCGGGAGGTTTTGAAACTTCGCCCAAATCAGGCTCCAGTCCACTTTTCCGCTACTGTCCTTCAGGCTGATCCTAGTGCCCGGTTCGGAATTGTACATTTTATAAGAAAACTCATCCAAATACGGAATGTTATCGATTGTAATATAGCGGGTATATTCTTTGCTTACATGACCTTTGGAGTCCGTTACCTTGAGGGTAATCGGGTATTTCCCCGGCGAGAAGAACGCATCTTTCTTGCCTTTCCAGTCGTATTTCGCAATCCCTTCCGCATCCGGGTCATAGCTCAAATCCACATATTTGATCGGCTCGCCCAGCCGGTAAGAGGCTTTGCCGAACGTAAACTTGGCAACCGGCGAATTCGTGTCACTGCCCTCGTTGTACAGATCGTCCGGCTGCTGGACGTAAACCAGCTTGATTTGCTTGCTGACCGGATCGATTTCCTGCTTCGCTCCGATAAAGTCGGCGAACCAGCTTAGCTTGACCATCAGCCTGTCGCCGTCCATCGCCGCGATCGTTTCGAACGCCGTTTGTACGCTGTTGATCGCCACCTGCTTGTTCACGAGGTCGAATTGCACCTTCACGCGCGGCAGCGACATCTCGACTTTATTCGTTTGCCCGTTCCATTCCACCTTCACATCGAAAAGCGTTGCCACCGCTTTAAGCGGTATGTATATGCTATTATCCCCCATCAATTTCGGAGATGCGTCGAGCGGAACGGTCTTGCCGTTCACGATCGCCTCCTGTTTGTCCAGATCGAGTGCAATTTGCGTCGTTGTCGTCGATACGGCTTGCGCATGCGGGACGCCGCCCAGCGCCAATACACCGGCAGTCAGCAATACGGCCAGCCATCTGTTCCTCTTCATGGTTTTCTCCTGCTCCTTCTTTTACTGTTGTTCAAAAAGCCACCTTATGATCACGAAGAATATCGAGAAGCGCATAATCTCACGCAACCTTCTCGGTGCTGATAAGCCGACTTTTTGAACACGCAATTTTATATGTCTCTATCCGGGCCAAACGAAAAAACCTTCTCCGTTTCCCCCATGTCTTAGACGCGGGAGAATAGAAAAGGTTGCGTATTCGTTCATGAATGGCCACACGCTTATTGGTTTTCCAGCTCTTCTTTGCTAACCAAGGAAACTAAAGCGTTTACAGCCTGTTCTGCGTCCGTGCCCTCCGCACTTATGTATACTTCAGTGCCGGTGCTGATCGCGAGACTCATAATGCCCATGATGCTCTTGGCATTTACTTTCTTGTCGTCCTTCTCAACAAAAATTTCGGAAGAAAACTTGTTGGCTTCTTGAACGAACAAAGCTGCAGGTCTCGCATGCAATCCTGTTTTTAACTTGACGACTACGGGTCGTTTCGACATGAACCTATACCCCCTAAAACTTGTTTACGAGTCCATTATGTCAGATGACGGAACGGGCCTAAGATGATGTTTTTCCACCATTATAACATTTTTTGCGTCTGTACACTAGTTCCAATGAACCGATGGTCGAATCCTTCGAAAAGCTACGAATTCCTCACTCTTTCAGCCATTTCATCAATTTTGCGCAGCCTGTGGTTGACGCCCGATTTGCTTACCGAGCCCTTCAGCAGGTCTCCGACTTCCTTCAAATTGATATCGGGATGCATCAGCCGAATCTCCGCAACCTCGCGCAGCTTATCCGGCAAATTCTCAAGGCCGACTTCCTTCTGCAAAAGCCGGATGTTATCGATCTGCCTCACCGCCGCGCCGATCGTCTTGTTCAAATTCGCCGTTTCGCAATTGACGATCCGGTTGACCGAGTTGCGCATATCCTTCATGATCCGCACGTCCTCGAAGCGGAGCAGCGCCTGGTGCGCCCCGATCAGGCTGAGAAACTCGATGATTTTCTCGCCTTCCTTGATGTAGAAAATAAAACCCTTTTTCCGCTCGATGAACCGCGCATTCAGATCGAACCGGTTGGCCAGCTTAACGAGCGCCTGGCAATGCTCCTCGTACATGGAGGCAATCTCCAGGTGATAGGAGGAGCCCTCCGGATTGTTTACCGAACCGCCGGCCATAAACGCACCTCGTAAATACGCACGTTTGCAGCAGGGGTTTCGGATGATGCCCTTCTCGATGCCGGGCGTGAACTGAAAGCCTTCCGATACGATCGACAAATCCGCCAAAATCGTCTGCACCTGATTGGGGACGCGGACGATGTATACGTTGTTCTTTTTCAAGCGCATTTTTTTGCGAACGAGAAGCTCGGTATGGATCTGAAACCTCTTCTTGATCAAGGAGTAGATGCGGCGGGCGATTGCGGCGTTTTCAGTGGAAATATCGAGCACGACCTTCTGGTTCGTCAATTGAACCGTGCCGTTCATCCGGATCATCGCGGACAGCTCCGCTTTCTCGCAGCATACATCCGTCTCGATTAGGGTCAATTCTTTCTTGGTTTGCGCCGCAAAGGACACCGCACTCACCTCTTTTCCTTTTCCATCCAGTCTGCAACTAGCTGGTAAATATGATTGCTTAACCGCGCGGCGTCATGCCGTAAATACGTACGGAACAGGACGAGCCGATCCGCTACCACCTGATAGCCTCGCCGGGACACTTCCTCCAGGTCGAGATGGACCGCCTTGGCGCCCTTCTCCGCGTATTTGAGCTGAACCTGCGGAGGAATTTCCCCGTTATTGACAATGACATAGTCGAACAGATGCACGCCGATATGCTCGTGAATCGCTTGCAGATGATCGCTGACCGAGTAATCGTCGGTTTCTCCAGGCTGCGTCATCACGTTGCAAATAAACAGTTTGACCGCTGTAGACTCCAAGATCTTCTTAGCGATATCCGGTACGAGCAGATTCGGAATGATGCTGGTGTACAGACTGCCGGGTCCCATCAAAATCGCGTCCGCCTGCTCGATCGCTTCCAGCGCTTCGTCCAGCGGCTTGGCATCCGGCGGATCGATGGACACCCGTTTAATGCGCCCGCCGGCCAGCGGAATTTTGGACTCGCCCACAACGACCGAGCCGTCCTCCATCAGCGCCGTTAACACAAGCGGCTGAACGGAAGCCGGCAGTACCCGTCCGCGAACCGCCAGAACGCGGCTGAGCTCGCGCACGCCGGACACGAAGTCTCCGGTTATTTCCTTCATCGCTGCCAAAATTAGGTTGCCCAAGCTGTGCCCCGCTAATCCGTTCCCTGCTTGAAAACGGTGCTGCAGCATTTTGGACAGCATCGGTTCTACGTCGGCCAGAGCAATCAGTACGCTGCGTATATCGCCCGGCGGCGGCATTTGCAGCTCGGTGCGCAATATGCCGGAACTGCCTCCATCATCGGCAACCGTCACGATCGCCGTAATGTCGACCGGTTTTTCCTTCAAGCCGCGCAGCATAACCGATAATCCCGTGCCTCCGCCGATAACGACAATACGAGGTTGCCTCTCCCCAGTGCTCATCCCTCACCTCTTATCGGCGATCGCGGTCCGAATCCCGGTGGCTCACCCGGACCCGTTCCGTCTCGCTGCTTCCGATCACGCGGCCCAAATACTCGGCTATGGCAACGGATCTGTGCTTCCCGCCCGTGCAGCCGATGCCTACGACGACCTGACTTTTGCCTTCTTTCATATACTGCGGAATCAGAAAATGCAGCATATCGAGCAGCTTCGTTAAAAACTCCTGCGTTTCCGGCCACTTCATCACATAATCGTAAACATCCGGATCCTGCCCCGTATTCGGACGCAGGTTATCGATGTAATGAGGGTTCGGCAAAAACCGAACGTCAAAAATGAGATCGGCATCGATCGGAATGCCGTACTTAAACCCGAACGAGATGACATTCACGTTGATGCCGACGGATTCCAGGTTCGTAAACCGGGAAATAATCGTTTCTTTGAGCTGCGCCGGCTTCAAATTGCTCGTGTCGATCGCCTGCGTGGCCAGACCCTTCAGCTCCTCCAGCAGCTTCCGCTCCTGAATGATGCCTTCGAGCGGGGCGCCGTCGCTGGCCAGCGGATGCCTGCGCCTGCTCTCCTTATAACGCTGTACCAATACGGAATCGGTAGCGTCCAGAAACAATATTTCGTACGACAGCGTATAATGCTCGTTCAGATAGCGAAGAGACTCGGTCAATGCCGTAAAAAATTCCCTGCCGCGCAAATCGATCACGAGCGCCACTTTTCCGATCTTGCCGTTAGACTGCTCAATCAGCTCGGCAAACTTCGGAATGAGTACGGGAGGCAAATTGTCGACGCAGAAAAAGCCCAAATCTTCGAGACTTTGTACGGCGATCGTTTTGCCCGCTCCAGACATCCCGGTAATGATGACAAGCTTCGCTAAGCCATGACTGTCTTCCATCCGACTCCCCCCGATCCCTCTGTTCGCTTCCTGCCGCCGTGCCGCTTAGCGCAAATTCAGACCGGCCGCACCGACAACACCCGCGTCGTTCCCAAGCTTGGCGGGCACGATGTCGACGCCTTCCTGCGCTGCATCCGGCGTATATTTCTTGAAAATATCGCGGATCGGGTTGAACAAAATATCGCCGGCTTTAGATACTCCGCCGCCGATGACGAAGCGCTGCGGATTGACGACGACGGCAAGCGATGCCATCGAACGTCCCAAATAATACGCGGCGCGGTTCACGATACGCAGAGCGGCTTCGTCCCCATCCTTCGCGGCATCGAAAACGTCCTTAGCCGTAATGTTCTCGATCAGGGTCAGCGTAGTCTTGTCCCCTCGGGCGACTGCATCATTGGCCATGCGGATGATGCCGGTGGCCGACGATACCGTTTCCAGGCAGCCTACTTGACCGCAGCCGCAGTTAATCGCTTCCAAATCGGGGACAATGGACATATGTCCAAGCTCGCCCGCCATACCGCTCGACCCTTGATAGATTTTACCGTTTATGATAATACCGCCGCCAACGCCTGTTCCAAGCGTATAGCATACGACGTTCGGAATGCCGGCGCCGGCGCCGCTCCACGCTTCGCCAAGCGCAGCCACATTGGCGTCATTATCGATCGAAACCGTTTTGCCCAGCATCGCCTCAAGCGTTTTCTTCACGGGAACATTGCGCCACCCGAGATTCGGCGAAAGCTTGACGAAGCCTTCCGGAATGTCCATGAAGCCGGCGATACCCGCTCCGATACCGGCAACTTGATCCCATTCATATGGGGAATCCGCAACGATTTTCCGAACATAGTCGGCGATGCGCGCAAGCACGGCTTCCGATCCATCGGTGCCTGTAGGTCCTTCGAATGTTTGAAGCAGTTGCCCGTTCTCATCGCATATGCCGACCTTAATGTTCGTACCGCCCATGTCGACGCCAACGTAAATTTTCCCCGACATCCACGTTCACCTCTAACGAATAGTTATATGACGATCCTATATCACTTCTGTTCCCACTATAAGCGAACCCTAGGGCAAGGTCAAGATTCCAGGCATTCGCTTCATAAAAAGAGGACCAAGCCGAATGACCGGGTCCGTCTTTTGAAAATAAGCTTGTCTAAAGGCTTTTTACAGCGCCTTGCTCCAATCCTGCACGCTGTTTCCTTCCAGAAACTTCTCGCAGTCCAGAGCGGCCATGCAACCGCTGCCCGCAGCCGTAATCGCCTGGCGGTATTTGTGATCCTGTACGTCTCCGCAAGCGAAAACGCCGGGGATGTTCGTTTCAGAAGTTCCCGGTTTGACGACCAGATAACCGAGCTCATCGGTTTCCAGCTGTCCGTTCAAGAAAGCCGTGTTCGGCGTGTGGCCGATCGCGACGAACAAGCCGTCCGTTTCGATAATTTCTTCTTGACCGGTTTCGTTGTTCTTCACCTTCAGCCCCGTTACGCCTTTCTCTCCGGCGATAACTTCCAGCGGGGTACGGTTCAGGTTCCAAACGATTTTCGAGTTTTCGCGAGCGCGATCCTGCATGATTTTGGAGGCGCGCATTTCGTTGCGCCGATGCACAAGACGCACTTCGGAGCCGAAACGGGTCAGGAAGTTCGCTTCCTCCATCGCCGAGTCGCCGCCGCCGACCACGATGATCTTCTTGTTGCGGAAGAAAAAGCCGTCGCAAGTCGCGCATGCGCTGACGCCGCGTCCGAGATTTTCCTTCTCGCCTGGAATGCCCAAATATTTAGCGGAAGCGCCTGTGGAGATGATCAGCGTTTCCGTTTCGATTTCGCCAAGGCCCTCGACGGTCAGCTTAAACGGCCGTTTGGACAAGTCCACGCTGTTTACCCAGCCGCTCTTGAACTGCGTGCCGAACCGTTCTGCCTGCTTGCGCATGTTGTCCATCAGCTCAGGACCCATGATCCCTTCCGGGAAGCCCGGGAAGTTCTCGACATCCGTCGTCGTCGTCAATTGCCCGCCCGGCTCCGGACCTTCGATGACGAGCGGATTCAGGTTCGCTCTCGCCAAGTAAATCGCAGCCGTCAAGCCGGCCGGTCCTGTTCCTACTACTACTGCTTTATACATCGTTCATCCTCCTCGACTGTGATAGGTTGCTCCCAAAAGCCGCCTCACGATCACGAAGGTTTTCGAGAGGCGGATTCGTCAACGAATCTTGCTTTTCCGAGCCGTCAAGCCGGCCTTGGGAAGCTGCGGGGCTACGATTCACCGCCGCTTTGCCTTACGATGTTCGCGAATTTCGGAAAGATGGCGTCCATCTTCTCTTTCAGTCCGCATGCCTGATCGATCCGTTTCACATGCTTGCTCACGGTAGCGACCGATGCCCCGTACCGCCCGGCCACTTCCTCGTACGATATCGTCCGGCGGTGCATTTTGGCCGTTAAATATTCCAGCGCGGCGGCCCAGCCTTCCGTTTTGCCGAGCTTCGGCACTTCGGGGTAGACGCGGGTCAGAAACTCCACCCATAGTGTTTCCATGTCGTGCCGTTGTATAATATCATAACGCTGCTCCATATGCTCAAGCGCGGTATTTACGATCAATTGCCATTTCGGCTCCCAGACAGGCAGCGCCATAGACAATGGCTTGTCGGACATTTCATTGGTTCGTCCGTTCAGGACGATTTTAAGCGGACCGCTTGCCCCCATGCTGCGGAGAACGAAGAAAGCGACCTTTTTCAAGTAGTCGTCTTCTCCGGGTTCCTGCACGAACTCGCGCAGTGCGGCCTCCACCTCGCTGTCGGCAATGATGCCGAACGCTTGAATGACCTGAAGCTTGGTTTCGGTATCGCCGTGCCGAAGCGCCCAGAAGAACGAAGACCGTACAAGAGGATCCCTTTGCATGTGCTCGGGAATAGCCCCTGACGTCCGCTCGATCATCCGGATTTGTTCCTCAAAAGGCAAGTGATAATGATAACTGATCGAAGACTTCGGGTCGGACGTTTCTTTCTTGCCAAGCGTGCTTAAGTAGAACTTCGGTATTTCGGACGCCGGATCGAGCTTTTCCGTTTGGCGCCACAGCTTCTCCGCCGTTTCCAGCCTGCCTGTATTGTACGCCGAAACCGCCGTATAATGGTGTAAACAAGGATCTCCGCTCGATTCGCCGCCGGCCTTGAGCAGCCTGCGGAACAAACGGTGCGCAGCCTCGTGCTCGCCAAGAATCCCGAGCGTCGTCGCCAGCTTAAACAAATGATCCGTATGGAACGGATAGGTCTTGCGCAGCAAATCGAGCAATTCGTTCAACTGCTCGCGGGAACCGTTATGCTGATAAAAAATAGCCAAATTGCAAAGCGCATGCAGGTTGCCGCTATCCATCTCCAGCACCTGATGGATCGTTTCCAGCGCTTTGTCGAATTGGCCCATATAATAATAAGCAAGCGCCAAATTGTTGCGCGCAGCCGTAAATTCAGGGTGCTTCTTAATCAGCCGCTGCAAAATGCGAACCGCTTCTACAAACCGGCCTTCCTCTAGCATCGCTCTTGCTTTGTCATGCTCAAACAGCCCTTCGCGGCTTTTAATGAACGTAACCGTCACAGGGCGCTCCAGTTCAAAGCTGAGCAGTTCGACCATCTCTTCCGCTTCGTCCAGGAATTGTCCTTGCTCATCCTGTTCCAAGTAGGTGATGATCGCTTTCTCGGCCGACTCAAAATCTTCCATATTGGCAAAATTGTTCGCCATGTAGAAATGACATTCCGTCATCGTCGGATCGACTTCATCGAGAATTTGCTGCAGGATGCGGTTGGACTCTCCGTAATTGCCCATTTCGGACAAGATCCCGGCCAGGTTGCAATGATTTACCGGGTTTGAAGGCTCGAACTCCGCGGCAAGCTTAAAATATTTTAACGCCTTTTCGTAGTGCAACCGATCCAGTGACCGGACGGCCCTTTCGAAAAAGAACGTGGCGTCCATTTGTAGAGATACGACTTTTTGCTTGGGCTGCTTCGCCACATGCTTTTTCTTTTCCATCTGTTTGGCACCTCCGGTAGCCGGATAGACGCCTTAGGCGCCGCATGACCTGCGGCACCTCGCGTCAATCGAAGAAAGCTGCAGCACCCGTCGCTTAAAGACGGGCGTTCTGCGCCGCTTCCTTTCATTGTCAGCCCCAGTATAACACAGTTATCTACCGATTACACGCCGCCATATTTAAACAGCGAGCTGATCGAGCCGCCGTCCATGATGATCCGGATGGCATTCGACAACAGAGGCGCAACCGAAAGCACAGTAAACCGCTCGGAACGGTCTTCCGGGATCGCAAGCGAGTCCGTAATGATCGCTTCCTTAATGTTCGGGTGGTCGAGACGCTGCAGCGCAGGACCCGAAAATACGGGATGCGTCGCGCAGATGTAAACGTCGTTCGCGCCGCGTTCCTTCAAGCTCTCGACGACATTGACGATCGTCGTGCCGGTATCGATCAAATCCTCGAAAATGATCGGCGTCCGTCCTTCTACATCGCCTACAACGTGCGTAACCGTCGCTTCGTTATGGGCGTAGCGCTTTTTGAACATGATGGCGATCGGCGCTTGCAGAATGTTGGCCAAATTCTCGGCGCGCGTCACGCCGCCGGCATCGGGAGCGACGACAACGGGATTCGGAATGTTTTGCTTTTTAATATAATCGCTGATCAAGTCCAGTGCGGTCAGGTGATCAACCGGAATGTCGAAAAATCCTTGAATCGCAGGAGCATGCAAATCGAGCGTAATCACCCGGTGCGCGCCAACGGCAGTCAGAACATCGGCAAACATTTTCGCAGAAATCGGTTCACGCGGAGCCGCCTTGCGTTCTTGCCTGGAATAGCCGTAATACGGAATGACCAGGTTGATCGTGCGCGCGGACGCCCGTTTCGCCGCATCCATCATGACGAGAAGCTCGACGAGATGCTCATTGATCGGATTGGAGAACGTTTGAACAAGGAATACGTCGCAGTTACGGATCGTTTCCTCGAACAAGCAGTAATGCTCGCCGCTCTTAAATCGGGAAAGCTTGATTTTGCCCAGCGGCACTCCGATCTCTTTGCATATACGTTCCGCCAGCTTCGGATTCGACGAGCCGGAAAAGATTTTGCATTGACCAGTAATCATGGTACCCTCCTAGAGTCTTTCGTCAAAAAACGCCGCTTCCCTAAACCGCAAGCGTGTTCGGAACAGCCGCTTATAGCATACAAGCCGTAACCGTGCATGGCAGCAGCGGCAGCAACGCAAAAAGCGTACTGCCATTCCGCTTCGCCAAGCGTTCCGGACGAGTCGGCGTGTTTCAATCACTAGCTTCTATTATACCTTCTCGAGACCGATTTTCAAAAGGGAACGTTCGCATATTAGACAGCGAAAATGTGGCAAATTCGGCAATATTGCATCCTGTCCGCGTCCGTGCTTCTTCCTGCCCCCGCTAATCCGTCCTATCGGGCGGATACGGCATAATGTGCGCCAGGAACCGCGCGGGCTCTGCCCCTTAATTCGACAACGATTTCGGTAAAAGATTCTTCCACCGCAGGAACAGTTTCCCTCTATTATCGGAGCAACGCAAAACGGTATGGCCCGAATCGGCCCCCAGGCCGAATTCGATTTCCATACCGCATTCTAACGTTACCCGTTTTTCTTCTTGTTGTGCCGGCTGTCCAGCTCCCGCAGCACGTCGTCCAGCGGCAGCTGCTGATTGCGAAGCAGCACCATCAGATGGAAAATGAGGTCGCTTGCTTCGTAGCGCAGCTCGTCGTTATCGTTGTTTTTGGCCGCGATGATGACTTCCGCCGACTCTTCGCCGACCTTTTTCAAAATTTTGTCGACGCCCTTCTCGAACAGATACGTCGTATAGGCGCCTTCCGGACGCTCTACATAGCGCTGCGCAATGACCGACTCCAGCTTGGACAGCATCGCGAAGCGATCCGAACCGCCGGAAGCTTGTGCGGTTTGCTCAGCGTTATCGCCAAGAGCAATTTCATTAAAGAAGCAAGAATACGCGCCCGTATGGCAAGCGGGACCGTTAGGCGTAACTTTGACCAGAAGCGTGTCGGCGTCGCAATCGTAGGCGATCGACTTGACCTTCTGGGTGTTGCCTGACGTAGCGCCCTTATGCCAGTATTCGCCGCGCGAACGGCTCCAGAACCACGTTTCGCCCGATTTCAGCGTGCGCTCCAGCGACTCCCGGTTCATGTAGGCCATCATGAGCACATCCTTGCTTGCCGCATCCTGCACGATAGCAGGAACGAGTCCGTCCGCGTTCCAGCGAATGTTCGCCAGCACCTGTTCGCCCGTTACCGTTTGACCGTTTCCGTTTTGTTCCGTCATCTGATTTCAACTCCTTTATGTTTCAGGTGGTCCTTGACCCCTTCGATCGTCAGCTCTTTATAGTGGAAAATGGTTGCCGCCAGCCCGGCGTCCGCCTTGCCTTCGGCAAACACGTCGTAAAAATGGTCCTTCGATCCCGCTCCGCCCGACGCGATAACCGGAATGCCGAGCGACTCCGAAACCGCACGGGTCAGCTTCAGATCGAAGCCGTCCTTCGTGCCGTCCGCATCCATGCTCGTGAGCAAAATTTCGCCGGCGCCGAGCGACTCGACCCGCTTCGCCCATTCGAGCGCCTTGATGCCCGTCGCATTGCGGCCGCCATGGGTGAATACTTCCCACTCGCCCCATGCTTCGTTATACTTGGCGTCGATCGCCACAACGATGCACTGCGAGCCGAACTTGCGCGCTCCGTCCGAAACAAGCTGCGGATTGCGGATGGCCGCCGTGTTGATCCCGATTTTGTCCGCGCCTGCGCGAAGCAGTCTTTTCATGTCGTCGACGGAAGAAATGCCTCCGCCAACGGTGAACGGAATCGTGATTTCGCCCGCAGTCTGCTTCACGACCTCCACCATGGTCGCCCGCCCTTCGACGGAAGCGGAAATATCAAGAAAGACAAGCTCGTCGGCGCCCTCGCGGTCGTAGATCGCCGCAAGCTCAACCGGATCTCCCGCATCGCGCAGATTGACGAAATTGACGCCCTTCACGACGCGACCGTCCTTCACGTCCAAGCATGGAATAATTCTTTTTGCTAGCATGGGATTCTCCCTTCCGGGCTTGCGAGCCCTTGGTTACTCCGTTACGGTGCGGCAATAATCAATGACATCGCGGTATGGCAGCTGCCCACCGAATATATCCAGCGCGCTGCCGATCGTAATGTCCAGCCTGCCGTCCGTAATGTGGCGGAACCGTTCGAGATCCGCGATCGATCTGGCGCCTCCGGCATACGTTGTCGGAATCGTCGTCCACTGCGCCAGCTGCGCCGCGAGCCGTTCCTGCACGCCTTCCCGCTTTCCTTCCACGTCGACGGCATGAATCAGAAACTCGTCGCAGTACGATTCCAGCATCGCCATGTTTGCGGCGTTTACTTCAAAATCGCTGAACGTCCGCCATTGATTCGTAACCACATAGTATTTGCCGTCCCGCTCCTTGCAGCTCAAATCGATCACGAGCCGCTCTTTGCCGACCTTGCCCGCGATAGCGTTCAAATGGTCCATTTGGAGCTTGCCGTCCTGAAAAATGTAAGAAGTGACAATGACATGCGAGGCGCCGAGCTCCAAATAGCGCTCCGCGTTGCCGGCATTAATGCCTCCGCCTATTTGCAACCCGCCGGGGTAAGCGCGCAGCGCCTGCTCCGCCGCCTCTTCGTTGCCGCCGCCGAGCATGATGATGTGTCCTCCGGTTAAGCTGTCCTCCCGGTACATGGACGCATAATAGTCCGGCGTATGCCGGGAAACGAAGTTTTCCACGACTTGGCTGGCATCCTGCTGCAAGGTTTCGCCGACAATCTGCTTCACTTTGCCTTGGTGGATATCGATACACGGCCTGAATTTCATTTCACGGCACATTCCTTTTTTCTATTGAAGTTTGTAGAGCCGCTATGCAAAACTAGGTGTCAATCGCGTATGAATGCGAAACGTTCGCCTAGAACCTGACGATCTTGAGTATGCCTTCAGAGTCCGTCCGACGAATATTTATCCGTTGCGACCGAGTAAAACCATGCTCGCAGGCGCACAAAACAGGAAATTCTGCATAAATATTCGTTTGTTGTATTTCGTCAGGGATGGCTCACCAGGCATTTTAGGCATGCGATTTAAAGGGAAACCGGGCTATCCGCGGAGGTTGCGATCCCCGAGATTTTCAGAAAATTACCGAGCAGCTCGATGCCGAGCGCACCGCTTTTTTCCGGATGAAACTGCATGCCGTATACGTTGTTCCGCCCGACGATCGCCGTCACCTGCTGATGATAATCGGTGGTTGCAAGCAAATCCGACTCCCGCTCCGGCTTCACGTGATAGGAGTGCACGAAATAAACATGCCCCTGCTCCAGCCCCGTGAACAGCGGGCTTTCCTGGCGGAATTCAAGCCGGTTCCAGCCCATATGCGGCACCTTGTAGTCTCCTTGAAAACGAACGACGCTGCCTGGCAGCAAATTCAGCCCTTTATGCTTCCCGTGCTCCTCGCTCTCGGTGAACAATAGCTGCATGCCGAGGCAAATGCCGAGCAGCGGCTTGCCCGTCGCGGCATAATGAAGCACCGTGTCGCGAAGGCCCGTCTGCTCCAAGTTGTCCATCGCATCGCCGAAAGCGCCGACTCCCGGCAAAATCGCCCCGTCCGCCGACAGGATTTCCCGTTCGTCGGACGTAACGACCGCATGGGCGCCGAGACGCTCGACCGCCTTGCTGACGCTGTGCAGGTTGCCCATCCCGTAGTCGATAATCGCTATCACGCGTTATAGCACTCCCTTCGTCGACGGAACGCCCTTCACCCGGGGATCGATGCTTGTCGCCTCGTCGATGGCGCGCCCTAGCGCCTTGAACACCGCCTCGATCATATGATGCGTGTTGTGCCCATAGTGCACGATGACATGCAAGGTAATCCGCGCTTCCAGAGCAAGCTTCCAAAGAAACTCGTGAACGAGCTCCGTAGTGAAGCTGCCTACCTGCGCCGACGGATATTGGGCCCGGTATTCGAAATGCGGCCGGTTGCTGACGTCGATGACGACCTGAGCAAGCGCCTCGTCCATCGGGATGAACACGCTCGCGTACCTTTTGATCCCCTTCTTGTCGCCAAGCGCTTCGCGCAGCGCATGCCCCAGGCAAATTCCGATGTCTTCGACCGTATGATGGTCGTCGATATCGATATCTCCCTGCGCCTTCACCTGCAAATCGAATTGCCCGTGCTTCGTAAACAAGTCAAGCATATGGTTCAGAAACGGCACGTCCGTTTCGAGCTCCGAAATTCCGGTGCCGTCCACGTTCAAGCTAAGCTGAATATCCGTTTCGTTCGTTTTGCGCGAAATGCCGCCTTTTCTTTCCGCCATCTTTAGTTGCCCTCCTTATCAAGTCGCACCTGAATCGCCCGTGCATGGCCTTGCAAACCTTCGTGCTCGGCGAGCGCCACGATTTTGCGTCCGTTCGCCAGCAGCGCCTGCTTACTGTATGAGATAACGCTCGATTTCTTCAAGAAATCGTCCACATTAAGCGGAGACGAGAACCGGGCCGTTCCATTCGTAGGCAAAATGTGGTTCGGACCGGCAAAATAATCGCCGACCGGCTCCGAGCTGTACGGTCCGAGGAAAATGGCGCCGGCGTTCTCAATCAAGCCGATCGAATTCCACGGCTCCGCAATCATCAGCTCCAGATGCTCCGGCGCGAGCCGGTTGACCACATCGATCCCTTCGCTCAGGCTGCCGACTGTAAGAATAGCGCCGTAGTCGCGGATCGACTGCGCCGCAATAGCCTTGCGGGGCAGCGCTTCGAGCTGGCGGGCCACCTCGTCCTGCACCTCGCCGGCAAGCTTCTCCGACGTCGTAACGAGCACCGCCGAGGCCATCTCGTCATGCTCCGCCTGCGACAGCAGATCGGCGGCTACGTATGCCGGATCGGCCGTCTCGTCGGCCAGCACGACGATCTCGCTAGGGCCGGCGATACTGTCGATGTCGACGGCGCCGAAAACGCTGCGCTTCGCAAGCGCTACGTAGATGTTGCCGGGTCCGACGATTTTATCGACCGGCGCGATCGACTCCGTGCCGTACGCCAGCGCCGCAACCGCCTGCGCACCGCCGACGCGGTAAATTTCGCGAATGCCGACTTCCGCTGCGGCCACAAGAATGTAGGGATTGACGCCTTCTTCTCCAGCCGTTGCCGGAGGCGTCACCATGACGATTTCCGGAACTCCCGCCACCTGCGCCGGAATCGCGTTCATCAGCACGGAGGACGGATAAGCCGCTTTTCCGCCGGGTACGTAGATGCCGATCCGCTTGAGCGGCCGGATCACTTGCCCGAGTATGGTGCCGTCCGGCTGCATATCCATCCAGGAGTTCCGTTTCTGCCTCTCGTGAAACGAACGAATGTTCGCCGCCGCTTCGCGAATCGCTTCAAGAAAAGTATCGTCAACCTGAGCATACGCCGCCTTCAGCTCTTCCTCGCTTAGGCGCAGCTCGCCGACTTCGACGCCGTCAAACTCCTTCGCATATGCCCGCAGCGCCGCATCGCCCTCTTCGCGCACCCGCTTGATAATCCTTTGTACCGATTCGTTCTGCTGGGGGGAACCGTATTCCACTTCTCTCGTAATCGAAAACTGTTGAGCCGGCATTTTGCGCATCGGTCCGGCCTCCTTCCTGTAACTATAGATCGGCATACGCTCGAAGGGCTTGCGCCGCTCTCGTCGTCATTATGCCGTTGTTAATCCAAGACTCGACGAGAGAAACATTTACAACACAGGCTCGCCGATGACCGTCTGCAGCCTGTCGCAAAGCTGCTGGATCGCGTCGTTTTTCATCCGGTAGCTGACCCGGTTGGCGATCAAGCGGCTGGTGATCGGAAAAATTTGCTCCAGCTCGACCAGTCCGTTTTCCTGCAGCGTGCGGCCGGTCTCGACCATATCGACGATCCGGTCGGCCAGGCCGATCAGCGGCGCAAGCTCGATCGAGCCGTTCAGCTTAATGACGTCCACCTGCTGGCCGCGTTCGCGGAAATAACGCGAAGCGACATTCGGATATTTCGTCGCTACGCGGGGATTCATGACGGGCGTCCAGTCCGGAAGTCCGATGACCGACATCCGGCAGCGCGCGATGCCGAGATCGAGCAGCTCGTAAACGTCGCGGTCTTCCTCCATCAGCACGTCTTTGCCGACGATCCCGATGTCCGTGACGCCATATTCGACATAAGTCGCCACGTCGACCGGCTTCGCCATAATAAACTCCATGCCCACTTCGGGCGCCGAAATGATCAGCTTGCGGGAATCTTCCAGATCGTCCGGTATCGCATACCCGGCATCCTGCAGAAGCTTGATCGCCGACTTATTAATCCGGCCTTTCGGCATGGCAACCTTCAATAGTTGTTGCAAGGGGTGCACCTCCTAAAAACTTTCTGCAGAGAAAGTTACTTCGTCAACATGTTGAGCCGCGATTAGCTTAGGGCAAAACGACTTTGGTTTAGCCGGCTGTATCATCCTGTCCAAAGACCTAAGACTCTTCGCTTATAGTAGTACGCAAATCCGTTTGTGCCGACTTGTTCTAGCCCAAAGCCCGCTTTGTTAGCTTCGCTTGGCTACTGTGGCCTGCCGTGCTCCGGCCAAAAACCACTCCAAAACTGCGTTAAGCTACTTTGGCTTATCAATTTCTAGCCAAAGCCGCTTCGGAAGCTGAGCTTAGCTACTACGGCATTTCTGATCAAAAGCCGTATGCTAACCGAGCAGAATCTGCGCTTTGGCAAGTGTTTGGCTGTCTTTTGGGCCAATTACAACCGGCTTATGCGTTACAACTTGCCGATAATGAACATAAGTTCACTATTAGTGAAGCAAAGTTCACTATATTGCAGTGAAAACCCTTCATTTACGACAATAGTGAAGCAAACTTCGCTATTTGGCTCTAACGTTCACTAATAGTGAATTTTAGTTCACTATTGATCTGTTTGCTATCATCTGCTAACGAAATAGTGAATTTACCTTCACTAATAGTGAACTTTAATTCGCTATTTTCGAAAGTGGCACGTAAATTGGGTACTGGGTGTTTGGCACTTGGCACTGGCACTTGGCACTTGGCACTTGGCACTTAGCTCTTAGCTCTTAGCTCTTAGCTCTTAGCACTTAGCTCTTAGCTCTTAGCTCTTAGCTCTTAGCTCTTAGCTCTTAGCTCTTAGCTCTTAGCTCTTAGCTCTTAGCTCTTAGCTCTTAGCTCTTAGCTCTTAGCTCTTAGCTCTTAGCTCTTAGCTCTTAGCTCTTAGCTCTTAGCTCTTAGCTCTTAGCTCTTAGCTCTTAGCTCTTAGCTCTTAGCTCTTAGCTCTTAGCTCTTAGCTCTTAGCTCTTAGCTCTTAGCTCTTAGCTCTTAGCTCTTAGCTCTTAGCTCTTAGCTCTTAGCTCTTAGCTCTTAGCTCTTAGCTCTTAGCCCGCAGCTCCCGAGTTGGCGCTGTCCTCTGGCCTCCCCGCTCGGAGCCTCGCGTTTGCCGGCCATCGCCGATGCCGCCCGCAAAGCGAGCCCTGCCTCTAGAAAAACGAAATGATATCGCCGTACCTTTGCCCGTCGTACTCATACTCGCCTTCGGCGATCAGCGTCATCCGGTCGCCTTCGCTTTCGCTTGCGATACGCCGCGTTTCCACCTTCACGCCTTCGCGGCTGCGCATGTCCTTGGCGCATCGGAACGCTTCCTCGCGATGGTCGGCATCGTACAAGATCAGTACCTTGTACGGTTCCTCGACCTGCCCGCCGGCCACTTCCATGATCCGGTTCGTTTTGAGCGCGAAGCCGGTCGCCGGCGCCGGACGGCCGAATTGGGCCAGCAGGTTGTCATAGCGCCCGCCGCTGCATACCGGAAAGCCGTGATCGGCGGCATAGCCTTCGAACGTCATGCCCGTATAATAGGAAAAATTGCCGATCATCGTCAAATCGATCACAACATGCTCGCTAACTCCGTAAGCCTTCAGTACGTCCCAGATCTCGCACAAATGCGTCAGCGACTGCTGCGCCTGCGGATCTCTCGTTACCAAGCGCGCCTGCTCGCAGATCTCGTCTCCCCCGCGCAAGCGCAAAATGTTTTCCAGTTCCGCCCGCTTCGCATCCTCAAGTGCAAAATCGCGAATCAGCTTCCGGTACCCGACGTAATCGCGATTCAAGAGACGTTCCTTGAGCGCCGTCTGCTCTTCGGCACGACCTTCCAGCGTGTCGTTAAACAATCCGTTCAGAAACCCGACATGGCCGAGCGCGATTTTGAACCGCTGTACGCCTGCCGCCTGCAGCGAAGCAATCGCGAGCGCAATCACTTCCGCATCCGCTTCCGACGAAGCGTCACCTACCAGCTCTACGCCGGTTTGGTAAAACTCCGATTCCCGCCCGGCTTCCTCCTCGAACGTGCGGAACACATTCGCATGATAGGATAGCCGAACCGGCAGCGGCTCCGTCTTGAGCAGCGACGCCACCACGCGGGCGATCGGCGCAGTAATATCGGACCGCAGAACGAGTGTGCGTCCGTTCTGGTCCAGCAGCTTGAACAGTTTGTTGTCCGACGTCGAGCTGGCTGCGCCGACCGTATCGTAAAACTCAAGCGTAGGCGTCACGATCTGGCTGTAGCCCCAGCGCTCCATGCAGCCCAGCACCCGAAACTCGATGCTGCGAAGCTTGGCGACGGCTTCCGGCAAATAATCTTTCACACCGGTCGGTTTTTCAAACACTTTTGGCTTTGACATTGCAATCACCTCGGCACGTTTTCCATTTACAAACAGTATATCACAAGACGCTTTAGCGCGCTACCATGTGACCATGCTAATATGCTAACAAATTAAAGGAAATGAAATGTAATCGCTAGTTTACCACGGATGCTACGGAGCGTCAAACAAGCCCCTTACGGCTGCACATAGGCAAAACAAGAGAGAGGCACGGTATTCGCCTCTCTCTCATAAACTAATCGCTTTCGCGAATGACCCGCAGCGGATTCCCCGCCACGAAGCTCCCAGGCGCAACGTCCTTGTGCACGACCGAGCCGGCCCCGACAACGGCATTGTCGCCGATCGTGACACCGGGCAATATCGTCGTATTGGCGCCGACCATCACGTTCGAGCCGATCCGCACCTCGCCGAGCCGGTACTCGCTGATCAAATATTCGTGGGTAAGTATCGTCGTGTTGTAGCCGATGATCGAGTTCCGGCCGACAGTGATTTTTTCAGGGAAAAAGACGTCGACCATCACCATTAGCGCAAACGATGTATGTTCGCCGACCTTCATGCCGAGCACGTTCCGGTAAACCCAATTTTTGAAGCGCAAGGATGGCGAGTATCGCGTTAATTGGATAAACACGAAATTGCGCACTACCTTCCATTTGTTCACGGTCGTGTATACTTGCCAGAGCGCGTTAGGCCCTTTCGTCGGATAACGCTCGACATTTCTCACTGGTCATCCCTCTTCACGTCAACATGCTATCGCCCATCCGAAAAGCGTCCGGTATGCCGTCCCCCGCAGGAAAGCAGACTTACTGCATCCGATCCGATCTTCAGACCCCATCTGCCTTCACGCCGGCAATCGCTAGCAGCTCGCGCATATCGTGCAGCATATAATCAGGCTTGTACCCTTGCAGGAAAGCCTCGCCTTTCAACGTCCACGCCACGCCGGCCGCTTTCACGCCCGCATTCTGCGCCGCTAAAATATCATATTGGCTGTCTCCGACCATAAGCGTCGACGTCCGTTCCGCGCCGAGCTCTCCCATCGCCCGCAAAATCCCTTCCGGACTCGGCTTGGGCTCCGCAACATCCTCGACCGTAACGATCGTGTCCAAATACTCGTTCAATCCGAGCAGCTTCAGTCCCATTTCCGTCGTCAGCCGGATTTTGCTCGTCACCACACCCATCCGGATGCCCGAAGCATGCAAACCGGCCAGCACTTCTCGGACGTAAGGAAACTCTTCGACCAGCTCGTCATGTCTGCGGACATTATACTCCCGGTAGACGTTTACCAGATCGTCGACCTGCTCCCGCCCGCTAAAATACCGCATCTGCTCGACCAGCGGCCGGCCCATGTTCGGCACGATATGCTCCCGACCCACAGGCTGCGGCGTTTGCCCCTCCAACGCATGCAAAAAGCTTGCGATAATAAGCTCATTCGTGTTGACGATCGTCCCGTCCAAGTCAAACAATATGGTCTTTATCATTATGGCAACTCCCTTGGTGACTTCATTCCGCGTTACGTCCGTTCGGCCGTCCCGTCTTCCACGCCGGCGTTTCCGTCGTTGCGTCCAGGCTTGTCGTCCTTTCTGGACGGTCCCTCTTCGGACCCTGCGCCGACAGGCGCCTTGCTCGACACGATAGGGTCGGCATAGCGCACTTCCGCATAGCCTTTCACCCGTCTAATGACGATAAACGCGATCGCGCCGATTAAAATAAGCACGCTGAGCATCTGCGAAATCCGGACATTGCCGTACGACATATTGCCTTCTTCGAACAACAGCGTCATCGGCGACCAAAGACCGCGAACCAGAGAAGCCAGCCATTCCGGTCCCGCAAATGCGAGGCTGTCCGTCCGCAGCGCCTCGATAAAGAAGCGTCCGATCGCATACCAGATAAAATAGCTCATAAACTGCTCGCCCGCACGCAGGAACGGCCTCCGGCGCAGCACGAACAGAAGCAGAAGACCGGCTAAATTCCATATCGATTCATACAAGAAAGTCGGGTGGTAATATGCCCCGTCGATGTACATCTGATTCACGATAAAGTCCGGCAGATGCAGCGTCTGACGCAAAAACGATTCGGTCACTTCTCCGCCGTGCGCCTCTTGGTTCATAAAGTTGCCCCAGCGTCCGATCATTTGGCCTGCGATTAGGCCCGGCGCGCAAATATCGACAATCCGCCAGAAATTATAGCCTTTGGACCGAACGAAGAAGAAAGCGGCGACAATCGCGCCGATCAAAGCGCCGTAAATCGCGATCCCGCCCTGCCATATTTGGATAATCTCCGAGGGATGCTCACTGTAGTAATCCCATTTGAATGCCACATAGTAAATCCGCGCTCCAATAATAGCAGACGGAACGCCGATGAGCAGCAAGTCCATGAAAAAGTCGGAGGATATGCCGAACCGCTTGCCTTCCCGTATTGCCAAAAATAAACCGAAAAGCGCAGCCGATCCTAAAATGATCCCGTACCAGTGAACGGGAATCGGGCCTAGCCGAAAGGCGATCGGATTAATAATCAAAGCCATGGGTAACCTCCCCTTACGTCCTATTACGACTCGTTATCGTACACGTCTTCGTTGTTCAGCGTCTCCGTCAGACGGTTCGTGAACTGCAGCGCGGCGTTGTAGCCCATCCGTTTCAGCCGGTAGTTCATAGCCGCCACTTCAATAATAACCGCCAAGTTCCGTCCCGGACGTACAGGTATGGTGACAAGCGGCAGATCGGTATCGATTATGCGCGTCAACTCCTCATCGAGTCCCAGCCGATCGTACTGCTTATCTTGCTGCCACGTCTCCAGTTTCACGACAACGTTGATTTTCATGTTCGTCCGGATTGCGCCGGCGCCGAACAAAGTCATCACATTAATGATACCGACGCCACGAATTTCCAGGAGGTGCTTAATCAGCTCCGGCGCATTCCCGATCAGTATATTTTCAGCCGTTTGCCGAATTTCGACCGCATCGTCGGCGATAAGCCGATGTCCGCGTTTGACGAGTTCAAGCGCGGTTTCGCTTTTGCCGATTCCGCTCGTTCCCGAAATAAGCATTCCGATCCCGTATACATCGACAAGAACGCCGTGTATCGTCGTGGATGGCGCCAGCCGGCTTTCCAAAAAGTCGGTGATATTGCCGGACAGCGTTGTCGTAGGATGATTGCTGCGCAGAACGGCAAATCCTCGCTCCGACGCGATCTCGATCAGCTCTTCCGGTACCGTTAGTCCGCGCGTGACGCAAATGCACGGCGTTTCCTCCGAGCATAGCTGGCTCATCCGATCTTTGCGCTCCGCCTCGTCCAGCGTTTCGAAAAAGGCAAGCTCCGTACGGCCAAGAATTTGAACCCGCTCACGCGGATGATAGTTAAAATATCCGGCTAACTCCAGTCCCGGACGGTACAAATCGGAAACCGTAATAATCCGTTTTAATCCCGCCTCGCCGCATACGACCTCCATCGAAAATCGCTGCACAAGGTCGGACACCTTTATTTTTTTCGGCATCGTCCCAGACTCCTCTCAACTCTAAACATAAACGCCAGCCTGCAGTAACTTGTTGTCAGGAACCATTATGAAATCGAACCCGATTTTTCAAAGATAGTTCCATCGTAATTCAATTGGAAGATGAAAGCAACCGATCGTTAGTAAAATTGGCCCGCAAACCCGCTTAGTCCGATTGAGGATTTTAGCCGGGCGGACGTACAGCCAAACTTGATCCTTGCATGCCGTTATCGGCAGCCGGGAATCCGCCCCAGGTAAGCAACAAAAAAGACCAGCTCTGATGAGCTGGCCTCTTGGCACGCCGTTTCGATTAGTTCGAGAAGATCGAAAGCGACGAATCTTTGTCGAAGAAGTGCGCTTTGTTCATGTCGAGCGCAAGCTTAACGTTCGTACCTTCTTTGAAACCTGCACGGCCGTCTACGCGAGCAATGACGCTGTCTTTGCCCATGCCGTTCAGGTACAGGTACATTTCGTGACCAAGGTTCTCAGCAACTTCGATGAACGCATTCACGATCGTGTTCGGGGATCCTTCCAGGAAGATTGGCTCTTCGTGGATGTCTTCCGGACGAACGCCGAGTACGACTTCTTTGCCGATGTAGCCTTTGTCGCGAAGAACTTTTGCTTTGCCTTCCGGAAGCTCTACGCTAACGCCGTTTGCTTTGAATAGAACGGATCCGCCTTGTTCAGCAAGGTTGCCCGTGATGAAGTTCATCGAAGGCGATCCGATAAAGCCTGCAACGAACATATTAACCGGGTGGTTGTAGATTTCTTCAGGAGTAGCCGCTTGTTGAATTACGCCGCTTTCCATTACGACGATCCGCTCGCCCATCGTCATTGCTTCCGTTTGGTCATGCGTTACGTAGATAACGGTTGTACCCAAACGTTTGTGCAGCTTGCTGATTTCCGCACGCATCGCTACACGAAGCTTAGCGTCAAGGTTGGACAACGGTTCGTCCATCAGGAACACTTGAGGCTCACGGACGATCGCACGGCCGAGGGCGACACGTTGACGTTGTCCGCCGGACAATGCTTTCGGTTTACGGTCGAGCAAGTGCTCGATATCGAGAATTTTAGCCGCTTCGCGAACGCGCGCGTCGATGTCGGCTTTTTTGAACTTACGAAGTTTCAATCCGAACGCCATGTTTTGATAAACGTTCATATGCGGATACAAAGCGTACGATTGGAATACCATCGCGATATCGCGGTCTTTCGGAGCCACATCGTTTACAAGACGGTCGCCGATGTACAATTCACCTGCTGTAATTTCTTCGAGACCGGCAATCATCCGCAGCGTTGTCGATTTACCGCAACCGGATCCTCCGACGAGAACGACAAATTCCTTGTCCTTAATGTCGAGATGGAAGTCTTTAACCGTTGCTTCATCGTTGCCCGGATATTTCTTCACAATATGGTGTAAGCGTACGCCTGCCATGTCTATTCCTCCCACATATCGTTTATCAAAAAGTATACCCTTATCTTAACTGACCGACGCCCAAATGGCTATGCACAATCTGTACAAAAAATTTACTTCCTTTTCGTCACTTTATACAAAAGCATCGCTACCTTGACTAAAACCGCATCCGTAAAGTTTCGAACGTCAAGACCGGTCTCCTGTTTGAACTTATCGAGCCGGTATAACAGCGTATTACGGTGAATATACAGCTTTTTGGCCGTCTCGCTGACGTTGCAATCGAGCGCAAAAAACTGCTCCAGCGTCGATTGCGTCTCGGAATCGAGCATATGGTCCACATGCTTCAGCACCCGTTCCACAAACCGCTGCTTCTCGGTCTCCGGCACCGCGATCAGCAGCTTCTCCAAGTGCAGCTTCCACGGCAAATGGATGCTGCTGCCCAGCTCGTAGGTTCTTCCGAGCGCCATCGTTTCGCGCATTTGGAGAATCGTCCCCATCAGAGACTTGGCTGGTATGATCGGAAAATGGACGGACAAATGACATTCGCCGACCCACTCGCTGGAAAGCATTTCATATAACCCCGAGCAGATCGATGCAAGCGATTCTTCGAGGCTTTCGCCCCCGTCATCCCTGTCCTCGCTGCTTTCCGCAAGCAGCTGCTCGGAGCCGAGAATCAGCCACTCTTTATCCATAAGCGGGATAAGTACGATTTCGGCGTCGAAGAACGAATCGAGCAGTTTTTTTAAATCCTGATACTGCGCGTTCCGGTTATCCGAGTAATCGCCGTAAAGAAGCAGCGGAATTTTCGTGGAGTACATCGACAATTGGGCGGCCAGCGAATCTGGCATCTCCCCGTACGGATCGGCAAGCTCAAGCTGGCGATAAAACCAGTCCTTGACGAGATTCGCTCTCCGCTCATCCTCGCCGGCAGCGGTCATTCTCGGCTTTTCGTGCAGGCGGCAAGTCTCGATCATCAGTTCCACGAGCTGCCTTTCCGCAGAAGTCAGCAGCACCTCCTCGACGGTAAGCACGCTTACCTCCCTTCCCGCGGCTTCCAGCATGAACGACAGCTGCCCGCGATCGGTAACGCTTGCCCCCGGTTTGTTCCCGGCCGTTTGTTCTTGCGCTAAGCGGCTCCACTCTTGCTGCGGCATTTTGCCAACCTGTACCGGCGCTTGTAAAATGGCCCCCAGTTGACCTCTAATCCGTTCCCATTCCATAAGCGATACCTCCAAGGTTTGCCAAAACGGCGTGACCGGCTCCATTTCGAGCATCCCTATACATCAGCATATTCGACTGCCTGTACGTATTATGATACCCCCTCTGCATTACGAAAGAAACCCCTAAGCCGTTTCAATAACGGCCCAAGGGTTTCCGGGTTGCCCGCAGCTAGGCGGGACTAGTCGATAATGCGGCGCGCCGTCACGTAATGATTGGCCCACCAGTTGTTTTGAATGCTCGAATAGGTTACGCCCTTGTTCTGGTACGTATGAATCATCATTCCGTCACCGGCATAAATGCCTACATGGCCGATCCGCCCTTTCGGCTGTTTATCCGCAAAAAAGACAAGATCGCCTGCCTTCAGTTCGCTCTTATTTACGCGAGTACCAAGCTTCGCTTGATCCCTCGAAACGCGCGGCAGGGCGATGCCGTTCTGGTGATACACCGTCTTCGTAAAGGAGGAACAGTCGAAGGTCCCGGTTTGCCCGTAAGCCGCTCCGAAAACGTATGGCGTTCCTATGTATTTGCTGGCATCGAGAATAAGTTGGATTCGTAGACGGTCCTGTTCGGATAAAATACGCCTTCCTCCGAGAAACTGCGACTTTAGCTCTCCGCTCACGCTTCGGACGGTACGTTCCTGCCGGTTGTCGGCATCGCATACGTATTGACCGTTGCCGATATAGATGCCTCTTCCTTCTACTTGCGCGCCAATGCCGAAATACACGATATCTCCGGCCTCAAGCTCCTCTATCGTCTGCACGGCGAGTTTGTTTATCGCTTCCGGACTATCCGGCCGCTTCGGCAATTCATATTGAAGCGTCTCATAAGCGTCCAAAATGTAGCTTTCCGCATGCGCTCCCTGCCTTTGGTTTAACGAAGCATTCGCTGCTTTGCCTACTCCCGCCGTTGACGCATGCTGCGGTTCTGCAGCCGCACGAGCCGTTTGGTCATGCCCAAACAACCCTGACGCGAGCGCCAGTGCAGCGGTTGCGCAAACCGCATGGCTTTTTCTCCATTTCTTCATAGAAACGCTTGATTCCCTCCATAATCGTTTAGATGGTATGTCGCTTGGTTTTCTCGTCCAAACCATGACTAGATTCCCCCGTTCTCTCCAAGATCATGCAAATAAATATGAAAATTATGGTTGCCCGCAGCAGCGTACGGTTCCGGCGGATGGTTTCCGGCAAGAAAGGGGATAATGGGTGCAGGAAAGTCTACCCTTCCCAATAGAAAGGCAGGATATCCATGAATTGGAATGGCTGGACCATAGAGCGGTTCCTCGTTTTGTTCGTTGCGGCCGCCTATCTCATGATAGGCGTTCAGGTCACCATGTCGCATTACCGGCAAAACTTCCACCATAAAGCGATGTGGGCCCCGGTCGTCGCTTCCCCTATTTTCACGATAGCCGGACTTCTGCTCGCCTTATCCAAAAGCGAATGGCTGCTCACCTTATTCGCTCTGCTTATGTGGATAGCGATCGGAGCCGGAGCCGTCGGGTTTTATTATCATTTCCACGGTGTCGGAGTGCGCGTAGGGGGCTGGGCGCCGCGGAATTTTCTCATCGGCCCGCCTGTCATACTGCCGCTGCTGTTCTCCGCTATCGGCGCGCTTGGGCTTGCGGCCGTCTACTGGGGGTGATGAGGATGGCCCAATCGACGCACTACATGGATTACGACGTCATGAAGGAGAAACCGAACTGGGATTCGCATACGCAAACGATCGTTTCAAGCCGTCTCCTGCGGGAAAGCGAACATCCGTTTCTTACTCTGGAAGAAGCCGAGCTGCTTCGCTCGATCTGTACGCTGCTTGTCGACGATACGCGTGGCGACATCATACAGAATGTGATCGATCATATTGACGACACCTTGTTTCGCTCCATTGGCGAAGGCCAGCGCAAAGCCGGCGTACCGGACGAGAGATCGCTTGTCCGTCTTGGCTTGAAGTCGATCGAAGATTACACGCTAGCAACCTACGCGAATCACTTTTATGCCCTGGAGGAAAACGTCCAACTGCAGTACATGGCGGACTGGAGCGAAGGCGGGACGGAAACGGGTACGTTTTGGAGCGTGCCGCCGAAGGCGCTTTTTCTTAAACTGCTGTCGTTGACGGTCGAGGCCTATTATTCGCATCCACAAATATGGTCGGAAATCGGCTATGGCGGTCCGGCCTACCCGAGGGGGTACGTTCGAACCGCAATCGGACAAACCGATCCTTGGGAAGCGGTCAGAATGAAATGAATGCACATACGTCCATTTTGAACGAAAGGCGGGAGTCCGTTTGTTAAACCGCAAATACGCGAACGAGGAAGTCGACGCCGTTATCGTAGGAGCCGGTGCAGCCGGCGGGGTAATCGCTAAGGAACTGAGCGAAGCCGGTATGCGTGTCGTCGTACTGGATGCCGGTCCGATGCGCGATCCGCAAAAAGAGTTCGCCAGCGCCGAGCTTTCGATGAAAAGCCTCTCTTGGCAGGATACGCGGATCGTCGACGGTACTGACCCGCTTACTCTCGGTCACAACAATTCCGGCCGCGGCATCGGCGGTGGAACCGTTCATTTTACAGGCGTATTTCTTCGTTTTCACGAATCCGATTTCGCCGTTCGTACCTATGACGGGGTTGCCGAAGACTGGCCGATCCGTTACCGCGACTTGGAGCCCTATTACGATAAAATTGAAAAAGAGCTGGCCATATCCGGCCCCCGGCATTTCCCCTGGGGTCCATTCCGCGGTCCTTATCCTTACCCCGAACGGGATCCGCTCAGCCCGAATGCTTACATGTTCCAGAACGGATGCAGCAAGCTGCAGATTGAGACCGCCGTAACGCCGCTCGCGATCTTATCCGCCCCCTTCGAGGATCGGCCGCCATGCATCAACAGAGGTTTTTGCAATCAAGGCTGCATGCCGAACGCAAAATTCAGCACCTTGATCGTTCATATCCCAAAGGCTATCCGGGCCGGAGCGGAAGTGCTGCCTGACTGCACGGTTACGCAAATATTGACGGGCAAAGACGGTCTTGCCAAAGGGGTAACCTTCGTGCACGACGGAACGACCTATGAACAGCGCGCCAAAATCGTCATTTTATCGGCTTTCGTCATCGAGAATCCTCGTCTCCTGCTTCACTCCGCCAACGCTCAGTTTCCGGACGGGCTCGCCAACGGCAGCGGATGGGTAGGCAAAGCCATCATGCCCCATAGCAGCAATGACGTGTACGCCAAGTTCGAAGAAGAAATTCGTATTTATAAAGGAACACCCGTGCTTGCCAGTACCCAGCAGTTTTATGAAACGGACAACGCCAGAGGGTTTGTTCGCGGCTACACGCTTCATGCGCACGGAGCCCGACCTGTCGGGTTTGCACAGGGCATATCCCTTATGACAGGTACGCCGGTATGGGGGAAACGGCTTCGGGAAACCGCACTCGACTACAACTTTTACGGAAGGGTCACTATGGTAGGCGAGGTGCTGCCCCAAGCCGCAAACCGTGTCGCATTGGCGGAAGACAAAGATGCCAATGGCTTGCCTCGCGCCAAGGTAACCTTCAGTTATGGGGATAACGACCGTAAGCTGATAACGCATGCCGTGGAGATGATGAGTTCCATTCTGCGTGCTGCAGAAGGTAAAGTGGAATACGTCACCGAAGATACCGGCCATCTGATGGGAGGATGCCGGATGGGCTCCGATCCTCAAGAATCCGTCGTGAACGCATACTGCCAGTCGCATGACATTCCGAATCTGTATATATGCGACGCCAGCGTTTTCGTCACTTCAGGCGGAGCCAATCCGACGAATACCGTTATGGCGCTGGCAGCCCGAACGGCCGACTTCATCAAAAGCAAAGCCAAACGAATGGAGCTGACCACAGCCGCCAAATAACGACAAAAAGCCCTCCTTGGATTTCAAGGAGGGCTCTTTTACATTACACTTGTAACACCGCTTCGCTAGATATAATAAAAAAAGAGCCCTCAAGGGCTCGGTTATGTCTAAAAACTGGTGAGGCATGTAGGACTCGAACCTACGACACCCTGATTAAAAGTCAGGTGCTCTACCAACTGAGCTAATGCCTCATGGAAATGGTGGAGGATGATGGATTCGAACCACCGAACTCGAAGAGAGCAGATTTACAGTCTGCCGTGTTTAGCCACTTCACTAATCCTCCAAGATAACTTACCTTAGTTTCTCTAAGAACCTAGTCCTTATGAGGAAAATCAAAAGGTAAATGGTGGCTCGGGACGGAATCGAACCGCCGACACGAGGATTTTCAGTCCTCTGCTCTACCGACTGAGCTACCGAGCCGTAAATACATTAACAAGCAAAAAAAAGAAAATGGCGGAGCTGACGGGATTCGAACCCGCGGTCTCCTGCGTGACAGGCAGGCATGTTAGGCCTCTACACCACAGCTCCATATGAGGTTGTTACTGGTGCCGTCGAGAGGACTTGAACCCCCAACCTACTGATTACAAGTCAGTTGCTCTACCAGTTGAGCTACAACGGCATATTGTATATCAAGTAAAGATGGTGGGCGCTGACGGGATCGAACCGCCGACCCTCTGCTTGTAAGGCAGATGCTCTCCCAGCTGAGCTAAGCGCCCGTGTTAACGAGAATAAATCCGGATGTTGAAAAGAAAAATGGTAGCGGCAGAGGGGATCGAACCCCCGACCTTACGGGTATGAACCGTACGCTCTAGCCAGCTGAGCTACGCCGCCACATTCAGTAAAGATGGCGGAGAGAGAGGGATTCGAACCCTCGCACCACTTACGCAGTCTAACCCCTTAGCAGAGGGTCCCCTTGAGCCTCTTGGGTATCTCTCCAAGCTCATTGTTAACGTGTTTATCAACAGGGTTGTCCGCATCGCCAAATGCGGTCTTGCTACGCTCTACCGTGCACTAGTCACATTCAAGCATAGGTTTACTCCCTGAAAACTAGATGCGAAGTTCTGCATTCATCCTTGTTCCTTTCGTAGTCCTTACACCTGTCGATGTAAAGATGTTGGATAAGCCCTCGACCGATTAGTATTCGTCAGCTGCATGCATTGCTGCACTTCCACCTCGAACCTATCTACCTCGTCGTCTTCAAGGGGTCTTACATACTGGGAAATCTCATCTTGAGGGGGGCTTCACGCTTAGATGCTTTCAGCGCTTATCCCGTCCGTACTTGGCTACCCAGCGATGCTCCTGGCGGAACAACTGGTACACCAGCGGTACGTCCATCCCGGTCCTCTCGTACTAAGGACAGCTCCTCTCAAATTTCCTGCGCCCGCGACAGATAGGGACCGAACTGTCTCACGACGTTCTGAACCCAGCTCGCGTACCGCTTTAATGGGCGAACAGCCCAACCCTTGGGACCTACTTCAGCCCCAGGATGCGATGAGCCGACATCGAGGTGCCAAACCTCCCCGTCGATGTGGACTCTTGGGGGAGATAAGCCTGTTATCCCCAGGGTAGCTTTTATCCGTTGAGCGATGGCCCTTCCATTCGGTACCACCGGATCACTAAGCCCGACTTTCGTCCCTGCTCGACTTGTCTGTCTCGCAGTCAAGCTCCCTTATGCCTTTGCACTCTTCGAATGATTTCCAACCATTCTGAGGGAACCTTGGGGCGCCTCCGTTACGCTTTAGGAGGCGACCGCCCCAGTCAAACTGCCCGCCTGACACGGTCCCTCTCCCGGATCACGGGAGTAGGTTAGAACCTAGATACGATCAGGGTGGTATCCCAACGTCGCCTCCACACAAGCTGGCGCTCATGCTTCAAAGGCTCCCACCTATCCTGTACAGATCGTACCCAAGTCCAATATCAAGCTGCAGTAAAGCTCCATGGGGTCTTTCCGTCTTGTCGCGGGTAACCTGCATCTTCACAGGTATTAAAATTTCACCGGATCTCTCGTTGAGACAGCGCCCAAGTCGTTACGCCATTCGTGCGGGTCAGAATTTACCTGACAAGGAATTTCGCTACCTTAGGACCGTTATAGTTACGGCCGCCGTTTACTGGGGCTTCGGTTCACAGCTTCGGGTTACCCCTAACCGCTCCCCTTAACCTTCCAGCACCGGGCAGGCGTCAGCCCGTATACTTCGCCTTGCGGCTTCGCACAGACCTGTGTTTTTGCTAAACAGTCGCTTGGGCCTTTTCACTGCGGCCCCCTCGGGCTATTCACCCTACCGAGGCACCCCTTCTCCCGAAGTTACGGGGTCATTTTGCCGAGTTCCTTAACGAGAGTTCTTCCGCGCGCCTTAGCATGCTCTGCTCGCCTACCTGTGTCGGTTTGCGGTACGGGCACCTTCGCCTCACTAGAGGCTTTTCTTGGCAGCATGAGTACAAGACCTTCGGTACTTTCGAAATTTCCCTCCCCATCACAGCCCAGCCTTCACGATGTGCGGATTTGCCTACACATCAGCCTCACTGCTTGGACAGACACTTCCATCCGTCTGCGTCCTTGCCCTTCTGCGTCACCCCGTCGTTCAAACGGCTACGGTGGTACAGGAATATCAACCTGTTGTCCTTCGACTACGCCTTTCGGCCTCGCCTTAGGTCCCGACTTACCCTGAGCGGACGAGCCTTCCTCAGGAACCCTTAGGCTTTCGGCGGACAAGATTCTCACTTGTCTTTTCGTTACTCATACCGGCATTCTCACTTGTGTACTGTCCAGCCGTCCTTACGATCGACCTTCAACCTATACACAACGCTCCCCTACCCAACAACATTGCTGCTGTAGCCATAGCTTCGGTGGCGTGTTTAGCCCCGTTACATTTTCGGCGCAGAGTCACTCGACCAGTGAGCTATTACGCACTCTTTAAATGGTGGCTGCTTCTAAGCCAACATCCTGGTTGTCTTTGCAACTCCACATCCTTTCCCACTTAACACACACTTGGGGACCTTAGCTGATGGTCTGGGCTGTTTCCCTCTTGACAATGGATCTTAGCACTCACTGTCTGACTCCCGGACAGAAGTATGTGGCATTCAGAGTTTGACTGGACTTGGTAACCCTTGGCGGGCCCCGCACCCAATCAGTGCTTTACCTCCACTACTCTCATTCCGAGGCTAGCCCTAAAGCTATTTCGGGGAGAACCAGCTATCTCCGAGTTCGATTGGAATTTCTCCGCTACCCCCACCTCATCCCCGAATTTTTCAACATTCGTGGGTTCGGGCCTCCAGTGCGTGTTACCGCACCTTCACCCTGGACAGGGGTAGATCACACGGTTTCGGGTCTACGACCACGTACTCATTCGCCCTATTCAGACTCGCTTTCGCTGCGGCTCCGCCTCTTCAGCTTAACCTTGCACGTGAACGTAACTCGCCGGTTCATTCTACAAAAGGCACGCCATCACCCATTAACGGGCTCTGACTTCTTGTAAGCACACGGTTTCAGGTTCTATTTCACTCCGCTCCCGCGGTTCTTTTCACCTTTCCCTCACGGTACTGCTTCGCTATCGGTCGCTAGGGAGTATTTAGCCTTGGCAGATGGTCCTGCCGGATTCATACGGGGTTTCACGTGCCCCGCACTACTCGGGATCCGTCTAGGGATACGTTCGTTTTGAGCTACAGGGCTGTTACCTGCTATGGCGAGCCTTTCCAGACCGCTTCACCTAACGAACTTTTCCCACATTGACGTCCCACAACCCCAAGGAGCAAGCTCCTTGGTTTGGGCTAATCCGCGTTCGCTCGCCGCTACTGACGGAATCACTATTGTTTTCTTTTCCTCCAGGTACTTAGATGTTTCAGTTCCCTGGGTATGCCTCCGATACAGCTATGTATTCACTGTATGGTACACGCGCATTACCACGTGCGGGTTCCCCCATTCGGACATCCCCGGATCGACGCCTGCTTACGGCTCCCCGAGGCATTTCGTTGTTCGCCACGTCCTTCATCGGCTCCTAGCGCCTAGGCATCCTCCGTGTGCTCTTAGTAGCTTAACCAATGATCTCTCTCGAGATCGCTACAAAAAAACTAAGGATGTTTTGCATTGCTTCGCTATCTAGTTTTCAAGGAACAAACGTCACCGCCTCAAAAGCGGCGAGATCTAATGTAACACATCTCTTCGACTCTTTGCAAGTGGTTTTTTTTAACCATTTTCTGGAGTCTGTTTGGTGGAGCCAAGCGGGATCGAACCGCTGACCTCCTGCTTGCAAGGCAGGCGCTCTCCCAGCTGAGCTATGGCCCCAAATTCCCCACAAAGTGACGTTATCCTTCGAAGCTTATTCCGAGTACTTTCCGGGGAGCCCCAAACGATCACTTTATAAAAGGTAATTGGTGGGCCCTAGTGGACTCGAACCACCGACCTCACCCTTATCAGGGGTGCGCTCTAACCAGCTGAGCTAAGGGCCCGAAAAAAGCCCACAATAGTGGGCTCGCTTGGCAACGTCCTACTCTCCCAGATCCCTGCGGATCAAGTACCCTTGGCGCTGGAGGGCTTAACGGTCGTGTTCGGGATGGGTACGCGTGGTTCCCCTCCGCCATCGTCACCAAACGATTTGCGTTTACCAAAGAAAGAGCATTGCCCTTTCAAAACTGAACATGAGCGAGTAAAACCAGCTTATTGATCCGACAGCCTACAGCCATCATGATCTCCATAGAAAGGAGGTGATCCAGCCGCACCTTCCGATACGGCTACCTTGTTACGACTTCACCCCAATCATCTACCCCACCTTCGGCGGCTGGCTCCTTGCGGTTACCTCACCGACTTCGGGTGTTGTAAACTCTCGTGGTGTGACGGGCGGTGTGTACAAGACCCGGGAACGTATTCACCGCGGCATGCTGATCCGCGATTACTAGCAATTCCGACTTCATGCAGGCGAGTTGCAGCCTGCAATCCGAACTGAGACCGGCTTTTTAGGATTCGCTCCACCTCGCGGTTTCGCAGCCCGTTGTACCGGCCATTGTAGTACGTGTGTAGCCCAGGTCATAAGGGGCATGATGATTTGACGTCATCCCCACCTTCCTCCGGTTTGTCACCGGCAGTCATCCTAGAGTGCCCAACTTAATGCTGGCAACTAAGATCAAGGGTTGCGCTCGTTGCGGGACTTAACCCAACATCTCACGACACGAGCTGACGACAACCATGCACCACCTGTCTTGGATGTCCCGAAGGAGGGCGCTATCTCTAACGCTTGCATCCAGATGTCAAGACCTGGTAAGGTTCTTCGCGTTGCTTCGAATTAAACCACATACTCCACTGCTTGTGCGGGTCCCCGTCAATTCCTTTGAGTTTCACTCTTGCGAGCGTACTCCCCAGGCGGCATGCTTAATGTGTTTACTTCGGCACCAAGGGTATCGAAACCCCTAACACCTAGCATGCATCGTTTACGGCGTGGACTACCAGGGTATCTAATCCTGTTTGCTCCCCACGCTTTCGCGCCTCAGCGTCAGTTATAGGCCAGAAAGTCGCCTTCGCCACTGGTGTTCCTCCACATCTCTACGCATTTCACCGCTACACGTGGAATTCCACTTTCCTCTCCTACACTCCAGTTGCCCAGTTTCCAATGCGACCCAAGGTTGAGCCCTGGGTTTAAACATCAGACTTAAACAACCGCCTGCGCGCGCTTTACGCCCAATAATTCCGGACAACGCTTGCCCCCTACGTATTACCGCGGCTGCTGGCACGTAGTTAGCCGGGGCTTTCTTCTCAGGTACCGTCAAATGAAGAGCAGTTACTCTCCTCACCCTTCTTCCCTGGCAACAGAGTTTTACGATCCGAAAACCTTCATCACTCACGCGGCGTTGCTCGGTCAGACTTTCGTCCATTGCCGAAGATTCCCTACTGCTGCCTCCCGTAGGAGTCTGGGCCGTGTCTCAGTCCCAGTGTGGCCGTTCACCCTCTCAGGTCGGCTACGCATCGTCGCCTTGGTGAGCCGTTACCTCACCAACTAGCTAATGCGCCGCAGGCCCATCTGTAAGTGACAGCTTGCACCGTCTTTCCTGATCTCTCCAGGTGGAGAAACCAACTATCCGGTCTTAGCACACGTTTCCGTGAGTTATCCCGGTCTTACAGGCAGGTTGCCTACGTGTTACTCACCCGTCCGCCGCTAACCTTTCCCGAAGGAAAGATCCGCTCGACTTGCATGTATTAGGCACGCCGCCAGCGTTCGTCCTGAGCCAGGATCAAACTCTCCATAAAAGTTGAAGCCGAGGCTTCGTTTTATTTCGATATTGACATGCTCATGCGATTTGTTGCTTTGTTTTGCTGGCTTTATTCGCTCATTGTTCAGTTTTCAAAGGACAATTTCGATGGTTACAGTCAAGCTTTCTAAGTAAGCTAGCTTGTCTATCGCCTCAAAAGCGACTTTTATACTATAACACATTCGACTTTCACATTGCAAGCACTTTTTTTCGACCGTTTCGTTCGTCGCCTTGCGGCAGCGGCCTCACGGCTTCTTGCGTTTGCTCTGTTACTTGTCCGCCTCAGAAGCGGCAAGAAGTAATGTATCACATACCGCCTGCCGATTGCAAGCTTTTTTGAAAAATAATTAATACGCATCATTATACACAAAGCGACGGACTGTTAAAAACATACAAGGATAAACGGCTTCGCCGTCCTTTTAGGGACAAGCGCGTTTACCGAAATTTAGAGCGACTTCCGCGACATGCTGTCTGATAAATCGAAAAAGAGCGCCGCAGCAGGTGCGACGCTCCTTAATGTCCATCTCTTAATCGATCTGCTTGTCGCGCATAAGCGGGAACAGCAGAACGTCGCGAATCGACGGCGCATTCGTAAGCAGCATGACCAAGCGGTCGATCCCGATTCCGAGACCGCCTGTCGGCGGCATGCCGTATTCAAGCGCACGAATAAAATCGTCGTCCATCTCATGCGCTTCATCATTGCCCTGTTCCTTCTCCAGAAGCTGAGCTTCGAAACGCTCGCGTTGATCGATGGGATCGTTAAGTTCGGTAAAGGCGTTCGCATGCTCGCGAGCCACGATAAACAGCTCGAAGCGATCCGTGAAGCGCGGATCTTGGTCGTTCTTTTTGGCAAGCGGCGAAATCGCAACCGGGTGGCCCGTAATGAAAGTAGGCTGAATAAGCGTGCTCTCAACGAACTCCTCGAAGAACGCATTCAAAATATGCCCGAACGTCCAGTGCGGCTCAACCTGTACTTTATGCTCTTTGGCCAGTTGATGGGCTTCTTCGTCGGTCATTTGCTTGCTGAAATCGACGCCCGTCACTTCTTGGACTGCGTCGACCATCGAAACGCGGCGCCATTCCGGAGTCAGATCGACCTGATGCTCTCCGTACGTAATCACCGTCGTCCCCAGCACTTCCCGAGCGATATGCGCAATCAGCTGTTCCGTCAAGGACATAATATCTTTGTAGTCGGCGTACGCCTCGTACAGCTCGATCATCGTAAACTCCGGATTATGGCGAGTCGAAATCCCCTCGTTCCGGTAAACGCGGCCGATCTCGTATACTTTCTCCAGGCCGCCGACAATCAGACGCTTCAAGTGCAGCTCGATCGCGATCCTCATGTACAGCTGCATATCAAGCGCATTGTGATGCGTAATAAATGGACGCGCGGCAGCACCGCCCGCAATCGCGTGCAGCGTCGGCGTTTCCACTTCCAGATAGCCTTGGGAATCCAAATAGCGGCGCATCGACTGAATGATTTTGGAACGCAAAATAAACGACTCTTTCACGTCCTGGCTCATGATCAAATCGACATAGCGCTGGCGGTAGCGCATCTCGACGTCCTTCAAGCCGTGAAATTTGTCCGGAAGCGGATAGAGCGACTTCGACAATACCGCGATCGATTTCACTTTCACGGAAGTTTCGCCGGTTTGGGTTTTGAACACGGATCCCGCAACGCCGACGATATCGCCTATATCGAGAAGGTCGAATGCTTGATATTCGGTTTCCTCCAGGGCATCTTTACGAACGTATAGCTGGATTTTGCCGGAAATATCCTGAATGTGCGCGAATGACGCTTTGCCCATTCCCCGTTTTTGCATAATGCGGCCGGCAAGACGGACTTCCGCTCCGATCGATTCCAGTTCTTCTTTGGATTTCTCGTCATAGGCTTCAAGCACTTGCTGCGCGGTGTGCGTACGCTCGAACTTCTGGCCGAACGGATCGATGCCGAGAGCCCGAAGCTCGTCCAGCTTGTTGCGGCGAATGACCAACAGTTCGTTTAGTTCCAATTCTTGACTCATGTTCTCATCTCCTAAAGTGTTGCATAACCACTATACACGATCTTATATACGGCTATATAAGCATACCATATCCGAACAAGCTCGGGCTAACCAAATACCGCCACCGGTTGGGATCAATACGCGCTGCTGCGGCTTTAACTCGATTCTGAAATAGGCAAGCATACCGTAAAATGGCGGCTGTGAACAAGAAAAAGCTTCCGTCGGAAGCTTTTCATGGTTTCGAGGAGCGATTCCGCTCCGGCAAGTTTATTTCTTAATATCGATAATCTGATATTGGATAATACCCGCTGGAACGTTAACATCTACCGTCGAGCCTTTTTGCTTGCCGAGAATGGCTTTTCCGACCGGGCTTTCGTTCGATATTTTATTATGCAGCGGATCCGATTCGGCCGTTCCGACGATGTTGTATTCCACGGTATCCCCGAACTCCATATCTTTAAGCGTTACGATCGATCCCACGCTCACCGTATTCGTATCCACTTCGTCGTTATTGATAATCCGCGCGTTGCGCAGCATTTTCTCAAGCGTAATAATACGGCCTTCAATAAACGCCTGTTCATTCTTCGCGTCTTCATATTCCGAGTTTTCGCTGATATCTCCGTATCCGATAGCCACTTTGATCCGCTCGGCCACCTCGCGGCGCTTCACCGATTTAAGATTTTCGAGCTCTTCCTCCAGCCTCTTCAGGCCTTCCTGCGTCAGGATCACTTCTTTTTCTGACATTGCTTCATATCCCCTGTCATGTGATAGATTGTTCGCGGTGAATACCGCCGGGACGGCTCGGATCGCAAACTCACAATAGGCTAAAACGAACCGCGATTCACTTCGCCATATTTCAATATATTACTCACACGAAGCAAGATGACTTCATGGTTTGCCTGCTCGGTTTATTGACTGATTATATTGCAACGACTTCTAAATGTCAATCGCAGGGAATTGCTCGGGATTTTGCCTGCAAAATGCCCAAATCCCGCACCACTTCAATGAACCGCCGTTTCCTCGGAGGCTCCTTCCGTCGATGCGTCAACGGGGGACGACGCCAGCTGGTTAACGTATTGCTCGAGCAGCTCGACCATAATGTCCCGCTTCGTCAGCTCCATAATGGCGTCTTTGACCCGAGCCGCACCAGGCAACCCCTTGAGGTACCACGCCATATGCTTGCGCATTTCCTTGACGGCGACGTGCTCGCCTTTAAGTGCGATCAACCGGTCCATATGCAGCACGGCGATACGGATTTTTTCCTCCGGCGTAGGATCCGACGGCAGCTCTCCGCCCGTCAAATACTGTACCGTTCGGTACAGCATCCAAGGGTTGCCGAGCGCGCCGCGGCCGATCATCACGCCGTCGCAGCCGGTATGATCGAGCAGCCTTTTGGCATCCTCGGGCGTAAAGACGTCCCCGTTCCCGATAACCGGAATGGAAACGGACTCTTTAACTTCTTTAATAATATCCCAATTCGCGGTCCCGGTATACATTTGTACACGCGTCCGCCCGTGAACCGATACGGCAGAGCCTCCGCCGTTTTCGACAGCCTTGGCATTCTGAACCGCGTAAACGTGCTCGTCATCCCAGCCGATCCGCATTTTGACGGTTACGGGTTTGCTGACGGCTTTGACGACCGTCGAAATCATGCTTTCGATTTTGCCGGGGTCGAGCAGCCAGCGGGCGCCGGCGTCGCACTTGGTGATTTTGGGAACGGGACAACCCATGTTGATGTCGATAATGTCCGCATTCGTTTGCTGATCCACGACTTTGGCCGCTTCCACCAGCGTTTCCGTATCGCCGCCGAAAATTTGCAGGCTGAGCGGTTTTTCGCGCTCGTCGACGAACAGCATTTCCTTCGTACGGGCATTGCCGTGCACGATCGCTTTATCGCTTACCATCTCCGCACAAACCAGCCCTGTGCCGAACTCCTTGGCAATGAGCCGGAACGCCGGGTTGCAAACGCCTGCCATCGGGGCAAGAACGACTTTATTTTTGGCAACGATGTTTCCGATTTTAAGCATGACTTACGCTCCTTGCTATGGTTTGAATGTATATCAACTTAACGACGCTCATCTCCGGCAGACAGCTCTTCGATTGCAATGCCCAGCGTTTCCGCGATCAGCTTGACCGTTCTTACGTCCGCCTTGCGGGTTCCCCGTTCGATAGAGCCGACTATGGCAACCGAGACGCCGATCTTCTCGGCCAGCTCCGTCTGGGTATAGCCCTTAAGCTTACGGAAGGCCCTTATGCGCTGGGCTAGTTGTTCGTTCAACTGCATTTCCATCTGGTCACGCCTTCCTTTCCTTCCAACCGGTTCAGATAAGCGGAAAGCGGCCCCTCCATACCCGGCACGTCCGCTCCTTCCAGCACGTCGAGCAGAGGCACAAGCACAAAAGCACGCTCCAGCATACGCGGATGCGGCAAAATCAATTCCGGTTCCGTCCTAGTTTCGTTTCCGAACAGCAGCAGATCGAGGTCGACCGTGCGAGGGCCAAAGCGGATGTCTCTGGTACGCCCAAGCTCCCGCTCGATGTTCTGCATAACGCCCAGCAGCTCGCCGGCAGGCAATTCCGTTTGAACGGCGGCTACCGCATTGAGAAAGGCAGGCTGGTCTACGTAGCCGACCGGATCGGTTTCATATAAAAACGACTGCCGGACAACGCGAATATGAGGATGCTCGTCAAGCATCCGGACCGCATCCAGCAAATACCGCTCGCGATCGCCAAGATTAGACCCGAGTCCGATGAAAGCGAGAACCCCGCTGTTTCCGTCTACGCTCATTCATCATGCCCGCTTTCTGTGGATTTCTACGGTGACGCCCTCAAATAGAACGGCAAACGGCGGATGAGGCTTAATCACCCGCACCGTAATTTCGTTGATACTAGTATAAGTTTGCAAAAGCACCGATGCAACCCGCTCGGCTACCGCCTCGATCAGTTTGAACGGCTTTCCTTCCACGATCGATTTGACAATTTCAAAAACGTCCGCATAATTGACGGTTTGCTCCAAATCGTCATGAATTCCGGCCGCAGCAAGCGGCATAAACATTTCGACATCGACGTAATACCGCTGGCCCAGCTTGTTTTCTTCCGCAAAAACGCCATGGTAGCCAAAAAACTCCATGCGCGACAAGATCATTTTGTCCATCTTCGCTCTTCCTTTGCGTTCTAAGATATCGGATTTCTCGCGTACACGATCGCTTCCGTCATCGCGGCTACCCGTTTCATTTGTTTCACGTCATGGACCCGGACGATCTGACAGCCCTGCGCAATCCCCATGGCTACCGTTGCGCCCGTTCCCTCCACGACATCGTCTGCAGGCAGCTGTAAGGTTCTCTGAATGAAGCTTTTACGCGACGTGCCCAGCAGAACCGGGTATCCCAGACCGGCGATTTCTCTCAAATGATTCATGAGGTACAGATTTTGATCGTAGTTTTTGACAAATCCGATGCCGGGATCAAGGATGATCCGTTCCGCAAGAACCCCCGCCTCCAGAGCAAGCTCCACGCTTTCGCGCAAATCCGCAAGTACGTCAGGCAAAAAGTCCCTGTAATCCGTATCCGTACGGTTATGCATCAAAATGACGGGGCAATCGTAATCAGCCGCAACTTGAGCCATGGCCGGATCGGCTTTAAAGCCCCAAATATCGTTAATGATATGGGCCCCGGCCGCAAGCGCCTGCCTCGCCACCTCCGGTTTGTACGTATCGACGGAGATCGGTACCGATACGGCTTCCTTAAGCGCCCCTATAATCGGCACAACCCTTTCCAGCTCTTCCTCAAGCGATACTTTATCCGCACCGGGCCGGGTCGACTCGCCGCCGATATCGATGATGTCGGCGCCTTCCGCAACCATCTGCCGAGCCCGTTCGATCGCCGTTTCGACGGACGAGTAATTACCGCCATCCGAGAAGGAATCCGGCGTTACGTTTAAAATGCCCATGATCAGCGTTTTTTCACCTAATGTAAGGGACAGCTCCCTGCAAGCCATCGTTCTGGTTGTCATGATCTTCTCCTCCGTCTGGATGGAATGGGGTTACTTGCCGCACAGAGAGCGATACTCCCGCAAGAGCAGGCGCGTCGCAGGTCCGGCGCTTCCGCTCCCTATGATCCGCTTCCCGCCTTCGCGATCGAATACCGACGTAATCGGCACGATTTCTTGAATCGAGTTCGTGATAAAGCACTCCTCGGCGTCAAGCAGCCGCTCCTGTGTGTAAAGACCTTCCTCCACGCGCAGCCCGCACTGTTTCGCAAGCTTTATTACGCAGCCGCGCGCAATCCCCGGCAAAATGCCCGTTTCAATCGAGGGCGTGAAACAAACGCTGCCGCGAATAAAAAACACGTTGCTCACAATCCCTTCCGCAACATGGCCGCCCGCCGTCAAAAAAAGGCCTTCGCAGCCGGCCGCCCAAGGATAACGCGACATTTCCCGCTTAGCCAGCACATTGTTCATATAGTGAAACGACTTGCCTCGTATGGCTCCTTCCGGTGTGTTTCGCGTCGTCTCCAGAAGCTGGAGTGGCTTCCCACGATCGTAGAGGGTTTCATCCGCAGGCGGCAGCGCCTTCACGTACAAGATCTCGGCCGGCTTCGAATACCTGCCTGCCGGCAGGCCCAGCGCTTCCTCGCCAGCCGATACCGACAGCCGGAAATAGCCGTCCGCCAGTCCGTTTTCCGCCAATAGCCGCTTGACCAACCGCCGAATATGATCGGCATCCGGCCGATAGTCGATCCACAGCTCGCTTAAGGACTCCTCCATTCGGGACAAATGCTCGTTCAGCATGAACGGGCTTCCGGCATAGGTGCGAAACGTTTCAAAAAGTCCGAGACCGTAAAGAAAACCGTGATCGTACGCGGAGATCACGGCTTTTCCTTCTTCTATGAATTGTCCGTTAACGGAAATGATCATGCTTTCGTTCCGCTTCCCGCTTTCAGCGCGATGAAGTTGCGAAGCAGCGTAAGCCCATGCTCAGAAATAACCGATTCCGGGTGGAATTGGACGCCTTCGATCGGATATTCCTTATGGCGAAGGGCCATAATTTCGCCTTCCTCCGTACGGGCGCTAACCTCAAGGCAATCCGGCAGCGTTTCGCTCTTGACGATAAGCGAATGGTAACGGGTCGCTGTATAAGGACTTGGAATGCCGCTGAAAATCGTTTTGCCGTCATGGTGAATTTCCGACGTTTTGCCGTGCATGAGCCGTTCCGCGCGGATGACGTCGCCCCCGAACGCTTGTCCGATCGATTGATGTCCGAGGCACACGCCGAGAATCGGCACTTTACCTTTAAAGCGGTCGATAAGCGCCAGGCTGATCCCCGCTTCGTTAGGCGTGCAAGGACCAGGAGAAATCAGAATATGATCCGGGTTCAACGCTTCAATACCGTCCAAATCGATTTCGTCATTGCGGCGAACGACGACCGTTTCTCCAATTTCCCCTAAATATTGAACCAGGTTATACGTAAACGAGTCATAATTGTCGATGACCAGAATCATAGGTTATCCCCCTTTGTGATAGCCGAAGCAACTGCCTCTTCCGTTGCCGCACTGCCGTTTGCGCTGTACTGGATCGCCTTCCATAGCGCTTTCGCTTTGTTCAGCGACTCGATATATTCCTTCTCCGGCACGGAGTCGATCACGATGCCCGCTCCGGCCTGTACGTAGCCTTTGCCTTCGGCGGTCACGAGCGTTCGTATAAGTATATTTAATTCCATATTGCCGTTATAGTCAATCCAGCCCATCGATCCCGTGTACGGCCCGCGGCGCACCGGCTCGAGCTCTTCGATAATTTGCATGGTACGCACTTTAGGCGCTCCGGTAATCGTACCTCCAGGGAACGTGGCCGCGATAATATCGTATGCGTCCTTGTCCGACATCCGTTCGCCCCGAACCTCGGAAACGATATGCATAACGTGGGAGTAATACTCGATCACCATAAGATCGTCGACTCGCACCGACCCGTATCGGGCGATTTTCCCGACATCGTTCCGCTCCAGATCGACAAGCATAATGTGCTCGGCCCGTTCTTTTTCATTCCAGATCAGCTCATCCGCCAGTCGGCGGTCTTCCGCTTCGTTCGCGCCGCGCGGTCTCGTTCCGGCAATGGGACGCGTACGCACCGTTTCGCCCTCCACCTGCACGAGGAGCTCGGGGGAACCCGAGACGAGCTGGAAGCCCGGTGTCCGCATAAGCCCCATGTAAGGAGACGGGTTTAAGAGCCTCAGCCATTCGTAAATCGCTTCCGGCTCGCTTGAAAGCTCTATGCTTTGCCGCACGGACAGGTTGACTTGAAAGACGTCGCCCGCTTCGATATACCGCTGAATACGCCGCACCGCATCCATATACTCCGCTTTGCCGAATGCGCGTTCCACGCCGGCAAGGGCCTCCACGTCGATATGCAGAAGATCGCCCGCCATCGTCCGTTCTCGCAGCCGCCGTTCGTCCTTCGCTGCCGGATCGCCGTTGACTGCGGCTATATCAAGCCATACCCGAGCCATGCGTTCCGCACGGGCACACGCCTCTTCATAGCCTGCGTGCAGCGCGGCAGCCTCTATCCCTCCGCGCACATGGTGGTTTACGGCACAATAAAGGACGCTCTCCTCGTGATCGATTACGTATAGCTCGTCAAACCGCATCATCAAATAGTCCGGCAGCGGCAAATCGTCCGCGGCCGACTGCGGCAGCTTTTCGATCGAACGGACGATATCGTAGCCCAAAAATCCTACGCAGCCGCCGACAAATTTCGGCATTTGGGGGATACGCGGCGAGCGAAACGGCGCCATCCATTTCTTAATAAGCGGCAGCGGATCGCCCTCCAGACGTTCCGGGAGCTTGCCGTCCGCATAAGTAACGACCGCTTCGCGGCCTTTACCGCTAATGACCGATACCGGCGACAAGCCGAGAAAGGAGTAACGGCCGCCTTTCCCGCTTTCCAGCAGGACGGACGACTCGGAGGCGAGCTGCCAAGCCCGCCCCCATGACAGCAGCCGGCTATCCGGCAGCGGAGTTTGCATAATCAACGGAAGTACGGAGTACTCGCCGGACCATTCCTTCCATTGTTCGAGCGACGTGACAATCACAACAGTTCCTCCCTAACGTTTTCGGCGAAAACGGCTCCGGAAGCATGAGCTTCCACACGAGGCTTATAATTTCATTTAGTATAATGGAAAGCGGTGAAAATAAAAAGCCGCGCCATTGCAGCAAACCGTCCTCTCGCCCTCAAAGCAAGCAAAACGCGAAAACCCCTCCGGATAGAGGGGCTCGCTATTGGCGCTATGCGTAAGATTAATCTTCGAATTGATACAGCGGGGTGCTGAGGTAACGTTCCCCGTTGCTCGGGATGATGGCCACGACACGCTTGCCTTTGCCAAGCTCCTTCGCCACTTTCAGAGCAGCGAAAATGGCTGCGCCGGAAGAAATACCGCCGAGGATTCCTTCTTCTTTGGCAACGCGGCGGGCGATTTCGAAAGCATCTTCATTCTCGACAGGAATGATGCCGTCGTAAATACCCGTGTTCAAGATATCCGGCACGAAGCCTGCGCCGATCCCTTGAATTTTATGCGGACCCGGCTTTCCTCCGGACAGAACCGGGGAAGCGGCAGGTTCAACGGCGTATATTTTAATGTTAGGGAAGTTTTCTTTCAGGATTTGACCCGCTCCGGTGATCGTACCGCCCGTACCGATACCCGAAATGAAGGCATCAAGCTTGCCGTCATGCGAGTTGATCGCTTCAACGATTTCCGGTCCGGTCGTTTCGCGGTGAACTTTCGGATTTGCCGTGTTTTTGAACTGCTGCGGAATGAAATAGCTAGGGTTTTCGGCTTGAAGCTCTTCCGCGCGGCGAATAGCGCCTTTCATGCCTTCCGCTCCGGGCGTCAGAACAAGCTGGGCTCCATATGCGCGAAGCAGGTTGCGGCGTTCCATACTCATCGTTTCCGGCATGACGAGAATAGCTTTGTAGCCTTTCGCTGCAGCAACCATCGCAAGTCCGATGCCCGTGTTGCCGCTTGTCGGCTCGACAATCGTATCGCCCGGCTTCAATTTCCCTTCTTGCTCGGCTACTTCAATCATGCTGATCGCGATACGGTCTTTCACGCTCGCGCCCGGGTTCTGGAATTCCAGCTTCAGGTAGATTTCAGCGCTGTCCTCCGGTACGACGCGATTCAAACGGACAAGCGGAGTATCGCCAATAAGATCGGTAATGGATTGCACAAGCTTTGCCATGTGAAGTCCTCCTCTACTATATTTCCGAGTAAATTAGTTGGTTTTATGTTTTCATATTACCAACTCAAACCAATTGTGTCAATACTCATTTTCGCAGCTCGGCGTCAAAAATGATGACATTGCGTTCGTTCCGCAGCTCCTGAGTCACTTCCTTGAGCGGCTTCGCCTTCTGCAAGGCGAGCTGTTTGCGAAGCGTTTCGCGGATCTCGGCCTGACTTCCTTTATTCAGTTCTTTCCGGTCGGTCAGCTTCACGACGGCATAACCGTCCGCCATTTGAACGGGCTTGCTGATTTCCCCGACTTTGAGCGAATGGATGGCCTTCAATATGGACGCCGCCACAAAGGGATCGTTCTCGTCCACCCAGCCCATATCCCCGCCGTCGCTTGCCGTCGCCGTATCCAGCGACCGTTCCTTGGCCAAGTCCGCAAAATCGCGGCCGCCTTTGGCAAGCTCGATCGTCTTGTTCGCCTGCTCCAGCGTAGCCGATATGATTTGTTGAAAGCGGACCTGTACCATACTGCGAAACTCTTCCGGATGCGCCTGCATGTAGGCGTCTACTTCCTTATCGCTCACTTCAATGCCGTTCGTCGCAATTTTTTCAAGCAGCAGCTTAAAATATACGTCTTCGCGAAGATCATCCTTGCTCAAGCCGATCTGATCCTTCATCGCCCGGTAGAACTGCTCTTCGCTATCATACCCTTGCTGCATCCTTTTCAGTTCGCGGTCCAGCTCTTCCCGCTCCAGCTTTAATCCCGTCGCATCGGCTTTCTGCTGAATCGCTTCGCGGTCGATCATCTGGTTAAGCAGCTCCGCCCCATGGCGGCTCTTCAAGTAATGCGTCAAATCTTCTTCCTTGATTTCACGGTCGCCGATACGTGCGATGACGACTTTGTTCTCCGGCTCTTTCTGCTCTTCCTGTTGGACAGCCTCTCCTTCGGCACGGGGGGTTCCCAGCAGCCGCGCCACGATTCCGGTCAACCCGACCGTTACCACCAGCAAAAACACGACGGCCCCCCACAGCAGTTTAACGTTTCTCATCCTACTCTCCTCTTACCGCAAATGAGCGTCCGAGCTTTATTCGGGACGATCGGCCCGAACAACTCTAAGGCGTTATGCTTTTATTTTTTCCATAACTGCCTCTAAAGCATCCTTTTCAAACGAATAAGCTTCATTACAGAAATGACAGACCACTTCCGCCTTGCCGTCTTCCTCCAGAATAGAAGTAAGCTCTTCCGCACCTAAGCTGATCAGTGTCTGCTCCACACGTTCGCGGGAGCACTTGCATTTGAACACGACGTCCATCCGGTCCAGAATGCGCACATCCTCGAGCACGGTTTCCAAAATATGTTCAAGCGTAGCTCCTTCATCCAGAAGACGGGTGATCGGAGGCAGCTCGTTCAGCCGTTTCTCCATCAGAGCGATTTCTTCGTCCGATAGTCCCGGCAGCAATTGAATGATAAAGCCGCCCGACGCTTTGACGGAATAGTCCACATCGACCAATACGCCTAGTGCCACGGCGGAAGGCGTCTGCTCCGATTTCGTGAAGTAATACGTGAAGTCTTCGCCCAGCTCTCCCGAGACGATCGGCGTGCTGCCGCGGTAAGGCTCCTTTAAGCCGAGATCCTTAATGATAAATAGAAAACCGTCGGTGCCGACCGCTCCCGCCACGTCCAATTTCCCAACCGCATTCAGCGGCAAATCGATATCGGGATTGTCCACATAGCCCCTGACTTCCCCCACCGCATTGGCGTCGACGACGATCTGTCCGATCGGGCCCCCGCCTTTCACTTGAACGGTCAGTTTTTCATTGCCCTTCAGCATGGCTCCTAACATTGCTCCCGCCGAAGCCGTACGTCCTAGTGCGGCAGTCGCCGTCGGCGTTGTCCGGTGTCTGCGCTGCAGCTCCCCGACAAGTGCGGTCGTGTGCGCTGCAAAAGCGCGAACCTTTCCGTTAAACGCGGTAGCGCGTATCATGTAGTCTGTTGTCATGAAGTCACCTCTTGAAATCACAGAATAAATATCGGTTGCTCAAAGCCTTTTGTGAACGGTTATTGCGCATTTCGCTCATAAATAATTCGCAAACCTTGAAGCGTTAAAAGTGGGTCTACCAGTTGTATGGTCTTAGATTCGCTCGCAATCAGCTGCGCTAAGCCGCCGGTGGCCACGACCTTCGGGTCGGTGCCGAACTCCTCGCGAATCCGCTCCACGATGCCGTCCACTTGCCCGGCGAAGCCGAATATGATGCCCGCTTGCATCGCGGCGATCGTATTGCGGCCGACCGTGCTCTTGGGCCTGACCAGCTCGATGCGCGGCAGCTTGGCGGCTCGTTGATACAACGCTTCCGTGGAAATCCCGATGCCCGGCGCGATGGCGCATCCGAGCAGTTGTCCGTGCTGATCCAAGTAATCGTATGTAGTCGCCGTGCCGAAATCGACGATGATGAGCGGAGAGCCGTAGAGCTCCAAGCCCGCCACCGCGTTGACGATTCGGTCTGCGCCGACTTCGCGCGGATTCTCAATCCGTATGTTCAGTCCGGTCTTAATGCCCGGGCCGACGATATACGCCGTTTTCTTAATATATTTTGAGCAAAGCTGCTCCAAAACAAACATAAGCGGGGGAACGACAGAAGAAATAATGACGCCATCAATATCTTCCATCCGTATTCCGGCAAGCTGAAACAGATTGTAGAACATAACGCCGTACTCGTCAGCCGTAGCGGAACGATTCGTGCTGAGCCGCCAGTTGTGAAGCAGCTGCTCTTTCTCGTAAAGGCCGAGAACGATATTCGTATTCCCGACGTCCACAACCAAAATCATTCGTTTATCTCCTTCCGCTCCCCCAAATCCAAGCTGATGTCGAGCGCCTGTACCGAATAGGTGAGCCGGCCGACGGAAATGACGTCCACGCCGCTAAGCGCGATATCCTTAACGGTTTGCAGAGTTACCGAGCCGGAGGCTTCTACCATGATATGCGGTGCCCGATCCTTTATGAGCTTCACCGCTTCGGCCATCTTGGCCGGCTTCATGTTGTCGAGCATGATGATATCCGGCTGTGCGATCAGCGCTTCCTCAAGCTGCTCGAAGTTCTCCACTTCGACCTCGATTTTCATCGTGTGCGGAATCAGCGAGCGCGCGGAACGTATCGCTTTGGCGACGCCTCCCGCTCCCTTGATGTGATTGTCCTTGATCATCACGGCATCGTACAGTCCGAACCGGTGGTTATGCCCGCCGCCGACGCGTACGGCGTACTTTTCCAGCATGCGGTGGCCAGGCGTTGTTTTGCGCGTGTCGACCAGCCTAACCGGCAGGCCTTCGAGCGCTTCTACGAACTGCCTTGTTCTTGTAGCGATTCCGGAAAGCCTCTGCATCAAGTTCAGAGCAAGCCGTTCTCCAAGCAAAATGCTTCGCGTGCTCCCTTCCACCTCGATCAGCACCGTCCCTTTGACCGCCGGACTGCCTTCTGCGGCCACCGCCTTAAAGCGGAGGCTCGGATCGACCTCGCGGAAGACGGCCTCAGCGACCGGGATGCCGCATATGACGCCGTCCTCCTTGACATGAAGAATACCTTTAGATTGATGGTCTAAAGGTATTGTCGTCATCGTCGTCATGTCGCCTGAACCGATATCTTCATCCAGCCAAACCCGTATTTGTCTCCGCAGCGTTTCGTTATGTAGTTCCAGCATTGAAATTCACTCCTCAAGCGTTTCGCAAGAAACGCAGCATCGTAAGCGGCAGTTCGGTAAGAATAGCGTTTCATCAGTAAAAAAGCGCCGTAAGAAGCAGTCCTGAGGAGCTGCTTCTTAACCGTTTCACCCGAAACCCCAATTGTTACGCAGGGCGCAAGCTCTACACTTGCTCCTCGATGACGCCGTTATCACGGCTGAACACCAAATGCTTATGCCAACGCTCATCATCGCGCTGCGGGAAATCCTCCCTGCAGTGGCCTCCTCGGCTTTCTTCGCGCATTAACGCCGCACGCGTCGTGAGCAGTGCGCACGTTAATAGGTTGGCGAATTCGTATTCCTCGCGTTTGCTGAGCAGGGACGTAAAAACGTTTAGCTGACGCTGCAGCTCTTCGTATCCCTTTTCCAGCATCTTGCCGGAACGGAAGAGTCCTACATAGCGCAGCATAATTTTCTGCAGCTTGAGCCGCTTCTCTACGAACGGTTGACTAAGCGGTTCCGTGCGCGAAAGCGAAGGCCGGAGCTCCGGACAAGCGCCCGCAACCGGCTCCAGCTGGCCGATCCGTTCAATGATGCGCCGCCCGAAGACGATCGCTTCGGAAAGCGAATTGCTTGCCAGCCGATTTGCGCCGTGAACGCCCGTAGAGGAAGCTTCGCCGCAAGCGAAAAGCCGCTTTACGTTCGTTTCCCCGTAAAGGTCCGTCTTGACGCCTCCCATCATATAGTGCGCAGCAGGAGCGACCGGGATCCAATCCGTCGTCAAGTCCAAGCCGTATTTCATGCATGTTTCGTAGATGGTCGGAAACCGGTGTTTTACCATGTCGGAAGGTTCGTGGGTTACATCGATATATACGAAGGTCGACTTCGTCAGTTCCATTTCGCTTACGATAGCGCGGGCGACAACGTCGCGCGGCGCGAGCTCCAGCTGCTCGTGATAACGCTCCATAAAGCGTTCCCCGTTAATGTTGCGCAAATACGCGCCTTCGCCCCGCACCGCCTCCGAGATAAGAAAGCGCGGCGCGCCCGGATAGCACAGCACGGTCGGATGAAATTGCACGAACTCGACATCGCGAATTTCGGCTCCCGCGCGGTACGCGATCGCTATGCCGTCCGCGGTAGCGATCTCCGGATTGGTCGTATAACGGAACAACTGACCGGCTCCTCCCGTACAAAGAACCGTTGCGTTGCCCTGGACGTAGACGCGCTGCCCGTCCGGCTTTTGGACGATCGCGCCGAAGCACTCGCCTTTATCGGTCACCAGGTCGATAACGAAGTGCTCGTCCCATACTTCAATATTCGGATGCTGCATGGCCTTCTCGGAGAGAGCCCGAACGATTTCAAAGCCTGTCGCGTCGCCGTTCGCATGCAAAATGCGGCGCTGGCTATGCGCGCCTTCCTTGGTCAGCGCCAGCTCGCCGTTCTCGACATCAAACTGCGTGCCCATCTGAATTAAGTCCTTAACGCCTTCCGGCCCTTCGTAAACAAGGACTTCTACCGCATTCATCGAACATAAGCCGGCACCGGCAAACAGCGTGTCCTTCAAGTGATAATCCGGCGAATCCTCGTCGGAAATGACCGCCGCAATACCTCCCTGCGCATACCTCGTATTGCTCTCCATCAGCGATTTCTTCGTTATCATGAGCACTTTGCGGGTTTCCGCCGCTTTAATCGCCGTAAACAGGCCGGCAATGCCGGCGCCAATTACCATGACGTCGGTCTGCACCTTCGGCAGTTGACGATGATCGATATCGACCAGGTATCGCGGTATCATTGTGTCATTTCACCTTTCGGAAGCGCGAGACTGTCAAGAGCTCGCCCTTTATAAACATCCAAGGAATAGAAACGATGCTGAGGGGAAGAGGAAGCGGTTACGCCGGTTTCGAATAACCGCCGCTCCTCAAAAGGAAGCAGCGCATGCTACTTCACCTGCAGCATGCGCTCTAAGGAAGCCCTCGCCTTATCGGCGACTTGCGGCGGTACATAAATTTGCGGAGACATCGTCTCCAGGCATTTGACGACCTTCTTCAGGTTGTTCACTTTCATGTTAGGACAGACCAAATATTTCGTAGCAAAATGGAACGTCTTATTCGGGCTGTCCATCCGCAGCTGATAGCCCGTTCCGTCTTCCGTTCCGACGATAAACTCCTGGCAATCCGATTCGCGGCAATATTTGATGATTGCGGTCGTGCTGCCTACGAAATCCCCCAGCTTAACAACCTCGGGCCGGCACTCGGGATGAACGACGAATTGCGCGTTCGGATACTGGGCCTTCATTTCTTCAACGTCCTTGACAGTTAGCATGTCGTGGGTGTTGCAGTAGCCTTCCCAGATGATCATTTTCTTGTTCGTGAATTTAGACACATAGTCGCCCAGGTTTTTATCCGGCACCCAAATAATTTCCTCCGCATCCACGGATTCGATTACCTTGATGGCATTGGCGGACGTACAGCAAATGTCCGTTTCGGACTTCACATCTGCCGACGTATTAATGTAAGCGACGACTTTGGCGTTAGGATGCTGTTTCTTTAGCGCCCGCAAACCGTCGACGTTTACCATGTCCGCCATCGGACAACCGGCCCGCTCGTCGGGGATAATAACCGTTTTGTTCGGAGCCAAAATTTTGGCGCTTTCCCCCATGAAATGAACGCCGCAGAAAACGATGACGTCTGCATCGGTCGATGCGGCCTTCTGGGCAAGCAAGAACGAATCGCCGCGGAAATCCGCGACCTCCTGAATCTCATCCCGCTGGTAATAATGAGCCAAAATGATCGCGTTTCGTTCCTTCTTTAGCTGTAGAATCCGCTCTTTCAGTTCCCGGTTTTGCTCTGCCTTTCTCTCTAGAGCTAAAGCCTCCATGCAGGCTCTCCCCTTCCATGCAATTTAGTAAGAACAGAAAAGGCTTCGTACCGCACCGATACCGTCGCTTGTGATAAAACGCACAAGCTAAGCCGCTTCTCGTACCTTATGTTTAGTTTAAACCTAATTTACACATTCTTAATGCGGGTGTCAATCTTGTTTTCCCGCCAAAAAGGGAAAAATCCGGCGCCGCCGATCAGGCTGCTCCGGATTTCTCTCGATCCCTTTATTCTTCCTTGTCATCCTTCTTATCGCGCTCGAAATCAAGCTTATTCGAGTCGCTTTGGAAGTCTTGGCCAAGGATATTTACTTTCACATCGTCGCTGTCGGAGCCGGCAATGCCGCCTTTTTCGATCAGATCGACGATTTGGTCTTTGTCCAACGTTTCGCGTTCGATCAACGTCTTCGCAATCAAATGTACCTGATCGCTGTGCGTCTCGAGAATTTTGCGCGCCCGCTCGTAGCAAGTACGAATCAGGCTTTGCATCTCTTGATCGATCTCATACGCGATAGCATCGCTGTAATTTTGCTCGTGACCGAAATCGCGTCCCAGGAAAACTTGACCGCCTTGCGCAGTACCGAACTGAAGCGGTCCAAGCTTATCGCTCATGCCGTAATCGACAATCATGCTACGCACGATTGCAGTTGCCTTACGGAAGTCGTCATAGGCACCCGTCCCGATTTCACCGATAAACACTTCCTCCGATACCCGTCCGCCAAGCAAACCGGTAACTTGATCGAGGAGCTCGTTCTTGGTGGTTACAAGCGGATCCTCCGCTTCCTTCGGCAGCGTAATGACATAGCCTCCGGCGCGTCCGCGCGGTACGATCGTAACGCGGTGAATCATATGGGCATCGCGCGCATGGTAACCGATGATCGCATGACCCGCTTCGTGGTAAGCGATCGTCTTCTTGTCGCGATCGCGGATAATGCGGCTTTTCTTCTGCGTACCCACGATGACGCGGTCGAAAGCTTCTTCGATCTCGCTCATCGAGATGTCTTTGCGGTTCCGTCTTGCGGCAATCAGCGCCGCTTCGTTAAGCAAATTCTCCAAGTCCGCGCCGGTAAAGCCGGTCGTATAGCGTGCAAGGGAATCCAGCTTGACGTCTTTGCCCAGCGGCTTGTTGCGCGCATGGACTTTGAGCACCGCTTCACGGCCTTTGACGTCCGGACGGTCAACCGTAATTTGACGGTCAAAACGGCCTGGACGCAGAAGCGCAGGGTCGAGAATATCCGGACGGTTGGTAGCGGCAACGATGATGATGCCTTCGTTGGCGCCGAAGCCGTCCATTTCGACGAGCAACTGGTTGAGCGTTTGCTCGCGCTCGTCATGCCCGCCGCCGAGACCGGCGCCGCGCTGACGGCCGACTGCGTCGATCTCGTCGATAAAGATGATACAAGGCGCGTTTTTCTTCGCATTTTCGAACAGGTCGCGAACGCGGGATGCGCCGACGCCGACGAACATTTCCACGAAATCGGAACCGGAAATACTGAAGAACGGTACGCCGGCTTCGCCGGCAACTGCGCGCGCTAGCAACGTTTTACCGGTACCCGGAGGACCCACAAGCAATACGCCCTTCGGAATGCGTGCGCCGACAGCCGCGAATTTACGCGGGTCTTTCAGAAACTCGACGACTTCGACAAGTTCTTGCTTCTCTTCGTCCGCACCGGCCACGTCTTCGAACGTGACGCGCTTCTTCTCTTCGTTGTACAAGCGGGCTCGGCTCTTGCCGAAATTCATCACCTTGCCGCCGCCGCCTTGGGCTTGGTTCAACAGGAAGAAAAACAGGACGAATATAATCACAAAAGGAATGATGGAGGTTAGAAAGGAGATCCAAATACTATCCCCGTCCATCTTCTCATAGACTTCCTTCTGTACTTTGCTGTTCTCGATTAGCTCAAGGACCCGATCGTCGATCGGCGCGCGAGTCTTGAAGCTCTTGCCCGAGGCGTATTTCCCTTTAATAATATAGGTATAGCCCTCAGGTTTAACCGATACTTCCTGGATTTTGTTGTCCCCTGTTTGTGCTTTCAAATAGTCACGAAACTGGTTGTAGGTAATCTGATCTTCCAGATCGTTCTGGGCGCTGATAAATCGTACAATCCCAATGACAACCAAAATGATTAGCAAATAAAATCCGGTATTTCGGAGGATTCGATTCATCCCCAACCTCCTCTCAAGGGCACACTTGTTTTATTTTACCACAGCAAGTCTCGGCTTCACAATATGAAGGTACGATGAATCAATGAGAGCGTTTCGCGTGCGCCGCGGTGATTCCGGCAGCATTACTTCCCGGCGTATACGGCTTCCTTCAGGACGCCTATATACGGGAGGTTACGGTATTTTTCCGCATAATCGAGGCCGTAGCCGACGACAAAAGCGTCCGGCAGCGTATAGCCTTTGTAATCCGGCTCAAGATCAACCGTTCTGCGGGCAGGCTTGTCAAAGAGCGCTACAACCGAAACCGAAAGGGCATTGCGTCTCTCGAGCACATCGATCAAATAGCTGAGCGTCAGACCGCTGTCGATAATGTCTTCTACAATAATAACGTTTCGTCCTTCGACCGGAACGTCCAGATCCTTGATGATCTTCACGACGCCGGACGACTTCGTAGACTGGCCGTAACTGGACACCGCCATAAAATCGACTTCAAGCGGAACCGAGATCGACTTGACTAAATCGGACATAAAAATAAACGCGCCTTTCAGCACGCAGATGACGAGCAGGTTGCGTCCCTCGAAATCCCGGCTGATTTGTTGCCCAAGCTCTTTTACCTTCTGCATAATCTGTTCTTCGCTGTAAAGTACCTCTTGTATGTCGTTGTGCAACGAGACACCCTCCTACCATATTCTATGAACCAAAAGCCGCTTCGATACTACCCTGTATGATCGGATTGCGATTGTCCCGGCCACACGGAAACGCTGGCGGCGTCCAACGAGTTGCTTACGCAGGCTGAGCGGCTTCAAACGGCATAGCTGCCGTTCACCGTCCTTCCGGCAAAATTTGTTGCGTCTATCCTCACATTGGAGTACCCCCGCCGCATGCGGCATGCGGTTACGAACGGTCGCCCCGGTCGAGCCTAATCCGAAAAATGCGGGAGGTTCCTGCCGAAGGCTTCGCATGCGCCGAGCGACGCCCGGGCATCCAAAGCACGCGGCCAAGAACGTCCACAACAAGCGGAAGTCGGTCCCGCAGCCGGGGAGGCACTTTATCGTCAATGAAGATATCTTTTACTTTTTTGGTGCCGTTTAAACCCGAAAGCTCCATTCGGTCTCCGGCGTTCCGGTTGCGCACCGTAAGCGGAAATTGAAGCTCGTCAAGATCGAACCGGATTTCATCTTTTTCAGGACCGAGCCTGCGTTCATCGCGCAACGGCGCCGCTTCGCAAGCATATTCGTCCGAAATGGCGGACACCCGCCACCCCGTGCCAGGCAGCACCCATTCGCCCCCTTCGGGACGCACTATATAATGGAAGCCTTCCGCAGGCGCCTCGTTCACGGTGAAACGGATAACCTCATATTCCCGGACAAAAAAAATACGCTCGCCGATTTGATGCGTCATCGTCGTCGGTTCCGCCTGCATGATCGCCGAACGGATCCACTCCATCGTGATAAAATCGGACAAACCCTGATCTTTCGCGAGATAACTTAATATTAGTTTAATCAATCGCCTTTGTAAAGCGACATGAAGCTCGGCAAAAGCCTCACGGAGAAAGTGAAAACCGCCTGCTTCAGCCGTCGCCAAACGGTCGAACGCCCGCTTCGCCTCGCCTTCCATATAATCGTCCTCGGTGCCGGCCAAATCGGCCATCCGATTGAGCGCTTGGGGCAGTTGAGGATTGTACTGCATGAGCTGAGGCATCAGGTCCAGCCGCACCCGGTTGCGCATGTATTTGCGCTCGGCATTGCTGCTGTCTTCGCTATAGGCGAGCCCGTAAAGCTCGCAATGCTTTAATACCTCTGACTTGTATATACGAAGTAAAGGGCGAATCAGTTCCACATTTTTCACGATTCTTCGCTGGTGAATACCGGAAAGTCCGGAAAGCCCGCTTCCTCTTAGGATGCGCATGAGGACGGTTTCCGCCTGGTCGTCCGCGTGATGGGCAAGCGCGATCCTGCTCGCGTTATACCGCTCGGCGACTTGACGTAAAAACTCGTATCGCTTTTCCCGGGCGGCATTCTGAGGGTTGTCTCCGGTTTCGCGAATGTAGGCCGGGACATCGACGACCCCGATCTCGCAAGGCAAACCAAGCTGCTGCGAAAGCTCGCGCACTTGCTCGGCCTCCCGGTCGGATTCCTCGCCGCGGAATTGATGATTGACGTGCGCAACGACCAGCCTGAACCGCCACTCCCCGGACAGCAAAAAGAGGATATGCAGCAGCGCCACCGAATCGGGTCCACCCGAAACGGCCACCACTACGCTATCCTCCGGCTCCAATAAACGCTGAAAGACAATTTCCTGCTCGATTTTGCGAACTAGCTCCACTGCCGTTCATCCTTTCAGCCCGTGCATATCGCGGTACCGAATGCCGGCGCAAACATCCGGCTTATTCGTTAGAGTCCCATTTTATCACGCATCCGTAAAAGCCGAAAGTCACGGAGACTGCTGCCAATATACGTAAACCGCTCCCAGAAAAAGCAGCACCGACCCGAAAAAGCCAACCTTCAGCCAACCGCCGCGCGTTTTCTTAACGGAGCGGCTGCGGCTTTTGCCGGCCTCGGGATCGTACACCAGCCGTTTCCATTCCGCGTATGCCTCCTGGGAAGAACGGAATTGCTGGCTAAGCGCTTTGCGCAAAAATGCCGACAGCCAGCTGAGCTCGGGATCGTTGCTGAGCTCAGCAAGGAGCAGCTCCGGCGTGCGGGCCTCATGGGCGTGAGGCTTCGGCAAACTGTCTTTTGCACCGCCCGCCTGCATAAAAAGCACCGCAAACGAAAACAAATCGTAAGCCTCGTCGGCGGTCCGCGTCCCGGCTCCCCAGTAGCCGCGGTCATACATCTCCGTAAATTGCTTGACCGAACGGCCCTTTGCCGTTACGCCTCCGAAATCGACCAGCTCCACTTCGCCGTAGCCCGACACCAAGATGTTTTCCATTTTCAGATCGCCGAAAATCCAGCCGTGCGTATGCAGTTCCTTCAGCTTGCGCAGCAAATTCAGCCCCACCAGCCCGAGCCATTCTCGTCCATGCTGCTTCAAAAAAGCCGACAACCGCTGTCCCTTGAAGTATTTCATTACATAGAACGACGTGTCTCCGCCCTGCCAGTGAAAATCGTCGGCATCCACCAAATAGCGCTGAAACGAGCCCGGCTTCGTCGACAGATGCGTGAGCACATTGATTTCCGATTGATGGTCGACCGCGTCGAACCCCATCTTCATGGCATACTGCGTGCTACCCCGGCTGACCAGATATACTTTGCCGTTGGCGCCTTCGCCGATGAGCCGTTCAATCCGGTACTGGGCTTTGTTCCATTTACCGGTTACCGTCATCCCTGCCGGGAAGGCGGTCTTATACGATATAGTCACTCAGCATCCCGTCCTTGCTCTCATACCGGTCCTGACGATGCAGCGGGGCATCCTCGCCCTCCCTGAACCGATTGTCCATCATGAATCGGACGACATGGAGAATGGCAGGACCTGTCGGGGTTGTTCCCTTCATGTTTAATTTATAAAATAAGTTTTTGGTTTTGGCAAGGTCGCGGGTCCATTCCAGGTCCTGTTCCGCATCCTCGTTGTTCTTTCCGGGAAAATGAAAGACGGCCAGCTCGCTCGTCCCCTGGCGGGCTTGCAGGCTCAGCATCAGATCTTGAATCGCTTCCCGGACCGCCGGAATTTTGGGTTTCATACTGGCGCTCGCGTCAATCAGCAGCACGATGCGGAGGTCGGAGTTCTCCGTCATGTCTTCCATGACCTGAACGACCTGCGCTCGCTTGTCAGGAGGCAGCGCTTCGATCCGGCTGTCCCCGAGCAGATGCCGCAGCTCCTTGCCCACCGCCTGCTGAATCGTATGGGTAACCGTACGGCGGGTCATCATTTGTACCGTTTGCGATAGCGTATGCGTATCCGCCAGCCGGCTGAGGCCGCCGCCCGCTTTGGCGATTTCACCGATCTCTGCCGCCCCGAGCTCTCCGATGTCGCCCGCATCCACTATGCCGACCACATTTACGACAATGCCTTCCGCAAGCGCTTGAGCCGCGGCCACGATAGGACTGACGCCTACGTTCGAGCAGCCGTCCGTCACCAGTATGATTTGTTTCATGTCCATTCCCTCCCGGCGTTTCTCTTGATCACTCTATGTCTCTAGTTTTGCCATTTCATAGAGCGGTTAAACCGGGCCTGCAAGGAAATGTCCATGCTTATAGCTACGCCGCGATATTCGCGCTGCGCCTCTTCTCGCCGCGCCGCGCAAGCCCGAAGTAGCACACGACCGCTCCGATGTCGGCCGCCGCGATGACGATGCCCATCGGCAGGGGCGAATCTCCCCCGCCGAGGCCGACGAGCGGCGCGACCAGGCCGCCCATGACGAACGACAGCAAGCCCAACAGCGCTGAAGCGCTGCCGGCGGCGCTGCCGTTGTTTTGCATGGCCAGCGAGAAGCCTGCCGTCGAAACGATGCCCACGCTGGACACGACCAGGAACAGCGGAGGCAATATCGCGTAAAGCCCTGCGTCCGCCGTTATGACGGCAAGCAGCGATGCCCCGCCTGCGGCTGCAATGACGAGCCCCGCAACGAGCAGCTTCGTTTCACCGACCTTGCCGGCCAGCCGCCCCGTAATTTGCCCCGCGATAATGATGCCGAGACCGTTGACGGCGAATATGACGCTGAATATTTGCGGAGAAACGCCGAAAATGTCCTGGAGCACGAACGGAGAACCGGCGATATAGGCAAACATCGCGGCTGAGACGAGCCCCTGCGACAAGGCGAATCCCATGAAAACACGGTCGCCGATGAGACTGCGGAAGGTCGACAGCGTATTGCGGAAGCCTCCTTTCGAGCGGCGCTGCTCGGGCAGCGTTTCGCGGAGCCCCGCAAATACGGCGAACAGCATGATCACGCCTATGACGCCGAGCACCACAAACACGCCTCGCCAAGAAGTCACCTTCAGCAGCTGTCCGCCGACAATCGGCGAAAGGATCGGTGCGGCGCCGTTAACCAGCATCAGCAGCGAATAGAACTTCGTCAGCTCCGAGCCTGCGTACAGATCGCGAACGATAGCGCGCGAAATGACGATGCCGGCCGCCCCCGCCAGCCCTTGAACGAAGCGCAGCGCGACGAAGGAGCCGATCGAAGGAGAAACGACGCATACGAACGAAGCCGCGGCATAGGCGAACAGTCCCGCGAGCAGCGGCATCCGGCGACCGCGCACGTCGCTGAGCGGGCCCGCCAGCAGTTGCCCCAAGGAAAGCCCGAGCATGCAGGAGGTCAGGCTAAGCTGGGCAAGCGATGCGCTAGTATGCAGATCGTCCGCCAGCAGCGGCAGAGCCGGCAAGTACATATCCAGCGATAACGGCCCGAATGCGGAAAGCCCGCCCAATATCATAACCATCCACAAAAGACGGGTACGAACCCCCGCCTGTTTTTGTTCATCCATCATTCTTATAAACCCCTTTACGACAAAACGTATCCTGACGCACACCCAAAAATCGGTTTCCTTCATTGAAACCCTGCCAGTCATACAAAAAAGCAGGATGCATCATCCTGCCTCAGCATAAACCCTCCAGCAGCTGGAGAGTCAACTCGTTACGGGAATTTGAATTTCCGTCAGATGGTCCTCTTTATTGCGCGAAATAAACGGATCGATGATCGTTCGCTCGATCGCGTCGCCTGCTATGGACAGGCGGTTATCGCCCATAAACCGGAGAAGAAGCCGGTAGTAGCGGAGCGCGTCCGTGTGGTTGCCCCTAAAGTAAATGCATGCATAGTCGCCTTTGGGTAGTGCCGACACAAACGTCTCGTCATGGACCTCCTGCTCCGTCAGAATGAAAATCGAGTTGTACCGGTCGACCTTATACCGCAGCACATCTTCCTTGCAGATCGTCAGACCGACGCCCCCGATAAAAATCGAGGATGTGCGGCGCGTCAAATTTTCCAGCCGGCGCAGCGATAATTCCAGCTCCGGCTCCGAACCGATGCTGGTGCGCAGGCTGACGATTTTCCGCTCCTCGATATGCCGGACATGGACAACCTCCAAGTCGTCGATCCGCTTCGCCCGCTCCAGCTCGGCTATCCGATTGTCGAAACGGCTGCGGATCCCTTCTAGATCTTTGATTTTCCGCTCGGTATTCTCCTTCTCCCGCTTCAGCAGGTCGATAAAAGCCTGCATATCCCTCGATTCCAACTGCAGCCGAATATCCTTAAGGGGCACGCCGAGCGCCTTTAAATAATTGATCGTATTCAGGTGTTCGAACTGCTCGGTCGAATAATAGCGGTACCCGCTGTTGGGATCGGTTTCGATCGGTCTGAACAAATCGATCTCGTCGTAGTACCGGAGCGTTTTAACCGGCGTATTATGAAGCTTGGACATTTCGCCGATTGAAAATTTATTTTTCATAAACTGACCGTCCTTATGGTATAGGGAATTTCTACAAGTTTCAGTGTAAAACAAGGCCCGTTTCTTATCAAACGGGAACTTTCTTTGACACCTGACCGGTTATCCGTCGGCATTATCGCCCAGCACATTGAGGCTTTCAACCGGCATTACGATTTCATACGCCCCCTCATGTTGTATGTTTTGCAGCATGTCAGGCTCCAAAACGATGCTCGGCTATACGATGCTGCACGTTTTACAACATGTTCAGTGTGGAAAGCAGCTTTTGACCGGCCATTCGGTAAAAACATTGTATTTGATACAACTTCCATCCGCTGAAAGCCGGAATATAGGGGAAAATGCTGCAAATTGTGCAGCATCCGTTCATAGACTTGTTCGATTCGTCTACTTAACTGTCCTTCTCGCGTGCCTCGGCCAACAGAGTCAACATCCCCCCGTCCCATGGCAGCCGCCAATCAGGAATCCGCTTCGCATTCCCGAAGCCAATATGCCAAAAAGGCTGCCCTATGGCAGCCTTACCTGTTTGCTCGATCAACCAACAAGCCTCTCTAGCTCACCGTCTTCGGACGCTCGAAGCGCGACAGCCCCGGCCAGCGGAACGTAGCCCATTCCGGCTGGTACCGCTCGATGCGCGCGACGATGACCGTCATGTCGTCGCCGATATCCCCCTTCAGTTGGCGGAACACCCGTTCCAGCAAGCAATCCGCGAAATCCTGCGGCGTCTCCGCGTCGATTTCCTGAATGACCCTTCGCACCCACATCTCCTTGTTGACCGCATAGCCCGGCGCATCGAAAATGCCGTCCGTCATCATGATCAGCACATCGCCAGGCTGCAGCTGCACCGATACGAGATCGACCTCGATATCGTGCAGAATGCCGACCGGCAAATTGTTCGCCGTAATCTGAATGACCTCCGAGCCCCGCTTTATGAAGCTCGGCGTCGAGCCGATTTTCATAAATGTCGTGTGCGCGTTGTACAGATCGATCAGCGCCATGTCGACAGTGGCGAACATTTCATCGGGCGAGCGCAGCATCAGCACCGAATTGACCGACTTGATTGCGAGCCGCTCGTCCATCCCCGACTGCAGCAGCTGCTGCAAGATCGCCAGCGCCGTGCTGCTCTCCGCGCGCGCCCGCTCGCCGTTGCCCATGCCGTCGCTTAGCGCTACGGCGAATTTGCCGTTGCCGAGCTCCATCGTACTGAAGCTGTCGCCCGACAGCAGCGCCCCGCCCTTGGCGGCCCCCGCCACGCCCGTCTCGATCTCGTACTCCTTGGCCGAGCCGAACGCCACGGTGCAGAAGCCTTCCTTCTTCTCGTACTCCTCGCGCTTGACCGCGATGTTCTCGCCGAGAATGTCGGACAGCAGCGGCGCGATAATTTTGCGGCATTCGTCGAAGCCCCGGGAAAACTGATGGACGATTTCAATTTCGACATTGCCCTCCTCCAGCGATACGATATCGATGCTGTGAATCGACAAGCCAAGCTCCTCGAGCGCATGCCGCACCTGTTCCTCCTGCAAATGAAGGGCCTGTCCTTCGCGCTTGATTTCCTTCGCCAAGTCCTCCATGATCTGCGATACGCCGGTCAGCTGGTCCGCGACGAGCTGGCGGCTCTCGGCGATTTGTTTCTTCCAGCGCAAGTCGTTCTTATGCAGCTCGTACTGCCGCTTCATCACGTCGAGCACCTGATCCGTGCGCACGCACGCGCGGCCCCATTCGAACGGGAAATCCTTGCGCGCAAACCGCTCGTTTCCTTCGATGCCCGTCATCATGCCGGTCATCATCTTGTAGGTCCGGTAAAATTGATCGTCCCAGCATTGATTTCGCCTCGAACAGGTATTGCATACTTTCTGCTCGACGTTCGTCATGAAGTGGCCGATTTCCTCGTCCCTCTTCTTCTGCGGTTCGACTTCGCCCGTAAGCTGCTTGAAGCTCTTCGACAGCTGGCGGAACACCTCCGAGAACTGCTCCACCCGGCTTGCCGTAATATCCCGCACTCTTTTGGCATACTCGTAATGCGTTTTCATATTTTCCTGCGTGCCGGGGACGAACTTCGCCAGCGTCTTGATCATGCTTCGTGGCGTAAGCAGGAACAACAGAGCCGCTGCTAGCGACTCGTATGTCGAGGTAACGACCGCCGCCTGATCGCCTACATAAATGGATAGGATAGAGGAACCGAGCAGCATGCCGAGCGCTACCGCCAATCGCTTGCCCTCACGCAGCAGCCCCGCCAGCATGCCGGCAAACGCCAGCAGGCTCATTTGGTACACCGCGTTCACGTCCGCCAGACTCAGAATCAGCCCCGTGATTACGCCGACCGACGCCCCTAGCGGAGCTCCGCCTACAAGCGCGAACAACAGAATCAAATAACGGGAAAGCACATGCTCCACCGTAACCGGCCCGACCAGCCATCCGACCGTCCCCGTCATGACCGATGCGAGCAAAATGATCAGACAGATGATTTCCTCGTGCTTCAGACTGTATTTGCGGGCGACGGTAAAAACGGGAAGCGCCTGCAGGAAGATGAGCGTCAAAATAAAACTGAGCACGGCCTGCACAGCCGTCATCATAAGCGAATACCACGTAATCTCGCCGGACACGGCGATGGCAAGCAGTTGAACGAACGCGGTCGAGACGAAGACCAATACGGGCACATACGAGGTTTCGGCCCGCTCGAATTTCTCCAGCGCCTTCTGGATCAGCAGAAAGACGATCATTTCCATAGCCGTGAAGAGGACATGAGGATCCATTGAGAAAAACGTCCCTGCCAATAAAGCGGCGCCCGTCCATGCCAGCAAATCCTTGCGCACATAATAGATGACGGCAAAATAGGCGATGCCGAACGGGGCCAGCTCGTCCAGTATCGTTGCCCGTCCGAGCAGGAAAGCCATTACAACCATGAGAATCGTCCACTTTTTGACCATCCACGCCTGCACCAAGCGGTTCTCCAGCAGCGAACGCCACCATCCGCCCGGTCCCTGGAACACGGAAAGCCACCTCTGCTGCCGATTGATCTTCACCGCTTCATTCGTCTTCTGCATACCTCAGGACACCACCTTACCGTTTTCGTGTCCCCCTATTATATGAACAATCTATCATGAAGTTTGTCACAATCCGGTGGTAGATTCATAAAACTTTCCGACAAAAAACCGTTTTATCCGGGAAGCCTCCCCGTCAAGTACCGAAGTCCCATGTACGTCCGTCATACGCGAACGCCCCGCATTTCATGGACTATAACGGAATCCGAAGGATACGATGAAGAATCGCGAGCGCTCTCACGGGGAAGGGGCACTTGGTTTATGCTGATACGCAAACTTTGGCCGCGGCGGCGCAGCGTCATTCTGGGCCGGCCGATTCCTGCTTGGCGATATAGCCGACGCGAAGAATGATCGTGCGAGCCTTTCCGGTCCGCACGAGCAGGACCATACACGATTCACATAAAAACACCGGCCGGCAGCTCGGCATTTAAGGAAGAGAAGCTTCCGTGTCGGCGGGCCAGGCGATGCTGTCGAATGCCGGGACGAAGAAGCCTCTGCCCGCCAGTGCCTAATCATCAATAAAAAGACGGTCCCCGCTCAATGGGACCGTCTTGTTTATATTAGGCGATGGCGAGCTTGCCGTTTGTGAAGCGGATGCCGACAGGGACGCCCGCCCGGCAGTCGGCGTGAAGAAGCGCATCGCCGTACCGGACCGGATACACCCCGTCGCGGTCCGCCACAAGCGTCGCTTGCGCCAGCTCGCCGCCGGCCCAGACGATCGACACCGTGCAGCCGCCCCGCGCGCGCAGTCCGCTCACGCGGCCGTCCGCCCACTCGCCGGGCAGCGCCGGCAGCAAATGAACGCAATGCCGGTGGCTCTGCAGCAGCAGCTCGGCAATGCCGGCAGCTACGCCGAAATTGCCGTCGATCTGGAAGGGCGGATGCGCACAGAACAGATTGGCGTAAATACCGCCCTTCCGATAGTTCGTATCGCCCGGCTCCAGCACGTTCAGGAAGTTGCGAACAATACGCAGCGCATGATCGCCGTCGCGGAGCCGGGCCCAGACCGCAAGCTTCCAGCCCATGCTCCAGCCCGTCGCCTCATCGCCGCGCAGCTCCATCGTCCGCTCGATCGCCCGGATGATGTCCGGCGTATCTTCGAACGTAAATTGCCGGCCGGGGAACAAGCCGAACAGATGCGAAAGATGGCGGTGCTGCGGATCTTCCTCGGCGAACTCGCGATTCCACTCCAGCAGCTGGCCTTGCGATCCGATTTGCGGCCGCTTCAGCTTCGCGCTAGCCTCCTCGCATTCGAGCGCAAAGGCTTCATCGATGCCCAGCTCCGCATGGACGTTCGCCGCAATCTGCAGCAGCTCCCAAGCAAGCTGCATATCCATCGCGCTCGCTTGCGTCACGCCGCATGCCGTACCATCGCCGCTCCGGAACCAATTCTCCGGCGACACGGATGGACTCGTTATCCTCCTGCCGTCCTCGTCCTCCACCAGCCAATCGAGCACGAATCGAGCCGCCCCTTTGATAATCGGCCAAGCCCGGTTCTCCAGAAAGCCGCGGTCGCCTCCGAACGAATACCTCTCCCATAGATGCTGGCACAGCCACGCACCTGCCATCGGCCAGTACGCCCAAACGGCGTCCCCCCTGCTGCCGACGTTGTTCGTCCGCCAAATATCCGACATCGTATGCGCGGTCCAGCCCCCGCAGCCATATTGAATACGGGCGGTAGCCGCTCCGGTCTGCGCCTGCTCCTCGATTAGCGCCAAAAGCGGTTCGTGGCACTCCGCCAAGTTGCACGTTTCCGCCAGCCAGTAATTCATCTGCAAATTAATGTTGAGATGGTAGTCGCAATTCCACGGCGGCTGCACCCTATCGTTCCATATCCCCTGCAAATTGGCGGCCTGCGTTCCCGGGCGCGAGCTCGAGACGAGCAGGTACCGGCCGAATTGAAACACCAGTGCCGTCATCGCCGGATCCTGCGAGCCTGCGGCAATACGCCGCAGCCGTTCGTCGGTAGGCAGCAAGGCCGTTTCCGCAGGACCGCCCAGCTCAAGGCGGACACGTCCGAACAGCGACCGGTAATCCCGCACATGCGCCTCCAGCAGCTCGCCGTACGTTTTGCGGATCGCCTTGTCCAGCACGGCGGCGCAAACCTCCGCGGGCTGCACATCCGACAAGCCCGGCGCTTTATCGAATCCGTCGAAGCTCGTAGCAGCGGCATAGATCAACGTGACGGCCGAAGCGCCTGAAACGATGATCCGATCTCCCTCGGCCGATATCCGGCCTCCCTGGCATTCCGACACGCGGACGGCGGCCGCAAAGCTCATGGCCAGCCCAGGCTCTTCCTCGTCGTACACGACGGCCGGTTCGAGTCCGTTATTATGGTTCCTCACGCGCTTCGGGCAGCGGCCGGCCAGGAGAAGCGCCCCCTCTTCCGTTATGGATGCCGTATGCCGAAGTTGGGAATCCAGCGTCACTTCGACCTGTACGTCATTCGGGCCGTCGCTTTCCAAACGAACGACCATGACCTGATCGACCGCCGAGATGAAGACCGTCCGCCGGTGTCCTTCATAGGCGACTTCCGTTACGGCCGTTTCCAAATCAAGCTCGCGCCTGTAACCGCGCTCGGACTGCTCTCCGCCGAATCGCAAGTAAAGATCGCCCAGCGGCTGATAGGGCTGTACGCCGTTTCCCTCCGCCCCCAACATTCTTTCCTGCACCAGCTTCTGAGCCTCCGCATAGCGCCCCTCGGCAAGCAGCTTGCGGGCCTCCTGCAAATACGCATAAGCGTCCGGGTTATGCTCCTGAGCAGGGTAACCCGCCCAAAGCGTATCCTCGTTCAGCGAGATGCGTTCCTGCTCCATGCAGCCGAATACCATCGCTCCGAGCCGTCCGTTGCCAAGCGGAAGCGCTTCCGTCCATACGCTCGCCGGCCGTTCATACCACAGTCTTAAATGCTTCTCCAGAAAGATCGCCTGCCCTCTGCCGTGATACTGTCATTATATCGGGGGGCGATGCGTCTAGAAATAACATTATATTTCACATCCCTACAACAATATTGCTATCGCAGAATACAAGGATAAATGCCATTCGGCGTCTTTGAAGCCAGACGTTTGCCGAGAAATGGAACAATCAGCGGAGGATATACTTTCTGACATTTCAAGGATAAACGGCTTCGCCGTCCTATTAGGGACAAACGCGTTTACCGAAATTTAGAGCGACTTCCACGATATACTTTCTGAAAAATAAAAAAAGAACCTCCGCATTCGCGAAAGTTCGTTAGGTTTATAAGTATGGTAGCGGCAGAGGGGATCGAACCCCCGACCTTACGGGTATGAACCGTACGCTCTAGCCAGCTGAGCTACGCCGCCACGACAAATCAAAGTATATACCAGCCCTCCCTCACCTGTCAAGCCGGGGCAGGGTCCGCCGCCTTCCCCCCCTCTTTACTCGCCGATTTAGCTTGTATCCGGCAGACGCCCTTCCGCAGCAAGGCCAAAAAAACCGCAGCGGCGCAATGCCGTGCGGTTGATGATCAAGGAATTAGTCGCGACGAGCGCCTCTGCCTCCGCGTTTGCCTTCCGTGTTCTTCTTGAGGGAGGACATGCGTTCTTCGCTGTCTTTCAGGAAGCGGGACATTTTATCCTCAAACGATGGCTTGTTGGCAGCTGATTTGAAAGGACGTCCGCCACGGTCACCACGATTGAATCCACCACGGTCGCCGCCACCGCCGCCACCACGATTGAATCCGCCACGGTCACCGCCACCCCGGTTAAATCCGCCTTCTCTGCCTCCACGTTCAGGAGTTCCTTCAGGCTTGTCGACCGCTTGCTTGATGGACAAACCAATTTTGCCGTCCTTGTCAACGTTAATCACTTTTACGAGGACTTTGTCCTCCAGCTTCAAATGATCGTTGACGTCTTTCACATAATTATCGGCGATTTCCGAGATGTGGACAAGGCCGGTACCGCCCTCCGGAAGTTCAACGAACGCTCCAAAATGGGTGATGCCGGTAACTTTCCCTTCCAGCTTGCTGCCTACTTCAATTGCCATAAAGGTAAATGTGCCTCCCTTAAAATTTTGAAAAAACCTGGCTACGAAGATTATAACTGATGCATACTAACTGGTCAACCGACCAAACACCTAGCAGGATAAGGGCTTAGCCGACTTCGCCTATAAGGCTGCGGCTGCCGTATCCGATCAGGCCCCGTCGTGCCAGTCGCTGCGATGTTCCGTAAAGCGCTTATTCCGCTCTGACGTCAAAGCTATTTGGGCAACTCGAAGATCGTTTCCCCGGGCTTTGCGACCCGCAGTTCCTTGCGCGCTTTTTCTTCCTTGTATTCCGGATCGTTCAGCCGGGTAATTTCCCGTTTGAGATCGTCGTGCACCTTATTCGTTTCGGCAAGCTTCGCCTCCAACTGCTCCAGTTGCTCCCCTTTTGCAGAAAACTGGCCCATTTGCTCCCATAAGGTAACGCAAGCCCAAATCAGCAAGCTTACCATAATGAACGAAATGAGCTTCATCAACCGGTTGGGCGATTTGCTTGGTTGCGTCGTATGCGATAATTCTTGCGGCGTCATCAAGCTGAAAAACCTCCTAATTGATCCCTGCAAAATGAAGCTAGCCGCTTCCGGAACCTTACTTCCCCCTGACGCAAGCAAACCAGGAGCCTTATCGGACATATAACAATCGCCTCGAGCGAACGCCCGAAGCGCATGTATGCGAAATGTGTGCGAATTATGCTTGTACTGCTGTCTGCGGCGGCAAAGACCATATAAGCCCGTCCGTTCCGCGCAAGACCGAATCGGGTGTCATTCCTTTTTGTCAAAAAGCCAGCCCTTCAAGCGGCTCCAGCCCCGCTTCGCTCCATTCGCCCAACGCGCAGCCATTCCGGACAATCCGAGACGTTTTACGATGAACCGTAAGATGGCGGCTCCCGCTGCCTTGAACGGGTACAGTAATTGTAACACAATTTTTCCGAGGAACATAGCGGCAGCCGCCAAAAACCCGAGTATCGCGATGACCAATTTATAAATCCAAATGATCGGCGTTACGATAAACAAGTCGATCGTACGCAGCAGCAGCTTGTACAGCCATTTGACAACCCGGATGATTCCCATGACGAGCTTGACGGTGATCCCCGTCGTGAAGCAATAGTGGAACGAGCCCCCGGCCACCAGACCGATAAATACGAACAGCCGGACTTGTCCGTAGTTGCTGTAGAAGAGCACCCGAAACACCAACAGCGTCGCCGTCAGCCAAAAGATGAGATCCAGCAGGTGGATGAGCAAACGCGGCAGACGCAGCTGCCCAGTCAGCACGCGGTATGTATCGAACAAAATGCCGAGCGCCCATCCGCAGCCAAACATCAACCCCAGCGTTAAAAACTGTTCGTTCAGCGTCACTTGAACAGCTTGCCGAGCAGGCCTTTGGATTTGCCCTGGGTGTTCGCATCCAAATACGCGAGCGCATGCACCAGTCCCTCGATAGCGACTAGGCCTTGCTCCAGATTGAGGTTTTTGATATGTAAATTTTGTCCTTTAATGGTCAGAAAGCCGCATTCCGTTTCCAGCAAAAACTCCTCGTTATCGAAGCTTTCCACGTTCATAACGCCGGATATCTCCAGCAGCTTGCGGTTCAGCATGCGCACTTCCTGGCGCTTCACTTTTCCTTGATCGATCATGGCATGTACCCCTCCCTTACTTCTACCATATGGAGGGATGTCCCGAATTAGAACAAGGGCCGCATCCGCCTGCGACGAAAAAAAAGGACGCGCCCCTGCCGGCTGCAGACGAATGGTTCCTGAACAATAAAAGAGACCGGGCAATCGCCCGGCCTCCTTGCGCTATGACGTCGTGTTCGATTCTTCCTTCAGCAGCGTATACATCTCGGCGGCTTCGTCCTTGCGGCTTGTTTCCGCAATGCGCTCCACCCGCACCGTAACGCGCTTCTGGCCGAACTGCACGGCAAGCTCGTCGCCCACCTTCACCGTGCTGCTCGGTTTGGCTTCCTTTCCGTTTATCCAGACGCGTCCTTGCTCGGAAACATCCTTCGCAACGGTCCTGCGCTTGATCAGACGGGAAACCTTCAAAAACTTATCGAGCCGCATTATTTTACAGCTTCTTTAAGCTTGTTGCCGGCTTTGAACGCAGGCACTTTCGATTCCGGAATGGAGATCGCTTTGCCCGTTTGCGGGTTGCGGCCCGTACGTCCGGAACGTTTGCGAGTTTCGAATGTGCCAAAGCCGATCAATTGCACTTTGTCGCCAGTCGACAACGCATCAGTAATTTCACCAAGGAAACCGTTAAGAACGGTTTCGACATCTTTCTTCGTCAAACCGCTTTTTTCTGCAATGTTGTTGATCAGATCTGTCTTGTTCATTTGCTTCATTACCTCCTACAGGTTTCATTCGGAAAATAGGATACGCTCATATGTATTCTTTGTCTACTAGGAAAATCCTTCTACTGCAAGGAATTTTTCAAAACTTTTTTTGCTTCTTGCCAAAAATATTCCATTTCTGTTAGGTTCGTTTGCTCGAAGGTTTTGCCGTTTTCACGGAGCTTTTGTTCGATATACGAAAATCTGGCGACAAATTTCTTGTTTGTTTGCGCCAAAGCTTCCTCCGGATCCGCCTTTAAGAACCGCGCCGCGTTGACGACGGCGAACAGCAAGTCGCCAAGCTCCGCCTTGGCCTCCTCCGGATCAGCGCCCGGTCCGTGCGCCGCGTCCTTCAGCTCCTGAAGCTCTTCCTCGATCTTCGCGTACACGTCCTCGATGCGATCCCAATCGAAGCCTACCTCGGCCGCTTTTTTTTGCAGCTTCCAAGCCTTCATTAGGCCGGGCAGATCGCGCGGAACGCCGGAAAGTTGAGAGATGCGGGCCGTATCCACGCCCTTGCTCGCTTTTTCCTCCTGCTTGATCGCCTGCCAGTTGGCAAGCGCCTCGTCGGCGTTATCGGCGCCGAGGGTGCCGAATACATGGGGATGACGCCGAATCAGCTTCTCGTTCAATCCCTGAATGACGTCATACACGGTGAACGCGCCGGTTTCCTGCTCCATCTGGGCATGCAGCATAATTTGCAGCAGCACGTCGCCAAGCTCCTCGCACATGGCATCCGGGTCGTCGTCGTCGATCGTCTCCAGCACCTCGTACGTTTCCTCGATAAAGTTTTTGCGGATGCTCGCATGCGTTTGCTCGCGATCCCACGGACACCCTTCCGGACTGCGGAGAATTTCCACGATCTCATGCAGCCGGTGGAAGGACCGGTTCTGCAGCGACTCCTCGCCGCTCCTCGGCACCCAGACGAGCGAAAGGTTGCCGTAACCGTCGACCCGGTCGAGCTCGTACAACGGCACGCGCAGTATGCGCTCCTCGCCGGCGACGCCAAGGGCATGGCCGACTACGACGGGGTAATCGTCCGGATACACGTCCATCAGCGCCAGCTTCGCGTCAGAGGCCGTGTAAGCATCATACACTTGGCCGATAACGGTATGCAGCTGCGGGTTAAGCAGCTTCGCGCTGAGCTGTGAAGCGTCGAGCAGCTGAAAACCTTCGATCGGATCGAACCCCAGGCGCAGGAACGACTGGTCGAGGAAGCTTTCGCCGCCCAGCACGGTAAGCTCGACACCCGCCTCCGGACACCGGCTCCGCAAAAGCTGCGTCGTCTGCTCGGCCACCATCGGATGCCCCGGAACGGCATATACGATCTCACGCTCCGGATTGGCCTTTGCGAGCGCAAGCAATTCGTCTGCGATGGCGTCGTAAACGTCCTCGAAAGCGTCATGGCTTTCGTATAAGCGGTCGAACGGCGTGTATTCGATTCCGTTCTCCTTCAGCCACCCGAGCACGGGATGCCGCTCAGTTCTTGCATAAATATGCGGAGACGCCTGCTGCAGCTTGCGCCATATGCCGAGCGTCAGCTGCGATTCGTCTCCCGTACCCAGTCCTACTACCGAAATATGTCCGGGCATGCGGTCGTCCTCCTTCATTCGCTCCGTATCCATCATTTCCACAAACCTGCCGGAACTTTCATCGTTCCGTTACCGCAGCAGCCGGAGCCGCTCAAGCAGCGGCTCCGCCTTGGCGAAGCCCGGCACCTGCGCCAGCTCCCGCCGGGTGAGCGCGCCCGCCCGCAGCAGCGCAGCGGCGTACACGAGCGCACCCGCGCCGATCGCGGCCAGAGCCGCGGCCGTCTGCGCGATGCGGTGCGATGGCGCGTGCGGCAGCGCGGCGAGCAGCGCCTCGGCGCCCGCGGCCGTCGCCCACACGGCGGCGCACATGGCCGCGACGGCCGCCAGCGGGCGGGCGAAGCCGGCGCCGCCCGTGGCCGTGGTGCCAGCGCAGCGGCGCAGCCGCGCGACGTTGAGCGCAGCCGCCAGCGCGTATGCGAGAACGGCTGCGTACGCCGCGCCGGCGATGCCGTAGGCCGGCACCAGCAGCGCGTTTAGCGCGATTTTGGCAATCGCGGCGAGCAGCAGATTGCGCGCGGGCACGCCGGCCAGGCCAAGCCCCTGGAGAAGGCTGCCCGATACGACGCTGACGGTACCGAACAGCGCCGTGAAGGCGATGATCGCCATCGTCAGCGATCCGTCCGCGGAGGCGAAGAACATGACGTTAAGCTGCGGTGCGGCAACGGCAAGACCGAATGCCGAAGCCAGCCCCAGCAGCCAGGTCAGCCTCATCGTCAGCGCGGCGCGGCTCTCGATCAAATCCTTGCGCCGCTTGAGCTTCGCTTCGGCGACGGCAGGGATGAGCGCGGCCGACATCGAGCCCGCGATCATAACGACCAGCTGCACGAGCGGCTGGCCGTGATTGTAGAGGCCGAACGACGCGATCGCCGCCTCCTCGCCGCTCCCCGCTTCGATAAGCAGCCGGGGAATCGTGAACGAATCGACAAGCGCCAGCAGCGGGACGACTAGAGAGCCGAAGCCCACAGGCAGCGCATAGGCAAGAAACCGGCGCAGCAGGACGGCCGCCGGCTCGTACGCCGCTTTTCCGCTCTGCGAAAGCATCCCGTCCCCGTCCGGCGCCCGCTGCGGCTCGTCCCGTCCGGGCACCCTCGTCTTCCCGGCCGCCCGCAGAGCGCTCCTGCGGCTGCTGCGCAAATACAGCAGCATGACGGCAAGTCCCGCCGCAGCCCCCGCGGCAGCGCCGAAGGTGGCTCCTGCGGCAACCCAATCGTCTCCGTAAGCCCCGCCGAGCATATAGAACAGCAAACCGAGCATGACCGCCACGCGAATCAATTGCTCGGCCACTTGGGAAACGGCCGTCGGCACCATATTGTGAAGCCCCTGATAATAGCCTCTGATCACGGACATCAGCGGAACGAGCAAGAGCGCGAACGCCACGCTCTGAATCGCCCGTTCGCTTTGCTGGACGCGCATAAGCGCAGCAATGCCGCCCGCTCCGAAGAACAGCAAGCAGAAGCCGGCGAATCCCGACACAGCGAGCGCCCCAGCCGCTATAGCCGTTATCCGCTTCGCCTCCGCCCGCTGGCCGAGGGCCATATGCTCCGAAACGAACTTGGATACGGCTACCGGGAAACCGGCGGTCGCGAGGGTCAAAATCAGCAAATATATCGGCTGAACGGCGTTATAGATTCCGAAAACGCCATCGCCCGCAATGTTTTGCAGCGGTATTTTTTGCAGCGTTCCGAGCAGCTTCGAGACGATCGTCGCCAGTCCGAGCACCGCCGCCCCTTTCCATAGGGCCGTCGCCGCTTTATTTTCACGCACCTGCACATCCATGCTTTGCAACCAAACCTACTTCCCGCTTCAACGACTTTCGCGCAGGCTTTCTTATCCGCACGCTGCCCTTATTATATCGCAAAACGGCCGCATGCAAAAACTTCCCGTATCCGAGGCGTTCGCCCTGAACCGGGAAGTCAGCTTGCTTTCCATCGTATCCTATCCTGCCGCGGACTACTGCTCCATCTGCTTGGCCAGAAATCCGGCAGCCGTTTCCGCCATCTTCACTTCCATTTGCCCCATCTTCACATTCTCGTCCTTGTTGACCAAAATAACCGAACCGATCGGATCGCCGCCCGCCACGATCGGAGCGATCGCATAGGAGCTGTACGTTTCGCTCATATCCTTCACGATATCGTATTGACCCGTACTGCTTTCCATCGCCGCTTTCCGGTTCTCCATGCACTGCTCGACGAGCGCGCCGATCTGCTTCTCCAAATACTCCTTCTTAGAGGCTCCCGCTACGGCAATAATATTATCTCGATCGGAGATCATCGTAATGTGGTTGGTGCTTTCGAACAGCGATTCCGCGTATTCCTTCGCAAAGTCGCCGAGCTCTCCGATCGGGGAATATTTCTTCAAAATGACTTCACCGTCGCGATCCACGAAAATCTCCAAAGGATCGCCTTCACGTATGCGCAGTGTACGACGAATTTCTTTAGGGATGACGACCCGGCCCAAATCATCGATCCGACGAACAATTCCTGTTGCTTTCATTGCTCTTGATGCCTCACTTTCGATGTTGGTTTCATAACTGGCTGCTTCACTGGGATGCTAATGTCATGTATTCGAATATTGAGGTTTGTTTAATTCTAGGCATAGTATTCATCGATTGCCAGTTTGTTATGCATTTCCCCATTCTCAAGGAAAGGCGAACTCGCGATAGGGGTGCCTTCCAAAGCAGCGGCGCCCATACCACAAGATTCGCACCGCATTCGGGTATTCCGTCCGTACTCCATTCAAAAAAATATTGGAAACACGGCGCAGGAGAAATAAAAAGAACGCCCTAGGGGGGCGTTCTGCAGATTCCTTATTTGCTCGCCGGCGAAGCCGACGGGGATGGCGATACGCTCGCTGCCGGAGACGCCGCTGGCGATTCCGACGGAGATGGCGAAGGCTGCGGCAGGGTGATTTTGAAGTCCAGCTTCGGCAGCTCTTTCTCCACATAATCGTTCACCATATTGCCGGCCACTTCCGAACGCATTTCTTCTTTCACTTTGTCGAACGTTTCCGTCGAGCGCGCATCGACCTTGATGACATGGTAGCCGAAGCTAGTTTCGACAGGCTCGCCGATTTTGCCGACCGGCTGATCGATCGCGGCTTGCTTGAACTCCGCAACCCATTGCGTCGTCGCCAAGCGCTCGTTCTCGTACTTGCCGCCGGTGTCCTTGGAACCGCCGTCATCGGAATACTCCTTCGCAAGCGCTGCGAAATCGCCGCCGGCGTCAAGCTTCGCTTTGACTTCCTTCGCGCGCTTCAGCGCGTCTTCCTTGCTGCGCAGTTCCTTCTGACCGGTTTGGTCGGCAGGGTCTTTGGTCATAACAAGAATATGGCTGACCGTAGCGATATCGAACGCGTGAGCGTCATCTTTCAGCTTTTGATCGTAGACTCCCTTAGCCTGCTCGTCGGTTACCTTACCGTTCATATCGGTAATGACGGTCAGCGTTTCCTTCATATAAGCTTCAATGTCTTTCTCCGCGACATTGACTTCCTTCAGAGCCTTGTCCCACGCGCCTTTTTCCTGGGTTTCGGCCATTTTCTTCATTTCGTCGATTTGCGTCTTCGTCTTGTCCGCCGCTTCCTTCTTGCTGGCGTCGGTAGCTTGTCCGCTGAGCAGACGCATCGTCGTCATTTGCTTCAGCATATACTCCTGGAAGCTCGGGTCTTGTCCGAACATCGAGTATTGCGGATAGAAGAAATACGTCGTGCTAATGAATTTGTCCATTTCGCCCCGCGTAATTTTCCCGTCCTTGTAAGTCGCCACAACCTCTTTCGGATCGCCTGTGGAGCCGTTTGCGGCCGGCGTTTCCTCGTCCTTCTTCTTGCTGCCGCAGCCTGCAAGCAGGCCAGCTACCAACGTTAACGCAAGGCCGGCCGTAAGAAGCCGCTTGCGCGTCGATTTATTTAGCAACATTGTGCAATTCCCCTTTCGTTTTAAGCGCTTCTTTATATTGTACCAGAAATGCTTCTACCATTTCGAGCGATTGCTCCGGATTCAAGCCTTTGCACTTGATTTCGATGAGAATATGCGGTCCGGGCTGCAATTTTATCCGATTTTCGAACTTCGATGCGATCGCGATCAGCTTGCGGCCGTCCAGATTGGCATTCTGGTCGTCGTGGATACGGATGTGGAAATCATCCCCTTTGTGCGACAGCTGTTCGATCGCATACATGGCCCCGTATACCTTAAGCCGGGCAACCGTGAGCAGATTGAGCACCGCCTTCGGCAGATCGCCGAACCTGTCGACAAGCTCTTCGTGCAGATCGTCTACTTCCTCTAGCGTAGACAAATTAGCCACTTTTTTATAGATCTCAATCTTCTGCATACTATCATAAATATAGTCGGATGGTAAATAGGCATCGAGATGAAGGTCAAGCTGCGTGCTCCACGTTTTGGCTGGAACCGCCTCGGTTTCCCCAAGCTCCACCTTCTTCTTCGCTATTTCCTCTGACAGCATTTGGGAGTAGAGATCGAAGCCCACGGACGCAATAAAGCCATGCTGCTCCGCGCCCAGCAAATTGCCTGCGCCGCGGATCGCAAGATCGCGCATCGCGATTTTGAAGCCGGAGCCGAGCTCCGTGAACTCTTTGATCGCCTGCAGCCTTTTCTCCGCAACCTCCGTCAGCACTTTGTCGCGCTGGTAGGTGAAGTAAGCATAAGCGATCCGATTCGAACGCCCGACGCGGCCGCGCAGCTGATAAAGCTGGGACAAACCCATTTTATCGGCATCGTGGACGAGGAGCGTATTCACATTCGGAATATCCACGCCCGTCTCGATAATGCTCGTGCTCACGAGCACATCGTATTCCCCGTCAAGGAAATCGAGAATCGTTTTCTCCAGCTCCTGCTCGGACATTTGCCCGTGAGCGACGACGACTCTAGCGTCGGGAACAAGCATCGAGATCTGATCGGCCATTTGCTGAATCCCCTGAACGCGGTTGTACAAATAATACACCTGTCCTTCGCGCGCCAGTTCGCGTTCCACCGCTTCGCGGATCAGAGCGTTGCTATGCTCGACAACGTACGTCTGCACCGGGAAACGGTTTTCCGGCGGCGTCTCGATAACCGACAAGTCGCGTACCCCGAGCATCGACATGTGCAGCGTCCGCGGAATCGGCGTCGCCGTGAGCGTTAGCACGTCCACGTTCGTTTTGAGCCGCTTCAGCTTCTCTTTATGCGTAACGCCGAAACGCTGCTCCTCGTCCACAATCAGAAGTCCCAAGTCTTTGAATACGAGGTCGGACGAAAGAAGCCGGTGCGTCCCGATGACGACATCGACCGTTCCGTTCTTGACGCCCTTCGTCGTTTCCGTCTGCTCCTTCTTCGAGCGGAACCGGCTCATGACCTGAATATTGAAAGGATAGCCGGCAAAGCGCTCGCGGAACGTCTCGTAATGCTGCTGCGCCAAAATCGTCGTCGGCACGAGCACCGCAACCTGCTTGCCGTCGATGGCGGCCTTGAACGCCGCGCGGATGGCCACCTCGGTTTTGCCGTAGCCGACGTCGCCGCAAAGAAGCCGGTCCATCGGCCGGGATTTCTCCATATCCTGCTTGATTTCCTCGATAGCCCGAAGCTGGTCGCGGGTTTCGTCGTAAGGGAACATGCTCTCGAACTCATTCTGATACGGAGAGTCCTGGCTGAACGGAAACCCTTGCGTCGCCTGGCGCTCGGCATACAGCTTCACCAGGTCGTCGGCGATATCCTTGACGGAGGAACGAACCTTGCTTTTGACCCGGTTCCAGTCCGCCCCGCCCAGCTTATACACCTTCGGCTCCTTCTCTTCGGCGCCTACGTATTTCTGGATCAGATCGATTTGATCGATCGGCACGGACAGCTTGTCGCCGCCCGCGTACAAAACATGCATGTAATCCTTATGGATGCCGCCGACTTCCAGGGTGCCGATGCCGACGTACTTGCCGATGCCGTGATTGACATGGACAACGTAATCGCCGACCTTGAGCTCCTGGTAGCTTTTGATGCGTTCGGCGTTCTCCAGCTTCTTGTCGACCTTGCGCGCCTTGCGCTGCTTCTGCGAGAACATCTCGCCTTCCGTGATGACGACAAGGCGGATGGAAGGCAACTCGAAGCCGGACTGCAGGTTGCACTCCAGCAGCTTCGGTTCGTCGATATGGTAATCGCTCAGTACGCGCTTTACCCGCTCTTTGCGCTCGGCTCCGCCCGTCAGCAGCATCACGTTGGCTCCGGTCTTCTTCCAGCGGTCCATCTCCGCCTTCAGCACGTTCATTTGACCATGGAAATTTTGCATGGCGCGGCACATGAAATTGATAATGTTCTGCGGCGCCGTCTGCGGCACTTGGCGCAGGAACAACGACAAATACAACGTAGGGAACGGCTTCCGGTGCAGAAGCGAATCATACGATTTGGCCAGCACAAAAGCCGGCAGCGTTTTACCGTCCGCAAGCGTAGAGGTAATCCACTCCGCCTCGTCCCGTTCCAGCTGACGGGCCGTTTCCAGCAGCCGCGCCGGTTCGTCGATGACGAGCAGCGTATCCTTCTCCACGTAGTCGAACAACGTCTGCCGCTCCGGATAGAGCAGCGAAATGTATTTATAAATGCCCGGGAAAAACTGCTGTTCGCGAAGCATCTCCAGCTCATGTCCGATTTCTTCCTTGAGCTTCTGCTTCGTTTGACGGTCGGTCATCTTCGAGAGCTGTTCCTCCAGCAGCTCGAAGGCGGTTTGCGCCGCACTTTGCAAACGCTTACTGTCGGCAATAATCTCTTTGCACGGAGGTATGATCACTCCGTCTGCTTTATTTACCGAACGCTGGTCCGAAACATCGAACGTACGGATCGAATCGACTTCGACGTCGAACAGTTCGATCCGGTAAGGCAATTCGGACGTAAGCGGGTAAAAATCGATAATGCCACCGCGTACGCTCATCTCGCCTTTCTTCTCGACCCGTTCCACACGTTCATAGCCGATCGCCGTCATGCTCGCGAGGAAAGCTTCCAGCTCCAGCTCTTGGCCGACGCGAACCGTAATTTGCGACTCCGCAAACACTTCTTTCTTCGGCAGCAGCTTGCGCAGCCCCGCGAACGGCGCAATGACGACGCCTCGGAAACCGGTAGCCATCTTCGTCAGCACGTCGATCCTCTGGGCAAGCACCTCCGTGCTTGAGGCCATCGTCTCCGTCACCATGAGCTCTTGTGCCGGATAGAGCAGCACTTGCTCGGGCGACAAGCATTCGACCAGATCCTCGGCAATTTTTTGCGCGGAAAACATATTGTGGGTAATAACAAGCACCGGCTGCTGCAGATCCTCCGCAAGCGCAGCCATCAGCACCTGCTTGGACGATCCGGCCAATCCGGAAATGAGCTGCTCCTTCATGCCGCCGCGAATGCCCGAAACAATCGATTGAAACTCGCTATCCTCAGCAAAGGCGCGAATTAATGTCTGCAAACCTACCACCTCATTCAACTGACAGAACGTTTTTCTCCCATAACCAAAAGAAGCCTGGGCGTGCTTGCCAAGGCCATATATCGCAATCTATCTGCGGGAATGCCTGCTCCGTTCGGCTTCCGCCCCTCACCGGAATGTATAATCTCAGCGGATTGTTCCATCCCGGAAACGCGCGTTTCTTCCGAAACGGCGGGAACGTTTCACCTAGGGGCAAAAACGACATGCGCAGGCTACTGCAGCGGGCTGCCGACGAGCGTCAGCTCTGGATTCGTTTCGAGCGCCTCTTTGCAATAATCGCACACGACCTTTACCGTAACATCCCCATTCTGACTATATGATATTATATCTCTGCGCTCTGCGGGGGTCAAGGAATGGAAGCCGAGCTGAAACTCGCTGACCGTTTGACTGTCGATCGTGCCGATCTGCGTCTGGCAGTGACGGCAAATATAATTCACAGACATCTATATGCCTCCTTCACGGGTCGTATACCTGCCAGTATGCCCATTTCAGGCAGGTATAATTCCCGCAGCACGCGGAGGCGGTCCGGAAAGTATGTCGGCTTTACACGGAAATTTACCCGTTAAACTTCGCCATCGTTTGCTCGAACGTATGCGCAAGCCTGTATTCCATCGCGTCGCATACCCGCTCCAGCACGGGCGGCAGCTGCTGCATCTCCGCTTTCGCGAACCGGGCCAGCACATAATCGGCGATATCCGCCCCCGGTGCAGGTCTCGAGATGCCCATGCGGATCCGGTCAAACGTCTGCGTACCCGTATGCTGGATAATCGATTTGATCCCGTTATGCCCTCCCGCACTGCCTTGGTAGCGCAGCCGGACTTGCCCGAACGCCGTATCCAGATCGTCATAGAGCACCGTCATATTCGGCAGCTCCGCCTTGTAATAATCGAGAAACGCCCGTACGGATTCTCCGGATAAATTCATGTACGTCATCGGCTTGATCAGCGACACCTTCGCGCCAAGCACATTGCCTTCGCCGATCAACGCCTTGCATTTGCCTTGCGGCTTCATCGCAATCCCCCACTTGGCCGCGAACGTGTCGATTGCCATAAAGCCGATATTATGTCTCGTCGTTTCATACTGCGGGCCGGGATTTCCCAAGCCGACAAACCATTTCATCGCGTTACCTCCGCCTTACCGGCAAATATTGTTTAGCCTGCTGAACCGTTTAAGAGCATTCGCTGCCGAAAATGTGGTCCATGACACATTTTTTGCGCTTCCTGCAACTGTCAAACGTGTAGTCATGTCTTAATAATTGTAACCTAAAATTCATCACAGTCACAGGAGATGACCATGTGGAAAATCGTCGAATTCCTTTACTTGCGTCTAACATGCCGATATGTGTTCGGACAAAAGCTTACTCAGGATACCCATTTCCGAGATCATGTCCAGCATGAAATTCCGGTGCAGGTTTACGACGGCCGTCAGCATATTGATATCGGCATGGTCGAGAGCTACTCGGAGCACTTCATCAAAATTAATAATACCGCTTACAATCGGAATATGTACACGTATATATCCCGTCCCGGTTACTGACGACTGAGGATGACGGTACAGCAGGAAGGTTGGGAACATCCCAACCTTCCGCCATATCTTCGCTTTCCCCTGCACGTTTTCCTGCACGCCGCCCATACAGCGCCCGCAAACCCGCCGCCCTTCTCAGCCGAACGAATAGGCAAAAAAGCCCCCGCCCATACAGCAGCTCCGGAAATGAAACGCGTTTCCTCGCTCTGGATAGGGAGAGCTTTACCTCACGCAGGTCAGCCCAGCTGTTTAATGACCGCTCTGCTTTTCTCAAGATACGTGACCGAATGTTCATAGCTCCGGCTTGCCACCCCAAGGTACAGAATGTCGATGACATTCAGCTGGGTGATCCTCGACGACGTCGCGCCGCTTCGTATTTCATTTTCTGTCGAGCACGTAAACAGCGGGATGTCCGCAATCGTACTCAAGGTCGAATTGCCGTACTTGGTAATGCTGATCGCGGTAGCACCCGCTTCCTTCGCCGTTTGCAGCGCCCCGATCACATGGTCGGTTTCTCCGGAATACGAAATCGCCACCGCCACGTCTCCTTTCTTCAGCATGACGGCCGAAGTCAGCTGAAGATGCGGATCCGTGAAGGAGAAGCTTGTCTTGTTGATCCGCAAAAATTTGTGCTGCGCATCCTGCGCGATCAGATTGGAAGCGCCGAGGCCGTAAAAAAACACCCGTTCCGCCTGACACATCGCATCGATCGCCTTGCCCACCATCGCCACATCCAAAATTTTGAGCGTATCCCTGATGGACTGAATGTTGTTGTTTGAGACGCTCTGCACGATCGTTTCGATCGAATCGTGCGGCCGAATCTCCTGATAGCCTTGCGCCTCTTCGTTGATCCCCTGCTGCAAATCGCCTGCGACCTTCAGCATAAGCTCCTGATAGCCTTTGAGCCCCATCGACTTGCACAGCCGGATGATCGCCGCCTGACTGCCTCCGCTAAGCTGGGAGAGCTGGGCGACGGACAGCCCGATCATTTTGGCAGGATCGTTCAATATGAATTCGGCTACTTTACGCTCGGAAGCGGTGATATGATCAATAATCTCCCGAAGTCTCACTAAACCGCCGTTCATCACGCCATCCCCCCTTTCTCCCATTTTAATGCAAACCTGTATAAAAGAATAGGGTTGCGCCTATTCGAACATTTGAAGCCGTTTGTTATGGGCGCCGCGTGGAACGCCGAACGCTTCCGCACGCTTCATGTATACCGGAGCGCCGCGGACGACTTTCAGGGCGCTATAGTAATCGAGATACGGGAAGCCCGTCTCGCCGCGTCCGAGAGCGTATTGGGTCAAGCCTTTCACCCAGGTGTCGAAGGCTGCGTCCGGAATGTCGATAAATACTTCCGGCACGAAGTCGTCGGCGTCCTCCCAGTTGTCGGTGAAATACATTTTACGGGCAAAATGGCTCGGCAGAGGCCGTTCGATATTTTTGAGCGCCGCGTAGAAATGCGCATCCTGTACGATGTAGTGGGTGTTCATATGGTCCTTGTGCATACTGTTCTTCCAGTGGGTGATGATGATGTCAGGCTTCACCTCGCGGATCACGTCCGCGACTTGATACTTGATCTCGTCGTTTACGGGAATCTCAGCGTCTTTGTAATTCAGGAACTTCACGTCGCAGCCGACGATTTCGCCGAACTTGTGCGCCTCTTCGATTTTTTGCTTCGCGTATTCCTCCGGTGTCAGACGGGGATGTCCCTTCTCGCCCGGGGTCAAGTGAAGCATCGTCGCTTTATGCCCTTCTTGCACGTATTTCGCGATTACGCAGCCCGCACAAAGCTCCATATCGCCCGCATGGGCGCCAATTGCCAAAATATGAGATTTTTTCTCTGTAGTCATGGCGTTCGTCTCCTCTATCCGTTGGTTTGCTTGAGTTACGACGGGTTGCTGAGCTTCATGACGTGGAAATGGCGGGTAATCGAGAACCCGACCTTCTTGTACAAATAACCGGCGGACGTCGTTTCGCCCGTCCAAAGAAACCATGCGCCGTGCAGCCCTTGGGCACGCATGTTGGTGAGGCAGTCGTACAGCAAAATTTTGCCCAGCCCCTTGCCCTGCTGCCCCGGGTCGACGCCGAACGGCCCGAAACGCTCCTTGACGCCCTCATAGCCCCCATGCAAGCAGAAGCCGACGAGCTTCCCGTTGTCTCTGACGATCAGGATGCTCTCCAGCGGCAAGCCTTGCAGAACGCCTTCGCGGATCGCGCGGCCCCAATCCGGGTTAAACACGTCGTTCGCGAACTGAATGACCTCGTACAAGTCGCCGTCCGCCGCTTGCCGGAACTCGTAGCCTTCGGCAGCGCGCTGCCGCTTCAGCTCCTCGATTTCCGCCGGCGCTTCGTAATCGACCAGCGAGTAGTCCATCGCGATCGGGGAGTACAACCGGGCGAAGCCTTGGCTTTGCAGAAAGGCGTAGCCTTCCGGATAGCTCGTTTCGTCGATGCCCGGCGTAATATAATTCGGGGCATACGACGAGAAGAAAATGTTCGTCCGCCCCTGCTCCCGCAGAAAAGCGACTGCTTCCTGCATGAGCCGGGAAGCGACGCCTTGGCGGCGATACGCAGGCGAGACGAAGAAGAAAGGAATCCAGCCGTTCTCCGGCTCCAGCTCCGTCCCGTGCATCGGAAGCAGGCGGCGAACCGCGTAGACGCAGCCGATCACGCGATTCTCACCGTCTACGGCTATCCGCAGCCCCTGCGGATCGAAGTTCGCATCAAGCAGAACCAGGTTGCGAAAGCGAATCGGCGTAACGGGGTCCTTCGTCAAGCAGCGGTTCCATAATGGAACGAGCTGAATTTCATCGCCCGATTGATAAGTGCGGTAAGTGACCATGCGGCGTACAACTCCTTTGTCGGTTGTCGGGTTGCGGTTCTGTTGCCCGCAGCGCATCGTTTTGATTTGTTGCAAGGGAATCTATTTTTTAGAACGGAAAAGCGAGCTTACCCATCACGGTAGACTTAGCAGCCCCCGTAGCGGAAGGAAGATTGTTCGGGATGCCGAACAGCACGTTGTTGGCGAAAATCGCGAACGCCACCGCCTCCTTGGCGTCGCCGGAGATGCCAAGCTCGTCGGATGTCGTAATCCGCTGCTGACGAAGCAGATCGCCTAGCATCCGGAGCAGCGTCTTGTTGTGCGCGCCGCCGCCGGAAACGAAAACCTCTTCGACCGCCATGACCGGCAGGACGAAATCGCGGTAGCTCTGGGCGATCGAGCGGGCCGTAAATGCGGTAAACGTGGCGACGATATCAGCGTCCGAAAGGCCTTCGCGTTGCATGCGGCCGATCCAGTCAAGCGCGTATGCTTTGCCGAACAGCTCGCGTCCGGTAGTCTTTACCGGCGGCCGTGCGAAGTAGGGATGGCTCATCATTTGCTCGACAAAGCCGACGTCCGCGCTTCCGCGAGCCGCCCATTCGCCGCCCGCATCATAGCTCTGCGCACCGCCCGAAAGCGTATATACGGCCTGGTCGATCAGCATATTGCCGGGGCCGGTATCGAAGGCAATGACTTGCTCCGGCCGTCCGGAGGCGGGAATCGCCGTACAGTTGCCGATCCCCCCGATATTTTGCGCGATACGCCCTTTGGTCTCATGACGAAGCAAAATATAATCACTGTAAGGCACGAGCGGCGCCCCTTGACCGCCGACCGCCATATCCGCGGTCCGGTAGTCTCCGATAACGGGCTTGCCAGTTTCCTTGGCGATCACGGACAGATCGCCGATCTGCAGCGTCGACCGGACAAGGATTTCATCCTTCGGATCGTTTTCGGGAATGTGCCATACCGTTTGCCCGTGAGAGCTGATCAGGTCGATATCCTCCATCGTCAAGCCGGCTTCCGCGACAACCTTCTTCGTCGCATCCGCCAGCACTCGGCCCATATAGAAATTCATGCCGCACACCTGCGCCACGTCGGAATGCTCGATGCTGCACAACTCTTTGAGCCGCTCTCGCAGAGTATCGTCATACGTAGTCGCTCCGTAGTGGACCAGATCCACCTTCGAGTCTTGCCCGCTGCCCGTTATACGGACGATCGCCACATCGACGCCGTCGAGCGAAGTTCCCGACATAAGTCCGGCTATAAGCCGGCTATCTTTATTGATAAGTGCTGCTAACATGGGACTCTCCCCTCCCGCTTCCGGACCGATCCGGCTGTGTGGGCTAAGCTTGACGCTCGCCCTCTTCATATAATAAGAACGGCTTCCGCTCTTGCATCCAAGCTTCCGCTTCAACGGACCACCGCTTCACGATGTTTTGCAAGCCGGCCTCTTCCCCGATGGACGTTCGAACGAGGTCGCTTCCCGTCAAATAATCGATGAAATGCTTTCGCCCCTCCTTAAAAGGTGCGATCCATTCAAAGTTTTCGCCGTACATTCGGGCTATCGTATGCAGCAGCGTAAGTCCGCTTTCCAGGGATCTGTACGTCGTCTTATCCGTAACGAACGTTTGTACGCCCCCGCATAAGGCTCCCTGATGCTTTGAGAACATCGGCGTAAACGTAACCGGGTGAAAATGAACGCCCGGAAGTCCGTATCCGTTCATGACGCGGCTCAGCTCGGCGCCGTCGATCCATGGCGCTCCGACCTGTTCGAACGGCTTCGTCGTACCGCGTCCCTCCGACAAATTCGCCCCTTCGAACAAGCAGTTGCCCGTATAGACTCGGACGGTATCCATCGTCGGCATGTTCGGGGAAGGCATGATCCAAGGAAGCCCCGTATCCGGAAACTCCATGTCCCGGCTCCAGCCTTCCAGCGGCACGACCCGCAGATCGCACGCCGGCTCGATCCGGCTGTTCACATACCCGGCGAACTCGCCGAGCGTAAGCCCCGTACGGAACGGAACGGCAAAGCCGCCGACCATCGATTCGAATCCGGGAACCAGCATGCCTCCCTCGCTGACGTTCCCGCCCAGCGGATTAGGACGGTCGAGCAGTACGAAGGTTTTGCCTGCTTGCGCGCAAGCCTCCATCATATACAGCATCGTCGTCATGTACGTATAAAAGCGTACGCCCAGATCCTGAATGTCAAATAAGACCGCGTCGACATGCTCCAGCATCTCAGCAGTCGGCTTCTTGCTCTTGCCGTACAAGCTGTATACCGGAATGCCCAGGCGGTCATCCGTTTCGTCCTCAAATAATACACCCGCCTGCCGTTCTCCGCGAATGCCGTGCTCGCAAGCATACAACGCCGTCAGCTTGACCGAAGTCAAGTCGGCGCATACGTCCACAGTCGAACGGAATTGCCGGTTCACGCCCGTGGGATTGGTCAGAAGTCCGATGCGGGCCCCCTGCAGGTTGCGCTCAGCCCAATTCACCAGCCGGTCGGCTCCCGTTAGAACCGCCGGTTTCTTTTCCGCTGTATTCATCTTGGAAACACTCCTCGCTTTATTCGGCCGAATATGCGCCGGAACCATTGCCGAACCGCCGGCGGTTACCGAAAAGCAGCTACCTGCGGTTCGCCGCCAAGCTCCTTGGCATAGGCCGCTTCGTCAATCGGGTTTACGATGCCCGAGCCATTATCGGCTCCTTCCTTGCGTATGAGGTTAGCGGTCAGCATATTCAAATAAACGCCCATCATCCCCACATACAGGAAGCCGAATCCGACAATCGTGATGCTTAAAATAACGGTAAGGCAAACAATTTGAATAAAAGCGCCGATCGTGTATAACGGATTCGTTATAAATAACTTAAAGCTGCGGCCGATCGCCGCAAAGATGCCCATTCGTTCCTGCACGACCAAGGGAAGCGTATAAACCTGCGAGACTAGCACCATGGCGACGAAATACGTTTGAAACACCGCGATAACGAAATAAAACGCTCCGCTTTTGCCCCCGTAATACCACCAGGACGAACCCAAAATGAGCCCCATCACGGCAAGCATGATCCCGTAAACAAGAGAAGCCCCGTAAAACTTGAGCGCTCCCGCCCACATCAAGCGGAGCTTGCCTTTGCCGCCCTCCAGCATGCGGTGGGTTGCATAAAGCACGCCCGTGCAAATCGGCACATACAGCAGCACCGCCAAGAATACCGCCATCCCGATTGGCAGGAAAAAGATAAAGGGCAGCAGCACCAACGAACTGACGATGCTGAATAAAGCTACCGGGACGATCTCCCGGAAAACTTGCGCCCCGGATTGAGCGACGATCTGATTAAGCTTCTTCATGCCAATATCCCCTCCTGAATCGGACTGCCGTGAACCGGATTATAGAGCAATACGCGCCTCTGTAGCCGGGTCGAAGAACGTTAGCTTGCTGCGGTCAAGGACGAACACCTTCGTTTGGCCGTTGCGCCCTTCCGTTTCCGGATTGACGCGTGCCGTCACCATTCTGCTGCCGATGCGGAAATAGAGCAGGTTCTCCGCGCCCAAATTCTCGATAACCTGGATTTGCGCCGTTATCGTATGCTCTTTCGATGCGATATGAACGAAATCTTCGCCGTAAATATGCTCGGGACGAATGCCCATGACGACAGCTTTGCCTTCGTAAGCTTTCAGACCGGCCACCATCGCATCTTCCAATACGATAGAGCCCCCCTCGAACACGGCTTTCCCGCCTTCGATTTTCGCATCGATAAAATTCATCGCCGGCGAACCGATAAAGCCTGCGACGAACATGTTGTTCGGCTTGTTGTACAGCTCGGTCGGGGATGCGATTTGTTGGATGGCCCCCTTGTTCATGACGACGATCCGCTCGCCCAGCGTCATCGCCTCTACCTGGTCATGCGTTACGTATACGATGGTCGCGCCGAGACGCTTGTGCAGCTCAGCCAGCTCCACGCGAACTTGAACGCGAAGCTTAGCGTCCAGGTTGGAGAGCGGCTCGTCGAACAAGAACACCTGCGGATCGCGCACGATTGCGCGGCCTACCGCAACGCGCTGTCTTTGACCGCCCGACAGTTCGCGGGGCTTGCGCTCCAGCATGTCCGTCAATCCCAAAATAGTAGCGGCATCCGCCACCTTACGCTCGATTTCGTCCTTCGGACGCTTCAGGTTTTTCAGTCCGAACGACAGGTTCTCCCGGATCGTCATGTGGGGATACAGCGCATAGTCCTGAAACACCATAGCAATATCGCGATCCTTCGGATGCATGTCGTTGACGATGCGGTCGCCGATGACGATATCCCCGCTCGTTTGGCGCTCAAGACCCGCCATCATCCGCAAGGATGTAGATTTTCCGCAGCCCGAAGGGCCGACAAATACGACAAACTCTTTATCGTTAATGACGAAGTCGGAGCCGGTTACCGCAGTAAAATTGCCCCTCTTTTCGTCCACGTATTCTTTGACAACGTTTCTAAACTCGACTTTTGCCACTTGGATTCCTCCTTGAATAGTCCCAAACTCATCCCCCAAAAAGCTAAGCGTACCTGCGACGGTCATCCTATCGCTTTCCGGAGGGGGCCCAAAGAACAGAATGCGCGTAATCTATACGCATCGCCGTAATCGTCTAGCCTTTAACGGCGCCGATCGTAATGCCTTGCAGGAAATACTTTTGCAGCGAGAAGAATAGAATGAACATCGGCAGCGCGCCTATTGTAGCGCCGGCCATGATCGCCCCGAAGTCCGTCTCTTCCGCGAAGCGGAACGTGGACAAGCCGACCTGAATGGTACGCATGTCATTCGTGCTCGTGACGAGCAAAGGCCAGAAGAAGTCGTTCCAGCTGGCGACGAAGGTGAAAATCGCAAGCACGGCGAGACCCGGCTTGGCAATCGGCAATATAACCTTCCAGAAGATGCCGAACTCGCTGCACGCGTCGATTCGCGCCGCATGGATAAGCGACGTAGGCAAGCTGGACATATATTGCTTCATCAAGAAGATGTTCCCTACGCTAGCGATCGACGGCAGCAAAATAGCTGTGTACGTATTGCCGAGGTCGAACACGTTGATCATAAGTACGTACAGCGGGATCAGCGTAACCTGTGCGGGAATCATCATCGTACTGAGCAGCACCCAAAAGATCGAGTTGCGGCCCGGGAAATTCAATTTCGCGAAGGCGTAGCCCGCCAGCGAAGCGAAAAATACGTTCGTTACCGTCAGCACGGCCGAAATGAACAAGGAGTTGCCGAGCCACCGAAGCGCCAGCGTTTTGCCGAAAAACCGTTCGTAAGGCGCGATCGACCATACGTCAGGAAGCCATTGCGGCTGAAACGACGCCGAGGCTTTCGAGTCCTGAAACGAGCCGATAATCATCCAATAGAGCGGCACGATCGAGATTAACACCCACAGGAGCAGCACCGCTGCGGCAATCGTTATGAAAATGGTTTTGGATTTTGAATGCAACGAGCACACCACCCTAATATTCGATATCGGAGGAGAAATATTTGAATTGGACGACGGAAACGAGAATGATCATGGCCGCCAAAACGAATGACTGAGCGGAAGCCAGTCCGAAATTGGAAAAGTTGAACGCCGTTTGGTAAATCAAATAAGCAATGGTCGTCGTAGCGAAGTTCGGTCCGCCGGAGGTCATCATATAAACGCTGATAAACACCTGGAACGAAGTAATCACGCCTGTAACGGTAAGGTATAGAGTCGTAGGCTTCAGAAGAGGCCAAGTGATTTTGCTGAATTTCGCCCAGCCGCTGGCATGGTCGATATCGGCCGCTTCGTAGAGCGATTTCGGAATGCCGCCCATCGCCGCCAAGTACAAGATGATCCCGGCACCGTGCGCGCCCAAATAGTTCATCAGCATGAGCGAGAATAGCGCCGTACTGGATTGCCCCAGCCAAACGACCGGATCGATGCCGAAGGTGCCTAATATTTTGTTCATCAACCCTGAGGAGGTCGGATCGAAAATAGCGAGCCATACAACCGAAATGGTGACGCCTGAAGCGACCGCAGGCAAATAAAGCGTCGCCTTGAAGAACGTCTGCCAAGTATTTTTCATTTGGAAGATGAAGAACGAAAGAATAAACGTAATGGCGATATTGATCGGAACGGTTCCGATGGTGAAGATAACTGTATTTTTAACGGATTTCCAGAAAACGTCGTCCTTAAGCATATAGGAGTAGTTGTCCAGACCGATCCATCTCGATTTCAATACGTTATATTTTTGAAAGCTCATAATAAACGCCGAAATGACAGGGTACAGCGTGAACACCAAAAACAACAATATGGGAATCAAAATAAACAAATAGGCCCAGCCGTACTCTTTCCAAAAGCGGGTGAAAGAAAATGCGGCCGGTTTAGGTTGAACGATACGATTATCCACCCATGTTCCTCCATTCTCGGAAAAAAGAGGCCCCATATGAAACCATATAGGGCTCTTTGCCTTGCATGTAACGTTTGTTTAGTCGCCTTACCAAATCATTATACTGCAGAAAGACTATTTCAACATTTGTTGGCCTTTGGATTTGAATTCGTCCGCTACTTGCTCCGGCGTTTTCTCTCCGGCAAACAAAGCTTGCAATTGAGGCTTAACGACTTGCTCGCGGTATTGCTTCAAGCTTGCCGCTTTTTCAGTCGTAATGCTCAGGGAAACGTTAGGCGACGCGTTGGAGCGCATTTTTTGCGCCGTTGCCTGATTTTCCGCCTTCGCCATGCTCTTGCCTTCGTACATTTTGGCTTGGGATTGGCTGAGGAACGGCAGAGCCAACTCGTTCGCGGAGTTGCCCGCTTTTGCCCCCGTAAGAGCTTGCATGACTAGGAACGTGTTCTTGGCATGTTGCGCGCCTTTATCGTTTTTCTGGCGGAACATGACGTAGCCTTCTCCGTTACCGAGCGTTTTACCGTAGCCTTGAATCGAGTTGCCATGCGGCACCGGCAATTGGACGTACTCGATTTTCTCGCCTTTTACTTTGCCTGCATCGATATCTTTATTGCGGTTTGCGATCATGATGTCGTAGTAAGGAATAGCTTTGCTGATAATCGCGGCTTGTCCGGCGTAGAACATTTCGGAACGTTTAGCAGGCGCGATTGCCGCCGTTTCCTTCGGCATCAAGCCGTCTTTGCGCAACGAATCGATAAATTTGAGCGTATCGAGAATTTTGGCGTCGTTCCAGATGAAGGCGCCCTTCTCGTCGACGGAATCCACCAAACCATTAGAGCGGCTCAGCATGTCGAGGAAGTCAAGGGAAGTGCCGTCCGTAACAAGCGCATATTGCTGCGATCCGTCAGGAAGCTTCTTGTTCAGCTTTTTGGCGATTTCCGTAAACTCGCTCCAAGTCCAGCCTTGCTCTTGGATCTTTTTGTAGTCCACTCCAGCCTCGGTCAGGATGCGCTTGTTCGCTCCCCATCCCCACAGCGCTTGGTACAACGGAATGCCGTACTGCTTGCCGCCGAGCTGCATCGTTTCCAGTGCGCCCGGGACGAAGTCGGCCTTGATTTCTTTCGTCATGTGCGAATCCAGCGGAAGCAAGAGGCCCGTATCCACATATTGCCCGTTCACAGCGCTGAAATACAAGTCCGGCGGGTCGCCTGCGTTGAGGGCAACGTCGAATTTCTTCGGACCTTCAGCCCAAGAAAGCACTTCGTATTCCACTTTGATGTGCGGGTATTGCTTGTTGAATTCGGCAACCAAATCCTTCATATCATTCTCATAGGTGCCATGTACGGGATAAGTCCAAACTTTAACCGTATCCGGCGTCGTATCGGCTTTACCCGGTTCGGTCGTTTCTTCTTTCTTGCCGCATGCTGCAATGCCCGCGACAAGTACAAGGCTCATAGGCAGGGCAAACCATTTACTCATCTTCATCTTGTTTCGTTCCCCCTAAGTAAGTGATGGTTAGTACGTATGACTTCAGTTTGCATGGAAGTGAGATAAGTTATTCGCATTATTGGGAATACTACGGGTTACCCCCTCCTTGTACGAACACATACGGACTGAAGATCGGAAAGCAGAGCCGCATTTTTGAAAATCGGATGGGACCGCTTTCACTATCTTATTATAATCTCGTTGAAATATTATTTCAAGAAATTTTTAAAAAGACAATTTTTTATTTTACAACAAAAATGGATTCCCTTATACTAAATTCAAGATACTACGTCCACGAAGCAGGTGATCATGATGAAGCTTGTCCTTGGAATCGATGGCGGTGGCACGAAGACGGAAGCGCTCGCTCTCGATCAGAATGGAGACTTGCTGCTGCGGCTTACCGGCGAATCGACGAATCCTCACGCCGTGACCTTTCCCAAGGCCATGCGGAATCTCGGTGAATTGCTCGATGCTGCGTTAGCCTCTCCTGCCATACAAGGCTTCGACTTGACGGCCGCCGCATTGGGGCTGTCCGGGGTGAGCACGGAGGAGGAGCAGCGGGCGGTCCAACGTTATTTGCAAGACTATCAGAAGGAACGCCAAATGACGTTCGACGTTTCCTTACTGCATGATGCGCAAATTGCGCTGATGGCTACTCTCGGCCGGGAGGAAGGCATTATCGCCATATCGGGTACGGGATCGATCGTCTTCGGACTATCGCCGGAGGGAGAGCGGTATCGCGTTGGAGGCTGGGGGCATCTCCTCGGGGATGAAGGCAGCGGTTACGAAATCGGCTTGCGCACTTTACGAACGATCATGAGAAGCTTCGACGGCATTATCCCGCCGACCCGGATGACGGATCTGCTCCTCGAAGCCTACGGCTTCTCATCCCTTGCAGAACTCAAGCCTTATATTTATAACGATTCCATCCAGAAGAGCGACATCGCCAAATTTGCCGAAATTTGCATCCGTGCTAGCGAAGATGACGACAAGGCGGCGGTAAACATTCTCCTGTATGCAGCCGGCGAGCTCGCGGATGCGGCCATTGCGCTGATCGGGAAAAACGAATGGTTCCAAGCATGCGATCTCGTTACGACCGGATCCATTTTCACTCACTCTTCGCGGTTCTCCGGATTGTTCAGGGAAAAGGTTGCGGGGACTTATCCAGGGGTAACCCTTCACGCTTCCACCCAGCCGCCTGCATACGGCGCCGCATTACTCGCGCTAAAACGATACCGGGAGCATAACAGCCTATGAAACACCCTTCAAAGGAGTCGACTGAAATGTACAACTTGTTAGACGAACTGACGACCGAGCAGGTCAATCCTCGAAGCCGGAATATCGACCGTTTATCTACCGAAGAAATCATCCGGCTCATCAACGAGGAAGACCGGCAAATTGCGGTCAAAATTCAAGAGCTTGCGCCGGAAATCGCCAAAGCCGCGGACTTTATTCTGCAGTCCTTTCAAAAGGGCGGGCGCTTGTTATATATCGGAGCTGGCACAAGCGGCCGTCTCGGCATCCTGGATGCAAGCGAATGCCCGCCTACCTACGGTACGGATCCGTCTATGGTCCAAGGCGTCATCGCCGGCGGCGATCGCGCCATTAAAGATCCCGTCGAAGGCGCGGAGGACAATCCGAAAGAAGGCGCCGGCGACATCGACGCTCTTGGCGTAGGGCCGGACGACACCGTGGTAGGGATTGCGGCAAGCGGCAGAACCCCCTACGTGATCGGTGCGATGAAACGCGCTCGGGAGCTGGGCGCTACCGTAATCGGCTTGTGCAACAACAGCGGGACGCCTATGCGCGACTGCGCCGATCATATGATCGAAGCGGTCGTCGGTCCGGAGGTCGTGCTCGGCTCGACGCGGATGAAGGCGGGTACGGCGCAGAAGCTGATCCTAAACATGCTGACGACAACGGCCATGATTCGGATGGGCAAAGTTTACGACAACCTGATGGTCGATTTGAACCCGTCGAATGCCAAACTCGTTCACCGCGCCAAAAGGATCATTGGGCTGGCTACGGATGCGACGGATACCGCAATCGAAGAGGCGTACCAGCAGGCGGACGGGCATGTGAAGACGGCTATCGTCATGCTGCTCGCAAATGTCGACCGTCATAACGCCGACAAGCTTCTTACCCGCTCCAACGGGTTTGTGCGCGAAGCCGTCAAGCTGGCATCGGAAGCATAAAGTAGAGCGGAGGGTCACACTTCCGTTTTCCATACACGCAAAGCAAGAGGCTGTCCCGAAAGCCATGAAAATGGCGACGGGACAGCCTCTCCGTTTTATGCGATCGCTCACAAATTTATCAACAAACCACGCTAACAGACACGAACAGGTTTCACTAACCGACCGCATATACTGGTACTTACGGAACACACTACTACCTTTATTTGTTGGCTACACTTGCTGCCTCACTTACTGACTGCATTTACTGACTGTACCACTGACTGCACCACTGACTGCATCGCTAACCACTCCCACTGACTGCACCACTAACCACACCCACTGACTGCAGTCCCCACCTACTGGATACGTCCCCTCACAAAGCAGTGAACGTACGAGCGAGCAAAATAGTGAACACAAGTTCACTATTACTGAACCTATCTTCACTATCCCAGCTCTAAAACACGACTCCATGCAAAATAGTGAAGCAAACTTCACAAATAGTGAACCTCACGGCCAAATAGTCCCGTCTGCTTCACTATTCGCTCGAAAGAGGGTCAACAGAGTAGTAATAGTGAACGCAAGTTCACTATTACTGAACCTGAGTTCACTATCTCGGGCTCAGACTTTTGCCTTCATGCCAAATCGTAGCGGAATCCCGGAACCTTTCACAAATGGCGAACCTCACGGTCAAAAAGAAAAGGATTGAGCAGGAATCGTACGCTGCTCAATCCTTTTTTTGCAAATACCCCTTGTCTACTTCAGCTTCCGGGACTGCTAGACACGCGAAGCTTTCGCTTATACCGGCGACGCCGGTTCCAGATCCGCCTTCCCTCTGTTCTCCGGTGCTACCGGCTCCGTTTGGTCCGATTCTTCCTTCTGCGGCACCAAGATCGTGGCGACCACATCGTCCGGGGCCGATTTGAGCTCAATGCCTTCCGGCATCGGCAAATCGCCGGCATGCAGCAGATCGCCCATCTCCAAACCGCTCACATCGAATGTAATGGCTCCCGGGATCAGATCGGGCAGCCCTCTAATTTCCACCTCATGCATTTGCACCTGCAAAATACCGCCGGTTTTAACGCCCTGCGGCTCGCCCGTCAGCTCGACGGCAACCATCGTGCGCACCGGCTCATTCATGTTGATCTGGTGGAAATCGATGTGCAGCAGCGAACGGCTCAGCTTATCGCGCTGGACGTCCTGAATCATGACAGGCTGAACGCCCTCATTCGGAATATCCAAGCTCACAATCGCATGCGGATTGCTCCGCAGCAGCGTCAGCAGTTCCTTTGCGTCTACCGCAATCGAGGAACTGCCGATCTTCTTGCCGTATACCGAACCGGGAATTTTACCGCTTTCCCGCAGCTTCTTGATCTCCGATTTGGTGGATAGCGAACGGGCTTCCGCCTTCAACGTCATACCCATGTTTGGATCCTCCTTTGGCGTAATTCCTCGCGCCGGCTTCCGGCGGCTCATCAAGCCCGCTCGAAACCGGTTTAAGGCACATTGCTACCCTATACTTTACCCAAATGGAGGAATTTCCAAACACCGATATACCGCATCAGCAATGCCGCCTCTATCAATCTTGCGCTTTTTTCGCCCGAAACCGCTCACGCAGCTTCTCCGCGTAGCCCGCTTTATTCACCTGCCGCTCCCGTGCGATTGCCACATCGTTCTCGGATACGTCATTGGTGATCGTCGATCCGGCCACTACATAAGCCGCATTCCCGATCTTCACGGGTGCGATCAAGTTGACGTTGCTGCCGATGAACGCATCGTCACCCACTTCGGTCAGCTGTTTGTTGAAGCCGTCATAATTGACCGTAATCGATCCGCAGCCGAAATTGACGTTTTTGCCTACGACCGCATCGCCCACATAAGTCAGATGGGACACCTTCGTGCCTTCGCCGATCGTCGCATTTTTGATTTCCACGAAATCGCCGATCTTGACGTGCTCGCCGATTTTCGCCCCCGGGCGCAAATAAGCAAACGGCCCTACGGACGAGTGGCTGCCTACGGTCGCTTGATGCAGAATCGATTGCTTAATCTCGACCAGATCGGCAACCTTCGTATCGGCCAGCTCCGTATACGGACCGATTACGCAATCTTCTCCGATCTTCGTAGCTCCCTTCAGCACGCAGCCCGGCAGCAGCGTCGTATCGATGCCGATCTCTACGCCGTCCTCGATATACGTTTGCGCCGGATCGACGATTGTGACGCCGTTCAGCATATGCCCGCGCACAATCCGCTCCCGCAAGAGGCGTTCCGCTTCGGCCAATTGAACCCGGTCGTTGACCCCCATCGCTTCCGTCGGGTCGTCGGAAATGCAGCCGATAATTTTATCGCCTTGATTTTTGAGGATACCGATGACGTCAGTTAGATAGTATTCCTTTTGCGAGTTATGATTGGTTACCTGCGCGAGCGCAGCAAAAAGCTTCCGATTGTCGAAGCAATAGGTTCCCGCATTGATTTCCGGGATGAGCGCCTGCTCCGGCGTGCAGTCCTTCTGCTCCACAATCCCCGTCACATAGCCGTCCTCTGTACGGATTATGCGCCCTAGACCTGTCGGGTCCTTCACGACGGCTGTCATGATCGTTGCCGCAGCCCCTTGCTCGCGGTGCATCTCAAGCATTCTGCACAGCGTCTCCTCCCGCAGCAAAGGCGTATCGCCGTAAGCGACGATCGTAACGCCTTCCTCGTTCTCCAGCTGCTCCTTCGCCTGCAACACCGCATGGCCGGTCCCCAGCTGCTCGCTCTGCATGGCGAATTCAACGCGGTCCCCCAAATAGGCTTGAACGGATTCCGCGCCGTATCCGACGACGACGATCTGGCGGTTCGCCCGCAGCCGTTCGATAATGCCGACCACACGCTCAATCATCGGCTTTCCGCAAATCTCGTGCAGCACCTTATGCTTCTTGGTTTTCATCCGTTTCCCTTGCCCGGCGGCAAGAACGATACTAAATAATTTCAACGAATCTCACTCCGTTTCTTTCGAGCATATAGAATCATCATATGAATAAATTCAACGTCCGTTGCTATATAAATAGCCACTATGAATATATCGCACTCCGCGGCAAAAGAAAAGAGAGCCTCTGTAGGCTCTCTCAGCGTTGCTGCAATCATGCCCCTTCTTCAATCACGTCTTCCTCAGTCGCAGCACGCTCGTATTCAGCCAGCACGGCGGCTTGAATTTTCTCGCGGGTGGTAGAAGAAATAGGATGGGCGATGTCTCTAAACTCGCCGTCCGGCGTACGTTTGCTCGGCATCGCTACGAACATCCCGTTGTTGCCGTCGATTACGCGAATGTCGTGAACGACAAATTCGTTATCAATCGTAATCGATGCAATCGCCTTCATTCTCCCCTCGGAGTTAACGCGGCGGAGTCGTACATCTGTAATTTGCACTTGTGTTCACCACCTTTTTCCATCAAGGACTTGGTGGTAATATTCCACAAATTTACGTTAATTCCTTCTTTTTTTTGGAGCAAAACGGAAATATTTTCGAATTATTTTTTGTTTTTAAAATGTTTCGACATTTCTCGATGCAATCAGCTCGATTTCGACAAAAACATCCCTCGGAAGCCGCGCCACTTCAACGGTTGAGCGTGCTGGCTTATGGTCTCCGAAGTAGGTTGCATAGATCTCATTGACCGTTCCGAACTGGTTCATATCCTTCAAAAAAACCGTCGCTTTCACGACGTCCTGGAAGGATGCTCCCGCCTCCGAAAGCACCGCCTGCAGATTCCGGAAAACTTGGTGCGTCTGTTCCGCAATTCCGCCCTCGACAAGCTGACCGTCCGGTCCAAGCGGAATTTGGCCTGACGTGAAAACGAGATTGCCCAGAGCGATAGCTTGCGAGTATGGGCCGATAGCGGCGGGCGCTTGATTCGTAGCAATCGGTGTCGGTTTCATCATTTGTCTCCATCCTTCTTGTCAAAATAATTGCCAGGCACGACCGTCGCCTGCCGGCTTCGCGAATCGACGACCTTCAAGCGGGCCAGCGATATGTAGTCGTCCACCAAATGCTCGGATACTTCGCCGGATTCGATAAACACGCCGACTCCAGCCACCTTCGCGCGGAATTCCTGCAATAAATCCATCATGCCGCGTATCGTTCCGCCGGCTCGCATAAAGTCGTCGATGATGAGCACCCTCGACTCCTCTTTGAGCGCTCTGCGGGCAAGCGACATGGTCTGAATCCGTTTATTCGAGCCGGATACGTAATTGATGCTTACCGCGGAGCCTTCCGTTACCCGGTTGTCCCTGCGCACGATCACGACCGGTAAATTCAAATACGATGCGGTTGCGTAAGCCAGAGGAATCCCCTTCGTCTCCACCGTCATGACAACGTCAAAGTCGCGGCGATAGAAGGCGGAAGCAAACGTCTTCCCGATTTCGTTCAAAATGCCGGGCTGACCCAAAATGTCGGACATATACATAAACTCTCCCGGAAGGATGCGTTCCGGCTGCTCAAGCAGCTTGCAAATGTGCTGAACGAAGGAAAGCGACTGCTCCATAGGCACCTTGGGGACGAACTTTACGCCGCCGGCGGCCCCTGCGAGCGTTAGCAAATCGCCGAGTCCTTCTTCTTCGCTCACTTCTTTAATAATCGCCAAATCTTCGCTGATCGACGATTTCGCCGAGCCATACCGTTCCGCGAAGGTCGTTAGCGGAATTAGCGTATGGGGGCGGCTCAATAAGTATTGCGTCATTTCGACCAGTCTTGCGCTTCGTTTCAATTTTTTCATGGGCGCCTCCCTAAAGCGTTTCCGAGGAAACGCACTTCGTAAGCCTAACCGTTCTCAGCAAAATCCGAATATTATATTGAGAATATAGCATTTTTATACGGCTTTTTTCAAGTTTCCCATGAAAAAGAAGCGAAAATGCCACGCAAGACGAAGAAAATAACGAGAATGTGATGCAAGTGACGCACTTCAAAGACCGGCCGGAGAATAGATGCCGATACGACGGCGATTCGGCTGTTTTCAGTTACGTCAGCAGCCGAACGGCATACACTTCTTTACAAAAGCCGCGCAGGCCGTTATAGATACGCGCCGCTTTGTTTTCTTTGGCCACAAGGCCGAATACGGTAGGACCGCTGCCCGACATGAGTACACCGTCGGCTCCGAGCTTAACCATGCACTCCTTCAACTGTCTAACCTCCGGATACAGGTCAAGCGTCACTTCCTCCAGCACATTGCCAAGAGAAGCGCAGAGTCTTTCGAAATGCTTGTCCTCGATCGCGGCGCGCACTTCCGCCGTGGAGGGATGATGCTTGATCGCCTTCGCGTTCAGCTTGCCGTACACGTCGGCTGTCGAAACGTTAATCGGAGGCTTGGCCAAAATGACCCAGCACTGCGGGGGCGCTTCGATATGCTCGAGCAGCTCGCCGCGGCCCCGGGCAATCGCCGTCCCTCCGGTTACGCAAAAGGGAACATCCGAACCGAGCTCGGCTCCTAGCCGCATCAGCTCCTCCGTGGGGATGTTCAGCCGCCACAGACGGTTCAAGCCGCGCAGCGTCGCTGCAGCATCGCTGCTGCCTCCTGCTAGTCCGGCCGCTACGGGTATTTTTTTGTCCAAATGAATATAAACGCCTTGCTTCACGCCGTACCGTTCTTTGATAAGCCGGGCCGCTTGAAAAGCAAGGTTTTTCTCGTCCAGCGGGATATAGCCGGCTTGGCTGGAAATAATAATCGTATCTCTGGGCAGCTCCTGCATTTCGAGCCGATCCGCAAGATCCACCATTGTCATCATCATTTCCACTTCATGATAGCCGTCTTCCCGTTTATAGAGCACATCTAGCGATAAATTAATTTTAGCCGCCGCTTTTTCCAACACTTTCATTGCAAACACCCTTTGTCAGCACATTAACATGCACAATAAGCCTCTGCGAACCCATGTATAACTTAACACATTATAGCAGACCCCCGTGAGAAAAACATCTTTGGCGCGTAATGGCCCCCACAGCCATGCGTCTTTTTGCCGGGTGTTATACGCCAGGTTTGACAGTTCCCTTCCTCTTCGGGGGTTTTTTTTCATGGAAACGGGCGGTCGCCACGGCCATTTACAAAAAGGCAGCCGAGTCCTCTTGCCTTCGGCTGCCTGTCTTTTCGGGAAGCTACCGCTCAGCGGGGATGCCGAATTCTTACACAAACCGCAGCAAAACCATAGTACGCTCGAACTTAACCCCACATTTCTACGGTCATGTGGCGCTGTTTCCGCCCGGTTCGATCCTCGCTGACTTCACGTTAACGGGGCGTTCGGTTGGAAATCGATTGTTCGGCCAGCTGGATCGCCCTTTTTACCATATTGCCCGCTTCTTTCGTCGTTATGCCGCCCCAGCCTTCGCGTTTAACGGTATCGGCGAAACCGAGATCCTGGGCAAGCTCATACTTGAACTGCTCGGACATGACACTGCGTCTTCTTCGAGCCATTCGCATTCACCCTCCTTTGCTGCAGATTAGGCTTAGTATGCGAAAACCCCGCAGGAATTACATATCGCCGCAACAAAAAGAATGAATTCCCAAATTCGTAAAATAAAAGTCTACGCTAGCCAAATACAAGGATAAACGTCTTCGTCTTTTTTGATGGCACGTTTACCGAGAAGTCGAACAATCAGCGGAGGATGTACTCTGAGACTTAAATAAAAACAGCAAAATCCTTAGCGGATTTTGCTGTGTATGATCGGCATTCTAATGCTGAATACATGTAATTCTGACTTGTCCGTCATCGTTGCATACCGTTACTTCAACGGACTCCGTCAATATATCGGCATAGCTGTAGGAAACGCGCTTAAATGCGCTTTGCTCCTGATCAAGCTTGACGATGAACACGGAAGGGTAGGTTTCCTCCAAAACACCGGAGCGTTCGACCGTCTTGCGGCGGCCCCCGTTAGCTCGTAGTACAATCTTCTGTCCGACGTGTGGCTCCATACTGCGTTTAATCTCCAACAGGGCATTCTTCGCCATGTAGCTACCACCTCTTTCCTAATTGAGTATAACCCATTTAGAGGTAGTATGTCAAATTGAGACAAATATTATATCAGCCACCAAAAGCTATTGTCAACGGCATTTTTTCTACATTTGCCTATTTTTTTTAAAAAAAAGGAATCGCTACGTTCACAAAATGTTCATACTTAAAGCGTTTTCACTTTGTCAACACGAGGTTACGGCACCGCAAAGCTGCATGCCGGGTATACGGAGGCCACCGCCATTCCGTCTCGTATCGCTCCGAATGTACGTCAAACATGCGCCTGACCCTCTCCGCGGATCGGTTTGAAGGGTCGGCGCATGCCGGATAAGCGAACGGAGTTGAGAACGACCGTGGACTTTCGCCCGTGTACATAACCTCGCCTTGCCGTCTCTTCACGTCGCGCTGGTAGATTGCGGATGCGCTCCCACGCCTGTTTGCAGGCTCGGCAGCCCGATCCGGTAGCTCCCTCTCGTCTCGATGCCGCCCAGACCGTCAAGACCGCTCATCGTATGGTGGATAACATCGACGATGTGAACCGTTTCTTTAATGGGAGTCAGCGATACCTTGGAAGCGATGTACAACGGGTCAAGCGCATGGATCAACACACGGCGAGGCGAGCTTGCAAAATTGGCGCCGGCCATCAGCAGCGCTTCGAAATAAGACTGGCAGGCGCCGGCGAATATGACGAGCGCATCGCGGTTGCGTTCGTATTGCCGGGCAACATTTACGGCGTTTACGAAATGATGGGAGTTCTTATAACTGGCCAAATTGCGAGCGCCGTCCGCACTTCTCGTCCGGATCAGGCCGTCATGGCCGGTCAGCACAACGATATCCGGCTTTAACTGCGGCAGCAGCCGCTGAAGCGCATCCGCCATCTGGGATTCGGGCACATAGAAGCCCTGTGCGGGCACGCCGAGCTCGTTGTATAAATCCATGCTCTTGCGCATGTAGGATTGGTCTCCATCCAAATGCAGCACTTTTCCCGGCACTTCAAAATAAGGGTGCGCATCCCGCATCTCCTGTTTTAGCAGCGCCCTATTCCTGTCCGCCTGTCCCCGGCGAAACTGCTCCATGCGGCGCATCGACTCCGCTACCTTGGCTTTCATCGCTTCTTCATATCGATTACGGCTCGATTCGCTGAGCGCGGATAGATCAGTTAGGGGCGAATCCGCAAGCAAACGGAAGTCGGTCCCTTTAAGCAGCGCCTTTTGCTGCATAAGCTGCTGGATCCGAAATACGATATCCCCATTATAGGATTTTCTGACTACAAGGTCACCTTGCCGCATCGCAAAATCGCCTCCTAGTCTTTATCCTATGGCCTCCTTAGGCGTTTGGTGTATGCACTTCGGAAATTCCACCGCAAACAGCTTGTACGCCCTCTCAGCTCAGTGCTGCGCGAAGCGCGTTGCTAAGGGCGGCATATTCCGCGATCGACAGCGTCTCGCCGCGGCGAGACGGTTCGATCCCGCAGCCGCGGAGAATGCCTTCAAGCGCCCCTTTCGTTTCTTTGGTGAAGAACCTGGCGGACAAGTTGTTCGCGATCGTCTTGCGCCGCTGGGCAAAGCTCGCCTGCACAACCTCGAAGAAAAACGACTCGTCCTCAAGCTGAACGGGAGGCGATTGCCGTACCTTCAGTTTAATGACCGCGGAATCGACATTCGGCTGCGGAATGAACACCGTATGCGGTACGATGGCGACCAGCTCCGGCTCGCAGTAGTATTGGACGGCGATACTCAGACTGCCGTACTCCTTGCCGCCCGGCGCGGCCGCCATCCTTTCTGCGACCTCCTTTTGGATCATGACGACGATATTCTCGAGCGGCAGCCGTTCCTCCAGCAGCTTCATGACGATCGGCGTCGTCACGTAATAAGGCAGATTTGCCACGACGCTGACGCCCGTGACCTGTCCGAACTGTTCCTGGAACAACTCCGCCAGCGACAGTTTCAGCACGTCGCCATGGACGACGCTGACATGCTCGTAGCCGCCGAGCGTATCGGCCAGAATCGGCAGCAGCCGCTGATCGATTTCAACGGCGACAACCTTCCCGGCCGTTTTGGCCAGCTGCTGCGTTAAGGCGCCGATGCCCGGACCGATCTCCAGCGCGCCTTTCGTCGCGTCCAGTCCGGCCGCCTCGACGATTTTTCGAAGCACATTCATATCGATCAAGAAATTTTGCCCGAGGCTCTTCTTGAGGGAAAACCCGTATTTTTGAATAACTTCCTTCGTGCGACTCGGTGTCGCGATATCGACGTTCATAGTGCCCTCCCTGCGGCCTCCAAGAGGCTTTTCATTTCTATGCTTAACCAACCCTTAAACACTAAGAGATTCAACCCCAAACCCCTTCAAAAGCGCTTCGACCCCTCCTAAATCCTCCCCTTCCCAAGGAGAGGACCCCAGGTCGCTTCACCCCTGGACCCCGAAATTCACACTCGCACCCACGGGGCCTTCTTCGATGACACTTGTATGCAAACATCACTTTCGTCCTCATCCGCATCACCCACATGGTGATACCCATGAGAACACGCTCCCATTCCGCGTTCTCCCCCCACTTTTTGCCCAATGACGAAATCCCGTAACGTTTATTCTCATTATCCCCAACGTGCCATAAACCGCATCGCGACTCCCGTCGCGAAGCTCCCTTTTCGATATCTAAACCTAGAAAGCACTACCTTATCCCTTGCCTAGCCGTTGCTTCCCCGTAACCGTTCCAGCGCTTCGGCGAACTGCCGTTTGGTGATTTGGAACATTTGGCACCGTTTATAGAACTGTTTGCCGTTAGCATACCCGATCCCAAGCAGTTTGCCCATTTCGAGCCGGTTTTGGGAAGCTTGGGGATGAACGATGAGCCCGGCTTCCATTAAGTCCTCCCAAGCGATCTCGGATTGCTCCCGGGTGAAGTCCGTCTTCACCGCGGCAAGCGCCTTGCGGATCGTATCCGGCGAAGCGTTCTCGATGCCGATGTCCCCTTTCTTCGTTGCTTCCTCCTGGGACAGGAACGCATGTTTGCACCCCGGCACCCGTGCCGTAATGAGCCGCCTCAGCCGTTCCCCCGCATGATCCGGATCGGTGAATATGATAACGCCCCTCTTTTGCTGAGCAAGCTCGATGCGGCGGTACACATCCTCATTGATGGCCGATCCGCCCGTCTCGATCGTCTCCGCATCGACCGCTCTTCGGATGGCCGTCGTGTCGTCCTTGCCTTCTACTACAATAACCTCTTTGATCATGACAAAGCCTGTCCTTTCCTGTATGACGCTAGCCGCGTTTCGCTTTTCAATCAACGTACCACGAAAGCATCTATATGTAAAATAATGTCCCGGACATATCGGCCAACCTGCAACAAAGACAAGCCGAGCAGCGTTTAATAAGTAATCGCCGATTCACCGGCAAACCGAAGAAATCCGTAGCCCTGAAAGCCCCCGAATCGTCAAAAAGAAGAGACGCATGCACGCCTCTTCTTTCAATAAACGTATTAGATAGCCAGCAAACAGGCTTGCGATTTTTCCATCCGAACTAGTCTGTGGAAGGTTTTTTCGGCCCTATAACATAAATGGTATAGCCCCGTTTCATGCCGAACTTGTTCGCGTAATCCTCGCTGTCGAAGAAGACGTCGATCTTGTTCCCTTTGACGGCGGAACCGATATCCTCCGCGCGGCGGAAACCGAGTCCTTCGATATAGACCCACCATCCGAGCGGGATGATGCTTTTATCGACCGCAATCGTGCGCCCTTCGGTAGCTGTCGTGCCGGTATAGGTCATACCGTAATACGGGTCTTTGGACGTCTTATTGCCGTTATCCGCCGAGTAGGCCGTTAACGTGACGTTCTTAATGATTTGCTTATAGCCGAACTGTACGCCGTTCTTTGTGACATCGTCCACCGTCGGCGAAGATGCCGAAAGAGGCAGAACGACCGGAACCTTCGTACCGATAGCGACGACTTTATTTACGCTTGCCGCCTGCACGGTTTCCGCAACGACGTTCTCCTCGACAAGCGAGCCGTCCTCGTAAACCTTTTGCTTCTGTACAAGCTTGGTGCCTTCCTTGCCCTCCTGAACGGTTTCTTCCTTACCCTTCAGCAGATTGGCATCCTTCTTCGTCTCCGTTTCGAAAGCGATCGGAACCGCGTGCTCCTCGATCTCCTTCTTGACGCGGACGATTTTGATCGGCATGCTTGCCGCAACGCCCGTATCCAATTCCGGGGATATTTTATCTTCCGCCCCGAGCGATATATTGAACTCCTGCAATGCACTTCCAACCGTTTTCCCGGTTGTGTACAAAGTCTTCGTCTCTCCATCGGCCGTCACAACAATTGGTGAGGTAAAATCAATCGTAAATTTATCTCCGCTCTTGATACGCGTATCAAGAGTCGCAGACACCCGATCGTGCTCGCCAATCGAAATGGCTTGTTCATCCAGTAGGCGTTGCAGGGTCCATTGCTTTGTTTTCACAACGGTCTCTTTCCCGTCAACCACCACAGATACGCTTTTGGTAGCCGTACCGTACAACAACATGAAAAACATGAAAGTCAGTGCTATCGAGATTAATGCAATTATGCTTACCGTGCGCACATTTTCATGCTTCCAACGCAATGCGAAGGTCATGCTGGATGATCGTCTTACATGGGTGTCCTCAAGCAGCTGGGTATCGCCCACTTCATTCGGTCCTCCTTCAAAGCCCCGCCGTCAACTGTTATGCATGATTATGATCGTGACGTGACTAAGGTTTTTTTTGGGTCGTGCGTAGCCAATTTCCGTTCTTGCCTTACATCGAAACGGACGGATTTCTTCCCGCTTCACCTCCAAAATAAGGATTATTGAGTTGTCCGTGTTGGTCGAATGGGACTTTTAGGGAACGAAAAAAGCCGCAAGAAGAGGAACTCTTCTCGTGGCTCTATAAGCATAGACTTATGCTGCAGCACGACAATCGTTACCTCTCTCGTCAACGCTTACGAGGTTAGCTGACGGATTCGGACGTGAGAGTCGCCCTACACAGATATAAAGCAATCTGCGATTCACCCCTTTAACCATAACCCGCCGTCATAAAAACTTCGGCAAAGTTACTTTTGGTTCCCCCGTTCCCCATTACGGAAACTCAGCGAATTGGAAAATTGGCATCGTTATTAAGTTATTATGAAATGTATATTACGCTCTCAGGATCATCCTGTAAAGAGGGAAAAGACTATCTAAAAGAGAAGATTTCAACTAAATTTCGCTGGTTTTTATCGTTTTTTGAATATAATACACTCCACACTCGCTGTATCTCACTGACAATCACTATTTCGCATACATTCGATACAAATTGTGACAAAAGCACCAAAGAGGTATAATAAATACGGGCAAAAACATACTAGTAATTTCCACATCGGGCGGGTGTACGAGCATCCGGACTGGAAGAAAACGGGGTGGCAAAATGGAAACCATTTTACGGCTGAATGACGTGTTCGGGGGGTATTTCGCACGCAAGCCGGTGCTGCGCAATATTACGTTTACCGTCGGCAAGGGCGAGATGATCGGGCTTATCGGACTGAACGGGGCGGGCAAAAGCACGACAATCAAGCATATACTCGGTTTGCTAAAGCCTCAGCAAGGCAGCATCACCATAGCGGGCAGAACGCTGGACGAAAATCCGGAGGCGTACCGCTCGTCGTTCGCTTATGTGCCGGAAAGTCCAGAGCTGTATGAGGAGCTGACCGTCCGCGATCATATGAGGATGACAGCGATGGCTTACGGCATCGCGAGCGACGTATTTGACCGGCGAAGCGAAGAGCTGTTGAAGCTATTTCGGATGGAAGCGAAGGCTGACACTTTACCTCGTTTTTTGTCTAAAGGAATGCGCCAAAAAGCGATGATCATGTGCGCGTTTCTTGTCGAGCCGGCCTTGTACGTAATTGACGAACCGTTCCTCGGGCTGGATCCGCTGGGGATCCGATCGCTGCTGGAGCTGATGGTGGAGGAAAAACGGAAAGGCGCGAGCTTTTTGATCAGCTCTCATATTTTGTCGACGATCGAATCGTATTGTGACGGCTTTGTCGTGCTTCATCACGGAGATATTGTCGCATCCGGAACACTCTTGGACATGAACCGGAAGGCGGGACTGGAACAGGCGTCGCTGGACGATTTATTTTACGCCCTTGTGCAAGGGGAACAACCATGATGCCGAACGAGAGAAAAAGCGGGAAAATAACCACTGACGCACGGGTCAAAGCAGGCGGGAACGACCCGCAAATTCGTGCACTTTGGCGCAAGCGGTGTGCAGACTTTTGGCGGGAAATGAATATTTATTTGCGCGATGTTGTAAGAAGCGGTTTTCCCGGCTTCGTTCTTCTGTTTGCCATTGTCGCTTCGATCGGGTATGGACAAATCTTGAAGGGAATTACGTCGGATTTCCCCCAGGCTTGGATCACGGTGCCGGTTTTGACGGTTGCATTAGCGTCCGGTCGTCCGAGAACATTCCTGAAAGATGCGGATACGATGTTTCTGCTTCCTGCAGAGTACCGGACAAGCGGTTATTTTCAAGCGGGCTTCCGCTATAGCCTGTTCATCAATGCGGGGCTGGCAATGGCTGCGACGATCGTCGTTTGGCCGCTTTACGCTCATGTGAAAGGCTCTGAAGCCGTACCTTTCGGGTGGCTTGCAATCATGATTCTTCTATTAAAATGGAGCAACCTTCTGGCATCGTGGCATGAAAGCAGAATGACCGCCAAACCGGCGCGTATTGTGTATACTTCCGTTCGCTGGGGGCTTAACGGCATCGTCATGGCCGCCCTGTTCCATTACGGCATGCTGCCGGGTGCGATTGCAGCTTTGCTCGCCGTTATCGTAACGGGCGGGATTATAGCCGCCGCTCCCAAGCACCGGATTGCTTGGTCATATCTGATCGAGCTGGAAAAGCGCCAGCTGGCCCGTCATTACCGGTTTTACAGCTGGTTCACGGATGTGCCGCATCTGCCCGCGCAAGCCAAAAACCGCACTTGGCTCATGAAGCCGCTCACGCGGATCGTGCCAATGAAACAGCAACATACGTATCTGTTTCTGTTCACCGCCACCTTCGTCCGCGGGGAGTTGTTCGGCATCGTCGGCCGGCTGAGCGCCGTAGCGGCGCTCATCGTGGCGGCGATGCCCGGAACGGGCGCGAAGGCGGTTGCCTTCGGGATCGCGCTCGCGATTACCGGGGTTCAGCTTACCGCACTTGCGGAATACCACCGCCATGTGTTCTGGCTGAAGCTGTACCCCGCCAGCGAAGCGCAGCGCATCCCGGCAGCCGCCGGCATCGCGGGCGCGGCGCTGCTCGTCCAAGCCGCCGTGCTTGCTGCCGTTTGGGCTTGCTCGCCCGGCGGCCCGGCATGGCCTGCGGCACTTGCGGTTGCCGGCGGCGTCGCCTGGGCAGCCGCATTCCGCGCTTTGCTCGCGCGGCGGTTGCGGCGCAAGCAGCAGCGCGCAAGCTGAATTCATCTTTATGCAAAAAAGCTGCTCCTTCAGGTCCTGTTGACCGGATGGAGCAGCTTTTTTATCGCATTCTTTCATTGAAGCAGTTGTTCGCTATTTCAAGCCAAATAAACGAACCGCATTCGCCGTCGTGATCGCGGCGATTTCCTCCAGGCTCATGCCGCGAATTTCCGCGGCCGTCTCCGCAACGAGCCGAACGTACGCCGTCTCGTTCCGTTTGCCTCTGTAAGGGTGCGGAGTCAAATAAGGCGAATCGGTCTCCAGCAGCAGCCGGTCAAGCGGAACCTGGGCAAGCACTTCTTTCGGCTGCTTCGCGTTTTTGAACGTGACGGGGCCTCCGAACGATATATGGAAGTTCATATCGAGACACGCCTTGGCCGTTTCCCAGCTTCCCGAGAAGCAGTGCATGATGCCGCCGACCTCGGCTGCCTGCTCTTCCTTCAAGATTTGCAGCACGTCGTGATGCGCGTCGCGGTTATGGATGACGATCGGCAGGCCGACCCTGCGAGCCAATCTGATCTGTTCGCGGAATACGCGCTGCTGAACATCCTTCGGCGACTTGTCCCAGTGGTAGTCGAGCCCAATCTCCCCGATGGCCACCACCTTTTCGTGCTTGCTCAGCTCCTCCATCCATTCGAGATCCCCAGGCTGCATATCGATGGCGTCGACAGGATGCCAGCCGACCGTCGAATAAATGAAATCGTATCGCTCCGCAAGCGCAATCGAGCTGGGGATGTACTCGCGGTTAATACCGATATTGACGATGCGCGTAACGCCGGCTTCCAGCGCCCGCTTTATCGTTTCCTCTTGATCTTCTTCGAATTGCTCTGCGTTCAGATGCGTATGCGTATCGGTTAACATGTCCTTCTCCTTTTTACGTGAGCGCTTCGTCTATCCCAAAAACCGTCTGATATCTTCCGGCACCGACGGATGCAAAACAAAATCCTCCGGATAATACAAATGGTACTGTCCCATATGAATGCCGCTGATCGAACGAACGATTTCCGAGCGCCTCGAAATTTCCGTGAGCTCTTCCTTACGGTCAAGCAGCATGATCGGCAGCTTTTCGTCGGCATCCCCCGGTCGATATACATCGTACGGCAGGTCGGACGGAAAATCAATTTCCATGTAATATGCGCTGTCTTTACCCGCCTTGGTCATATGATCGCGTATCCGCTCGAGGAACGGGACGTCGAGATGCTCAAGCGCCACATATTTGAACAGCTTGCGGTGCAGGAACCGACGGCACAGATCCGCGAGAATGTCGTCCTTTTCGGCAGTCCACTGCATAAACACGCTTTGCATCAGCGCCTCGTCGAGCCAAAAATAATCCTGCACCGTCAGCTTCTTCTCCATCAGCTTTTGCAGCGGATACGGCATGAACGAGAAGGCGTAGCCTTCTTCCGCCAGCACCTTCGCCCGGCCTAATATTTTCCCGAGTAAAATCTCCGCGCTCCGCGTCACCGGATGAAAATATACCTGCCAATACATCTGATACCGAGACATTAAATAATCTTCCACCGCATGCATGCCGCTTTCCTTGACGACAATATGCCCTTTATACGGACGGACTACGCGCAAAATGCGTTCCAAATCGAACGTCCCGTAATTCACTCCGGTAAAATACGCGTCGCGTAGCAAATAATCCATCCGGTCCGCGTCCAGCTGGCTCGAAACGAGACCGATCACGATGTCATTCGGATACGTTTTGGAAATGACGCCCGCCACCCTTTCCGGGAAGGTCGGATCGACACGCCGCAAAATCCGGTTCACTTCCGTATCCTCCAGCACGATTCGGCACGACCATTCTTCGTGATGCGTTCCGAACGTCTTTTCGACCGAATGGGAGAACGGCCCGTGCCCGACGTCATGCAAGAGCGCGGCGCATAAACAGAGCAGCCTTTCCTCGTGCGGCCAGTCCGTATATTCGTTTCGCTCGAACTGCGAAATGATTTTGCGCGTAATCTCGTAAACGCCTAAGGAATGGGAGAACCGGCTATGCTCCGCGCCATGAAACGTCAAATACGAGGTACCCAGCTGACGGATGCGCCGCAAACGCTGAAATTCCTTGGCATTGATCAAATTCCAGATGGTCTCGTCCTGCACGTAAATATATTTGTGGACAGGGTCTTTAAATACCTTTTCCTCCGACAGCATCATTCTCATGACATTCCCTCCTTAAACAATCTTTTTCGACATTCCGACGACATATATTTTTCACATTTGTCGAATCGTGTCTGATTCAATTTCCATTTCGGCATCCCTTATCGGCACCGATATTTTGTGGCTTTTATCACACTTTTCGTGATTTCATAACGTTTTCCGCACTTATTCACAGCTATTCTTACATTCCATCATTTGGATGATTCTACCACGTCGAAATAGGTTGACTATTTTGGGAATGGTTGGTATCATAAAAGACGAAAGTTTTGTCGAATAATGACGATTTATGATAGAGAGGGGAAAAATATATTATGATGAAGTCCACGGGCATTGTTAGAAAAGTAGACGAACTGGGACGGGTTGTTATTCCAATCGAATTGCGCCGCACACTGGGCATCGGGGAGAAAGACGCGCTGGAGATTTATGTAGACGGCGAGCGCATCATGCTCAAAAAATACGAGCCTGCATGTATCTTCTGCGGTAATGCCGAGAACGTTACATATTTCAAAGGAAAAATAGTTTGTCATGTTTGTTTGTCCGAAATGCCAACACCTGTGACAAAATAAGAAATATCGGTTATAATAGAATTATCCCATTTGTTAATTCTAACCTTTTTCATATCTCCTCTAGTTCCTGAGCGTCGCGAGTGCTTGTCACCGCTGGCTCAGGATCCTTTTTTTATGTAGGAACTTATACAAACAGATTATAAATCTCGCGCTTCGGCACGCCTCTATCGGCTGCCGTTTTTTTGATTGCTTCCTTTTTGTCCAGCCCTTGCCGGGTATAGTGCTCCACGTGCTGCTCCGGCGTAAAGCCGCTCCACCATCCGGCTTCCGCCAGCGTCCGTTCTTCTTTGCTTACTCCCGCCACCACCAGACAGTATTCTCCAAGTGGCTCGTTCTCTCGTAAAAAAGCCTGCGCTTCCTCTAGCGTCCCGCGAGCAACCTCCTCGTATCGCTTCGTCAGCTCGCGAACGAGAGCTGCTTCCCGATTTCCCCATACCTCGAGCATATGATCGATGGTCTTGGCGATCCGGTGAGGCGATTCGTAGAATAAGAGAGTCGCTTCAGCCGGCTGCAGCCGTTTCAGCTCCTCATGCATGCTTTTGCGGTCCCGGGGCAGGAAGCCGGCAAACAGAAATCGTTCCGTCGGCAGACCCGATACGATCAGCGCCGATAAAGCCGCATTGGCCCCCGGTATCGGCACGACGGCAATTCCCTGCTCCACAGCCGCCTTGACCAGCTCATACCCCGGATCGGAAATAGCCGGCAAGCCGGCATCGCTCACCAGCGCCACCGACTGTCCGTCCTGCATCAGCCGGACAAGCTCTTTGCCGCTGGCTTCCTTGTTATGCTCATGATAGCTGACCATTCTCGTTTGAATGTCATAATGCGTAAGCAGCTTGCGCGTCTGCCGCGTATCCTCCGCTGCAATCCATGCGACTTCCTTCAGAATGCGGATGGCGCGAAACGTCATATCCTCAAGATTGCCGATCGGGGTTCCTACCAGATAAAGCGTTCCCTGCGCACCCTCCTGGCGGTAGCTTTGCTGTACGTCCACACCAAACTCTCCTGTCTCTTTTGGTATCTATCTTTCAGTTTGCACCGTTTGCGGCCGCTGTCATACATCGCAGTCTACGATTTTGAGCCGCTTTTTCCTACTCCTTGCCGCCTTCCGCAGGCTGACCGCCCAGCTCCCGCGATTCTCCGTAATAGATACGCATCAACTCTTCGCAATAGCGGCCTTCTTCATTATAGACAACGAGGGGCGGCAGCATCCGAAGATCCGGCTTCCCGTCGCGAAGGGCTTCAACAAGTACCATATTCGCCTCGGCTCCCTCTCTCGGGTGGACGAAGCGAATCCGTTTCGGCTCCAATCTGGCCTGCCTCATCAAGAGGACAATATCGATCAGCCGGGAAGGCCGGTGCACCATCGTTACACGCCCTCCTGTGCGGACAAGTCTGCTGGATGCGGACACGACATCCTCAAGCGTACAATAAATTTCGTGCCGTGCGGCGGCAATGTGATTGTTTACGTTCTGTTCGCCTGCTTGTACCGGCAAATAGGGCGGATTTACCGTCACCGCATCATATACGCCATGGCCAAGCTCCTCATGGATCGTTCGAAGATCCCCGTGCAGCATCTCGATTTGTCCCTCCAGCTTGTTTAGCACGACATTTCGCCGGGCCATGTCCGCCAGCCGGTCTTGAATCTCTACGCCGACAATCGACGCCTTCGTGCGGGTCGAGAGCAGCAAAGGCACGACGCCGTTGCCCGTACATAGGTCAATGACCTTCCCCCGGGGCGGAACGGTTGCGAATCGTGCCAGCAGCACGGCGTCCATCGAGAAGCTGAATACTTCATCGCTTTGTATGATTTTCAATTGCTCCGTCAATAAATCGTCAAGCCGTTCATTCGGCTGTAAAGTAACGGTTGTCATCGGTAGCCTCGCTTTTCCTGCATTTCAAAAAAAGCCGCAGAGATCCACTCTCTACGGCGGGCATTATTTATTTAGGAAGGACAAACAGAAGAGACAGTCGCCTTCCATCCGCAAATGTCCATAATACACATTGCATATATGAAAGCCTTCATGATAGAGACGCGCCAAATTGTCATACCCTTCCCCGACAGCCGGGACTTCCTTCCCGGAACGGCCGGAAACTTCTTGGGAAGGGTCTTTCTTCAACAGTTTGCGCAGCTGCTGATTTTCGATCGTTAGCCGCTTGTTTTCCTCAAGCAGTTGAACAAACTTCGCCTTCAATGCTGTCATATCGGCGCAAGCAAGGGCGAACTGCTCCTCCATCCGCTCCATTTGTCCAAAAAGATCCTGATTATCCACCGTTTCACCCCAGTGCTACGAAATCCGCCGCCTTGAATAATCGTTCCCTATTTATTCCTGCTCGGCTACATCCTCCGACGGAAGCTCCACCACTTTGCCAAGGTCAAAAATTTGAACCTTTATCGTGCGCTCTTCCGTATTCAGCCCGACAACCTTGCCGTTGCCGAGGGATGTAACCACCAATCTGCCTACACGCGGCAACTCGTCCTTCGCACTCTCATAGTTATCATGCTCATATTTGAGGCAACACATGAGACGGCCGCAAAGGCCCGATATTTTCGTCGGATTGAGCGACAAATTCTGATCCTTAGCCATCTTGATCGAGACCGGCTCAAAATCGCCGAGGAACGTCGAGCAGCATAGCGTCCGCCCGCACGGACCGATTCCGCCAAGCAGTTTGGCCTCATCCCGGACTCCGATTTGCCGCAGCTCGACACGCGTACGGTAAAGCTTGACCAGGTGTTTCAACAATTCCCGGAAATCGACGCGGCCTTCCGCCGTGTAGTAGAAGAACAGCTTGCTGCGGTCGAACGTATATTCGACGTCGATCAGCTTCATTTTATAATCTTTAAACGCATTGAGGCAAGTCCCGAAAGCCTCCTGCGCAGCGATTTTATTAGAAGAGACGATTTGTTCGTCATTAGTATTGGCCTGACGGATTACTTTCTTGAGCGGCAGAACGACATCATTCTCCGGCACATCCCTTTTGCCTATAACCACTTTCCCATATTCGAGGCCGCGGGCCGTATCGACAATGACGTGACTTTCCTTCTGTATTTGCAGATCGATCGGATCGAAGTAAAATATTTTGCCCGCTTTCTTAAAGCGAACGCCTACTACGGAATACACGAATATCACCCCCAGGTGTGTAACTTGTCCATTCATCAAGCGGATAGCGCTGCTGCCGCCGCAACTCCTTCGCGCTGTTGCCGGCGTTCAAGCTGACGGTTAACGCCTAACGATTATGCGTCATTCATGGCAATCATAAGCTGTTCCAGCACAAGCTGCGGATTGGCGTTCGTTCGAAGCCGTTTTTGCGCTTCCAGTACGTGCTCCATGCAAGCGACCCAGTACTGCGGTCCCTTAGAGAGCGCTAGCGGCATCATAGCCTCCGCTTGATCTATATAAACGATATCCTCTTTGTTTCCCGATTGCAGTTGAATCATATCTTTCAGCCATAGCAGCCACAGATCGAGCAGAACAGGCAAACGTTCCGCAAGCTCCGTCTTAACCACCTTCTGCTGTGCCGCGACAGCCGCTCCCGGCAAGCGGGTAAGCGTGTCTTTAGCCAATTGTATCACTACGTTTCTAGCTTCTGCAAACCACGGCTCCTGTACTAGCGAGCGGGCTGCGTCGAGACCGGCGGTCAACTGCGCCGCTGCGCGAACGATGGAATGGGAATTCCCTTCGCCGACTAGCAGCTGTTCCATAGCCCTTTTGGCCATCGGCGTGAACGGAATCCATTGCGCCCGCGAACGAATCGTCGGCAGCAGCGCTTGTCCGTTCTCCGCAATCATGATGGCGATCATAGCCGATTGCGGCTCCTCCAAAAATTTGAGCAGGCTGTTCGCTGCCTGCAGCGTCATTTTTTCCGCCTGCTTCAGGATGACGATCTTCCGTTGTCCTGCGCCTGTTCGGTAGGCAAACTGCTTCTGCAGGTCGCGAATTTGGTCTATTTTAATAGAAGCTCCGTCCGGCTCGATCACATATAAATCCGGATGGTTGCCGTGCTCTGCCTTGCGGCATGCCAGACATTGCCCGCATGCTTCTTCGCGATTTTCCGTACAAAAAACCGCTTTCGCCAGAGCGAGCGCCATCCGCTCTCGACCGGAGCCGACCGGACCGCTAAAAATATAGGCATGCGATAACGTGTCCTGCTGCAGCCCGTTCTGCAGCATGCGTTTGGCACGCTCCTGGCCGGGTATCGTTTGAAATGACATGAGTAGGTCCCCGTTAAAATAAAAAGTTGATCAGCATGCCGCGAATTTCGCCGATCTTCTGGAGCAGCTCGATTCTGCCCTGTTCGTCTTCAAGAAGCTCATCGGCCATGGAAAGCAGCTTCTCGTCGATTTCCTCCAGCAGCTTATATCTCTTGGTACGGCCGCGCCGGTCCCAGCCCCGCGTCTCGCGGAGATGGACGCCTCTTCTCGCGGTTTCTTCAAGAAACCGCTTGATCAACGACTTATACTGGCGAAGTTCGCGTACCGTCATCGACTTCGCCAGCCGTTCGCTTTGCAGCTGAATTTGCTGGATCATCCGATTCAGCTCATGGGTCGACGCCTGCTCCCCGTTTTGCCGCATCATGTCGGAGAACGTTTTAGCCTGGACGTCCCGGCTGGTCTGATTGTCGGCCGGCTTTATTTCGTTGCCGAAGGGGCGCCAACCCGGATTGATTTTCATCGGAATGCCCTACCTTCCTTCTATCGCATTGCAATCGGATGAATCCGCTATCGATCAGTAGTGTTCGAAACGCTCGACCGGAAGTACGAATACAGCCGCACCGCCAACTTGAACCTCAACAGGGAACGGGATGTATGAATCGGTCGTGCCGCCCATCGGCGATACCGGCGTAACCAGCTGCTCCCTGACTTTACAGTTGGACTTGATGACTTGCATCACTTCGGGTACGCGGTCATCCTCGACACCGATCATAAATGTCGTGTTCCCCGCCCGCAAAAATCCGCCGGTACTCGCTAGCTTGGTCGCACGGAACCCCGCTTTAATTAATGCATTGGAAAGACGATTGCTATCTTTGTCCTGCACTACGGCAATGACCAGCTTCATGGCAATCCCTCCTTATAAAATTATACAGCAAAAAAGCAAACCGTTCTGCTAGTAAAAGCAGACAAAAGACAACATTTGCGTATAGGTTCTATTATACACTATACGCCAATACGTTCGCATGCGTTCGCGAATCGCTTCGGCTACTCCAGATGACGGTCCAATACCGCTTTTACGTCGGCAAACACATCGTCCTGCGGCCTGTCGGCATTTACCTTAACGATACGCTCCGGAAAGCGAAGCGCTACCTCCAAATAGCCTTGGCGAACCCGGTGATGAAAATCAAGCTTCTCCAGATCCAGACGGTTCACCTCGCGGCCTTCGTTCGAACGAATGCGGGCAAGCCCCACTTCCGGATCCAGATCGAAATAAAACGTCAAGTCGGGCATCAGCGTCCCGATCGCAAATGTATTGATCGAGAGCACTTCATCGATACCGAGCCTGCGCGCATACCCTTGGTATGCGAGACTGCTGTCGATAAATCGATCGCACAGCACGATGTCTCCTCGTTCCAGCGCAGGAGCGACCTTTTCAACCAGATGCTGCCTGCGGGCAGCCGCATATAGCAGCGCTTCCGTACGTTCATCCATTGCGGTATGCTTCGGATTAAGCAGCACCTCGCGGATTTGCTCGGCGATTTCGATACCGCCAGGCTCCCGCGTGACCACTACCGTACGTCCCTTTTGCGACAATAATGCTTGGATCCGCCCGATCATCGACGTCTTGCCGGCGCCTTCTCCGCCTTCTATTGTGATAAATAGCCCTTTGTTCATCGGAGATGCTCCATTCGTCGTTTATTCGGTATATAGGTATATTCTATTATTTTCGTAGGAATTCCTCTTTTTCAGCCCGAAAACCTGCGATAAATCGCGAAAAATCATGTTTTCTGAGGATTTAACGCCAATATGTCTGCTTTCGGTCCCTTGTCTCTACTTGTCAGCCCTGACGCTCCCGTTTAAGCCGCTTCCTTGATAAGAAGTCATTCCGCCAAAATATAGACATACTTGAGCTTTTCGTCCGTCGCTCCTTGAAAACGCGCGCCGCATTCGGCTAGACGCTCCAGCTCTTCGATGCATGCTTGCGTAAGCCGTTCTCCCGGATACAGCAAGGGAATCCCCGGAGGATAAGGGATGATCATTTCAGCCGATATGAGGCCTAAAGCCCGTTCGATCGGAACCGCAACGGCTTCTCCACGCTGCTTGGACATACGAAAAGATACGGGCTCCGATAGGTTACCCGTGAATTCGCTTCCCCACACGTTGCCATCCCGCCTAGTCCGTTTACCGCCCTTGATTTCGGATTCGGAAGCGAAGAGTAAGCCTCGGCTTTCCGCAATGTCCGCCAAAGCTTCGTACAAACGTTCATAATCCTCGGAAGCCGAAGCCAGACTACCTACAAGCAGCACATGCTCGGCATCGGCCAATTCCGCAAAGCAGCCCCGTTTCTCCAGCTCCTCCTGCAGCATAAAACCGTCCAACGTGCCCGTGCGTTCCGAAACGGTGAGCTTGAAAGGATCCAGCGTTTCAAAGGCCGTCGTGCTCGCCTTGCGATCGACCAGCTTGTAGCACCCTAAAGCCAAAATGCGTTCGCGAAGCCGGGCGATACGTTCCAGCCCCGTTCCGATTTTGCTCCGTCCGTTTACGGCCGCGTCCAGACGAGCCAAATCAAGAGAAGCCATAATCGGGTAAGAAGGGCTCGAACTTTGCAGCATCGCAAGCCGCTGCTTCACTTCGGCACGGTTTACGAGCTCGCCCTGCAAATGAAGCATCGCGCCCATCGTCATGGCCGTGAGCATTTTATGCGTGGATTGCACGACCGCATCCGCACCGCATGATAATGCCGAAACCGGCACGCCGGGATGGAGCCCGAAATGCGCGCCATGCGCCTCGTCGACGATCAGCGGTATTCCATGGCTGCGGAGTAGCCCGGCTATTGGCGCCAGATCAATGCCCATGCCGTAATAATTCGGATTCGTCAGCAATACGCCTTTCGCCTCGGGATAGGCTTCTATCGCTCTCCGAATATCTTCCGGACAAGCGCCGGTAGCCAGATGCGAATCCTCGTCCCATCGCGGAGATACGAATACCGCTTTCGCTCCCGCCAGCATCAGCCCGTGCAGCACCGACTTATGTACATTCCGCTGCACGATCAGGATATCGTCCGATCCGCAAAGCGCCGTGATCAGCGCCAAATTGCCTACCGTGCTCCCGCCAACGAGAAACAGGGTTTCCTCCGCGCCAAAGCATGCCGCCGCCAGCTCCTGCGCGTCTTTTATGGCTCCCGAAGGTCTATGCAGATCATCCAGTCCGCTTATCTCCGTGAAATCAATACCCATTACGCCGGCAAAAAAAGCGTTGGCTTCCGGATACACGCCCCGTCCGTTCTTATGGCCCGGTACGTGAAAACTCGCCGTACTTTGAAAATGGTGCGCAATCATTTTTTCATATATAGGCGCCCGATGCTTGTCCATGTCTATTCCCCCATCAACCGGCTTTCCGCATAGCAAAAAGGAGGATAATCTGCTTATCCCCCTTACCTCTATAATAAAATAAATCTGTAGCGATGTCATCCGTTCGCTTATGCATTTTTACTGTACCAAATCTGCTTCATCTGATTGATGAAAAACGGATATTTCGCGTCTTGCACGTCCGTACGGACCATTTCCGCTTCACATTCTTCACAAATAAATTCCGATACGACAACGATTCCCTCCGCCTTCGGTTCGTTGCATATGATACAGACGCTTTGCTTCGGCTCTTCCATAAGCGTCACCCCGATTCTTTTTCTATTAGTATAACCGATAACCAAACCTCTTAAACTAATTTTCCGCAACGTCTTTCATTGCTTTGTATATTCATATGAGAAAAAAGGGCGCCGCGTGTATGTACCAATCATTCCGAAAGAATGAAATCCGTACTGCTCTTCCAATCTGCCTTGTTCTAGCCGATAATGAATATAGGAATCATGTCCATTTTGCGTCGGGAGGCACCATGAAAGATCGTCATTTATCCGAACAATCCACCATCTACAACTACACGCTGCTCAAGAAAATTCCTTACAGCAAATACTACAAAACCATGTATGCCGGCGCGCTTCTGCTTGGAACGACCCTTCTGTTTACGACATTCGGCATACGCGCAGTCGTTTCTATTCTGATCGCCTATGTGATCGTCCAGCTTCTGCACGTTTTGCTGCTGCGTCAGCTGTTATCCCTCGCGCATGCGAACAACCGCAACGTATGGAAAATAAAGCTCGACTTCCCGTCCGTCGGCTATTTGCCCGATGGCTTTATTGCCGCTTCTCTGTTCAAGCGCCTGCATCTTCATCTATTCGTCGTCGGTACGGCGGTTATCGCTATGACATACCTTTGGGTGGAACCCGTCTATTTCTACAGTTTGCTGATCATGCATACTTGGGTGCTATTCCCCCGTTTCCTCCACCTTTGGAGATTCCGCAAGCTCAACAAAACCGGTCTAATCAAATGCAATCCGCTCGATTCGTCGTTCTACATCGCATAATATCGTTACGTCCGTACCTCGAGCACGTTCCGGCTCGGGGTTTCTTTAATAATGCCCGTTCATACAGCAGAATATAGAGCAGTTTGCGAGTGTGCCAGCCATTTTCTATCGTTCTTCACAACAAAAAAGCAGCACCATCACTGGTTATCCAGTGATGGTGCTGCGAGCTGCTTGGCAACGTCCTACTCTCCCAGATCCCTGCGGATCAAGTACAATCGGCGCTGGAGGGCTTAACGGTCGTGTTCGGGATGGGTACGCGTGGTTCCCCTCCGCCATCGTCACCAAACATGTTGCCCATATACAGGGGGTTTACTCCCTGAAAACTAGATGCGAAGTTCTGCATTCATCCTTGTTCCTTCGTAGTCCTTACACCTGTCGATGCAAAGATGTTGGATAAGCCCTCGACCGATTAGTATTCGTCAGCTGCATGCATTGCTGCACTTCCACCTCGAACCTATCTACCTCGTCGTCTTCAAGGGGTCTTACATACTGGGAAATCTCATCTTGAGGGGGGCTTCACGCTTAGATGCTTTCAGCGCTTATCCCGTCCGTACTTGGCTACCCAGCGATGCTCCTGGCGGAACAACTGGTACACCAGCGGTACGTCCATCCCGGTCCTCTCGTACTAAGGACAGCTCCTCTCAAATTTCCTGCGCCCGCGACAGATAGGGACCGAACTGTCTCACGACGTTCTGAACCCAGCTCGCGTACCGCTTTAATGGGCGAACAGCCCAACCCTTGGGACCTACTTCAGCCCCAGGATGCGATGAGCCGACATCGAGGTGCCAAACCTCCCCGTCGATGTGGACTCTTGGGGGAGATAAGCCTGTTATCCCCAGGGTAGCTTTTATCCGTTGAGCGATGGCCCTTCCATTCGGTACCACCGGATCACTAAGCCCGACTTTCGTCCCTGCTCGACTTGTCTGTCTCGCAGTCAAGCTCCCTTATGCCTTTGCACTCTTCGAATGATTTCCAACCATTCTGAGGGAACCTTGGGGCGCCTCCGTTACGCTTTAGGAGGCGACCGCCCCAGTCAAACTGCCCGCCTGACACGGTCCCTCTCCCGGATCACGGGAGTAGGTTAGAACCTAGATACGATCAGGGTGGTATCCCAACGTCGCCTCCACACAAGCTGGCGCTCATGCTTCTAAGGCTCCCACCTATCCTGTACAGATCGTACCCAAGTCCAATATCAAGCTGCAGTAAAGCTCCATGGGGTCTTTCCGTCTTGTCGCGGGTAACCTGCATCTTCACAGGTATTAAAATTTCACCGGATCTCTCGTTGAGACAGCGCCCAAGTCGTTACGCCATTCGTGCGGGTCAGAATTTACCTGACAAGGAATTTCGCTACCTTAGGACCGTTATAGTTACGGCCGCCGTTTACTGGGGCTTCGGTTCACAGCTTCGGGTTGCCCCTAACCGCTCCCCTTAACCTTCCAGCACCGGGCAGGCGTCAGCCCGTATACTTCGCCTTGCGGCTTCGCACAGACCTGTGTTTTTGCTAAACAGTCGCTTGGGCCTTTTCACTGCGGCCCCCTCGGGCTATTCACCCTACCGAGGCACCCCTTCTCCCGAAGTTACGGGGTCATTTTGCCGAGTTCCTTAACGAGAGTTCTTCCGCGCGCCTTAGCATGCTCTGCTCGCCTACCTGTGTCGGTTTGCGGTACGGGCACCTTCGCCTCACTAGAGGCTTTTCTTGGCAGCATGAGTACAAGACCTTCGGTACTTTCGAAATTTCCCTCCCCATCACAGCCCAGCCTTCACGATGTGCGGATTTGCCTACACATCAGCCTCACTGCTTGGACAGACACTTCCATCCGTCTGCGTCCTTGCCCTTCTGCGTCACCCCGTCGTTCAAACGGCTACGGTGGTACAGGAATATCAACCTGTTGTCCTTCGACTACGCCTTTCGGCCTCGCCTTAGGTCCCGACTTACCCTGAGCGGACGAGCCTTCCTCAGGAACCCTTAGGCTTTCGGCGGACAAGATTCTCACTTGTCTTTTCGTTACTCATACCGGCATTCTCACTTGTGTACTGTCCAGCCGTCCTTACGATCGACCTTCAACCTATACACAACGCTCCCCTACCCAACAACATTGCTGCTGTAGCCATAGCTTCGGTGGCGTGTTTAGCCCCGTTACATTTTCGGCGCAGAGTCACTCGACCAGTGAGCTATTACGCACTCTTTAAATGGTGGCTGCTTCTAAGCCAACATCCTGGTTGTCTTTGCAACTCCACATCCTTTCCCACTTAACACACACTTGGGGACCTTAGCTGATGGTCTGGGCTGTTTCCCTCTTGACAATGGATCTTAGCACTCACTGTCTGACTCCCGGACAGAAGTATGTGGCATTCAGAGTTTGACTGGACTTGGTAACCCTTGGCGGGCCCCGCACCCAATCAGTGCTTTACCTCCACTACTCTCATTCCGAGGCTAGCCCTAAAGCTATTTCGGGGAGAACCAGCTATCTCCGAGTTCGATTGGAATTTCTCCGCTACCCCCACCTCATCCCCGAATTTTTCAACATTCGTGGGTTCGGGCCTCCAGTGCGTGTTACCGCACCTTCACCCTGGACAGGGGTAGATCACACGGTTTCGGGTCTACGACCACGTACTCATTCGCCCTATTCAGACTCGCTTTCGCTGCGGCTCCGCCTCTTCAGCTTAACCTTGCACGTGAACGTAACTCGCCGGTTCATTCTACAAAAGGCACGCCATCACCCATTAACGGGCTCTGACTTCTTGTAAGCACACGGTTTCAGGTTCTATTTCACTCCGCTCCCGCGGTTCTTTTCACCTTTCCCTCACGGTACTGCTTCGCTATCGGTCGCTAGGGAGTATTTAGCCTTGGCAGATGGTCCTGCCGGATTCATACGGGGTTTCACGTGCCCCGCACTACTCGGGATCCGTCTAGGGATACGTTCGTTTTGAGCTACAGGGCTGTTACCTGCTATGGCGAGCCTTTCCAGACCGCTTCACCTAACGAACTTTTCCCACATTGACGTCCCACAACCCCAAGGAGCAAGCTCCTTGGTTTGGGCTAATCCGCGTTCGCTCGCCGCTACTGACGGAATCACTATTGTTTTCTTTTCCTCCAGGTACTTAGATGTTTCAGTTCCCTGGGTATGCCTCCGATACAGCTATGTATTCACTGTATGGTACACGCGCATTACCACGTGCGGGTTCCCCCATTCGGACATCCCCGGATCGACGCCTGCTTACGGCTCCCCGAGGCATTTCGTTGTTCGCCACGTCCTTCATCGGCTCCTAGCGCCTAGGCATCCTCCGTGTGCTCTTAGTAGCTTAACCAATGATCTCTCTCGAGATCGCTACAAAAAAACTAAGGATGTTTTGCATTGCTTCGCTATCTAGTTTTCAAGGAACAAACGTTTCATTATTTCTTACCGCCTCAAAAGCGGCGAGATCTAATGTAACACATCTCTTCGACTCTTTGCAAGTGGTTTTTTTCAACCATTTTCTGGAGTCTATTTGGTGGAGCCAAGCGGGATCGAACCGCTGACCTCCTGCTTGCAAGGCAGGCGCTCTCCCAGCTGAGCTATGGCCCCAAAGGGATGGAACTAAAAATTCCATCAAAACTGAACATGAGCGAGTAAAACCAGCTTATTGATCCGACGGCCTACAGCCATCATGATCTCCATAGAAAGGAGGTGATCCAGCCGCACCTTCCGATACGGCTACCTTGTTACGACTTCACCCCAATCATCTACCCCACCTTCGGCGGCTGGCTCCTTGCGGTTACCTCACCGACTTCGGGTGTTGTAAACTCTCGTGGTGTGACGGGCGGTGTGTACAAGACCCGGGAACGTATTCACCGCGGCATGCTGATCCGCGATTACTAGCAATTCCGACTTCATGCAGGCGAGTTGCAGCCTGCAATCCGAACTGAGACCGGCTTTTTAGGATTCGCTCCACCTCGCGGTTTCGCAGCCCGTTGTACCGGCCATTGTAGTACGTGTGTAGCCCAGGTCATAAGGGGCATGATGATTTGACGTCATCCCCACCTTCCTCCGGTTTGTCACCGGCAGTCATCCTAGAGTGCCCAACTTAATGCTGGCAACTAAGATCAAGGGTTGCGCTCGTTGCGGGACTTAACCCAACATCTCACGACACGAGCTGACGACAACCATGCACCACCTGTCTTGGATGTCCCGAAGGAGGGCGCTATCTCTAACGCTTGCATCCAGATGTCAAGACCTGGTAAGGTTCTTCGCGTTGCTTCGAATTAAACCACATACTCCACTGCTTGTGCGGGTCCCCGTCAATTCCTTTGAGTTTCACTCTTGCGAGCGTACTCCCCAGGCGGCATGCTTAATGTGTTTACTTCGGCACCAAGGGTATCGAAACCCCTAACACCTAGCATGCATCGTTTACGGCGTGGACTACCAGGGTATCTAATCCTGTTTGCTCCCCACGCTTTCGCGCCTCAGCGTCAGTTATAGGCCAGAAAGTCGCCTTCGCCACTGGTGTTCCTCCACATCTCTACGCATTTCACCGCTACACGTGGAATTCCACTTTCCTCTCCTACACTCCAGTTGCCCAGTTTCCAATGCGACCCAAGGTTGAGCCCTGGGTTTAAACATCAGACTTAAACAACCGCCTGCGCGCGCTTTACGCCCAATAATTCCGGACAACGCTTGCCCCCTACGTATTACCGCGGCTGCTGGCACGTAGTTAGCCGGGGCTTTCTTCTCAGGTACCGTCAAATGAAGAGCAGTTACTCTCCTCACCCTTCTTCCCTGGCAACAGAGTTTTACGATCCGAAAACCTTCATCACTCACGCGGCGTTGCTCGGTCAGACTTTCGTCCATTGCCGAAGATTCCCTACTGCTGCCTCCCGTAGGAGTCTGGGCCGTGTCTCAGTCCCAGTGTGGCCGTTCACCCTCTCAGGTCGGCTACGCATCGTCGCCTTGGTGAGCCGTTACCTCACCAACTAGCTAATGCGCCGCAGGCCCATCTGTAAGTGACAGCTTGCACCGTCTTTCCTGATCTCTCCAGGTGGAGAAACCAACTATCCGGTCTTAGCACACGTTTCCGTGAGTTATCCCGGTCTTACAGGCAGGTTGCCTACGTGTTACTCACCCGTCCGCCGCTAACCTTTCCCGAAGGAAAGATCCGCTCGACTTGCATGTATTAGGCACGCCGCCAGCGTTCGTCCTGAGCCAGGATCAAACTCTCCATAAAAGTTGAAGCCGAGGCTTCGTTTTATTTCGATATTGACTTGCTCATGCGATTTGTTGCTTTGTTTTGCTGGCTTTATTCGCTCATTGTTCAGTTTTCAAGGAACTTTTTTGTCCTTTCGACATGATGCGATTATTTTCGCGTCGCCGTCGTGACAAGAATGTATGTTATCAGATTTCAAAACGTTTTGCAAGCTTTTTTTTGAATTTCTTTTTGAGCTGGCTTTTCGTTTCTAGCCGGTTTGAAGCGGCGAGAAACAATATAACATAGATGTTTAATGGAATGCAAGCATAAACTTACGTTTTTTTAGGAGGAAGAAAATGGCCTGCATAATGAGAGCTGTGAAGCGAAAAGCGTCCGTTTCCGGACGCTTCGCTCATTCCATGCCTACTCGCCTAACAGGCGTCTCAGTTCTTGCTCGTCGTCGATGATCTGAATCCCGAGCTCCTGCGCTTTAGCCAGCTTGCTTCCGGCACTCTCGCCGGCTATAACGATGTCGGTCTTCTTCGAAACGCTGCCGGTCACCTTTGCGCCGAGCGCCTCCAGCTTCTTGGCTGCCTCGTCACGCCCCATCGTTTGCAGCGTCCCGGTAAGCACGACCGTTTTGCCGTTGAACGGATTGTCCTCATTGACTACAGCCGTCTTCTCTTCGGCGAACGGCGTCACGCCTGCCGCCAGCATACGGGATATGCTATCGCGCATGAGCGGATCGGCAAAGAAAGATACGATGCTGTCCGCTACGATATCTCCGATGTCCGGAAGACCGACAAGCTCTTCTTTGGTCGCCTGCATGATAAGATCGAGGCTTCGATAATAATCGGCCAGCACTTTAGTCGTCGTTTTGCCCGTGTTCGAAATGCCGAGCGCAAACAAGAAGGAAGACAGGTCGCAGCTCTTGCTCTTCTCGAATGCGTCTAGCAGCTTGGTAGCCTTCTTTTCTCCGAATCGTTCCAGTCCGATCAACTGGTCGAATTTCAAAAAATACAGATCCGCAGGGTCTCGTACGCCTAGCTCATCGTACAATTGCTCAGCCGTCGCAATGCTGAACGTATCGATGTCCATGGCGTCGCGCGAAGCGAAATGCGTGATGCGCCCGATCAGCTGAGGCCGGCAGCCGAGCTTATTCGGACAAAAAATATGCGCGCCGCGCTGCTCCAACGCCGATCCGCAGGAGGGGCAGGACTCCGGAGCGGTTATTTCGGCTCCGTCGTTCTCCTCGGTGACTTTCCCGAGTATTTCGGGAATGACGTCATTCGAGCGGCGAATATAAACAAGGCTGCCGAGTGCATGCTTCAAGTTTTTGCGCTCGATGTCTCCTATGTTGTTCAGGGTACAGTTCTGCACGGTTACGCCCGCCAGGTCAACCGGCTCCACCTTGGCGACGGGAGTAAGCTTGCCTGTGCGTCCCACTTCCCACGAAACGGACAAGAGCGTCGTTGTCGCCTCTTCCGCCTCAAACTTGAAGGCAACCGCCCATCGCGGGAACTTCTCCGTGTAGCCGAGCGCCTCGCGGGTACGCATATCGTTGATTTTGACGACGCCGCCATCGATTAAATAATCGAAGCTGCTGCGCTGCTCCGCGATCTTCTCGAGCTCTTCGGCAACCTCCTCGATCGAATCGAGAAATTTGACATACGGATTCACCTTGAACCCGTTGCCGCGCAAAAACTCGACCATTTCCTTGTGATCGGCAAATTGCAGGCTGTCCGCATAGCCAACGTTGTAAATGAACGCGTTCAGCTTCCGCTCCGACGTTACTTTCGGATTCAAGTTACGAAGCGCGCCGGCAGCGGCATTGCGTGCATTTTTGAGAGCCTCTTTCCCGCTCGTTTCCGCAGCTCTATTGTAGGCTTCCAGCACGGACAGAAACATCATGCCTTCCCCCTGCACTTCGATAACGCCTTCATTGTACGGAATTTGCAAAGGAATGGAGCGAATCGTGCGAACCTGCGCCAAAATGCCCTCGCCAACCGCGCCGTTGCCTCTAGTGGCCGCTTGAACAAGCTGGCCGCCTTCATAAGTAAGATTAAGCGTCAGTCCGTCGAACTTCAGCTCCACGACAAACGAGAGCGGAGGCAGCGGATCTTCCTCATGTGCCGCATTATACTGATCGACAAGCTTTTGGGCGCGGGTATGCCATGCCATAAGGTCTTCGCGGTTCTGCGCTTTATCGAGGCTCCATAGCCTGGCCGCATGCTTATGCTCGTCGAAGCCCTTGAGAATGTCGCCGCCGACCCGCTGCGTGGGCGAATTCGGCAAAACGACGCCCGTTTCCTTCTCAAGCGCCACCAGCCGGTCATAAAGAACGTCGTAGTCTTTGTCGCTGAGCTCCGGGGTATCGAGAGTGTAGTATAGATGGTTATGCCGGTTGATTTCGTCGATCAGCTCCTGCAAAAGGGCCGTTTGATCCGCCACTGGAAATCATCCTCTCTTAAGTTATAAACTACGTCCGTGTTTACGGACCTGAAACCCATCTACACTTTGGTGATAGGGGCGAATTTGGCCAGCAGCCGCTTCACGCCGACCGGCGCGGGAAATGCGATTTGCAGCTCCGTATCGTCTCCGCTGCCTTTTACGGCGACGACCGTTCCGGTCCCCCATTTGCCATGGGCCACCTTGTCGCCTGTCGTAAAATCGATCGATTTGCCTGCGCCTGCAGCTTGAGCGGCAGGCTGCATCCGCGCGGGTGGCTGCGCGCCTCCTGCAGATACGGCGCCGCCCGATTGCCCGCTGCGCGAAGCACTCCAGCTTACTCCGCCGCCGGAACTGCTCCAGCCGCCCCCGGCCGCCCCCATGCGTCCCCGGCCGCGAACAGGGGAAAGCGACTCTTTCAGCTCATCCGGGATTTCCTTCAGGAACCGGGAAGGCATGTTCGAGTTCGTCCGTCCGAACAGCGTACGCGTACGTGCGCTTGTCATGAACAATTCCTTCTCCGCGCGTGTGATGCCGACGTATGCCAGGCGGCGTTCTTCCTCCAGCTCTTCATTGTCCTGGAAGGCCCGGCTGTGCGGAAACACACCCTCCTCCAGCCCGATAATAAAGACGGTCGGGAATTCCAGCCCCTTGGCGCTGTGCATCGTCATGAGCACGATTGCGCTCTTCGCGGACTCGTCCGCGTCTTTGTCCATCGAATCGATATCGGCGATCAAAGCGAGGTCCGTCAGGAAAGAAACAAGCGACTTGTCTTCGTTCCGCTTCTCGAAGTCGATCGTAACGGACAGAAACTCGTCGATGTTCTCCAGCCGCGAGGTTGCTTCAAGCGTGCGTTCCCGCTGCAGCTCGAGCTTGTACTCGGTCTTCTCCAGCATCGCTTCGGTCAGCTCCGTGACCGATAAATATTCGACCATGCGAGATAGGTCGTCGACCAGATCGCGGAAATCGTAAAGCGCATTTCTCGTGCGGCTATTGATGTCCAGGTCGTCTAAATTCCGGAGCAGCGCAAAAAGCGAGACGCCGAGCTGACCGGCTCTTTCCGAAAGCTTATCGACGGTCGTATCGCCGATTCCCCGCTTCGGCACGTTGACGACCCGCATGAGGCTGATATCGTCGTCCGGGTTGGAAATCAGCCGCAGGTAAGCGAGAATATCCTTGATTTCCTTACGGTCGTAGAACTTGATGCCGCCTACGATTTGATAAGGGATTTCGGATTTGATCAAAATTTCCTCGATAACCCGGGACTGGGCGTTCGTACGATACAAAATGGCATGATCCGAAAACGATTTCCCTTGCTGAACGCCTTTGTTGATTTCCGAAGCGATAAAATAGCCTTCCTCATGCTCCGTGTCCGCCTCGAACAGGCGAATTTTGGCCCCGTCCTCCTTGCTGGTCCACAGGTTTTTGGGCTTGCGGCCGGTGTTGTTGGAAATGACCTTGTTGGCCGCGTTCAGAATATTGCCGGTCGACCGGTAGTTCTGCTCCAGCAAAATCGTTGTCGCTTCCGGGTAATCTTCCTCAAAGCTCAAAATATTCGAGATGTCGGCTCCCCGCCAGCGGTAAATCGACTGATCGCTGTCCCCCACGACGCAAATGCGGTGGTGCTTGTCGGCGAGCATCTGACAGAGCATATATTGCGCGCGGTTCGTATCCTGATACTCGTCCACGTGAATGTATTGAAATTTATTTTGATAGTGCTCGAGCACTTCGGGCACTTCTTGAAACAGCTGGATCGTCGTCATGATCAGATCGTCGAAGTCGAGCGAGTTGTTGCTTCTCAGCTTCTTCTGATAGAGCTCGTAGACCTTCGCCACCAGTCCGGTAAAATAATCGCCGATTTTGGCCGCGTAGCGCTCCGGCGATATCAGTTCGTTCTTGGCGCTCGACATGGCGGCTTGCACGCCCTTCGGCTCGAACTTCTTCGTGTCGACGTTCAGTTCCTTCATACAAGTCTTAATAACCGACAACTGGTCGGCGGAATCCAATATCGTGAAATTCGAGGTAAATCCGATCCGTGAAATGTCTCTGCGCAAAATCCGCACGCACATGGAGTGGAACGTCGATACCCAAATGTCGCGCGCCGAGCCGCCCACGAGCTTCTCGACGCGTTCTTGCATTTCCCGCGACGCTTTGTTCGTAAACGTGATCGCCAGAATGCTCCACGGCGCTACTCTGCGGGATGCGATCAAGTAAGCGATCCGGTGCGTGAGCACCCGCGTTTTGCCGCTGCCTGCGCCTGCCATAATAAGAAGAGGTCCGTTAACCGATTCGACCGCCTGTCGTTGCTGCGGATTCAATTTGGCCACGGCCTGATTGATGTCGATCATTGCATTCATATAGGTAATTGTCCTTCCCGAGATAATCTTGTAGTCGGCGCGCCGGGTAAATAGCTACCCCTTAACGGCTCGAACCGTCGATATCGCCCGCTCGATATCGTCATAAATGACATTGCCCACGACGACCGTATGCGCCGCTTCCGCAGCTAGACGAGCCTTATCCGGCCCGTCGATGCCGCCGCCATAGAAAACCCTGGCTTGCCGAAGAACCCCTGCGGCCTTCCTTACCAGTTCCATGTCTCCGAACGTGCCGCTGTATTCCACATACAATACCGGAAAACGGAATAATCTGTCCGCCAGCCTGGCGTAAGCGATCAAATCTTTGTCTTCTCGGATCTCCGTCGCTCCGGTTACCTTCGCCACAGTCGAATGTCGATTCAATATGACGTAGGCTTCCGGGACGATCAGATCCCAATCCATCGTCGCGCCGAAATCGCGCACCGCCTGCTGCTGCTGGCCCGTTATCCACTGCCCGTCGTCCGTGTTCATCACCACCGGAACGAAGTAGGCGTCGAAGCCGGGCACGATCGCTTCGCTCGTAGAAATTTCCAGCAAGCAAGGTACCTCGTACCGCCGCACGCGCGACAGCAGATCCACCGTATTGTCGAAAGTAACGCCGCTCGAACCCCCTACCATAATGGCATCCGTCCCCGATTCGCACAGCAAGTCGAGGTGCTCGTCCGATACGTATCGGTCGGGGTCGATTTTAAATATATGCTTCCAGCCGGATATATCGATAGGCAATTCTTTTTCCCTCCGCTTCGCATGCAATCCGCGCTCAGAACGAGCCCGACTGCCGCAGTCCAATTTTAGTCTATGCGAGGGGAGTTCGGCCTGTCAAATAGGTAGACAAGCGAACATATGTACGTTATCCTTATATTACCAAAAGTCCGGGAAACGGTCAATTCTAGTTGCCTAATTATGGTTGGATACAAGGCTCCGGCATGCTAAAATCTCCGGTGACGGCACCTATTTATTTTTACTAATCCGAATCGGGGGTTGAGTGGTATGATCCGTCTGCTTTGGATCGAAGATGAGCGGCGATTGCTCGAGGAAGGACAAGCCTTTTTGCAAGCCGAAGGCTTTTCGGTCGCCTGTGCCCGAACAGTCCGGGAGGCTGAAGCGACGCTGAACGGACAAGCATTCGATTTTATTTTGCTGGACTGGATGCTGCCGGACGGCTCCGGAATCGACTTGTGCAAGCAAATCCAAGCGAAGTGGAAAACCCCTGTGATGATGTTGACCGCCAAGTCCGACGAATTCGACAAGGTGCTCGCGCTGGAAATCGGCGCTGACGACTATCTGACCAAGCCGTTCGGCATGCGCGAGCTGCAGGCGCGCATCAAAGCGGTACTCCGGCGAACGAACAAAGGGAACGAGCCTGCCGCAGCCCCCTCCTCTCACGAATGGGTAAGAGGGGAACTGCTCATCGACGAGGGGAAGCATACCGTTCGCAAAAAAGGCGAGGAGCTCCCTCTTACTCGTACCGAGTTCGCGCTGCTTCTTCAGCTCGCCAAGCACCCCGGCCGCGTATACAGCCGCTTGCAGCTTATGGATGAAGCGCTGGGCGACGCCTATATCGGCTTCGAACGGACCATCGATTCGCATATCCGCAATTTGCGCAAGAAGATCGAGGACAATCCGGTCGAGCCGCAATACGTGCTGACGGTATTCGGAATCGGCTATAAGTTCGGAGGCGGCTTATGAGGCCGTCCGAAAACGGGACCGCCGGCAATCCGCCGCGGCCGATCCGCCAAATGGCATTGACTGAAGCCGTCTTGTTACGGGGAATCGGGGCCATTCTGCTGATCACGCTCGTATCGGCCGCCATCGTCGGGTGGCAGACGGCCTCGCACAGGGAACAGGAACAGCTACGGAACGATCTGTTTTGGGATTCTTATCTAACGGCGATGTTCGGCATGCAAGGCTCATGGTCCGGGATAGCCGGCCGAACGCTGGCCGACAAAGCCGCGGACCGTTCTCTCGGCGGGCTACGGCTGTGGGACGCCTCGCTGAAGCCGGTATTCGGCCCGGGTAGCGAGAAGGCCGCGCCGGATGCCATCCGCAGCTATACGCCGATTTTGTACCAAGGCGAGGTTGTCGGCTACTTCGACGCGGCGCCGGTCCTCAAGCCCAGCCTGTCCAACTGGAGGACCTTTGCCTTGATTGCAGCCGCCGGAGCGGCCGGCGTCTGTTTCTTTCTTGCCCTATCCAGGCTCACGAGAAGAGGCGAAACGGAAACGCGCCTCCATGTCCTCGGCAGGCTTCGGCGCTTGGCGAACGACTCGTCCGAAGCCGGAAACAGTCGTGGGGAAGAGCTTACCGCCGGCCCGTCCGGCAGCGAGCTTGACCGGGATATCGAGAGCTTGCTGAAGCAGCTGGAAACGCGTATCCGCAAGCTCGAGAAGGTACGGAAGACGATGATTGCGGATATTGCGCACGAGCTTCGAACGCCGCTTGCCGTCATGCGGGCGCAGCTCGAGAACGCGCTTGTCCGTCAAACCCCTCTCGCGCCCGAAAGTTTGGTCTTGCTGCACGACGAAGTGTACCGTATGACCAAGCTCGTTCATGACCTGCAGCAGCTGGCGCTGGCGGAATCCGGACATCTGCCGCTCGAGAAGCGCTGGTTCTCGCTGCGGGCGCTAACGGCTTCGGTCATTGACGCGGTCATGGCCGCAGCCGAGGAAAACGGCTGCCGCATCAGCGTCGACTGTCCCGGCGAGACGCGAACGTACGGAGACGAATCGCGGATCCAGCAAGTGCTGGTCAACATAATCGGGAACGCCGTCCGGCATTCGCGGACGAGCGTACATATCGCGGTGGCCGGCAGCGAACGGCAAACCGTCATCCGCATAACGGACGACGGAATGGGCATTGAGGAAGAGGAGCTCCCGCACGTCTTCGAGCGTTTTTACCGGGGCTCCCGCAAAACCGGGAAAGCAGACGCTATGACCGGTCTCGGTCTTGGGCTCGCGATCGTGAAGGAGTTCGTCGAGGCGCATAAAGGGACCGTTTCCGTCAGCAGCGACTGGGGGAAGCATACGACATTCGCCGTTGTGCTTCCGGTGTTCCCCGAAACTTAATGAAGCCGGAAAGAGCCGCATCTTATAGCCGCCTTATGCGGTATTCTCTCCATCCCGTTTCTGCATCAAATCTGCACAACTTCTCCATTCCGGCTGCAAATCGCCGTGCTACTCTGCGAATGTACGATAACGAATGGCGAAAGGCGGAGTATACCGAATGATCGGATCGTATCCTCAAACAAACGTGAGCAACCCTCGAAAGCATCCCGGCGAATTGCCCTTAATCGAAGCAAAGCAAATCAGCAAAACGTTCGGCAGAGGCGAGTCGGAGACACGCGCCCTCAAGCAAGTAAGCTTGAACGTCCGGGACGGAGAAATGATCAGCATCATGGGCCCGTCGGGCTGCGGCAAAACGACGCTTCTGCACTTGCTGGCCGGTATCGAAAGGGCCGACGAAGGCGAGATTCGGATCGACGGCACCCCGCTCCACGGCATGAACGACGATAAGCTGGCCGCTTTCCGGCTGGCGCATATGGGCTTCGTTTTTCAGACGTATCATCTCATTCCGGTTCTTCACGCGCTGGATAATGTCGCTCTGCCGCTCATCGGCAGAGGTCTTTCCGAAAAAGAAGCGAAGTCGCGAGCCTATGAAGCGCTCGAGCAAGTAGGCTTGGGCGACAAGGCCAAACGATTCCCAGCCGAGCTGTCCGGCGGCCAGAACCAACGCGTTGCGATCGCACGGGCGCTTGTCGGCGATCCCAAGGTCGTTTGGGCGGACGAGCCGACCGGGGCGCTTGACAGCAAGACGGCCGAGCAGGTGCTCGGGCTTTTGCGCAAAATGAACGAGCACCGGCGCACGACGATCGTCATCGTCACCCACGACCCCCAAATCGCGGAGCAGACGGACCGGATCCTGCGGATGGAGAACGGCCGGATCGTCTCCGAGCAACCGGGAGGAGGCGGATACGACCGTGCTTAAATCCCCGCTTGTATGGAAAATGGCTTGGCAGCACGTGAAGGGTTCGCCGAAGCAAACCCTTTTGTCGATTGCGGGAGGCTGCATCGGCGCCATGCTGATCGTTGCCGCGATCGTGTTTCATCATTCTTTTGAACAGAGCGGAAAGCGGTGGATGGAGGCTCATTTCGGTGCCGTCGATTGGGAAATCACCCCCGTACGCCCGAACGCATCCTTTGCATCGCAGGAAACCGCCGAAATTACCGGGAAGCTCGCCGGATCCGGCTTGCAGACGCTTCCCGTCGTGCGGACGACAGGCACTGTCGTCAAGCTGGACAAAGACCGGCAGCCGGTACAGGCCGCTGCGGATACGCTCGTGCTGGGCATCGATTTTGCCGCGGCTTCCGTCTTCGCCCCTGGCGAACAGGCCGTTCTCGGCTCGGCGCCGACCGAAGACGAAGCGGTCGTTTCCGCTCCCGTCGCCTCCAAGCTCGGCATCGGGCAAGGCGAATTGATCGGCGTCTACGAGCCGTCCGGCGGGCTGCGGCTTCTCAAGGTTAAGCAGGTAGCGCCCGAAAGCGGGATAACGGGCTACCGAGGGAGTGCAAACGCGTCAGGCACGCTGCTTGTCAGGCCCGAAACCGCGCGTCGTCTGGCTCAGCTGGAAGAAGGACGTTTTCATTCGATGTTCGTCTCGACGGGCCGCGTATCGGCGGAGCCGCCTCATTTTCCGGTGCCTATGCCGCTGTTCGAGGTTACGGAGCAGAAGGAAACGGCAATCGCCAAAGTGAATGCGCTGCAAGCGAGGTACGGCTTGACCTTCCTGATCGCCAGTGTTGCCGCTTCCTGCGCCGGTGCGCTGCTGCTTCTTCAAGTGCTGCTCATGCTGGCCGATGCTCGCAATGAACAATTGGGCGTTCTTCGTGCGCTGGGCCTCCGCAATCGGCAGGTTCGCGTTATTTTCGGAGCGGAGGCCGCCTTGCTTAACGTCCTGAGCGTAACGGCAGGCACGCTGCTCGGCTGCGCTCTCGGCTACGGGCTCATCGCCTTTTTCCGTCAGCAGTTCGCCGAAACCGTCCAGCGCTACGAGGGGCTATCCATTCCGCTCGTTCCGCATTTGCCGGTTCAGGCGATCGTCGTGACCGCCGCAGCGGTCGTGGCGTTCCAGTTAGCCGTGACGGCGGTCGCTTCGCGCGCGCTGACGAAGCAGCCGATCGTTCAGACGCTGCGCGGCGGGGGCATGCAGACGGCCAAGCCGCATAAGCTTACGGCAGGACGCTTGCTTCTGATCGCCATCTGCGCGGCTCTGCCCCTTTTTCATTTGGTACAGACCTTGACTCCGCTTGGAGGCGAGTGGCTGGACTCGATGGGAGTCGGCTTTTTGGCCAAAGGATTATCGGTTATTGGCGTCTGGCTGCTAGGCTCCGTCGCCGCCGTTTACGCCGTTATCCAGTCGCTCCCGCTCCTGGAGCATGCCTTTGCGCCCCTGTACAGAAAGATCGGCGGCAACCGGGCATCCGTCATGCTCGCTTTCCGTTACCCGCTAAGAAAGAAAAGCCGCGCTTTCGTCATCTCCGCGATATTCAGCATCGTCTTCATGATGCTGACGACGACTGTTGCGATCAGCTATCAATGGCTGTATACGGAGGAGGGCGGCAAGGTAGAGGATTCGCTTATGGGCTATCCCGCTTACGCTGCCTATTCGGACGATGCGGAGCGCGATGCGCTTATACGAACCGCTGAAACCGAACCGGAAGTGAGCGGGTTGATTCACCGTGTGAACTCCGTTTCGCCTTACCGGCTTAACGTACTCGCGGAAGGCGTATGGAAGGAAGTCAGCACCTTTAGCGTGACCGCCTACGATCCGACCTTTTTTCTGAACGGCCGCCTCCAGTTGATCGAACGTTCCCCGCGCTTCTCCAGCGACGAAGAAGCGTGGAACACGCTGTTGACACAAGAAAATGCCGTTATTTTAGATGAAAAATTCCGGTATGAGGCGGATCTCTGGTCGGATGTTTACGCTAAAAGATTTCTGCCTCAGCGACCGCTTCAAGCCGGGGATAAAATCATGCTCACCGTTTTCGGGAAGCCTGCGGCGCCGAATACGCCGGGTTTCGGAACCCCCTCTCAAGCGATTGCGCAGAGGGAAGTGGAAATTGCCGGTTTCGTAAAAGGAGAGATCGGAAACGAGTTCTACAATTTGCTGGTCGCAAGTCCGGTTTTCTACGAAACGTTCGAGAGGGAAGGCTTCAAATGGCCGAACCATCCCGAGAAAGGCTACGTGTTCTTCGACATCGACGAACGGGATGCGGAGGCGACGGAGACGATCCTGGAAACGTTCGCCCTTAACCGGCAGGACGGCTTGCAAATCCCATTCCGCCAAAAGATGGGCGAGCTGCTGATGATGCGCCAGACGGTGCTCATCTTCGTAGCGTTTATGCTGTTGTCCGTCGTGATCGGGTTATGCGGCCTGATGATCGCCCAATACCGGGCCGTGCACGAAAGAGCGAAACAAATGGCGATGCTGCGATGCATCGGCTTCGGACGCACCCTTATTGCGCAGCTTTTTATGATCGAGGGGTCGACCATCGGCTGGATCGGTTTAGGGAATGGTCTGCTGTTCGGATCCACGGGTTCCTATTTGATTTACAGCTTTATGGAGGGGCAAAAAAAGCCGATGGAGCCGCATCTCGCGTTCCAATATCCTTACCTCCCCGTTGCGCTGTTGTTTGTAGGCTTGCTCATCGTTACGCTTCTCCTGAACGCCGCGCCCGCCGCCAAGAGCTTGCGGCTGACGCCCGGTCAAGCGATTCGCGAGGCCGACTTGTAGAAAGCGGATTTAGCGCGTAGCTGCTTATAAATAACAGAACCCGTCAAGGCGGCATTTCATTCGCCCATTCGTTTCTTGTATACTGCAGGTATGGAAAATGTTTGGAAATGAGGTGGGGGAATGAGCGACTTCGATATCACGGCGTTCCATCCGGTAATCGACGAATGGTTTACGCATAAATTCGGGCAACCGACGGATGTGCAGCGCCAGGCTTGGGCTTCTCTTGCGGCGGGAGAGCATACGTTGATTGCCGCCCCGACGGGCTCGGGCAAAACGCTGGCCGCTTTGCTGCCTTGCGTAAACCGCATTGTGACGGACAAAGAGCGCGAAGCTGCCGTCGCAGATGCGACGTCTCCGCTTGCCGACCGGACAAGCGGGACCGGCGGCTCCGGTTCGGAAAGCCGCACGCCCGGCGTCAGACTGCTGTACATTACGCCACTCAAGGCGCTCAACAATGACATTCACCACCATGTCATCGGCTTTGCGGAAGAGATGGCGGAGACGGCCGCGGCGTCTGGCCGCGTCTGGCCGGGCTTGCGCATCGGCGTCCGCACCGGCGACACCCCGCAGAGCACGCGGGCGTCGATGCTGCGGCAGCCGCCCGACGTGCTGATAACCACGCCGGAATCGTTCTATATCATGCTGACCTCGCCAAAGGGACGCGACATCCTGCGCACCGTCGAGCAAATCGTCATCGATGAAATTCACGACCTAGCCGCCGACAAGCGCGGCTTGCATCTTTCGGTAACGCTGGAACGGCTCGTGGAATGGTGCTGGCGCTCGCCCCAGCGGATCGGCGTATCCGCGACGATCCGTCCGCTGGAAACCGTCGCCCGCTATCTCGGCGGATGGGAAGTCGGTTCGGAAAGCGCAGCGGATAGCGGCGAAGAAAGAGAGACGAGCGACCGTGACCAAGACAGTCTCGCCCCAGCGGTTACAGCAACGGTCAGCGTACCGCAGGACTGCCGCCCCCGCCCCGTCCGCATCATTGAAAGCGCGATGCGCAAAACGTTCGAGCTGTTCGTCACGATGCCCGACCAAACGGTGATCGCCCAAACCAAAGAAGCGGCCTGGACGCCGCTCATCAGCCGCCTTATGCAGCTAATGGAAGGCAGCCGAACGGTCATCGTGTTCGTCAACACGAGGCGGCTCAGCGAACGGCTGACGCAGCGCTTGAACGACCACGCGGGCTATGAACTGGCCCGCGCCCATCACGGCAGCGTCGCCCGCGAGAAGCGGCTCGAGGTCGAGCGCGCGCTCAAAGCCGGCGAGCTGCGCTGCCTCGTGGCAACCGCGTCGATGGAGCTCGGCATCGACGTCGGCCATGTCGATCTGGTCATCCAGATCGACTCGCCGCAAAGCGCGGCCGCAGGCATCCAACGCATCGGCCGGGCCGGTCACGCCGTCGGCGACGCCAGCCGCGGCGTCATCGTGGCGCGCAGCCGCGGAGTGCTGCCGGAATGCGCGCTGCTCGCGCGGCACGTGGCCGAGCGCACGCTCGAGGACATCCGCATTCCGCAGGATGACCTCGGCGTGCTCTGCCAGCAGACGGTGGCGATGGTCGCCACCGACGACTGGCAGCTCGGCCGCGTGCACCGCGTGCTGGCGCGCGCCTACGGCTACCGCGGGCTTACGCGCGAAAGGCTGGCCGCTGCGGTGCAGGCATTGGCGGGCTTCTACCCGTTCGCGCGTCCCCTGCTCGACTGGGACCGCGAAACCGGCCTGCTGCACCGCCGCAGCGTAACCCCCATGGCTGCGATCATGGGCAGCGGCACGATTCCGCAGAGCTCCGCCTATCCGGTTCATCATGCCGACAGCAGGCTGCATCTGGGCGAGCTCGACGAAACGTACGTCCATGAAAGCCGGGTCGGCGACGTATTCCAGCTTGGCACGTCATCCTGGATGATCCAATCGATTCAGGCGGACCGCATCTATGTGAAGGAAACGGCCAACACGTTCAGCGAAATCCCGTTCTGGCTGGCGGAAGCGCCGGGACGCAGCTTCACGCTGTCTACCCGGGTAGGACAATTTATGGCTGACATCGAGCGGCGCCTCGAAGCAGGAGGAGCCGAAACGGCGAACGCCGGCACCTCGACCGCGCGAAAAGGGGATGCCGACGCAGCCGACTGGCTAACGTCCGGCTATTTCATGGACGGCCCTTCGGCCGAGCAGCTAATCGCGCTCATTCGCTCGCAACGGGCCGCCGGAGCGCTTCCTACGGACCGGCGCATCGTATTCGAGCATTTCCAAGACGAAACGGAGCAGCATCACCTGATCGTCCACAGCTGGTTCGGACGGCGGCTCAACCGGACATGGCAGCTGGCTTTGCAGCGGTATTGGGAGGAGCGGCTGCCGTTCCGTTTCTATACGCACTCTAAAGACAACGGAATCGAATTCGTCTTCCCCGAATGGGATGCCGAACGGATACCCGGTCTGATGAACGTCGGGGCGCATAACGCAGAGCAGCTGCTGCGCGAAGCGATCCCCTCCTCGCCTTTGTTCGGAGCCGCGTTCCGCAGGCTGGCGGACACGTCCCTTCTGCTGCCGCGTTCCTACACCAGAATGCCTGCCGCCCGCAAAAGACTGCTCAGCGAGAGGCTGCTGCGAGACGCAATGCCCTTCGCGGAGCAGTTCCCGTTCATCGGCGAAGCGATCCGCATCTGCCTGGACGAGCACCTCGATCTCCCAGGGCTGCAAGACGTGCTGAACGGGTTGCAGAACGGCCATATCGAGGCCGACATCCGCCATGTTTCGTTTCCTTCCCCGTTCGCCGTCCAATTTGTCGCCGACTATGTGAATACGCAGCTGTATGAATCGGATGCGATCGGCAAAGATTTGCAGCTGCAACTGCTTAGCTTGAACAAAGAGTTGGCCGGCGAGTGGTTCGGTAACGACGCTTTGCGGGGCATGCTGGAACCGGTCGTCTCCGCCATGTCCGAGGATGGCGGCATTTGGCCCGAACGGCGCCTTGCGCAGCGGCCTGACGACGTCTTACGGCTGTTGAAGCAGCGCGGGGACATGACACGCGAGGAGCTGATGCTCAGGCTGACATCCGAAAGCTCCGGCCAGACGACGAACGACGGGCAGCCCGCCTCTTTCTCGACGACGGATAGAAACCAAAAAGAAACGCACGCTATTTCCGGGGAGACGGCAGCCGCATTCGTCGAAGAGCTGCAGCGCCGGCGCAAAATCGCCGTTACGCGGGTCGGCGGAGAAGAGCGGTTGATCGCCGCCGACGAGAGCGAGACGTATGCGCGTTTCCCCGAAGATCCGCACGCGCTCACCTTCGTTCTGAAGCGTTACGTCGACGGACAGCTTTACATAACCCCGGAGCAGCTTGCCGTTCAATACGGCCTGCCGAAGGAGCAAGCGGAGCATATCGTCAACGAATGGGCGGAGCAACGCATGATAGCCCCCTCCCCGTTCTCGGAGCCGGGAGAGAGCAGCCATTGGACGAGCCAGAGCATCCTCTCGAGACTCATTCGTTTGTCCTTGCGCCATTTCCGCGGTCAGGCCGAACCGGCCGACCCGATTCGGTACTGCGAAGAGCTGTTGAAACTCCAGTACGTCCGCTCCGACTGCCGGTTAAGCGGCCAAGACGGCTTGAGGTCCGTAATCGCCCGGCTGCAAGGGTTGTTTCTGCCGCTGCCTTTCTGGGAATCGGCCATCTTTCCTTCGCGATTGACGGATTACCGCAAAGAAACGCTTGATCTGCTGTGCGCGAGCGGAGAAATCGTCTGGATCGGACGCAAAGAAGACGGCGAAAAGGAAGGCAAAATCGCCTTCTTCCTTGTCGAATCCAAGGAGCTGATAGCTCCTTTCCTAAAGCCGGTGGAAGCCGCTTCGGGAGATGCGAGCGCCCCTTCGGAGCTGTATGCGCTGCTGCGGCATAAAGGCGCCTCCTTCCTTTCGGCGATCAGCCGGGAAACCGGGCGGCCTCCTTCCGAGCTAATGCCGGAGCTGCTGAAGCTTGTATGGGAGGGTCTTGTTTCGAACGACCAGTTCGCCCCGCTGCGCATGCATGGGGGCTCCGGCAGCAAATCGCCCAAAGCGGGCAATAAGTTCCAGTCCGGCCTTGGCCGGTGGTATACGATTGAATCTTTACGGGACGGCACGGTCTCCCCGGAATCGGCCGTGACGAGCTGGATGCATCATCTGCTTGCGGCTAACGGCCTTATTACGAAGGACATGATGACCGAGCGGCTTCCTTATCCTTGGGAAAGGCTGCAAGGAGCGCTGCGTCAGCTGGAGGAATGGGGCATGCTGACCCGGGGGCTCTGGGTGCGCGATATTCCCGCTCTTCAATTTTCAACCAAAGAGCTGGTAGAAAGACTGCGGCAGCCGGATTGGGCCAAAGACGAGGGGATGACGCTTCTCTCTTCGCTCGATCCCGCCAATCCATTCGGACTTACGGTCAAATGGCCGGAACGCGACGGCATCGCCTTCGCCCGCAAAAGCGGCAATTACCTGGTTCTGCAGGGAGGTCGCTGGCTGTACTGGATCGAAAATAACGGCCGCCGTTTCTATACGATAGACGACACGGCATTACGGCCGGAAACAATAGCTGCCGGCCGTGCCGATGACTCCCGGACCGATTCCGGAGACGAAGCGCGGCTTACCGAACGGTACGCGGCCCTGCGGCCGATCGCCAAATCGCTGCTCCAGCTCCCCGGCATGCGCAAGATCGTCATTGATAGCTGGAATGGCGAGCGCATCCAGCTTACCGCGGCTGCGAGCTTTTTCGAACAACTGGGAGCAGAAAAGGACGGAGCGTCGTTCGTGTTATGGCCGAGCAGCTTCAAATAATATTTCCTTGAGAATACCCGCAGCGGCCTCACAGCCAAAACTGCGGGTATTTCCTTTTTTCGTCGAGATTGTTAATGACCAGCCCCGCAAAGACAATCATGAGCGAACCGACGAGAACAGGCGCGATAAGGAACGTCCACCCGCTCCCCGCCATCATGACGACGATCGGATTGGCGCCTGCCGGAGGATGCGTCGTCCGGGTCAGCACCATGGCGCCGATCGCAAGACCTACGGCAAGCGCTACGGCCCATATTCCGCTGCCGCCCGAGTGGAACACCGTCAGTCCGACAACGGTCGATACGAGATGGCCCCCGACTACGTTGCGCGGCTGCGACAAAGGCGCGTCCCAAGCGACGAAAACGAGAACGCAGCTCGCCCCGAACGGCGCCATGATCCACGCGGCGGACGTCCAGTCGGTCAGCAAACCGAGCAGCGCAATAGCTGCAAAGCCGCCCGCAAACCCCAAGATAGCCGTTCGCGGCACCGCTTTGAGCGGACTGCGGCCGCCGCCTTTCATTTTGGCAAAAAAAGATGTGCTTTGCATATGAATCCCCCTTATACATAAATTCATAGTTAATTATGTATTTAATATATAGGGAGAAGCTGCTTCTGGCAACCACCGACTACTATTCCCATTCCCGCCCGGATTCACAGCTTGGAGAAACAAGGATAAACGACTTCGCCGTCTTTAGATGGCGCGTTTACCGAGAAGTCGAACAATCAGCGGAGGATATCATTCTGAGACTTAAAAAAAAGCCGCCCCCGCGAAATTTCGCAGAGCGGCTCTCAACAGCCTTAACGTCCCGCCAGCAGCTCGAGCAGCGCTTCTTTATCGAAGCCCTTGATCGCTCGGCCGCCTACGACCGTTACCGGAATTCCCATAAAACCGAGTTTTTCCACATCTTCCCGGTACGCTTTATTTGCAAATACGTCCCTCGTCTCGAAATCTACGCCTTTGTTCGTAAGCAGCTCTTTGACCCGCTGGCAGTCGGCACAGCCCGGACCGGAGTATACAATTACAGGATCCGCCATTCTGAACGCCTTCCTTTCCGTAAAGCTTTTTCCCTCTATCGTATAATAAGGGCAACCCGAAAGCAAAGCAGCACGGGCTGCGCACAGATTCCCTCTTCATACACAGGTCTTTTACCCCTGGGCTCTTCTCCTGTACTTTGTCGGGGACATGCCGAAGTAGGCGGTAAACGCCCTCGTAAACGCATACAAATCGGGGTAGCCGACAGACAGAGCGATTTCCGTGACAGGCTTGTCCGTCTCATGAAGCAATAGGGCGCTTTTGTCCATTTTGAGCCGCTGCATGTACTGAATAGGGGAGACGCCCATCCGTTCGGCGAAGACGCCCGAGAAATACGACCGGTGCACGCCGACGTAATGCGCCGCGTCCTCGACCGAAACGCCTTCGAACACATGCGTATGAATGAATTCCACGCTTTTATCCAGCCAAGCCGTTCGCGTTTGCTTAACGGACGGCCCTGCCGGCGCAGGCGTTAATCTCGCAAATAATCCGTACAGCAAGCCGATCGCCTGTAAGCAGCTCCCTTCGCTATACGAGGAACGAATCGCCTGCAGCAGCTGCCTTACCAAATCTTCGGTCTCCTTGTTCAACACTCCTTGCAGAAAAGGAACCTCTTCGCTCATGCCGATCGCACGCAGCAGCCGGTCCGCATGCCGGCCTTCGAAATTGATCCACGCCATTTCCAACCGAGAAACGGCCGGATCGATCTTATATTCGTAAACGTCGTGGGGAAACATGGTAAACAGATCCCCTTTGCGAAGCGCGACCCGTCTGTCCTTATAGGTAAGCAGCACCTGCCCTTCCCGGACAAAATGAATACTGAAATATTCATTCCATTTCGGTCCCGCCTTGTAGTTCGGCTTCGCTTCGCACCTTCCCGCGCGCAGCAGCCAAAGGGCCCCCTCCTTCTCGAGAGCGGAAGGGGTGCAATAGATCAATTCCGCGTACTCGCTATCGTATTCCTTCATCCGCTGCCGCATGAAAGCTCCTCCTCGTCCCGTTCCCGGCTATCGCACCGCTTATCGGCATTCCCGCCATCAGGCGTGTCCGGCATCCTCCGGTCGACCGCGCCATTTCTTATAGCTTAGCCCACACCTGACAAAATGACAAATCAGATAACACCATGGCATTCCGGTTAAAAGCCGCATCCTTTACAATTAATCCATTCCACTTTTGCGGAAAACATCGATACGGCGAATGACCGCCCAAGGAGGCCCTTCCGTTGAAAAAACCGAACATACTGCTCATTACAAGCGACCAGCAGCATTGGAATACGATCGGCGCGTTCCAGCCCGAGCTCTCCACGCCCAACCTAGATCGGCTCGTCCGCGAAGGAACGACGTTTACGAGAGCGTATTGCCCGAACCCGACGTGCACGCCGTCGCGCTCTTCCATCATTACGGGCCAGTATCCCAGCCAGCACGGCGCATGGACGCTAGGCACGAAGCTGCTCGAGGACAGGCATACGGTCGGCGAAGATCTTCAGGCCGGCGGCTACCGGACGGCGTTGATCGGAAAAGCGCATTTTCAGCAGCTGCAAGGAACGGAAGAATATCCGTCTCTTGAATCGTATCCCTACTTGAAGGATCACGAGTTTTGGCGGACGTTCAACGGGCCGTTCTACGGCTTCGAGCATATCGAGCTGACGCGCAACCATACGAACGAGTTTCTGGTCGGCCAGCATTATGTGAACTGGCTGGAGGACAAAGGCTGCGCCAACTGGCGTGACTACTTTACCGCCCCTACCGGGACGATGGATCCGAATCACAAATTTTCGTGGGATATCCCCGAAGAATACCATTACGATACATGGATTGCCGAGCGGACGAACGCCTTGCTGGAACAGTTCAAGAGCAGCGACGAGCCGTTCTTCCTATGGTCGAGCTTCTTCGACCCGCATCCGCCGTATTTGGCTTCGGCGCCATGGGACACGATGTACGATCCGGACAAGCTGACGATTCCGTCGGTTACGCCGGGGGAGCATGACAAGAACCCGCCGCATTTTGGCATGACGCAGCTCGAGAATCCGGATTTTAGCGCCTGGAAGGAAAGCGGCAACTCGATTCACGGTTATCACTCGCATATCACCCAGTACCCCGGGGACGATGCGAAAAAGCTGGTCGCCGTGTACTACGGCATGATCAGCCTGATGGACAAATATATCGGCAAAATTCTCGATAAGCTCGACGAGCTGGGGCTGGCGGACAACACGATCGTCGTGTTTACGACCGATCACGGCCATTTCTTCGGCCAGCACGGCTTGCAGCACAAAGGCGGCTTCCACTACGAGGATCTCATCCGGCTGCCCTTCCTGGTCCGCTACCCGGGCCAAGTACCTGCCGGGGAAACGAGCAGCGCTATCCAATCGCTCGTCGATCTGGCGCCGACCTTCCTAAGCTTCGCCGGTCTACCGGTTCCGCGTACGATGACCGGCGTCGACCAAAGCGGCGTATGGCTCGGCAAGCAATCGGAGGCTCGAGACCACGCGTTGGTCGAATTCCGCCACGAGCCGACGACCATTCATCAAAAAACGTACGTGAATGCACGCTATAAGCTGACCGTATATTACAATCAAACGTACGGCGAGCTGTTCGATCTGGAGGAAGATCCGGGCGAACTCGACAATAAGTGGGACGACCCCGCTTATCGCGAAATCAAAACGGAAATGCTGCTCAAATACGCTTGGGCCGGCCTTGGCATCGAGCCGATGCCGATGCCAAGGGTGTGGGGAGCGTAAGCGCCGACAATATATAAATAGAAGAGGACATCCGTTTCGGACGTCCTCTTCCCCTTTGCCCTCCTATATCAGGCAGCGGCTCTATTGGCATGCCCGTTTCTATTTACGGAGCATCGTCTTCAGCAGCTGCAGCGCCGCTTTGAGCCGGGAACGCCCCAGATGGTCCCGGACATACCGGTAATCGGTCAGGACAACGCTCGCGTCTTTAATGGCGTAGGCGAAATCGTCGTCCTGCATCAGCTCGAACTCCCAAACCCTCTTCTGCCAAGAGGGCAGGAACGATTTGAGCTCCTCATCCTCCACGGCGGGGTGGATATACGTTTCGGATACCCCCTCCGGCAAATCGTATACCTTCCGGATCAACATCTGCTTAAAGCTATCGTACGTCTCTCCCTCTTCGAGAGGATACGTGTGCGTCAGCAAATAGTCGGGCATAGCGACTCCGAGCACATCGGCCAGCGCAACCACTTTCGCGAGAATGCCTGCCGCATTCGGAATCGAGGCGAGAAGCGCATCCTTTTCGTAAATATTGCGAAAAATCCGGAAGGGCAGCCCCCGCTTCCCGCACTCCCTGAACACCTGCGGCAAATAGCTTCGTCCGGTGGCGAGTCCGTACAGACTCCCCATATGATTGTCGACATGAGTGACGTTCAGTCCAGACTCCGCCACCGCTCGGAACTGCGCCTGCATTTCGGCCCGAACCGCCTGCGGATTCGCCCTTTCCTCGAACTCCTTGATCGTCATATGCATATAACCGCTCTCGTCGTGCAAGGAAGGATCGCCGGTCAGGCTCTTCCACCTATGGCCGTCATATTCGCTGGTGAAAGTAAGATGAAGCCCTACCTGCGGGTCTTTTCGGCTGCGGGCCCAAGCCGCCGCTTCCGTGAATGCCGGAGCCGGCGGCATGATCGTCGCCGAGGACACTTTGCCCGCTTCCAGCAAATGAAAAATCGCTTCGTTAGCCGCCCTGCACTGCCCGAAATCGTCGCAGTTAATGATTAGATACCGTTTCGTCATATGAAATACGTCTCCTTCGCTTCTCCTTCGTTATTCTTTACAAACAAGGAGGTCACAAATGCGGCGGTCAGCAAAAGAAAGGGAACGATGCTGATCAGCACCCGGAACGTGGTATCCGGATTGGAGCCGGGGTTGTCGCCGCTCACATAGCCGAACAGCATGCCGACGATCCAAAAAGCGAGCGCAGAGATCAGACCGCTGGAGCGCGTAATAAATCCGCCCACCGCGTTGTAGATGCCCTCTCTCCTGCGTCCCGTCAGCTCGGCGTCGCGGTCGATAATTTGCCCGCTGAGCACTGCCGGGGTGACGAGAAAGCCCGCCATGCCAAAACCGAAGACGATACCCGCGGCAATGCCCCCGCCAAGCCCTTGCGCGAACCAGAGCGGGATGACGCACAGCCCGTACGCGACCATCCCTATCCGCCAGCTCTTCAGGCCTCCCAGCTTCCGGACGATCCAATACCATACGGCGACTAACGGAATAATCGAAATGAAGATGGAACCAAGCAGAATCGACACCTGCGCTTCCGGAATTTGAAGAGAATATTTCGCATAGAAAGGAATCATCGAGCTAAGCAAGCCGTTAACCGTCTGAGCAAAAGAGTTCGCGATGTTGAATATCCAAAATTGTTTGTTCTTCAGCGTCTCCTTAAACGCATCGAGCAGCTTGAGCGGCTCCGACTTCGAAGCCTCCGGGTTTTCCTTCACGGAGGACATGCAAAGCAGCATAAAAACGGCGAAGGCGGCGGCGTACATCATCGCCATTTGCGGGAATCCCAGCGCGGTGTAAATGATCGGCGTGAGCGCCGTAGCAATAAGCAGAGCCACGATCTGGAAAGCTTGCTGGACCGCCGACGCCTTCGCCCTTAGCCGGTCTCCCCGGAACAGCTCCGGAAATAAAGCGCCATAATTGACCCATAGAACGGAGGCTGCGCCTTCGTACAAAATTAGGGCGATCAGAAACCAGGTAAAGAGGCCGCCTTGCTGAAGCCCGCCGGGCACCGCAAATACCATAATAAACGTGAGCATGAAGAACGGCATTGCCCCGTAAATCCAGGGCTTGCGCCTTCCCCAGCGCGTTCTCGTGCTGTCCGACAAATGGCCGAGCAGCGGATTGTTCGCCGCATCCCAGATCAGGAAAATCGTTCGGGCGATCGTGGCCAGCCCAATGCCAAGCCCCAGCTTTTCGACATAGTAATAGCTATAAAACGAACTGAACGCCTGGGAAGGAATCATCATGGCAAGCATCCCGAAAGCAAACATGAACGGCGAGTTGGCTAGGCTTTTTTTCATTCCGTACATCCTCCTTATGGAGCTTTGCGATTCATTTCCATTAATTATAAATTCACCCTTTTGAAAGCGTCAACAAATGAAAGAAATTCTCTTACCCTTAGCCTATTGAAGATCGCGGATAACCATGCACAATTGCTTATTCCCGACTATTCCGTCCTCCGAAGGTCCAGTATAACTCCCCACCCGAGGTCTTGAGCGAAAACGCAACCTGCGGCGGTTTGGCTGCCGACGCGGCGGCGCTACAATCACAAGTGATACCGAAAATGGAAGACGGGGGAATACAAAGTGTACGAATTAACGGTTGGCCTAGAAATGGGTCCTTTATTGATACTATTCGTTTTGGCATGGATTGCGGGCGCAAAAGCATCGGGTCTCGCATACAGCGGCACTTACGAGCAGCTGCGCCGAAAGGCGGGCAGGCAAATGCTCTGGTCGGCCATCCTGTCCGTATTCGCTCTCACGGTTTGGTCGTCCATAGGCATGATGGTAAGATCGTACGCTCCGATTTTCTGGCAAGATCGCTTATTTCTCCATGCCCCTCTTATCGCCATACCGGTCGTATCCATCTGGATATCCGCCTTTCCGAAGCTATGGAGGCTGCGCAAGCAAACGTTCGGCAAATCGGGAGCCGTCACCGAGCCCGGCATGCTGGCGGAGGCGGCCCGCGCCGGTCTGATCCTGCCTTATCAAACGACGGCACTCGGAGCAATGACGGCTTTCTATTATTGCTTCGCCGCTCCGGTGCCCTTCAACTGGCTTGAAGCGGCGGTTCCGGTCCTTCTTATGCTTTTCGTTTCCGTCCTCCTCGGGATGAACCAGCAGCACCGCTGCCTGACTATCCTCCGATTGCAGCAAGCGCCCGCTCGCCGCCACTTCGCGTTGCGCGCGATGCGAGACGCGAGTATCCTGTGCCTTGCCGCCGTTCCGGCTTACTTCCTCCTGCATGACGCTTCTCAAAGCAGCCGTCTGCCGGACCGGATCGACATGATGGCAGGCGCCGCCGATTACGGCGGAGGGACCGCTTTGTCCCGCAATCATGGAAACGGGCACGCCGAACACGCTTCGGTCCAGCCCTCCGCCAAGACAGTGCCCGTTACGGCCTTGTCTGGACCCCGGATGGAAGAGCCTGACCGCAAAATTACGCTGACCGCAGAGAAGAAGACCGTTACGCTTAGCTCAGGCAAGCAGATCGAGGCATGGACCTACAACGGACAAATTCCCGGCCCGGAGCTGCGCCTGAAAAAAGGCGAGCTGACGGAAGTGACGCTCGTCAATAAAGATATCGAGAAGGGCGTTACGGTGCACTGGCACGGTCTCGACGTTCCGAACGCCGAGGATGGCGTTGCCGGCGCCACCCAGGACGCCGTCATACCCGGCGAATCGCATACGTACCGCATCCGCGCGGAGCAGGTCGGCACGTTCTGGTATCATTCCCACCAGGATTCCAAGGAAGCCGTGCAGAAAGGCCTCTTCGGAGCGCTGGTCGTGGAGGACGGCGCCCAGCCCGCTCCGGGCAAAGATATTACGGTGATGAGCCACTTATGGAAAGGAACGTTCGCAATCGGAGCATCCGACGGAATCGAACGGATGAGCATTGCTCCGGGTACGCAAGTGCGACTTCGTCTGATCAATACGGACGACTGGGTCCGCCAAACGTACACGCTGACAGGCGCTAGCTTCCAGGTCGCCGCCATTGACGGCGCCGAACTGCATGAGCCGGGCACCATCGAAAATCAAAAGCTCGTGCTGACGACCGGCGGCCGGTACGACATTACGTTCGCAATGCCCGACAGACCCGTCTATTTAGGTGTCGGAGAGGGAAGCAAGCTCGGCATTCTAATGAGCCCCGACGGAAAAGGAGACATTCCTGCAGCTCCTGAGGGAGCCGTATTCGACCCGCTTCATTACGGAACTCCCGCCGCAACTCCGTTCGGCTCGGACAGCAAGTTCGACCGCTCCTTTACGATGATTCTGGACAACAAGCTCGGATTTTTCGACGGCCGTTTCGACTCGCTTTACACGATTAACGGTGCCGTGTTCCCGAACACGCCCGTCTTTATGGTCCGCGAGGGCGAGCTGATCAAGACGACCATCGTGAATCGCGGCATGGTCGATCACCCTATGCATCTGCACGGCCATCATATGCTGGTCTTGTCCCGCAACGGCGAACCGTCGACAGGCAGTCCGTGGTGGTCCGATACGCTTGATCTAGTTCCCGGCGATACGTACGAAGTCGCTTTCCTGGCCAATAACCCGGGGATATGGATGGACCACTGCCATAACCTGGTGCATGCGGCAGCCGGCATGACGATGCACCTTATGTATGAAGGTGTGACGACCCCGTTTGCGGTGGGGCGCGAAACGAACAATCACCCGGAATGACCCGATATTGCCATGCGTTTGACGGAGCGGCCGACGAGTGATCGTTCCTGCACGCTACCGAACTTGCCTCCGGGCGTGCCGCTTCGCAAGCGAAAACCGACAAAGCCCCCGTTACGATGCCTGGCGCATCGCAACGGGGGCTTCCTTGTACTTGGCTCTCTACCTTTTTCTTCTCTCTGTCTATTCCTTCTTGGCTGTTGCTTGATCGTATATTTGCTGAATCATCTCGGCCCTCACCGCATAAGCCCAAGCGCCGTCCTGCGACACAAGCCAAACGGCATTGTTGTCCAGCTTCCCGGTATACGACCGGACCGTTTCCTTGCCGTCCTTCGTTTCCTTAATGTCCAGCTTCAGCTCGGGCGCGTCCGACTTTACATCGGTGGCCTTCTTAGGCATTTGCTCGGTCTGCAGGCCGACCAGTTTGTCGAGCACCGCCGAGCCTTCCTCCGGCTTCAATTCTTTATCGCCGAGCTTCCAGTTGGCCTCGTAGGCGTTTTTGTCCTTATCGACCTTGTCGAGCTGCCACTTCTGGCCTTTCCAATCAATCGAAACGGTTGTCGTTTTGTTGTAGTCGAAGTCGACCGCTTTCTTGCTCACGAAGTCGAACGGCTGCTTCACCAGAGCCTGCAATTGCTGATCGCCCACCTCGTAAACGACCGGCGAATCGCCAAGCTTGACGTACGTCGTTCCGGCAACCGGCAGCGGAGAGCCGACGAGCAGCTTCTGGACGGTGCCGTCCTTCAGCGTCACATCGTATTGCTGAGCCGGTTTATCGAGCCCGAAACCCGCCAAATCCTGCGCATTCTCGTCGATTTTGCTCTCGTACGTCAGCGTCATATAGCCGTTGACCCAGTTGTCCGCTTCATACGTTTCCACCGGGTAGGCCTCCGGCTTGACCATCTCCCAGCCGTCTCCCTTGCGGGATAGCTGCACGTTCGAATCGGCTGCGGCAAAAGCAACCGACTGGATGTCCTCGCCCTTAACCGCAACGAGCTGCTTAACCTCGGCGGCATCTTTATTTTGAAACAACGATTCGCTATTGGCGTACCAAAAACCCGCGAGACAAGCGATGACGAGCAGGACGGTAGGCAAATACCGTTTCATCCGCGTCTCCTCCTCCACCAGATGACGCCGCCCAAAGCCAAAATCAACAACGGTATGACGATCATCGTGCTGTATTGGATAACATTAGCCTGCGCTTGCGTGAAGAATACCTGCTGCAGTTTCTCTTCCTCCTGCGGCCGGATCGTCACCATGTTTTTCTGCTCCTGCAGCCAGCCGATGCTGTTCAGGATAAAATCTTTGTTGCCCTGCTCGTTAATCAGATCGTTCGTCGCGAACGCGCCGCTGCCGACGACGATCGCTTTCGGCTTGCCGTCCTTGTCTTGAACGGCATAGGCGAGATCGAGCGGCCCTGCGAGATCTGCATCCGTCTTCTTCAGATCGTTTTGCGTGATGCTTTTCGCCGAGGTAAAGAACGACAAATTCGTTTTGCCGTATGCATCCTTGGTCGTCTGAAGCAGCGGCGTGGAGCTATAGTCCGCAACGTCCTTGTTCGTTTCGAGCGCCAGCGCGCCGTACAGCACCGTAATGCGATCCTGTTCGCTCAGCTTGCTTGTAATGTCGTGAACGCCGTAATCCGGAATAATCGTAAGCGGATCGGTAGAGAGCGATTTCCGGTTCTCCACGACGAGCGCTTGGCGGTTTTTCACGCCGATCGTGTCGAGCACGCCCGTCCAGTTCGTCCATTTCTCCATATCCTTCGCGATGCCGAGGGCGAACCAGAGCTTTCCTTTGCCCTTCACGTATTCCTTCAGCAGATCCGCTTCTTTAGCGCTCAGATCGTTCTGCGGCGCAAGCACGGCCAGCATATCGGCATCTTCCGGAATTTGCGCTTCTTTCAACAGGTTCAGGTCCTTAACCTCGAAGCCTTCGTTGGTCAAATTGTTCGTCAGGTCGCTCACGTTGGCGTTCGTCAGCTCGCCATGGCCGGTTACCAGGTAAGCGTGTTTCTTCTCCCCTTCCGCCAGTCCGAGAATCGCCTGCGTGAACTTCTCCTCCCCGCTGAACGCGTAGGAGTTCTCCGTCGAGCCTTGTCCGAAGAGCTCGTAACTGTATACGTTCTTCGTCTTGCCTTCGCTTTCGAACACGATCGTGCCGTATTGCTCGATTTTGTATTTCTGGGCAATCGTCGGCTGCTTCTTCGGATCGACTTCCTCATACGTGAACTTCCCGTTACGCTTGTGGTACTGCTCCAGCAAGTCCGTAACTTGGCGGTTCACGTAGCTGTCGCCCGGATTCGAGAACATCGTGACGTGCACGTCTTTGTCAAGCGCTTTAAGCGTTTCGATCGTTTTATCGGCAAGCGTAAATTTTTTGGATTTGGTCAAATCCCACTGAACGCCCTTCATCGAATGCAGGAAGACCGTCAGCACGATAAAAATGCCGATAACCGCAAGCGACAGGACTACTGCATTTGTGCCTTTGAGCCAATTTTTCACAGCGTCCCCCTCCTATATCGTTTCTGCAAGAAACGCGGCGTGGTAACCGGCAAGCTGCCGAATCCGCACACTCCGCTGCAACCCGACCAATCTGTTCTCATCCGCATTACCTCCACCGCTTCCGCTCGAGCACCTGGACGCTGAGCACAAGGAATACGACGATCAGCGTGACATAGAACAGCACGTCCGGCAGGTCGAAAACGCCTTTCTGCAGATTGGCCGTCCTTCCCACGATCGAAAACTGCTGCAGCACGTCTTTAGCGGACGTGAGCATGCTGTCGCCCAGCCAGTCGATCATCCAGAGCAGGAGCAGCATGGCAAAAGCGACGATGCCCGATACCATCTGGTGGGCGGACAGCGTGGAGGCGAACAGCCCGACCGCCATCATCGTGGCGCCAAGCAGGAACAGGCTCAAGTAAGAAAGCCACAGCACCGGCTGATCGATCGGGCCGTATGCGGACATGATCCACGGATAGATCAGGCTGACGACGACAAGCGTAATTTGAACCGTAAGCGCCGCCAAAAATTTCCCGCCGATAATTTCCGTTATGCTGGCTGGAGACGTGAGCAGCAGCTCGTCGGTGCCTTGGCGCAGCTCGTCCGACACCAGCCGCATGGTAAGCAGCGGAATGACGAACAAATATACGACCATAATATTTCCGAACAGGAGCCTGACGTCGGTCGTCATCGAGCCAATGAACGAAGCGCTGAAGAAGTAGCCGCTGATCAGAAAATAAAAAGCGAACGCGACGTAAGCCGTCGGCGAATAGAAGTACATCTGCAGCTCCTTGCGGCAGATGGCAAACATTCTACGCATGCTCCTCCACCTCCTCCGCGTCGTCTGCCGCCGTTTCCGTATGCTTCTCTTCGGTCGTAGTCAGCTTCAGGAACACGTCCTCGAGACTGAGGCTCTCGCGTTTCATCTCGAGAATCGGGTAACCAAGCGACGCCAGCTTATAAAAGACCGCTTCGCGAATGTCCGTGCGATCCGCCGAAGTCAAGCGCAGCTTCACGGTGCCGGCATCCGTATCGAGCGGTGATTCCTCGGTCTCCTTGACGAAGGATACTTCTTGCATCGTCCCCAGCTCCCGGACGACATCTTCGCGCGGCCCCTTGACTTCCAGGGACATCTCGAACGTCTCGCCCATCGACTGGCCGATCTGCTCCGGCTTGTCGTCGAGGACGATCCGGCCTTGGTTAATGATTAAGACGCGGTTGCAGATCGCGTTCACTTCCGGCAAAATGTGCGTGGACAGCAGCACCGTATGGTTTTCGCCCAGCTCGCGGATCAGCTCGCGAATTTCGATGATTTGCTTCGGATCGAGACCCGACGTCGGCTCATCGAGAATGAGCAGGTCCGGCTGGTGCAAAATAGCTTGCGCTAAACCGATGCGCTGCTTGTACCCTTTCGACAGACTGCGGATAATCTGTTTCTCTCTGCCCTGCAGCCCCAGCTTTTCCACGACTTCGCCGATCCGGTTTTTTTGTTCCCGTACCGGAATGTCCCGCAGATCGGCGATAAAACGCAAATACGCCTGCACGGTCATTTCCGGATACAAAGGCGGCGTTTCCGGCAGGTAGCCGATTTTGCTTCTCGCTTTCTTCGGATGCTCGGCCATCGACAAGCCGTCGACAAGGATCGAACCCCGCGTCGGATTCAGGTAACCGGTGATCATCCGCATCGTTGTCGTTTTCCCCGCCCCGTTCGGTCCGAGAAAGCCGACGATTTCCCCGCGGCTCATCGAGAAGTCCATTTGCTCGACTCCGCGCCGGTTTTCATAAAGCTTGCTTACTTGCTTTACTTCGAGCACTGCGACACCCTCCATTTCCATTGCTTACTAACCATCATGTCCACTCCTGCCGCTTCCTAGTGCCGCGGCGCTCCGCAATTCCGTCTTGCTGCTTGAACGCTATTACTATACGCAGGCAAGCCTAACCCAACATTAAACAAAACTGAAAAACAGATTAATAAAATGTGTCTAAATTGTGAACTTAATCGACCATTTTCGAACGAAAGCATAAAGAACCCGCCTTCGGCAGACGGTTTTACTCGTTTTTTTTCACAATTGCCCTATGGTTCACAAGCATACGCCGGAACAAAATCGCCGTTTCCATTGCATCAGTCCCCTATCCCAACCCAGTCGCTCGCCCAACTGCGTCAGTCATGCTGTACTTTTTGCAGCATTTCAGGCTCCAAAACGACGTTCGGCTATATGATGCTGCACTTTATACAACATTTTTTGTATGGAAGGCCAGTTTTAACTAATCAATCGGTTAAAATGTTGCATTTTATGCAGCGTCAGCCTGTTGAAATCCGAAAACAGCAGATAATGTTGCATTTTGTGCAGCATCCGTTCATCCGTGCATCCGTTTCATAGGCAGCTTGACTCCTAACCTAACCATTCTGCGCCATGCCCTAGCCAACAGATGCCAACATACCGTGTCCTGATGCGGCCGTCCCCGCCTGCCCTCCCGTTTACATTGGGTTTATAAAACTATCGTATCCTCTTCTTAAGAACGAACCGATGACGAATGAGAAATCAAGCGTTATGCTACTCTTAACCGGCGTCTCCATGTTGGCTGCTGATGTCGTCTAACTATCTAACGGCTTGCTTAAAATCGATGCATGCATCACATGATACCAAAGGAAAGGACGATGCCCGGCATCGCCTTTCCCGACCGTCCCGAAGAAAGGAGCAAGCTAACAATGACCCAGGCAAACAAGCCGAACCGGCCAAAACCGGGCACATGGCGGCCCTTCGTCCGGATGATCCGGCAAACGAATCCGTCCAAGCCGCTGCTCGTCGTGGCGTTGTTTTTGAGCGTGGCGACCACGCTTGTCGGACTCGTCATTCCGCTCTTCACCAAAAATCTCGTCGACAGTTTCTCCGTATCTTCGATTACGACTACGCAAATCGTTCTAATGGCAGCCGCTTTTATTGCGCAGGCGATTGCCAGCGGGCTTTCCATCTATTTGCTTAACCGAGTCGGACAGGGCGTCGTCGCGGCCCTCCGTGACCGGCTGTGGAAAAAGTTTCTCGCCCTGCCCGTTTCCTACTACGACAATCATCGGACCGGCGAAACGATCAGCCGGATGACCAACGATACGGCAGTAGTCAAAGGACTCATTACCGAGCACCTGGCCAACTTCTTTACCGGGCTTATCTCGATCATCGGTTCGCTTGCGACTTTGTTCTACCTCGATTGGCAAATGACGCTGACCATGCTCGTCGCCGTTCCGTTTGCCGTACTCATCATGGGACCGCTAGGCCGTCAAATGTTCAAAATATCCAAAGGACTGCAGGACGAAACCGCAGGCTTTACGACGGTGCTGAACCAGGTGCTGTCGGAAATACGCCTCGTCAAATCCTCGAACGCGGAGACCGGGGAATACCGGAACGGCAAAGCCGGCATTACGAATTTGCTGCGCTTCGGCTTGAAGGAAGCAAAAGTGCAGGCGATGATTGCGCCGCTCATGGGCTTTACCATGATGATGCTGCTCGTCATTCTGATCGGGTACGGGGGCATGCGCGTGTCGTCGGGAGCGCTGACGGCCGGAGAGCTCGTCGCGTTCATCCTATACCTCGTTCAGATCATGATGCCGATGGGGCAATTCGCCCAGTTTTTCACTCAGCTGCAAAAGGCGCGCGGCGCTACCGAGCGGATCATCGAGACGCTGGAAGCGAGCGAAGAGGACCATACGTCCGGCAGGGAGCTGCAAAACGCGAATCGGCCTATCGTGCTGGAAGACGTTTCGTTTGCCTACGAGACCGGGGAGCAGGTTCTGTATGAAGTCGGCTTTACGATTCCGCCCGGCAAGGTTACCGCCATTGTGGGTCCGAGCGGCGGCGGCAAGACGACCCTCTTCTCGATCCTGGAACGGTTCTACGTGCCGCAAAGCGGAACGGTTAAGCTTGGCGAGGATCCGATAGACGCTTTTACGCTGCGATCTTGGCGAAGCCGAATCGGGTACGTGTCGCAAGAAAGTCCGCTCATAGCGGGAACGATTCGTGATAATATTTGTTACGGGCTGGAACGCGAGATCGGAGCGGAGGAGCTGGATCGCGCGGCGGCAATGGCCTATGCCGATCAATTCATCAATGATTTGCCCGATCGCTACGATACCGAGGTCGGGGAAAGAGGCGTCAAGCTGTCCGGCGGTCAACGCCAGCGAATCGGTATTGCCCGGGCGCTTCTCCGGGATCCGCAAATTCTGATGCTCGACGAAGCGACCTCCAGTTTGGACAGCAAGTCGGAAATCGTCGTACAGAAGGCGCTTGAGAATCTGATGAAGGGCCGGACGACACTCGTCATCGCCCATCGTCTATCGACCGTAGTGGATGCCCATCAGATCATTTTCATCGAAAAAGGGACGGTTACCGGCAGCGGCACGCACGAACAACTGCTGCAGAGCCACAACCTGTACCGCGAATTCGCCACACAGCAGCTGCGCATTAAAGAAACGGTGTAGACGGGCGACGCCGAGCCGCAGCATTCGCTATACGCTCAAGTAAAGGACGGGAGCTAACATGACCAAACTATTGATTGTCGACGACGATCCGTACATCCGCGAGCTGCTGAAGCATGTCCTTCAGAACGAAGGCTTCGACGTCTACGAGGCGTCCGACGGCGTGGATGCGCTTCGCGTCCTGGAGACGGTGAAAGCGGATATGGTCATTCTCGATATCATGATGCCGAACATGGACGGTTGGCAGCTGTGCCGCGAGCTGCGCGCGCATTACGACTTTCCGCTGCTCATGCTGACCGCCAAAGGCGAAACGGCCCAGAAGGTGAAAGGCTTCGAGCTCGGCACGGACGATTACCTGGTCAAGCCGTTCGAGCCGGCGGAGCTGGTCGTCCGCGTAAAGGCCTTGCTGAAGCGCTACCGGATCGCCATTTCCCAAACGGTTCAAGCCGGCGAGCTGCTGCTGAACCGGCAAACCTATGAAGCGTCCGCCGGTAAACAAAGCCTGACGCTGCCGCTCAAGGAATTCGAGCTCCTGTTCAAGCTGGCGAGCTACACCGGCAAAACGATTTCCCGCGAGCAGCTGATCGAGGATATTTGGGGCTACGACTTCGAGGGCAACGAACGGACGGTGGACGTCCACATCAACAGGCTTAGGGAACGGTTTCCCGAAGAAGCGTACGGGTTTAAAATAAGCACGATCCGCGGGCTCGGCTACCGGCTGGAGGTTCGGCCATGAAGAAACGGCAGCGAATCGCGCGAGGCTTAATGGCCGTTCTCTCGGTGCTCGCCTACAATCTCCTTTGCTTCACGGCGGCCTATTATTTAACCGACTACTTGTACGAAATGACGGGCAAGCACCCGCACGATCTATTCAAGCAGTTGATTACCGCGCTCTTATCTTTTCTTCTATTGGCAGCTACCGCGTTCAGCTTTGCGCTCTTCAACCGCAAGAGGCATATCGAGTTTTTCCATTCGATGCTTGACGCCCTCCGGCGTATTTCGAAGGGCGATTTTAACGTCAACCTGGCCGTCCGGGACAATCCCAACGAAGGGTTCGGCAAGCTGGCCGAAGGCATTAACCATATGGCCGAGCAGCTTAACCAAATGGAACAAATGCGTCAGGAGTTTATCTCCAACGTCTCCCACGAGATTCAATCCCCGCTTACCTCGATGAGCGGATTTGCGCGGATTTTGCGGACAGACCGATTGAACGAGGAGGATCGCCATCATTATTTAACCATTATCGAGGCGGAAAGCAGGCGTCTGTCCAAGCTCAGCGACAACCTGCTCAGGCTGACCTCTCTGGAATCGAAGCATCACCCTTTCGAACCGAAGCGTTACCGCCTTGACAAGCAGCTTCGCCACATCGTTCTCGCTTGCGAGCCGCAATGGCTCGAAAAGAAGATCGACATGGACGTATCGCTCGGGGAAGCATGGATTGTGGCCGACGAAGAGATGCTCAGCCAAGTATGGGTCAACCTGATTCACAACAGCATCAAGTTTACTCCCGAAGGAGGCTCGATCGGCATCGAGCTGCTGCAAAACCAGACCGGCGACGGCTTGGAATCGACCGTCCGCATATCCGATTCCGGTATCGGCATCGCGGAGGACGATTTGCCGCATGTTTTCGAACGATTTTACAAAGCCGATAAAGCACGGACGCGAGCCGGCGGCGGCAGCGGTCTCGGCCTCTCGATCGCGCATAAAATCGTAGGCATGCACAACGGCGATATTCGCGTCCGGAGCAAGCCTCTGGAAGGAGCTACTTTTATCGTAACGCTGCCTTCCGCCAAGGCTCAGATATAATGATTTGCTTTGCACGCCGCCGCGATGAAACAGGACCTTCAGGCTCCTGTTTTTTTGTATTTCCCCTTAATGTCCGTTGACTTAACCGGAAATTTTGTGTTAGTGTATTAATCAACTAATACAGTAATACAAGTTTTTCATCGGAGGATACGATGGAATTTAATCAGAAAGAACCGATCTACAGCCAGATTATCGACGACATCAAAACAAAGTTCATTACCGGCACGTACCGCCTCGGACAGGAAATCCCTTCGCGGCGCGAGCTTGCCAAGACACTCGGCGTCAACCCCAATACGATTCAGCGCGCTTACAAAGAAATGGAGGACATGAACTTGATCGTTACGGTAAGAGGACAAGGAAGCCTGATGACCGGCGATGCGGGCATGCTTCAAGCTTTGCGGCAGGAAGCCATGGATACGGCCATTCGGGACTGCGTCGCGGCTCTGCGGTCTTTAGGCAGCTCGGATGTGGACATTTTGGATAGCTTGAAAGCCTATTTGGAGGGGAGCAAATCATCATGATTCAAGTCGAGCAGGCGTATAAGTCGTTCGGAAAACATGCGGCGTTGAACGGGGTATCCTTGTCTTTGGAAGAAGGCCAGATCGTCGGTCTGCTCGGCACGAACGGCGCCGGGAAATCGACGCTGCTCAAAGCGATAGCCGGGCTCCTACCGCTCGACCGGGGCATCGTTAAGCTTGAAGGGGAGCCGCCTTCCCTTGCGACTAGAGCGATGCTCGCTTATTTGCCCGAGAACGACGCGTGGTATCCTTGGATGAAGATCAGCGATGCCATTCGGTACATGAAAGATATGTATTTGGATTGGAACGGGGAAAAGTCGCGCATCATGCTCGATTTTTTCGGACTGAAGGAAAATACGGTTATCGCCAAAGCTTCCAAAGGCACCCGGGCCAAAATCAAGCTGGTGCTCGCCTTAAGCCGCCACGCCAAATATGTGCTGCTGGACGAACCGTTCTCCGGTATCGATCCACTGGCCAGACAGCAAATTATCGAAGCCATTCTGGACGACTTTATGGAGGAAGGGCAAACGATCGTCATGTCCACGCATGAGGTAACGGACGTCGAAAAGCTGCTCGACCGCGTTCTGTTTATGCACGAAGGCAAGCTGCTGCTTCAGGGACATGCGGAAACGCTGCGCCGCGAGCACGGCAAATCCTTATTGGCTTTGATGAAGGAGGCGTATCCCGTTGCGCACGTTTAGCCGTCTTATCCAAACGGACCTGCGAAACCGCAGAACGACGATACTGGTCACGTTAGGCTCCGTCGTCGTATGGAACATTTTGTTTGCGGTACTTCCCGCTGTTCTGAGCCTCCCTTCGTCCGCTAAAGGCCTCATCATGACGCTGGATATCGTCGGGATCGGCTGTATGCTTTTCATTCCATTCCTTCACTGCTTCTCTACTTGGAACGAGGAGTGGAGACATCGTACCGTTTCGTATTTACTCGCTCTGCCTGTGCGGAGAAGGCAGCTGATCGCTTCGAAATATACGGCTATCGTTTGCGAAACCCTTCTCTTTATGGGTGTCATGGCGATCGGCATGAGCTTGCAAAACGGGCTGCACGACGGAACGCTGTTCCGTTCGGAGCCGCTGCTTACCTTCGATTGGCCCAAAATCGCTTATATCGTCAAGCTTATACTCGCCGTTTCCGCTCTGATCCTGCTGTGCTTCTTCAGCACGTTATTGGGCAAATGCTTCGGCCCTTTATCGGCACTCGTCACATTCCTTACCTTTGTCGCCGGTTCGTTCGTCTCAATTCTCGCAAGTGCGGTCCAAACGGTCGCGCCGCCGACCCTCGTATTCGCTTTGCTATGCCTTGCCTTCTATCTCGGCAGCTTGTACGTGCTGGAGAAGAAGGTGGGGGTGGAGGGATAGGGACCGGCTGACTCGGGATTTCGATCATTCTTGTATCGCCAGATTTTTCTCCTGTCTTAGAGAAATCGGAGAATTTAGACGCAAAAAGGACCGGCATGTATGCCGGCCCTTGCGACGTTTTCACGGACTTAACATTTATTGATGGCCTGCGAACATAACAGTCGCATTTCCGGGGTTAACCGGGTTACCGCTTGTATCCTCTACATTCTGAACGTTCAATTGATAAACGTTGCCGATTTCCATGCTCGAAATCGTCAGCTTAACCGTTTTATTATCGCTAAGCAATTCCGCATCAAAAACGGTGATCGGCGTTGCTGTGCCGGTAATTTTGGCAATTGTATAATTGGTCGCTGCTTCAGCCGTTGCTTGATCCAGCTCTTCGTTAAAAAGAACTTCGATTGTCGTATTAGAGGTTCCTACAGCAGCGTAGACTTTCGGCCCCTCTGTATCGCCGCTTGCTTGCACTACCGAAGACACCGAGAAGATAAGCAGAAATAAAGCGAAGAAAAGCAGTCCTTTGGTTTTTTTCATTGTACGTTTCCCTCCATATTTATGTAGTCTATTGGTCTTGTCCGTCCGTTTCTCTCTTCACCTCCATAGCTTATTGGACAGTTCCATTGATATAGACGCCCAATATATCCCAAATGTTTCAATTATTTTAATAAATTTTACTTTTTTTCTTTTTTTTGTATTGTTCGCGTTTTTACCGCCGCCAACACTTCCTACTCAGCAGAAACACCGAAAAACCGCGTATACTGATTCTCCGGCTTTATTACGAAACCGTTCGTATCCTTGATATTGCTCATAGTGATCTTATAGACGCTTCCTTTTTGCATCCCCCAAGATAAGAGCAGTCGCACTTTCCTACCGCCCTCAATCAGTTCGGCATTGGCTACGGTAAGCACAGCTTCTCCATTTCCATTCTCGATTGCCGCCTTATAGTTTGCAGCCGTTTCGGCGGTTACCTTATTTAAAGTCTGGTTGAAAAGAATCTCTACCGTCGAATTACTAACGGCGATTGCTGAAATAGCTCTCAGTCCCAGCGAATCCTGCGGCAATCCTCCAAATTGATAAGTATTGAACGTATCCGCAACTACCTGTCCTTCGGGTGCCGATTTGACATTCGACACGGTCAGCTTATAACCGACTCCTGTCGGTTGAGTGGTCGTCGTCAACACAACCGCTCTCTTGTTATCCATTAACTTGGCTTTCAAAACAGTTGGTCCATATCCTTGTTTGTTATCCTCAAATACATAATTCTGGACCTGCTCGGCCGTCGTCCGATCCAAATCCTTGTTGAACGTGGCAATAACGGTTGTCGGGGCGGCAGAAACGGCAGATAATAAGGCCAGCTTTAGGGAACTCTCACGCTCCAGCAAGGTCATAATACCACCGAAGTAAACGGCGGAAGGCCCGTTCACATTTCCGTTTGCCCCTTTGATACCCGTTACGCTTACCTTGTAGATCGTTCCGGCAATCTGTTCAGCGACGGTCAGCTTTACGGTCATCTGATCGCTTTGCAGCTCGGCCCTTGAAACGGTAAGGCGGCCTGCGTCGCTCTGTATCGTATAACTAGCCGCTGTTTCAGCGGTAGCCTTATCCATCTTCTCGCTAAATTTAACTTCCACGACGGTTCCCGTAAGCGCAACGGCCGTTACGAGCGACGGTCCCTCTTGATCCGGAGGCTGCTGCGAAGCGATATACGCTTCCGAAGCAACTGAAATGACACCTTTGCTCAAATCCCTTGTCACCTTGTAGCCGTACGCTTCCGCCACCTCTCTTACCGGTATGTAGAAGCGGCCATCCGCCAGCTGCGGAGCAGTTAGGAAGGTTGCTGTTTTACTGCCGTTCTTATACAGCTCGACTTGATCGAGCGCCATTTTCAAAGTGCCTTTACCCGAAACGGCGGTTACGGAACGCTCCTCTCCATTCCAGACGATATGCTCGTCGTCATTCGGAACGCCCAGTGCGACCAGCAGGTCCCGAATCGGCACCAGATCGACATTTTGCTGCACGAAGGGCTCCCCGTACCGATAAACGACCGCTTTCCCGTCCACCGTTACGGCGTCCGCTTTCCGGCTTTCTCCGTGCGCAACGGAAACGCTTGCAAAAAGCATCAGCAGCACAACGGATAAAATCATACTTTTTTTCTTTTTCATCGCCGACAACTCCTCCACTCCCATGATCGGATCGGCTGTGCAAAAACAGCCCCTCTCTAGACGAGGCACTCATCCCAAATGTTTCATAATAGAAGAAAATAATCCCTATTTCTATCATTAATCCAATTTGCAACTAAAAAAACCGGCTCCCTCCTCATTAGGAGATGCCGGTTTATCATCGCTTGCACATTATTGCATTTACATGGTAAAATGAAAAATACCCTCTGTAAACAAAAGGGTCTGTTTGTTCCGATCATATTTTTATATATCTGATGATATCACTGTAGCGAACCGTTGTCAAGCAAATTTGCACAAGGAGTGATGAGGTTGAGCGAAAATCGGGCAGACCGCCAAGCCGAGCAGCAGCGCGTCCATAAGGTGATGGATACCATCCGTGCCAGCATCGATCAATTTTCCCTGCGGACCGGCGACATCAAAGAGCAAGTGGTCGATATCCGCAAACATTTTTGGGATGAGGTCACGATCGACAGAGGCAGCACCGACGACATCGTGGAGACGTACATCAGCGTGAAGCAGCAAGCCGAGCTGCTTTCCGAGCGCGAGCGTAGCCACCGCCACGCCGCACAGCAAATCGCGAAGCTTCGCCGGCTGCAGCAGTCCCCCTATTTCGGACGCATCGATTTCCGCGAAAACGGTTCGAATGAGGACGATATCGTCTATCTAGGCGTCGCCTCGCTGCTGGACGAAACGGGAGACCGTTTTCTCGTATACGACTGGCGGGCTCCCATATCCAGCCTGTATTACGATTACGGTCCGGGTCCCGCCGAATACGAAACCCCTTCCGGGAAAATCGCGGGCAATCTGGAACTGAAAAGACAATTCGTCATCAAGGGCGGCGAGCTCGAGCTGATGTTCGACACCGGCATTACGATAGGCGACGAAATTTTGCAGCAGGTGCTGGGCAAGGGCGCCGACGCCCAAATGAAAAATATCGTGGCGACGATCCAGCGCGAGCAAAACCGGATCATCCGCAACGATCAGAACAGGCTTCTTATCGTTTCCGGACCCGCGGGAAGCGGCAAAACGTCCGCCGCTCTGCAGCGTGTCGCGTACCTTCTCTATAAATACCGGCAAATGCTTTCCGCCGATCAGATCGTTCTGTTTTCGCCGAATCCGATGTTCAACCGCTATGTATCGACCGTGCTGCCGGAGCTCGGGGAAGAAAACATGGAGCAAACGACGTTTCAGGATTACCTGGAGCATAGGCTGTCCCAAGCGTTCCAGGTGGAGGATCCCTTTACGCAAATGGAGTACGTGCTGACCGCCGAGAACGAGCCCGGCTACGAAGCGCGCATCCAAAGCATTGCCTTTAAATCGTCGGCCGCCTTCCTGGACATGATCCGTTCGTACCGAACCGAGCTGGAAAGCCGCGGGCTCGTGTTCAAGGACATTAAGCTGCGGGGACGCATCTTGATCCCGGCGTCCGATATATCGAATAAATTTTATTCGATCACATCGACGACCAAACTGACTCCGCGTATTCACGTTGTGGTCGAATGGCTGCTGGAACGGCTGGAATCGATCATGCAGGCGGAGCGCAATAAGCCTTGGGTGCAGGAAGAGGTCGAACTGCTCGAGCCGGAAGACTACCAAAAAGCATTCAAGCAGCTGCGGAGAGAACGTCGGATGCGGGAAGGCGCCTTCAACGAAGGACAGAGGGAAAGCGACCTGCTGCGGGAGCTCGTAATCGGACGGCATACGAAACGCCTCGCCTCTCGTGTCCAAAAGCTGCGCTTTATCGACCTGCCCTCGACGTACAGACAACTGTTCGCCGATTCGGATACGCTACTTGGCATCGTCGGCGAAACGGCCGCTCCGCCCTTGCTCCGGGATATTTGCAAGCTCACCGTTGAACGGCTGGACCGGGGCGAGCTTGCGTATGAAGATGCAACGCCTTATTTGTATTTGCAGGAGCTGGTCGAAGGGTTCCAAATCAACATGAACATCCTTCATGTGTTTGTGGACGAGGCTCAGGATTATACGCCATTCCAATACGAATTTCTCAAAAAGCTGTTCCCCCGCAGCCGCATGACCGTGTTGGGCGACTTGAATCAGGCGATATACGCCCATTCGGCCCTGCCAGCGTTCGAGGTGCTTACAGATTTATACGGCGAGGCTTCGACGGAAACGATCGCGCTCACCCGCACGTACCGTTCCACCCGGCCGATCGTCGAGTTTACCCGGGGCATGCTGGCAGACGGCGGACGGATCGAGCCGTTCAATCGGGACGGCCAAAAGCCGACAGTCACCGCCGCAGAGGATAAAGCCGGGCTGCATGCCCATATTGCAGATCGTCTGAAAGCCTTGCAGACGGACGGATTTCGCACGACCGCGATCATTTGCAAAACGGCCAAAGAGAGCGCCGAGGCTTTCGCGGCACTTTCCGCGCTAACGGACATATCGCTGCGGCTCATTTCCAAAGATTCGGCGGCCTTCGAATCGGGCGTCGTCATCATTCCGTCCTATCTCGCCAAAGGAATCGAGTTCGATGCGGTCATCATCTATGACGGTTCAAAACATGCATACGGGCGCGAGCATGAGCGAAAGCTCTTTTATACGGCTTGCACAAGGGCCATGCATCGGCTGGACGTCTACTGCTTAGGCGAGCCCAGCCCCTTTATCGCCGGGACGGATCCCCGCACGTACACGGCGCTGCCGTATACCGGAACCGCGGGTCAGGTCGCCGCGAAATAAGAAACGCCAAAAGAGCCCCGGACACTGCTCATCGGCAGCTCCGGGGCTTTGTTCATGCGGGAGACTCCCCCCGCTTCAGCGTTACCTTTACCTTGCAACGGCCAGCTCAAAAGGCAGACACAACGGCGCACCTGTTCGCGGATCGCTGACGATATCGGCTTCGATGCCGAACACCTCGCGCAGCACCTCCGGCGTCATGACGGTCTCGGGATTGCCTTCGCTGACGACCGTGCCCTTTTTGATGGCGACAATATGATGAGCGTAACGGGAAGCATGGTTCAGATCGTGCACAACCATCAGAATCGTCCGCTTCTGTTCCGTATTCAGCTTCTCCAGAAGCTTCAATACTTCGAGCTGGTGAGCCATGTCGAGGAATGTAGTCGGCTCGTCTAGGAACAAAATGTCCGTCTGCTGAGCCAGCGCAAGCGCGATCCACGCCCGCTGCCGCTGACCGCCCGACAAGTGGTCGACAGGGCGATCCGCGAATTCCACCATGCCGGTCACATCGACCGCCCATTTAATGATGTCTTTATCCTCGCGCGTCAGCGTACCGAATCCCCGTTGATACGGAAACCGCCCGTAAGCGACGAGCTCGCTGACGGTCAGTCCTTCCGGAGCCGTAGGATTTTGCGGCAAAATGGCAAGCTGCTTGGCAACTTCCTTCGTCGATTGCTTCTGAATGGAGCGACCATCGAGGTAAACGGTCCCCTGACTCGGCTTCAGCATCCGCGCCATCGTTTTCAAAATCGTAGATTTCCCCGATCCGTTGGCACCGATCAAGGCTGTAATTTTCCCCTCCGGTACGGAGAGATTCAAATTTTGGACGATTACACGTTCCTCATAGCCGATTTGCAGTTGTTCCGTATAGAGCACGCTCATGGTCGACAACCGACTCCTTTCACATCGCGCTTCCGCTTCTGATACTACGTTTATATGCTTATAAATGAAATTCATTCTCATTATCGTTATCTCTATGATAACGATTCTCAACTTCCCTGTCAATGTCCAAATACCTCCGTTATTCTTCAATATTTCACTGATAGAAAACAACCGGCTATTCAGCCGCCAAAGATAACCGTCATTCGGCGTCTTGATGCCTGACGTTTGGCGAGAAATGCACATGCAGCGGAGGGTAAACTTTCAGTCATTATAAAAAAGAAGAAGATATCCAAGCGGTCCCTCGCCTGGATATCTTCTTCTATGCTTATCCTAGTTCCGCTTTTATTTGATCAGCTGTCCGCGCGTTACGCCGAGCTGGTTGGTCGCCTTGAGCGTCTTCCAAACCTGCGTACCACTCATTTGTCCGCGCAGCGCTTGGCTGTAAAGCCCGATGACCTCCTGCACTTTCTCGGCCGATTCCTCCAGGAACTCGACCCGATAGGAGGATACGCCCAGCTCCATGAAATTGCGCAAATATTCCGCGCCGGATTGCTCGATGGCGTTATATACCGTATTCCGGCAGCCTTCGTCTACGCGGACCGGATGGCTCATGCCTACGCGATCCTGCAGGGAAGCCCGGTGCTCCTCGCAAGGGCGGCCGCAATTCGTATAGTCGGTGCCTTCGCTGAGGAACGTGCAATACACGCAATGCTCGGTATGGAACATCGGCATATGCTGGTGAATGACGATTTCCAGCTTGGCCGTATTCGAACGACCCAGCATGTCGACCATCTGCTGAATGTTCAAATCGTAAGACGGCGTCACGCGGGAGCAGCCCGCATCCAGGAACAGCTCCGCCGTCTTGTGGTTCGCGATGTTCAGCGAGAAATCGCCGATCAGCTCCGGATGGACGGCATTTGGCTCGCTCATGCGCTGCTTCATGAAGTAATACATCGCTCCCGTGTTGCGAACGAGTATCGCATCCGGCTTCAAGTTAAGAATATTCCGGAAGTAGCCCGTCTCCCCCGGCATATGAATGCGGGGAGTGGCAAGCGCGATCTTTTTGCCTGCCGCATGCACCGCTTCAACCGCAGCGGGAAACTGCTTGATGAACTCGAAGTCGGCATAGATGAATTCGACTTCCGTAGCCACGGCAGCCTTCACCTGCTCGAGCGTACGGCACAGCGCGATCAACCGCGCGTCGGTCGCTTGCGGCGCCGGCTGCGCGGCATCCGCGAATGGCTCGACACTGCGATGCGTATACGCGCGCGGCTTTTGCCGTTCGGCGGTAAGCAGCTCCACCGCTTGGCGGCGGATCGCATTCAGCTCGCGCATCGGCACGATCAGCGCCCCGTCCAGCTGCACGTCGAGCCCTCCGAGCTCGTAAATCGTGCCGCCAAGACGGCCGAACTGCTCCGCGAAAAGCGCCTCGTCCATCGGCCGCTTCTCGGCCGGCGCGAGCGGCAGCTCGGAGTCGACCGCTACGATCCGTCCGGTCGGCACATCCGTCCATAGCGTCCGTAGCGGCTCCCCGGCACGGCCGGTAATTTTGACCGTTACCGGGAACGTCCGGTACGGCTTGTCCGTCTCGAACGATTGCCGCATCCGCTTGTCGAGATGCGGATCGTTCGTTTTCCAAATCCGGTCGCCGACATGCACGCGTCCCAGATTCACATCGTTGCGCCCCGTCACGATCTCGATCAATCCGCCGGGTGCCTCGCCCTCGAGCTTGATTCCTTTGCGGCGCAAGTCGTAAACCCGGCCGCCCTCTTCCTTCTTCGTCGGATCGCCCGCGTCGAACACGATGCCGTCGCCCCGCTTCAGCGGCGCTTCCAGCTCGCAGATGACCGCATCGCGAAGCACCTGCTTGACCCGGCCGAGAAAGACGCCCCGGCTTTTGGGATACGTACCTTCCACGAGCAGCTTGTTGTTCGTTCCCTGTAAGAACCCGTACGTAAATCCGCGCGAGAAGCTTTGCTCCAGCTCGCGCATTTCCTCGCGGGTCGGCTTGGCGCGGCTGCCCTCGAAATACCGGTCGATCGCCCGGCGGTATTTGCTGACTACGTTCGCTACATACTCGGGGCTTTTGAGCCGGCCTTCGATTTTGAACGACTTGACGCCCGCTTCGATCAGCTCCGGCATCAGCTCGATAGCCGCCAAGTCTTTAGGCGACAGCAGGTAGGCGACGTCGCCCATCGGCTTCTGCACGCCGTCGACCATCAGATCGTACGGCAAGCGGCACGCTTGTGCGCATTCGCCGCGGTTGGCGGAGCGTCCTCCCCACATTTCGGACGTCAGGCACTGCCCGGAGTACGACACGCAGAGCGCGCCGTGCACGAACACCTCCATCGGCAGCTTCGCCTGCTCGCCGATCGTCTTGATCTGTTTCAGATTGTTTTCGCGGCCAAGCACGACAACCTCCAAATCGAACGGCTTCGTAAATTCGACCGCCTCCGGGGAAGTAATCGTCATTTGCGTCGAGCCGTGGATCGGGAAATCCGGCGACAAATCGCGGATCATTTTGACAAGCCCCAGATCCTGCACGATAACCGCATCTACGCCCGCCGCAATACAAGCCTCGATCAGCCGTTTCGCCTCCGGAAGCTCTTCTTCGAACACAAGTATATTGAAAGTCAAATATCCCTTCACCCCGTACAGGTGCAGGAACGACATAATATCCGGCAGCTCGTCCATCAAAAAATTGTTGGCCCGCGCTCTTGCGTTAAACTTCTCGACGCCGAAAAAAACCGCATCCGCTCCGTTCGCGACCGCCGCCCGCAAGCAATCCCAGTCGCCGGCGGGGGCAAGCAGCTCGACGTCTTCTTTCCTTATTCCATTCATTCCTTTAGCCTCCAATTAAAGCGGCGGTTTTATGCACCGCCGTCTTCCTTCCTTATAGTGTATCAGATTTGCGGCCGCGGTTCATCTGGGATCGTTTCCTGCCATCCGGCTAATGGCATTTTTACTTCTTAATCTATAGAAAAGCTTGGTGTTGAACGAAAGAGGACGGTTGCTTGCCATTCACTCGAACGAGCCGACATTAGGGGATATTTTCGTACAACTGACAGGGAGGGAACTGCAATGACATTTTCCATGAAACGTTTCCAAGCCATCGTAGCCAAGGAATGGAAGGACACTTTAAAAAACCCGCAAATTTTGCTGATGGCGGCCATGCCGGTCATGTTCGCTTTCCTGTTCAGCAAGATGGACGACGGGAAGGACTTGTCGGTGATGAGCTTCCCGATTTTGCTGGCGCTGTCGATGACGGGTTCCTTCGTTCAAGCCAATATGATTTCGGAGGAAAAGGAAAAGCATACGCTCCGCGTACTCATGCTGTCGCCCGCTTCCACCTCCGAGGTGCTGCTCAGTAAAAGCGCGCTGACCACGCTCATTACGTTCATCGTCATCGTCGCCAGCGTGCTCGGTCGGCACGATCATCGGGCTCGTGTCGCGCACCGTATCCGAAACGAGCATCACCGGACTGCCTGTCCTGCTTATCTTCGTCATGGCGCCGATGTACGCTCCGATGTTCAAGCAGCCTGCAATCACGGCCGCAGCCGACTATTTGCCGACGCAGCATTTTATCCATGCGGTCGTCAAGCTCAGTCAGGGCGGTACGGTTTCCGACCTGTACGCCCACTTCACGAATATCGCAATCTGGACCGTGCTTTCGCTTGCAATTTGTTACTTCGTGTACGGTAAAAAGCGGTTCGATAAATAAAAACGCCAGCCGGAGGTTAGCGAAAGGAGGAAATATCGTGAGTAAATATCCCCGTTCTCCGACAATGAAACTTCCCACGCCGCTTCGCGAAGGCGAACAGGGAGGTTTTTCCCTTTAACTCCGCTTCTATTCTTCATCGGTCTGCGCGTGAAACGGCCGATTCCACAAAATAATCCGCAACTGCAACTATATGCCAACCGTTAACGTCAAATATTGTGAGAATTTTACCGTCCAACCTATCAACTTTCGCCTTAAGTTAACATCATTCGCGGAAAATGGTATAATACTCACAAGCTTTGCAATCCAATTCGTTAGAGGGTTTTTGCTTTGAATAGAATCCGATCGTCCTTATTGGCAGCCGCCGGAGCGCTGCTTGTGCTTGCCGCCGCTCTCTTTTTCGTGCCAAAGGAAGACCGGCTGGATCTTTTATATGCAACCGCGGCGGACGCTTTCGACACCTCCGCTTTCGACAATCTTCAACAAACGCTGGCGGCTAACGCCTACGTCAATCGCGGTGCGCTGGACAAGCTGTCCGGCCGCAAGCTGCGCAGCTATGACGCTATCTATCTCGACCCCGCGCTGCAGCATACGGATGCTTTGAAGCAGGCTTTGCCGAAGCTGGCCGACTATGTCCGCGGAGGGGGTCATTTGTTTTTGGAGAACGGCTTTGCCGCCGATTTTCCGCTGGATGTGCTCGGCGGTTCGGCGCTTACCGATATTCCGGCGGATACGGACTCGGGCGTGAAGTTCGACTATCCCGGTGTGGACCTCCATTTGCAAGGCCTACAGCAGGTGTTTCAGCTGTTTGCAGACAATTTTAGCGCCCACGGGGGCTTCCAATCAGTGCCAAAATTCCGCTGGGGTAAGGGACTAGTCCCGACGACCGCCGAAACGATCGTGAAAGTGAACGATGTGGCTGCGATGACCGTTAATCGGTTCGGTGAAGGCTCGGTGCTTCTCGCGGGAACATTTTTGCCTAATCGTTATTTCATAACCGGCTTCGATATGCAGAGCGGTCAGGATCCCGGGCAAGGCTTTGCCAAGCTGGCCGACCGTCAAGCGCAACAACATCCGCGGGTCCCTGGCACGACTTATTTCGATTTCAAAAATCCGCTACCGCTGCAGCCTTACTTCCAATTTTCCTTTGCGGCGGCAAACTACCAGCTTCGCAACGCTTATGTGGCCTATGTTTCGAAGGAAACGCTCGGCTATAGTGTGACGAAGTCGCTCGGTCCTTACGGACGGCCGGCGATGGCGTTTCAGAACCACTTCGAGGCGCTACCGGGATTCCGCGACAGCTCGGGCATCCGCTGGGCGGAGCTGCTGAAGGAATATAATCAGATCCCGTCGTACTCGCTCGTTCGCGGTTCCTTCGATTGGGGAAACTGGTGGGAGAACACGATCGTCCATTTGAATGTGGGGACGGCGCAAAACCCGAAATTTATCGGGGAGTACGCCAACTCGTTCTATTCCAGCGGAGCCAAGCTTGTCAGCGGCAGCCGACCGATGAAATTAGCGAGGTATCCGGATCGGCATGATCCTCGCGATAACGAGCTGGCAACCCCGTTGCCTTTGCCTTACCGGATGTATCCTGCCTTTGTCGACCTCGACGGCGACGGACGCTCCGACTTGCTTGCAGGCAGCGCAGACGGCTACATCTATGCGTATCGCAACCTCGGCCATAACGACGAGGCTTATGCCTCGCAACCGCTGCCTGCGGGCTTGGCGACGCCTGACGCGTTCGGAGCGCCGCAAAAGCTGCTCCAGTCGGACGGCCAGCCGCTCACGGTCGGCCAGTACGCGACGATTGCGGCTGCCGATCTGAATGGCGACGGGCGCATCGACCTTGTGCTCGGCAACGCCAAAGGCGAGGTTTACGCGGCGCTTGCTCTTGGCAGCGAGGAAGCGGCAGCGGCCCCGCGCACGCTCGGCACAAGCAACGGCTTCGCCAGCGCCATCTTTGCGAAGCCCGTGCGGCTTACTGCAGCCGGCAAGCCGCTTGCCGTCTCCGCGAATGCGGCGCCGACCGTCGGCGACATCGACGGCAATGGCACGCCCGACCTCGTCGTCGGCGATGAGAACGGCGGCGTTACACTGTTTCGCGGCGTGCCGGGACATCCTCTCGCCTTCGAGGCTGGCCGTCCGATTGTTCAGTTGACCTCACTGCATGCAGCCCCAGCCCTCGCCGATATGACCGACAACGGCAAGCTCGACCTGCTTGTCGGCAGCAATGACGGAGACGTGCAGCTTTTCGTGCAAAAAGACGGCGCTTGGATCAATCAAGGCCCGATCAACGGCGAAACGAAAAACATGATGGGCACGAACGCCCTGGTGGGCGGCCACAATGCGGTACCGGTCGTTTACGATATCAATCACGACGGCAAGCCCGATCTGATCGTCGGACAGGTCGGGTTCAGCGACCCGGTAACAATCGACGATCCGGCGTTCCCTTACGCCGCTCAACTTAAGGAGTTTCTGGATTATGCCAAAACGAACCATATTCCGCTATACCCGCACGTTTACGTGCACCAATATGTGAGCGACGAACAGGAGAAAGCCGAGCTTGCCCTGCAGCGCGAATCGTTCAAGAAGCTAGGCATTCCGTGGGACATGCCGGGTACGAACCAGCATACGTGGCGGATCAACAATATTGACCGCATTCAAACGCTGCGCAATGAAAATGCGCAGGATATTTGGTTCAACTTCGGCTTCCGACCATCAAACAACCGGTCCGATCCGGTTTACTCGTCGGACTATATGTGGGCGATGCCGTTCCTGCTGACTGACGGGTCTTTGCAAAACCCGATGCTGGTAGGCGCTCCCGCTTTTAATTACCCGAGCAACGGATCGACAAAAGATGTTTTTGAAGCTTATACGGCGCTTGACATGCCGATCGACTATTTTGAGCATATCGAATACAAGATCGCCAGCTCCATTGACACGAAGGAAGGACTGCTGCCGTTCGTCCGCTACCTCGACAAGCTGCGTACCGAATACGATTATAACTTTATGACCGAGCCGCAAATGGCTCAATCGTACCTGACGGCGCTCACGTCCAAAGTAAAGGTCAGCCAAAGCTGGGGGCTTTATTTGTGGGACAAGTTAAGGAATGCCTTAGGGAAAGGCGTTCACTTATCGCTCACGCTGACGCCCCAAACCGGCGACGTTCCGCAGCAAGCGGGCGATTACCGCAACACGCTTGGCGTGGCGATCGAACCGGGTAAAAAGTACGCGGGGCAGCCGCTTGTCGTCGATTCGCCGGTGTTCACGAGCCGCGAGGCGTTCCAGCGCGAAGCCGCCGAAGACGGGAAGCCGCTGCCGGCGGAAAAACCGGTGCTGTACGCCGGTCTTGCCGGACCTTCGAAGCTGACCGTCAGCTGGCGCAAGGAGCCTTTCCACATCGTTCGCGTTAACGTGCCGATGGCGATCGACAAGCAGGATGACAGCTGGACGATTGCGCTGAATGGCGAAGGGATGCAGCAAATCAAGCTGTACAGCCCGCCGGACAGCCCGATTGCGATCGAAGGCGATGATTTGAAGATCGAGGAAAATGCAGAACGGCATACGTATACGGTCACTCATTTCGGCGACAAGACGACGATCAAGGTGCGCTTGAGATAGTAAGCAGTGTCCGACTCCCGCTTGCTGCAAGCAGCCGGCGATTAAGAGTCCCTAAGGACTCTTAATCGCCTAGTTACCCGCATTTTTGAGTATTTAAGCGACGCTAAAGACCGCTATTTCACCCGAAAGTGGCCATTTTTCAATAAAAGGGATAAATAGGAGACTATAGAGGCTCTTATCTTCTTAAAAATGAGCAGACTGTGAAAATAAGAGCTTTTATAGTCTCTTACAGCGGCCAGCCTGTTTCTCGCCCGTTTAAGGACGATGCCGGCCGCCAGTCCTTTAAGAAAGCGGTACTACACGATTTTAGGTTCGCCGCAAGGCGCGTTTCCCCTACTATTTTCACCAGCTATGCAGAGGAGGCTCACCCTAATGGAAAAAATTGCCGAACAATTGGAGCGCCACATTCGCGACCGATACGAGATCGAAGCCGATGACGAAGATTTCGACCGGGACGTACACCTGTTCGACTATGGCTATATCGACTCGATCGGGGCAACCGCACTTATCGCCCATGTCGAGAAATCATACGACATTCAAGTGACGAATCAAGACCTCATGCTCTATTCGATGAATACGGTCAACGAAATCGCAACGTTTATCGCACAAAAAAACGGCAAATAACGGCCGACAGGCTTATTTTCCGCAGATTGAGAGGTAGCAACCCATGGAATGTATAGTTTCGCTGGAACGCCTTGCGCCCGGCCAGCACGGACAACTGAAATATGCCGCCGCCTTCGTCGACGAGACGATTACGGATATTGTCATCGACGGCGATACGCTTCGGGTCGCTCACAACTCTCCGCATGGAGCGGACGTTATCGAGAGCCGCCTCAACCGGCTGATCGACCGTTTCTCCAAAGGGGATTTCGGCTTCAAGGAGAACGTTCTGTTCGAAAATAAAGTGGACACGCCTCACCGGGGCGACATTATCGCCGAGCTCGTCGAATCCAAAGTGATTAAGGTGCTCGAGCCCGGTCTGTTCATTTTCCGCGAGCCGTTTTCCAGTCTGATGCGGTTTCTCGACTACTCCTTCGTGACGAAGATCGCCAACCGGTTCGACGTCAAGGAAGAATCGTATCCGGCCGTCATCCACTGCGAAACGCTCAATAAAACGAACCATTTCACTTCGTTCCCGGAACATATCCACTTCCTGACGCATCTGCGCGAGGATTTGGACGTAATCGAAACGTTCTCGCAATCGATTCGCGAAGCCGGAGGCTGGAAGCAGGACGAGCCGATGTCGCTGGACGAGAACATGCCGAGACCGAAATTCGCGATGAACCCGTCCACCTGCTATCATTGCTACGAGGGCTTGCAGGACGAGACGCTGGAGGGCGAAGGCGTCGTCGTAACGGCGATCTCCAAGTGCCACCGGTTCGAGTCCAAAAACCATACCGATTTTGGCCGTCTGCTCGACTTCAGCATGCGCGAGATCATTTTTGTCGGCAAACCGGACTTCGTCAAAGAAAACCGGCTGAAGTCTATCGAATATTTGAAAGAGCTTGCCGCCGAATGGAACGTGGACAGCTTTATGGAAATCGCCAACGATCCGTTCTTCACGAACGATTTTCAAGTCAAGGCTTCGTTCCAGCGCAACCAGGAAATGAAATACGAGCTGCGTCTTCGCATCCCGTACATCGACAAATCGATTGCCTGCAGTTCCGTCAACTTCCATAGCAACACGTTCGGCAATGCGTTTAATATTAAAATGGGCAAGCGCAACGCCGTTACCGGCTGCGTCGGCTTCGGCATCGAACGCTGGGCGTTCGCCTTCCTCGCCCAATACGGACTGGATCAAGCGCAGTGGCCGCAAGCGTTCCGCAAGCAATATGCGGAATGGCAGCAAAAATCGCTGTAGTCCGATATTCCAACATAAACGGGGTTTGGCACCGTGAAACGATTCGCTTCTTTCCTGCGGCGCAACAGCTTCGTGCTGGTGCTGCTGCTTGCTTTCGCCGCGACCGACTTGGCCGTCGCCAAATGGGACCCGCTCAAGTCGTCGCTCCGTTTCTACAAGAACGATTTTACCAAAACGCTCTATCACCACAACTGGGCTGACGCCGGCCCGGTTTTTTTCGGTAATTCGGCGGTGACCGGCGCCTACATGGAAGACAAGTCCAAGCATCCGCTCGTCGAAATGGGGCTGTCGTACGGCAGTATCAACGATCTGAAGGGGATCCTGCAGAACAAGCTGTACCGGGTGCAGGGCGAGCTCGTCATCGGAATCGATATCCATACGATGGTGGACAAGATGCCGACGGAGCCTTCGACCGACTCCACCTATCCATGGCTCAAAAAATGGTACCAGCCCTATCTGTTCGCCTACCGCGACTACTTGAAGGACTCCGGCGAAGAAGCGCTTCGGAGCCTGTATACGGGTACGGTCGAGCTCGATCGCAGCAAGCTTTTGGCCTATACGCCCCGCTGGATCGACAAGGAGCTTTATTTCGGCCGCAAGCCGGACGATTTTCTGAAGGAACGGTGGAACTTTTACAACGAGAAATTCGGCGCCATGACGATGGACGATTTCCGGCAAAATCTCGACGCTCTCCAATACGTGATGCAGTATGCCGCACGCGAGCAGATTCCGCTTCGCGTCGTCTGGATGCCGTACAATAAGGCGTATCCCGAGTTTGCTTATATGAAGCCTCTGAAAGCCGAAGTCAATAAGCTGCTGGAGGCGAACCGCGTGCCTGTGTTCGACGCGATGGGCCGCTATGAGCCGCAATATTTTCACGATCTGGTCCATTTGAACCGGGAAGACGGGGCGCCGCTGTTTACGAAGGAGGTGGACGAATGGCTCGAATCGCTCGCAAAACCATCGAAATCCTAGCGTATTTGGTCATGCTCGTCCTAGTGATCGTCTATTACACCGGCAAGGGCATTTTTATTTACGAGGGGTTCTAAGCGCATGTTTTATACGAATATGACGTCCATTCTGGCGATGTGCGGGATGATCGCGGTGCTGATGCTGAGCCGGCGGTGGACGGGCAACAAACGTGTTCTGCTGCTGCTGTTCAACGTCGCCTTCCTGCTCGTATACAGCCAGAAGCTGTTCGTCTTCTATATGGCATGGACGGCGCTCAACTTCATCGGCTTCCGCTTCCTTTGCACGGCCGAGCGGTGGCGCAAAGGCTGGTTTTTGACGGCAATCGTCGCGAACGTGGCCGCCGTCTCCTCCTTGCGGCTGTTCGAAATGAACGTCTGGTCGAGTCCGCTGTTCGACGCGGTCATTTTTCTCGGCTTGATTTACAACGTGCTGAAGGTCATCGACGCCTATTATTTCGCCTACTTCGTGGGCAAGGACGGACGGGCCGGGGCGCTGGATTATTTCAACTTCATCCTGTTCGTTCCGACGTTCACCTCCGGGCCGATACTTAAATTCCGCGATTTTATGGCCGATACGCGCAAGCCTTATCAAGTGGATGCGGCGACCTTCGAGTGGGCGATCAAACGAATCATTCTGGGCCTGTTCAAAAAGTTCGTCATCGTCGCCTGGATGAGCCGGATTTTCAACGACATGATGGACGGCGCCGGAACGCTGCATACGCACGAATCGCTGTTTCTGATGATCTGGTTCTACATCTGGATCTTCTTCGACTTCTCCGGCTATTCCGACATCGCGATCGGGTTCGGCCGGCTGATGGGCTACAACATCCCGGAAAACTTCAAAAAGCCGTTTACCGCCCCGACGCTTACTCAATATTGGCGCAACTGGCACGCTACGATGGCGGATTGGTTCCGCGATCACGTGTTTCTCATTTTCGGACGCAAAACGCCTTCGAAATGGGCAGGCGCAGCCATGTCGTTCGGCATTATGGTACTCATCGGGCTGTGGCACGGCTTTAACTGGCTGTTCGTGCTGTGGGGCGTCTACCACGGGATCGTCATTGCGATCGAAAGCCTGCTCGGCCAGACGACCGTCAATAAAAAGAAAGTATCACGTTCGTATTTCTATTTCCGCTGCTTCGTGACGCAGGCAATCGTCGTGTTCGCGGTTATCGTCTACAGCTACAGTCCGGCAACCGGTTACGAAACGGTGCTAAAAATTTATCGCGGATTGTTCACGCTGCCTTCATTTTGAACGCCCATGATGTTATAATTTGAGGAGTCCTACACCTGCACGAGCTTTGCAGCGGATTTTCGCGTTAGCCAAACGGCCTCTACGGCCCTACCGGCGATGGCGAATGGTTTCCATGCAAGCGTCGTGTCCTTTTTTCGGCAAAATGTACACGCGTACATTTTGTATGATTTTCTACCATTCGCGGAGGTGTCCTCATGAAACTTGGAGTATTTTCGGTATTATTCTCGCAAAAGCCTTTTGAAGAAACGCTCGATTACATCGCCTCGAAAGGGCTTGGCGCCATTGAAATCGGTACCGGCGCGTATCCGGGCGACGCTCACTGCAAACCGGACGAGCTGCTCGCAGATAGCGGCAAGCTGAACGCGTTCAAGAAAGCGGTTGAGTCCCGCGGCCTCATCATCAGCGCGCTGAGCTGCCACAGCAACCCGCTTCACCCGCAAAAAGCGATCGCCAAAGAAGCACAGGATATTATCGCCAAAACGATCGAGCTCGCGCAGCGCCTTGAGGTGCCGGTCGTCAATACGTTCTCCGGCTGCCCCGGCGACCACGAAGATGCGAAGTATCCGAACTGGCCGGTTGCCCCTTGGCCGAACGATTTTCAGGAAATTCTCACTTGGCAGTGGGAAAATAAAGTCATTCCGTACTGGACCGAAACCGCAAAGTTCGCTAGCGACCGCGGCGTCAAAATCGGACTTGAGCTGCACGGCGGCTTCTCGGTGCACACGCCGGCTACGCTGCTCCGCTTGCGTGAAGCGGCTGGCGAAGCGATCGGCGCGAACCTCGACCCTAGCCACATGTGGTGGCAAGGCATCGATCCGGTGCAAGCGATTCACATTCTCGGCCGCGCCGGCGCGATTCATCACTTCCATGCGAAGGATACGTCGATCGATCCGATCAACGTCAATAAGCACGGCTTGACCGACATGCAATCCTATACGCTTATGCTGGACCGCGCTTGGCAGTTCCGGACCGTCGGCTACGGCCACGACATGAAAACTTGGGCGGACATCATCAGCGCGCTTCGTCTCGTCGGCTACGACTATGTCGTCAGCATCGAGCATGAGGACGGCCTTATGTCCATCGAGGAAGGCTTCAGCAAAGCGGTGCAAAACCTGCAGCAGGTGCTGATTAAGGAGCCTCTGGGTGAAATGTGGTGGGTGTAGGGGCCCGGCGAAAATAAAAACGTCACTCGTTGAGAAAAAGGACGTAAACAAAAGAATCGGAACTTCCGCAGCGGCGGGTATCTCCCTCCAGGGCCAGGGGTAAAAGGAAAAGAATGATGGGCCTTCCGGGCTCACGGGTATCCCTTTCCAGCCACTCTTGTCCTCGGGAAATTTCGATTGAATCCGCCTAGCCGCGGTTATTTCCCGAGTACAAAGGCGGCCGCTCCGCTCTTCCAAGGGATACCCGCAGCCCTGCGGCGTTCATTCTTCAACCCACCGTAGCAAGCAAACCTGGCGGCACCGTCCTTATGGCACGGTGCCGTTTTTATTTTTGCGGGCCCGGGATGAAGGAAAAGAATGATAGGCCATCCGGGCTCACGGGCAGCCCTGCGGCGTTCATTTCTTCAACCCACCGTAGCAAGCAAACCTGGCGGCACCGTCCTTATGGCACGGTGCCGTTTTTATTTTTGCGGGCCCGGGAATAAAAGGAAAAGAATGATGGGCCTTCCGGGCTCACGGGTTTCCCTTTCCAGCCACTCTTGTCCTCGGGAAATTTCGATCGAATCCGCTTAGCCGCGGTTATTTCCCGAGTACAAAGGCGGCCGCTCCGCTCTTCCAAGGGATACCCACAGCCCTGCGGCGTTCATTCTTCGGCCCTCCGTTGCCTACAATCCGATGGCACCGTCCTTATGGCACGGTGCCGTTTTTATTTTTGCGGGCCCGGGAATAAAAGGAAAAGAATGATGGGCCTTCCGGGCTCACGGGTTCCCTTTCCAGCCACTCTTGTCCTCGGGAAATTTCGATCGAATCCGCTTAGCCGCGGTTATTTCCCGAGTACAAAGGCGGCCGCTCCGCTCCTCCAAGGGATACCCGCAACCCTGCGGCGTTCATTCTTCAACCCTGGCGGCGCCTTGCTTAGTGCACGGTGCCGTTTTGATTTTAGCGGACCTCGAAGGAGGGCAAAAACAAAAAGAGCAAGGGAAGTTCCCTCGCTCTTGCTTTTGCACGCTGCATATCCGTCTCCGGGAAGCTCGTCCCGGCCAAACGGCCTCGTGTCAGCTCATCCAGTTCTGAACCATAACGTAATCCATAACAAGGAATACGAGCAGACTCACGACGCTGAAAGCGATCGCGAGCAGGTTTTTTTGCTTTGCCGTAATCGTACGCACGACAGCCAAAGCAATGATCAGGGTGAACACTATTATGAACGCATCGAATGGATCAAAGTGAGTTGTCGAAGAACTCGCTGCTTCTGCAGCCCAGAACATATTGGGCCCCCCTTTACATGAATAGTGCATCTTATCCTATGTTAGCCTGTGCGGACAATGGATGCAAGTGCTTTCTCGATTTGTAACAACATTGTCACGATTGCCGTCCGGACAGGCATTGACTATGTTTCGCTTCCTTTTTCGGCCGGCGATTCGCCTTTTATTTATTTCCAAGCTCATCTGGCAAGAACGATTTGAAGGATACTACACTATCGATCAACGAGGTGCCGACTTCTTTTCGATAAACAAAGATTTCTCCAATTTGTCGCGTAAGTATAAATTGTCCATTTCATCGAACATTTATAACTGCGGCAACCGGAAATTCAAGCAAAAAGGAGCTGCCCCTCAAGCGTTAAATTCCCTCGAGAGGCTGCCCCTTCGTTTTGCCCTACTCCACGTCAAGCCCTTTGCCAAACTCGCCAAGACGTCCTGCTTTGGTATCCTCATAGAGCCGTTTCAGCCATTTCAATTCCGTTCTGGCATGGTCGTAAAGCCCCCACATCAGATGCAGCGTGGAACGGGGAACGGTCCCCACATGCTCCTCGTACACGCCCTTCATCCGTACCGTATAAGCTTCCACTTCGATGATATGCTCCTCCAGCTTGCGCGCGATCAGCTTCGAATCCGCATGACGGGAAAATACGACAGCCGCATACAGGGGATTGTTCACTTTGACGCCTTCCTTGAATTGGTCGAGCAGCAGCTTTTCGAACTTCGTTTTCCCCTTGTCCGTTATGCGGTAGATCGTTTTGTCCGGACGGCTGCCCTCGCGGATGACGTCTACGACGGTTACGGAGCCTTCTTTCTTCAACTGGTCGATTGCGTAATAAAGCGAGCCGTCCTGAATCTTCATATACTGATCCATCGCGCGTTCTTTCATTTTCTGCCTAATTTCGTAGGGGTGGCTGTCCGCCTCCATAAGAAGTCCGAGAATGGCCAGTTTGATGGACAAGCCCTTCACCTGCCTTTTCCTTCATTGCGTTTAGCCTGCCCTTAATGCCCCGGCTGAACGATCGGTTGTTCGCCTGCCTTCTCGTTTACGTGGCTCTTAGCGGGAATCTCCATTCTTGCCTTGCCCATAAACAGAATGAACAGGAAGGCAAGAACGCCGATCACGATCGACCATTGGTACACGTAGGAAATCGAATCCGCCAGCACGCTCATTAGCTTATGATAAGCGTCCGCCGGAAACATTTGCTTGACCGTATCCTGCAAAAGCCCGCGTCCGTCGCCGATCTGGTCCGCAAACTGAGGCGGAACGATATCCGTAAGCCCCGCCTTCAGCTGATGCGACTGAATCGTGCCGAATATCGTAATGCCGATCGCCGAGCCGATCGTCCGGAAAAATTGGTTCATCGAATTGACGCTGCCGCGCTTGTTCATCGGGATTTTGTGCAGAGCCGAAATCGAGATGACCGGAAACGACGTGCCGGCGCCTAACCCCATGACGATCATATACAGCGTGACCTGCCAGCGAGGCGTATCGATCCCGATCGTGCCGAGCAGAAGCAGAGCTATAATGATTAGTACGACGGAGCCTAGCATAATGTTTCGATAAGATAACCGGCCGATAAAACGGCCTCCGATCGCGCTGCTCGCAACGACGCCCAGCATCATCGGGGTAAGAACGAGGCCCGCGCTCGTCGCACTGCCTCCGAACACGCCTTGAATAAACAACGGGATGTACGTTGCACCCGATATCATGATGGCGCCATAGAGAAAAGCGATGCCCATGCTGGAGCTAAACAACCGGTTGCGGAACAGCCCCATGGAAATCAGCGGATCCGCGACCGCTCTTTCCGTAAGCAAGAAGGCGATAAGCAGAACGACAAAACCGCCGAGCAGCCCGACAATTTGCCAAGAGTCCCAGGCATATTCCTTGCCGCCCAGCTCGAGGCCGAACAACAAGCATAAGATCGCTCCGACCATCAGCACCGTGCCGGCCCAGTCGATCCGCTGCTTCACATGCGTTTTCGACTCGTGATAGCATGCCGTAATCACCAGGAAGGAGATGACGCCAAGCGGCAAGTTGATATAGAAGCACCAGCGCCAATTCACATAATCGGTGAAAAAAGCGCCCGCGAGCGGTCCCAATACGCTGGAAATGCCGAACATCGCGCCGAACAGTCCTTGCATCTTCCCCCGCTTCTCTGCCGGAAAAATATCGAAAATGATCGTAAACACGATCGGCATCAAAGCGCCCCCGCCGATCCCTTGAATCGCGCGGTACGTGATCAGCTGCTCCATGCTTTGCGCCGTCCCGCAGAGCGCCGAGCCGATCATGAACACGACCAGGCCGAGCAAATAGAACCGTTTCCTGCCGTACATATCGGACAGCTTGCCGAAGATCGGCATGCCCGCCACACTCGTTATCAGGTACGCGGAATACACCCATACAAGCTTATCCAGCCCCCCGAATTCCTTCAGAATCGTCGGCATCGCCGTGGAAACGATCGTTTGATCGAGCGCGGCCAGCAGCAGTCCGAGCATCAAGCCGACAACGGTCAGCTTGACGTTCGATTTTTTGACATCCATGTACTCCACTCCTTTACTTTCCATTATACAAATTATTATATTCAAATTTGAGTATCATTCAATTGGAAATTACGTCTACGGCTAACATTTTGCCATTCCCTTCCCGTCCCTTACTCGATATACTTTCTAAAAAAAGAGGCCGCACATGCGCCGAGAGGGGCCGCAATGATCTTCAAATCTTCCCGATATTTGAACCGGCTGTTTCTGTTCAGTTTCATTCTTTCGATTCTGCCAGTCATGCTGCTCGGCGCGTTCTCTTATATGAAATCGTCCGACATGATTCAGGCCAAGGTCACCGAAAGCAACATGCAGCTTCTCCAGCAAATTCAGCTCCGCGTCGAGCAGGAACTGAAGACGGTGGACAATATGGTCATCCAATATGCCAATACGACGCTTTTTAAGAATGCCATCCGCAAACCGCTCGCTCCGCGCGACTTTCTCGAGGTGGAAGAAATTTTACGCAACTTGTGGTACATGAAGACGTTCGAGTTCGGGATTGAGAACGTATCCTTGATCAGCTCCGCTCAAGACTGGATCCTTAACAACGACGGCCTGGCCAAATTCAGCTCAAGCGATTATGCGGAACGCATGCAAGCTTATCTTAGACTCCCCAACCATTCCTACTGGCTGCGGGAAAACGTAAACGGGCGAACGTTCGTCAGTCTGATCAAAAAGCTTCCGACCACCTTCTCGCCGCCCGAGGGCATCGTCGTCCTGCAGATTCCTGTCCAGTACCTGCAAAAGATGGTGACGCTCGAGCAAAAAGGCCATACGATCATGATTGTCGATAGCAGCGACCGTATCCTGGCGCATGAAGATTCGTCCAAGCTCGCCAGCGACGTTTCGGGGCTTTCCTATATCCAGAGAGCCAAACAGTCGGACAAAGACAGCGGCGTCCTGTCCGCATCGTCGGCTGACGGCGATATCAGCGTCATTTACCGAAAGTCGTCCTATACGGGTTGGACTTATTTCTCCGTCGTGTCCATCGGCGAAATAACGAAGGATTCCCGCTCCATCGGCTGGATCACGCTGCTGACTTGCTTCGTCCTTTTCTTTATCATTCTGATTTCGGCGCTTTTTGGCTCCAAACGTATGTACAACCCAGTACGCAAGCTGTTCCAATCCGTGCTCGGCCCGGTGGAGCCGCCGTCCGGCAAAGCGAGAAGCGACGAATTTACGTTTATCGGGGACCGCATTCGGTCGCTGCAGGATACGCAGCTTCAGATGTCCGGGCAGATCGAGACGCAAATCCAGCAATTGAAGCTGTTTTTCATGCAAAAGCTGTTCCGGAACGAGTTGACGGCTCAGGATATCCAGGAGCAGCTGCCCCCATTCTCGTTTCCGGTCGAGTGGAGATGGCTGTGCGTCTTAACGCTGGAAATCGATACGCTGGAAGGGACGCGCTATCGGAAGCAAGACCATGACCTGCTTATGTTCGCCATCAACAATATCGTCAGGGATCTCATTCCGGCAAAGCTTCAATTTACGCCGGTACCGGTAGACCAGTCTCAAGTCACGTTGCTGTGCGGGTTTGAGGAGAGTGAGGCGGATTTCAAAAGCTTTATTTTCGGGTGCGCCGAGAAAATACAGCAGACCGTCAAGGAGCTGCTGGACCTGCAGGTCAGCATCGGGATCAGCAGGCCGTTCCGGGAGGTCGCGAAGGCCCCGCAGGCGTTCCGCGAAGGCATCGAGGCGCTCAATTACCGGATCAAGCTCGGCCACCGGATTATTTTGCACATCGAAGACGTCCTGCACGGCGAAGCCATGCAGCCTCCGTACCCCTCCAGAAGCGCAAGCGAGCTGTACGACGCGATGCGTATGGCCGACCGTGAAAAGGCGGAGCTGTGCCTGAAGCAGTTTATGGCTGACATCGCCGCGATGGAGCTGACGCCCCGGCACTACGAGCTATTCTTATCGAGGCTGCTTGCCGATATCGTCCGGTTCGCCGAGGACTCGGGACAAGCTCTTGCCGCGCTTGCGGAAGAGCAAAGCTTATTTAAACAGCTGTTCGCCATCAAGACGCTTCAGGAAGTCGAAGCCTGGCTCTCCGCAGCGCTGATCGTACCGGTCATCGAATCGATCGAGAACCGGAACGATGCGCAGTATAAGCGCCTCTCGGACGAGATCGTTGCGATCATTCACGAGAAATACGATACGGACTTGACGCTGGAAGCGTGCGCCTCTCTGCTGAACTACCATCCGTCCTATATTAAGCGGGTGTTCCGCAAAGGAACCGGCATCAGCTTCAGTGAATATTTGTCCATGCACCGGATGACGGTTGCACGAAAATGGTTGTCCGAAACCGATATGAAAATTTCAGAAATCGCCGAGAGGCTCATGTACAACAACTCGCAAAATTTCATTCGCCAGTTCCGCAAAGTGGAGGGAATGACGCCCGGCGACTACCGCAAACGGCAAGAGAAATGATCGACATACCTGCAATCCCCGAGGAAACGCCCGCATGGCGCGCTACTCGGGGATTTTTTGCCTACAGCGCCCTAATGATTATAGGGTCCGTGATGATTATTGCCCCCGAAACCGGCCGCCCCCCAGCCTAATCGCCAAAAGGGGCTCTAGTGATTATAGACGGTTACCCGGCTCCAAGCGATGATAGTCCCACAAGGATAAACGCATTCGGCGTCTTTGATACCTGACGTTTGCCGAGAAATGGAACAATCGGCGGAGGATATCCTTTCTGACATTTTGAGAAAACGCTGGCGGCAACCCGCTGCGAAGTACAACGAAAGCGACGAATTAAGAATCAAGGAGGGCTTCCATTTGCAGTCTAACCCATTGCCAACCCGGATGCTGAACGAACGCATGGAGCGGAAACGGTGGGTCCGGCCGTTCATCCGGGATCGCTGGCTGTACTTCATGCTGATACCCGGTATCGCTTACTTCCTTCTTTTTAAGTACGTACCGATGTGGGGCGTATTGATCGGCTTCAAAAACTATCAGCCCTTCCTCGGCTTTACGGGCAGCGAATGGGTAGGGTTCAAGCATTTCGAGCGGTTTTTCACGAATCCGGTATTCGGCATGCTGCTCAAAAACACGTTTGTTTTGGCCATCTATAATATCGTGTTTTTCTTCCCGATGCCGATCGTCATCGCCCTGCTCCTGAACGAAGTCAGGAAGGAAGCGTACAAACGATTCGTCCAGACGCTCATCTATATTCCGCATTTCGTCTCCTGGGTTGTCGTGGTCGGGATCGCCTACATTTTCTTTACCTCGGAGGGCGGCCTATTTACCGAATGGATGAAGGCGTCGACGGGTAAGCAAATCAACTTGCTGGAAAGCGCGGATTGGTTTCGTACGCTAATAACGGCGGAGGTGATCTGGAAGGAGACCGGCTGGGGGACGATCATTTTCCTCGCCGCCTTGGCTGGAGTCGATCCGCAAATGTACGAGGCGGCCCGCATGGACGGAGCCAGCCGTTGGCGTCAGCTGTGGCATATTACGCTGCCGTCGATCCGGAACGTGATCGTGATTCTGCTCATCCTGCGGCTGGGCACGTTCCTCGACAACGGCTTCGAGCAGATCTACCTGATGCTCAACCCGCTTAACCGGGAAGTCGGCGAGGTGTTTGACACGTATGTGTATACGAGCGGCATTACGCAAGGGCAATTCAGCTACAGCACCGCCATCGGCGTGTTCAAATCGGTGGTCGGCTTCGTACTTGTCGCAGGAGCCAATTATTTAGCCAAAAAATTCGGCGAGGAGGGCGTCTATTGAATAAGCCGTCTCTCCGTTCCGCTGCCGTCGTTACCCTAAAGCGAGGTGAATCCGATGATCGAAGGTAAAACATGGGGCAACCGCCTGATCGACACGTGCATTTACGGCATTCTGCTAGCGTTCTCCCTGGCTACCTTCCTGCCGTTCCTGTATGTGATCAGCGCTTCGTTCACGGCCTCCGAGGTGCTGGTTCAGAAAACGTTCGTCCTGCTGCCTACGAAATTTTCGCTGGACGCGTACAAATACATTTTTTCCACCGAAACGCTTTCGCGAAGCCTGATCGTAACGATTTTGGTCACGCTCGCCGGAACGCTAGTGAATCTGGTGTTCACCATTTTGATGGCGTATCCGCTCGCCCGCTCCCATCTGAAAGGACGCAAGCCGATCATGCTGCTGATCGTCTTCTCGATGCTGTTCAGCGGCGGCATGATTCCGACGTATTTGGTCGTGAAGTCGCTTGGGATGATCAACACGTACTGGGCGCTCATTATCCCCGGCGCGATCAGCGCCTTCAATCTGATCGTGCTGAAAAACTTTTTCCAGCAGTTGCCCGACGGGCTTGAGGAATCGGCCAAAATCGACGGCTGCAACGACCTCGGTATTTTGATCCGGATCGTGCTTCCGCTCTCCATGCCGGCGATCGCGACGTTCTCGCTGTTTTACGCGGTCGGTCATTGGAACACCTTTTTCAACGCGATCCTGTATTTGAACGACCATACGAAATGGCCGATCCAGGTGCTGCTGCGGCAGATCGTCATCTTGTCGGAAGGCGGCATCGGCGATTCCAGCACGTTCGACGCGACCTTCGTCCCGCCCAGCCAGACTGTCAAAATGGCGTCGATCGTCGTCGCGACCGTACCGATCCTGCTCGTCTACCCTTTGCTGCAGAAGCATTTCGCCAAAGGCGTTTTTCTCGGCTCGATCAAAGGGTAAGAGCAAACCGAACCGGTGATTGCATCTTGCGGACTGAAGATGTATCATACAACAATTATTGAAGGGGCGATGTACATGAAAACATGGAAGCATACGACGGCTGCCGTTCTTGCAATCGGTTTGACGGGAGCGCTTGTCGCCGGCTGCGGTGGCAGCGCAACGACTGATGGCGGGAAGCAGGCAGACAGCTCGCCTAAAGCGGAATCCCCGAAGTCGAAAGAACCGCTTGCCATCAAAATGATGGTGCCGTATTGGAATGCCGAGCCGCCTAAACAGGACGGGGAAACGCTGAAAAAGGTACAGACGCATACGAATACGAAGCTCGATATCGTCTGGACGCCGGGCTCCGCCTATCAGGACAAGATGAACGCGAGTATCGCCTCTCAGGATTTGCCGCAAATTTTGTACGTACTAGCGAACGGCAACAAAAACGCCGGCTTGGTCAACGCGGTCCGCTCGGGCATGTTTTGGGAGATCGGGCCTCTCTTGAAGGATTATCCGAACCTGAGCAAAATCAACGAGCAAATGCTGAAGGACAGCGCCTTCGACGGCAAAATTTACGGGATTTACAAGTATATCCCCCAAGCGCGCAACGGCATCGTCATTCGCCAGGACTGGCTCGATAATTTAGGCATGCAGCAGCCCAAAACGCTGGACGAGTTGATCAAGGTGATGCGCGCGTTCACATTCAACGATCCGGACAAAAACGGCAAACAGGACACCATCGCCGTCGGCGGAGCCGGCACTAACGGCTTCGAGCTGTTCGTAGCCTGGTTCGGAGGGCCGAACCAATTCGATCTGAAGGATGGCAAGCTCACCCCCTCCTTTATGACCAAGGAATACATGGATGCGCTGAAGCTGTACAAATCGTTCTACGACGAGAATATTATGAACAAGGATTTTGCCGTCAACAAAAACGATTTCGACATGATTAACAAAGGCAAATCCGGCATGCTATTCGCCGCACTGGAAGAAGTCGAGTCCCGCTACGTCGATCTGTACAAAGCGTTCCCGCAGGCGAAGCTGGACGTCATCAGCAGAATCGAAGGGCCGAAGGGCGTCAGAGTCGTTACCCGGGGCGCATTCCCGCCGCAGTTCATGTTCCCGAAAACAAGCGTCAAAACCGAGGTCCAGCTCAAACAAATCTTGGGCTATATGGACAAATTGGCCGATCCGGACATGCAGAACCTGTTCACTTGGGGCTTCGAGGGCTCGACCTACAAGATGGAGAACGGCAAGCCGGTTCGTACCGACGCCCAGAAATTCAATACGGACATAGCCTCTTACGAATTCATGCGGTTTGACGATTCGTCCAAAGCGATGAAGGGCAATAACTCGCCGATCTTGGAAAAAGCGCTGCAAATGCAGATCGACAACTTCCCGACGGCTATCCAAAATCCGGTGCAAGCGCTCATTTCGCAAACCAATATCGAGAAGGGCAGCGAGCTGTCCAAAATCATCAGCGACGCCACGACGAAATTCATCATGGGTGAAATCGACGAGACAGGCTGGAACAAAGCGGTCGAGCAATGGCGCAAAACCGGCGGCGACCAAATCATTAAAGAATATGAGGAAGCCTACGCGAAAATCAACAAGAAATAGGAGAAAAGAGACCTTCGAACATTTGTTCGAAGGCCCTTTTTATGCGGAAGGACAGCTCGATCTAACAAAATAAAGAAAACTATCTTGAAAACTGTTCTTGTAATTTTCAGAATATTCGAGTAACATAAATGTCATCAAATCGAACGATGCGTAACTGGCGTAAACATGGAGAACCATGAGGGAGCGCATCGATAACGGCCGTACGCCTGGGCGAAGTGCTTGATCTTGCGATCGAGTGCTTCTTTTTGTTATTCGAATCCGAATGAAGGAAAGGCGGGTGAACGGCTTGAGGATCGCGTACATTTTGTTCGACGGGATGACGTCCTTGGATTTTATCGGCTTTTATGACGCCGTATCGTGGCTGAAAATCATGAAAGCAAAGGAAGACTTAACGTGGGATCTATGCGCGGACAAAGCGGAAATTACCGACGATCGCGGCATGACGATCAAAATCGGGCATGTTCGCCCCGATCTGTCCGGTTACGATGTCGTATTCGTTCCGGGCGGAATACCCACGAGGCAGCTGAGGCACGACGCCGATTTCATCGCCTGGCTGCAGACGGCCGCCAAAGCCGAATACAAGGTGTCCGTATGCACAGGTGCGTTGCTGCTGGGAGCCGCCGGCTTTCTGAACGGCAAGCAGGCTACGACGAATCCGTCCGCCTACGATCTGCTCGCGCCCTATTGCGACACCGTGCTCAAAACCCGCATCGTCCGTGACGGCAACGTTTTTACCGGCGGCGGCGTTTCCGCCTCTATCGACCTGGGGTTGTTTTTCGTAGAGTCGCTAGCGGGCATCGATTTCGTCAGGAAGGTTCAGGCAGCCATGGATTATCCTTATTATCGCCCCGGCCGAATGACGGACCTAGACATGCCTTTTGATTAATCGAAACGGGAGTGAGAACGATACTTATTAGACCGCTTCAAAATGGCGAAGGAGCCGCTATCGACGCCTTGATGGCGCAATATCCGCTGCAGTTTCCGAGCTTTGTCAGAATGAGGTATCCGGACCGGTGGCGGTCGTTCTGGGAAGCTGAAGGCTGCAAGCCTAGCGCTTACTATGTGGCGCTTGCCGGCGATGGAGAAATCGCGGGACATACCGGTTTTATTTACAATGATGAGGTCGGGCTTTATGAAATCGTAGGCGTCGTCGTTTCCAAGGAGCATGCGCGTCAGGGAATCGGCAGAGCGTTGATCGACCACGTTTGCAGGGACATTCGGGAGCAAGATGCCGCCAAAGTAATGCTCTATACGCTCGGCCATGCCGATACCGGGCCTACACTTCGCTTTTATCGCGATCTGGGCTTTGAAACGGCCGCCTGGGAAAAAGATTACTTTGCCCCCGCCTTCGATAGGGTCACGTTCGTGAAAACGCTGCGGAAGGAATATTGAATGCTGCTTGATAAGCGTAACATTAGTTCGGCGTCCTTATTATACCCAGACAGCCTACCTCTCCTACTTTTAACCACAAGGTATGAAAACAGTCCGGTGCTGTAAGATACAACCCGGACTGTTCGTTCATTGCCCCCCTAGGAGCGAAAAAAGTTCGGCAAATATGCTTTATGCTGCTCGAGCATTTCGTTCAGCATCTTCTCGGCAACATTCGCCGACGGCACAAGCGGATGATGCGTCAACGCCTGCAGCGCAAGCCCGCGATCGCCGTGAACGGCCGCTTCGATGGCCAACTGCTCGTAGCATTTGACTGCGTGGATCAAGCCTTTGGCCGCAAGCGGAATGTGCGATACCGGAAGCGGAATCGGCCCCTGCTTCGTTACGACACAGTTGACCTCGATACAAGCATCCGCCGGTAGGAAATCGAGAATGCCGCGATTGCTTACGTTAAGCGTTTGAATGTCGCGCGTATCGTTGTACAGCGATTTCATCAGGTTAACCGCCGCTTCGGAATAGTAGGCGCCGCCGCGTTTTTCAAGCTGCTTCGGCTTTTCCGACAGGTTCGGATCCTTATACAGCTCGAAAAGCTCGTCCTCTACCCGCTTCACCACCTCGGCGCGGGTTCCTTCCTTAGCCGAAGACGTCTGCTGCTCCTCGAACATTTCCTTTTGCAAATAGTAATATTTCAAGTAGTAGGATGGAATGGCACCCAGCGAACGAATCAGCTCAGCGTTCCAGTTCAAGCCCGGCACGTTCTTGGCAGAGTACGCTTCGCCTTCGGCAAGCAGCTCCTCCAACTTCGATTCCCCGTCGATGCGCACCTGCGTGATCCAGTGCAGATGGTTCAAGCCAACGAATTCGGCGTAAATGCGATCGGCCTTGACGTCATATAGACCCGTCAGCCATTTATATACGCCGATCGGCGCGTTGCACAAGCCGATCGAGCGGATGGATGAATATTTCTGTATCGCTTCCGTCACCATCCCGGCGGGATTCGTAAAGTTAAGCAGCCATGCATCCGGACACAGCTCCTCCATATCGCGGCAGATGTCCAGCAATGCGGGAATCGTGCGAAGCGCCTTCATCATACCGCCTGGGCCAGTCGTCTCTTGGCCGATAACGCCGTATTTGAGCGGAATCGTTTCGTCCCATATCCGTGCCTGCAGGAGGCCCACGCGCATTTGCGTAGAAACGAAATGCGCCCCCTGCAGCGCTTCGCGGCGATCAAGCGTGAGTCGAAGGGAAATCGGCAATCCCGATTTCTCGACCATCCGTTGTGCCAGCTGTCCGACGATCCGCAGCTTATGCTCGCCTTTCGGAATGTCGACTAACCAAATGTCGGTCACCGGGAACCTCTCATGATTCAGGATAAAGCCTTCGATCAGTTCCGGCGTGTAGGAGGAGCCTCCGCCGATGACGACAACCTTCAATCCGTTTGCGTTACTCACTTTGTCCACTTCCTTCCAAGTTGTTGATGGCGCTCAGCCGTTCGTAGACATCCGACTCGATGGCAGCTCCCGCTTTATCCATCGCAAGCAATACGGCACCGACTACCGGCTCCATGGTTAGAACCCGCAAGCTGCAGCCGGGTGCGACTGCATGCGCATACGCTTCGATGTAGGGGTGAACGAATTTGGCATCCCCTCTCGTCAGCACGCTCCCTGCGAGGACAAGATCGAATACTTCTTCCTGCATACTAAGCTTCTTAATCACGGCAGCTGCAGATTTACCAATTTCGACGCCTTGATGGCGCAATATGGTTATCGCCGCTCCGTCGCCTGCTTCTGCCGCCTCAAACAACAGCTTTACAGCCTGAAGCGGTACTCTGCGCGGATGATCGAGAAAGTCGTGAAACATCTTTTCCGCACCGTCAAACCCGAATGCGTTCAGCAGGAGATCCGTTAGCAGTGTCGGTTCTTCCCGTCCTTCCCACGAGCGTATGACGGCTCTAAAGGCCTCGGTCGCAAGAAAGCTTCCTCCGCCCCAATCGCCGTAATCGTGGCCAAAGCCGCCGCATTGATACGTCTGACCGCTGCGGTTGATGCCGGCGCTATTAATGCCACTGCCGCATATCGCCACGATGCCATAGGGCCGGTACGTCCCTGCCCGCAGCGCGATAATCGTATCGCAAGCCAAATCGTGATTGGCTATACCCAGCTCCGTCACCATCGGGCGAAGGATGCGAAAATCGGCTTCACGGTCTGCACCGGCAAGTCCGTAATAAGCGAAATCGATTTGCGAAGCCGTAACATCCGCTTGGCGGAGCGCTTGCTCGACCGCATCATGCAGACTTCGTCTCGCTATTTCCAAATCGATCTGATGATTACCGCAGCCGCTTCGGCCGCTGCCTCTTATCCGTCCTTGTTCGTCCGTAATGACGGCGACCGTTTTGCTTCCCCCTGCGTCCAACCCCAGATAATAGGCCACTTTGCCCTCTCCTTTATCGCTTATACGCGTCGCCGCTCTCGTCCTGGAACACGACAACCGCCTTTTGATAGCGCCGTATAACACTTTCCAACGAAAGTTAAAACGGTTTAATTTTTGAGCAAAAAAATTATAAACCGCCAATATCACTTCTGAATACAAGTCCCGATAATGTTTATAATTTTTTTGAATAATAATACTACAATTACTCAATACCTAATCATAGGCTTGCGCTACATTTAGCAAATGTTTAAGGGCTTTAATTTTGTGATTTTAGTCTATTCGCTTTCTTCGCTTCTGTCAATCACTAGACCGGACATAAAGGGTACGGAAATCCTTGGGCATTCTTGGATCCAAACGTTTGCAGGTTAGCGGAATGGTGAGCATGGCTTTTAGCAGCAATCGCAAAAAAAGAGGGGGCCTCAATCGCTCCCTCTCTTCCGCATATCGACTATAAAACCGCTTTTTCCAGCTCGCGCTGCTGCTGCTCCACCGCTTCGGTCCTTGCGCGGTCGCGCTCCAGGATGGGCTTCAGGTATTTCCCTGTGTATGAGCCTTCCACGCGAACAACCTGCTCCGGCGTTCCGGTCGCAATAATCGACCCGCCGCGGCTGCCGCCTTCCGGTCCAAGATCGATCAAATAGTCAGCCGTCTTAATGACGTCCAGGTTATGCTCGATAACCAGCACCGTTTCGCCGTTGTCGACAAGTCGGTGAAGCACGCGAAGCAGCCTGTCGATATCGTCGATGTGCAGCCCCGTCGTCGGCTCGTCGAGAATATAGATCGACTTGCCGGTGCTGCGCCGGTACAGCTCCGCCGCAAGCTTCACGCGCTGCGCTTCGCCGCCCGACAAAGTCGTTGCCGGCTGGCCGATCTTCATATAGCCGAGTCCGACATCGAATAACGATTGCATTTTACGGTGAACCCGCGGAATGTTTTTGAAAAACTCGCAAGCATCCTCAATCGTCAGTTCCAGCACTTCCGCGATATTTTTGCCTTTGTATTTCACTTCCAGCGTCTCGCGGTTGTAGCGCTTGCCCTTACATACCTCGCACGGTACGTAAACATCCGGCAGGAAGTGCATCTCGATCCGGATAATCCCGTCGCCGCGGCAAGCTTCGCATCTTCCGCCTTTGACATTAAAGCTGAAGCGGCCTTTCTTGTAGCCGCGCACCTTAGCTTCCGTGGTAGCCGAGTACACATCGCGGATGTCGTCGAACACGCCGGTATACGTAGCCGGATTGGAACGCGGGGTGCGTCCGATCGGCGACTGGTCGATGTCGATAACCTTCTCGACATGCTCCAGGCCAAGCATCTGCTTATGCTCGCCCGGACGTGTCTTCGCGCCGTTCAACTCGCGTGCCAGCGACTTATAAAGAATATCGTTAATCAACGTGCTCTTGCCGGAGCCGGATACGCCTGTCACGCAAGAAAACACGCCGAGCGGTACCTTCAGATTGACGTTCCGCAGGTTGTTTTCCTTGGCTCCCTTGACTTCCAGCCATTTGCCGTTCGTTTTGCGGCGCTCCGCAGCCACGGGAATGAACTTCCGTCCGCTCAAATATTGGCCGGTGAGGGAGTTCGGATCCTCCATAATTTCCTTTGGCGTTCCTTGAGCAATGACCTGGCCGCCGTGAATGCCCGCTCCGGGACCGATGTCGATAACGTAATCGGCCGCAAGCATCGTATCCTCGTCATGCTCGACGACGATGAGTGTATTGCCCAGATCGCGCATATGCTCGAGCGTACGAATCAGACGGTCGTTGTCACGCTGGTGCAGACCGATGCTCGGCTCGTCCAGAATGTACAGAACGCCCATCAGACTTGAGCCCACCTGCGTGGCGAGGCGAATCCGCTGCGCTTCTCCGCCGGATAACGTTCCAGCCGCACGGCTGAGCGACAAGTAATCCAGTCCGACGTTTACGAGGAAGCCGAGACGCGATTTGACTTCCTTCAAAATCAAATGGCCGATTGCCAGTTCCTTCTCGTTCAGATTCAAGCCTTCAAAAAACTCCTGGGCATCGCCGATCGACAGACCTGTAGCAAACGCGATATTTTTATTGTTGATCGTCACGGCAAGGCTCTCGGGCTTCAACCGCTGCCCTTTACAGCGGCCGCACGGCTTCGCGCTCATGTAAGCTTCAATATATTCGCGGATGCCGTCCGATCCGGTTTCCCGGTAACGGCGCTCCAGGTTCCTGACAATACCCTCGAACGGCACGAGCGCTTCTTTCGTTTGGCCGAAGTCGTTCTCATAGCGGAAACGTACTTTCTCTCCGCCTGTACCGTACATCAGCACCTTCATTTGCTCGGCCGACAGCTCCCTGACCGGCACCTCGCGCGAAATGCCGTAATGTGCGCAGACCGACGCAAGAAATTGCGGGTAGTAGTTGGACGTGCTGCCTGCCCAAGCTTCAAAAGCCCCTTCCTCGATCGTCTGATCGGCATTCGGCACGAGCAGCTCGGGATCGACGATCATCTTCACGCCAAGCCCGTCGCAATCCGGACATGCCCCGAACGGGCTGTTGAAAGAGAACATCCGCGGGGCCAGCTCTTCGATACTGAAGCCGCACTCCGGACAAGCGAGATTTTGGCTGAACAGCAACTCCTCATGCTCCATGACATCGACGATAACGCGTCCGTCGGCAAGCTTCAGCGCCGTCTCAAGCGAATCCGCCAGCCTCGCGTGCACGTCATCTTTAACGACGATCCGGTCGACTACGACTTCAATGGAATGCTTCTTGTTTTTCTCGAGCTCGATTTTCTCGGACAAATCGAGAATTTCGCCGTTGACGCGCACCCGTACGAAGCCCTGCTTCTGAATGTCGGTAAACAGCTTGCTGTGCTCGCCCTTGCGGCCCGATACGATCGGCGCGAGAATTTGCAGCTTCGTGCGCTCCGGATATTCCATAATGCGGTCGACCATCTGCTCGACGGTCTGCGACGTAATTTCAATACCGTGTTCGGGACAATGCGGGCGTCCGATGCGGGCGAACAACAGCCGCAAGTAATCGTAAATTTCCGTTACGGTGCCGACCGTCGAACGCGGGTTGCGGCTCGTCGTCTTCTGATCGATCGAGATGGCCGGCGACAAGCCGTCAATCGAATCGACATCCGGCTTATCCATTTGGCCTAGAAATTGTCTCGCATACGCCGACAACGACTCGACATAGCGGCGTTGTCCTTCCGCATAAATCGTATCGAACGCGAGCGACGACTTGCCCGATCCGCTCAGCCCGGTCAGCACGACGAAACGGTCCCGCGGGATCGTCACGTCGATATTTTTGAGATTGTGTGCCCGCGCGCCCTTGATGACGATGCTTTCGTTTGCCACTTGCGTTTCCCCATCCTTTCGGTCTTCCCACATTCGAATCTTATGTTAGGCGCCGGTTATTCCTGCGCTTTCAACTCCATAATCGCGTCACGAAGCTCGGCGGCGCGCTCGAACTGCAAACTTTTGGCCGCTTCCTTCATCTCCACCTGCAGACGCTCGATCAGCGAGGTCCTGTCTTTCTTCGACATCTTGCCCTGCTTGATATCGGTCAAGTAATCGGCCTTCTGTTCGGCTACCTTGGTCGCTTCGATGACGTCGCGCACCTTCTTCTTAATCGTCATCGGCGTAATGCCAAGCTGCTCGTTGTGAGCTTCCTGGATCGCACGACGCCGGCGCGTTTCGGTAATCGCCTTGTCCATCGAGTCGGTTATTTTGTCGGCGTACATAATGACGCGCCCGTCCGCATTCCGCGCCGCGCGGCCGATCGTCTGGATCAGCGAGCGCTCCGCCCGCAAGAAGCCTTCCTTATCCGCATCCAAAATCGCCACGAGCGATACCTCCGGCAAGTCGAGCCCTTCCCGGAGAAGGTTGATCCCGACAAGCACATGAAAGGTGCCCAACCGCAAATCGCGTAATATTTGCAGCCGTTCAAGCGTCTTTATGTCGGAGTGAAGATAACGCACTTTGATGCCGACTTCCTTCAAATAATCGGTTAAATCCTCGGCCATCTTCTTGGTCAGCGTGGTAACCAGAACCCTTTCGTCCTTCGCGATACGATCGTTGATCTCGCTGAGCATATCGTCGATTTGCCCCTTCGACGGACGCACCTCGATAATCGGATCGAGCAAACCGGTCGGACGAATAATTTGCTCCACCATGCTCGGGCAGTGTTCGAGCTCATAGGGCCCCGGCGTTGCAGATACGTAAATCGCTTGGGTCATCTTCTCTTCGAATTCCTCGAATCGCAGAGGACGGTTGTCTAGCGCCGACGGCAGGCGGAAACCATGTTCGACGAGCATTTCCTTGCGTGCCCGGTCGCCCTTATACATGGCTCGGACTTGAGGAAGCGACACATGCGACTCGTCGACGACGAACAGCATATCGTCAGGGAAAAAATCAAGCAGCGTATACGGCGTTGCTCCGCGTTCGCGGAACGTTAACGGTCCCGAATAGTTCTCGATGCCCGAACAGAAGCCCATCTCCAGCATCATTTCGATGTCGTAACGGGTGCGCTGCTCCAGCCGCTGCGCCTCGAGAAGCTTATTCGCCTCGCGAAGTTCGGCAAGACGTTCTTCAAGCTCCCGCTCAATATTGACGATCGCCCGTTTCATCGTATCCTCTCGCGTTACGAAGTGAGAAGCCGGAAATATCGCCACATGTTCGCGCTCCCCGATGATTTCGCCCGTCAGCACGTTGATTTCAGTGATGCGTTCGATCTCGTCTCCGAACAGCTCGACGCGAATGGCATGCTCGTTCCCCGATGCGGGGAATATTTCGACTACGTCGCCCCTCACGCGGAAGGTGCCCCTTGTGAAGCTGATGTCATTCCGCTGGTATTGGATATCGACGAGACGGTGCAAAAGCTCATTTCGCGACCGCTCCATGCCGACGCGCAGCGACAGAACGAGCTCGCCGTACTCTTTAGGAGAACCGAGGCCGTAAATGCATGAAACGCTCGCCACGATGATGACGTCACGGCGCTCGAAAAGCGAGCTTGTCGCCGAGTGGCGCAGCTTGTCGATCTCATCATTGATGCTGGAATCTTTCTCGATGTAGGTGTCGGTGGATGGGATGTAAGCTTCCGGCTGGAAGTAATCGTAGTAACTGACGAAGTATTCGACGGCATTGTTCGGAAAAAATTCTTTGAATTCGCTGTGCAGTTGAGCGGCCAGCGTTTTGTTGTGCGCCATGACCAGAGTCGGCCGGTTCAATTGTGCGATGACATTTGCGATCGTGTACGTTTTCCCTGTGCCGGTCGCTCCGAGCAGCGTTTGGTGTATGCTGCCTTTCTGCACCCCGTCGACAAGATCCTGAATCGCCTTCGGCTGATCGCCCTGCGGTGCAAATTCGGATACCAGCTCAAACTTTTTGCTGCTTAGCACAATATCGCTCATGCATCCCCCACCCGTTTATTAGTAAAGTTATTATTATAGTAAACCGTAATAGAAACGCCTAAACGTTGTTTCAGAAATCAACTTAGGGTGTGGCGGACGATTCCGCCGAATCCTCGCTGAGGAAGGCTTATGCATCGAACAAGGCTGCAGAACAAGAGCGCCGATTCGATCCTCGGGCCTTTATCCGGTATGACCATCATTGTTCGCTTCCAAGCCTTCCCACATACGCCGCGGGCCATATATTTATGCGCTTTTGCCCTACAGGGAGGCTGCCGCCCCTCGAGTGCAAACAATCGTTCGCACGGAAACACTCTAAACTTTCCCAGCGCACGTTCCGATATAAAGTTATATGAAAACGGCGGCAGGAGCGCGACTGGAAAATGCGTTGCCGCAAGCCGCTATCTATCGAATCGGCAAGAGGCTGCCAAGCCGTATCAAATCCCAGTAAATAACATCATATAGGAATGTTTGTTCCCGTTTCATTATACCGCTTTTCCTTCATTCTTGCAAACGGAGACAACTTCCTTTCTTCTCCAGAGGCGATTATTTCTAAGATAAATCAGAGGTGACGACGTGGATATTACAACATTATTAGGTATCATTTTAGGGCTTGCCGCGCTGATCGGCGGGTATATGTGGGACGGCGGCCATCTGAGCGCCCTGTTCATCCCCAGCGCAATGCTTATCGTATTCGGCGGAACCTTCGGCGCAATAGCCGTTTCCTTCCCGATGTCTCGACTGAAGGAGCTTCCCAAGGCGTTCTCCATGGCATTCAAGGAATCGAAGCGTAACCCGAACGCCATCATCGACGAAATCGTCGACATGGCTACGATTGCCAGACGCGAAGGCGTTCTTGCCCTGGAACAACGGGCGCAGGAGCACCCGAACGCTTTTCTGAAGGAAGGGCTGATGATGGTCGTCGACGGAACTGATCCGGAGCTGACCCGTCAAATTCTGGAGTTGGAAATGGATGCGCTCGAACACCATCATGAAGGCTATGCCAAAGTATTCGAAGCGGCCGGCGCTTTTGCACCGACCATGGGGATTATCGGTACCGTAATGGGCCTCATCCACGTTCTCGGCAACTTAGCCGATCCGGACGCGCTGGGTCCTGCGATCGCGGTCGCGTTTACGGCCACGTTATACGGCGTCAGCAGCGCCAACGTCCTTTATTTGCCGATCTCGAACAAAATCAAAATCCGCAGCAAAGAACAAATATCCGAAATGGAACTGATGCTGGAAGGCATTTTGGCGCTGCAAGCAGGCGAGAACCCGCAGCTGATCAAGAAAAAGCTTACCTCCTTCCTCCATCAGGACAAGACGAGGAATAAAGCTCCGGAAGCAGGTGGAGACAATGGCGAGGAGAAATAAGGGCAAGCACCAGGAACACGAAAACCATGAACGCTGGCTGATCACCTATGCCGATTTGATTACGCTTCTGCTTATCTTTTTCGTCATTATGTATGCCATGAGCAAAGTGGATAAATCGAAATTCGATATTCTAGCCCAGACGCTCCATTATCAATTCAAAAAATCCGATACCATGGTGCCGAGCGGTTCCGGCTTTATCGGAAGCACCGACATCGGCCGGGGTACCGACGGCGAGGAACCTCGGAAGAGCGATACGACGGAGGAAACCGAAGCGCAGAAGAAAATGCGCGAGGAACGCGAGAAGAAGGAAAAGGAACTCCAGGACTTGCTGCAAAAAATCAATCAGTACGTCACCGAAAACCAGCTGCAGAACCAAGTTTTCGTTGCAGATACGCAGCGGGGCGTCGCCGTAACGCTGAATGATTTGTTTCTGTTCGATCTGGGTAAAGCGGACTTGAAGCAAGGCGCCTTTCCGGTCCTCGACAAGCTGTCGAGCCTGTTCCAGACGCTGAAGGCCAAGATCAGCATTGAGGGACATACCGACAACCTGCCGCTGGCCACCGGCTCCGCGTTCAAGGATAATCTAGGCTTGTCCTTCGAACGGTCGGCATCCGTTTCCCGGTATTTTACGGACAAGTCCAAGCTGCCTGCCGACATGTTCATCTCCGCCGCTTACGCGGATACGAAACCGGTGGCTCCTAACGATACCGCCGAGAACCGGCAAAAAAACCGCCGCGTCGAAATTATCGTGCTGCGCGAAAATCCATAACAGCAAGCCCCATGACCGCCGGAAGGCAATCATGGGGCTTTATTTACGGGTACGCGCTACAACGTCTCGGACTGATCGTTTTTACGAAGCCCTTTCCAGCGTGAAAGAAAGAATGCGGCGACCGTCAGCTCCCGCTGCTTCTCACTGACGAAATACCTGGCGTCGGCATCCGGGCACAGAATGAGCCCGAGCTGGTGATGATCTCCGGCGTACAGAGCGCGGCTGACAAACTTGTTCTGCCCCGCTCCGTTGACCACCTCAAGCCGGCAGAACGCCGAACTCAAGCGCATCGCTTGATGCAGCTGCTCCTTCGTCTGCACCTTCTCGCCGTTTACCTTATAAATCGTTTCGCCCGGTTCAAGCCCCATCGCCGCAGCAGGACTATCCGGGAGGACGGCCAAAATTTTCAGTCCGTTCCGTTCGTGCACGAACAGCGGCCTGCGGTTGGATTCCTCCCGTCTGCTCACCCATAGCAGCGCTTCATGCAGCACGATACCGAGTAACGCGGCGACCGGCACAAGCAGAGGCACATATTGGCTCGCTATCGCAAGCGCTAAGAGGATGACGCCGTACACGTACAGCCGGCCGCTCGTTCGCTCCGTTTTATGATGAGGCAGGAACGCGACGGTACGTTCCGTAAAACCGATTAACGCAGGCATCGCCATAATTGTCCAGCCCGCTGCAGCCGCATCGCCGTAAAAGAATGGCGTCCACGGCAGCGTCAGCCCCTCCGGCGAAGGAATGAGCAGGAAGAGCGGTACCGGCCAAAAGCCGTGCAGATGGTAGCCGCCGATCAGCCTGCCCCGCTTGCCCTCGAAGAAGAGCGGGCTGGACAACCGTTGTCCTTGCCAACGCACGAGCAGACCTTCCATCAGATGCAAGACGGCCACGAGCGCAAGCAGGGAAGGCATGTCCGCTTCGACGATTGCCGTTGTCAGCCATCCCGCGCCCTCTATGCCGCCCAGCGAGGGAATCATATCGTACAACGTCTGAAGCAAGCCGAGCGCTCCAACCGCATACGCCAAACAAACAAGACGCGCGCGCACGAGCATAAACAGAGCGGTTAGGCCCCAAAGCAGCAGTACCGTCTCCGGCTGCAGCCTCGCTCCGATTACGGCCATAACGAGGGAAGCGGCCAGACCGGCCAGCCATCCCGACAGCACGGCGCGCAGCGTCTCTCCGGCCATGGAATGAAGCCGCACGTGAAACAATTTCCGCTCTAGCGCCATCTGCCTGCGGTATTGAAGCAATATCAGCAGCAGGCCGACATAGTACAGAGGGTTCAAGAGCAGCTGAAGCAGCGCCTCGCCCAGCCGCCAAAGCCAATCCAAGCTTATATCCATTCGTCCTGCTCCTCACCTATCCGGATTTGACCACAAGGATTGCCGTTCTTCCCCATTCGAGCAGATTCGTTCCGCTACAAACGATCGAGCCGTCTTCGTTACCGGGAAATGGAACAGCCAGCCGACGATATACGTTCCTTTGTTTACAAACAAAAAAGAAGAAGGCCTCGACTTCGATAGCCCTCTTCTTGTAATTCGACGCGTTTAGCGCGATCTCCTGCCGGGAAAACCGGCTTTCCAGCGTTATCCTTACTTTTTGTTCCAAACGCCGCGGATATAAATCCCTTGCTATTTGCCGGCCAGCTTATCCTGCATGTATTTCACGGCTGCGCTCAGCTGCAGGTCATGTTTGCCTTCCTTGATGAAGTTCAGCGTTTCCCGTTCCAGTCTGTCCATCGTCTTCTCATCCACTTCGCCGTTTACGGCAAGGCCGTATTTCTGCTGGAACGATTTGACCGCCCGTACCGTCTTGTCGCTAAAGTAGCCGTCCGTCCGATCCGCCGGAAAGTCGAGCGCCGCCAGCATCGTCTGAAGCGTCTTGATATCTTCCCCGGTCATATCGAATTTCAATGTCGCCTTTCTCGTAAAAGGCACCACTTTGTACACGGCAGGCTGCTCGACCTTCATATCCGGCTCGACGCCCTTCTTGTTGATCCAGTTGCCGTTCGGCGTCAGCCATTTGTAGACGGTCATCTTGATATTGCTGCCGTCGCCCATCTCTTGAGAGAACGTCACCTGCACGGTTCCCTTCCCGTACGAAGTTTCGCCGATAATTTTGCTGCCCGGGACCGCTTCTTTGAACACACCGGCCAAAATCTCCGAAGCGCTGGCGCTGCCGTTATTAATAAGGACGGCTACCGGATACTTCTTCGGCGGATTCGGGTTCTCGGACAACTTCGTATCCTTCTGGCCGATTTTATTTTCCACTTGAATAAGCGGCTTGCCTTTCTCGACAAAAGGCTGAACGATATCGAGCACGACGTCGAGCAAACCGCCCGGATCGTTCCGTACATCGATCAAAAGCCCCTTCATCCCTTGGTTTTCCAGCTTGGCAAGCTCTTCTTTAAACCGTGTGCCCGTATTGACCGAGAACTGCCGGATTTCGATTTTGCCGATGCCGCCGTTCATCATTTCCGCATAAACGGTTTCCACGGATATCGCGTCACGCACGACGATGACCTCGATCGGCTCCGTCGCTCCGCCTCGCACAATGCCGAGCTTCGCTTGGGTACCCTTCTGTCCGCGGATTTTCATAACCGCCTGATTAAGGGTAAGTCCGTCCAGCTTCTCGCCGTTGACGGTCACGATAACGTCTCCCGTCCGCAAGCCCGCTTTCTCGGCCGGCGATCCCTTGATCGGCGACATGATCGTCACCCTGTTGTCTTCCATCGACACCTCGGCGCCGACTCCCTCGAAGGAAGAGGATATCGATTCGTCGAATTGCTTCGCTTCCTTCTGATCCATATACGTCGTATACGGATCGTCCAGCACGGCCAGCATCCCGTTGATCGCGCCGTTCACCACTTTCTCGTGCTCGACCTCGGATACGTAATTTTTCTGAATCAGCTCAAACGTCTTGGAAAGCTTCTTCACATCGGCATCCGTCAAGTTGGCGGCCGCTTTCGTCCCGGATGAGCCTGACGACTTCCCTGCATTCCCCTGGCTTTCCTGAGAGAACACTGGCGATTGCACGATCGTCAGCGTCAAAATACAGCTTGCGAACATCGAAAGCAAAATAAATGCGAGTACCGTTCGTCCTTTAAACGTCAAAACGCTTCCACCACCTTTACCGGCTTGCCCACGCAATAGTATATGACAAGCCCGTATGGTTTATTATTGTCGAAATGCCGAATTATTTCAAATAAGGCATCGGGTCGGTCGCTTCCTGATTCATCCGGACCTCGAAATGAAGGTGGTTGCCGGTCGAATCCCCCGTTGAGCCGACTTCGGCAATTTTCTGCCCGCGCTTGACGTGATCGCCTTCTTTTACGAAAATGCCGTCTTCCCGGATATGCCCGTACCACGTCCACATGCCGTTTCCGTGATTGAGCACGACCGTGTTGCCGTATCCCGACGTCCAGCCCGCAATGAGCACGTCGCCTTCTTCGGCGGCAATAATCGACGTCCCTCTAGGAGAGGCGATATCGATGCCTTTGTGGAGCTTGCGGATCTTTTTGATCGGGTCGATCCGGTAGCCGAAGTTGTCTGAAATGGTGCCGCCGCCGCCCTGAATCGGCCAGCCCAGCTTGCCTCCGGTATATTTGGGAGCCGAAGTCGCCGGTTTTTTGTTAAGCTTCTCTTGCTCCTTGCGCTTCTCGTCGTTGATTTTCTGCTGGCGGGCGGCAAGCTCGATGACCGCCTTTTCCTGCTCCTCGCTAATATCCTCGGCAGCCTGCTCCTGCTTCGCCAGAGAAGCGATCATGACCTGCTTCTGCTTCTCCTGCGTCAGCAGCTTCTGCTTGACCGCTTCTTCCTCCGCTTCAAGCGCAGTCACTTGGGCCAGCTGGACCTTCTGCTGCTCTTCTTTCGCGGCGATGATTTTCCGGTCGGCTTTGTTCGCATCGAGAATCGTTTTATCTTGACCCACAACGTTCTGCAAAGCATAGAAGCGGTCCAAGAAGTCCGCAAAGCTTGTAGCGCTAAACACGACGTCCAAATAGGACACCGATCCGTTCATGTACATGAGACGAACGCGCGATTTGAGCATTTTATCCCGCTCCGCCACCCGCTCATCCGCTTGCTGAAGCTCTACCGCCGTCTTGTCGAGATCCTCTATGGCCGTCATCTTCTGCATCTTGATTTCATTCAGCTTCGCGCCATGATCCTCGATCTCCTTGCGAACCTGGTCGAGGTTTTTGGTTTCCTGCGCCTTCTGCGTCTTGAGACTTTCGGCGGCGCGCTCCGCCTCTTGAATTTTCTTTTTGGCCTCGGCCGTTTTCTTCTCGATCGCCTTCAGCTCGTTCGACAGGTCCTGCAGCCTGTCCGCATGACCGATTACCGGCGCCAGCGCCGCACCGAGCAGGGTAACCCCAACAAGCAGCGACAGTACACGTTTATTCAAAATTGGAACCTCCTAAGGATTAGCTTTCGTAGCGCGTTCCCTTCAAGAAACGCTTTGGATATTCTTACGAAGCGCGTTTTCCGTAGAAAACGCTTTAGGACGTGCCCCCATTGTCTATCTCTTCTCTCTATACCTTCAAATATTTGCGAACCGATATCGTGCTGCCCCAGACGCCGATCACGACGCCGATGCCGAGCAGCAGGCCGCTGATCGGGTAACTGATCTCTTCGAACGGCTTAAGCTGCATCATGAAAGAGCTCATCTCAAACTGTCCGTTGTGCAGCAGCTCCCAATATCCGTAAGCCAGAATGCCTGCCGGAATAATCGAGCCGATCAGGCCGAGCAACACCCCTTCGATGAAAAACGGCCAGCGAATAAAGCTGTTCGTTGCCCCGACGAGCTTCATGATGCGGATTTCACGGTTGCGCGCCATAATCGTCAGCTTAATCGTATTGGAAATGAGGAACATCGCCGTTAGAGCCAAGCATCCGACAAGCACGAGTCCGACGTTGCGAATCGCCGACGTCACCTTGAACATCGTTTCGACCGTTCCCTGACCGTAGCTCACTTTGACGATCGGCTTCGGCGATTTGCCGTTGTTCAGCTCCGATATGGCCGCGGCCACCTGAGCTACGGTACGAGGCTGGTCAACCTCCACGGTGAACGAATCGTTGAGCGGGTTGTTGTCTCCGTCGAGCCCTTCCAGATAAGCCTTACCGGTTTCACCCATCCGTTCGCGCATCAGCTTAAGCCCTTCCGCCTTGGATACGAACGTCACCTTGCTTACTTCCGTCATCCCGCCGATGCTGCTGTTGAGCGCAGTTATCGTTTCCTGGGGTATGTTAACATCGAGGAAAACCCGGATTTCAACCTGCTTTTCGATCTGCTGCGCCAAGTAGTTGACGTTGATGGCCAATAACAGGAACACGCCGAGAATAAACAGGGATATCGAAATAGCGCTGATCGACGCGAACGACATCCAGCCGTTGCGGATTACATTTTTGCCGCCTTCGCGAAAGTGACGGCCTAGCGTGTTAATCTTCATAGCCGTACTCTCCTTTGGCCTCGTCGCGAACGATTTGCCCTTTCTCGATGGCCAGAACCCGCTTGCGAATCGTGTTGACGATTTCTTTGTTGTGCGTTGCCATGACGATCGTCGTCCCCCGGTAGTTGATCTCCTCGAGCAGCTTCATAATGCCCCAGGACGTTTCCGGGTCAAGGTTGCCTGTCGGCTCGTCCGCGATAATGACGGCCGGATTATTGACGATCGCCCTTGCGATCGCCACCCGCTGCTGTTCGCCGCCCGACAGCTGAGTTGGCAGCGATTCCGCTTTGCCGGACAGCTTGACCAGCTCGAGCACTTCCAAGGTCCGTTTGCGGATCAGCTTTTTCGGGGATTCGATGACTTCCATGGCGAATGCGATATTTTCAAAAACGGTCAGCTTGGGCAGCAGCCGAAAGTCCTGAAAAATAACGCCGATATTCCGGCGCACGTAGGGGATCTTCCGCTGCTTCAGCTTGCCGAGGTTAAATCCATTGACGAAAATTTGGCCTTTGGTAGGCCGTTCCTCCCGGTAAATCATCTTCATGAACGTGGATTTGCCAGCGCCCGACGGTCCGACCACGTAAAGAAACTCATTGCGGTCGACTTTCAGATTCATTCCGCGGATCGCATGCGTTCCATCGGCATACGTCTTCCATACATCCTGCATTTCTATCATTCAATCACATCCCAATTTATTGACACACCGCCCGCAGCGGTTATGCGTCTATTTTTGTGCATTCAGAAAAGGAATACGGTGTCGATCATAAGGTGTCTTGTCAGGCTTCGGCTTCAAAGCCCGCTTCCGTGGCTGAATTCGGGAAAACGTTAGAAATGCTGCCGGACGTTTATCCTACGTTTCGATCTCCGTCGGCTTTCGTCCCGAAAGTTCGACAACCCGAAACAGGAATGGTTTGAAATGTAAGAGAGTATGTCCCCCGCTGATTGTTCCGTTTCCCGGTAAACGTCCGGCTTCAAAGAAGCGGAATGGCGTTTATCCTTGGTCGTACCTAATACACTTCGACACGTATGCCCAAATTCCTCCGACAGTCCGACAAATTGCCACAAATTCGAAACATTTTCCGCTTTGCGAAGGAACTTTCAAATTACGCGGCAGACGAGCATGAATCGGCCTTCCTCCGTCATACATTTGTAGTACAGGCTGACGATCAGGGAAGGGGATGGCGACGTTGAAACGATTGCTTATCGGAGGTATCGTGCTGGGTGTGCTGACGGCAGCCGGCGGCACTGCGTCCTTGGCGGTCTATGCCACCCGCCAGACGGTCCCATCCGGCGTTACCGTGTCGGGCTGGCAAGCGGAAGGCTTGTCGCTCGCGCGTTTTCGCACCGTGCTGGATGACGCGGTCCAGCTTCTCGCCCGGCAGCAAGTCCGCTTTTCGGCCGATCCGGCCGGAGGGCCGACCGCGTCGCTGACGCTGGAGGAGCTGGGGATGCGCAGCAATGCCGCCGACATTGCCGCCGAGCTGGAGGCCGTGCGGACGGGCTCGCTTATACAGCGCGCACAAATGCGCAGAAAGCTTGCGGGCCGTGAATGGGGGCTGCAAATTACGTTCGATAAAGACAGGCTGCAGCAAACGATAGACAAGACGTGGGCTTCGCTGCAGAAGACCGAACCGGTTAACTGGCAGCGTACCGTCACGCCGGACGACCAGGTGCGCATCGATCCGGGCAAAAACGCCTACCGCATCGACACGGAAGCGCTGCTTAAGCAGCTGAACGAACGTTTTCCGCCAAAGCAATGGTCGCTCGGGATGCTGCAGGCCCCGATCCCGCTCGCGCTTCCGCTTGCGGTCGTAGAGCCGGCGATAACCGAAAAAACGCTGAAGGCGCAAGGCATTACGCGTAAAATCGCGGAGTTTTCCACCGCGTTTCCCGCAAGTGGAGAGGGGCGCATCCATAACGTTTCCTCGGCAGCCCGTACGGTTCACGACATGGTGCTGCCGCCAGACGGCATTTTCGACTACAGCAAGGTGATTCAAGAGACGGAGAAGAAGTTCGGCTTTCAGGAAGCCCCCGTCATTCTGAACGGTAAGCTTGTGCCGGGGGTCGGCGGCGGCATTTGCCAGGTATCGTCGACGCTGTACAACGCGGTGCTGCTGGGCGGGCTCCAAATCGTCGAGCGGCGCAACCATTCGCTGCCTGTCAGCTACGTCACGCCGGGCCTCGATGCAACCTATGCGGATGGGTATATCAACTTCAAATTCCGCAACAATACGGGCCATCATCTGCTTATTCGCACTTCCGTCGAGAACGGAAAGCTCACCGTCAAGCTGTTCGGCCAAACGCCGAGCGACATCACGTACGAGGTTGCCACCAAAACGATCCGCGAGCTGCCCGCTCCGAACAAATACGTGCAAAATCCTTCGCTGCGCAAAGGCAAGCAGGTGATGCTGCAGCAAGGGAAGCCCGGCGTGATCGTGGAAACGTACCGGATCAAAAAGCAAAACGGGAGCGTCGTCTCCACGGATCTCGTGTCCCGTGACGCCTATTCGCCGCAGCCTGCCCTGATTGCAGTGAACGGCGACGCGGCGAGCATGCCGGATGATGCCTCCCCGACCCCTTCCGTCATCGAAGACGGCGTACGCGGACCGAATTTCCGGTAACCGCCGCAGCATCCCCTTGCGCAGACCCGTTCAAAAAAATGATGCCGCCCGGTCTCCCTGCAGGGACATCGGGCGGCATCGCCATTCGCTTCTATAGGACAAGCTCCCGTCCTTAAAGCAATCAGCCTTTGCAACAAACGCTATCCCGGCCAAATCCAAAAAACAGTCACATGACCGCAGTTACTTGGTCACTATGACTGTTTTCATGTATGGTTATAGCAACAAGGATAAAAGAAGGGAATTCCACATGAACAAAGACGATTTCTTGCGAGGACTCGAGCTGAGGCTAAGAGGGCTGCCGGAAGACGAGCAGCGCCGCATTCAATATGTCTACGAGGAGCTGTTCCGTCAAGCCGAAGCGAACGGCAAGAGCGAACAAGAGATTATCGCTTGGCTCAGCCAGCCCAACCGCGGCCCGGAATGGATGGGCGTTCAAGCGCCTCCTTCCTATGAGAGCTATCCGACACCGCCGCAGGACAATACGGCCAAAGCCATGCTCGTTAGCATTGCGCTCGGTTTTTTCAATTTGATATTCGTGCTGGCACCGTTTCTGGCGATTTGCGGCGTGCTGTTCGCTTTCTCGCTCACGTCGGTTCTCCTGATCGCCAGTCCGCTATTCATGCTGCTCGGAACCGGCCTCGATCAATCGAACACGATTCTGCTCGTCGAGCTGTTCGGCTCCCTGGTGCTGGTAGGACTCGGCTTGCTTTTCGGCACGGCTATGATGGCTATCGTACCGCGCTTTTTCCGCCTCACCCGTACCTATATTCGGGCCAACAAACGGCTCATTAAGGGAGAATAGAACGATGCGCTTTCCACTTAAATTATTCGCCTTCATCGGTCTCGCCTTCCTGATCATCGGAATAGGAGGCCTCGCCTACCTCTTCGAGAAAACGGACGGATTCGTCGAAGAAAGAAGCGAATTCAAGCATGAGCAAACGATCGGCGCGAACGGCATCCAGCATCTGTCGGTCGAAGCCGATTATGCGGATATCATCATCCTTCCGGGCAAAGACAGCGACATTCACGTTTCGTTTCACGGCAGCGCTTTGAAGTCTATGCAGAACAACGTCAACTTTACGGCCAAAAAAGAGCCGGGGGATACGGCGGTCATCCAGGCGCTCACCCATAAAAAATTCAATACGGGAATCGACATTCCCCAGCTGTTCGATCTGATAAACGGCGAACTGCGCTCCAAGCTTGAAATTACGGTGCCGGAAACCTTGTACCGTACGATTCAGGTCAAAAGCAATGTCGGAAGCGTCCGCATCGAATCGCTGCAGGCACAAACCGTCAAAATCACTACGGATGTAGGCGCGGTTTCCGTCAACGGCCTCAAAAGCGAATCCTTAAAAGTTTCGACCGAAACGGGAGCGATGAACATCAAGGACGTATCCGGCGCGGTTGCGCTGGAAGGCGGGATCGGGGCCATCAATTTATGGCTGAAAGAGCTTAACGGAAATGTCTCGATCAAAAGCGACGTCGGGGCGATCGGCGTCAAGCTCCCGGCCCCATCCGCTATGCGGCTGGATCTGAAGAGCGACATCGGCAGCTCGACGGTTGATCTTCCGAATATGACGTTTACGAGTAACGAGGATCACGATATCCAAGGATCGATCGGCAGCAACGGTCCCCTGCTCAAAATCCGTTCGGATATCGGAGGCATCGCGGTAGGCGTACGGTAATCGAAGCGCTTCTGCGAAACGGAGGCGGGTACAACCCCTGACCCGCCTTTCAATAACACAAAACCCCCTTACCAATGCCTTCAAGCACGGGGAAGGGGGTTTTAATATTGCTGCTATGCGTTATCTGCTTTTCTCCACGTACGTCTGCACCCAGCCGTTCGTTTCCGCCAGCTGCTGCTGCGCGCGCTCGATGGCGCCCGACACTTGATTCGACGCCGTGCCGCCGTATACGTTGCGCGCGTTGACGACGTTCTCCGGCTGCAGTACTTCATAAATGTTCGCGTCGAACAGCTTGGAGAATTGGTGGAACTCCTCGATTTTCAGATCGAGCAAATACTTCTTGTTCTGAATGCAGTACAGAACGATTTTCCCGATGACTTCATGCGCCTGACGGAACGGCAATCCTTTGTTTACCAAATAGTCGGCGATGTCGGTCGCGTTCGAGAAGTCCTGGTTGACCGCTTGGCGCATCCGCTCGCGGTTGACCTTCATCGTAGCGATCATCGGCGCGAACAATTGCAGGGCGCCCTGCAGCGTTTTGACCGTATCGAACATGCCTTCTTTGTCTTCCTGCATATCTTTGTTGTATGCCAGCGGCAATGCTTTCAACACCGTCAGGAGGCCGAAAAGGTTGCCGTAAACACGGCCTGTTTTACCACGAACGAGCTCGGCTACGTCCGGGTTCTTCTTCTGCGGCATGATGCTGCTGCCCGTACAGAACGCGTCGTCCAGCTCGACGAAAGCAAATTCCGTGCTCGACCAGAGCACAAGCTCTTCGCACAGACGCGACAAGTGCGTCATGACCAGCGCCGCATTCGCCAGGAACTCGACGATAAAGTCGCGGTCGCTTACCGCATCAAGGCTGTTTTCGTATACGCGGTCGAATTTAAGCTGCTCCGCCACGAAATGACGGTCGATCGCGAACGTCGTACCGGCCAGCGCCCCGGCGCCGAGCGGCAACGCGTTGATGCGCTTGTAGCTGTCCTGCATGCGCTCGATGTCGCGCTGGAACATGGACACGTATGCCATCATATGATGCGCGAACAGAATCGGCTGCGCCCGTTGAAGATGCGTGTAGCCCGGCACGATCGTGTCGAGGTTGGCGAGCGCCTGCCCGATCAGCGCTTCGTTCAGCTTATTGAGCAGGCCGACGAACTCGACAACCCGTTTGCGCAGGAACAAATGCATGTCCGTCGCAACTTGGTCGTTCCGGCTGCGACCCGTATGGAGCTTGCCGCCGACCGGTCCGATTTCGTCGATCAGCGTTTTCTCGATGTTCATATGAATATCTTCGTCGCGGACTGTGAATTCGATTTCCCCGCGGCGGATCATGCCTTGTACCTTCAAGAGACCGTCTTTAATTTTCTCAACATCGTCGGCCGGCAAAATGCCGCATTTCCCCAGCATCGTGACATGCGCAAGGCTGCCTTGAATATCTTCCTCGGCAAGCTCTTTGTCGAACATGATAGAAGCGGTATACTCCTCTACCAGCTGGTCCGTTTGTTTCGTGAAACGCCCACCCCAAAGTTTGGACACGTATATGACTCCCCTTCCTTAACGCGAGTAAAGCGAGCCGCTTGACGCGACCCGCCGCCACCCGACGACTCTTTCACCGCCTCGCGAAGAGTACGGCGCTTTCCTCTTATCCCGTGACTGTCGATTCCTTTTCGAAACGAATGGAATGCTCCGTCAGCAGCAGCCGGACGAATTCGACAGTTACTTTCCTTAGCTGAGAGCAACTGCCGCTTGCCTCCAACATGCAATGGCAGACTGCGGCAATCGCTTCTTATTTTTTCGCGTTCTGTTCGACGCCGGAGCTTACTTTCAGACGCAGCGCGTTCAGGCGGATGAAGCCTGTCGCATCGTTCTGGTTGTACGCTTTTGTCGGGTCGGCTTCCATCGTCGCGATGTCCGGATTGTACAGGCTGACCGGGCTTTTCACGCCGGCTCCGATTACGTTGCCTTTATACAGCTTCACGCGAACCGTACCGGTCACGTTCTTCTGGCTCTCGTCCACGAGCGCCTGCAGAGCCAAACGCTCCGGCGCAAACCAGAAACCGTTGTAAACGAGCGAGCTGTATTTCGAGATGAGCGAATCACGCAAGTGCATGACGTCGCGGTCCATCGTCAGCGACTCCATTTTGCGGTGAGCCGTGAAAAGGATCGTGCCGCCCGGCGTCTCGTATACACCGCGGCTCTTCATGCCGACGAAGCGGTTCTCGACCATGTCTACGCGGCCGATGCCGTGCTTGCCGCCGAGGTCGTTCAGCTTCTCCATCACTTCCAGCGGGGAGAGTTGCTCGCCGTTAATCGCTACGCACTCGCCTTTGTCGAATGCGAGCTCGACATATTCCGCTTGATCCGGTGCGCGCTCCGGCGATACGCTGAGCACGTACATGTCTTCGTTCGACTCCGCGCTCGGATCGAACCACGGATCCTCGAGCATACCGCTCTCGAAGCTGATGTGCAGCAGGTTGCGGTCCGTCGAATAAGGCTTCGCAGCGCTGGCTTGTACCGGGATGCCATGCTTCTCGGCATAGGCGATCATTTCGGCGCGTCCCGGGAATTGCTCGCGGAACTCGTCCAGACGCCAAGGCGCGATAACGCCAAGCTCCGGCGCCAAAGCTGCAGCGGTCAGCTCGAAACGAACTTGGTCGTTTCCTTTGCCGGTAGCGCCGTGGGCGATCGCCGTTGCGCCTTCCGCGCGGGCGATTTCGACCATGCGCTTCGCGATCAGCGGACGCGCGATGGACGTGCCGAGCAGGTACTGTCCTTCATACAAAGCGCCCGATTGGAACATCGGGTAGATGAAATCGCGGGCAAATTCTTCGCGAAGGTCATCGATGTATACTTTCGAAGCGCCGGTTTGCAGCGCCTTCGCTTCAAGGCCGTCCAGCTCGTCCTTTTGTCCGATATCCGCCGTGAAGGCGATAATTTCCGCGTCGTACGTTTCTTTCAGCCATTTCAGAATGACCGATGTATCCAGCCCGCCGGAATAGGCGAGTACGATTTTTTCCTTTGCCATGTGCTGTGACACTCTCCTTATTATCATTGACAGGCGTGTGGGGCGGCTTTATGCCGCCCCTTGCGCCTGAACTGCGTTTTAGCTTATATATCCGCGTTGCTTTATATGCTCTTTCGGGCCGTCAAAGCGGCCATTCCGACCTGCTCCTACATGATCGAGGCCATGATCGCCTTCTGCGCGTGCAAACGGTTTTCCGCCTGGTCGAAAATGATCGAGTTCGGGCCGTCCGTAACGCCCTCGCTTACTTCTTCGCCGCGATGCGCCGGCAGGCAGTGCATGAACAGGTAATCTTTCTTCGCAAGTTTCACCAGCTCTTCGTTCACCTGGTAGTTCGCGAAGGCGATTTCCCGCTGCTTCTGCTCTTCCTCGAAGCCCATACTCGCCCATACGTCCGTATAAATAACGTCGGCGTTCGCTGCAACTTCCTTCGGATCGCGGCATACGGTGACGCTTCCTCCGGTAACGGCCGCAACTTCTTTTGCCGCTTGCGTCATCTCGTTCTCCGGCTCGTAGCCTTCCGGCGTCGCTACCGCGATATGCATGCCGAGCTTGGCCGCGCCCATCATCAGCGAGTGCGCCATATTGTTGCCGTCGCCGATATACGCGATTTTCAGGCCCTTCAGCGCGCCCTTATGCTCGTAGATCGTCTGGTAATCGGCCAGCGCCTGGCACGGATGGGAGAAATCCGTCAGCCCGTTGATGACGGGAATCGTCGCCGCGCGGGCAAGTTCGATCACGTTGCGGTGCGCGAACGTACGGATCATGATCCCGTCGACATAACGCGACAGCACCTGCGCCGTATCGGAGATCGGCTCTCCGCGCCCCATTTGGATATCGTTGCGGCTCAGGAACAGCGCCTGACCCCCCAGCTGATACATGCCGACCTCGAACGAAACGCGCGTGCGCGTGGACGATTTTTCGAACACCATCGCCAGCGTTTTGCCCTTAAGCGGCTGGAATTCTTCTCCCGCCTTCTGTTTGCGCTTCAGTTCGATCGCCAGGTCGATCAAATATTGAATTTCCTCCGGGGTGTAGTCGGCCAAGCCGAGGAAGTCCCGCCCCTTCAGATTTACGTCAAGCTTCAATTCTGCCAAAACGCTCTCTCCTTCCGTGGAACGGAAATTCCGAATTTATTGTACGGCCGCAGCCGACTGCTTTGCCAGCACGGCACAAATGACGTTCAGCCCGCGCTTCAGCTCTTCTTCCGATATGAGCAGGCTCGGCAGCAAACGGATGACGTTCGGTCCTGCCGTAATGACAAGCACGCCCTCTTGGTGAATGTCCGAAACGACGCCGGCTACCGGCTCCGCGCACTCGATGCCGATAATAAGTCCTTTGGCGCGAATCTCCTTCACGAACGGGTTGCCGCTCAAACCTTCGCTCAGCTTGCGAACCGCGAATTCGCCCAGCTCCGCCGCACGCTGCGGCAGCTCGTCGCCGACGATCGTTTCCAGCGTCGCGATGGCCGCAGCCGTCGCAATAGGCGTACCGCCGAACGTAGAGCCGTGGCTGCCCGGTCCGAACGCTTCGCGCAGATTCGCTTTGCCGAGCATGGCGCCCATCGGAAAGCCGCTGGCGATCCCTTTGGCAATCGTGAAAATATCCGGCTCGATGCCGAAATGCTCGTAAGCGAACAGCTTGCCCGTACGCCCCATGCCCGTTTGGATCTCGTCGACGATCAGCAGCAGGTTATGCTCTTTGCACAAACGGACGACCTCGTTCAAGAATGCCGGATCGGCTATGATGATGCCGCCCTCCGCTTGCACAAGCTCCAGCATAATCGCACATGTTTTATCGTTGATATAGCCTTTGAGCGCTTCCGCATCGTTGTACGGCGCGTATACGAAGCCTTCCGGAAGCGGCAGGAAACCTTCCTGCACCTTCGTTTGGCCTGTGGCCGTCAGCGTAGCGAGCGTACGTCCGTGGAAGGACTGTTTGAACGTGACGATCTCGTATCGTCCGTTGCCGAGCACCTTCTGGTTGTACTTGCGCGCCAGCTTAATAGCCGCTTCGTTCGCTTCCGCCCCGCTGTTGCAGAAAAAGACCGCGTCCGCGCAGCTATTGTCGGTCAGCAGCTTCGCGAGCTTCTCTTGATTCGGTATCGTGAACAGATTGCTGACATGCCACAGCTGATCGAGCTGTTCTACGAGCTTTTCCTTTACCTTCTGCGGCGCATGACCCAAATTCGTTACCGCGATGCCCGTCATCAAGTCCAAGTACTCTCTGCCCGTTTCATCCCACAGACGGCTGCCTTCCCCTTTCACGATCGTAATCGGAAATCTTCCGTACGTCGGAAACAGCGAGCTTTTGTTCTCCTCACCCATGCCTAATCACTCCTCTTGTAAAATGTCAACCTCCTACGTGTAACGCGCGTTCCGGTATCGGCGGCAGCCGGGATGGCTCCTTTATGCTCAAGTCACGCCTTGAACAGGATCCGCACCAACGGCTCCCTCCTTGCCGGCAAGGTTACCCTCATCGCAAAATGCGCGTACCGATATTTCCTTCTTTAAGTACTTTGCTGAGCACTTCCGGTACCGAGCCGTCAACGATGACGACCTCGCGCACGTTGCCCTGTATGCATTGAAGCGCAGCCTTCACCTTCGGAATCATGCCGCCGTAGATTTCTCCGCTAGCGATCATATCGTCGATATCCGCCTTCGTTACCGATGGCAGCACAACCTTCTCCCCGTTCACCGTCCGCATAATGCCAGGCACGTCGGTAACGACGATCATTTGCTCCACGCCCAAATGCGAAGCGACCGCTCCCGCAGCCGTGTCCGCGTTGATGTTGTAGCGCTGCCCGCCGTCCTCGCCAAGTCCGATCGGCGCAATAACGGGCATATAGCCCAAGCCGACAACGCCGTTGACCAGCTCGGCGTTTACGCCGATCACGTCTCCGACAAGGCCGACCTCATGCGCGTTCTCCACAGGCTTCGCCAGCATCAAATGTCCGTCCACGCCGCACATGCCTAGCGCTTTGGCGCCGGATTTCTGGATTTTGCGCACGATCTCCTTGTTGATTTGCCCGGCCAGCACCATTTCGACCACGTCGAGCACCGCTTCATTCGTTTTACGCAAGCCTCCGACAAACTCGCTCTCGATGCCGAGCTTTCCGAGAGTCTCGTTAATGGCCGGCCCGCCTCCATGAACGATGACCGGAATCAGACCGTCTTGCTGAAGCTGCCTCAAATCGGCAAAAAACGAATCCGGCAGTGCAGCCAGCGTACTGCCGCCGCATTTCATCACAAAACATTTGTTCACGCTTCGTCTCTCCCTTGCAGGCTCCGAGCTTCCGCCAAACGGCCGTTAAGAGCCCAAAATCCGCACTCGCCCTCGGTCATCCGACGCCGGTAGCTTGCCGTTCGCCGAATGACCGTTACGTATTCCTTCTATGTCCGATACGCCGCGTTAATTCGCACGTATTCATAAGTCAGATCGCATCCCCAAGCTGTCGCCCGGCTGTTCCCCATGTTCAGGTTCACGTAGATGTCGACAAGCTCGCCCTTTAAGTATTCCGCCGCACGTTCTTCGTCGAATTTCACCGGACGCGATTGCTCCAGCACGCTAATGTCGCCGAGGCGGATATCGACCGTTTCCGTGTTGACCGGCTGTCCCGCACGGCCTACAGCCGCTATAATACGTCCCCAGTTCGCGTCTGCGCCGAAGCAGGCCGATTTCACCAGGCTGGAGCCGATTACCGTCTTCGCTATGGCGCGCGCCGCGTTCTCCGATTCAGCACCGACTACGTTGACTTCGATCAGCTTCGTCGCACCCTCGCCGTCGCGGGCGATCATTTTGGCGAGGTATTCGCCAACGTGGCGGAAGCCCGCCGCGAATGCCGTCCAATCCGGATGCTGCGGAGTCAGCTTGCCGCCACCGCCGAGACCGCTCGCCATGGCAACCACCATATCGTTGGTGCTCGTATCGCCGTCAACCGTAATCATATTGAACGTCGAGTCCGTCGACTGGTTCAGAAGCTTTTGCAGATCTTCGCCGGCGATATCCGCATCCGTCGTCAAGAAGCCGAGCATCGTCGCCATATTCGGATGGATCATTCCCGACCCCTTCGCCGCTCCGGCGATATGAATCGTTTCCCCGCCGACTTTGACGCGAACGCAAATCATTTTCTTCACGAGATCCGTCGTCAAGATAGCCTGGCAAAAATCATCGCCGCCGTCCGCTTTCAGCTGCCCGGGCAGCTGCTCGATTCCCGCGGACACTTTCCCCATCGGCAGCAGCTCGCCGATTACGCCGGTCGACGTCACGCCGACAAGATGCTCAGCAAGCCCCAGTCCTTTGGCCAGCTCCGAACGCATCGTACGCGCGTCATCCTCGCCTTGCTTCCCCGTACAAGCATTGGCGTTTCCGCTGTTGACCAACATCGCCTGCAGCTTGCCTTCTACCGCGATGCTCTCCTGCGTCACCTTGAGCGGCGCCGCTTGGAACGCATTCAGCGTATATACGCCCGCAGCGGCAGCAGGTACGTCGCATACGATCGCCCCGAGGTCAAACCGCGTTGTCTTCTTCAGTCCGCAGTGCAAGCCGCCTGCGCGAAATCCTTTCGGCGTCGTGACGCTGCCGTCCGGCACAACCGTAAATAGCTCCTTCATCCCCATCATCGTTCCCTTTCCTTGAACTCCTATTATAATTCTGCCTCTTACGGGTATACCGGCGTGAATTCAAGACCGGCCCACTCGTCCCAGCCCATCATCAGGTTCAGGTTTTGGATCGCTTGACCCGCCGCGCCCTTCACCAGATTGTCGATAACGGAAATGATCGTGACCCGTCCGGTCCGCTCGTCGACGGAGAAGCCGATGTCGCAGTAATTGGAGCCCCACACTTCCTTGGTTGCCGGCCATTTGCCTTTATTGCGGACGCGCACGAACCGCCGTCCTTTGTAGTACTCGCGGTACATAGCGATAAAATCGTCTTCCGTCCGATTTTCCGTCAAAGACGCATACGTCGTGCATAAAATCCCGCGCGTCATCGGCACCAAGTGCGTCGTGAACGTAGTCACAACGGGCTTCCCTGCAATGCGCGACAACGTCTGCTCGATTTCCGGCACATGCTGATGTTTATTCACTTTATAGGCAAGGAAATTTTCATTGATTTCGGAGTAATGGACGAGCTGGCTGAGCCCGCGGCCCGCGCCGGATACGCCCGATTTGGCATCCACGATAATCGTAGACGGATCGATCCATCCTGCCGCTACCGCCGGAGCAAGCCCCAACACCGTGCACGTCGGATAGCAGCCCGGGTTCGATATAAAATCCGCGCCCTTGCTCTCGTCGCCGAACACTTCCGCCATGCCGTAAACCGCCTTCTGCAAATAAGCAGGATCCGCCGGTTTATGCTTATACCATTTCTCGTAAAGCTCTCCCGACTGCAGCCGGAAATCCCCGGACAAATCGACTACCTTAAGCCCCGCGTCAAGCAGCTTCGGACACAGCGCCGAGCTGACGCCATGCGGCGTCGCGGTAAATACGACATCCGCCTTGCTTTTAATCAGGTCCACATCGACCGCATCCAGCTCATCCACGATAATTTCCGTCAAATGCGGAAATCCGTCCGACAGCAGCGTCCCTGCATGCGAAGACGAAATGACCGAAGTTACCTGCACGTTCGGATGCCCGAGCAAAAAGCGGATCAATTCCACCCCGCCATAGCCCGTCGATCCGACAACCGCCGCTCTTATTGTTTTTTGTGTCATGCCAATTCCTCCTCGCCCTATACGTAGCCGTCCCCAAACGATATGAATCATTATACATTCCAATGCATAATAATTCAACGGTTTCTTGCACATTCCGCATGCCAAAATTTCTATAGCCGATCCTGTCCGCCAATCGTCGCAGCCCAAGGGCTATAGGCTTTCCGCCCGACTGCAACGTCTGCGGAAACGCGTGTCCAAATCCTTTTTCATTTTACCTTTTTATGCTTGCAGTTTAAAGCCTTCGCCCAAAACTTCCGTCGTATCGCTTATGATGACGAACGCCGACCTGTCGACCGACTGCACGATCGTTTTCAGCTTGCTGATTTCCGTCTGTCCGACCACCACCATCAGCACGACCCTTTCGTCGCCGGTATAGCCGCCTGCACCGTTCAGCTTCGTCAAGCCGCGGTCCAGCACATGAAGAATCGCGTCCGACAGCTCGTCCGTTTTGTTGCTAATAATGAAGGCAACCTTCGAATAGCCGAACCCCATCTGCACGATATCGATCGTTTTGGTCGTCACATATAGGCCGATCAGCGCATACAGCGCTTTTTCCGCCGAGAAGACGAAGCCCGCCGACAAAATGACCAGTGCGTCCATCGACGCAATCGCCAGAGCCAGACTCAAGCCCGTATATTTATGTATGAGCTGCGCTGCGACCGACAAGCCTCCGGTGGAGCCGCGGCCGCGAAACACGATGCCGATACCGAGCCCTACGCCCATCCCGCCGTAGATAGCGGCAAGCAGCACATTATCGGTCGGCGACGGCAGGTGCTGGGTAAACAGCACAAAAAGCGGCAGCACTACCGATCCTACCGCCGTTTTCAAGCCGTACGATTTACCGAGCAGCAGCACGCCCGCTATAAAGAGCGGAATGTTCAACAGCCATTGTCCGACCGCCGGCTCCAGCCCAAACGCATGCTCCAGAATGGTGGAAATCCCCGACACGCCGCCGGATGCAACCTGATTCGGATTCAAGAAAAGGTTAAAGCTCAGCGCGATGATGAGGGAACCGACCAGCAGCATCGCATACTCGATCGTATGATGAAGCGGCGTTCCCGGCCGGATGAGAGGTTCTTTTCTGCGCATAGGGCCTCCTCTTGAAAACTAACTCGACTTGAGAGAAATCTTTATTGCCTCATACTTGCAGAAAGCCGCATGTTTTGACAAGCCTCGCCTCGAGACTCCAGTACGATGTGTCTGGCTGCGGACCCCAAAAACATTAAAAACCTACCCGTTCGGATGAGTAAGCCTGAATGGCTACCGCACCCCACCAGGTAGGAATGACTTCGTAGGTTTGTCTTATCCGTTTCGTTTAGAGCTAAACAGGATGCACGCTTCGCTTACCGCTCGTCATCCTTCGGCTGATTGATTTGCTTCCGCAAATACGCATCGATCAGGAAATCGAGGTCGCCGTCCATAACCGCGCCGATATTGCCGGTTTCCGCCTGCGTCCGGTGATCCTTCACCATGCTGTACGGATGGAACACATAGGAGCGAATTTGGCTGCCCCAAGCAATGTCCGACTGTTCGCCGCGAATTTCCGCCAGCTGCTTCTGCTGTTCTTCGATCTTCTTCTCATAGAGCTTGGAGCGAAGAACCTTCATCGCGCGCTCGCGGTTCTTGATCTGCGATCTCTCCGTCTGACACGTTACGACAACGCCGGTCGGAATATGGGTAATGCGTACCGCCGAATCGGTTGTATTGATATGCTGACCGCCCGCCCCACTCGCCCGGTACGTATCGATCTTCAAATCCTCCGTCCGAATATCGATCTCCACATCATCGTCGATCTCCGGCACAACGTCGCACGAAACGAATGAGGTATGCCGGCGTCCCGAAGCGTCGAACGGCGAAATCCGGACGAGCCGGTGAACACCCTTCTCCGCTTTCAGGTAGCCGTAAGCGTTAAAGCCCTTAATGAGCAGCGTAACGCTCTTAACCCCCGCTTCGTCGCCAGGCAAATAATCGAGAACCTCAACCTTGAAGTCGCGCTTCTCCGCCCAACGCCGGTACATGCGAAGCAGCATTTCCGCCCAGTCCTGGGACTCGGTGCCGCCGGCCCCGGGATGCAGCTCGAGAATGGCATTGAGCCGGTCGTAAGGCTGGTTGAGCAGCAGCTGCAGTTCATAGTCCTCGAACTTCCGGTTCAGATCGGCTACGCCTTTCGTCAGCTCGGCCGTCATATCCTCATCCTGCTCTTCATCCGCCAGTTGCATCAGCACTTCCAGGTCGTCGTACTCGTTGGCAAGCGCCAAATACTGGTCGATCACGGATTTGACGCCGTTCATTTCGGCTATCATCTTTTGCGCACGTTCGTTATCGTCCCAAAAATCGGGAGCGGCCATCTTCTCTTCGTAATCCGCAATCTGTTCTTGCTTCAGATCGAAGTCAAAGTGACCCCCTAAGTTGTTGGAGTCGTTCTGCCATTTCCTTCATACCATGTTTAACTTGCGCATCGATCATCGTTTTTACACCTCTTAGCTAATATGGGAAGCGAAGCTTACGCGCCGTGGCATTGCTTATACTTTTTGCCGCTGCCGCACGGACATAGATCGTTCCGTCCGATTCGGTCTTCGTCACGGGTTACCGGCTTCTTGGGCGCCGACTCGCCGCTCGGATCGACCGCCTGGCCTTGAGCTACCGCCTGACGCTCCAGGTTCGTCTCCACATGCGCCTTCATGACGTACATGGCGACTTCCTCTTGGATGTTCTCGATCATTTCCTGGAACATTTCGAAGCCTTCGAATTGATACTCGCGAAGCGGATCGGTACCGCCGTAGGCACGAAGGTGAATACCTTGGCGAAGCTGATCCATCGCGTCGATATGGTCCATCCATTTGCTGTCTACCGCACGGAGCACGACAACTTTCTCGAACTCGCGCATGCTCTCTTCGCCGATCTGCTCCTCGCGCTCGTCGTAAAGCTTGTAGATGCGGTCTTTAAGGAAGTCAACGATCTCTTCCTTCTCTTTGCCCCACAAGTCATTCTTCTCGAGCGTCTCATCGGGAAGCAAGTTCCCGTGAACATAATCGACTACCGCCTGCAGATCCCATTCTTCCGGCACCTGCTCATCCGGACAGTGAGCGGCCACGATGCGTTCGATCGCCGGCGTGATCATGCCGTGGACGATTTCCTTAATATTTGCGGATTCGAGCACTTCTTTCCGCTGCTTGTAGATGATGTTCCGCTGTTGGTTCATGACGTCGTCATATTGAAGAACGACTTTCCGAACGTCGAAGTTATTGCCTTCTACGCGCTTCTGAGCGGATTCGATCGCTCTCGTGATCAACCGGCTTTCGATCGGCTGATCTTCTTCAAACCCGAGGCGGTCCATCATGCCCATGATATTCTCCGCACCGAACCGGCGCATCAGCTCGTCTTCCAGCGACAAGTAGAATTGCGAGGAACCCGGATCGCCTTGACGTCCGGCACGGCCGCGCAGCTGATTATCGATCCGGCGGCTTTCGTGCCGTTCCGTACCTATAATATGCAAACCGCCGAGCTCGGCGACGCCTTCTCCAAGCAAAATGTCGGTACCGCGGCCCGCCATGTTCGTTGCGATTGTGACGGCCCCCGACTGTCCGGCGCGCGAAACGATAGCCGCTTCTTCGGCATGGTATTTCGCGTTCAATACCTGATGCTTGATGCCTTTCTTTTTCAGCATTTCAGAAAGCCGCTCGGAGTTCTCGATCGACACCGTACCGACCAGCACCGGCTGGTTGTTTTGATGGCGGGTTACGATCTCGTCGACAACGGCGCGGAATTTGCTGCCGACCGATTTATATACGACGTCCGGCGTATCTTTACGGATCATCGGGCGGTTGGTCGGAACGACCACAACGTCGAGACCGTAAATTTTCTTAAATTCTTCTTCCTCGGTTTTGGCTGTACCCGTCATACCCGCCAGCTTCTTATACATCCGGAAATAATTCTGGAACGTAATCGTCGCGAGCGTCATGCTCTCGTTCTGTACGCGCAGGTTTTCCTTCGCCTCGATCGCTTGGTGCAGCCCGTCGCTGTAGCGGCGGCCGGTCATCAGACGGCCCGTAAATTCATCGACAATGACGACCTCGTCCTCTTGCACGACGTAGTCGACATCCCGCTTCATAATGACATGCGCTTTCAGCGCTTGGGTAATATGATGGTTAAGCGTAACGTTCTGATGATCAAAAAGATTTTCGATGCCGAACGCCCGCTCCGCTTTCGCCACACCGGCTTCGGTCATCGTTACCGAGCGCAGCTTCACGTCGACCGTATAATCCTCTTCCAGCTTCAAACGGCTGACAAAACGATCCGCCACCGTGTAGAGCTCCGTCGATTTAGCAGCTTGTCCGGAAATGATAAGCGGTGTCCGCGCTTCGTCGACCAGAATGGAGTCAACCTCATCCACAATCGCGTAATACAGCGGGCGCTGAACCATTTGTTCCTTATAAAGCACCATGTTATCGCGCAAATAGTCGAAGCCGTATTCATTATTCGTTCCGTATGTGATATCGCAGGCATAGGCGGCTTGTTTCTCCCCATGATCAAGCGAGTTCAAGTTCAGTCCTACGGACATCCCGAGGAAATTGTAGATTCTGCCCATCTCATCCCGGCCGACCGTCGCCAAATAATCATTGACGGTTACAAGATGGACGCCTTTGCCCGCGAGTGCGTTCAAATAAACCGAAAGCGTACCGGTGAGCGTTTTACCTTCGCCCGTTTTCATCTCAGCGATCTTGCCTTCATGCAGGACGATACCGCCGACCATCTGGACGTCAAAATGACGCTTGCCCAGCGTACGCTTCGAAGCTTCGCGCACCGTCGCGAAGGCTTCCGGCAGCAAGTCGTCGAGCGTTTCGCCCTTCTCCAGGCGCTCTCTGAACTCTACCGTTTTGGCAGCCAGCTGCTCGTCCGTCAGCGTCTCCATCGAAGGCTCGAGCGAGTTGATGTATTCTACGGCTTTCGTGATTCGTTTAATTTCCCGTTCATTGGCATCGCCAAATATTTTCTTTACGAGTCCCAGCATGGGCTTGCCCCTTTCAAAGACGGTTTGCCTAAATTGTAACAGTTTAACAGAGCCGTAGCAAGAAAACGACGGCCTTTCGCACAGGTAATATCCGTCAGTTCTCCCAAAGCGCTAATGCCGCCAGTCCACCCTGGGCATACCATTAGTACGGCCCGCCAAACGTCAAGTTTCAAATAGAAAAGCCCGATCCCATCGGATCAGGCTTATGCAGCTTCTTGGTTTAGGTTGTCAAGGTCAACATCTCGTCCGCCTTAATGAGACGGTTCGATCAGGCCGTACTTGCCGTCATTGCGTTTATAAACGACATTCACCTGCTCGGTATCCGAATTGGCAAAAACGAAGAAGTTATGCCCGACCATGTTCATTTGCAGAATCGCTTCTTCCACATCCATCGGTTTCAATGTGAAGCGCTTCGTACGAACCAGCTCGAGATCGTCCTCGTCATCCAGCAAATGCGCCGGAATGCCTTCTACCTTAAAGAATGCCTTATGTCCGGATTCCTGCCGAATCTTACGATTGGCTTTTGTTTTATGTTTGCGAATTTGTCGTTCGAGCTTATCCACCACTAGATCGATGGAGGCATACATGTCGCCGGCGCGCTCTTCCGCACGCAGCAGCACACCCGTGAGGGGAATCGTCACCTCGATGTTCTGCATTTCACGAACCACGCTTAATGTTACGTTTACTTCAGAGGTAAGGGGAGCTTCAAAATACCTTTCCAGCCTGCTAAGCTTACGTTCAACGTAATCCCTCAAAGCCGCTGTCACTTCAATGTTCTCGCCACGGATGTTGAATTTCATGGTATAACTCCTCCCTTCTATCTGTATTATACTATATTCGCCCGCCCGCTTCAAAAAAACTTAACACGAAAAATATAACAGAACGTCAAGTATCCATTGCGTCTTCCCAAAACCGCCACAAATGCGAAAAAACACCTCGGCATCTGCCGAGGTGTAACGCTAGCATATCGGATAATAGCCATCTATATAGAGTTTGCTCAAATAGGCCTAAGCCCCATGAACGCGCACTATTCCGATCGGCCGATTGGCCGGATAATTACAGTTTTACAACGTTAGCCGCTTGCGGCCCACGTCCGCCTTCTACGATGTCGAATTCTACAGCTTGGCCTTCTTCAAGCGTTTTGAATCCTTCGGTTTGAATTGCGGAGAAGTGAACGAATACATCCCCACCGTCTTCACGCTCGATGAAACCGTAGCCTTTTTCTGCGTTAAACCATTTCACTTTACCTTGCATGCGACACATTCCCTTCGTCTTCAAATAGCTGGATAGCTGAGGGCGCCTTTGCCCACATTTTGACTATAACACCCGTTGGAAGCGATGTCAATTGAAATGAAAGCGCCTTATTCAATCAATATCCATTATTCTGAAAATTTCGCTATTAACAAAATCTAAACATCTTAGCAGAACGATGAAAGCTTGTTTTCATTGGTTATCAACAGAGTTATGCACATTATCCACAGGTGGGGATAGATGTTTGTGCACAAGATGGAATTTCTGCATCAAAAAAACCCTCCTGCGCTAGTGCACAGAAAGGGTTCGTGACAAAAACCTATTATTTTTTACGGTCAAAGAAGAGGCCCTCATTATAAGCATCTCCGCCATCATAAGCAGATCGCTGCACACGGGCAGTAGATAGCTTACTTAATCCCTCTGAAGCTTCGTTACGGAGCTGCATCATCCTGTTCATAATCGCCTTATCATGGACAAGTACGTTTTGAACCATTTGTCCGGCTGCCCGATGCAGATCCCCTGTGAGATCTAGCTTGGAGATATGATCGATCAGATCACTGCGCTCCTGCATGAACCGCTCGATATCGTCAAATGTAGCTTTATCCAAATGTCTTACAAGCCTTGCTGTAAGCTCGTCTAGCTGTTGAAATGCATCATGCATGCTGGACTCCGGAGTTCGCTGCTGTGGCATTGGATGCTTTAGCCGCTTGTATCCAGGTTTCTTTAAGCTCTATTAAATATTGCAGCACTTCTTCTGCGGGTACTTCCGACTTCTTAACGTTAGCCTGAACGAGCAGATAGCCGAAATATTCATAAAGCTTCAACAAGTTTTCCGAAACAGGGGCACTGCGATCCAACGTGATGACCAACTCGCTAATGATGTCCTGAGCCTTGATCAAATGGGTGTTCGCATCACCTACGCGTCCGCTGCGCAAGGCTTCGATTCCCGCTCTGCAATTACGAATGGCTCCATCGTACAGCATAATAAGCAGCTGAGCAGGCGTTGCCGTCTGGATCGTCGTCTCCAAATACTTGTTACGTTGTGCTGAAATCATCGTTTGTGTGCCTCCCCCGTACTGATGCCTTCGCAAACAATCTTAGTCGGCAGTTCCTATATTGTCAATTGACTACTTAGCAGCAAATTGCTGAGAAAGCCAGCTGCTCTGCGTATTCATTTGACTCAAGTATTTCTCCATGGCCGTAAATTGCTTGTAGTACCGCGTTTCAAGAGTTTCCATTTTGGTTGATAGCTCATTAATCTTCTTATTAATATCTAACATTTCTTTTCCCATAGTAAAGTTCGTTTCGATACTATCGGAAGTTCCTGCCTTATTGGAAATTTGCTTAAACATGGCGTCGAACTTCTCATAAAGCCGCGTAGCGATGCCATCCCCGCCATCGGTTGTTTTATTGCCATCGTCTTTAGTGAAAATATTCATGACTTGATCGGGATTGTCCGAAAGTGCTTTACGAAGCTTTTTCTCGTCAATATAAAGCTTACCATTCTCAAAATAGTTGCCTGAGATAGCAGAGCCCGAAACTAAAGTAGTCCCGATTCCAATCTCCGATAATTGCTTTAAATCGCCGGTTGGTAGTCCATCAACTTGTTGATTGATAGCATTTCTAATGGTAAGCAATCCATTTGTGAATAAAGAGTCATTTCGTAGAGAGCCGCTTCTAGCCTTTTCTTCCCAGCGTTTGATATCGTCTTCTTTCATATCTTTCTTCTGCTCGTCTGTCAGCGGAGTATATTCACGGTTCTTCTTCTCCGTTAGTTTGGTATTAACCGCTCCAATAAACTCATTGTATTTATCCACAAAAGCTTTAATCGTGTTGAAAGTGCTATCGATGTCTTGGGTTATGGATACGTTAACCTCCGGTCCGCCTTCCTTTTTGGCGGTAACCGACATCCCGTTGACTGTAAACGTGTTTGACTTATATTGGGCAGTAATACCGTTAAACTCAATAATGGCATCTTTGCCGCCTGCTGTGTACTGGGAATAGTCGATGTCATTCGTCGACGATACTACCCCGTCCAATCCCAGCTTCCCCAGCAAATCGCTGCCATCTGTAGACGCATTTGCAAAACTTATCGTCTTGGAGTCATCGGGATTAAAAAATGCTATCTTTCCGTCACTATTCAAATAAGCGGATACCCCGGTTTTGCCGAGCTCCGAACTGTTGATATCATTAATTAGCTTGCCGACAGTTGTCGTACTCGAGACCTTAAATTCGTATGGAGCAGCGACATCGCTAACGCTGATTTTTAAAATCTGCTCTGCAGTTAATTTACTGTCAATTAAAGCAGAGTCTTTGTCTGGAGAGAAAGAGACGGAACCTGTCAATAGCTGTCCTTTGTCGGCCATCGGTGTAGCCACCGGATCTGTTGGGGCTCCAGAGGCAGGCAGTTTCAAAACGGTATTTAGCAGGTTTTGACCTGTTCCTTCCGTCGTACTTCTCATGCTTAACTGTACTTTAGAGGTTGATCCGGTATTTGAGGACACGAAGAATAGACGGTTCATCGCTTCGTCATACGAAGCTTTCACACCGGTTACATTCGCCCTTGCATTTATTTCCGAAACGAGTCCCGACACCGTATCCGTCGGTTTGAGCATAATCGTAGCAGTCCCCTTCTCCCCGCTTACTGTTAGGGAAGTTTCTGCTGTCAATCCAAGCTTGCTTAGCGGATCCTTACCGTTCGCAACCCCGGTCAATGGACCTGTTGCTATGGAAGCCGACTTGGCTAACTGATTGACTTTAATCGTATAAAGGCCTTCATTTGTACCTTGTGTCGGAGTGACAGATACGGTATTTTCGTCGGAAACGGATGCCTTACGCGCGCTATACGCGGACTGAAGCTTTAAGTTAAACGCCGCGTTCTTCATGTCCAGAGCTTTCATATTCAAAGTCCTGTAATCATCGCGTTGCCATTCCATATATTTCTTTTTTTGGCTCAACTTATCCAAAGGCACTCGATTAGCCTTCATCAATTTACTTACCATTTCATCAATGTCCATACCTGATGCCAACCCGCTGATACGCATGCCACTCACATTCATTCACCGTCCTTACGAATCTTTGAAATCACCTTTTCTCGTCGACGAGAATTCCAGCCATCTCCCATAGCTTTGCTACAAAATCCAGATTTTTCTCCGGAGGTATTTCTCTTAATACTTGCCCCGTATCCTTGTCCATCACCTTGACCATAATCTGCTTCGTCTTCTCGTGTATGGAAAACTCCAGCTGCGTGCTTGCTCCTTGCATAGCTTTGACAGCACGCTCAATAGCTTTTATCAACTGCTCATCGCTTATCGAGACGTGCTCCCCTTTTAATTCGGCCTTCTTTAAATCCCTGCTAGTCTGAACGTTTTGCAACACAGTTGCCGGTGCCTGGTTATCTGACTTGACTGAACTATCTGCTGCTATCCGTTCAATTGACACTGGAGCTACCGATTGGCCTATCGACATGTCATTTGAACTCATACTTTTCCCTCACTATTCACGATATAGATTTAACTCTTTTATCGGCAATTTATTGGCAATTTGTTAGAGCGCACGAATAGAGAAATAAAAAAAGAGGATTGGGAAACTCCCAATCCTCTTCGTACTGATTGTAAATCGATTAACGCAAGAGCTGAAGAACGCCTTGCGGCTGTTGGTTGGCTTGAGCCAGCATGGCTTGAGCTGCTTGGGAAAGGATGTTGTTTTTCGTGAAGTCCATCATTTCTTTCGCCATGTCCACATCGCGGATACGGGATTCAGCAGCAGTCAAGTTCTCGGAAGCGGTTTGCAAGTTGTTGATCGTGTGCTCCAGACGGTTTTGAACAGCACCCAATTGAGCGCGTTGGCTAGAAACGTTCTCGATTGCGTCGTTGATTACGCTCAATGCAGCGGATGCTTTCTTGTGATCCGTTACATCAAGTGCAAACTCAACGTTCTCGTTGTTAGAACCGTTGGTAACAGTCGAAGTTTTAGCATAAGAAGCCACTTGGCCGTTTTTAGCCGTAACTGTACCTGTTTTATCGCCAGTGATCGCGAGTGCGTTAGCACGCATGTCTTCGATAACTACTGTCATGGACTGACCAGAGTTAGCGCCGATTTGGAAATTGGCTTCGAATTTGGATTCTGCACTTGTGTTAGCTGTTACCACAGGAGCAACCAATGCTTCTTTACCTGCTTTTTGCGTCAATGTCAATTTATCGCCTGTAGTGGAGGCTGTATAGCTTCCATTCAGTTTAGCATTAGCATTGATAGCACCAGCGAGATTGTCAGCTTGTTGTTTAAGCGAGTTGCCTGCCAACATCGCTGTTCCATCAGCCAATCCTTTATCGTTAACATCATTCGTTACTTTGATGTCTACGCCATCGATCGTGAATTTCCCGCCGTTTCCAACCAGCGTTTTGAATTCGGAGTTGTAGATACCTGCGCTTGCTGCAGGAGTAGAGTCAACGATACCAGTGGCACCAGCTGCAGTAAGGTTTGCTGCTGCTCCGGCTGCCTTACCTACACGTTCAGTCAGAGTAATCGTTGTTCCTTTTACTGTTGCTTCAAAGCGAGCACCCAAGCCTGCGTTAGTATCCGCGTTGATCGCTTTTGCAATGTCTTTTACCTGTTGCTCCCGATCAGCGTTAATGTTAAATTGGCCAGCAGCTGCATTTGAGGCAACAGCAGTTAATGCAACACTATTGATAGTCAGTGTTTGACCAGCGACTTCAAATGCTTTGTCCAAGTTAAAGGTATATTTACCTTGAACTTCTTTTCTACTTGCTGTGGTTTCATTCGCAGTAAGAGTTCCTGTACCGCCAGCTACCACCGAAGCGGTAAGAGCAGCCCCTGTAGCCTGCCCAGCTCTTTCAGTAAGCGTTATTGTATCCGTAGCAACCGCAGCATTTGCAAATCTGCTATTGAGTGAAGCATTTGCATTGATCGCAGCTGCCAAACTAGCAGCAGTTGCGTTCACATCTGTATCAATACTAAATTGGCCCAATGAAGCGTCAGCTGGACCCGATACCGCAGTGAAGGTTTGATCACCAACCAATACTGTAGACCCTGCAGTAATAGCAGCAGCTACTTGGATTGTATTGACACCTTTCTGCTCTGATATGGAACCGGTAACTTGGGCAAATTGTGCCGTATCACCAATTGCTCCACCACGGTTGATCGTCGAAAGCGTAGATTTAATTTCTTCTCCGCTACCGTTCAGCAATTTTTGGGTATTGAACTCGGTAGTGTTACCGATTCTGTTAATCTCGGAAGACAGTTGGTTAATCTCCTTTTGAATTTCAGAACGGTCAACATTTACGTTCGTATCATTGGCAGATTGAGCAGCCAGTTCGCGCATACGTTGCAAGATCGAATGCGTTTCGTTAAGCGCACCCTCTGTAGTTTGAATCAAGGAAATGCCGTCTTGCGAGTTCTTAGCAGCCATATCCAGACCGCGGATTTGTGCGCGCATTTTTTCGGAAATAGCAAGACCTGCAGCGTCATCGCCCGCACGGTTAATGCGAAGACCCGAGGACAGTTTTTCCAAAGATTTGCTTGCGCCATTCGTGTTGCCCGTCAATTGACGGTGCGTGTTCAAAGCTGCGATGTTGTGATTAATTCTCATTGTATTCTTCCTCCCTGAAGGTTCTTATTCCACATCCATGTGGAATTCATATGTAGCAGATTTATAGGTCGGCCGCCCTATAAATTGCCGCTACTAAGTATATCGAATTTTAGCGAAAATTAGTTTAGAGCAAAATCGAAAACTTTTCATTTTTTTTGAAAAAGTTTGCTGATCTGTATCGGGTCGATTTTATTTTTCGCTGCCTGCAGGTTCTCCTCCTGGATGGATTGAAACAGTTCCTTCCGATAAACCTCTACATCTTTAGGCGCTTTGATCCCGATCCGCACATTTTCGCCTTCCGTACCGAGTACTACGAGCTCGATATTCCCCCCGACGATGATGGACTCACCCTTTTTCCTCGACAGTACTAGCATGGGAGTCCTCCTCTCCGCTTGACGTGTTATCGTTCAATATCGGGTATCTGACTGGGTAAGAGGTGTCATGGAGAATAATCTGTTTGCCCAGCTTGGTTTTAACATTTAAAAGAATAGGAGCCAGTAAGTTGATGCTAGCCTCCGTTAGGGAACTATTCACCGTGACGATCGACCAAACGGCGATGTCGGAGGTATCCGCAATTTGCAGTTCTTCCGTAATGTGCTCTCGAACTTCAAAATCATATTCCTGAACGTAAAAGAATGGGTTGGTTAGAATAAAATTCAAACCCGCCTCTGCTACAGATTGAAGATAAACGAAAGGTTCATCCGCATTGGGTTGAATCAGCGCGAATCTTACCATATCCTCGAATCCCGGCAGTCCGCTTGAAAATTGGTACAGTTGATCTTCTTCTACTTCAATATTGCCAAAGAGGGTTGTTATTATGTTCATCGATTACGCTCCATTCTTACAAGACTTCACTACTTAATTCGCCGTCATGAGATACAAGTCCTCCAAAAACAAAAGAGAGGCTCTGGAAGCAGCAGCACTCTCTCTCACTAAACGGTATAGTCAATACTCGGCGGAGTAATCTCCACTTTGGGATACTGCATCATGTAAATATCCAGTTTCCCCCGGTTGTAGCTGATTTCGGGACGATTCGGCTGGGTATTCAAGTTAACCCTTCCGTCCGTAACATTGATATCCGCTTTATTGGCGGTATAGGTGATGTCTACATTATCATATTCCGTAGGGGGCACGACATCAAAATTCCCGAATTCGAGACGGATATTCTGAGCCAGCTCCTTAAAAGCATCCGATTTGATATGGATTTTAGCCATCCGATCTCCATCCTGGGCGATACGGGCAATGGCTTGAAGCGCAATTTCCGGCGCTTTGGAGTATATGCGGCTCATCGTCTGCAGCACACCACCTACCCCAAGAGCATCCCAAGACCGCGACTGATCGATATCCAAATCGCCGCGAGGCTGACGAATATCCTGCTGAGGCCGTTCCGTGGTCATTTCAAATGTCGCCCTAGGCTGGACGATATCCTGCTTGCCCAAATCGGCGTCAATCCCCAATAAAGCTGGCTGTTGTCTAATTTGAATTTGAGGCGTGATGACCACGGTCAACCCTCCTTAACTACATATAAATAGAAACTCAAAGTTTACCTTAAAAAGTCGAGCAAACTTGGCTGAATGAGTCTGGATCCTGCCGAAAGCGAGGCTTGGTAAACATTTTCATCCATTTTCAAGTTTGTAATGACTTTGGCAATGTCGGCATCTTCCGTCTTGGAAAGCAGACTTGTCACGTTAACGTCGATATCTTGCAATCGATCCGCGGCAAGCTGAATACGATTCGACTTCGCCCCAACATCCGCTCGTACACCTAGAAAAGCATCCAACCGCTCGTCAAGTTTACTTAAAGCTGTAGAAACGCCGGCAGAATCTTGATCGCCCAACGCTTTTGAGAGATCTTTAAATACTTTATATACATTATTCTCCGTACCGGACACTCCAAACACTTGCTCCGCGGTTTTATTAACCGCCATACGAACACCCAATCCGATCTCGAACTGAATCTCTTTCGTATCGGTTACCGCATTCATAGCGTCGTTCTCGTCGGGAAACGGTTTGATGTCGGTCAGTTGGCCATTGAATACGTATTTGCCGTTAAACTGGCTATTCCCGATATTAACCATTTGTCCGTACATTTGTTCCACTTCAATCCGCATGGCCTCCAGGGACTCTTTGGAGTTGGTCCCATTGGCTCCTGACACAGCTAATTCACGAACGCGATGCAGTACTTTTCCCGCCTGATCCATCATCGTGTCGGTATAATCCATCCACGACTGGGAAGCCGCTACATTGCTCTCATATTGTTCATTCACATTAAGATCGCTGCGGTAACGCATCGAGAAGCTAATACCCACGGGATCATCGGACGGCTTGTTGATTTTTCGTCCTGTAGAGAGCTGATCCTGCAGCGTCTGCATACGATTCATGTTGGAGTTAATATTTCGTAGCATCTGCGAGTTTAACATGCTTTGGGTAACGCGTGTGCCCATCTATTATTCACCCCGATACTCGTTTATCTGCCTACAACGCCCATTCCGTTGATGATCTTGTCCAGTACCTCGTCCGCCGCCGTCAAAGCTCTCGCCGCTGCGTTATAGGCATGCTGGAATTTGATCATGTTGGCCATCTCTTCATCGAGCGATACCCCGCTGACCGCTTGTCTTCTGGAGTCAATCTGCTCTACAAGGATCTGCTGGTTGCTTGCCTGACGTTCCGCTTCTTGCGTTTGAACCCCGATCTCGCCTACGACTGCGCGTAGGAACTCGTCGAACGTCCCGCCGTTCAAAATGATTTTTTCGATACCGGACGTATTGAAGTTAAATTTCTGGTTGCGAATATTTGCGATTTGCAAGGCCAGTTCGTTGTTGCCCTTCACGACTTTCAACACACCGTTCGCATCGGTATAGGTCGCTTTGGAAGCGGCAATGTTCTCCACATTATTGGAAATGACGCTATTGACCCGCATTCTCTCGGAGAGACTGGTTGCCGGTGTCGTTTGCGGCAGGAATACGAAGAAGTCCTGTCCGAGCTCCGTAGGCTCCTTGAGTGTGTAGCCTTGTTTATGGACGCCGTTAATGCCATCGGCCATAGTAGAAACGAGGGAATCCAATTGATTTTGATATTCCGTAACAAGCTTGTTTTTGGAATACATCAATCCAAACAGCTCGCCGCTGTTCAAATTGCCGGTTCCGTCCGTTACATAGTTCGTATTCACCGTGTTGAGGTTGAATGGTACTACCGTATCGCCTTTGACCAACTCTACGTTGCCCATTTTAATCGTGTAACCTTGTTCTTCTTCGGTCGACGTAATGTTGATGATTTTGGACAAATCGTCCAGCAAGACGTCCCGCTGGTCGCGAAGATCATTCGCATTGTTGCCCAAGGTCTCGATCCGGAATATTTCATGATTCATGCTCTTGATTTGACCCAGCAGCGAGTTGACCTCGCTGGTTTTCACATCGATGTTGTCCGTAAGGTCGGCGGACAAATCCTTAAGCTGCCTGGCGGCATGGTTGAAAGCATCCGTAAGCGCCAACGCGCTTTCTTTGACAACGGCGCGCGCTTCCAGATTGTCAGGCTGCTTGCTAAGCTCCTGCCACGCGTTCCAGAAGCCGTCCATGACTTTCCGGATGCCGGTTTCCGACGGCTCGTTGATGATCGCTTCCAGCTTCTCGAGCGTATCTCTTCGAACGGACCATTCGCCAAAGCCTTTTTGTTCGTTGTAAAACTGCTTGTCCAAAAACTGTTCGCGCACCCGTTCGATTTTGTCGAATTCGACGCTTTGTCCCATTTGTCCGGGGATATTGCTGTTCATCAAACCCGGCGCTTCAATAGGGCGGGCAGCCACCATATTGACCACCTGACGGGAAAAGCCGCGGGTATTGGCATTCGCTATATTGTGTCCTGTCGTTTGCAGAGCGGCCTGCTGCGTAAAGAGGCTTCGCTTGGACATTTCGATATTGGTAAAAGTCGATCTCATGCTTGTTCCTCCTTAAGCTCTCGTATCGAACAGGCCGCTTCTCTTCATCCCTGCATACTGATTGGAAGGATGCTGATAGGTAGCTTCATCGTCGGGCGGGCCTACTAGTAGATCCAGAGAATAATCGATATAGGAAAGCGATTGCTCAATTAGCTGCTGATTTTGTTTGTTTACTTCCTTCAATTGCTCGATCGTCGCCAACAGCTTCCGCTGTGCTTCGTAGATCGCCTGCTTCTCTTCCATCTTCACGACAAGCTTTACAATATCGCTTACCGTAATATACGGATGGGGGCGATACCCTTTGGCGGATAAATATTGCCCTACTGCAGATACCCGCTGCTGATCGAGTGCGGTGATTTGCGCGGTCAGCCTGGATTCTTTCCCAACGATTCTATTCAGTTCCACCACGTCATTGCGAACGATCACGCCCGTTTTCTGCTCGCCCAATTCAAGCAATTGCTCATGGACGGCAGTTAATTGAGACAGGATCGTCAGAATCGGCTCAATCACCACGCAAAATCACCTCATCCTTCACTTCATAAGAGTCTGTCACTTGATATAAGGCAGCATTTTTTCGGCGATTTGGCGGGCATCCCGATGATAAGTCCCCGTCTCGATCGATTGCTTCAACTCATTGATCTTCTTGTTGCGCACTTCCTGATCCTGCGTATTGCCCCGCTGCGTACCGAGCAATTCCTTCGCCTCCGGAGATATCTGTACCTCGTCCTTGCGCTTCCCCTTCTTGTTCAACACGTTGTGGCTGGCATTGTTGTTGTTCTTATAAGGGTTAATCCCGTTGATCCGTTGTGTTTCGTTGATCTTCATGTACTCACCTCTTTTGTGCTGCATTAAACAAATATCCCCACAAAGTGACGTATGGCCTTCGAGGCTTATTCCGATTACTTTGCGGGGTGCCCCAAAACATTAAACAAAAAAACCGATAATCGTTATACCTATTATCGGCCTAATGGCGTTAAAACTTTATATTTTCATCTTTTGTTTTTCAATCGATCTTGAATATTGAAGGTCAAATGCCCATCTTGCTTGCGCAGCTCCTCTGCCCGAAGCTCGTCTTCCCTGGCGTTCGAAACGTCTTTGACCAGCCGCTGACGGCAGCTAGAGCACAGAGAATTTTCGCGGATCAACGTTCCGCACACTTCGCAAGGATAGCCCATATTCGGCATGCTTGCAATGGAAATGCGCCCTTCCCGAATGAACTTCGTAATTTGCTTAATGGAAACCTCAGTCGCTTCGCTTAGCTCCGTAATGGTCGCTTTACGGGAGTCCCGTAAATATTTGACGCATTTCTCGTATTGCTGCTCCAAGTCCTTTATGCAGGACGGGCATGCCTCACGAATGTTCTTCACATATATTTTGCCGCAGCGAGGACAGTTGTCGACGTTCATACCCATATATTAAAGCCCCCCGATTATATCAAACGGTCATTCTTATACCAAACAGTTTACATTACGGGAGACGTTTTTGTATAGATAATCCGCTAACATTGTACATCCCCGCTACCTGGCCCATGTTATTCCGTAAAAGGATGCCTGCACATGCCGCGCAAGAAGCGAGGAGCAGTGCTGCAAAGTGGTGCCTGTCGTGTATACGTCATCGACGATTGCAATTCGCAGGCGGTTTCCGCTGCCGGCTGCAGAAGTCAGCTTCTCCAGCAATGAGGAGTCGACGTCAAAAGCCCCCTCCAGGTTGCTCAGCCGCTCCGCGCGCTTCTGAAAGCTCTGCTTAGGCGTGTGGCGGGTTCTGGTCAGCAGGGGCAAGACACGGACGCCCGTTTTATGTCCGAGCCGAAGCGCCAACTGCTCCGCCTGATTAAAGCCCCGCTCCAGCAAGCGCTGCTCGCTAAGCGGAACATAAGTAAGCAGATCAAAGCCGCCGCCCTGCAGCTCGGCATGCTCGCCATGCTTCCGATACGCCAAAACCAACATGTCCGCAAAGAGCTGTAGCAGCCTTTCGTCGCCGCGATATTTGAATAGCGCCAGCCACTGCTTCATGACCGGATCGTAGCGAACGGCGCTTCGGTTGCGGGTAAAGGCAGTGTCGCGTCGGCGCCGGCAGTCCGGACACGTCTCATACCGGCCGCATGTGTCGCAGTGAATCTCCGTAATCCAGGGTATTTTCCCGAAGCAGGACGCACAGAGGCCTAACGGATTCGAAGCACCGCTCGAGGAAGATCGGCAAACCGGACACTCCCGGTGAAAGCCCGCCAGCAGCCCGCCGACTTTTTGACTCATTCCCTTCCATAGTCCCGACAGTGGCTTTCGAGGCTCACCGATCATGAAGTCGCACCTCCTGGCTAGCCAGCAAATATCCTTTGGCCTTTGCCAGCCGGTTCATCCGGTTGATTTGCCGAATGGCCGCCCGCTGCGCCTGCGTCCGTTCGTACGCGATAAAATACACGCGACCCTTCGGGTCGTCTTTCGACCGTCCGGCGCGTCCGGCCATTTGGACAAGGGCCGCCTCGTTGAACAGCGAAGAGTCCGCATCCAATATCAACACGTCCGTCTTCGGCACGGTCACGCCGCGCTCAAGTATGGTCGTCGTCACAAGCATATCGGTCTGCTTCTCGCGAAAGCCGGTTACTTTATCCGCTCTGTTCTCGTCTTTAGACGACGTCCCCTGTACTTCCAGTCCGGGAAACGATCGGCGAAGCAGTCCGACAAGCGGCTCGACTAGTACGATGGCTGGCACGAAAATAAACAGCTGAGCCCCTCGCGCAACCGACGCCCTCATCGCTATTAACGCGCGCCTGGGAATCGCGTTCAGCTTAATCCAGCTTTTGATCGGCTTAGACATAATAAAAACCGGTACGGGAAGCGGATGGCGGTGGTAACGCACAGGCACCTTCACATGCGGCAACTTCCCGCTGGCCGCGGCATTCTGCAGAGGCAGAGGCGGCGTAGCGGAAAGCAAAATATAGCGCCCCTCCGTCTTGCAGGCTTTGATCGCCGCATATTCGAGAACAGGATTGCCATGGAACGGAAAAGCGTCCAGCTCGTCAATCACGACCAGGTCGAAACGACGCCAAAACCGCAAAAGCTGATGCGTCGTGGAAAGCGTTATGCCCCCCTGCTCCCAGCGCTGGGTGCTCCCGCCGTACAACGTTACGATTTTCTCGCCCGGAAACGCCTTGGCAATACGCGGCATCAGCTCCAGCACGACGTCCCGTCTCGGTGTCGCAATCAGCACGCTGCGGCCTGCCGCAAGTTCGTGCGAGACCAGCGGATAGATCATCTCCGTCTTCCCCGCGCCTGTTACCGCCCAGATCAGGAAGCTTGGCCGATTATCGGCAGCCTCTCCGGCTGTCGTATTTGCCAACGCCGGCCTACTCCCCCCGCCTGCACCAGCGGTAGTTTCCCTCAAAAAGAGCAGCGCCTTCGCTGACGCCTCAGTCTGTGCCGGGCTTAATCCCCATGGCTGCAAATGCTTCTCAAGTCCGCCTTCGCCGGCCCCCGATGCATGCTCCATTTCCACCCGCTCGATATTCGCACGCTTCCCATCGCCGCAGCCCGCCTCCCCATTAATCACAAGCGAGCAATACCGCGATCGTCCCATCGTCAAACATTCCTCGCAATACGGGCAGTCCGTCCCGCAGAACAAACATTTGCTCCAAAACATCCGTTTCTCGCCGCTGCCGCAGCGACGGCATGCGAACGTTCGGACACGGCGCCATAGCCAGCCGCTCTCCTTCCGGCAAATACCGTTCGTCAAGGTGAGGCGCCCTTCCAAGGAGGCTAACTGGACATAGGAAAGCCAGCGCTCCTCGATATGGCCAAGGCCATGCGCTGACAGTAAACTAACTAGCTCCTCCGGAAGCAGAGAACGTCCCTGCAGCAGCTTCACCACTTTTGACAACAGCATACGATCGATCTCTGCAATGTCTCCAAGAACGGCCTGAGTCCCCTTACCCTTATCTACGGAACGCGACCACTCTTTAAACGTCACGTTATGAATCCTATTCGAATCGATACCCGATTCCTGCAACCTCTTCGTCAATTCCCTCCTGACATGCATATGCTGGTGAAGCTGAAGACTTCGCTTATTGAAATCATCCCGTATCCATACAGCTTGTCCCCACGATAAGGCAGGCTCTAGCGATACGATGTCCGTCCGTCCATCATATTGCCGAAGCCAGTACGCAAGATCGATGCGAAAATCCGGCGTCGCCCGCCAGCTCCACTCGCCACCGCTCTTGATAGCGTATAAAGTTGCCTTCATTCATCGGCTCCTCTTCCGTCATTCCAAGTCTCGCCGTGTTGTTCCTGCTCATCGCCAAATTCGGCCTCCATTTTGCAACTTCGCCAGCTTATTCGCATGTTTGCTTGAAGCCGGAACACCACTTGTAAGCGGTTACCACTGCAAAACGGCTAATCTCTTGAACGGGGTTAGCAAATGCAGCTGCAGAACGATCAATCGTTCGCCATGCCGCTCGTCCATATATCGGTCCAAATCGTCTGTACGATCATAGATGTCCACATAATTCCTGGTTCGTCCATACTGCCGAGCGATATGCAGCGTATCGTCGGTCGACCCGTCATCAAAAACCGCAATGGCCACATGGCAACCGCGCCATCTCGAAAAAAAACGAAGCGAACGCAGATACCACTCCACATGCTGTTCGTTGTTGCGGGTAACCAGAATAAACCGGATGGTGCGTTTCCTCTTCTTGTTTTGCTCCAAAGCGTAACAAACGTGCACGAGTGCGGCGCCCAGGCCGTACAAGCCGAAAATCAACAGCAACCCTACGATCATCGCGGTTCCCTCCCTTACGGATAGTATATGCCGCAATGCTTGGCGGAGTTCCTGTAACTTTCGACCCACCTTCCTGACGTATCCATGATGACTAACACAAAGAAGTATGTATTAAAGCGTCACCCATCCGTTCTTAATCGCGATAATGACCGCTTGCGTCCGATCGTCAACTTCCATTTTTTGCAAAATGCTGCTGACGTGGTTCTTTACCGTTTTCTCGCTAATAAATAGGAATTCGCCGATGCCCTTGTTGCTCTTTCCTTCAGCCATCAGACGAAGAACCTCCGCTTCGCGGCGCGTGAGCGGATTGCTCGACGTATGCACGAATTTAACGCCAGCTTCCTTGACGCCGATCCCGCTTGCCGCAACCCCGACTTCGTCCAAATAGGTCATCCGGCGCAGCTGGTTGATAAGCTTCCCGGTAACCTTGGGATGGATGTAGGCATGGCCTGCCACAACCGAGTGAATGGCATTGATCAGCGACTCCGCTTCCATATCCTTCAATAAATAGCCGGATGCGCCTTTGCGAAGCGTTTCGAATACGTAGCTTTCATCATCATGAATGGATAGAATGATAACTTTCGTTTCCGGAAAAAACTCTTTCAGCTTCTCCGTTGCCACAACGCCGTTCTCTATCGGCATATTGATATCCATGAGGACGATATCCGGCTTCAGCTCGTTGCACAGCTCAATAACCTGAATACCGTCACCGCATTCCCCTACCACTTCCAGGCCTTGCTCCATATTGATAATCCGTTTGACGCCTTCCCGAAACAATTGATGGTCGTCAGCCAATACCAGCTTGATATTTCGTTTCGCGCTAGACATTTTGTCCATCCGTCATATTCCTCCTCTGTTCGGAACCGATTGGAATGAGCATCGAAATTTTGGAACCGGCGCTTGGGGTGGACTCGATATCCATCCGCCCTTCCAGCAGCTCGATTCTCTCTCGCATACCCATCAATCCAAAGTGATTACCCTTGGCTATCTTCGATTCGATTAACCCGACATCGAAGCCGATTCCATTATCTAGCACAGCGATTTTGACCATCTTGGCCTGGAACGTGATTTCCAGCGAGATGAATGAAGCGTTAGCATGCTTGAGCACGTTGGAAAACGTCTCCTGAACCAACCGGAAGATCGCCACCTCCATTCCGGAAGGTAGCCGCGTTTCCCTTCCGATCAGTTCGATCGACGCACGAATTTTCGTCCGCTCCTCAAAGTCCTGCACAAATCGCCTTAAGGTCGGAACCAGACCAAGATCGTCAAGCGCCATTGGCCGCAAATTGAAAATAATTTTCCGAACTTCCTCGAGTCCTCCGCGCACTTGCCCCTTCAGCTCGATTAATTCGTCCTTCACCGCTTCCGGCTGTCCCATGCTAAGCATACGTTCGGATATCTCCGCACGCAGCACGACATTGGCCATCGTTTGGGCAAGACCGTCATGAATTTCCCGGGCAATGCGCTTCCGCTCTTCCTCTTGGGCAAGCGTAATTTTCAGACCGAGCATCTGTCTGTTCTTCGCCGACTCTAGAATCCGCGTAACTTGATTCAGGTCGCCGGACAAATAATCAAGGACCACGCTCATTTGGGACACGATCGTCTCCGCACGTTCGATCTGCTTGTCCACGTTCTTGATCCGCTTCTGCAGGTCATCGCGGCGAAGCTTCAAATGCTCTTCCTTCTCCCGGTACACGGTAAGCTGAAGTTGAAGCTGGGTCGCCGCATCGTAAGCGATCTTGATATCCTCTTCTTTAAAACGACGAAAGTCCCGGCTCACCTCCGTGAGCCGGATACGTGATTTTTTGTATTCGAGCTCATGCTTGTCGACCTGCTCGATTGTAAGACTCACTTCTTCCAATACCTGCTGCAGCTCTTTGTTAAGCGCATCCTTCTCGGAGCGTGCGCTCTCGCAAATTTCGAAAATTTGATATTTGCTGCTTTCCATGACAGCTATCGCATTTTTTATGACGCGATCAATAGCATCGACTTGCTGCAAGCGACCCAAACTCCTTTAATTCAAACAAATTCCGCGTAAGGCGTTTGGTTTAATAGTATCATATTTGCCGTTGTTTGAAAGTGCTATGGAAGTACTATTTTATTCCATCGTCACGGTTAGCGTGCTCTGATCCCAGCTTACTTTCCATCCGAGATTTTCCGTTAAAATACGCAGCGGCACCATGGTCAATTCTTGCATCAGCACCGGGGGTACTTCGGCCGTAACCGATTTACCGTTCATATTCATCTCTTTGTTATCCAGCCACAGCTCGGCCATTTGACTTCCGCGGTAAACCGTAACCTTGCGTTCGTCATTGTTCCAGAGCACCTCGCCCTTCAAAGCCTCCACGACAAACCGAAGCGGCACAAGCGTATTCCCTTCCACAATGACCGGCGCTTGATCGATTTCTACCGGCTTGCCGTTCACCTCTACGGTTTTCTTGTTGATCGTCAGTTGAATCTGGTTTCTTGGAAGCTCCGGCGCCTTCGTTTGATAGTGGAAGGTGATGTCGTCAATGGCGATCGCGCCTTTCAATTCCCTTTCATCCTGCCCCAGCGCCGGGTTGGCGATATAAATCTTGTTCAGCTTAACCGGATATTTAATAGTCGAAAGGTTTGCGGTAGCCGTCTGCCAATCGGACCAGTTGAGCGATTTCGTAAAATCGACGAGCACCTCTTTGCCGTCCCCGTCAATAAAAGAAGCACGCAGCCAGTTGCGGCTGCCGTCGCCCTTCACTTTTACGCTGAGCGATTTCGGCTCTCCTTCGATCGGAAGGCCGCCTTGGCCGAACGTAATGTAAGCGGCTTTGGTACCGGCTCCGCCAGTGAGGTCATAACTCATATAAACGGCATTGTTAACGGCATCAAGGCCCGCGAAGCCCGGCACGCGTTTTACTTCGCCTTTGACTTCGGAAGGATAGCTTGTGAACGAGACCTCGGCATTCAGCATGTCGAAATCGGCCCACAGCTTTTTATAGCCGATTCCAATCGATGTCATGGTGCTGAATCCATCGTATCTCGCAACGAGCTCTACCGATTTAACGTCGGCTACCGATGCCAAACGGAATGTATCTCCGGTAATTTCACCTTTTGCCCCGCGGATCTCCCACTGAAACAAGTCGCCTGGCACGACCTTTTCGGCGCCGGCCTTCGTTTTCACGCGAACGTTAAGCTTGATTGGCTCATTGCTCTCCGTAATAACCGAATTGGAAGGCTCGATCGTCATGCTGGCGATCTCATTCTTGCCGATGACCTGCACATCCAGCGTTTGCTTGCCCTTGCCGGAGACCGCCGTCAGCGTCGTCTTCCCTTTCTTGGTAGCCGTAAACGTATTTCCGCTGAACGTCCCGATCGCTTGACTTGTCGACCAGTCAGCCGTTACTTGCCCCGCCTTAATCGGATTGTAAAACTCGTCATAGCCGCCTACGTTATAGGTTACTTTTTCGCCTATCAGCATGGAAGCCGGACCCGAAATCTTTAAACCTAGCGGTTGACCGACCGGAGCCGTAGAATACACCCCTAGCCCATTGACCACGGGACGCTCGTACCCGCCCGGATTGTTGACTAATTGTGTGGACGTCTCGCCGAGCGGACGGGATACCATCTGCGTCGAACCGCCGCCGTCAAGGTTCATCCCTCGCCATACGCCGACCTTAACCATGACCTTTTGCAGCTCCGCCAGCGTCAATCCGTCACTTTCACTGCTTTTGTCAGCCGCAATCATGTAGACGTAACGGCCATCCTTCGAAAAACCGACGCTCGTTCTGGCAACGGCAGAAGCGCCGCTCACATCCGATAAAGGACGCGAAAACTCGGACGCTTTCCCCTGATCGACCAAAATGGTTTGCCCGCCGATCATCATTTTGAACGTCTTCGCATCGTAGCTTAAAGTAGGATCCTGTGCGTACACGTCATAGTTCGCCTGAATTTTATCGCCAACTTTGATATGATCGAGCACGAACTGCGCCGCTTTACCTTCCGTTCTCAGTATGTAGCCGTCTTCCGGGGCCACCATAGGGATTTTCCCATAACGTACGATTTCTTTGACTATATCATTCTGCACCAATACTTCGGTCAAGTCCGTATTCCGATCGTTCGCGCGATCGTCCTGCCCCCATGTGCTCGTATACAAGAACATAGAATCAATATGGCTATGCTCGCCGTTCGGTTCAAACCAGTAATATGACTTGTTTATGCCGCCTAACGGAAATTCCGCGCCGTCCTTGGCTTTTACGGAGCCCTTGAACGTAAACATTTCAATTACCGGCTTGTTCTCCTTCGTGATAGCAAACGAATACCAGCCAGGCAAGTACGGAGGCGTAGCTTCCAGCTTACCATCCGCTACTTCAGGCCCTATCGGCGCGCCTTCCGCTTGCGTGTTAAAAAAGTCGCCGTTGACGCCCGCCACAGCTCCCGTCTCGTTCGCCATACCGCGCACGGATTGCTTCTTGGTGAATTGTCCCTCTCGCCCGGTCATTACATCCAGCTTAACGTAAGGGTTTTGCAAGTCCACGCGAACTACGTTAGCACCGACACGAATGGCTTTACTTCCGCGTGTCGAGGTCCATTCATATTTTTGCAGAACGGCTCCTGCCGTTATCGGTTCCTCGCTAAGAAGCTTGATCGAATCCTCCGCCGCCGCTGCCAAGGTTGGCTTCCAGCTGAGCGCTACCGGTGTAGCAAGAATCGCAGCCGTCAACAACAGCGTCCCCGTCTTCTTCAAAATAATGAACATCGTTCTCCTTCGGTATTGCCCAGTCATTGCTGTTCTCCTCTCTGATCCCATTCCTTTTCTATCTCTCTATCTCTTTTAGACTCCTTATTTCGACAAAAAGTTGCGCATGTAAAAAGAACCAATTGCCTCCAGGAGGACAAATGGTTCTTCCATTATCATGATTATATAATTAGAACGCTTCGGCTTTCAGCTTCTCCGCTTTGTCCAGACGTTCCCAAGGCACATCGAGATCGGTCCGTCCAAAATGTCCGTATGCTGCCGTTTGACGGTAGATCGGGCGACGAAGATCAAGCTCTTTGATGATTCCGGCCGGACGCAAGTCGAAGTTATTGCGAATCAATTCAACAATTTTATCTTCGCTTACTTTGCCTGTACCGAATGTATCCACGTTAATCGAAACCGGACGAGCTACGCCAATCGCATAAGCAAGCTGGATTTCGCATTTGTCGGCAAGTCCTGCAGCCACTACGTTCTTCGCTACATAGCGTGCAGCATAAGCAGCGGAACGGTCGACTTTCGTCGGATCCTTACCGGAGAATGCACCGCCGCCATGACGCGCATAACCGCCATAGGTGTCGACAATTATTTTGCGGCCTGTAAGACCGGCATCACCTTGAGGTCCGCCGATTACGAAGCGGCCTGTCGGGTTAATGAAGTATTTTGTTTCGGCATCCAAGAACTCAGCCGGTACGACCGGTTTAATAACATGCTCATGGATATCGCTTTTGATTTGCTCAAGCGTAATTTCTTCCGCATGCTGCGTAGAAACCACGATGGTGTCGACACGAACCGGCTTGTCACCTTCGTACTCAACCGAAACTTGCGTTTTGCCGTCAGGACGCAAATAAGGAAGCGTTCCGTTCTTTCTTACTTCCGAAAGGCGGCGAGCCAAACGATGAGCCAGAGCGATCGGCATTGGCATATATTCCGGCGTTTCGTTTACCGCAAAACCGAACATCAAGCCTTGGTCGCCAGCGCCAAGCGCTTCGATTTCGGCATCGGACATTTGTCCTTCTCTTGCTTCAAGCGCCTTGTCTACGCCTTGAGCGATGTCCGCAGACTGCTCGTTAAGCGAAGTCAGAACTGCACAGGTATGGGAGTCAAAACCATACTTCGCGCGCGTATAACCGATTTCTTTGATCGTCTGACGAGCGATTGCAGAAATATCGACATAATCCGCACGACTGCTAATCTCACCAATTACCAATACTAAACCTGTTGCTACCGATACTTCACAAGCAACGCGTGCGTTAGGGTCTTCCTTAAGGAAGGCATCCAAAACCGCATCGGAAATTTGGTCACATATTTTATCCGGATGTCCCTCCGTTACGGATTCGGACGTAAACAAGCGTCTTTTGCTTGAAGTCGCCATTTTAACTCGACCTCCCAATAATTTTTGAAAAGGCTGCACAAAAAATCAACCTTCTCCAAAAATCGACGGAGGAGGTTGTTATTCACGACCTTCAATAGTTTATACTAATCGATTTGTCGAGTACTGTCAATAAACCAAGTATAAAAATAGGCTTTTCGGGGAACACAAATTATGACAGGGAGAAAAGTGCTTCTTCTGCTTTTTGGATGAGTCTTTTCGTAATCGCTCCGCCTACCGCTCCGGTATCTCGGGATGCAATATGCCCCCAGTAGTCTTCTTTTACGGAACCGGCGGTAATGGAACCCAGCTCGGTCGCAAACTCAACGTCTGCGCCTAAAGCACCTATCGCTTGTTTACCGACCGGCAAGCCAAGCTCTGCGGCAATTTCATACTTCATCATATCGAGTGCTTGTTTGCTGGCTTGTACCAATTTTTGTTTAGCCATCTCGGTCACCTCCTTGTTGGTGTACCTATAGTATGACCGGAGGCATCTGTGTCAGCCGGATAACTTTCTGTCATTTTGGGTAAATTTATGGTGTTACCTTTGTGCCGTCTGCATTTTGCAAGATGTAGTTGCCTTTAACCATTACAAATATGGCGTCCTTGTTTTTCGGATCGGGTTTAATGCCACGGCCCTCACGTGGGAATATTAATAAATGATTCGTTTCAATGATTCCATTCGGAGCGATATCCTTCCCAGTCGTAACGTCGGGAACGCCGTTTTCATCACTGCTCACGATCAAGGTTTTGCCGGTACGTACGATAAATTCAGCACCTGCTGCTGCTAAGAGCGTTTGATTGGCTTTTAATTCGACAACGGTTACCGATTCGGATGCATTCGGGGCAGGCGTTGGAGTCGCAGGAGTACCGTCCTTCATTTTGGCTACTTCTTCGGCGACCTTCTTCTGCACAAGCTCATCTACATAACTTTTGGTGACGAGAGGATCGTTGGATGTGCCGGGTTGTGCGGGAGCATCGGCGACAGTCACAACTTGCGTTAGAAACAATGTGAAAAGCACTGTGACACACATTGACATAACTACTTTCATTTTCATTACATTCACTCCTATTTGTCAGATATAAAATCAATTAAAAAGGAGCCATTAAGGGTTTCCCCTTAATGACTCCTTTACGAGATTATTTCTAATTACTTAGTAGCAAAAGAAGTAGCATCTGTTTTTGCTTTTTGTTTGTTAACATCGAGCAGCAAGTTAGTGGAATCATTAGATACTTTGATAGTACCTGTATTTCCAGCAGCCATTGCATCAGTAGTTGTTACAGTGAATGTTGTGTTGTCAGCATTAGCCAATGTTACAGCAACAACGATCGTTTGACCATTGATTACTACTTCAAGGTTTGCTGTACCAGTTACTACTTCACTGAATTTAGCTTTAACTGTCAATGTTTTCTTATCAGCGCCGCTGATAACAGCGTCAACTGCTGCGATGATCGGTTGAGCGTTAGCAAGCGAAGTACCAGCGAAGTTAACAGCTACATTGTCAGCCGATTTAAGCGGTGTGTTTTGCAGATCTTTAATCACTTCTGCAGCAACGCTTGTATCTTTCACTTTTACAGTGTAAGAGCTGTAAGGATCAAGAGCTGTACCTGTAGTGCTCCAGATGTTGACAGTCAATTTCGTTTTGTCGCTGGAAGCCGTAAAGGTAGCATTAACATCCTTAGTGATAACTGGAACTGTACCAGGGCCAGCTGTTTTCTCGATTACGTATTCCGCGTTAGCAGCATTCTCAACTGCTTCAGTAAATACGATATCGAAGTTGTTTTTGTCGGTAACATTTACAAATTGGATCTTAGGAGCGCTGTTCGCTACAGTTGTTCCGGATACATATGCTGTTGTATCGGATTTAATTGCATTGAAGCCAGCTGCATCTTTGATTGTCGAACCGGTGTTCAAGGAAGCTGTGTACGTTTGACCCGATGCAAGTGGAGTTCCAAGGTTCAGAACTACTTCACGTACTGGTTTCGTCACATCAGTTTGAATACCAATGATAGACAGATCGCCGATTTTAAATTGTTGATAAGTGTCCGCCGCTACAGTCGAATTAAACAATACGTCTTCAGTGAATCTGATTTTAACGGAGGTATTGTTAATGGCAACAGCATGCTCGAATTTCGGAGCTTCGTTTGCAACACTAGTACCCGAGAACACTCTAGTGTTAGCGGAATCAGTTGTTACAAGATTTGCAACACCTGTTGCAGTAACTTTGTAGTTGTTACCCATAGTAAAGAGTGCAGGGTTGGTCTCGCTGTTCTTGAATTGTACACGAACGATTTTTTTGTCAGTTTGTCTCAGCGTTTCGTAAGTAACTGCAGTTACCGACACTGCCGTTCCATCGAATTTTACAACGTCAACGCCAAGGTTTGTATTCAGGTCTGCATCAGAAATTTCTTGGTCGAACACCAAATCAATTGTGTTTTGGTTGACTGTCGACACGTTCAGAAGCTTCGTTTGAGCAGCTGTCGAAGAAGATGTACCACCGAAAGTCTTTTTGTAGCCGGAAGTAATCACATTGCCCGATTTGTCTTTCAGGTTGTTGATCGAGACTGTGTACAGTTTACCAGCTGTTTGTTTAGCTGTTGTCAACGTCACTTTTTGAGTAGCGTCATCATAAACAGCTTTTGTTGGATATTTCAAATCGCCATCTACAACGTAATTAGTTGGATCTTGTGCAAGGTCTTTATTCAATTTTTCATTGAACTGAAGAACAACAGTAGTAGCACCAGTAGATGTTGCTGTCGTTACTTCTGGACCCGCCGTGTCAACGATACCACCGAAATAGTAATCCTTTTTCTCGATTACATTTGGAGTTGCTGCAAGGTCTGCAATGTTTTGAATCGTAAGCTTGTAAGTTTTGGAGTTTTCTTGTTTGTCAGTAACAAGCGTTACAGCATTGCCATCGCTGTTAAGCGTTGCACTCTTTACTGCAAGACCTGTATCGATCGTGTAGTTGGACACGTTCTCGGCTTGCTCCTTGTTTACTTTCTCGTTGAAAGCAACGTTGAGCGATCCGTCACCATTGTTTGTTACGTTAGCAGTCGGCTTCTGAGCATCAACGATACCGCCGAAGTAGTGATCTTTTTTATCAATTACGTTCCCTGCAAGGTCAGCAACGTTTTGAACTGTTACTTTGTAAGTTTTGCTCAATTCTTGAACGTCTGTTACGAGAGTAACTTTGTTGCCGTCGCTGTTGAGCGTTGCGCTCTTCACGTTCAAAGCAGGATCAATAACGTAGTTGGATACGTTTTGAGCTGTTTCTTTGTTCACTTTCTCGTCGAACGAAACAGTAACTGTAGCATCAGCGTTTACAACCACCGTTGCTGTTGGTTTAACGTTATCAACAACACCGCCCACGTAGAAATCGGTTTTGTCTACTACGTTTCCAGACAGATCCGTTACGCTTTGAACGGAGAACTTGTAAGTTTTGCCCATTTCTTGAGCTTCCGTCACAACTGTCACTACAGTGCCATCGCTGTTAAGCGTTGCACTCTTAACTTTAACCGAAGGGTCAAGTACGTAGTTTGCAACGTTAGTTGCTGTCGCAGCGTCTACAGCTTCGTTAAAAGTAACTGTAATTGCAGCATCTTGACCGATAACAGCCGTTTTAGCAACTGGTTTGTCGGAATCAACGCCCATTGCTACGAAGTTCTTCGTAACGTCTTTAACAGTAAGCGTATATTTGTTATAGCCATTCAATGCTACAGTTGTTACAACTGCAGATTTACCATCGGATGCAAGAGCAACATCCTTCACTTCAACAGCTGCGCCTGCTTCGTCTTTAATAACAACGCTGGACTTGTCGATGGCTTTAACTTCTGCATCAAAAGTGATTTTCACTTTCGCATTTGTCAAACCGGAAACGCCAGTCAACTTAGCTGTTACTACTGGTTTTGTTCCTTCTTCAACTTTCTTCACTGCAGTGTAGCCGGACTCAACGAGGTCGCTACGTTTTGCTTGTGCAGTGTAGTCCGTTTTTGCGCTGATCAAGCCAGCTTTGATTGCAGCTGCTACGTACTCTTGTGCCCACTCATCAACTTTGCCTTCAACTTTTTCAGTTTTAGGGTGCTCAAGTTTGAATGCGCGAACCAAGATAGTTGCCAGTTCTTGAAGTGTTACTTTGCTTGTAGGAGCAAAAGTTTTGTCCCAAACGCCGTCCATGTAGCCAGCTTTAGTAACAGCGCCTACGAAGCCAAGCGACCAGCTATATTCAGGAGTTTTGAAAGCTGCATCCGTGTAAACGGAAGCGCCGGAAGCATCTTCAGTCAACTTGAATGTTTTAGCGATGATTTTCGCGATTTGAGCGCGGTCAGTCAACCCTTCCAGGTTAGCGCCAGTGCCGTCGCCTTCCAAGATGCCAAGAGCTTTCAAAGCCTCATATTTTTGTTCGATCGTCAATTCCTTTGTTGCAGTTGCGGATGTAGTTGTTGTCGTTCCAGCTGTCGGTGTTGCTTCAGCAGCGAATGCCGCCGTTGCGAACATCGAAGAGATCAGCGCGATCGAAACGACAGAAGATAAAGTTTTTTTCATAACCTTTTTTTCTCCTCCTCGAATATGTTTCTGAGAGTATTCTCTAGATAAATTTGAGCTCGATTCACTCATTTGCCGATTCACCCCCTTCCCAGAGTTGAGCGTATGTTGATTAATATGAAAGTCTGCGAACAAGTGGTGCCCACAGAAACTAGTAAACACGTTTAAAAAACTAGAGAGTCCTAGGCCACTTTAAACATTATACAATGGACCTAAGTCAGCGTAAAGAGATAATTTTGTGAAAATTAACCATCGGATTGTTGCTCGTTATGTATTCCGCGGTGTGTTTTCACAGTAATTAAACGCTCCAACTCTGAAAAAGTTGCGGATTTCGAAAAAAAAGTTTCGAAATATTTTATTGTCAACTTATGTTGCCTTCCGAGTGTATACCATTTGATATATCTAGGCTACGAGAATTAGTATACATGGAAGGACATGCAAAGTCATCGCGAAACATTTTCCAATAAAAATGAGACTGTTCCAGACTTCTGGAACAGTCTCCAAGTACAACTAATTGAGGTTTTTAGGGAAAACCTTGCTATGCTTTTGAAGCAAGCGTACGGCTATTTGGCCGACCTCTGCGCGCGTAAGGTTTGCAAGCGGGTCGAACCGGCTCGTCTGCTTTTTCTCGCCCTCGGCAAGCTCATTCGGACGGCCAAGCATGACGCCGTCTTTCGTCACGGCCTCAATGAATGGCAAAGCATAGTAGCTCATCGCTCCCGTATCCGTGTAGAGCTTATCCAAGTTCGCGAGCAGCTTGCTGTCGTTTACGGCGACTTTCAGATCCAGCGCTCTGGCGATCATCGTGGCAGCCTGTTCCCGGGTCAAGCGTTGATTGACGCCAAACCAGCGGTTATCCATTCCGGTAATGATGCCCGCTCTGGCTGCCGTCTCAATGTGCGCATAATCCCAGGTTACCGATCGGCTGCCCGGCACGACATCTACGAATGTGTTGTTGTTATCCGCATTGATCGGAATCTCAAGAGACTTGACTAGCATGGTAGCGAATTCTCCGCGTGTCGCAAAGTCGTCGGTACCGAAATCCTCGTATCGGATATTCTCCATGTAGCCTTTCGCAAATAGGGCTTCCAATACGTTTCTAGCCCAAGGGTGATTCGTAATGTCCGCAAAGCCTTCCCGCAGCTTCATGACGACGTAATAGCCGAAGTCATCGAACGGCACCGTGACCGTGTTTTTCTTCGTGTCCACAACGCCGCCCAGTCTGGACCATTCGCCTCTATCATTGAAATAGAAGACGGTAATCTGAGTCCCCGCAATATCCACGACGTTCTTGTCAAATTGGAGGGTCAGCGAGCCGCGCTCGGACGGTACGATCTTGCGTTCCGGCAAGAAGGTCGTGAACGTTCCTTCTATGTCGTAAGGATCCAAGCCGTTCGTTGCAGGACGATAGTTGGACGAACCCTTGACGCTCTGCTCGCCTACTCCGCCGGAAATCCAATAGAATGGCGATACCGCAGTGAAATGCTGTCTAGTAGAAGGACTAGTAAACTGCTGCGAGAGCCAGTCCAAAATCGGAATCGCATATTGGCCGTTCCGCGCATCCGTCCTCAAATCAACGTCCAGTCCCTTGCGGTTGCCGTAGTCGTTTATACGCTCGACCATACCGTTCGTCGGGTCTGCAATCCCGAACATGAGCTGCGTCTGATCATAGAACTGAGTCACTTGATTCTGATTCATCGTAGGATCCGCAGTCTTGAGTATCGTCCCCTTCGGGAAGGCCAGCTGCAAATCTCCGCCGAATACATTATGTTTCGATCCGATCTTCTCCATAAATTGCGATCCGATTTGAACCGAATCCGTGTAATACACTTTGACTGTCGTGTTCAACGTTCCGCCTTGGCGTACAACAGCCACTTTAATGATCGTTTCCTTATTCGCCTTCAAGCCGGAGTATTCATAAATAAAGCGGTCATTGAAGTCCGGACGTTTCGTAGCGGCTTTACCGTCTATTAAAACCTGCTCGGCGCCTTCCGCTTCAATATCGAAGCGAACGAAGTTTTTGTTGACCAATATCCGGTCGCCTACCGTCGGCTGAGGAGCCAAAATGCGGTACGGCGCCACTTCGCGTTGAATCTCCAAACGTTGCGTAATCCGCGCACCTGTTGAATTTTTCAATTCAAGCGTATACACCTGGCTGCCCGGCGCATCAAACTTCAGGTTCGTAATCCGGAACAAGAAATTGCTGGAGGTGCTCCCCGAGCCTACGTGCGTTCCGTCATTTTTGTACAATTCCGCGTTAGGCGTTGTTCCCGGAAGGATCGTGCCGTCTGTTTTGGCGTGGAGAATCAGTTCTCCGCCCCTCATCAGCTTAATTTCCTCCGCACCGCCGCCGTTAAAGACCAGATCGTACTCTTTCAGGCTCGTTACATAGCGGTCGTTCTTAAACAGAATCGACGTCAACGGCTTTGTGAAAATGGTGCTGTCCAGTACCGGCCTCGATCCGGTTGTCGGAATTTCGAGCGGCTGAAACTTGGTAAGCACAGGCATATTCTTATCGATGATATAAATTTTGATTTCCTTGCGGATCGTTTGCAGCATGCCGCCCGTCGTATCCGTTCCCGTCAGCACGATCGTATTTTCGCCGAAATAAAGGCGGGCATCCGGATTCGTAGCATTTGCAAACTGCATGGTATACGTAAACTTATGCGTTACCGGATCTACCTTGAAATCATCGGCAGCATTGCCCGGCGTATCAAGGCCGGGTTCTTTCCCGTTAATCGTCAGCTTTTCCCCTAGCAGGCTGTCAAATCCGACGAATTCTCCGGAAATATTAACCGTTTTTTGACCCGTTGTATCGCTCGAGTCGAAGGTAACCGTCTGTCCGTCGTAAACGCCCTCTACATAAATATAGCGCTTCGATACGTAGTTAATGGTTGCTTCGTATCCGGTCAGCGAGTCTTTATAAATAAATTGAACCTTCTGGGATCCGTTCGGCAATCCTTTAATTTTATAAATATATTTCTTGGTAGTTCCATCTGTAATGATTTTAACCGGCTTACCTGGCGCGCTGCCTTCGACCGTCAACGTAGCTGTACCGATCGGAAGCAGGGATGCGCTTAGCTCCTTGCCGGTAGTGGTTGCTTCGTCAACGCTGGTTTCCAGTTGGATATAGAAGTCCGGCGACGTTACTTCACTGCCGTTCAGAGGGGCCTTTTCCGTGAAAACGTCATCGGCCGGGTCCGCATTGCCCTTTGTGTCGATCTCGACCAATGTCGCCTTCTTAATCACAATATCGCCCGGGTAATAGTTATACTTCAAATTTGGGATCCGGGTATGGAAGGTTCCGTAGTCGACCGCCAAATCAAAGATTTTGGTTTCTTTATCGCTTGAATTCGGGATATTATAGCCGCTAACTTTGAACTCAATGATTTTATAAGCCGGTTCGCCGTCGTCTCCCGGCACTATCGTTTCTTTGTTGACGGTCAGTCCTGCGCCGCCGTTATACGTCTGCTTAAGAGTAGGCTCGTACACATGCGTCGTTACCGTAGCGCCTTGCGTCGGATGGGCAAAATCGCCGGCTTTCCCCGTTGCGCTATACGGCGTAATAATCGTGGCAGTCAAATCGGCCGCTGTCGTCGAGTCGGTTAATTTCGGCTTATCGGTCCCCAGCAGGCTCTGCACCGGATTCGGATTCGTAGCCAGAGGAGACTGCTGTTGGATTTGCAAATCTATATACGGCTTCAGCGGATCGTAATAGTATACGGAGCGCTTCGAAACAACGCGGTTCGTATCGTTCTCTACGATAACCTCGATCTCGTTCTTTCCGGGCGTCAACGTAATAGGCGGCGCAAAAAAGGATCCGTCGTCAATCGGCGTCGTTACGCTTCCGTTGACCGAAACTTTGGTGGCATTTTGCGCTTGTCCTTGCAAATAGACGACCATTTTGTAATTGGGATCCGTAACGCTTGACGGCTTCGGAATAATCCGGCTTACGCCCTCGTTCAGATCGACGGGGTCAACGGTCCCCGTTCCGATTTTCAATGTTTTGAGATAAGGAATATCATCGTACAAAACATAAAAAATATCGTACTTCTCGACGCCGTTCTGCTTGCCGAGCAGCGTCACCTTGTTGAACCCAGCAAACAATTGAATCCGGGACGCTTCGAAACGGTTGTTCGGCAGCGCATTGATCCCTTTCGTAAACGTTCTTAGCGGATCGACCACCCAGCCCGCGTCTTTCTTAACCAGCTGCTCCACCTTGACGACCAGCGAGTCGGCGGAAACGGACTGATACGTACCTGTAATATCCAACGTCTTCGTATTGGATACATAGGCGGAATTCCGGTCGATGGCGACGTTGTCCGCCGGATTCGCCTTCTGTGCCAGCCCCGGATTATCGGGATAGAAAAAGGTCGCTGCGGCTGCAGCCTTTTGCGGGAACGCCGGAAGCAGCGTCAGCAGCAGCGCGGCGACGACGAACATGCTTGTCCAGCTGCGTAGTAATTTTGTTTTCAACACAATGTCCTCCTTATGTAAAAAAATGTGCACATTACCGATGATGAATAGCTAAAATGAAACGATCGACCCCTTCCAAATTTTTCTTCACCCATTAGACTCTGACTTCTTTCAAAAAGTTGCAGTTACTTGTTGTTATCGGTCGAATCATGCGTTTTTTTTAGACATGGCGTCGATTTCCATAAAATACTCACAAAACAAAAGCCCCTGTCTCCTTTCGGAGGCAGAGGCTTTCTTGTCTAGGCGTTATCCTTTGCTGCGCTGGCCAGCCAGCCGCTGAAACAACTGAATGACGGGCTTGCGCTTTTTGCTTAGGATGCCGAGCGCTTCAACGCCGACTTCCATGCCGAGGAAGAAGACGGCCAGCAGAACGATTGTCCACCATTGCAGCGGTTGAGACATCAGCACGGCACACAAGCCGAACAGAATCGAAATGCCGTAGATGATTAGTACGGTCTTACGGGTACTAAAGCCAAGTCCCATCAGGCTATGATGGAGGTGGCCTTTATCCGGAGCCGAGATCGGCTTATTGTTGAGCTTACGGCGAACGATCGCGAGCAGCGTATCGGAGATCGGTACGCCCAGAATGAGGATCGGCACGATGAAGGAGACGAATGCCGCCTGTTTGTAACCGACTATGGACAGCGTCGCCAGCGTAAAGCCTAGAAACAGCGCGCCCGTGTCGCCCATAAATATTTTGGCCGGGTTGAAGTTGAAGAACAGGAAACCTACGATGCTGCCCAGAAGCACCGCGCATAACAGCGCGATCGGGTATTCTTGCTGCGGCATCATAAGCGCCATGACCATGATCGTTGCGGTAGCGATACCCGATACGCCGGCGGACAAGCCGTCCAAGCCGTCAATCAGGTTAACGGCATTGGTCACGCCGATAATCCATACAACCGTAATCACAATCGCTAACCAGGTTGGCGGGGTCCATGACCAACCGGTAAACGGAATATTGATCACATCGATCTGCAGACCGAACGAAACGACGACTACTGCAGCAATGATTTGACCGAGGAGCTTCACTTTCGGAGAAAGCGCAAGACGGTCGTCAAAGGCGCCGACGATCACAATGATCGTGCCGCCGATTAGCAGAGCCATGGTCACGTCGGTTGTATAATGATGAGCGATAAGCGAGACTACGGTATATACGATAGCAAATGCCAAAAAGATCGCGAGCCCGCCCATTTGCGGCATAGGCTTGGTGTGCACGCTCCGGTGGTTCGGAATGGATACGGCGCCGACGCGGAACGCGAGCTTTTTGACCAGCGGTGTCAGCAGGACGGCTAACGAGCATGAAGCGATGAAGCCGATCACATACATCCATGCGCTCATTTTATTTACACACAACCCCTCAGGTTTCTTTCACAAAGCCTTCGGGACTCATTATACTCTGTTTGTGAAATAAAGGCGAATCTGCTATTTATCCGAAAATGGGCGAAAAACTGTCGTTTTCATGAACATTTTCAATCTTTTTGCACATTCTCTTTTTCGCGGATGACTTTCCATGCAAATTTCGGCAGCACAAGCATTCTTTTGTAGCGCCATGGCTCCTGCATCAGACGATAAAACCATTCCAGACGCAATTTGATCCAAAAGTTGGGAGCGCGCTTCAATTTGCCGGAGATAACGTCAAAGCTCCCGCCGACACCCATAATGAGCGGTACGTTCAGCGCCTCTTTATAACGATCGATCCAAGGCTCCTGCTTATCCGCAGAACGGCCTACGAGCAAAATATCAGGTTTCGCCTCGCGAATATCCCGGATGACGTCTTGATCCTGATTCTCCCCGAAAAAACCGTCTCTATACCCGATCAGCTCTAGCCGGGGATATTTTTGCTTCAGCTTTTCGGCCGCTGCCGTGATGATCTCTTCCGAAGCGCCCATCAAATACATGCGCCACCCCGTCCGCTCGGCCATTTTGGCAAGCTCGTGAACGAGCTCGATGCCTGCAACCTTCTCCTTAACCGGATTGCCGACGTAACCGGACGCCCATACGACGCCGGCCCCGTCCGGTACAATGACCTCGGCTCTTTTCATCATCGCCATGTAGGCCGGCTGCTCGAGCGCCGTCATCACCATGATCGGGTTCGCCGTAATAATCTGATGCGGACGACCGCTTTCAATGGCATCGGCCAGCATTTGTACCGTTTCGCTCATTCCCAGCTTAGAGATCGGAACGCCGAATATGGATACTTTCGGAATAGTCATCGCTGTTCACCCTTTTTGACGTAAAAATGACACGACTTGTTGCGCCGGTTTGTTCGCTTCCGCCTTCAGCCTTTCGATGGCATCGCCCTTCTCAAGCTGCCAATGCCGGCGTTCGTCAAGCTGACGGAGCGTTTCGGCCGCTACGGCCGTTGAATCGAAGCGCGCGGTCGTTGCCGCCGAACGCATGTTGAGCCGGTGTAAAAACTGATCGATTTTGGGATCGTACGAAATGCCGATCATCGGAACCTGCTGAGAAGCCGCATATATCAAGGAATGCAAACGCATGCCGATGATCGCATCGCAAGCGCTGACCTCCCCGAGCATGTCTTGCGGGTGCGTCACATCGCGTACGATCGTGCTAAGAGCACGGGCAGCCTCTCCCATACGGGAGACGACTTCTTGGGAAGCCTCTTCGTCCGAAGGCAAATGGAACGGCAGAAACCGAATGTCTACGTCCCGGTCCGCCACAATGCGGTCCAAAGCTGCAGCCAGTCCCGCCAGCTCGCTGCGGTCTTCGTTCCAATAACGGACCGATACGCCAAGAATCGGTTTGCGGCCCTCTTGGTTTGAAGCCGTTTGCTGCCGGATAGACGCTTTAAGCGGAAGCCCCATAACGGGATCGGGAACAACCTCTATCCTAGTTTGCCCTAAATGCATCGACTTGAGCAAGTCTGCCGATTCTTGATCGCGGACGGATACGTAAGCCGAATGCTTAAATGCGCTGCGGATCAACGGATAGAACGCTGTACTGTTGACCGGCCCGATGCCTTGCGAGTAAACGAACGTCGGCTTACGGAACCACTGCGCGATTTTGATTACGCCAACGTAGTAGGGAATGGACATTTTGCCCGTCGCATCCTGAAGCAGGCTTCCTCCGCCGCTGATCAAGCCATCGCATTGCCTTATCGCCGCCAAGAGCGGACCCGCCTTCATCCGGTGAACGGCCTTCACGCCGTACATGCGCGTCGTCCACTCGGGATCGACAGACAAGACAACCGGTTCAATCGTGATCTCCTGTTTTCGCGATTCTTCTTGAAGCGCGAGCAAAATCGACTGCAGCACCGCTTCGTCTCCGCTATTCCGGAAGCCGTAATAGCCGGATATTACAATTGTTTTAGCGGGCCTGCCCATCTATGCCAACTCCTTGCGCAAAGTTCCCATACTGCAATCAGCGCAAGACCGATCGCGCTTCCGAACAGAAGGCCGTAAATCACCCGAATCATCGAAATATCGAGCGGCGTATGAAGGTGCGTAAACGTACCTACGATATCCGCTTGGGCGATCGCCCCGATCAGCACCGCGTATAGTCCCCATGCCTTGCGTTTCAAACATAGATATACGCCCAGAAGGAACAGCGGATGACCGATCAAAAATTCTTTGGTACGCGGCCTCACGCCCAGCGTATTTTCCAGGAACGACCGGAAAATAAGCTCAAAGGAGGAGGCTTGTCCTTCGTTGCCTGTACGGGATAAGTAGTAATATCCCGCCCCTAAAATAACGGCTCCCGCAACAATCGATATAACACTGACGTGGGAGAATAGTATGCGTTTGGCCTTGCCGGCGATTCCCGCCAGGCTCAAGCCCTCGCTAAAGAAGATCAAGTAGACGGCTGCAAGCACGACAGGCAAATACGCCAGCATCTTCACCCCGGTAAACTGCGCAAGCTGCAAATTGAACGTGATATGGCTCATCAGCGCCACTACGAAAATCGCTCCGCAGCTGGAGATGACGGTCGCCTGCAGCAGCAGCGCAAACATCGTGCCTAGCTTGGACTTTACCGGTGAATCGGCACGCGCACGCAAGCTGCTTATGACGGTCATGATCGCCAGCGTCGACGCGCTAACCGTTACGGCAAGCGCAAGCAGCTTGATCAGCAGGTCCTGTTTGGCAACGAATAAGCCAAGAGCCCCTACGGTTCCGATGATCCAAATCGGGAGAATAAGCCGCGGTACAAAGCGGGCAAGCATAAGCGCAATCAAAGCGACGCAGCCGATAATCGACAGCAGTTTGAGCGGCTTCTGCATCGGCGGTTCATACACGCTGAAAGAATGGGCGATGCCCGGCGTGTAACCCGACTTTTCGATTCGCTCCAGTGCTCCGTCTATGCCGTTAACCGTATCGATGACAGCATTAAGGGGATCGACGTATTGACCCCGAATCAGGTTCTTGGATGCTCTCGCATTCAAGAAAATCATGCGGATATTGCGGTCCTTCACGGCAAGAACGAACCGGTCCGCAATCGCCTGAACGCGCCCTTCCAGTTCTTCGGGAGTCAGGTTTTCCGTCAGCTTGTCCGCTTCCTGCTCGGAATACGAATGCAGACGAATGATGTTATAGTGAAGCTCCTTCGCTAACGTACTCATGCCTTTGGGAGGAACCTTCAAGCTGACCGGCTCAACGCCCGCTATCGCCAGCTGATACTTGTTCATCAGCTCTGCCATCGTCTCGATGTCCTCAACCTTAGACTTGCCTCCTGCGCCGTTGCTATAGCCGGGCACCGAGTCGCCGTCAACTAATATCGTGGTTACGCCGAGCTGCTTCAACTGGCCAAGCAGCCTGTCCATGTCTTCCGCTTGAAAAGGGCGACGGTTGGAAAGCCGGCTGACGATGTGAAATCCCTTATCCTTCAATGTTTTCAGCGTGATCGGGTCCGGATCGAGCGACTTGATCGACGCATCGTCCAGCGGCATTTCGATAATCAAGCCGTCTTGGTTCTTGAAGCTCCAAGGCCGCATCTTCACGCCCAGCCGATTGAACGCGCGCTCAATTAAATCTTTCGTAACCGCCTGCGATTCTTTGTCCGAAAACAGGACATAGGCAAAGTTTTCATTAGCCGTAATAGGCGTTTGCATAATAATTGAAGCGTCGCGGGAGGAATAAAGCTCGATCCTGCGGCTCAGCTTCAGCTCGTTAAGCGTACTCTCATATACGGCAAGCGAGTGAATGCCGTTCTTCTTCAATACATCCAGCTGTCCGTTTACGAACTCGCGCGGATTGGTTTTCGTATCGGAAATCTCGAGAAGGTCGCGGTAGTCGAACACGAATTCAACCTTCTTGGATGACTCCTCCGTACGCAACCTTTCATAGATAAAAGGAAGGGAGGCCAGCAACCCGAGTATGACAAGCCCCCACAGCAGTTTCATTAATGTGCGATTCCATTGGACAGCCCGCTGAGCCAATCCACTTCACCTCTTTATGGTAATCCGCCCAAGCAGGGCGAATTCCGCTATTTGCCGTCAATTCCGGCCATGACGTCTTGTTTTACACTCTGCAGCAGCTCTGCCGCCTGTTCGTTCGATTCTCCGCATACGGCAAAATACAGCTTGATCTTCGGCTCGGTGCCGGACGGTCGCAAGCAGAACCAGGAATGGTCCGCCAGCACGTATTTGAGCACGTTCTCCGGCGGCAAGCCGTCGCGGCCTTGCGCATAGTCAAGCACTTCGGCTACGGGGACGCCCGCTACTTCAGACGGCGGATTGCTGCGCCACTCGTTCATGATTTGACCGATCTGGGCTAGACCGTCCTTGCCCTTCATCGTCCGCGACTCCAACGCCTCCAAGAAGTAGCCGTGCCGCGTGTATAGCTCCTGGAGAACGTCGTACAGCGTCTTGCCTTGCTGCTTGTAATAGGCTGCCGCTTCCGCGAGAAGCATCGCTGCGACGACCGCATCTTTGTCCCGTGCGTAATTGCCGGCGAGATAGCCATAGCTTTCCTCATAACCGAACAAAAAAGTCCGATCGCCTTGCGTTTCGAATGCCGTCATTTTCTCGCCGATATATTTAAATCCGGTCAAGGTGTTAAGCGTATCGATGCCGTAGTGCTTAGCGACGACAGCTCCCATTTCACTGGTGACGATCGTCTTGATGACGATTCCGTTTGCCGGCAGCTCGCCGCGACGCTTCAGACTCCCAAGCAAATAGTCGACCATAATCGCTCCCGACTGATTGCCCGACAGAACGACGTATTCGCCATTCGCATCCTTGACAACCGCTCCCATCCGGTCGCAGTCCGGGTCCGTACCGAGGATCAGATCGGCATCGCTCTGTTTCGCCAGCTCGATGGCAAGCGTAAAAGCTTCGCGTTCCTCCGGATTCGGCGATTTGACGGTCGAAAACTGCGGATCCGGCAGCTCCTGGGCAGCGACAACGGCGACGCGTTCGAAGCCGATTTTTTTCAGGGCACCACGAACGAGGAGATTCCCCGCTCCATGCAGCGGCGTATAAATAATTTGCATCCGCTCGCTCATCGCTTTGACTACGTCCGGATTTTGGCTGACTGCGGTCACTTGCTCCAAATAAGCTTCGTCGATCGCCTCTCCGATCCAATGAAGCAGGCCTTGCGTTTCCGCCTGTTCGCGCGTTATTCGGTGTATCTCCGCAAAAGAAGCTACGGATTGAATGCTCGCGATGACCCGCTCCGCCTGATCCGGTACAAGCTGGCAACCGTCCGAATTATAGGCTTTGTATCCGTTGTATTCAGGCGGATTATGGCTGGCCGTTACGACGATGCCTGCTGAAGCCCGTAAGTGCCGAACTGCAAACGACAGCTCCGGTGTTGGCCGCAGCGACTCGAAAACGTAAGCGGCGATTCCGTTGCCCGCGAGCACCAGCGCCGCTTCCAAGGCAAACTCGGGCGATTGGTTTCGCGAATCGTATGCGATGACGACGGAACGAGGAGCTTTTTCGTGCTCGAGCAAATATTGCGCCAGACCTTGTGTAGCCCGCCCCACGGTATACCGGTTCATCCGGTTCGTGCCCGCGCCGATTACGCCCCGCAGGCCTCCCGTTCCGAACTCCAAGCCCTTGTAAAACCGGTCCTCGATTTCGGCGTGCTGCCCTTCCAGCGCCAGCAGCTCCTGCTTGGTCGTTTCGTCGATCGCCGGGTCGTTCAACCATTGCCTGTACTCATTTTGCACGTTAACGTTCATTTTCCATAACCCCTCTCCACATAAATGACAACGGAAGCATGGCCTGTGCCCTACTATTGGCAACTTTCTATGACCGTCTCCGGTGATTGGCCGCAGCTGAGCAGGCTCATTGCGCACCTTCCCATGAATATGAGCATCGCTTTGTTTTTACCACCGAATAATCCAACAAATGCGGAACCCCGCTTGCCCTCTAGGAGCGGTCCGCCATAGCGAACATCAATTCGCCTTCCACTGCAATTTCATCCCCTACGCGAGCAACGCCGCGGCCCTTCACGATCGTCCCTTTCAGGCGCGTAACCGTAAATTCCAACGTCAGCGTATCGCCGGGAACGACTTGACGGCGAATCCGCAAACCGTCGATACCGGCGAACAGGCCTATTTTGCCGCGATTGCCTTCCAGCTTCAGAAGAGCGACGCCGCCGACCTGGGCCAGTGCTTCAACGATCAGAACGCCAGGCATGACCGGAAAACCCGGAAAATGGCCTTGAAAGAACGGTTCATTAATCGTCACGTTTTTCACTCCAACCGCACGAACGCCTTCTTCGACTTCCAGAATACGATCGACAAACAAAAAGGGATACCGGTGTGGAATAATGTCTTGCACTTCAGTAACGTTCAACATAAAATTACCTGCCTTTCCTTGTTTCGAATAATTTTGCTGCGTTCAACTTACAATACAAATGTCCCTCAAAACCTGCAGGTTTGAGGGTTGAGATAAGGGAGCATATTGCCGGATTCGCCCTAGAATCGGGAAATATGCTCTTTCCTTTCTTCTGCATGCGGCATGCCTCGGCCGCGGTTAAGCGACTTGAACTTGAATATATAAATGAAGGAAGTAACGAAAGAAAACGTAATGACAAACCATAAATAAGTGATAGCATAAGGAACTTCGAATACGATGAGCCATATCGCGATATAGTAAAGAACCGTCGTCAGCTTGCCCATCGTGTTGGCTGGAACCGTCTTTTTGCCGCGAAAATGAAAAAATGCAGACCCTGCGATCATCCCCGCATCCCGAATGAGCATCGCGATTGCTGCGGCCCACGGAATCATTTCGGAGATCAACAAGGAAGCCATGACAGCCAGCATCATCGATTTGTCCGCCAGAGGATCGAGCATACTGCCGATCTCCGTAATTTGCTTTCGTTTACGCGCCAAATACCCGTCGAGTACATCCGTTACGCCCGCGATCAGCAATACGATAAAGGCGGACTTCACATATCCCTCGAAAAACACACTCAAATAAAGCGGTATTAATAGAAACCGGACCCCGGTCAACAGATTTGGCAAGTTCAAATCCGTGCCCCTCCTAAACTTTCACCTTCAGTAAAACGACTCCGCAGCATCTCTAGTCTAGTCTTATGTAAGCGTACGCAATCGAAATACCGTCCACATCCTTACATTATAACGTTAGAATGGTCAAAAAGAAAACTCCCCGCAGGGAGTCCGCTATGGTTTCCTATTGATTCTTTCCAGGCCCTTCATGCCTAGTCCGGTGAAAAGCCGCTTACGTATTCGCAAAAACGAGGTCGATCAAGTGCTTCCAGGTGTCCAGCTTCCACACGTCTGCGAACGGCTGTCCGCCCAGCTTTACGTAACCGATACTGAGTCCCGCAAGCAAAGCGATGCAGCAAAGAATCGGTATCAGCAAGTGGCGAAGGATGCGCAGCGTTATAACAAGGGCACGAGGGAGACGTTTCCGGGCCGCCTTCGTTTTCTCGGATTTGGATGGTTTGGATGTCATAACATTAATCTCCATACCGTCATCCGCGAAGGTTATTCGCCAGATTCATCATCGTGTCCGACGATGTGATCGCGCGCGAGCCCATTTGGAATGCACGTTGGACCATCATGAGTTCGGTCATCTCATCGGCCATGTTCACATTCGATTGCTCCAAAAAACCTTGGCGGACGGTAATCGGGGTCTCAAGGCCGGAACCTGCTCCATTGTTCGCCACGCGAATCACCTGCCCGGCAGCCGGTCCGTTGGCAACCGTCTGCGGCAGTACGAATAGATTGTCCCCGATCTGCTGCAAGTATTGAGGCCGAACGGCGCGCATGAGCTTGACCCGTTGTCCAGTCAGAAACGTATTGCTCGGGTTCCCCTCGTCGTAAACCCGAATGTCGCCATTCGTATCTACTGCCATGCGAAATCCAATCGGCACGGTTATCGGCTGATCGTTCGTGTCCCGTACATGATAGCCTTCTTTGGTCGCCAAGTAGCGATTTTCTGGATCGCCGGGCTGAACGATCAAATCAAATGCCCCGTCACGCGTGTAGAGCGCTTCCTGCAAGGCGTTTCCATTCTCGTCAACCGTGTTGCGGACTACCTCGAACAAGCCTTCGCCTTCGATGGCGATATCCGTTGCTGTGCCCGTTTCTTTCATCGCGCCTTGACTCATGCTCATCTGTACTTGGCTAAGCTTTGCGCCCCAGCCTTGATTAAAGCCGAGCGGCGACAACCGGCCTTCTTTCTGAAACCCGGCAGGCTGCTGCTTGATGTTGTTCAAGATATCCTCGAAGGTTGCCTCACGCCGCTTATAGCCTACCGTATTGACGTTGGCCATGTTGTTCGACACGATATCCAGCTTCTGCTGGAGGGCGTGAAGCGTCACCATCGAATTGATCATCGAGTTGTTCATTAAGGGAACCTCCTAAGCGCGTAACATCTCTAACCTAGACCCGGCCGACCTCGTTCACGGCTTTCTCCATGCTCTTATCGTAAAATTGAACCATCTTCTGATTGGTTTCGTAGGCGCGGAGTGCGGCCGTCATATCGATCATCGATTGGGTCGGATCCACGTTCGAGCGCTCGATGTACCCTTGCTCCACGCGGACTTGATCGTTCATATTGAGAATCGGTACCGCTTGCGCCGCATCCTCTTCGTTCAAACGGTAAACACCGTTTCCTTCGCGAATCAGCCTATTCGGATTTTCCACGCGGGATATAAGTAGCGAAATCTGATTACCGTTCACGTCGTTGAGCGGTTGACCATTGACGGCGTCCAGAAACTGCCCTTGCGGGCCTATCGTAGCGTCAGCCAAAAGAACCGGATTGGCCGGATCGGCATTATCCACCAGCACGACCGGCTGGCCGTCTTGGCCGAGTACGCGGTAACCCTCCGGGGTAACCAGCTCGCCGCCCGCATTTACGGTGAATCGGCCGTTACGGGAAAACCGGTTCTCCCCGTTCACATCCTGCACGGTAAAGAAAGCCTGCGGCCGATAAATGCGTTCGCCTTCGGGCGTTATGTATTTACCGGCGCCGTCAAACGCGATGCCGGGAACCTGAATATTCGAAACAAGCGCCAAATCGAACGGGTTTTTGGTTTCCTGAAGATCGCCTTGCAAATAAATCGATAAATCTTCCTCCGCCATAACGCCGGTGTTGATTCTGCCGATCGCCGACGCAACCGGACTGTCCGATCCGCCTGTCGATATGGCGAGCAGCATTTCCGGAAACGACCGGCTTACTGCATTGCCCTGTTTAAACCCGGGCGTATTGATGTTCGCGATATTATTCGTAATGGTATCATGCTTGCGTTGCTGGGAAATCATTCCTGCCGCCGCCGTATACAATCCTCTTAACATGATGCTCCTCCTCCCGCCTGGGCGAGACACGCTTTTTTCCGTTTTTAGAAAAGGCCGGTCCCAGAACCGGCCTTTTCCTTTGCTCTATTCTTTTATATCGTCATCGGAGCATCCGTTTTTTATCGGTCTTTTTACACATTTTTACGGCACCCCGTTAAATGCGCTTCTTCACCTTGTCGAGGTTGTCCAGCATAACGCCGGTCCCTTTGACCACGCAATGCATCGGATCTTCCGCCACGATGACCGGTACTTTAAGTTCTTCCGACAGCAAGAGATCCAGTCCGTGCAGCAAAGCCCCTCCGCCGGTCAAAATGACGCCGCGGTCGATAATGTCCGCAGATAGTTCCGGAGGCGTGCGCTCCAGCACCGTTTTGGCCGATTGTACGATGGCGGATACCGATTCCCACAACGCGTCCTTGATTTCCTTGGAGTTGATGGTGACGGTAAGCGGCAAGCCCGAAACCATGTCCCTTCCGCGGATATCCATTTCGTCGTAGCGGCCTTCGCCGTAAACGGTAGCGATCTTCATCTTGATGTCTTCGCTCGTCCGCTCGCCGATCAACAGCTTGTACTTATTTTTGATAAACTTCATGATTGCGGAGTCAAACTTGTCCCCTGCAATCTTAATAGAAGAGGAGGTGACGATGTCGCCCATCGATAAGACGGCAACGTCCGTCGTCCCTCCGCCGATATCCACTACCATGTTTCCGCTTGGCTGAAAAATATCCATTCCTGCGCCGATAGCGGCCACTTTAGGCTCTTCTTCCAGAAAAACTTCCCGGGCGCCGCTGCGTTCGGCCGCTTCGCGTATGGCCTTCTGCTCGACTGACGTAATGTTGGTCGGACAACAAATAAGAATGCGGGGGTGGCTGTACCATTTGCGCCCGCCTACTTTATCGATGAAATATTTGAGCATCATCTCGGTAATCTCAAAATCCGCGATGACGCCATCCTTTAACGGGCGAATGGCGATAATATTGCCGGGAGTCCGGCCCACCATCCGCCGCGCTTCTTCCCCAACGGCCAGCACGCGCTTGGTTTCGCTTTCGATCGCAACGACCGAAGGTTCATCCAGAACGACGCCGCGACCCTTCACATGTATGAGTACGTTTGCTGTTCCCAAATCTATTCCGATATCTTTGCTTAACATACGAAGTAAAATCCTCCCTGAACCGACCGTTCCTGCCAACATTTGGGGTGTTCCAAGTGGAAACGGCTCACCGTCTTAGGTAAGACAGTGCCGTTTCCCGAGGTGAATTCAGAGTCGCGTATACGCGTAAAGCTTATACATTCTGAATCACTTCAAAAGCCGAGAATACCGCCTGCAACTATCATTCGCCACAAAAAGCTAAAATCCTCTTTTATTCGAACATTTTTGCGTGCGGAGATCGGTTACGATTTAACAGTGACCAGTTGGTCTGCGCCTTTGTAATGACGTGTTTTTTTGTATTTGATTTTCGTGGCTTCGCCTCCCCGCAAATGACGGATCGATTTGTGATATTCCAAAATCGTTTTCACTTGATTCGCCAGATCGGGGTTGATTTCAGGCAGCCGTTCCGTTAAATCCTTGTGCACCGTGCTCTTGGAGACTCCAAATTCCTTGGCAATCGTTCGAACCGTATTTCGCGTTTCAACAAGACAGCGACCGATTTTGACGGTTCGCTCTTTGATGTAATCGTGCACTCCGCCCGCCTCCCTACTTCGAGATAGTTTGGTACATTATATGAGGAGCGAGCCTATATATTCTGATTGAGCGTTTGTCCCACAAAAAAAAGCAGAGAAGGATTGTCCCCCTCTGCTTATGGCCGCCTGCCTAAGCTTTGCTTAGCGAGACGCTTACTTGTCGCTGATTGCCGTGTCCGGATTGAGTGCCGTACCGTTTTGACCCTGACGCACCTCGAAGTGAAGGTGAACGCCGAGATCCTTGCCAAGCTCGCTGCGTCCCGCTTTTGCAATAAGGTCGCCCTTCTTCACTGCGGCGTCCTTTGCTACTTTCACGTCGGACAAGCTCTGGTATACGGTGACAAGCCCGTTTGGATGTGTGATTTCCACGGTTTGTCCGGCTACCGGATGATCTTGCACGTTCGTGACCTTGCCGCTTGCTGCCGCTAGTACGTCAAACGATTGGCTGTCTTCCCTGGCCAGATCGATACCCGCATTCGGGATCAGCGTATCGCCGTATTCGATCATAGCCGCTTGCTTCGTTTCGCTCGTTGCGTCTTTGTCAAAGAAAGGCATTGCTGTTTCAAGCTCATTGCGATCCTTCACCGGCCAGCGCATCGTTTCCGTGTTCGCCGCCACCTCTACCGAATCTCCCGTTTTGCCGCCTGCGTCGGTTACCGTCGTTCCGGCCTTACCGGTTTCGAGGCCTAGCTCTTTACCGGTCAGGGTTGACGTTCCGGAACTCTGGTAGACCCACATTAACGTTAAAATAATTGCAGCGGCTACCATGTACAGCGCAGGAAAGGCCCACTTCTTCGACATTAGCCTTTTCCAAGACGAGGACGGGTTTACCGCCGGAGCTGCTTCTGTGGATTGAGCAGCTTCTGGTTTGCTTTGAATCTCTCTGTTTTGATCACTCATTACTATCACCTCATTAAGCATTGTTGCCAGATCAAGATGTTTTATACGCGAGATGATAGATTTTTTTGGAGATTCGTAATGTAGAAGTTTAGGAGTCGCTAGAAGTCCGATTTAGAAGCTTGTTCCAGATAAGAGGCGTCGCTCTCTATTTGAATGCCGGTATAATAGTAGGTAACGATTTGTTCGGCTGTCTTGCCCTCTTTCGCCATTCCGTTGGCGCCCCACTGGCTCATACCGACGCCGTGGCCGTAGCCGGTCGTAGTAATCTCGACGTCCTTCCCTTTCAATTTAAATTGAAACTGCGACGAATTAAGCCCAAGCTTCTCACGAACCTGGCGGCCGCTGAACAGCTTGCCTCCGATCTTGATCTGCTTGATGCGATGGCCGTCAGACGTTTCGAGCGTCTTGCTTCCGGATACGGCCGAGCTTGCGGCCACCGAACCGCCGATTCCCAGCTTTCGCGCGAACTCGCTATAGGGCATGGTAATCGTTTCGCGATAGCGCGGCGACAGCTTGCTGTCCCAAGGGCTTTTGACGCTGCGCAAATACGGGATAGCCTCCGACCAGTAATCCTCCGCGTTCTCGGTATAACCATTGCTGGTGGAGAAAAAGGTTGCCGTAATCGGCTTGCCGTCGTATGTCAAAATCAGGCCCTTCGTCTCCTCGACCGCACTGCTGATTTTGGCGGCGTTCTGCCGGTACGCTTCGGCGCCCCACTGCGCTTCAAGCTGGCTGTCGGTCAAGTACGCCTGATGCGCAACCGTATCGGTTACCCAGGCTCCCTTTACGGGCACGCTGCTCGTATCCTTCTCCAAAATACGCCGCACGATATAGGTACGGGCTGCCAGCGCCTGGGCCTTCAGCGCTTCGGCTTCGAACTCGACCGGCATTTCAGCCGCTACGACGCCGCGGACATAAGATTCTATCGGGATGCGGTCAATGCGCTGCTCCTTCGTTAAATACACGGGGACGATCAGAGATTTGGCGGCTTCTGCTGCGGCGGAAACCTGTACCGAGCCGTTAGCAGGCAAGGAAGTACCGTCCGAAGGCGATGGAGAGGAGGAGCCTTTGATTAGGAGACCGGGAATAACCACTATAATTGTGATCAAGACAACGATAGACAACCATAGACCCACTCGGATAGCGGTCTGTTTTTTGCGCTGCATGGCTAGTTTAATCATGTTTGCACGGGCCTCCTCTAGCGAATACGATGTCCGTCCGCCGTAACGGAAATGGCAAGCTAGCAGCTTTCGCTAGGCTTGCTATCCATCATATGACTATGAAACACCTGCTAGAACATGTTTAACAGACCAACTCGCATGCATATTGAGAGGGAAGGACAGAAGAAGCAACAAAAAAACTGACACCCCGGCTGCTGCTGGAATGTCAGTTTATATGTTCGTATGTAACGGTTAAGCCGCTAGGGCGCCTATCATGCCCAAGTAGGCTGGATGGCGAACAAGCCGACTTCGCTCGTTTCCTCTTCTTGCTCCAGATCGATTTCGACCCTCCGAATATCGGCCCCCAGCTCCTGCAGCCGCGAGACGATGCCCACATAGCCGCGATCGATATGATGGATACCGGTCACTTCCGTCTCTCCGTCCGCCGCAAGACCCGCGAGTAAGAGTGCGGCGCCCGCACGCAGGTCGGTCGCGCATACTTTGGCGCCCTTCAGTCTTGCATTTCCGACGACAACCGCGGTACGGCCTTCGACCTTGATTTGTGCATTCATCGCAAGAAACGCGTCTACGTGCATAAACCGGTTCTCGAACACCGTCTCCGTCACAAGACTCGTTCCGTCCGCTTTCATCAAAAGCGCCATCATCTGCGATTGCATATCCGTCGGAAAGCCGGGGTACGGCAGCGTCTTCACGTCGACCGCTTTAAGCGGCTCGGGTGCGCTTACGTATAAGCCGTTCTCATCCTCATCAATCACAACGCCCATTTCCTGAAGCTTGGAGATGACCGGCATCATATGATCGGCAATCGCGCCTTCAATATATAAACTGCTGCCGGTAATCGCCGCCGCAACCATATAGGTGCCTGCCTCGATACGGTCCGGAATCACGGTATGGGTTACGCTCCGCAAATGTTCCACGCCGTCGATTCGGATCACTCCGGTCCCGGCGCCGCGTATGCGAGCCCCCATGGCATTCAAATAATTGGCAAGATCGACGATTTCCGGCTCTTTGGCCGCATTTTCAATAACGGTTGTACCTTCGGCAAGAGCGGCAGCCATCATGATGTTCTCGGTCGCCCCTACGCTTGCGACGTCCAAATACACCTTGGCCCCTTTTAGCCTTCCCTCTACCTTCGCTTCAATATAGCCTTGGCCGAGCTCGATCGTGGCGCCCATCGCTTCAAAGCCTTTAAGATGCTGGTCGATCGGACGGGTTCCGATGGCACAGCCGCCGGGAAGCGCAATCTTGGCGCGGCCCATTCTGGCCAGCAGCGGTCCGACGATCAGGAAAGACGCCCGCATTTTGCGGACCAGTTCGTAAGTGCCCTCGCAAGAAACGATGTCCGTCGCATCTACACGCATCATATCGCGTTCATAGACGATATTGGCACCCAGATGCTTCAGCACCTGGATCATCGTCATCACGTCGTCCAAATGCGGTACGTCATGGATGACGCTTTCGCCTTCGCCGCTTAACAGCGATGCGGCTATTATGGGAAGAACGGCGTTCTTCGCCCCGCATACTTTCACTTTACCCGATAATCGTTTGCCCCCGCGGACGATTATTTTGCTCATCATGGTCCCTCCGCGCCTGTTTGATGTCAGCATCGTTTGTGTGCTGGCCGCTGCTGCCCGCGCTTGTGCAAACACATAGGTTCAGCGTAGGCATTCAGTCGTAAACCGACGTTCTTCATAACGTTCGTAGGCTATTCGTATTATAAGACGGTACTATCTGATTATTTGAGATGGGGGACACCCATTCGTTGTTGTTATTATCCATTGTTGACAAGTAGGGACTATGTTATTCGACAAAATCATGTCGAGCCGCTTTTGGCTCGTCCTGTGCATCCCAAGAACAAACCGCTGCAGGAGCGTAGGCTTATATGCCTATGTTTACCGGGAAAATGAGTTACCGGAGATTTCGCTTCGGAACTCGCTAAAACATTCCTTTGAGCAAAGCCGACCAGTTGAAATAATCGATAAAAAACCGGGACACTTCATAACCGAGCGCGATCGACAAAAAGATTTGCAGTACTTTCGCCTGTGGACTTTTCGGGTTTTTCACAAAAAGATCGAGGCGTATCTGCTGGAGCGCCCACCAGGATAAGCCGATCGCGCAAAGCGTCAAAACAATATAGCCAAGACTGCTCATGGCAAACGAATAGTTAAGCGGATCCGCCGAATCCATATCCATCTCGCATTTCCTCCTATGCCATACATGTGTGTCGGCTTACCGAATATGAGACGTTATCCCGTCTTCGCAAGAAGCGCCGCGATTTGAGCGCGAGTCGCCGGGGAGCCCGGGAGAAATCTGCCGTCCTCGAAGCCTTGCACCCAGCCCTCCGCTTTCATTGTCCTTAGAATGCCGCTGCCCCAATAGGAATCGTCAACATCCGCATATGGAGATGGGCCGCTGATTGGTTTGAAACCAAGCGCGTGGGCAAGCATGGCGGTCAGTTCCATCCGTGTAACCGGCGAATCGGGCCTGAACGTCCCGTCTCCATAGCCGCTGACGATTCCAACGCGCGTTGCCGCGGCTATTGCATCCTTGGCCCAATGATTGAGAGAGACGTCGGTGTATGAGGCTTGTCCGCCCTTCAGCCCAAAAGCGCGGGCGAACATCGTGACGGCTTCCGCCCTCGTTAACGTGCGATCCGGACCGAATCGATAGGGAGCATAGCCGTTTACGATTTGCTTGGCCGTCAGCTTCGCAATAGCCGTCTCCGCCCAGTGCCCGCCGATGTCGGCATAGCCGGAGACAAGAGGCTCCGCATCCACGACAAGCGAGTATAACTGATTGTTGAAGCTTCGGTCGGCCGTCAGCTTAACATAATAGGTTCCTCCAGCCAGCTTAGCATCGAGTTGCACGGACGAATAATTGGATTCCACCAAATCCGTTTGCAGCGGGGCAAGCGAGGCATCCGTCAATCCGATTGTAAGGACACGATCGATGGGTATGTCCGTCAGTTTAAAATGAACGAGATTTTCGCCGTTTAGCTTAAACTTAAACCAATCTACATCAGCATCGGTGTCCAGCACACCCTGATATCCGGTCCCAAGCTCGATAAGAGCAGCCTGATACGGTTTATCATTCGGCTCGTTCGGGTCCTCATATCGTGTGGAGAAGTCAATATTCAACATATATTCCCCGACGACAGGATAGGCATACTCGGCTATATTGCTGACTCGAATATAATACGTGCCGGGCGTCACTTCGAGAGGCATGGACGTTTCCGTTTCACCGTCGGACCGCTCGTCGATAATAATTTCTTTATCGCCTTTCCGCTGAATAAGCAGCACCGGATCGATTCTTGCGGTATCGACGGCAAGCTTAATTTGCAGCGTCCCCGGCTGGTCGACGATCATGGCAAACCAGTCGTCGTCACGGTACGCATGAAACGTGCCGACCACCGTCTGGCTTCTATTTGGCAGCACATAGGCTTTGAATTGACGGTCATTGTCTTCGAAAGCATCGGCATGCATCCTGAAATCCGTTTTCAAATGATACACGCCTTGCCCTTTCGGGACGCCTTGCGATTGAAGCTTGAGGTAGCTCTTTCCTTTGAGAAGAGGGATTTCAACGCCGGAGGAAAGCCCTTCGTTATAGGAAACGCCTGCTCCGGCCGAATCTGAATAGTGTACAAGCTGCCCTTTGAGTCCGGCATCCTCGCCAATCAACTGAACGCGAAGCAGTCCGTCATACGGCGCATCCACGACGAACCAATCGTTATCGTTGGCGTTCGCGAACGATGCGTCAATCGAGCTGTTGACCGGAAGAGGTTTTGCGCTAGACAATGTGTCGTTAGGCTCAAACATATCGTCGCGATAGGCTAGGGCGAGCGCACGATCGGCGCGAAGCAGGCCGAACCCCGTTACCGGATCCCAACCCGGCGTTTCCAAATCCTCCGCGCTTTGGCGAATTGCATTGCGAATTTGATACGGCTTCCATTCCGGATGAATCGACCAGAGCAGCGCGCTCACCGCAGCTACCTGAGGAGCAGCAAGCGATGTGCCGTTCTTCTCCGTATACGTACCTCGAATTGCGGTCGTAAAGACGTCCCATGGGGCCACGATATCCAGTTCCGGCCCAAAATTGGACAATGCCTCCGGTTTATTGTCCTTCCCTACGCCTCCGACGGCAAGAACGGTCGGATATGCGGCGGGATACCGAACGGCGTTGCCCTCATTCCCGGCTGCGGCTACAAGCAGAACGCCGCGTTCCTCCGCATAGTCGATTATAGCGCTCATGTAAGACGAATATTTGTTAATGCCTAGAGAGAGTACAACGATTTTGGCACCGTGATCCACGGCATAGCGAATTCCTTCGCCCAGCTTCTCCTCGTCGCCGGTGCCGTCGGACTCCAGCGCTTTAATCGGCATAATTTTGGCGTTCCAGAGCAGTCCGGCAATTCCCTTATCGTTGTCGGCCGCTGCGGCTAATACGCCCGCTACGTTGGTACCATGACCTTTATCGTCCATCGGAGGTTTACTAGGCTGGATCAAATTCGCTCCGGGAACCAGATTGTCCTTCAAATCGGGGTGATCCAAATCGATTCCCGTATCCACGACGGCAATAATAATATCCGTGTTTCGTTTAGCGATATCCCAAGCTTCGTAAGCATGAATTTGCCTTAAATAATCTTGGTTGCTTATAAGCGGATCATTGGGCTCGGCAGCCCACGCGGCGGTAGTGCCGACAGCGAATAAAAGCACAACCAAAAATAACGTTTTTTTTGTCATAATCGGGCATCCTTTGGCGAATGTTGTCGCAATGTTGTCCGTTTAACTAATTCGCCATTGGCCGCTCGTTCCCTGCTTCATTATGAAAACCCGTGCTGATATTTGCATGTTCGCGCAAAGGCGTTTCTACCTGCCAGAGAGCTCTACACCACCTAAAAGCGTTATCTACATGGTCTACCCCAAAAATCCCAGGGTGTTTCTACCCCTCTGAAAGCGTCTCTACCCCTCCTAAAGCATCTCTACCCCTCCTAAAGCATCTCTACCCCTCCTAAATCCTCCCCTTCAAAGGGGAGGACCCCAAGGGGCGCCGCCCCCTGGACCCCCGCCAGGGCCCTGCCCTCGGACTCCCGAACATCGAGGGCCCTGCCCTCAAACTCCCACTTCAAATAACCTCACTGTAACAGAGGCGCTTCTCCCCTTAAAGAGTAAAACCGCCGGAGCGATTTCTCCGGCGGCATTAGGTTTGATGCATACACGAGCAAATACAGCAAAAAGGAGTTCCGAAAATCGGAACTCCTTCATGGATCGAGACTTTGATTACGAAACGAACAAGTCGCGGGTCAGTTTGAACATATCCTGCAGCCAGCCAAGCACACCTTGCGGGTAAGCACCCATCGCCACGGTGCCAATCGTACAGATCCATAGCGTGATGACGATAGTCGGCGTCGTGCGGACCGGAGCCGCCTCGTCGCTGCGCATGAACATTTGGCGGATGATGCTGAAGTAATAGTAGTAGGATATGACGCTTGTCGCGAGCATGATCGCCGCAAGCCAATACGTTTGGTTTTGCAAGGTTCCCATCAAGATGAACAGCTTCCCGAAAAAGCCGCCTGTCACCGGGATACCTGCTAGCGATAAAATGAGCAGCACCATCGCGGCCGCCGTCCACGGTGCGCGGTAGTAAAGGCCTGCATAGCCGCTGAGCTCCGATGAGCCCGTCGAACGCTCGATCGTCAGCAGCACCGCAAACGCTCCGATATTCATTAGCGCGTAGGCCAGCAAATAATAAGCGAATTCCGAGAAATTCGTATAATGAATGAGCGAAAACTGCGTCGCAATCGGAACCAGCAAGTACCCGGCGTTGGCGATTCCGGAGTATGCAAGCAGCCGTTTCGCGTTTTTCTGGCGAAGGGCGGTCACGTTACCGACGATCATTGCGATCGCTGCAAGCACACTGATGGCGAAGAACGCATCTTCTCCGATCGGATGCTCCGGCGTTCCGGCATTCCCGTAAAATACGCCGTACATGACGCGGAACAGAATCGCGAAGCCGGCGGCTTTCGATACGACCGCCAAAAATGCCGTAACCGGCGTCGGCGCCCCTTGATAAACGTCCGGCGCCCAATTGTGAAACGGTGCCGCCGCTATTTTGAAACCGAAGCCGGCCAGCAGCAGGAAGAACGAAACGTACAGGAGCGCAGAGAACGAAGGATCGGCCTGCTGCAGCGCCGCATTGATCGCCATCAGATTCGTCGAGCCCGACATCCCGTACAGGAAGGACATGCCGTACAGAATGATAGCCGAGGAAATCGCTCCGAGAACGGCATACTTGAATGCCCCTTCGTTCGACTTCTTGTCTTTCTTCCGCATGCCGACCATGATATAGGACGTTATACTGAGCAGCTCAAGACCGACGAACAGCGTAATCAAATCGCCGGAGGAAGCCGTGATCATCGCGCCAAGCACAGCCGGCAGGAAGAAGTAATAAAATTCCCCTTTATGCGGAATGTCTTCTTCCTTTACGGAGCCGATGCTCATCAAAACGATCAGTCCCGTAGAGCCGAGCAAAATCAACTTCAGCACATTCGCAAAGTTATCGATGCGATAGCTGCCGCCGAGTAAGCTTGTTAACGTTCCCGTCTCGGGGTTCGCCGGATCGATCAGCGAGGTCGGTCCAAGCTGCAGAGCGACGAATATGCCCGATACGATGATGCCGATCAGAGTAAGCCAGCCAAGCAGGCTGCGGTTGACCGTTTTGGGTATGAACAAATCGATTAACGAAATGACGATGGCGGCTATGACCAACGTCAACTCCGGCGCTAATGTGTACAGATCGCTCAGCTGAAGTCCGTGTTGCTCCATCGGTCTAACCTCCCGTCTTTGTCGAAATGACTTGTTGGATGAACTGGTCGAAGCCGCTGACCGTTTGCTGCAGATGCTGGCTCAGTATGGCCGGGTAAACGCCGAGCAAAATGATGAACGCTACGAGCGTAATCATCGGAATGGCTTCTATCAATCGCGCATCCCTTATGGAGCGGTAAGCATCGTCGATCGGTCCGTACGTGATTCGAAGCACCGCGCGCAGCACGTAGACGGCTGCCAAAATGATACCTAACGTACTGATGACCGTAACGACCTTCATCGAGCCGAACAATCCGAGGAATGCCAGGAACTCGCCGACGAATCCGGACAATCCCGGCAATCCCAGCGAGGCCATGCCCGCTACCAGAAGAATACCGCTCATGAACGGTACGGATGAAGCCAACCCGCCGAGCTTGTCGAGCTGGGTTGTTCCGGTCCGCTCATATATGGCACCGACCAGCAAGAACATCAGTGCCGAGATCAGTCCGTGAGAAACCATTTGGAAGACGGCGCCTTCCATTCCCGTTTGATTGAACGCCGCAATACCGAGCAGAACCACGCCCATATGGCTGATACTGGAGTACGCGAGCACAAGCTTGAAATCATTTTGCACAAAAGCGAGAATCGCCCCATACACGATGTTGATCAAACCGAGCAGCGCGAGCACAAATGCCCATTCCTTGGCTTCCGCCGGGAATAGCAGAATCGCGAAGCGGATCAAGCCGTAAGCGCCCATTTTGAGCAAAATGCCGGAGTGAATCATGACGACGGATGGCGGAGCTTCCGTATGCACCTTCAGCATCCACGTATGGAAAGGCAGAATCGGCAGCTTGATGCCGAACGCGATCAGCAGCAGAATGAATACCGACCACTTCAAGGTGGAGCTTAAATAGAACGGGTTGCCTTCCCCTCCCGCATTAACCGCGGAATCGGGCGTAAACAGGTTCGTCACGATGTCGCCGAGATTGCCGCTGAAGAAGATCGATGAACTGGCCTGATCCTGCACCTGCGAAAATCCGGCCGTCGTAACCAAGATGAGGAAAGCAAGAAGCATGATGGCCGAGCCTAGCCCGTTATAAAGCAAAAACTTATTGGCCGCCTTCTCCCGGTTCAAATATCCCCAAATGCCGACGAGGAAGAACATCGGAACGAGCGTGACTTCGAAGAACACGAAGAACATGAACAGATCCTGAGACATGAATACGCCGAACATACCGACTTCAAGCAGCAGGAACAAAATATAATACAGTTTCCACCGTTTCTTGATGTAAACCGATGCGAAAGCGGCCATCGTCGCGATCAGCGCGGTCAGAAAGACCATCGGCATCGACAGGCCGTCAACCGCCAAACTGTAGCTAAACTTCAAATAATACGAAGTGAAGCCGTATTGATCGAGATTCGGCACATCTTTGTTCAGCGGAACGTTGATCCAGTCATAATGCTCGCCGTACTGCAAGTTATTCGACTGCTGGTTGAAATCGACGTACAGCCATGCGGCAAGCACAAGCGGTATGAGCGTCGTCGCAACGCCGATCACTTTGATCCAGCGTCCCTGCGACTTCGGCATAAACAAGAGTACAAGCACGCCAATCAGCGGAGAGAAGGCAATCATGCTGAGAATCGGGATGTTAGCCAACATGGATGAACCTCCTTCCGACTAAAGCGACGGCCAAAATGACTAATCCGAGCAGCGTAATCAAGCCGTACGTTTGCACTTGGCCGTTTTGCAGCTTCGTGCCAAGCCTGCCTAATGAAACGACGCCCGTCGCGGTCAGCCGGACGATTCCGTCGATGATGAATGCGTCGACCGCATTGAGGGCATGGCCGATTCCACGCAGCGGAACGACGATGATAGCTTGGTACAATTCGTCTATGTAGTACTTGCGATTCAATAGCTTTACGAGCCAAGGCATCGGCTTGGAGATCAGCTCGCGCGACACCGAGCCTTTGGCAAAAATCGCCCAGCCTAGCAAGATACCGAGAATGCCGGCGGCATTGGAGAGGATCACGACTACCCAGTTGAAATGCTCCTCTACCGTTTTGTCCGTCAGCCATTCGCCAAGCCACGGGTTCAGCTCCGGCATGAACACGAATCCTGCGCCGACAGCAAGCACGGCGAGAACGATCAGCGGCAACGTCATGGAAGCAGGCGATTCATGCGGCTCGTAATCGGACCGTTTCGGGCCCGTGAAGACGAGGAAGAAGAGCCTCGACATATAGAATGCCGTAAAGAACGCCGCAATCAGGCCGATCCAGAACAGCAGCTGATTGGTATGATACGCCTCGGTCAGAATGGCGTCCTTCGACCAAAAGCCCGAGAACGGAAAAATACCGGATAAAGCCAGCGTACCGATCCCGAACGTAATCGTCGTGATTTTCATCTTTTTGGACAAGCCGCCCATCAGCTGGATGTCCTGTGTATGTACGGCGTGAATGACGCTGCCTGCTCCCAGGAACAAGAGCGCTTTGAAGAACGCATGCGTAAACAGGTGGAAAATGCCCGCCGAATACGCTACCCACGAACCAAGTCCGAGCGCCATCATCATATAGCCGAGCTGGCTGACGGTCGAGTACGCGAGGATGCGCTTGATGTCGTTCTGCGCCGTGCCTATCGTAGCTGCGAAAATAGCCGTAAATCCGCCGACAAGCGCCACGACCAACAATGCCGTTTCGGATGCGAGGAAAATGTCATACGTCCGGGCAACCAGGTATACGCCAGCCGCAACCATCGTCGCCGCATGGATCAGCGCACTGATCGGAGTCGGGCCTTCCATCGCGTCAGGCAACCAGGTGTGCAGCGGGAATTGACCCGATTTGCCGATAGCTCCTACGAAAATCAGGATCGCGATCAAGGTCACGATGCCCGGCTCCATTGCCTTGTCTTGAATGGCGTTATGAATCGAGCTGAAATCGAGCTGGTGACCCGGCATGTACCAATACAGAAGCAGAATAGCGATAAACAGTCCGACATCGCCGATCCGGGTAACGATAAACGCTTTCTTGGCCGCAGCCTTCGCCTCGGGCTTGAAGAACCAGAACCCGACGAGCAGGAACGAGCAAACGCCGACAAGCTCCCAGAAAATATACAGCTCCACAATGTTGACGGAGATGACAAGCCCCAGCATGGAGAAGGTAAACAGCGATACGTAAGCAAAGAAAGTGGAGATTCGTTCATCCCCGTGCATATACCCCTTGGAGTAAATGTTCACGAGCAGGCTGACCAGGGTGACAACGACAAGCATCAGCGCGTTCAGGTTCGTTACCTCGAACCCCATGTTGAGCGTGAAGTCGCCGACTTTAATCCATTGCAGGCCGCTCCACGTATAGTCCTCCATTTGCCCGCCGATCCGCTCGAAAAAAATGAGCAGCGACAGCGCGAACGAAGCGAATGCGGCGACTATGCCGACGAATACGCCGCCTTCTCTAAGCTGGCGGCCAAAGGCGGTCAGCAGGAGAAACGCCGCAAGCGGGAACAGTGGAACGATCCACGCGTACTGTGAGTAGTCGGATACCATGTATTTTGGGAACCTCCTAAAAGTTTGCGTGAGCAAACTCGCATCGTAAGGCTAAGCTTTGGCTTTTCGGAAGAAAAGCCACATCGTAAGCAACAGCTAGGTTTGCGTGAGCAAACTCGCATCGTAAGGCCAAGCTTTGGCTTTCCGTTAGGAAAGCACATCTGTTAAATCGACAAAACCTAGTGCTTCATAGAATCCATTTCATTAACGTCGACTGTCCCTTTGTTGCGGTAGAGCGAGATCAAGAGCGCGATGCCTACGGCTACTTCCGCCGCGGCGACCGTGATCGTGAACAGCGAGAACATTTGACCGGTCAGAGACGGGTTGACGCCGAGTTTGGAGAATGCCACCAGATTCAGGTTCACGGCGTTCAGCATCAGTTCGACCGACAGGAGCACGATGACCGCATTCTTTTTGGAGAGCGCTCCGTACAGCCCGATGCAGAACAAAATCGCGGCAAGCGTCAAATAAGGAGCGATGGTACCGCTCATGGCTACTCCTCCTCCCTTTTGGCGATTACGATCGCGCCGATGAACGCGACGGTCAGAAGCACCGATACGAGTTCGAACGGTATGACATGGACATTGAACAGCAGCTTGCCGATCTCAAGGGTATTGTCTTCCCCCGGATCGAAACCGCCGGTGCTCGGGAACGTCGCCTGCTGTATCGCATAGAACAGGATCCCGAACAGCGCCAACGCCCCCACCCCGGTCAAAATCGAATGGACCGGCCGCCGCGGCTCTTCTTCCTCTCCTTGATGCTTCGTCATCATGATGCCGAAAATCATCAGGATCGAAATCGCGCCCGCATAGATGAGCACCTGCACGAATGCGACGAACTCGGCCTCCAGCAGCACGTAAAGCCCGCCAAGGCTTAAGAAGGTCAGTGCCAGCGCCAATACCATGTGGATGACACGCGTAAAGCTGAGCATGAAGATCGCGCCGCCGATGGCAAGGATCGCAAAGACGAAAAAGACGAGATTGCTGCCGCTGGAGAAAAAGTCGGCAAGATTATTCAGCATCTTTTTTGGCGCCCCCTTTCGGCATGGCGGAGTTGTTTTCTTGGCGAATGTGCTGGTTATTGTCGTTCAGCCAGTTCAGATTTTTGAACAAATCGTCGCGGCTATAGGTAGCGAGCTCGAAATTGTTCGTCATGACGATCGCTTCCGTCGGGCATACCTCCGTACAAAGATCGCACAAAATGCATATTTCGAAATTGATATCGTACGTATCGATGACTTTTCCCTTTTTCTCGGGGTCGGGGTTCGCTTTCCCCGTCAGCGTAATACAGTCTGTCGGGCATACGCGCGCGCACGCATTGCATACGATGCACTTCTCCGGATCGAAATGCTGGATGCCGCGGAAGCGGTCCGGCATAACGAGCGGCACATCGGGATAGGCATACGTTATTTTTTTACGCGTCATGTTTTTGAACGTAAAGCCCAAACCTTTCATAATCCCTTTCATTCTCGACTCACCCCTCCACTATTTATTTAGTCAGCTCGATCACGATAGCCGTAATAATCACGTTGACGAGGGACAGCGGCAGCAGCACCTTCCAGCCGAGGCTCATCAGTTGGTCGATGCGCACCCGCGGAAGGGTACCGCGAAGCCAAATAAGGAAGAAAACGACGAGACTAAACTTCAGCAAGTACCAGATGATACCCGGAATGAAGTCAAGGAACGGCAGCGGCGCGTGCCAGCCTCCCAGGAACAAGACGGTCGTCAAGCAAGCGATCGCGAACGTATACACATATTCGCCAAGCATGTAGAAGGCAAACCGGAAACCGCTATACTCGACGTGATAACCGGCAACAAGCTCCGATTCCGCCTCCGGCAAGTCGAACGGGGTCCGGTTAAGCTCGGAAACCGCCGCAATGATAAACACAATAAAGCCTACAATTTGGGGGAGGAAGTTCCAGTGCCAGAACGCCCCTTCTTGTGCGGCTACGATCGTACGCATATTGAGGCTCCCGGACATCATGATAACGCCGGTAACGGAAATGACGAGCGGCACCTCATAGCTGATCATTTGAGCAGCCGAACGCATACCGCCAAGCAGCGCATACTTATTGTTGGACGCCCAGCCGCCCAGCACGATGCCGATCGTCGAGATGCCGGAAAGCGCCGCATAATACAGCATTCCGACGTTCAGGTCCGCAAAAAACCAGCTGCTCGTGTACGGGATGGTCGCAAGGACGACAAAGGAAGGGATGAACATAATGATCGGCGCTAGCTTGAACAGCGTCTGCTCCGCCTTCCGCGGGATCGTGTCTTCCTTGATCAGCAGCTTCGTCACGTCGGCTACGGTTTGAAGCAAGCCTAACGGGCCGGTCCGGGTGGGGCCGTGCCGCAGCTGCATCCATCCGAGAATCTTCCTCTCGAAATAGATCGCGTAAGTAACGTAGCCCAGCACGATCGCGAGCAGGACGACTCCCCAGAAGAGGAAGACGCTAAAATTCCACAAGGATAACTGTTCATTCAGCAGATTTTCCATTAGCCGTCAACCTCCCCTACGACAATATCGATGCCTCCGAGAATCGTAATCAGATTCGTCATCGTTTCCCCGACAAGCAGCTTGGGCAATATTTGCAGATTGACGAACGACGGACGCCTGAATTTCAACCGGTACGGTTTGTCTTTCCCCTTCGATACGATGTGACAGCCGATTTCGCCGCGAGGGGATTCGATCGCTGCATACACTTCGCCTTCCGGAACGCGCAGCACCCGCGGCACTTTGCCCATGATATCGCCTTCCGCCGGAAATTGCTCTACGGCCTGCTCCAAAATACGCAGTGATTGGCGGATTTCTTCCATCCGGATCAAATAGCGGTCGTAGCAATCGCCGCCGCTGCGCACCGGCACGTCGAACTGGAACCGGTCATAGATGCAGTACGGCTGCGCCTTGCGCAAATCCCAATCGACGCCTGTGCAGCGCAGGTTTGCTCCGCTTAGGCCGTAGTCGATCGCCGTCTGCGCGTCATATTTGCCGATTCCTTTGATCCGTGACAGGAAAATTTCATTTCCGGTTACTAATGTTTGATATTCTTCCATCTTGTCACGCATGTACGGGACGAATTCGCGCACCTTGTCGATCCAGCCTTCCGGTGCGTCCCATTTCACCCCGCCGATCCGCATATAATTGTAGGTCAACCGTGCGCCGCACAGCTCGTTGAACATGTCGATGATTTTCTCCCGGTCGCGGAACGCAAACAAAAACGGGCTCATCGCCCCGATATCAAGCAAGTAGGTGCCCCACCATACCAGATGGCTCGCTACGCGCTGCAGTTCCATCACGATCAAGCGAAGAAACTCGGCGCGTTCCGGGATTTCCACCTGCATCAGCTTCTCTACGGCATTAACGAGCACATAGTTGTTCGTCATGGCCGAGACATAGTCCAACCGGTCCGTATACGGGATTATTTGCGTGTAGGTAAGGTTCTCAGCCAGCTTCTCGGTCCCCCGGTGCAAATATCCCATAACGGGAATCGCCTCGGTGATGACTTCGCCGTCCAGCTTGACCACAATCCGGAATACGCCGTGCGTACTCGGATGCTGAGGTCCGACGTTAAGCAGCAATTCTTCTGTCCGTATCACGTTCGGTTACACCTCCGGATCGAGCGGTTCATAATCTTTGCGCAAAGGATGTCCGACCCAGTCGTCCGACATCATGATTCTCCTCAAATCGGGATGACCCGGAAAATCGATGCCGAACAAGTCGTAGATCTCGCGCTCATTCCAGTTCGCAGTAGACCAAACCGGCGTCACCGACGGGATTGTCGGCTCATCGCGGTTCGTCTTCACCTTCACCGTGTACTCTTCTTTGCTGCTTAAACTGATAAGGTGATAGACGGCTTCAAGATGCGTCTCCATGTCAACGCCCGATACGTTGCGTAAATAGGTAAGATCGAACTCCGCATGCGATTTCAGCAGTTCAGCCGCAGCCGGCCAATGCTCGCCCTTTACGACGATTGTCGGACGGTGTCCGCCGCGCTCGTTGATCGAGGATTCCTCTACGGCATCCTGAGCAACATTCTCCTTCAAAAGCTGAACTGCGCGGTCCAGCACCGGCTGCTTGGGAGATGGCTCCTTCGGCGCTGCAGGCGCCCCGTCCGCTCCTTCACCCGACTTAGCCGCACGTTCTTTTGCCCGTGCCGCTCTCGCTTCTGCGGCTGCTTTCGCTTTGGCTTCCTTGTCGGCCTCCGCGTCTCCGCCGGCTTCGGACGACGCGGCAGGTGCCGCTGCACCTTCGCCGCCTTCCGCGGCTCTGGCCGCACGCTCTCTTGCCCTGGCTTCTCTCGCTTCCGCAGCAGCCTTAATCTTCGCTTCCTTCTCCGGATCGACACTTGCAGCTGCATCGCTATTCCCTTCCTCTGCAGCCGGCTTCGCAGCTCCAGCCTCTGGCGCAGAAGGCTTCACTGCCTCGTCTGCAGCTATCCCGCCGCTAACAGCGGATATTTGCCCGGCCGCCTTCTCCTGCTCCTTATCGGGGCGCGTGGAAAGCTCTGGGCTTGGCTCCTCAGGAGCCTTGTCAGCAAACGCCTTTGGGAGTTCGTCAGGTTTCGCTTCCGAAGATGAATCCGCTTCCTTTTTATCGTCCGGCGATTCAGGCCCGACTGCTTTAGAGGCTTCGTCCTCTTTTCTTTCAGGATCCTTCTTCTCTTCGCTCATCGGTTGGTCACCTGCTTCCCTGTCTTCGCCTCGTAACGGATTTTCTCCTGAAGCTTGTTAATCCCGTAAATCAGCGCCGCCGGATTTGGAGGACAGCCGGGAATATAAATATCGACGGGGACCACTTGGTCGACGCCTTTTACAACGGCATAAGATTTTATATAAGGCCCGCCTGCGGTCGCACAAGAGCCCATCGCAATAACCCATTTCGGTTCGGGCATTTGCTCGTACAAACGACGCAGCAGCGGCGCCATTTTCTTCGTTACGGTACCGGCCACGATCATCACGTCGGACTGCCGGGGTGAAGTGCGGAATATGACGCCGAAACGGTCCAGGTCATAGTGGGATCCGCCGGTTCCCATCATCTCGATCGCACAGCAAGCAAGGCCGAACGTAAGCGGCCACAACGAATTGCTTCGCGCCCAAGCCTTCAGTTGTTCGAGCGTCGTCATGAATACGTTGCGCTCCAGCTCTTTTCTTTCTTCCGGAGAAATCGATTCTAAAGAGAAGTCCATTGCAGCACCTTCTTTCTCCAAGCATAGATCAAACCAACCACAAGCAGCGAAACGAAAATCAGCATCTCAACCAGCGCGAACAAACCCAGCTTCTTGTAGGCGACAGCCCACGGATATAGAAAAACCGTCTCTACATCGAAGATGACAAACATTAACGCAAACAAATAATAGCGGATATTAAAGCGGACTTGTCCGACTCCGACAGGCTCGTTACCGCTTTCATAAGTGGTCAATTTCTCATAGACCGGCTTGCTTGGTCGCAGTAATCGGCCGATCGTCAATGCGGCTACAGGCAAGAAAATGCCCAGTCCGATAAAAATGGCCACAATGACATAATTGTTCATGTACATGCTGCCGGATCCCTCCGTAGATTGGATTAAATTCCGTCCCAATTATAACAAAAGCGATCAGTAGTGTCTAACTGATTTTTCCTGTTTAACCCTTATCATGATGCGTAAACACGGCATTTTTCATTCATTGGCCGTTAAATCATTTCCAGTTTCAGCAAAAATCGCCCGTTTACAATTTTTACATCGGCGCCCTATCCTTCTATAATATGTATTCCAAATGAAAAAAGACGCAGAGGATCGCTCCCCTGCATCTCGATGCCTTATATTATTTCCTGCCAGCCACATCAATCCGGTTTAAAGCACGCTGCAGGGCGAGCTCCGCACGGCGGAAGTCGACCTCATCCTGCTTGGAATCAAGACGTTTTTCAGCGCGTTCTTTTGCCGCCTTCGCACGCTCCACGTCGATATCCCCCGGAAGCTCAGCGCTTTCCGCGAGAATGACGACTTTGTCCTTACGGACTTCCATAAAGCCGCCGTTTACGGCAATAAGCTCGTTTTTACCGTCTTTCTTAATGGTAATCGGCGCCACTTTCAGCGGAGTAACGAGAGGGATGTGGTTCGGCAAAATGCCGAGTTCCCCGGCAACTCCCTTCACGATAATCATATTCGCATGATCCGCGTATACTTTGCGCTCGGGAGTGACAATTTCCAGTAAAAAATTGCTCACTCTGAACCCTCCCAAGAGCTTTTGCCGTCAAACCCTCCCATTCTGGGCAAGGGTTTGGGCAGATAGCTCTTTTTCGTCAAAACTTACAGCTTTTGAGCCTTCTCGACTGCATTTTCAATCGTACCGACGTTGAAGAATGCCGCTTCCGGAAGATCATCGAATTTACCTTCGAGCAGTTCTTTGAAGCTGCGAACCGTTTCTTTAACCGGAACGTAGATACCAGGAGTACCGGTAAACGCTTCGGCAACGTGAAGCGGCTGCGACAAGAAACGCTCGACGCGACGTGCACGTCCGACAGTCACTTTATCTTCATCGCTGAGCTCGTCCATACCGAGGATCGCGATAATATCTTGCAGTTCTTTGTAACGCTGCAGAATCCGTTTGACGCCTTGCGCTACTTCGTAGTGCTCTGCGCCAACGACTTGCGGCGTCAGGATACGCGAGCTGGAAGCAAGCGGGTCAACGGCTGGGAAAATCCCTTTTGCCGCGATACCGCGCTCAAGGTTCGTCGTTGCGTCCAAGTGGGCGAACGCCGTTGCCGGAGCCGGATCCGTATAGTCATCCGCAGGAACGTAGATCGCTTGGATCGACGTTACGGAGCCTGTTTTGGTCGTCGTAATCCGCTCTTGCAGTTGGCCCATTTCGGTTGCCAGCGTCGGTTGGTAACCAACCGCGGAAGGCATCCGGCCGAGCAACGCGGAAACTTCGGAACCCGCTTGAGTAAAGCGGAAAATGTTGTCGACGAACAGAAGAACGTCGCGGCCTTCTACGTCACGGAAATATTCAGCCATCGTCAAACCGGACAATGCAACGCGAAGACGCGCGCCTGGCGGTTCGTTCATTTGTCCGAATACCATCGCCGTTTTCGAAATAACGCCGGAATCCTTCATCTCGTGATAAAGGTCATTTCCTTCACGCGTTCTTTCGCCTACGCCGGCAAATACGGAAATACCGCCGTGCTCGGAAGCGATGTTGTGGATCAGCTCTTGCATCGTTACGGTTTTACCTACGCCCGCACCGCCGAAGAGACCGATTTTACCGCCCTTCATGTAAGGAGCCAGAAGGTCGATAACTTTGATACCCGTTTCTAGCATTTCCGCTTGCGTCGTCAATTCGTCGAATTTCGGCGCTTCGCGGTGAATCGGATGCGCGATGGTACGATCAACATCACCATTGTTGTCGATCGGATCGCCAAGTACGTTAAATACGCGGCCCAGTGTAACCGGTCCTACCGGTACGCTGATCGGAGCGCCCGTGTCAGTGGCTTCAACACCACGTACGAGTCCGTCTGTGGAGGACATCGCAACGCAGCGTACCATGTTGTCCCCAAGGTGAACGGCAGCTTCAACCGTAAGGTTGATGTCTTGTTCGTTCGCCGATTGGGCTTTTTGCTGAATTTTGATCGCATTCAGGATTTCAGGCAGTTGTCCGCGTTCGAACTCGATGTCGACAACCGGACCCAGGACCTGAACTACGCGTCCTTTACTCATTGTTTTCCCTCCTAACGTTTTGCGTAAGCAAAACGGCATCGAAAGCATAAGCTCGGTTTGCTTCAGCAAACCGACTTCGAAAGCATAAGCTGTTTTGCGTAAGCAAAACGGCATCGAAAGCATACTTGCTCGTTCTATCGTTCAAACAACCGTTCCCTTACAGGGCGTTGGCGCCGGCGACAATCTCGGAAATTTCCTGGGTAATGGCCGCTTGACGTGCACGGTTGTATTGGAGCGTGAGTCCGTTGATCATCTTCGTCGCATTTTTCGTCGCACTGCCCATTGCAGTCATCCGTGCGCCGAATTCGCTAGCTTTACTTTCCAATACTGCGCTGTAAACAAGCGTTTCGGCATATTTCGGCAACAGCACCTCAAGCACAGCCTCCGGAGACGGTTCATACTCGTAATCCGTAGTCGGTCCGCTCGACTTCATATCATCAAGAGGAAGCAATCTCTTCTCAACCGGCGTTTGCGAAATCGCATTGATGAACTGGTTGTATACCAAGTACAACTCATCGTATTCGCCCGCTTCAAAACCTTTTACGGCTGCAGCCGCTACGGATTTGATGTCAGCAAACGAAGGAGCGTCCGGAAGTCCGGTTACTTCTTGGTGGATAGAGATATTGCGTCTTTTGAAGAAATCTCTGCCTTTACGGCCAACAACGAAAATAGCGAATTCATCGTTCGACTTATGCCGTTCGCGAATCGTGTTAATCACTTTACGCAGAACGTTGGCATTGAATCCGCCTGCGAGACCGCGGTCCGACGTGATGACCAGGTATCCGGTCTTCTTGACCTCGCGCGATTGCAGCATCGGATGCTTGATGCCTTTCGTACCTGCAGCGATGCTTCCGATTACTTCCTTTATCTTGTCCGCGTACGGACGTGCCGCTTCAGCGCCGTTTTGCGCTTTCTTCAGCTTGGAGGCCGCAACCATTTCCATCGCTTTCGTGATTTGACGCATATTTTGTTTACTCTTGATTTGGCGCTTAATTTCGCGCATCCCTTTTGCCATGCTTTCACCACCTTAAAACTTGCGTCAGCAAGTTACTTCGCAGAGCATCTGCTAAACTTTCCACGGGGAAAGCTTCATTAGAAAGATGTGCTCCGTTTCTTCCAAAGATACGGAGCTTATTCGTATTGCGCATCTCGCTGCAGTCAGATCCGTTAGCCCTTAGGCACAAGCTAAGCTTTCCTCACGGAAAGCCAGCTTGGTTAGGAGCGTCAGGTCGTCGTGCCAATCATGACGATTAAGCAGATGGCGCAAAGCTTCTTTTGAATTTATTGATCGCTTCAACGAGCGCTTTCTCGTTGTCGGCAACCAGATCCTTCGTATCGCGGATCGAAGCGAGAATTTCCGGGTGGCTCGAATCAAGGAACGCCAGAAGCTCTCTTTCGAAACGGATAACGTCTTGAACCGACGTTTCATCCAAGTGACCTTTCATGACCGTGAAGAGAGCAACGACTTGCTTCTCAACCGGCAAAGGCTCGTTAACGCCTTGCTTCAGCACTTCCATCGTACGAGCGCCGCGGTTCAAGATCGATTGAGTCGATTTGTCGAGGTCGGAACCGAACTGCGCGAACGCAGCCAGCTCGCGGTATTGTTGAAGCTCGAGCTTCAGCGTACCGGCAACCTTTTTGATCGCTTTGATCTGTGCGGAGCTACCGACACGGGATACCGAGATACCGACGTTGATCGCCGGACGTTGGCCGGAGTAGAACAGGTCGGACTCGAGGAAGATTTGACCGTCCGTGATCGAAATCACGTTCGTAGGGATATAGGCAGAAACGTCGGACGCTTGCGTCTCGATGAACGGCAATGCCGTCAGGGAACCTGCGCCCAGCTCATCGTTCAGCTTAGCGGCGCGCTCAAGCAAACGGGAGTGAAGATAGAATACGTCACCAGGGTAAGCTTCCCGGCCCGGTGGACGTCTCAAGAGCAACGAAAGCTCACGGTATGCGGCAGCTTGCTTGGTCAAGTCGTCATAAATAACGAGCACGTGCTCGCCTTTGTACATGAAGTACTCGCCCATTGCGCATCCTGCGTACGGCGCCAAGAACAAGAGCGGAGCCGGTTCCGAAGCGCTTGCCGTAACGACGATTGTGTAATCCATCGCGCCGTTGCGGCGCAGGGTTTCGACGACGTTCGCTACCGTGGATTGCTTTTGGCCGATCGCGACATAAATACATTTCATGCCGGAGCCTTTTTGGTTGATGATCGTATCGATCGCAATCGTCGTTTTACCGGTTTGACGGTCGCCGATGATAAGCTCACGTTGACCGCGGCCGATCGGAACCATGGAGTCGATCGCTTTGATACCCGTTTGCATCGGCTCATGAACGGATTTACGCGCCATTACGCCTGGTGCCGGAGATTCGATCGGACGGAATTGCGTCGTGTTGATCGGACCTTTGCCGTCAACCGGCTGACCGAGCGAGTTAACGACGCGGCCGAGCAATTCTTCGCCTACTGGAACTTCCATGATACGGCCGGTACGTTTCACTTGGTCGCCTTCGCGGATATCTTTGAAAGGTCCCAAAATAACGATACCGACATTGCTTTCCTCGAGGTTCAAGGCCATACCCACAACGCCGTTCGAGAACTCGAGCAGCTCACCGGCCATAACACTATCAAGACCGTGTGCACGGGCAATACCGTCACCTACCTGAATAACCGTTCCGACTTCAACGACTTGAATTTCGGATTTATAATTTTCGATTTGCTTCTTAATCAGCGTGCTGATTTCTTCAGGTCTGATACTCAACGAACCTCACCCCTAACTATTGTGCTTTTGAGAACGAGTTTTGCAGCCTCGTCAGCTTACCGGACAAGCTTCCATCGTATAAACGATCCCCGATTTGCACTTGTACGCCGCCGATCAGGCTTGCGTCTATAACATTTTCAATCCGGATCTTCTTGCCGACCAGCTTACCGAATTGTGCTGTAATTTCTTCTTTTTCCTTGTCGGACAGCGCGTAAGGCGAGGTCACAACGGCATTCGCCTGACCAAGCGTCTCATTCGCGATCGCGATATAGGCGTCAAGCACGAAGGAAAGCGAATCCTCGCGGCGTCTTTCCAACAACAGGCATAGCGTGTTAAAAACGGTATCCGACAATTGGCCGCCGAATATTTCTTTGACCATGTCGATTTTTGCTGCGGATGCGATATTCGGATGCTGCAGCAGCTTGCCAAAATCGGGATTGTCCCGAATGACCGCGAGCACCGAGCGCAGCTCTTCCTCTACCTGTGCAATCTGGTTCTGCTCGCGCGCCACTTCAAACAGCGCACGCGCATACCTTTTTGCTACGATCGAACCGCTGCTCATAGCTTGCCTCCTACCTCATTGAGGTATTTGTCAATGAGCTCTTCTTGCGACTTCTCGTCAACTTGCTTCTCGATGATCTTCGAAGCCACCATAACCGCCATCGCGCTTACTTGACCGCGCAATGCTGCAACTGCCTTATTCTTCTCGCTCTCGATATCCTTGAGCGCATCTTCTTTAATGCGGTTGGATTCCGCTTTCGCTTGTTGAATCAATTCGTCCGCTTGCTTGCTGCTCATGCTGCGGGACTGTTCGATAATCGCGTAAGCCTCTTTACGGGCTTCTTCGATGACTTGTTTCTGTTCCGCCAACAATTTATCCGCTTGATCGCGGTTATCGCTGGCCGATTTCATTTGCTGAGCGATCATTTCGCGGCGCTTCTCCATCATGCCGAAGAGCGGTCCGAATGCGTATCTGTTCAGCAGCCAGTACAATATCGCAAAGGCCAAAATCGCAAATGCAAACGACTCCCAATGCCAAGACATTCCTGTCACTCCCTTCCAATTCCTACGAAAAATCATCAACGACGCTTGTCGTACACAAGCACCCTTTCGCTTTAAAAGACCCAAGATCGGCGCACTGTTGCTATCCTATCCTGCTGTTGTAACCGCCGCTCAATCTTGGGCAAAACGAAGGCGCGGATGGCTTAGGCCTTCCCCGCCAATACACGGGCATGTGATTTACGCTTTGAAGAACATCAGGAATGCAAGAACGACGCCGATGATAGGAACAACCTCGACGATACCAACACCGATAAACATTGTCGTTTGAAGCGTACCGCGGAGCTCAGGCTGACGGGAGATACCTTCTACCGTTTTGCTTACGATCATACCGTTACCAATACCTGCGCCAAGTGCACCCAAACCGATAGCGATTGCTGCTGCCAATAATTCCATTTGTAAACATCCTCCTCATAGTGGTGAATCTAAGATATACGGGTTTTACCCGAGAGGCTTTGCCTCATAAATGAGCGCGACAACTTCTTAATGATGATCTTCTTCATTGTGGATAGCTGCCGAGCCAATGTACACCATGGTCAAAATCGTAAACAGGAACGCCTGTACGCCGCCTACGAAAAGACTGAAACCTTGCCAAGCGGCAAGTAGCGGAGTTCCCCAGACGCCGGCCATAAGAATGGTCGAGATCAGTACTTCACCCGCAAAAATGTTAGCGAACAAACGAAGGCTGAGCGTCAGCGGCTTCGAAAGCTCTTTAAGCACGTTCAATGGGAAAAAGAAAGGGAACGGCTCGAAATAGTGTTTCAGATAGTGCTTGGTATTGCGCGTCAACCCAAGGAAATGCGTCAAGAAGAACACGATCGCAGCAAGACCGAACGTTACCGATACGTCAGCGGTTGGCGATTTCCACCATGCCACTTCCGCCCCGTGATGGCCCTTGTCGATCCCTTTTTGAATCATCTCTTGCGAGATTAACGTATGTCCGAATAGCTTCACTTCTTCCGTATGCTCGGTCACGATACCGAAAGGCAGGCCAAGCAAGTTGGAAACGAAGATAAAGAGAATCAGCGTCATACCGAGAGAGAGGTAAGTTTTTACCTTGTTAAGCGGCATGGTGCTGGCTATCAGGTTGTGTACGAACTCTACGACCCACTCCATGAAGTTTTGAATCTTGGAAGGGTTTTCGACTGACAGGTTGCTTACTGCAACGCGAGCCAGCACGAACACGACGACACAGGACACGATAATCGCCAAAAAAGTAGAAACGTCGATGTTCAATCCGCCGATTTGCCATAAAGGAAATTCATGCATTAGTCCATTTTCACCCCTTTCCAATGGGTTGCATTGCTACTTACGTTTAAAAATGGTTACAATGCCTAAAAGGAGTGTAACCATTTGGGCAAAAAATAAACCAACGATCGTCGACGGCAAATCGACTCCGGGCTGCTTGATCGCCACCATAACGGCAATCAGCGACACGCTAAGACGCGCCACAAACCCTAGACCGACTCGTTTCTGCGTTTTCTCGACAAGCTGCTGCCCAAGCATTTCAATCTTGTAACGCAGCAGATGCGCATTCACGAGACTGCCGACCGCTCCCAGCATGACTCCCGCCGCATAAGGGCGAATCCATGGGACCAACGCCCAACCAACAAGTCCTGCAGCCATAAGAAAAAGAGTTGCGCGCAGCAAAGTCCGAAGATGGGTCGATAAGTCAATCATTTGTCGTCCTCCATAAATTTCCTTATGATTAGAACGACCGTTGCGATGCCGACGAAAAAGCCGACCAGCACGCCCCCGATTACCCATCCCTTTCCTCCGCCGAAAATGCTTTCCGCATAACGTCCGCCGAAATACCCGAGTACCGTACAGGCCGCAACATCCAGACCAATCGCTCCTAGTAATCCGGCAGCCCGCCATGGACTCTGGTTGGAAGAATCCGATTTCTTCATGGCACAACCCCTAACAATCCTCATTTATTGTATCGGAGCATGGTGGCAATGTCAATTCATCAAATATCAAACATTTCGTGAACATTTTGCGAAAAACCCTTGTGCTTCAAGGCTTCCCGGTTTTGGAAACCAGACAGCGGCACTGTATGGTGCGGGCTTTTTCGGCATGCCGGAAGGGTTGTCCCTTGACTGGAGCGCCGCCGTCCGGCATATGCCATGAAAATGCTTCCAAAAGCTCTTTCTTTCACGATCTCAATCGCAGCGTTTATTTAGAAGAAAAAGGTTCAGGCCGTTCCGGTGCAAGTCCGAAATGATGCAAGATCGCCTTGACGATTCTCGTCGACACTTGGCCGTCCCCATACGGATTCGATGCTTTGCTCATCTTCTCATACAGTGCTTCGTCCGTAAGCAGCGCCTTCGCCCTGCTGTAGACAAGCTCTTCGTCCGTTCCAACCAGTTCCAAAACGCCGGCGCCGACGCCTTCCGGGCGTTCAGTTGTATCGCGAAGCACCAGTGCCGGAATACCGAATGAAGGTGCCTCTTCCTGAATCCCGCCCGAATCGGTCAAGATCAAGTGCGTGTGCGGATAGAAGTTGTACAATTCGAAGACGTCTAGCGGTTTAATCAACTGAATGCGCGGATGACCGCCTAATATTTCGTGTGCGGGTTCTAGGACGGCGGGGTTCAGATGAACCGGATACACAATGCGTACATCCTCGAACTCGTCCGCGATTCGTCTCACCGCCTGGAAAATACGTCGATGCGGTTCCCCTTGCGACTCGCTGCGGTGCGCTGTCATGAGAATAAGCTTTCCGTCCTTGGCCCAATCGAGCATCGGATGCGTGAAATCTTCCTTAACCAAGTATTGCAGGACATCGGTTATCGTATTGCCGGTTACGTATATCGCATCCTCCGGCTTGCTTTCGTTCCTCAGATTGCCTGCCGACCAGTCGGTCGGAGCAAAATGAAGATCGGACAGCACTCCCGTAAGCTGGCGGTTCATTTCTTCCGGATACGGCGAAAGCTTGTTCCAAGTACGAAGTCCCGCTTCCACATGACCGACTTTAATCCGCTGCAAGAAGGCCGCGTAGCTTGCAAGGAATGTCGTCGACGTATCGCCGTGAACCAGCACGATATCCGGCTTCGCTTCCTTCAAAATCGGATCGAGCCCTTGCAGCACGCGAACCGTCAGCTCGTTAAGCGACTGGCGGTCTTTCATGACGTCGAGATCGTAATCCGGTTTCACGTGAAACAATTCCAGCACCTGATCTAACATTTGCCGGTGCTGAGCGGTCACGCAAACGACCGATTCAATTTGCTCCGGATATTTTTGCAGCTCGAGAACGAGCGGAACCATCTTGATCGCCTCGGGACGCGTCCCGAATATGGTCATGACTTTGATGCGTTTCATCCGATTATTCCCCCCATCATCCATGTAGAGCCGCAAAACCAGTTGCTCCGCTGCCGCATTCGCCGCAAAAAGGCGGAGCGCAGCATGGCGCTGTAGCCGCCTATTCTTTACATCGTAATCAATTGGTGCCGAACAGCCTGTCTCCCGCATCCCCAAGACCGGGAACGATATACCCGTGGTCGTTCAAATACTCGTCAACGGCCGCGACGTAAATATCGATGTCCGGATGTGCCTTCTGTACGGCAGCAACGCCTTCCGGCGCAGCGATCAGACACATCAGCTTGATGCGGGTGCATTGCCGTTTTTTCAGAAGATCGATTGCCGCGATTGCGGATCCGCCTGTCGCCAGCATCGGATCGATGACGATCAGCTCGCGCTGTGTCGGATCGGTCGGCAGCTTCACGTAATACTCCACCGGCTGCAGCGTTTGCGGATCGCGGTAGAGCCCGATGTGTCCCACTTCAGCCGTAGGCATCAGCTTCAGCATACCGTCGACCATGCCTAGCCCGGCACGCAGGATCGGGATCAAGCCGATCTTGTTGCTTCCGGACACGATACGGCAGGTAGCCTTAGTAACAGGCGTCTCCACCTCCACTTGCTCGAGAGCGACGTTGCGCGTAATCTCGTACGCCATGAGCGAGGACACCTCGTCCACCAGCTCGCGGAAATCTTTCGTCTTCGTATTTTTATCACGTATGTACGTTAGTTTGTGCTGGATCAAAGGGTGATCGCAAACAAACAGGTTACCCATGTTGTTCCTCCCGATTGTTCTGCTTACATGACAGGCGCTTCCCATGCGTTACTCACGTTCTAAGCCTGTTGTCAACAGGAATTTACAGAAACCTTGCTTATTATACCACAATCGTTCAACATGCAGTATCGCATTTGTCGTCTTTTATAAATCGTTCCCGAAACGCGTCGAAAAATATCAGAATAATCCCGATTAACCGGCGCATCACCCTTATTTTCCAGAATCGCGCCTCCCCCGCCATGCTTCATTCCGAACCGTTTGCCCGCTAGCGAGACGATGATCAGGCTTCGACCCGAAATCGTGCAAAAAAACGGGTCGCAAGCGACCCGCTTCTATGAAAAGGAATGCCGATTATACCTGACTATAGGTAAGGCCCGGATACATCGGGTATTGCGCCGTCAAATCGGCAACCATACCGCGCACTTTATCGTGAACCGCAGCATCGTTCGGGTTTTTGAGCGTCAGTGCGATCATTTGGGCGATCGACTTCATGGCCGCTTGGTCAAATCCGCGGGAAGTCGCCGCAGGCGTACCGAGACGGATACCGCTTGTTACGAACGGGCTGGTCGGATCGAACGGAATCGCGTTCTTGTTAACCGTGATACCGACTTCATCGAGAATGTGCTGAGCCACTTTACCGGTTAAGTTGATGTTACGCAGGTCAACGAGCAGCAGGTGATTGTCGGTACCGCCGGACACGATGTCGAGTCCTTGGGCAATCAGCTCTTGCGCCATAGCTTGGGCGTTGTCGATGACGTTCTGTGCATACGTTTTGAACGAAGGTTGCAGCGCTTCACCGAACGATACCGCCTTAGCGGCGATAACGTGCATCAAAGGACCGCCTTGCGTTCCCGGGAATACCGCTTTGTCGATTTCCTTCGCCCATGCTTCCCGGCAAAGGATCATCCCGCCGCGCGGACCGCGAAGCGTTTTATGCGTCGTCGTCGTAACGAAATGCGCGTGCGGCACCGGATTCGGGTGCAAGCCCGTTGCAACAAGGCCCGCGATGTGCGCCATGTCAACCATGAACAGCGCGCCTACATCGTTAGCGATTTGCGCGAATGCTTCGAAATCGATCGTACGCGGATACGCGCTTGCGCCTGCAACGATTACTCTAGGCTTATGCTTGAAAGCCGCTTTGCGGACTTCGTCGTAATCGATGCGGAACGTTTGCTCGTTGACGCCGTATGCGACGAAATTGTACAGAAGGCCGGATGCGTTAGCCGGGTTGCCGTGAGTCAAATGGCCGCCGTGCGCCAGGTTCATGCCCAAAATGGTATCGCCTGGTTTTACCGTAGCCAAATATACAGCCAAGTTTGCTTGCGCGCCGGAGTGAGGCTGAACGTTCGCGTGCTCCGCGCCGAACAATTCCTTAGCGCGATCGCGCGCGATGTCTTCCACAACGTCGACATATTCGCAGCCGCCGTAGAAACGCTTGCCCGGGTAGCCTTCCGCATATTTGTTCGTCAATACCGATCCCATAGCTTCCATAACGGCAGGGCTAACGAAGTTTTCCGAGGCGATCAGCTCGATTTTGTCGCGCTGTCTGCCCAGCTCCAAATTCATCGCTTCCAATACTTTCGGGTCCGCTTTACGCAAATGATCCATGTTTGATTCCTCCTGAGTCGTAGTCGTTATAGACGGTTAGATGATGCTTCCCATTAATCGATAAGAAAAAATGATACCGGCAACGCTGAGCGTTAGCCTTTAACCTTGAATGAACGCTTAGGCGTTAAGAACAGCTCCCGCCCGCTTCGCCGGCGGCTTCCTCCGTATAGACGGCGCGCACGCCGCCGATCAGCTTCGGACGCGTGTAAGCGAGCTGTACCGGAGCCTGGCCGATCACGCGGATCGAAGGACGCAGCGGAACGGCAACGCGCCGCAAATGCATCCCGATCAGCGTGCCGCCGATGTCGATGCCCGCATGCGCGGCTATCTCTTCCACCAGCACCGGTTCCTTAAGGTGCCGGTACGCATAAGCGGCCATCGATCCGCCCGCTTTAGGCACCGGAATCACCGATACCTCATCAAGCTGCGGGCTGCGGGCCAGCAGCTCGCGCTCGATTACAAGCGCGCGGTTCAGATGCTCGCAGCACTGGAAGGCCGGATAGAAGCCGGCTTTGGCCCTTACCCGCATGATGCCGCGGTACAGCCGTTCCGCCACTTCAAGGGTGCCGGCCGTTCCGATGTGGCGGCCAAGTACTTCGCTCGTGCTCGTACCGATGACGACGATCTGGCCCGGCTGCACCCGTCCCGCTTGGATGAGCTCCCCGAGTACCGTCTCGACGTCCGCCTCGATCTTGTCCAGCGCAGCTTTCGGATCGACGCTGGCGGATTGTTCGGTTGCGATTTCTTCCGGTTTGACGTCTGATGACTGCATTGCGGCATCCCCTTTCCGTTAGTGGCGTCCGGATATACCCTGGCGCTGTTAGAAAGCCGCCAATCGGGCGCCTTCTTCCTGTTCCCTTACGGGTGGATGGAATACTTGTCTTCCAGCGCCTTGATTTTGCCAACGCGGGTTTCGTGACGCTGTCCATGCGAGAATGGCGTCTCTACCCAAATACGCACGATTTCCGCAGCGAGTCCGGGCCCGATAACGCGTTCGCCCAGCGCCAGCACATTGGAATCGTTATGGTCGCGCGTCGCTTTAGCAGAGAAGGTATCGTGTACGAGCGCGCAGCGGATGCCGGGAATTTTGTTGGCCGCGATCGACATGCCGATCCCCGTCCCGCAAATCAGAATACCGCGGTCGGCCTCGCCGGATACGACCTGCTCGCATACCGGCAGCGCGTAATCCGGGTAATCGACGGAATCGGTGCAGTCGCAGCCCACGTCGATAACCTCATGCCCCATTTCGGTAATCAGCGCCTTAATGCCGTCTTTTAACGCAAAACCGCCGTGATCGGAACCAATAACAATTTTCATAAGGACACCTCTTTCCTCAAAATCCGTACTCGTCGTACCTTTACAGAAAAGCCGCTTCCATTCCGGGAACGATCAGCGTTCCGGCTTCTTGCAAATTCCGTAGTCCAGGCACTTCCCTTAGTATAACCTATTCTTGCCGGAAAACAGAAAAAGAGCACACGCGTGCTTCCACGTCGTTGCTCTTTGCCCAGGCGACCGGCCGATTCCCTCAATGCTCCATTGTGGTTATTCCCACTTGTCGCCAGTTACATTGAGTCCTATTCACTTACCCCTATCATAACGCATTCCTGCCGCGCTGTAAAGATTCCGGATGCCTGCCGCATCTTGCTAAAATCGGTAGGGAGCAGGCGGCGCCTCGCAAGAGAATACCGAAGCGCCGGGAGCCCCCGCCAAGCGGTCAATCCGCTCTCAAGCGGCCCTGCAATTTATATAGGCTGCTTTCGATTTCCGCCGCGCAATGCTCATACATGGCTTTGGAGCCGCCGTACGGGTCGGCGATATCGTAATTCGGCAGCCGATCGGCCATATCGCGCAGCCTCCCCCATTCCTGCGGGCTTATAGGCTGGCCAAGGGCCTGCTTCATATGAAGCTCCGCGCTCAGCTCTCCGTGCTCGCGGACGGCCTCAAGCACCCTTGCGTCGTCCTCGGCGTACTCTTTGAGCGTGAACGTTTTGTCCGCGGAATCCGGGTACTGCTGAATGACCGACCGTTTATGGTTAACCGTCATGGTCAAAATCAAATCAGCCCAGCCGACGAGTTGGCCGGTGAGCGTTTGGGACGTAATCGAACCCGTAAACCCCTTGTCACGCAAAATCGATGCCGAATGCGCCGATACGGAGCAGCCGTCCATCGCGGCTACGCCGGCCGACTTTACTTCGACCGGAAGCCCCTTCACCCCCGCCAATATCCGCAAAAGCCCTTCGGCCAGCGGGCTTCGGCATGTATTCCCCGTACAGACGAACAAAATGCGATGAGCCATATCGTTTCGCCCCCTTCTCTCGCGAGCGAGTTATAGGTAGTGGTATGCTTCCATTGTAGCAAAAAGCGCGCTACAGCAAAAATTTGATGCCGAAAACGAGCAAGATGATGCCGCCGAACGCTTCTCCGTACTCGCCGACCCAAAGGCCCGCACTTCGCCCCAGCCACAGCCCGAGGATCGACATGATGCCGCCGAAGGTGCCGAACAACAGTACGGTAAGCAAGAAGTCCGAGGCGAACATCCCGAACGAAACGCCGACCGAGAACGAATCGACGCTGACCGTCAGCGCCAGAAGCACGATGCCCCACAGCGTGCCGTGATCGAACGACGGAGCGTCCTCTCCCTTCAGCGCACTATACAGCATATGCCCTCCAAGGAGAATTAAAAGACCCCCGCCCGCAGCGGTTGCCACATTGCCGAGCAGCGTCCCTACATAGTAGCCGGTAAACATTCCGAACAACGGCATCAGCACATGGAACAAAGCGGTGATCAAGCCGATTTTCAAAATGTGAATGAACCGGATTCCTTTCATGCCGATTCCGATGCCGAGCGAAAATGCGTCCAAGCCTAGCGCAAACGCCATCACCAGCAGCGTGGCAAGCTGTCCCCACATCGCCGCCGCCGTATCCATATCCCGTCCCTCCGATCCGCCTGTCCTTGTTCAACATATGCGGACAACTTGGGAAAGATGCTTGTACGGAACGTTTCGGAATCCAAATGGCAGGACAAGTCCTATAAGTCCGGCTATGAAAATAAGCGGCTAACGCGGCTTCCTTCTATTGCTATACCTCCACAACGCGATCCGCAGCCGCTTTGCGCAAGCGGTTCAAGACGGCCGCGCCGATGCCCCGCTCCTCCGGCGTTTCCGCCAAAATGAACGTCGCTCCGGCGTCGTCAAACCGGCGCAGCGCCGCATACAGGCCGCGTGCAACCGACTCCGGCTCTGCAAGACTTCCGCAAGGCACGACGAGATCGGCCGTATACAACGAAGCGCGCTCCGCAACCGTCAGGACGCCGGTTACTTCGCCGCGCGACCGCGCCGCGTCAAGCTCCTGCCGGATATAAGCCGCCACCCGCTCGGCGGAGTCCCCGCGGACGAGCGTAAGCCGGCCTCGCGGCGCGTAATGCGCGTACTTCATGCCGGGCGACTTCGGCGCCGTGGCCGTCAGCGGCTGCGCGCCGCCGTCTCTGCCGCCCGCCGGCGCGTCCGGGCCCGCAGCACCGCCGGCGGCCACCGCGCCGTAGCCGTCTGCGCCGTCATCGTGCGCCGCCGCAACGATCTGCGCCTCCGGCACGAGCTGCGCTAACCGCTCCGCGCTGACGCCCCCCGGGCGCAGCACGTGCACGCGTCCGTCCGCATCGACCTCGACGACGGTCGACTCGACGCCGACCCCGGTCGGCCCGCCGTCGACGATTCCGTCGATCAGGCCGTCCAGGTCGTCGCGCACGTGCTGCGCCTCGGTCGGGCTCGGCCGGCCGGAGCGGTTCGCGCTAGGCGCAGCGACCGGGCAGCCGGCGGCGCGCAGCAGCGCGAGCGCGAGCGGATGCTCGGGCATGCGCACGGCGACGGTCGCGAGGCCCGCCGTCACGCGTGGCGACACAGCGCCGGGTTTGACCGGCAGCACGAGCGTAAGCGGTCCCGGCCAGCAAGCGTCCATGAGACGGCAAGAAGTCTCATCCACGCGATCGACCAGATCGTGCAGCTGAGACTTATCCGCGATATGGACGATCAGCGGGTTGTCGGAAGGCCGCCCTTTTGCCCGGAAAATGCCTTCCACCGCTTCGGTGCTTCGCGCATCCGCGCCGAGCCCGTATACCGTTTCCGTTGGAAAAGCGACCAATTTCCCCGCGCGGAGAAATTCGGCCGCTTCTTGTATGATAGACAGCCGGTCCGGTAGGAGTTCCTTGCCGACTGCCCAATTTTTCGTTTTCATCAATAGAATCCTCTGCGTTTTTTGTTGTCATTATACCTCGCTAGTCGGACGCTGTCACGAAATCAGGAGAACCAGCCTTTAATGGCGGAGAAAATCGACTTGATTTTTTCCCAGATGAAAAATTTCATAGCCGGACGTTCGCCAAGCTGATCCGCTTCCACCGTTTTTTGCGTGCCCGAAGCGGAAACTACCACTTTCGTGCCTTTGGCGGACGTTTCCAGCTTCGTTTCCTTATCCTTCGCGTTCTGCTTCGATAAGGACTCTGCACTGCCGCTGCGCTTGTTGTCTTCTTTCGGTGCTTTTACCGACGTTTGCACGGGCTTCGCCGTATTTGCCGTTTGACGGACATCTGCTGTGTCCTTGTCTTTGGCTACCGCTTCACCCGACGCCGCATCCACGAAGCACAAGGGCGGGAACAGCACGCACCACCAGTTTTGTCCTTCGCCTTTGCCGAGCGTCACCCGCAGCGCTTCATACTCCCCTGCGGGATAGATGCGGTTGCCGTACATTTTCGTCGGAAACGGTACGATGCCGAGCTCTACGCTGTATCCGTACGCGTAACCGTGCTCCTCCAGCTGCTTGCCTACCAGGGCGCCAAGCTCCGGCAAATGATCACGCACGATCTGCCGGGCCTCGTCGATGCCTTGCGGCTCGCTCACCCATTTGTCCATTTCGGCGATGATCGCGTCGCGGATGACGCGTTTGATCGCTTGATCCTGAACGGCGTCGGAGTTGGCCAATATGCGAAGACGGATCGCTTCCGACGGAATGTCCGAGCCGACAACCGCCGCATTCGATTTATTCGTTTCCCAGCATGCGATCATTACCAGCATCGCGAATATGACGTACGCATATTGCCGTAACGAAACCCGTTTTACCATTGCGCACAACCCCTTCCCGTTCCATAGTCCAAGTATGGTCAGGAGGGGCTTGCTTTAAACCTAGCAATCTAGCAATTTTTTTAACGCTGGTTATCCTCGTAAAAGACGATCCGGTTGCCGAACGGGTCGGTCACACAGACCTCCCTTGTGCCCCAAGGAGTACTTTCGAGGCCCGGGCGCGCATATTTATAAGCTTTGGCAAGCAAACCGGCGTGGAACGGCTCGATGGGGCTCGCTTCGATCCGGACCGCCGAGCCCGGCGTGCAGTCGCCGTGATGTTCGGAAAGATGGAGGAGACAGGAACCCCGCGAAACCTGCATATATAACGGAAATCCTTCTTCAAACCGGTGCTCCCAATCGAGCTGAAACTCCAAAAATCCGATATAAAACGCTTTTGCCTTCGCCTCGTCGAAAATACGCAAGATGGGCGTTGCCGGCTTCATGCCGATTTCCGATTGCGTCAAAGCAATCCCCTCCTCTTATTCGGATACGATCCGCCGCCACACTCCATTCTCTAGTTCGCCAAATCATCCGGAACTCTAGGAGTCTAGCATTCTTATTGTATATCATTTCGGTAGACAAGAGGACAGAGACCTGGCCTGACGCAACTGGAAATTTACAAGTTCGGACGCCCTTGTTATGATCAAGGGGCTACCCTTTCGCAATCTCTTGGCTCCTTCATAAACCCTTTCCGAAAAAGGAGGCTGCCGGCATGCCGGATTGGTCGTATCAAACGCTGTTCCGCCCGCTGCTGTTCCGGCTTCCTGCCCGAACGGCCCGGGATCTGACACTCGGCGCCATGGGCGCCTTAAGCCGGTTTCCCGGCGGAGCGCTCGTCATCCGGACGCTTGGACATGCCGAGCTGCCGTCCATCCTGGGCACCGAAATAGCGGGCATTCCTCTGCGGAGCCCCGTCGGTTTAAGCGGAGGGCTGGACGTGCACGGAACCGGCCGCAAAGCGCTCTCCCAGTTCGGGATCGGCTATGTGGAAATCGGACCGGTCACCGCCAAGCCAATAACGGACGACAGACCGATTATCCGCGATGACGCCCGGGAAGAGCTCCTTTATCCGAATGCCTATGTCAACGACGGGGTTGATGCCATTGCTCTCCGATTAGTTAAAGAGCGCGCATACGCAAACAGGCATGACCCTTCACATAACGCCGGCCACAACCATAAACCGGGCAAAAAGCCGCCTTATTTATTTCGCGTCGCCCATACGCCCGGTCTGTCGCCGGAACTTGCATTCGCCGAACAGCGCTTTCTGCTGGAGACGCTAGCTCCTTATGCCGACGGCTTTATTCTCGACGCCACGGTCGAGCGGAGCTGGACGTCCGAGCAAACCGCCGGCTGCATCGCGCAAATCGGAGAAACGCTCCATTCCTTGGCCCCGTCGCTCCCCGTTATGCTCTATATTCCGCTTGACTGCCCGCCGCCGCTTTTGGAGACGCTGCTGCTTGCCGTCAAGGACAATGGTTATGACGGGGTGTCGATCGGCGATTTTATCCGCACCGAATCCGGCGATACAGTCGGACGCAGCGGCAAGCAGCCGTGTCTGGAGCTGCTGCGCCGCATACGCGAAATAAGCGGCAGCAAACTCCCGATTCTCGCCTCGGCGGGCATTCACGAGCCGCAGGACGCCATCGACCTGATGCAGGCCGGTGCAGATTCGGTCCACCTGCACAGCGGCTTCGTCTACAGCGGACCGGGACTGGCCAAACGGATCAACGAAGCGGCGGTTTACGAGCGCGTCCGTTCAACGCCCGCTCCGGCCGCGCCTTCCTTTTGGCGGGATTGGGGCTGGATGTGCCTGCTTGGCTTGGGCATGCTTGTCGGCGGCTTATTGGCATGGTGGATTGCCGCCACCTCCGTGGTGCTTCCTTACGACGTGTCCTATTTGAATATGAACCGGACGATGCTCGAACAGTTGAACAGCCGTCTGCTTCCCTTCATGTCTCACGATCGTCTGACGCTGGCTGGGACGATGATGTCGATCGGTATCCTTTACGGTCTATTCGCGTTATTCGGCCTGCGCAGACGGCAGCATTGGGCCAAGACCGCGCTGCTTACGTCAGGAGCCGTCGGCTTCTCCAGCTTTTTTCTGTTTCTGGGCTACGGCTATTTCGATCCGCTGCATGCGCTTGTCGCCATCATCCTGTTTCCGATGTTTCTGTTATCGATGCGGAGTCGCGCCGACCAACCGTCGCGGAAGCCGCCTAACCGATATAACGACCGCAGCTGGAAACGAGCCCAGTGGGGACAGCTGATGCTCGTCTCGCTCGGATTTGCGTTTGCGGCCGGAGGCGCCGTCATTGCCTGGATCGGCATGAACGGCGTATTCGTCCCGACGGACCTGGTTTTCTTATGCACCACCCCGGAAATGCTGTCCCAGCTTAACGAACGGCTCATTCCGCTCATTGCCCATGACCGGGCCGGGTTCGGCGGCGCGCTGTTTGCGGATGCGATCGCCATTCTGGCTTCGGCCTTATGGGGCATTAACCAGGGAGAACGATGGCTGTGGTGGACGCTGCTGATCGGCGGGCTTCCGGGCTTTGTTGCAGCCTTCGGCGTCCATCTTGCGATCGGCTATACGGATCTGCTCCACTTGCTGCCGCCGCTTGTCGCCTTCGCCCTCTATATAGCCGGGCTGGTGCTGCTGTATCCGTACATGACGAGAGTCCACATAAACCCGCAACATGAAAAAAGCGGATAGACGACAAAGCTCCTTACGCTTTATCGTCTATCCGCTTTTGCATGTCTACCTTATGGCCACGACATGACGCTCAATTCCCGCGAGATCGGCTATAAGGTCGATCTTCGTCCAGTCGGCCGCGCCGCTCAGCATACGCGCTACTTCGCGGGCTTGGCCTTGCCCGACTTCAAACCCGACTACCCGCGGGATCGCCTTCAGCTCCGCTAACTGCGCAACCATTCTCCGGTATAAATCGAGTCCCTCGACACCCCCGTCCAAAGCGCTGTGAGGCTCGTAATCCTTTACCTCCGGCTGTAAGCCTGCCATATCTCCCGTCGAGATGTACGGGGGATTGGACACCAGAAGATCGATGGCGAGACCCCGCTCGATATAAGGCGCCAGCAGATCGCCTTGCATCAATTCCACCCGATCGCTTACTCCGTTGCGCACTGCGTTGCCTCTAGCCGTCTCCAGCGCGCCGGACGAAATGTCAGAGCTCATGACCCGCCATGACGGGCAATTCACCGCTATTGCGACCGGAATCGCCCCGCTTCCCGTTCCGACGTCGGCAAGCAGCGGGCTCCCGTCCGGCCAAAGCCTTCTGCCTTCCGCGATCATCCGCTCGACGAGCAGCTCCGTTTCGGGGCGCGGAATGAGCACGTTGCGGTTTACCGTGAAAGGCAGCCCGTAAAACTCCTGCTCGCCGATAATATACTGCGCCGGCTCGCCGGCAGCTTTGCGGTCCAGCAGCTCACACCAAACGGCCTCCCGCTCCGCCGGGAAAGGCTCGGACCAGCGCAGCAGCAGCGACGTACGGTCCAAGCCGAGCGCATGCTGCAGCAGCAGCTCCGCATTTGCCGCGCTGTCAGCCACACCCTTGTCGCGTAAAAAAGAAGAAGCCTTAAGATAGGCTTCACGTATGGAATCCGCATGCATAGGCATGACGTGTTATTCTCCTTTTTCGTCCAGCTGGTCCGCCTGGGAGGCTACCGTCAATGCCGAAACGATTTCTTCCAAGTCGCCGTTCAAAACAGTCTCCAACCGGTGCAGCGTCAAGCCGATCCGATGATCCGTCACACGGCTTTGCGGGAAGTTGTACGTACGGATCCGTTCGCTGCGGTCGCCGGTACCGACTTTGCTTTTGCGCTCGTCGGCATACTTGGCTTGCTCTTCCTGCAGGAACTTGTCGTTAATCCGCGCCCGCAGCACCTGCAGGGCCTTCTCTTTGTTGGAGTTCTGCGATTTGCCGTCCTGACAAGTCGCCACGATGCCCGTCGGCACGTGGGTTACCCGCACGGCAGATTTCGTCGTGTTGACGGACTGGCCGCCCGCTCCGCTCGAACAGAACGTATCGACGCGAATGTCGCTCTCCTTGATTTCGATGTCGAAATCCTCGACCTCCGGCATAACGCCGACCGTCGATGTGGACGTATGAATACGTCCGCCGGATTCCGTAACCGGAATCCGCTGTACCCGGTGCGCGCCGCTTTCGTATTTCATTTTGCTGTATGCGCCCTTGCCGGTAATCATGAAGATGACCTCTTTGAACCCGCCCAGATCGTTCAGGTTCGTATCCAGCACCTCCACTCTCCAGCCCTGGGAGTCGGCATAGCGCGTATACATCCGGTACAGATCGGCAGCGAACAACGCCGCCTCGTCGCCTCCTGCGGCTCCGCGAATCTCGACGATCACGTTCTTGTCGTCGTTCGGGTCCTTCGGCAGCATCAAGATCTTGAGCTGCTCTTCCAGACGGTTTTTGCTTTCCACGAGCTCGTCGATTTCCATCTTGACCATCTCGCGCATTTCGTCGTCAAGCTTCTCGTTCTGCATCGCTTTCGCCTGCTCGAGCTGCTCCATGACAGACTTATATTCCATATAAGCGTTATACGCTTCTTGCAGATCGGACTGCTCTTTGGAATATTCGCGCAGCTTCTTCGGATCGTTCGCCACGTCCGGATCGCATAGCAGCTCGCTTAATTTATCATAACGGTCGGCCAATGATTGAAGCCGGTCCAACATGTTCGTTCACCCCTTGCTTTTTCAAAACTTTCGTTTGGTATATCGGTTTACGGGTACGACGGTCCGCTATACATTGAAGCGGAAATGCATAACGTCGCCGTCGCTCACGACATATTCTTTGCCTTCCAGCCGCAGCTGGCCCTTATCTTTGGCTGCGTTCATCGAGCCTGCCGCGATCAGGTCGTCGTAAGAGACAACCTCCGCGCGAATAAAGCCGCGTTCGAAGTCCGTATGGATTACGCCTGCCGCCTGCGGCGCTTTCAACCCTTTACGGATCGTCCATGCGCGAACTTCCTGCACGCCTGCCGTGAAATACGTATACAGGCCGAGCAGCTTGTAGGCTGCGCGAATGAGCCGGTTCAAGCCGGACTCCGTCAGGCCGAGCTCTTCAAGGAACATTTCCTTGTCTTCGCCCTCCAGCTCCGCGATTTCCGATTCTACCTTCGCGCTGATCGGCACGACTTCCGCGCCTTCCTTGGCCGCAAATTCTCGAACCAGTTGCACGTAAGGATTGTCGTCCGCGTTCGCGACTTCCGCTTCGCTAACGTTGGCCGCATAGAGCATTTTTTTCATCGTCAGCAAATGAAGATCGCGAATAAGCAGCGCTTCTTCCTCGCTAACCTCGACGCTGCGCGCGGGCTGATCGTTGTACAGCGCCTCTTTGATCCGTTCGAGGCACTCCACCTCGGCAGCGTATTTCTTGTCGCCGCCTTTCATATTTTTACGAGAGCGGTCGATGCGCTTCTCCACCGACTCCAGGTCGGCGAGAATGAGCTCAAGATTGATCGTCTCGATATCGCTGATCGGGTCGACTTTGCCGGACACGTGCGTAATGTTCTCATCCTGGAAGCAGCGGACGACATGCACGATCGCATCCACTTCGCGGATATGGGCCAAAAATTTATTGCCAAGCCCTTCCCCTTTGCTCGCGCCTTTCACGATGCCGGCGATGTCGATAAATTCGAACGCCGTAGGCACGATCCGGTTCGGGTTGACGATCTCGGCCAGCTTCTGCAGCCGTTCGTCCGGCACTTCTACAACCCCTACGTTCGGGTCGATGGTACAGAACGGGTAGTTCGCAGATTCCGCGCCCGCCTGGGTAATTGCGTTAAACAACGTCGATTTGCCTACGTTCGGCAAGCCGACGATTCCTGCCTTCAAAGCCATCACGACAACTCCTTAGTTTCTGAAAATGGTCATTATTCAATTATATCGCAGACGTGATGTAAAGTCATCTTGTAATCGGCTGGGGATCGCGAACCGCATCCCGAAAAGGCCGCTGCCGAGCCACACGGCTAACGACGGCCTTTTCGGATAGGAAACGGCGCTTCGGACAATCCTATTACCGTCTTCTCAAACTTAATCCAAAGGAGTGTTTTATGTGCGTGAAGGTTTGATTCCTGCGGTTCTCGGAACGGTAGTATCGGCTTCCGGCGCGGCACTGCTAGCGACCCGGTACAAGGCGGCCGCCAAGGGCGTCATCGGATTCGGTTTGGCCCACGTCGTTCTAGGCGTCATCGATTTGGTGGAGCACCGGTAACGGCTGGAGAAGATACGGGAGGGGAAACCCTCCTTTTTATATTTTTAGGCCGCCTTCAGCCGCTCGTTCAAACGAGTCCGTATGTGGCATGCGCATATAACCGGTTGCTTTATACCTTCACGCCGTTTTTCCTCGCGAACAGAATCGTATTCAGCCAGGTCAGCTCGGCCTGCGTCAACTCTTGCTTATAAGCTTTATCCACCCAGCTGCGGTCGGTTATCAGCCCTTGGGAATATAGCCCGTCGAGCGCATCGCCGAGCATGTTCCACTGCCAGTCGTGTTCCAGCTTCATCGGCATTCTCTCCTCCGCTTCCTCGTCGTAGCGTTCCAAATCGTGCACAGCGATCAAGCTTTGCAGCTTGGCCGGATACGCCGGATCGGTCGCATAGCCGCACACCTGCAGCATGACCGTTTGCTCCTTGGGCGTCTTCGAGGCGCGCACTCGGTCGTACCGGGGGATCAGAAACAGCAAATCCTGGTCGCGAAAACCGTCGGCTATCGTGTCGTATGCCCGCCAATCGGACTGCACGCCGTCTACGCGAACGCCGTCGTACACTTCCCAAGTCGTCCTGCTGACGCTCCGGCCGTGCCAATAAGGGGTCGGCTGTCCGCCGCCTACTTTATACCCGACCAGGTTGTTCCATGGATGAAGGGTGCTCCCCGTTTCAAGCAGAGCCTGCGCAATACGGACGGACGGAAAAATCGCGGAGCCCTGGATCCTTAGAAGTACTGCGATCGGAGCGACCGTATCGATAAAAGCGTCGGGTGCCACTTTCATAGCCGCCATCCCTCCTTGTCCTTCTTATCATTGACATTCCCTTGCTTTATGTTACGTATGGAGGTTCAATTTGGTCACAACCCCCTGTCCGAATGTCTCCAGCCTGAAAAAAAGAAGCGCATCGGCCTTCTCCTTGGATCGAATCAGGCCCTGCGCTTCTTGCTGTGCGATTACTTCACATCGTCCTCCAGCTTGCTTTTCCAAGTCTCGCTTCCGTCGGTTTGACGGACCGATTCGTGGGAAACCGTCGCTTCCTGCACGTCACCGAATGCCCAGTGGCTTGCAGGCATATCCGGGAACAGCGGCTCGAGACCTTGAAGCGGTCCGCGATACAGCATCCGGTTAATAAGCGTCACCGCTTCGGAACGAATAATATCGTTTTGCGGCTTGAACGTTCCGTCCGGATAGCCGGACAGGAATTTGCCGCGATACAAAGCCTCTACGGCTGCAGCCGACCAATGGCCAACCACATCGCTAAAATGCGCCGTGCTCGAGCTGCCGGTATCCAGCTTCAGGAAGCGTGCCATAACCGCAGCCAGCTCTCCTCTTGTCACCGGGGCTTCCGGACGGAACGTACCGTCTTCAAAGCCGTTAAAATAGCCGTGCTTCGTTGCAATCTTGATGTAGTTGGCCGCCCAGTGGCCGGCTTGTACATCTTTGAAATTCAGCGGATCCTTGGATTCCGAATTGTCGGTTAACCGGGCCACGATCGCTGCCAGCTCAGCGCGGGTGAGCGACCGGTTCGGCTTGAACTCGCCGTCCGGATAGCCGAGAATGTAACGCTGGTGCTTCAGATTATCGAAGCGTTTGGAGAATACTACGACTTTGGTTGCCGATTGCGCCGTTACCGGGCTAACCGAGCCGCCCGCAGCAAACTCGCCTTTCGCATCGAAGGAAGCTTCCTTCTCTTCCAGCTGCGGCCATTTGACGGTTACTTTGAAGCTTCCCGCTTGTCCGGCCGCAAGATTGTTGACCGTCCAAGTAACGGTATTCCCGTCTGCCTTGCCGCCGTTCGCATCGATAACGGTCGCTCCGGCAGGAATCGCCAGCTTGACAACGCCCGATACAAGCGGAGAGGACGATTGATTTTTGTAATCGACGGTGATGACGGACTGTCCGCCTTCCTCGACCATGCTTTTATCTACGGAAAGGCTCAAGGAAACATTCGGTTGCACGACCGGCGCGGGGTCGGCGGAAGACTCCGGTGCCGAAACCGGGTTCAGTACCAAATCATGCTTGACGATATCCCATTCTACCGGAAGGGTAGCGCTCCGGTACAATTGGTAGCCGTCTTTGGATACGACCAGATAATAGTCCGTTTCCGGATAGACCATATAGGCGTAGAAGCCGTTCGCGTCGCTTAATTGCTCGGGGCTTGCGTTGCCGTTCGGGTCAAAGCCGACTAACGGAGGCAATACGACTCCCGTTCCCGGCGTTCTTCCATTATCTTTGTTTCTTTGCGTATCCGCGTAATACAACGTGACCTTTGCGTCTTTGATCACGGCTTTTGTACTCGCATCACGAATCGTCCCGTAGGGATCGACCAGCTCTTGCGTAATGTTCAGTTCGCCATTCGCTTTCACGCCTGCCGTTCCGCGCGCAATCGTGATTTCCTTGCCTGCTTCGATTTCGTAACGGATTTCGAGCGTGTAGTCGCCTACGGCTAGTCCATCCGCATGGAAAACGCCCTGCGCTTGCAGAGGGAACGGCTTCGGTTTTCCATTTTCCATGATGTAGTTGCCTGCCGCGTCCTTCAAGTATACTTTGGTCTTAGAGACGATTTCACTGCTCAACAAGCCGGTCTGGCCGTTCGGCTCTTTGAAAAGAACGATGCCGGTTACGGTTTTCTCGGAATCGAAGCTCTCGTCTCCGCCGCCCGTCACGACGCCCACGTTAGCCTTCTGCCTGTAGGTTACAGGCGTCTGTACGCCGCCTACCTCGACCGTTTGGGTAATCTCCAGGTCATATTTCTCATCGCCCCGCGGTACCGGCACGGAATACGCGCCGTTCTCGTCGGTAACGATCGTTTCGTCGAAGTCGACGCCGGATTCGATTTGGCCGTCGCCGTTCAAGTCGAGCGTCACGCGTACGGTTGCGCCGGATACCGGCGCATTGCCAACGCCCTTCGTAATAACGCCTTGAATCGTGGCGGGCTGGAAGATAACGGCGATCTGATCCTTCGCGGAAAGACCCTTCTCCTCGTCCAGCACCGTTGCCGTAACCGGAATTTGCTGTTCGTTCACACCGGTAATTTTGGCCGATTTGTAGATCGCCGTCGCAAGTCCTTGCTCATTCGTAATCGCCCAATCCTGACCCACGAACGTGCCTACACCTGTTGGAGCAGCGAAAACAACCTTTACGCCGGATATCGGCTGGCCGTCCGCGTCCTTGAGCACGGCTGTCAATGTCGTAGTCGTTTTCCCGTCGCCTACGATTTTTGCCGGATTGGCCGTCAGCTTCAGGTTGGCGCCGATCACGGCGAATTTGTTATCGATCCGCTTGTCCGGCGCTTCCGCCGGGAGCAAAGACTGATCGGCTTTACGCGCTTCGAAGGAGACGGCATATTCGCTTGCAGCCGTATCTTGCGGCAGCACGTAATCCGTTCTCACCCACTTCTTATAGCCGTCGGCAGCGAATGTCTCTGCATTGGCGAGCACGAGGCTTACGGCATGTCCGTTTACGGTAGCCACAACCTCATTAGCCAAAAGGGAACTGACGGCGGACAATTTCAGCGGCTGCCCGGTCAGCGCTTTTACGATTGCCGGATCTCCCTGCGCTTTGTCGCCTACCCAACCGTCAAGCGCCTTGTTGATCAGCACTTTTACGGTAACGGGGTCGCTTTCTTGGCCGTCGCCATCCGTCACTGTGAACGTGAAGCTGTCTTCCCCTCCGGTAAAGCCCGGATTCGGCACGTAGATCCAGCCGTTTCCGTTCGGTTGGCTCTGATCGGCCGGCTGCAGCGTCCCTTTGGCCGGAACGGACTTGATGCCGTAAACCAGACCGGTGACGGTTTCCGCGTCGGTGCCTTTAAGGACGATCGCAATCGAAGTCGTGCCTTCCTCTGCGCTTATCGTTTGAGGCTGGGCGACAGGCTTGCCGGAGTAGGCGATCGTCACGAGCGCCGGCGCTTCGGAATATTGCGTGCCGTCATAGCCTTCCCACTGGAACGTCACGGTGCTGCCGTCCGGCAATTCCGCGTCGGGGCCGAAAGCGAGCGTGCCCAGTACGGCCGCCGGAATGGAGGCGGATTGGCCGGGAGTCAAATAAACGGCAGCGCCTACGGATGGCGTGTACCACAGCTTGCCTTTGGTGCCGAAGTCGGCAGGCAAGCTGATTTTCACGTTGTTAAGCGCATCCTGTTCTGCATCTTGATATGCCGGCTGTTGTGCAAAATCATCCGCTGCAAAGCCGATGGTCGCGCCCGCCAAGCCGGTTTTGGCAATGTTGCCGACAACAGGCGGCGTATTGATGCGGATGGTTACTTTTTTGGCATCTTTGGCGTTTTGTTTGCCGTCGGATCCGGTCCATGTAAAGGAGGAAACTCCTGTCTGACCGTCCTTCGGCATGAATTTCAGTTGGCCAAGCGCCGCTTCCGGAATGACTTGTCCTGCTGCGACGTCGGTAACAACCGCTCCGTTAACGAGCACCAGCCTGCCTTTGGCCGGATCCGGAAGCGTGACGATTTGCACGGCGTTCAACGTCTCTTCGTCCGCGTCGGCAAAGGTGGAAGCAAAATTATTTTTCGTAAAATCGACGGTTTGGCCTTTGACAGCCGATTTCTCGATATCGCCTACGACAGGCGCCGCATTAGCCGCGAGGGTAACGAGAGCGTCGGTCAGCGCATATTTTTCGCCGTCAAAGCCGTTCCATTGAAACGATGCCGTTCCGCTAAAGCCGGAAGAGACGGGAATAAATCGGAGGCTAGGCAGTTCGGCGACTGTGAGCTCCCGCCCAAGCACGATATCGGCAGCCTGTCCGCTTCCGTCGACAAGCACGAGCTTGCCTTTAGCAGGATCGGGGAGAGTACCGATTTTCACCTTTTGCAGGTTCGCTCCGTGGGCCGCTCCGTTCAGCTTATAGTATTTGTTTTTGAAATCGTCCGCCGCAAACACAGTAGGCTCGTATTGAAGCCCGGTCTTCGCGATATCGGCTGCCTTCGGATCAAAGGTGGAGACGGAGAAGATGTGCTCTGCTTGAGTAGGCACCTTGTAGCCCCTATTTGCATTGGGACCTGTCGTTTCTACTTCCTCGTCGAATAAGATAACGTTAACCGTATAATTTTGGGTTTTATCGATATCGTTATCCGAGAGAGGAATTTGGATCGTACTGCCCAAGCTGCTCTGAGGGACCTTTCTCGTTTCCGTAACCAGATTATTGCCCTCTTTATCGATAACGTTAGCTTCAATAATAAAATCTTGTCCAGGGACAAGCTCCTTGCCTGCAACCGACGTTGTCAACGTAATTTTTCCGTCGATGACGGCGATATTGACATCAGTCAGTTCTCCCGTCTTGCGGCTGCCGCCGTCGATCACAAGCTGGCCCCAGTCGATTACGGTCTCCCAGCCTGTATTCAGGGTGCCGATTTGGGGATTATGATGAACCGAAATGCCGACAAAATTATCGCCCTCGGCTACTTGAGCAGGATCCAGCTTAAATACGGTTGTATTCCATTTGGCGTTATTCCCGGATAGCGCACCCACATAATATTGAAGGTCAAATCCTTTGCGGTAAGTGGCATCATTCCAATTCCCCGTAGTCGGCCATGTATATCCGCTCGGGACTCCCGGCCCGGCGAGAAGCGCTAGAGGGGTTTTAGAGAGATACACTCTATCCCATTCGCCGTCTTCTTCATCCACATCATAGCCTCTAATAAGCAAGTAGGCGCTGGTCTGAGGCGTTTTTCCAGCCGGGACGTCAATCTTGAACTCGAACGGATACAAATTGGGGGTCCCGTTTTTGATCGCAGTACCGCTTTGAGGATCACCCGCTTTTCGAAAATCTCCGGATGTCTGGTCAGCCGCAAGACGCGTGTAATAATCCAAGTCGTTATCTTTATTACTGTTTGCCGCGCCGCCACCCCAATTGTCCGTGCCGGTAAAATAAGTGCCGCCCTGCGAGCCGCTGCCTGAACCTCCTCCAGCTGCGTGCGATGGCGCCGCTGCGCCGAAAGCCATCAGCAGAGCCGTAGTCAGCGAAACGAACCGTTTGGACAGCACGCCGCGCGGACGGAGCCGGTTCCGCCATTCTCCCTCCCTATTGCCGCTTCCCATTCGTAACTTTTCTACAAAACGCATTTCCCTGCTCCTCTCCCTCCCTGTTCTATGGCGAGTCGTGTTATTCCCGTAGATTTGCTCGCCCTTTGCTGCTTCCTGTCGAATCATCCCGCTTATAGTAACAACCGCATCTGAACAATTTTTGAACAATCGGAATGGGGCGGCCAAGCGCTTTTTCTGCATTTCGCATTGTTCATTTTTTGTTCAGATTGACGTTATATGATAGGAGCATTTAGGGATTCCAACATGAATACCTGCCCTAGGAGCAGAGGCTGGCGATGAAGAAACTCCGAAATACGATATCTCGATCTGCATTCTTTCAAGCGTCGACCCCCGAGCGGTTGCCGAATACCGCGAAACAAGTTACATTATGTGGGATTTTTTCCTCTTACAAGCTGCTCGAACCCATTGTAGATTTACCCTCTGAACAAAATCTGAACGAAAAAAAGACCCCTGCGAGATGCAGAAGTCTTCCCTTTTCATGCCGGCAAACCGCTATTTGAAAATCCGCGCTTCCTTCTCCTCCTGCCTGCGAACCGAAGACAATTCGACCTGCGTCTTCAAAATAAACGCCCGAAGCGCATTTAGCCGCTCCTGGGGGAAATCCACAAACTGCGCGCCATAGTAGCAGCCTAGCTCGGATGTTTCGCGGCGGACAATTTCAGCCGTACACGACACGATCGTCCCCATCTCAAGCTCAAGACGGACTATCGTTCGTTCCGTGAGCCTGCATTCGCTGCCGACCGTAAAGCCGATGCCGCTAACGCTAATATTGACGACCGTTAACGGAATCGCATCGGTTGCCTCCGGACTTCGCGAATCGTTTGCCGATTCGATCGACAGGATCGAGCCCTTCATCTTAACGTCTACCCGAAAATGCTCCCGCTTCTCTGAAAATTTCCGCTGGTTTTCCGGAGGATTTATGACGATGAGCGATCCATTATCCTTCGCGATAATCGTAGACTGGAACATGAATATGCCTTCCGGCGAATAAATCGTCAGCTTAACGGCATCTCCCAATTCAAACTGCTTATAATCGCCGATCTCGATTTCAACCATATCTCCCTCGACAACAGCGAGTACGCCGGTCGACACGTAATCCTGTTTTTCCACCACGGTGCGGCAGTGCATCAATATCGATGACCTTAGTGTTTTTTGATTGCTGGTATCTACGAATTCGGAACGATTCCGGGTAACAGACGTACCTGACATACTGCATCGACCTTTCTCAATCAATGTGGAGAAAATTTTACGGGTAACCGTCAGGTATGCGCCGGCGTTGGCCCACCCGGATATAACCTGTTGTACGCGAACATAAAAAAGCCGCTCCGAAAGAGCAGCCGACGCATGCTTGCGTGTCCGATCCCATTCGGCAACCAGGCTGTCATGGCTCCGCATATGCGAAGCTTTAGACCCTGTGGCTTTGCGTCCTTGCTTTTCAGCAAGTTTGCCATTATCGAATATCACTTTATGTTAAAAAGGGGTACCAAAGTCCTAAAAAATCGTTAATTTCAGTATAATCGGGTTGCACAGGGTAAGCAATCGTCTGCAAAGCCTATCCACAACGCCATCCCCATCCTGACCGCTTTATTCACATGTCCGGAAGGCCGTTTACCGGCTCATTCTCCCTTATCGTTTCCCGTTCTTACGGGAACAATGCCGACTTGCCCTCAGGAACGGCCCGGCGTACAATGAGAATACCGCTTTCGTTGTCCACACTACCAACAATGTTATCCACAAACTTATACACAGCATGTGCATAAGTTTGAAAATTCGCGGTTTCCGTCCACAGTGGATAAGTTTCCTGCTTGCGGGTTTATCCCCGTTGGGGACAATTTTAATAGGAATTTGGCGGATACACGCCGCTCTACTTACGCCCATGGCTGGGCAAGCCGTACATAAAGAGGTGTTCCCTTGGAAGAAGAACATATCGTCTGGATGCGCATCGCGATGGAAGAGGCGGAGAAAGCCGCTGCAATCGGCGAGGTGCCGATCGGCGCCGTCATCGTCCGAGACGGAGAAATTATCGGTCGCGGCCATAATTTGCGCGAAACGTCGCACGACCCGACAGCCCATGCCGAAATGATCGCCATCCGCGAAGCCAGCCGGGCTCTTGACGCCTGGCGGCTGCTCGACTGCCGGCTTTACGTCACGCTTGAGCCTTGTCCCATGTGCGCGGGGGCTATCGTACAGGCTCGTATTCCGCATGTCATATTCGGCACAAGCGACCCGAAGGCAGGCTGCGCGGGAACGCTCATGAATTTGCTGCAGGAAGATCGCTTCAATCACCGCGTCGAGCTTACGCAAGGCGTGCTCCAGGAGGCATGCAGCGAGCGGCTGTCCCGCTTCTTCCGCGAGCTGCGGGAAATGCGCAAACAGCAATCTGCCGCACAAGCATCCGACTAAACGGGTTACCGAAGCCTGAGCGAAGATCGTCATCGTTCGGGCTTCAGGATTGTTTGCCCGCGAAATCGTTGCCGATGTTTTTAGTATGCCGTTATGAAGTAACTTTCCCTCGAAAATTTCTAGGAGGTCCCCAACTTGTTCGCCGTACTTTATAAACTTCGCTGGTTTTATCAAATGTATTGGATTCGTTATTCCGTCGCCGTTACGCTGCTCGTCGTTGTCGGCGTCCTGGAGCTTGTGCCCCCGCGTATGATCGGCAGCGCCATTGACGGGATCCAGCAAGGCACGCTGACCAAACCGGAGCTGACCGCCTTCCTGCTCCAATTCGCTGCCATCATGGCCGTCATCTATATCATATCGTACTACTGGATGTATCAGCTGTTCGGCGGCGCGTTCCTGATCGAACGCATGCTTCGTTCCCGGTTCATGCGTCACCTGCTCCGTATGACGCCGACCTTCTTCGAGCGCAATCGGACAGGCGATCTGATGGCCCGGGCGACGAACGACCTGCGGGCGATATCCGCCACAGCCGGCTTCGGCATTCTGACGCTGGTCGATTCCAGCGGCTTCATGCTGGTCATTTTGCTTGCGATGGGCGTCCTTATCAGCTGGAAGCTAACGATTGCGGCGCTTCTCCCCTTGCCTTTGATCGCGCTTGCCATGAGCTTGTACGGCAAAAAAATTCACGAGCGCTTCCGTTCGGCCCAGGAATCGTTCGGCCAGCTGAACGACCACGTCTTGGAAGCGACGGCCGGCGTTCGCGTCATTCGCGCCTATGTCCAAGAAACGGCGGATCAGGAGCGGTTTAAAAAGCTTACCGACGACGTATACGAGAGAAATACCGACGTTACCCGGATCGACGCCCTATTCGAGCCCACCGTCAAGCTGCTCGTCGGCGCCAGTTATTTGATCGGGCTCGGCTACGGGGCCTATCTCGTCTTCCGCAACGAAATTACGCTAGGCGAGCTGGTCACGTTCAACGTCTACTTAGGCATGATGGTTTGGCCAATGTTCGCTATCGGCGAGCTGATCAACATCATGCAGCGCGGCAACGCTTCGCTTGACCGGGTGAACGAGACGCTCGCTTACGAGCCTGACGTCGTGGGCGCTTCCCGGCCAAAAACCGTAAACGGGCGCAAAACAATTCGCTTCGAGCAAGTGACGTTCCGCTACCCGTCATCCGAAACGGATAATTTGACGAATGTTTCGTTTGAGCTCGAGCCCGGCCAAACGCTCGGGATTGTCGGCCGGACGGGAAGCGGCAAGACGACGCTGATCCGTCAGCTTCTTCGCGACTACCCGGCCGGTGAAGGCGTAATCTCGCTGGCAGGCGTACCGATCAAGGATATGACGCTCGAAGAACTGCACGGAACGATTGGCTATGTACCCCAAGAGCAGATGCTCTTCTCCAAGACCGTAAGGGACAATATTCGCTTCGGCAAGCCGGAAGCAACCGAGGAAGACATCAAGCGCGCTCTGGAGGCCGCATCCTTCCTCCGAGATATTCCGTTGCTGGCCCATGGCCTCGACACGCTTGTCGGGGAGAAAGGGGTGGCCCTGTCAGGCGGACAGAAACAGCGTGTCGCCATTGCGCGCGCGCTTATCGCGGAACCCGAAATGCTCATTCTCGACGATTCCTTGTCCGCCGTCGATGCCAAGACGGAAGCGGCGATTATCGCGAACGTACGCCGTCTTCGTACCGACAAAACTACGATGATCGCCACCCACCGGCTTTCCGCCGTACAGCATGCGGATCTCATTGTCGTTCTGGACGGCGGACGAATCGTCGAGCAAGGCACGCATGATCAGTTGCTGCAAGCGGGCGGCTGGTATCGCGAGCAATTCGAACGCCAGCAGGTCGAAGCGCATTTATCGGAAGAGGAAGGCGGTGAGTCCAAATGAGCGCCGAAGCCCTAACAGACAACGGGAGCGCAAAAGGAACGGGAAGCCGTTTGCTCCGGTACGCGCTGCTCTATAAGCGCCGCTTCGTCGCCGGTTTAATCATGCTCGCCGTCGCCGTTTGCGCCGAGCTATGCGGTCCTTTTATCGCAAAAACGATGATCGATACGCATATCCTCGGCATCGAAAAGCCCTGGTACGAGATCGCAGGCCCAAGTTCCGCCGCATCGGAAGACGTCGTATCCTACGGCGGCCGACGCTACGTTCGAAACGATCGACTGCCGCCAGGTATGACCGCGGGCCGAGAGGTTCGCATCGTTCAGGCCGGACGGCAGTTCGTCTTCGTCGGAGAGCCCCTCCGCTTCGACGGGGAGCGTTCCCTTACGGACGGCAAGCTCATCGTGCGCAAAGACGACAGCACCGCTTCTTACGCAGCTCAGCCGCTGTCGGCCGGCGAGCTGTTCGCCTTCTATAAACCGGAGGTGCGCGGCCTGCTTAAGCTTGCAGGACTATACCTACTGCTTCTCGCTGTCGCATCGCTCTTTCACTACGGGCAAAAATATTTTCTGCAAACCGCGGCCAACCGTATCGTGCAAAAGCTGCGTCTCGACGTGTACGGGCAAATCCAGAGGCTGCCGATCCACTATTTCGACAATATGCCGGCCGGAAAGGTCGTCTCCCGCGTTACGAACGATACGGAGGCGGTCAAGGATCTGTTCGTCTCCGTGCTGACGCAATTTTTCTCGGGCGCGATCAACATGATCGGCATTTACGCCGCGTTGTTTCTGCTTAGTCCGAGGCTTGCCGCTATCTGTCTCGTCATCCTTCCGCTGCTGGCGGCCTGGATCTGGCTTTACCGCAAGTACGCCGGCCGCTATAACCAGATTATCCGCGCACGGATCAGCGATCTCAACGGCATCATCAATGAATCGATTCAAGGCATGACCGTCATCCGCGCATTCCGCCGGCAGAAGCAAACGATGGAGGAGTTCGAAGGGCTGAACACCGAATATTTCGTCTATCAGAACAAAATGCAGCATCTGAACGCGCTCACTTCGTTCAATCTCGTCAATGTGCTGAAAAATTTTGCGTTCGCCGGCGTCGTCTGGTATTTCGGCGGCGGTTCGTTTACGGTGGGGGGCGCCATTACCTTCGGCGTGCTTTACGCCTTCATCGACTATTTGGGCAGACTGTTCCAGCCGCTCAACGGCATGGTCAACCAGCTCGGCATGCTCGAGCAGGCGCGTATTTCGGCCCAGCGCGTATTCGAGCTCATCGATGAGCCGGGTACCGATGTCGACCGAGGCCAAATCGAGCGTTACCGGGGCGACGTCCGGTTCGAGAACGTGTGGTTTGCCTATAAGGAGGATTTCGTCCTGCGCGGCATTTCCTTCGAAGCGAAGCAGGGGCAGACGGTCGCGCTTGTCGGCCACACGGGTTCCGGCAAAAGCTCCATCATGAACCTGCTGTTCCGTTTCTACGATCCGCAGCGGGGCACGATCACGATCGACGGGCAGGACACGTCGTCCATCGCCAAACAGCCTCTGCGCGAGCACATGGGCATCGTGCTGCAGGACCCGTATCTGTTCACCGGCACCGTCGCGTCGAACGTCAGCTTGAACGATCCCGCCATCAGCCGGGCACGGGCGGAGCAGGCGCTGAACGATGTCGGCGCAGCCCAGGTGCTATCGGGATTGCCCCAGGGCTACGACGAGCCTGTGCTGGAGAAAGGCGCTACCTTGTCCGCCGGTCAGCGGCAGCTCATTTCGTTCGCCAGGGCGCTCGCCTTCAATCCGGCCATCCTGATTCTCGACGAAGCGACGTCCAGCATCGACACCGAGACCGAGGCCGTCATCCAGAACGCGCTTGACGTGCTTAAGAAGGGCCGGACTACGTTCATCATCGCGCACCGGCTGTCCACGATCCGCAGCGCCGACCTCATCCTCGTGCTGCACCGCGGGGAAATCGTCGAACGGGGGACGCACGAATCGCTGCTGAGCCTTCAAGGACGATATGCGCAAATGTACAGACTGCAGCAAGGCGCCGGGTAGGAAATACAAACGCTAGGGGTATCGTAATAGTGGATACCCTTGATTTTTATATTTCTTTATCCTATTCCTATAGTAAAGGAATGCTATTTAACTTACGTACCACTTTGCCTGCATTTCAAACATTCGAGCATATAAGCCTTGTTGGCTAATCAACTGATCATGATTACCTTGTTCAACTATCATTCCGCTATTCATAACAAATATTCGATCTGCCTTCCGGCAACTTCCCAAACGATGGGTTATAAATATGGAAGTCTTCCCTTCGGTAAGTTGCATAAAGTGTTCAAATATTGCCGCTTCTGATATGGGATCGAGAGCGGCAGTAGGTTCGTCTAACACAATCACTTGTGCTTCACGTATAAATGCCCTGCTAAGCGCAATTTTTTGCCACTGCCCACCGGATATTTCATGTCCCCCATGGAATTGGTTACTTAATTCTGTATTATTTCCAATAACGCTATCGTTCTTGAAAAAGGATTAATAAACTCTGAGCAGCACTTAGACGTGATTGTAGCCAATGGAAGAGAACAAATTAATAAGCTTCATCTTGACAGGAAAGTTATATAAATTCTCCATTCCAAATATTTTCTAAAGCAGAATAGAGGCGGAAGTTTAATGAAACAGCACAGCATTTTAGTCTTTTTTCTTGTTATGTTCTGCTTCCTACTATCTGGTTGCAATAAAAGCGACCTGCTAAGGGATGAGAAAGTAGGCCAACAGTTACATGTTACGGAACAAAAGAATCTTAAAGTGGTATATTACAGCGAAAGTTCCTTCATGCAATATTTTGGAAAATCGTTAACAGCTAAATATCCCGATATTGCAATCAACGTCATTTCCCCTCCTCCATTCGAGGCGAATCGGGACATGAAACAGGTCTGGGCATCATTTCTTGAGAACCAGAAGCCTGATATCCTAACTGGGTTTAACGACTATTATGAGCATTTCGTTGAAAATGAATGGCTTGAGAACCTCGATCCGTTCATTAAACAAGATAGGTTTGATATTAATAATATCCACCCTGGCGTGATTGCCGCTTTGCGGAAAAGAGGAAACGGCAAACTTTATGCCCTTTCTCCTACTTTCAGCAGCCGCGCTTTATATTATAATAAGGATTTATTTAACCAGTATAAAATTCCTTACCCGAAAGACCAGATGACATGGGACGAAGTGCTCGAGTTAGCCAAACAATTTCGACTAGCAAATGCCAATAGCAACGGCATATATGGTCTGTATATCGACAGTACAAATCCTTATTATTTAATTGATCGGATTGCCAGCACAAATAGTCTTTCGCTTACCGACTCTAAAGGGGAAAATCTTTTGATTGACAGCGATCCATGGAAGAAGGTGTGGAAATCAGTAAGTGAAGGCTACAAGGCGGGATACATTTTTTCTCCAACAGATAAAGAATTTGGAGATGGAAACTTTAAAAATAACCGCTTTATCATGGGAACAGCTGCGATGACAGTCGATATTCCAAAGAGTGTTTTATTGAATGACGAAATACGAAAGCAACTGTATAAGCTTTTCAACTGGGATATGGTGACGGAACCAGTCAATCCTTCCTTGCCAGAGGAATCTAACTCATTTAACGTTAGCTCCTTTTTTTCAGTCAACGCAAAATCAACCAATAAAAAAGGAGCATGGGAAGTCGTCAAGTATTTAAATAGCGACGAATTCGCACAAATTTATGCCAAGTTAATTCCCCCAACATCTCTTTTATCCCGAACGGCACATATAAAAACTAGCGACGGCCGTAACTGGCAAGCCTTTTTTAAACTTAAGCCATCCACGTATTCAGATATGTTTCGGAATACTCCAAAGTCTTTTCAGGAAGCGTATAAAAAGCTGCTTTCGGACAAAGCAAATGAGGCAATAAAGGAAGATCAAAACGCTGATGATATTTTACATTCCTTACAGGAGTCCGGACAAAAACTGCTAACCGAAGCAAATAAGGAAAAGAAAAATAATAAATAATCCATAGCATTAAAAGTTACAATTCTTATTGCTCTTTCTTTACGACTTCCTGATTGCTGGCACCCCTCAGCTCAACGGGAATATCCTGCGGCAGGACGACCGTCACCGCTGAATACGGATACTCGTCGGCAAACCCTCTCCGCCGCGGCAGCTCCTTAATCGATACGTACAGGGTCGTGCCGACCGTTTGTACGGTTGCTACATCATCCGGCTTCAGCGTCTCTGCCGCTCGGTCCGAAGAGGTGCGGACCCGGTAGTTGCCGAACAGGGACACCGAACGTTCCGCCGTTTTGTCGATTTTCGGCTGCGGGCCGCCATATTGAACCACGATCCGCTTCACGTCCGCAGACACTTTTTCCGACAGTTTCGGCAGGTCCAGGGAACGTTCGGTTGCACCTACCGTATACCTGACTTCATTTAACAGTCCGGTTGAAGCCAGCACCGAATAGCCGAGACAAATGCACCCGATTATCCCCACGAACAAAATGCTGAACACATCATATCTCACCACCGGGTTCTCCGTTTTGGCTATTACGGCAAACAGCAAAATTTCCGCTCCGATCATGACGAACACGGCCGGCCACCACGCGACTAGCGTATCGAAGGCCGACAGCCCCTTCCACGACGAGAGTAATAAAGTGACGCCTGCCAGAACAAGCGATACGCCCATCGAAAAGGTCCCAACGCGCCAACGCCTCATTGTCCGCCGTCCCCCTTTTTAACGGAGCTGCCCAGCAGCAGCCTTAACCCGCCGCCGATCAGCAGCGTAGACACGACGAACAATTGGAAATATTGATGGAAATAAAACGATACATGCAGATCCGGGAACTTTCGCTCAAGCAGCTGAAGCACGACACGGTCCAGCAAATAGTAGCCTCCGAACGCAATGAACGCGATGCCGAGCCATTTTTGATGGTTCAGGAGCCATCCGACGAGCGGAATATCCTGCAGCTCCTCGCGCTCATGCTTCGAAACGAGCTGAAGCGCATCAAACAAGCTGAAAAACCAAATGATCGGAATCAGGAACAGGAAAATCGATAACCGAAGTACGTCCATCATGTAAATGCTGAACAGAAACCCGGCCATCAGCTGCAAGCCGCGGCGCTGCAGGCCGAGATACATGTGGCCCGCTCCGGGGAAGACGGAGAGGAATACGGCGACAAGTTTGCTTTTGCGCCCGTCCTGACGGTTCAGATCAAGCTCCTCGATAATGCTTCTATCCTCTAACGTCTCGCCCCTGTGCTTGCGGTTCAATTGCTGGATCGCATCGAACATGCCGTAAAATATGATAACCGGCAAGCCCAGCATGAAGACGAAGAAGCCGTCTTCCCTCGTCATATACGAAACGAACGCAATCATGGCGAACAAACCGAAGAAGCTGACGAGGAACGTTAAGCCCCTCTGCATGAGTCCTAGCTGAAAGTGGCCGAGACCCGGGATAAACGACAGCAATATCGTCTTAAACCGCTCATCCTGCTGCCGTCCTGCTTCGGCTTGGGCCCAGAACGGGGCGCCGGCCTGGTCCTGGCCGTATTGCCCGAACGGACGCAGGCTGTTCGTTGCGGAGGCCGTTCCTTCTCCTGCCTCGCCGGCCCCTGCCGCGCTGCCGTAAATTCCGCCGTTCGCGGCGTACGCATTCGCCCCGTCACCCGTCCAGCTCCCTTGCATGCCGGCCCCTCTATACGGATTGCCGTTGACCCTCGCTATCAGCGTGATAATCATATCGAGCATGTTGATGGCAGCTACAACGAGCGCAATGCTTATGATGAATAGCGCGAAGTCTCCATCGACCGAGCCGCCATTGCCAAAGTCCATCAGAATCAAGAGGAAAACCGGCCCGAATGACGCTCCCCCATACAACAAGCCGCGTACAAACCGGCCTAAATAGAGGTGTCCCAATCCGGGAATAAACGACAGCAGAAATGCGACAATCGGACTTTTATTCATGCTTTTCCCCTCCTCTTTGCTTCGCCTGCATCGCATCGAGCACAGATACCGTCTTTTCCATCAGCCGTTCGGAGAACGGTTCCCTTGCTTCGTTAGTTGGCGACTCCATATGTCCGATCCTCGACGAAATGGTATGAAACATGCCGGTCGACATCAAAATCAGCGTAATTACCGCGGCAACCGCGTAATGGAACAGCGGCCTCCGGAACAAAGGAATGCGGCTTGCCGCCGTCCCCTGCCCTTCCCGCTTCGCCTTCATGCCTCCTGCATCGGGGTTTCCGCCCGCTTCCTCCGAATCGGATGCTGCAGCGCCTTCCAGCTCCCTTATGGCCGCCATGACGCGCTCCGTAAAGGCTGCCCCCTGCGCAGCTTCCATAAAGGGCATCTGCTGCCCGCCTTCCGAATCGGCTTGCTCATCCAACAGCCCTGCATATATCGACATGCACATCTCGCACACGTACAAATGCTCCTCGTAAGCTTCCCTCTCGCGATCGCCGATGCGTCCTTCCGCATACAAACGCCATTCTTCTTTGCCGTAATGGTTCATCGCAGGTCTTCCTCCTTCCAATGCTTCTTCATCCAGGATCTTGCACGAAACAGCTTGGACGCAACCGTCTTGATTTCTACGCCTTGTTCGTCGGCGATTTGTTGATACGACTTTTCCTCCAAATAGAAAGCGACGACGACCTCCCGGTAATTCGAGGGCAGATCGTTTACGTACTTGGCGATCAGCTCGCCCCGCTCCTTACGCACCACCTCGAGCTCTGCCGCATTCTCGAAGACCGGCTGCACCTGCTCTTCGTACGAATCGCTCAATTGCTCTCTGCGCGTGGAACGCTTTCGTCTATAATCAATCGCCGTATTAACGGCGATGCGCGTAATCCATGTTTTGAATCCTTGGTGCTGATAACGGGGGAGAGAGACGAATATTTTGACGAACGCTTCCTGAAGCACGTCTTCCGCATCCTTCCGATCGTTTACGATCGGATAAACGGCTCTGTACAAATAAGCCTGATACGCTTCCATGATCGCCCGGAACGCATCCGTATCCCCCGCCAGCACGCTTTCGATGACGGCTTGCTCCTGAATGCTGCTCTCCCCCTCTCCCGTTTATCCATGCCCATGTGTGAATAGACGAAACTTCTTCGGATTAGTACTGCACTTCCCTCTAAAAAATATTTACACAGAGGGAAAACGCCGTCAAGCTGCTCACGACCAGTCGCTGCCGATGTGGTGAGACAAACCTATCCAGCGCTTCAAATAAGGAAAACATCATGTATTCGTATGCTCGCGCTTCCTGAGCGCGCCATTTTATGCTATAATCATTTTTACTGCGTCCCCGTAGCTCAATAGGATAGAGCAGTCCTCTCCTAAAGGACAGATGGCGGTTCGATTCCGTCCGGGGACGCCACATATCTCCAAAATTCGTTATCGGTTAGGCTTGTTTTTCCGTTTTGTTTATGATAATATGTTCAACGTGACGATTGAGGTTGTCACAAGGAAACACCATCGGGACGTAGCTCAGCTTGGTAGAGCACCTGGTTTGGGACCAGGGGGTCGCATGTTCAAATCGTGTCGTCCCGACCATACATAACCATCGAATCGCAGCTTTCGGGCTGCGGTTTTTTTGTATGCAAAAAATCGCAAATGAAGCTACCATTTCGATCCCTGATCCCTGCAAAACATTCGCGCCGCCCTTTATAAAACGGTAAACAGAAGACCGAAAAGTAAAGACATTCTTGTAGTTGCCCATTTTCGGTAAATCTATAATGAAAGAGCAATCCACTTTATATTGCTTCGCATATATCGAAAAGCCTCGTTCTCGCAACAGACGCATAATCCCCCTCCAAATCCGGTTGATATCGATATGGTCGCATTATAGCAGTGTTTGTTCATTGTCGACAATCGAAAGATTGAACGGAGCGGAGGCCGCCGGTTCAAGTTGCACCTTCCTCCTGAATCTCGCAGTCTTGCCCCTCTTGCCGCTTACAAAAAAAATATAGATCAAATGACCCAAATCCATGTATAATCGATAACGAATCCGTTTTATTAACCAACGTATAAGGGGCAATCCGTCATCGTGAAAAAGTTTTTTCACCCTCTTGCAATCGCTTCCATCATTTCCTTGCTTCCCGCTTGCTCCTCCGTGCTTATGACCGAGGAAGAGAAGAAGAACTCCATGCAACCAACGAACGATGACGCCAAAATCGTACTAGCCAACCAGGGAACGAACAACGGCCCTGTCTCAGCCGAACCGGCTAATCAGCCGGCAGCATCCCCTGCTCCGTCAGAAACGCCTTCTCCTGCGCCTACAGCGTCACCGACGCCTACGCCTGTACCGACACCGTCGCCGACTGCAACGCCGCTTCCTAAGCAATTTATCCGCTATGAGAATCAAGTTATCGTTCTTATGTACCATCACATAGCCGAGAATGAAGCCGGCGAAGAAATCACCATTACGCCCGACCGATTCAGCAAGCATATGCAGGCGCTCAAAGATAACCACTACCAGGTAGTTTCCATCGAGGACTACATTGACTATATCAAGCACGACAAGAAGCTTCCGCCCAACGCCGTGGTCATCACTTTTGACGACGGATACGAGTCCTATTACAAATACGCCTACCCGGTTATGAAGAAGCACGGGTTTACCGGCACCAATTTCTTAGTCCTCAGCTACGTTGACGTCCCGTACCCGCAGCTGCCCTTCATGAACTGGGAGCAAGTCAAAGAAATGAAGCGCGACGGCTTCAGCTTCTATTCCCATACGTATAACCTGCATCGCAAAGGCCCGAATGAAAAAGGGGAGCTCGTACCGGCTCTCCAAAATCCGCTCTTTCTCGAGCAGGAGAAGCGGATGGAAACCGATGCCGAATATCGGCAGCGTCTTCGCGACGATTTGACCAAGGCGAACGAGATGCTGGAAAAGGAGCTCGGCAATCAGCTTAAGGTGCTTTGCTTTCCGTACGGCGCTTATAATAAAACCGTCGTTCAGGTAGGGAACGAAATCGGCATCGACCACTTTTTTACGATCAAAGAAGGCGTCAATAACCGCGCGAACAAAGAGGTGCTCCGCATCAACGCCGGAACCCGCTACGTATCGGCCGAGAAGCTCATGGTCAAAATGGATAAATTCAAACAGCCGGTCAAGAAATAAATCGGCACTGCGCAGATCTCTATACGAAAGCCGCAACGCCAAAAAAGCGTCGACATCCGCTCGACGCTTTTTGCTGCACGTATGTAGTGGTGTCCGTTCTTTCCCGGACCTTCTCATCCTTTGCATATTTCCGGTATCACTCCGGCACAGTAAGCTCCGCCCGGTAAAGATCCTGGTTCCAAATCACCTTCGCGCCCAGCGTCTCCGCCACGAACCGCAGCGGGATATACATGTGGCCGTCTATGATAGTCGCAGCCTCATCCAGCAACACCGGTTTTCCGTCTACGAGCGCCGTCGATTCGTCGGGTCTGAGCACAATGCGCTTTCCGCCTCTCTGCACGCTCAAGGTACGTTCGTCATTGTTCCACGTGAAATCTGCCGATATCGCTTCGAAAATGCCTCTAAACGGGGCCATCGTCGTTTGGTTGCGAATGAAGCCCCGGTACTCGCTGATGAACGTTCCGTTGACGACGACTTGCACCTGAGGCTCGGCATATCGCCTGACCACAAGCGCATTGCTGAGCAATCGCCCCGGTGCCCGTTTCATCGAGCCCTCGTAGTATAGCCCGGAGCTTGCACCGCCGTCCATATTCATAGCATCCGTCACGCCAAGCTCCACAAGGACATTGGCCATCTCCGAGATCGTCGCCGAAGATACGGTTCCCATCACCATCCGCTGCCGCCCGTCAATCCCGACGAAGCTTCTGACATTGGAGGTGCTCGTGATTTTGGGATCGTCGAAGCCGTCTCTCGCAAAATCCACATCGACGGCGCCGTTCGTCACCAGCTTCGGCCCTACGCCGATCGCCGCCTCCCAGCCTCCGCTGCCGCTCGTTTGTCCGCTGTCTTTGTTCTCCACCTTCGCTTCCACGGTCACCTCGTCGCCGACGTGAAGCTTGGAGAGCATGTACTTTTTATTCCCGTCCGTATGACCGATAAAGCAGACTTGGCCGTCCTCCGGGATCGTCGCTTCGCCTTCTGTCATTTCCGTGATGCGGCCGTTTGATATGACGACCTTCGTTCCGCCCGCAAAGGACACTTTGTCCCCGAAGTCACGGGTATACCAGACAACCTGGTCGTAGGAATCCTCGCCGTAATACGTATTCACGCCCCACGGACTGAAGCTGTAGGAGCTTCCTTTATGGTTTACCTTCACCGTTATCCCTAGCTTCAGCTTACTGATTAGCGGAGCCTTATCCACGGTCATCGCGAACGTCTGGTTTTCCCCGCTGCGGACAACATCCCCGGCGCGCAGCATCAATCCGTTCGGGTATCTTCGCGTATCGTCCGTTTCGTAAGAATCGAAGAACGTTCCGTTGATCGCTGCGGCGGCTTGCGTCCGTTCCGTCATCGAGGACAAGCTTTCCACATGCCCGATCCCTTCGGAGGCTACGACTGGCTCCACCCGCAAAAAGGGATTCTTCAGATCGATGGTAACCAGCTGCACCGTAAAATTTTTGCCGGCATAACCGACGGTTGCCGTTTCATAATCGACGCCGCCGTTCGCAGAGGCCTTTGGCGTCCATGCTCCCCCGTCCAGGGCTATTCCGGTCGATACGACTAGCGATAAGGCAAAAGCCAGCCGTCTTCGGCGTATCCGCTGCTTGAATTCATATGAGGCCATACCGTCAGCTCCGTTCCTATGTAGAGTGCCGGCTGTAACTCTAACGCTTGTTAAACCGGCTTATTTTTATATCGACATAAAAGAAGCGGACTGTAAAGAGGAAATATTATCCTGGCAACAGGAAAAGGACCCTTTTTACAGGGTCCTTTTTGACGGTGAAATGATTTTTGATCATTTCTTTATTCCTCGCTTATAGCACTTTCGATTCCAGTTGTCTCAGACAACTTTCTTTGTAGCCTCTAACACTAACGTGTCTTTGGCACATCCCTCCAGTTTCTATAATAAGGCTGAAAGATCGCTAATGGTTAGTTTCCCTCGAATTGTTCAATGGAACCACACCTCGCTCTCACCGTCGATAATAGTATGTCCGGGCCCATGGGTTCTATACGGTTGCTGCAAAAAAACTTTTGTTCATTCTGCACGATGCAAAAACGCCGTACCGGCTGCTTGCCGGTCGGCGCTTTAGTAAGAAAGCCAGGCTTGAGCCCCTCGGAAGGTTATCCCCCGGAGCCGCTGCCTTCGCTAGGGCTTTTATGCGAATGGTTACGGGTTTTGACTGTCTTGGAGCCGGACAGCGGCTCTTGCGGATGAACCGATTCATGCTGATTGGTTTGACCGCTTGGCGGATTGACGACCTGCGTTTTATTTTTCGGCATGCACGTATTCTCCTCCCTCTTCATCGTGGTTCAATAAATCCTGATGGCGGCGGTCGTTCGTATCTTGTTGCATTTGCTGAGCGTTATGGCTATTTACCGGGTTCTTATCCAAATCCTTGACCACGTTCTGCAAATTTTTATCGGTTGCTCGGTTTCTCGTCATCGTGCGTCGCCTCCGTTGTTAAGCGTGCGTTTCGGCATGCAGCGCCTGTGCGCATTCATGAATGTGGCGAATGTAGTCCTCCACCATTTGCTGGATCCGCTCGCCCCGCTCGTCGACCGTCACTTCATTCCGCTCCGCATCGACCAGCTGCACCTTCACTTCCCGATCGTCTACATAGCTGCATATAAAATCAAACTCATACCCGGAGCGGCCTTCCGCTGTAATCGTAATACGAATCGACCGCGGATCCGCCTCGTCGGCATACACCGTCGTCTTGTCGGATGCGTTCAGAACCGTAGGCAGCGTACGCTTCCAAGCGGATACCAGCTGCTCCTGATCGATTGCCGGACGTTCTTTTTTGCTCATCAGTTACCACCTCCACAGTGTTTAACGTATGGAGACGGGCAGTCTTTTATACAAGCTCCCGGTAGGTCTCAAAAATAAAGTCACCCCGGAATAAAAAATAAAAAAACCATCCGACGGTAAACGACAGGATGGTTTGTATTTAACGGTTATATAGTGGCGGAGAGGGTGGGATTCGAACCCACGGAAGAGTTACCCCTTCGCTGGTTTTCAAGACCAGAGCCTTAAACCACTCGACCACCTCTCCAGGCGGAATTTCCTAGGGTTAGGAAATTTCCAGATGCACAATGCATTTTAACACAGATGCAAAAACATTTTCAACCTCTATTTTCTGCCGATTACCTTGAGGCCGTTCATGTACGGCTGAAGAACGTCAGGAACGAGCACCGTTCCGTCTTCCTGCTGGTAATTCTCGAGAATAGCGGCCACTGTCCGTCCGAGCGCAAGCCCGGAACCGTTCAATGTATGAATGAACTCCGGTTTGGCCTTCGAATCGCGGCGGAAACGAATGTTCGCGCGGCGCGCTTGGAAATCCTCGAAATTACTGCATGACGAGATTTCCCGGTATGTGCCGCTGCTAGGCAGCCATACCTCGAGATCGTACGTCTTGGCCGAAGCAAAGCCCATATCCCCTGTACAGAGGCTCATGGCGCGGTATGGCAGCTTAAGAAGCTGCAGCACCTTCTCCGCTTCGTTCGTCAGCTTCTCGAGCTCCTCGTAGGAATCCTCGGGCTTGACCATCTTCACCAATTCGATTTTGTTGAACTGATGCTGACGGATCAATCCGCGCGTATCCCGGCCGGCCGCTCCAGCTTCCGAACGGAAGCAGGCGCTGAACGCCACGAAATATTTCGGAAGATCCTCCGCAGACAAAATATCGTCACGATGATAGTTCGTCACAGGCACTTCCGCCGTAGGCACCAAGAAATAATCGGTCCCTTGAATTTTAAATACGTCTTCCTCGAACTTCGGAAGCTGGCCCGTACCGGTCATGCTATCGCGGTTTACGATGTAAGGCGGCAGCATTTCCTCATAGCCATGCTGGTCGGCATGCAGATCCATCATGAAATTCATGAGCGCTCGTTCCAGCCTTGCCCCTAACCCCTTATAGAACACAAAACGCGAGCCGGTAACCTTACCCGCCGCTTCAAAATCCAAAATGTCCAGATCCTGCGCGATTTCCCAATGCGCTTTGGACGCGAAGGCAAACGAAGTTTGCTCGCCGATCCTTCTAACCTCGACATTGTCATCCTCCGACCTTCCTACCGGCACCGATTCATGCGGCACGTTCGGAATCGAGAGCAAAATGTCGTTCAAATCCGACTCGACAATACGAACCTCATCGTCTAGCACTTTAATGCGGTCCCCGACAACCTTCATTTCTTCAATGAGATCGTCGGCATTTTCTTTCGCCCGCTTCTTCATTGCCACTTCCTGCGAAACGACGTTGCGCCGATTCTTGAGCTGTTCCACTTCCTGCAGCAGCTCGCGGCGTTTCGTGTCTACGCTGGGAAATCGGCTGACGTCGTCGAGCGGCTTGCCGCGATTGATCATGGCCTGCCGTGCGCGTTCAAATTCGTTTCTTAGCAGCTTGGCATCAAACAAAATAACCCCTCCAGAAAGGGAACTAGTTTACCCGCGTTGTTTGACCATATCGAGGAAATATCCATGCATACGGTAATCGTCGGTCAGCTCCGGGTGGAACGACGCAACAAGCAGATGCTTTTGCCGTGCGGCAACGATTTGTCCGTTGTATGTAGACAGCACCTCGACACCGTCTCCTACTTTTTCAATAAGCGGCGCGCGAATGAATACCGCTCTAATTTTCTCGTCAATTCCGTATACATCCAGATCCGTTTCGAAGCTTTCCCTTTGGCGTCCGAAAGCGTTACGGGCAACGGTAATATTCATCAGCTCCAAGTGAGCCTCCGGCTGTCCCGCGATATCTTTGGCCATTACGATAAGGCCGGCGCAAGTACCGAATATCGGCTTGCCTTCAGCCGCAAATTGCCGCAGCGCATCGATAAATCCGTAGGTACGCATCAGCTTGCCGATCGTCGTGCTTTCGCCGCCTGGGATGACTATGCCGCCGATTTCCGCCAGCTGCTCGGTCCGTTTGATCGCGACGCCTTCGGCGCCCGCCAGTTCCAGCATGCGGATATGCTCGGCGACCGCGCCTTGAAGCGCAAGAACCCCAATTTTCATGTCCGTTCCTTCTTTCATACAACGCTAAAAGCTGTAAAAATGCGGACAGATGATGCGGTGTCCGGCAATAAGGCCGGTCCCGCATATCTGCCGCATCCGTTTAAGATAACTATGGAAAAGCTATGCTTACCAGCCGCGATCCTGCATACGCTCGGAGGCGTTCAGCTTGGAGATTTCAATCCCCTTCATCGGCGTGCCGAGGTTTTTGGACAGGTTGGCGATCAAGCCGTAGTCCGTATAGTGCGTTGTCGCTTCAACGATTGCTTTTGCAAACTTCTCAGGGCTATCGGATTTGAAAATACCGGATCCGACAAATACGCCGTCTGCGCCAAGGTGCATCATCAACGCTGCATCCGCAGGTGTGGCTACGCCGCCCGCTGCAAAGTTAACGACCGGCAGCTTGCCGTTCTCGTGTACGAAAGACAGCAGCTCGTAAGGAGCGCCCAAGTTTTTGGCTTCGGCCATCAGCTCGTCCTTCGACAGGCTCTGTACTTTGCGGATTTGGGACCAGATCATACGCATGTGACGCACAGCTTCGACGATATTGCCAGTTCCCGGCTCGCCCTTCGTACGGATCATCGATGCGCCTTCGCCGATACGGCGGAGCGCTTCGCCCAAATCACGCGCGCCGCATACGAACGGAACGGTGAATTCTTTTTTATTGATATGGAACACTTCGTCGGCCGGCGTTAGAACTTCGCTCTCGTCAAGGTAATCCACGCCAAGAGATTCAAGCACCTTAGCTTCGACAAAATGACCGATACGCGCTTTAGCCATAACCGGAATCGAAACGACCTTCATGACTTCCTCAACAATCGTCGGATCCGCCATACGAGCTACGCCGCCCGCTGCACGAATGTCAGCAGGTACCCGCTCAAGCGCCATAACGGCGGATGCTCCTGCCGCTTCCGCTACTTTCGCTTGTTCTGCGTTCATGACGTCCATAATGACGCCGCCCTTTTGCATTTCGGCCATACCTTTTTTAACGCGAGACGTTCCTGTTTCCATTGCGAATAGACCTCCCAAATGGCTTATGTGCTGATGAGAATACTGAACCGAATATGTTAAAACTTCTAACAAAATATTTTACAGCATGGTTCGTCATTATACAACCTTAACACCGACATTTTTCATCCTGTCAGGTGTCAACAAGTCGTCTAGAACATGTTTTTGATGCCGTCAAAGAGATCGACGAAGAAGTTCTTGATGGCCCTGAACAAAAGGCGTATCCAGCTGCCCTTGTCGACATCTTCGGATGCGACCATGTTAATGGTTTGATCCTTGCCGTTGTAGCTTACTTTCAAGGTGCCCAGAACGTCGCCTTGCTTGATCGGAGCGACACGCTTGCCTTCCTCGATCGGTTCCGCCGTTTTGACGATTTGATCGTCCGTCGTTCCTTTTTTGACTACCATGGAAAGCGCGCTCTCCGTAACGACCGGAACGGTTGTTTTCACGCCTTTTTTGAGCTCAACCGTCTTCATCGAGTCGATTTCCGCTTTGGCCGCAATGACATCCTTCTTCTCGAAGTTGTTGAAGCCGTAGTCCAGCAGCTTGCGCGTTTCCTCGAAGCGCTTCGGCTCCGAGTCGGTGCCCATGACGACGCTGATCAGGCGCATCCCGTTACGCACAGCGGTCCCGGTAAAGCAATAGCCCGCCTCGTCCGTAGAACCGGTTTTCAGCCCGTCCAGCCCTTGGTACGCGTATTTCTTGAAGTTGGTTACGCTCTGATTGCCTTCCAGCATCCAGTTCCAGTTGATCATCGGCGACTTATCCCGTTCACGAAGCTTGAGCGAAGGAATTTTAGTAAAGTCGAGCACTTCCGGGTGATCCTTCAGGATGCGGAATGCAAGCATCGCAGCGTCCTTCGCGGACATGACGGTCTCGCCTTCCAGGTTGATCGGCGGGAATTTTTTTAAATCGTTTTTGCTAAGGCCGGTCGACGTTACGAAATGCGCTGTAGGCAGGCCGATTTCCTTCGCCTTATCGTTCATCATTTTAGCGAAATTTTCTTCGGAACCGCCAATGCGCTCTGCCAGCGCTACCGAAGCATCGTTACCGGAATAGATGGACATAGCTTGAAACATGCTGCGGACGGAAAGCTTCTCGCCGTTTGCAAGAAGATCCCCTGAACCCGGTACCTCCGATGCATATTTGCTCGTCGTAACCAGCTCGTCCCAGTTAAGTTTCCCAGCCTTTATGTTTTCCATAACAAGATATTCGGTCATCATCTTCGCCATACTTGCCGGAGGCAATGCCGTGTCGGCGTTCAGTTCATATAAAATTTGACCGGTAGCGGCATCCATCAGAATAGCCGATTTTACTTCCAGCTTCAGGTCTACCGTTTCCGCCGCCAGTACGCTCACCGGCTTTATGATCAGCAACTGCAGCCCTAGAAGAGCCACTACCAACATCGCGACATATCGTTTCATCCCCATGAACCGTTTCAATTCCCACACTCCCATGCATGATGTAATCTATGTTCCCATTGTACCATAGGGCGATACGCAAAAAAAAGAAAACAGGGGTTTCCTACCCGCTGTTTCCTTTATATACCTGATCGTTGCGCCCATTCTATTCCGCTTATAGCGAATAGTTCGGAGCTTCCTTCGTAATGTGTACGTCATGCGGATGGCTTTCGCGCAAGCCTGCACCCGTGATCCGGACGAACTGCGTATCATTGATCAGCTCTTGCAGGTTTTGTGTTCCGCAGTAGCCCATACCCGAACGCAAGCCGCCTACCAGCTGAAAAATCGTATCCGCAACAGGTCCTTTATAAGGAATGCGGCCTTCGATTCCTTCCGGAACTAGCTTGCTCTCGTTCTCTTGGAAATAACGATCCTTGCTGCCTTCCTTCATGGCGCCAAGCGATCCCATCCCCCGGTATACTTTAAACCGTCTGCCTTGATAGATTTCCGATTCGCCCGGACTTTCTTCCGTTCCGGCAAAAAGGCTTCCCAGCATAACCGCGCTTGCTCCTGCGGCAATAGCTTTTACAACGTCGCCGGAATACTTGATGCCGCCGTCCGCGATAATCGGAACGCCATGCTTCCTCGCCTCTTCCGCGCAATCGTAAATAGCCGTAATTTGCGGAACGCCGATACCGGCGATAATACGGGTTGTACAAATCGAGCCCGGTCCAATCCCTACCTTCACGATGCTGGCGCCTGCTTCGATCAAATCGCGGGTACCTGCGGCTGTCGCGACGTTACCGGCGACGATCGGAAGCTCCGGATACTGGCTGCGCAGCTTTCTCACCGTATCGGCTATGTTGATGTGGTGACCGTGTGCAGAGTCGACGACGATCAAGTCCACGCCGACTTCCACAAGCGCTGCCGCGCGGTCCATTACGTCCTTAGATACGCCAAGGGCGCCGCCGACAAGCAGTCTGCCGTACTGATCCTTCGCCGCATTCGGGAATTGGATTGCTTTTTCAATATCTTTTATCGTAATAAGTCCTTTTAATACGTTATAATCGTCTACGAGCGGCAGCTTCTCGATTTTGTGCTTCTGAAGGATACCTTCGGCCTCTTGAAGCGTCGTGCCTACAGGAGCCGTTACAAGCCCTTCCGTCGTCATGACATCCTTGATTTTGATCGAAAAATCATGCACGAAGCGCAAGTCGCGATTGGTCAGAATACCGACCAGCTTATTGCTCCCGTCCACGATTGGCACCCCTGATATGCGGTACTTCGCCATTAATTCTTCTGCGTCATAAACATGATGTTCCGGCGTAAGTGAAAAAGGATTCGTAATGACGCCGCTCTCCGACCGCTTAACGCGATCCACCTCGTTAGCCTGTTGCTCGATCGACATGTTTTTATGAATGATGCCGATGCCGCCTTCCCGCGCGATCGCGATCGCCATCGCCGACTCCGTTACCGTATCCATGGCGGAACTGATAAAAGGGATGTTCAGCTTCAGCTTAGCGTCCAGCACCGTCGATACGTCGATTTCTTTCCCAAATACGGCTGATTTCCTCGGTACGAGCAGCACGTCATCGAACGTTAACCCTTCCTTCGCAAACTTCGTCTCCCACACGAATGGAGCGCCTCCTTACATGAGTATATTATTGCAATATTAACAATGCTCTTTTTTCATGTCAAGAAAATGTCCACTCCATTTTCATGGAATCATTCTAGGGATTCCCTGTTTTCATTCATATGCATACTTACAGGCCGGATTCCATAGCATAAATTGCTCCACGCCGAGCTCTTTTGCCGCTTTAATTTGCTCTTTAATCGCAAGGTCTCCATACCTTTGATGAGCAGGCAGCCAAGTCGCCGTAAACGCTTGATACCAAGGACGGATAGCCGGAGAGGCTCCGCTGGCGACACGCACTAACTCGTTTTTGACAAGTGCGTCGTTCACCGCTTGCTTAACGGTCAAGTAAGGCTGAAGATCCGGGTTCTCTATTCCATACACTCCTTTGGAGTAATGAGACGGGTAAATCATCGGGCTAATGACATCGACATGCTTCGCGATCTTCATCCACTCCTGGCCGATGCCCATGTCGGTTGAACTGGAAGTGGTAAGTCCGAACACATCCGCCGATATCAGGACGTTCGTTTCCTTTAAACCAACTTTCACCTTGCTCAAAAAAGCTTCAATCGCTTGTGCCTTGCTCCAGCCGTGCGTATTCTGATAGGCAACCTCCTGGTCGACCTTTTTGCCGTTGTCCGGAAAACGGACATAATCGAATTGGATCTCATCGAACCCAATCTTGGCCGCTTCTTTTGCGATCTCTACGTTATACTCCCATACTTGCTCGTTATACGGATCGATCCACGATACTCCTCTTCCATCCTTCCAGATCCCCCCGTCTTTCCCCTGTATGGCGAAGTCCGGTCTCTGTACGGCCAAATAGGGGTCCTTAAACGCGACAATACGAGCTATCGTGTAAATGTTTTTGGATTTGATCCGATTCATCCATGCCGACGGGTCCAGAACCATCGGACTTTCCGTCGCCCCTATTTGATTTGCCAGCGGAATGGCAGTAGGAAAAATGAATTGCCCCGAATCGTTCTTCACATCGATGACCATGGCATTCAAATCCGTACGATCCACCAAATCGATCAAATGTTGAAAAGAACCGCTGGCAGCCATTCGTCCGGAAACATATATCCCTTTCGCCTTTACCTCTTTTTTCGATTGGTTTCCTCCAGCCGGAATCGGAATGACAGGCGGAGAGGCCGACGGATCGTTTACCGGCTTATCGCTTTCATCCGTACCAGCCGGCGCGCTGACAGCCTGTGCGGTGAGGTTCCGCTCAAGAACAGGCATCAGTCTAGAAGGGTCCGGTATATCCGTTTGACTGGTAAACGAGGCGTATTCGGCCATTCGTTCCGCTTTCTGCGCACAAGCCGTTGCCAGGAACACCAACAAACATATCCAGGCGATCAAGATCGTTCTAAACCGTACTCCGTTCATAGCTTCTCCTCCTTTGCTGGTAGTATGGCACAAGGAAGACCTGCACAATTCTGCAAATAGCTAGAGCTTTATGGAAACTCAACCAATTATTAAATCACAAAAAAGCAGCACCATCACTGAATAACCAGTGAAGGTGCTGCGAGCTGCTTGGCAACGTCCTACTCTCCCAGATCCCTGCGGATCAAGTACAATCGGCGCTGGAGGGCTTAACGGTCGTGTTCGGGATGGGTACGCGTGGTTCCCCTCCGCCATCGTCACCAAACATGTTGCCCATATACAGGGGGTTTACTCCCTGAAAACTAGATGCGAAGTTCTGCATTCATCCTTGTTCCTTCGTAGTCCTTACACCTGTCGATGCAAAGATGTTGGATAAGCCCTCGACCGATTAGTATTCGTCAGCTGCATGCATTGCTGCACTTCCACCTCGAACCTATCTACCTCGTCGTCTTCAAGGGGTCTTACATACTGGGAAATCTCATCTTGAGGGGGGCTTCACGCTTAGATGCTTTCAGCGCTTATCCCGTCCGTACTTGGCTACCCAGCGATGCTCCTGGCGGAACAACTGGTACACCAGCGGTACGTCCATCCCGGTCCTCTCGTACTAAGGACAGCTCCTCTCAAATTTCCTGCGCCCGCGACAGATAGGGACCGAACTGTCTCACGACGTTCTGAACCCAGCTCGCGTACCGCTTTAATGGGCGAACAGCCCAACCCTTGGGACCTACTTCAGCCCCAGGATGCGATGAGCCGACATCGAGGTGCCAAACCTCCCCGTCGATGTGGACTCTTGGGGGAGATAAGCCTGTTATCCCCAGGGTAGCTTTTATCCGTTGAGCGATGGCCCTTCCATTCGGTACCACCGGATCACTAAGCCCGACTTTCGTCCCTGCTCGACTTGTCTGTCTCGCAGTCAAGCTCCCTTATGCCTTTGCACTCTTCGAATGATTTCCAACCATTCTGAGGGAACCTTGGGGCGCCTCCGTTACGCTTTAGGAGGCGACCGCCCCAGTCAAACTGCCCGCCTGACACGGTCCCTCTCCCGGATCACGGGAGTAGGTTAGAACCTAGATACGATCAGGGTGGTATCCCAACGTCGCCTCCACACAAGCTGGCGCTCATGCTTCTAAGGCTCCCACCTATCCTGTACAGATCGTACCCAAGTCCAATATCAAGCTGCAGTAAAGCTCCATGGGGTCTTTCCGTCTTGTCGCGGGTAACCTGCATCTTCACAGGTATTAAAATTTCACCGGATCTCTCGTTGAGACAGCGCCCAAGTCGTTACGCCATTCGTGCGGGTCAGAATTTACCTGACAAGGAATTTCGCTACCTTAGGACCGTTATAGTTACGGCCGCCGTTTACTGGGGCTTCGGTTCACAGCTTCGGGTTGCCCCTAACCGCTCCCCTTAACCTTCCAGCACCGGGCAGGCGTCAGCCCGTATACTTCGCCTTGCGGCTTCGCACAGACCTGTGTTTTTGCTAAACAGTCGCTTGGGCCTTTTCACTGCGGCCCCCTCGGGCTATTCACCCTACCGAGGCACCCCTTCTCCCGAAGTTACGGGGTCATTTTGCCGAGTTCCTTAACGAGAGTTCTTCCGCGCGCCTTAGCATGCTCTGCTCGCCTACCTGTGTCGGTTTGCGGTACGGGCACCTTCGCCTCACTAGAGGCTTTTCTTGGCAGCATGAGTACAAGACCTTCGGTACTTTCGAAATTTCCCTCCCCATCACAGCCCAGCCTTCACGATGTGCGGATTTGCCTACACATCAGCCTCACTGCTTGGACAGACACTTCCATCCGTCTGCGTCCTTGCCCTTCTGCGTCACCCCGTCGTTCAAACGGCTACGGTGGTACAGGAATATCAACCTGTTGTCCTTCGACTACGCCTTTCGGCCTCGCCTTAGGTCCCGACTTACCCTGAGCGGACGAGCCTTCCTCAGGAACCCTTAGGCTTTCGGCGGACAAGATTCTCACTTGTCTTTTCGTTACTCATACCGGCATTCTCACTTGTGTACTGTCCAGCCGTCCTTACGATCGACCTTCAACCTATACACAACGCTCCCCTACCCAACAACATTGCTGCTGTAGCCATAGCTTCGGTGGCGTGTTTAGCCCCGTTACATTTTCGGCGCAGAGTCACTCGACCAGTGAGCTATTACGCACTCTTTAAATGGTGGCTGCTTCTAAGCCAACATCCTGGTTGTCTTTGCAACTCCACATCCTTTCCCACTTAACACACACTTGGGGACCTTAGCTGATGGTCTGGGCTGTTTCCCTCTTGACAATGGATCTTAGCACTCACTGTCTGACTCCCGGACAGAAGTATGTGGCATTCAGAGTTTGACTGGACTTGGTAACCCTTGGCGGGCCCCGCACCCAATCAGTGCTTTACCTCCACTACTCTCATTCCGAGGCTAGCCCTAAAGCTATTTCGGGGAGAACCAGCTATCTCCGAGTTCGATTGGAATTTCTCCGCTACCCCCACCTCATCCCCGAATTTTTCAACATTCGTGGGTTCGGGCCTCCAGTGCGTGTTACCGCACCTTCACCCTGGACAGGGGTAGATCACACGGTTTCGGGTCTACGACCACGTACTCATTCGCCCTATTCAGACTCGCTTTCGCTGCGGCTCCGCCTCTTCAGCTTAACCTTGCACGTGAACGTAACTCGCCGGTTCATTCTACAAAAGGCACGCCATCACCCATTAACGGGCTCTGACTTCTTGTAAGCACACGGTTTCAGGTTCTATTTCACTCCGCTCCCGCGGTTCTTTTCACCTTTCCCTCACGGTACTGCTTCGCTATCGGTCGCTAGGGAGTATTTAGCCTTGGCAGATGGTCCTGCCGGATTCATACGGGGTTTCACGTGCCCCGCACTACTCGGGATCCGTCTAGGGATACGTTCGTTTTGAGCTACAGGGCTGTTACCTGCTATGGCGAGCCTTTCCAGACCGCTTCACCTAACGAACTTTTCCCACATTGACGTCCCACAACCCCAAGGAGCAAGCTCCTTGGTTTGGGCTAATCCGCGTTCGCTCGCCGCTACTGACGGAATCACTATTGTTTTCTTTTCCTCCAGGTACTTAGATGTTTCAGTTCCCTGGGTATGCCTCCGATACAGCTATGTATTCACTGTATGGTACACGCGCATTACCACGTGCGGGTTCCCCCATTCGGACATCCCCGGATCGACGCCTGCTTACGGCTCCCCGAGGCATTTCGTTGTTCGCCACGTCCTTCATCGGCTCCTAGCGCCTAGGCATCCTCCGTGTGCTCTTAGTAGCTTAACCAATGATCTCTCTCGAGATCGCTACAAAAAAACTAAGGATGTTTTGCATTGCTTCGCTATCTAGTTTTCAAGGAACAAACTGTTGAAAAGCCAATAAATTGACCCTTCAAAACTGAACATGAGCGAGTAAAACCAGCTTATTGATCCGACGGCCTACAGCCATCATGATCTCCATAGAAAGGAGGTGATCCAGCCGCACCTTCCGATACGGCTACCTTGTTACGACTTCACCCCAATCATCTACCCCACCTTCGGCGGCTGGCTCCTTGCGGTTACCTCACCGACTTCGGGTGTTGTAAACTCTCGTGGTGTGACGGGCGGTGTGTACAAGACCCGGGAACGTATTCACCGCGGCATGCTGATCCGCGATTACTAGCAATTCCGACTTCATGCAGGCGAGTTGCAGCCTGCAATCCGAACTGAGACCGGCTTTTTAGGATTCGCTCCACCTCGCGGTTTCGCAGCCCGTTGTACCGGCCATTGTAGTACGTGTGTAGCCCAGGTCATAAGGGGCATGATGATTTGACGTCATCCCCACCTTCCTCCGGTTTGTCACCGGCAGTCATCCTAGAGTGCCCAACTCAATGCTGGCAACTAAGATCAAGGGTTGCGCTCGTTGCGGGACTTAACCCAACATCTCACGACACGAGCTGACGACAACCATGCACCACCTGTCTTGGATGTCCCGAAGGAGGGCGCTATCTCTAACGCTTGCATCCAGATGTCAAGACCTGGTAAGGTTCTTCGCGTTGCTTCGAATTAAACCACATACTCCACTGCTTGTGCGGGTCCCCGTCAATTCCTTTGAGTTTCACTCTTGCGAGCGTACTCCCCAGGCGGCATGCTTAATGTGTTTACTTCGGCACCAAGGGTATCGAAACCCCTAACACCTAGCATGCATCGTTTACGGCGTGGACTACCAGGGTATCTAATCCTGTTTGCTCCCCACGCTTTCGCGCCTCAGCGTCAGTTATAGGCCAGAAAGTCGCCTTCGCCACTGGTGTTCCTCCACATCTCTACGCATTTCACCGCTACACGTGGAATTCCACTTTCCTCTCCTACACTCCAGTTGCCCAGTTTCCAATGCGACCCAAGGTTGAGCCCTGGGTTTAAACATCAGACTTAAACAACCGCCTGCGCGCGCTTTACGCCCAATAATTCCGGACAACGCTTGCCCCCTACGTATTACCGCGGCTGCTGGCACGTAGTTAGCCGGGGCTTTCTTCTCAGGTACCGTCAAATGAAGAGCAGTTACTCTCCTCACCCTTCTTCCCTGGCAACAGAGTTTTACGATCCGAAAACCTTCATCACTCACGCGGCGTTGCTCGGTCAGACTTTCGTCCATTGCCGAAGATTCCCTACTGCTGCCTCCCGTAGGAGTCTGGGCCGTGTCTCAGTCCCAGTGTGGCCGTTCACCCTCTCAGGTCGGCTACGCATCGTCGCCTTGGTGAGCCGTTACCTCACCAACTAGCTAATGCGCCGCAGGCCCATCTGTAAGTGACAGCTTGCGCCGTCTTTCCTGATCTCTCCAGGTGGAGAAACCAACTATCCGGTCTTAGCACACGTTTCCGTGAGTTATCCCGGTCTTACAGGCAGGTTGCCTACGTGTTACTCACCCGTCCGCCGCTAACCTTTCCCGAAGGAAAGATCCGCTCGACTTGCATGTATTAGGCACGCCGCCAGCGTTCGTCCTGAGCCAGGATCAAACTCTCCATAAAAGTTGAAGCCGAGGCTTCGTTTTATTTCGATATTGACTTGCTCATGCGATTTGTTGCTTGTTTTGCTGGCTTTATTCGCTCATTGTTCAGTTTTCAAAGGACAATTCGTTTTGCTTTACTTCGTCGTCGCTTCGTTAACGCGACTTTTACATCTTATCACACATCACTGGGCGATTGCAAGTACTTTTTTTAAAAAGTTTTTTCTTGCTTTCAACCTATTGAATTGTCGTGATTTTTTGCTAGCCCTTTAAAAGGGGCGAGAAGTAATATACCATGCTTAGTGTTATCAGGTCAAGCCTTTATCGAAAAAAGTTTATTAATTGATTTTATCGAGCACAGCCATGATGTATAAACTGCGTTCCGTGGTTAAATTAACGATCGATCCATTCACATTGACCCATGGCCGAGTCGGGTTTGCCCGGTCCGAAAAAACAATTTCGCCGATCCGATTGTCGTTCAATTTTACCAACGTTCCGTTATGGAAAGACGTTACTCTTCCTATGAACGTTTGAACCATGGCAGGATCAAGCTTGCCGAAAGACTCATTTAACAGCTGCTCCAGCACTAAATAGGGAGAAGACGCCCGTTTATAACGCCGATGAGACGTCATCGCGTGGAAAATATCCGCAATGGCCACAACTTTCGCATAGGGGTGTACTTTATCGCCTTTGACTCCTAGCGGATAGCCGGTCCCGTCTTCTTTCTCATGATGCTGAAGCGTACAGAGCTTGACGCCCTCGTTGATAGCAGGCAGGTTTTTAAGTATCTGATAGCCGTAAACGGTATGTTTTTTCACTTCTTCCATCTCATTATCCGACAGCTTGCTCGTTTTGCCCAGGATGGCTTCGTCGATCTTCACGTTGCCGATATCATGGAACAATCCTCCCAAAGCCACAGGCAGCAAATCCTTTTGGGCAAATCCGTGCCACTTGGCTAATTGAAAGGAGGTTAAACTAACCAGTACGCTGTTGTAGTAGAGATTGTCTTGTTCGCCGGATCGTTTGGGAGAGAACGTTAACACATTATAGGTATCGATCCCTTTGATAAGCGTCTCCAACTGTAGACGAACCTCCAGAATCGGGATGGGATGCCCGGTGTTTGCGTAATTAAACGCCTTTTTGAGCAGCATCACCATATTGTCAAACGCCAGAGTAAAATAGCTAGGGGCATTCTCCTCGTTGCTTACAGAGGCTGTTTCCTTAGAAGGCTGATCCATTTCAAGCTTTGCTTCGATCGATACGCTGGGTATCAAAAAAGCGCGCAGCACTTCGATATCGCGATGCGATACCGTGCGGCCTTTTTCCAGAAGTACGCTCCCTCTTTTCGTTAAGACGGAATCTATTAGCCTTTCTCCAGATTTCAGCTGTCCAACGGAAACGATTGACATAGAACGGTTCCCCTCACCTTGTGCCCGAAATTTAACGTATACCTTGAAAATCCTATGATTAGATGCCAAACGGCTTAACCTAGCGTCAGACGCTTGCCGAGATGTCTACCCATCGCTGAAAAAGGGTCCAGATCGCTAAAATAAAACAACAAGGAGGGGAATATCCCCTCGCTTGTCCGTTATTCGTTCGTTTCCGTCGATTCCGGCGATTCCTGTGATTCCGTCGTTTCCGCAGAATCGGTCAGATCGCTTTCTTCTTCATTTTTTTGAACGCGCGACAACGTCGCCACCTCATCGTCTTCACGAATATTGATAAGACGTACGCCTTGCGCATACCTGCCCATCGTGGAAATGCCGGACATATCCATACGAATGATGGTGCCTTGGGCGGAAATGATCATCAGATCCTCGTCTTCTTCGACGACTTTCAAGCAGACCACCGGCCCGTTCTTTTCGGTAACGTTGATCGTTTTGATCCCTTTGCCGCCGCGCGATTGCAGACGGTATTCGGATATCGGCGTTTTTTTGCCATATCCTTTGGACGTTACGATCAACACCGCATGATTCTCTTGGACCACGTCCATATCGATAACGGCATCGTCTTCCCCGATACTGATCCCTTTAACCCCGGTAGCGGAACGGCCCATCGAACGAACGTCGGTTTCCTCGAATTGAATCGACAGCCCCTGGCGCGTCCCCATGATGATAGACTGCTTGCCGTCGGTCAGTTTAACGCCGATCAATTCGTCGTCTTCGCGCAGGTTGATCGCAATCAAGCCGCCCTTGCGGATGTTACCGTAATCGTCAAGCGGAGTCTTCTTAACGATACCGCTGCGCGTGGCGAAGAAGAGATATTTATCGGAGTCGAAGTTTTCGACCGGTATAACCGCGTTAACAGTTTCCCCCTGTTCGATTTGAATCAGGTTGATGATCGGCGTCCCGCGGGACGTCCGGCTCAGATCCGGAATCTCGTAAGCCTTAAGCCGGTACACTTTCCCTCTGTCGGTGAAGAACATCAAATAATGATGCGTGTTGCTCACGAACAGATGTTCGACAAAGTCGTTATCTTTCGTATCCATCCCTATGACACCCTTGCCGCCGCGTTTCTGCGAACGGTAAGTGGTAACCGGGAGGCGCTTGACGTATCCGGAGTGAGTAATCGTGATAATGACATCTTCCCGCGGAATAAGATCCTCGTCTTCGATGGCATCCTCGCCGATCGTAATTTCCGAACGACGCTCGTCGTGGAATTTATCTCTGATTTCTTGCAGCTCCTGGCTGATGATCTCAAGAATAAGATTCTCGTCGGCCAAAATCGCTTTAAATTCAGCAATCTTTTGCAAGAGCTCCGCATACTCCTCTTCGATCTTCTCCCGCTCCAAGCCAGTCAACCGCTGTAGACGCATGTCCAGAATCGCTTGCGCCTGTTCGAGGCTGAGCTGGAACTGGGACATCAGGCCTTCGCGCGCTTCCTCGGTCGTACGCGATGCACGGATCAAGGCAATTACCCGGTCAAGATGATCCAGGGCAATCCGCAAGCCTTCCAAAATATGAGCCCGCGCTTCCGCTTTGCGTAAATCGAACTCGGTACGGCGGCGAATGACTTCCCGCTGATGAAGCAAATAGTGATGCAGCACTTCTTTCAGGTTCAATACCTTCGGCTCTTTATTGACGATAGCCAGCATGGTGATCCCGAAATTGCTCTGCATTTGCGTATGCTTGTACAAATTGTTAAGGACAACGTTCGGATTGACGTCGCGGCGCAGCTCTATGACGATCCGCATCCCGTTACGGTCGGATTCGTCACGAAGATCGGTAATGCCGTCGATCTTCTTCTCGCGTACGAGATCGGCAATGCTGACGATAAGCCTGGTTTTGATAACCTGGTAAGGCAGCTCGTGTACGATGATACGCGCCTTGCCGTTGTTATCCTCGATCGTCGCTCTTGCCCGCATTGTGACGGAGCCGCGGCCGGTCGAATAAGCTTGCTTAATGCCCTCCCTGCCCAGAATGAATCCTCCGGTCGGGAAATCGGGGCCTTTAATATATTGCATCAGCTCAAGCGGAGTAATGTCCGGGTTTTGGATCATTTGCTGAATGCCGTCGATGACTTCGCTAAGGTTATGAGGCGGTATATTCGTAGCCATACCTACGGCGATACCCGTTACCCCGTTTACGAGCAAATTCGGAAAACGCGACGGTAAAACCGCCGGTTCCAGTTCTTCGCCGTCATAGTTGGGGACGAAATCGATCGTTTCTTTGCCGATATCGCGAAGAAGCTCCATCGCGATCTTCGATAGACGAGCCTCCGTATAACGCATTGCCGCTGCCATATCGCCGTCGATCGAACCGAAGTTTCCATGGCCGTCAACAAGCATGTAGCGGTATGAGAAATCTTGCGCCATCCTTACCATCGCTTCATAGATGGAGGAGTCTCCGTGAGGATGGTATTTACCTATAACTTCGCCGACGATTCTGGCTGATTTCTTATATGGCTTGTCTGGCGCCATACCAAGCTCGGACATGGCGTACATAATCCGGCGGTGAACCGGCTTCAAGCCGTCCCTAACGTCGGGCAGCGCCCGGCTGACGATAACGCTCATCGCGTAATCCATAAACGATTCGCGCATTTCGGAGCCGATATCACGTTCTTTGACTTGCGGGATCAATTCTTCGGCCATCATTTACCTCCTGCCGGCAAACCGCCTCAAAGGGCGAGCTTGCCAGAATGGCATTAAATTTCGTTGCAATCTTCGCGGAAAGCCAAGGATAAACGCCTACCGGCGTCTTTTGACGCTGGCGTTTACCGTAGGTGGAGAGCCGCATCCGAGTATATACTTTCTGATATACGAACCTCGAAGCGGTCCGCTCTCCACAAGACCTACTGCGAGCCTTTATCCGGTGCGTTTCGCACATGGTAGTAGCCGCGATTTTTGTTGTATATGACTTTTTGCTGAATCAGCTTCTGCAGATCGCCCATCCGAATGTAGTTGCGTTTGCCTCTTCGTTCGATCGGAGCGTCGAGCTGAATCGTCCGGTCGCCCTCTTGCACAACCGTGCTGCCGGGATGAATAATCCACTGTCTCTTATCCCAATCCATCTGTATGCTTTGGTCGGGCAGCAGCATAAGGCTTCCGCCAATCTGCATAACCGTTTGTCCAAGAGGTACCCACTGATCCGCCCCGATTTCCGTAACCGTTTTGAACGTGATCAAATTATGCAAGGCTGAGGGCTGGACATAGGGAGAACCCGCGTTGATACGCGGGATTTGCATCGGATCGACCGATCCTGTCGCCATTTCGCTAAGCGTCGTAAAGCCATATCGGATGCCTTCGCCGCCAAGTATGCGTACGGACCGCTTATCGAACATGCCGTACGGATACGCGTAGGCGTCATGGCGGGTAGGCTGAAGCTCGTTCAGTTTCGACACGCATGTTTTGGTGTCGTTCACGATCGTTTTCTCATACTCTTCGTCGCTCTTGACGGTATCGCCATCCTGCGTTCGGCTGATCAAATACGGCGTCCCGCTCTTATCCTTGTGGTGAAGCCGGTCCGAATGGCATTCGAAGTCGAATTTCCCCTTGTGCGCGGCGACCATTTTCCTGATTTCGTCCTTCGACAAAAAAGGGACACGTACATCCTGCGAACGATCCAAATCATTCGTGATGATAAAATGAACCGCCGGAATATCGAGCTCCTGCAATATCGGGAACGCATGCGTGTAATAACTTCTATACCCGTCGTCAAACGTAACGAGTACGGCATTGACGGGCACGGCGCCTCCGGACATAAACGTCCGGAATTGCTCCAACGATATGAAGTTGTACCCGCGGTCCTGCAAATACACAAGCTGCCTGCGGAACAAATCGGGCGTGATCGTCACGTTATTGTCCTCAAGCCGGTCGTCGATATGGTGATAGACAAGCACGGCGACTTGATTCTCGTACATGACGGTTGCTTGCGATTCGATCATACGCGGATACAACAATACGCTCGCAACGAATACTAAAGCTGTCAATTGTTTAATTAACCGGTTCAAGAATGGACCCCTCTCCCAAAAGGTCTATCTGTAAGTGAGCCGTATCCTGCTTAAGCTGCGGAGCATTAAGTAGGAAGGCGGCTTCGGGGATTCCCGAAGCCAGTCGCTGCGAAGCGTAGCTTGCTTATGAATAATGCTAAACGTCCAAATTTTTCACGTATTTGGCGTGTGCTTGGATGAAATCCCGGCGTGGTTCCACGTTATCGCCCATCAGCGTGTCGAACACTTCGTCGGCATCGATCGCATCTTGAATCGTTACCTGAAGCAGGGTACGGGTATCGGGATCCATCGTCGTTTCCCACAGCTGGCCTGGATTCATTTCACCAAGACCTTTGTAGCGCTGAGTGTTCACTTTGACGCCTTCGCCGAATTCCTTGAGAATAATATCGCGTTGTTTGTCGTTGTAGGCGTATTTGATCGTCTTGTTGCGCTCCAGTTTGAAGAGCGGCGGCTGCGCGATATACACGTAGCCCGCTTCGATCAGCTTGCGCATGTAACGGAAGAAGAACGTCAGCAGCAGTGTCCGGATATGCGCACCGTCAACGTCGGCATCCGTCATGATGATGATTTTATGGTAGCGTGCCTTGGCAATGTCGAAATCGTCACCGATCCCCGTCCCGAGCGCCGTAATGATCGCCCGAATCTCGAGATTGGACAAGATTTTGTCCAAGCGCGACTTTTCTACGTTCAAAATTTTACCGCGAAGCGGCAGTATCGCTTGGAAATGGCGATCCCGCCCTTGCTTAGCCGATCCGCCGGCGGAGTCCCCTTCGACAATGTACACTTCGCTGATGGAAGCGTCTTTGGAAGAACAGTCGGCCAGTTTGCCCGGCAGGGAGCTTACCTCCAGGGCGCTCTTGCGGCGCGTAAGCTCTCTCGCTTTACGAGCGGCCTCTCTGGCGCGCGCAGCCTGGATGCCCTTCTCCATGATCTTCTTCGCGACAGCCGGATGCTCGTCGAGAAATTCCTGAAGCTTCTCGGCGAACAGGGATTCCACGATCCCTCTCACTTCGCTGTTGCCCAGCTTCGTCTTCGTTTGCCCTTCGAACTGCGGCTCCGGGATTTTGACGGAAATGATCGCACTAAGCCCTTCCCGAACGTCATCGCCGCTCAAATTGGCGTCGTTGTCTTTGATCGAGTTCGACTTGCGGGCATAATCGTTCAAAATACGGGTGAGCGCGCTCTTAAAGCCTGACTCGTGCGTACCGCCCTCATGAGTGTTGATGTTGTTGGCGAACGAATAAATGTTCTCCGAGTAGCTGTCATTGTACTGCAGCGCGATTTCCACCTGGATATGGTCTTTCTTGCCTTCGGTGTAGATCGGCGGTACGTGCAGCGGCTCGCGGGAACGGTTCAAATATTCGACGAACTGGATGATCCCGCCTTCATACCGGTGCGAATAGGACGCATCCGTGCGCTCGTCAAGCAAATTGATTTCGATGCCTTTATTCAAAAACGCCAGCTCGCGCAAACGCGACTGCAAAATATCATAGTCGTACTCCGTCGTTTCCGTAAAAATCGTCGGATCCGGCGTGAACGTAATGGTCGTGCCGGTTTCATCGGTTTCCCCGATTTCCTTCACGTCGTATTGCGGCGCGCCGCGGCGGTATTCCTGCTGGTATACCTTCCCTCCGCGCTTGACCGTTACGATCAGCTGTTCGGACAGCGCATTAACGACGGATACGCCGACGCCGTGCAGACCGCCCGAAACCTTATACCCCGACTCTTCGCCGCCGAATTTGCCGCCTGCATGGAGCACGGTAAGAACGACTTCGAGGGTAGGACGCTTCAGTTTGGCATTCTCGCCCACGGGAATCCCGCGGCCGTTGTCAATGACGGTGATACTGTTATCTTTGTGAACGATGATATCGACCTTCGTACAGAAGCCTGCGAGCGCCTCATCGATGCTGTTGTCTACGACTTCCCATACGAGATGGTGAAGCCCGCGGCCGCTTGTGGACCCGATATACATGCCGGGACGCTTACGGACAGCCTCAAGACCTTCCAGTACTTGAATCTGACTTTCATCATACGTATTTTGATTTGACGACATGGACCGATCACCTACCCTGTAATATCGCTTGGCCTTCGATTCAACTGAAATCGAAGGCTACGAGGAAATGCGTTATATGCAATTGCCGTTCAAAAGACTGCAGGCTTCCTTAGTTCATCAAAAGATGATTCGCCCGTTTCTTCAAGGTACCGGAGGAAATGGGAGAGTAATAAACCTTCGTCGTCGTGACGACGAGCGACTTGCTCTCTTCCTCGCCTATGACTTCCACCTTTTTCTCTTTGCCGGCATAGGTCAAAAATTGCTTCGACAGCTTGGAATTTTTCTCGATGGCAACGTCAAAAATCGCGATCAGCTCCGATGCGCGAATGATTTTCTCTCCGCCCAAATGGATAAACATGCACGATCCACTCCTAACCGGCAATCCTGCCGTTATTCGGCGACCACAGTGCCGCTCCTAACCTGAAAAATGGCCGCGCCGCTGATTTTGTCGAGGTTGACGCTTTCAATGCCCGTCGTCGTGATAAACGTCTGCACTTTATCCTGGAACGTCTCGATGAGCTGGGTTTGCCGATAACGGTCAAGCTCGGACAGAACGTCGTCAAGCAGCAAAATCGGATACTCCCCGACTTCCTCGCGAATAAGCTCAAGCTCAGCCAGCTTCAGCGATAACGCGGTCGTCCGCTGCTGCCCTTGCGAACCGAACGTCTGCACTTCCTTATCGTTGATGTAAAACAAAAGATCATCGCGATGCGGGCCTACCAGCGTAGTACCCCGACGCACTTCCTGCTCTTTCACCTTTGATAACTTTAACATAAATTGGTCCAATAAGACAGCTTCCGGTTCCTCGGGCGATGTCTCCAGTGACGGAGCATAGCGAATGATCAGCTGTTCATGGCCGTTCGTGATGCCTGAATGAATGCGTTCCGCCCATTGCTGCAGCTTCTCTATAAAGCTTTGACGCTTTTTGATAATTTTAACACCGTAGCCGGCAAGCTGTTCGTTCCATACCTCCAGCATCGCGCTTCCGGAGCTGTTTGAGGCCGCCGGCGTTTTCAAAAAATTGTTTCTCTGCAGTAATATTTTTTGATACTGCGTAATATCGTACAAGTAGGAAGGCTGCACCTGTCCGATCTCCATATCAAGAAAACGGCGGCGTATGCCCGGAGCTCCCTTGACGATTTCAAGATCCTCCGGGGCAAACATCACCACGTTCATCGCGCCGACATAGCCGCTCAGTTTTTTCTGCTCCAGCCCGTTCAGCTTTGCTTTCTTGCCGCTTTGGGAGATGGAGAGCTGCAGCTTGATCGGACCGTACTTCTTATCCAATTCGCCTTGGAGCAGCGCCTGCTGCTTGTCCCAACCGACCAATTCCTTATCCTGATGAGTCCGGTGCGATTTCGTCAGCGCCAGCACATAGATGGCTTCAAGCAAATTCGTTTTCCCTTGCGCATTCGGTCCTATGAAAATATTGACGCTGCTGTCCGTTCGAAGCTCGAAGTCGGCGTAATTGCGGTAACCGCTCAATCCGATCGATTTCAAAAACATCAGGAGCGCTCCACGCGAAATTCGCCGTGGCCCTGAACGGAGACGATATCGCCTGCAACAAGCTTTTTGCCCCTGCGGTTCTCGTCGATGCCGTTCACCTTGATCGGTACGTCCTGCAGAAAGCCTTTAGCTTGTCCTCCCGTGCTGATGCAGTCGGTCAGCTTCAGGAATTGTCCGAGCGTAATATAATCCGTTTGAATCGGTACGTTCTTCATTGGCTCGGTCCCCTTAGTTTACGGTGCGGTAAGGCAAAATAAGCTGCAGCATATTCGTACCGTCTTCCGGTGTAATGATAATCGGGCTCATCGGACCGGTGAAACGGAAGCGGATCGAATCGCTGTCCAGCGCCTTGAGCGCGTCCATCATATATTTCGAGTTAAACGAAATGCGCAGCAAGTCCCCGGTCAATTGTTCGCAAGCGAGCGTCTCCGTTACTTTCCCGAGCTCGGTTGAGCTGGATGAAATTTCGATCGTGTAATCTTCCTTCATGACCATTTTCACGATATTCGTTTTCTCTTCTCGGGACAACAAATAAGCGCGGTCGATCGCTTCCGTGAGCAGCTTCGCTTTAATAACAAGCTCGGTTTGAAAGGATTGGGGAATCACCTTCGTCATATCCGGGTACGTTCCATCCAGAATACGCGAATAAAACAAGATGTTGTTCAAACGGAACAGCACTTGATTGTCGGAAACGACGATATCGACGAGCATATTTTGATCCGGCAAAATTTTGTTCAATTCGTTCAGCGTTTTGCCTGAAATGACGATGTTCTGGAACTGCTGTTCGGACGGCGTCTCCATGTTCACTTCACGGGATGCGAGACGGTGACGGTCGCATGCCGTAAATTTCAGCTGGTTGTCGCTGAGCGTCCATAACACCCCGGTAAGAATGGGCGTCGTTTCGCTCGTCGAAACGGCGAATGCGGTTTGTTTGATCATCGCTTTCAGCAAATCGCTGGCCATCGAGATCACTTTGTTCTCTTCCAGGCTCGGCAATACCGGATACTCTTCCGGATCAAGACCGACCATTTGAATTTCCGACGTGCCCGCACGAATGGTCGTATGGAAATGGTTCGTTACTTCGATTTCAATCGTATCGGAAGGAAGCTTCCTGACAATCTCCATAAAAAATTTCGCCGGAAGAACGACGCTGCCCTTCGTGTAGAGCGTTACGACCTGCTCGTTGTCAATCTCGTTCGGAATATGAGATTGAATGGAAATATCCGTATCGCTGGCTGTTAACGTAACCCCGCTGAAGTCTGCGTCAAACTTAATCCCGCTCAAAATAGGGATAGTCGTTCTGCTGGAAATGGCTTTGGAGACGTGCTGGATCGATTCATTCAAATAGTCTTTCGAAATGGTAAGTTTCATCATGTCACTCCTACGATATTCATGAAAATGGGCCGACTGGAAACAAAAGAAACGATTCGTGTCTGCCGAAGGCGATTGAGGCTTTAGCGCTATTCATTTTAATCTTTTTTTATTAACAGTAGTAGTAGGCGCGTCTAATATGTGGATATGTGCATCAAACAGGCAAAGCGGAAGCCTATCCACATGTGCATAGTTTGTGCATAGGCTTCCGTGAAATTATATAGGTTTTTAGAGCTTACCGCAAAGCGCTCGGAACTCGCTTGAATGCTTGTCGTCACTTTGCCGGGTCATTTTAACTCGGGTTTTTTATCTTTTCCGTGATGTTGTGAATAATCTTATACAGTTCCTGATCCTGCTTCAGGTTGTCCGAAATTTTCTCATGGGCATGGATAACCGTCGTATGGTCGCGTCCCCCGAATGCTTCGCCGATTTTGGGAAGTGAATAATCCGTCAGCTCGCGAGATAAATACATGGCGACTTGGCGAGGAAATGCGACTGCTTTCGTCCGTTTGCGCGCTTTGAAATCCTCCATGCGCAGCCCGTAAAACTCCCCGACTTTCTGCTGAATATCCTGTATCGTGATCGTGCGCGGCCGGCTGGCCGGAATGATGTCCTTGAGCGCTTCGGCTGCAAGATGAGCGGACACATCCTGATTAATGAGGGAAGAATAAGCGACGACCCGAATCAGTGCGCCCTCCAGCTCGCGGATGTTGGAATCGATCTGATTGGCGATATAGGCCATCGCTTCATTCGGAATATCCAGGTTTTCGGCTTTCGCTTTCTTGCGAAGAATCGCAATGCGCGTCTCCAAATCAGGCGGCTGAACGTCCGTTATGAGACCCCATTCGAAGCGGGAGCGCAGCCGTTCCTCCAGCGTCGGAATTTCCTTCGGCGGCCGGTCGGACGAAATGACGATCTGCTTGCTGTCTTCGTGAAGAGCGTTAAAAGTATGAAAAAATTCTTCCTGCGTTCCTTCTTTACCGGCAATGAACTGAATATCGTCAATAAGAAGCACGTCGATATTCCTATACTTGTTGCGAAAGCTTTCGCCCCGGTTGTCTCGGATCGCATTAATGAATTCGTTCGTAAATTTCTCGGAAGAAATATACATAACCTTAGCCTTCGGATTATGCTCGAGCACGTAATGGCCGATGGCGTGCATCAAGTGCGTTTTGCCGAGACCGACTCCCCCGTATAGGAAAAGCGGATTATAGGCTTTGGCCGGCGCTTCGGCCACGGCCAAAGACGCGGCATGCGCAAACCGGTTTCCCGGCCCGATGACGAACGTTTCAAACTGATATTTCGGATTGAGCATATGCGCGAACGGCTCTTCCGAAACGGCGGATTGGGGCGGTGGCAGCGTAACGGCCGGCGAAGGCTGCGCTACTGCGATCGCTTGTCCGTCGTCGATAACGATGTAAACGTTGACCTGACGGTCCAGTACTTCATAAACGGTCGAACCGATGAGCTTCTGGTAACGGCTTTCGAGCCATTCTTGGGTAAACTTGTTCGGTGTGCAAATGACCAGCTCCGTATCCGTAAACGACAGCGCTTTTGTCGATTTCAGCCAAGTATCGAAGCTCGGTTTGCTGATTTTGGTCTGAATGACGGATAATACCTGCTGCCATAAATCGTGCGTAGGGCCTTCCAC